>NZ_PZJP01000009.1 GCF_003206645.1 Salinicola aestuarinus | reverse complement strand
GGCGCCGGTGATCTGACCGAAGCGCGCTAGCCGCTTGGCGGTCTCCAGGGACTGATTGGCAGCGGCGATACCCTGACTGGCCGCCCGGCGCTCATAGCGCCCCGAGGCCAGGCCGGCACCGAGGCTGGCGACGGCCAACGTCGGTGAACACGATTAGCATCATCAGTAGAAATGGCTACCGCCATGGCACGCCAAACGTTGGCCGAGCCATGGGGCACCGGCTCTAAAGGCCGGTGACGATCGTGATCGGAGGGGATATCGAGCGAAGCCGTCGCTCAGTGATATTCGTAGTGGCCGTCGCTGCCCTGCGCTTCGAGGCCGTGGTAACTGGGGCGGTAGCTGTTGTGTTCTTCTTGCCACTGGCGCGAGAGCGAAACCGCTTCGTCGATCTGCGCCTGAGTCATCTGTTCTGCCAGCTCCGCCTTTTTGCCGGAAGACGCCGTGCCGCCGAGGTCGTACATCATGTAGGCGCGAACTAAATCCTGTTCGGTGCCAATGCCTTGGGCGTAGAAGTCGCCGACCTTACTGTAAGATGTCATATAATCTTGTTCTGCTGCCCTCATCATCCACGAAAAAGCTGTTCTTTCATTTTTTTCAGCACCACCACGTCCATTCAAGTAAAAAATAGACAAATTATATATCGCGTTACCATCTCCAGTAGCCGCAGCCTTTTTTAACCAATAGAGCGCCTTTTCGTCACTTTGAAAGGACGGATCGACTCTGGCAAAAAGGTAAAATTCCGCAAGCTTCTTCACAGCTTTAGGATACCCCGCATCAGCTGCGGATGTTAGATACCCCAACCCCTCTTCAATATCCTTATTAACTCCAGAGCCAGAAAAATACATCGCCCCTAGATAGTAACCGGATTGTAAAAACCCCTGATTATAAGATTTTTTAAAATATTCAACCGATTCTTCATCGTTTTTTCTAGTGCTTTTATCTCCATTAGTATATGCAAATGCAGCCAAATAGCTTGCAACACCATCACCTTGCTCCGACTCTTCTTCAAGTTTTGCTAAGCTACTACTTGAATATCTTTCTTCTAATGACTGATTTGATATATAAGATTGATTATCTTCCGCATAAGCCGAAAATGAAAAAAAACAAGCAATCAGAAAATATAAAAACAATCGATTCATTGTGCTCGCTCCGTAGAACTCAAGGGAATTCGAAAAACATCTCTAACCCCACTACCTTTTGGCAACAGCTCAACTATCACTTGAACACTCCCAGGCAAACCCAAAGAATCACTATTTATTAAAACAGTATTTAAGGCACCCTCACTCTCAGCGACCAGCCTTTGGATTTCACTACCGTAATTGGCACTACCCCCCTCTTCAAACCCACCTGCAGACTCAATACCATTGAGTTCCCTAGATGACT
The DNA here is from genome assembly GCF_003206645.1 of Salinicola aestuarinus. Taxonomy (GTDB): domain Bacteria; phylum Pseudomonadota; class Gammaproteobacteria; order Pseudomonadales; family Halomonadaceae; genus Salinicola; species Salinicola aestuarinus. The sequence goes on along the minus strand of NZ_PZJP01000009.1, from coordinate 323 downwards.
TTGTCACGACATATTTACCCATAATCGTTTCAGCTTCACTAATGAACTGGCTGACGGTTACAAAGACACCTCCTCGTCGTATATCACTAGGAAAGCTAATTTCCGAAGCAATAGAATAAGCCCCTTCCCCCGGATGATCGGCTTGCTCGAAAGCCGCAACAGCCCCAGCATTGTCCATACGCCGCCACTGCGGAATCACGTCGATATCTACAGAGATCCCGCGAATGACCATCTCCAAAGATTCCTGCTCTTCTTCCAGCGAGGCGAAGGGGGCTTCCTGACGACCCGGGACGCCGAAGATGCTGCGTCGCACCCAGACGCGA
>NZ_PZJP01000008.1 GCF_003206645.1 Salinicola aestuarinus | reverse complement strand
GAAAAGACCGCCGCGTTGATTCGTACACTGCGGCGTCAATAGAACGGGCTGATTGACCGTAAAACATGGCCATCGGCAGACATGCTAGGGTATGTCGTCAATTCAGATCAGATCGAAGAGGACTGCGTGAACCGGACTCCCAACGAATGGCTTCTCTACTGCCGCGCCGGTTTTGAAGCCGATCTCGGTGCTGAAATCGCCGATCGCGCTGCACGAGCCGGCGCAACAGGCGAGGTCGTCACGCCGACACCCAACGCGGGATTCGTCAGATGGCGCACCGCCGAAGGCGCCGCCAATGCGATCCATCGTGACATACGTCTGGATTCACTGGTGTTCGCGCGCCAATCTCTGGTCGCCTTTGAGCCGCTCATGCTCGACCGCCAGGATCGTCTCGGGGCGATCGTGAGCCTGGTCAATCAGAGCGGCTGGAATTTCGAATCGGTTTGGCATGAAACGCCAGATACTAATGAAGGCAAAAGCCTGGTGCGATTGTCCAAATCGTTGAGCCGGCCGCTCGAGAGTGCGTTGAAGAAAGGGGGGGGCCTGCGGCGTAAAGCGGGTGGCCGCCGGCTCCATCTGTTCTGGCTATCGGGAGAGTCCGTTCAGATCGGCATGAGTTTCCCCGGCAATCGCAGTGAACATCCCGGTGGCGTGTTACGTCTGCGACACCCTTCGGATGCGCCGAGCCGCTCGACGCTGAAACTCGAGGAAGCCTGGCACGTTTTCATCCCGCGGGATCGCTGGGAAGAGCGACTCGCCGACGGCATGCAGGCGGTGGATCTGGGCGCGGCCCCAGGTGGCTGGACCTATCAGCTCGTTCGAAAGCAGATGTTCGTCTATGCCATCGACAATGGGCCCATGGACAAGGGCCTGATGGCGACGGGGCAGGTCGAGCATCTTCGCGAAGACGGTTTCGTCTGGGAGCCGCCGTACCGTCTAGACTGGCTGGTATGCGATATCGTGGACAAACCGATGCGAGTGATCGACATGGTCGAGCGCTGGCTGGTGAAGCGCTGGTGCCGCGAGGCGATCTTCAATCTCAAACTGCCGATGAAGAAGCGTTGGGAGGAAGTGAACCGCTGTCTCGCCAGGCTCGAGCACGAGCTGGGGGCGCGACACATTGCGGCGACAGTGCGTTGCAAACACCTCTACCACGACCGAGAAGAAGTGACCGTTCACGTCGAGCTTCACGACTGACGGCAGTAGGAGAAACCATGCAAGAGACTCAGACTGGATCCGATGCCGAGCTGGATACCCGGGGCCTTTACTGCCCCGAACCCATCATGCTGATGCACAACAAGGTTCGGGACATGCAGGCCGGCCAAGTGTTGCACGTGCTGGCATCGGACCCTGCCACCACCCGCGATATTCCCAAGTTTTGCGGTTTCCTGGGTCACGAACTGATCGAACAATACGAGAGTGGCGACGAGTACCACTATCGAATTCGGATCGACGCCTGAGGACTGTCTCGCTCATCCCTTTCCGGGGCTGACCATCAACGCCAGCGCTTCGAGTGTTTCGCCGTCCTGTTCGCGGATCCGGTTGGCGATATTGCGCTGGAAGAAGTAGATCGAGGCGTGTCGGCTGCGGCCGGGGTAGAGACAACTGTCTCCAGCCAGGATCGGAAACGAGGCGACTTCCTGGTCGTCGAGCAGCATCGCGTCGACACTACCGTCACTGTAGAGATGCCAGCCGTAGACCTGTTTGAGCTGCCAGGGGTCGCCGTGAGCCGTGGCACAGAGGGCATGGGTTCCCTGAGTTTCCGGTAATTGCTGGGTCAGTGACACGTCGTCGGTCTCTTCGTAATCGAAGTAGGCCGCGGCGTGCTCGAGTTCGGCGATCTTGTGGGCCGGCGCCTCGTAAAAGATGTCTTCCGTTTCCGGGTCGCGATAGCCGACGAAATGCCCATATTCGGGATCATCGAGCGCCTGGCACGGCGTCAGGTTGTCCATCCACGGCACCAGGCCGATGACGTTGCCGTCGTCTCGCAGGCCCCAGGCAAGCAGTGGCAGGCTATACAGCGTGTCCGGGTCACGCGAGATGTAGTAGAGCATCTCCAGCCCATCGAGTTCGGGCGATAGGCGCACCAACCGTTTTCGCGCCTTGAGCCGATCTCTTCGGGTTTCCAGATCGATGACCTGTGCACAGCGGGGGGAAAGTGGAGTACCCATGGCTACCCTCCTGGTTCGACGATCTATCGGCTTGGCCTCGGATCAGTATTAGCACAGGCAGGGAGACGCTGTTAAGTGGCGAATTTGTCGAACGTTCACGTTGTCGGACCCGTGCACGGAGCCTGACACCTCTCGTTCGGGCACCGCTCAGGCTCCGGCCTCGTTGCTGCGTCGTCGCGAGATTACCCAGAGTCGCCATCCCAGCAGGGCGGCGGCCGATGTCAGCCCCGCGTTGAGCCCGATCCAGTAGCCGTAGATACCCAGGGCGTCGATGCCGGCAATCCCTCGGCCGAGCAGGTGCCCCACGCCGAGCCCCACTGCCCAGTACGAGACGAGGGTGATGCCCATGACCACGCGCGTGTCCCGGTAGCCACGTAGCGCTCCGGCAAGATTGACCTGCAGGGAGTCCGATATCTGAAACAGCATCGCCAGCAGGATCAGCGACATCGCGAGCGTCTTGACCTCGGTGTTGGTCGAATAGATACCGAGCACCGGCTCTGCGAATAGCCAGATCAGCAAGCCGTTAAGCAGCGCCATCAGAAAGCCGACCGCCGTGCCGTTCCAGGCGACGAAACGTGCCTCGGCTGGATTGCCCGCCCCCAGCCGGTTACTGACACGCACCGTCAGCGCCATACTCAGCGACAGCGGCAACATGAACAGCACCGATGTCACATTGAGGGCGATCTGGTGAGCCGCGACCGTGATCTCGCCCAGATACGCCACCAGCAAGGTGATGACCGTAAACAGCGTCACCTCGAAAAAGATTGCCAGACCGATCGGCATCCCGACATACAGCAGTTCGCCAATTTCCCGCAGCCGGGGGGGCGTCGGCGCCGCCCACAGGGTCACCGGTGCGTAGGCGCGGCTGCGGCGTGTATACCAGGCCATGCCCAGACACATCGCCCACATCGAGATTGCGGTTGCGATGCCGCAGCCTCGAGCGCCGAGCGCCGGTAAATCGGAAAGGAAACCGGGCACACTTGTCCCAAGAAGATCGACCAGTCCTGCGCCGCCGTAGATCAACAGGTAGTTGCACGGGACGTTGACGGCAAGTCCTAGCAGCCCCATCCAGAGGGCGGGCCGGGTGTGATGCATGCCATCGGAGAAAGCGCGAAGCGCCTGATAGAACGCCACCGCGGGAATGCCGAACGCCACCGCAACCAGGTAGTCGTTGGCAAGGATCGCGACGTCCGCCGGTATCTCCATCAGCCGGAAGATCGGCGATGCGCCGAGCGCCAGCGTGATCGCGCAGAGCGAGCCGAAGATCAGGGCGACCCACAGTGCCTGATGAACGCCGGCGCGCACCCGGTCATAGCGGCCGCTGCCCACGCGGTGTGCGACGATCGGTGTCGCGCCCATCAGCGTGCCGGTCATCAACAGCATCAGTGGCACCCACAGGCTTGCGCCGACCGACACGGCGGCCAGATCCGTCGCGCTGGCGCGACCGGACATGATGATATCGGCAACGCTCATTCCCGACTGGGCGAGCTGCGCGCCGTATATCGGCAGTCCCAGGCGAAGCAAGCTGCCCGTTTCGCGACGACAGCGGGTAGATAGCGATGGCATGAGCCCTTCCTTTGACCGCATGGACAGGGCGGCGATTCTAGCAGGTGTTGTGCTCTCCGGGCTCGGCGACCATCGGCGAGTTGCGTATACTCGCCCACCGGCTGGCCGGGCCCTGCGCAGCCGTGACAGGTCCGCCACCCGATCGATCAAACCGTCCCTTCTGGAGTTGTGCGTGACCCACCGAATCGAGGATCTGATCACCCTGTTCGATGCGCTCTTCGCGGAATCCTACGGCACTCGCCTCGTGAGCGGCGATGACGAACCGCTCTACCTGCCGGCGGGTGGTGATCAGAACTACCACCGCATCATTTTCGCGCATGGCTTTTTTGCCAGTGCCCTCCACGAAATCAGCCACTGGTGCATTGCCGGCGCTGCCCGCCGGGAGCAGGAGGACTACGGCTACTGGTACGAACCCGACGGTCGCGACGCACTGCAACAGTCCGAGTTCGAGCGCGTGGAGATCGCACCGCAGGCATTTGAGCGTCTTTTCAGCGAGGCGTGTGATAAGCCGTTTCGCGTCAGCGTCGACAACCTGGATGGCGCCGACGGCGATCCCGAGCGCTTCGCCGCCAACGTGGCCCAGCGCGCCGAGTACCACCGGAGACATGGCCTACCGCCGCGAGCCGACGCTTTTTATCGCGCCCTGGAGGGCTACTATCAGGGAGGGATGACGTTGGAAGCCGCCGCGGCGCATGGCCGACGGCGACTAGTCGACAGCGGCCGCTGAACCCCCGCGTCCCATGGCGCCGGCACCGGGACGTGCTCGGCGAACGCCGGCTCGGGGATCACGCCTGCTCGTTGATCAGGCGCTTGTGCAGTTCGAGCATGACCTGTACTTCGTGCTCGGGACGCAGGGGTTCCAGCCCCATATCGCCGAACATCTCGTTGCGCGTTCGCGACCACTCGCCGGCGTCGAGATCGGGGTAGAGCCTGGAAGCGGGGGCGAGCTCCACGAAAGGGTCGACGCCGAAGTCGTCGAACAACCGCGACAGCGCCGCCTCGTCATCCTGCACGCCAGCGGTGTAGAGCGTCTCGTTGAAGTGATCGCCCTCGAGCTCACGCAGCACATCCAACGGGCTGACCCCAAGGTAGCGCAGGTCATCGAGATCATAGCCATTCAACGAGAGCATCTCGTCGTCGAGCCACTGCTCGTCGGGTTGAATCAGGGTGTGCTTGACCGTGCCGTCGGAGAGCGCCCAGGCAATCGCCAGGGGTAGCGAGTTGTCTTCACCGGTCTCGACCGCGATGAATCCCGGATACTCGATCATGTGTCCTGCCCCGTGGTGTTCTGCATCGGCAGCCGAAAGAAACTGGCTGCGGTCTGGGTGGATTGCGCGGCCAGCGTCTGTTCCGTTTCGCCGCGCCAGTGGGCCAGCTCGCGCACGATCCAGGGCAGCAGAGCAGGCTCATGACGGCGTCCCTTGAGCTTCGCCGGCAAATGGCGCGGCAGCAAGTAAGGACAGTCGGTTTCGACCATCAGCCGATCGCTGGGAATGTCGGCCACGAACTCGCGCAGGTGATGACCACGGCGCTCGTCGCTGATCCACCCGGTCTGGCCAATATGCAGATCGAGATCGAGATAGCCGTGAAGTGTTTTCCTGTCGCCTGTGAAACAGTGCACCACGGCATTGCTGAGCCGGTCACGCCATTCCCGCAGTATTTCGAGCATCCGCGAACCCGCGTCGCGCTCGTGGAGGAACAGAGGCAGGCCGGATTCGGCGGCCAGCGCCAATTGCGCCTCGAACGCCTGCTGCTGGACGTCCCGCGGCGTGAAATCGCGATGGAAGTCCAGCCCGCATTCGCCGACGGCAACGACCTCGTCGGTCCGATGCAGCTCGCGCATCCGCGCCTCGAGGTCAGGGTTCCACTCGCCGGCGTGGTGCGGGTGCAGGCCGGCGGTGGCGTAGAGCTGCGAGTAGCGCCCGGCCAACGTCTGCGCCTTCTGTGCGCCTTCGAGATCCGCGCCGGTGACGATGAGCGCAGTGACGTTGGCGTGCTGTGCACGGCCCAGCGTTGCGTCGAGGTCGCGCTCGAAGCTTTCGTGGGTGAGATTGGCACCGATATCGATGAGCGGTGCAGGAGACGTGATCTCCAGCGCCTCGGGTAGCGGTGATGACGATTGGGGCGTGTCGCTCAAGCGGCACTCCTTGTTGACGAAGACGTTGATGATGAGAGCGAACGGCAGCAGAAGGCCACTCAAGACGAACGGGGTCGCGCGGGGCGTCGAGGCGCGGGCAAGTCACGCTGTCCGGCTGCGAGTTCTTCCGCTGCGAGTTCGCCCATTGTAGAGACCGCGCGATATCACTGCAGCATCGGCTGAGCGCGTTACAATGGCGCTCGATTTCTAATCACGATCATGAGGTTCTCCTTGGCACTGCTCCGGCTGGAACAACTGCAACTCGCCTACGGGCATCACGTACTGCTCGACGGTGCCGATCTGGTGATCGAGAAAGGCGAGCGACTGGCCCTGGTAGGACGGAACGGGACCGGCAAGTCGACACTGCTGCGTCTGATTGCCGGTGACAACCAGGCCGACGACGGCCATGTCTGGCGGGCCCCCGGGCTCAAGGTCGGTGTGCTCGAGCAGTCGCTGCCCGACGCCGACGACGCCACCATCTTCGAGATCGTCGCTCAGGGGCTGCCCGAAACCGGTGACCTGCTCGCCGAGTATCAGCGGCTGATTGCCAAGGACGACCCCGACATGCGCCGACTGGAGACGCTGCAGACGCGCCTCGAGGCGCTTGACGGCTGGTCGTTCCACCAGCGTATCGACACCGTGCTTACTCGACTGGGCCTGCTGGCGGAGACCCAGATGCGCGCGCTATCCGGTGGCTGGCGCCGGCGTGTGGCGCTGGCGCGAGCCATGGTTGCCGGTCCCGACCTGCTGCTCCTCGACGAGCCTACCAACCATCTCGACATCGACACGATTGCGTGGCTCGAGGAACAACTGCTCGCCTTCGATGGCGCGGTCCTTTTCATCACTCACGACAGGGCATTTCTGTCACGCCTTGCCACGGCCATTCTGGAGCTGGATCGAGGGCGCCTCGGTCGCTACCCCGGAGACTACGCCACCTACCAGGCGCAGAAAGCCCACGAGCTCGAGGTCGAAGCCCGCGAGCGCGCCGAGTTCGACAAGAAACTCGCCCAGGAAGAGTCATGGATTCGCCAGGGCATCAAAGCCCGCCGGACCCGTAACGAGGGCCGCGTGCGGGCGCTCGAGAAGATGCGCGGCGAGCGCTCCCAGCGCCGCGAGCGGCAAGGCAAGGCCTCCTTCCAGGTGGACAGCGGCGAACGCAGCGGCAAGCGGGTCGTCGAGCTCGAGCAGGTCACTCACTATTACGGTGAAGAGTGCATCATCCGTGATCTGTCGCTGGAGATTCAGCGCGGCGACCGGCTTGGCTTGATCGGCCGTAACGGCGCCGGCAAGACGACTCTGCTCAAGGTCCTGCTCGGCGAGCTCACGCCGCAGGAGGGCAGCGTCAGGGTGGGAACCAACCTCTCCGTCGCCTACTTCGACCAGCTACGAGCCGGGCTCGAGCTCGACAAGAGCGTCTACGACAACGTCGCGCAGGGCAGTGACAAGGTCACCGTGGCGGGCAAGGACAAGCACGTCATCAGCTATCTCCAGGACTTCCTTTTCACCCCGGAGCGAGCCCGTCAGCCGGTGAAGGCACTATCCGGCGGCGAGTCCAACCGTCTGCTGCTGGCCAAACTCTTTACCCAGCCCGCCAACGTCCTGGTACTCGACGAACCGACCAACGATCTCGACGTCGAGACGCTGGAGCTACTCGAGGAACTGCTGCTGGAGTTTGAAGGCACGCTGCTGCTGGTCTCTCACGACCGAGCCTTCATGGATAACGTCGTGACCGGGACGCTCGCTTTCGAAGGCGACGGTATCGTGCGCGAATACGTCGGCGGCTACACCGACTGGGTGCGCCAGGGGGGCAAGCTGCCGCCGGCTCCCTGGGAGACCCCTCGTGGCAGCGGCGCGGAGACCTCCGCCAAGGACGGGACTCAGGCATCGCCGGTCGCCGGCAGCCGGGCAACCAGCGACAAGCGGCCGGTCAAGCTCTCCTACAAGCTGCAGCGAGAGCTCGATGCGCTACCGGCGACGATTGAAGCACTCGAGGCCAAGATCGGTGAGTTCGAGGCCAAGGTCGGCAGCCCCGATTTCTATCAGCAGGAGAGCACGACGGTGACCGCCACGTTGGAGGCGATGAGCGAAGCGCAGGCAGAGCTCGATCAGGCCATGGAGCGCTGGATGACGCTCGAAGCGATGGCGGCGGGCGAGGACTGAAACGTCACTGCCGCGCCTCGGGGCGCGGCAGTGGCTGTCGCTCGGTGCGAAATGAGCGTCGCTTACTCCTGGGTTTCGCCATCCTTGCCGACGCGCACGGCGAGCACGTCACACTCGGCACCATGCAGCACGCCGGTGGAAGTCGAGCCGAGCAGCAGGGCGAAGCCGTGGCGTCCGTGGGAGCCAACGACGATCAGATCGACATGGTGCTCCTTGGCAAAGCGCTGGATTTCGGTATCCGGCATGCCGATGACGATGTGCTGATCTTCCCGGGGAATATCGTAGGGATCGGCAATGTCGCCCAGCCGCTGCGTGGCGTGTTCGTCCAGCTGATCCTGGATGCTGGTCAGATCCATCGGGATGTCACCACCGTAGGCGAAACCGAGCGGTTCCAGCGTATGGATGATCGACAGCTTGGCCTGATTACGGCGAGCGATGGGGATCGCGCGCTCGAGCACCTTGTATGAATCCTTGGTGAGATCCACGGCGACCAGTACGTGTTGATATTCGTTGCTCATGGTGACTCCTCCCATCCGGCTAATGCCTGTTTCCTACTGTAATCCCGTCGCCAGGCGCCGCCAAGCGCACTCATCATGGCATCGTGCCGCAGCCGATCATGGCGGATGCGACGAGCGGCCGCAACGAAGGCGGCGATCATTATCCTTCAATTCAACAGCACCAAACTGAGAGCGCTATGGCCATCTGGGCATGCCTACTGATTGCGGTATTACTGATTCTTTCCCCCATGGTCTGGCTGCGTCCCAGCCCGGGCGAAACGCTACGCAGCCGGCTCCGCCAGTATGTCAGGCGTCATGGTGGCGAACTGGATTTCACCCGGGCGCCTCTGGCGCGGCCAGACATCGCGCTGATCGGGTACCGGCTACGTTACCCGATCGACGAGAAAGGCGCCGCGTTCGTTCTGGTGCGTAACCGAGTCGCCAGCGAGGCGCTCGATGCGGCAACGCCAGACTGGCGCTGGCGGGAAGTGCCACTGCCATCGCTGGATGACGCCAGGCATCAGGCGCTGGCGGCATGGCTCGAGAGCCTGCCGGACGACGTGTTGGTGGTGGAATCTCGCGAGCAGACGCTGCGGGTCTGGTGGCAGGAGGGTGTGGGGCTCGAGCGCTTCGAACGCGAATGGCCAACATGGCTTGCCATGCGGGATACGCTGGCGGGTAGCGGCCGAAAAGGTTGAGGGGGCAGGAGCGCCACCGTCCGGGGCGGCGCGTCGACGCCGGGTCTGGAGAACGGTCGGCGTCAGCCGACCTTAGCCGGTTCTGCCTGGCGCTGGAGGTCGAGCCCGTTTTTCTCGATGCGGTTGAGCACGTCCTCGAAGTGATCGATCTCTTCATCGCTCAGGCCGGCCAGCATCTCATCGCGAACCTGATCGACGATCGCCTCGATCTGTTCGAGTAGCGGCGACGCCTCAGTGGTGAGATGTAGCCGCTTGGTGCGGCGATCCTCCGAGCAGGGGCGGCGCTCGATCAAATTCTGCTCGGCCAGCTGGTCGAGCGTGCGAACGAGAGACGGCGCTTCGACGCCGATGGCGCGGGCCAGATCGCATTGCGCCTGACCGCCGCCCATGCGGCGAAGATTGTAGAGTGTCACCCAGCGGGTCTGGGTCAGGCCCAGCGGCGCCAAGCGTTCATCGATGACGGCCCGCCAGAGTCGGGGCAAGCGAGCGAGTTTGAAGCCGATATGTTGTGCCATAGCGGTTTACCTAAATCGTGAACGTCCTAACATTCTCTAAAGCGCCGCAGGATAATGCAAGCGACGTCGTCAATCCTTGGCGTGGCTCGTGTCATTTCCTAAAAGATGGCGAATGTTCCATCCGGGAAGCCCGGGCGGACGGTGAATTTGGCCATCGGCCTTGCTGGCCTCGGCTCCCGGGGCCACGGTGAAGGTCAGGCTGCCGATGCGCTGACCGGTTTCGGTCGTCACATCGATCTGCCAGCGGCCGCCGACATCGTTCGAGAAATGTTGCTTGTGCGTCCAGGCGCGGTAACCCTGCTCTCGGCCACCGTGAATGATCAGAGGAATGCGCTCGACCACGCGTCCCTCGTGGCGCCAGACGTGATAGATCTTTTCGCGTAGCCCGCGGGGCGCGCGAATGGCCGTGTAGGCATAGAGGCCGCGCGTCCGCAGTGCTTCCGGTGTCAACGCCATCGCGCCACGGGGCTCACGCGCGGCGGTATCGAACGCCGGTGACAGGGCACTGCCCGATAGCCATAACGTCGCCGGTGGAATCAAGCTGCGGCCCATCCACGCGGTGCCGCTGAGTAACGCCACTAGCCCCAGCATGGCGAGCCAGCGCCAGGTTCCCGCGGGCCTGAGCAGACCCACCAGGCTGGGGATGCTGAAGAACGCCATGGCCAGAATCGAAAGAATCAGGCTCTCGCCGGTGGTCAGGCTCAGCATGATCGGCAGCGCGACCAGCGTCACCACGAAGACGCAGAGGGCGTGGAAGAGAAAGTAGAGCCAGCGGTGCCGGTTCGAGAGGCCAAAGTAGAGCGGGTCGAGAATCGCCAGCAGCGCACAGCCAATGAGAAGTCCGGTGAACAGCGCCTGCCCACTGGTCCAGATCGTGGTCGCCAGGAAGAAGGGCAAGCAGAAAAAAAGCGTCTCCTGATGGACCATCTGTGCCAGAAAGGTGGTGACGGCACGCGGCAGTCCGGATTGACGGCCACGTCGCGAGAGCCACCGACTAATCAGGCTTTCCGCGATCAGCAGCACCCAAGTGAGCACCAGTCCTACGGCCAGTAGCGCACCCAGCCATTGCTGACGATTGACCAGGAAGAACCCCAGCAGGCCGAGCACGAAGGCAATCGGCGGCCACAGCCACAACAAGCGTCTCGATCGGGCGATGAGCGGCTCTATCCAGGCCAGCTTCGGCGGGGGCAGACTATCCTTGAAGGGCACGCAGCGCTCCTGAGTGACGGTGAAGATGATCGACGGACAGTGCTCGGGGGTGAACGGTGCAATGAAACCACGAGCGGCTGCAGTCTAGCGCACCCCGACGGATTCCCGCGTCGGCTCCCTGTCAGTCATGCTGACGGCCGGGGCCATCGTCTCGATCTCCTTCACCCTTAGGAAGGCTCGAGTACCGCTCACGACTTTGGTTGAGCTTGACGCGATGCCGGGGTCACGCAATGCTGCAGGCATTCAAACGCTCGTATGATTCGCTCCGGGTCGCGTCGGAGCTTACTGAAGTCATGGCACGGAGAACCCCATGCTCTATCAAGGCGATGCCATTCGCGTCGAGCGGGAGGAGGGCGGTCTCGCCATCCTCACCTTCGATCTCAAAGCCGAATCGATCAACAAGCTGTCGTCCGCTGTCATCAGCGAACTCGACGAGGCCATCGCGTCGCTCGAAGGAGAGTCCGGAATTACCGGGCTGATCCTCGCGAGCGCCAAGGATGCCTTCATCGTTGGCGCCGATATCACCGAATTCCACGGCATGTTCGCCAAGGACGAAGCGTTCCTCGTCGACATGAATCAGCAGGTTCACGTCATCTTCAACCGAATTGAGGATCTGCCGTTTCCCACGGTTGCCGCCATCAATGGTCTGGCGCTGGGCGGTGGCTGCGAAGTGACCCTGACAACGGACTACCGAGTGATGGCGGATGGCGCCCAGATCGGGCTCCCCGAGACCAAATTGGGGATCGTCCCGGGCTGGGGAGGCTGTGTGCGGCTGCCGCGGCTGATCGGCGCCGACAACGCCATCGAATGGATCGCTGGCGGCACGCAGAATGACGCCAGTGCCGCGCTCAAGGTCGGCGCCGTCGATGCGGTCGTCCCGTCTGAAGGGCTGATGAGTGCGGCACGGGATCTGGTCGGCAAGGCGGCGGCCGGTGACCTCGACTATCGCGCCCGTCGCGTTGAGAAGGGCTCACCGCTCAAGCTCAATGGCGTCGAGCAGATGATGGCGTTCGAAACCGCCAAGGGTTACGTGGCCGGCAAGGCAGGGCCGCACTACCCGGCGCCGATCGAAGCGATTCGTGTGATCCAGAAAGGCGCCGGCGAGGAGCGGGAGCGCGCGCAGTCCATCGAGGCGCAAGCCTTCGCCAAGCTGGCCAAGACCGATGTCTGCTACAACCTGGTTGGGCTGTTCCTGAACGATCAGGCGGTCAAGAAGAGAGCCAAGGGCTACGCCGACAACGCACCGACGATCGCTCAGGCGGCAGTGCTCGGGGCAGGGATCATGGGCGGCGGCATCGCCTACCAGAGCGCTTATAAGGGCACGCCGATCCTGATGAAGGACATCAAGGTCGAGGCGATCGAACTGGGTCTCAAGGAGGCCCGCAAGCTGCTTGGCAAGCAGCTGGAGCGCGGCAAACTCAGCCAGGAACGCCTGGCGGAAGTGCTCGGTAACATTCGCCCCACGCTCTCCTACGGTGACTTCGATTCGGTCGACATCGTCGTCGAAGCGGTCGTCGAGAATCCCAAGATCAAGGGCGCGGTACTCCAGGAAGTCGAGTCGCGGATCAGCGAGCAGACGGTGCTCGCCTCCAACACCTCCACTATCTCCATCGATCGGCTGGCGGCGGGGCTGTCGCGTCCCGAAAACTTCTGCGGGATGCACTTCTTCAATCCCGTTCACCGCATGCCGCTGGTCGAGGTCATCCGGGGCGCCAAGACCTCCGATAAGGCCGTTGCCGCGACCGTGGCCTACGCGCGGCAGATGGGCAAGACGCCGATCGTGGTCAACGACTGCCCGGGCTTTCTGGTCAACCGGGTGCTCTTTCCCTACTTCGGCGGTTTTAGCTCTCTGGCGGCTCACGGCGTCGACTTCGAGCGTGCCGACAAGATCATGGAGCGCTTCGGGTGGCCGATGGGGCCGGCCTACCTACTCGACGTCGTGGGTATCGATACCTCGGTTCACGCCGGCGATGTGATGGCCGAAGGTTTCCCCGATCGCATGGCGCAGCGCGACAAGTCGGCGATTCAGATCATGCTCGAAAATGAGCGACTGGGGCAGAAGAATGGCCGTGGTTTCTACCGCTATGAAGAGGACCGCAAGGGCAAGCCGAAAAAGCTCCATGACGATGAAGCGCATCGTCTGGTGAGCGAAGTCGTCACCGAACAGCGCGAGCTGGGCGATGACGAGATCATCGCCCGAATGATGGTCCCGCTCTGCATGGAGACGGTGCGCTGCCTCGAAGAGGGCATCGTGGGATCAGCGGCCGAGGCGGACATGGCGCTGATCTACGGCATCGGCTTCCCGCCGTTTCGCGGTGGGGCCCTTCGCTATATCGATGCGCTGGGCGTTGGCGAGTTCGTCGCTCAAGCCGAGCGGCTGGCTGACGAACTGGGTGCGCTCTATGCACCCACGTCGCGCCTGCGCGAAATGGCCGCCAACGGCGAGCGTTTCTACGCCGAGACGCCGGCGACCCAGGACGCAGGTCGCGTCTGAATCCACCACCCATCGGAGTCAACGTTATGAGTTTGCATGCCAGAGATGCCGTGGTGGTCGACGCCGTTCGCACCCCCATGGCCAAGGCCAAGCAGGGCGCCTTTCGCAATGTGCGCGCCGAGAATCTCTCCGCCGCCGTGATGCAGGCGCTGTTCGACAGAAACGCGGGTCTCGACCCTGCCGCGGTCGATGACGTGATCTGGGGCTGCGTCAATCAGACCCTCGAGCAGTCGATGAACATCGCGCGCAATGCTGCCATCCTCACCGGCATTCCCCGGTCGGTACCGGCGCAGACGGTCAACCGCCTGTGTGGTTCCTCGATGAGCGCGCTGCATATCGCGGTCGCCAATATTCGCGCCGACATGGGCGATTGCTACCTCATCGGCGGGGTCGAGCACATGGAACACGTGCCGATGACGCATGGGGTGGACGTCAACCCGGCGGCGAGTAAACACGCAGCCAAGGCCGCCATGATGATGGGGCTGACTGCCGAACTGCTGGGCAAGATGCACGGCGTCACCCGCGAGCAGCAGGACAAGTTCGCCCTCCGCTCGCACCAAAGGGCCAGCGAGGCGAATCGGCAGGGCTATTTCGATCGCGAAATCGTGCCGATCGAGGGCCACGACGCGCAGGGACTGTTGAGTCGCATCAAGCACGACGAGGTCGTCCGTGAAGATGCCAGCCTCGAGCAGATGGCCTCGCTCAAGCCGGCCTTCGATCCCAAAAGCGGCACCGTGACGGCGGCAAGCTCGTCGGCGCTCTCGGTGGGTGCCTCCGCGCTCATGGTGATGAGCTATGAGCGGGCGAAGTCGTTGGGTCTTGAGCCGCTGGCCAAGGTCGTCTCCACCGGCGTGGCCGGCTGCGATGCTTCGATCATGGGCTACGGGCCTGTTCCGGCGTCGCAAAAGGCGCTCAAGGCCGCCGGGCTCACGACGGGCGACATCCAGACCGTCGAGCTCAACGAGGCGTTTGCCGCCCAGGCCATTCCCGTGCTCAAGGATCTTGACCTGCTGGATCGTCTCGACGAGGCGGTCAATCTCCACGGGGGCGCCATTGCGCTCGGCCATCCGTTGGGCTGTTCAGGGGCGCGGATCTGCACCACGTTGCTCAACGTCATGCGCCAGCAGCAGACCTCGCTCGGGCTGGCCACCATGTGTATCGGCATGGGACAAGGCGTGGCGACGGTGTTCGAACGCCTCTGATCGAGAGCGGCGAATGCCACTCTGACAAGCCTTGCTTTGACTCTCTCTCCCTCTGCCGCTTCGGATGTTGCGAAGCGGCTTTTTTGTCTCAGGCAGAAAAGTGGAGGTGGCCGTTCTCAAGACGCGCGACCGCGCCATAGCGCCACGGAAGATTGTCGCGGCCGTGGCCGACCGGGAGCCCCTCGAAGAGCGGCAGGCCACGAGGCGAAAGCCAGGTGGCGAACAACGTAGCCGGGTTCAGGTCCCCGTAGGGCTGACACCCCTCGAAAGTGCCGAGACAGACGGCCGCTGCATCATTCAGGGCCCCGGATGCCACCAGCTGCCAGAGGTCCCGCTCGAGGCGATAGTAGGGCTCGCCGACATCCTCGAGCACGACGATCGCGCCCGGCGGGGCGCGAAACCCCAGCGGCGTGCCGACGAGGCTCGCCAGCACGGCAAGGTTTCCGCCCACCAGCGGTCCTTCGAAGACGGCATCCTCGTGGGGCGTCACGGCGTTGAGAGGGATCGGTTCCGGCGGGATACCTCCCAGCAGCGCGAGGAGCGCAGCGAAGTCGCGGTCGGCGGCAAGCCGCTGTGCCTCGCTGTCGTCCTGAAGTTTTACCCCCTCTTTCATCACGGGACCGTGAATGGCGGGGAGTCCTCGCTGTCGGCACTGATCCAGCAGTACGGTGACGTCGGAGTAGCCGATGAGCGGCTTGGCCGGCAGATTGGCCCAGTCGATCCGGTTGGCGAGATGGGCACAGCCATAACCGCCGCGCACCGCCCATATCGCATCGGTCTCGGGATCGGCGTAGGCGTCGTGCAGGACCTTGACGCGATGCTCGACGTCGCCGGCAAGATAGCGCGTCTGCGCCTGAAGCGCGGCGGGGAAACGCACCGTGATGTCCAGCGCCTGCAGCGCCTCGGCGGCGCGTGCCAGCGTTTCCGGTGCGGTGTAGGAAGCGGGCGCGATCAAACTGAAAACGAGCGACATGACACTCTCTGGCCGGCGAGTAGAGGCGTTACCTTAGCCGGGAGCCAAGGGCACGCCAAGCCACTCGTTCATCACCGAACGGCGGTCGGTCCCGACGCCTGGGGTGCCGCTAGCCGTCTAGCCGTTCGATCAGTTGGTGCATCGACATCGGGCGACCCAGGTAGAAGCCCTGGTATTGCGCCACCCCAATGGCCTGCAGCAGCTCCCACTGCTCGAGAGTCTCCACCCCCTCCGCGACCGTCTCCATGCCGAGCAGCGTACAGAGCCCGACGATACCGGCGAGAAGATCGCGCGCCCGGGAATCTTCCGTCAGATCGCTCATGAAACTGCGGTCGATCTTGATGGTATCGAAGGGCAGGCGCTTGAGGTAGCCAAGGGAGGAGTAGCCCGAACCGAAGTCATCCATGGCAACCCGGAACCCCAGCTGCCGGATGCGCTCGATGCGCGCCTCCGGCGCCCGGGTGTTCTCCAGAAAGACCGATTCGGTGACCTCCAGCTCGATCTGGTCTGTCGTGATGCCGTGACGGGTACAGGCGTCCCGCAGCACGCAGCTCAGGTCCTCGTCCACCACGTGTAGCGCGGAGATGTTGACCGCGACCGGCAATGGATAGCCGAGACCGGCGAGCGTCGCGGCATAGCGCGCGGCGTGCTCGATGGCCAGGTTGCCCAGTGCTGAGGCCATGCCGTTGTGTTCGGCCAGGGGGACGAAGGTACTGGGCGGAATCATCCCGCAATCCGGTAGCGACCAGCGCGCAAGCAGCTCCGCCCCCACAATCTGATTGGTGCCATCGAACTTCGGTTGCACCACGAAATCGAGCGTCTCCTCGCTGATCGCGACGCGCAGCCTGGAAAGCATCGACATCTGCTCGATGCTGCCGTGCTTGATCTCGTGGTGATAGGCGACAACCGTGTTCTTGCCCAGATCCTTGGCCGCATGCATGGCCACATCGGCATGCTGGAGCAGTGTTTCACTGTCAACGCCGTCGTCGGGGGCGAGGGCAATGCCGATACTCGCGGTCAGCGTGATGTCATGACCTTCGATCGTCAGGGGGCGCGAGATCGCGTCTCGCAGCCGGTTGGCGACTTTTTTCGAACGCTCCAGGTCTCCCCCCGTTTCCAGCACGATCACGAATTCGTCGCCACCCCAGCGAGCGATCAGGTCGCGGCCGCGAAGCGTCGCGTGGAGTCGCTCCACCATGGCTCTCAGGACACCATCGCCAGCCTGATGGCCGAGAGAGTCGTTGATGGGCTTGAAGCCATCGAGATCGACGAAGAGAACCGACAGGGTCTTGTCTGCCGGCATCTTCTCGAGCCGCCGGTGCAGCTGACACTCCAGCGTCGAGCGATTGGGCAGCTGGGTGAGCGTATCGATGCTGGCAAGATGTTCGAGTTCGCGTTGTGAGCGTTTACTCGCCGTGATGTCTCGAAGTGTGGCGGTATAGAGCACATTGCCGCTTTGGCGGTGCGTGAAATCGCTCAGCGTGATCTCCACCGGGATCGTCCGCTCTCCAGCGTTACCGGTGTAGAAAATGCCCTCGTGATGCGTGGCGTCCAAGCGCTGCACCGCATTGGATGGAGACGCGTCGAGGAGCGTCGAACTCAAGTAGTGCTTGAGCGAGGCATGGGGCGTCACCTCCGTGGGTAGGTCGACGAGCGTCCGGAAAGCGTGATTGATCTCGAGTAGCTGCCAGTGCTCATTGATGACCAGCATCGGATCGCGGGACGCCGAGAATGCCTCGGCCCTGGCGTGCTCGCTGCCGTAGTCTGCCGGTATCGCCACGACTTCTGCTGATGTCGCCACGACTTCGGCGCTACCCAGCAGATGCGTCGGCGCTCCAGAGGCGTCGCGAGACATGGCCCGGGCGCGGACTCGCCACCGGCGGCCGTCGCTGGCGGGGTCGATGTCGATCTCCAGCGTGGCGGCGAGCCCGGTATTCAAGGCGCGCAAGCGCTGGGTCAACTGCCGGCACTGATGCGGCGGCAGTGCTCGCAGCAGGTCACGGATGCCAACCTGCACGGTTGGCTGCCCATCGCCGAGCCACAGCGTGCAATAGGTATCCGGTGCCGACCATCGCCAGGCTTTCAAGCCGACGGCCTCGAAGGCATGGGCGCGCCATGAAGTGAGCTGCGGGTTGAACCCCAAGCGGGGGCGAGCGCCTTTGAATGCGGTTTCGAGGCCCGGTCCGCCTTGCATCACGTGGTCTACAACGGAAAGCGGTTCGTTTGTGTCCATCGATACGGAGTCTCGTCTGCTAACTGCGGTGGCGGACGTTCAGGTAGCAACGCTATCGGCGCCAACCGGGCAAACTTGACTGAGTAATGAGAGAAAAGCCGACCGCCAGAGGTCGAAATGGCGCGGCTCCGCGTCGGCAATCCCAGCACTTCAGATGACCGTTCTCGGCGACGCGGGCCGCCCCGTTAAGTGCCAGCTCAGAAGATCGCGGTCGCGAACATGAAGAGCACCGCGATGAAGGCGACGATGAAGATGATCGAGCGAGGCGTCGCAAGATCGAGTGCATAACAGAGGGCATGACCAATTCGCGCCAGTACAAAGATCACGCTGGCGAGAACCACCAGCGCGCCTGTCGTCCCGGTAAGACCTACGGCCACCACCGCCGCGGTGAACAGGCCCAGCGCTTCCCAGGCATTCTGCTGCGCGGCCCACAGCCGAGCGCCGCGGCCGGTCAGGTTGGCGTACTGCTGTCGCGGGTGGTGATTGTCGATTTTACCGAATGCCTGGCGCCGCTCGGCACTGGCCCAGAAAGCGAGACCGTAGGGAATCAACGCGGTGATCAGCAGACACAGAAGTATTGTCGTCATGGGTAGGCTCCAATGGCAGGGGTAACCGCCGCCAGGCAGTCACGATAGAAAAGCGGGCTTAGAAGCTACTGAAAGATAGCAGACGCCGTCGGCACGCCCCGGTCGGTCAGGCCGGGGGGATCGGAGCGAGGTGCTTTACGAGAAGGTCGCAAAGCATTGAGGCTAGCGCCGGGTGGGAGTCGCTACGCCGGCTTGGGCAACGATGGCCGGTGGGTCGGCTTCCCGCTCCAGCGCCTCGAGAGTTCGCATCAGGCGGTCGATGCTCGGGGTGTCGAGTGTGCCGGTGGCCGCGGCGAGCGCCGCACGGTTGTCGAGATAGTCGCAGAGCGTATCGACGTAGCGAATGCGGAGGTCGTAGAGCGTCGCGCGGGCGTCCAGCACATCGACCAGGTCGCGAAGCCCCAGGGCCTCGCCGCGCACCGCGGCCTCGACGAATAGCGAAGCCGATTCGATCGAGCGCGTGAGCGCTTCGAGCTGGCGGCGATCTCCCTGAATGCTGCGCAGGCGGCGTCGCACTTCCTGCTGGGCGAGTCGGCGTTCGTTGTCGAGATCCGCAGCGCCGGCGAGTGCTGTCAGCTCGCCCTGGCGGATGCTCGCCGTGGTGTAGCCGCCCTGGTAGAGCGCAACGTTCAGCTCGACCCCCGCAGAGAGCTCGCGGCTGGTGCGCAGGGCGTCGTTGCTGTGCAGATCGCTGTAATCGACCACGAAGTCCAGGCGGGGATAGCGCGCCGCGCGCCGAATGTCCGTTTCCTGACGGGTCACGTTCTCGCGCTGGGCTGCGAGGCGCACGTCCGCATTGTCGCTGCTCCGGGTGAGGAGTGATTCCAGCGGTTGGTCCTCGGCACCTGGCGTGAACGTCGCCGAGCGTTCGATCAGCCTCGGGGTGAAGTCCGGCGTTACCCCGGTCAGACGCTCGAGATCCGTGATGGCGATCGAGAGTGCGTTCTCCGCCGCGGTCTGGTCAGCGATCGCCTGATCGAGCCGTGACTGAGACTCCAGCAGATTGATGCGATCCCCCAGACCCAGATCGTAGGCGCGCTGCGCCTGGCGCTGCTGCAGGGTGAGCGATTCGCGCTGGGCCATCAGCAGCCCCACGCGCCGCGAGGCGCGATAGGCGTCGAGATAGGTGTCGATGACCGTCATTGCCAGATCCCGCTCGGCAACCGCGACCTCGAGTGTGGCGGCGTCGGCCTGGGCGTGCGCCTTGCCGAGCTGCCGCGAACGCTCCAGATCGAATAGCGGCTGCGTGAGCCGAACCTGCCAGCTGGTATCCTGTGTGCGGCCAGAGATGCGGTCGTCGTAGACCTCGTCGGGGTAGTCCTGCGGATTGTCGGTGTAGATATTGTCGGCATCACTCACGCGATAGTTCGCACTTGCCTCCAGTCGCGGCAATAGCCGGGAACGCGCCATCGGCACTTCCTGGCCCACCGAGGCACCGTCGAGCCGCCGACTTCTCAAGCCCGCGTCGTTGTCCAGTGCACGGGCGATCAGTTCGGACATCGCGGGCAGCGACGTCTCGGCACCCGGGGAGGCCGGCGGTGGCGTGCCAGGCGAATCGACGAGGGGAGCACTGCTGACACCCTGCCGGGCAGGACTGGCCGCCGCGGCGCTTGCCGCCAACCCCTGTGACGCCAGCAGCAGGCTGACGGCACCGGCGGTCAGGGCGATGGCAGTGGGCAATCGCATTGGCATCACTCCTCCCGCATCGCCCGTGCCAGCATGTCGCTGAACGGCTTAAGCATGTAGCTGGCGAAGGTGCGGTCGCCGGTGCGCAGCATCACCTCCGCCGGCATCCCCGCGAGCAGTTCCATCGACTGCGTCATGCTGGCCTGACCCGCCTCGGTGACTCGCACCCGCGCCTTGTAGTAGTGGGCACGCGTCGCTTCGTCTTCGAAACTGTCCGCGGAGACGTGAATGACCTCGCCGCCAATGACATTGGATAGGCGCTGATTGAAGGCACTGAAGCGAATTTCCGCCGGCTGCCCGACACGCACGTTGTCGATATCGCGGTCCGGCACCCGCGCCTCGACGATGAAGGCATCGTTGGCGGGCACGATCTCCATGATCGTTTGGCCGGACTGCACTACGGCGCCGCGGGTGTGTACCTGAGTGCCAACCACCGTTCCCGAGACCGGCGCCGTCACCGTGGTGCGAGCGACCTGATCCTCCAGTGCCGTGACGCGTTCTTCCGCGTCAGTGACCTGAGCCTGGGCGTCGCGCAGCGCCTCGCTGACCTGCTGGTGGAATTCCTGGCGATGCAGCTCCTTCTGCAGCCCGTTCTCGCTGATCTGAGAGCCGAGCTGGCCGATTTCGGCCGTATGCTGGGCATTCTCGCCGCGGTACTGAAGTATCTGACGCTCGAGTTCGCGTAGACGCTGGTTGTTACCCAGCCCCTCCTTGAACAACGTGCGATAGTCCGAGGCCTCCTGGCTGAGGGAGCCGATGCGCGAGCGGTTGACCGCCTGCAGGGACTCCAGTCCGCTGATCTGCTGGCGCATCTGGCTCGCTTTCTCGTCGAGCGACGCGAGGGCATCCATGAGCGACTGTCGACGAATCTCGAACAGGCGGCGCTGCACATCGACGACCGCTTGTACTCGGGGGGAGACGTCGTCGAGCAGCACCGGCGGCATCGTCAGCGTATCGCTGTCGCTCTGCTCGGCCATCAGGCGCACTTCACTGGCCAGGGCCATGCGGTACTCGGCGCGGGCGATGGAGAGCTTCGCCAACGGCTGGGTGTCATCGAGTACGATCAGCGTCTGGCCTGCCTCTACCCGGTCACCGTCGGCGACCAGAATCTCCTTGATGATGCCGCCCTCGAAGTGCTGGACGGTCTTGGTCGAGGTCTCGACCATCACCGCCCCCGGCGCGACCACGGCGACGGCGAGGTCGGCGGTGACCGACCACAGGGTAAAACCACCGAGCGCGGCGGTCAGCACGACGATACCCACACGACGTGCCCGCCGGTCGCTGGTGGGGACACTGGGTGTTGGGGCGGCGATGGCTCCCCCCGGAAGCGCGGCGCCGACCGACAGAACGGCGTCCAGTAGCGAGGCGGCGATCATTGTGACGGGGTCTCCGGGTAGGGGGGGCGGGGGCGAGGCTCATCCCGACCCCGGGCGCGCATGCGGACCGAGGGGGCCCTGGCGACCGCCTGGGCCGCAGCGCGCTGGACATCCTCGCGCACCGCCGGGGCGAACGACACGAGGGCGCCCTCCTTGAGCGTCAATACGCGATCGACATGCTCGAGGATCATCGGCGTATGACTGATGACGAACACGGTGGTGCCCTCGCGCTTCAACTGGCGCAGACAATCGATGAGAGCCTGCTCGCCGGCCGCGTCGAGATTGGCATCAGGCTCGTCGAGAACGACCAGCGTCGGCGCGCCGTAAAGCGCACGGGCGAGGCCCAGCCGCTGGCGCTGACCGCCTGAGAGCACGCCTCCCGTCGACTGAATCGGCGTGTCGTAGCCCGACGGCTGGTGAAGGATCATGTCGTGCACCCCCGCCTTCTGCGCGGCCTTGAGCACCTCGCCGGGATCGACGTCGCCGAAGCGTGCGATGTTCTCGGCGATCGTGCCGTTGAAGAGTTCGATATCCTGGGGCAGGTAGCCGACATGGGGGCCGAGCCGCTCTCGGGGCCACTGGGCGACATCGGTGCCACTGAGGCGGACCGCCCCGTGCTGGATCGGCCAGATCCCCAGCAGGACTCGCGCCAGCGTCGACTTGCCGGCGGCGCTCGGTCCGACGATGGCGACGTGTTCACCGGCGGGGCAGGCAAAAGCGATGTCGTGCAGTGTCGGCAGGCGAGCACCGGGCGGCGCGGCGATGACCGCATCCAACGCGACCGCGCCGGTCGGCGGGGGAAGTGGCATGCGCGCGGGCTCCGACGGTGTCGTCGAGAGAAGCGAATCGAGCCGTGCGTACGCGGTTCGGGCACCCACGAAACCCTTCCAGCTACCGATCATCTGATCGATCGGCGCCAGCGCACGTCCCATCAGAATGGAGCCGGCGATCATCATGCCACCGGTCAGACTGCCGTGAATCACCAGGTAGGCACCGAGTCCAAGGATCAGCGACTGGAACAGGATTCGTAGCGTCTTCGACAGATTGGTCAAAGCGCCGGCGCGATCGCTCGCCCGTGACTGATGGGCGAGATACTCCTGGTGGCGATGGGCCCAACGCTGGCCGAGCGCCGGCATCATCCCCATTGCCTGGATCACCTCGGCGTTGCGCAGGTTGCTGGTCGCCAGCTCTTGGGCGAGAACGTGCTCGCGGTTCGCCTGATCGAGTAAGCCTTGGGTGCTCTTCTCATTGATCCAGGCCACGGTCAGCAGCACCAGGCCAGCCACTGCGGCAAACAGGCCGAACAGCGGATGAAACAGCGTCAGGATGGCGATGTAGATCGGAATCCACGGCGCATCGAAAAAGGCGAACAGCGCGTTGCCGCCGATGAACTGGCGCAGGGCCGTCAGATCGCTCAGTGGCTGGGGCGATGCGGTGCCGGGTGTGGCGAGCGCCCTGCGAAAAGTGGCTTGGTACAGCCGTGGGCTGAGCTGATTGTCCAACCGGTTACTGATGCGTACCAGCATGCGCGACCGCACCCCGTCGAGACAGCCCATGATGGCAAAGAGATAGACCACCACCAGCGTGAGCATGAGCAATGTTTCTGTGCTCTGCGTTGTAATGACGCGGTCGTAAACCTGCAGCATGTAAATCGACGGCGCCAGCATCAACAGGTTGATGAAAAAGCTGAAGAGCAGAATAAAGAGAAAAGATCGCCGACACTCGATCAACGCTTTTTTCAGTTCCGGCTGAGTCTCGTTCATGTCCGCGCCCTCAGGTTTGCGAGCGAAGGAAGGGTCTCTTCCTGCGGCAATTGTGGGGGGCAAGAATGCGCGGATTGTGAAGAAATTTGCAAGCACTGTTCATGACGCCGACAGGCCGAATAAATCATCGGACAACATCGAATCGATCTCTGTAAGTCGATAATAATCAATGGTCTTTCGGGTTTTTAAAAAAACGCAATAACGCTTTCGCCTGGCGGGGTAGTGACGAAAATGGGCTTTGCAATGTTTTCGAGGATGACAAAACTACCGATTTAGATGGAGTCTCATTTTGGTTATAACCGCGGAGTAAAGAGTTTTTTGAAAACTTGTGTAACGTCCGAAATGGCGTTCGCTTCGAGAGTTTTTTTTAAGGCAATGAAAACGCGAATAAAACGGTGAAAGTGTCTCCGTTGTGACCCTCGAGAAGTCCTCAAATTCAATTCCCAGTGGTAGAAGTTTCAACTTCCCGGCGATATCGAGACACGCTAATTTCCGTCAAACAAGACTTTAGTCAAATCGCTCGCGCCGCCTCTGCGTGACGCCGGGTGATGGGATCGCCACGACTGAAATTTCCGCTACGCCAGCAAGACGCCGACATCGCGTCGGGCAGTGCCTCCTCGGTCTGCCACGGACGCGCTCACACTACCATTCCGTCCAGGGGCCGAATCCATGTTCACGCTTGCCATTGTTGATACCCAAACCGGCGCGATCGTCGAGACGCTCGAGCCCGGTGATGCTTTGTCCGGCGGGCGACTCGACGACCGCTACCGTCTTGAGGTTTCGCCGCAAAGCAGCGGTGGGTTCGAGGCCGCCACGACGGCCAGCGTCGCGCTCGAGATCGTCGATGCCGAGGGCAACGCCAGTGCCCAGACGAGTGAGGGTGCGCCTTTTCGGTTCACGCTGGCGGATCTCGCAGCGGGAGTTGCGGGTTTGACGTTCAGGCCCTTCGACGCACAGGGCAGTGAGCTCAGTCAGGGCTCGCAGGTCCAGGCGCTGGAAATCGTGCCCGCGGAGGGATGGCATAGCGGCGTGTTTGGTCTTCAGGGCACGTCGCTGTCGATCGATGACGGCGCCTCTCTGGCCTACACCGTCGTGCGCGACGCGAGCCATCCCGAAAGCAACCCCGGTGCCGGGGCCGACGGGCTCTGGAACGGACACAGCGGGGAGGGGTATCTGGATATGGGCAGGCAGATGGGGGACGCGACCTACTTCGATGTCACCGTCGAAACGGCCGGCACCTATCAACTCGATGTGCGCTATGCCAGCAGCGGACCGAGTGGCATGGGGCGACCGATGGCGGTAAGGGTCGGTGAGGACGTACAGGGCACCCTGGATTTCCCCCATACCGGCAGCGGTAACGCGGGCTGGCAGGCCTGGGAGCACGCGACAGTGTCGCTGACGCTGGAAGTGGGCACGCAGCGCATTCGGCTCGAGAACCTGATGGCGGATGGCCCCAATATCGATAGCCTCTCGCTCTCTCCCGTCGATCTCGGCGCGCTGGCGTCGAGTTTCGTGATCCAGGCGGAAGATCCGGCGCTCGTGACCATCCTGGATTTCGGCGCCAGCGACGAACCGGCGTTGACCCGTGTGGTCGACGCCGACCATCCCGACGCCGCCGGCAATGTGCGTGCCGGCGCAATCAACGGCGGCTATGTGGATATCGGTTCGGATCCCGGCGATGCCCTCGTTTTTCATACCCAACCCAGTGCCTCCGGCCTCTACACGGCCACCATCCGCTACGCCAACGGCGGCACCGGCGATCGTCCGATGATCGTTGGCAGCGGGGAAGGGGCGACGACGCTGCTCTCCTTCCCCCCTACCGGCGGCTGGAACCAATGGGGTGAAGTGACCGTGTCGCTGCCGCTTCGCTACGGCGGCACCGACGTCAAGATCACCCTCCCGACGACCGATGAGGGCGGCATGCCCAACGGGCCCAATATCGACCAGATTCTCTTCGATTATGCCAGCGCGCTACCCGTCGATCCCTCTCTGGTCTTCGAGATTCAGGGTGAAGCATTGACGCCGGATGACGGCACTTCGGAAGCCGATACGGTGGTGCGGGATGCGCTCAATCCCGAGTCCAACCCGGCGGCGGGGAGCGACGGGTTGTGGGGCGATTACACCGGCACCGGCTATCTCGACATGGGGGGGCAGCCAGGTGACGCTGCCGGGTTTGAAGTCTCCGTCAATGAAGCGGGTACCTATCTTCTGACCGTGCGCTACGCCAGTGGCGCGCCCAACACGCGCCAGATGACCGTTTCCGTCGACGGCGAGCTGCAGGGGGTCATCGGGTTCACGTCTACCGGCAGCGGCGCGGCTGGCTGGGAAAACTGGAGCGAGAAGACCTACGAAGTCGATCTCGAGGCAGGCGCCAATACCGTGCGTCTGGCCAATGTCGGCAACGGCGGTCCCAACATCGA
This sequence comes from Salinicola aestuarinus, assembly GCF_003206645.1. Taxonomy (GTDB): domain Bacteria; phylum Pseudomonadota; class Gammaproteobacteria; order Pseudomonadales; family Halomonadaceae; genus Salinicola; species Salinicola aestuarinus. Next base: position 630,355 of record NZ_PZJP01000008.1, on the reverse strand, counting down.
TCGAGTCTCAATCAATACGCTGCCCGACGACGTGGTCGAACCCGGCGACCGCACGCCCATCCGGATCAATTTTCAGCCCGATTCGGCGACTACCCCGGAGGGCTACGTCGCTGATACCGGGCTTGCCTTCGGGCAGCAGTCGCTGACGATCGGGGGGGTGAATTACGCCTATGGCTGGGTCACCGAGGCGTCGATCGCCGACGGTACCGCCAATGGCACGACGCCCATGGCGATCGCCGGGAACGATTCGGATGCCCTGGGCGATCGAACCGATACGCTGAATGACGTCGACCCGCGCCAGGCCACCTATGCCGGTTTCGACAAGCCCGGCTACGCCGACAAGGCGGGCTGGGAGATCGAGCTCGAGGATGGCTACTACGAGGTGACGATCTCCATCGGCGACAGCGGCGGCGCCTACGATAGCGTCAATGTGATCAACGCCGAAGGAGAGGCGTTCAATACGCCATTCACCTCCCAGCGCCCGGCCAACTTTCCAGAGGACGGCGTGGCCGCCGATGATAGCGCGGGCTATCGCTCATCACTGGTCACTCGCGTGGTCCAGGTTGTCGACGGTCGCCTGACGCTCGACGCCATCGGCATCAACAGCGTCAATACCGAGATCCAGTATCTCGAGATTCAGGCGCTGCCGGACCTCACGCCGGACGACGAACGTGCCGCGCCGCTGGACTATGCCCAGTTCATTTCACCGCGAGCGGTTGCGGGGGTAGGGGAGCGCGAGATTGCCTTCGATCTGCAGCCGCAGGACGGCAGTCTGCCGGTGGGGATCGATCCGACCTCCGACTTCTTCATTGGCCTCTCGGTGGTGGAAGGGCGTGGCGGCGTGTTGCTGGAGAGCCTCAATGATGGCTCCGTGCGGCTGTTCGAGACGGTCACCGGCAACGAGGTGGCGTTCAACATCAACACCACCGGCGGCTTCGATTCGCTGACTATTTCGCCGCAAGGCGGGCTCGAGGAATTTACCAGCTACACCCTGGTCATCGACGGTTTTCAGGATCGCGGCAGCAATAGCGACTCCGACGCGCCGACGCGTGAGTTTCAGAAATTCACTTCGACCTTCGTCACCGGGGCTCAGCCGCCGGCGGTCGATAGCGAAGTCGGCTTCTCGACGCATCTCGAGCTCGACGGCGCGGCGGACGGCGCCTATCTCTTCACGTCGATCACGATGTCGCCGGACAACACCAAGGTCTACGTCTCGACCATGAATGGCGAGATCAAGCGCTTCGATATCGATCCGGACACGGGGGATCTGGTCAACCCGCAGACGCTGGAGCTCGACTATTTTCAGGGCGACTCGGGGGCCCGCGGTATCGTCGGGCTGACGTTCGACCCCACGGATCCGAACGTGCTCTGGGTCACGGACAACGATCCGATTCCGCTGACCGGGCGCGACAATGGCGTGCCGGACTTCAGCGGTCGGGTCAGCAAAGTGACCATCGGCGAGAACAATGCAGCGTTCACGGGGACAGCCGAGCCCTATATCACGGGGCTGCCACGCTCCAACGGTGACCACGTCACCAATAGCGTGGTGTTCCAGGCCAATGACGCCTACGACCCGATCACCCATCCCGACGAGCCGCCGTATCTGCTCTACCTCTCTCAGGGCGCGAACACCGCCATGGGTCAGGACGATAGCGCCTGGGGCAATCGTCCTGAGCGACTGCTCAATGCCAGCGTGCTCGAGATCGACCCCTATCGCGAGGCGCCCCCGGGAGGCTTCGACGTCTCCACGGAGCCGCTGCCCACCGACGGCTCCAACGGGCGTTACGCGGATGACGACAACGATCTCAAGAACGGCCCCATCGACATGGGCGGCGGGCAGTATCTGGTGTTTGCCCAGAATGGGACGGCATCGGTGCAGGATGCCGACGGCAACCTGTTGATCGACTACTACGATCCCTTTGCCGATGACGCCGTGCTCAAGATCTACGCCACCGGCATTCGTAACGCCTACGACCTGGTGTGGCACTCCAACGGCTCGCTTTATCTACCGACCAACGGTTCCGCCTCCGGCGGCAGCACGCCCGACGACCCGAGCACACCGCAGAACGAAGGGCTGACCAACGTCGGCAAGCAGGACGACTATCTGTTCAAGGTCGAAAGAGGCGGCTACTACGGGCATCCCAACCCGCTGCACGACCAGTACATTCTCAATGGCGGCAATCCCACCGCCGGGGTCGATCCCAACGAGGTCGTTGAGTACCCGGCGGGGCAGAACCCGGATCCGGGGTATGACATCGAGGATGCCTACTCGCTGGGCGAGAACCGCTCTCCCAACGGCGCGATCGAGTACGTCAGCAACGTGTTCGGCGCCACGCTCATGGGGAGTCTGCTGTTCGTTGAATATTCCGGCGGTAACGACATCCGCTGGGTCAGCCTCGACGAGGACGGCAATGTCGCCGAGGACACGGTTCTACGCGACACCAACGGCCAGATCATCAGCTACGTCGATCCTCTGGACATCATCGAAAATCCGCTCACCGGACAGCTCTATCTCATGACACTCAATCGCAGTAACGGACAGAGCCAGATCGTGCGGCTCGATCCGGTCCCCGGTGACATCGTCGCCCCCGGTGATGGCAGTGGAGAGTGGGTCTCTCTGGTCACCATTCAGGCCGAGGACGAGACGCAGGCGGTCATCGCTTCCGGCAGCGGGGCCGAGATCACCATTCGTGATGGTGACAACCCCGAGCCCTCCAATACCAATCCGCCTTACGGGGTGCGACCCGGTGCCTTCGGTGTCGACGGCAATACCGACTACTCCGACGGTATCGTGGGTGGCTACGCGGATTTTGGTAATACCAGCGCGGACTTCATCACCTTCAACTTCGACGTCGGCGCCAATCAAATCGGCGACTCGGTGCTGCGGGTACGTTACGCCAACGGGTCTGCGGCCGACCGTCCGCTCGAAGTCTTCGTCAATGGCGAGAGCGTGGGCACCTTCGGCTTCTCGCCGCCCACCGGGGTCTCCTCCGGCAATGCGGCCTGGAACACGTGGCAGACGCTCGACATCCCTGCCGAGCTGATCAGTGGCGCCAACAGCGTTCGTTTCCAGGCGATCAACGCCGGCCCCAATATCGATCAACTCGAGGTGCTGATCAGCGAGAATGACGAGCCCGAGTCGCCGGCCATCGACGGCCGCTACGAGGCCGAAGCCGCGTCACTCGCGGGCGGCGCCGTCGTCATTCCCGAGTCGGATCTTGAGCGCGACGCCTCCGGCAGCGGCTTCGTCGACTTCGTCGGTAACACCAACCAGTCGATTACCTGGGATGTGGAGACGACGGCCAGCGGCGTCTACGAGGTGACCGTTGGCTATTCGCTCACCGCGGGCAAGGCAGACCGCCCCATGGGGCTCACCGTCAATGGCGTGACCCAGCCTGCGGTCAACTTCCCGGCTCTGAGCGCGGTGCCGAGCGACTGGGTGACTCAGACCTTTCAGGTCACGCTCGCCGCCGGTGACAACGAGATCACCCTTACCGCACCGAGAGGTGTCGGTCCGGACATCGACTACCTGCAGATTGCCGATGCGCCACTGCCGGGCACGTCGGCGGGCAGCATCGCCGTCACCAGTACGGATCCGACCTACTTTCCCGATCGCGTGGTGTTCAACTATCTGGAGCAGAACGATGTCTCCAACGACCCGCGGGAGTACAAGGACAGCGGCTCGGTGGTGATCGCCAACAACGGCAGTGGCGATCTCAGTATCAGTGATGTCTCCATTGACGGCCCCTTCCGGCTGGCCGATCCGGATGCGCTGGATGATTTGATCCTCGCGCCGGGAAGCTCGATCGAAGTCGAGGTGTTCTTCGACCGCGCCGCGTACACCCCGCCGACGAGCAATGCCGCCGACGGAGGCTTCGAGGGGACGATGACCATCACCTCGAATGACGCCGATCAGCCGGTCACCGACATTCAGCTGGCGGGTTTCTGGCAGGCGAGGGACGAGGGCGGCTGGGAGCCCAATCTCAACGAGATCTGGCACGCGTTCGGCTTCGGCAACCATATCGAAGGACTCTCGACGCTCGACGGTGGCGGAAAATCGGTACTGCAGAACTTCGATCTCTATCAGGCGGCTGACCCCAATGAAGTGCTGTCGCGATACTGGCAGATCGCCGATGGCGCCACCGAGGCCAAGATCACCCAGATAGCCGCGTTTCATGGCGCCAGCGGTGCGCTGGTCTCGATTCACGCGCCGGGCGACAAGTCGCAGACCAATTCCATGGCCAACCACGACCGGCTCTTCAGTCAGGCATTTCTGCCGAAGCTCGCGAATGGTGAATACGCCAGCGAGACGTTCGGACGCAATCAGGTGCCTGACGCCTGGCTGGGAGACGATGTCTTCGGGATTTCCGTGGCGAACCTCTCCACTGACCCGTCGCTCAACCCCAAGGGCGGTGGCAATCCGCCGGCCGAGTTCGACGGCGTGGAGCGTGGCTATACCTTGCGCGCCTTCCAGGCGGTCGATCAAAACGGCGATGTGATCCCCAACGTCTATTTTCTGGCGCAGGACTACACCGGGATCAACTACGACTACAACGACAACGTCTATCTGGTCGAAGGAATCCAGCCGGCCAAGCGAGCCCCGTTCACCGATGATCAGACGCCCTGGACACTGGATCAGAACGGTTTGACGGTGGAGGCGGCAAACTTCGACGAAGGTGCTCCCTTCCAGACCTACCGCGACGCCAGCGAGGAGCAGCTCGGGAGTGATTTTCGTGACACCGGCGTCGACATTCGCGGTGACGGCGATGCCATCGGCTGGGTCGAGGACGGCGAGTGGGTCGAGTACACCATCGAGGTCGAGCAGGCCGGGGTCTACGACCTCTCGTTCCTCTCCGCCCTCGGCAGCCAGAGCGGCGGGGCGCGGACCATCACCGCCACGTTCGACGGCGGTGCCGGCGTTTATGCGCACACGACGGCGTCGGTGGGCTTCTCTGGCGGCTGGAGCACGTTCCTGCCGACCGAGAAGCAGGGCGTTCTGCTTGAGGCCGGTGAACAGGTGCTTCGTGTCACCTTCAACGGCGGATCACAGAACCTTGAGTCCTTCAGCCTGACCCCGGCGGCGCAGAGTGCGTTCAACGAATCGGGAACTCCCTGGCTCGTCGATGGCGAGCTCACGCTGGGCGCGGCGATGTACGACGAGGGGGGCCCGGAGGTGGCCTACCACGACGGAAGCGAAGAGCAGCTTGGCACTGATTTCCGCGGCGAGGGCGTGGACATACGCGGCAACGGCGAGGCGATCGGCTATATCGAGGACGGCGAGTGGGTCGAGTACACCCTCGACGTGGCCGAGGCGGGGACTTACGCGCTCTCCTTCTCGGCGGCGACGCGTTTCAGCGACCGCAGCGTCACGGCCAGCGTTCAGCGCGACGGTGACGTCTATGCCAGCGCCGAGGCACAGCCGGTGATCAACAGCGGGGGGTGGAACGACTACGTCGCCAATGACGGGATCGAACTCGACCTGGCCGCCGGTGAGCAGACACTGCGGCTGACCTTCAACGGCGGCTCGATGAATATTGCCGACTTCACGCTGAGCGAGTTGGCGGATGGCAGTGCGTCAGCCGCTACCTTCCGTGCGCAGAGTCTCGAGGCTGAGACCGTCACGCCCGCACCGGTCGACGATGCTGCTGTGATGAGCGATGACGTTGCACTGGCGGGCTACGAGTATCAGCCGGTCCCCGAAATCGCCTAGCGGCCGGAAGGTCAACGGCCTGGATGATCCGCAAGGCCCCACTCCGGAGTGTGTCCCGGGGTGGGGCCTTTTTCGTCGCGGTCGCGCTATCGGGCACGCTGAGTGGAGAGGCCTATGCGGTTCGTCGGCGCCCGGGGCGAAGCGCAAGGACGACGACGCCGATGCAGATCAGCGAACAGGTGAACATCGCTCCAATCACAAAGCCTAGCGTTTCCGGCAGTAACGTCGAAAGGGCACTCAGGGTCCCGGCGATGCCGAACTGCGTCGCCCCCATGAGCGACGCCGCGGTACCGCCGTTACGTCCGAAATATTCCATGTAGCAGGCCTGATTGTTCGGCGCGATGCCGCCCTGGGCGCCAATGGTCATCATCATCGCCGGCAGGAAGAGCCAGACCGAGACGTTTAGCACCGTCGCCAGGCAGAGCAGGACCACACCGATGAACTGCAAACTGAGGCAGGCAACCAGAATCTGACGCGAGGCGAAGCGGTTGAGCAGCGCCCGATTGGTCAGGTTGACCACCAGCATCATCACGATGTTGGCGCCGAAAAGCAGCGAAAAGACGCTCTCCGAGCGGTCGAAGTGACGCTGGTAGATGAAGGAGGCATGGGTGATGAAGAGCATCATCACCGAGAACGCGAAGGCCTGCAGCGCCAGGTGGGGCAGCGCCGGGCGGGTCGTCAGCACACTGCGGTAGCGCGCGAGTAGCGAGTTTTCGTGGCCACCCGAGGGGCGCGGCGTCGCGTCGGCCTCGACGGGCGGGGTGCGCAGCACCACCCGCGCCTGCAGCGGCATCAGACAGAGCGCGTAGACTGCGAGAAACGCAAAGATGCCGTGCCAGCCACCGAGGCTCAGAAGCACCGTGCCCAGGCTGGGGGCGATTCCCGGGGCCACGACCATGATCAGGCCGATCATGCTGAAGAGCTTCGCAGCCTCCTGGCCGTGAACGCGATCCCTCACCAGGGCGGGAATCAGCACCATGACCCAGCCGCTGCCGAAGGCCTGCACGGCGCGCAGGACGAGCAGGGAATTCAGTGATTCGACCTGAGTGATCGCGAGCGAGGCCAGCGCAAAGATAGCAAGACCCGCCATCATTACTCGGCTGCGTTTCCACTGATCCGACAGCGGCCCGCCGACCAGCTGGCCCAGTGCCAGGGCGAAAATGTAGATCGACAGGCTTCGCGAGACATCGCTGACGCCGACACCGAGCTCCCGGGCCATCTGGGGAAAGGCGGGCAGATAGGCATCGATCGCCAGCGGGCCGAGCGCCATGGTCATGGCCAGGACGAGCGGCAGGGCAGGGCTGTAGGAGCGAGATGCCGGGGGCGACGCGGCAGGATTGGGGGAACGAGTCATACGATCAACGCTTGCAGGCAGTGAGTGGTAACGACAGGCACCGCGCCCTGCGGGTCCGAGCGGACCGTCTGGCTCGATCCCGCTTACGCGCGGCGCGGGTCCGTCGGTTCAGGTGGTGCGGTAGGCGTAGGCCATTTCGGCAAGCAGGCCACGCCCGCCGGCGAGCGTCAGCGCCAGGTCGCCAAGGGCGTCCCACAGCGGCAGGGCGACCGCGCCTTTTACGGCGAGATCGATTCGCTGGGAGAACATCAGCAGCTTGTGCAGGCGGCGCTGCGGCAGGCGATTCAGCGCCTGCTGATAGCCCGGACGGCGCTTCTCGGGGATCATCGGCCGCTGCGCCTTGCAGGCGTGCTCGAGGCTTTGTCCCTGATCGAGATGCTGGAAGATCGACAGCAAGGTGCGTAGCTCCCGCGTCAGCGCCCATAGCACCACCGGCGCCTCGACACCCTCCTGGCGAAGCCCGGTGACGATGCGCACGACCCGTTCGCGCTCGCCGCGGAGGCAGGCATCGGTGAGCGCGAAGACGTCGTAGCGGGCGCTGCTTTCGACGCCGCTGGCGATGGTGTCGACGTCGAGCCGTGCGTTGGGCGGCATCAGGAGCGCCAGTTTTTTGAGCTCCTGATCCGCGGCGAGCAGATTGCCCTCGGTGCGTTCGCCCAGCAGTCTGGCCGCCTCCCAGTCGAGATTGAGGCCGTGGACATTGGCACGATCGCGCATCCAGTAGACCAGCCGCTGATGATCCACTGGCCACACCGGGACAAAGAGCCCCAGCTTGTCGAGCGCCTTGAACCACTTGCTCGACTGCGATTTACGGTCGAGCCGCTGGCTCGAGAGCAGCAGGACGTTGTCGCTACCGCTCGCCTGCTCGGCGTAGGCTTCCAGCGCCTTGCCGCCATCCTGCCCGGGCGACTGGCCGCCGAGGCGTACCTCGATCAGCTTGCGCGAGGCGAACAGCGACAGGCTCGACGCCGACTCCAGCAACTGGGTCCACTGAAAGCCCGACTCCACGTGGAGTACCTCGCGCTCCTCGATGCCGCGCTCCCGGGCGACCCGACGCACACTGTCGCAGGCCTCCATATGGATCAGCGGTTCGTCGCCGGAGACGATCACCACCGGTGGCAGGCGTTTGGCCAGCGACGCTTCCAACTTGTCGGGAAAGACCTTCATGGCGTCTCGAGGGTGGCGAGTCGGGTGATCAGCTGCTCGGCGGCATCGCGGCGCAGGCGTTGAATCGCCTCGTCACGCAGCTCATCGCGGGAGTAGATGTCGTCGGTGGAGATCAGCGTGTTGGTCGAGACGTCTAGCTGCTCCTGATTGAGCAGGTAGGCGCCATCCGAGGTGCGCTGGACCGAGTAGGGCGCGGTCAGCACCAGCCGCGTCTCGCGACTGCCCGAATCCGCCAGGGTGAGTCGGGTTTCGCTGATACGCTCGTCGCCGAGGTTGATACGCAGATCGGCGCTATCGACGATCTCGGTATCGGTCCGCTCGATGGCTCGGCGCACGGTTTCGCTGAACGGTGAAACGTTGGTGCTCAGCGCGACCTCCGAGAGACCGAGCACCGGCTGGTTGAGTCCGCGAAGCTGGAAGCCGCAGCCAGCCAACGTGGTCAGCGCAATCGCCATCAGACCGATGAGAACGGGACGACGGGTCATGGAAAGCTCCTTGTCAGAAAACGGCGCCGGTGTACGGCGCCGTGAGTCGATCTCGAATGCTATGAGCCGCCTCGTCGGCTGAGGGCCGACCAGGCGGGTAGGGCAGGTGTGCGGCCCCGGTCGGATCGCGTCAGTTGGCGACGATGTTGACCAGTTTGCCGGGGACCACGATCACTTTGCGCACTGTCTTGCCCTCGACGTGGCGCTGAACGTTCTCTGCGGCCATCGCCTGCGCTTCGATGGCTGCCTTGTCGGCATCGGCCGCGACGTCGAGTCGAGCGCGCAGTTTACCGTTGACCTGCACGGCCAGCTCGAGCGTCTCCTGGGCCAGCGCGCCTTCGTCGACCTGGGGCCACTCGGCATCGATCACCGGGGTGTCATGACCCAGTGACTGCCACAGGGTGTGGCAGGCGTGCGGGGTGATCGGGGCGAGCAGCAGCACGCAGGCCTCGATCGCCTCGCGGGCGACGGCCAGTCCTGACGGCGAGGTATCGTCGAAGCGACCCAGCGCATTGGTGAGTTCCATGACCGCGGCAATGGCGGTATTGAAAGTGGTACGCCGGCCAATGTCGTCGCCTGCCTTGGCGATGGTCTGGTGCGTCTTGCGTCGCAGATCGGCCTGGGCGTCGTCGAGTGCCGCGACGTCCAGCGGGCCCGGTGCGCCGGCATTGACGTGCTCGGCCACAAGACGCCACAGACGCTTGAGGAAGCGGTGTGCGCCTTCGACGCCGGCATCGGACCACTCGAGCGACTGCTCCGGCGGCGCGGCGAACATCACGAACAGACGCACGGTGTCGGCGCCGAAGCGATCGATCATCGACTGCGGGTCGACACCGTTGTTCTTCGACTTCGACATCTTCTCGATGCCGCCCATCACCACGGGCTTGCCGTCCTCGGCGAGCTTGGCGCTGAGCGGACGGCCCTTGTCGTCGCGCTCGACGGTGACGTCGGCCGGGTTGAACCACTCCTTGCCGCCGTTCGCCTCGTCGCGATAGAAGGTCTCGGCAATCACCATGCCCTGGGTCAGCAGGCGCTGGAACGGCTCGTCGCTGGTGACCAGGCCCTCGTCGCGCATCAGCTTGTGGAAGAAGCGGGCGTAGAGCAGGTGCAGAATGGCGTGCTCGATACCGCCGATGTAAAGATCCACCGGCAGCCAGTGGTTGGCACGTTCATCGAGCATCGCCTCCGGATTGTCCGCGCAGCAGAAACGCGCGTAGTACCAGGAGGACTCCATGAAGGTATCGAAGGTATCGGTCTCGCGGACCCAGCCGTCGCCGAGGTCGTAGAACTCGGGCATCTTCTTGAGCGGCGAGCCGGACGCGTCGACTTCGACCTCCTGCGGCAGGGCGACCGGCAGCTCCTCGTCGGTGAGGGCGACGGTCTCGCCCTCGGGGCCATACTTGACCGGGATCGGCGCGCCCCAGTAGCGCTGGCGGGCGACGCCCCAGTCACGCAGGCGGAAGTTGATCTTGATCCGGCCGCGGCCCTTGTCCTCGAGTGCGGCGGCGATGGCATCGAAAGCGCCCTCGAAAGCGAGGCCGTCGAACTCGCCGGAATTGATCAGTTGGCCGTGCTCGGTATACGCGCCGGCGCTGAGATCCGGCACGTTACCCTCGGCGTCGCTGATCACCGGCTGGATCGGCAGCGCATAGCGGGTCGCGAATTCCCAGTCACGCTGGTCGTGGGCGGGCACCGCCATGACAGCGCCGGTGCCGTACTCCATGAGCACGAAGTTGGCGACGAAGATCGGCACTTCATCACCGGTGAGCGGATGGATGGCACGAAAGCCGGTATCGCGGCCACGTTTTTCCATGGTCGCCAGTTCCGCCTCGGAGTTGCCGCCTTGCTGGCACTCGAGCAGAAACTCGGCAAGCTCGGCGTCGGACTCGGCAGCTCGTTTTGCCAGCGGGTGGCCGGCGGCGACGGCGACGTAGGTCACCCCGTAAAGGGTATCCGGCCGGGTGGTGTAAACGTCCAGGCGCGCGTCGTCGCTGTCGGCGTGCTCACCCTGAACGTCGAAGCTCAGTTCGACACCGCGGGACTTGCCGATCCAGTTGCGCTGCATCGTCTTGACCTGCTCGGGCCAATCGACCTTGTCGAGATCGGCGAGCAGCTCTTCGGCATAGTCGGTGATCTTCAAGAACCACAGCGGGATCTCCTTGCGCTCGACGCGAGCGCCGGAGCGCCAGCCGCGACCGTCGATCACCTGCTCGTTGGCGAGCACGGTCTGATCCACCGGGTCCCAGTTGACCGTCGACATCTTCTTGTAGACCACGCCCTTCTCGACGAGCTTGGCGAAGAACCACTGCTCCCAGCGGTAGTAGTCGACATCGCAGGTCGCGAATTCACGACTCCAGTCATAGGCGAAGCCCAGCGATTTGAGCTGGCCGCGCATGTAGCCGATGTTGTCGCGGGTCCACTTGTCCGGCGCGACACGATTCTTAATCGCGGCGTTTTCGGCGGGCATGCCGAAGGCGTCCCAGCCCATGGGCTGAAGCACGTTCTTGCCCTGCATGCGCTGGAAACGTGTCACCACGTCGCCGATGGTGTAGTTGCGCACATGGCCCATGTGCAGCTTGCCGCTGGGGTAGGGGAACATCGACAGGCAGTAGAACTTCTCTCGCGAGGCGTCCTCCACGGCCCGGAAGCTTTCGTGGGTGTCCCAGTACTGCTGAGCAGCGGATTCGATCGCGTGGGGGTTGTACTGTGCGTCCATCGGTTCGGTCAAACACCTTGCATTCAGCGTGTGAGAAGCGCCAGAGTCCCCGCGAATGGCTATACTCGAAGCGGTGACGACTGCGGGGTCGGCGGTCATTTTTCGGCTCACAAGCATACCCCAGACCCGCAGTGGCAGGTAGGGGCTCGCCGGTTCGCCGGGCGAGCCGTATGGCAATGAACGAGGGGGAAGTCATGGACGAACAACAGTCAGAGCCCGAGACGCGCTCCCGGTTGAGCGAATCCTACGAGCGGGTGCTGACGCGCCTGCGAGACGGCGCCGGCGAACTCTCCTGGGATAGCTTCCAGCAGGAGCTCGACGAGGCGGTGGCCTTCGAGTCGGAATTCGAAGAGTACACCAAGGATGAAGCGGCACTGCTCCGGGCCTGGGTCGAGCGCGACATGCGCGATTTTCGCCAGTTCCTGGCCCGCGGTGGCGAGGGCGTTGCGAGCTGGCTGGGGATTGACCTGGGTTTCGTTTCGCGCCGCGTGAGCGAAGCGCTGCTGTCGATTGCCGATCGGACCACCATCGACCGCGAGCGCTTCGAGGAGGACCTGGAAGCCGCCCGCGCGGACTACGTTGCCGGCGAGGTGGCGCTACCGGGGCGCATGAGCTGCGTTCACTGTGCCAATTCGCTGGTCTTCGATCGCGTCGCCCGACTCGATGCCTGCCATGAGTGCGGCCACCGCTATTTCCGTCGCGACTCTGGTGCGCCTCGACCGCAGGCCGCCCCCGACGTCTGAACGATACGCGGAGTCCGCTGGCGCGGTGGCGCACAGCGCTTGGCAATGATCACGCCGGCGAATCGCTTCGCCGGCGTCGTCGTATCAGGACGTCACTCTCGTCAGGGCCCCTAGACGGGGCCGGCCATGGCCCCGGGCCTAAGTTGGCTGATCACGAGACTGCCGGCTGGGCGGCGTGGGGCTCCGAATGGGCCCACGCCGTCTCGTCGGCGTCCAGCGAGCGGTCGGCGGTTTCCGGCAGTTTCATGCCGCCCCACATCGCCAGCAGGGTGATCGCGATCAGGTAGAGCGCCGGGGCGAGATCCAGACCGGTGCGGCTGATCAGCCAGGTCGCCACTAGCGGCGCGGTGCCCCCGAAGATCGTGTAGGCCACGTTGTAGCAGAGCGCAGAGCTTGTGTAGCGCACTCGGGTCGGGAACTGCTCGGAGAGCAATACCGCCGTGACCACGTTGCAGATCACCGCGCCAACCGCCATCAGTGCGGCGCCCAACATCGATGGCAGCCATTCGCCACTGCCGGCGAGCGTGTAGGCGGGGAACACCGCGAGGATGAGACAGCCGCCGGCGGTCAGAATCGTGCGGCGTCGGCCGACGCGGTCGGCGTAGCGGCCAATCAGCGGACAGAGCAGCGCCGCAAAGACCAGCGCGCCGAGGCTCGCCAGCAGCGCGGTGGCCTGGGTCGCACCGCCCACCACCTGCATGTAGGTCGTGAAGTAGGTAGTGAACATGTAGAACGACAGGGCGGTCGCCGAGATGAAGGCGCCGAGGTAGAGGATGGTCCGGCCATGGGTACGCAGCGTCTCGCCCAGCGGCGAGTGGGGAACTTCCTGACGCTGCTTGAGCGCTTGAAACGCCGGCGATTCGTCCAGGTTCAAGCGCATGTAGAGCCCGACCAGGCCCAGGGGGGCGGCGACCAGAAACGGGATGCGCCAGCCCCAGCTTGCCAGCGCCGCTTCCGAGAGAATCGCGCTGACCGCGTAGGCCAGTGCCGCCGCCGAGGCGAAGGCCACGAAGGTCGAGACCGGCACGAAGCTGCCGTAGCGCGCCTTGCGATCACGCGGGGCGTGCTCCATGACGAAGGCACAGGCACCGGCATATTCGCCGCCGGCGGAGAAACCCTGAATGCAGCGCGCCAGCGCGAGCGCGAGCGGGGCGAGCAGGCCGACACTGTGATAGGTGGGCAGCACGCCGATGAGCGTCGTCGATCCCGCCATCAGCAGCACCGTCATCGAGAGCACCCGCTTGCGGCCAATCTTGTCACCCAGCATGCCGAAGAAGATGCCACCCAGCGGGCGCAGGGCGAACGCCACCGCGAAGACGGCGAAGGTCTGCAGCAACGCCAGCGCCGGGTCCCCCTGGGGAAAGAAGTGTTCCGCGATGACCACCGCCAGAAAGCCGTAGACCGCGAAATCGAACCACTCGACGAAATTGCCGATCGCCGACGCCGCAATCACCTTGCGCAGCGTCGCCAGATCGACGCTCGGTGAGGTGGCAGGTCCAGGCGACGCGGTATTGTTGTTGTTGTCGTTGGATGCGGGCATGCAGGCTCTCCTCGAACGGGACGTTGGCCTGCCAGTCTACGAAGTCATCGCCCGCGACGATGGGCGCGGGCGACACACGTGATGTTGATTGCGACACGGCCCGAGAGGGCGTGTCGACGTTGAGCAGCGGTCAGAGGCCGAGCTGCTGGCGCACCCGGTCGAGAGAGTCCGTCTCCAGCTCCGCGTAGAGCGCGAATTCGTCGAGCACCGGTCGGCCGAGAGCCAGCTCGAAGGCGCTGCGATTCGACTCACTGGCGTAGGCCTGATGCTGGGTATCGCCGAGGTTCGACTGGAAGATGCCCGCGGCACTCACGGGGAGGAAATCCTCGTAGGTGATCGGCGTTGCTGCAATCCAGCCCTGATCGATCAGTGAGTCAACGTCGCGGGGGTGCGACTCCTGCGCCGCCAGGCGCTCGCGCCCCCTCTCGGTCACGGCGTAGCGGAAGTAGGCGAGCCCCTCGCGGCGGAGTGTATCGTAATCGTCCGGCAGCGAGGCGAAGACCTCGCCGAGCTGGCGTTGGTGCGTGGCGTTATCCGGCGCCTTGGGCAGTTCGCGGGCGTGGGCGAGCAGCGTGTCGTAGCGCTCGCGGCCCTCGGGGGTGAGCGCGACGCCGCGTTGCTCGATCTCGCCGAAGCGCGCGGTGTGGCGCCCTTCGGCAAGTTCGGCGAAGCGCACCGACTCCTCCAGCGCCTTGAAACTGGTCTGACGCAGCAGGATCGGGCAGCGCCGGGGCGGCGGTCCCTCGATCACCGCCTTCGGCGCAATGCCGTAGTCGGGCATGGCGGCTTGGGCGGCGTCGATGTCCAGCGTGCGAGGCGTCAGATGATTGATGTGGGGTCCACGAAAGCAGACCACGTCGGCGATCAGCCGGTGCGCGTCGTGGAGTGCCTGGTAGGTGTCGTGATCGACGGTGGCGTCCTGGTGCCAGCGAAAGGTCTCGAGAATCTCGGCGACGAAGCGTTCGGCCTGGTCGCGGTCTAAGCCACCCTGACGCTCGCCAAGGGCAATCAGCTCCCAGGCGCCCGGCGTGAAGATGTCGCGCTGGGCCAGAATCGATGCCGCTTGCCGGCGCAGGTCGTCATCCTCGATCAGCTCGAGACGCAGCAGCGAGGTGAAGACGCGAAACGGGTTGCGCGCCAGCGCCGCCTCGTCGACCGGGCGAAATGCCGTGGAGTGAACCGGCACGCCGGCCTGCGACAGGTCGTAGTAACCGACCGGGAACATCCCCATGAGCGCGAAGACCCGCTTGAGCGTGGCGAGCTCTTCGGCGGTCCCCACGCGAATCGCCCCGTGACGCTCGACACCGAGTCGCTCGGTCTCCGAGCCGGCAGCGAGGCGCTCGGCGAGATCGGTGTCGGCGATGAGCGTACGCCGATTGATGTCGGCGACGAGCTCGAGAAGGGTGGCGTACTGTGGAACTTCCTGGCGATACATCGTCGACATCGCCTCGGAGAAGGCGGTGCGGATGTCGTCTTGACTGACCAGCGTGGGCGTCATGGGGCACTCGTTGCAGCGAATGAATGCCCTCATCCAACGCTATCCGGCGACGACTGACAAGCACCGCCGGCGTCGGACGAGCGCGGCGTTAAAGCCGCGTCGCATTTTGACAAATGGCGTCGCCGACAACGCCCCCGAGCAACCTGATTCTCGGGTTATGCCTTACGCTGGCGGGCCTGGCTGGCGACACCGGGCGCCAGCATCAGTATGGCCAGCAGCCATGCCGGCCAGCTGCCGGTGCGAGTGAACGGCGTCAGTCCGGTCATCGGAACGACATCACCGACCACGCTCGCCGTCTCGAACTGCGGTGCCTGCTCACGCAGGTTGCCCTGCGCATCGATGATCGCGGTGACACCGTTGCTGGTGGCGCGGACGACATAGCGGCCGTTCTCCAGCGCGCGAAGTCGGGCCATCTGCAGATGCTGGAGCGGGCCGATGGAGCGGCCGAACCAGGTATCGTTGGAGACCGTCAGCAGCAAGTTGGCCCCGCGGGCGCGCTCGGCGACCAGATCCGGATAGACGATTTCATAGCAGATGGCGCTGCCGATGGCGATGCCGTGGGTCAGGATCGGCGGCTGCGAGTCGGCACCGGCGCTGAAGTCCGACATCGGCAGATTGAAAAAGTCGATGACGTCGCGCAGTACGAAGTCCAGCGGCAGGAACTCGCCGAAGGGGACCAGATGGGACTTGCGGTAGGCCCCTCGCACCTCGCCGACGCCAACGATGGCATTGTAGTAGTCGCCGCTAGCGTCGCGCTGGACGATGCCGCTGAGCAGCGCTGTCTCGCTCGGCAGCGTCGCCTGCAGCCGCTCGAGATAGGGCTGCGCCTGGCGCTCGAACATCGGTAGCGCCGTCTCCGGCCACACGACGACGCTGGCGTCATCGGGTAGCTCGCGGGTCAGTCGACTATAGGTGTTGACGGCGTTGCGCTGGCCCTCGGGGCTCCACTTCGCCAGTTGAGGCAGATTGCCCTGAAGCAGCGCGAAGCGCAGGGGGTCTGCCGCCTGCTGGGTCCAGTGGTTCGGCAGCAGCAGCGGCGCCAGCCAGAGCGCGGCGACGGGAGCAGCGGCCCACCAGCGCCGTCGGCAGAACTCGACCAGCAGGGTGCCGGTCAGGGCGACGATCAGCGAGAGCAGATAGACCCCGCCGATCGGTGCCCAGGGCGCCAGCGGTGAATCGACCTGAGCACTCCCCAGCAGCAGCCAGGGAAAGCCGGTGAACGCCCAGCTGCGAAACGCTTCGCCCACGACCCACACGCCAGCGAAGCTCAGAAACGCCAGGCGTGGCGAGGTGAAGCGGCGGTAGAGCCCGAAGATCAGCGCCGGAAACAGCGCCAGCGTGATGACGAACAGCGCCGTGAGGAAGAGCGCCAGCGGGACACCGGTGTAGCCGTAGTCGTGAATCGAGATGTAGACCCAGCTGGTGCCGGTGCCGAAGAGGCCGACACCAAAGAGCCAGCCTCGCAGGCTGGCCTGGGCGACGCTCAACCGGTGCTGATCGACGTACATCAGTGCCACGGCGAGCGGTGCCAGCCACCAGAGATGAAAGGGCGCGAAGGAGAGCGTGGCGAAGCCGCCGGCGACCAGTGCCGCGAGATAGCCCGGCCAGGGGCGGTAGACGGAGATCAATGGCTTGGCGCGGGGCATGGGGCACTCCTCGAAGAAAAGTGCCCTTATATCAGAGATGCCTCGGGAATGCGCAGGGGATCAGACGGCAGGCCCCGGTCGTCTAACGGCCGGGCGCCTGCTGGTACCGGCGCACCGGGGCCGTGCTCAGTTCTCAAGTCGCGACGGGCTCTCCTGCTCGGCTTCGGCGGGGACGGGCTTGGCCTGCAGCAGACGGATGCGTCGGTTGTCGGCGCTCAGGACGGTGAAGCGCCAGGCGCCCAGATCGGCGTGCTCGTTGCGCCGCGGCAGGTGGCCGAAGCGCTGCATGATCAGGCCGCCGACGGTGTCGAACTCCTCATCGGAGTACTGGGTGTCGAACGCCTCGTTGAAGTCCTCGATCGGCGTCAGCGCACGCACCGCGTAGGTGCCATCGCCGAGGTTGCGGATGTCCTCTTCTTCATCGGTATCGTGCTCGTCTTCGATGTCGCCGACGATCTGCTCGAGAATGTCCTCGATGGTCACGATGCCCGCCGTGCCGCCGTACTCGTCGACCACCACTGCCATGTGGTTGTGGGTGTCGCGAAACTCCTTGAGCAGGCTGTTGAGCCGCTTGGATTCGGGCACGAACATCGCCGGCCGCAGCACGTCGTTGAGCGAGAACGCAGCACGCTCGTTGGGCGTGTGCTTGAGCAGCGGCAGCAGGTCCTTGACCAGGAGAATGCCGAGCACGTCATCGAGGTTGTCGCCCATCACCGGATAGCGCGAGTGCGCCGTCTCCAGAATGATGGGGAGGCAGTCCTCGGGGCGCTCCTCGACCTGGATGGCGGTGACCTGGGAGCGAGGAATCATCACCTCGCGCACCTGCTGATCGCTGATCTGGAATGCGCCCTCGATGATCGTCAGGGCGTCCTGATCGAGATTGAGCTTCGGGCCGGCCTCACGCAGAAAGGTGAGGAGCTCCTCGCGGGAGCTGGGTTCGTCGAAATCGCTGGAGAAAGTGCTGATCAACTTTTCGAGCCAGGAACGGCTGCCCTGGCTACTCGATCGGTCGTCGCTCATGAGTGGAGTCTCTTGTCCTCGGATGACGCACGGAAGGAAAGTCGATGATGGCCTGTGCGACCGAATGGCGTCGCGGGATGAGAGGCATCGGTCGGGCCGCCGGCGGTCCGGGAGGGACTCGGCGGAGGTTCGTCGGGAGATTCGGGCAGTGGCGCCGGGGAGGCGCCGGCCTCGTTGCCGGATTGACCGGACGAGGGCGAGGTCACCGCTGTGGATGTTGAAGCGGTCACGAATGTGGCGTTGGGCATGGGAGCGAATGAGTCGGTCATAGGTATCGGCGATCAGGCCGGCGGCCGGTAAGGGTCGGCGATGGCAAAGCGGGCGAGGAGTTCTCGCTCGAGCGCTTCCATCGCGTCGGCTTCTTCCTCTTCTATATGATCGTAGCCGAGCAAATGCAAGCAGCCGTGCATTACCAGATGGGCGTAGTGATCGGCTGTCGCCTTGTGCTGATCGCCGGCTTCCTGCACCACCACCTCGTGGCAGATGACGAGGTCGCCCAGCAGCGGCAGTTCGATGCCGGGGGGCGCTTCGAAGGGAAACGACAGCACATTGGTGGGCTTGTCCTTGCCGCGATAGTCGCGGTTGAGTGCCTGGCTCTCGTCGCGCTCGACGAAGCGCACGGTGAGCTCCGTCCGCGCTTCGTCGTGGGCGGCGAGCACGACGCCGACCCAGCGTTCCAGATCGACAAGCGTCGGCAGCGCCTCGATATCGCCCTCATCGAGCGCGACCTGACGGTCGATCTCGACCGCCGCCGTGACCTTGGCATCGGTGCTCATGAGCCACTCGGCTCGCTATTGTCGGCGCCGGTGCCGGCTTCGCCGTCGGTGGCTCGGGGGGCCTGGGCGTCGAGACGCGCCTGGCGACGCTCCTCCCGGCGCTTGCGCTGCTCGGCTTCTTCGGTCGCTTCGAAGTGGTCGTAGGCCTCGATGATGCGCTGCACCAGCGGGTGGCGCACGACATCCTTGGGCGCGAACTGGGTCACCCCGATCCCGTTGGTGCCCCGCAGCACCTCGAGCACGTGAATCAGGCCGGAGCTCGAGCCGCGAGGCAGGTCGACCTGTGTCGCGTCGCCGGTAATCACCGCCGTCGAGCCGAAGCCGATACGTGTCAGGAACATCTTCATCTGTTCGCGCGTGGTGTTCTGGCTCTCGTCGAGAATGATGAAGGCGTTGTTGAGCGTGCGTCCGCGCATGTAGGCGAGCGGCGCGATCTCGATCACCTGACGCTCGATGAGCTTGTTGACCTGCTCGAACCCGAGCATTTCGTAGAGCGCATCGTAGAGCGGGCGCAGGTAAGGATCGATCTTCTGCGCCAGATCCCCCGGAAGAAAACCGAGTTTCTCCCCGGCCTCGACCGCCGGGCGCACCAGCAGAATACGTCGGACTTCCTGACGGTTGAGCGCTTCGACCGCGGCGGCGACGGCGAGATAGGTCTTGCCGGTCCCGGCCGGGCCCACACCGAAGTTGATGTCGTGGCGACGGATGCTCGCGACATAACCCTGCTGGTTGATACCGCGCGGCTTGATCAGCACTTTCGGCGTGCGAATGATCACCCCGCCGGCCTCCTCGTCGCCGGTCTCCTCCTCGAGTGCCTGGACGCCGGACTCCTGCAGGAAGAGATGCACCGTATCCGGTTCCAGCTCTTCGGCGGCAGTCTCGCGATAGAGGTGCTCGAGCAGGTTGGCAGCGGCCTTGACCGCCGCATCGGGCCCGGCAAGCTGGAAGGTATTGCCGCGGTTGCGCAGGGTGACGCCGAGGCGGGATTCGATCAGCTTCAGGTGTTCGTCACGCTGCCCGCTGAGGTTGGCCAGACGTCTGGGGTCGTTGGGTTCCAGTGTCAGCGAGATGACGCGGTTGTCGGAGTGCTGGTCTTGGGTCAACGCAGAGAGATCCGTGGATAAGGAAAAGGAAAGTCGTCAGCTTACTTCGCCGCTTTGGCTCGGGGCAACGCCACCATGGACGAATGCCGCGCTGCGCGGCGATTCGCCCGTGTCGTCGCGCGATCCTCGGCGGTCGGTTCTGTCATCACTGAGTGGGGGCACAGAGGCATAACTCAACCGGGCGTGGACGCCGATGTCTCGGCGCCGGCCCGGCAAGCCCGGTCAGGGTGAGGACCTGAACAGCGTGGAATCAGCGCGTCGCGCTCAATAGCGGGCGTTGGAGAGCAGCTGGCCCCGCAGCGAGTTCGGGAACGCCTCGGTGATTTCGACGTCGACGAAGTAGCCGATCAGTGCCGTCGGTTCCTCGGCGCGGAAGTTGACCACGCGGTTATTCTCGGTGCGCCCGGAGAGCTCGCCGGGATCCTTGGGCGAGAAGCCGGTGACCAGAATGCGTTCGGTGTTGCCAACCATGCGTCGGCTGATCTGCTGCGTCTGCTGGTTGAGACGCTCCTGCAGAATCGCCAGGCGCTGCTTCTTGGTCGCCTCCGGGGTGTCGTCCTCGAGCGAGGAGGCCGGCGTGCCGGGGCGCTTGGAGTAGATGAAGCTGAACGAGGCGTCGAAACCGATTCGATGGATCAAATCCATCGTTTGCTCGAAGTCTTCGTCGGTCTCGCCGGGGAAGCCGATGATGAAGTCCGACGAGAAGCTGATGTCCGGGCGCAGGGCGCGGATGCGCTCGAGCTTCTCGATGTACATGTCACGGCCGTGTCCGCGTTTCATCGCCGAAAGAATGCGGTCGGAGCCGGATTGAACCGGGAGATGCAGATGGCTCACCAGCTCCGGGATTTCGCCGTAGGCCTCGATCAGGCTATCGGTGAATTCGACCGGATGAGAGGTGGTGAAACGGATGCGGTCGATGCCGTCGACCGCCGCCACACAGGCGATCAGCTCGGCAAGGTCGATCTCGTCGCCGCCCTCGTCGAGCCCGCGGTAGGCGTTGACGTTCTGCCCCAGCAGGTTGATCTCGCGCACGCCCTGCTCGGCGAGATGGACCACCTCCTCCATCACCGACTCGAAGGGGCGCGAGACCTCTTCGCCGCGGGTGTAGGGCACCACGCAGAACGTACAGTACTTCGAGCAGCCTTCCATGACCGAGACGAAGGCAGTGGCGCCATCGGATTTCGGCTTGGGCAGATGATCGAACTTCTCGATCTCCGGGAAGGTCACGTCCACCGCCTGGATCGGCGTGGCGCTCTTGGCGCGAGCGTCGAGCATCGTCGGCAGCCGGTGCAGTGTCTGCGGGCCGAAGACCATGTCGACGTGAGGCGCGCGCTTGCGGATGTTCTCGCCTTCCTGGCTCGCCACGCAGCCGCCGACACCGATCACCAGATCGGGCTTGGCCGCCTTCAGCTTTTTCCAGCGGCCGAGCTGATGGAAGACTTTCTCCTGCGCCTTCTCGCGAATCGAGCAGGTGTTAAGCAGGATGACGTCGGCGTCGGTCTCGTCGTGAGTGATTTCGAGACGATGCGACTCGCCGAGCAGGTCCGCCATGCGGGAGGAGTCGTACTCGTTCATCTGACAGCCATGGGTCTTGATGAAGAGCTTTTTCGTCACTGGTTGCGTTGCGGCCATGCGCGCGTCACCGATGCCCCGTGGGTAGTGAAAAGAGATGCGTCATTGTCGACGCGGCGGCGGGCCCGACTGCGGGACCGAGACGCCGATTTGAAGAACGCCGCATTATACGGGCGCCGGGCCTCGCCGGCCAACCCGTGGCGCTCGCAAGGCGCGGCGGCTGTGATACCCTTGCGCCTATTTGCCGCCGCGGCCGGTGGCCCTCCTGGCCGGCTGCCAAGAGGGGACCGTCGCGGCGAGTTTGTGGAGAAACGCGAGTCTATGTCGTCCAAGTCGATCTATCGGGTGGTGTTCCACAATCAGGGCGAAGTGTGGGAACTCTACGCCCGGGATATCTTCCAAAGCGATCTGTGGGGATTCATCGAGGTCGAGACCTTCGTCTTCGAAGATCAATCCAAGGTAGTGGTCGATCCGGGGGCCGAGAAGCTGCGCCGTACCTTCGAGGGTGTCAGCCGCAGCTACATCCCCTACAGCGCCATCGTGCGGATCGACGAAGTCGACCACGGCGGGGCGGTCAAAGCGGTCAAGGCCGAGGGCAACGTCGCCGAGTTTCCGCGCCCGATGGCGTGGCCGCCAAGGGATGATGGCTGATCGGCTGGTCAGATTTTCATCAATTTGTCGTCAGCGCTGGGATAGCCGGAAGTCGCGTCATCGCTTCTCAAGTTGTCCCAACGGTTATCCACAGAAAGTGTGGATTCTTGTTTTGACCCTCTCGCAGGATGCTTGAGGCGTTCTCATCGTCGCGCTGCGCGTCGCGACCGCCGGAGTCGCGCCGGCGATTCGATACGCAAAACCGTCACCGTTTTAACCACCAGAATTACGACGATAGGTTCAAGATGCGAAAACTTGCGATGGGCTGTGCGTTCAGCGCGATGCTCTTCTCCCTTCCGGTACTGGCGCAGGATGCCGGTCAGAGTGCCACCGACAGCGACCACTGGGTCAGCGACGACCTCCCGACCTTTGTCCGCAGCGGTCCCACCGACGGCTACCGTATCGTGGGAACGCTGCAGAGTGGCCAGCCGATCACCGTGCTGGAGACCCAGGGCGACTACTCCCGCGTCCGGGGGCCTGACGGCGACACGGTGTGGATTCAGTCGCGTTACGTGCAGTCAAAGCCCAGTGCGCAGACGCGCGTCCCCGATCTGCAGCAGCGGGTCGACGAGCTCACCGAGCGTCTCGACGGGATCGATGACGAGTGGAATCAGCGCGTCGCGGACCTGCGCCAGGAGCTGGAAAGCCGCCAGACCCAGGTCGACGAGCTGCAGGCGAATAACGGCCAGCTCAACGACGCCTATTCCCACGCCGAGGCGCGCATGCGCGAGATGCAGGCGCGGCTGGACACCCAGGAGGAAGACCTGCTGATGCGCTATTTCCTGTACGGGGGCGGGGTTGCCGGTGCCGGACTGATACTCGGCCTGCTGGTGCCGCACCTGCCCAAGCGCCGGCGCAAGCGCGACCGCTGGTTTTAAGTTGATGACGGAGATCGATTGGCTCGAACGCTGGCGCCAGGGGCGGATCGGCTTTCACCGCGAGACGCCGCACCCGGCCCTGGTCGCCGAGTGGCCGACGTTAAGGGTCGCTGAAGACGCTCGGGTGCTGGTGCCGCTCTGCGGCAAGTCACCGGACCTGCGCTGGCTCGCGGCACGGGGTCATGCGGTCACGGGTGTCGAACTCTCGTCGCTGGCCGTGGAGCAGTTCGTGGCGCAGTCGTCCGAGCCTGTGACACGGTGGGAGACCGATGACTTTGCTTGCGTCAGACAAGATGCCGTCGAGATCTGGTGCGGAGACTTCTTTCACTTCGACCTCGAGCCGACCGTGCCGTTTGGCGCCTTTTACGACCGGGCCGCGCTGATCGCACTGCCGGCGCCGGCCCGTCAGCGCTATGCGCTGCATCTGGCGCAGCTAATCGAGCCCGGTCGCGTGGGGCTTCTGATCACGCTGACTCACGGCGATCCCGAGCGTGGGCCCCCGTTCAGCGTCGATGCCGCCGAGGTCGAACGGCTGTTGGCGCCGAACTTCGAGGTGACTTGCCTCGATCGGGGCGAGGCGGCTGATGACGGCGTGGAAGAGAGTGTCTGGCGACTGTTACGCCGGGGGCCGCGAGACGCCGGCTAGCCACGGTCACTGAGGGGCGGGCGCATCGTGGTAGAGCCTACCAAGGCTGTGACCAGGCGCCGGCTGGAAACGAGACCGCCCGTGGCCATGGCCACGGGCGGTCTCGTTGGTTCTGGCGTTGATAACGCCGGGCAATGGCTCAGCGCGCGAGCAGATTGCCGATCTGCGGGTCGCGGAAGGTCCGATCGAGCGCGTTGCCGAGCAGTTCGCTGACCATCCGGTTGTTGGTGTCCCAGTCCGGCTTGAACGCGTAGCTCTGCTTGCGTTTTGCGGTGTAGCGCCCGGTATAAGTATCGCCACCGTTCTCCACTCGCGCTTCCATGATCGCCTGCAGCTCGGAGGCGCGCAGTACGGGCTGATCGGCGCTGCCGCGGGCATAGTCTAGCTCGTCGAGTGTCAGCGTAAGCGTCGGCCCTCCGTCTGCCTGCGTGGTGGGATTGAAGCCCATGCTGCGCAGTGCCCCCTCCGCCTGGGCCTGTAGTTTGGGGATGACATCGTTGGCCTCGACCGTAATGGTCGAGGTCGCCGAGGCAATCCCGGCGCGGGTGCCGATCACGCTACTGTCGCGGCCGTCGACCACGTTCAGCGTGACCGCCTGGCCATTGCCGGCGCGGGGGTAGCCGCCGCTCGCCTTGGGGGTCACGGACAGAATCTGCGGGCTCTGCGCGCAGGCGGTCAGCAACGCCAGAGTCGCGGCCACCGCCAGGCCCTTGAGCATAAGCCGTTGACGCCGGGAAAAAACTTGACGCATGTAACCCACCTCTCGAGTCGATGAAACGAACGCGGACAGTATAGACGCCGCGCGCCACGTTTCGTAACGCCCGGGCGTTAGATGGCAGGTTCCAGCATCAGTGTCTGCGGTCTCGACGCATCGAAGCGATGAATCTGGCTGACGACGGCGTAGAGTCGTCGCCCTCGACGGATGTCCAGGCGATCGAACTCGGCATGTCCCACGCTGGCCTGCCACGGCTCGCCGAGCCAGTCGGCTTCAAGCTCAAGGCGCACTTCGGCGCCCACCGGTACCACGGCGCTGACGCTTACCGGCAGATGCGCGCCATGGCTCGGCTGGTCACTCAGGCGAATCTCGTGAGGGCGCAGCAGCAGCTCATGGCGTCCGTCGTCGATCCCCGGCACCGATAGACGGGCATCGCCGCAGGTCAGCACGCCACGGGCGACGTCACCCTCGAGCCGATTGACCTCGCCGAGAAACTCGAACACGAAGCGGTTGCTGGGACGGCGATAGAGCGTGTCCGGCGTCGCGATCTGCTCGACGCGACCGTCGCTCATCACGACCACGCGATCCGAGAGCTCCAGTGCCTCCTCCTGATCGTGGGTCACGAAGAGGCTGGTGAAGCCGAGTTCACCATGGAGGTGGCGCAACCAGCGACGAAGCTCCTGGCGCACCTTGGCATCCAGCGCGCCGAACGGCTCGTCGAGTAGCAGGACATCGGGCTTGAGCGCCAGTGCCCGGGCCAGCGAGACACGCTGCTGCTGGCCGCCGGAGAGCTGAGCCGGGTAGCGTGAGGCAAAGTCGGTCAGTCGCACCATCTCGAGTAGCTGCATGACCCGGCTTCGAATCTGGTCACTGGAAGGGCGCTCGCGGCGGGGCAGGGCGTTGAGCCCGAACGCCACGTTGTCGAACACGCTCATGTGACGAAAGAGGGCGTAGTGCTGGAACACGAAGCCGATGCGTCGGTCGCGGACGTGCACCTGCGTTACGTCGCGTTCCCCGAAATGAATCGAACCGCTGTCGGCCTGCTCGAGTCCGGCAACGATGCGCAATAGCGTCGTCTTGCCGGAGCCCGACGGCCCCAGCAGACCGATCAGCTCACCATCCTGGATATCGAGATCGATCGGCTCCAGGGCACGGGCGCGGCCGTAACGCTTGTCGACGCCTGCGATCCGAATGTTCATGTCGCGGTCTCCCGGCGCGCAGCGCGCCATTCGAGTGCGGCCTTGGCGGCAAGGGTCAACAGCGCCAGCATGGCCAGTAACGAGGCGCTGGTGAAAGCGCCGACGGTATTGTAATCCTGATAGAGCTGCTCGACCTGCAGCGGCAGGGTGTTGGTCTGGCCACGGATTGCGCCGGCCACCACCGACACCGCGCCGAACTCGCCGACGGCACGGGCGTTGGTGAGGATAACGCCGTAGAGCAGCGCATGGCGGATCTTGGGCAGCGTCACCCGTCGAAAGATGGTCCAGCCGGAGGCGCCGAGGGTGACGGCAGCCTCTTCCTCGCGCGCGCCCTGCGCCTGCATCAGCGGAATCAGCTCGCGGGCGACGAAGGGGCAGGTCACGAAGATCGTCACCAGCACGATGCCCGGCCACGCGAACATGATCTGGATGTCGTGGGCGTCGAGCCAGCCGCCGAGCCAGCCGTTGCGCCCGTAGAGCAACAGATAGACCAGCCCGGCGACCACCGGTGAGACCGCGAACGGGATGTCGATCAGCGTCTGCAGCAACCGCCGCCCCGGGAAGGTAAAGCGGGTCACCAGCCAGGCGAGAAAGACACCGAAGACCAGATTGACCGGCACGGTCAGCAGCGTCACCAGCAGCGTCAGCCCGATCGCCGCCAGCGTGTACTGGTCGCTGAGGTTCTGCCAGTAGACATCGAGGCCGCTCATCAGGGCCTGTGCGAAGATCGCCACCAGCGGCAGCAGCAGAAAGAGCGCGGACAACACGAGGGCGGCAACGATCAGCGTTCGTCGCACGCCCGGGGCGTCACCGATACGGACCATCAGGGGCGCCCTCCGTGCAGTCGTTTGATGAAGCGCCCCTGCCATAGATTGATGATCAGCAGCAGCATCAGTGAGGTGGCCAGCACGATGGAAGCGACCGCGGATGCCCCGGCGTAGTCGTACTCCTGCAGCTTGACGAAGATCATCAGCGAGGTGATTTCGGTTTCGTAGGGCTTGCCCCCGGCGATGAAGATCACCGCGCCGAATTCACCCAGCGAGCGCACGAAGGCGAGGCCGGTACCGGTCACCAGCGCCGGCCAGAGATAGGGCAGCAGCACCCGCCGAAAGGCATGGCCATCCGCGGCACCGAGCGTCACCGCGGCCTCGTCGACCTCTGCCGGTAGATCCTCCAGCACCGGTTGCACCGTTCTCACGACGAAGGGGATCGAAGTGAACGCCATGGCGAGCGCGATGCCGACCCAGGTGTAGGCGATGTCGATGCCCAGGGGGGCCAATAGCCCACCCATCCAGCCACTGCTGGAGTAGAGCGTGGCAAGTGTCACGCCGGCGACCGCGGTGGGCAGCGCGAACGGCAGATCCATCAGCGCATCCACCAGCCGCTTACCCGGAAACTCGTAGCGCACCAGTACCCACGCCATCAACAGGCCGAAGACGGCGTTGAAGAGCGCCGCCACCGCCGCCGCCAGCAGGGTCACGCCGTAGCTTGCCATCACGCGCGGATCGGTGATCAGGAACACGTACTGCGAAAGGCTCAACGTCGAAAGCTGCCCGACCAGACTGGTCAAGGGCAGCAGCAGGACTAGCGAGACGAAGGTCAGCGAGACGCCGAGCGACAGGCCGAAGCCTGGCAATACCCGGCGCTGATGCCCCCGAGTCAGGATTTTCGCAATCATCGGCGCTGGAGCTGATCCAGTTCACCGCCGCTGGCGAAGTGCGTCTCCATCGCCTCTGGCCAGCCGCCGAAGACGTCTTCCACGCGCAGCAGTTCGGTTTCGGGGAAGCGGTCGCTGTTCTCGGCGGCGACTTCCTCGTCGTTGACGCGGTAGTTGAAGTCGGCGAGCAGTTGCTGTGCTTCCGGGGTGTAGAGATAGTCAAGGTAGCCGTGGGCCAGGTCGGCGTTGCCGTTACGTTCGGCGTACTCATCGACCACGGCGACGGGGAACTCGGCCAGGATGCTGACCGGCGGTACCACGACTTCGTAGTCGTCCTCGCCATACTCCTGGCGGATGTTGTTGACCTCGGATTCGAAGGTGATCAGCACGTCACCGATATTGCGCTCGACGAAGGTCGTCGTCGCGCCGCGACCGCCGGTGTCGAACACTTCGACGTTGCCGAGGAACTGCTTCATGTAGGACTCGATCTGATCCTCGTCGCCGTCAAAGGTCTGATCGGCGTAACCCCAGGCGGCGAGATAGGTATAGCGGCCGTTGCCCGAGGTCTTGGGGTTGGGAAAGATCAATGCGACATCGTCGCGAGTGAGATCGTCCCAGTTCTCGATCTCCTTCGGGTTGCCCTTGCGCACCAGAAAGGCGGTGGTCGAGTAGTAGGGGGACGCGTTGTTGGGATACTGGTCCTGCCAGTCCTCGGCGACGAGGCCGGCGTCCGCCAGCACGTTCACGTCGGTTACCTGGTTGAAGGTCACGAGGTCGGCTCGCAGCCCCTGCATGATCGAGCGAGCCTGAGTCGAGGAGCCGCCATGAGACTGGTTCACGGCGACGGTTTCGTCGTGCTGCGCTTCCCACCAGGCGATGAACTTCGGATTGACGGCGGCGAAGAGTTCACGAGCGATATCGTAGGAGGCGTTGAGCAGCTCCCGCGGCTCGTCGTCCTGAGCCTGGGCGGGCAAGCTCGACAGCGCCGCGGCGCCAAGTGCCGTAGCCAGAAAGACGTGGCGAGAAGCGGCGCGCCAGTTCGTGTCCCAGTTCATGTCAATGTCCCTTGCTCGATTTATGTCGTTGCTTGGCAAGGCTAGATAAGCAAAAGAGTAATGACAATGCGGCTGTTTATACTCATTTAGAATATGTTGAGAGCGCAGGCCAGGTCGGCAACCCGCGCTAGGCGCTTCGATGAGCGTCGGCCTCGCGCCGACGCAGCGCCCACAGCCCGACGAGGGGGCCGGGTAGCAGCAGCCAGGCGATCTGCGCCTCGAGCGCAGGCAGGGCGGGGACGAGCAGGCCCAGCGACACCGCCGAGACACCGAAGCCGATGGCGTTCTGCAGGGTCAGCGCGCTACCCAGCAGCGGGGGTGGGCAGGCGCGCGCCGACAGCGCCGAGAAGTGTGGCGAGTCGATCACCGCGAGCAGGCTCCAGAGGGCCATCCAGGCGACCAGCGCCGCCGGCGCGAGAACCTCGGCAAACCAGGGGAAGAGCGCGGCGCAGCCCGCCGATCCGGCCAGCCCGATGCGGGCGATACGTTGACTGCCGAGATGCTGGCTGGCCCAGCCGCCGATCCAGCATCCCGGCGCCCCCACGGCGATCAGCGCGAAGGCAGTCAGCGCCGTTTCCCGTGTGCCGAGCGCAGGCATCGCCTGGGCCAGCAGCAGCGGCAGCAGCGCCCATAGCGTGTAGAGCTCCCACATGTGGCCAAAGTACGCCCCCGCCGCGCGTCGGAAGGCAGGGACGCGAAAGGCGTCGAGCCCGCCCAGGCGAAAGCCGGCGGCGCGTGATGGCGGCCTCTCGCTCGGTGTCGAGGTGTCGCTGGACGCCGGCTGGGCGGCAATGGGACTCGCCGATGGCTCGCCCAGTCGCAGGATCACGCCGCCGGCGACCAGTGCCATCAGCGAGGCGAGCCAAAGCGTCGACCGGTAGTCGCCACCCCAGTCGAGCGCGGCGAGGAGATGCGGCATCGCCGTGCCCAGCACCAGCATGCCGACCAGCCAGGAGAGGGCCAGCCCGGTGCTTTCGGGTACCCAGCGAACCATCAGCTTCATCCCGATGGGATAGATGCCGGCGAGACAGCATCCGGTGACGACCCGCCAGAGGGTGGCGACAACGAGGCTATCGGCGAACGTCAGCGCGGCGTTGGCGCCGGCGCCGATCAGGCAGGCGAGCGCAAAGAGTCGGCTCGCCGGGACGCGATCGGCGATACCGCTCAAGGCGAGCGTTAGCGTGCCGAGGAGAAAGCCTAGCTGCACGCCGCCGGTGAGCCAGCCGAGATCCGTCGGGGTGATTCCGAGCGAGGTCTGAAGCGCGCCGATGACGGCGTTGGGCGTGAACCAGAGCGCGGTGGCGAACCACTCGGCGATGGCGATGAGCAGAATCGGCATCAGCCGCCGTCGACGACCGCGAACGGAATGCGGTAGCGCTCATCGCCATGGCGAATGATGTGGTCATCGTCGCTCTGCATCGCCTGATAGTCGCTTGGCTCGCCGCCGCTGACGGCGACGACCGTGCTGTCCTCGAACAGAACGTGGCGCGTCTCGCCGTTCGGCAGCGTGATCCAGACGCCGGCGTTGCCGGGGCCATCGCGAATCACGCCAAACGGACACCGGGCCCACTCGCTCTCGAACCGGCAATCGAGCTCGCCCATGGCATCGAAAGGTCGGCTGCCGTCGGCCCGAGCGGGCAGCGGTGCCGTCGGATGCTGAATGGGCGGCGCTTCCGACAGGTAGTGGCCGGCGACCCAGCCCCGTTGCCCGGTGTTGGCCGCTCGGATCAGGCACCAGCGCTGCTCACCGCTCAGGCGGCAACCCTGGTTCTCGAGCGTCTCGCCGTTGGCAAGCACGCCAACGCTGGGATACCGACGCCCCGGGCCCTGCCGGACGTTGAGACGACCCTCGCTGTCAGCCAGCGTCACGCGCCAGGCATCCGGCCCGCCGGCCAGGCCATCGGCAAAATCCGGCGGGCCGAGCGCGACGGCCAGGCTGTAGCGCGCCTTCTCGTCGCGTCGCGCCGCCGCCCGTACCAGGAAGACATCGATGCGGTAGTCCCCGTCCGCCGGTAGGTGAACATCGGCAACATTGCCCTCCTGCATTCCGGCGAACAGTGCCGTGTCCGCCGCCTCTGGCCAAATGTTGAAGTAGGCACCGCCGTTGTCGGCTTCTAGGTCGACCGAGAGTGTCTGGCCCTCACGGCCCTTCAGCCGGAAGTGGTCCGTTTCACGCCCCGATAACTGCTCATGGATCAATGTGTGGCTGGTCACGTCGAGCGCCCGCACGACCTGCGCCTCGGCGCGACTTGTGAGCAGTAGGAACCCCAGTGCGGTTGCGGCGAGTGTGAACAGGCTCTGGCGGACAATCGAGTCGGCGGACATGACGGCTCCTACTAGCAACGTGGCGCTCGGGTAACGGCGAGCGAGAGACGATTCGGCTTACAGGCCCATCGCAGAGGAGGTCGAGCGCCGTGGATCGGCGCCGCCGGTAAAAGTGCCGTCCTCCTCGATCAGAATCGACTGCGCCGCGCCCATTGCGTCCTGCAGGCTGATGCGATGCCCCATCGCTTCCAGCAGCGCAATGGTGTCGGGACTGAGCCCATCCTCGATACGGATCTCCGCCGGCAGCCACTGGTCATGAATGCGTGGCGCGCTGACGGCGCTCTGAATGTTCATGCCGTGGTCGATCACGTTCATCACCACCTGCAGCGTCGTGGTGATGATTCGTGACCCGCCGGGGCTGCCGGTCACCAGGAAGTTTTTGCCATTCTTTTTGACGATGGTTGGCGTCATCGAGGAGAGCATGCGCTTGTTGGGTTCGATCCGGTTCGCCTCGCCCCCGATCAGCCCGTAGGCGTTGGGCGTGCCCGGCTTGGCGGAGAAGTCATCCATCTCGTTGTTGAGCAGAAAGCCGGCGCCGTCGACCACGATGCCGGAGCCGTAGCTGAAATTGATTGTGTAGGTGTTGGAGACGGCAAGGCCGTTGTCATCGGCGATGGAGAAGTGGGTGGTTTCGTTGGATTCGTAGGGCAGATCGACGGCCTTCGGGTCGCCCGCGGTGATCTCGTCGCTGGGCGTGGCCTGGTCGAGATCGATCTCGGCGCGACGTTCGTTGGCGTAGGCGGGTGAGGTGATTTCCGCCAGCGGCACCTCGACGAAATCGGTGTCGCCGAGATACTCGGCGCGGTCGGCGTAGGCGCGCTTCATCGCCTCGCTCATCAGGTGGATCGTGCGCGCCGAATTGAAGCCCATCGCGTTGATATCGAAGCCCTCGAGGATATTGAGCATCTGCACGATGTGGGCGCCGCCGGAAGAGGGCGGGCTCATGGCGTAGACATCAAACCCGCGATAGCGGCCGTGAACCGGCTCTCGAATCGTCGGTTCGTACTCGGCAAGGTCCGCCGCCGTCATCAACCCGCCGTGGCGGGCCATTTCCGCGGCGATCAGCTGCGCCGTCTCACCCTCGTAGAACTCTCGCGGGCCCTCGGCGGCGATGCGCTTCAAGGTAGCGGCGAGGTCCGGCTGGCGAAAGCGCTCCCCCGCTTGATAGGTCGAGCCGTCCGGCTTGTAGAACACCGCACGGCTCGACGGCCACGCCCCCAGCCGGTCGCGGGAGGCTTCGAGCCCCTGGGCGAACCGCGGCGGCACGATGAACCCCTCCTCGGCGAGCCGAATCGCTGGCGCCA
The DNA here is from genome assembly GCF_003206645.1 of Salinicola aestuarinus. Classification (GTDB taxonomy): domain Bacteria; phylum Pseudomonadota; class Gammaproteobacteria; order Pseudomonadales; family Halomonadaceae; genus Salinicola; species Salinicola aestuarinus. The sequence goes on along the minus strand of NZ_PZJP01000008.1, from coordinate 598,595 downwards.
GCGCTTCGGCCAGACTCAGCGTGCCGTACTCGTCGAGCGCCAGCGCCAGACCCGCGACCGTACCGGGCACGCCGGCGGCGTTATGAGTAAAACGGGAAAGCTCGCTCACCGCCTCGCCGGCGTCGTTCTGAAACATCGTCTCATAGGCCGCCGCAGGGGCTTTTTCGCGGTAGTCGATGGCGACGACCTCTCCGCTTTCCTCGTCCGAGACCAGCATGAAGCCACCGCCGCCGATGTTGCCCGAGCGGGGTTGCGTCACCGCCAGCGCGAACCCCGCCGTGACTGCCGCATCCACGGCGTTACCGCCGTCGGCGAGAACGTTGTGGGCGATCTGTGACGCGAGATAGTGGCTGGTCGCGACCATACCGTGCTCACCGGTTTCGGGATGAAAGCGCTCGCCCTCGAGAATCGCCGACTGGGCACTGGCGGGTTGGCTGATCAGCGCACCGAGCGCGATCAGTGTCGATCCGAGCGCGGTAAGCACGCAGCGCCGGTGAACCCTGGCGGGGCGGGAAGAGCCTGATCGACGTGACATGGCGGACCTCTGGCGGAGTTGTCGTGGGTTGCCGACGCGACGCGATGCTAGCGCGTGGAGGTCGTCAGCGTGTGTCATTCCCGTGATCGAGCGATGCCATAACTGCCAAGGAATTGAATTTCCTCATTAACGCATTGGGCGCCCGACGTAAATACGGCTTTAGTTGGTGCGCTAATCAAAAGCGTGCGTGGTAATTTGTCCTAGTCATCTAAACCAATGACGCCGAGCTACGTCTTTTGGCGCTGGCGTGACCGGCGCGAGTTCCCGCCCGCATCGGCCAACAACAAAGCCTGCCTTCGAGCGGGCGCCCACGCTGTGCTTCACCCGGATCGTGAAGGAGATAATCATGAGCGCAAAGCTCGAGAATGCGTCACGCCGTGACTTCATCAAAGGGTCTTTGATGATGATCCCGGCGGTGACGGTGGGCAGCGGTGTATCCCTGACCGCCGCCGCCGACGAACCCCCTCCCAACCTCGCCGACTACACGCCAACATTCTTCGACGCCGAGGAGTGGCAGTTCGTGATGGCCGCCTGTGATCGACTGATTCCCAGTGACGGCGCAGGCCCCGGGGCGCTGGAGACCAATGTACCGATCTTCATCGACAAGCAGATGGAGGGCAAGTTTGGTCATGCCGCCGACTGGTACATGAAGGGGCCCTTCACTGAAGACGCGTCACCGCTGTTCGGCTATCAGTCGTCGTTGACGCCACGCGAGGTCTACCGCAAGGGGATCGCGGCAACGCGTCGTCATTGCCAGGACGCCCTCGGTGAGGATTTCCGCGGCCTCGACGCCGCCGGGCAGGACCGAGTGCTGACGCAGCTCGAGCAAGGGGCGCTCGAATTCGACGAGGTCTCGGCGTCGCAGTTTTTCGCCTTTCTTCTGCAGAACACCAAGGAAGGGTACTTCGCCGATCCGATTCACGGCGGCAACAAGCACATGGCCGCCTGGAAATTCATCGGTTTTCCTGGGGCGCGTGCCGCGTACCGAGAGTGGGTGGATCAACACGACAGGGCCTACCCGCTAGGCCCCGTCAGTCTGACCGGGGAGAGAGGATAATCATGGCGAAGACCCAACCGCATGTTGACGTGGTCATGATTGGCCTGGGCTGGACCAACTCGATCATGGGCATGGAGCTGACCGAGGAGGGCCTTAACGTATTGGCCCTCGAGCGAGGTCCAGACCAGGACACCGTGCCCGAATTCGCCTATCCGAAAATGGCCGACGAGCTCACCTACGGTGTGCGTTACCAGCTGATGCAGCGCCCGGCGAAGAGCACCGTGACCGTGCGCCACGGGGTGCGTGACAGCGCGCTGCCGTATCGTTCGCTCGGCTCCTTTCTGCCCGGCAACGGCGTGGGCGGTGCCGGTACTCACTGGAACGGCCACACCTGGCGGCCGCAGCCGCAGGAGTTGCGCCTCAAGAGCTATGTCGAGGAGACCTTCGGCGCCGACATCATCCCGGACGACATGACGATCCAGGACTTCGGCGTTTCCTACGATGAGCTCGAGCCGCATTTCGACTTTTTCGAAAAGGTCGCCGGCATCGCCGGCAAGGCGGGCAATCTCAACGGTGAGATTCAAGCCGGCGGCAACCCTTTCGAGGGTTGGCGTTCCGATGAGTACCCGATGCCGCCGATGGCGCGCACGCTCAACGACTCGATGTTTCGCGATGTCGCCAAGGCCCAGGGGCTCCATCCGTTCCCGCTGCCAGCGGCCAACGCCTCCGAGGCGTATACCAACCCCTACGGCATGCAGCTTGCGCCCTGCAACTACTGTGGCTTCTGTGAGCGCTACGGCTGTCTCAATGGCTCCAAGTCCTCGCCGCAGACCTGCGTGCTGGGCGCGCTCAAGCGCCGGGAGAACTTCAGCTACCGCGCCAACTGCGAGGTGATGAAGGTCGAACTGGCGGAGGACGGCAAGACGGCCACCGGGGTCACCTACATCGACGAGAACGGCGATGAGGTCTTCCAGCCGGCGGATCTGGTGATCATGGGCGCCTATTCGCTGCACAACGTCCATCTGCTGCTGCTCTCGGGAATTGGCGAGCCCTACAACCCGATCAGTGGCGACGGGGTCGTGGGCAAGAATTACGCGTACCAGATGAATGGCGGGGCGACGCTTTACTTTCAGGACAAGGCGTTCAACCCGTTCATCGGTGCCGGTGCCAACGGTGAAACGCTCAACGACTTTGGGGTCGAGCAGATCGATTTCGCCAGGGAGGGCTTCATCGGGGGCTCCTACTTCAATGCCGCGATGACCAACGGTCAGCCGATTCGCAATATGCCGCTGCCTGGCGGCGCCCCCCAATGGGGAGCCGAGTGGAAAGAGGCGGTGCAGCAGACCTATGGCCATACCATGACCATAGGTTCGCACGGCAGCAACATGGCCTACCGCGACTGCTATCTCGATCTCGACCCGACCTATACCGATGACCACGGCCGGCCCCTGATGCGCATGACCTTCGACTGGAAGGACAACGACGTGCGCATGACGCAGTTCATGAAGCAGAAGATCGATACCCTCTCCCGCGCGCTGGCGCCGGACGACTACAAACTGTCGTTCAAGGACTTCGACTCCCACTACGACGTTCGCCCCTACCAGACGACGCACAACGTGGGCGGCGCCATCATGGGCAGCGACCCCAGCACCAGCGTGCTCAATCGCTATCTACAGAGCTGGGACGTCCATAACGTCTTCGTCATGGGGGCCAGTGCCTTTCCGCAGAATCTCCAGTACAACCCCACCGGACTCGTCGGCGCACTGACGTACTGGGCGGCCAAGGCGATTCGCGAGCAGTACCTGAAAAACCCCGGACCGCTGGTTCAAGCCTGAGGAGAGCGATCATGCTGTATCGACACGGTTTCATCGCGCTCGCGGGCCTGGGGCTAATGACCACGACCGGAATGGCGCTGGCGGCGACCGCCAGTCCTGACGCACAGGGTGACGTGGCGCGCGGCGCCTACCTTGCCCGTGCCGGCGACTGTGTGGCGTGTCACACCGCGCCCGGCGGTCAGCCGTTTGCCGGGGGCCTGGAGATCGACAGCCCCTTCGGCACCATCGTCTCGACCAATATCACGCCGGACCCGGACGCGGGTATCGGCGACTACAGCCGGGACGACTTTGCCGCGGCCCTGCGTGAAGGCGAGCGTGCCGATGGCGCCAACCTCTATCCGGCAATGCCCTATACCGCCTACGCCAAGCTCAGCGACGACGACATCGACGCGCTCTACGCCTATTTCATGCAGGGTGTGGACCCGGTCAACGAGACGCCGGCGGAGAGCGATCTCGGCTTTCCCTTCAACCAGCGCTGGGGCATCGGTCTCTGGAACTGGCTGTTCGCCGATACCGATGCCTTCCAACCCCGCGAGGGGCAGGGCGCACAGATTGCCCGGGGCGCCTATCTGGTTCAGGGGCTTGGCCACTGCGGCAGCTGCCATACGCCTCGCGGACTGTTCTTTCAGGAGAAGGCGCAGGACGACAGTGGCGAGGCGTTTCTTGCCGGCGAAACGCTGGATGGCTGGTGGGCCCCCAATCTGCGCGGCGGCGGTGAGGGCGACGAGGGGCTTCAGGGCTGGAGTCAGGCGGCCATCGTCGAGTATCTGGCCACCGGGCGTAACGACCACGATGCGGTGGTCGGCGAGATGACCTCGGTGGTGGCCAACAGCACCTCCCATCTGACCGATGACGATCTGCAGGCGATCGCCGCGTACCTGAAATCGCTGCCGCGAGAGCGCAACGACGAAAGTGCGACGAGCGACACCACGCCGGCGCAGACGGAGCAGAAGCTGGCGGCCGCCGATGTCGAAGGGGCCCTGGGTGCCAGGCTCTATCTCGACAACTGCAACGCCTGCCACACCGTCAGTGGTGAGGGCGCGCCGAAGGTGTTTCCGTCGCTGGTGGGTAACGAGCTGGTCAACGCCGACGATCCCACGGGGCTGCTTCGTGTGATTCTGGAAGGCGCCCGGCTCCCGTCGACGCCGGCCAAGCCGGAAGCGCTGGCGATGCCGGACTTCGCGTGGCGGCTTTCTGATGCCGAGGTCGCGGAGCTTGCGACGTTCGTGCGCGGCGGCTGGGGCAATCACGCCGATGCGGTGAGCGCCGATCAGGTCGCCGACGTGCGCAAGACGCTCCCCGACGATCGCGAGACCAGCGCGCCGGATTTCGTGCCCTAGGCTTCGGACCCCCGCCGAACGAGCGACAGGCGCGTTGCCTGGCGCCAACGACCCAACGACGCCCCGCCGGTCCCCCGACCGGCGGGGCGTCGTCGTTCAACGGCCAATGGCTACGTGCTTCCGCCGGCTGTGTATCAAGGCGAAACGCGCGACGGGGCACGAAGTGTGGCATCCGGTTCAGCGGTGCTGGAGACCCGCCCGCGACAGTTCGCGTGCTTGCGTTAGAATGCAGACAGTCTTTCCGCACTCCAAGGACGCGTTGTCATGCCGGACTTCAAGATTGCCCCCTCCATTCTTTCCGCCAACTTCGCCTGCCTCGGCCAGGAGGTCGACGATGTGCTCGCTGCCGGCGCGGACATGGTCCATTTCGACGTCATGGACAACCATTACGTGCCCAATCTCACGATCGGGCCGATGGTCTGCGAGGCGCTGCGCAAGCACGGTGTGACCGCGCCCATCGACTGCCATCTGATGGTCAAGCCGGTGGATCGTCTGATCGGTGACTTCATCGACGCCGGCGCCGGCTACGTCACGTTTCACCCGGAAGCCTCGGAACACGTCGACCGTTCGTTGCAGCTCATTCGTAGCCAGGGCGTGAAGGCGGGGCTGGTCTTCAACCCGGCCACGCCGCTGAGCTATCTCGACTACGTCATGGACAAGGTCGACATGATCCTGATCATGAGCGTTAACCCCGGGTTCGGCGGGCAGTCGTTCATCCCGGCCGCGCTGGACAAGCTCAGAGAGGCGCGTCGGCGAATCGACGCGAGCGGACTGCCGATCCGCCTTGAGATCGACGGTGGCGTGGGCGTTGAGAACATTGCCGAGATCGCCAGGGCAGGGGCGGACACCTTCGTCTCCGGCTCGGCCATCTTCAAGGCGCGCAACCCGGAAGAGGCCAACCGCTACGATGGCGTCATCCAGCGGCTGCGCGGCGAGCTCGCTGGCGCCTGATGGGCACCGCCGACGATCACGGCATCGCCGCGCGCCGCTGGTATCTCTATCTCGTCGAGACCGCCAGCGGCGCCCTCTACACCGGGATCTCCACCGATGTCGCCAGGCGAATCGATCAGCACGCCCGCGGGCGGGGCGCGCGGGCGCTGCGCGGCAAGGGGCCGTTGACCCTGCGTCACGCCGAGTACGTGGGCGAACACGGCGATGCACTACGCCTCGAGGCGTCGATCAAGCGCTTGAGCGCGCCGGCCAAACGCCGCTGGCTGGCCGAACGCGTTACCTTGAGTGAGGTCGCGACGATCGGCGGTTGTCATCGGAATGTCACCAACGCCGGAGACCGCGACGCGTAGACTCCGCGCCACCGGACTGTCGAGGAGTGGGTTGATGAAAGTGGTCGCGCTACACAATTTGAAAGGCGGGGTGGGCAAGACGTCCGCTGCGGTCAATCTCGCCCGCGAGGCCAACCGTGACGGTATGCCGGTACTGGTCTGGGACCTCGACGCCCAAGGGGCTTCGACCTGGGTGCTCGGTGGCGAAAACGGGCTGGGGCGCAAGGTGAAGAAGCTGCTTGCCGGCAAGTCACCGCTGGGGGAGGAGGTACAGCACACCGCCTGGGAGCGACTCGACCTGCTGCCCGCCGACCTTCGCATGCGCGAGCTGGACCGACTTCTCGATAGTGCCAGCGGCGGCGACAAGCACCTCAAGCGGCTTATCGCGCCGTTCAGTGAAGAGTACGCGCTGCTGATACTCGATTGTCCGCCGGGGCTGTCGACGCTCTCCGACCAGCTGGTGCGCGCCGCCGATCGTATTCTGGTGCCGACCATTCCCAGCCCGCTCTCGGTGCAGGCTTTCTCGCGGATGATGGATCATCTCGATCTCGGCAAGCGTCAGCGTCAGCGAGTCGCGCCGTTCTTCAACCTGGTCGATCGCCGCCGCAAGCTCCACCGGGAGTGGCTGGAGACGCCGCCGGCGGCCATCGCGCCTGCCATGCAGAGCTGGATTCCCTACGCCAGCGACGTGGAGCGCATGAGCCTCGAGTGCCGACCGCTCGCCGACCTCGCCCCGCGAAGCCGCGCCACGCTCGCCTACCGGCAGCTATGGCAGGAGCTGAAAGCCACGCTCTGAGCCGCCTGCAGACGCAGGGCCGAGAATCCCGTGCCCCTCCCGGGGCTTTCCGGGCGATGGCCTCCCGCGGCTCCGGCCGCCGTCGTGTCTTCGGTCACCTCTGGCATTCCCTGTATACTTGCCCAGTCAACGTGGCCGCGCGACGCGGCCGCGTGATGTCTCGACGCTCGTCTCCCCAGCACCGGTGGCAATGCATGACTCGGCCCGTCCTCGACGACCCGCTCTACTATCTGGTCAATTTTCGTCGCGTACTCGCCTGGCTCGAGACGCGCTACGCGGATCTGCTGAGCGAGGTGGAGACCGCTTTCCTCACCGACTTTGCCGCGCTGCCCGAGGCATCGCAGGCGCTGCTGGTGCGCATGGTGATGCGCAAGGGGGAGGACTTTCGCGACAGTCGTCTGGTCTATCCCGAGATCGGCGAGACGTCGGCTGCCGTCGCGCCCCTGATGGCCGCGGGGTTCGTCCAGGCGGACCCGCCGCTGACCCTGGAAGCGCTGTTCGCGCTGACCACCAAACCGGAACTGCGCGCCGGACTCGACGGCGTCTTCGCCGGTGAGGAGCTGTCACGCAGCGCCGGCAAGGGAGAGTGGCTGGCGCAACTCGGTGCCGGGGATTTCACGCCGCGCCCGCTGGCACACTGGCTGCCGACGCTCGGTGATCGGCACTATCGGCTGATGGTGGACGAGATGGCCGAGCGCTTCCGCTTGATGTTCTTCGGCAACCTGCGCCAGCAGTGGTCGGAGTTCGTCCTTGCCGATCTCGGCGTCTACCGCTTCGAGGCGGTCACCCTGGGTGCCGGGTCGCGGGCCTTCTCCGAACGCGACGAGCTGGAGAGCTATCATCGTCTTCATCGACTGCGCACCCGGTTCGAGAGGGAGGAACCGTTAACGACGCTGACGCCGGATCTACCGCTGGCGGCATTCGCCAACCCCTGGCTCGAGCGTCGCCGAGCGCGACTGATCGACAAGATCGCCTACCGGCTGGAGCGCGACGACGAACTCGAGGCATCGCTTGCGCTCTACGCCAATAGCCCGACGCACTACGCTCGCGTCCGTGAAGTCCGGGTGCTGGAGCGACTCACCCGGTACGACGCCGCTTTCGATGCCGCCGAGCTGGCGCTTGCCATGCCGCTTCGCGATGCCGAGGCGCAGCGCCTGGCCCGGCTACATCAGCGCCTGGCGCGCAAGCTGGGGCGGCCCGCGAGGGACGAGGCAGCCTTCGTCGAGCCAGAGCGCATCGACCTCGAACTGCCGCGGGCGCGCAGCGTCGAGCGGGCGGTCGCCGAGCATCTCTCCACCGCCGAGGCCCCGGTGCTCTACGTCGAGAACGCGCTGGTGAATGCGCTCTTCGGCCTGCTCTGTTGGCCGGCGATCTTTGCGCCGCTGCCGGGGGCCTTCTTCCACCCGTTCCACTCGGCGCCGGCGGACCTGCATGACGACGACTTCCGGGCCCGGCGCGCCGAGGCATTCGAAAGCTGCTTTGCGCTGCTGACTTCGGGGGCGTACCGCGAGGTGATTCTGGCGCGGTTCGATACGAAGTTCGGCATGCAGTCGCCGTTCGTCTTCTGGGAGGCCATCCGCCGCGAGACGCTGGAACTCGCCCTCGACTGTATCCCGCCGCACCACCTCCGGCACTGGTTCGAGCGGTTGCTCAACGACGTTCGCGCCAACCGTGCCGGCATGCCGGATCTCATTCAATTCGATCCGCAGGCGCAGAAGTACCGGATGATCGAGGTCAAGGGCCCCGGAGATCGCCTGCAGGACAACCAGAAGCGCTGGCTCGCCTTCTGCGCCGAGCACGCCATGCCGGTGAGCGTCTGCTACGTGCGCTGGCAGCCGGTATCCGAAGCGGCACGCGACGCCGGCGTCGCGCAGACTAACAGTCCCGGCGGGCCGGCATGAGTTATCGCATCGCCGTCCGCGCGCTCTGCGAGTTTGCGGCCAAGACCGGCGACCTCGACCTGCGTTTTACGCCGTCACCCTCGGCCCAGGAAGGAATTGCCGGCCACCGGGTGGTGGCCTCGCGTCGTGGGGACAGTTACGAGAGTGAGGTCGTGCTGACCGGGGAGTATCGCCAGTTAAGCGTTCGCGGTCGCGCCGATGGTTTCGACCCGGTCGGCAATCGGCTCGAAGAGGTCAAGACGCACCGCGATGATCTTTCGCGCCAGCCGGGCAACCAGCGCGCATTGCACTGGGCGCAGGCCAAGGTCTACGGCCACCTGCTGTGCCAGGCGCGCGGACTCGATCAATTGACGGTGACGCTGGTCTATTTCGATATCGTCACGCAGCGCGAGACCCCGCTGAGCGAGCGCTGCAGTGCCGAGGCGCTGCGTGACGCCTTCGAGTGTCAGTGTCAGGCCTTTCTCGCCTGGGCCCAGCAGGAGCTTGCCCACCGACGCCAACGTGACGAGGCGCTGGCAGCGTTGCGCTTTCCTTTCGCCGGGTTTCGGGAAGGGCAGCGCCCGCTGGCGGAGTCGGTCTACAAGGCCGTGCACACTCGCCGCTGGCTGATGCTGCAGGCGCCCACCGGTATCGGCAAGACGCTGGGCACGCTCTTTCCCATGCTCAAGGCGATGCCGGGCCAGCCGCTCGACAAGCTCTTCTTTCTCACGGCGCGCAACACCGGCCAGCGCCTCGCCCTGGAGGCGTTGACACACCTGGGGGCGACGCCGGCTTGCGAGCCGAACCCGATGGCGTCGCCGGTCGAGGTCGACGAGGCGGCAGTCAGGCAGTCGGGGGAGGGCGCGGCGGCGGTGCCGCTTCGTGTGCTCACTCTCAGCGCGCGCGAGAAAGCCTGCGAGCATCCGGACAAGGCCTGCCACGGGGAGTCCTGTCCGCTGGCGACGGGGTTCTACGATCGGCTGCCGGCGGCGCGGACGGCTGCGGCAGCGCAGCGCTGGCTCGACCGTCCGGCGCTGCGCGATATCGCGCTCGCGCATGAGATCTGCCCCTATTATCTGGGCCAGGAGATGGCGCGCTGGGCAGACGTGGTGATTGCCGACGTCAACTACTGGTTCGACTTCCACGCCATGCTCTATGCGCTCACCCGCGAGCTTGCCTGGCAGGTCGGGATACTGGTGGACGAGGCACACAATCTGGTGGAGCGCGGCCGCGGGATGTACAGCGCTTCGCTGGATCACGCAGCGTTTCGGCGGCTGAAACCGACCCTCCCCGGGCCGTTGAAGCGACCGCTCGGACGGGTCGCCACGCTGTGGCAGGCGCTCGCCGACGAGAGCGATGCGGCGTACCGCGTGCTGGAGACGCTGCCGGGCAAGTTCATCAGCGCGCTGACCCAGGCGGTGTCGGCGATTGTCGAGTATCAGGCGGAACAGCCCATCGCGCTGGAGAGTGATCTGCAGACCTTCTGTTTCGAGGCGCAGCACTTTTGTCGGGTAGCCGAGACCTTTGGCGATCACTCGCTCTGCGACGTCGAGCGTCAGGCGCCCCGGGGCCGGCAGCGCCACGCCGGGGCGCGGGTCACACTGCGCAACGTGGTCCCCGCGCCGTTCCTGGCGCCTCGCTTCGCGGCGGCCCACGGGGGCACGCTCTTCTCGGCGACGCTGACGCCGGAAGCCTACTATCGCGACCTGCTCGGCCTGCCCGACGACACGCCATGGCTGCCGCTGGCATCGCCGTTTTGTGACTCCCAGCTTGAAGTGCGGGCGGCCTCCCGGCTGTCGACCCGCTACGCCGACCGTGACGCCTCGCTGACGCCGATCGCCGATCGCATCTCGGCGCAGTTTCACGCCCGGCGGGGCAATTATCTGGCGTTCTTTTCGAGTTTTGCGTATCTGCAGCAGGTCGCCGAACGCCTGGCTGAACGCCATCCCGAGTTGCCACAGTGGTGTCAGGCCGCACGCATGGACGATGCGGCCCGCGAGGGCTTCCTGGCGAGGTTCGAGTGCGGTGGAGAAGGGGTCGGATTCGCTGTGCTGGGCGGCATTTTCGGGGAAGGCATCGACCTGCCCGGGGATCGGCTGATCGGCGCGTTCGTCGCCACCCTGGGACTGCCCCAGGTCAACCCGGTCAACGAACAGATGCGCGCACGACTGCAGGCGCTCTACGGCAGGGGCTACGACTACGCCTACTACTATCCGGGCCTGCAGAAGGTGGTACAGGCCGCCGGCCGGGTGATCCGCACCGGCAGCGACGAAGGCGTGATCCATTTACTCGACGATCGCTTCACCCAGGCGAAGGCCATGGCGCTGCTGCCGGATTGGTGGCCGGCGCCGATTCTCGATTGAGTGCCATTCGACGCGGCGAATCGCCCGACGCGCGGCGGGGCTCAGCGCGGGGCAGCCGCCAGCGCGTCGAGCACTCTGGCCACGGCTTCGGCGCCAGGGTCGATGACACCTGCCAACGCGCTCTCGGGCACGTAGGCGGAGCGACCGGCGTGGGCACGGGTCAGTTCGGCCGTTGCGTCGGCGCCGGCCCGAGCCGCGGCGGCGGCATCGGCGAGCGTCTCGTCACGTGCCAGCGCCTCCACGGCGGGCACCAGGGCGTCGAGCAGGGTGCGATCCCCAGGCTTTGCGCCACCGTAGGCCTGGAGCTTGGCCACACCCTCGACAAGAGCGTCGGGCAGGTCGCCGCCGCGGGCGAGACCGGCGCTGGTGGCAGTGAAGAGGATCGACAGCAGCACGCCACTCGAGCCTCCCATGTCACGAGACAGCAACTGGCCGATACCGGCGAACAGCGACGGCAGCGCCTGTGTGTCGAGTCGCCTGGCGTCGAGCGCCGCGGCGATCGAGTCCGCACCGCTTGCCATGCTGGTGCCGGCATCTCCATCGCCACTTTTGGCATCGAGCGCGTCGAGCGTGTCTCGGGCCTCGCGCAGCGCGGTGATTGCCGCCTTCACCCGTGCAGTAACCGCCGGATTCTGCGGTGCCGACTCGCTCAGCGCCTCACTTTCTCGATGTGTGTCAGGCGTGAATGTGGTGGGCGCAACGACGGGTTTGAGGCCACACCAGCCCGGCGCCGTTGTCGGGGCGGCCAGCGCCTCGATGAGGGCGTCGTCGGCGGGCACCAGCGTCACCGAGAAGCCGTGCATGTCGAGCGAGGTCATCAATGGGGCGGGGCCGATGAGATGCGACACCGATGCCTGGCCGAGCTGGCGCAGCAGGCTGGCGGCGAGCACGCCCATCTCCTGCGTCGAACAGCTACCGAGATCGTTGAGCATCGCGATCCACCGCGTATCCCCGTCGTGACCGCCGCGGTCGCGCATCGCGTTGCGCAGCGGCGTCAGGACCTCGGTCATGGCATCCTCGGCGCTGCCAGGGGTGACTTCACGGGTGCCGGTTTCGTTGTGAATGCCGATCCCGAGTTCCGGTGATCGCATCACCGCGGATTGTCCCGGTTGCGTGGCGGGGCGCAGCGCCATGCCTAGGGAGCCTATGCGCTTGCACAGGGATTCGGCCTGGGTCCGTATCTCGTCGAGCGGGACCTGGCGACTGGCCAGATAGCCGGCCAGTTTGTGGACCAGGACGGTCCCGGCGATGCCACGGGGCTGCGGCGCATCGTGGATGGCGACATCGTCGGCAACGATGACCATGGCGACGTTCAGGTCTTCACTGCGGGCACGCTCGGCAGCCAGACCGAAGTTGAGTCGATCACCGGTGTAGTTCTTGACCACCAGCAGGCAGCCCGCGGTGCCGCAGACCTCGCGGATGGCCGCCAGTACCGCCTCCACGCTGGGGGAGGCGAACAGATTGCCGGAGATGGCGCCGGTCAGCATGCCGTCACCGATGTAGCCGGCGTGAGCCGGCTCGTGGCCGGCCCCGCCCCCGGAGAGCACCGCGACCTGGCGCGCGCCGTGATCGGCCCTGTCCCAATCCCGGCGAATCAGGACCCGCAGTCCGCTCTGCGGATCGGCGATGCGAAGCGGGGCGGTCGCCGCCGCCGTCTGCAGGGTGTCGTCGACGACGTCGGCGGCAGCGTTGTAGAAACGTTCCATTCTGACTCCCTCCCGGCTGCGGGATTTCGCTCAGTGCAGTTTCATCTTGGGTCGCAGGTAGCGGTTGAGACGGTCGACCACCATCGTCATCCCGGTGCGAAAGATGCCGTGAATCGCCATCTGATGCATGCGATAGAGCGAAGCGTAGAACATCCTCGCCAGTCGCCCCTCGATGAACAGGCTGCGCGCCGAGGCGCCGCGCATCAGACTGCCGACGGCGTCGAAGTGCGCCAGCGAGATCAGCGAGCCACGGTCACGATAGGTGAACGGCTTGAGCGGCTTGTTCTCCATCGCGGCCCGCAGGTTGCGGTAGCAGAGGCTCGCCTGCTGGTTTGCCGCCTGGGCGCGCGGCGGTACTCGCTTGTCATCATCCGGGCTCAGCGGGCAGGCCGCGCAGTCGCCGAAGGCGAAGATGCGCTCGTCGTCGACGCTCTGTAGCGTCGACGAGACGGTGATCTGATGATTGCGCTCGGTGGTGATGCCGAGCTCCGACAGGAACGCGGGGGCGCGAATGCCGGCGGCCCAGACGCTGAGATCGGTATGAAGCGACGTGCCGTCGGCGGTGATGAACCCATCGTCGTTGGCTTCGGTGATCCGCGTGTCGACGTGGATCTTGACGCCGAGGCGCTCGAGTTCCCCGTGGACGGCGCGACTGATGCGCTCGGGAAGGGCCGGCAGGATGCGTGGCGCGGCTTCGATTAGATGCACTTCGAGCTTGGTGCTGTCGAGTGCAGTGAAGCCATAGCTGTGAAGCATGCGCGAGGCCCCGAAGAGCTCCGCGGCGAGCTCCACGCCTGTGGCGCCGGCACCGACCAGTCCCACCGAGAGCTTGGGATGTGTGCGTCGTTCGGGGTCGCTGTAGCGCAAAAAAGTGTCGAGCATGTGGCGGCGAAAATGCTCCGCCTGCTGCGGGCTATCGATGAAATGGCACTGCTCGGCAACCCCCGGCGTCCCGAAGTCGTTGGAGACGCTGCCGACCGAGAGCACCAGGTAGTCGTAGTCGATCTGGCGCGCGGGCAGCACGACTTCACCCTCGCTATCGTGGATCGGCTCCAGCGTGATCGTGCGAGCCTCGCGATCGATGGTGCTGAGGCTGCCGCGTTGAAAGCGGTAGCCGTGGTGCTTGGAGTGCCCCTGATAGGAGACCTCGTCGAGGCCGGAATCGAGCGCGCCGGTGGCGATCTCGTGCAGCAGGGGTTTCCAGATATGCGTAGAGTTGCGGTCGACCAGCACGACGTCGGCACGTTTGCGCTTGCCGAGTTTCTCTCCGAGACGGGTGGCGAGTTCGAGCCCGCCGGCGCCGCCGCCGACGACGACGATACGAGGTTCGGTCATGGGGGGGTGTTGTCCTTGGTGAGAGCGAAGATAGTGTTGTCGTTAGAGCGGATATCGGGAAACCTGTCAGCGGGTCGTATGGCGAGGGTCTCGGCACGCTGAATCGCGCCGCGGTGGCAGCGTCGAGACGCCAGGGTTGCCGATACGACAAAAGTCTTAGCGCTAGGATACGCCGCTCGCGCTGGCTTGGCATCCGGCTCGCGGCCCGACGATGCCCGGACGTGATAGGCTCGCGGCGCGGTCGATGCGCTTGACCCACCTCGAAGCCACTGTCCATCCCCGGCCCAGGAGTCACCGATGCACCCTTCGCTCGACGGCATCCGCCTCGTCGCCTTCGACCTCGACGGCACGCTGATTGATTCGGTGCCGGATCTCGCCGCCGCACTGGATGCCACGCTCGAGGAGCACGGTCTCTCGTCGGCGGGGGAGGCGCGGGTGCGTGACTGGGTGGGCAACGGGTCGCGCAAGCTGGTTGAACGGGCGCTGGCATTTGCCCTGGGCCGTGACCCGGAAACCTCGACGATCGATGCCGCCCTCGCGCGTTTTCTGAGCCACTACGCTGAGGCGCCCTGTCACAGGACGCGGCTATACCCCGGTGTAATGGAGGGGCTCGAGGCGCTCTCCCAGCGCAATCTCAGCCTTTGCCTCATTACCAATAAGCCACGGGCGTTCATCGCCCCGATTCTCGAGTCGCTGGGGCTCGATCAGTATTTCGTCGCTACCCTCGGCGGTGACTCGCTGCCGGAAAAGAAGCCGCATCCCATGCCGCTGCTGCATCTGGCGGCGCGCTTCGACGTCGCGCCGGCAGCCTGTCTGATGGTGGGAGATTCGCGCCACGATATCGAGGCGGGGCGGCGGGCCGGCTTTCGCACGCTGGCGGTGCCGTATGGCTACAACCATGGCGAGCCGGTGGCCGCGAGTGGCCCGGACTGTCTGGTTGAATCGCTTCGGGAACTCGTTTAGGGTCTTCCGAGCCGGCCCGCCGGGGCCGGCTTCGCTTTCCTACCCACGCGTTTCTCTCCTTAGCCGAGCCTCGACATGCGACCGGATATTCAGCGCTTTCTCCTCTCCCGCGTAATCAACCGCGACGATAAGCGTTGGCGATGGTGACCTTCAGCCCGAGTTTTTCGACCTTCGACCGCTGACGTTCACTTTCTGGAGATGGGTCCCATGATGACCTCCGAGCAGTTCGACGCGCTGGCCAACGCCGGCTACAACCGTATCCCGGTCACCCGCGAGGTGCTGGCCGACCTCGACACGCCGCTCTCGACATACCTCAAGCTTGCCGATGCCCCCTGGACCTTTCTGCTGGAGTCGGTGCAGGGTGGAGAGAAGTGGGGGCGCTACTCGATCATCGGGCTGCCGTGCCGCGAGCGGATCGAGGTGCGCGGATTCACCGTTCAGCACATCGTCGACGGCGAGCAGCAGGGAGCCACGGAAGTCGAGGATCCGCTCGCCTGGATCGAGCGCTTCCATGCCCGTTTCAAAGTGCCGGATCTCGACGATCAGCCACGCTTCGACGGCGGTCTCGTCGGCTATTTCGGCTATGACACCATCCGCTATATCGAGCCGCGCCTGCGGACCGCGCAAGCCGCGGACAAGCCCGATCCGATCGGGGTGCCGGACATCTTGCTGATGGTCTGCGACGACCTGGTCGTTTTCGACAATCTTTCCGGCCGGCTCCAGCTCCTGACCCACGCCGACCCGAGCACCGAACAGGCCTATGCCACGGCGGTGGAGCGGTTGGAGGCGCTTGAGGTGAAGCTGCGCAGCTCGACGCTCAACACGGTCAGTCCGGGGACTGGTCGGGGCGATGTCGTCGAAGACGATTTCCATGCCAGCTTCAGCGAACAGGGCTACAAGGAGGCGGTGGCGCGGATCAAGGAGTACGTGCTGGCGGGAGATCTCATGCAGTGCGTGCCGTCCCAGCGGATGTCGATTCCGTATCAGGCGCCGCCGCTGGATCTCTATCGCGCGCTGAGAAGTCTCAACCCGTCGCCCTACATGTTCTTCCTGAATCTTGACGACCATCATGTCATCGGCTCGTCGCCAGAGATCCTGACCCGGGTCGAGGGTGACGAAGTCACGGTTCGTCCGATTGCCGGCACCCGGGTTCGCGGCGCCACGCCCGAGCAGGACAAGGCGCTGGAGGAGGAGCTGCTGGGCGATCCCAAGGAGCTCGCCGAGCACCTGATGCTGATCGACCTGGGGCGCAACGACATCGGTCGGATCAGCCAGCCCGGGACGGTGGACGTCACCGATCAGATGGCGATCGAGCGTTACTCTCACGTGATGCATATCGTCTCCAACGTCACCGGCAAGCTCCAGCCGGGCATGTCGGCGATGGACGTGCTGCGTGCGACGTTCCCGGCAGGGACGCTCTCCGGCGCCCCGAAGATCCGCGCGCTGGAAGTGATCGATGAGCTCGAGCCGGTCAAGCGCGGCGTCTATTCCGGGGCCGTGGGCTATCTCTCCTGGCACGGCAACATGGACATGGCGATCGCCATCCGCACCGCCGTGCTGAAGGACGGCGAGCTGCACGTGCAGGCCGGCGGCGGCATCGTCGCTGACTCCGACCCCGACGACGAATGGCACGAGACGCTCAACAAGCGGCGCGCGCTGTTCCGTGCCGTCGCGATGGCCGAAAAGGGGCTCGACAACCTCTAGTCGTGTGTCGCTGCCCCGGTCGCGCCCGGGGCAGCGGTCGCCTGTTCGGCGTAGTCAGTCCTTTCATCATCCGGTCACGAAGATCGGTTCTCCTGCGGGTATGGCCCTTACTCGCGCGCTTCGATGTCGATTCTTCCCGCTACCACGCTGTCTTCTCGGTGGGTTGGGTGGCGTCCTCTGCTGTCTACTGCTGGCGGTCGCCGTTGCGCTGGATGCGTCGGTCTGGGCGCGACTCGATCGCCTCGATCCGATCGTCTTCTGGCTGGCGATGGCGCTGCTGCCCGCCGTGGGCGTGCCGATGACGCCATTCTATGTCGTGGCGGGGCTACGTTTTGGCGTCGGGGACGGTTTGGGGCTAGGTCTGACGGCCGTTCTCTGCCATCTGCTGCTGTGCTATGCGGTCGCCCGCGGCCGACTGCGAGGCTATTTTCGCGACACCCTCGATCGACGCTTCCCCGGACTGGCCCACCTCGATACCGATCGGCGTCACGCCTGGCGCATCACGCTGCTGATCAAGCTCGTGCCGGGGGTGCCGATGTTCCTCAAGCACTATGCCCTTGGGGCCGCGGGAGTGCCTCTCGGTGTCTATCTGGGGGTGGCGCTGGTGACAACGCTGCCCTATGCGGTGGCGTTCGTCACGCTGGGAGAGGCGGCGCTGGAGGGGAATGTCGGGCGCGTGCTCGCGGTCGTAGGGGGGCTGGCGCTGTTGGCGGCGGGCATTGGTCTTTGGCGCTCACGCCGATGAGTCACCCTGGCCGAGGACGCTAGCCAGACAAGGCGGCCGCCGAAGCGGCCGCGCTGTGAGACGACTCGCTGATTGGGCGTCAGTCGACCTTGCCCAGCAGTAGAAACTCGATCAGCGCCTTCTGTGCATGCAGCCGATTGCCTGCTTCCTGCCAAACCACGGCACGCGGGTCCTCGAGCAGCGTCTCGCTGATCTCCTCGCCGCGGTGCGCTGGCAGGCAGTGCAGAAAGAGCGCGTCGGCATTGGCTCGATCGAGCAGTGCCTCGGTGACCTGAAACCCGTCGAAGTCCCGCTCGCGCTTGGCCTGCTCTTCTTCCTGGCCCATCGATGCCCAGACGTCAGTGGTGATCAGGTCCGCGCCGGTGCAGGCCTCGACCGGATCGCGCAGGATGGTGACGCGCTCGCCCGCCGCTTCAACGATATCCGCGCGGGGGTCATAGCCTTCCGGGCAGCAGATCCGCAGGTTGAAGCCGAAGCGCAGCGCGGCGTTGATCCAGGAGTGGCACATGTTATTGCCATCACCGATCCATACCGCGGTCTTGCCCGCCACCGAACCGCGGCACTCGGTCCAGGTCATGACGTCGGCCAGCAGCTGGCAAGGATGGTAGTCGTCGGTGAGCGCATTGATGACCGGCACGCTGCTGGCCGCGGCGAAGGTCTCTAATCCTTCATGCGAGAAGGTGCGGATCATGACCGCGTCGACCATCTCAGAGAGTACGCGTGACGTGTCAGCGATCGGTTCGCCGCGGCCAAGCTGCGTATCCCGCGGCGAGAGAAACAGCGCGTGGCCGCCAAACTGAGTCATCGCCGTCTCGAACGAGACCCGGGTGCGCGTCGAGGATTTCTCGAAGATCATCGCCAGCGTTCGGTTGGCCAGCGGCGTGTAGGTGGGACCCTGGGTCTTGAGACGGTTCTTGATCGTGATGCCGCGCTGAATCAGGTAGGCGAGTTCGTCGGCGGAGAGATCCAGCAGGGTCAGAAAGTGGCGTGCGCTCATTCGGCAGTCCTGTGACGTCGTGGCAGAACGGAAAAACGAATCGGGTGACGCGAACACCGGCCGGAAAGGGCAGGGCGCGAGACGTCCGATTCGAGGAAGCACCAACGAAAAGGGCGCCGCGAACGCGGCGGCAAGGCTCAGCATTCGTGGCGCCCGCACCGGCTTGGCCGGCTCGTGCGAAGATCATTCATCCTACCCAGCGCCTTTCGGGCGCGCAACGTGTCAACACGATCTTGAAACACGCGTCGCCACCGGTTCGGAAACCGGTGGCGCCGTCGATGGTGTGGCTTGTGACGGCGAGGTCATTGCTCTCAGTCAGTCGACTGAGAACCAGCGTGTTAATGCGCCAAGGAAAGCCCGTAACACCGGATTCATGAAAACGATGACCTCTGTCTCGTCCCCTCATTCGGCGTGGAGCCGTGTCGGCCGGGGAGAGGGGAACCTAGGGGGGGGGCGCGCCGGCATGAGAGATCGCCTAGCAGTTTTCAGCGTTGGCCGCCATCTTTTTTGTTACTGTAAGTAACAAAGTGTGTTAGTGTGCCGTTTTAGAATCGCTACAAACATCCGGTTTCATAGGGCTGTCGTGGCGGCAGGACGATGATTCGACGCAGGGTTCTCTCGTGACACTCCCCCATGATGTTTCGGCGCTTCTGGCCACTGTTGGCATCGACGGTGCGACCTACCAGGATTTCTCCAGCGACCGCGCTGGCGAGGCGCATCACACCTCCCCATGGCGTCTGCTGCGGGCGGTCGCGACCGCTAACGACGCTCTTTCCCCCTTGTCGGGTTCGGCCGTCCCGAATCCAGTCGAAGCCGCCGTCGCGGCGACGCACTGTCGGTCCGCTCGCGACGACGCCTTCGTGGTCCCCTCGTTTGCACCTCGTGGCCATCAGTCCCACGCGGTCATGAATGGCGCCCCCGACGCCGCGGCGATGGCCGGCGCCGCCCTGGCGAGGGAAGGTGCCCGGCCGTTGATCGAGGGCGAAGGTGGCCCCGACGCGCCGCCTTTTCGGTTATCGCTGCACGCCGGAGACCCTGGGGCGAGGTCCCCTGAACGACCCGGACAGGACGATGCGTCGCTGGAGACGTCATCGTCTGAATTACCGCTATCCAGCGTGTTGCAGAGGGTGTCTCCATGGCCTTGATCAATTTGCTGTCTCCCAAGGGAGGCGTTGGGTGCACCACGCTGTGCGCAAACCTGGGCATGGCGTTGGAGCACCTGGGCTATCAGGTCGTGCTGGTGGATCTGGATCCGCAGAATGCGCTTCGACTGCATTTCCAGCTGCCTCTCAATGATCCCCAAGGTCTGATCGACCGGTTCGATGCCGACGTGGAGTGGCGTCAGCTGGTTACACGGCTATCGGATGGCGTGGACATTCTGCCGTTCGGTAACGCCTCCGACGCACGCTTGAGCGGTTTTGCTGACATGCAGCGCCGACCCGGCGAACTCTCGCACCGATTGCGCACGTTGTCTCAGACGCCCAATACGTTGGTGGTCGTGGATGCGAACGTCTTTCCGCTTTGCGAGGTGTCGCCTTTGATCGACGACGCCGACCTCAATCTGTTGGTCTTGATGGCGGATGCCGGCTCCGTCGCGTTGATGCCACGTCTGGAGAGCCAGCCGGGCAGTCTTCGCCAGGCCAGCGAGCAGGGGCGTCTGGGTTACCTGATCAATCAGATCGATACCCGCTCGCGACTGAAGCGGGAAATCGTGGAGTTGATGCTGAAACGGTTGGCACCGTTGGTGGTCGGGGCGGTGCATCGTGACGAGTCCCTGGCCGAAGCGCTGGCGGAACAGCGCAGTCTATTCGAACAGGCGCCGTTCAGCGCCGCCGCGCGGGATATCGAGAAAGCGGCCCGTACCCTGGCGCAGCAGTTTCCGCTGCGCTTCGCCGGTATCGATACGACGGCCAGACCCGCAGCGGGGCTCACGCCAGGCGGTGTCGCGTCGACCCATGCGAAGTGGCCCTAATCATGTTCAACCGCTCCTCTCGTCCGGCTTCGAACGCTGACGCCCAATCCGCCTCGCCAAAGACCGATCGCAAGGCGACATCACGTCTGACCGCAGTGATCACCTCCGTGGTCGTGCTGGTGACGTTGGCGATCGTCACGCTCACCGTGACCACACCGATGTCGCTGACCCACCAAGGAATGTTCGGGCTGATCACGGTGGTAGCGATGCTGGTGCTGCTGCGCCTGCGCGCGCGGTCCAAGCCGATCGCCATCTTTTTGATTCTGCTGTCGGCGGCGATCTCGACCCGCTATCTCTACTGGCGGGCGACCGAAACCCTGGTCTTCCAGAGCTGGCTGGAAGCGGCGCTGGGGTATGGGCTTTTCGCCGCGGAACTCTACGCCTGGGTCATCTTGATTCTGGGTTACGTGCAGAACATCTGGCCGCTGGAGCGCAAGGTGGTGCCAATGCCGGCAGACACCCGCACCTGGCCTAGCGTTGATGTCTATATCCCGACGTACAACGAAAGCCTGCAGATCGTGCAGGATACGGTGCTGGCGGCGCAGAACCTGGACTACCCGAGCGACAAGCTCAATATCTACCTGCTCGACGACGGGCGGCGGGAGGCATTCGCGGCCTTCGCGGCGGCAGCCGGCGTGGGATACATCACGCGTTCCGACAACCAGCACGCCAAGGCCGGCAACCTGAATCACGCCATGACGCTGACCCAGGGTGACTTGATCTGCATCTTCGACTGCGACCATGTCGCGACGCGAGGCTTCCTGCAGATGACCGTCGGTAGCTTCATCGCGGACGACAATCTGGCGCTGGTCCAGACGCCACACCACTTCTATTCCCCCGATCCGTTCGAGCGCAATCTCAGCGTTGGCCATCGCATGCCCACCGAGGACGAGCTGTTCTACGGTCTGATCCAGAAGGGCAACGACTACTGGAATGCGACATTCTTCTGCGGCTCCTGTGCGGTGATTCGACGCTCGGCGCTGGAGGCGATCGGTGGTTTCGCGGTCGAAACGGTGACCGAAGACGCTCACACGGCACTCAAGCTGCAGCGGCTTGGATGGAATACCGCCTTTCTGGGCGTGCCGTTGGCGGCTGGCCTGGCCACCGAGCGCCTGTCGCTGCATGTCGGCCAGCGGATGCGCTGGGCGCGCGGCATGACGCAGATTCTGCGGCTCGACAACCCATTGTTCGGGCGGGGACTGTCGCTGATGCAGCGACTCTGCTACCTCAACGCCATCCTGCACTTTCAGTTCGCGCTGCCGCGTATCGTGTTTCTGACCGCGCCGCTGGCGTATCTACTGACGGGTCAGAACATCATCGCCGCGTCCGCCGGCATGATCTTCGTCTACGCCTTGCCCCATCTGGCTCACACGCTGGCACTCAACTCGCTGTTGCAGGGGCGCTACCGATTCAGCTTCTGGGCCGAGATCTACGAAACGGTGCTGTCGTTCCATCTGGTCAAGACCACGCTGACGACGCTCATCAGCCCGAATCGCGGAAAGTTCAACGTGACCGACAAGGGCGGCTTGCTTCCCGAAGGGTTCTTCGATTTCAGGATCGTGCGACCTCATCTGATCGTGGCTGGCCTGCTCGTCGTCGCCATCGTCTGGGGCGCGGTGCGCCTGGTCTGGAACGAGCCGTTCGGCATCGAGCGCAATGTGATGTTGCTGAACCTCTTCTGGGCCAGTTTCAGTCTACTGATGCTGCTGGCGGCCATCGCCGTGGCGAGAGAGTCGCGACAGGTCCGGGCCAGTGTGCGCGTCGGTGCCGAGCTGCCGACGGTGGCCTACCGCACGGATGGCCATGCCGACACTGCGGTCACGCGAAATCTATCGATGGGGGGGGCGCTGGTGGAACTGGCGGCCGCTGTCGATGGCCAGCCGATCGAGTGGATCGAACTGGATCAGGGCGGTCAGTTGACCAGTTACCCGGTGAGCGAGATTCACCGCGAGGGACGCCAGGTGCGCTTGCGCTTCGGTCGGCTGGATGTCGGGCAGCGGCGCCAACTGGTTCACGCCGTCATGGGACGCGCCGATGCCTGGTTGCCACGACGGGATCAGGTCGACCATCCGCTACGTTCGCTGTGGTGGGTCGTCCGCTCGGTGTTCGGACTGTTCTTTACCTCCTGGCAGCAGCGCCGGAGCGAGACCTCGCGCGATAGCCATTCGTCGGGCTCCTACTGGGTTGCCGGGCGGGTACTGGCGGTGCTCGCGCTCGCGGCGGCACTGCTGCTGACGGCGCACACGGCGTTGAGTCAGGAAGGCCCGCTCCCGCAGCCGACGATCGACGCCGATGGCAAGCTCTCCTTTGCGCCGGCGGCCACGTTCGAGGCGAACCGTGCCAACGCGACGGAAGCGGACTCTCGCCCCGGGATAAGCGGTGAACAGTGGGAGAGCGCCACGCTGGGCCAACTCACCGGCGGCAAGAACATCGTTCTGAGCGGCGCTCGCGCGCGTGCTGGCGTGCCGTTCTCCCTGCGCGAGGATGAGCTGGCGACGCAGGCGACACTGATGCTGCAAATGCGCATGTCCGATTCCGCTGCGGGCGCGCGGCAACGCCTGAATATCTCCCTCAATGGCGAACCGCTGAGAAGCCTGATGCTGGAACACGACCCGGGGGAGCGCTTCACGTTGGAGCTGCCGATCAAGCCGGCGCTTCTGGTGACGCATAATCGGCTGGATTTCGCGCTCGCGATGCAGAGCGACGCGCAATGCCTGCCGCCGGCGGCCTCATCCCAGGCGCTCACGATCGAACGAGGTTCGTTGCTGCAACTGGCGCTGCGTCGATTGCCGCTGGAGCGGGACCTCCGGCACTTTCCGCTGCCGTTCTACAGCGCCATCGCGATTTCACCGGCCGCTGCGAAGATCGTGCTGCCGGAGGCGCCCGATGAGACCACGCTGCAGGCGGCCACGCTGCTGGCGTCTTACCTAGGCAGTCGCGCAGAGTCCCGCGAGCTGGGTTTCCGTGTCTCCCAGGGGCGCATCCCCGATGACGATGCCATCGTGCTAGCGCCCGGCGATGACGCCATCGCCGGCCTGGAGCCTGAGCAGGTGGCAGGCAACGGGATCCGTCTGATTGCTCACCCGCTCAACCCCGCGCATACGCTGATGGTCGTGCATGGCGACTCGTCTGCGGCGCTGCTGGCGGCGGTGCAGGATCTCGTGGTCAACCAGTCGCGACTCTCCGGAAGCGAGCGTGAGACGCAGCCGGTCGAACTGCCGAGCGCCACGGCCAGCAGCGCGCCCAATTGGATTTCTTCCACCCAGCCGGTCGAACTCTCCTCATTGAGTGAGGGCGAGGAGCTGCAGAGCCCCGGCATTGCGCATCCGGCAATCGATATCAACTTCCGCGCGGCCCCCGATCTGTTTCTGTGGCCGGGGCAGACGTTCCCGCTGACGTTGCAGTACACCTTCCCCAGCGCCGATTGGCTCGACGAGTCGCGATCCCGGCTCGACGTCAATCTCAACGGGACGTACCTGGGGTCGCTGGGGGTCAATCAGACCGGCGTCCTCGAACATCTCTGGGGCAAGCTGGGCGGAGATACACGCCAGGAGCAAGGCGTCATCGCCATACCGCCCTATCTCATCTATGGCGAGAACACGCTGAGTCTCTACTTCGACCTGAAGTCGGAGGAAGACGTCGGGTGTCAGGCCTCGGCGGTCAATGCGAGTGGCGGTGGGGCGGCGTCAGACGACGACACCATCGGCGGCGATTCACTCAGCCAGATTTCGCCGGACTCCACGCTGGACCTGAGTCAGGCGCGTCACTTCGCCACGCTGCCCAATCTTTCCTACTTCGTGGGGGCGGGATTTCCGTTCACCCGCCGACCGGATCTTGCAGAGACTGCGCTCCTGCTGCCGGCCGAGCCGGATACCCGCGAGCTCGAGACCCTTCTGAACCTCGCCGCGAGGCTGGGCGAGTCCACCGGGGTGGCCGCATACCGGGTCGCAGTGGGACTGGGCGAGCGAGGGCTTGCCCGTTACGCCGATCGCGATCTGCTGGTCGTTGCGCACACGTCATCGCCGTTGATGAAGGTGTTGCTGGATGGATCGCCGTCGGCGCAGGGAGAAGTGGGTATCGATGACGGTCAACTGAGTGTCAGTCATCCCGGCTGGTCGCGGCGGGTGAGGGATTGGCTGCAGGGTCAGTGGCGGACCGATCATGATTCGCTGCGGCGTGCACTCGTCAGTCGCCGGCATGTCGATGCGCTGGTCGCCTTCGAGTCGCCGTGGGAGGAAGAGCGCAGCGTGGTCATCCTTACCTCGGATCAATCCGAGGCGCTGCCCGGACTCCTGGACGCCCTGGACGAGCGCCGTGTCAGCCAGGCGATACGCGGCGATGTGGCGTTGATCGACGGGGATGGCAGCGTGACCGCTTTCGATATCTCGACACGCTATCAGGTCGGCAGCATGCCTTGGCCACAGCGCTGGTACTGGGTGTTCGGTGAACGGCCGTGGTGGCTGATGTGGCTGATGATCGTCTCGCTGCTGCTCTGTACCGTGATGCTCTACCCACTGCTCAAGCGCCGCGCGGCAATGCGTCAGGCGACGATTCCTTCCCCCGCATCGGGACAGTCAAAGGACGAGGTCGGACCATGAAACGCGATAAGTGGTACGGCATTCTGTTGCTTGGCATGCTCGGCGGTAGCGTGCCGCTGATGGCGCAGCCCGTCGATGAGAGTCTGCAGCCGCTGTTCGAGCAGGCAGTATTCTGGCAATCCCGTCAGCGTGTCGATCTGGCCGAGCAGTCGCTGAAACGCGTCCTTGCGGTGGAGCCAGAGAATCCCGAGGCGCTGTTCCGATTGGGACTGTTGGCGCTCGACAACGACGACAAACAAGCCGCGGATGACTGGTTGGCTCGACTGCAGCAGGTGGCGCCCGATGACGCAAGAGTCGAGCGCCTGAAACAGGCGAAGGCGCGGCGCGACATCGACACCACGGGACTGGCACGGGCGAGGGCGCTGGCCAAGGCCGGTAACCTGCCCGGCGCACTGCGGGAATACGATCAGATTTTTGGTGACGCCGGCCCGCCGTGGGATCTGGCTCCCGAGTACTACGAAACGCTGGCGGGCACCGAGGCCGGCTGGGCCGAGGCCAGCCAGGCACTCGACGCGTTGCATCAGCGCGACCCTGATGATGCGTCGGTCGCGTTGTCGCTCGCTCGCGTGCTGAGTTATCGCGACGCCTCTCGACGCAAGGCCATCGATCAGCTGAGCCAGATGTCACCGACGGCGTCGACAAAAGCGGCGTGGCGTCAGGCGTTGCTGTGGCTGGATGCCGACATGACCGATCAGGGGCTCTACGAGCGCTATCTACAGCGCTACCCCGATGATCAGTCCGTGCGGGAATACTTTCTCGCCACGGCGGCCGAACCCGAACCCGACCCTGTCGCCGATGCCCGTGGTGACGGGTATCAGGCCCTCGACAAGGGCGATCTCGACCAGGCCCGGCAGCAGTTCGGTACGGCGCTGGAGGCCGATGCCGATGACGCCGAGTCGCTGGCGGGCTTAGGGCTGGTGGCGCTGCGTCGTCAGCAGTTTGCCGAGGCACGCGATCAACTGGGGCGGGCGATCCAGCTTGCGCCGGCCAAGGCGGGAGCGTGGAAAGACGCCTTCCGCAGTGCCAGCTTCTACGCCGAGCTGGCGTCAGTTCGACAACTGGCGGCCAGCGATCAGATGGCGGCGGCGTTGACGCGTGTCGCACCGCTGACACGAGAATCGGGTCGCAAGGGGCGTTCGGCCCGACTGCTGCAGGCGGACCTTCAGCACCGTCAGGGCGATGAGGCCGCCGCGGAGCGCGGTTATCGTCAGGTGCTGAGAGAAGACGCGAATAACGTCGCCGCTTCCCGGGGGCTGGTCGGGGTGCTTCGGGCGCAAAAACGCTGGCAGGATGCACAAGCCGTATTCCAGCGGCTGCCGGCCAGTGCGCGAGCGTCTCTGGGCGATCCGCGTCGCGATCAGGCTCAGGCGTTACGAGAGCGGGCCGGTCAGTCTTTTGCCGACGGCGACAACGCCGAAGCGCTCGAACTCTACAATCAGGCCATTCAGCTAACGCCGGATGACCCGTGGCTGCGTCTGGATCTGGCGCGTCTCAACGAGTCGCAGGGGAAGCCGTATCAGGCCAGCTTCGTCATGTCTCAGGTGCTGGGTGACGACGCAACTCCCGAGGCACTGCAAGCCGGCGCGATACTGGCCAGCGAGCAGCAGCGCTGGAATGATGCCGATGCCCTGCTGAAGCGACTGCCGCCTCAAGCCGACTTGCCGGCGGCGATCAGCGAGCTTCAGGCGCGGGTCGCCTTTCAACGCCAACTGGCGACGATCGAGCGGCGTCTGGCGTCTCACGATCCGTCGGCACGCGAGAGCCTCTACCAGTGGTATCGCAATCCGCCATCGTCGCCGGCCGCCGTGGGTAGCGTCGCGCTCGCGCTGGCAGATGCCGGGCAGCCGGGAATGGCACTGGAGCTGGTGCGCCGAAATCTCGCCCAGGCCGATGTCGCCGCGAAGCCCACGGCTTACCTGAGCCATGCGCTGGTCCTTGCCCGAACGGGGCACTTCGATGATGCCGATAACCTGTTGACGCGGCTGGGTGCAGCGGCGTCCTCGCCGGAGCAGCAGGCGAAGGTGGCACAGACCGCTGGCGGGGTGGCGGTCACCCGTGCGGATCAGTTGCGTGAACATGAGCGTTTCGCCGACGCCTACGATGTGTTGCAGCCGGCACTGCAGCGCTCCCCCGACGACCCCGAGTTACTGCTGGCGTTGGGTCGGCTATACAGCAGCGGCGGGATGCCCGAGGCGGCAACGACCGTTTACGATCGTCTGCTCGAGACCCGACCGGATGATGACGAGGTGGTGGCCGGTGCCGTCAATGCGGCACTGGAGCAGGGCGACGATGAGCGTGCCGAAACGCTGCTGGTGAACCATGCGCCGCTCTCGTCCCCCGAGCTGGTCATTCTGGCGGCGCGGACGGCCCGCGCTCAGGGCGACCGCCCGCAGGCGATGCGGCTGCTGGAACAGGCCCGAGACCGACAACTGGCAGAGCAGGGCGATAACGCGCTGCTACCCCGGACAGCAGAGGCCTACTCGCGGCTGGGAATGGCCGATAACCCCTTCCGACAGGCCCGGCAGACAGCAGGTCCAACGCTCCAGGGGCGTTCACAGGTCAGCGGCGACGAATCCGCCAAGGGGGAAAGCCTGGCCGGCGATGCCACGCTCGCGGAGATCGACCGGTTGTTGGCGGAGTTGCAGGCTGAAACGGCCTCTCGCTTGATTCCCAGTGCCACGTTGCGCTTGCGTGACGGCGAGTCGGGGCTCAGCGAGCTCACGTCGGTCGGCAGTCGGATGACGTTCTCGGCGGTCCCGTTCAACCGGGGAAGGCTGGAGGTTTCCGTCTCTCCGGAATATGTCTCGGCGGGAGACATCGGCAGTCGCGCCAACGAACGCTATGCCAGCAATGCCTTCGTGACGGCCGCGGAGACGCTGCAGACCCGGCTATCCGACGTCTCGACGATTCTGGACAGTATTCAAAGTTCGGCGGACAACTATCAGCTGCTGGCGTTACAGGATCAGCAGAACCCCGGCGACCCGCTGACTCAGCTGCAGTTGTCGCGCGCCGCGGAGGCTTTTCAGCAGGCGCTGCAGCGTAATCCGTTCTTTGAAGCCGGTATCGACACGGCTTCCCTCAACAACGATCAACTGGCGCAGTTCCGGACGGCGGTGACCGACTTCATTGTCAGCGATGATCTGTCGAGCGCTCAGCGCACCCGACTGCTGGCGGATCTCGACGATCTTTTCGCGGCCGATTTCGCCAATCTCGATGCCGAGGGGTTTACCGCGCAGCGACAGGCACTGGAGCAGAGCCTGACCCGCGTTCAGCAGGGAATCGGTCGACGACTGGCTGGCCTGCCAAGCGCGGCACGAGACCCCAAGACGTTGAGCGATGCGGGCGCCGGGCTCGATCTCGCCTATCAGCTGGGTCCGGTGCGAGCCGATATCGGCAGCACGCCGCTCGGATTTGAAAAGTCCAACGTCGTGGGTGGTGTGACCTGGCGTCCGCAGGTGGCTGATGACACGCATCTCACTGTGACGGCCGAGAGACGCGCGGTAACCGACAGCGTACTCTCTTACGCCGGGGTGAAGGACCCGCTCACCGGCGAGACCTGGGGGGCCGTGACCCGCACCGGCGGCAAGGTCGGCATCGAGTATGACGATGGCACCAGTGGCGCTTATGCCAGTGTCGGTGCCGCTCTCTATCGCGGGGATAACGTGGCGGATAACCACTCGGTCACCGCCACCACGGGCGCTTATGTTCGACCGATCAATGAGCCTGACCGCCAGTTGCAGCTCGGGGTCAATCTCGGCTACATGGGGTTCGACAAGAACCTGCGCTATTTCACGGCCGGCCATGGCGGATACTTCAGCCCGCAGGACTATGTCAGCCTCGCGTTCCCGATCAGCTATCAGCAGCAACAGAACGAGTGGACCTACCGCGTCAGCGCGGCCCCCGGATTCCAGAGCTATCAGGAAGACGATGCCGACGTGTTCCCCGAAGATGGTGACGCGCAGTCACTGCTCGACACCCTGGCAACGGTCGGGCTGGTGGGGCAGTCACGCTACGACGGCGAGAGCAAGTCGGGCTTCGGCATCACGCTGTCCGGGGACGTCAGCTATGAACTGGCGCCGGATCTGAGCGTCGGCGGCACGCTCGGGTATGACTCGTTCGGCGACTACTCCGAAACCACGGGGTCGGTCTATCTCAACTACCAGCTGGGGGCCTTACCATGAATCGGCCGGTCGAGGACGCCACGCTGGAGACCACGAAGACCTTTGACCTGGAGGCGCGCTGGAGCCGCCCGCCAACGGCTGGCGAGCGTCAGGGCGTGCCTCCCGGTAGCGAAGTTGGCATCGGCACCCACGGGCCCACCGCGCCCCGGTTATCCGAAGCGCCGATCGGTGGTGACGCCGACGATCTCCCGGATATCGTCGAGGGCACGTCGACCTGGTCGAAAGTCCTCGATGTGCTGCTCGACGAGCTGATCGTGGGGGCGGGCGCCGCCGAAGCGCAGCCTTTCCTGCAGCGCGTAGGCCAGCGGCTGTCGGAAGACCTGCCGCTCGGCCAGCCACCGACGCTGCCGGCGCTGGAGTCGGCAATCAATCGTCGACTGGATCAGTTGGGCTGGGGATGGAGTTCGATCCGCGATGCCGGTCAGCACCTGATTATCGAGCAGGGGGACTATCCGATGATGAGCCGGCGTGTCAGGGATGCCGCAGAGCGCCAGCGCCTGATCGGTCTGTCATGGATACTGAGCGGTCTCTACCAAGGCTGGCTGGGTGAGCAGGGGGGGCATGGGGAAGCCCGTTGCCATCGCTGCCACGCGCAGCAGACGCTCATCTTTCATTACGGTAGCGTATGAAAGGCGGACGGATAATCGCGTTGAGAGGCGCGTTGAGAGGCGCGTTGAAACTAGCGCTGACGCCGGTATCGGCAGGACGATCGGCTGCCCGATGGGTGGTGCTGGTGGGCTTGTTGATGCCGCTGGGAGTCGTCGTGATGCCGACACCGTCCAGCGCGTTTGCCGGTCCCGATGATCCCGGCTGGCAGCGCTATCAGCAGCGTTTCGTGCTGGCGGAAGGCCGCATCATCGATACGGCCAACGCTGACGTGAGCCATACCGAAGGCCAGGGATGGGGCATGTTTCTGGCGGTGCAGTTCGGCGATCAGGGCACGTTCGACCGTCTCTGGCAGTGGACCGAGGCCCACCTGGCGAGATCGGATGTCGACCTGTTCGCTTGGCGCTACGATCCCGGCACGACGCCCCACGTCGCTGACGACAACAATGCCACCGACGGCGACCTGTTCATGGCCTGGGCTTTGCAACTGGCCGCCGATCGCTGGGAGGACCGCCGATACGCGGCGCGTTCCGAGTCCATCCGCGAGTCCATCCGGGATCACTTGATCGTCAACGTCGGCGGGTATGACGTCCTGCTGCCGGGGTTGCAGGGTTTTCGTCACGACGGCTTCGCCGACATCAACCTGTCGTACTGGGTCATTCCCGCGCTGCGGGACTTTGCCGCGCGCTATCCCGATGAGCCCTGGCAAGCCGTCATCGACAGTGGTCACCAGCTTCTGGAAAGAGCGCAGTTCGGCCCGAAGGGGCTTCCCGCCGACTGGCTACGGCTGCAACGCTCCGGGGAGCTGACACCGGCATTGGAATGGCCTACGCGCTTTGGTTTCGAGAACGTCCGCACACCGCTTTACTTTACCTGGGGCGGTCTGCGCGGTGTCGATACGCTGGAGAAGATTGCCCGGTTCTGGGATCAGCCGGCCCCCCCGGCCTGGATCGATGTGAGGTCGGGAGAGACGGCGAGTTACCCGCTCTCGCAGGGTGGCCTGGCGATCAATGCACTCCTCAGCGGCCGTCCCTGGGCCATCGCGAAGATTCCCGCCGCCGAAGAGAATTACTATTCGGCCACGCTGCTGTTGTTGGCCCGGGTGGCCGCCAGTCAGTTGAGTTTGGGGGCCCGATAGCCGAACCGTCCCCGCCACGGGGGCGGCGAGCGTCGGCAAGGCTCGAGCAGCCACTGTCGCCCGTGATCCCTACACCCAGCGACGATGCCGGCCATGAGCGCCACTTTACGAAGATGCCCGAAAGCGCCTCCTGGCATGCCAGCGCCCCATTGACAGCGGCCAGCACTCCCGAAGATGACATCGCACGCGTCCATGAGGCGTGCCGTCTGGACCGCGGGGCCTGATCGGGTGTCGAGCGGCTACGCGGCGGGACGGGCGTTGTTGCCGAGGGGCGCCGCGGGCGTGACGCCGCTCGGCGGCGCCGAAGATGCCGATAGCGGGGGCTGAGGGGTATTGCCACCGTTCGGCTGCGGCATATCCAGGCGTACGGTCGGCAGGTATTGGGGATAGTGCCTGCAGATGAAATCGATCAGGCCTTCTCGGATTTCGCAGCGCAGATCGAAGGTGTTGGGTCCGCCGCTGCTGCTGATCAGCACTCGCATCTGCTTGTTGCGCTCGGTCATCTCCAGCATTTGAACCTTGCACACCCGGCCGGTCCAGAAGGGGGAGGCCTCGGCGATTCGCTGACACTCGGCGCGCAGGGGCTCCATCGGCAGGTGATAGTCGGCGTACAGGATCACCACGCCGATCAGATCCTTGTCGCGTCGGGTCCAGTTCTCGAACGGATGATCCACGAAGTAGGTGATCGGCAGCACGACTCGGCGCCAATCCCAGGTACGCACGACGGCGTAGGTCAGCGTCAACTCTTCCACCCAGCCCCACTCGCCCTCGACGATAACCGAGTCATTCAACTGGATCGGTTGGGTCAGCGCGATCTGAATACCGGCGATCAGATTGCCCAGTACCTTCTGGGCCGAGAAGCCGAGGACCACCCCCAGAATCCCGGCCGATGCCAGAATGCTGGCGCCGAGCTGGCGAACCTTTTCGAACACCATCAGCATCGACGCGAGCGCGAGCATGATGATGACGAAGTTGATGAGCTTTCGCAGCACCGTGATCTGGGTATGGACCTTGCGCGCCACAGCGTCTTCATCATCGAAACGATAGCGTTCGCTGAGCGCACGCTCGCTGATGTTGATGCCGTGGATCAGCACGGCGGCGATGCTGCCAATCAGGATCAGACTGGTGAGATTGTGCAGTGCCGCATCCAGACTTGCCGAGGTGATGAACACGGGAAAGATCGAAAACAGCACGAAGATCGGGATCAGGGCTGCGATGCAGCGCGCCATGAACGGCACCAGAAACCGTTCCAGGATCGAGGTCCGGGAGTCTCCCCAGCGGTCCATGGTGGTGACCAGACGGCGTGCCAGACGGATCAGCAGCCACACACCCAGCAGCGCGGCGAAAAAGTGCGCCACGGTCATGATCAGCGCGTGTCCCTCGACTTCTGGAGGGATCAAGAAGTGCGCCGCGCCAAAGATCCCGTAGGTCCACAAGACGCCCACCAGCGGCGGATGGACGGCCTGCGCCGTGGTGCTGAGCAGATGAAGGCGACTGTCATTGAGCGGCAGAAGACGGAAATGGACGTACTTGAGCAGTGCATGCGCAAGCACCGTGGCCCCGATGATCACCGCTGCCGTGATCCAGAACGGCAGAGCGTCGAGCCAACCCGCTATCGTCGCGTTGATAACCGATGCATTCATGGATGAGCCTGATTGTTAGTGTTGTCGACTGCCTCTCAGCGTAGGCGCTTTCGCTACCCCTTTTGTCGACGTGCCTCGTTTTCATGCCGAGTGCGCCCGCGTCTCGAGAGATCGGTGCCGTCCCGCCGTCGGGTTCGTCTGTGCTCGATGGTGGGTGGGCTGGCCAAGCGGTGTGTCATCACGCACGACCTTGATGCGGCGCCGCCAGAGCCATGGGATCCATTCGCCGCCACGTGAGGGGGCAGGGGGCCTCTTCGCCGGTCTGAGCCTGTCGGGCGCGTTTTGGGCCGCTTAGCCAGTGCGGTCAGGCTCAGGGGTGTATTCGCGCGGTCTCATCAGTAGAATGAGGGCACGGACATTTCATTTTTCGCGCGCACGCGAGGGGGTCGAGTCGATGCCCTTCCCGTCAAAGGACGTCACATGAGCGATACCATCGAAACGATCAAGCAGCAGATCGGCGAAAACACGATCCTGCTGTACATGAAGGGCACACCGCAGCTGCCGCAGTGCGGTTTCTCGGCCCAGGCCGTGCAGGCGCTGATGGCTTGCGGCGAGCGTTTCGCCTTCGTCAACATTCTCGACAACCCGGATATCCGTACCGAGCTGCCGAAATACGCCAGCTGGCCGACGTTTCCGCAGCTGTGGATCAACGGCGAGCTGGTCGGCGGCTGCGATATCATCGTCGAGATGTACCAGAGCGGTGAACTCGAGCCGATGATCAAGGAAGCGGTGGCCAACGCCTCCGAGACTTCCAGCGAAAGCTGAGCGAGGCCAGCAGTCCCGCTGCGAAGCAGAACGCCCCGTCCGAAGCATCGGACGGGGCGTTGTCGTTTTTGGCGGGTCGTCTCTGGTAGAGCGTCTGGCGCGACGATCGTCCTCGCGGGGCCGTCGTCAGCCAGGAGAAAGGCACGACCGAAAGTCGTGTCAGGGCTCGTCGAAACCCTGTTCTTTCATCGCCAGATTCCAGCCGCCCAGATCCTTGAAGCGGTTGACGATGGCGCAGAAGAGCTCCGCGGTGCGCTCGGTGTCGTAGCGGGCGGAGTGAGCCGAGGCGTTATCGAACTCGATGCCGGCGGCCTGGCAGGCGCGGGCGAGCACGGTCTGACCGTAGACCAGCGCGGACAGCGTGGCGGTATCGAAGCTCGAGAACGGGTGGAAGGGGTTGCGCTTGATCCCGCAGCGGTTAATCGCCGCATTGAGGAAGCCCTGATCGAAGGAGGCGTTGTGCCCGACGAGAATCGCACGGGTGCAGCCGTGGGACTTGAGCGTCTTGCGGACCGGTTTGAAAATGCCGTCGAGCGCTTCCTTCTCGGTGACGGCGATCTCGCGCCGAAACGCGCTGTCGAGATCGATACCGGTGAACTCCAGGGCGGCCTTTTCCACATTGGCGCCCTCGAAGGGCGTGATGTGAAAGGTGATCGTCTCCAGCGGCAGCAGATTGCCCTGGTCATCGATCGTCAGCGGCACGGCGGCGATCTCCAGCAGCGCATCCGTGGCCGCGTTGAAGCCCCCGGTCTCGATATCGATCACCACTGGGAGATACCCGCGAAAACGTTGCGCCATCAGCTCCTTAGTGCTGGCGTCCGACATGCAATAACTCCCATTCCCTGATGATCAGTAGCGGCTGGCCGCAAAGCTTCGAGAGTCTAGCAAATTCGTGCCGAGGCGTCGTGTCAGTCGGTGTTATGCAGGTGGCGACGGCGGTATACTCAAACGTTCGACGATCGACCGCTCAGCGGTCATTTACTGTTAAGAGCCGACGCATCACCCAAGGAGTTGCTGCATGTCCGATATCAAGAAGGTCGTCCTCGCCTACTCCGGCGGCCTCGACACTTCCGTGATCGTGAAGTGGCTGCAAGAGACCTATGGCTGCGAAGTGGTCACCTTTACCGCCGATATCGGTCAGGGCGAAGAGGTGGAACCCGCACGTGCCAAGGCGCAGGCACTCGGGGTCAAGGAGATCTACATCGAAGACCTGCGCGAAGAGTTCGTTCGCGACTACGTCTACCCGATGTTCCGCGCCAATACGATCTATGAGGGCGAGTATCTGCTTGGCACCTCCATCGCTCGCCCGCTGATCGCCAAGCGGCTGATCGAGATTGCCAACGAGACCGGCGCGGACGCGATCTCTCACGGCGCGACCGGCAAGGGGAACGATCAGGTCCGCTTCGAGCTGGGTGCCTATGCGCTCAAGCCGGGGGTCAAGGTCATCGCACCGTGGCGTGAGTGGGATCTCAACTCCCGCGAGAAGTTGATGAACTACTGCGAAGAGCACGAGATCCCGGTGGACTTCTCCAAGAACAAGAAGAAGTCGCCGTACTCGATGGACGCCAACCTGCTGCATATCTCCTACGAGGGCGGTGTTCTCGAGGATCCGTGGACCGAAGCAGAAGAAGAGATGTGGCGCTGGAGTGTCTCTCCGGAAGCGGCTCCGGACGCACCGACCTACATCGAATTGACCTTCGAGAAGGGTGACATCGTCGCCATCGACGGTGAGGCGCTCAAGCCCCACGAAGTGCTGTCGCGGCTGAACCAGGTGGGCGGTGACAACGGCATCGGCCGTCTCGACATCGTCGAGAACCGCTACGTCGGCATGAAGTCTCGTGGCTGCTACGAGACCCCGGGCGGCACCATCATGCTGCGTGCGCGTCGCGCCATCGAGTCGATCACGCTCGACCGCGAAGCGGCGCACCTCAAAGACGAGCTGATGCCCAAGTATGCCAAGGTCATCTACAACGGCTACTGGTGGAGCCCGGAACGCCGTATGCTCCAGGCGGCGATCGACGAGACTCAGACCTACGTCAACGGTGTCGTGCGCCTCAAGCTCTACAAGGGCAATGCCATCGTCGTGGGTCGTCAGTCGGAACAATCGCTGTTCGATGAGTCGATCGCGACCTTCGAAGACGACGCCGGTGCCTACGACCAGAAGGATGCCGAAGGCTTCATCAAGCTCAACGCACTGCGCCTGCGTATCGCCGCCGGCAAGGGGCGCTCGGCTGACTGATCGTCGTTTCTTACGCGGTTCAAGGGAGGAAAGGGATGCTGCAGAAATTGTTTGCTCGACTGTTCGGTGCCGGTGACGCCAGCGATCGCGGTGGCCGCTCGGCGAAGCCCTCGAAAGCGTACGAGCCGGTCGAGTACAAGGGCTTTCTGATCGTTCCCGATCCGCAGGAGGCGAACGGCCAGTATCGCGTCAGCGGCTGGATTCGAAAGCCTCAGAACGAGGGCGAGACACGCGAGCGGCGCTTCGAGCGATCTGACGTGGTGCCTGGCGAAGAGGCTTGCGTGGAACTGACCGTGAGCAAGAGTCAGCGCTATATCGACGATCTCGGCGACGACCTTTTCGACCAGTCGCACTGAGCGCATCGCGCGCTCCGCCACCAGAGACGGCGCCCACCCGGGCGCCGTTTTTACGTTCAGGAATCCCCCTCATGAAAGCGCTGCTGCTATCCGCCTATGACGCCGTCAGTCATCGCGTGTGGGCCGACGGCTTGGTCGAAGCGTTTCCCGGCATCGAATGGACACGCCTGGCACTTCCGCCGCGACACTTCTCCTGGCGGATTCGCGCCAATCCGCTGCTCTGGCATCTCGACGCCGAGGAGGCGCTTGATCAGCCATTCGATCTGGTTGTCGCCACCTCGATGGTCGATCTGGCGACGCTGCTCGGGCTGCACCCCTCACTTGCCGGCGCCCACAAGGTGGTCTACTTCCACGAAAACCAGTTCGCCTTTCCGCGCTCGGAGAAGCAGATGCCTCGTCCGGAGCCGGCGATGGTCAATCTCTACTCGGCACTCGCTGCCGATACGGTCATCTTCAATAGCCGCTACAACCGCGACAGCTTCTTTTCCGGCGTCTCGGCGTTTCTCGCGAGAATGCCGGACAGACCGAAGATTGGCCCGAGACTCGAACGCCTGTCCGCCGTCGCCGAGGTGCTGCCGGTGCCATTGTCGGATGGCGCCGCAGACGCCGACTCGCAGAGAGTCACCTCGGCAGTCAGGCCGCGCGCGGGACGCCGGATCGTGTGGAACCATCGCTGGGAGTATGACAAGAATCCGGAAGACTTCTTCTCCGCGCTCGCCCTGCTCATCGAGTGGGAGGTGGCCTTCGAAGTCGTGGTGATGGGCCAGCAGTTTCGCGACAGCCCCGAGGTGTTCGACGCGGCCAGAAGCTGGCTCGGCGACCGCGTGCTCTGCTGGGGCGAACAGTCGCCGGTGGCCTACCGGGAATGGCTCGCCAGTGCGGATATTGTCGTGTCGACCACGCATCACGAGTTTCAGGGGCTTGCGATCATGGAGGCGGTGGCACTCGGCTGCGTGCCGCTGGTGCCGGATCGGCTCTGCTTCCCGGATTACTACGCCGGTGCCTACCGCTACCCGGGGGACGTCGAGAGCCTGGCGACAAGGCTCGCCGGATGGCTGGAAGACCCGGCATCGCGCCCGGCACCGCCGGATGCCGATCAATGGCGCTGGCCCATGTGGCGCCAGCGCTATCGCGAAGTGCTGGCGATCTGACAGCGCTTGCCGCCAGTGGCGCCGCTGGGGATAACCCCCTATCGTTGATTCATCACTCATCGAGGACAGGCGCCACGACATGATCGTCGTACACCATCTGGAGAATTCCCGCTCACAGCGAATCGTCTGGCTGCTCGAAGAGCTCGCCGTCGACTACGAAATCCGAACCTATCCGCGGGACCCCAAGACGCAACTGGCGCCGGCGGCGCTGAAGCAGGTGCATCCGCTCGGCAAGTCTCCCGTGTTGACCGACGACGACCACACGGTGGCGGAGTCGGGGGCGATCATCGAATACCTCATCGCGCGTCACGACGGTCAGTGGCTGGTGCCTCCCGTCGGCACACCGCAGTGGGTGCGCTATCTGCACTGGCTACATTACGCCGAGGGCTCCGCCATGCCTCTGTTGGTGATGCGGCTGGTGATGTCGAGGCTGGGCAGGAAACCGGTACCGATGGTGCTTCGGCCCGCCGGAAAGATGCTCGAGCAGGGCGTGAGACAGCAATATCTGAACCCGCAGCTCAAGACGAATCTGGACTACTGGGAGAGCGAGCTTGGCCACCACACCTGGTTCGCCGGAGAGCAGTTCACCGCGGCCGACATCCAGATGAGCTTCGTTTTGCTGGCCTGCGAAAGAGGCGGTGAATTGGCGAGCCGGCCCAACGCAAGGCGGTTTCTCGACCAGGTCCGCGAGCGTCCTGCCTATCAGCGTACCGTGGCCAGGATCGGCGAGTTCGCGCTTTAGACAGCGTACCGTCGGGACCCGGCGGGTCACGGCAGCACGTCGAGTCGATGACGGTGACAGGGCGCGGGAGACGGCTTGCGCCGACACCGCACCAGTCCAACAGGCCGGGGATTTCCGGCGAACGATGTCGTTAGGGACGAGGTGACACCATGAAAGGATTGTCGGTGAGGACGGTAGTGGTGGCGAGTCTGAGCGCGCTGTGGCTGTCATCGAGTGTCACCTGGGCGCAGAGTTCGTCGCCGCAGTCCGGAACGCGGCTCGCCTGCGAGCGCTTGAAAGCGCAGATCGATCAGACCATTCGCGACAATGGCGCCCGGCACTTTCTGTTGGCGGTCGTCGACAACGCTCAGGTCGACGGCGGTATGGTCCGAGAGGGAGAGGCGTATGCCGGTGCCGAGGTGGTCGGCAGCTGCGACGGCGGCACGCGGAAGGTGGTCTACAACCGACAGGGCCCCACGCAGATGAGTGCCCCCGGTACCGCGTCGTCCCCGGAAGCCGCGGAGGCGGAAGAGAGTCCGGCGACGCGCGCTGACGCCGACAACGCCAGCGAGGTAACGACCTACGACTCGGCCGAGGATGATTCGTCTGCGGACGCGGACGGTCAGCCGTCAGAGGAGCGGGTGCAAGACTCGTTCGAGCCCGAGACTTCCCCTTGATCTTGGCAACGCGCTTGAGGCACGAGTGATCCGACAGGCGTCAGCGAGTTCAGGCTCGGCACATTCGTCGCGCCGTCAGCGCTGTCGCTCTCCCGCGTCGTCACGCCATTCGCCCAACCGAGACCGGCGCTAGCCGATCTCGACCTTTTCAGGGTACTCGCAGAGATCCTCGATCACGCAGCTTCCGCAGCGCGGCTTGCGAGCCAGGCAGGTGTAGCGCCCGTGCAGGATGAGCCAGTGGTGGGCATCCTTGAGATAGGCCTTGGGAACGTGGCGCATCAGCTTGTTCTCGACCTCGGTGACGTTCTTTCCGGGGGCGATGCGTGTGCGATTGGACACGCGAAAGATGTGCGTATCCACGGCCATCGTCAGTTCCCCAAAGGCCGTGTTGAGGACGACATTGGCCGTCTTGCGTCCTACGCCGGGCAGCGACTCCAGGCCTTCTCGCGTTCTGGGGATGTCGCCGTCGAACGCCGTCACCAGGCGGTGACACGTTTTCATCAGGTTGTCGGCCTTGGTGTTGTAGAGGCCGATGGTCTTGATGTTTTCCTTGAGTCCGTCGATGCCCAGATCGAGGATCGCCTGCGGCGTATTGGCCACGGGGAAGAGTCTTGCCGTCGCCTTGTTGACGCCGACGTCGGTTGCCTGCGCTGACAGCAGAACCGCGGCGAGCAGCTCGAACGGCGTGTTCCAATTCAACTCGGTGGTGGGCTCTGGGTTGTGCGCCTTGAGTCGCGCGAATATCTGCTGACGCTTGTCCGCGTTCATGATGACGCTCCCTGTGGGCCCGAGTCTCCCCCCGGCGTTTCGCCGGCACGCGCCAGCAGCCGTTGGGCGTCGGCAATCTGCGCTTCGGCCCTCGCCATGCCCGCGTTGTCGTGCTGACGCCGAAAATGCGCGAGCTGCTGGCGTGCCTTGCGCAGCGCTTCACGTGCGGCCGAGGCGGCAAGATGGCTACCGCGGCTGTTCGATGGTGTCTCGTCCGACGGCGTCGCGAGCTGACCGTCGAGTGCCTCGAGCTCGCTGCCCAGCGCTTTACGTCTCGCCTCGAGTGGCGCTCGCTCGCCCGCTGTCGCCTTGGCCATCTGGCGATCGAGTTTCGCAACCCGCGCCTTGAGTGTGGCTCGGCGTGCCTTGAGCGCGGTGTGATCGACCGGCGTCTCGGCGGTTTTCCCGGCGTCGTCGACCGCGGTCTCCGACGCTTGGGCTTCTGGCTTCGCGCGATAGGCGGCCATTCGGCGTTCCCGGCGGCGTCGCTTCTCCTCGGCCAGATGTGCCAGCCGACGTTGGCGCGCGTCGAATCGTTGCCGCCCGTTGACGGCGCGCTGCTGCAGATAACGGTCCTGCGCCGTTTCATTGGCGGCTTGGGTCCACATCGGGTGTTCGATCAGGTCGATACAGTCGACGGGGCAGGGCGCAACGCAGAGCTCGCAGCCGGTGCACTCGGACTCGATGACGCTGTGCATCTGTTTGGCGGCGCCGACAATGGCGTCCACCGGGCAGGCCTGAATGCACTTGGTGCAGCCGATGCATTCGGCTTCACGAATGACCGCGAGCAACGGCGTCTGAGCCGGTTCGATCAGCTCGAGGGGCGGCTGGCCGGTGAGCGCGGCCAGTCGGTCGCGGGTCGCTTCGCCGCCTGGCGGGCACCGGTTGATCGCCTCGCCGTCGACGATCGCCTCAGCGTAGGGCCGGCAACCCGCGTGGCCGCATTTGCCGCACTGCGTCTGGGGTAGCTCGGCATCGATGCGTTCGACGGGGATTTCGGCGAGTGACAACGTAGGCTCCGGGGGTGGGAAAAGGCGGCATTATAGCGCCTCGCCGGGAGCGCTTCGAGATGGTGCGTATTTCCCAACAGGGGGGACTGACTGGCAAGGTGGCAGGTTGACAGAGGGACGGGCTGGCAAGGTGACAGGCTGACATGAGGACGGGCTGGCCATGGTGTC
The DNA here is from genome assembly GCF_003206645.1 of Salinicola aestuarinus. Lineage (GTDB taxonomy): Bacteria > Pseudomonadota > Gammaproteobacteria > Pseudomonadales > Halomonadaceae > Salinicola > Salinicola aestuarinus. Next base: position 558,126 of record NZ_PZJP01000008.1, on the reverse strand, counting down.
TCGCGCCGACCGACACTCGGGAGCGCGACTGGATGACGCTGATCCGCACCCCTGGTGTGGATTCGCCTTCCCTGGACGCCAGCCTGGACGCCAGCGCGCCCCCCGTAAGGCGCGCGCTGGCGGTCACCGGGCGGAGCCGAGGTCAGGTCACTCGCTGACCCGGTTTGGCACCGCTATCCGGCGAGAGCAGGTAGATACCCTCGTCGTCACCGGCGGCGAGCACCATGCCCTCCGAGACACCAAAGCGCATCTTGCGCGGCGCCAGGTTGGCAACCATGACGGTCAGTCGCCCCGTGAGTGCCTCGGGGGCGTACTGGGCACGGATGCCGGAAAAGACCGTACGGGTCCCGCTGCCGATATCGAGCGTCAGCTTCAACAGCTTCTTGGCGCCCTCGACGTATTCGGCCTGCGCGATGCGCGCGATGCGCAGATCGACCTTCGCGAAGTCGTCGATGGTGATCTCCGGCGCAATGGGGTCGATGGCGTCGGCCGGCGCTTGCTGTTCGCCATCGCCCGGTGCGCTGGTGGCATCACTCTGCGCGGCCTTGGCGTCGTCCTTGAGCTTTTTCTCGACGGCCAGGTCCTCCTTGGAGGCCTCGATCATTTGATCGATCTTGTCACTATCGATGCGGGTCATTAGCGGCTTGAATTTCTCGATCGCGTGATCGGTCAGCACGGTGGTGCGGCTGGCCCAGTTCAAGGTCTCGAGATTGAGGAAGGCGCGCGACCCTTCGGCAAGCCGCGGAACGATGGGGGCGAGATAGACCACCAGCTGGCGGAAGAGATTGATGCCCACCGAGCAGATATCCAGTACCTCCTGCTCGCGGCCTTCCTCTTTTGCCAGCGCCCAGGGCGCCTTCTCGGCAATATAGCCGTTGGCCTCGTCGGCGAGGGCCATGATGCGCCGCACCGCGCGGGCGAATTCTCGTGCCTCGAAATCCGCCGCGATCGCTTCGCCTTCATCGATAAAGCGCTGCACCCGCTCGGGCTCCGCGCAGGTCGAGGACAGGTGGCCGCCGGCTTTCTTCACAAAGCCCGCGCAGCGGCTGGCGATGTTGACGACCTTGCCGACCAGGTCCGAATTGACGCGGGCGGCGAAGTCCTCGAGGTTCAAGTCGAGATCATCAACGCCAGCGGTCAGCTTGGCCGCGAAGTAGTAGCGCAGGTACTCGGGGTTGAGGAACTGCTCGTAGGTTTCGGCCTTGATGAAGGTGCCGCGGGATTTCGACATCTTGGCGCCGTTGACGGTCACGAACCCGTGGCAGTTGACGCCCGTGGGCGTTCTCAGGCCGGCGCCATCGAGCATCGCCGGCCAGAACAGCGCGTGGAAATAGACGATGTCCTTGCCGATGAAGTGATAGAGCTCGGCTTCACTGTCCTGTTTCCAGTAGTGATCGAAGTCGATGCCCTCGCGCTCGCAGAGCTGTTGGAAGCTCGCCATGTAGCCGATCGGCGCATCCACCCAGACGTAGAAATACTTGCCTGGCGCATCGGGAATTTCGAAGCCGAAGTAGGGCGCATCGCGGGAGATGTCCCAGTCATTGAGACCGGCCTCGAACCACTCCTGCAGCTTGTTGGAGATCTGCGGCTGAAGACGATCGGATCGGGTCCAATCCTTCAAGAACGGCTCGAACTTGGGCAGCTCGAAGAAGTAATGGGTCGAGCTCTTGACCACTGGCGTGGCGCCGGAAACCGCCGAGACCGGGTCGATCAGCTCGGCCGGCGTGTAGGTCGCCCCGCAGGCCTCGCAGTTGTCGCCGTACTGGTCTTCGGTGTGGCACTTGGGGCAGGTGCCCTTGACGAAACGGTCGGCCAGGAACATCCCGCGCTCGGGGTCATACATCTGCTCGACGTCGCGGGTGGCGATATAGCCGCCGTCACGCAGGGCGCGATAGATGCGCTCGCTGTGCTGGCGGTTCTCTTCCGAGTGGGTCGAGTAATAGTTGTCAAAAGCCACGCCAAAACGGGCGAAGTCAGCCTGATGCTCGGCGTTGACGCGGTCGATCAGCTGCTGGGAGGTGATGCCTTCCTGCTCGGCGCGCAGCATGATGGCGGTACCGTGGGCATCGTCCGCGCAGACATAGTGGCACTCATGGCCGCGGCTTTTCTGGAAGCGCACCCAGATATCGGTCTGAATGTATTCCAGCAGGTGGCCCAGATGAATCGAGCCGTTGGCGTAGGGCAGGGCACTGGTAACCAGAATCTGGCGCTTGGCGTTGTTCGACATGGTGACGGCGTAATTCCCGTGACGAACCCGCGGGCGCCGGTATCGACCGCGCCACGGGGTGGATAGACTGAAAACGTGGCCGAGGATTGTAGCATCGATGAACGGGAGGCGTTGAACGTGGGCCTGGGCGTCGTGTCGGTTCGTCGATCGGGCTTCGACGGGTAGACGTCACGGCGCGTCGCGTGAGCGCGATGGGGCATGGCCTATGCGAATGTCGACGGTAGCGTGCGGGTTCTCAATCGTGTCGAAAAGGGGTTTCCATGAATGCAGCGCTTGTCTTGCGGGATTCACCCAGTCGATGGCGTCTCGCCGCCATCGCCTTCGTCTTTGCCTGGTTCTCGCTGGGGGGCATCGCTCACTTCGTCTTTACCGAGGCCATGGTCAGCATCGTGCCGGTGGGCTTGCCGTGGCGCCATGAGGCGGTCTGGATCAGCGGCGCCTTCGAACTGCTCGGTGCGGCGGGCCTGTTGATGCCAAGCAAGCGCCCGCTGGCGGGGGTCGGGTTGATCGTACTGACGCTCTGCGTCACCCCCGCCAATGTGACCATGTGGCTCCATGCCGAGCGCTACGCCACCCTCCCCGAGTGGCTACTGCTGGCGCGGTTGCCATTTCAACTGGTGCTTCTGGCGCTCATCACCTTTGCGGCGGGTCTGGTGCCTGAACGGCGGCGGGTGTCGACGTGACCGGTGGGTGCTGTCTTTCCTGGGGAATGTTCCCCGTGACGTCTTGCATGAGGCATCTTCCATGAGGCGTCTCCCATGAGGCGTCGAAGCATTCCTGGCCGCTTTGACTGTCAGTGCAACCGAGAATGTCGATGCAACGAGAGCCCCTCAGCGTAGGAAGCCGTCAGTGGCGTCAGGCCAGAGCGTTACATCGCGCGCTTGCCTTTGCTCCTCACTGTCAAGGTCGAGCCACTCGAGGTGACCCAATGGGCCTGACGCGCTGCCATGGCGGCACGATGCCGGATGGCGGCTCTTATGGCCGCCCGCCCGCGGCGGCGGCCGGTGACGTCGGCGACACCGTTCGCGACAATCTGGAGATCGAGACACTGAGAGCGCCCGACCCGTGAGCACCGACCTCGACACGCAAGAATCGATCGAGGGCTTCATCCTGACGCGCCACTGGCGCGAGACGCCGACCGGTACCGAGGTGTCGTTCTGGCTGGCCACCGACAAGGGTCCGAAGCGAATAGTGCTGGCGCCGCAGCGCTCGGTGGTATTCGTCCCCGCCGAGCAGCGCGAGCGCATCGAAGCGTTACTCCGCGGGGAGCGCGAGGTCGAGCTCAAACCGCTGGACCTGGTGGATTTTCGCCATCGCCCGGTGCTCGGCCTCTACTGTCACCATCAGCGCCAGCTCCAGACGCTCGAGCGGCGTCTGAGCGAGGCGGGGATCGAGGTCATGGAGGCGGATATCCGTCCGCCGGAGCGCTACCTGATGGAGCGCTTCATTACGGCGGCTGTCGTCGCGACGGGCCGTCTCGATGCCAACGGTGCGCTGTCTGGCGCCGAGCTCAAGCCCGCCGCTGGCTACCGGCCTGGCCTCTCGCTCTGCTCGCTGGACATCGAAACCAGCGAGCGCGGCGAGCTGTACTCGATCGGATTGCACGGCTGCGGTGAGCGCACCGTCTACATGCTCGGTCCACCTGCGGGTGAGGGAAGTGCGGCGGATCGAGCACGCGATTTCGAGCTGGTCTACTGTGCCTCTCGCGCCGATCTCCTGCGCGCACTGAACGCCTGGTTCGCTCGCTTCGACCCGGATGCGGTCATTGGCTGGAGCGTGATCTCGTTCGACCTGCGAAAGCTCGAGCAGCACGCCGAGCGCTGGGGCGTGGCGCTGACGCTGGGGCGTGGCGGTGCGCCGATGAACTGGCGTCAAGGTGCCAAGGGGGAACGCCTGGTGACGATCCCGGGGCGGCTGGCGATCGACGGTATCGAGGCGCTGAAATCCGCGACCTGGAATTTTCCCTCGTTCAGCCTGGAGAGCGTGGCCCAGACGCTGCTGGGGGAGGGCAAGGCGATCGACAATCCCTACCAGCGGATGGAAGACATCAATCGCATGTTCGCCGAGGACAAGCCGGCGCTGGCGCGTTACAACCTCAAGGATTGCGAGCTGGTCACGCGGATCTTCTCGCATACCGGCATTCTCGCCTTCCTGCTCGAGAGGGCGAGCGTCAACGGTCTGGCAGCGGATCGGCATGGCGGCTCCGTCGCGGCGTTTTCGCACCTCTATCTGCCGCGGCTCCATCGTCTGGGGTTCGTCGCGCCCGCCCGCGGCAGCGACTCTCAGGAAGAGAGCCCGGGCGGGTATGTAATGGACTCACGCCCGGGGCTCTACGGCCATGTCCTGGTGCTCGATTTCAAGAGCCTTTACCCCTCGATCATTCGGACCTTTCTGATCGACCCGGCGGGATTGGTGGAGGGGCTTGCCCACCCCGATGATACCCACAGCGTGCCTGGGTTTCTGGGCGCCCGCTTCTCGCGAACCCGACATGCGCTGCCGGGGATCGTCGCTGACGTCGGCGACGGGAGAGAATCCGCCAAGCGCGAGGGCAACGCGCCGCTGGCCCAGGCGCTCAAGATCATCATGAACGCCTTCTATGGCGTACTCGGCGTCAAGGGGTGTCGCTTCTTCGATCCGCGGCTGACCTCCTCGATCACGCTGCGCGGTCACGAGATCATGCAGCGCACGCGCGCGCTGATCGAAATTCGAGGATATACCGTTATCTACGGCGACACCGACTCGTTATTCGTCTCGCTCGACGCGGCGTCAGCGTCACCGAGTGCCGCGGCCGAGGGACCGACATCCGCCGAGATCGGTCGAGAGCTGGTGGAGGGCGTCAACCGCTGGTGGCGCGAGCATCTGGCCGCAACGCTGGGCCTCGAGAGCGCACTGGAGCTGCAGTTCGAGACACTGTTCGAGCGGTTTCTGATGCCGCGAATTCGCGGCGCGGAAGCGGGTAGCAAGAAGCGTTATGCGGGGCAGGTTCGGGAAGCCGACGGCGAGACACGACTGGTGTTCAAGGGGCTGGAGTCAGTGCGCACCGACTGGTCGCCGCTGGCGGGCCGGTTCCAGCGCGAACTCTACCGGCGTATCTTTGCCGGCGAACCCTACCGTGATTACGTCCGCGATCTCGTCCGCGCCACTCTGGCCGGCGAGTACGACGACGAGCTCATCTATCGCAAGCGGTTACGGCGCAAGCTCGACGACTATCAGCGCAACGTGCCGCCACATGTCCGCGCCGCACGCCTCGCCGATGCGCATAACCGGGAGCTCGGTCGGCCACTCCAGTATCAACGCGGTGGCTGGATTCGCTACGTAATCACTCTTGCCGGGCCCGAACCGCTGGAAGTGCGTCGCTCGCCGATCGACTACCAGCACTACGTCACGCGTCAGCTGGAGCCGGTCGCAGACGGCATTCTGCCCTTCGTGAACGACGACTTCTCGCGGCTGGTCGATCGACAGCTGGGGCTTTTCTAGTCTGGCCGCCAGGCGTGACCGCTCCGCCGTGGCCGGGAGGCGTCGATGTCGCGGCGTGTCGTTAACTCGCGCGCCGACACGGTGCGGTGCCAGTTAGCTGCTAGGCTGGTTTGACGTGTCGACGGTGCGGGCGTGCGTCCGGAGCCTAGGGGCGGCTCCCCGACAGTCGTGATCGAACCAGGAGGACCCACATGCGCTACGAACTCTACTACTGGCCCGGCATGCCCGGTCGCGGCGAGTTCATTCGCCTGGCGTTGGAAGACGCCGGCGCCGACTACGTGGATATCGGCAATCTGTCGGAGAGGCAGGGCGGTGCCGGTGCCGTCAGCGAATTTCTCCATGCTGCCGATCTGGCGCGACCGCACTTCGCGCCGCCGGTGTTGAAAGCCGATGACATCGTGATCTCCCACGTCGCCAACATTCTGGCCTTTCTGGGGCCGCGATTGGGGCTGGTGCCCGAAGATGAATCCAGCCGGCTCTGGGCCAATGGCCTGCAGTTGACGCTGACCGACTTCGCCGCCGAGATCCACGATACGCACCACCCGCTGGGCCCGTCACTCTACTACGAGGAGCAGCGGGAAACGGCTGCCAAGCGCGCCAGGATCTTCGTTCAGGAGCGGCTATCGAAGTTTCTCTACTATTTCGAGCGCGTGCTGGCGACCAGCGCCGGCAACGGGCCCTATCTCGTCGGCAGCGCCCACAGCTATGTCGACCTGTCGCTCTTTCAGGTGGTGACCGGCTTGCGCTATGCCTTTCCGCAGGCGATGGCGCGTGTCGAGCCGGAAGTGCCGGCGGTGACCGCGCTGGTGGATCGGGTCAGTCATCGCGGCAACATTGCCCAGTATCTGGTGTCGAAGCGTCGGCTCGATTTCAACGAGAGCGGTCTGTTCCGACACTACCCGGAACTCGATGGCTGACGGCGGATCGCCGTCGTCCTGGAACGCCTGGCTACAGGGCGACCGCTTGTGCATTGGACGCGCTCGCGAGCGTGCTAAAGTAGACCCACATTCGATTGGCAGCACAGGAGCGAAAGCATGCCTTTACTCGATAGCTTCATGGTCGACCACACCAAGATGACGGCGCCGGCGGTTCGTGTCGCCAAGCAGATGAAGACGCCCAAGGGCGACCCCATCACGGTGTTCGATCTGCGTTTCTGCATTCCCAACGAGGAGATCCTGTCCGAGCGCGGGATTCACACGCTGGAGCACCTCTTCGCCGGCTTCATGCGTCAGCACCTCAACGGCGACGGAGTAGAGATCATCGATATCTCGCCGATGGGCTGCCGGACCGGCTTCTACATGAGCCTGATCGGTGAAGCCGACGAAGCGACGGTCGGTGACGCCTGGAAAGCCTCGATGAACGACGTGCTCGCATTGACGGATCAGCAGTCGATCCCCGAGCTGAACATCTATCAGTGCGGTACCGCTGAGATGCACTCGCTGGACGAGGCCCAGCAGATCGCGCGTGACGTCACCACGCGGGGCGTCGGCGTCAACTCCAACAGCGAGCTCAAGCTCACCGAGGAGTTTCTCGCCGCGCACGGCGCCTGACGCGCGCCAGGCGTCGTTCCCCTCGAAACCCGCGGTCATGGCCGCGGGTTTTTCGTGGGTGGCCGAACCTTTGTCGGCGAGAGTGTCAAAACGTAACGACATCCTTTTCGAGGCCCCTCGTCATGCTCGATACCGTGCAACAGTTCTTTCGTCAGGCGTTTGCCGAGCCGGACGCTTCGCGTCAGCGCGAGGTGACCCCTGAGCTTGCCGTGGCAGCGCTTCTGAGCGAAGTCCTTCGCGCTGACTACAACGTCGATGACAGGGAGATCGCGGTGCTTCGCGACGTGCTCTCCCGCCAGTTCTCGCTATCGCCGGAAGCGGTCGAACGATTGATGGCGGAGGCGCGGGGTGAGGTCGAGCAGGCCGTGGATCATTTCCAGTACGTCTCGCTGCTCAACGAGCATTACACCTACGCCCAGCGGGTCGAGCTCGTGGCGGCAATGTGGCGCCTGGCGTACGCCGATGACGAGCTGGCCGCGCTGGAAGAGCACCGGATCCGCCGACTTGCGGATCTGCTCTATGTCACGCACAGCGATTTCATCCGCACCAAGCTCGACGTCCAGACGGAACGCGGCTGACGCGAAACCCGGTGCGTCTCGTTATACTGGACAGTCAGAGTGCAATGCAGCGACGACTCAGGAGTGGGACGTGACCGAAGGCATCAAACATATCGTAGCCGTCGCCTCGGGCAAGGGCGGCGTGGGTAAATCGACCGTGACGGCCAATCTGGCGCTGGCGATGGCAGCCGAAGGGTACCGTGTCGGCCTGCTCGACGCGGATATCTATGGCCCGAGCCAAGCGCGCATGCTCGGGCTCGCGGACAATACCCGCCCCGAGGTCGTCGACGAGAAGAACATGAAGCCGGTCATGGCCCATGGCATCCAGGCGATGTCGATGGCGTTCATGGTCGATATCAGTCAGCCGATGGTGTGGCGCGGGCCGATGGTCTCCGGGGCCTTTCAGCAGCTGCTCAACCAGACGCTGTGGGACGATCTCGACTACCTGTTCATCGACATGCCGCCGGGAACGGGTGACATTCAGCTGACGCTGGCGCAGAAGGTGTCGGTGGACGGCGCGGTAATCGTGACCACGCCACAGGACATCGCGCTGCTCGACGCCCGCAAGGGGATCGAGATGTTTCGCAAGGTCGATGTGCCTGTACTGGGGATCGTCGAGAACATGAGCCTGCACGTCTGCTCCGAGTGCGGCCACGCCGAGCCGATCTTCGGCGAGGGTGGCGGCGAACGGATCGCGTCGCAGTACGACACGCGCGTGCTTGGTCAGCTGCCGTTGCAGCTCTCGATTCGCGAGCAGGCCGACGGCGGCAAGCCCAGCGTCATCGCCGACCCCGAGGGGGAGGTGGCGCAGACCTTCCGGCGCATGGCGCGCGAGGTCGCAAGCAGTGTTGCCACGCAGAACAGCAGCGGGCCTTCCATCTCGTTCAGCTAAGTCTGGCCGGGGCCACAGGCCGGCGTGCGAGGTCTGCCATCCCGGGTGAGTCGACGAAAGCGTGACGCGCCCCGTTGTCCTGCCTCTCGAAGGGCCGCTATCATAGCGGCCCTTTCGCCCAGGGTGGTGCGGCGGTTACGCCTACCGGCTCCTGGCTCGAACTCCCATCTCGATATCGACGTGACGACGACGGGTCGGCCCGCGCGTTGCTTGCGTCTGCAAGGACTCTCGAATGAGCATCAAATCCGATAAATGGATACGTCGCATGGCCGATCAGGAGGGCATGATCGAGCCCTTCGAGGCCGACCAGGTTCGTCATGTGAACAATCAGCGCGTGATCTCCTACGGCACCTCGAGCTACGGCTACGATGTCCGCTGCGCCGACGAATTCAAGGTCTTCACCAACATCCACTCGGCGATCGTCGACCCCAAGTCGTTCGACGAGAAGAGCTTCGTCGACGTCAAGGGCGATGCCTGTGTCATCCCGCCCAACTCCTTCGCGCTGGCGAGAACGGTCGAGTACTTCCGGATTCCGCGCAGCGTCCTCACGATCTGTCTGGGCAAGTCCACCTATGCGCGCTGCGGCATCATCGTCAACGTGACGCCACTGGAGCCGGAGTGGGAGGGCCATGTCACCCTGGAATTCTCCAATACCACCAATCTGCCTGCCCGTATCTACGCCAACGAGGGCGTCGCGCAGATGCTGTTCCTGGAATCCGACGAAGTCTGTGACGTTTCCTACAAGGATCGTGGCGGCAAGTACATGGGCCAGCGCGGGGTGACGCTCCCGCGGACCTGATCGTCGCCTGAAGGGCGCGCGATTCGTGTGTCGATTGGGTCGATACGAGACGGGGCGCCCACTGGGCGCCCCGTCTGTCGTTGAATCGTCCCGCTCAGGCGGAGCGATCATCCTGGCGATGATCGATCGTTTCGCGGTAACCGTCGAGGAACGGTTTCTCGGCCGAGTCGATACGATCCATGCCCGAGACGACGCGGTGCCAGTAGGGATACTGCGGTGCGGGGCGGGTGATACGCTCCAGCCGTTCGTGCTCCTCGGCGGTGAGCGTGAGATCGACCGCCGCCAGGTTATCCTGCAGATGCGCTTCGGTACGCGCGCCGATGATCAACGATGTCACTCCCGGTCGATCCTTGAGCCACGCCAGACAGACGCGTGCCGGCGAGCAGTCGTGCGCCTCGCCGATCGCGATGAGCGCTTCGATGATGTCGTAAGCGCGCTCCATGTCGTGCACGTAGGGCTCCGGCCAGCCGTTGCCCTGTCGAGTCTCCGGCGGCGTCGCTTGCCCTCGGCGTACCTTGCCGGTCAGAAAACCCTCGCCGAGTGGCCCCCAGATCAGCGAGCCGACATTCTGATCGAGCGCCAGTGGCATCAGCTCGTACTCCGCCTCGCGGGCTTCCGGGGTGTAATAGATCTGCTGGCTAACCGGTTTGACGAGGTGATGAAGCTCGGCCTTGCCGAGTGTCTTCATCATCTGCCAGCCGGTGTAGTTCGAGGTGCCCCAGTAGCGGATCTTGCCGCTGGTAACGAGCTGGTGCATCGCCTCCAGCGTCTCCTCGATCGGTGTGACGCCATCCCAGTTGTGAATCTGGTAGAGGTCGATGTGGTCGGTTCCCAGGCGCTTCAGGCTGGCCTCGACGGCACGGATCAAATGGTAGCGCGAGGCACCGGAGGCATTGGGATCGTCACCCAGCGGGCTTCGGCCCTTGCTCGCCAGAATGATGTCGCCGCGCTTGCGGCCCAGCGCCTTGCCGACGATCTCCTCGGCCTGGCCGAGCGAGTAGAGATCGGCCGTGTCGATCAGGTTGACGCCAGCCTCGACAGCGATGTCCAGCTGTCGCTTCGCGCCTTTGACATCCACGCTTGCGGCCTTCTCGAATCCATTGCTGCCGCCGAACGGCACCGTGCCGAGTGTCAACGTCGACACCATCAGACCGGAGTGTCCCAGCGGACGATACTGCATGCTCATGAGGTTTCCTTACCTGGCTGACAGACGGCCGGGCGCGGCCAGTGGCGGGCGACCGGCAGGACGTTAAGTCTGGCAAAGATCCCAGTATCGGCAAGCGAGGACCCACCCTCGTCGCGATGCCGGCCATCGGGTCGGCCGGGTATGCGTTCACGCCGCGTCGCGCCAGGTGTCGGGACGCACGGCAGGTCAGGAAAAGAGGGCGTAGCGGCAGGCGGTGAGCCGCGCCGAGAGGGCGGCGCGGCGTGTCTTGATCGACGTCAGCGACGTCAGGTTCCTGCTCAGTCGTCGTCCCGGTCTTCGTCGAGCTCTTCGGCGGCATCGACGTGGGACATGCGGAGTCCGGTCGGCGGCAGCGGCAGGTCGTCGAGCGTGACCTGGCCCTCCGCCGCCAGCTTGATCCGTCCCTCGAGGAACCAGCGCACCGCGATGGGGTAGATCAGGTGCTCGCGGGCGTGGATCTTCTCGACCATGGCGTCGAAGTCCTGCTCGGGCTCCAGCGCGAGCGCGGCCTGGATGACCACTGGACCGCCATCCAGCTCCTCGGTGACGAAGTGGACGCTGGCGCCGTGTTCGCTGACGCCGTCGGCGAGGGCGCGGCGGTGGGTGTCGAGCCCCTGATAATCGGGCAGCAGCGAGGGGTGGATGTTGAGCATCCGACCGCGATAGCGATCCACGAAGCTCGGCGTCAGGATTCGCATGAAGCCGGCCAGCACGACCAGGTGCGGGTCATGACGATCGATCACCTTGATCAGCGCGGCGTCGAACGCCTCGCGGGAGTCGTACTCCCGGTGCGGCAGGGCGACGGCGGCGGCGCCGGCGTCCTTGGCGCGCTTGAGACCGTAGGCGTCTGCCTTGTTGGAGACGACGGCGACGATCTCGCCACCGAGTTCGTCGTGTTCCTGGGCATCGAGCAGGGCCTGCAGGTTGCTGCCGTTACCCGAAATCAGCACGACGACGCGACGCCGCTCGGCGGCCTCGGACTCGAAGTCGTTGAGGGTATCGCTGTGTGCGTTTTCGTCACTCATGCCGGTAGATTCTCCAGCGTTACGGCTTCTTCGCCCTCGTTGCGGGGCACGATCTCACCCAGGCGGTAGACGGTTTCACCGGCGGCTTCGAGATGGCGCGTCGCCGCTTCGGCCTGATCAGCGGCAACGACCACCACCATGCCGACGCCACAGTTCAGGACGCGGTGCATTTCGTACTCGTCGACGTTGCCCTGCTGCTTGAGCCAGTCGAAGACGGCGGGACGCTGCCAGCTGGCGACGTCGATGCGTGCACCCAGGCTCTCCGGCAGGACGCGCGGCACGTTCTCGAGCAGGCCGCCACCGGTAATGTGAGACAGGGCGTGAACGGCGACACCGCTCTCCTTGATCAGCGACAGAAGCGGTTTGACGTAGATACGGGTCGGCGCCATCAGCAGGTCGCCAAGCTTCTCACCCTCGAGCGTCTCGTCGAGTTTGCCGCCGCCGACCTCGAGAATCTTGCGAATCAGCGAGTAACCGTTGGAGTGAGGTCCTGAGGAGGCGAGACCCAGCAGCACGTCGCCGGCACCGACCTGGCTGCCGTCGAGAATCTCGGATTTCTCCACCACGCCGACGCAGAAGCCGGCGAGGTCGTAGTCATTGCCCTCGTACATGCCGGGCATCTCGGCGGTCTCGCCGCCGACCAGCGCGCAGCCGGCCTGGCTGCAGCCCTCGCCGATGCCGGTGACGACGTCGGCGGCGATGTCGACATCGAGCTTGCCGGTGGCATAGTAGTCGAGAAACTGCAGTGGCTCGGCGCCGGCGACCACCAGGTCGTTGACGCACATCGCCACCAGGTCGATGCCGATGGTGTCGTGGCGGCCGAGGTCCATCGCCAGGCGCAGTTTGGTGCCCACGCCGTCGGTCCCCGAGACCAGCACCGGCTGGCGGTAACCGGCGGGCAGCTCGCAGAGTGCGCCAAAGCCACCAAGGCCGCCCATGACTTCCGGGCGCATGGTGCGTTTGGCCACGCCCTTGATCCGCTCGACCAGAGCGTTACCCGCGTCGATGTCGACACCGGCGTCCTTGTAGCTCAGCGAAGCCGCGTCGGTAGCGGAACGGGACGAACGGGGCGCGTTCGATGAGTCGGATGAGGAGCGCGTCATGTAGGGACCTTTCTCTCGCGGAGCCGATGAATGGGGGTGATGTTGAGCGGGGCGCATTGTAGCATTGCGGGCATTCACGGGGCAGTCGAAGGACGACGACAGCAGATGAGTAAAATCCAGATAGCGAGCGTGATCGGCGTGGCTCTCGCCCTGTGGCTGCTGGTGCTGCTCGAACCGATCCTGATGCCGTTCTTCGTCAGTCTGATTCTCGCCTACCTCGGGGATCCGATTACCGACTGGCTGGAGGCACGCGGGCTCGCCCGCCGTTGGGCGGTGAGCATCGTCTTTTTGCTGCTGGGGATCGGTCTTGTCGGTGCCATGTTGATATTGGTGCCCGTTCTCGGACGTCAGGTCGCACAGTTGATCGAGGCGCTTCCCGCCATCTTCAACTGGGTCCAGACCAGCGTGTTGCCGGAGGTGCAGGCGCTGACCGGCGTCGATCTGAGCGCGGATTTCGACCAGCTGCGCAATGCGCTGATGAGCAACTGGCGAGAGACCGGCACGTTCGCTGCGGCCTTTCTGGCGCAGGCGTCGCGCTCCGGCCTGGCCTTGGCGATCTGGATCGGCAATATCGCGCTGATCCCCGTGGTGACCTTCTATCTGCTGCTGGACTGGGACCGGATCAAATGCCTGCTGCGCGACATGTTGCCTCGGCACGTCGAGCCCCGCGCCACCGCGCTATCCCGCGAGTGCGATGACGTGCTCTCGGCATTTCTGCGCGGTCAGCTGCTGGTGATGTTGAGCCTCGGTGTGATCTACGCGGTGGGCTTGAGCATTCTGGGGCTCAAGTTCGGTCTCCTGATCGGCGTCTTCGCCGGATTGGCCAGCATCGTGCCCTACCTGGGCGTCATCGTCGGCATCCTGACCGCCGGCGTGGTGGCCTTCTTCCAGTTCGGCGAGTGGACGGCGCTGCTCGGCGTGCTGGTCGTCTTCGGTATCGGCCAGGTCGTCGAGAGCACGCTGTTGCAGCCGCTGCTGCTGGGCGACAAGATCGGGCTGCACCCGGTGGCGGTCATCTTCGCCGTGCTCGCCGGCGGCCAGCTCTTCGGCTTCATCGGCGTGCTGCTGGCGTTACCGGTAGCGGCGGTGATCATGGTGCTGCTGCGCCACCTTTACGGACGCTATCGGCGCAGTAGCCTCTACGATCGAGGACTGGCCCAGGGAGAGCACACGCCATGACGCCAGGTCCTTCACAGCTGCCACTCGGGGTCGGTCTTCGCGATGATGCAACGCTTGCGAACTTCTACACCGGCGCCAATCCCTCGTTGATCGCCAATCTCGAGAACCAGCTCGGCCCCGATGGAGAGCCCTTTCTTTATCTCTGGGGCGGTGAGGGGGTCGGCTGTAGCCATCTGCTGCAGGCTGCGTGCCATCGTGCCGACGCCGCCGGCAAACGCGCGCTCTACCTGCCGCTGGAGATGCTGGGCCACTTTCCCCCCGCCATGCTTGAAGAGCCGGAACGCCTCGATCTGCTGGCGATCGACGATCTACAGCTGGTCGTGGGCCGCAAGCGCTGGGAGGAGGCGCTCTTTCACGGCTTCAACCGGCTGCGGGACAGCGGCAAGCGTCTGTTGATCGCGGCGGACCGCTCCCCGCGCCAGCTCGACGTCAAACTGCCCGATCTTGCCTCGAGGCTGACCTGGGGAATGGTGTTCCACGTGCACCCGCTCGACGACGCCCAGCGCCTCGGCGCGCTGCAGTTGAGAGCGAAGGTCCGCGGCATGCAGCTGCCCGACGAGGTGGCGCGTTACATCCTTCATCGCGGTCCGCGCCAGTTCGATCAGCTTTCCGAGGTGCTGGGTACACTCGACCGGGAGTCGCTCTCGGCCAAGCGCAAGTTGACCATTCCCTTCGTCAAGCAGGCACTCGGCTGGTAACGCTCTACCAGCCGAGTCGATCGCGCAGGCCGTAGTACCACGCACCCAGCGCGGTCGCCGGCACGCGGAAAAGCCGTCCTCCCGGAAACGGCGCATGCGGAACGTCGGCGAAAGCGTCGAAACGTTCGGCATCCCCGCTGAGAGCCTCGGCCACCAGTCGCCCGGCGAGGTGCGTGGCCGTGACGCCGTGTCCGGAGTATCCCTGGGCGTAATAGATGTTGTGGTTGAGGCGTCCGAACTGCGGCAGCCGATTCAGCGTGAGCAGGAAATTGCCGCTCCAGGCGTAGTCGATCGCGACGCCGCGAAGCGCCGGAAAGGTGGCCTCCAGATGGGGGCGGATAGCGCCCTCGATGTCTGCCGGACTGCGACCGCCGTAGTTGACCCCACCGCCGTAGATCAACCGGCGGTCGGCGGAGAGACGGTAGTAGTCCAGCAGGTAGTTGCAGTCTTCCACGCAGCGATCGAAGGGCAGCAGCGCCCGCGCCGTCGCCGCTTCCAGCGGTGCCGTGGCCACGACCTGGGTGCCGCAGGGGAGGCTCTTGCCCTCGAGCGCCGGCAGGAGCCCCTTCTGGTAGGCGTTGCCCGCTACCACCACGCGCTTGGCGCGGACCTTCCCCGACGGCGTGCAGATCTCGACCGGATCGCCGTGAATGATCTGCGTGACCGGTGAGCGTTCGTAGATCCTGCCGCCGAGGCCCTCCAGTGCGGCGGCTTCCCCGAGTACCAGGTTGAGGGGGTGGAGATGCCCCCCGGCATGGTCGAGCAGCGCGCCGACGTAACGATCCGAGCCGATCTCGCGGCGGTAGGCATCGCCCTCCATCAGCTCGAGCTCGCCGTGGCCGTAGCGAGACCATAGCGCCTGGTGTTCGATCAGCCCCTGGTACTGCTTGTCGGTACAGGCAGCGAAAAGATTGCCGTCCTTGAGATCGCAATCGATGCCGTAGGTGTTAATGCGCTCGCGAATGATGCGATTGCCCTCGAACGCCATGCTGCCCAGTGCCTCGGCCGTCTTTTCGCCATATTTATCGGCGATCACGTCCATGTCGCGACTGTAGCTATTCACGATCTGCCCGCCGTTGCGCCCCGATGCACCGAAGCCGATCTGCATCGACTCGAGCAGCACGACCCGATAGCCGCGCTCGGCGAGATGCAGTGCGGACGAAACACCGGTGAAACCGCCGCCGATGACGCAGACGTCCGCCGTGGTTTCACCCGCGAGCGTCTCTCGCTCGGGCGTGGCGTTGGCGGACGCCCCGTAATAGGAGCGTGCGGGTCCGGAGGATAAAGTCGACACGGCAGAGTCTCGGGGTGAAAAGCGGGAAGGTAATGCGGATAGTAGGCGGTGGCCACGGGCGGCTCAAGCGGCGTACGGCGCCTGCTGTGGCGCGCTGGCGTTCAGGCGAGGGTCTTTAGAGTTTTCAGCTGCACGTCGAGCCGCCCCTTGACGCACCGCTTCGTCATCGCCGGTGCTCGGATAACGCCAAGGGACGCTCGATAGGGGTGTGCCCAATAGACCCTGAGAGGCAGCCCCGGCAGGCCCGAAACGCGGCCGGTGCGAGAAACCGGGGCCGATACGCGTGATTGCCAATGAAAAAAGCCCCGCGACGGGTGGACAGTCGCGGGGCTCGATCAGCGCTTATGGCGAATCGCTGAGGTTACTCGTTCCAGTCGGTGCGGCTCTCGAAGGCCAGCCCGTCCGATGTCATTCGCACGCTGATGTCCATGGTGTCGATGCGGTCAGTTTCGCTCTGCAGGGACTCCAGATAGCGCTCGGAGGTGGCGTCCTGTCCGTCCTCGAAGGCGTCGATAAGCCCCATCCACTTACCGTACATGTCGCCGGTGATGTGCAAGTTCATCAGCTGGCCGGCGTCTCCCGTGGGGGCCTTCAGCAGAGACTCGAGGCGATCGTTCTCACGCTTGCCGACG
This sequence comes from Salinicola aestuarinus, assembly GCF_003206645.1. Lineage (GTDB taxonomy): Bacteria > Pseudomonadota > Gammaproteobacteria > Pseudomonadales > Halomonadaceae > Salinicola > Salinicola aestuarinus. Next base: position 541,507 of record NZ_PZJP01000008.1, on the reverse strand, counting down.
GCCACGCCGATCGCGCTATCGGTCATCGCGGCCCAGGCGCCATCGGCACCGGCGAGAGAACCCAGTTCGTCCGGCAGGGCGGTCGCCTTGCCATCCGCGTCCAGCTGGACATTGGCGAGTTGCGGCACGGCCATCTGGCCCACGGCAAGCAGTCCGGTCGGGTTGTCCGTCGCGACAATGGCGGCGCCACGCCCCTTGGCCTGGCCGAAGGGGCCATCCGCGCTCAGGTCATCGAGCACCAGGCGGAACCCGCGGAGGCTGCCGAACGGCGGCATCGCCAGCATGTTGGCCTGGTTGGCGAGTTCGTCCGCCTCGGCATTGAGATCGGCCAGGGCCTCGCACGTGAACGGGTTGTCGCGGACGTAGCGCGTCTGCGCGACCATCAGATCACGGAGCTCTTTCATCGGCAATGCCACCGCGATATCGAACGGGCCGGCGGGCTTTTCGCGACCCAGCCCCGGAAGTGCGACCTGGATCTCCGACAGGGCCGCCGTCAGATCCTCGGCGAGGGCGAGATCGGTACGCTGCACCATGTGATCACTCTCGATCTCGGTAAAGCCGACACTGAGCTCTGGGGCACGAGCGGCGAGCCGGTCGAGGTCGGCCTGACAGCTCGAACTGAGCTGTTCCACGTCGCCGCTCGAATCCATCGCTTGCGCGGCGCGAAGCATGGGGTCTTCACCGGCGGCGACCAGAGCGATGATTCGCTGCAGGTCGAGATAGCCCAAGGCATAGGGCAGATACGCCTTGTCGTCGACGAGGGCCTGCAGTCGACCGGCAGATTCGGCGCTCTCGTCTGGCTGCGTGAGCCCGAGGATGCGGCGAAGCGCCTCATCGTCGAGCTCGGTGGGCGCGATCGACAGGACGGCGGTGCCCTCGTCGACACGGCTGATCAACTGGAACGGCGAGTCACCCAAAGCGGCTGTGCGGTAGTCGGCGTCATCGAGTGTCGCCTCCTGGAACGGCGTATCGGCGGCGGCCGCAAGCCGGTCGAGGAAGGCGCGATATTGCTCGGCGTCTTCCACGCCACCGCGCATCACCGGAATCAGGCCTTCGCCGTAGATGGCGCTGTGCTGGTCAAGCGCCAGACCGATATCGGACATCACGTCCTGATAGCTGTTCTTGCCGTCGATTTCGTCGGCGAGCACGCCGAGCACACCCGCAAGAGACGTCTGGTTCTCGGCTTCAAGATCGCTAGCGGCGTTGCGCAGCATGGCGACGTTACGCGGCAGCGACGCATTCGACTGGGCGAGGAGGGCATCGCGGGTACTGTCATCCGCGACTTCCAGGTCGGCAAAGAGGTAGGGCGTATCCGCCGGGACAAAGGACAACGGTTCCGGGTCGGACGAGTCGCAGCCTACGAGAAGCAGCGCACCGGCAACGGCTGCACTGAATAACACACCATGACGTTTCATGAGTTCCCTTACATTCCTACTGGCATTGATGAATCGTGTAGTCCTTACGGCCCGCGGCGAACAGTCTAGCGGCAGGCTTCATCGTGACGGCGTATTGCCGCTTCTCGTTGTGGCTCGGGCCCCGACGGGGCGCTGGCGACGCCAATACTACCTGTGTCGGCGCATTGGCTGTCAACGAAAGGAAACTGAGGTTCCTCAAGACGTAAGTCCTGAGAGGATCAGAGAATATAGTCGGCTAGTCATCGGCGGCCGCTCAGGGTAGAAGCCGCCGGAGGGCAGTCAAGCGCCCGCTGGCGCGGGCGCGTATCGGGGCCTAGAGCCAACGATCTCAGGCGTTCGGCGCGCCGACATCCCACTGCGGCTTGCCGTCCTGCATCAGCACGCGTTCACCATCCGGGCGTTGATCGAGCTTCGCCTCGCGCACCGTGCCGTCGTAGCGATAGCGGACGTCGTAGCCGACGGTCTCTTCCTTGTCGTCATTGACGGTATGGCAGCGCTTCTCGGTGGTGGTGTAGGTGTCACTCTGCTGCATTCGATCCTGCACCTGGTTGCCGGCCAGGCCGCCTCCAATCGCCCCGGCCGCGGTCATGATCTTCTTGCCGGAGCCACCGCCGAACTGGTTGCCGACGACCCCGCCGACCACGGCGCCAATACCGGTGCCGGCAATACGATGCTCGTCCTGGACCGGGCGCTGGTGCGTCACGGTGACGTCCTCACAGACCTCGCGAGGCGTCTGTGATGTTTGAACGATCGGCTCGACCCCGACGATATCGGCGTATTCCGAGCCGCTGTCGGCGGTTTGATAGGCACCGACAGCGACGCCGCCGGCGACGCCCAGGATGGCGATGACACTGCCAATGGCGATGGGCTTGTTCATGTTGATTCTCCTCGCTGCGCTCAGACTTTACGTGAGCGCTGAAACCTCACGGCTTGACCGAGGCGGGGCACGACGCTCTGCGCGCGCCACCGCCGCCTTCGCGACGGACCGTGATGGGGACGCGAAAGTCTCCTCAGTTTAGCTCAGCGTTGGATGCCAAGCCCCGACGTGCGGGGCATTGAACACTGTTTTCATAGAAGGGACGGGCTGTCGCCGTGGAGCGACGCGCGAGAGGTCGAATTCGGGGCGAGGCTCAGCGGCTGCGGACCTCGTTGGCGAGCTGCTGCAGCATTTGGAGTTGATCACCTTCGAGCTCGGGGGTGGCGGCTAGGCGCTGACGCTGGGCGTCGTCCAGTCGCGAGGCCGAGCGAAGCGGTTCATCGAGCAGCGGCAGGGCTGCCTCGTTGGGCGTGCGATAGAAGGCGTACTCCGCGGAGCGGGCGGCGTTTTCCGGCCGCAGCATGAAGTTCACGAACGCTTGTGCCAGCTCGGGATGCGGTGCGCGCTTGGGGACCACCAGCGTGTCGACGCCCAGCTGAGATCCCTCCTCGGGAATGAAGAATTCGAGGTTGGCGTAGGTCTCGGGGGCATCGGCCTTGCGGTAGTCGAGATCGCCGCTGTAGGTGACGGCGACCCGAGCGACGCCGCGAGCGATCTGGTCGATCGCGGCGGTGCTGTCGACGAACCCGGTGAAGTTGCTGCGATCGAGCGTCGTCTGCAGCAGCTGAGCGGCGGCGATCCATTGATCGCGTTGGGTGCAGTCGAATCCCGCACCCTGGTAGGCACAGGCGATACCGAACAGCACTTGAGGGTCGCCGCCGAGCAGGGCAAAGGGCTGATCGCCGTTGACCTCGGGGTCGAGGAGCAGAGACCAGGAGGGGGGGGGGTCGGCAAAGGTCTGGCTGTCGTAGACGATGCCGGTCACGCCCCAGAGGTAGGGCACGCTGTAGCGATCCTCGGGATCGTAGCTGGGGTGCCGAAACGCCGGCATCAGATTGTCGCGTCCTGTGACTTCGTCCAGGGGTTGTATCAGGTCGGCCGCCACCAGGCGGGGCACGTAATAGTCGGTCGGCACCACGACGTCGAACTGGGCATCGCCCCCGGCGACGAGCTTCGAGTACATCTCGGCATTGGAGGTGAAGTAACTCTCGACGACCTCGACGTCGTACTCCTCTTCGAATGCCGCGATGACCCCCGGGTCGGCGTACTCCGTCCAGTTGAACAGATACAGCTTCTCCGCCGTCTGAGCCGCCACCGGCGCACTGGCAAGGGCCAGTGCCGAGGTGACCACGGCGAGGCGAATCCGTTGAGCGGCGTTCAGAGTGCGGGGTTGGGACGATACCGTGGGCATGGTGAATGATCTCCGATTCCAGTGAGGGGACCGGACGCGACGCCCGGCGGTGGGTGTCGGGCCTAGACGCGAAGCAGCAGGTGCTCGCGTTCCCAGGAGCTGATGACGCGGAAATAGGCCGAGTGCTCGGCGCGTTTGACGGCCAGATAGCTGCGCGTGAAACGCTCGCCGAGCAGATCCGCCAACGGCGCGCAGCGGCTCAACGCATTGAGTGCCGGTACGATGTCGTCCGGCAGCGTATGGCCCACCGTGCCGGCGAAACCGGTGAGTGGTGGACGCGGTTCAATCTGTCCGAGCATGCCCAGGTAGCCGCAGGCGAGCGAGGCTGCCATCACCAGATAGGGATTGGCGTCGGCGCCGGCGAGGCGATTCTCCACTCGGGTGCCGGCCGGCGCCCCGACGGGAACGCGAAGCCCTACGCTGCGATTGTCGTAACCCCACTCCGTGTTGAAGGGCGCGGACCCCGCCCCTTCGCCCGGCATGAGACGGCGGTAGGAGTTCACGTTGGGTGCGAAGAATGGCACGGCGGCGGGCAGGTACTGTTGGAGCCCGCCGATGTAGTGGTGGAAGAGTTGGCTGGGCTGGCCCCCTTCGCCGGCGAACAGGTTGTTGCCTTCCTTGTCGACCAGGCTCTGATGGAGATGCATCGAGCTGCCTGGCTCATTGGCCATTGGCTTGGCCATGAAGGTGGCATACATGTTGTGACGGAAGGCCGTCTCGCGCAGGGTGCGCTTGAAGATGACGACCTGGTCGGCGAGCCGCAGCGGATCGCCGTGACGGAAGTTGACCTCCATCTGTCCCGCGCCTTCTTCGTGGGTCAGGGTGTCGATGTCGAGCTCCTGCGCTTCGCAGTAGTCGTACATCTGCTCGAAGAGCGGGTCGAACTCGTTGACGGCATCGATGGAGAAGGATTGCCGGCTGCTCTCCTGTCGCCCGGAGCGGCCGATCGGCGGCTCCAGCGGGTAGTCGGAGTCGGTATTGGTCTTGACCAGGTAGAACTCGAGTTCCGGTGCCATGATGGGGCGCCAGCCTCGTGCCTCGTAGAGCGACAGGACGTGCTTGAGGACCTGACGCGGAGAGAGCTCGACCGGTTCGCCGCTCATGTAGAAACAGTCGTGAATGATCTGCGCAGTGGGGTCATCGGCCCAGGGCACGAGGTACGCCGAGTCCGGGTCCGGCACCAACTGCATGTCGAGCTCGGCCGGGTTCCAGAAACGGATGTCATCGTCGTCCGGATAGCCGCCGGTCACCGTCTGGATAAAGATCGAGTCCGGCATTCGGGTCAATCCGCCGCGGAGATACTTGCCGGTCGGCATGATCTTGCCCTTGAGAATACCGGTGAGATCGGACACGAGACACTCGACCTCGGTGATGCCGTGGCGACTGCACCATTCTTCCAGCACGTGCCGTGAAGATTCACTCATGACGCCTCCTTGGGGCGATCAGGCTTCAACCGATTCAACGGGGTCGCGCCCCCGCCGCGTTGCGACCTGCCGGGGGGCGCGATTCGACCGGCCTGGACTCAGCGCGACTGAACCTCGGTCCAGAGCTGCTGAAAGATCTGCAGGTTCTGGCCATCGAGACTCGGGGTGAATGCCAGATTGGCCCGGTCTTCGTCGGTCGGCAGGACCGGCGGCTGGGTCAGAACGGGATCGAGTTCGGGTACCGCGGCCTGGTTGGGGCTGGCGTAGTAGATGTAGTTCGACAGCTGCGCCCCAATCTTGGCATCGAGGATGAAGTTGATGAACTCGTGGGCCAGCTCCGGATGCGGGGCCTGCGCGGGAATCATCATCGAGTCCACCCACATCTCGGTGCCTTCCTCCGGCACCATGAAGTCGATCGTCTCGAACGCCTCCGGGTTCTCCTCCTTTTGCTGCAGATAATCGCCGTTGTAGGTGAGACCGGCACGGATCACGCCGCGCTGAATCTGCTGCAGGGTCGGGGTGCCGTCGGTGAAGCCGCTGAAGGTGTTGCGGTGCTTGGTCGCGAGCAACAGCCTCGCTGCCGCTTTCCACGACTCGGGGTCGTTGCAGTCGTAGCCGGCGCCGAGATAGGCGCAAGCCGCGCCCATGCTGACCTGGCCGTCCCCCATCAACGAGAATGGCTGATTGCCGGTGACCTCGGGATCGAACAGCAGCGACCAGCTCTTGGGGGCGTCTGGAAAGGTCTCGGTGTCGTAGACAATGCCGCTGATGCCCCACTGATAGGCCACTGAATACTCCGCACCCGGGTCGAAGGCGGGGTCGGCGAACTCCGGCATCAGGTTGTCGAGATTGGGAATCTTCGACTTGTCGAGCTTCTGCACCAGTCCACTCTGAATGAGTCGCGGTACGTAGTAGCCGGAAGGCACGATGATGTCGTACTGAGAGACGCCGCCGGCATTGAGCTTGGCGGTCATCTCCGGCAGCGAGTTGAAATAGCTCTGGACCACCTCGACGTCGTACTCGGCCTCGAACGCCTCAATGATTTCCGGGTCCATGTACTCGGTCCAGTTGAACAGATACAGCTTCTCGGCCTGTTGCGCCTGGGCCGAGCCGGCGCAGGCGATGGCACCGATGGCAAGAGCGACGGCGACTGTCATTGTTGTTGGCGTCATGGCTTATCCCCTGGGGCGATGTATGAGCCGGCGGTCAGTTGCGCCGACTCTCCTTGTTGAACAATAGGCTGATCACCGCGGCGATGGCCACCGAGAGGATCATCAGCGTGGCGATGGCGTTGATCTCCGGTGAGACGCCGCGGCGTATCGCTCCCCAGATATATATAGGCAGCGTTGCGTTCTCGGGGCCGGCCGTAAAGAAGCTGATGACGAAGTCATCCACCGACAGCGTGAAAGCCAGAAAGAAAGCGGCGACCAAGGAGGGCTTGAGCGTTGGCAGCAGAAAGTGGCGCGCGCGCTGGAAGGGGGAGGCGTAGAGATCCTTGGCCGCCTCGAACAGCGTCGGGTCGAGGCCCACGAAGCGCGAGTAGACGATCAGTGCCACGAACGGAATCTGAAAGGTGACGTGGGCAATGATCATCGTCGCAAGACTCGGTCCCAGCACGCCGAACTCACGATCCAGTGTGATGAAAAACGCCATCTCCGAGATGCCGAAGACGATGTCCGGCATCACGATCGGCAGGTAAATGAGGGCGATCAGCCAGCCGAGCTTGCGTCTTCGATGGCGATACATGCCATAGCCGATCAGCGTACCGATGACGAGCGCGATGACCGACGACGCCACACCCAGCACCAGCGTATTGCCGAGCGCGGTGAGCAGTTGGTCATTGCCGAGCAGGCGTTCGTACCAGCGTAACGAGAACCCTGCGAAGTAGGCCGCGCTGTTCGCCGCATTGAACGAATAGAGCACGATGACCCCCAGTGGCAGATAGAGAAAAGCCACCATCAGCCACCAGAAGAGCGTCAGGCTGCGACGGAAGGCGCTGCGTCTCATATGACCACCTCCTCACCGCCGCCAAGCCGCTTGCCAACCTTGCGCATGGCGTAGAGGCCGCCCAGCGTCGCCAACAGCATGATCAGTGCTCCTGCCGCGCCCAGCGGCCAGTTCGAGCCGCCGGAGAACTGACTGGCGACCAGATTGCCGAGCATCATCGCTCGGCCCCCGCCGAGCAGTTCGGGGATCACGTACATCCCGAAAGCAGGGATCGACACCAGCACGGTGCCGGCGAGCAGTCCGGGAAGCGTCTGAGGGAAGACGGCGTGCCAGAAGGCTCGGAGGGGTGATGCATAGAGGTCTCTCGCCGCTTCGACCAATCCGGTATCGAGCTTTTCGAACGCCGCGTACAGCGGCAGGACCATGAACGGCAGAAAGTTGTACATCAGGCCCAGTGTGACCGCGAAGTTGGAAGGGTAGAGCCCCATGTTCGGCCCGATGAAGCCGAAGAACTGCGCCACCTGAGAGATCGGCGTCCCCGGCGAGAGCAGGTTCATCCAGCCAAAGGCCCGGATCACCTGATTGGTCCACGAGGGCACGACGACGGCGAGCAGCATGATGGCCCGCCATTGCCGCCGACAGGTCGAGATGTGATAGGCAATTGGATAGGCGATCAGCACCACCAGGCCGGTCGCTACCAGTGTCTGCCACAGCGAGCGCAGCAGCGTGTAGAGGTTGCCCGGACTCCAGCCGAGAAAGCCAAAGCCTGCGAGCTGGCGAAACGATGCCAGACTCAGCGGCATCTGCGGCTGTCCGTAGGGACCGTTGGTCATGAAGGCGACGCTGATCAGGTAGAGACTCGGCAGCACCAGGAAAATCACGATCCAGACGACGCCGGGCGCCACGCTCCAGAGCAGGTGCCGCGTGTCCGGTGACAGTGAGTGGCTGTAAGGCGCCAGCGGATAGGGGGAGTCTGCCATCTTGCGTTGTCGCCTCTTGGGCATCGAATCAGGCATTCAGCCTGACGATGTCTTCAGGATGAATGCTGACCGTCACCCGGTCGTCAACGGCATAGAGGCGCTGCCCCAGGTTGGCGGCCGTCGCCATCAGCGTGACGCCGTTGATCTCGAGGCGGTACTCGATCCGGCTGCCACGGTAGTGGCGCTCTTTGACCACGCCCTCGAGGCCGTTGTAACCCTCGGAGACGGCATGGCCCAGCTCGACCACCTCCTGGCGTATCAGCAAAACGCCGCTGTGGCCGCTCTTCTCCAGCGGTGGGTCCATGACCAGTTCGCCGAGTCCAGTGGTAACGCGGTCCGCGTCGACGGCCTCGATGGCGAAGAGATTTACATGGCCCATGAACTTGGCGACGAAGGCGTTGATGGGGCGCTCATAGACCTCGTGGGGCGGGCCGACCTGCTGGATCACGCCGTTGTCGAGAACGGCGATCCGATCGGACATCACCATCGCTTCGTCCTGATCGTGGGTGACAAAGACGAACGTCATGCCCAGACGCTTCTGAGTGCGTTGTAGCTCGACCTGCAGCTGGGTGCGCAGGCCGGCATCCAGCGCCGAGAGCGGCTCATCGAGAAGCAGAACGTCGGGTTCGCAGACCAGTGCACGCGCCAGCGCCACGCGCTGTCGCTGGCCGCCGGAGAGTTGATTCACCCCGCGCTCGAGCAGGGCGCCGAGCTTGATGAACTCGGCAATGCGGTCGACACGCGCGCGACGTTCATCGACCGGCACGCCTTTCATGCGCAGGCCGAAGGCGATGTTCTCGCTGACCGACAGGTGCGGAAAGAGGGCGTAGGACTGAAACACGGTGTTGACGCTTCGCAGATGCGGCGGCGTGGTGGTGACGTCCCTGCCGCCGATCGTGAGCGTGCCATCGTCGGGTGCCTCGAGGCCGGCGAGAATCCGCAACAGCGTCGTCTTGCCACAGCCAGAGGGGCCGAGCAGGGTAAAGAATTCGCCGGCGTGAATCGTCAGGTCGACGCCGTCGAGGGCGATGGCGTCGCCGTCAAAGCGTTTGCGAAGCCCATCCAGGGTGATCGAGGAGGCCTCGCGCACGGCACCTTCTGGCGCCGTCGAGGCCGTGGGGGAGACAGTCATGGTTCGCGCGTTCCCTTGCCCGTGGTCAAAGCTGTCGGGTATCGCCGACGTTAAGAGCCTAACCCAAGGTCGTATGGGATGCAGCGCACAAGACTGCGCGACGTCCCATTTCTACGACGTTTCAGGTGTTGCGGAGATACCAGCGGTACTCGAGTGCACTGATTGCCTGACGCGAAAGCTCATACTCGGCACGGCGGTTGGCGTGATAAACCCCATGGAACGCTTCGCCGAAGGCCTTGAGAAAGACGTCGCTCTCCTGCCAGGCATCGAGCGCCTGGGGCCAGCTCGTCGGCAGACTCGCCGCCTGCTGCGCGTAAGCGTTGCCCACGATCGGGGCCGGCGGCGCGAGCTCACCGGCCAGGCCGTGATCGATGCCGGCCAGAATGGCGGCGACGAGCAGATAGGGATTGACATCGGCGCCGGCGACCCGGTGCTCGATGCGCTTGGCCCCGGGAGAACCCGACGGGATGCGTAGCGCCACCGAGCGGTTGTCATAGCCCCACGTCGGAGCCATCGGCACGTAGAGCCCCGGCTGAAAACGGCGGTAGGAGTTCAAGTTGGGCGCGAAGATGGCCATCGACGCGGGCATGAGTTCGACGAGACCGGCGATCGCTCGGTGCAGTCGTTCGCTGCCCAGCTCCCGCCCGTCGGGGGTGGCGAAGACATTGCTGCCCTCGGCGTCGAGCAGGCTCACATGGACGTGGGTGCCGTTCCCCGCCTCCTGGCTATAGGGCTTCGCCATGAAAGTGGCTTCGAAGCCGTGCTGGAGGGCGACACCCTTGATCAGGCGCTTGAGCATCACGGCCTCGTCGCAGGCGCGGAGCACGTCCCGGTGATGCAGCAGATTCACCTCGAACTGGCCCGGAGCGCACTCCTTGAGCGCAGTATCGATAGGCAGTTTCTGGTCGCGAGCGGCGAGGGTGATCGATTCGAGGAAGTCGGCATACTCGTCGAGCTCGATCATCGAGTAGAGCTGGCTCTGGCTTGCGCGTTCACCGGTCGCTGGTGAGCGCGGCGGCTGTGGTGCGCCGACGTTGTCGCGCTCGCGATCGATGAGGTAGAACTCGAGTTCCACCGCGATGACCGGCGAAAGGCCACGGCGACAGAAGTCGCTGAGCACTCGTTCCAGCAGCTGGCGGGGGTCGCAGGCAAAGGGCTCGCCGTTCTCCTCGACCATGGTCATCAGCATCTGCGCCTGGTTGGCATGGCGCGCCCAGGGCGTAGTGACCAGAGTGCCTGCGATGGGCAGGCAGGGACGGTCTCCATCCCCGGATTCGAGACCCAGTCCGGTCTCCTCGATGGTGTTGCCGCAAATGTCGAGCGCGAACACCGACGCCGGCAGGCGCATGCGGGATGACAGCACGCCGAGGACATTGTCGCGCGGCACACGCTTGCCGCGCAGGACGCCATTGATGTCACTGATCAACAGGTCGACGCTTTGAACCTCGGGGTGGCACTGCAGAAAGTCGCTCGCCTCCTGAAGGCGATCGGGATCACTCATGATGGATGCAGTCTTCGGCTGGGGGCGGGAGCAAGCAGTATCAGCGGTTATTCCAAACGGGCGCCGGGTTGTCAATCCAGCGGGCAGGGCCACCCTGCGGAAAACGGCCGCCGGCTCTCTTGAGAACGCGGCGGCCGTCGTCAGGTCAGCGCTGAAGTCCCGCTGGCTCGGTCAGAGCGAGAACGGGGCGAGCTTGCGCTCGACCTTGACCTTCTCGAGCTTGGCGACCCGGGGCAGGCCGTTGTCGAATGGCGGGAAATCCTCGCCCTGAATCAGCGGGGAGAGGTAACGCCGGCCGGCGTCGCTGATGTGCAGGCCGTCGTCGCTGATGTACTCGCGCGGCATGAACTTCTCGTTGTTGGCGATCTCGGCCAACGGTGCCGGTTCGATCTTCCACTCGTAGGGGGATTCACAGACGCGCTTGATCGTCGGCATCATCGAGTTCTGGCCATCCAGCGCCAGTTCGACGGCGACCTTGCCGACTGCGTAGGCCTGCTCGACGTCAGTGCGCGAGGCGATGTGTCGCGCTGCCCGCTGGAGGTAGTCGGCGACGGCCCAGTGGTATTTGTGACCGAGGTCGTCCTTGACCATGCCGGCGAGCGTCGGCGCAACACCGCCGAGCTGCTTGTGGCCGAAGGCGTCGGTGCTGCCGGCATCGGCCAGGAAGGTGCCGTCGGCGTACTGGGCCCCTTCGGAGACGACCACCACGCAGAAACCGTGGCGGGAGACGGCGTCGTCGATGCGCGCCATCACCTTGTCGCGGTCGAAGGCGATCTCCGGGAAGATGATCACGTGCGGCGCCTGCTGATCGTTATCCCCGGCAAGTGCACCGGCTGCCGCGATCCAGCCGGCGTGGCGCCCCATGACCTCGAGTATGAACACTTTGGTGGAGGTGGCGCACATCGATTCGATGTCCAGTGCCGCCTCACGGGTCGAGGTGGCGACGTACTTGGCCACGCTGCCGAAGCCCGGCGAGTTGTCGGTGATCGGCAGATCGTTGTCGACGGTCTTGGGCACGTGGATCGCGGTCAGCGGGTAGCCCATGGTTTCGGAGAGCTGCGAGACCTTGAGACAGGTATCGGCGCTGTCGCCGCCGCCGTTGTAGAAGAAGTAGCGGATGTCGTGAGCCTTGAAGACCTCGATCAGTCGCTCGTACTCGGCGCGGTGCGTCTCGATGGACTTGAGCTTGTAGCGGCAGGAGCCGAAGGCGCCGCCCGGCGTGTGGCGCAGCGCAGTGATGGATTGATCGCTCTCCGCGTTGGTGTCGATCAGATCTTCCATGAGTGCGCCAATAATGCCGTTGTGGCCGGCGTAGAGATGGCCGATACGGTCCGGGTGCTGGCGACAGGCTTCGATCACGCCGCAGGCGCTGGCATTGATGACGGCGGTGACGCCACCGGACTGGGCGTAGAAGGCGTTGTGCTTGGCCATGCGGCTCTCTATCTCCTGAAGATGGGGGCTTGGGTGAGGCCTCGATGGGGTCGCCGCCGAAGCCGTCACGCCGGCGTCCGACCCGTCGACGCCCCATGCCCTACGAACGTCGAGTGCTAGCGGGCGGCCAGCATAGCGGAAAGGCCAAAGCCTGTTAATACGCCAAACTCAGCCGCCGGGGCGTCAATTTTCTCCGACTCGTGATCGACTGCAGGGCTGGTCGAATGGCCGAGCGGCGCCAACGCGGCGCTCGGTGGCCGCTCCCCGGGCACCATGCTAGGCTCGCCGCTTCATGTATGGTCAGTGCCGAGGGAGAGTAGGGTGCACGTTCACGTATTGGGAATCTGCGGGACTTTCATGGGAAGTCTGGCGCGGTTGGCGAAGGCGCTGGGCCACCATGTCACCGGCTCTGACGCCAACGTCTATCCGCCCATGAGCGACCAGCTTGAAGCCGCAGGCATCGCGCTCATGCAGGGCTATGCGGCAGATAATCTGAAGCCGCACCCGGACCTGGTGATCGTCGGCAACGCGCTGTCACGAGGCAATCCCGAGGTGGAGGCGCTGCTCGACGCCAAGCTGCCCTACGTCTCCGGGCCGCAGTGGCTGGCCGAGCACGTGCTGGCGGGGCGGCCGGTACTGGCCGTCGCCGGTACCCACGGCAAGACGACGACGTCGAGCATGCTCGCGTGGATTCTCGATGCCCACGGCCTGGAGCCCGGGTTTCTGATCGGCGGGGTGCTGGGCAACTTCGGCGTGTCGTCGAGGCTCGGTGCACCGGGGGCGCCGTTCGTGGTCGAGGCCGACGAGTACGACACCGCGTTTTTCGACAAGCGCTCGAAGTTCGTGCACTACCGCCCGGATATCGCGATTCTCAATAATCTCGAGTTCGACCACGCGGATATCTTCGAGGATCTGACGGCTATCGAGCGACAGTTTCATCACTTCGTGCGCACCGTACCGGGCAATGGCCGTCTGGTGATCGCTGCCGATGAGCCAGCACTCGACAGAGTGCTCGCGCGGGGCTGCTGGACGCCGGTGACCCACTTTGGCGAGTGGAAGGAAGCCGTGTCGCCGGTGGAGACTGACCGCCCCGGTATCGAGCACGCTGCGGACTGGCGGTTCATGTCGTCGATGTCGGATAGCCAGAATTTCACCCTGTGGTGCGATGGCGACCGTCGTCGCGTCGCCAGCCCGATGAGCGGGCGTCACAATGCCGCCAATGCGGTGGCCGCGCTGGCGGCAGCCAATGCTTTTGGGGTGCCTGTGGAAGCCGGTGTCCGCGCGCTCGAGCGCTTTGTCGCGCCGCGCCGACGCCAGGAGATTCGCGGCGAGGTCAACGGCATCCAGCTCATCGATGACTTCGCGCACCACCCGACGGCGATTCGGCTCACGTTGGAAGGACTGGCTCAGGACGGTCACGGCGGCAGGCTGCTGGCGGTGATCGAGCCGCGCTCCAATACCATGCGGCTGGGGGCGATGAAGGCAAAACTCGCCGAAAGCGTCGCGACCGCCGATCAGGTGTGGTGGTATCAACCGGCGGGGCTCGACTGGTCACTGGCGGAGGTCGTCGCCCAGCACGCCGCAAGCCGTGTCGAAACCGATCTGGAGTCCCTGATCGCCCATGTGGTCGAGATCGCCGAGCCGAATGACCGCATCGTCGTGATGTCCAATGGCGGCTTCGGCGGCATTCATGCGCGTCTGCTCGGCGCTCTGGAGGCTCATCATGGCAGCTGAGTCAGCTAACCCGGCCTTCGCGACACCCATCGCCGTCGCTCTGACCGGCGCTTCCGGGGTCCAGTACGGCTTGCGGCTGATCGAGTGTCTGACGGCAGCGGGCCACGAAATCTACGTGATGATCTCCAAGGCGGCACACCGCGTCATCGATGTCGAGACCGATATCGACCTGCCCGCGCAGCCGGCACGACTCGCCGCCACGCTGAGCGAGCGATTCGGCGCCAGCGACGGGCAGATTCACTGCTTTTCACGTGAGGATTGGATGGCCCCGGTCGCCTCGGGCTCCGGGCGCTGGCGCTCGCTGGTGATCTGCCCCTGCTCGACGGGAACGCTCTCCGCCATCGCCTGCGGGGCCAGCGATAATCTCATCGAGCGCGCCGCCGACGTCGCGCTCAAGGAGCGCCGACAGCTCGTCGTGGTGCCTCGAGAGACGCCGCTTTCCGCCATCCACCTGGAGAACATGCTGACGCTGACACGGATGGGGGCGGTGATTCTGCCCGCCGCCCCCGGGTTCTACCATCGGCCGACGAGCCTCGAGGCGATGATCGATTTCATCGTCGCTCGCATTCTCAACCAGCTCGGTATCGAGCAGTCACTGCTTCCCGCCTGGGGCAGCAAGCCCGTGGACGACTGATCCCGACCACGGGCAGCGTCACATCGGTCACCGCGACGCCCGTCGCGGCAAGACTATCGATACCGGCGAGAAGCGTCGAACGCGCTATACCGGCGGGAAAAGTAGAACACGCAGGGTGATGAGCACGACGGACGCCGCCCCCAGCCATGCCCAGGGCGGCGTCTCGCGACCGATGCGTTGATAGCGCTGGTAGCTGATGCGGGTGATGGCGCAGACCACCAGCCCGAGCAGGGCGCCGCCGATGAGATCGCTGGCCCAGTGCACGCCGATGACCAGTCGCGACAGCGCCATCGGCGCGCAGACGAGGATGGCCGTCCAGTAGGCATAGGCGCGGTAACGCTGTGGCATCACCTGGGCGGCGAAGGCGGCCGTCAGACCGATGACCACCACGATGGTGGAGGTGTGGGCGCTGGGGTAGGAGAGCGACCCGGTGAGATAGTCCGGCGTGTCGGGTCGGGCGCGTCCCGCCAGGCGCTTGAACGCAATGTTGATCAGCCCGACGGCAGCGATGGCGCCGCCGAGGTGCAGTAGCGATGCAAACCGGCGTGCCCACAGTAGCCACAGCAGCCAGGGGGCCATCAGTACCGTGATGCCCAGCTTGTCGCCGATCTCGGCAAGCGTATGACTGCTGCCCACCAGCCAGCGCTGCTCGATCATGCCGGCCAGCTCATGGATGTCGCGATCCATGGGCAGGGGGCCGTTGTGGATCAGCACCCAGGTCGTCCACGCGATCAGCCCCAGCAGGCTCGTCAGCAGCAGCGCCATCGAGGCCAGGGGAAAGGCTTCGGCCGGCGCGGGTGACCGAAAGGCCCGCCAGATCGTTCCAAGCTTGGCGTGCTCGGCTTGTTGACGTTCGAGCCAGCCATGCAGGCGGCCCTCGCTACCCAGCTGATAGCGAAACCATGAAAACAGTAGTCCCAGCGCCAACAGCGCGAGGGTGAGCGACAGCAGCCAGCGCTCGGCACCCGGTGGCATCATTGCAAGTTCCTCCCATGAGCGGCCTAGCCAGTAGCCCGGCAGAAGATAAACCGGTGCCCACGCGAGCGCGGAAACCAGATTGACGAGGGTGAACCGGCGCGAGGACATCGACATCATGCCGGCGATCAGCGGGATAAACGGACGTACCGGGCCGACGAAGCGCCCGAACGCGATGGAAAACGTACCGTAACGCGCAAAGAAGGCATGGCCCCGCTCGAGCCAGGCCGGGTGACGGGTGAACGGCCACCAGTGAGGAATTCGCGCCCGCTGCGTGCGGCCAAGCCAGAAACTCAGCGCATCGCCGATGAACGCGCCGATGACGCCCGCGATCAGCACCATCCAGATGGCAACCGCCTGATGCCCCGCCAGTGAGGCGGCAGCGCTCAGCAGCACGACGCCGGGGATGACGATGCCGATGACCGCAAACGATTCGAGCAGGGCAATCGCTGCAATCAGAAACAGCAGCAGTGTTGGAGACGGGGAGAGCGAGTAGAGCCAGTGCGTGAAGTTCAAACGTTGGGTTCCAGCAGTTTATTGGCTGCGAGTTGCAAGCGCTGAGCGAACGCGAGCGCCGTCTCCTCCGAGCGTAACGAGCAGATGCGGTTGACGCTCTCCAGAGCGCCGGATTCCGGGCGCTCAATGGTGCTGACCGCCTCAGCGAGACGTCGTCCGGCAACGGCTGCCCCCGCTTCGTCGGCGTTGGGCATGATCAGCCAGAAAACGTGACTCTGCGGTTCGCCGAAGAAATCGCTATGGCGGCTATTGTCGGCAACCAGACCGATGAACGTCTCCGAGAGCGTTTGGCGCAGCCGGTTACCGAACTGGTCGTTGACGTGCTCCAGCTGGGGGACGTAAAGCACAAGGACGCTCAGGGGTTTCGCGAGCGCCTGCGCGCGCGAGACCTCCATCTCCAGAGCCCGTGTCAACTCGGCAGCGCCCAGGCCGTGACGGCGGGGGTTCAGTGCGGCTTCATCGCGGCGCTGTCGCCGGGCGAGAGCCCAGGCAACGGTGGCCGTCGCCAGTGACATCCACCATCCCAGTCCCAGATTGACCAGAGTCAGCTGGGTATCGCCCAAGAGGGCCAGCCAGGCTGGCGTTGTGAACAGGCTGAGCGTCAGTGCCAAGGGGACGGTGAGCAGGAGGAAGCTCGTGGCGACCGGTAGCCCCAGCCAGAGCATGCCGTATTGGGTATTCGGCGCCTCTATCGCGAACAATCCGAAGACGCCGATAAGCAGCAGGTAGTCGGCCAGCGGTTGGCGCAGCCGACCGAGGCGCTGGAGCGGGATCGAGACCAGAAGCGCGATCGCCAGCAGTGCCGGCGGCAGGATGAGGTCGTAGTGCCGGAGCAGATAGTGCCAGATCGCCAGTGCCACCAGTGACATGAGCGCAAGCCCTTGCGCCAGGCGCCGGGTTCGACTTACTGCCATAACGGCGCCTCCGCAGCCGGGGTGGAGGTAGGCTTGCGCTGACCAAAGCGCTGGGTGGCCTCGGCCAGTGGCATGGCGGAGACGACCTTGTGCGGCTGGACGGCGTGTTCCAGCTCCCGACGACGCTCGGCGGCGGCGTCACTATCGGTGGCGACGACGATCACTGCCACGCCATGGGCGTTGAGGCGATAGGCCCGTTCGTAGAGCGCGAGATATTCATGGAGTCTCGCGCAGAGCTGGGTCATGTCCTCAGGCGTCGACTGGGCGCAGCCGAAGACAAGCACTTCGGCCGCGAGTGACTCGCGCTCTCCGCGGCGCAGTTCATGGTGGATATCGACTTCCAGCGCCGCCGGCGGCAGCAGCCAGGTGGCCTCGGTGGGCGGCGAGGTCGACGCACGCCCCCGCAGGCGCTCACTGAACAGCAGCCAGAGGATGGCGAGCATCAGCGCTGCCATGGCCGCGGTGGGTAAGGGAAGCTGCCAGCCGAGATAGGCGCAAGCGACAACGAAGCCCGCGACGTTGATCGCCAGCCCCAGTGGACCGGTGAAACTGAGCAGGGTCAGGGGGAGTATCCAGATCCAGACCAGGGCGATGGGGTTGCCGGTCGCCAGCATGGCCGCGCCGGCTGCAGCGATGAACGCGCAATGTTTGTCCTGGCTGACGCCCTTGCGATAAAGGAGGAGGCCGAAAATGGCCGCTGCAAGTAGCGCTGCCAGTCGCAGCGGCCCCTCCCCGAAGAGGCAGATGGCAACGCCGATGACGGTGCAGAGAACGAGCAGGGTACGTGAACCCGGGCTTTTGTACTTGCTTTGCATGGTGGCTTATATTGGACCAGTTCCGGGTTGCACGAGCGAGGGAGTTACTATCGCACGCGCCATTGCCGAGCGTACACCGGCAATCCGATACCGATGAGGCCAGATGGCGCCGCGCGTATGCCCGTTCGTCGGACAGGGATTCTAAGACATCAATGAGATAGCACACCATGCAGCAGACCGCGACCGGAAAGGTGGAAGACGTTTTCCACTACATGCAGCAGCTGGGGCGAGAGGCGCGGGCGGCGAGTGCCTCGCTGAGACGCATCGACAGCGGGCGCAAGAATGCTGCGCTCGAAGCGATCGCCACGAACCTCGACGCCTCTCGTGATGCGCTCGAGCATGCCAACCGTGAGGATCTGGCCCGCGGGCGCGCCAATGGGCTAAGCGATGCGCTGCTCGATCGGCTTGCGCTGACGCCGGCGCGTATCGACGCCATGATCGCCGGCGTGCGCCAGGTTGCCGCGCTGCCGGACCCGGTCGGCCAGATCGATGAGCTTCGCTATCAGCCCAGCGGTATTCAGGTCGGCCAGATGCGAGTGCCGCTGGGTGTTATCGGCATCATCTACGAGTCGCGCCCGAACGTCACCGTCGAGGCCGCCAGCCTGTGTCTGAAGTCCGGCAACGCCTGCATCCTGCGGGGCGGTTCGGAGTCGGCGTCGAGCAATGCCGCGATCGCCGGCTGCATCCGGGCCGGACTCGAAGCCGCGGGCGTTGCGGTCACCGCGGTCCAGGTGGTCTCGACGACCGACCGTGCGGCGGTCGGGGCCTTGATCACCATGCCCGAATTTGTCGACGTCATCGTGCCTCGTGGGGGCAAGTCGCTTATCTCGCGGGTTGCCGAGGAAGCGACAGTCCCGGTGATCAAGCATCTTGATGGTGTCTGCCACGTCTATATCGATGCGGCGGCCGATCCGGAGAAGGCGGTCGCCATCGCCGACAATGCCAAGACGCAACGCTATTCGCCGTGCAACACCATGGAAACGTTGCTGGTGCATCGCGATGCGGTGGCAGCGGTGTTGCCAAGGCTTGCCACGATCTATCGCGACAAGGGCGTGGAGCTTCGTGGCTGTCCCGTGACGCGGGAGTGGATCAGCGATGCACTCGAAGCCGAGGAAGCGGACTGGGCCGCCGAGTATCTGGCGCCGATTCTCGCCGTGCGGGTCGTCGATGACTTTGATCAGGCGGTGACGCACATCAACCGCTATGGCTCGCAGCATACCGATGCCATCGTTACCGAGAACGTGACCCTGGCGAGGCGGTTTCTTGCCGAAGTTGATTCCAGTTCCGTCATCGTCAACGCCTCGACCCGCTTCGCCGACGGTTTCGAATATGGATTGGGGGCCGAGATCGGAATCTCCACCAACAAGTTGCACGCGCGCGGGCCGGTGGGCCTGGAAGGGCTGACCACGCGTAAATACGTGGTGTTCGGTGACGGTCATGTCCGCCGGTGAGGCAGGGGAGGCGCCGCGCATCGCCATGCTGGGCGGCACCTTCGACCCGGTTCACCTCGGGCATCTGCGGAGTGCGGTGGAACTGCGCGAAGCGCTGGCGCTTGATACCGTCCACATGATTCCGGTCCACGTGCCACCGCATCGCCAAGCGCCTGGCGTGTCCTCGATGCACCGCTTGAAGATGCTCGCCGAGGGTATCGGCGATACGCCGGGCCTGGTTGCCGACGACCGCGAAATTCGCCGCAGCGGCCACTCCTATTCGGTCGATACGCTGGCTTCTTTGCGCGAGCGCTACGGTGAGGAGGCGCGACTGGTCATGGCGGTCGGTCACGATGCCTTTCTGGGATTGCCGAGCTGGCACGAGAAAGAGCGGCTTTTCTCGCTGGCCCATGTCGTCGTCCTCGATCGGCCGGATCACGAGGCGGCGCTGCCGCCCGAACTTGCCGACCTGATCGCAGGTCGCGAGGTGACGGATCGAGACGCGCTGATGGCGGCGCCGGCAGGACGTCTGCTGCGACTCAAGTTGCCGAGTCGTATGGCCATCTCGGCGACCGAGCTCCGCTCGCGCGTCGGTGAAGGCAAAAGTATTCGCTATCTGGTGCCGCCGGCCGTCGAACGCTATATCGCCGAGCAGGCACTCTATGGCAGCGAGGGATCCGCCGTCGCCGCTATCCCTGGCGTTGTCGGGGTATCGGAGTAGAATGCGCGACTCCCGATTTTCAAGGGATGACGATTCCCAAGAGGCGATATGCAGAAAGATACTATCAAGTCGCTGGTCATCGAGGCGCTCGAAGAGCTCAAGGCCCAGGATGTGGTCGAGCTCGATGTTGCCGAGCTGACCAGCGTGACCGATTTCATGGTGGTCGCCAGCGGCACCTCCTCGCGGCACGTCTCGGCGCTCGCCGGCAACGTTGTCGAGAAAGCGAAGGACGCGGGTATTCGTCCCTTGGGCGTGGAAGGTCAGCAGGGGGGTGAGTGGGTGCTCGTCGATCTTGGTGACGTGGTGGCACATGTGATGATGCCCGACACGCGCAAGCTCTACGACCTCGAGCGCCTCTGGGCCGACCTGCCGAATGACGCTGCGCGCGGCACCGAACGCACGGAACGCCAAGAGATCTCGGGTTGAAGATTCGACTACTGGCGGTGGGGACACGGATGCCGGGCTGGGTCGAGACCGGTATCGAGAACTACCGCAAGCGGTTGCCGCGTGACATGCCGCTGGAGGTCGTCGAGATCCCGGCTGGCGTCCGTGGCAAGGGCGCCGATATCGCGCGAGCCGTGCAGAGTGAAGGCGACCGGATGCTCGAAAAATTGCGCGACCGGGAACATGTCGTTGCCCTCGAGGTCTCAGGGAAGGCATGGAGTACCGAGCAGCTGTCGAGCCGCCTCGACGAGTGGCGCCACGGCGGTGACGACGTGGCGCTCCTGATTGGTGGGCCCGACGGACTCGATTCCCGGGTCGCCGCGCGCGCGAAACAGTCCTGGTCGCTGTCGCCGTTGACGCTGCCACATCCGCTGGTTCGTGTGATCCTTGCCGAGCAGCTCTACCGTGCCTTTACCCTGCTTTCCGGGCATCCCTACCATCGCTAGCCCGGTTCACTTCCGAACTTGAGAGTCGCACGTTTGCTGTTACCCGACGCCACTCAATGCCGTGCCCGACCCGCCACTGACGTCGTGCCGACCGGGGGCGCGGTCGATGCGTAAGCGGCGTCCCGACATCAAGGATCACGAGCGCGAGATCCGCATGTTCCGGCGGCGCTCACTGCTTGCCGCACTGATCATTGTGCTGATGGCGGGCGGTTTGCTTGCCCGGATGGTCTATCTACAGGTCATCGAGCACGACGTCTTTATCACCCGGTCCGATAACAACCGCATGCGCGTCGAGCCACTGCCGCCGCGACGGGGGTTGATCCATGATCGGAACGGTAAGCTGCTGGCGGAAAACCGGCCGACCTACAACCTCACGATGGTGCGTGAGCGCGTCGACGATCTCGATCAGACACTGGAACGTCTGGTCGATATTCTGGGGCTGCCCGAAAGCGAGGTCGCCAAGCTGCGTGAGCGCTCGTTGCAGCGTCAGCGCCCCTACCAGCCCGCCTTGCTGATGAGCGGTTTGACCGAAGACCAGATCGCGCGTCTCGCGGTCAACCGGTATCTCCTGAGTGGTGTTGAGGTCGAGGCGCAGCTGATGCGCTACTACCCCGATCCCATCGTCATGTCCCACGTGCTGGGTTACGTCGGGCGGATCAACGAGCAGGAGTTGGGGGACCTCGATCCCGGGAATTACGCGGGGACCCACTTCATCGGCAAAACGGGCATCGAGTCGACCTACGAAAGCGCGCTTCACGGCGAGGCCGGGGTGAGAAAAGTCGAGACCAATGCCCGTGGCCGCGTGCTGCGAGAGCTGGACCGGTCACCGCCCGAGCCGGGCAAGGACGTGACGCTCACCATCGACAGTCACCTGCAGCACATGGCCTATGACCTGCTGGATGGCCGCCGCGGCGCCATTGTCGCCATCCAGCCAAAGACCGGCGACATTCTGGCCATGGTCTCGGCCCCGGGGTTTGACATCAACGAGTTCGTCACCGGTATCTCCTACGACGACTATCAAGCGCTGCAGCAGGATCACGACCTGCCGCTTTTCAATCGCGCGGTCCGTGGCCAATACCCGCCGGGATCCACCGTGAAACCGTTCGAGGCGCTCGCGGCGCTCGAGTACGGCGTGGTCAAGCCGAACGACGTCATTTATGACCCGGGCTATTTCCAGCTCCCCAACGATACGCGGCGTTATCATAACTGGCTGCGCTGGGGGCATGGCCGCGTGGACATGGAGCGCGCGATCGAAGTCTCCAACAATACCTACTTCTACACGATGGCGTACCGTCTGGGCATCGATAGGCTGTCGAGTTTCATGCATCGCTTCGGCTTTGGTGAGTTGACCTCGCTGGATGTCCAGGGGGCATCGGCAGGGTTGATGCCATCGCGCGAGTGGAAGCGGGAGAAGTACAACCAGGTATGGTTCCCGGGTGAAACGCTGTCCGCCGGGATCGGCCAGGGTTACTTCATGGCCACGCCGCTTCAGCTGGCGGCAGCGACCGCGACGCTTGCCAATCGCGGTCACTGGGTTCGGCCCCACCTCGCCAAGCGCGTCGGCGACGAACCAATGGAGCCGCCTTTTCCGGATACCAAAGCCGATGTAGGCATGGACAAGGAACACTGGTGGCAGGACGTTTTCAAGGGCATGGAAGCCGTGGTCAATGGCTCGGAAGGGACAGCGCGAAGGGCCGGTGCCGGTCTGCAGTACAGCATGGCGGCCAAGACTGGCACGGCGCAGGTTTTTTCACTGGGACAGAACCAGAAGTACAACGCGGACGAACTGACCGAGCGCCTGCGGGATCACGCGCTGTTTATCGGTTTTGCCCCGGTAGAGGATCCGCAGATCGCGATCGCTGTGATCGTCGAGAATGCCGGCGGTGGCGTATCGGGCCTGGGGCGCGAGCTGACGGATAGCTGGTTGCTCCCCAGGGACGAGCAGCCGCCCTCCGATGGCACCACCGTCAAAGAAGAGGTCGAGAGCATCGATGGCGATTGATTTTCAGCGCGCCGCGCCGCGAGGGCAGCCGGTTCGTGTCGGGCGCAAACGTTCTCTCTGGCAGCGGCTGCACCTCGATCCCTGGCTTTTGGGCACGCTGATCGTGCTGATCTCGTTCGGCCTGGTGGTGCTGTATAGCGCCAGCGGGATGTCGGAGGCCACCACGACCGGCCAGGCGATCCGAATGGGCGTGGCGCTGGTGGGGGCCGTCATCCTCGCTCAGTTCTCTCCCAGCCTGCTCTATCGGTGGACGCCGTTCGCCTATGGGGCGGGGCTTT
Source organism: Salinicola aestuarinus (assembly GCF_003206645.1). GTDB lineage: Bacteria > Pseudomonadota > Gammaproteobacteria > Pseudomonadales > Halomonadaceae > Salinicola > Salinicola aestuarinus. The sequence continues at coordinate 518,540 of NZ_PZJP01000008.1, read as the reverse complement.
TGATGCTGATCGCGGTCGAAGTCATGGGCGACATCGGTATGGGCGCGCAGCGCTGGCTGGAGCTGGGGCCGCTGCGCTTCCAGCCCTCCGAGCTGATGAAGATCGCCATGCCAATGATGCTCGCTGCCTACCTGCATCGTCGCCCGCTCCCGCCCTCCTGGAAGGATCTGCTGATCTGCGGCGTCATTGTCGCGGTGCCGGTCGGACTGATCGCCCGCCAGCCGGATCTCGGGACGTCGTTGCTGGTCACCTGTGCCGCCGTCTTCGTTATCTTGCTCGCCGGGCTGTCGTGGAAATTCATTCTGACACTGGTCGCGCTGGCCGGCGCGGCGATGCCGATGCTGTGGTTCAACATGCACAACTATCAGCGCCAGCGCGTGCTGACCTTTCTCAATCCGGAGAGCGACCCGCTCGGCGCGGGCTGGAACATCATCCAGTCGAAAACGGCGATTGGTAGCGGCGGCATCGAAGGCAAGGGATGGGGGCTCGGCACGCAGTCGCAGCTGGAGTTCCTGCCCGAGCGCCATACCGACTTCATTGGTGCCGTTCTCGGCGAAGAGTTCGGTCTCATTGGTATGGCGACGATCCTCCTGCTTTATCTGTTGCTGGTATCACGTGGCCTGGTGATGGCCAACCAGGCTCAGGACACGTTCGGCCGCCTGCTGGCGGGCAGCATCGTGCTGACGTTTTTCATCTACGTTTTCGTCAATGTCGGCATGGTCAGCGGCATCCTGCCGGTGGTGGGCGTGCCATTGCCGCTGGTCAGTTATGGTGGGACCTCTAGCGTGACCTTGATGGCCGGCTTCGGTATTCTCATGTCGATTCACACGCACCGCCGCCTGTTGAATCATTAATGACGAGTGCCATTACAAGGAGTTTGCCGCGCATGGCGATGCGTTGGAGCAGAGGATGGCTGATGGGCGCGCTCGTCGTCTCGACGATGCTGGGTAACCTGGCGTCGGCCGACGACGATTTCGACCCCGAGACCCACCCCGAGGTGCGCACGATGCTCGACGCGCTCGAGCAGCAGGGCCTGGAGGAGGCATCGCTGGTGTCCACCATGCGCGAGGCGAATTATCGTCCGCAGGTGCTCGAGGCGATGAACCATGCCGCCGAGCGCCGACTGCGCTGGGACGAGTACCGCGAGATCTTCATTCAGCCCGAGCGCATCCGTCAGGGCGTGGCGTTTCTCAACGCGCATCGGGAGACGCTGGAGCGTGCGGAACGCGAATACGGCGTGCCGCCGGAAGTGATCGTGGCGATTCTCGGCGTCGAGACGCAGTACGGGCGGCACAAGGGGACGCATCGCGTGCTCGATTCGCTCGCGACGCTCGCTTTTCACCACCCTAGCCGGGGAAAGTTCTTTCGCGGTGAGCTCAAAGCCTATCTGGCGATCACCCTCGGGCAGGGTGTCGACCCCGCCTCGCGCTACGGCTCCTACGCGGGCGCCATGGGTTACCCTCAATTCATCCCGACCAGCTATCAGGCCTACGCCGTGGACTTCGACCACGATGGGCTCAAGGATCTGTGGGATAACCCGGTGGATGCGATCGGCAGCATCGGTAACTACTTTGCGGAGCACGGCTGGCGCCGCAATCAGGCAGTGCTGGTCGAAGCGAGCGGGCCGGACGCGCTGCCGCCTTCATTGACGTTCAACCGCACGCAGCCACCCGACACTCGGGTCGACGCCTTGCGCGAGGTAGGCATTCAGCCCACCGCCGGTGACCTGATGCCGTCAGATACGGTCATGCCGATTGCGCTGGATTTCGCGGATGGCCATAGCCGCTACGTGCTGGGGCTCAACAATTTCTACGTCATCACCCGATACAATCACAGTCATCTCTATGCCATGGCGGTCGCGACGCTGGCGCAGCGAATCCAGACCGCGCGAGACGGTGGGGCATGAGGGGGGTACTGGTACTGATGCTACTTGTCGCTCTGGCCGGTTGCGCCGGCGGCGGGGGGGGCGGTCGATACGCCCAGACGCATGACGCCTACCCACAGTCGCCCCAGGATGTCGCCAACGTGCCGGATGCCGTTCCCAGGGTGGAGCCTCGCTCTCGGGGCGGCAACCGCTCCACTTATACTGTCTGGGGCAAGACGTATCATGTCCTGAGCGATCCGACGGGGTACGAAGCGGTCGGTCAGGCTTCCTGGTACGGCACCAAATTCCAGGGTTACGACACGGCCAACGGTGAATCCTACGACATGTACAAGATGTCGGCGGCTCATCGCACGCTACCGCTGCCGAGCTATGCGCGTGTCACCAATCTCGACAATGACCGCACGGTCATCGTGCGCATCAACGATCGTGGGCCTTTTCATGAGGACCGGCTGATCGACCTTTCCTATGCCGCTGCCGCCAGGCTCGACATTCTCAAGGGGGGGACGGGACGCGTGAAGGTGGAAGCGATCGACCCGGTCGCGTGGTCGAAAGAACACGGTGACGGTGACAAGCCTGACCCTGCGGTCGCAGCCTCCGCGGCGTCGACGCCCCCCCAAGTTGACGCGGGCAAGCTCGATCCCGTCATCGAACGCCCGTCGCGTGCTGTCTCACCCGGTGCGCCGACGAGTCGCAGCAGTGGTCAGCGTTACCTACAGGTTGCAGCGCTGGGGTCACCCGACAAGGCGCGGGCGCTCAAAAGCCGTCTGCAAGGGTTGCTGTCCCGGCCTGTGCGCATCGACAATGCCGCCTCTCTCTATCGTGTGCAGGTCGGTCCGGTCGACGACATCGCCTCGCTTCAAGCCATCCGGGCAACGCTACGTGACGCGGGCTTTGCCCAGACGTTCGTCGTGGCGCCCGCTCAGTAATTTACTTTCAACGAGAATTCGATCGTCATGACATCGCTGTTCACATCCCGTATCTCTCGTCTGGTCGCCTCGGCGTCACTCTGTCTGGGCCTGCTCTCCTCGCCGGCCGGTGCGCAGCAGCCGACGCCGGATAGCCAGATGGCCGCCAATCCACGGCCGGGCCAGCTGGTGCCGTCGCCGCCAGAGCTTGCCGCTTCCTCTTGGGTTTTGATGGATGCAGCGACCGGCAAAATGCTGGTCGAGCACAATGCCGATGAGCGCGTGCCGCCCGCGAGTCTGACCAAGATGATGACCGCCTACATCGTCGAGCAGGAGATCGAGCAGGGCAACATCAGCGATACCGACCAGGTCAGCGTCAGCGAAAATGCCTGGCGCACGGGCGGTTCGCGCATGTTCATCAAGGAGGGCACGCAGGTCAGCGTCGAGGATCTGCTGCACGGTGTCGTCATTCAATCCGGTAACGACGCCAGCGTCGCACTCTCGGAATATGTCGCCGGCAGCGAGACGGCCTTCGCCGATCTGATGAACCAGCAGGCCAGTCGGATGGGCATGAATAACTCGCACTTCATGAACCCGACCGGTCTGCCCCACGACGACCACTTCTCATCGGCTCATGACCTGGCGATTCTGGCGCGCCACATCATTGGTGATTTCCCGGATCACTACGAGGTCTACTCGGAAAAGTTCTTTACCTACAACGGCATTCGTCAGCCCAACCGAAACCGTCTACTGTGGCGTGATCCAGACGTCGATGGCCTTAAAACAGGTCATACCGAGGCCGCAGGCTTCTGTCTGGTGGCATCGGCGAAAAAGCAGGACACGCGTCTGATCGCCGTGGTCATGGGTACCGACTCGGATGAAGCGCGAGCGGCCGAAACGCAGCGGCTGCTCAATTACGGATTTCGCTTCTTCCAGACGCGAAAGCTCTACGATGCTGGCTCCGTCCTCAATGAGGCGCGTGTCTGGGGAGGCGCCAAGGATACGGTCCGTCTCGGGGTGCAGGATGACGTCAGCATGACGCTCCCGCGCAGCAGCGCCGATGACCTCACCGCGCGGCTCAACGTGCCGGAGAATCTGACCGCGCCGATTCAGGCAGGCCAGCAGATCGGCAAGCTCGAGATTCGCTCGGGCGACGAGGTGCTTGGCGAGCAGCCACTGGTGGCGCTCGAGGCGGTAGAAGAGGGCAGCTTCTTCAAGCGCATCTGGGACAGCATCTTGCGTTTCATCACCGGTTTTTTTGACTAACCGTTCTTTACGTCGGGGTGTCGACACGGCTTGACGGTCCGCCCATGAGTTGGTGGGCGGGCCAATGTTGAGTAGAATGGTCGGACATTGAACTCCGCCGGCTAGCGACTGAATTAACGATGACCCAGACACCCAGCGACGTCGATCTCCCGCGTCCCAAGATCGAATTTCCGTGTGACTACCCCATTCGGATCGTCGGCGATGCCGCCGATGATTTCGTGGCGAGTGTGAGCCAGGTGATCGAGCAGCACTCTCCCGGGTCCGACGGGGCAAGCATTACGCTCTCCGACAGTCGTAATGGGCGCTTTTGCTCCGCCCGAGTCGTTATCCGGGCCACGAGCGAAGCGCAATTGAACGCACTGTTCGAGGACCTCAAGGCAACCGGCCGCGTGCACATGGTGCTTTAGCCTGCATGGCGATTCTCGAGCGCTTCGATCTGGGGCGACGGTCCTACCGTCCTGTCTGGCAGGCGATGTCGCACTGGACTGACGTCCGTGGCCCGCAGGCGCCTGACCAGCTCTGGTTCGTCGAGCATGAGCCGGTCTTTACGCAGGGGCGTGCCGGCAAGCCGGAGCATCTCTTGATGCCGGGTGATATTCCGCTGGTGGCAAGTGACCGAGGTGGGCAGATCACCTACCACGGTCCAGGCCAGCTGGTGATGTACCCGCTGCTCGACGTTCGCCGATTGAAGCTGGGCGTTCGCGATCTGGTCAGCGCACTGGAAGGGGCGGTGATCGATGTGCTCGCCGAACACGGTATCGAAGCCTGCGCGCGAGCCGATGCCCCGGGCGTCTACGTCGACGGTGCCAAGATCGCTTCACTCGGCCTGAGAATTCGGCGCGGCTGCAGCTTTCACGGCGTTGCTTTCAACGTCGACATGGATCTCGCGCCGTTCGACCGTATCAACCCCTGCGGGTATGCGGGGCTAAGGATGACGCAGCTGAGTGAGCACTCGTCGCTGCCCGTTGCGCTAGACGCCGAGGCAGAGCGGCTTGCCACTTGTTTTGCCCGCCGGCTCGACGCCACGCTGGAACCGCAGCATGGCCGTCCCCAGGCTTTCGATATGGCGGCCCGCTGACCGCCGGCACTCAACGAATTAAGGAAGGGTTATGACCGAGACAACCGTCATGCAATCGCCCGACGCTCGACCCGCCGATGCCGCCAAGGCCGAGGCCAAGAAGCCGTCGCGTGCCGAACGCGGCGTGAAGCTCCGTGGTGCCGAGAAGGTCGCCCGCATCCCGGTCAAAGTCATCCCTACCGAAACGCTGCCGAAAAAGCCGGACTGGTTGCGCGTGCGGATGCCGGCCTCGCCACAGGTGACTCACATCAAGCAGACGCTGCGCAAGCATGGTTTGCATACAGTGTGCGAAGAGGCGTCCTGTCCCAACCTGGGTGAGTGCTTCAGCGGCGGAACGGCGACGTTCATGATCATGGGCGACATCTGCACGCGTCGCTGCCCGTTCTGCGACGTCGCGCATGGGCGACCCAACGCGCTCAACGAGAACGAGCCGCGGGAGCTCGCCGAGGCGATTGCCGAGATGGGGCTCAACTATGTGGTAGTGACCTCCGTCGACCGAGACGATCTGCGCGACGGCGGGGCGACCCACTTCGTCAATTGTATCCGCGAGATTCGACAGGACAGTCCCGACATCGAGATCGAAGTGCTCGTGCCGGACTTTCGCGGTCGCATGCAAGTGGCTCTGGACATCCTGGAAGGCCAGGCGCCGGACGTCTTCAATCACAATCTGGAGACCGTGCCGTCGCTCTACCGTCGTGTGCGCCCCGGTGCGGACTATCAGTGGTCGCTAGATCTGCTCAAGGGGTACAAGGCACGACGTCCGGATGTCATGACCAAGTCCGGGTTGATGCTAGGAGTTGGCGAGACTGACGAGCAGGTGATCGAAGTGATGCGGGATCTGCGCGCTCACGACGTCGACATGCTGACGCTGGGCCAGTACATGCAGCCATCGCGCAATCATCTGCCGGTCGATCGCTGGGTGCATCCCAGCACATTCGACTGGTTTGCCGAGCAGGGCAAGGCAATGGGATTCAAACATGTTGCTTCCGGCCCGTTGGTGCGCTCTTCCTATCATGCCGACAAGCAGGCCCATGGCGTCGAGGTCAAGTAACGTCCGGATTCACGGCCCCACGACGCTATCGCGTCAGGGCCGATGGCGACAGCCACTCACAAAACAATCGCTGGGTGGCGCCTTGAGGCGTCGCTCTTACCCAAGGGGCAGCGTCGCAGAACGGGTCGCGGCAGCGACTCTCGAGAACGTCAGCCCATGGGCCCAATTTCGTCGCGACATCACGAGTCACCTTCATGAACGCACCCGATCTGCCGAGTAACGAAGCCGAACGTCTCACCGCATTGCGCGATTTACAGCTCCTCGATACGGGCGCTGACAAGGGCTTCGATCGTCTCACCGAGCTTGCCACCAAGATCTTTGACGTTCCCATGTCGATGATCACGCTGGTCGACGAGGATCGCCAATGGTTCAAGTCGCACCATGGGCTGAGTGTCTGCGAGACGCCGCGGCGTATCTCTTTCTGCGGCCACGTCGTGGCCGACGGCATGCCGATGGTGATTCGAAATGCATTGAAGGATCCACGCTTCTCGGACAATCCGCTGGTAACGGGATCTCCATTCATCCGGTTTTACGCGGGCTACCCGCTCTTCGTGTCCAAAGACGTCTGCGTCGGAACGCTATGTCTGATCGGCACGATGCCGCGGGCATTCGAGGAAGAAGACATGGAGCGGCTGGCGCTGCTGGCTGGGCAGGCGGAGGAGCTGATTCAGCTTCACGTTAGCCGTGTTTTGCTGCGTTCGACATAGGCTACCTGTAGCCAGCGTGTAGCGTTGCGGTCTTGACCGACCGCCAGCGCGGCTGGAGTAGCATCGAGCGATGACCGATACGCCGGCGCGAGCTTCTCGCGCCGGCGTTGTCGTGTCAGGAAGGCGTCTCTTCGGGGGGGAGGCAGAGAAGTGTCGGGTGGTCGATTGGCGTGAGGGGGGCGCGGAAATGGGCGTTGAGCTCGGGAAGCAGTTCGCGCACACAGCGCAGGAACAGTTCCGTGACTGGCGTTGGATAGCGGTCCTTGGGGTAGACCGTGCACCACGAGCGTCGCAGCGGGAAGTCAGGAATATTGGGGCTCGCCAGCAGGCCGGAGGCCAGCTCCAGCTGAACTGCCAGTTTGGGCAGTACCGCCACGCCCAGGTGCGCCATGACCCCCTGTTTGATCGCCTCGTTGGTCCCCAGTTCAATCACATGATTCAGCGATACCCGCTCGCGGGCGGCAAACTCCTCCAGCGCCGTTCGCGCACCCGAACCCGGCTCGCGCATCAATAGATAGTGGCGGGCGAAGTCTTCCAGCGTCGGCCGTTCCGCGCTTGCCAGGGGATGCCCCGGCCACACCAGCGGGATCAGCTCGTTGTCCAGAATCGGCATGAAGACCAGGTTGGGGTCGTCGGGCACCATGCCCATGATGACCACGTCGTCACGCCGCTCCGCCAGGCGCTCCAGCGCCTGCACCCGATTGCAAACGCGAAGACGAATCTGCACCTGCGGGTAGCGTGCTCGAAAGCGCGCCAGTATGTGTGGCACCACATATTGAGCCGTCGATACCGCGGCGATGTTCAGCTCGCCGCGTACCGTGCCGGCCAGCTCCGATAGCTCCATCTGCAGGCTCGACACCTGACCGAAGATCGACTGCGCCGACGCCGCCAGGGCATCGGCCGCGGGCAGCACGTGCAGCGTCTTGCCAGCATATTTGAACAGGGGCTGTTCGAGCGCCTGTTCGAGCTGTCGTATCTGCGCACTGACGGCGGGCTGCGTCAGCCCGAGTTGTTCCGCGGCCCGTGAGTAGGACTGCTGGCGATAGACTGCCTGGAACACCTGAAGCTGACGAAACGTCAGTCGATTGAGCAGGTTGGGTCGGGACATAGGGCGCCTTTAGGCAGCGGCTATAAGGGATTGCTTATAGGTTGGCAAAGAAATATCAATTTTGCTATTGGTCCGAGGCTGGTTAGCGTTAAAACGCACGACGCCGCAGTGAGGCTGATCGTGTTGCGGCGGGCGGTGCCGAGCCGGAAAACGACCGCTGGGGTAACGAACACCACGAACAGTGCCAGGCATCACTCGGAGGCAGTCGATGTTCAAAAAGTTGCTGATCGCCAATCGCGGCGAGATTGCCGTACGTATTGTACGGGCCTGCGCGGAGATGGGCATCCGTTCGGTGGCGATCTATACCGAACCGGATCGCTTCTCGCTGCACGTCAAGCGCGCCGATGAGGCCCATTTCATCGGCGACGACCCGCTGGGGGGCTATCTCGATCCGCGCCGGCTGGTGAACCTCGCCCGCGAGACGGGCTGCGATGCGATCCATCCGGGCTACGGATTTCTTTCCGAAAGCGCGGAGTTCGCCCGTATCTGCAGTGAGGCAGGCATCGTTTTTGTCGGCCCGAGTGCCGAGGTGATCGCCAAGATGGGCGACAAGACCGCGGCGCGTGCCGCGATGCGTGACGCGGGCGTGCCGGTGACGCCTGGCTCCGAGGGTAATCTCGCCGATCGCGAAGAGGCGCTCGCAGTGGCGCAGACCATCGGCTATCCGGTCATGCTCAAGGCAACGTCGGGCGGCGGCGGGCGCGGCATTCGACGCTGTGATACACCGGAGCAGCTGACATCGGGGTGGGATCGGGTCATCTCCGAGGCGACCAAGGCTTTCGGCAGCGCCGAGGTTTTCCTGGAAAAGTGTGTCGTCGACCCGCATCACATCGAAGTGCAGATCCTCGCCGACCGGCATGGCGGCGTGATTCATCTGTTCGAGCGTGACTGCTCCATTCAGCGGCGCAATCAGAAGCTCATCGAAATTGCGCCGAGCCCGCAGCTCACGCCAGAGCAGCGCAGCTATGTTGGCAAGATGGCCGTGCGCGCGGCCGAGGCGGTGGGCTATGAGAACGCCGGCACCGTTGAGTTTCTGGTCAAGGACAATGAAGTCCACTTCATGGAAATGAACACTCGGGTGCAGGTCGAGCACACCATCACCGAGGCAATCACTGGTGTTGATATCGTTCGCGAGCAGTTGCGGATTGCTGCCGGTGATCGACTCGCCTATCGCCAGGCGGACATCGTTCACCACGGCTACGCCATCCAGTTCCGTATCAACGCCGAAGACCCCAAGAACGATTTCCTTCCCAGCTTCGGCCGCATCACTCGCTATTACGCGCCGGGCGGGCCGGGGGTTCGCACCGATACGGCCATCTACACCGGCTACACCATTCCCCCCTATTTCGATTCCATGTGTCTGAAGCTCATCGTCTGGGCCATGACCTGGGAGGAGACGCTGGATCGTGGCATCCGGGCGCTCAATGACATGCGGCTGCAGGGGGTGAAGACCACGGCGCCGTATTATCAGGAAATCCTCCGTCACCCGGACTTTCGGAGTGGCCGGTTCGACACGGGGTTCGTCCCGGCGCATCCGGAACTGCTCGACTACTCCGTCAAGCGCAACCCGGAAGCGGTCGCGCTTGCCATTGCGGCGGCCATTGCCGCCCACGCCGGTATCTGACATCGCCTCGCGAAACGCTGCAGGAGCTTTCACATGAATGACGCCAACCTTGCCACCGTCAAACTCAGCGACGTCGTGCTGCGCGATGGTCACCAGTCCCTGATCGCGACGCGCATGCGCACCGAGGACATGCTGCCGATCTGCGGCCAGCTGGATGCCATCGGTTTCCATTCCCTCGAGGTCTGGGGCGGGGCCACTTTCGATGCCTGCGTACGCTTTCTCAAGGAAGATCCGTGGGAGCGACTGGTCTCACTGCGTGAGGCGATCCCTGATACCCCGCTTCAGATGCTGTTGCGCGGTCAGAATCTGCTGGGCTACCGTCACTATGCTGACGATGTGGTCGAGCGGTTTGTCGCGCGTGCCGCCGACAACGGCATCGATATCTTCAGAGTGTTCGACGCGCTCAATGACCTGCGAAATCTGGAAGTCGCGATGCAGGCGGTCAAGAAAAGCGGGAAGCACGCCCAGGGGACGATCTGCTACACAGTGAGCCCGGTTCATACGCGGGAAACTTACGTCGATCAGGCCAGGCGACTCGTCGAAATGGGTGCAGATTCCATCGCGATCAAGGACATGGCCGGGCTCCTGACGCCTTACGCCACCTCGGAGCTGGTCGAGGCACTGGTTGGCGCGGTAGAGGTTCCGATCCACCTGCACGCTCACGCGACCTCCGGGCTCGCGGCGATGAGCCAGATCAAGGCGGTCGAGGCCGGTTGTCGCCATCTCGATACCTGTATCTCGGCATTTGCCGGCGGTACCAGCCACCCCTCCACCGAGGCGATGGTCGCTGCCTTCCAGGAAACACCCTACGACACCGGGCTCGACCTGATCGCCCTCAAGGAGGTGGGAGACTACTTCCGTGAGGTGCGCAAGAAGTACGCGGGCTTCGAGAGTGAATACACGCGTGAGGACGTCGGTGTACAGATCTGGCAGGTGCCTGGCGGCATGATGTCCAACCTGGCCAATCAGATGAAGGAGCAGAATGCGCTCGGGCGTATCCGCGATGTCTTCGATGAGATTCCCCGTGTCCGCGCCGATCTCGGGTACCCCCCACTGGTCACGCCGACTTCGCAGATCGTGGGAACGCAGGCGGCGATGAACGTCCTCGCCGGCGAGCGCTACAAGACGATCACCAATGAGGTGAAGCGCTATCTGATGGGCGGTTATGGCCAGCCCCCTGCGCCGGTCGATGCCCGGGTTCGGGACCAAGCCATCGGTAAGGCCGAGGTGGAAGAGGGGCGTCCAGCCGATCAGCTTAAACCGGAAATGTCGCGGCTGACCGCCGATATCGGCGATCTTGCCGACAACGAGGAGGACGTTCTGACCTTCGCCATGTTCCCTGACCTTGGTCGCGAGTACCTTCAGGGACGGCGCGACGGCACGCTGGTGCCGGAGGCGATGCCGGCGCCTGCCGACGCCAGCGCGGAGCGACCGGTGACCGAGGGTGTGCCGACAGAGTTCGTGATCGACGTTCATGGCGAGTCCTACGAGGTGCAGATCACCGGCGTCGGTAGTGGCAGCGGCAGTCGCCGCCGACTTTATCTGACGCTGGACGGCATGCCTGAGGAGGTCGTTTTCGAGGCGAAGGACGAGTTCGTGGCGGCCGAGAAGTCCGGCGGGCGTGCTCAGGCGAGCTCGCCGGGGCACGTCACCACGTCGATGCCGGGCAATATCGTCGATGTGCTGGTAGCGGTCGGCGACAGCGTCACGGAGGGGCAGGCAGTACTTATCACCGAGGCGATGAAGATGGAGAGTGAGGTTCAGGCGCGCGTGGGGGGAACGGTGAAGGCGGTTCACGTCGCCAAGGGCGATCGTGTCACCCCGGGCGAGGTGCTCGTCGAGATCGAGTGAGACGCCAGCGAGAAAGGCTGCAGGTCAGGCAAAACTGCGACGACGCGGGGCCGAAACCCCGCGTCGTCGTCCTGCGAGCCGGGCCGCCGATGGCGACCCGTTCTGCCTGACTGTCAGCCTTCGACCTGAACGATCTTCATCGCGTTGGTGCCGCCGTGGGCGTTCATGTGATCGCCGCGCGTCAGGATGACGTGGTCGCCGGCGCTGGCGAGGCCGCGGCCCACCAGCTCGCCGACGGCACCGGCATTGATCTCGGTCAGCGGTAGCGCAGAGGCATCGAAGACCAGCGAGACAACGCCGCGATACAGCGCCATGCGTCGTTGGACTTCCGGCGTCGCTGCCAGTGCCACGATGGGCAGGCCCGAGCGGATGCGCGAGGCAATCAGCGGCGTGTAGCCGGTCGCGGTCAGGCAGGCGATGGCGACGACACCGGAGAGATGGTTGGCGGCGTACATCGCCGACAGCGCCACCGTCTCGTCGATGCGCGTGAAGCCTTCATGGATGCGGTGCTTCGACTCCTGCGCGCTGCGCTCGCGTTCGGCGCCGAGGCAGAGGCGATTCATGGCGTCGATCGTTTCTACCGGATAGTCGCCGGCAGCGGTCTCCGCCGACAGCATGACCGCGTCGGTGCCATCGAGCACCGCGTTGGCGACGTCAAAGACTTCGGCGCGGGTCGGCAGCGGCGACTCGATCATCGACTCCATCATCTGGGTGGCGGTAATGACGACCTTGTTGAGACTGCGAGCGCGGCCGATGATGCGCTTCTGCACGCCGATCAGCTGGGCGTCGCCAATCTCTACGCCGAGGTCGCCACGGGCCACCATCACTGCCTCGGAGGCGCGAATGATGTCATCGAGCGTCTCGTCATCGGCGACCGCTTCGGCGCGCTCGACTTTGGCGACCAGGCCAATGTTCTGACCGGCCTCGCCCAGCAAATCACGCGCGTACTGCATGTCCGCGCCGCTGCGGGGAAACGAGACCGCCAGGTAGTCGACGCCGATGTCGATGGCGGTCTTGAGGTCTTCTTTGTCTTTCTCGGTCAGTGCCGAGGCAGAGAGACCGCCACCCTGCTTGTTGATGCCCTTGTTGTTGGTCAGCTTGCCGCCCACCTGGACGGTGGTGAAAATCTGGGGCCCCTCGATACGGTCTACCTTGAGCACCAGGCGGCCGTCGTCGAGCAGCAGCACGTCGCCGGCTTTGACGTCATCGGCGAGTTCGGCGTAATCGCAGCCGACCCGTTCGCTGTCTCCTGCATCGCGGTCGAGCGAGACGTCGAGCACGAACGACTGGCCCTTGGCGAGTTTCACGCCACCTTCGGCGGCGAAGCGAGCGATACGAATCTTGGGGCCCTGAAGGTCACCGAGAGCGGCGACGGCACGGCCCTGACGCTCGGCAGCTTCACGGACCGCTTCCAGCCGTCGGCGGTGATCGTCCGAGCTGCCGTGGGAGAAATTCAGGCGAACGACGTCGACCCCGGCTTCGATAATAGCGTCCAGAACGCCTTCTCGATCCGTGGCAGGGCCGAGGGTGGCAACGATCTTGGTACGGCGAATCGGACCGTGAAACGCGTGCTGCATGGGGAAACTCCTGGCAACTGAAGGGTCGTCACGCCGGAGGTTGACATCCGGCTAAGCCTGGATGGTGCCACCGACGACCGAAACGAACCGTGATTTTACATCACGGCGGCGCGGATGTCCGAGGTGGTGCCGACTGCATCCCTGATTGGCGCAGACTCGCCGTCGGGTCCAAGGTAAGAAAGCCGTGCGAGAGGCGAGGGGGACGTCGTGCGTCCTGTTCCAGGATCAAGGAGTGCCCGTCCCTGGCCGATACCGACCGGGGTGTGGTGATGGCGGCGCAGGCGGGCAGGGGGGCTTTCTAACCGGCCTTAGCCTGGCTGGCGCCTCGGCAACGGCTAGGGTAGGGTAGGCGCATTTTCCGGTCCGGCCCCGTTTATCCGCGTGATATCGCTCGCTGTCTGGCTTGCCGAATGTCTGTCATTGGCGGGCGCAGTGCGGCCCCAGCGAGTCTCTGCGTGATCTTTGTCTAACAGCACGGGATGGCTATCTCATAACGATGGCCCTACATTTACGGCGGCCGGAATCGACGCTAGTTCAATGAAGCAGGAGCGCTATGGGCAAGTCACTGGTAATCGTTGAGTCGCCGGCCAAGGCCAAGACCATCAACAAATATCTCGGTAACGACTTCGTCGTTAAGTCGAGCGTCGGGCATATTCGTGACCTGCCGACCAGTGGCTCTTCGAAGCAGCCGGTCGATCCCAAGGAGCGCGGTCGCCAGGCCGCCGCGACACGCAAGATGTCGCCCGACGAGAAGGCGGTCTATCAGAAGCGCAAGCAGTGGGATCAGTTGATCCGGCGCATGGGGATCGACCCCGAGGATGACTGGCGCGCCAATTACGAGGTGCTGCCCGGCAAGGAGAAGGTGGTCGAGGAGCTTAAGAAGCTCGCCGACAAGAGCGACACCATCTACCTCGCGACCGACTTGGACCGCGAGGGGGAAGCGATCGCCTGGCACCTCAAGGAGACCATCGGTGGTGATGACTCGCGCTACAAGCGAGTGGTTTTCAACGAGATCACCAAAAATGCGATCCAGGAAGCGTTCAAGGAGCCGGGCGATCTGAACCTCGCCCGCGTCGAGGCCCAGCAGACCCGGCGCTTTCTCGACCGCGTCGTGGGCTTCATGGTCTCGCCGTTGCTGTGGAGCAAGATCGCCCGCGGTCTTTCTGCCGGGCGGGTGCAGTCCGTCGCCGTGCGTCTGATCGTCGACCGCGAGCGTGATATTCGCGCCTTCGTCCCGGAGGAGTTCTGGGACGTGCACGCTGATACCGTCACTGCCGACGGCGAAGCCGTGCGTTTCGAAGTGGTGCGAGAGAACGGTGAAGCCTTCCGGCCGACCTCCGAGCAGGAGACGATGTCGCGGATCGCCAAGCTGCGCGGAGACAGCTACACCGTCTCCGACCGCGACACCAAGCCCACCAGCTCCAAGCCCAGCGCGCCCTTCATTACCTCGACGCTGCAGCAGGCGGCGAGCGGTCGGCTCGGATTCTCGGTCAAGAAGACGATGACGTTGGCGCAGCGCCTCTACGAGGCGGGCTACATTACCTACATGCGAACCGACTCCACCAATCTCTCGCAGGATGCGGTCGCTCATGCGCGCGAGTACATCGAGGGTGAGTTTGGCGAGCGATATTTGCCGGAGTCGCCCATTCGCTACTCCAGCAAGCAGAACGCGCAGGAAGCGCACGAGGCGATCCGGCCCTCGAACGTCAATCAGCGCGCCGATGATCTGTCGGTGGAGCGTGATGCGCAGCGGCTCTACGAGCTGATCTGGCGCCAGTTCGTGGCGTGTCAGATGGTGCCGGCCCAGTATCTGGCGACCACGCTCACCATCGAGGTCGAAGGTTTCGAACTCAAGGCCCGCGGCCGCGTGCTCAAGTTCGACGGCTACACTCGCGTGATGAAGCCGATGGGCAAGAAGGACGATCAGGCCCAGCTTCCCGATATCGCCAAAGGCGATGTCCTGCATCTCGAGCAGATCGACCCCCAGCAGCACTTCACCAAGCCGCCGGCGCGCTACACCGAGGCCAGCCTGGTCAAGGAGCTCGAAAAAAGAGGGATCGGACGGCCGTCCACCTACGCGGCGATCATCTCGACTATCCAGGATCGCGGTTACGTCAAGCTCGACAACCGGCGTTTCTACGCCGAGAAGCTCGGCGAGATCGTGACCGACCGATTGGTCGAGTCGTTCAACGATCTACTCGACTATAGCTTTACCGCGCGGATGGAAGATCGACTCGATGAGGTCGCTGGCGGACAGGAGAACTGGCGGGAGCTACTCGACGCTTTCTATGCTGAATTCAAGGCGCAGCTCGAGCACGCTCAGGGCGACGATGGCATGCGGCCCAACGAGCCGATCGAGACCGATATCGACTGTCCCACCTGTGGCCGGCCGATGCAGATCCGCATCGCGTCGACCGGGGTGTTCCTGGGGTGTTCCGGCTACAATTTGCCGCCGAAGGAGCGCTGCAAGACGACCATCGATCTGATCCCCGGCGAGGAGGCCGTGCCGGCCGATGCCGACGAAGCCGCCGAGACGGATGCCCTGCTCGCCAAGCGCCGTAACCCCAACACCGGCACGGCGATGGACAGCTATCTCATCGACGAGAGCCGCAAGCTCTATATCAGTAACGACGACGACGGCTACTACGAAATCGAGCAAGGGCGCTTTCGGATCAAGGGCTACGACGGCCCGGTGATCGAGTGCGACAAGTGCGGCTCGGAGATGCAGCTCAAAAGCGGGCGGTTCGGCAAGTATTTCGCCTGCACCAGCGAGGAGTGCGGCAATACGCGCAAGCTGCTCAAGAGCGGTGAAGTGGCACCGCCCAAGATCGATCCGATCCCGATGCCTGAGCTCGAGTGCCAGAAGGTCGAGGATCACTATGTGCTGCGTGACGGTGCCAGCGGTCTATTCCTGGCGGCGAGTCAGTTCCCCAAGAACCGCGAGACACGTCCGCCGCTGGTCAAGGAACTCAAGGCGCACGCCAAGGAGCTGCCGGAGAAGTACCACTTTCTACTTCAGGCGCCCAGCGAGGACCCGGACGGCCGTCCAGCGCAGATTCGGTTCTCGCGCAAGACCAAGAGCCAATTCGTCATGACCGACCAGGATGGCAAGGCGACGGGCTGGCGAGCGACCTACGACAACGGTCACTGGCAGGTCGAGGACAAGCGAAAGTGAGTTCACCGGCGCGTACCAATCAGCTCCTGCATCATGCTGAGCTGCTCCTGGCCGAAGAGGGCGGCAGTGACGAGCAGGTAATGGCGCGCCGCATGGCCTTCGAGGAGGCGGCGCTGGCGACCCTCGAGCTCGCCCTCGACTCGCTGCTCAGAGAAGTCACCGAGCACACGAGCCAGACGCTGGGGGGGTGGCGCGCCTGGTTCGAGGCGAGAGACGTCCAGGTGGCCGAACTGGACCGTCTGCGCGAGCTGGCGGCGGCTGAAGAGAGCTGGCTGGCCGTATTGCTCACGCACGTCGAATCGCTACACGCCGATCGCGGGGCGTCATCGAGGCGCCCTCAAAAAGGCTTGATCGCTAGCGGCCAGTCGCCGGCGCTGGCGGACCAGCTCTGCTGGTGCCACCGTGAGTTCAAAGCCCTGCTGCCATCACTGCGGGAAGGCAGTCAGGAGTGGTGAGCGTGACCGCTTCGTGACCCGCGTGTTAATCTTATGACTAGTGCAAGACGACCGGGGCTCAGGCTCTGGTCGTTTTTTATTGCTTGTCATACTTGTTTTGGGGTGTAACGACGCTCTGGGGCGTTCAGACGCTTCGGGTCGTCGAGACTAGGAGGCCATAGCCATGTCAGATACCGCGATTCTGGAAATCGTCGAGCTTGCCAATGGAGAGGTCGTGCTGCGCCCGGCTGAAGCCAGCGGCGAACCGCTGGTATCGATCCGTTTCTCCGAGGAAGCCGTGGAGCTTCTGAAGCGCAGCCGCTTCGACGTGGCACGCGAGATGCTGGACCACGCCATCACCCGGACACACCTCTGGGATGGCGAAGAGGAAGACGAAGAGGCTCAGGTTCCCGCCACGGTCCACTGACCGTCATGGCTGGCACGTCTGCGGCTGCAGGTCGGGCCCGCCGCGCTCGAACGCCAGCCCGTCATCTCAACCCGGGTTGTCGAGGCCGACGCTGACGATTACTGGTTGAGCGCGGCGATGAGCGACGCGGCAATGGCGATTGCCACCGAGATCAGAGCCGTTGGCAGCAGCCAACGTCGACGGGTGGCACTGAAGATGAAAAAGGCGGCGAACCCAATCGTGGTCGCCACGACCGAGACCAGCCAAGCGGCATTCGCCAGTGACATGAGAGCTCCTGGGACGTTGAGGATGAACGTGTGACGGGTTGGCCCGTCGACGCGCATTATACAGATCAAACCCCCGCGCGGGCGTCCGTTGGTTATTCCCTCCGTGGGGTCTATCGGCACCGGCCTGCGCCATTCGTCACTCACTGATTCAAAACCAAGGATGGTTTAGAACGTGCGCCACCATCGATTCTTTCTCCGTATTCGCGTAATCGTTGTTGTCCTTCATCTTTATATCGGGATTCGGCTACTGACCGGGTTGGCCCTGCCGGCCTGGGGCTCGGTGGTGGTGGGGAGCTATCTCGCGCTTAGCGCGGTGGCCCTGCCGCTGGTGATGCGGGTGAGCTGGCTCAATGATCGCTGGCTGGCCTGGCCGATCAGTGTCATGACCGGTGCGTTCTCGTTTCTGCTCTGGTCGACGTTGCTGCGAGATCTGGTGTTACTGGTGGCGCTCGCACTACCGGTCACCAATCTGGGCACCCCGAGCGCCTGGGCGGTGGTGGGGGTGACGCTGGTACTTTCCGCCTGGTCGTTGTATCAGGCGCGGCGAGTTCCCCGAGTCGTCGAGGTGTCGGTTCCCATCGCCCAACTGCCGCCGGCACTGGAAGACTTTGCGATCGTTCAGTTGAGTGATCTCCATGTCGGACCAACGATCAAGCGAGGACACCTCGCGGCGATCGTGCGCCGGGTCAACGCCCTCAATCCGGATCTCGTGGCGATTACTGGTGACATGACGGATGGGCGCGTCAACGAGCTGGAGCCGGAGATCGCGCCTCTGGCTGAGCTGGTCTCGCGTCACGGCACCTTCGGTGTCACTGGGAATCACGAATATTACAGCGAGGCCGAAGCCTGGGTGGAGGCGTTTCGGCGCGCTGGGGTACAGATGCTGGTCAATGAGTCCGTACTGCTCGAGCACCGCGGCGCGATGCTCGCCATCGCCGGCGTGCCGGATTTCACCGCCGGCTACTACGTGGCGGCGCATCGTAGCGATCCGGTGGTGGCGGCAGCCGGGATTCCGGCGTCGGTACCTCGAGTGCTGCTGGCGCATCAGCCGAACTCCGCACCGGCGGCGGCGAAAGCGGGGTTCGATCTGCAGCTCTCGGGACACACCCATGGCGGCCAGATCTGGCCGTGGACGCTATTGGCACGACGCGCCAATCGCTTTCTTGCGGGGCTGGGGCATGAAGAGGCGATGTGGGTCTATACCAGTCGGGGTACCGGCTACTGGGGGCCGCCGATGCGCTTCGGGGCGCCGGCCGAGATTACGCGACTACGGCTGCGTCGAGCCGAGTGACGACGCGAGCGACGATCGCATCGGCATCACAGCAACGCCAGCCTGAAAAAAACCGCGACACTGTCGCGGTTTTTTTTGGTGTCGCCGGCCGGACGCTCGCGACGATCAGCACTCAAGCCGCCTTGGCCTTGCGATTGAGCGTATTCAGCAGCTCGTCGATGCAGGACAGGCGATCGGCCGCTTGCTCCATGTCCGCGTAGAAGCGCAGCGTGTCGGCGCCCTCCAGTTTGTAGCGTTGCGGGAAGCGTTGGATCAGCTCGACCAGCGTCATGGGGTCGATCTGCGGCTCGGGGCTGAAAATGACGCGGCCGCGCTCCGCGCCGGCTTCCAGCTTGGCAATGCCCAGGCGTTCGGCCCTCTGACGTAGCTGTGTCTGTTGGAACAGCGTCTTCACGGGCCCGGGCAGTAGCCCGAAGCGGTCGATCATCTCGACCTGAAGCTCTTTGAGCGCACCCTCGTTCTCGGCGCTCGAGATTCGCTTGTACATCACCAGACGCTGCTGAATGTCCGGCAGATAATCGTCGGGGATCAGTGCAGGCAGGTTGAGGCTCAGTTCCGTCCCGTCATCGAGAGGCGCTTCGATGTTGGGCGTCTTGCCTGAGCGAATCGCTTTGACCGCGCGGTCGAGCATCTGCATGTAAAGGCTGTAGCCGACGGTCTCCATCTGGCCGCTCTGCTCATCGCCGAGCAGCTCGCCCGCTCCGCGGATCTCCATGTCATGACTGGCGAGAGTGAAACCTGCCCCCAGGTCGTCGCTCTGGGTGATCGCCTCGAGTCGCTTCATGGCGTCCTTGGTCATCGCCTTGGGGGGCGGCGTCAGCAGGTAGGCGTAGGCCTGATGATGACTGCGCCCCACGCGGCCACGGAGCTGGTGCAGCTGGGCGAGGCCGAACTTGTCGGCGCGCTCGATGACGATGGTGTTGGCGCTGGGGACGTCGATCCCGGTTTCGATGATCGTCGAGCAGACCAGAACATTGAAGCGCTTGTGGTAGAAGTCCGACATCACCCGCTCCAGTGCGCGCTCCGGCAGCTGGCCGTGGGCGACACCGACGCGGGCATCCGGCACCAGTTCGCGAATCTTGTCGGCGCTCGACTCGATCGTCTTGACTTCGTTGTGCAGGAAGTAGACCTGGCCACCGCGCAGGATCTCGCGAAGGATCGCCTCTTTGATGACCGGCTCGTTGCGGCTCTGGACGAAGGTCTTGACCGACAGTCGTTTCGCCGGCGGCGTGGCGATGATCGAGAGATCGCGAATCCCGTTCATTGCCATGTTGAGCGTGCGGGGAATCGGCGTCGCCGTGAGCGTGAGAATGTCGACCTGGGCTCGTAGCTGCTTGAGGCGCTCTTTTTGCGAGACCCCGAAGCGGTGCTCCTCGTCGATGATCATCAAGCCGAGATTGGGCACCTTGAACGACTTCGAGAGCAGCTTGTGGGTGCCGATGATGATGTCCGCGCGGCCTTCGGCGATTCGCGCCATGGTGTCGCTTTCGCCCTTGCCGCCGGTGAAGCGAGAGAGCATCTCGATCTGTACGGCAGTGTCGGCGAAGCGATCGCGGAAATTGTCGTAGTGCTGCTGAGCCAGCAGTGTGGTGGGTACGAGCACCACCACCTGACGCCCTGAGTTGACCGCGAGGAAGGCTGCGCGCATGGCGACCTCGGTCTTACCGAAGCCGACGTCACCGCAGACCACGCGGTCCATCGGGCGAGGCGCGGTCATGTCATCGATCACCGCTTCGATGGCGGCGAGCTGGTCTGGGGTCTCCTCGAAGGGGAAGCTTGCGGCGAAGCGAGCATAGTCATCCCCCGGCGCATCACTGGCGAACCCTTCGCGCGCTTCGCGGCGGGCGTAGATGTCCAGCAGTTCGGCAGCCGTGTCGCGTACCTTCTCCGCGGCTTTGCGCTTGGCCTTGTCCCAGGTGTCGGAGCCGAGCTTGTGCAACGGTGCGAGTTCGTCGCTGGCGCCGGCATAGCGCGAGATCAGCTGAAGATTGTCCACCGGGACGTAGAGCTTGGCGCCGTTGGCGTACTCGAGTGCCAGAAATTCCGCCGCCAGACCGCCGGCGTGGATCGTCTCGAGTCCCTGGTAGCGGCCGACACCGTGATACTGGTGAACCACCGGCGAGCCGGGTTTGAGCTCCGACAGATGTCGCACCGCGAGCTCGTTGTCATCGGTCGCCTTGGCGCGGCGTCGCGACTGGCGCACCACCTCGCCGTAAAGTTCGGTCTCGGTGATCACGGCGACCGCCGGGTCGCCGAGCCATAGTCCCTCGTCGAGCCCACCCTCGGTAATCGCAAAGTGACTGTCGCCCTCGAGGAACTCGCGCCAGTTCTCGACGTGCGGCATTTCACGGACCAGCGGCGAGAGCGTTTCGTCGAGTGCCTCCCGGCGGCCGCGAGACTCGGCGACGAACAGCACGCGAAGATCCCGATGGGCGCCTAGGAACTGCTCCAGTGTCGACAGCGGTTGCTGCGCGCGGGCATTGATGGCGACCGTCGGCGGCATCTGGGTGGTGCTGGCATGCACGTTGTCGCCGACAGCGTTGTCGTCGCTTGCCGGCGTGAACTCCAGACGCGGATGGCGCTTGATCGCGGCGAACACCTCGGCGACGGGCACGAAGGCGCGTGCTGGCGGCAAAAGCGGTCGGGTGGGGTCCACGCCGAGGTTCTCGTAGCGGCTCTCGATGGCGCGCCAGTGGCTCTCCGCGGCGGCGTGCACTTCCGGGAGCAGCGCGACACGGGTGTCATCGGCGAGGTGTTCGAAGAGGGTCGCCGTTTCCTCGAAGAACAGCGGCAGATACTGCTCGAGGCCCGGGGAGGGAATTCCCTTGATGGCGTCGACATAGAGCGGGCACTGGCGTGGATCTACATCGAAAAGGGTCTCGAACCCTTCTCGAAAGCAGGCGATCGCGGAACGCGACAGTGAGTACTCGTGGGCGGGCAGGAGTTCGATGCGCTCGAGCTTGTCGCCTGACCGCTGCGAATCCGGATCGAAACGACGCAGCGAGTCGATCTCGTCGTCGAAAAGATCGATGCGCAGCGGTGCATCCGTTCCCATGGGGAAGAGGTCGATCAGCGCGCCACGCATAGCGTATTCGCCTGGCTCGTAGACCGTTTCCACTGCGCGATATCCGGCACGCGAGAGGCGTTCTCGGAACCCTTCACGATCGAGCTGATCGCCGTTGGCCAGCGTGAGTACCCGGCCGGCAACGTACTCTCGCGGCGGCAGGCGCTGCATCAGCGTGTTGATCGGTACCAGGACGATACCCCGGGTACCCTCCTGCAGTTCGCGAAGCGTGCGCAGGCGAGCGGAGACGATGTCCTGGTGAGGCGAGAAACTGTCGTAGGGCAGCGTCTCCCAATCGGGAAACGGCATCACCGGCGTATCGGCATAGAAGCGAAGCGCGGTTTCCAGGCGCTGGGCGCTGGCGGTATCCGGCGTGATGACGAGTAGCGGCGCGTCCTCTGCCAGGCGGGCGAGCGTCAGGGCGCTGGCGCTACCGTAGGGAAGCTGGCAGTAGGTCGTTTCGCGCACGCCGCGGGGGCGCGGGGGCGAGAGAGGGCTGAATTGCGACATGGACCTTTCGATGGCGTAGATGGGAGGCGAGAAGGAATTTGCAGAGATGATAGCAGGCTGATCGCCGCCGCGGGGGGTGCCCGGCAGGGCAAACCGATGCCAGCGCGTTCGGGTTTGGACCAGTGTAGTGAAACTACACCGCTTGCGACTACGCGGCGATTGCGGCGGCTTTTGTAGCCCGCGGATAATGCTCACGTTTTTGGTGAGCGACTGGCGGTCGATAGCAGGGCATCTGCGTCGAGGCGCGAGTCAGCCAATGTCATCGATCCACTTCAAGCGAGGCCGGTCCGTGAGCGAACAGTCGAACGACAGCGTTTTTCAGCAGTGGCAGGACAACGAGGCGCGGGCAGAGGAGATGATTCCGCTGCTGGGCAAGCTCTACCGCGAGTACAACGTGATTCCCTCGCTGTACGGACGCTCGCTGATCAATCGTTCTGTGCTGCGCATCCTCAAGAATCATCGCTATGTGCGTAAGGTGGAGGACACGGAGCTGTCGGTCTGCGATACGTTGCCGATGGTCAAGGCGATTCTCGATCTCAATCCGGGGCCGGCACATATCGACATCGGTCGGCTGGGTGTGGCCTTCAAGCAGTCCGGCGAGCAGGATGTTGCCGCCTTTCTCAAGCGTGAGCTCGCCGATATCGTCGAGGGCCACGACGGCAGTGGCATGGGCGGCGAACCGCAGGACGTGGTGCTTTACGGGTTTGGACGGATCGGTCGTATCCTCGCGCGAATTCTGATCGAGAAGGCGGGCGGCGGTAACCTGCTGCGCCTGCGCGCCATCGTGGTCCGCGGCGACGGGGACGATCTCGAAAAGCGGGCGAGTCTGCTGCGGCGCGATTCGGTTCACGGCCCTTTCGGTGGCTCCATTGATGTCGACAGCGACAATCAGGCGCTGATCGCCAACGGTCATACCATCCGCATCATCTATGCGGACTCCCCCTCTCAGATCGACTACACCGCCTATGGCATCGACAACGCCATCGTCGTCGACAATACCGGCAAGTGGCGCGACCGCGAGGGGCTTGCGCAGCATCTCGAATCGAAAGGCGTGGCCAAGGTTCTGCTGACGGCGCCGGGCAAGGGGGATCTCAAGAATATCGTCCACGGCATCAACAGCGGCATGATCGGTGAAGACGATCGCATCATTTCTGCGGCGTCCTGCACGACGAACGCGATTGTCCCGGTGCTCAAGGCAATACAGGACGAGTTCGGCGTCGCTCACGGCCACGTCGAGACCGTGCATTCGTATACCAACGACCAGAACCTGATCGATAACTATCACAAGGGGGACCGGCGTGGCCGTAGCGCGCCGCTCAACATGGTGTTGACCGAGACGGGCGCGGCCAAGGCGGTGTCGAAGGCGCTACCGGAGCTCGCGGGCAAGCTCACCGGTAACGCGATCCGTGTCCCGACCCCCAATGTCTCGATGGCGATTCTCAACCTGACGCTCGAGCGCGACACCGACCGTGAGGCGCTCAACGATTATCTGCGTCAGATGGCGCTCCACTCGCCGATGCACAAACAGATCGACTATGTCGATTCGCCGGAAGTGGTGTCATCGGACTTCGTGGGTAATCGCCATGCCGGCATCATCGATGCCAAGGCGACCATCGCCGACGGCAAGCAGGCCGTGGTCTACGTCTGGTACGACAACGAATTCGGTTATAGCTGCCAGGTGGTGCGTATTCTGCAGTATGTCTCCAATGTTCGGCATCGCTATCTGCCCGCCACCCGGTAAGCCCATGGTGTATGAGCGAACAATTCCACGGTGTCTAAAAGCGTCGCGATAGCGACGGCGAGAGATCATTGGCGAAGCACGACCTTAGACCTTAGTCTTACAAAACCCCGATTTAGTCGGGGTTTTGGCGTTTTTGAAGCCTTTTGGCGGCCGCGTGGTGAGTGGCCTTTCAAGGCCCCGCTCATTATAATGGTGCGCGTTTTTTGGCGTGGACCGCTCAAGGCGCGGCCATGAAAGTCACCTCTTCTGAGAAGAAACGCTTTCGAGTTCCGAGACGTCATCTCCTGCCCACCGCAACGGCGCTGGTTGCTGGACCTGTCAGACGTCCATCGAGCCTCTTTCCTCTATCACATCAGATTCGACAACTGGGCGAGACTATGATCGAAGTCAAACGAGGCCTGGATCTCCCCGTGATGGGAGCGCCGTCGCAGCGTATCGACGAGGGGCGCGTTGTGCGTCACGTCGCGCTGGTCGGGACCGACTATGTCGGTATGCGGCCGACCATGGAGGTGCGTGAAGGTGATCGGGTAAAGCGCGGGCAGCTCTTGTTCACCGACAAGAAGGTCGAGGGCGTTCGCTTTACCTCACCCGGTGGAGGCGAGGTCGTCGCCATCAACCGGGGGGAAAAGCGTCGGCTGCTGTCGGTCGTGATCCGTCTCGACGAGGACGAGCAGAGCGAAACGTACACGGCTTACGGCGCCGACGGGATCGCCAAGCTCGAGCGGCAGCAGGTCGTCGACCAGCTGCTTGACTCGGGACTCTGGACTGCGCTGCGGACGCGGCCTTTCTCGCGCACGCCGGCGGTCAATGCCGTCCCCGCCGATATCTTCGTCACCGCCATCGATACCCATCCCCTCAGCGCCGACCCGCAGGTGATCATCGAGGCCGACGGCGAGGCGTTCAAACAGGGTCTGCAGGCGCTGCGCCATCTGACTCCGGGCAAACTCTTCGTTTGCCGCCGCGGCGACACCGCGCTACCGGGCGATGATCTCGAGGGCGTGCGGGCCGAAGGGTTCGAGGGCCTGCATCCGGCAGGGCTTGCGGGTACCCATATTCACTTTCTGTCGCCGGTCGGCCTCAACCGCCAGGTCTGGTATCTCGACTATCAGGATGTCATCGCGATCGGCAAGCTCTTCGCCGAGGGCCGTCTCGATCCGACGCGCGTGGTCGCGATCGGTGGGCCGCGGGCAACGAATCCAAGGCTCGTCCGCACGCGTATAGGAGCCAGTAGCCAAGAGCTGCTCGAAGGCGAGGTAGAGAGCCCGGAAGATACCCGCGTCATCTCCGGTTCGATCTTCGGAGGGACGGAGTGCGAAGACAGCCGCTGCTATCTCGGCCGTTTCCACCGTCAGTTCTCGATGCTCGAAGAGGGCAACAAACGCGCGTTTCTGGGCTGGCTCTCGCCAGGCCGTCATCGCCACTCGGTCACGGGCATTTACATCTCGCGTTTTCTGGGATTGAACAACTACGCGCCGAACACCTCGACCAACGGCTCGGAACGCGCGATGGTACCGATCGGGGCCTACGAAAAAGTCATGCCGCTGGATATTCTGCCCACGCAGTTGCTGCGCTCACTGATCGTGGGGGATATCGAGAGTGCCATGCAGCTAGGCTGCCTGGAGCTGGATGAGGAGGACGTCTCGCTTTGCACTTACGTTTGCCCGGGTAAGTACGAGTTCGGTCCCATCCTTCGCGACAACCTGAACACGATCGAAAAAGAGGCCTGACGATGGGGATTCGCAACACGCTCGACAAGCTTGAGCCTCATTTCGAGAAGGGCGGCAAATACGAGAAGTTCTATGCGCTCTATGAAGCCGTAGACACGATCTTCTACTCGCCGCCCAGCGTCACCAAGAGCATGACGCACGTCCGCGACGGTATCGATCTCAAGCGCATCATGATCACGGTCTGGATGTGCACCTTCCCGGCCATGTTCTTCGGCATGTATAACGCGGGCCTGCAGGCCAATACGGCCATCGCGGATGGCTATCAGGCGCTGGGCGGCTGGCGTGAAACGCTAACGCTGGCGCTGGCCGGCGGCCACGACCCGGCGAGCCTGTGGTCGAATTTCGTGCTCGGTGCGACCTACTTCCTACCGATCTATCTGGTCACCTTCATCGTCGGTGGCTTCTGGGAAGTGCTCTTCGCGATCAAACGCGGTCACGAGGTCAACGAAGGTTTCTTCGTGACTTCCGTGCTCTTCGCGCTGACGCTGCCGGCGACGATCCCGCTATGGCAGGTGGCGCTCGGTATTACCTTCGGCGTGGTGGTCGGCAAGGAGATCTTCGGCGGTACCGGCAAGAATTTCCTCAATCCGGCGCTGACCGGCCGCGCCTTCCTGTATTTCGCCTATCCGGGTCAGATCTCCGGGGACAGCGTCTGGGTCGCCGCCGACGGCTACACCGGCGCCACCGCGCTGTCTCACGCCTCCCTCGGCGGCATGGACGCGGTTCATCAGCAGTACAGCTGGTTCGATGCCTTCTTCGGCTTCATCCCCGGGTCGCTCGGCGAGACGTCGACGCTTGCCATCCTGATCGGGGGCGCCGTGATGCTGCTGACCCGTGTGGCCTCCTGGCGAATCATGCTGGGCGGGCTGCTGGGCATGGCCGCTTCGGCCTCGCTATTCAACCTGGTGGGGTCGGAAAGCAATCCCATGTTCGGCATGCCGTGGTATTGGCATCTGGTCGTCGGTGGCTTTGCGTTCGGTATGGTGTTCATGGCGACCGACCCGGTCTCGGCGTCGATGACCGACCGCGGTAAGCTGATCTTCGGGGCGCTAATCGGTGTCATGACCGTGCTTATTCGCGTGGTCAACCCCGCGTTCCCCGAGGGCATCATGCTGGCGATTCTCTTCGCCAATCTGTTCGCGCCGCTGATCGATTACTACTTCGTGAACGCCAACGTCAAACGACGTCAGAAACGCCTGGCGGCGCTGGCGCCGGCCCAGAAGGAGGCTGTCTGATGGCGAGCAATAACTCGATCAAGAAGACGCTTATCGTCGCGTTCTCGCTCTGCGTGGTTTGCTCGGTGGTGGTGTCGTCCGCTGCCGTTGTGCTCAAGCCCAAGCAGCTCGAGAACCAGGCGCTCGATCGCAAGAGCAACATCCTGCAGGTCACCGAGCTCTACCAGCCGGGTGACGATGTCGACGAGAAGTACGCCGAGCTGATCACCCCGAAAGTGGTCAATCTCAAGACCGGCGAGTACTCACATGATCTCGACCCGGCGTCATACGATCAGTTCGACGCGGCGCAGGATCCTGCGACGTCGCGTACGCTCTCGGGCGACAATGACATTGCCGGTATCGGTCGCCAGGAAAATTTCTCCACCGTCTACCTGGTGGGCGACCCGGAAGACCCGGACCAGATCGTCATGCCGATTCGCGGCCAGGGGCTGTGGGGGCTGATGGAAGGCTTCCTTTCGGTGCGGGGTGATGGCAATACCATCGTCGGGCTCTCCTACTATGATCAGTCCGAAACGCCGGGTCTCGGCGGCGAAGTCGAGAACCCGCGCTGGAAGGCGCAGTGGGATGGCAAGAAGATCTACCAGGATGGCGACTACAGCGATCCGGAGATCGCACTCGTCAAGGGCGGTGCCAGCAACGATTATGAGGTCGATGCGCTTTCGGGTGCGACGCTCACGAGTCGCGGCGTCACCAACATGCTGCGGTTCTGGATGGGTGAGCAGGGCTACGCGCCCTATCTCGCGCGCTTCCATGACGATTCACAAGGAGGAGCTTGAAGATGGCTACCGACTCGGTTAAAGACGTCGTCCTATCCCCGGTCTTCAAGAACAACCCGATCGCACTGCAGGTTCTGGGAATCTGCTCCGCGCTTGCCGTGACCAATCAGATGAGCGTGTCGCTGGTCATGGGGCTCGCGGTCATCGCGGTTACCGCGTTTTCCAACCTGTTCGTTTCGCTGATCCGCAGCCACATCCCGTCTTCCATTCGTATCATCGTCCAGATGACGATCATCGCGTCGCTGGTGATCGTGGTGGATCAGGTGCTGCGGGCCTTCGCCTATGAGATGTCCAAGCAGCTCTCGGTCTTCGTCGGCCTGATCATCACCAACTGTATCGTCATGGGCCGCGCCGAGGCTTACGCGATGCAGAACGGTCCGGTGATGAGTTTTCTCGACGGGGTCGGTAACGGTCTGGGCTACGCCGTCATCCTGCTGGTGGTGGGCTTCGTTCGCGAACTGTTCGGTTCGGGCAGCGTGTTCGGTCTGACCGTGCTGCCGACCGTGCAGAATGGTGGCTGGTACGTTCCCAACGGCCTGATGTTGCTGCCGCCGTCGGCGTTCTTTGTCATCGGCCTGCTGATCTGGGTGCTGCGCTGGTTCAACCCGGATCAGGTCGAAAAGACGGAATACCGCATCGTTGCCAACAGCAAGGCCAAAATCAAGGAGACCGCCAATGTTTGAACATTATGTCAGCCTGTTCGTTAAGGCAGTCTTCGTCGAGAACATGGCGCTCGCCTTCTTTCTGGGGATGTGTACCTTCCTGGCCGTCTCCAAGAAGATCTCTTCGGCGATCGGTCTGGGAATTGCGGTGATCGTCGTGTTGACGATCACCGTCCCGGTCAACAACCTGATCCTTAACTACCTCCTCAAAGCCGGCGCGTTGAGCTGGACCGGGCTCGAGGGTGCGGAAAATATCGACCTGAGCTTCCTCGGTCTGCTCAGCTATATCGGCGTCATCGCGGCGATCGTGCAGATCCTCGAGATGTTCCTCGATAAGTTCGTACCGGCGCTCTACAACGCGCTGGGCGTCTTTCTGCCGTTGATCACGGTGAACTGCGCCATTATGGGGGCCTCCCTCTTCATGGTGCAGCGGGACTACTCCTTCGGTGAGTCAGTGATCTACGGCGCCGGGGCGGGGTTTGGCTGGGCGCTGGCCATCACGGCGCTGGCGGGCATTCGCGAGAAGCTGAAGTACAGTGATGTGCCTGCCAGCCTGCAGGGGCTGGGTATCACCTTCATCACGGTGGGTCTGATGTCGCTGGGCTTCATGTCCTTCTCCGGCATTCAGCTCTAACCCCAACACGAATACGGAATACAGGAAACCGACATGATCGATACATCTGTCATCGTGGTCGGCGTCGTCATGTTCACCGCCATCGTGCTAGGGCTGGTGGGTGTGATTCTGGCCGCACGAAGCCGATTGGTGAGCAGCGGGGACGTCTCCATCGAGATCAACGGCGATCCCGACAATACCGTGACGACGCAGGCTGGCGGCAAGCTGCTGCAGACGCTGGCTGCCAACGGCATCTTTCTCTCATCCGCCTGTGGTGGCGGTGGCTCCTGCGCGCAGTGCAAGTGCCAGGTCGAAGAAGGCGGCGGCTCGATCTTGCCGACCGAAGAGTCCCACTTCACCATGCGCGAGAAGAAGGATGGCTGGCGGCTCTCCTGCCAGGTGCCGGTGAAGCAGGATATGAAGGTGCAGGTGCCTGAAGAGGTCTTTGGCGTCAAGAAGTGGGAGTGCGAGGTCGTCGAGAACCCCAACGTCGCGACTTTCATCAAGGAGCTCAACCTGAAGCTGCCCGAGGGTGAAGAAGTGGCGTTTCGGGCTGGCGGTTACGTGCAGCTGGTGGCACCGCCCTACGATGTCAAGTTTTCCGACTTCGAGATCGAAGAGGAGTACCGCGGCGATTGGGAGAAATTCAACCTGTTCGACGTGGCGCACAAGAACGACGAAGAGATCATTCGCGCCTACTCGATGGCGAACTATCCCGAAGAGAAAGGGATGTTGAAGTTCAACATCCGGATCGCCACGCCGCCGCCCAAGTCGAATCATCCGCCGGGGTTGATGTCGACCTACGTGTTCAGTCTCAAGCCGGGCGACAAGGTCACTGTGATGGGGCCATTCGGTGAGTTCTTCGCCAAGGACACCGACGCCGAGATGGTCTTCATCGGCGGTGGGGCGGGGATGGCGCCGATGCGTAGCCACATCTTCGACCAGCTCAAGCGGCTGAAGTCATCGCGCAAGATGTCGTTCTGGTACGGGGCGCGTTCCTGGCGCGAGACGTTCTACAACGACGACTACAATCAGTTGGCCGAGGAGTTCGACAACTTCGATTGGCACCTAGCGCTGTCCGATCCGCTCCCCGAGGATAACTGGGAAGGGCCGACCGGCTTCATCCATAACGTGCTCTACGAGAACTATCTCAAGGATCACCCGGCGCCGGAGGACTGCGAGTACTACATGTGTGGCCCCCCGATGATGAATGCCTCGGTGATCAAGATGCTGACCGATCTTGGCGTGGAGCCGGAGAACATCATGCTGGATGACTTCGGCGGATGAGGCAGGCGTCAACGCGTAAACCGACAGGGCCGATCCTTCTGGGATTGGCCCTGCTGCTATTGATCGTACTCACCGCCTGCGACCGCGAGCCGGAATCCTACCGGCTGGAGGGTCCGATCTTCGGCACCGGCTTTCATGTCACTTTCTTCGGCGATTACGACGACGATCAGCTCGCTCGTATCGAGAACCGGGTGAAGGCATCGCTGGATCGGGTCGATAACCTGATGTCGACTTACAAGCCGGATTCCGAGCTTTCCAAGTTCAACCGTGCCCCTGTGGGTGAGCCTTTCGACCTCTCGCCGGAAACGGCTGAGGTGGTGCGTGAAGCGATTCGCATCGGTGAGATGTCTCACGGTGCCCTCGATGTCACCGTGGGTGCGGTGGTCAATCTCTGGGGCTTTGGCCCTGACAAGCATCCGGATCGCGTGCCCGGGGATGCGGCGATCGCTGACGCGCTGGCTGACGTTGACTATCGTGCGCTGAACCTGGATGGCGACACGCTAACCAAGACCAAACCGGTTTACGTCGATCTCTCGTCGATCGCCAAGGGCTATGGCGCAGATGCCGTGGCGCGTTCGCTAGACGATCTCGGGGTGACGAGCTATCTCATCGAGGTTGGGGGCGAAATTCGCTCGCGAGGAACGAAGCCCGGTGGCGAACCCTGGCGGGTGGCGGTCGAAAAGCCGGTCTCGAACGAGCGAAGCGTGCAGCGTATCATTGAGTTTGACGATGCGGCGGTCGCGACTTCCGGTGACTATCGCAACTACTTCGAAGACGACGGCCACCGTTATTCCCACACGATCGACCCGCGCACCGGCCGACCGATCACGCATCATCTCGTATCGGTAACGGTCATTGCCGACGACTGCATGACTGCCGATGGTCTGGCGACCGCCATCGAGGTCCTCGGCCCCGATGCCGGCTTCGATATGGCACGACGCGAGAATCTGGCGGTCTATCTCGTGGTCAAGACACCTCAGGGTTTCGAAACGCGCACGTCAAAGGCGTTCGAGGACTTTCTGCAGGATACCGACTGAGCCCCTCTTGGCACGCGAACTGCGTGCTCCGAAGGGCAACGCGTAGAGGAGATTACCCATGACGATCTGGATTCTGGCTTTCGCCTTGATGCTGTTGCTGACGGCGGGGATGGCGGTTGGCGTCATTGTTGGCCGCAAGCCCATCGCCGGCTCCTGCGGCGGGCTCAACAACCTCGGGCTCAAGAACGGCTGCGATATCTGTGGCGGCAACGATCAGGTATGCGAGGAGGAGAGTCGCAAGAATGCGGCGGGCGCCCAGCGCCGCAGCGACGAGAATCGCGGCGCCGATCTCGGTTACGACGCCATCAAGCGCTGAGGCGGGGCCCGCCGCCGGCGGTGAAAAGTCAACGTTTCAAGCCACGCTAAGGAGCAGGCGAAACCCATGGCAGTTTCTCAATACGACGTCGTAGTGATCGGTTCGGGACCGGCGGGCGAGAGCGCCGCGATCAACGCGGCCAAGCATGGCAAGCGAGTTGCCGTGATCGAACGCCAGTCATCGGTCGGTGGCAACTGCACTCACTGGGGGACGATCCCCTCGAAGTCGCTTCGCCATCAGGTCAAGCAGATCATGCAGTTCAACACCAATCGCATGTTCCGCGATATCGGAGAGCCTCGCTGGTTCTCCATTCCCCGGGTTCTCGAGCGCTCGCGAGTGACCATCGATCAGCAGGTCGAGCTGCGGACCAAGTTCTACTCGCGCAATCGCATTGATCTGTACTTCGGCGTGGCCCGGTTTCGCGACGACAATACCGTCACCGTGCGCGACAACCATGAAGGGGTTGAAGAGCTTAGCGCCCCGCAGTTCGTCATCGCCACCGGCTCCCGGCCTTATCGCCCGGCGGACGTCGATTTCCGTCATCCGAGGATCTACTGCTCCGACACGATTCTGGGGCTCTCGCACACCCCGAAGACCATGATCATCTACGGTGCCGGGGTCATCGGGTCGGAGTATGCATCGATCTTCTCCGGTCTCGGCGTAAAGGTCGATCTCATCGATACTCGCGAGCGACTGTTGTCGTTCCTGGACGACGAGATCAGCGACGCGCTCTCCTATGAACTTCGTAACAATGGAGTCCTGATCCGGCACAACGAGGCGTATCGCAGCGTCGAGGGCGATGAGTCCGGCGTGGTCGTCAACCTTGAGTCTGGCAAGCGCCTGCGGGCGGACGCTTTCCTGTGGGCCAATGGTCGCACCGGCAACACCGATGAGCTGGGTCTCGAGACGGTGGGCCTGGAACCCAACGGTCGTGGACAGCTCCAGGTCGATGAGCACTACCGAACGGCGATGCCGCACATCTCCGCGGTGGGCGACGTCATTGGGTGGCCCAGTCTGGCGAGTGCGGCCTACGATCAGGGCCGCAGTGCCAGTGACGAGTTTCTGGGGCAGTCATTTCGCTACGTCGACGATATTCCTACCGGGATCTATACCATCCCCGAGATCAGTTCCGTAGGGAAGACAGAGCGGGAATTGACCGAGTCGAAGGTGCCCTACGAAGTCGCGCAGGCGTTTTTCAAGGATACCGCGCGCGCGCAGATCACCGGTGACACCGCTGGCATGCTCAAGATCCTGTTTCATCGCGAGTCACTGGAGATTCTGGGGATCCACTGTTTCGGGGACCAGGCCTCCGAGATCGTGCATATCGGTCAGGCGATCATGCAGCAGGAGGGCGAAGCGAATACGCTGCGCTACTTCATCAATACCACGTTCAACTACCCCACCATGGCCGAGGCGTATCGTATCGCCGCTCAGAACGGTCTCAATCGACTGTTCTAGGTCAGGATTCCTCAAGCCTGTATGGGCGGGCTTGAGGTCCCTTCACAGTCTCTCTTTACGCGGACCGACGTCGTCTCCGGGGCGACGATTCAGACGTCGCGCGCGTCACTTTCCTTATCCTGTTTTCGTTCCCGCTCCTCGGCCAGCTGCAGTGAGGGATTGCGGTAGCGATAAACTCGCAGGCTTGGCAAAAACGGCGTCTCTTCGATTTTCTGATCCGAACGCTTGGCTCGCGTTCGTGTAGCCGGGGGCGCGGTCGGGGGATCATTTCGATGAGGCAGCTTGAGCGCCGGATCGGGGATGAATAGTGGCAGCGGCAGATTCATCGCGCGTCGCGTGCGGCCGTCCTCCAGCGCTTCACGAAAGAACAGATTGGCGCGCATGACCGGCGCCTGTTGCTGGATCTGCGCCAGCGGTTCGCCATCGGGGATATCGCCCAGCTTTCTGAGCTGAATGCGGATGTGCGAAGCGTCCACGTCCATGCGTTTGAGCTTGGCCTCGGCGTCCGCCACGCTGAGTCGTTTGATCGAGCGCCCGCTGGTGTACCAGGCAAGACGCACCTTCGCCAGCGGCGCATCGGCAATGGGCAGGTGGCGCCAGCACTGCTTGAGATGCAGCCGGGCAAGGCCCTGCCCACGAAGATGATCGTGCAGGACCGGATGGCGAAAGGGGAGTACTGCCTTGGCTTCGGCGATCAGTTGGGGGCTGGATTCACGTATTCGCTTCAGCGTTGCCGCAAATTGCGTCTTTTGCGCATTGACGGCGTGGACGTGATTCATCAGCTCGTCGCTGGCGACGATGATTGCCACGTAGGTGCGGGTTTCCCTTCCGTCCTGCCCATCCTGATACCAGAAATCAGTCAGCGCGCGCCTGAGCCATTGCGCATCGATCGCCTCATCGCCCAGCGCCCAGGCGGGGGAGGGATTGGCAGCGTAGGCATCCGCCAGATGCACGACCGCGTCGATTAGCCGGTCGAAATCGGCCTCGAGTTCGGCAAGCAGTTGATATTGGGGGTCCATGGCGGTCTCGATTGCAGTTATACCGTTATATTAAGGTTAACCGGGCCGCTGGCGAAAGAGGCAATCGATGGCGGACGTGACATGACGTCTTGACAGCGGCGATCGGTGCCGGACTGATCGCCTATCGGCTACCGGACAGTGCCGTGGACGACGCACACGCCCGACCCTGACGACTGATGTCCGGGTCGGGCATGACTAGGTGGGGCAAAGGCTGGTTGCACCGAGATGGCGGCGGCGATTGCCGCCGGGTCCCCTAGCGGTCGCGATAGCGCTTGGTGAGATCGCCGTAGGCATCGACACGCCGGTCCCTGAGGTAGGGCCACATGCGACGCACCTGCTCGCTTTTCGATAGGTCCACTTCCACTAGCAAGTTTTCGCTCGCTTCACCGGCGTGGGCCAGAAGTTCGCCCTGGGGGCCACAGATGAAGCTGCCACCCCAGAAATCGATGCCGGCGCTGACCTGGGTCAGGTCGGGCTCATGGCCGACACGGTTGGCGACAATGACCGGGAGACCGTTGGCCACGCCATGAGAGCGCTGGATGAGAGTCCAGGCCTCTTTCTGGCGCAGTTTCTCGGGCTGGTCGTCGGGCGGGTGCCAGCCGATAGCGGTGGGGTACAGCAGCAGGTCCGCACCGGCCAGCGCCATGAGTCGCGCCGCCTCGGGGTACCACTGATCCCAACACACCAGTACGCCGAGGCGGCCCACCGAGGTGTCGATCGGCTCGAACCCTTGCTTGTCGTCCCCGTCTCCTGGCGTGAAGTAGAACTTCTCGTAGAAGCCCGGGTCGTCGGGGATGTGCATCTTGCGGTAGTGTCCGACGCGCCCCTGCGCCTTATCCATTACCACGGCGGTATTGTGATAGATCCCGGGGGCGCGGCGTTCGAAGATCGAGCCGACAATGACGATGTCGAGAGCGCTGGCCAACGCTTCGAGTCGCTGCGCCGTCGGACCGTCGAGCGGCTCGGCGAGATCGAAGAGGTCGGCATCCTCGCACTGACAGAAGTAGTGAGTGGCGTGGAGCTCCTGAAGCAGCACCAGCTCGGCACCCTGTTCGGCGAGCTCGCGAATCGCGGCTTCGCTGACTGCCAGGCTTTGCTGTTTGTCCGGCCAGGCCTGCTGTTGAACCAGGCCTACCTTGAGTGTCTTGGCCATGCGGTCTCCTCCCGACAGGCTATATCGATGGTGGCGCCATTCGCGCCCCGGTAACGCCGCACTGATCCTACCGGAAAACGTCGGTGAATCGATGGGCAGCCACGGCTTACTTGGATGAATGCGACGCCCGGTGTGGGTGGCTACAGGTTTTTCGAACCGGGCACTGATTGACGGTCAGGGCGAAGGCGTGGCGCCCTCAATGAAGTGATCCGAGGTAGCTGACAGAGTGCCTCGCGGCAGTTGCATGGTCAGGCAGTGCAGGCTGCCGTGCTGACGGATCACCGAGCGGCAGTCGATAGGCACGATGTCGCGGCCCGGAAAGGCGTCGTGAAGCACGTTGAGCGCGTGCACATCCGCGGGATCGGCGTAGGTCGGCACCAGCACGGCACCGTTGAGGATCAGGAAGTTCGCGTAGGTCGCCGGGAGTCGATGGCCATCGTCGGGGTCGAAACAGGCCTTCGGCCAGGGGAGTGCCAGTAGTCGATAGGTCGATCCATCCTCCCGGCTGAGCGCTTCAAGCTCCGCTTCCATTGCCTTGAGTGCCGCATAGTGAGGATCTTCCGGGTCGTCGCATCGCACATAGGCGATGGTCGACGGGTCGCAGAAGCGTGCCAGCGTGTCGATGTGGCTATCGGTGTCGTCACCCTCGAGATGGCCGTTTTCAAGCCAGAGCACTCGAGAGACGCCAAAGTCGACTTGCAAGCGTCTCTCGATCGACGCTCGTGTCTCCGCCGGATTGCGATTGGGGTTGAGCAGGCACGCGCTGGTGGTCAGCAGTGTCCCCTCGCCGTCGGATTCGACGCCTCCGCCTTCGAGCACCCAGTCGCGGGTCTCGAGAGGGACGTCGAAGACATTGGCGTCGGCAAGCGACCGCGATAGACGGTTGTCGCGCTCGGCGGGGAATTTGCCGCCCCAGCCGGTGAAGGTGAAATCCAGAAGCGTCAGGTGACCGTCGCGTTCGATGGCAAGGGGGCCATGGTCTCGTGCCCAGGTATCATCACTCTCGGCGATGATGAAGTGTCGCCGGGACGCCGGGACGCCCAGATGCTCGAAGCGTGAGGCAAGGCGATGGCGCTGGATGCTGTCATGGACCGTGATGAGTACGCGCTGATAGCGCGCGATCGCAACCACCATCGATTCCAGTGTGGCTTCGATAGACTCGATCATCGGCGCCCAGTCGCTGCTCGGCGTTGGCCAGGTGAGTTGGATGGCGTCCTGTGGATGCCACTCGGGAAGCAGGCGTAGTGACATGACAGGTCTCCATGGGGCGTCATCGTCTAAGGCGCTGAACCGTCGTCAGTGCGGCCGGCTCGCGGGGCGGAATTGTAGGGCCTGATGCCAGCGATGCAAAGGTCGAGGTCCCGGGATGGGCCGCCTGTCACAGGGGCTGAGAGCGTTCAACGACGAGATCGCTGCACACGACGCCACCCGGTACTCGGTGCGTCGGTCGATGGGCTGACCCAGGCGTTTGCGGCCGGGGGTAAAACCCGTAACATGGCCCGCTGCTGACAAGGATGCGACTCCAATGCTCGACCGATTACCCTTTCTGTTGGGCCTGAGATACGTCAGGGCCAAACGACGCAATCACTTCATCTCTTTCATCTCTCTGACGTCGATGCTCGGACTTGCGCTCGGCGTCGCGGTGCTCATCCTGGTGCTGTCGGTCATGAACGGCTTCGACCACGAGCTGCGCTCCCGCGTGCTGGGCATGGTGCCGCACAGCCGGATCGAGGAACAGGGCGGCATGCGCGACTGGAAAGCCCTGGCCGAACGGGTCAGCCAGCACCGTCACGTTCAGGCGGTAGCGCCTTATGTGGAACAGCAGGGCATGTTCTCTGCTCAGGGGCGCACCCAGGGGGCGATGGTCACCGGCGTCGAACCGTCGTTCGAGCGTCACGTCTCGATCATCGATCAGCACATGCAAGCGGGCAGCCTCGACGATTTGAGCAACGGCAGCTGGAACGTGGTGCTGGGGAGCCTGCTGGCTCGCAACCTCGGCGTTGGCGTCGGTGACCGCGTCACGCTGCTGGTGCCGGAGGCCTCGATCACGCCGGGGGGCGTCTTCCCGAGACTCAAGCGCTTCACCGTCAGCGGTATTTTCAGCGTGGGGGCCGATCTCGATGCCAATCTGGCCTACGCGAGCATCGGTGACATGCAGACGCTGGCGCGGATGGGCGACAACGTCGATGGATTGCGACTCGAACTCGACGATCTGTTTGAGGCCGGCCCGGTGACGCGGGATATCGTCTCCTCGCTCGGCGCCGGCTATCGCGGGTTGGACTGGACCTACACCCACGGCAACCTGTTCCAGGCGATCCAGATGGAGAAGCACATGATCGGCCTGTTGCTGATGGTCATCGTGGCGGTAGCGGCGTTCAACATCGTCTCGACGCTGGTCATGGTGGTCACTGACAAGCATGCCGATATCGCGATTCTGCGCACCATCGGGGCGACGCCCAAATCGATCATGGGCATCTTCGTGGTGCAGGGAATGGCGATCGGAATCATCGGCATGGTGATCGGTGTGGTCGCCGGTATCGCGCTGGCGTTGAGTATCTCCGACATCATCGCCTGGGTGCAGTCGGTCACCGGTATTCAGTTCCTCGATCCCAACGTCTACTTCATCAGCTACCTGCCGTCACGGCTCGAGTGGAGCGACGTCGGTGTCATCATCTCCAGCGCTTTCGGGCTGACGTTCTTGTCGACGCTCTATCCCGCGTGGCGAGCGGCGCGTATTCAGCCGGCGGAGGTGTTGCGCTATGAATGAACCCGATCTCAAGCCTCGCGGGACCAAGGAAAGCGCCATCATGCTCGACTGTCGTCAACTCACTCGAACCTATAGCGAAGGGCCTCAGAACCTGACCGTGCTCGACCATCTCGACTTCGAGGTACGAGCCGGGGAGCGCGTGGCCGTAGTAGGCAGCTCCGGGTCAGGGAAGACGACGCTGCTCAACCTGCTGGGTGGGCTCGATCGCCCCTCCGGCGGCGAGGTCATCATCGGCGGCCAGTCGCTCGCCGGCCTGAACGAGGCGGACCTCGGTCGGTTTCGCAATCGGTATATCGGCTTCGTCTATCAGTTCCACCATCTGCTGGCGGAGTTCACCGCGGCGGAGAACGTCGCCCTGCCGCTGATCGTGCGCGGTCAGTCGCGCAAGGCGGCGACCCAGCGGGCCATGGCGCTGCTCGAGCGGGTGGGCATGGGCCCTCGCGGTACCCATAAGCCCGGTGAGCTCTCTGGCGGCGAGCGCCAGCGCGTCGCCATAGCCCGCGCGCTGGTCACCGATCCGAGCCTGGTGTTGATGGACGAACCCACCGGCAATCTCGATCAGACCACCGCTGGCAATATCCTGGCGATGATGGACGAACTGGCCGCGACCACCGAGTGCGCCTTTGTCGTGGTCACCCACGACCTATCGCTGGCGGCTCACCAGGATCGTATGCTGCGTCTGGATCAGGGCAAACTCTCCGCCGCCTAGTCCACTCAAAGGCGGCTAGCCGTCGCCACGCGAGCGCTTGCCGACCTGACTTGCGTGATGCGCTAGCCAGCCTCACTCAAGATGACGCCGCCCTGGACGATCAACAGTCCAGGGCGGCGTTTTCGTTGGTGGGTGGCAGGCGGGGGGATTCGCCGCGATCAGCGCGGTTGCCGACGCTGGCGCCGGCGGGCGCGACGGCGCCAGCTCCGGGCGATTTGCCAGCGCCAGATCAGCCGCACGAGAACGTTGCTGATCAAGGCCAGCAGTAGCCCGACGACGACCGAGCCGACGTAGAGCGGCACCACGACATGCGCCATCTGGTCGGCGATCCAGGCGGTACTGATGTGCTGGGGCACCTCGCGAGCCGGGTAGTCGAGCAGCCAGGCGCCGACCCGGTAATTGAAGTAGAAAATCACCGGCATGGTCAGCGGGTTGGTGAGCCAGACAAGGCTCACGGCCAGCGGCAGGTTGCCGCGAAAGCCATACGCGCCAACCGCTGCCAGAACCATCTGAAAAGGGATCGGCAGCATGGCGGCGAAGAGCCCCACCGTGCAGGCGCCGGCGACACTACGTCGGGTCAGCACCCAGAGCGCCGGATCGTCGAGCCAGTGCCGCATGAAGCGCAGTGAGCGAGCGTGCTGCAATTTCTCTCGGGTAGGGACGAAGCGTTGTAGCCATCGACGAGACATGGGGCCGCTCGCTGTACGAAGTCGGTCCATTATCCATACAACGCTGAGGTCTCGCCATGTCTGGCAGAGCCCCTCGCGACGGACCGTCGGTCGATGTCGATGTCCCGACGGTCGATGTCAGCACGAGGGTCATTCATCCCCGCTGCGGACTGGCGATGCCGGTCGCGCTTGCGGCCCTGGCCGGCGCACTGCTCGGTCGCCTGTGGGCTGGCCCCGATGGCTCTTGGGTCCTCGTCGTCTGGCTACTGCTGGCGGTGTCGCTGGGACTGTCGGCGTGGCGCCGTCGCTGGGGTGTCGGGCTCTGTCTATTGGCGTTTCTTTTTTGCCACTGGCAGGTCCAGGATCACGTCAGCCGCCGCTTGCCGAGCGATCTGGCGGGCAGTGACTTTCGCCTCGAGGGGGAGATCCAAGCGCTTCAGGTAGAGGCGGGGCGTACCCGATTCCGGCTACTTATCGGCGATTGCATGCCGCAGTCGAGTGCGTCCGGGGCGCTGGTAGACTGCCCGCCGCTACACAAGGTCAGGCTCTCCTGGTATGGCGCGCCCGCACTGCGCGACGGGGAGCGCTGGGTGTTGACGGCACGCCTGCGCGAGCCCATCGGCTTCGCCAACTTCGACACTTTCGATTACGGCGCCTGGCTCTGGCGGGAGGGCATCGATGCCCTGGGCTACGTGCGCAAGGACGAGGCCGTTCGGCGCGAGGCGGCGCCATTCTCGCTTCGACAGCAGGCGTTGAGTCGTCTCGATGCCGTCGACCTCACGCCCCGAGGCAAGCGCTGGCTGGCGGCCTTGACCCTGGGGGCGGGGGACCGACTCAGTGATAATGACTGGGCGCTCCTCAACGCCACCGGCACCACCCATCTGATGGTGATCTCCGGGCTCCACGTGGGACTTGTTGCCACGCTGGTGCTGTGGCTACTACGCGCGCTGTCGCGGTTGTTGCAGCCGTTTGCCTGGCGGATGGCGCTGTGGCCCTGGTTAGGTGCTGGGGCGGCCGCGTTCGGCTACGCCGCGCTCGCCGGCTTCGAGCCCCCTGCCATGCGCGCGGCGATCATGGCCGGCGTCGGGTTGTGGGCGGCGAGTGGGCGCCATGCCCCTGGCTGGTGGCAGGCCTGGTGGCTGGCTCTCGCCCTGGTGTTGCTGGTGGATCCACTTGCCCCGTGGCGACCGGGTGTCTGGCTCTCTTTCACGGCGGTAGGGGTGCTGATCGTTGCCTGGTCCGGACGACGCGCACCGCGAGGCGTTGTCGGCTGGTGCTACGGTTTGTTGCGTAGTCAGTGGCTGCTGGCGCCGGTGATGGCGGCAGCGGTGTTACTGGCGTTCGGACGTCTGTCGCCGGCGGCCCCGTTGGTCAACCTGATCGCGGTACCCCTGGTGAGTGTCGCTTTGGTGCCCGCGGGGTTCGTCGGCTGGTTGGGTATCGTCTGGACGCCGCTAGCGGCGATGCTCTGGTGGCCATTCGAGCAGCTCGTGGCCGGTCTGGCGAGTGCCCTGGCGACCGCCGCGGATCTGATGCCGCTGTGGGAGCCGACACCGAGCCAGCGCCTGCCCCTGGCGCTGGGCTTCGCGCTGTGGGGCGCCCTGTGGGTACTGCCAGGTTTTCGTGGCCGATGGCGCCTGGCCGTGAGCGGTGCGGTGGCGGTCACGCTGCTCCAGTTGAAGACGCCCACGCCCGCCGAGGCCTCGCTGGTGGTGACCGTTCACGATGTCGGTCAGGGGCAGCTTGTCGAGCTCCAGACCGCTCGTCAGCGCGTGCTGGTGGACACCGGTCCGCGCTTTTCCAGTGGTTTCATGCCGGCCTCGACGCTCTGGGGACCGGGCCAGACATTCGATGCGGTCGTGGTGACTCATAGCGACATCGATCACGCCGGCGGCATCGAAGCACTGAAAGCAGAGCACCACGTCGCACGATGGTGGGCGCCGACGGGCAATGATCTGGGCCTGCCCTCGCGACACTGCCAGGCCGGTAGCGGATGGGCGGACGGTAACTCGAGCTGGCGCTTTCTCTCCCCGCCGGCGGCGGTCGAGGGGCTTTCGCGCAATGCGCGCTCCTGCGTGCTGCTCGTTACGCTGGGCCAGCATCGTGTACTCATCACCGGCGATGCGGGTACGGCTCAGGAGCAGGCGTGGCTGGATACGCTGCGCACGGCACCCATCGATCTGCTTGTCGCCGGACACCACGGTAGCCGCAGCAGCTCGTCACCGGCTTTCATCGCGGCCAGCAGACCCCAGGACGTGGTCTTCAGCAGCGGTCGGGGCAATCCGTACCATCATCCCAGCCCTGAGATCGTGGCGCGCTTCGTCGCGGCCGGCAGTCGAATCTGGAATACGGCGTTCGACGGC
Source organism: Salinicola aestuarinus (assembly GCF_003206645.1). Lineage (GTDB taxonomy): Bacteria > Pseudomonadota > Gammaproteobacteria > Pseudomonadales > Halomonadaceae > Salinicola > Salinicola aestuarinus. The sequence goes on along the minus strand of NZ_PZJP01000008.1, from coordinate 476,790 downwards.
GCCGTGCGATTCACGCTGTCGCCATCGGGAATCGACGTTCAGACCCGACGTAAGCCCGGCTGGCAGCGGCGGTCCGCTGTCGAGGGCGAAGCGGTTGGGGTAGAATCCAGCCCCTGAACGCACCCGAGCCGCAGAGCGGTCGGCTTCGACTCGGCGCCGGCGGGCGCCTCTCGGCTCTCGGCCGGGCTCTTTTTCCACGGTCGGACGGAGTTACCGTGTCACGATTTTCCAGCTGGGCTCTCTATCGTCAGCTTCTCGAATACGTCCGCACGGAGTGGCGCTCCTTCGCGCTGGCAGTGGTCGGCTATGCGATCTATGCCGCCTCGAGCACGGCCCTTGCGGAGATGATGAAACGGCTGATCGACGGCATACAGGAGCCGGACGCCGCGTTTCGCTACTTCCTGCCGCTGTTCGTGATTGGCATGTTCGCCGCCCGCGGGGTGGGAACCTTTCTCGGGACGTACTTCATGAGCAACGTCGCGCGCAACGTGGTGCATCGGCTGCGCTGCAACGTGTTCAATCATATGCTCCATCTGCCCGGGCGCTTTTTCGACATGCACTCGAGCGGGCATCTGATCTCGCGCGTGACCTATCACGTCGAGCAGGTGACCGGCGCGGCCACCAGCGCCATTACCGTGATTCTCAGGGAAGGCCTCTTCGTCATCGGCCTGATCGGTTATCTGCTGTGGACCAACTGGGTACTGACGCTGATTTTTCTGGCCGTTACCCCGCTGATCGGCCTGGTGGTGCGCTATACCAGCAAGCGATTCCGCAAGATTTCGCATCGTATCCAGAACTCGATGGGGGAGGTCACGCACGTCGCTTCGGAGGCGCTCAGCGGGTATCGCGTCGTGCGGACTCATGGGGCGGAAGAGTACGAGAAACGCCGGTTCGAAGCGGCCAGCAACTACAATCGCGAGCAGAGCATCAAGATAGCGATGACCAAGGCGACCAGCACTCCGGTCATCCAGCTACTGGTGGCGCTGGCGCTGGCGGGGCTGGTCTGGCTGGCGATGGCGCCCGAGCTGATGAACACCATGACGCCGGGTGAGTTCGTCGCCTTCATCACCGCGGCTTCGCTCCTGGCCAAACCGATCCGCTCGCTGACCGACGTCAATAGCATCGTTCAGAAAGGACTCTCCGCGTCCCAAGAACTCTTCGGACTGCTTGATCAGCCCAAGGAAGTGGACGAGGGCGAACGGAATCCCGACCGCCTGATCGGCAACGTGCGTTTCGAAGGGGTGGACTTTGCCTACGCCGAGGATCAGCCGGCAGCCGTCAAGCAGATCAACCTCGAGGTGCCCGCGGGCGAGATGGTCGCTATCGTCGGGCGCTCGGGCAGCGGCAAATCCACGTTAATGGGGCTGCTGCCACGCTTCTACCGGCCCACCGAGGGTCGCATCCTGATCGACGACGTCGATATTCAGGAGTATCAGCTCTCCCCGCTGCGACAGCAGATTGCGCTGGTCTCGCAGCAGGTGACGCTGTTCAACACTTCCATCGCCGACAACATCGCCTACGGCGCCCCGGAATCGAGCCGCGAGTCGGTCGTGGAGGCCGCCAAGGCCGCCTACGCCCATGAGTTCATCGACCGACTACCGCAGGGTTATGACACGCTGGTCGGCGATAATGGCGTGATGCTCTCCGGCGGGCAGCGTCAGCGCCTGGCGATCGCTCGGGCAATCTTCAAGGACGCCCCGATTCTGATACTCGACGAAGCGACCTCGGCGCTCGATACGGAATCCGAACGCTACATCCAGCGCGCCCTCGAGGTGGTCTGTCGCGATCGGACGACGTTCGTCATCGCCCATCGGCTATCGACCATCGAGCGTGCCGATAGGATCGTGGTGATGGAGCAGGGCGAGCTGATCGAGATGGGCAGTCACGCTGAACTGCTGGAAAAAGGCGGTGCCTACGCGTCACTTCATCAGCTTCAGTTCCAGGAGAAGGCGTGACCAGGCTCGAGCGTGCTTGGTATCGCAATGCCGGCTGGCTCTCGCTGCTGGCACCGCTCGAAACACTCTATCGATGGGGGGTGAAACGCCGCCGGGCGCAGTTCGAGAGCGGCCAGCGGAGGACATGGCGGACGCCGGTGCCAGTGGTCATTGTCGGCAATCTGACGGTAGGGGGAACCGGCAAATCGCCGCTGGTAGCGAGGCTGGTGCGCGATCTCTCTGCAGCGGGGTGGCGTCCCGGTATCGTCTCCCGGGGTTACGGGGGGCGGGGTGCCCGCTACCCGCTGCTGGTCACGTCTCAGACGCCTGTTGCCCAGAGCGGCGACGAGCCCCTGATGCTTGCCCAGCAGACCGGCGTTGCCGTCGCCGTGGATCCAGACCGCCCGCGAGCGGCCCAGTTACTTCTCGAGCAGCGTGGCTGCGACATCGTGATCTCCGATGACGGTCTTCAGCACTATGCGCTGGCGCGTAAACTGGAGCTCGTGGTGATCGACGGTAAGCGCGGTCTAGGGAATCGCCACTGCCTGCCCCGCGGACCGCTGAGGGAGCCGGTAAGCCGGCTGCAGGAAGTCGATGCCCTGATCGGAAATGGCGGGTTCGAGGCGATCGATGCGCAGGATGGTGCCGGCGTGCCGCGATTCGACATGCGGGTCGTGCCGCGTCAGTGGCGTCATCTCGCGAGTGGTCGTGTACTGCCGGTGTCATCGCCGCCGTTCGGTGAGCAGCGGGTCGAGGCGCTGGCGGGCATCGGCCATCCTCAGCGATTCTTCGATACGCTGACGGCACTGGGGGTGGTCCATCGCGCGCATGCCTTCAGTGACCACCACCGCTTCGTCCCCGACGATCTGCCCGTCGGCGAAGCGACGGTGGTGATGACTGCCAAAGATGGGGTCAAATGCCAATCCTGGGCAGACGAGCGCTGCTGGGTGCTGGATGTCGAGGCCGAACTCGACGACGCTTTCGATAGTTGGTGGCGAGAACGCGTCGGTGACGGCGCGGTCCCATAATGACGGAATGAGCACAGCTCGGGCATCCGCCCGAGGCACGACGATTTCACTGCGAGGAGTTCCAATGGATAAGGAAATGGTAGCCATGCTGGTCTGCCCGGTGAGCCAGAGCGAACTGGTCTACGATCGCGAGCGCCAGGAGCTCAAGAGCCGCGTCAGCGGGCTGGCTTATCCGATTCGCGACGGGATTCCGGTCATGCTGGAGAGCGAAGCGCGCACGATGACGACCGAGGAAAAACTCGGCAAGGCGGCACCCGCTCCATGAGCGATTTCGTCGTCGTCATTCCGGCCCGCTACGGCTCCACTCGGTTGCCGGGGAAGCCACTGCTGGAGATCGCCGGGCTACCGATGGTTCAGCACGTCTGGCAGCGCGCTCGCGAAAGCGCGGCGGCCCGCGTGATCATCGCCACCGATGACGCGCGGATCGAGCAGGCCGCTCGGGCATTCGGCGCCGAGGTGGTGATGACCCGCGCCGACCATCACTCCGGCACCGACCGTCTCGCCGAGGTCGCCGCGGTGCTCGGGCTGCCGACGCAGACGCTGGTCGTCAACGTGCAGGGCGACGAGCCGCTGCTGCCGGCCAGCGCGATCGATTGCGTTGCCGAGCGATTGGCGGCAGACGCCGGCGCATCTGTCGCCACGCTTGCCGAAGCGATCGAGGATGTCGACACACTCTTCAATCCAAATGTGGTCAAAGTGGTGGTCGACAACACCGGGCGCGCGCTCTACTTCAGCCGTGCCCCGATTCCATGGGATCGCAATGCCTGGAAGACGCAGCCGCCGGTGCGTATCGAGAGCGAGGGCTGGCTACGCCATATCGGTCTCTACGCCTATCGCGCGGGATTTCTGGCGGACTACGTCACCTGGTCGCCGGCGCCGATCGAGGCGCTCGAACAGCTTGAACAGCTGCGGGCGCTCTATCAGGGGCATCGTATCCAGGTCGCAACCGTGACCGAACCCTACCCCGGCGGCGTGGATACGCCTGAGGATCTCGAGCGTGTGCGCCAGGTCTTTTTATAGCGCAGGCATGCCGCAGCCCGACGCCACCATCGTCGCCGCTGGAGAGCGGGGGGCATTGAGAATGAGAGAGCCAAATCATGAGTGAAACGAGCGTGCCGCAGCGTATCCTTTTTGTCTGCCTCGGCAATATCTGCCGGTCGCCAACGGCCGAAGGGATGCTGCGCCAGCGTCTGGCGCAGCTCGGCCTCGAGGAGCGTGTCGAGGTGGACTCCTGCGGCACCGGTGCCTGGCACGTGGGCGACCCGCCGGATCCCCGAGCGATCGAGGCGGCCTCGGCACGGGGTATCGATATCTCCGGCCTACGCGGGCGGCAGCTTGCCAGCGAAGACTTCGCCACCTGTGATGAAATCCTGGTCATGGATGCCGCCAATCTCGCAGACGTCGCTGCGCGGAAACCGGCCAACGCTCGAGCCCAGGTGCTGCGCTTGATGGCGTACGCCGGCCAGCCCGATGCGGACGTCCCGGATCCCTATTTTGGCGGCGAGGCCGGGTTTCTCTATGCGCTCGATCAGATCGAGGCTGCGGTGGACGGCGTGGCGACAGCGTTGATGCGGCGTATGGCGGTTGACGATGCTTGAGGTCGCCAACGGGCTCGAGTTCGAGCGCGATCTTGCCGGTGACAACACGCTGCGCTTGCCGTGCACGGCATCTCGTTTCTGGCGAGCGCGAAGCGATGCGGACGTCATCGACGGACTGCGTCAGGCCAACGAACAGGAATGGCCGCTCACCGTGTTGGGTGGTGGCAGTAATCTGTTGTTGCCGCCGAGACTGCACGGTCTGGTGCTGGCACCGGACATTGAGGGGGTCAGCTTCACCCCTCAGCAGGGCGACCTTGTCGAGGTCGTTGCCGGTGCCGCCATGCGCTGGCACGCCTTGGTTATCGCCTGCGTTGAGCGAGGCCTATGGGGCATCGAGAATCTGGCGCTGATACCCGGCTGGGTCGGTGCCGCGCCGATTCAAAATATCGGTGCCTATGGGGTCGAGCTCGCCGACGTGCTGTCCTGGGTCGAGCTTGTCGACCGGCGCGACGCTCGCTGTTACCGCCTGACGCGGGACGAATGCCGTCTGGGCTACCGCGATAGCATCTTCAAGGGCGAGCTGGCTAACCAGGTCGTCATCACTCGCGTCTGCCTTGCGCTGTCGCGCCACCCAGCGCCGCGCCTCGACTACGGCGTGCTCAATGAGCGGGTCACTGCGCCGTTGACCCCAGGTGCGGTTGTCGATGCCGTCTGCGCGATCCGTCGCGAGAAGCTACCTGATCCGCGCGAGCTGCCCAATGCAGGCAGTTTCTTCAAAAACCCGGTCGTTTCCCGCGCCAAGGCCGAGAGGTTGGCCGCTGAGTCGCCCGCCATGCCGAGATACCCTCAGGCTGACGATCATGTGAAGCTGGCTGCGGGCTGGTTGATCGATCAGTGTGATCTAAAGGGCTGGCGTCAGGGCGCCTTTGGCGTTCATCACCAACAGGCGTTGGTGCTGGTGCATTTCGGCGGAGGGAGCCTCGACGAGCTTCTGGCCTTCGCGGCCGGCATCGTCGAGCGAGTCAGCACCCGTTTCGGCGTTGCCCTCGAGCGTGAGCCAAGGCTCATCGACGAACAGGCGTTGAGTCAGCATGGCGCAGTCGACCACCGTGCGGCGAAGCCTGAACCGAAGCCAGGTGAGAGTGGAGGGGGCGTGGCGAGCGGTGATGCCTTTAGCCTCCCGGGGTCGGCGCGCCCCGAACGCTGAGGGCGAAACGAGCCAGCGCCGTGAACTGTGCCGCTGCTCATGTCGGCATAAAAAAAGCCCAGACCGAGGTCTGGGCTTTTTCGTTAGCGGCGGCTTTGCCTTTAAGGCATCAGCTACCGTCACCGCTGCGCTCGCGGCGACGCTTCTCGCGCGGGTCATTGTGCGCGCGACGTCGCGGTGCCGGCCGTTCTTCCGGCTTGGTGCGATCCTCAGCGGCCGTGCCGGCGTTCTCGCTCGCCGCCGGCGCTTTGGCGGTCGTGGACTCGATCGCTTCGGCTGTCGGCGCCACCTTGTCACTCGGCTCGGCCGCTGACACGGGTGACTCGGCAGTGGAGATTTCGCCACTCGCCGGTGACGTCGGTTCGGCCAGCGGGTCACCGTTCGATGACGTGTCAGCGGTCACCGGCGTGACGTCGCTCTCAGCCGTCGTCGGCTCACTCGACGGGGTCGCGCTGTCTGCCGCGCTGGAAGGCGTCGGCGTTGCAACCTTGTCGGATGCGGCGGCGTCTGCAGCCTTGTCGGATGCGGCGGCGTCTGCAGCCTTGTCGGATGCGGCGGCGTCTGCAGCCTTGGGCGCTGAGGCGTCGGCCGCGGATGGCGTTACCGCAGCGCGGTTCTCGCTCGACTCGGACTTGGCGTGGCCTTGCTCCGACGGGGCGTCGGCAGCGCTAGGCGTATCAGCCACGGTTTCCACCGCCTCAGGCTTGGACGCTGCAGCCGTCACGTCATGCTGAGTCGTCTTGCCGTCCTGACTTGCGTCTTCCACCGACGGTTTATCCGTCGCCTGCGATTGGCGCTCGCTGGCTGTCTCGCTGCCATCGGTCGCATTCGGCTTGCCGGCTTTCTCGGCTACCGGCGCTGACTGCGCAGGGCCAGTGCTAGACTGACTCGGCGTGCCATGGGTCGAGGACGCTTCTTCAGCCGCATCTGTCGATGCCGGCTCAGCCTTCGGCTCGTCGGTCGCGGCGATCGGCGACGGTACCGCTGCCGCCTTGTCCGCGTCGATGTTCGCCGTGTCGACGGCTGCGGCCGATTGCGTCGGCGAATCGCCTTCGCTTGCGGCGACCTCCGGCTGCGTTTCGGCCTGACCGGCGTCCGCCGGGGAGGCGTTACGCACCTCGTCGCGGGGCGTGCTGCTCACTTCCTGCTCGGTGCGGGTCGACGCTTGAGCAGTGTCGGCCGTTGCAGTCGATCGCGTCGGCTTAGCGCTTCGCTTGGGCTTGGGTTTCGGGCCGTTCTCGGCCGGTGCCGTCTTGTCGGCGGTCGAGTCGACGTCAGTCGAAGATGTCGCTTCTGGCGCGTTCGCCGTCGGGTCCTGAGCCGCTTCCGAGACGGGGGATTCCGCTGCCTGGGCGTGGCTGGCATCCGCGGTCTCTGGGGTCGATGGCACGTTCTGCGACGGCTCTTCGGTGGACGCGCTCGCTTCCGGAGCCTGCGCCGCTTCTGCCTCGAGCCGCTGCTGCTGCTCGACCGCAGCCGGGTTCAGCGCGTGCTGGCGCGACCGCTTGCGCGGATTGTTGCGGGTGCGCTTCGGCGTCGTGTCCACGGCGCTCGGTGCGACGGCGGCGTCTTCGCTGGTGACCTCGGAACTGGCTTTGGCCTGGGGCTTGCGATCCCCTTTATGACTGTCGCCCTTGTTGCCATCGCCTTTGTTGCTTTCGCCCTTAGTGGTGCCGCCCTTGGTGGCATCACCTTTGCTACCGGCGCTGGGTTTGTCGGACTTGGGGCCACGCGAGTCTTGACGGTTATCGCTCTTCGGCGAGGCGTTGCTTTCCGAGCGCTTTCCACCGCCCTGACGGTCGTCCGAATCCTGTCGGCTATCGCCTTTCTGGCGCCCACCGCCTTGACGGCCGTCTCCGCTGTTACGGTTCTCGCCGCCTTGGCGATTATCCTGCGAGCGCCGGCGGCGATTGCCGTTTTGGCGGCCGCCACCGTCGTTCTGGCGGTCACCGTTTTCACTTTGACGACCATTCTCGCTCTGGCGGTTGTCGTTCTCGCCCTGACGATTGCTGCCATTGCTCTGACGGTTGCCGCTGTTGCCCTGGCGGGCGCTGTTGTTGCCACGCCGCGGGTTGCCGTCGCCGCGATTCTGGCGCGATGCGCCGTCACCGCCCTGATGGCCGTTCACCGATGCCTCGCTCTCGCGCTGGGCGCTGGTGTTGCGCTCCTTGGAAGCCGGCTCGGCCGATGGCGTCGGCTCTTCTTCGGGCCGGCGGCGGCCGAACAAGCCGCGGAAGAGCTGAATCAGCCCACCATTGGCGCCATTCGTCTGCGCTTGCGAAGGCGTCTGGGTCTCGGTTGCCTGCTGGGTCGGCTGGCTCGGCGCCTTGGCGGGTGCCTCCGGCGCGCTCTCGAGGGCCTCGGCTTCCTTGCGCAGTGAATCCGGTGCCGGTGCCGTGTGCGCGACGCTCTGGACCGCCGCCTGCGTCCGCTGGATCGGCTTGGCGAGGGTCGTTTCCGGCTCCTTGAAGGCTTCGCTCTCGAGGGAAAGCTCGTAGCTCGACTTCTGTTCCTCACCGTCTTCGGAGACATGGTCGTCGCGGAAGCGCTGAACGTCGTAGTGCGGCGTATCGAGCTCGGGATTCGGCAGCAGCACGACGCGCACATCCTGTCGCCGCTCAACCTCGGAGAGCACGTTGCGCTTTTCGTTGAGCAGGTAGGTCGCCACCGGTACCGGCAAGATGGCGCGAATCTGCGCACTGCGCTCTTTCATCGCCTCTTCTTCGATCAGTCGCAGAATGGAGAGTGCCATCGATCGAACGTCACGGATGGTGCCCTGTCCGTCGCAGCGCGGGCAGACCACGCCGCTGGTTTCGCCGAGCGATGGGCGCAGGCGCTGGCGCGACATTTCCATCAGGCCGAAACGGGAGATACGGCCGATCTGCACGCGCGCGCGGTCGAGCTTGAGCGCATCGCGCACACGGTTTTCGACCTCGCGCTGGTTGCGCGCTGGAGACATGTCGATGAAATCGATCACCACCAGGCCGCCGATGTCCCGCAGGCGAAGCTGGCGCGCGATCTCGTCGGCGGCTTCGACGTTGGTCTGCAGCGCAGTCTCTTCGATGTCGGCACCGCGGGTGGCGCGCGCGGAGTTGATGTCGATGGAGACCAGGGCCTCGGTATGGTCGATGACTACCGAGCCGCCGGAAGGGAGTTTGACCTCGCGCTGATAGGCGGTTTCGATCTGCGATTCGATTTGAAAACGCGAAAACAGCGGGACATCGTCGGTGTAGAGCTTGATCTTCTGCTGATACGACGGCATCACCTGGCGAATGAACGCGAGCGCTTCTTCGTGGACGCTCTCGCTGTCGATCAGTACCTCACCGATGTCCTGGCGCAGGTAGTCGCGCATCGCGCGAATGATGACGTTGGATTCGCGATAGATCAGGAAAGGGGCAGGGCGCTTGACCGCTTCGGTGGTGATCGCTTCCCACACCTGGACGAGGTAGTCCAGATCCCACTGCAGCTCTTCCGACGAGCGGCCGATGCCGGCGGTCCGGACGATGACGCCCATCTTGTCCGGGAGCGTCAGCTGGTTCATCGCGTCTTTGAGCTGGGTACGTTCTTCACCCTCGATGCGTCGCGAAATGCCGCCGGCACGGGGGTTGTTGGGCATCAGGACCAGAAAGCGCCCGGCCAGGCTGATAAAGGTCGTCAGCGCCGCGCCTTTATTGCCGCGCTCTTCCTTGTCGACCTGAACGATGACCTCCTGGCCCTCCTTCAGCACTTCCTTGATGTTGGGGCGACCCGAGGGCTCTTTGGAGAAGTACTCGCGGGAGATCTCCTTGAGCGGGAGAAACCCGTGGCGGTCAGCACCAAAATCGACAAAAGCCGCCTCGAGACTGGGCTCGAGCCGGGTGATTCGGCCGCGGTAAATATTGGCTTTTTTCTGCTCTCGGGCGCCGGACTCGATGTCCAGGTCGTAGAGGCGTTGTCCATCGACGAGTGCAACGCGCAGCTCTTCCGGCTGGGTCGCGTTGATGAGCATTCTTTTCATAGGGTCTCGCTAATTGAGCGTGCCGGTGGAAGGCAAGCCGCAATCGGCGACGACGAACCGCAAGCGGTCGTGCTGTGCTCGTGCACGTTAGTGAAGCGACCCGGCAGGAGGAGTCAGTGCGATGTGCGCCCAGATTCGGTCGGGCGTCGAGGATCACAAGGGCTCGCGTGGGGACGCGATAAGGATGTCCGGGAACCGCGGATCGACTGGCTGAGCCTGCGATGCGGTTCTAATCGACGTGCGTCGAGCCCGTTGGCACACCCGCCCATCACGGTTACATCTTTACTGTCACGACCTGCTTGTCGAGTGCTGCACGAACATGAGTGAGAACGAAACGGTGGCGAAACATGTTGCGGTGCGCGATCGAGCGCATCCGGTTTCGCTGGCTGCCGTCTATGTCACTTGGCATTGTTCGGTTCGGCGACGCCTTCCACCGGTACTTGTGGGTTTCCCTGATCAGCCCCCTCGGCCCATGCCGTCGAGTCGCGGGAGATCGGGGTTGGCGTTCCAAACGTGCTTTGATCCTTTCAACGCGGCCACTTTGGGCGGCGCTGAACGATCGAGACATTTTTTCGCTCCGGCCGGCATATCCAAGCGCCGGCGCATGAATGGACTTAAAGCCCATCGAGCGAGGTCGCAATATAACAGTAATGCTATTGGAGCAGCAATTGAGCCGGCGCGGCCCGATAGGGGCGCTCGGGCGGGGAGATCAAGCCGGCGTTGCCCGAGGCGGTAACGGCACGGAGTGTCCCTGGGTTAGAATGGCGCCGGCGGCGCTGTGGCGTCGCATCGAGGTGTCGTCAAGGGAGTCGTGCATGGCCGAAGGCCAGGAAGTTCAATTTATCGAGGTCAGCGAGTCCCAGCAGGGCCAGCGGATCGACAATTTTCTGCGTACCCGGCTCAAGGGGGCACCCAAGACGCTGATCTACCGCATCGTTCGCAAGGGTGAAGTGCGGGTCAATAAAAAACGCATCAAGGCGGACTACCGGGTTCAGGCCGGTGATGTGGTTCGCGTGCCGCCCCTGCGTCTCACACCCGAGAGTGCAGTCAAGGAGGCAAGCGAAAGTCTGCGTAATCTTCTCGCCGGGAGTGTGCTTGTCGAGGGGCCGGACTGGCTGGTGATCAATAAGCCGTCGGGTCTCGCGGTCCACGGTGGTAGCGGCGTGAAGATCGGGCTGATCGAGGCGCTTCGCCAGGTTCGTGAGGATCTCGATTTTCTCGAGCTGGTCCATCGGCTCGATCGCGACACTTCTGGGTGTCTGCTGCTGGCGAAAAATCGTGAGTCGCTGCTGTCGTTGAACAATGCCATGCGGGAGCGGCGTATGGAGAAAGGGTATCTGGCTCTGGTCGAGGGACGCTGGCCTGCCAGGCGCGACTACGTCAGTGCGCGTCTCGAGCGCTACGAGGCAGGTAACGGTGAGCGTCGCGTTCGGGTGGATGACAAAGGCAAGGTGTCGCGCACCCGGTTCGGGGTGCGGGAGACCTTCCCGAAGGTGACGCTGGTGGAGGCCGAGCCGGTGACGGGCAGAACGCACCAGATTCGCGTTCATGCGGCGCATGCTGGACATACGCTCCTGGGGGATGACAAATACGGCAGCCCCGAGAGCTTTCGCCTGGCGCGCTCGCTGGGTCTCGATCGGCTGTTTCTGCATGCCGCAACGCTGGCGTTTCCCGATCCCAAGAGCGGCCGCACCGTGCAGGCGCGTGCCGCACTGGAGCCGGGCTTAGAAAAGGTGCTGGAGCGTGCGCGTCGTGGCTGACGCGGAACCTGACAGCGCTGGCCCCGTCTGGACAGGCTGTCGCTATCGTCTGTTGGTGTTCGACTGGGACGGTACGCTGATGGACTCCGCGCCGCGCATCGTCGCCTGCATGCAGCGAGCCGCCAGGGCGTTCGGGTGGGCTGTGCCATCCGCTGAGGCGATTCGCGACATCATCGGCCTGGGCTTGCCTGAAGCGATCGAGAGGCTCTATCCCGGCACCGGTGACCGCGATAGGGAAGCGCTGCAGCAGGCTTACGGCGAAGCGTTTCGCGCCGCCGATCAGTCGCCGGCACCGTTTTTCGACCACGTTGCCGAGGGGCTGGAGCGGCTTCACGGTGTGGGTGGATGTCACATGGTGGTGGCGACCGGGAAGAGTCGTCGAGGGCTGGATCGCACTTTTGCCCATACCGAGGCGTCACGCTGGTTTGTCGACAGCCGTACGGCGGACCTGACTCGTTCGAAGCCGCACCCGCTGATGCTCGAAGAGTTGCTCGATGCCTGGGGAGTGGCTGTCGCCGACGCCGTGATGGTGGGCGACACCGAATACGATCTGGAGATGGCGCGGGCCATCGGGATGGATCGCATCGCGGTGACCTACGGTGTCCATGATCGCCACCGGCTTGAGCGAAGCGAGCCGATTCTCGTCGCTGACGATTTTCGGGCCGTTGTCGACTGGCTGCTGGGCGCCGATCGTTGAGACTCACGCTGCGGTAAGAAACCCAGGAGAGTAATGCATGAGCGACGAACGCAAGGATGATGCCTGGACCCAGGGCCCTGAAGTGGACCGGGCGGCGACGAAAGCGCAACGCGAACCCGCCCGCGATGATGTCGAACAGGGGGGAGATTCGGCGACGCCTGCAGACGTCCAGCTCGCTCAGGTTCGGCTGATGGATCGCTGGATTGGCGGCGTGCTCGCCGAGCAGCGCCGGTCGCGGCGCTGGAAGATCTTCTTTCGGCTGCTGTTTGCCTCGCTCCTGTTGGCCGGACTGGCGTTGACCGTCTACGCCATGTTTCTTGCGCAGGGGGCCGGTGTCACGGACAGTCAGCGCCACCTGGGTATCGTCGATGTGGATGGGCCGATCGATGCGGGAGGGCCTGCCAGCGCCGAGCGCATCATCGAGGGGTTGCATCGTGCCTGGGACGACGACGCAGCCGAGGCGGTCGTGCTGCGCATCAATAGCCCGGGCGGTAGCCCGGTGCAGTCCCAGCGGGTCTATGAAGAGATCCGTTATCTACAGACACAGGGTGATAAGCCCATTCTTGCCGTGATTGAGGATATCGGCGCCAGTGGCGCCTACTATATGGCGTCGGCGGCCGATCGCATCTATGCGTCGCCCTCGAGTCTGGTGGGGTCGATCGGCGTCATCAGTGCAAGTTTTGGTCTCGAGGAGGCGATCGACAAGCTGGGTGTCGAGCGGCGCGTTTTTACCGCGGGCGAGAACAAGGCCTTTCTGGATCCGTTTTCGGAGATTGCGCCGGATCAACGGGCCTTCTGGCAGTCGGTGCTGAACGCCACGCATCAACAGTTCATCGAGGCGGTCAAGACCGGTCGCGGTGATAGTCTCAGCGACGACCCGCGACTTTTTTCCGGTTTGGTCTGGACCGGCGAACAGGCCGTCGATCTAGGTCTGGTCGATGAGACGGCCAACCTCGAGCAGCTCTCTCGTCAGCGCCTCGGAGAGATCAGTCTCGAGGAGTACACGCCCGCCCTTGATCCCTGGGCGATTTTTTCCGATCGACTCACCAGCGCTGCCGCTCATTGGTTGGGACTGCAGGCGTCGCCCTCACCGCTGCGCTACCAGCTACCCTGAAGCCGAGGCGATGGGCGACGGGAAATGGGCGATGGCTTAAGCCAGCGGGTCCAGTCCCGCGTCGCGAAGCAGGTCGCAGAGCTGCATGAGGGGGAGTCCGATCAAGGTGTTGGGGTCGCGCCCTTCGAAGCGCTCGAACAAGGCGATGCCCAGTCCCTCCATGCGAAAGCTGCCCGAGCTGTCATACGGCTCATCCCGGGCGACGTAGCGCTCGATCTCATGATCGCTCAGGGTGCGAAAGATGACATCGTAGGTTTCGTGCACCACGCGGTGGCGGCCCGCTGCGGTATCAAGCAGTGCGAGCCCGGTCATGAATGTTACTCGGTGGCCCGAGAACCGCTTGAGGTTGGCGCAGGCGGTGGCAAAGTTGCCGGGTTTGCCCAGAACGTCACCCTCGAACAGCGCCAGCTGGTCGGATCCGATAATCAGATGTTCAGGGTAATTCTCGGCAACGGCCTGCGCTTTGGAGAGCGCGAGGCGGTGCGCCAGCGTGACCGCGTCTTCGTCCGGGCGACGGGTTTCGTCGATCTCGGGGGCGGTCCAGGTGTAGTCGAGTTCGAGTCGGTCGAGAAGCGCTCGGCGGTAGCGCGAGCTGGAGGCGAGTACCAAGCGGGGCATGTGATGTCCTGATGCGTTGTCAGTCGTCAGTAGGGGCAGAGTCGAACTGCTCGATAAGATTTCTGCCGTGTCGGAAAGGCGTATTGTGTCATCACGGCAGACAATTATGAGTCTTGATGGCGACAGAGAGTTCTTGCACGGGCTCATGAAAGTCGTCACCCAGGACAATACCGCGTCGATCAAGACTGACCGATGGGCGAGGGGGATTTGTTATAGTGATGCATCCCGCCACGAACCGGGGAATCGAGCACGTCCAATGAGTGGGCCATCAACGATTCAGGGCGCCAGCTTCGGCGTTTGTGAAGACAATGAATGCGCCGCCGGCAACTTTGACACGAGAGTGGGTAATCCCTATTATGGCGCGCCTATGTTGACCAGACGACTTCCTTCAGCCGTTGAGCCGTATCGGCTCGCGGCGAATCATGAACGCCTCGAGGGCCTGGTGGCTCTTCACGAGCTTAAGCGACTGGCCGACGAGGTTGGGGAGCAGCAGGGAGATGCAATCGTCACGCTACAGTTCTCGCTGGACGCGCAGCGCCGGCATCTGATCGATGGAGAGCTGGAAGCGAATCTCAGCATTCCGTGTCGTCGATGCCTTGAGCCGATGAGTGTCGCGGTCGCGAGCGAGTTTCAGCTCGCCATCGTCAGTAGCGATGCCTCGGCGGCAGAAGTGCCTAGCGAGTACGAGCCGGTTCTGGTTCGCGATGAACAGCTGGACCTGCTGGGGGCGATCGAGGACGAGTTGATCCTCAGCCTCCCCCAGGTGGTCTATCACGACGAGGCGGAGTGTGCAGTCTCGCGTGAGCAACTGAGTAGCGGAGAGCTCCCGGAAGAAGAGAGCTCCTCGCGCACCGACAATCCCTTCGATGCGCTTAAGTCGCTCAAGGGTAAACTTTAACTAACCGACCGACGTTGGAGTCATCACCATGGCCGTTCAACAGAACCGTAAATCCCGCTCCAAGCGTGGCATGCGCCGCGCTCACGACGCGCTGAACACTCCGGCCCTTTCCAAGGATCCGGAAACCGGCACCACGCATCGTCGTCACCACGTGGCGCCGGACGGCTACTATCGTGGCCGCAAGGTCGTCGACGTATAAGCGTCTTCGAACGACTTTGGCGCGACGATAATGCGCATCGCCATTGATGCCATGGGCGGGGACTTCGGTCCCCGTTCGACCGTTGGGGGTTTGCTTCTGGCCCTCGAGCGTCATGTCAGTCTGGAGCCGACGGTTTTCGGTCCCCGGCTTGAGCTGCAATCCTTGTTGGACAGTCTAAATGCCGACGACAGGCTCGTGCGGAGGGTTCAGCTCGTCGATTCGCCTCGCGTGATTCTGCAGTCGACGCCCCCCATGGAGGCGTTGGAGAACCCGGCATCGACCAGCATGTTGTCGATGCTCGAATCGGTACGGGACGGGCGGGTAGCGGCCGGCGTCAGCTGCGGCAACACCGGCGCGCTGATGGCGTTGGCGCGACGTGAACTTGGCAGCGTGCCGGGCGTTTCGAGACCTGCCATCAGTACGGCGGTGCCAACGCGTGATGGCGGGCGCTGTTATCTGCTCGATCTCGGCGCCAGCGTCGATGTGCATGCGCGTCACCTGGTCGACTTCGCCTATATGGGAGCGCTCATGGCGAGTGCGGTCGATGGCATCGAACGCCCCAAGGTCGCACTGCTCAATATTGGTGTCGAAGCCGGGAAAGGCGTCGCACGTGTACGTGAGGCGGACGCCGACCTGCGTGCCCGCGATGACTGCACGTTTGAGTACGTGGGGTACTGCGAGGGCGATACGATCTTCTCCGGTGATGCTGATGTCGTGGTCTGCGACGGCTTCGTCGGCAATGCCGTGCTCAAAGCGAGCGAGGGTGTGGCCAAGATGCTGCTGAAGCGTCTGCAGAGTACTTTCGAGGCTCACTGGCGCACACGTCTGTTGAGTGTGTTGGCGCGTCCTGCACTCAAGCGACTCAAGAGCCAGCTCGATCCGGTGCGATATAACGGCGCAAGCCTTCTCGGTCTCAACCATATTGTGGTGAAGAGTCACGGCAATGCCGGTGAGCGATCATTTGCGTTCGCCATCGAGCGTGCCATGCGAGAGGTCGAGGTCGGCCTGCCCGACCATTTGAGGCATGCCTGGGCGATCTCCGGCAAGACGTCTGCTGTCTCGTCGGTCGACGCTGTCGGCCGAGTGGATAGCGGGTTTCGTGACGCCGCGAAAGCCGACGATTCATCACTTCAAGGGTGAGCGCGATGACGCAATCACTGGCATTGATTTTTCCCGGTCAGGGATCGCAGCAAGTGGGAATGCTGCGCGAGCTGGCCGAACGATACAGCGTGGTTCGCACCACGTTCGACGAAGCTTCCGAAGCGCTTGGCTATGATCTCTGGCACGTCGTGCAGGAAGGTCCCGATGAGGCCCTCAACGCGACGGCCTGCACGCAGCCTGCCTTGCTGACCTCCAGCGTCGCCATCTGGCGCGTCTGGCAGGAGCTCGAGGGGCCGCGACCCCACATGATGGCTGGGCACAGCCTCGGGGAATACAGCGCCATGGTCTGCAGCGGAGCGTTGAGCTTCGCCGAAGGTGTGCGTCTCGTTCGCCTGCGTGGCGAAGCGATGCAGGCTGCGGTGCCTCAGGGTGTGGGTGCCATGGCGGCTGTGCTCGGGCTCGACGATGCTGCGGTCGAGGCAGCTTGCCGTGACGCTGCCGAGAACGGCGTCGTGGCGGCGGTGAACTACAATTCGCCGGGTCAGGTAGTGATTGCCGGGCATCAGGCTGCCGTCGATCGTGCGATCGTGCTGTGCCAGGAGGCCGGTGCCAAGCGCGCCATGCCGCTGCCGGTCTCCGTGCCGTCGCACTGCGAGCTCATGCGGCCTGCCGCCGAGCAATTGGAGTCGGCGATGGAGTCTGTGGAGTTTCGACTGCCGCGCTATTCGGTCTACCAGAACGTCAACGCCGAAGTGCCCCAGAGCGTCGCGGCGCTGCGCCAGGGTCTCGTCGAGCAGCTTTATCGTCCGGTTCGCTGGACCGATTGTGTCAACGCCATGGCCGCCGACGGCGCCGGCGTGTTCGTCGAGTGCGGCCCCGGCAAGGTGCTCACCGGGTTGAACAAGCGCATTCAGCGTCAGGCCAAGGGGCTGGCGGTGAACGATCCCGATACGCTGACCGCGGCGCTCGAGCTCTCGCGGGAAGCGCTGGATGTACAGGAACCTTGAGGAGACGATCATGACCGAACCCAGAGTCGCACTGGTAACCGGGGCTAGCCGCGGAATCGGCCGCGCCGTCGCGCGTGAGCTCGGTCGGCAGGGCCGTATCGTGGTGGCTACCGCGACCAGTGAAGGCGGCGCCCAGGCGATCGATGACGATCTCAAGGCCCATGACATCCAGGGAATGGGGCTTGCACTCGATGTGACTGATGCGGCAAGCGTGGATGCGGTATTCAAGCGAATCACCGAAGCTTTTGGCGCTCCGACCATTGTCGTGAATAATGCCGGCATCACGCGGGACAACCTTCTTATGCGTATGAAAGAGGAGGAGTGGGATGCGGTTCTCGACACCAATTTGAAGTCGGTCTATCGCGTTTCCAAGGCGAGCCTCAAGGGAATGACCCGTGCACGCTACGGCCGTATCGTCAATGTCAGTTCGGTCGTTGCGATGATGGGCAATCTGGGGCAGGCGAACTACGCTGCTGCCAAGGCGGGGCTCGAGGGGTTTACTCGGGCGCTGGCCCGGGAAGTGGCATCGAGGGCGATTACCGTCAACGCCGTCGCGCCTGGCTTCATCGATACCGACATGACGCAGTCGCTGCCCGAGGCGCAGCGTGAAGCGCTGCTGGGCCAGATTCCTCTCGCGCGGCTCGGTCAGCCCGAAGAGATCGCTGCGACAATCGGCTTTCTCACCAGCGATTCAGCGGGCTACATTACCGGTGAAACGCTTCAGGTGAATGGCGGTATGAACATGCGGTAAATCCCCAACTGACGCAGGTTGCGTCGTTTGGGGGTGGTCTATAAACTACCCGCAGCTTTTTAGCTGGCGGATTCGTACACTAGGAGTAACGACATAATGAGCACCATCGAAGAGCGCGTTAAGAAGGTTGTTGCCGAACGCCTGAACGTCAAGGAAGAAGACATCCAGAACTCTTCCTCCTTCACTGAAGACCTCGGCGCGGATTCGCTGGATACCGTCGAACTGGTGATGGCGCTCGAAGAGGAATTCGATACCGAAATTCCCGACGAAGAAGCAGAGAAGATCACGACCGTTCAGGAAGCGATCGACTACATCGTCGCGCATCAGTAAGCGTTTTCACCTGCCAGGCTGAATCATTCGGCCTAAGGGTGGACCAGCTGGCTGGTCGATGTGCAGAAAGCCGCTCTTATCGAGAGCGGCTTTCTGCGTTTTTGAGTGGGTGAAATGTGGCGATGACGGCTGATCGTCGCGCGTGAATCAAACCCCCGGAGAGGGGCCCCGTGGCGCGCCGGATCGGGTATAATTCGCACCAATCGAGCGGCGAGCCTTCCCTGAAATTCGCCGCGACAAACAAGTGCCCTAGTATCAGGGAAGACGATCGATTGAACAGGACCGTCAGGGAGCTCGGAGGATTCGATGCCGCGTAGAAGAGTAGTCGTGACTGGGATGGGGTTGGTAACCCCCGTCGGGAACACGGTCGAGGAGAGTTGGAGCAGCCTGCTAGCCGGCAAGAGCGGTATTGGGCCGATTGAGCACTTCGACACGGCCGAGTTCAACACGCGCTTCGGCGGCGCGGTGAAAGACTTCGACATCGGCGAGTATCTCAATCCCAAGGATGCTCGCAAGATGGATCTCTTCATTCAATACGGTGTTGCCGCCGCCACCCAGGCGATGCGCAACTCAGGTATCGAGTGTACCGAGGAGAACGCCCACCGGATCGGCGTCGCTATTGGCTCCGGTATCGGGGGGCTACCGATGATCGAGCGCAACCACGACTCCCTCAACAAGGGCGGTCCGCGACGCATTTCGCCGTTTTTCGTTCCGGGGTCCATCATCAACATGATTTCGGGCAGTCTCGCGATTCAGTACGGATTCAAGGGCCCGAACATCGCCATCACGACCGCCTGCACGACGGGAACACACAACATCGGTTACAGCGCGAGAACCATCGCCTACGGTGATGCCGATGTCATGTTCTGCGGCGGGGCGGAGATGGCCACTACGCCGCTCGGTCTCGGCGGATTTTCCGCCGCACGAGCACTCTCCACGCGCAATGATGACCCTCAGGCGGCAAGTCGCCCCTGGGATCGCGACCGTGACGGTTTCGTGCTCTCCGATGGCGCGGGTGTGATGGTGCTCGAGGAGTATGAGCACGCCAAGCAGCGTGGTGCGACGATCTACGCCGAACTGACCGGTTTCGGCATGAGCGACGACGCCTTCCACATGACCTCACCGCCCGAAGATGGTCAGGGCGCTGCGGCAGCGATGGACAACGCGGTTCGCGACGCCGGCATTGACCCGGCGAGCATCCAGTACATCAACGCCCACGGCACCTCGACCTCGGCAGGCGATATCGCCGAGAGCCGAGCGATCGAGCGGGTGATGGGTGAAGCCGCGCGTCAGGTCGCCGTGAGTTCGACCAAGTCGATGATCGGCCATTTGCTGGGCGCAGCCGGTGCGGTCGAGGCGATCTTCTGCGTCCTGGCCATTCGCGATCAGGTGGCGCCGCCCACGGTCAATCTCGACAATCCGAGCGACGGCTGCACACTCGACTATGTGCCGCACACCGCGCGCCAGATGCCGATTCACACCGCGCTTTCCAATTCGTTTGGGTTCGGCGGTACCAACGGTTCGCTGATCTTTTCGCGGGTTTGACCCATGCGTGACGCGACGCTGGCCCTCAACGATCGCGGACTCGCCTACGGTGACGGGGTGTTCGAGACGATCCTGGTCCGGGACGGCCGCCCCCAGTTGTGGGCTGAGCACTACGCAAGGCTGGTCGATGGCTGTCGCCGATTGGGCATTACACCGCCGGCCATCGAGGCCCTCGAGCCACTTTTCGGTGAGTGCGGCGACGGTCTCGTCGTTGCCAAGGTCGTGGTCACGCGTGGCGCCGGCGGGCGGGGGTATCGTCCGCCCGCAGCGGCCCAGATGCAGTGGCGCTGGAGTGCGACACCTTTCTCACCCTCGCGCGAACGTGCCGAGAACGGCGTTAGCGTGCGTCTCTGCCGGCTGCAGCTGGGCATCCAGCCGGCCCTCGCCGGGCTCAAGCACATGGCGCGTCTCGAGAACGTGATGGCCCGCCGCGAATGGCAGGACGACGCGATTGCCGAGGGCGTGCTCTGCGACAGCGACGGCAATCTGGTGGAAGCCACGGCGATGAATCTGATCTGGCGTCGTGAAGGCCGTCTGGAGACGCCGATGCTCGATCGCTGCGGCGTGGAAGGCACGCTGCTTGTTGCGCTTGAGGCGCGGCTACCGATACGCCGTGTTCGCGTTGAGCCGGATGTGCTGCGGCACGCCGAAGCCGCATGGCTGCTCAATAGCGTTCAGGGAGCCTGGCCGATCCGTACGTTGCTCGATGCAAAGGGCGGCCACCTGCGTCACTGGACGCTGCCGTCTGAAGACGATGTGCGCCAGCTCGCGGCCTCGCTGCTTGGCCATCCCATCTAATTCCCTTTTCTGATACTCAAGCCCGATAAGGACGCGACATGCGCGCCATCAAGATACTGTTGCTACTCCTGGCGCTCGCCGCGGCCGTTGCCTTCGGCGGCTATCGCTACTGGCTCGCTCAGCTCGAAAGCCCGATCGCCATCGACACCGACACGCTTTTCGAGGTACCGCGCGGTGCAGCGTTCGGCCAGATCGTTCAGTCGCTCGAGGCGCGCGACATCATTGAGTCCGCCTGGCCCTACCGCGTGCTGGCGCGCGTCGAGCCGGACGCCGTCAACGGCCTGCGTGCCGGCGAGTTCGAGCTCGAGCCTGGCATGAGTGGACGCGAACTGGTGTCCAAGCTCTCCAGCGATGACGTCGTCACCTATCGGCTGACCGTGCCGGAAGGCTGGACGTTTCGCCAGATGCGCCAGCGACTGAATCAGGCCGAAAAGCTCGATCACCAGACGTCTGACCTCAGTGACGAGGAGATCATGGCGGCACTGGATCACGCAGACACGCATCCCGAGGGGCAGTTTTTCCCCGACACCTATCGCTACCACAAGGGTGTCAGTGACCTCGACATTCTTCGCCAGGCGTTCGACCGCATGCAATCGACGCTGGCGTCGGTGTGGGCGGACCGCGACGATGACCTGCCCATCGACTCGCCCTATCAGGCGCTGATTCTCGCCTCGCTGATCGAGCGAGAAACCGGCGTGCCCGAAGAGCGCAGCGAGATCGCCGGCGTCTTCACGCGTCGGCTGGAAAAGGGCATGCGGCTGCAGACCGATCCCACCGTGATCTACGGGATGGGCGATGCCTACGTCGGCAACATCACCCGCGCCGATCTGCGACGCCAGACGGCCTACAACACCTACGTCATCGCCGGATTGCCACCCACGCCGATCGCCATGCCCGGTGCCGGCTCGTTGAATGCTGCCGTTCACCCCAATGACGGGGATTCGCTGTACTTCGTTGCCAAGGGTGACGGTTCCCATCAGTTCTCGGCGACGCTGGCGGCGCACAACGCAGCGGTAAGGCGGTACATTCTCAATGGTGATTGAACGGCCGCGAATTCATCGTCATTTCAGGCCGGTGGGCGACCGGTGGTTCACGACTCCACGAGGCGACAACTCATGAGTGCAGAGACTCAGACGCAACGCTGCGGCCGCTTCATTACCCTCGAGGGCGGCGAAGGGGTTGGCAAAACCACCAATGTCGGCTTCGTCTGCGACTGGCTGTCGGCGAGAGGCCTGGAGGTCGTGCGGACTCGCGAGCCCGGTGGAACGCCAGGCGCCGAGGCAATTCGCGAGCTTCTGCTGGATCCGAGCCGCGACGCGCCATGGTGTGATGATGCCGAGCTGCTATTGGTCTTTGCCGCCCGCGCCCAGCATCTCGCCGAGCAGATTCGGCCCGCGCTGGCGCGAGGCGCCTGGGTCGTCTGTGACCGGTTCACCGACGCCACTTTTGCCTACCAGGGCGGGGGGCGCGGTGTGGCCCGGGAGCGGATCGAAACCCTCGAGCAGCTGGTCCAGCAGTCGTTGCAGCCGGATCTCACCCTGCTGCTCGACGTGCCGGTGGCGCTGGCCGCCGAGCGTGTATCCGGGCGCGGGGCGCCGCTGGATCGCTTCGAGCAGGAACAAAGCACGTTCTTCGAGTCGGTGCGTCAGGCCTACCTCGAGCGCGCCGCTCGGAGCGAACGCTTCGCGGTGATCGATGCGCGTCCCGATCTCGAGACGGTGCAGCAGGCGATCGGTGACTGCTTGCGCGAGCGAGTCGCCGCATGGTCCTGACCCCGCTTCCCTGGCAGCACGAACGCTGGCAGCAGCTCATCGATCTTCAGGACCGGGGCAAGCTTCCGCACGCGCTGCTGCTTTCGGGCCCGCGTGGGATCGGCAAGCAACCACTGGCGGAGGCGTTGATCGCGCGCACGCTCTGTCGTGCACCGAATGCCACGGCCTGCGGCGAGTGTCATAGCTGTCGCATGCTGCTGTCGGGCTATCATCCTGATCTCCAGAGCGTGTCGCTCACCGAAAAGTCGCGGCAGATTCGTATCGATGCCATTCGGCGCGTCAACGGTTTCGTCTCCCAGACCGCGCAGCAGGGAGGCCACCGCGTTATCCGCATCGAGCCCGCCGAGGCGATGAACGTCGCCGCTTCCAACGCACTGCTGAAGAGCCTGGAAGAGCCGGGGAGCCGAACCCTTTTCGTGCTGATCGCCGATGTGCCATCGCGCCTGCTACCGACGATACGTTCGCGATGCCAGCAGTGGAGTCTCGGCATCCCGGCTGCCGAAGCCGCCGAAACCTGGCTCGCCGAGCGGCTGGGCGGGGTGGAAGACGCGCGATTCTGGCTGCGCGTTGCCGGTGGGCTGCCGCTACTGGCCGAGGAACTCGCCAGCGGCGAGGCGCGTCAACTGCGTCAGGACCTGCGCGAACTCTTCGACTCGCTGGTTCGGGGCGGCGAACCCATCGGTGAAGCGGCGAGACTCGATGCCCAGTCGCTGGATCGTGTGCTCTGGTATGGCATCGCGTGGCTCGAAGATTTGATTCGTCTCGGTCTCTCCGGTGACCCGGCGCGGGTGCGCAACAGTGACCTGTTGCCGCTCTACCGTCAGGCGGTGAAAAATGCTCGGGTGCGCGACTGGTTCCGGCTGCTGGACTATGCTCGCGAGCAGCGCCGTCTGCTGGCAGCCGGTGGCAACCCCAACCCGCAGCTCGTCATGGAGGCCTGGCTCGTTCGCTGGTCCGCGCTGCTGAGATCCTGATTGCCGCAAACGCGGCCGAGGTGAAGTCAATGAGTGCGCCCAAAGCCCTGTCGCTGAAGATTCGCGATGACGAGACGCTGCAAAGCGCTTATCTGCCGTGGCTCACCCACGGCGGCCTGTTCGTCCCGACCCGTGACACCTACGGGATCGGTCAGCGTGCCTATCTGCTGATCACCCTGCCGGGCGAGAGTGAGCGGTCCGCCGTCGAAGGCGACGTGGTCTGGATCACGCCGCAGGGAACGAACCGTCGTGTCGCCGGTATCGGTGTTCACTTCGACGAAGCGGGACGGGAACTTCGCCACCGCATCGAAGCCCGGCTGGCCTCGTCGGCGCCGGACAACGTCACGCTGAGCCATACGCTTTGACACGTGGAAGAGACCGGGCGCGGTCACAAGCGAATCACGGGCGTGTAGAATCCTCGGCTGGCCAATCCCGAGATCCTGCTCAGGTCGTGCCGTCAACGGCAGGCACGTCAATGGCCTCTGTCGCGCGCCTCCACCGCGTTTTGCAATGACTCCTGTCGCCGCCACCGCCCCGAGAATCGCGGCGTGAGTGGCGGCGGCATCGGCTTTTTGGATACTGCATGTTCGTAGATTCCCACTGTCATCTGGATCGGCTCGACCTCTCGCCCCATAAAGGCAGCCTGGAAGCGGCGCTGGACGCGGCCCGGACTCGCGGCGTCCAGCGATTTCTCTCCATCGCCACCACGCTTGAGAGCGCACCGGCGATGGCGCAGATCACCCGTGATCACGAGGACGTCGTCATGAGCGTCGGCGTTCATCCGCTGGCCGACGTCCCTGAAGAGCCGAGCGTCGAGGCGATCATCGAGTGTGCCGAGCAGTGTGGCGCCGTCGCTATCGGCGAGACCGGGCTCGACTTTCACTATGAGAGCATCGCCCCTGACATCCAGCGGCGGCGCTTTGCGGCGCATCTTCAGGCCGCGCATGCGCTGGAACTTCCCGTGGTGATCCACACTCGCCAGGCCCGAGAAGAGACGCTGGCACTGGTCCGCGAGCATACCGATCCCAATGTCGGAGGCGTGCTCCATTGCTTCACTGAAGATATCGACATGGCGCGAGAGGCGATTCGTTTGGGCCTCTATGTGTCGCTTGCCGGCATCGTTACCTTTGCCAGTGCCGAAGCGCTTCGCGACGTGGCTCGCCAGGTGCCGCTGGACAGGCTCCTGATCGAGACCGACAGCCCCTTCCTTGCCCCGGTGCCGTATCGCGGCCGCAGTAACGAGCCGCAGTATGTCGTCGAGGTGGCGGAATGCATCGCCGAGGCTCGTGGCATCACCGTCGACGAGGTGGCCATGCAGACTCGGGCCAACTTCTACCGGCTCTTCGCGGCGAGCGTCAGCGATGGGGCGCCCAATCCGTTTGTCTAACGCCAGCGTCTGGGAGTAGCGGCCATGCGGTTGGACGCACTGTTTCAGCAAGTCAAAGCCGAGGCACGGGTGCCGATCGAGCGCTGGGACCCGCCGGTCTGTGGGGAGATGGATCTTGTGATCACCCAGAGCGGCGATTGGATCCACGAAGGCTCGCCAATCACCCGTCCAGAGCTCGTTCAGTTGTTGGCGCGGGTGCTGCGCCGAGAGTCCGACGGTGACTACTATCTGGTGACACCCGGTGAAAAGCTGCGAATTCGGGTCGAGGACCTGCCGTTGTCGATACATGACGCGGAGGCCGACGCCGCTGGCTGGACGCTGGTCGGCCAGTGGGGGGAGCAACTTCGACTCGACGCCAGCCGACGCTTGATGCTGGTCGCATCACCCAGCGGCGATCCGCTGCCGGCGGTGGCCGTGGATCGCGGCTTATGGGCGCGGTTGCACCGCAACCTCTTCTATCGCCTGGTCGAATGCGCCGACGTCGAGGGCAGCGAGATCGGCCTCTGGAGCGACGGCGCCTGGCAGTCGCTGGGTCGGCTCGATGTCGACGCTTAACACTTTCGAATTCGCGAGTCGCGCTCTTTCATGACTGATGCCGTTAGCCCCCAAGCCACTCACGAGGCCTCGTCGGCCAGCGTTATTTCGACCGACGAGGACCGCAGTCTGACCGACGAGCAGCGCGCGGTAATCGCTCACGGCGAGGGTCACGCGCGGGTGGCGGCGGTTGCCGGGGCGGGCAAGACGACCACACTGGTGCGCCGTGTGCTGGAGCTACTGGCCGCGGGCGAGAACCCCCGCCGGGTGCTGGTGCTGATGTTCAATCGCGCCGCCCGTGATGATTTCCGGCTCAAGCTCGAGCGCGAGGCGAGTCCCGGTACGTTGCTCCCGGAGGTGAGAACCTTCCATTCGATCGGGCACCGTCTGACTCAGAGCCTGACCCGCTGGGGCTATCTGGCATCGCGTCAGCTTCTGCAGGCCGACTGGCAGCGCGAGCGGCTTTTTCGACAGGCCGTCATGCAGAGTCTGGATCAGGCGGATGGCGAAACCCGAGAAGCGGCACTCGATGCTGACCGGCTCGAGGCGTTCGGCCAGTTCTGCGACCTGGTGAAAGCCGAGGTCGCCGAGCCGGCAGCGCTGTTCGAGCGCCTGGACTACGCCGACAGCGAGCGCCACTTCGTCGAGGCGTATGGCATCGCCGAATCGCTGCTCGACGCCTCGAACAGCATGACCTACGCCGACCTGCTTTATCGCCCGCTGTGCTGTCTGGAATCCGTTCCTGAAGCGCGTCAGCGGGTGCAGGGATTTCTCACTCACGTCATCGTCGATGAGTATCAGGACATCAACGAAGCGCAGCTAAGACTGCTGCGCCTTCTGGCCGGCGACAGCGCCCAGGTGATGGCGGTGGGGGATGCCAATCAGTGCATCTACGAGTGGCGAGGGGCGCGTCCCGACGCCATGCTCGCGCGCTTCGACTCGCTTTTCGGCCACGCCCGAGACTATCCGCTCTCTTACACCTTCCGTCATGGTCACGCCCTGGCGCTGGCGGCGAATCACGCCATCCGCGGCAACCGCGAGCGCCGCGATCAGCTCTGCCTGGCCGCGCCCGGCAACCCGGCGACGACGTTGGAGGCCGGTACCGGTGCCAACGCGCTGCTGGCAACGCTGGCGCGCTGGCACGAGGAAGGCCGGGAGAGTCGCGAGGCGTGCGTGCTGGTCCGCAGTTGGTCGCTGTCGGTCTCGGTCCAGCTGCAGCTACTTCGTGCCGGCATCCCTTTTCGTCTCGCTCAGGAGGAGCGGTTCGTCTTTCGGTTGCCGCTGGTGCAGGCGCTTGCCGGCTACCTGCAGCTCGCGCGTGCCCCCGGACTGCTCAACGATCCGGCGCATCTAGCGTTGCTCTTCTCTCAGCCGACCACCTTCGTCGCCCAGGATCGTCTGCGCGCACTGGTCGACGAGCTTGCGCATACCCAGCACTGGCCGGCGAAAGACGCCAACGTGCTTGGCGGGCTGCGGCCCGGTCAGCGGCGGAATCTGAAGCGGCGCTGGCAGTTACTCTGCGAGCTGCCAAAGCTTGCCAACTGGCCGCCGGCGAAGCTGCTCGAGCATGTCGTCGACGCCATCGATGCTGAAAAAGTGCTGCGCCGCTCCGCCTCGCGGCGAGAGAAAGGGGACGATGATGTGCGTCTGCTTGATGTATTGATCGAGCAGGCCGGCGAGCTTGCCAACGATCCGGATGCGTTCATCGAACTGCTGCGCAATCCGGTGGAGAATCGCGACGACGGCGTGCTCATCAGCACCGTTCACGGTGCCAAGGGGCTCGAGTGGCCGCTGGTGGTGCTGGCGGGCCTCAACGAAGAGGACTTTCCGCACTACAGTCGGGAGAACCCGCTCTCACCCGAGCGCCAGGAAGAGGAGCGCCGGCTTTACTACGTGGGGATTACTCGCGCCCGAGAGCGGCTCCTTCTGCTTCAGGATGGGGGCGAACATCGACCGAGCCGCTTTCTCGAAGAGACCGCCGTCGCCGATGCCGGCTGCGTCGCCCGGGCGCTGGCCGGCGACGTGGGGTCTGCCACCGAGACGGCGCTCGCCGTCAGTGAGCCGGCACTGGTCGAGCGCTATCTCGCTCGCGTGGGCAGCTCGCTGGCGGTCACGCGTCGTGACGAGTCGGCCGCGGAGGTGGCAAAGGTCGGCGCCGCGGGGCTCGCGCCGTCGAGCTGGCAGGTCGGTGACCGTCTTCGCCACGCCACCTTCGGTGACGGTGAAGTGGTCGTCGTCGAAGGCTCATCCACCAATCCGGTCATTGATGTGCGTTTCGACTCGGCGGGGCGGCGGCGTCTGATCGCGGCCCGTGCACCGGTTGAACGCCTGTCACGCGCGCGACCGCGCTAATCCAGGAGAGAGCCCGTGCAAGATAGCCTGATCGATTCGCCGACACTGGTTGCGGCCATGGCGTCGGCGCTGCCACCGCTGGTACTCGACTGCCGTGTCAGCCGAGGAGAGAGTCGTGCTGAAGATAGGGGCGTGCCGGGAAGTCAGCCATTCGATCTCGAACGCGACATGTCGAGTGCACCTGGCGATGCCGGGCGACACCCTCTGCCGACGCGTCAGGCGTTCACCGCGACACTGCAACTGCTGGGCATCTCTCCGGATCGGCCCGTCGTGGTTTTCGATGATCAGGGCGGCAGGCTTGCGGCGGCCAGGGGCTGGTGGATGCTTGCCTGCTGGGCAAGACACCCTGACGTGCGCGTTCTCGATGGTGGCA
Organism: Salinicola aestuarinus; assembly: GCF_003206645.1. Taxonomy (GTDB): domain Bacteria; phylum Pseudomonadota; class Gammaproteobacteria; order Pseudomonadales; family Halomonadaceae; genus Salinicola; species Salinicola aestuarinus. The sequence goes on along the minus strand of NZ_PZJP01000008.1, from coordinate 448,876 downwards.
TTCAGGCGTGGCATGCGGAGATCGCGGGGCTTGGCCCGATGCCAGTAGCGTCGCCTTCCGATGTGTCTGCTTGGGTGCCCGATTATGACGAATCGGCTTGGATCCGGCGGGAGCGGCTGGCCCAGGAGGGCGGGCAGCTCATCGACGCCAGAACGGCGTCGCGTTTTCGCGGCGAGGAGGAGCCACTAGACCCCGTCGCCGGTCACATCCCGGGAGCGGTATGCCGGCCGTGCGCGGATAACCTCGACCCCTCAGGGCGCTTCAAGACCACTCGGCAACTGGCAGCCGCGTTGCCGAAGGCCGAGGTGCTAACCGCTTACTGCGGTTCCGGAGTGACCGCCTGTCATAACATCCTCGCCTACGCCGTTGCCGGTCTGCCGCTACCCCGGCTCTACGTCGGTTCCTGGAGCGAGTGGGTGCGCGACCCGCTACGCCCGGTCGCGACCGGCAGCTGAGCCGCCAGCGGGAGACTGACGAAGAGGCCTCGCGAGGCCTCTTGGGTTGCCACCCGTGTTGCTGTCCCTTGACGCAGTGTTGCTGCCCCTCGGCGCAGGGGGCTGGCCGTCAAGCGCTACATGTTGGGATAGTTCGGTCCGCCGCCGCCTTCGGGCGCCACCCAGGTAATGTTCTGCGACGGATCCTTGATGTCGCAGGTCTTGCAGTGGATGCAATTCTGGAAGTTGATCTGAAAGCGCGGTCCGGCTTCGCTCTCCACGACTTCGTAGACGCCAACGGGACAGTAGCGCTGCGCAGGCTCGGCATAGTCCGGCAGGTTCCTGTCGATGGGGATCGACGGGTCGCTCAGCTTCAAATGGCAAGGCTGGTTCTCGTCGTGGTTGGTGTTGGAGAGAAACACCGATGAGGCCTTGTCGAAGGATAGCTTGCCGTCCGGCTTGGGGTAGTCGATCTTCTCCGCGTCCTGGGCCGGCGTCATCTCGTGATCCGGTGCGGTATCGTGGAGCGTCGGCAGCTTGCCGCCGGTGAGCTGGTCGACAAAGTTGAACGCGCCGCCGCCGAGGGTCCCGTACTTATGGATCGCCGGACCGAAACTGCGGCTCGCCTGCAACTCCGCCCAGGCCCAGCTCGACTGCCACGCCACCGTGAATTCGGTCAGCTCACGCCCGCCGTCGGCGTCATCCGCCAGCGCGGCGAAGACACTTTCTGCCCCGAGGAGGCCGGACTTCATTGCGGTGTGGATGCCCTTGATCTTGGCGAAGTTGAGCGTGCCGGCATCGCAGCCGAGCAGTAGCCCGCCGGGGAAGGTCATCTTGGGGAGGCAGTTGGCGCCACCCTTGGTGATCGCGCGAGCGCCATAGGCGACCCGCGAGCCGCCTTCCAGCGTCTTCGCCAGCAGTGGATGATGTTTCATGCGCTGGAATTCATCGAAGGGCGAGAGATAGGGCTGCCGATAGCCAAGATCGACGATCAGGCCGACCATTACCTGCTGGTTGTCGCCGTGGTAGAGAAACCAGCCGCCGTGATTCTGTCCGGAGAGCGGCCAGCCGGCACCGTGCAGCGCCAGCCCCGGCTGGTGCTGATCCGCCGGCACGTCCCAGAGTTCCTTGAAGCCGATGGCGTAGTGCTGCGGGTCGCGCCCGTCGGCGAGATCGAAGCGCTCGATCAGGCGCTTGCCGATATGTCCGCGGGCTCCTTCGCAAAACAGCGTGTACTTGGCGCGAAGCTCCATGCCCGGCATGTAGTTGGCGGTTTCGCTCCCGTCGGCGGCGACCCCCATGTCACCGGTAATCACGCCGCGAACCACGCCTGCCTCATCGACGATCGCCTCCTGCGCCGCGAAGCCCGGGATGATCTCCACCCCCAGCGCTTCGGCCTGCTCGGCCAGCCAGCGGCAGAGGTTGCCGGCGCTGATCACGTAGTTCGGTGTCTCGCCGCCGACGTTGTGCATCGTCTTCGGCACCAGCGCGTTCGGCAGTTTCTGGGTCGTCTCGGCATCCTTGAGCAGATGCACTTCGTCTCGCGACACGGGGGTGTTGAGCGGTGCGCCGCGCTCGGCCCAGTCCGGGAAGAGTTCGGTCAAGGCGCGCGGGTCGAAGAGTGCCCCTGACAGAATATGGGCGCCCACTTCGGAGCCTTTCTCCACGACGCAGACGCTCAGTTCGCGCTGGCTCTCTTCGGCCTGTTGCATCAGTCGGCAGGCCGCGGCGAGGCCACTGGGGCCCGCGCCAACGATGACCACGTCGAATTCCATGGATTCACGTTCCAAACCGTCTCTCCTTGTCTTCTACTCACGAGCGGGTCGAGACAGACGTTGTCATCGGCTCGGGTTCGCCATGACGCTGTCTCACCGCCGCTTGGAATGCGCCGCACTGCCGGCGGAGTGCCGCTTATTCGGCGGGGCGCTTTTCTTATGCCGAGGCGCCGCTTCGGCCCGGCCTGGGGTATGCGCTATCATCGCATCTTTCGCGCGCCGCTGTCCCGGCCCGACAGGGCTGGCACGCGCGGCGAACCGGCCCCCGGCGCAGAGGATGTCAGGCAGTCGTCGCCTCGTCATTTCCTCACAGTACGGCGTGAAGGTACGCTGTCGACAAGCGCCCGGTGGCGCCGACGATCCTCGGCCCACGCCCGCAAGACGGTCTGGGCGGATCGCTCCGTATTCAGCCTGCGAGGACACCCATGAAAGTACTCGTCGCGGTAAAACGCGTCATCGACTACAACGTCAAGATTCGAGTGAAGCCGGACCACTCCGACGTCGATCTCACCAATGTGAAGATGGCCATGAACCCTTTCTGTGAGATCGCCGTCGAAGAGGCCGTGCGACTCAAGGAAAAGGGCGTGGCCACCGAAGTGGTTGCCGTTACCGTCGGACCCAAGGCCGCGCAGGAGCAGCTTCGCACCGCACTCGCCCTCGGCGCCGACCGCGCCATTCATGTCGAGACCGACGAGCCGGTAGAGTCGCTCGCCGTGGCCAAGCTCCTCGAAGGTGTGGTCAACGAAGAGAAGCCGGACCTCGTTGTGCTGGGTAAGCAGGCGATCGATACCGACAATAACCAGACCGGCCAGATGCTGGCGGCGTTGACCGGTATGGGGCAGGGCACCTTTGCGTCCGAGGTCGTCATCGAGGCGGGCGAGATCCGTGTCACTCGCGAGATCGATGGCGGACACCAGACCGTGGCGCTCAAGCTGCCGGCGGTAGTCACCACCGACCTGCGCTTGAACGAGCCGCGCTACGCCAAGCTGCCCGACATCATGAAGGCGAAGAAAAAGCCGCTCGAGAACCGCACTCCCGAGGCGCTGGGCGTGACATTGCCGGCCGGGCTCAAGCGGTTGAAGGTCGAGACGCCCGCGGAGCGTAAGGGCGGCGTCAAGGTAGGCTCCGTCGACGAGCTGGTGGACAAACTCAAGAACGAAGCCAAAGTGCTTTGATAGGAGCCGATCGAATGAGCATTCTGGTTCTGGCCGAACATCACGACGGCCAACTCAGTGACGGTACGGCCCATGTTGTCGCTGCGGCCATGGCGATCGGCGGTGACGTCGATGTGCTGGTGGCCGGGGAGAACGTCCAGGGCGTCGCCGAAGCCGCCGCCACGCTCGAGGGCGTGGCCCGTGTCCGTCTGGCCGATGCCGCTGTCTTCGCGCATCAGCTCGCCGAACCGCTGGGTGATCTGCTGGTGAATCTCGCCAGTGACTACACTCATGTACTCGCCGCGGCTTCCACCAGTGGCAAGAACGTGCTGCCGAGGCTGGCGGCGCTCAGAGGCGTCAACCAGATCTCCGAAATCCTCGAGGTGGTCAGCACCGACATTTTCAAGCGACCGATCTACGCCGGCAATGCCATCGCCACCGTTCAGTCCGAGGACGCACTCAAGGTCATTACCGTGCGCACCACGGCCTTCGATGCCGTCTCACGCACGGGATCGGCGCCGGTCGAGTCGGTCGAGGGCCAAGTGACCAACGAGACCTCGCGCTTCGTCGACGAAGTGCTTGCCCAGAACGATCGCCCGGAACTCGGTGGGGCACGCATCGTTGTCTCGGGCGGCCGGGGCATGGGTAACGGCGAGAACTTCAGGCTGCTGGAAGGTCTTGCCGACAAGCTCGGCGCCGCGGTCGGAGCCTCCCGCGCCGCCGTCGATGCAGGCTTCGTACCCAACGACATGCAGGTGGGGCAGACCGGCAAGATCGTCGCGCCCGACCTCTATATTGCGGTCGGCATCAGCGGCGCGATCCAGCACCTGGCCGGGATGAAGGATTCCAAGGTGATCGTCGCGATCAACAAAGACGACGAGGCCCCCATCTTTCAGATTGCGGACTACGGCCTGGTTGGGGATCTTTTCGAAATCCTGCCGGCGCTGGAGCAGAAGCTCTAGTCGATAGACCTTCGCGTCGATCGCAGCTCCAGTCGATCGCATTGGAGCGGCACCGAGCCTTCATGAGCCGATACCCCCGGGTATCGGCTTTTTTGTGTTCTGGCGTTGCATGAGCGTGATCGGGCGGGCGCTGTATCGTATTGATAATTGTTCTTGTTTGTATTAGCTTGACGCTCGCTTTAGCCGCATGTCACCGCCTCGAGCGGTGTTTTCCCCGGCTCTTTCGCCCCATTCGCAAGGAGATGGCGTGGTGTATCACTTTCCGCGGTTGCGAGGTCGTCGACGTCACGCGCTGGCGTTCGGCTTCGCTGCCCTTGGCCTGGCGTCGTTCGCCAGTCCTGCCGTCGCTCAGGACGCCTCCTCTCAGGCCAGTCTCGGTCAGGCGAGTATCGCCGCACAGCAGGCGCAGGCCGAACTGCAGTCGAAAATCGACAGCGCCGACGATGCGACCCGCGAAGCGCTGGCCAGACTGCGGCAGACCCGCCAGCAGGCCGATCGCCTGGAACGCTATAACGCCGAGCTCGAACCGGTCGTCGAGAGTCAGTCCGAGCGCATCGCGCGTCAGGCGCAGGCGCTCTCCCAGATCTCGACGACCCGCGAAGCGCTGCCCGGCGAGATGCGCGACATGGTCGCCCAGCTTCGCACGCTGATCGAGGCCGATATGCCGTTTCTGAAGCGCGAGCGCCTGGCCCGAGTCGACGATCTGGCGTCGCTGCTCGCCAACGACGAAGCCTCGTCCGCCGACAAGCTCGAACGCATTTTCTCCGCCTGGCGCACCGAGCTCGACTACGGTCGGGAGATGGACCACTGGCGCGGTCCGCTTAACGGCGCGCAGTCCGATAGCGCGCAGGCGCAGAGTCAGTTCGCTCGTGAGGTCGATTATCTGCGAGTCGGCCGCACCGGCTGGTACTACGTGACGCCGGATGATCACGCCGGCGGGGTGTGGCGGGTCGCCGAGGGCGAGTGGCAGGCGTTGACGCGAGAGCAGATCGACGCCGTCCGCCGCGGTATTCGTATCAGTGACGATCAGAGCGCGCCCGAGCTGCTCGAGCTGCCGGCCTCGGTAGCGGTCGAGTCCGGTCGCGACGCGGGAGGTGAGTCATGAAGCGCCGTTCATCGGTCATGCTGGCGCTGTCACTGACGCTGCCACTCTCGCTCCTGGCGCACACCGCCCTGGCGCAGTCGCCGGACGGCCAGTCCGCCAATGCCGACAGCGGTGAGGCGACGTCGCTGCAGTCGGTGGTTGCCCGGTTCCAGCAGGAGAGCCAGGCTGCCGAAGCGCGCGATGCCGAGCGCCTGCAGGCGCTACTCGATGACAGCGACGCTCTCGACAAGGCCGTCGCCGACGCGCAGTCGCGGCTGCAGGATGCCCAGGCGCGGCGCGACGAGCTCGAGGCGCGCCAGCAGGCGCAGCAGTCTCGCCTCGCTGAACTTCAGCAGTCCCGCGGTGACGACGCTGGCGATATCGAGCAGGTCTCGGGCATCGTCAAGCGCCAGGCCGGCGAGATTCGTGACGCCCTGGGCAATGCGTGGGTCACCGTGGGGGGCGATGCCGAGCTGCCTCCGCGCCTCGACGATCGCGGGCTCATCGACATCGATACGCTTGATCGGCTGCGTCGTGATCTCGCCGGGCTGATTGCCGAGAGCGGCCGCGGCGTGCGCTTCACCGCACCCGTTGCAGGCACCGACGGCGATGTCACGCAACGTGAGGTGATCCGTCTGGGCGATACGCTGGCGTTCAGCGACGGCGCGCTGCTCGAGCGCACCGGGGACGAAGGGCGGCTCACTGCCTATCCGCGAACGCCCGGTAGCGTCCAGGACGTGCTGCAGGACTTTCAGCGGGGAGATCACGATACCGTCGTCGTCGATCCCACTGACGGCGACGTGCTCGACGCCTTTGCCCAGCAGCCAACGCTGTGGGAGCGCTTCAATCAGGGCGGCTACGTGGGCTACGTGATCATCGCGCTGGGTGTCGTCGGCCTTCTCGTGGCGCTGGCGCAATATCTCTACCTGCTGGGGGTGAGTCGGCGGACGTATCGCCAGATGAAGCACCCCGAGTCGCTCAGCGAGGACAACCCTCTCGGCCGGGTGCTCGGCCGCTTCGCCGCGCTCGGTCATCATCACGCCCCGGAAGCGCTGGAAGCGCGACTTGACGAGGCGCTGCTGGCCGAACAGCCGCGGCTGGAGCGCGGCCAACCGGTGGTCAAGCTCATCGCCGCGGTGGCGCCGCTGCTCGGGCTCCTGGGTACGGTGACCGGCATGATCATTACCTTTCAGTCGATCACCGTCTTCGGGACTGGCGATCCGCAGCTGATGGCGGGGGGGATCAGTCAGGCACTGGTGACCACGGTGCTGGGTCTGATCACGGCCGTGCCGCTGCTATTCGCCAACACCGCGCTCAGCAGTCGCAGTCGGCGTCTACTGGGTCAGCTCGAGGGCCGGGCGAGTGCCGTGCTCGCCGAGCACCTCGAGGCCGGGCCCCGTATTGCCGACGCGCAGGAGCGGCCGCATGGCGCTCATGTCTGAGCTGATGACCGTCCTTGACCCGATCCGCTGGCTGATCAATGCCGGCGGCGAGGTGCTGGTGATGATCATGCTGGTGGCCATGGTGCTGTTCGCACTGGCGCTGGAACGGCTCTTCTACTGGCGTTTTACCCACCGTCGCGCCCGTCGGGCGCTGATCGATGCGTGGATTCAGCGTCGTGACCACGCGACCTGGAGCGCGCTGACGCTGCGCGAAGTTTGGACCCGCGAACTCATCGCCCGGCTTCGCATGCCGCTGCCGTGGCTCAAATTGCTGGTGGCGATCTGTCCGCTGCTGGGGTTGCTGGGAACGGTGACCGGGATGATCCAGGTCTTCGACAGCCTGGCATTGACCCAGAGCGGGCAGGCGCGAGCGATGGCCGACGGCGTGGCTCGCGCGACGCTCCCGACGCTGGTCGGCATGGCGGTGGCCGTGGTCGGGCTGCTGTTCGTCAGCCGGCTAGAACAGATTATTCGGCGCGAGGATCAGCGATTGCACGATCGCATGGCGCGCGCCGTGGAGGAATCTCATGCGTAGGCGCCGCTTACGAGAAGCCAGCGACGAGAGCACCGGGGTCGATCTGACGCCGATGCTCGACGTCGTGTTCATCATGCTGATCTTTTTCATCGTCACCACGAGCTTCATCAAGGAGAGCGGCGTGGAGATCGAGCGGCCGGAGTCCAGTGCGGCCACTGCCCGGCCGGACACGCAAGTGCTGGTGGCGATTACCGATCAGGGAGCAGTCTGGGTCGATGGCGAGGCGGTGGATGCCCATCGCGTCGGCGCCCGGGTCGCGGAGCTGGTTTCCGGGAGCGGTAGCGTCGTGGTCCAGGCGGACCGTCGCTCGACCACCGGCACGCTGATCGAGGTGATGGATCGCATTCGCGACGCCGGCGTCGAGAATGTCGCCGTGGCGGCGAACCGGAGCGATAGCTGATGCGACGGCTTGCCGGCCTCTGTGGTGGCGCGCTGCTCGCGCTGTTGCTCTTCTATCTGCTGGCCCTGCTGGTAGTGCCGCCGTCGCCCGAGCAGACCCAGGTCGTCGAGCCGACGGCCATGGCGATGGTAGAGGCGACCCCACAGGAGCAACCGGTGCCCGCGCAGTCGGCTCCGGCGCCACCGCCGCCCCCCGTCGAGCCTCCACCGCCGCCCGCGGCGGCGCCGGTCCCGGCCGCCGAAAGCCCGAGTTCGGTGGAAATCCCCGAGCCCGTGACGCCGCCGATGGAGACGCCGGACGTGACGCTGGACAGCGACCTCCCCGCACTGGACGAAGCTGAGCCGGCGCCCGAGCCCGAGCCCGAGCCCGAGCCCGAGCCGGAAGCCGAGCCCGCGCCGCAGTCGACAGCGCCCGCTCAGACGCAGGTAGCGAGTACCGAAAGCGCCAGTTCCGCACCGGCGGCCTCGCAGCCGCCCCAGGGCACCCAGGCGTCACCGCGAGACGTGGGCCAGCTCAATCCGGTCAGCCGGCAGCAACCGAATTACCCCTCGCGTGCGCAGCGTCGGGGTATCGAAGGCTACGTGCAGGTGCGGTTCACCATCCAGCCCGATGGACGGGTCGACGCGGGATCGCTCGAGGTGATCGACGCCGACCCGCCACGGATGTTTGACCGGGAGGTCAAACGGGCCATGGCGCAGTGGCGCTTCCCGCAGGCCGATGACTATCGCCGGGTCACACAGCGAATCGAGTTCAAGCTGGGAGGGCGAGGATGATCGCAGTCGCCAACCGACGAGAGGCGCGCCGCTCGCCTCATCGCGCTGGGCGATGGGCTGCGCTGGCTCTGGTCGTGGGGCTCGGCCTGTCGCCACTGGCGAATGCCGAAGGTCCTGCGCTGCGCGCCGATATGATCGCTTCGCTTGAGTCAATGCAGCAAGCGCTGCAGGACAGTGACCTTGAGCGTGTCACGACCCGTGCCAAAGCGTCAGCCGAGCGCCTCGCCGGCGGCAACGCCGCCGACCGCTGGGCGCGGGCGCTGTTCCTGCAGCTTGCGGCCACGGCCGAAGCGCGACAACAAGCGCCCGGCTCGGCAGCCGATCTATTGGCGACGGCGCGCTCCATCGATCAGGTGCCCGCGTCACGTCGACTCGCCTGGCTCGAGCAAGAAGCGAAGCTCCGGCTTCGGGCCGGGCAGACCAAGGCCGGTGCCGATCTGCTGACCCGCTGGGTCGAGCGAAGCGGGGGCGATGACGCCTCCCGATGGCTGCTGATTCAGGCCCGTGCGTCACTCGGTGATTGGTCGGCAGCCGCCAATTCGCTGGCGCGTATTCGTGAGTCCGGGGATACCGATTCATGGACATCGGCGCAGCGTCAGCTCGCAGAGGCCGTTTACCAGCAGGCCGGTCAGTTCGGCCAGGCCTTGTCACTGATCGACACCGATACTGAGCGTGATGCCGGGCGCGGCGATCTCTGGCGGCGGATGGCGGGAATGGCGCAGCGCGCCGGAGACGTGGGCCGCGCTGCCGCGATTTGGGAGAGCGGCTGGCGGCGTGGCGCCTTGACCGCGCCCGAGGATCTCGAGCAGCTCGCCAAGCTGCACCTCGCGGGGGGCACCCCGGCTCGGGCCGGCGAGCATCTGAGCGACTGGCTGGAGAATGGGCAGCTCGACGATAGCGTGGGGCATCGGCGTCTGCTGGCGCAGGCGTGGACGGCGGCGCGTGAGCGCGACAGGGCGCTCGCGGCCTGGCGTCAGCTCGCCCAGCGAACTCAAGCGCCCGACGATTGGCATCAGCTGGCGGATATTGCCTATGGCTGGGGGGAGTGGCAGACGACGCTGGAGGCGTTGAACGCGATGCGAGACGCTGGCGGCGATTTCGCCGACCGCGACTGGCTGCTCTACGGCATCGCCGCGGCTCAGCTGGAGCGAACGGACGATGCCCGGGACGCGTTTCGTCAGGCCCAGGCCATCGGTGTCGAGCAGGCACAGCAGTGGCTGGACTCGCTCGGGTCGGCCTAGCGTTCGACAGGCCGCCGGCTGGCAAGCCCGTGATCACGATGGTATCCGCCGCTGAGAGCCGGCGAAAAAACGGGCGGCGCCCGCTATGGGCGCCGCCCGCGATCTTGGTCTGCCAGGATCGGGCAGACACGAAGTCGGTTCCGGTCGATCGGCCTCAGAGCGCGAATTCGGTCCAGACCGGCGCATGGTCGGAGGGTTTCTCCATTCCACGCAGAGCGTAGTCGATACCCGCGTCGCGGGTCAGCTCGGCGAGCGACTCCGTCGCCAGCAGGTAGTCGATCCGCAGGCCTCGCTTGGGCTCCCGGTCAAAGCCTTTCGAGCGGTAGTCGAACCAGCTGAACGTGTCGTCGCGCTCCGGGTAACAGCGACGGTAGCTATCCGAAAGACCCCACGCCTTCAGCGTCGAGAGCCATTCGCGCTCTTCCGGTTGAAAGCTCGTCTTGCCTTCCCGCAGCCAGCGCTTACGGCTGGCTTCGCCGATGCCGATGTCGCGATCTTCCGGCGAGATATTGAAATCTCCCATGATCGCCAGGCGCTCGTCAGGGCGGTGCCGCGCCTCGAGCATCGCGTTCAGATCGGCGTAAAAAGCGCGCTTGTTGGGAAACTTGGTCGGGTGCTCGACGTTTTCACCCTGCGGAAAGTAGCCGTTGTAGATCGTCAGCGGTCCGCCGTCCGGAAGCTCGAGTGTCACGCCGATCAGGCGGCGCTGGGCATCGTCATCGTCATGGGGCAGGCCCAGGTACACCGCACTGGGTGCGAGGCGCGTCATGATCGCCACGCCGTAATGACCTTTCTGGCCGTGGAAATGGACGTGGTATCCCATCGCTTCGACCGCATCGAGCGGGAACTCGCTGTCCTGAACCTTGGTCTCCTGCAGCCCGATGACGTCCGGCGCGTGGCTGTCGATCAACGCCTGAAGCTGGTGCAGCCGGGCGCGGATGCCGTTGATATTGAACGAGACCAGGCGCATCAGCGGGAACCCTCGGGCTCGTCGCCCTTGTGAAGCGGCAGCGGCGGGGCGCTCTGACGCTGCCGCTTGCGTTCGGCCTGCGCCTTGCGTTGCTCGGTCTTCTTGCTGACGTAGCGTCGCGCGGTGGTCGAGACCTCGTCGGGGTTGTCGTGGCGCCAGCGCCGGTAGTCCTTTCGTTTGCCGGTGCGGATCGTCACCTTGTCGGCCAGAGAGCGAGTCTTTTTTCTACGTGTCATGCGCGTGACCTATGGCGTAAGCGCGAACGGCGACGCGGCGCCGCTCGGGGAAAAATGTCGGTATGCCATTCTAACAGCCGCGTCGGCGGCTGACAGCGCCAGGCAAGCGACGTGTTCGACTGGGCTCGCGACGTTGCGGGGTGGGACTGATACAATGGGCGCTTGCTTGCGATTCTGATCGAGTGGCCCGGCCAGCCCGAAAAACGATAAGCCGGGAACCAGCGGTGGCATCTTCGGTGATGCGACCGATCTCGGGATCGCATACGTCATCGTCAATCGAATTCGGACATTCGTCATTACTATGAGTGAGTCGGACAACACCCAGGCCCAGGCCACGGCCCCGGCACAGAACCGCAGACCCAAGCGGCGTCGACGCAAGCCTCGCAAAACGCAGTCGGGCGGTGCTTCCCAGTGGTCGCTGAAACAGTTCAAGGTCGAGCCCGTTGCCGGTCGCTGGCGTTTCCATGACTTCGATCTGCCGCTGTCGCTAATGCGCGCCATCCAAGCGGAAGGCTTCGAATACTGCACCCCGATTCAGGCGCAGGCGCTGATGCAGACGCTGCTCGGTGGTGACGTGGTCGGCAAGGCGCAGACGGGGACGGGCAAGACGGCGGCGTTTCTCATTTCGCTGTTGGCCTATTTCCTCGAAGAGGAGGCGCCGGACGGCCAGAAGCCGGGCGCGCCGCGGTCGCTGATCATCGCGCCGACCCGCGAGCTGGCGCTGCAGATCGAAAAAGATGCCAAGTCGCTGGCGCGGTTTACCTCGCTCAACGTGGCGAGCGTGGTCGGCGGCATGGACTACCAGACGCAGCGCACGGCGCTCGGCAAGACCCTCGATATTCTCGTGGCCACGCCGGGACGCCTGCTGGACTTCCAGCAGAAGCGTGATATCGATCTCTCCCAGGTCGAAGTGCTGGTGCTCGACGAAGCGGACCGCATGCTCTCGATGGGCTTCATTCCGGACGTCAAGCGGATCATCCGATACACGCCGAAGCGTGAAGAGCGTCAGACGTTCCTGTTCTCGGCGACGTTTACGCCGGACATTCTCAGTCTTTCCGAGCAGTGGACGCAGAACCCGAGCCACGTCGAGATCGAGGTGACCCACGAGAATGCTGCCAATATCGACCAGCGTGTCTACCTGGTGAGTGACGCCGAGAAGCGCAAGCTTCTGGTCAATCTGCTCAAGCAGGAGTCGATGGAGCGGGTGATCGTTTTCGGCAACCGTCGCGATCTGGTGCGCGAACTCGATCAGCTGCTGCGCGAGGCTGGCATCAGCGTGGCCATGCTTTCGGGTGACGTGCCGCAGAATCAACGCATCAGCACGCTCGAGAAGTTCCGTGACGGCGAGATTCAGGTGCTGGTAGCGACCGACGTCGCCGGTCGCGGCATCCACATCGAAGACGTCAGCCATGTGGTCAACTTCACGCTGCCGGAAGATCCGGAAGACTACGTCCACCGTATCGGGCGTACCGGTCGTGCCGGTGCCAAAGGCGTGTCGATCAGCTTCGTGGGCGAGGAGGATGCTTTCTCCCTGCCGGAGATCGAGACCTACATCAACGGCAAGCTCCCCTGTGAGCATCCGCCGGAAGGGCTGATCGACTAACGCCCTCGCTTTCCGACCGCTCCCTCCGCGAGCGGTCGTTTTCCCTGCGCTTCTCCTTTCGATGGAACCGGCATGCTCGACGAGACCCTCAAGCAGGAGATTCAGGACGCCTATCGGCGCGTGCTCGAGGGGCTCGAACTCACGCCGCGTTACGGTCAGCGCCTGATGATTGCCGAAATCGCTCGCACCCTGGGGGCCATCGAGTCCGACGATCAGGGGCGGCGCACCTCCAACGAGCACGTTTGCGTGCTGGAGGCGGGGACCGGCACCGGCAAGACGCTGGCGTATCTGCTGGCGGCGCTTCCCATCGCCAAGGCGAGGGGCAAGCGTCTGGTCATCGCGACCGCTACCGTGGCGCTGCAGGAGCAGGTGCTCAATCAGGATCTGCCGATGCTGCAGAAGCACAGTGGCCTCGACTTCGGCTACGCGCTTGCCAAGGGGCGCGGCCGCTATCTCTGTGTCGCCAAGCTGGATCAGGCGCTGGAAGGCGCCGAACCCAACCCGACACTGTCACTGTTCGAGCAGACGATCGCGACGGACGCCGGTGGCGATTTTCCGCAGTTGATTCAGGAGATGGCAGACAGCTATTCGTCCGGTAGCTGGGAGGGCGACCGTGACAGTTGGCCGGTGGCGATCGATGACCGGGACTGGCGGCGCCTGACGGTGGACCATCGCCAGTGCACCAATCGGCGGTGCGGTCATTTCGGCGCTTGCGCCTACTTTCGCTCGCGTCGGCATCTCGAGCAGGCGGATATCATCGTCGCCAACCACGATCTGGTGTTGGCGGACCTCGCGCTCGGCGGCGGGATGGTCTTGCCGCCGCCGAAGGACTGTATCTACGTCTTCGACGAGGGCCACCACCTCCCCGACAAGGCGTTGGATCATTTCCATCACCGTTTCGGGGTCAACGCCACGCTGCGCTGGCTGCGCACGCTGAAGAAGTCGTTGCCGGAGCTGACCACTGCCCTGGGGACGCAGCCGGCGCTCAATCGCATGCTGGCGGCGTTTCCGGAGCGTATCGCCGCGCTCGAGCCGCGCCTTGGCGACGCCTACTCGATGGGCCACCAAATTGCCGGGTTGTCGCAGGGAGCGGGAGGCGAGACGCAGCACTTCCGTTTTCCCAACGGTCGCGCGCCGGAGCCGCTGGTCGAGCTTGCCGGGCAATTGGTCATTCCCTTCGCCGAGCTCTCCCGCGATCTCGAGACGATGACCGGTATTCTGCGCGAGAGTCTCGACCCCGAGAAGTCGACGGGGCTTGCGCGTGAGCAGGCCGAGCCCTGGCTACCGCTGGCGGCCCTGCTGCACGGCAGAGCGCTGGAGGCGCATGCGCTATGGCAGGCGATGAGCACCCAGGACCCGGCGGATCAGAAGCCGCAGGCACGCTGGCTGACGTTTCAGACGTTCGGCAGCGAACCGGAGCTGACCTTCTCGGCGAGCCCGGTGTCAGCGGCGGAAACGCTGGCACGCCATCTCTGGGGCACCTGTCATGGCGCGATCGTTACCTCCGCGACACTGACGGCACTCAATCGCTTCGAGCGGCTGCAGGAGCGAGCGGGGCTTGCCAACCGCTACCGCTATCAGCGCCTGCCCAGCCCCTTCGATTACTCGCGCGCGACGCTGAGCGTGCCGCGGGAAGCGGTCGATCCCGGTGACGGCGCGGCTCATGAGCGGGCCATCGTCTCCTTCATCGAGGCGCTCGGCGACGATGAGGCCGTGCTGGTGCTCTTCTCGTCGCGTCGCCAGCTCAAGAGCGTGGCCGAGGCGCTGCCTGAACCCTGGGCATCGCGTCTGCTGGCGCAGGACCGGTTGCCCAAGCGTGAGCTGCTCGAGCGGCACCGCAAGGCGGTGGATGAGGGCAAGGGGAGCGTGATCTTCGGCCTGGCGAGCTTCGCCGAGGGAATCGATCTGCCGGGGCAGTATCTCACCCACGTGGTGATCACGCGGCTACCGTTTTCGGTGCCGGACGACCCGGTGGGGGCAACGCTGGCGGAGTGGATCGAGAGCCAGGGCGGCAATCCTTTCATGCGTATCTCGGTGCCCGACGCCTCGATCAAGCTCGTCCAGGCCTGCGGCCGACTGATCCGCAAGGAAGAGGACAGTGGGCGGATTTCACTGCTCGATCGTCGCGTGCTGACGCGCCGCTATGGTCAGGCACTGCTTGACGCTCTGCCGCCATTTCGCCGGGAGATCGACGGCGTCGCGATGAATGAGGCCTCCTAGCCTCGACGCGCTGAAACGATGCCGCCACCAAACGACGATGCCCGGGATGNNCATCCCGGGCATCGTGCTATCGGTCGGCCGTCACAGTGTGTGAGACCGTCAGTCGTTGGCCTGCTGCCGCGTCTTGAGCGCCGCGGTGACCTGGCTCGCCATCTGCTGGAACGCTTGCTCTGTCGTCGGCCAGTCGATGCAGGCATCAGTGATCGATACGCCGTACTCCAGCTCCTCCAGCGCCGCCGGGATCTTCTGGCTACCCCAGCCGATGTTGGACTCGATCATCAGCCCGATGATCGAGCGGTTACCATCCATGATCTGCTGGGCGACGTTCTCCATGACCAGTGGCTGAAGAGACGGATCCTTGTTGGAGTTGGCGTGGGAGCAGTCGATCATCAGATTGGCGCGCAGCTTCGCCTTGGCAAGCTCTTGTTCGGCGAGGGTGACACTGACGCTGTCGTAGTTCGGCTTGCCGTTGCCGCCGCGCAGGACTACGTGGCCGTAAGCATTGCCGCGGGTGCGAATGATCGCGACCTGGCCGGCCTGATCGATACCGAGGAAATTGTGCGGGCTGGCGACGGATTTCAGCGCGTTGACCGCGACATCCAGGCTGCCGTCGGTGCCGTTCTTGAAGCCGACCGGCCCGGAGAGTCCTGAGGCCATCTCGCGGTGTGTCTGTGATTCGGTCGTTCGCGCCCCGATCGCTGACCAGCTGATGCAGTCCTGAAGGTACTGCGGCGAGATCGGGTCGAGTGCTTCGGTCGCCAGCGGCAAACCGATCTCGGCGAGATCCACCAGCAGCTGCCGCGCGGTGTGCAATCCCTCCTCGATCTCGAAGGTGTCGTCGATATGCGGATCGTTGATCAGGCCCTTCCAGCCGGTGGTCGTGCGCGGTTTCTCGAAATAGACCCGCATGACAATGTAGAGACTGTCGCTGACCGCATCGGCGAGCTGACGCAGCCGTTTGGCATAGTCCCGTGCGGCGTCGGGATCGTGAATCGAGCAGGGGCCGACTACCACGAGCAAGCGCGGATCTTCTCGGTCGAGAATGCGCTGGATGGTCTGTCGACCTTCGATCACGGTCCGTTCGGCGGCGTCGCTCAAGGGGACGTTCTGCTTGAGCTGCTCCGGGGTGATCAGGACGTCCTGTGAGAGAACGTTGAGATTGTTGACCTGCTGTTCCGACATTCTGGGCTCGTTGACTGTTCTAATGGGGGCGCGTTGAGCGCGTACTATGGAGGCTGGCGGGTCAGAAAATCAACTTCGGAGCGCCGGAAGACGCTGTCGCATGGCCGCGTTGGCGGGGAACGTGCGTTGGTATCAGCTTGATGCCCCAAGTTAAAACGGGAACACTGTGATGCCGCCGACGCGTGCGAACGAGATCGTTCTGTTATAAGTTGCACGCCTATCACTGAATCGCGAGTCCTCGAGCTCCAGGTAGAGTCATGAGCGTATTGTTTTGTCATTTATATTGTCCGTCGTTTTCACAGTGCGCCGCGTCCCTGTTAATGGGGAGGAGCTGAATGGGGGCCAGGGAAACCGATCAACAGCTCGTCGAGCGTGCGCAGAGAGGGGATACACGAGCCTTCGATCTTCTGGTCAAGAAATACCAGCACAAGATACTCGGTCTCATCGGTCGCTACGTGCAGGATCACGGAGAAGTTCAGGACGTCGCGCAGGAGGCCTTCATCAAGGCCTACCGTGCGCTCGGTAGCTTCCGCTCAGAGAGTGCCTTCTATACGTGGATGTACCGCATCGCCATCAACACCGCGAAAAACTATCTCGTCTCACGGGGCCGTCGCCCGCCGGGTAGCGATCTCGACATCAGCGATGCCGAGATCGTCGATCAGAGCGGGCGTCTTTCCGATATCGAAACGCCGGAAGCTGCCATTGCGCGTGATCAGCTCGAGGCCGCCGTCTTTCAAGCCATCGAAGCGCTGCCTGACGATCTTCGTACGGCCATCACGTTGCGCGAGTTCGATGGTCTCTCCTACGAAGACATCGCCACGATCATGGAGTGCCCCGTCGGTACCGTGAGGTCGCGCATCTTTCGGGCGCGAGAGTCCGTCGACAAGCACATCGCACCGCTGCTCGAGCATAGCCCGACGGACGCTGCCGATGGCGCCTGAGGGCGTTGTCGAGGCGGCAGGACAGCGGGGTCGACCTCGGGTGGCAGAAATTTCTGCGGTCTAGATGAACCGAAAATGAACTGTTGGCGATTTCTGTCGTCTGAGTACCGGAAGCAGCAACATGCAGTCGTTGAACGGCGACGCTCGCAGGCGCATGGTAGCGATCGCGACAGGTGGTAGAGCGGCGCGATAAGCAGATTTTCGTGGGTTCGCCGCAGGATGGACGTCGCCGTCATTCAACACATGGCAAGGCCGAGTGTGAGGGTGTGACTATGAAGCAGTTAAACGAATCGTTTTCCGCATTGATGGATAACGAAGGCGACGAGTTCGATCTTCGCCGTGTGCTCAAGCGTGGGCAGACGGGAGCGAGCGATGATGTCTGGCGGCGCTACCACCTCGCCCGAAGCATGATGCGTCGCGAACGCGACAGCGTCGTCGATGTGGATATTTCCGGGGATGTGCTGGCGGCACTTCACGATGAGCCGCACGTTTCGGATCAGGCGTCTACCCAGCCGGAAACGGCGACGTCGCCGAAACGGCACTCGTTCTCCATGATGGGCGGGGCGGCCGTGGCGGCAGCCGTCTCACTGATGGTGATCACGGGTGTACAGGTCTATAACGGTCGCTTTGCCGATAACGGCGTGACCCAAGATATCGCCAGCTCGCCTGCGCGCGACTCGGCACCCGGTTTCACTTTACAGAGCGGTGGAGAGGGCGGCCAAAATGGCGTCATGCCCGCTTCGATGCAGGCACCGGCTTCGGACGGCATGCCATACTCCTCGATGGGAGGCGCCGGTAACGGGCTGATGACCATCGGTGACAGCGTGGGCAACCCGGCTTATCTGCCCGCGGACGGTAGCGCTTCTCTGCGGCCGTTCTTCGAGCGTCACGCCACGAGTGATGCGATGGGCAGCGATGAGTGGGCGCCGTTGCTGCGCTCCAGCGGCGCCTACGCCAGCCAGTTGCATCAGGCCAGCGCGACCCAGTAGCGCTGACCGGAAGTCTTTTACTTCGGCCTTCAACGCCGTCGTGTCGAGAGACACGGCGGCGTTTTCGTTTCTCATCCTCTCCCGTTCGCGCCAGGCGCTCTTCGCGTCCGACGGTGCCAGCCGATAGCCGTTACACGAAAGCCGCTGGCGACCCCGGTCCAGGGCGATCAGGTAAAGAAAATTTACATCCGATTGAACTCGGGCGTTTTTTTCGTATCAATGTTAAGGGCGAGGACGATGCTGCAAGATTGACTCGCCCGAGCTCGTCGGGGTTCAAGCCATGTTGTCATCCCCCGGCGGGTAACCCATTTGCGATTACACGAGTCTTCACGACGGTTAGGAGTGTTTATGCAACGCATGACGAAGTGGTTGTCGACCTGGCTTTTAATGGCAGTCATGTTGACCGCCTTCCAGACGGCGCAGGCGCGGGAGCTTCCTGATTTCACCGAGCTGGTCAAGCAGGCCGCGCCGGGCGTGGTCAACATCGCGACGACGAGTACCGTCAGCCGCAGCGACTACGGCCAGCAGGAAATGCCGGAAATCTTCCGCCGTTTTTTCGGCGACCAGATGCCGCCGATGCCCGGTTCGCCGGGTAGCGAGGGCGAGCGAAAGTCTCTGGGGTCGGGCTTCGTGATTCGCGCTGATGGGTACGTGTTGACCAATGCCCACGTGGTCAAGGACGCCGACGAGATCATGGTGCGTCTCAACGATCGGCGCGAACTGCCGGCCACTCTGGTCGGATCCGATCCGCGGACTGACGTAGCACTGCTCAAGGTCGATGCTGACGACCTGCCGACGCTCAACGTCGGGGACTCCGACGATCTCGAAGCCGGCGAGTGGGTGGCAGCGATCGGCTCGCCATTCGGCTTCGATCACTCCGTGACCGCCGGTATCGTCAGCGCGATCAACCGGACGTTGCCGAGCGAAACCTACGTGCCGTTCATTCAGACCGACGTCGCGATCAACCCCGGCAATTCCGGCGGTCCGTTGTTCAACCTCGACGGTGAGGTCGTGGGGATCAACTCCCAGATTTATACTCGCAGTGGCGGCTTCATGGGGCTCTCCTTTGCGGTGCCGATCAGCGTAGCGATGAATGTGGCCGACCAGCTTCGAACCGAAGGTCACGTCAGCCGAGGCTGGTTGGGCGTGGTGATTCAACCGGTCTCCAAGGATCTGGCGGAATCCTTCGGCCTCGACGATACGCGTGGCGCGCTGATCTCTGACGTCAGCGATGACAGTCCGGCGAAGCAAGCCGGTTTGAAAGCCGGTGACGTCGTGCTCAAGGCGGGCGGCGAAGAGATCGAGGACTCCACCACGTTGCCACGACTGGTGGGGCAGGTGGCGCCGGGCGACGACCTCGAACTCCAGATCCTGCGCGCGGGCGAGACGCAAACGCTCGATGTCACGGTGGGTGAATGGCCGGAGGAGCTGAACGCCGATGGCTCGCCGAGCCAATCCTCCTCGGCCGAGCAGGGGCGTCTGGGTATCGCGGTGAGCGACCTCGACGATCAGCAGAAAGAGCAGCTCGGCGTCGATAGCGGGGTGCTGGTACGTCGTGTCGATCCCCGCGGTGCAGCGGCCGCAGCCGGTATCGAGTCCGGTGACGTCATCGTCAGTTTCGATCAGAAAAACGTCGAAACCGCGGATGCGTTGATCGATGCCGTCCAGTCCATCGACGGCAACCGAGCGGTGCCGGTACGCATCCAGCGCGACGGCAACGCACTCTTCGTCGCACTGCGCCTGGGCGCCGACGACTCCTGATCGACAGGGTAAGCCGACGCCGTCCGGCGTCGGCGAGTCACGACAAGCGCCGATCCGTTCCGTCACCGGGGCCGATCGGCGCTTGTTTCGTTTCTGATCAACCGGCGGCCAGCGATGTCGAGACCCTCGGCACGCTGCTGTCTTTGCCTTGACCATGTCGGTACAATGCCGCCATTTCGTCACTCTTCCCCGCGCGACTCGCCGCCATGGCCTGTGTTCGTCTGCGCGTACAAACGATCGGTAAGGATTCAATGGCAGACGCCGCAAGCAACGAACAGCTCAAGTACATCCGGAACTTCTCGATCATCGCGCACGTCGACCACGGCAAGTCCACGCTGGCCGACCGCATCATTCAGGTCTGCGGTGGCTTGACCGAGCGTGAGCTCAAGGAGCAGGTGCTCGATTCCATGGATCTCGAGCGTGAGCGTGGCATTACCATCAAGGCGCAGTCGGTGACGCTCGACTATCAAGCCAAGGACGGCCACACCTACCAGCTCAACTTCATCGACACGCCCGGACATGTCGACTTCTCCTATGAAGTGTCGCGCTCGCTCTACGCCTGCGAGGGTGCGCTGCTGGTGGTCGATGCCGCGCAGGGTGTCGAGGCACAGTCCGTCGCCAACTGCTACACCGCGATCGAGCAGAACCTCGAGGTGCTGCCGGTTCTCAACAAGATGGATCTGCCCCAGGCCGACCCGGACCGGGTAGCCCACGAGATCGAAGAGATCATCGGGCTGGACGCCCACGACGCCGTTCAGGTGTCGGCCAAGAGCGGGCTTAACGTCGACCTATTACTCGAGCGCCTGGTGCGGGATATTCCGCCGCCCCAGGGAGATCGCGAAGGCAGCCTCCAGGCGCTGATCATCGACTCCTGGTTCGATAACTATCAGGGGGTCGTGTCACTGGTTCGTCTGTTTGACGGCACCCTGAAGAAGGGCGACAAGATTCACATGAAGTCGACCGGTCGCGACTGGGAAGTCGGCGACATCGGTTTCTTCAACCCCAAGCAGCACTCCACCGGGATGCTGCGCGCGGGCGAAGTGGGCTTCGTGATCGCCGGCATCAAGGACATTCACGGGGCGCCGGTGGGTGACACCATCACCCACGCCAAGACCCGGGATGTGGCTCGTCTTCCCGGCTTCCAGAAAGTGAAGCCGCAGGTCTACGCCGGCATGTTCCCGGTCAGCTCGGACGAGTACGAAGATTTCCGCGACGCGCTCGAGAAGCTCGCGCTCAACGACGCCTCGCTCGACTACGTACCCGAGAACTCGGACGCGCTGGGATTCGGCTTCCGCGTCGGCTGTCTCGGTACGCTGCACATGGAGATCATTCAGGAGCGGCTGGAGCGCGAGTACAACCTCGATCTCCTGACGACCGCACCGACGGTCATCTATGAGCTGTTGATGGATGACGGTGAGCTCGAGTACATCTCCAACCCGTCGAAGCTGCCCGATCTCGCCAACGTCACCGAAATGCGTGAGCCGATCGTTCGCGCCAACATTCTGGTGCCGCAGGAGTACGTCGGTGCGGTCATCAGCGATTGCGTCAACCGCCGCGGTGTCCAGCTCGACATGCAGGTGCTGGGTAATCAGATGCAGCTGGTGTATGAGCTGCCGATGGCGGAAGTAGTGATGGACTTCTTCGACCGCCTGAAGTCGATCTCCAAGGGCTACGCGTCGCTGGACTACAGTTTCGAGCGTTTCGATGCAGCCAAGCTGGTGCGTCTCGACATCCTCATCAATGGCGATCGCGTCGATGCGCTGGCGGTCATCATCCACCGTGATCACGCCCATGCTCGCGGCCGGATTCTGGTCGAGAAGATGCAGGAGCTGATCCCGCGCCAGATGTTCGATGTCGCGATTCAAGCCGCCATCGGCGGGCACGTGGTCGCTCGCTCGACGGTCAAGGCGCTACGCAAGAACGTCACGGCGAAGTGTTACGGCGGCGATGCCAGCCGTAAGAAGAAACTGCTCGAGAAGCAGAAAGCCGGTAAGAAGCGGATGAAGCAGGTAGGACGCGTCGAGATCCCTCAGGATGCGTTCCTTGCCGTTCTCAAAGTGAACGAGTAGGAAATCTCGCATGAATTTTTCGTTGTTGTTGGTGCTTGCGGTCGCTGTGACCGGAGTCGTCTGGCTGCTCGACCGTCTTTTCTGGCGACGCAAACGCCGTGAACGTCAACGCGAGGCGGCGAAGGCACAGGGCCACGAATCCCGAGTGGAGTACAAAGAGCCTTGGCCAATCGACTACGCCCGCTCGTTCTTCCCGGTGCTGCTGATCGTGCTGGTCGTGAGAAGTTTCATCGTCGAACCGTTTCAGATCCCTTCGGGATCGATGCGCCCGACGCTGGAAATCGGTGATTTCATCCTCGTCAACAAATTCGCCTACGGGCTCCGACTGCCGGTCACCAACACCGAAGTCGCCGATCTGGGTGAGCCCGAACGGGGGGACGTCATGGTCTTTCGTTTCCCCAACGACCCGTCGGTCAACTTCATCAAGCGGGTGATTGGGCTGCCGGGCGATCGGATTCGCTATGAGAACAAGCAGCTCTACGTCAACGGCGAGCCGGTCCCGAAATCGGTCATCGATGCGGACCCGGAAACCGCCCCCGGCGAAGAAGAGCTGCTGGAGCAGCTTGGCGACGTCGATCACAGCATCTACAACACGCCGCAGACGCCGGGCCCGCAGATGCGTGAAATCGTGGTGCCCGACAACGAATATTTCATGATGGGTGACAACCGCGACCACTCCAACGACAGCCGCTATTGGGGCTTCG
This sequence comes from Salinicola aestuarinus, assembly GCF_003206645.1. GTDB lineage: Bacteria > Pseudomonadota > Gammaproteobacteria > Pseudomonadales > Halomonadaceae > Salinicola > Salinicola aestuarinus. The sequence goes on along the minus strand of NZ_PZJP01000008.1, from coordinate 426,401 downwards.
TCCCGGAAGGTAACATCGTCGGCAAGGCGTTCGCGGTCTGGATGCACTGGGACGGCGGGCTGCCTAGCTTCAGCACGGTGCGCCAGATACACTGAAATTCGCCCGGCGCCGCCGCGCGCCGGCTCGCCGACCGTCGTGATTCTTCGCTCGCACTGCCGTCCCGATCGGCTTCACCGTGCAGGCGAGTCGCGACACACAGTACAACCTAAAGTGGGAATGACGTGAGTGATCCTCTGGTAGGTTTCAGTCGCCGTATTGGCTACGAGTTTCGTGACCGAACGCGGCTGGAGCTGGCATTGACGCACCGAAGCGTCGGTGGCGGTAATAACGAACGACTCGAATTTCTTGGCGACTCCATCGTCAACTTCGTTATCGGCGAGGCGCTGTTCGAGCGCTTTCCGGCGGCGAGGGAAGGCCAGCTATCGCGGCTTCGAGCCGGCCTGGTCAAGGGCCAGACGCTGGCCGTCGTGGCGAAGGAGTTCGATCTCGGCGAGTGTCTGCGTCTGGGCTCCGGCGAGATGAAGAGCGGCGGTCACCGCCGTGAGTCCATCCTCGCCGACGCGCTGGAGGCAGTGATCGGCGCGATCTATCTGGACGCCGGCATGGACGTGGCGCGTAGCCGAGTGCTGGCTTGGTTCGAGACGCGCCTGGACGCCATTGATCTGCATAACACGCAGAAAGATCCCAAGACGCGACTGCAGGAGTTTCTGCAGTCGCGCCAACAGGCGCTACCGCGTTACGAGGTCACCTCGGTCGAGGGAGAGGCGCACGCGCAGACGTTTAGCGTCGAGTGCCATGTCGCCATGCTCGGCGAAGCCCCCACCATCGGCGAGGGCACCAGTCGTCGGCTCGCCGAACAGCAGGCCGCCGAGCTGGCGCTTGTACAACTCGAACCCAACAAGAGTCGACGCAAATGACACAGACCTGCGGTTTCGTCGCGATCGTCGGCCGTCCCAATGTTGGGAAGTCGACCCTCATGAATCGAATCCTCGGCCAGAAGGTCTCGATCACTTCGCGTCGTCCCCAGACGACGCGTCATCAGATCATGGGGATCAAGACCGAGGGTGAGTCTCAGTTCGTCTACGTCGACACGCCGGGCATGCACCAGCAGACCAAAGATCGCAACAAAGCGATCAACCGCTTCATGAATCAGGCCGCGTCCCAGGCGCTGCGTGATGTCGATTGCGTGGTCTTCATCGTCGACCGCACTCGCTGGACCGATGAAGATCAGGTCGTGCTCGACAAGCTGACCCACGTCAAGGCGCCGGTCATTCTTGCGGTGAACAAGGTCGACCGGCTCGAGGACAAGACCACACTGCTGCCGTGGCTGGAGTCGCTGTCCATACGGCGTGAATTCGCCGCGATCCTCCCGCTGTCGGCGAAGCATGGCACCAACGTGCCGGAGCTCGAGGCGGAAGTGGCCAAGTGCCTGCCGGAAAACGTGCACTATTTTCCGGAAGACCAGATCACCAACAAGAGCCAGCGCTTTCTCGCCGCGGAGTTGGTCCGCGAGAAGGTGATGCGCCAGTTGGGTGACGAGCTGCCGTATCAGATGACCGTGGAGATCGAGGAGTTTCGCGACGAAGGACGCGTGATTCATATCAGCGCGCTGATGCTCGTGGAACGCCAGGGTCAGAAGAAGATCCTGATCGGCGACAAGGGCGATCGCATCAAGAAGATCGGTACCGAAGCGCGTCAGGAGATGGAGCGGGCCTTCGATGCCAAGATCATGCTTAATCTCTGGGTCAAGGTGAAGCGAGGCTGGTCTGACGACGACCGTGCGCTGAGAAGTCTCGGCTACGATCTCGACTAGCCGAGTCGCGTCCCGCCCATGCAACCTCAGCCGGCCTATCTGCTGCACAAACGTCCCTATCGCGAGACCAGTGCGCTGGTCGATGTGATCACCCTCGAACACGGTCACGTTCGTGCCATCGCTCAGGGGGTACAGCGGGCCGGCAGCAAGTCGCGTAGCAAGCTGCAGCCGTTTGCGCCGCTGCATCTGACTTGGGTCGGCGAAAGCGATCTCAAGCGGTTACGGATGATGGAGACCACGCAGAGCGCCGTTCTGTTGGCGGGGGAAGGGTTGCTCTGCGGGCTCTACGCCAATGAACTCTTGACCCGGGCGCTGCCGGTGGGTCTGCCGGTCAGCGAAGTCTTCGCCATCTATGGCTGGACCATCGAACGCCTGACGCGGCCCGCCGAGCGTGCAAGCGCGTTACGCCGTCTGGAGGTCACGCTGCTCGAGGCGCTGGATGCCGACCCGGTCTTCGTGGATGTCGACGAGCAGTCTCTCGACCCGGCCGCGCGCTATCGCTACAGCCCGGGCGAGCGTCGCTTCGTGCGTTTACCGGCCGATGACACGACATCGCCTGGCTGGGATGGACGTAGCCTCAAGTTGCTGGGCCGAGGAGACTGGGACGCGCCGGGACTTGCCGGGCTCAGCAAGGCACTGACCCGCGCGGCGCTGGCGCCGCTCATCGGGCAGCAGCCACTGCGCTCGCGAGAGCTCATGCAGCGGCTGCGCTCGCGCCGCCAGCGTGACTGACTCCCGCAACGTTTCGAATTTCTCCCCGCTCTAACGATCACCCGCAAGGAGTCACCCCATGACGGCCACTCGTATTCAGCTCGGCGTCAATATCGATCACGTCGCGACTTTGCGGCAGGCCCGGGGCACTCGCTATCCCGACCCGGTGCAGGCAGCGCTGCTGGCCGAGGAGGCCGGTGCCGACAGCATTACGTTGCACCTGCGTGAGGACCGCCGCCACATTCAGCCGCGCGACGTCGAACTCGTCGCCGCGGTGATCAATACGCGGATGAATCTGGAGATGGCGGTCACCGAAGAGATGATCGCACTGGCCGAGCAATTACAGCCAGCCGACGTCTGTCTGGTACCGGAGAAGCGTGAAGAGCTGACCACCGAAGGCGGGCTCGACCTCATCGCCGGCGAGCCCGTGATCGGTGAAGCGTGCCGGCGGCTGAGCGCGGCGGGCTGTCGAGTGTCCCTGTTCATCGACCCGGAACCGGATCAGATCGAGAAGGCTCACGCGCTTGGCGCCCCGGTGGTCGAGCTACACACGGGCGCCTACGCCGAAGCACAGGGTGAGACGAAGCGAATCGAATATGCTCGTCTGACGGCGGCGGCGGAGTTCGCCAGCGAGCTTGGGTTGATAGTCAATGCCGGTCACGGCCTGCATTACCATAACGTGGAGTCGATTGCCGCAATCGCCGGCGTCCAGGAACTTAATATCGGCCACGCCATCATCTCGCGGGCGCTGTTCGTGGGGCTGAAAGAGGCGGTCGCCGAGATGAAGAAGCTGATAGTGGCGGGGCAAGAAGCAGGCCTCGTCGCGCAGATAGAATCCTTCGACCACGACCACGACCACGACCACGACCACGACCACGACCACGACCACGACCACGACCACGACCACGACCACGCAACGCACGCGTAGTGGTTCGATGTGCGGTTGATCCTTTCTATTGACTTGTGATGTGAGCCAGGGTGCGCTGCAGGGCCTCCTGCAGCGCATGCCATTCCTCGACACAGGCATGGATGCCATGGTGGTTCAGGCGCCGTTCGAGAGCCTCGCACGCCTCGCTCAATGCCGGTACGCCGCAGTAGCGACAGCCACCGTTGAGCTTGTGAGCCGCCTCGGCGAGCGCCGCTTCGTCGGACCCGGTCCAGGCATTTTCCAGCGCGCGCCGATGGGCGGGTAACTCCTTCCAAAGCAACGCCAGCATGTCATCGGCGAGAGCCTGGCGTCCGCCGGCGAGATGCAGCGAAAGCGCAGGGTCGATCACGGGCAACGCCAGTGCATCAGCCCCGAGCTGGTTCGTGTCGACCCTGGCAGCGCCAGACTCGAATGGATCGGATCGCCAGTGGTTGGCCGAATCTGTTGCCGGGGCGTGATCGGGGGAGTGAGACGCCGAAGCTTCGAAGACAGTGTCGGCTTGCACGTCCGTGGCGGCGATCGTCGCGGGTAGATGCCTCGCCAGGAGCTGGCGCAGCCGTTGCTCGTTGAGCGGCTTGCCGACCTGCTCGTCCGGGCGGCGAATCAGTGGCTGGGTCGCACATTTTTGATCCAGATCCGCGCTCATGAGCACGATCGGAATCTGCTGCCAGCGCTCACCCAATCCCTTCAAGGTCGCCACTTGCTCGTCACCGCAGGCGTCCGGTAGATGGCGGTCCATCAGCACCAGGTCGATGCGCTGCTGCTGGGCGATCTGCAACCCGCCTGCGAACGTCTCGGCGATCAGTGGTCGGGCACCCACGATCGAGACCATCGCATCGAGATAGTGTTGAGAGAGTTCATCGTCGTCGATCACCAGCACCTGCGGGCGATCGGCGCGGGTCGCCAGACGGTGCTCGCTCAACATGCTGGTCAGTGCGCGGCCGAACATGTAGCGCGACATCGGCAGGCGCTGAATACGACTGCCGGGCGGCAGCCGCCACTCAAGCGCTTCGGTCGGCCCGGCGTTGACCAGTAGCAGGCAGGGTGTGGCGATCTCATCGAAGCGGCGCTGCCAGTCGGCGGCGGCGTCACTCTCCAGATCACTGCGCTCGATGCCTACGACGATCAGATCGGGGCGCTCGGGCCCGGCGGCAAGGGCATCGACATTTAGGGAGGCCGACGGCGCGGCGGACCAGCGTTTTAACGTGTGGTCGAGCAGGCGTGCCAACCGGCGGTGCGGCTGATGCACCGCGATGCGCGCGCCGTCGAGGTCGAACTCGGGTAGGCGTGTGAGCGGCTCACAGGCTCGTAGCGCAAAGCAGGCCGTCAGGGTCGTCCAGCCTTGGCCGGTCTCGATGTCCACCGAGCCGTCCATTGTGGCGACCAGCTCCCGACAGATCGCGAGGCCGCTGGCGAGTCGGTCTGCCTCATCCGGCATGACCTCCTGAGGCATGTCGGCTGCCGTCGCCAAGCGCTGTTTCAAGCGTCGGTGCTGGTCGGCGCAGAGTGCGCCTTCGTTGCGCACGCTGAGTCGCAGGCGTACACCCTTGCTGTCGCGACGCTCGAGCCGGACGCAGATCACCACGTCACCGGCTCGGCCATGCTTGATCGCGTTGTTGATCAGATTGGTGAGCAGCTGGCGAACGGGCAGGCTGGCGCCGAGAAGACGTGGCGGCACCTCGTCATAGACCAGTGGCAACAGCGTAATGCGCTTGGCCTGGGCCAGGGGAGCCTGAAGGCAAGCGACCTCCCACGCCAAATCCGCGATGTCGAACACCTCGTCGGAGTGGTGTCGGGTATCACCGAGCACGTGATCGACCGTCTCCAGCAGCCCGCGAGAGGCAAGGTCGATATGTCGCAGCCACTCGCGCTGGCGTGCATTGAGTGAGCTGCCTTCGAGCAGGCGGCAGAAACCCAGCAGGCCGGACAGCGGCGCCCGCAGCTCGTGGCTGGCAAAAGCCAGCTGTCGCTGACTGGGGGTTGCCGCCGTCGCCGGTGACAATGCCTGAGCCTTGCGGTCTCTCGCGCCATTGCCGGAAGCCGGCCCAGTGGCGGCGCTATTGTCGGGCGCGGTGGAGACGCCGGTCCGTTCGCGGCGCCGCACGATCACCCGCAGGCCCAGCAGGGTAAGTCCGACAGCAAGGGCGACCGCGAGCGAAAGTCGTGCTCGTCTCTGCGGCGAGCCGAGCGCTGCATCCTTGAAAGTGAGATCGAGCCAGAGCGAACGCGGCGCCGGTCGAAGGGGGGTGATCCAGCGATAGGTCTCGACAGGCTGCCAGTTGCCGGCGTCCGGGAACGATGCCGGCGCGTTGACCGCGACGCCGATGCGACGCTCGACACTGCCGTCGGTTCCCCACAAGGTCGTGCCAGCCACGCTGTCGCTTTCGGCGAGGCGAGTGAGCAGCGCGTGCAATCGAGCCGTGTCGCCGACGTCGGCAGCTTCCTTGAGTGAGGGAAGCATGAGGTGGGTGATGCCATCGAGGCGTTGGCGAATCTGGCGCTGTTCGGCGCCGTGCAACTCGAAAAGGTGCCAGCCGATTGCCATGGACATAAGGACACCGACGACTAGCGTCCACCGGGACAGCGCGTTGGATGACATGGGAGTTCAGAGCGGCCGTGGCAAAGAGAGTGAGCGAAAGCGTAGCACTCACGTCCATGGCCAAAACCGCAATGAGCGGGCCTCGTTGGCGCTTTCAGGGACTTTTACGCGGCCGCTGGGTCGCACCTCACCGCGTTGGCTGACGCTACCGAGCTGTCATGCCCCCGGCGAGCTTCGATATACTGTCACCAATCACTACATCGTCGATTCCCATCGGCGCTCCGGCGGCCGCCTCGGGTGTGCTGCGAAGCGCTGCGATACTGTCTCTAGGATATCCGCTATGGCTTTTCCCACGCTCGCGCAAACCGTCGGCAACACGCCACTGGTCCGGCTCGCCCGCATCTCGGCGGGGCGTGACAACACGCTGCTTGCCAAGCTCGAGGGGAACAATCCAGCCGGCTCGGTCAAGGACCGCCCGGCGCTGTCGATGCTGCGCGAGGCGGAGTCGCGTGGCGACATCGTTCCCGGTGACACGTTGATCGAGGCGACCTCCGGCAATACCGGAATCGCACTGGCAATGGCGGCGGCGGTCATGGGGTACCGCATGATCCTCGTCATGCCCGACAACGCGTCCAGCGAACGCAAACAGGCGATGGCCGCCTACGGCGCGACCTTGATCGGTGTCAGCCAGGATGCGGGGATGGAAGGGGCGCGTGATCTCGCCGATGAAATGATCGCCCGCGGCGAGGGCAAGCCGCTCAATCAATTCGCCAACCCCGACAACCCGCTGGCCCACTATCGCTCCACAGGTCCCGAGCTATGGGAGCAGACGGCCGGGCGTATCACCCATTTCGTGAGTTCCATGGGCACGACCGGAACCATCATGGGGACGTCTCGCTACCTCAAGGAGCGCAACCCATCGATCGAGATCGTCGGGTTGCAGCCTGCCGACGGTGCCAGTATCGCCGGTATTCGCCGCTGGCCGGAAGCGTATCTGCCCAGCATCTACGAGCCGTCACGCGTGGATCGGGTGCTGGATATCGAGCAGGCGGAAGCTGAGGAACACATGCGTCGTCTCGCCCGCGAAGAGGGGATTCTCGGCGGTGTCTCTTCCGGGGGTGCGCTCGCTGGCGCGCTCAAGGTCGCCGAGCAGGTGAACAATGCGGTGATCGTTTTCATTGTCTGCGATCGTGGCGATCGCTATCTCTCCACCGGCCTCTACGCGCCGGACGCCTGATCATGGCGATGCTAGGGAAAAAGCGCACACCGATTGCCAAACGCGAACATCGGAGCGTGCCGGCACCGAAGCCAGCGTCCGGCGACGTCATGATCATTGAACGGCTCGCCCATGACGGTCGTGGCGTGGGTCGTCACCCGGATGGCAAGACCGTGTTCGTTGATCGGGCGCTGACGGGCGAACGTGTCGACATCGCGGTCCACCGCCAGCGGCGGCGTTTCGACGAGGCCCACGTCCGTCAGCGTCAGACCGACGCCGTCGACCGCGTCACGCCGCCGTGCGAGTACTTCGAGCGCTGCGGCGGCTGCGATCTTCAGCATCTGGCGGTAACGGCGCAGCATGACCACAAACGCCGCGTGCTCGCCGAGCTGCTGTCGCAGCACGCGATCAATCGCCTGGCCGGTGGTGGCGACATCGGCGACGCGATCGAAGTGATCGCCGGCAACGATGCCGGCTATCGGCGGCGGGCGCGTCTGGGTGTCAAACGCGACGCCAATGGCGTCATTCATCTTGGTTTTCGTAGCCGTGGCAGCGAGCAGCTTGTCGATATCGCGCACTGCTATGTGCTGGCGCCAAGGCTCTCTGCGCTGTTGCCAGCACTTCGCGACCAGCTCGAGTCGCTCGAGGTGGTGCGCCACGTCGGACACATCGAACTGCTGCTCGCCGACGGCGGCCAGCCAGTCGTCGTCGTGCGTCAGCTGCGCGACGTTGCCGAGGACAGCGCCCGCTGGCGGGACTTCGCGACCCGCGAGTCGGTATCCGTGGCACTGCTCAAAGGCCGGGAGAAACGCACCCTGGAGTGGCTGGTGTCGCCGCCGGCGCTTGCCGTGAGCGTCGAGGGCACGTCGGGGACGGTGTCACTGGCCGTCGAGCCGGGGGATTTCCTTCAGGTCAATGCCGAGGTCAATCAGCGGCTGATCGACACCGCGCGAGGGTGGCTGGCGCTGTCGGGGCGTGAGCGACTGCTGGATCTCTTCGCCGGGGTCGGCAACTTCTCGCTGGCACTGGCGGGTGACGTCCATTCGGTCAGCGCAGTCGAGGGGAGCCGCGCGATGGTCGAGCGTCTGCATGCCAACGTGCGACGCAACGAGATTACCAACGTCACGGCGTTCCAGGCCGATCTCGCGGTGCCCGGCGAGGCGCTTGCCAGTGCGCTCGCCGATCACGATACGGTACTGCTCGATCCGCCGCGGGACGGCGCGGATGCGGTCTGTCGGGCGCTCGCGACGAGCGGTGTCGAGCGCGTGCTCTACGTCTCCTGCCATGCGGCGGCGCTCGCCCGTGATCTCGCCACGCTCTGTGATGGCGGTTTTCGCCTCGAGCGTCTGGCGATGGCGGACATGTTCGCGCATACCGCGCATCTGGAGGCAGTGGCGCTGCTCACTCGCTCGGCCGGTCGTTCTCGGCCTGCCACCGATTCTTCCGATAGTCAGAGGGCGCGTTAGTCATGGTCAAAGTGCGCAAGGATCAGCCACTGGTAGCCGCCGGTGGGGTCGACCTCGATCGCTGGGTGGCGCAGATTCGCGTGGAGGCGGGGCTGCGGGAGCCGGAACGTATGCGCCGCGCCTGCGAACTCGCGCGCATCGCGGACGGTGAGCACGCGTCTGCCGATACCCCGCACCAGACGCTGCTTACCGGGCTCGAGATGGCCGATATTCTGGCCCAGCTCAAGCTCGATCAGCCGACCCTGGAAGCGGCAGTGCTCTATCGCAGCGTCCGGCGTAATCGGCTGACGCTCGACAGCGTCGCCAAGCAGATGGGCCAGGAAGTCGCCAACCTCATCGACGGTGTCCTCAGCATGGCGGCGATCAGCCAGCTCCAGGCGCCCAAGGAGGGACTGTCGCAGCACAATCAGCAGGAAAACCTGCGCAAGATGCTGGTGACGATGGTCGACGACGTGCGCATCGCGCTGATCAAGATCGCCGAGCGAACCTGTGCGCTACGCCAGGTGAAGGATGCCTCGCGGGAAAAGCGACTGCGCGTCGCTCGCGAGGTCTTTGACATCTACGCGCCGCTCGCCCACCGCCTCGGCGTGGGACAGGTGAAGTGGGAGCTCGAGGATCTCGCCTTCCGGTATCTGCACGAGCCCGAGTACAAGTCGATCGCCAAGCAGCTTGCCGAAAAGCGCCTCGACCGGGATCACTACATCCATGAGGTGGTGCATACGCTGGAGATGCTGCTCGAGCGCCAGGGCATCCTTCGCTATCAGGTCGATGGCCGCGCCAAGCATATCTATTCGATCTGGCGAAAGATGCAGCGCAAGCACATCGACTTTTCCCAGGTCTATGACGTGCGCGCGGTGCGAATCCTGGTGCCGGAGATCACCGACTGCTACACCACGCTCGGCGTCGTGCATTCGCGCTGGCACCACGTGCCCAACGAGTTCGACGACTACATCGCCAATCCCAAGAAGAACGGCTATCAATCCCTGCACACGGCGGTTTTCGGTCCCGAGAACAAGGTGCTCGAGATTCAGGTGCGCACCTTCGCGATGCACGAGGAGGCGGAACTCGGCGTGTGCGCTCACTGGCGTTACAAGGGCACCGATACCGATCCCAAGAGTCGCAGCTACGAAGAGAAAATCGCCTGGCTGCGCCAGGTGCTGGAGTGGCAGGAAGAGGTCGGCGAGATCGACGATTTCCGCGAGGGGCTGGTCAGCGACATCGCCCCGGATCGTATCTACGTCTTTACCCCGGATGGCCACGTCATCGATATGCCGCAGGTCGCCACGCCCATCGATTTCGCCTACCGCGTTCATACCGAGATCGGTCACCGGTGTCGCGGCGCCAAGGTCGACGGCCGCATCGTGCCGCTCACCTACCGGCTGAAGACCGGCCAGCAGGTGGAGATTCTCACCGCGAGCAAGAGCGGGCCGAGCCGCGACTGGATCAATCCCAATCTCGGCTACGTGCAGACGAGTCGGGCACGCTCGAAGATCCAGGCATGGTTCAAGCAGCAGGCACGGGAGCAGAACCTCGACGAGGGCAAGGCCATCTTCGACCGTGAGTTTCGCCGTCTGGACATCGAGGGCATCGATCTCGGCGAGCTGGCGACAGCCGTCAACTACACCAGCGTCGAGGACATGTACGCCGCCATTGGTGCCGGCGACCTGCGAATCGGCCAGGTGCTGCATCAGGCGCAGCAGCGCTTCGGTGAAAGCGAGGAGGAGGACGCGCTTGGACGATTGCTCGCCAAGCCCAGGCATGTGGCCAACAGCGATGCGGGCGACATCACCGTGCTAGGGGTCGGCAACCTCAAAACGGCGATGGCCAACTGCTGCCACCCGGTGCCCGGCGATCAGATCATCGGCTATATCACCCAGGGGCGCGGTGTGACCATCCACCGTCAGGACTGCACCAACGTCCTGCAGCTCAGCAGTGAGGAGCCGCGGCGGATTGTTGACGTCAGCTGGGGCGAGAAGGCCCGCGCTCAGTATCCGGTGGATATCGAGATCGAGGCGTGGGATCGCTCGGGACTGCTGCGTGACGTCACTCACGTGCTTTCCAGCGACCGAGTCAACGTCACCTCCGTCAACACCGCGACCGACCAGGACGACAACGTCGCCCGGATGCGTATCACCCTCGAAGTCGACGGACTCGAGGCACTCGAACGGATATTTTCGCGCATTCAGCAGCTCCCCAACGTGATCGACGTCAAACGCCTTCGTCAGGGCGCGCGCCGGCGCTGAGGCGGGGCGCACAGGGGTTACGGTGCATACGAGCGAAAGTGAACACCCATGACAGACCGAGGAGTTTCCGCAATGGCGAAGGCCGCCGCTGACACCCCGGGGTCCGACACCGGGCACCGCTACACGCTGGACGATCTGCTCACGCTGATGGGGCGCCTGCGAGCGGACGATGGCTGTCCCTGGGATCGCCGTCAGAACTGGGAGAGCATCGTTCCGCACACGGTGGAAGAAGCCTATGAAGTCGCCGATGCCATCGAACGTCACGCCTTCGCCGAGCTCCCCGGTGAACTCGGTGATCTGCTGTTTCAGGTCGTCTACTACGCCCAGCTCGGTCGCGAGGAGGCGCGGTTCGACTTTCACGATATCGTCGACACGCTGACCGCCAAGATGATACGTCGTCATCCTCACGTCTTCCCGGGCGGGACGCTCGCCTCACGCCGCGCCGACGGTGAACTCTCCGAGAGCGAGATCAAGGCACGTTGGGAGGCGCTGAAGGCCGAGGAGCGCGCCGCAAGGGGGGAGGCGACGCGCGCCGTTTCCGCGCTCGACGACGTACCGACGACGCTGCCCGCGCTAAGCCGAGCCGCGAAGCTGGGGAAACGCGCTGCCGGGCAGGGATTCGACTGGGAAGACGAGCGCGGCGCCATCGCCAAGATTCGCGAGGAGCTCGCCGAGGTCGAGGCAGAGCTCGACAGCGGTGACCGTCAGGCGGCCCGCGAGGAGGTGGGAGACCTGCTCTTCGCCGTGGTCAATCTCTCGCGCCAGCTCGGAGGAGACCCGGAGCAGCTGCTGCGGGGGACCAACGCCAAGTTCGAGCGCCGCTTTCGTCATGTCGAGTCTGCTATCGACGCCGAGGGGCGCCTGCTCGACGGCGCCACCCTGGAGGAGATGGAGCAGCATTGGCGGGCAGCCAAACGCTTGGAAACTAGCCCCCACCGCGGCTGACCCGGCTACTTGCCGTGTTGCGTGTCTCATCCCTCGAGTGACGCGCTATGCTGAACCTCGACACTGGCGTACTCGATTTCGAGTCACGTGATTCCAGACAACGGGGGAGTGCATGGCCAAGGATTCCGACACCTCGCTACACGAGTCGCTTCGCGACAACGTCAGGCTGTTGGGTGACAGCCTCGGGCGGACCATCGGCAACGATCTGGGCGCGCCCTTCGTCGAGCGTATCGAAACCATCCGTGCACTCGCCAAGCAGGGGCGGCAGCAGGTCGAGCAGCAAGACCGCCAGGCGCTGATTGACCATCTCCGCACGCTGCCCGACGCCGAACTTTTGCCGGTCACCCGGGCCTTCAATCAGTTTCTCAACTTCTCCAATATCGCCGAACAGCACTATCGTGCTCGCTTTCGCCGCGTCGAGGATTATCGCCCCGGCACCCAGCCGGATCTCGGACGCCTGTTCGAGCGGCTCTCGGCCTCGGGGCACGAGCCATCGGCGTGGCTCCATACCCTCACCGAGATGCGCGTCGACCTGGTGCTGACGGCTCACCCCACGGAAGTCATCCGCCGCACCCTGATTCAAAAATATGACGCCATTGATGACTGTCTCGGCGTCATCGAGGGAGCGGAAGCGCAGTCGGAAGCCCAGGCTCGCGCCCACGCCAGGCTCGAGGAGCTGATCAGTCAGTCCTGGCACACCGACGAGATTCGGCGTCAACGCCCGACCCCGGTCGACGAGGCCAAGTGGGGTTTCGCGGTGATCGAGAACTCCCTCTGGCAGGCGGTGCCCGATTTTCATCGCGACTTGGATGCGCTGCTACTTGCGCACGCCGGTGAGCGATTGGCGCTGACGGCGAGTCCGATCCGCTTCGCTTCCTGGATGGGCGGCGACCGAGACGGCAATCCCAACGTTACTGCCAAGGTGACTCGTGAGGTGCTGCTGCTCGGGCGCTGGATGGCCGCCGATCTCTATCTTCGCGACCTCGACACCCTGCGCGCCGAGCTCTCCATGGGCAAGGCGAACGACGCGCTGCGCGAGCAGGTCGGCGATCACCCCGAGCCCTACCGGGCGCGGCTCAGGCAGCTCTCGGCGACACTGGAAGCGACCCGTGACTGGGCGCGGGCGCGACTCGATGGCGAGCCGGCCGCGGCGGCGACGATTATCGAGACTCGCGAACAACTCGCCGAACCGCTGCTCGAGTGCTACCAGTCACTGTGTGACGTCGGATTGTCGACCATCGCCAATGGGGTGCTGCTGGATACGCTGCGCCGAGTGGCGGTTTTTGGCGTCACGCTGGCCCGTCTCGATGTGCGCCAGGACGGCGAGCGTCACGCCGAGCTCTTCGACGAACTAACCCGGCACCTCGGCATCGGTGACTATCTCGCCTGGGACGAGGCGGCGCGCCAGCAATTCCTGCTCGATGAACTGGTCTCGGCGCGGCCCTTGTTACCGCCTCGCTGGGCATGTTCCGACGCGGCCCGGGAGGTGCTCGATACCTTCGGCGTCATCGGCGGCGAGCGGGGTGAGGCGCTCGGCACCTATGTCATCTCCATGGCCAGACAGCCCTCGGACGTGCTTGCCGTGGCGCTGCTGATGAAGGAGGCGGCGGCCGGCGCCAGCCTGCCCATCGCGCCACTGTTCGAAACCCTGGACGACCTCGACCGCGCCGGCGATGTGATCGAGCGCCTGCTCGACCTTCCCGGCTATCGCGATTACGCGGGGTCGCGCCAGGAAGTGATGATCGGTTACTCCGACTCGGCGAAGGATGCTGGCCAGCTGGCGGCCGCCTGGGCGCAGTACCGCGCGCAGGAGCGACTGGTGGCCGTGTGCCAGGCGCGTGACGTCGACCTCACGCTGTTCCACGGTCGCGGCGGGACTGTCGGCCGTGGCGGCGGCCCGGCCCACGCCGCCATTCTGTCCCAACCTCCCGGCTCTGTTAACGCCAGTTTGCGGGTGACCGAGCAGGGTGAAATGATCCGGTTCAAGTTTGGCCAGCCGGCCATCGCTCTGCGCTCGATGGAGATCTACACCTGCGCGGTGCTCGAGGCGACGCTGCTGCCGCCGCCCGGGCCAAAGCCGGAATGGCGTGAAACGATAGACCGTCTGGCGAGCGTCGCGCATGCCGCGTACGTGGGCGTAGTGCGGGAGAGCCCGGATTTCGTGCCGTATTTTCGTGCCGTGACGCCGGAGGGCGCTTTGGGCAAGCTGCCGCTTGGCTCGCGGCCGGCCAAGCGCCGACAGGAGGGCGGCATCGAGGCGCTGCGTGCGATTCCGTGGATCTTTGCCTGGACCCAGACCCGATTGATGCTGCCGGCCTGGCTCGGCAGCGACGAGGCGTTTGCCAAGGCCCTTGTCGAACCGGGCGGACTCGAGCGTCTGCGGGAGATGCATGCCGAGTGGCCCTTTTTCGCGACCTACCTGGACATGCTCGAGATGCTGCTGGCGAAAGCGGATGCGCGCATCGCTGCCGACTACGAGAAACGTCTGGTCGACAGCCCCGAGCTTGAGCGCCTCGGGGCGTCGTTACGCGAGCGTCTCGCCGAGCTGGAACGCGTCGTGCTGGAGATTCTCGATCAGCAGGCACTGCTCGAGACCATGCCGCTGATTCGTCAGGCGATCGCCGTGCGCAACCCCTACATCGACCCACTTCACGCGCTGCAGGCGGAGCTTTTGCAGCGCCATCGCGAGAACGACGATATCTCGTCGGAACTCTCACGCGCGCTCATGGTGACGATGGCCGGCATCGCGGCCGGGCTTCGCAATACGGGATAGTCCCGTTGGCCGCGGGCGAGCGAGTGCGCCATGAGAGACGTGACCTCAGAGCGTCACTTCCCGTGATTCAAACAGAAGAAAGAGGCGGCCATGCCATACGCTTCACCGACGGCTTCAACCGCTGCGTCCTCCGCGGACGTCATTGCGTCGATCACCCTCGACCCCGCCATCGTGACCGCCGCTCGTCGCCTGGCGTCCGGCGGGCAGCGGCGCATCCTGGGAATCGCCGGATCCCCCGGGGCGGGCAAGAGTACGCTCGCGGGCGCCCTAGCCGCCGCGCTGGGGAAAGAAGCCTGCGTCCTGCCCATGGATGGATTCCATCTTGCCAATCGTCAGCTCGGGTTACTGGGGCGTGCCGCGCGCAAGGGCGCGCCGGATACCTTTGATGTCGATGGCTACCGTTCGCTGTTGGCCCGGCTTTGCGATCCAGCCACATCGGCGCAGACCCTCTTCGCGCCGGATTTCTGCCGCGAGATCGAGGAGCCGATCGCTGCGAGCCTGGCCGTCGATCCCGATGTCTCGCTGGTGATTACCGAGGGCAACTACCTGTTGCTGGAGGACAGCGGCTGGGGCGAGGTGCGCGAAAGCCTCGACGCGGTCTGGTTTGTGGAGATCGATACGGCGATTCGGGAGTCGCGACTGGTGGCGCGCCATCAACGATTCGGGCGAAGTGAGCGCGAGGCACGGGAGTGGGTGGCGACGACGGATCAGCCCAATGCGGTGCGCATTGACGCCGCCGCGCATCGCGCTGACCAGCGGTTGACCTGGCGCGATCGTCATCTGATGTTCGTCGAGTCGTAAGCGGGCGCCACGGCGCTCGCCTCACGACTTCTTGCGGGGCGAGCGTCGGCGCGTCGATGTCGAGGCGGCGCCGCTGGATTTCTGCGACGTGGCACGAGACCCGCTCGAGCGGTCGTCGCCCGAGCGGCTGGCGGCGGAGCGCTTGGCACCGGCTGTTGAGCTTCCCGAGCGCCGACCGGACGTGCCGCGGCGCTTGCCACCGCTCTTCTTGCCGCGGGCCGGTGGCGCTTCCGGCGCCTGGCTTTGACGAGAGGCGCGTATCGCCTGATCGAGGCTGGCGGCGCTGGCCTGGCCGAGCAGCGCACGAAGGTCAGCCACCAGTGCCTCCAGAAAGGGCGCCGCGGCGTCCCGGTTTTCGGCGATGGCGGAGAGTCGTTGCTCCCATAGCGCGGTCCGCTCCGGTCGGGATGCCGCTGGCGGTAGCGAGTCGATCAACGCATGGCCGGTGCGTGTGGCGCGAAGCGAGCGGCTCTCGCGCACCAGATAGCCCCGTGTGAGAAGTGTCTCGATGATTCCGGCGCGCGTGGCCTCGGTGCCCAGGCCGTCGGTGTCACGCAGCGTGCGCCGTACCGCCGGATCCTCGACGTAACGAGCGATGTTCATCATCGCCTTGATCAGACTGGCGTCGTTGAACCGCTCAGGCGGGCGGGTCTCGCGATCCTCCACGCCCGCCTGCGTCACCGTGGCTGGCTCACCACGGGTCAGCGTCGGCAGCGTGGGGACATCGTCACGGGTGGTGAAAAGGGGTTTCCAGCCGGGCACGAGAATTTCCCGGCCGCGCGCCTCGAAACGCTCCTCGAGAATGCCAAAGGTCGCCTGCGTCTCGAAGGTTTCGAGCGCCGGATAGAACTGGGCAACCAGATTGCGCGTGATCAAGCGAAAGAGGTTGGCCTCGTCCTGGCTGAGCCGCGACAGATCGGCGGGACGGCCGGTAGGAGACAACGCGTGGTGAGCGCCAACCTTGGCGTCGTCCCACGCCTTGGAGCGCAGCGAGAAGTCGGCGCGGCGAACCCACTCCGCCAGGGTTGCGTCGTGCTGGCAGGCGGTGGTCAGCGTGCGCTCGGCCAGGGCGTGATGGGCGCGCGGCAGGTAGCGGCAGTCCGAGCGCGGATAGGTGATCAACTGATGGCGTTCGTAGAGCGCCTGACAGCCGTCCAGCACCCGCTGGGCGGAGATGCCGTGGCGACGTGCCGCGTC
Source organism: Salinicola aestuarinus (assembly GCF_003206645.1). Lineage (GTDB taxonomy): Bacteria > Pseudomonadota > Gammaproteobacteria > Pseudomonadales > Halomonadaceae > Salinicola > Salinicola aestuarinus. The sequence goes on along the minus strand of NZ_PZJP01000008.1, from coordinate 409,769 downwards.
GACCTGCAGCGCGGAGAGCGAGTAGGGTAGCGGCGCCGCCTGACGCTTGCGCTTCTGCTCCAGTGTCTCGAGCGTGCCGCTCGCGCCGGGCAGCCTCTCGGCCAGCGCGGAAGCCGGGCGTGGGTCGATGAGCCGGCCCTGATCGTCGAGCGGCTGGCGCTCACCCGGTTGCCACCAGGCCCGCAGGGCCCCTTGGGCCACCGCCAGGTCGACCCACAGGAGATGGAACGACTTCGGCGCGAAGGCGGCGATCTCGCGATCGCGACGAACCACCAGCCCGAGGACCGGCGTCTGCACCCGGCCCACCGAGAGCAGGCCGTCAAATCCTGCCTGGCGGCCGATCAGCGTCCAGGCGCGGGTGAGATTGATCCCGTAGAGCCAGTCAGCCCGCGACCTCGCTTCAGCGGCCTCGAACAGAGGCTGATAGCGTCGGTTGTCTTCCAGTTGGCCGAGGGCCTTGGCCACGGCCGGTCGATTGAGATCCTGCACCAGCAGCCGCGACACCGCGCCTTTCCAGCCGAGGTGATCGAGGACTTCCTGGACAAGCAGCTGACCTTCCCGGTCCGGGTCGCCCGCATGGACGACCTCGTCGGCCTGCTTGATCAGCTTGCGCAACACGGCGATCTGAGTGCGGCCCTGGCGGCGCGGTACCAGCTGCCACCGGCCCGGAAGAATCGGCAGGTCGTCGAGTCGCCACTGCTTGTAACGGGCGTCGTAGCTCTCCGGCGGCGCCTGTTCCAGCAGATGACCCAGACACCAGCTGACGCGGGTATCGCCGGCTTCCAGATAGCCTTCCCGGCGGACGGCCGGTATCGGCAGGGCGTCTGCGATGGCGCGGGCGAGGCTGGGTTTCTCGGCGACGATCAGGCGCATTCGGGCGGTTCCTTACTTGTCCAGATAACGTCGAGCACGGACCAGCGCGCGATACCACTGCCGGTGCGGTGTCCCTACCGCCGGCGGCGCCATGCTCAGATAGCTCACGTTGGCCGGCTCGCTGCGCTCGAGATTGATATTGGTCAGCATTGTCAGCGTGGCGTCTCGCGCCCCGTACTGACGCTTGAGGAAGTCGATCGCCGCGGGCTCGAGGGCGACGCGGTAGTGGCGGACCAGTGCCACCGCCAGCGACTCGGCGGTGCGAGACAGGTCGGTCTCTATCTCGCGCACCATCGACGAGCCCATCGCGGCCTTGGTGGCCGCCGAGAGGTTGGGTTCGAGCTGACCGAAGTCGGCCGCGTTGGAGCTGTTGATCGCACGTTGCACCGCAGGACGCGACAGGTGCACGTGGGGCTCCAGCGCCAGGAAGACCTCCACGGCAACGCGCTTGGCGGTATCCACCCCGACGCTGAGCTGCGTGTCCCGTTCGGCCTTGCGCAGGCGCTCGCGTAGCGTGCCGATGTTCGCTTTTTCGAGATAGCGGCCGAGGTGCTTGCAGACGGCGGCTTTTGCCTCGTCGTCGAGAGCAATGTGGCTTTCGCGGATGCGCAGGCCGCGTCGGCCGGGGCCGAGTCGCAACCGAGTGGAGCTGTCGGAGAGATTGGCGCTGAGGCTCTCCCAGCGTTCGGCCATGCGCAGTCGATGGGCATGGCTTCGACCCACCTCTTCGTAGGCGCTGGAGACGCTCTTGTAGAGTTTGATCGCATTGGTCAGCACTTCGGCCTGCTCACGCAGGGCGTGGCGATCCCGGCTGCGCCCGGTTTGCAGCTCGTGGGCGAGCGTATGGATGTTGTCGCTGAGCTGATCGATCGCGGTCACGCTGTGATTCAACAGCGCTTCCGCGCGCTGGCCCGAGACGCTCTCTAGGGTATCGGCCGAGGACTGCTCGGAAAGGTAGGCGTTCAGTGCCTTGAGTCGTGACAACCCCGTCGCCTGGGCGATGCGGTGACGCGCCCGGGCCTCCTCCAGACTGTCGAAGGCGCGCGCGAGCTTCCAGCGGCCGCGATACTCGAAGGTCAGTACCGGAATCCGCCGTCCGCTGATCAGCTCGAAGGCCAGAATGACCATCTCTTCGACGTCCTGAAGGGTCATCAGCAGATCGTTGTCGCTCTCGATGGCCGCCATGACACGTTCAATGAAGTTCTCGTCGCGGGGCACGCCGTAGCGGGGATCCGGGGCATGACCCTCGAAGCGCTCTCGCAGCAAAGTGATCGCCTGCGGTGCGTAGTCGTAGAGTTCGTTGAACCGCGGTTCCAGTCGTTCGCGGTGATCCGCCATCAGGTCGACGATACGCGCATGGAGTCCGACCCGACGGTAGACATCGATCTGACCGATCAAGCGTGCGTCGTCGCTATCGTCGAGCAGCTCGAGGGCGGCCAGCTCCACCCCTTCCGGCGAGAGATCCTGCTTTCTCAGCAGCATCGCCGCCGCCTCGCGACGGCGCGCGTCCCCTTCGAGACTTTCCACGATCAGGTTCCGGGTGGCGAGCAGCAACTCCGGCAGCGTCTTGATGACGCGCTCGATCCGCTTGGAAGTGCGTTCGATCCGCCCGCCACCCGTGAGGTGATGGGTCAGGTTGGCGATGATGCCGAAGGCACCGGTGATGACCGTGAAGGAGATGAAGAAGATGTAGTTGTCGAGCGTGGGCGCCTTGCCATAGCCGAGCAGGTAGCCGCCCCAGGCGCCGAGCAGCGTGACCGGCCCCGCGGTCCAGAGAATCTGTAGCAGGCTGACCGTCCACGGCACTTTTTCGACGGCGGCGGTGATGCGGCGGATTTCGTTGCGGCCCTCACGCTCCAGACGCACGTGCGGCGTATCGCTGGAGGCGTTGGAAGCGTTGCGGCGAAAGGGCATTGGAAAGAGCACGAGCGCTCCTCGAAAAAACGGCGTCAGGGGCGAGGGGCGGCTAAGTTAGCACCCCGCGCAGGCACTCGCCAGCGCCGCGGGCGCGCATGCTAGGATGATCGCCAACCAAGGAGGAATGCCATGCTGACAGCTTGGGTCGAGCAGCTGCTGGGATACGCCAGCGGGGCCCTCGAGGCGATTCGCGCCAATGAGCACTACCCCGCGCTGATGGTGTGGGCGCGAGCTGAAGGCGCCGACCACTGCGGAGGCCGCCTCGACATGGCGCAGGCACTGGCGCCGTTGATCTGGAACCAGACGCCGCTGAAGCGGCGCGGCTTCGACTGCGAGCCGCTGGCCGAGCCCCATCGCGACGAGCCCTGCTGGTGCGATTCCGGTCGGTCCTACCGCGACTGCTGTGCGCGGGTCGAGATGCCGAGCGGTGTCCCCGAGCATTTGATGTGGATGCTGTCGCTACGAGAGTGGCGTGGCGAAACGCTGAAAGGGGCGCTTGCCAGCGACAAGGCGCCGGCCCAGGCGCTGCTCGAGGCAGGCATCGTTTCCGCCGAGAGCGGCCACAACGGCCGCGCCCAGCAGATCCTCGAGTCGCTATTCGCCGATGCCCGTGACTGGACGGCGCTGGAGGACCAGATCGAACCTGCCTTCGAGATCCTGGTGGATCTTTATCAGGAGCGGGGATTTCTGCGCAAGCGCTCAACGCTGCTGGAGCGGGTGATCGAACATGGACCGGATTTCCTCAAGGGCGCAGCCCTCGAACGGCGGTGCCTGATGCACCTCGATAGCGGTGATCTTGCCAGCGCCCGCGACGCCTTCCAGAGCGCACAGCGGACGCTGCCGAATTCGCCGTCGCTGGCCTATATCGAAGCGATGGTCCTGCTGCACGAAGGCAATGTGGGCATGGCGCGCCAACGCGCCGCATTCTGGTGGCGTCGCCTGGCACGCCAGCACAATCTCGATGCCGACCAGCTCGACTTCATCGCCGAGCTGGCGGATGACCCGCAAGCGGCCCTGGCGGAGCAGGTCATCCACTCTGAGGATGAGCTTGCCGGCCCACTGACGGCGCTGCAGGCACTCCTGCATACCCATCTCCGACCGCCCCGTCTCGCTCTCGAGCGATCGCCGGAGGGCGGGCTCCTCTATACGCCCAGCTCTCGCGAGCAATCGCTTTATGACAATTGGCTGACGGCGTGTGAGATCGAGATCGACGAAGACGCCGCGCTCGGCTTTCTCGGCGATCCCTGGACGACGGCGCCGCAGTGGCTGCAGGCCCTGTGTGCCAACCCTGAGTGGATCGATTCGCCGAAAGTGGTGCAGTCATTGACGCTGGCGTTGGCAAGCCGGTTTGGCAGTTTGCCGTGGATGGTCGACACCTTCTTCACGCCCCTGGTCGCGCGTTACAACGGCTGGCTGACCCAGCTCGAGGATGAGGGGGGCACCTTCTCGTGGCACGATGGTGACAACGCGACGCTGCTGCGAACCGGGCTTGCGCTGGTCATCGGGATGGAGCGCGGGGCGGGTTCCAGCGCGCGGGCGCTGGCCCAGCGGCTGCTGGCACTGGACGAAGAGGACAGCCTGGGGCTGCGCGAACTGGTGATCGACCAGCTCCTTCGGGAAGGCCACGATGAGCAGGTTCTCGATGTCAGTCAGGAAGCGCCGGAAGACCCCAGCATGCTCGGCGTGCAGATGGGGCGGGTGCTCGCGCTCTACCGTCTGTCGCGCCACGACGACGCGATCGAGATTCTTGAGCAGGTCTGCGCCGCCAACCCCTATATCGTGCAGATGCTCTGCGCGGAGCGGCCGCGCCCGGCCCGCCTCGGGGTCGACATGCCGGAGTCAGGGAGCCGCGCGGAAGCTTGGCAGTATCGTCAGCTGATGCGCGACCAGTGGCTAGCGTCGCCTGGGGCGCTGGCATGGCTCTCTCGCCAGTCCTGTGTCGCCTCCAGCCGCCCGGCCTAACCGGGCGAGCGTCCTTCAAGTTCGTTCTTCTCACTGGCGATGGCGTCGGTATCCAGGGCCGCCAGACGGCGCCGAAGCCAAAGTGCCAGAGCCACGGCTGGCACGCCCAGCAGGGCGCTGACGACGAAAAAGCTGGCGTAGCCGAAGTCCGCCACGACGATGCCGGAGAACCCGCCGATAAACTTGCCCGGCAGTGTCATCAGCGAAGAGAACAGCGCGTATTGGGTCGCGGTGTAAGCCCGGGAAGTCAGACTCGACAGGAAGGCGATGAAGACGGTGCTGGCGAGCCCATTGGCCAGGTTATCGCCCGTGATGGCCACGATCAGCAGCCACAGCTCGTCACCGCTGAGCGCCAGCAACGCGAAGAGCAAGTTGGTCAGTGCCACGCCCAGCGCCCCGACCACCAGCATCTTCCCTAGACCGTAGCGTACGACCAGCAGCCCCCCCAGCAATCCGCCACCAATGGTCATCAGCACGCCGAAGACCTTGGTGACGCTGGCGATGTCGCTCTTGGTGAAACCGAGGCTCAGATAGAGCGGGTTGGCCATCGCCGCCATGGCGATGTCACTGATCCGATAGATACCAATGAACAGCAAGAGCGCCAGGGCCAGCTTGCCGTAGCGCTGAAAGAAATCGCCGATCGGGCAGACCACGGCAGCCATCAGCCAGGCACCGCTGCGTCGCTGCCAGTGCGGCCGCTGGCGGCTTTTCGTGAGGAACTGTCTGACGCGCGCGGAGTAAAGTACCCGATTGACGCTCTGCCGGCGCGGCGGCTCGGGCCGGATCAGCACGGTCAGCATGCCAACACCAACCAGGGCCGCCATGCTGAGGTAGGCGAGCGACCACGAGGCGGCGTCAGCGATATAGAGCGCACCCGCGCCAGCCATGACGATGCCGATGCGATAACCGATGATATAGGTCGAGGCCATTGCCGCCTGGATGTCGGGTTCCCCGGTCTCGATGCGATAGGCATCGATGACGATGTCCTGGGTCGCCGCGCCAAAGGCTGTCAATAAGGCGAACATCGCCACCGCCGGCAAATGCCCGGCCGGGTCGAGGCCGGAGAGTGCGAATAGCCCGGCCGCAATCAACAGTTGGCCCAGCAGCATCCAGCTGCGCCGCTGGCCGAGCAGGCGACCCAGCAAGGGCAGACGAACGCGATCGACGATCGGTGCCCAGAAGAGCTTGACCGAGTACAGCATACCCACCCAGCTGAAAAAGCCGATGGCGGCGACATCGACGCCGCTATCCTCGAGCCAGGCGGTCAGCGTGGAAAAGACCAGTAGGTAGGGCAGGCCGGCGGAAAAGCCGAGAAACAGTAGCGTCATGACCGGTGCGCTGAAGTAGACGCGCGCGGATGTCAGCCAATCGCGTGGCTCGGATTGCATTGCACCTCCCTATGTCTAGCCCCGGCGTCGGCGGACGCCGCGGGGCGAAAATGCTACTCTAATCGATCGCGTTGCGCCTGGCCCGCGCCGGCAACACGCGATCGTCACCGCGATTAGATAGGCAGTTCACCGATGACCTCACAGCCGATACCCGAGATCGACGCCGCGCCGCGCTGGTACGTGATTCAGTGCAAGGGGGGGGAGTCATTTCGTGCCAGCGAACATCTCGACAATCAGGGTTACGAGGTGTTCCACCCGGTACTCGAAGTCCAGCGCAGTCGCCGGGGGAAACTGGTCTGGGTGGCGGAGCCACTCTTCCCGCATTACCTGTTCATTCGTCTCGATCGCGTGGCGAGCAACTGGCGGCCGATACGCTCGACCCGGGGCGTTCTGAGGCTGGTCAGTTTCGGACATGAGCCCGTGGCCGTGGCAAACGATCTGATCACCACGCTTCGCGAGGGTCAGGCCGCCGATAGCCGAGGCGAACGCGCCAACGTCTACTATCGCCAGGGCGACCTGGTCGAGATTACCGAAGGGCCGTTTCGCTCTCTTCAGGCGGTGTTCGACGCCCAGCAGGGCGAGGAACGGGCCATCGTGCTGCTCAATCTGCTTCAACAGACCCAGCGCCTCAACGTGCCGATCGCCGCTTTGAATCGACGCGACGATTAGCGCGGCCCGAAGTCGCTGAGTCGTCTCTTCATTATTGACTGATACAACCGCTGTGCTTGCTGGGAGCTCATCATGGATAACCCCGTCGTCGCCCCCTCGCGGGTCGTTACGCTGCACTACACGCTCACTGACGCGAGTGGGCGCACCCTCGACGATTCCAAGTCACGCCGTCAACCGCTGGATTACCTTCACGGTCATGGCAATCTTTTCCCCGCGCTGGAGGCGGCAATGCTCGGCGCCGAGCCCGGCGAGCGAGTGACGGCGACGCTGGCAGCCGCTGAGGCCTACGGGGAGCGAGATGAAGCGCTGGTCAGCGAGTCACCGCGAAGTGCGTTCGGCGGGGATACCCCGCTGGAGCCGGGGCATCGCTTTCAGGCGCAGGGACCGGAAGGGCCGCGAACGGTGACCTTGGTCTCGGTGGCGGATTCCCATGTCGTCGTCGACGCCAACCATCCGTTGGCGGGGAAGGAACTCAGCTACGCGCTGGAGATAGAGGAAGTGCGCGAGGCCACTCGCGCCGAGCTCGCCAAGGGGCATCCGCTCCCGCCCGGGACGTCCCACACTGAGGTCGAGGACCGCAAACAGAGCTGATGTTGCCTGGCCCTTCGCCGTTCACCGCTCTACCCACCAGCGGCCAAACCAGGCCGCCATCACCTGCTCGGGGTAGATCGTGCGACCCAGGCTGCCGTTGTAACGAGCCAGTCCTCGTGTCCAGTCGCCATTCTCCTGCGCGAGGTAGTACGCGAGGATGGTACAGCCGTAGCGCAGGTTGGTCGCAGGGTCGGTGAGATCGTCTTCGGGTCGGCCAATCTCCGCTTTCCAGAATGGCATGACCTGCATCAGGCCCTGGGCACCGGCACTGGAGATCGCACCTGGCTGAAAGCGACTCTCCACATCGATGAGCGCAAGGACCAGCTCGGCCGGTAGCGATGTTCGCGCTGCCTCGGCATGGACGCGCTGCAGCAATGCCAGCCGCGCCTGCCGGTCGGCGAACGCGACCGGTTGGCGTCGGCCCAGACGAGATTGCATGTCGAGTAACCAGACCTGCGCGTCGAACGTGTCCGACGCGCCGTTTTGCAACGTGATGGCGTGGGCCAGGGCGTCGAGCAGTGCGGGCGAGGGCGCTTCCTGTAGCGGGGGGCTGGAGCGCGCGATGGCTGACTCGGTCGTTGCCATCGTTGCTGTCCAGACCCCGGCAGTCGCCCAGGCGACGAGGGTCAGCCGGGCGAGTGCACGGAACATGGCGCAATCGCTCAGCCGCGCGGGGCAGTCGCCTGAGCGAAGCGGGCGTCGAGGAAGGCGCGCAGCTCATCGACGGCGACCATGGTCACGCTCTCGTCGCGGCGGCCCTTGTACTCGAGTTCGCCGTTGTCGAGACCGCGCTCGCCGATCACCAGGCGGTGGGGAATGCCCATCAGTTCTTGGTCGGCGAACTTGACGCCAGGACGCAGATCGCGGTCGTCGAGCAACACATCGATGCCCGCTTGAGAGAGCTCCTGGTAGAGCTGTTCCGCGGTGTCCCGGACGCGCTCGGACTTGTGCGCGTTCATCGGCACGATGGCGAGGCGAAACGGGGCGATGGCGTCGGGCCAGATGATCCCGCCACTGTCGTGATTCTGCTCGATGGCCGCGGCCACAACGCGAGAAATACCGATGCCGTAGCAGCCCATATAGGGGGCGGTCGGCTGGCCATCGTCGCCGAGTACGGTGGCGTTCATTGCCTGGGAGTACTTGCGGCCTAGCTGGAAGACGTGACCGACCTCGATGCCGCGAGTGATGGCGAGCGTGCCCTGGCCGTCCGGCGACGGGTCGCCCTCGACGACGTTGCGCAGATCGGCGACTTCCGGCAGCGGCAGGTCGCGCTCCCAGTTGATGCCGAAAAGGTGCTGGTCATCGACGTTGGCACCGGCGCCGAAGTCGCTCATCAGGGCGACGCTGCGGTCGACGACCAGCGGCAGCGGCAGGTCGACCGGGCCGAGGGAACCGGGGCCGGCGCCAATGGCGGCGCGGATCTCGTCTTCTTCTGCCATCGTCAGCGGCGTTGCGACGGCCGGCAGATGCTCTGCCTTGATCGCGTTGAGCTGATGATCGCCACGCACCATCAGCGCGACCAGGCCGCCCTCGGCGCCTCTGACGATCAGCGTCTTGACGGTCTTTTCGATGGGAAGGTCGAAGCCCTCGACCAGGGCGGCGATGGTCTTGACCCCGGGAGTCGGCACCTGGCGCAGCGTTTCCTGAGGCGCGGCACGCTCGGCGCCGGGCGCCGTCACCGCTTCGGCTTTCTCGATGTTGGCGGCGTAGTCGGAACCGGTGGAGAAGATCACCGCGTCTTCGCCGGAGTCGGCGAGAACGTGGAACTCGTGGGAACCCGTGCCGCCGATGGCGCCGTTGTCCGCCATGACGGCACGGAAGTCGAGCCCCAGGCGGGTGAAGATGCGTACATAGGCATCATACATCCGCTGGTAAGAGGCTTTGAGGCCTGCTTCGTCGACGTCGAAGGAGTAGGCATCCTTCATGATGAACTCCCGCGAGCGCATCACGCCGAAACGCGGGCGGATCTCGTCACGGAACTTGGTCTGGATCTGGTAGAAGTTGGTCGGCAGCTGCTTGTAGCTCGACAACTCGCGACGCACGAGATCGGTGACTACCTCTTCGTGGGTCGGGCCAACGCAGTATTCGCGCTGGTGACGGTCCTTCATCCGCAGAAGTTCTGGACCGTACTCCTCCCAGCGGCCGGATTCCTGCCAAAGTTCGGCGGGTTGCACGGCGGGCATCAGAATCTCCTGGCCGCCGGCCGCATCCATCTCTTCACGCACGATGCGTTCGACCTTACGCAGGGTACGGAGCCCCACCGGCAACCAGCTATACAGCCCCGAGGTGAGTCGTCGGATCATTCCGGCACGAAGCATCAGCTGATGGCTGACGATCTCCGCATCCGCCGGCGTTTCCTTGAGGGTCGATATCTGAAGCTGGCTGGCACGCATGAGCTGATCATTCCTGTATTCGGCAACTGAGGGAAATGCTGCATAAATCTCGGCGAGGCTCGGCACCCTGAAACGTCACTCAGGACCGCAACGCCGGCGCTGGGCGAGCACTGGCTGGGCCTCGGTCTCGAGTGTCTTGCGTTGGGCTCAGCGCATGGGCGACGGTTTGCTACCGAGTCGGTTCGCGCGTCGGTCTATCCAGCATTTACCAAGATCTGGGCCCGCCAGTATAGAGATGCGACCGAGCGACGGGGAGGGGCCAACCGGAAAAACCCGTCGCGATCGCCATCCGCGTCTGCCGGGCATTCTTTTCTATAGTGAAAAAGGGGCGTCGTCGGCCAGCACAAGCCGCGTGAGGGCGCCAAAGACGGTGCCACCCGCCGCGGGTGATCGGCGCCAGTAAGGAGTGATTACATGATTCACCATGTCTTGGGGCTGCTCATCAATCCCAACCGAGAGTGGCAGCGGATTCGCGGCGAAAACGAGACCGTCTCGCAGCTCTACGGCTCGCACTTGCTGTTGCTGGCGGCGATACCCGTGATCTGTTCGTTCATCGGTACGACGGCCGTCGGCTGGCATTTCGGCACATCGCCGGATGGTGTCGCCGAGCGCGTGCAGATATCGCCCACGACCGCCGTTCTGCTGGCGGTGATTTTCTATGGACTGATTCTTGGGGCAGTCTGGGTCATGGGTAACGTGATCGCCTGGCTCGCTCGGCGTTACGGTTCGCCCCCCGAGGGCGGTCGCTGTGTGGTAGTCGCGGGCTACGCAGCGACGCCAATGTTTCTGAGCGGCATCGTGGCGCTCTATCCTGTCGTCTGGATTTGTCTGCTCACGGGGATCATCGGGCTGTGTTACAGCGGCTATCTGCTCTTCGCCGGAATGCCCGCGTTGCTCGACATCACACAGAAGCAGGGACTTCGTGCTTCCAGCGCCGCGCTGGCGATCGGAGTGCTGGTACTCGAGGCACTTCTGACATTGACGGTGATTCTCTGGGGTTACGGCGCGTCGATGGGCTAGGCGATCACTGAGGGCGGGACGTTTAGCGGCCGGCCATTGGCTTCACCATCAGGCGAGAAATGCGCGTCTGCGGCGCTAAACAGTTGGCACGGCCAGCCGATAATTGAGGTGCTGGACGGGGTGTGTCGGCATGCTATAGGTTACGCGGCGTTACCCATCGTCTCTTCTCTCTTTCGCTGTCGGAACTGTCCATGTCCTCTTTTCTTTTTCGTCGTCTGACTGCCTATACGGTGGCGATCGCGCTGACCGTGACCCTGAGCGGTTGTGGTACGCTCTTCTACCCCGAGCGCAAGGGGCAGCTATCCGGGCGTGTCGATCCCGGTATTGCCATCCTCGACGGTCTGGGTCTGCTTCTGTTCATCGTCCCGGGCGTCATTGCCTACGCCATCGACTTCTCCAACAACACCATCTATCTTCCGGGGAGCCACGGCACGCGCGTCGAGCCGGTCTCCTACCGCGGTGAACTTAGTCAGGCGCGGCTTGCCGAGATGATCAAGACGCACACCGGTCGAACGGTCGACTGGCACGGTGAGGTGCTTCGGATCGATAGCCAGGAAAGCCTGGAGGAGACGCTAGCCACTGTTGCACGTCTCGATGGCGTCTCACCGCTGCCCGACACCGCTAAATCGGATCGAAACGCTCTGGATTCTTGACCCCTTCCTCTTTTCACCGCTTTTCGCTCTACGGTGTTCTTCGCCTCAAGGAGGTGAGTCATGCGTACCTTCAAGTGTCATCACTGCCAGCCGTCGACTCGACTTTTCTATGACAATACCCAATGCATGACCTGTCTATCGGAGGTGGGCTGGTGTCCCGTTTGTCAAAATGTGACGGCCCTGACGCCGGATAACGAAGGGGGCTATCGCTGCGGTAACCCGGCTTGCCAAGCGGCCCTGGTCAAGTGCTTCAACAACTCGCATCACGGTGTCTGCAATCGTCTGCAGACACCGGGCGACCACGTGCGTTATGGCGGTCTCTGCGACTGCTGCCGCCACAACACGGTCATTCCGGATCTCTCCATCGAGGGCCACCGTGAGCGGTGGGCCGCGCTGGAAGCGGCCAAGCGGCGACTCTTTTACACCCTGGATGTGATGGGCCTGCCGCACCCCGCCCCGCAGGACGAATCGCCGCTACCGCTCACCTTTGCCTTCATGGCGGATGCGCTGCCGGACAAGGGGCTGTGGCGGGCGGCCGGCAGCGGCGAAAAGGTATATACCGGGCATGCCAGCGGCCATATCACGATCAATCTCAAGGAGGCCGATGATGTCGAGCGAGAGCGTCTACGTATCGACTTCAATGAGCCTCAGCGCACGCTGATCGGTCATTTTCGGCATGAGATTGGTCACTACTATTGGGATCTTCTGGTCAAGGGCCAGGAGGAGGAGGCGAGTCGCCAGGTCTTTGGTAATCATGACGAGCCCACCTACGCCGAGGCGCTGGAGCGTTACTACGAGTCCGGGCCTACGCCGAACTGGTGGAACGACCATGTTTCAGCCTACGCGACCATGCACCCGTGGGAGGACTTCGCGGAAACCTTCTCGCTCTATGAGGACATTGTGTCGGTGCTGGATACGGCAACCAACATGGGCGTGGCAATGGGAGAGCAGGATGGCGGCATCGACAAAATGATTGTCGCCTTCCAGGAGGTCGGTGTTGCGATCAACGAGCTGAATCGTGAGATGGGCCTCGTCGATATCCTACCGGTTGTCATCACCCCGACGATTCGCGACAAGCTTGCCTACGTGCATGACCTGGTCGAGAGGTCCCGTGTTAACTGAGCGCTAACCGTGCCGTGAATCAGGCATGGCTAGCGGTTCGGAGGCTGTCGACTGGATTTCATCGAGACGCCCGCGTCATCGTCGCCGACGTGTCGCGGGGGCTCTTCGATGCTTGGGGGGATCAATCCTCGTCGGTTACTACCGCTTCGGTGTCATCCAGCAGGCGGTGGTTGACTACGAAATAGGCACTGGCGATGGCATCGTGGAGGGCGTTGAAGCCGATCTGAAGATCATCGATCACCTGATGCAGCGACTCTGGCGCATGAGAGAGTGTCTGAACGTCGGCTTCTGCGACTTCCGCTCGCACCATCGTCGCGGCCGCTAGCGGACGGTCGTGATGCGGCAGTGATTCGAGTTGTCGGCTGACTTCCTCGAGGCTTCGCAGCACCGAGCGCGGTAGCGTTCGGCTCTGCAGGAGAAACCGCAGTACATCGGGACCGCGGACCCGCAATCGCACTTCCTGACGATACATCTGATAGGCCGTCAGCGATTTCAGCACGCTCATCCATTGAAGATTCTCGAACGGCACCAGCTCTTCCGGTGACCGCGGCAGCAGGTTGCTCGAGCGCACGTCGATAATGCGCGTGGTCATGTCGGCGCGCTCGATATGTCGCCCCAATGTCAGAAAGGTGCGGGCGTCGACATGGCTGAGGGTGCCCTCGATCAGGCCGGTCAGCGTCTGGCAGGCGCGGATGACATTCTTGAGGAAGTCGTCGCGGTGTCGTGCACGCAGCACGTCGTCGCTTTGTTCGGCGAGCGTCAGATAGCAGTGGTTGACCTCCTCCCAAATCTCTCGGGGTACCACGTCCCGAGTCGTGCGCAGGTTCTCCCGTGCCTGACCCAGCGAAGAGAGAATCGAGCTTGTGTGCTCTCGTGAGAGGCATAAGAACGTGATGACATTCTTCTCGTTGCGCTCGGCGTAAAGGGTATCGAACAGTGCGCCCGCGGCGGCAATGTCGATCAGCGAGGACCAGCTCAGCGCCGCACGGCCCGGCATGTCCAGCAACAGATTGCTGCTGACACTGACCAGGCGCGCGGTGTCTTCGGCGCGCTCGATGTAGCGCGCCACCCAGTAGAGGTTTTCGGCGACTCTCGACAGCATCTCACTTCCCCTCGGTTTCGACGATCCAGGTGTCTTTGCTACCGCCGCCTTGGGAAGAGTTCACGACCAGCGAATTCTCCACCAGTGCGACCCGCGTCAGTCCGCCGGTCGTGACCTGTGTCTGCGTGCCGGACAGGATGAAAGGGCGTAAATCCACGTGACGAGGGTGTGGCGTCCCATCAAAGAGAGTGGGCGCGGTGGAGAGTCCCAGTGTCGGCTGTGCCATGTAGTTGCGAGGATCGCGTTCGATACGGGCAGCGAACTCGTGGCGTTCCTCCGGCGTCGAACGGGGACCAATCAACATACCGTAGCCACCGGACTCGTTGGCCGGTTTGACCACCAGCTCCTCGAGATGCTCCAGCACGTAGCGTCGATCCTTCTCGAACATGCAGAGGTAGCTCGGGACGTTGGGGAGTAGCGCGGGCTGGTCGAGATAGTAGCGAATCAGTTCGGGCACGAAGGTGTAGACGACCTTGTCATCGGCAACACCGGCGCCGGGTGCGTTGGCGAGGGCGACGTTGCCGGCTCGCCAGGCTCTCATCAGACCTGGCGTACCGAGCATCGAATCGGGAAGAAATGCCTCCGGATCGAGGAAGAGGTCGTCCACCCGGCGATAGATGACATCGACCCGTCTCAAGCCGCCGACCGTGTGCATGTAGACGACGTCGTCGCGGCCCACCGTCAGGTCGCTCCCCTGAACCAGTTCTACCCCCATCTGCTGAGCGAGATAGGCGTGCTCGTAGTAGGCCGAGTTATAAATGCCAGGGGTGAGAATCACGACCTGAGGATCATCGCTGGGGCGCGGCGAGAGGCTGGCGAGCGTGTCATAGAGCTGTGACGGATAGTCATCGATGGGCAGGATGCGTCCGGTCTCGAAGAGCTCGGGAAGAATGCGCTTGGTGACGTTGCGGTTCTCGAGCATGTACGAGACCCCCGAGGGGACCCGCAGGTTGTCCTCCAGTACGTAAACCACGCCATCCGCGTCGCGGACCAGGTCAGAACCGCAGATATGGGCCCAGACACCCTGAGGCGGCGTGACGCCCACACATTGCGGACGAAAATTGACCGATTGTGCGAGCACTTCGCGCGGCAGGATGCCGTCCGACACTACCTTCTGGTCGTGGTACAAGTCGTCGATGAAGAGGTTGAGCGCATCGGCACGCTGCTTGAGGCCGGCTTCGATGGTGCGCCACTCATCGGCGGCAATGACTCGCGGCACGATGTCGAACGGCCAGGCGCGGTCAATTGTGCTGCCCTCGGTGTAGACCGTGAATGTGATCCCCATCGTGCGGATCGCGACCTCGGCCGCTGTCTTGCGCTCGTCGAGCTCCGCTGGCGTAAAGCTCGCCAAACGATCGCAGAGCGGCTTTGCCGCCTCACGGGGGAGGCCGTGACCATCGAGCAGTTCGTCGAAAAAGCCCTGACTCGGGTATTGCGTCCAGTTAACGTTCCCCATATCGCCGGACTCCTCTGCGGTGAGTTTGCGATCGCATCGTGATGACCGCTCCGCTCTGAAGCCCTCGCGACGGGTTCGATTTTGGCGGGCAGCCCCATCCCGGGCGGGAAGGTGACGCGCTTTGGTAGCTTAGCGACGACCGCTGGAGACCGCTACTTCGACGTTCAACGCCGCAGGTTGAGTTTTTTGCCTCCTCAGGGCGCTCGTGGATAATCCCTTTGGCCGCTGACGCAAAGAGTGAATGGCACTGACCGCGTGAGGCTACTGCCCCGATGACGAAAGCCGAAGACGCGCTACACCCAGCGCGAGCATGCCGGCGACGAGGCCCCAGAATGCCGAACCGACACCGAATAGCGTCACCCCGGATCCGGTGACCAGGAAGGCGATCAGCGCGGGTTCCCGGTGAGATTCAGCGTCGAGTGCACGATATAGACTGGTGCCGATCGTCGGCAGCAGCGCCAGGCCTGCGATGGCGATGACGAAGGCGTCCGGAAGCGCGTCGAACAGCGTGCCGATGGAACCGCCGAAGATGCCCGCCAGCAGATAGAAGCCGCCGGCGCAGACGGCTGCGGGATAGCGCTTGCGGGGGTCGGGGTCGACGTCCGGGCCCATGCAGATTGCGGCGGTGATCGCCGCAAGACAGACCGTATAGGCGCCGAACGGAGCGAGTAGCAGAGCGGTAAGTCCGGTCCAGATCATCAGTGGCGATATGGGCGCGTCGAATCCCGCGCCGCGGAGCGTGGCGACACCCGGCGCGTTTTGCGACGCCATGGTGACGACGAACAGCGGGATGCCGATGCCGATTAGGCTCGAGACAGAGAACGTCGGCCAGACCAGTGTCGGCGCGATGACCGCAAAATGGGCTTCCTCGGTATCGATCTTCCCGCAGGCGCCGGCATAGGCCAGCCCCACCAGCAGCACCACCAGTATTCGTTGCCTTGGCAGCCAGCGCTGAGCCAATAGATAGCTTGCCAGCATCAGACCGACGAGCGTGAACTCGCTCTCCAGTGAGACAAACGCTTCCAGACCGAATCGCAGCAGTACCCCGGCGAGCATGGCAGCAGCGATAGCGTCAGGGATGATCTGCATCAGCTTGGCGAACCAGCCGGTGATTCCGCAGACCAGGATCAGCGCGGCACAGAGGACAAAGATGCCGATCGCATCGCTGAGCGGCACACCGGGAAGACTGACCGCCAGCAGTGCCGCGCCGGGTGTCGACCAGGCGGTAAGAATCGGCTGACGGTAGCGAAGCGATAGCCCGATCGAGGTGATGCCCATGGCTAGCCCGAGCGCCGCTAGCCAGCCGCCGATTTCGCGGGGCGTTGCACCCGCGGCTGTCGCTGCCTGAAAGATGATTACAGCGGAGCTGGTATAGCCCACCAGTACCGCGACGAACCCCGCCGTGATGTGAGAGGCGTTGAGCGTGCGCCAAAAGCTGGGTTCGGCCATGGGGTCTCCTGAACGGCAGGTGTGCGTTATAACGCATAGCAAAGGTTAATGTGCGTCATAGCGCACGACTTGTCGACCGTCTAGCGTTAACGTGTCGATTTATCGCGGACGTTGAGATGAGGAGTCACAGGTGGCGACATCAGCTGGCGGGGAAATGCAGGCGGACAGAGTGGCCATCGGTCAGCAGCTCAGGCGCTTACGTCGTGAACAGCAATGGAGTCTCGACCGGCTGGCTATGGAGGCTGGTGTCAGCAAGGCGATGCTGGGGCAGATCGAGCGCGGCGAGTCGATGCCCACCGTGTCGACGCTCTGGAAGGTCGCCAGCGCCTTTCGGACCCCGCTGTCGTACTTTCTGGGTGCCGCCACGCTGCCCGCCGTCGCGCCGCAGCCAGGCTGGCATCAAGATGCCTCGGGGATGGCGGTCCAGCCGCTTTTCCCGTTCGACCCCGCCCTTGGTTTTGAGATGTTCGTGATCGATCTACAGCCGGGGGCGTTGAGCGAATCGGCCCCTCACTCGCCGGGGGTGGTCGAAGATGTCGTCGTCGTGGACGGGGAAATGGCGCTATTCGTCGATGGGGAATGGCAGGTATTGACCGCAGGCGACGGGCGGCGATTCGCTGCCGACCAACCGCATGCCTACCGCAACGATGCCGAGCGGCCGGCACGGTTCCATGATCTCATTCACTATCCGGGCGCCGGCGGTTGAGAGGGGGCAGTGACGGTTTGCCGAGCGCGGAGGCGCTGCCATTCTGGTGTCGGGCACTCTGCGTCGGGGGAGGTGTGATTCTCGAAATCGCCTCGGGATGATAGCGCGCCACCAGCGCCCAAAGCCGGGCGAGCGTGTCGGTATCCCGCTCGCCGGTAACCGCCCCAGGTCGGAAATGCATCTGAAAGGCGCGGGTGACGTCGTGGTTCAGCTCGCTCCATTCACCGTCGGCGGGCAGGGCATAGCCGTAAGCCCGAAGCGCACGCTGGTACTGCACAAGTGTTGGCGGCGCGCGATCGAAGGCGCGCCGGAACCGTTCGACGTCAGCTTCGCGAGGCCAGGCGCCGATGCCGGCGAGGTGGAGTCGATGCCAGGGAAATCGCGGTCCTGGGTCGATCTTGCGCTGCGGGGCGATATCCGAGTGTCCGACGATTGCCGTCGGGGGAAGGTCGTAGCGAGTGGCCAGATCGCTGACCAAAGCGATGACGGTCTCAATCTGTGTATCCGGGTATTCTTGCCAGCGGCGGCCCCGCGGCGTGTCGGTCGGGCCATCGTTGACGATTTCGACACCAATCGAGGTGTCATTGAGCTGCGTGCGATCCTCCCAGGCACTGACGCCGGCATGCCAGGCGCGCTGCTGCTCTCCGACCAGCTGGCGCACCACCGGTTGACCGTGCGCGATGGGGGAGCGGGAGACCAGATAGTGTGAGCTTACCTTGGGGCCCATCAGCGTGGTCAGCGCACGCTGTTCCTCGGAGTCGGTGTAGTGGAGTACCACGTAGCGAATGCGGTGATTGAAGGCGCTGGACGTTGCCGACGCATCCACGCGATAGCCGTTGCGCTGCTCGAATTCGCCACCCGCACAGCCGCCGAGCGCAAGCAGAGTCATTACCAGGCCTAGCCTGCCGAGTGAAACGCACAAGTCACGGAACATCATGGTTTGCCCTTGGCGGTGAGTCTGGCGCTAAAGGTGCGCCAGCAGATAGCGCGCGGTCAGACCCAGCATTAGCGTCATCGAGACGCTGAGCATGGTGCCCAGCAGTACGTACTCGGTCAGCTTGCGGTCCCTGTCACGACGAAGATCGCCAAAGCGCAGAACGGATTTGGCCGTGAGCAGAAAACCGATCGCCGCTAGCTGATCGCTGAGAACGAAGGTCAGGATCAAAAATCGCTCAAGCATGCCGATCCTTGCACCCGCATCCGCCAATGTCCCGCCGGTATCCACATCGCGGCTCCAGCGAGCCATGATCATGGCGATCAAGATCGACAGGGGCTTCAAGGCAATCAGATAGGTGAGGGCCATCACAAGCAGGCGCGGCGTTATCCACCCGTGAAGATGATCGCCGAGTACCGTCAAGTCGAATCCTGCGAGCCACGCCCATACGGCGGTGAGCACGACAACGTGTATCGTTTGATCGATAACAAAGTAGCGGATGGGACAGCCGCGGGTGTAGCTCTTCAGCGTATCGATCAGCCAGTGCGACCCCCCGACGACGCCGGCGCCGATCAGGCTCTGGCCGAGTTCGACGCCCAGCGCCAGTGTGGCGGCGAACGTCATTAGCGTGTGCAAGCCGACGTGATAATAGAGTGCATGGGCGCGCGCGTGCCGCTGGGCCTTCTCTTTCGCCCAGGCGTCGCTCTGTAGCACGAAGTCACCGATGACGTGGACGAGCAGCAGCGTTAGCAGAATCGAAAGCTCAAAGTCGCTCATGCCAGTGATTCCAGCCTCTGACGCATGAAGGTCAGGAAATCTTTCACCAGTGACCATCGGGCGGCAGTCAGGCGGCGATTGATGGTGGGTTGCGATCGTTCGAGACGGATCGCCAACTCGCTTTGGGTCAGCGACGTTGTCAGGCTGAGTCGAACCACCTCGGCGGCGTTGTGCGACCACTGGCCGACGATGTCGTCAACGAAGCGAATCAGCAGATCGATCTCGCGCTGCTCCTGCGAAAGGAAAAGCCCCAGTCGCTGATCGTTGCGACTCAAGTCATCCAGTCCCTGACCGGAGCGTACGAACGCGGGGCCATCGGCGTCGGTGAAATTGCCCTCGGTGGGCATTTCAGACCCGCCCAGGCTAGCGGAGACTCTGGCGTCCCAGGGCTGTCGTCTTGATGGCGAGTGTTCTAACAGACTGGCGCGTATCAATACCGCGGCGCGCATGACGTCGGCACCATCGGGAATGGCGATCTGGAAAGCATCGCCACGATAGCGCATTCCCACGCCGCCGAAGCTCTCTCGCACGCGAGCCAGTGTAAGGTCGAGCGCATCGCGCAGCGCCTGCTTATCGTCGATCGCCCGCGATCCTACGATATCACCGCTGAGTATTCCGATCGTCTGCATAGCGACCTCGTCCCTCTGGGTTCGTCACGCGTTATAGCTTTATATCACTATTATTCAGGCTATGCGTAAAAAAGGCTATTAATTATCGTTCGATACGCCTCTGGGATCCGGCATCGACCGAAGGTTACTGTAGCGGAGCGACTGTACATGCATACAGTTAATTTGTGTCACCGTCCGTGCTTTTGATACGCCGCCAGGGCTGCTAGGCAATAGTGGCGACAAAGCCTCATGTCGACGACGACGGTGTCCCAAAGGCTTGGGATCCAATCATAGGTGCCAATGAGACGCGCAAGCCGGAGAGCCACAGTCGAATTCAGAAGCCACGCGGGCAAATGGACAGGGGGAAAGATACCCCGGTCGCGATTTCGACAATCAAGCAGTAGGAACGAGCGTATTGCCGTCGGTGAGGGATAGGCGGGATTGCTCTCATCCCTCTTGATGACGCTGGGTGGACTTGGTCACCTCGATGATGGCCGACTGGCCGATTGGCCGACTGGCCGAGGCGAACGACGACCACGCGTTGTACCGACGCCAGCGCCCGGCCATCATGGCCGGATAGCGTGACCGACAGTCGACGCGAACCCAGACTGAGCAATGTTGTCCACCCATAAGCCATGAATGACTTTCGCTTGAAATCGCGATAGCCAGGATCGAAAGGGAAGTGGCGGGTAAATGAGAGCGTGTAAACGCAGCGCTGACGTTACAAGGATAAATGGGTTTCAAATGCGGTTCAGTCTGACGTTTTTAGCATCCGCTATCGCGAACCAGGCGTAATATCGCTCGAAATGAGAGTCGGGTGAGAATTACACTGTTCAAAGGCTTGCATATTAACGTCATCTGGCAATAATGTGTGCGCCTATGGTTCTACAACGCAACGGAAACCGATAATGTCCCTACTCAGTGACTACGTCAAAAAAGAACAACTTCTCAAGCAGCTCGAGCAAGAGCTCAAGCAGATGGAAGGCGATCAGCGTCTCAAGGCCGAGCTCGAGTTCAAAGAGAAGCTGGAAGCACTGATGACCGAATACGGCAAATCGGCCGCCGATGTCATCGAGCTGCTGGGGCCGAAGCCGGAGTCGAACGGGTCGGCGCAGCAGTCTGGCAAAAGCACGGGTGGTCGCCGGAAGCGCAAGCTGAAAATCTACAAGAATCCGAATAGCGGAGAGGTCGTCGAGACACGTGGGGGTAACCACAAGACACTCAAAGCCTGGAAGGATGAGCACGGTAGCGAAACCGTCGAATCCTGGGTGGTCCGCACCGAAGATTGAGGCACCCCTCGTCGGTCCGGGTATTATCCGGCTTGGCGACTGAACGATCAAAAACGCTCATCCTTCCGGGTGAGCGTTTTTTTTCGCGGTACCCAACATCATGGCGTTTGATTCCACCACGAGCCACGACGGGTAGCCTAGGGGACGCGCACCAGACATGTCGGATGATTTCGATGCCAACTTCGTCTATGCTTGGTCGTCCCGTGGCATGCCGCGAGCGCAGGAGGTTTCGATATCCCGGTCATCGCTCCTGCGTGTATCGGCGGCTGCGATCCCTTCACGCCAATCAAGGGTTTGATCTTTTACGCTATGGCCGCGAACGAACGCTTCAATAAACCCCGCCCGATGGATGAACGAGAAAAACTCCGTAAGTTTCGAGAAATTGACGATGCTTTCGCTCAAGCACTGAGAGATATGGATGGCTCCTCGCCACTCCCAACGTCTCCCCCCCCGGAAAGCCCCGATTTCGAAACGCGCTTGTCGTTGCTGATGGAGGAATACGCTCTGTCGCGAGAGAGCGTTCGCCACTTGGTTGAAACACTCGTTGAGTGCAAACAGTTCAGTTGAAATTTTATTGAGTCAATTGATAGATTTTAGACCTGCCGCTGAGTCTGCGGCATTAGGTCGCATCGACAATAATAATGGCAGATGAGTCGAGAGGAGATGACTTGTGACGGCCCTTATCCTTATGGCAGCCAAGCTCCCAAAGGCAGCTCTGATCAGGAGTCGTCGCAACGCTTGAGTGACGCCGCATCGATGACACCACGCGATAACGTTCGGCTCAACGAGCGTAGGCTGCCGCAAGTGGGTGCCGTCGAAATGAATCGCTGCAGGTCATGCGCACGGTCTTTTGAATATTGCTAGTCTTTCCAGAAGTTCGCTCGGCTGACATTCTGGCGAATGACCGGTCAGGCAATGACCCACGCCTCATGGCAACGACGCAGGCGGTGCGTCGTTGAACCGCTCTTACATTTCCGGCGAAGGCGAGCGAAGCAATGCTGATACCCGTGATACTGGCAGGGGGTGCCGGCACGCGACTGTGGCCTGTTTCGCGTGCGAGCTATCCCAAACAGTTTTTACCGGTCGTGGGAGAGCAGAGCATGCTCGTCGAGACGCTCTCGCGCCTGAAGCCGGCTGCCACCGGCGATCCCATCGTGATTTGTCAGGAGTCTCATCGGTTTCTGGTCGCGGAGCAGCTCCGGGCGGTCAACCAGCGCGCCGAGATCGTACTCGAGCCGATGATGCGCAATACTGCGCCAGCGATCGCGGTTGCCGCGCTCGCCGCTCTGGAGAGAGACGAAGAGGCGATGCTGCTAGTGCTGCCGGCAGATCACGCCATCGCCCAGCCAGAAGCACTGCTGGCCGCGCTGGAACCCGCGCGGATCGCGGCTCAGACAGGCAAGCTTGTGACCTTTGGGATCCATCCTACCCGCGCCGAGACCGGCTACGGTTACATCGAGGCTGAAGAGCCGGCGGCCGACGCTGCGGTGCCCGTCATTCGCTTCATCGAAAAACCGGCGCCCGCCGTGGCGGCCGACTATTTCGCAGGGGGGCGACATCTCTGGAATAGCGGCATGTTCATGATGCGCGCGGATCGCTATCTCGAAACGCTTTCAATCGAAAGACCGGCAATGCTCGCTGCGGTATCGGCTGCCTGGAGAGGACGAGCATCGGATCTGGACTTCCTGCGGCTTGACGCTGAGGCCTTTGCGCGCTGCGAATCGGAATCGATCGACTACGCCGTGATGGAGAGCACACCGGATGCCAGTGTCGTGGCCCTGGATGCGGGATGGTCGGACGTCGGCTCCTGGGAATCGCTATGGGAGATCGCGGACAAGGACCCCGATGGCAATGCGCTCGACGGCGATGTGATGATCGAGGACGTTGGCGACAGCCTGATCTACGCGGAGAGCCGATTAGTGGCTGCGGTTGGCGTGAGAAATCTGCTGATCGTCGAGACGGCGGATGCGGTCATGGTGGCGCCGCGAGCGTCAGCGCAGGCCGTCAAGACGCTGGCGGAATCGCTCAAGCGTGTAGGCCGCCCGGAATGGAATCAGCATCGCCGCGTCCACCGTCCTTGGGGCAGTTACGACGGCATTCATGCCGCTGACCGCTACCAGGTGAAGCAGATCTGCGTGGCACCCGGCGCCCGGCTTTCCCTGCAGCGCCACTTTCATCGGGCCGAACACTGGATCGTCGTGCGGGGCACGGCACGCGTCACCCGCGGAGATGACACCTTCCTGCTCGAAGAAAATCAGTCGACCTACATCCCGTTGGGCGTGATTCATCGTCTCGAAAACCCGGGCAAGATTCAGCTCGAGCTGATCGAAGTGCAAAGCGGGAGTTATCTGGGAGAAGACGATATCGAGCGTTACGACGACGTGTATCACCGCGACTGACAGGCCCCTCTGCGATGGTCGGTGAACCGTCGATAGTAGCGGATGATCCCGCTAGCCGGTGAGTGGCGCCCTCATCAGACTCTTATCCATCGCGGGCTCAGCGGGTATGGACTTGCCGCCCGTCGGCCCAGGTGGCGCTGATGGTGCGGTCATCGCTCAG
Organism: Salinicola aestuarinus; assembly: GCF_003206645.1. GTDB lineage: Bacteria > Pseudomonadota > Gammaproteobacteria > Pseudomonadales > Halomonadaceae > Salinicola > Salinicola aestuarinus. The sequence goes on along the minus strand of NZ_PZJP01000008.1, from coordinate 386,301 downwards.
CATCATCAGGGCGAAGAGCCTTTCACTCAGTGTCTCGGCCTGAGAAAGCCGGCGCGACAGCAGCGGCGTGGCATTCGGGTCGAGCACTGCGATGTCGGCTTCGTGACCGGCTTGCAACGTGCCGATGTTAGCCTCCAGATGCAGCGCCCGCGCATTACCCAGCGTTGCCTGGTAAAACCCCTGCCAGCCGGTCAGCGCTTGACCCAGAAGGGCACCGACCTGATAGGCACCCTGCAAGGTCCCAAAAACCGACAGCGAGGTGCCGGCGCCGATATCGCTGGCCAGCGAGGTCGCCAGTCCCGCTTCGCGGCATGCGATGCGATCCATCAGGCCACTGCCGAGAAATAGGTTCGACGTCGGGCAGAAAGCGACATTGGCGCCACGCTCGGCCAGTCGACGGCGTTGGTTGGCATCGAGGTGAACGCCATGAGCGAAGGTGCTTCTCGGCCCCACGAGCCCGTAATGCTCGTAAACGTCCAGGTAGTCCCGTCGCTCGGGAAAGAGCTCTCCCACCCAGGCAATCTCACCGCGATTCTCCGACAAATGTGTCTGGAGATGGAGATCCGGCGCATCGCGCAGAACGCCGCCAACGGCGTCGAGCTGCTCGCGAGTCGACGTCGGTGCAAAGCGCGGAGTCAGCGTGTAAGACAGTCGATCTCGCCCGTGCCAATCCGCAATCAGCCGTTCACTGTCGCGAATGCTGCCAAGGGTGTCATCGATCAAGGTTTCCGGCGCATTGCGATCCATCAGTACCTTGCCTGCGATCATGCGCAGGCGGCGGCGCGCACTGGCCTCGAAGAACCGGTCTACTGAAATGGGGTGCGACGAACAGAAGACCTGTGCAGTGGTCGTCCCGACACGTAACAGTTCATTCAGGAAGCGCTCGGCGGCGGCGCTGGCAAACGCCTCGTCGGCGAATCGGCATTCGGCGGGGAAAGTGTAGTCGTTGAGCCAGTCGAGAAGTTGGCGACCATAGGAGGCCATGACGTCGAGCTGCACGTAATGCACGTGGCTATCGATGAAGCCGGGCATCATCAGCTTGTCGCGATAGTCGACGATATCGATCTCGGCCGGAAGGTGATCGGCGAGTACCGCGAAAGGCTCTACGGCGTGAATCCGTCCATCGACGATCCAGATGGCGCCGTCGTCGAGATAGCGCGTGCTGCCGGGGGCAGGGATGATCTCTTCACCCGGGTCATCGAGGCAGGTGAAAAGCGGTCCCCGGAGTAAGGTTTGCTGGGTAGTCATGCGCGCTCGGCTGGTAGGCGACGGCCAAAGGGCGCCGCTCACTGTCGAATGAATCCAGAGGTGGTTCTGGGACCTCTTTAGCGATTGCCGCAGGCGGCTTGAGGTCAGGCCCGAGTATAATGGGAGAATAAGTTTGGGTGAAGGCAGCCGCTTGCCGCAGGAAATGGCACCTGGCCTGCCCCGTTAAGTGTCATGAATAACAACAACGCGCACTGATCGATTCAATGCAAGGCCAAGTAATGAACAGGCTGCAATGACGGAATCACACAAGAAGTCGATGGGGGGATAGATTGGCGAGCGGGGCGATAGTGGCGGTTCAAGCGATTATCCGCGCGAATGCGGATGCGATTCCCTTCGCACTCGACATCCCGTCGAGCCTCTTCCTGAAAGTCCGGCGACATCCTTTTCGCGTGCGATCGTCTCTCCCTGGACGCCATCCCTGACGAAGATCCTGCGCTACGGTGCCTCCTCCATGAGGCCGCTTCCCTGCTAGCCGAGCTCCTGGTGCGTATTGTAAACGCTTACCAATCAAGCTCGCTAATAAGAAATGACTTAAACCCTCAAATACTACAAAACGTTACTTTTAAGCCGTATTAATTCAGTTGAACTAGATAACTAATTGATAGGCTCGAGGGTGTCATCAAATGAAACACTACGGATCAACGCCACGACTTTTTTACCAGGAATGATCTGAAGTTCGTCACAGGCCTGTCGCGTTAGACGGGCGCGGAGTCGCTGCGTGCCGATAACGAGTCGCAACTCCATGGCGCTCGGTTCGTGATCCGAGGGCATCATCGCTTCAACAGTGGCCCACAAGCCATTGCGATAGCTGGTGTTCGTTGGCATGCGTAGCGCTATTGCGACGTCCCGGACCCCAACACGAAGGCGCACGGGGCTTGACGGTGAGAGGTCGAGCATCGGCACGCGCAGTCGCTGACCGTCAGCCAATCCGACATCGGTCAACGCATAATGCGGGTCATGAGCCATCACCTTGCCTGTCAGGCGCGTGGCGGCATCGAATCCGCCGAGGCGCTGCGTCAGGTCCAGCCTTAGCATGAGTGCGTCCAGCTCGCCGTAGGCGGCGACTTGGCCGTCTTCCAGAACCGCCAGGTGATCGGCGATCGCGGTGATCTCGGCTGGGTCGTGGCTGACGTAGACCACCGGGATGTCGATTTCCCGCGTGAGTCGTACCAGATAACGAAGCAGCTCTCCTTTTCGCTCGCCATCGAGACCGGTGAGAGGCTCATCCATCAGCAGCAGCCGCGGGCCGGTAAGCAGGGCGCGCCCGATCGCCACTCGTCGTGCCTCGCCGCCGGATAGCATGCCGGGCATGCGATCGAGAAGGTGCTGGATACCGAGCAGTGCGACGAGGTCGTCGAATTTTGAACGGCCATCGCGCGGCATGCCGTAGGTCAGGTTGCTTCGGACGCGGTAATGGGGAAACAGCCGGGCTTCCTGAAACACCACGCCGAGCCCCCGGTGGTGAATCGGCAGATGGACGCCGCGCGCCGTATCGGCCAGAACGCGTTCCCCCAGTGTCACACGACCGCTATCCGGGCGATCGAGCCCGGCCATCAAGCGCAGCAGGGTGGTCTTGCCGCTACCGGAAGGACCGAAGAGCGCAGTGACGCCACTGGCCGGCACGTCGAGAGAGACGTTCAGCGAAAAGGCGCCTTGGCGCTTGCGAACCTCGCAGGAGAGCGCATTGGGTGTCGTCGCCGCCGGAACGCCGCCGCAAGCGTCTCGTCGATTCACAGGTCTCGCTCCTGCAGACGCAACCGGGCACGGCGAGCCAGCCATTCGGAAGCGATCAGCGAGACCATGGCGATGGCAACCGCGATGACGCAGAGCCTGGCGGCGGCGTTCTCTTTACCCGGCGTCTGAATCAGGGTGTAGAGCGCCAGCGGCAAAGTGCGTGTCGCTCCGGGAATGTTGGAGGCAAAGGTGATGGTCGCACCAAACTCCGAAAGCGCGCGGGCAAATGCCAGCACGGTACCGGTTAGCAGCCCGGGGATGGCCAGCGGTAGCGTAATCGTGAAGAGCACACGCAGCCGATTGGCGCCGAGCGTACTCGCCGCCGCCTCGAGTTTGGGGTCGACCGCCTCCAGCGAGAGTCGCACCGCTCGCACCAGTAGAGGAAACGCCATGACGCCGCCCGCGACCGCCGCGCCCTGCCAGGTAAACGGCAGCGACACGCCGAATGTCTCGAAAAGCCATTGCCCAAGCCAGCCACTACGCCCCAGTGAGAGCAGCAGCAAGTAACCGACCACCACCGGCGGTAGAACTAATGGGAGGTGTATCAGGCCATCGAGCAATGCCTTGCCGCGGAACTCGCGCCGTGCCAGCAGCCAGGCCAGGGCGATGCCGGGAACCGCGATCCAGCCAACGGCGGTGCCGGCGATCTTCAGGCTGAGTGCTATCGCCTGCCATTCGGCTTCGGAAAGCATCACAGTCAGTCGGCGCTGGCCGGCGTAAAGCCGTAGCCTGAAAAGAGTGAACGCGCCGTATCGCCAGCCAGCCACGCCCGAAACGCCTGAGTCGCCTCACTGGGTTGAGCGCTGACGATCGCCATGGGGTAAGTGATGGGATCGTGGGTGGCATCAGGAAAGACGCCCAGTGTCTTCACCCCGTCGCTGGCTGCTGCATCCGTCTGATAGACGATACCCAGCGGCGCCTCGTGGCGTTCGACCAGGGCCATGGCGGCGCGGACGTTGTCGCCGTTGGCCAATCGAGGCGCCAATGCCGTCCATTGGTCAAGCGATGTCAGTGCCTGCCTGGCGTAAATGCCGGCGGGTACGTGATCGGTATCGCCCACCGACAGGCGCTCGCCATCTTTGAGTAGCGAGACCAACTGCTGGCTGCCGTCGAGCGATGTGGTGCTCAAATCGCTGTCGTCTGGGGCGATCAGCACCAGACGATTGTCGAGAAGATCCATCCGCTGCTGAATGGGCGTGTCCTGTTCGGCCAGCCAGTTCATCCATTGCTCGTTGGCGGAGAGGTAGATCGCTGCCGGGGCGCCATTGGCGATCTGACGGGCCAGCGTCGACGAGGAGGCGTAGACCGGCACGATGTCGACGTCATGATTCGATTCGTAGCGGGCGATGACGCTGTCCATCGCATCCGTCAGCGAGGCCGCGGCATAGACCTGGACCGTTTCGCCTGCCTGCGCGTTCAGTGGCGTGACAAGAACGGTCAAGGTGAGTGCTAACAATGACGCAGGCGAGTAGCGAAGAGATGACATACGAATTCCCGCTATGTATGGGTGGAAATAGCGGGACCACTATAGTCATCGCTTGAGTCTCGGTCGAGGAGAGATCGAGCGATGTAATGGTTAGCCGGCACGGGCCTAGGTCGACGACGCGTCATCGGTCGGCGTGTCGTCGGTCGCGTCGGTCGCGTCGGGCAGTGCCATGAGAGCTACTAGCTGCTCGGCTTCGGGGAGCGCGGCGACGGCCTGGGTGAGCGCGCGATACCGGGCGACAAGCACTTGCCCGGAAGATGTGACGACGGCGCCGCCGCGTTGGCTGCCGCCGGCGCGAGTTTCCAGCACCGGGCGCTCCAGGTGCCGGTTCATCGTTTCGATCAGTCGCCAGGCCTTCTTGTAGCTGAGGCCCATCTCCCGACAGGCGGCAGCGATCGACCCGTGTCGCTCGATCGCCTCGAGCAGAGCGATCTTGCCTGGCCCAACGGCGACGTCACCGGCGACAGCGAGTCGTAGCTGCAAGCGGGGAGGAGAGGAAAAAGCGCGCGACATGGGGGCACCCAAGGCAGTGGCGAGAATAGCGTGAATGGTGCCGTGCATCGGCTAGCCGATGGAAGAGCCTGTGCCATTTAGAGGACGCCGCGACTCGGGTGAATGAGTGTGCCATGCGAACGTGTTCAGCGCCGCGATCCCCTGTGCGGTGTTTCGCGCCACCCCTCGTGCTCAAGCAGCCACCGTTTGCGTGCGAGCCCACCGGCGTAGCCGGTCAGCGTTCCATCGGTGCCGATGACACGATGACAAGGGACGATTATAGGTAGCGGATTGCGAGCGTTGGCCATGCCCACGGCGCGTGAAGCGGTCGGGTGTTCGATGGCAACGGCGAGTTCCCGATAGCTTTTCGTCTCGCCCCAAGGTATGGCGGCGAGTGCTTGCCAGACGCGTTGCTGGAAATCCGTACCCTGAGGTGACAGGGCAAGTTCGAAGCGCTCGAGCTCGCCGGCAAAATACGCCTGGAGTTGACGCGCGCACTCCTGGGTCAGTTTGCTCGGCCGCGCAGCCGATTGGCGCTGTGACACAAAGTCGATGCGTGTAATGCCGGTCGTGTCGGCGCGAATCTCAAGCGCACCCGGCCACGCATCACTCGGCGGCACGAAGTAGTCGCGTGCCATCGAGGAGGAACTAACGCCCGGTCGTACTGGCCTGGTCGGCGGGTCCGCCAGCGCGTCGGGTGACGTTTCAATCGATAGCTGGGTCATATCACGGCATTCCAGAGTTGCAGCGTTAAATAACTCCGCCAGGGGGCGGCGGCTGTCGGCTCAACGGGAGACTCGAGCCCCCTGAGCGCTCGCTTGATGCCGACGTCGCCGGCGAGCCATACGTCGGGGTCGTTGAGGCCGCGAAACCGGGCAACGGCCGCGGTCCAGGGACCGATTCCCTTGAGTTGCGTCCAGTCGTCGGGGTCATCACCGATCTCAGCGTCACGGTAGGCGCTGGCGAAGCGAATGAGTGTCTCACGACGGCGGGCGGGCATGCCGAGAAAGGCCAGGTCGCTCTGCGCAACCGCTTCTGGTGTCGGAAAGTCGCGGCGCGTAAGACTCGAGGCGTCATGTGTTCCTGGGGCATCAGCCTCTCTGTTGGCGTGGCCATCGCCGAGTTCGTCCACCAGTCGCTGAATCAGTCGAGTCGCTGCGGCGATGGAGACATGCTGGCCGAGAATGCCCCGGACCCCGGCTTCGAAAGGACTCCAGAGCCCGGGGATGCGCAAGCCGTGTTGCAGGGCCAGCGTAGGCAACGCGGACTGCAGATGATTCTCGATGGTGGTGATGTCGGCATCGAGATCCAGGACCTGACGAATTCTCTGAACCACTGAGTCGAGCACACTCAGGTCATCCAGTTTGACGGTGACGTCGAAACGATGGTGCGCCGGGACATGGACGGCGGTGAACTCGCCTCTGACTGCGCCCATAAGCAACGTGCGCCCGTAGGCGTGCTCGTTGATCCATTCCAGCCCATCGATCACGTGGAGTCGATGAAAGTGGCGTAGTCGCTCCCACGCGTAAGGCGGGCGATAGCTGAGTTTCAGTGTCAAGGCATCGTCACTCGAGGCGTCGCGTCGGATATCGGTCGGCGCGATTGTCATTTGGCGTTTGAAAGCGTCGTTAAAGCGGCGAAGGCTGGAAAAGCCGCTCGCATAGGCAATGCGAGTGACGGGAAGTGTTGTCTGGTGAAGCAGCTGCTTGGCGAAAAGACATTGGCGGTACAGCGCGTAAGCCTTGGGAGCCACGCCGAAGCGGTGCTGGAAAAGATGGCGCAGATAGCGCTCGCTGATTCCCAGACGCGAGCAGAGGCCGCCGACGCTTCCCCGTTGCAGCTCGCCTTCGTGAATCAGGCGCAGGGCGCGCGTTAACGTCGTCTCCACCCCGCGCCAGGCGCTGGAGCCCGGGGCACTGTCGGGACGACAGCGCAGGCAGGGGCGAAAACCCGCGCCGACGGCGGCAATCGCGCTGTCGAAATAGCGCACGTTGTGCTCCAGCGGCGGCGTGGCCGCGCAGATCGGCCGACAGAAGATACCGGTCGTGCTGACGCCGATGAAGAAGCGCCCGTCGAAGCGCGCATCCCTCGCCAGTCGGGCCCGTCGGCACTCGGTCGGCGTCAACGCGCTTGCTCCCACGGCGGTCGCGCTGCTGGCGGCCGTCACGTTCGCTCCGGCCGTCGAGTCGACGACAGGCGCGACTGATGTCGGCGTTGGCATGACCGAGGGCTCCGTCATGGCATGGGCTCCTGACCGGGCGCGATGAGAGTGAACCCAGTGTAGCGCGCTCGGCGTCAAGGGCTCGCCGGATCCGGCAATCGATGTCACCTCGCTGCTGGATAGCGTTGCGCGCGCGACCGCCCTCGGCCAAGCCGTACCGTCACGATAGCGGGCATCGAGCTGGAGCCGGAAAGGGTTTTTGGGGATACTCGCGAACGAAACGATGCCGAGATTCGATCCGAGCATTCGAACCGCAAGAGTTGAAGAGAGGTAGCGCGATGAAGTCCGTTTCGATAGCCGGTCTCCCGGTAGCCAATGATCGACCGTTCACGCTCTTTGGCGGGATCAATGTGCTCGAGGACCGGGACAGTACGCTGAAGGCTTGCGAGGCCTATGTCGAGGTGACCCGCTCGCTCGACATCCCCTACGTGTTCAAGGCGAGCTTTGACAAGGCCAACCGTTCTTCGATCCACTCCTTTCGCGGCGTGGGCATGGAGGAGGGGCTGAGAATCCTCGACTCGGTCAAGCAGGCCTTTGGGGTGCCGGTCATCACCGATGTCCACGAGATCGAGCAGGCCGCGCCTGTCGCCGAGGTCGCGGATATCATCCAGCTACCTGCCTTTCTGGCGCGGCAGACCGATCTGGTCGTCGCCATGGCGCGCACCGGCCGACCGATCAACGTCAAGAAGCCTCAATTTCTCAGCCCCGGACAGATGAAGAACATCGTCGACAAATGTGCTGAGGCCGGCAACGAGCAGATCGTACTGTGTGAGCGGGGCACCTGCTTCGGTTATGACAACCTGGTTGTCGACATGCTCGGATTCCGCGAGATGATGGCGGTGAGTCAGCAGGCGCCGGTCATCTTCGATGTCACGCATAGCCTTCAGCGTCGCGATGCCACCAGCGAGGCCTCCGGCGGTCGGCGCCAGCAGGCCCTGGAACTTGCAAGGGCGGGCATGGCCGTTGGCCTGGCAGGTCTCTTTCTCGAGGCTCACGCCGATCCGGATCGGGCGCGTTGCGATGGCCCGAGCGCGCTGCCACTCGACAAGCTCGAGCCTTTCCTTGCGCAGATCAAGGCGATCGACGATCTGGTCAAGGGCTTTTCGCCGGTCGAGATCCGCTGATGGCCCGGACCGACCGTCGCGCCGAGCTCGCGCTGATCCTCTTCGACGTCGACGGGGTGCTCACCGATGGCACGCTGCTCATCGGCCCCGATGGTGAGGCGCTCAAACCCTTCAACGTGCACGACGGTATTGCGGTGGGCCTGCTGCGTCATCATGCCATTCAAAGCGGTGTGCTTTCGGCGAAGTCGAGCGCGCCGCTGTTGACGCGGGCGAACCAGCTCGGCATGGATGTCATCAAGACGGGCTTTCAGCGCAAGCTCGATGCGCTGCAACAGATCGTTGAGAGCACGGGGATCCCGCCAGAGCAGATTGGCTTTGTCGGTGACGACGTCATCGATATTCCCGTGATGCAGCGAGTGGGAGTCGCCTACGCCCCGCGAGATGCGCATCCTCTGGTGCGCGAGCAGGCGGACTTCGTCTGCCATAAGACCGGCGGGAACGGCGTGGCTCGTGAGGTGGCAGAGGATCTTCTCGTCGCCCGCGGGTTCGACCTCAACGCCATGTACGCGCACCTGACCGACGACGATGATGCGCTGCTGTCGCTGGTGCAGTGAGCCAAGACGGGCGGGCTGAACACCGACGTCAAATGCCTAGTAAATGGACGATCGGAGGCAATACGAAGGCGGTGACGAGGCCCGACAGCCCCATCGCCAGTCCCGAGAACGCGCCGGCGACGGCCCCGTAGTTGGCGAAGGCGTGAGCGGTGCCGAAGCCATGAGCGGATAGCCCCAAGGTGTAACCGCGAATCGTCGGGTCGGTGATCCGGGTCCAGCGAAAGATCCAGGGGCCGATGATGCAACCAATGACGCCGGTGAGCAGTACCAGGCCCGCAGCGAGGGAGGGAATGCCGCCGATTTTCTCTGCGATCCCCATGGCGATGGGGGACGTCACCGATTTCGGCGCAAGAGTGAGTGCGGTCTCCCGGCCCGCGCCGAGGGTCAGCGCGATCCCCACCGCCGATACGATCGCGGTCGTGACGCCGACGAGGGTGCCGATGGCGATCGGCAGCAGCATGCGTCGTACCCGCTCACGATGATCGTAAAGCGGGATCGCCAGTGCCACGGTCGCCGGACCGAGTAGAAAGTGCAGAAATTGCGCGCCCTCGAAATAGGTTGGGTAATCGGTTTGCGTCAGCGTGAGAAAGCCGATGAGCAGGGCGATCGCAATAATCACCGGATGGAAAACGGGGTTACCGCCCGCCAGACGGTTGATTCGGCTCGCGATAAGAAAGGCGAGAAGCGTCGCCAGCAGGTGCAGTAGAGGGCTGGCCGAGAGATAGACCCAGACGTCACCGAGGCCGCTCATCGAGACGCCTCATCGTCACGCCGGCGCCGAGTCAAAGCCTTGAGCGTCTGGCTGGTGACAAGCAGTGTGATGGCTGAGGAAACGACGAGGGTGATAATCAGCGTCCAGAACTCGCGACTGATCAGATCGAAGTGTTCGATCAGCCCCACGCCGGCGGGAACGAAGAGCAAGGTCAGGTATTTCAGTAGTCCCTCGCCCATGCTGCGCAGCCCGGCGGGCACGCCACCGCGTATCAGGAGTGCGGCCAGCAGGATCACCATACCGAGTACGGGGCCGGGTATCGGGAGTGACAGGGCGCGGCTGGTGAGCTCGCCCAGAAACTGACACCCCAGGAGAATGCTCATTCCGACGATCAGTGGCATGACGTTCGGGCTCTGGCATGATGCCGACAAGGTCGACTTGACGAATAAGAGGCGGGCCAAACGAAAGAAAGGGCCATCGACAGCGTCGATAGCCCTTTCTCTATATCTGGTCGGAGCGACAGGATTCGAACCTGCGACCTCTGCAACCCCATTGCAGCGCGCTACCAAGCTGCGCCACGCTCCGATCTGCTTCCGGGTCTCCCCGAAACGCAGCGTATACTACCCTGCGTTTACGGAAATGAAAAGCGTGTGTTTGGGCTTTTTTTCAATGAGTTGCGAAAGCCGCGCCAGCCGGTGGCTCGATCCGATTCTCGTCGGCTTCTCGAGCCGGGCGCGAACTCTCTCTACCTCATCCTCCATGGCGGGTCAGTGCTGCAGCCCATCGGAACCAGGCCGGTACTTACAGCCACAGCCATTCGATCAGCGTCATGGTAATGAGGGTGACCACGACCGTTCCCACGAGGTTGAGGAAAAAGCCGGCGCGGATCATTGATTGGATTTTCATGTGGCCAGTCGCGAAGACGATCGCGTTGGGCGGCGTCGCCACTGGCATCATGAAGGCGCAGCTGGCCGCGATCGCCGCCGGGGCGGTGATCAATAGCGGATCAACGTCCAGGGAGATCGCCAGCGCCCCGAGCAGTGGGAGGAACGCAGCCGCGGTCGCGGTATTGGAAGTCAGCTCGGTGAGAAAGATGATGACCAGTGCGATGGCGCCAATCAGCAGGACCAGCGGCAGGGCGCCAAAGACGCTCAGCTGCTCGGCGATCCAGTCGGCAAGCCCGGAGCTGCTGATCGCGCCTGCCAGCGCGAGCCCGCCGCCGAACAGCAATAAAATGCCCCACGGCAGCTCCTTGGCGTCCTCCCATAGCATCAACGGACGATGGCGCTCGTTGCCACTGGGAATGAGGAACAGCGCGACGCCGGCCAGCAGCGCGATGGCGGTATCGGAGAGCCAGGCGACCCCGAGGTCGTTGAGTAGCGGGCGCGTCACCCAGGCGATCGCCGCCAGCAGAAAAACGATACCGACGCGGGTCTCTGCGGGACTGAGTTTGCCCAGCTTACGCAGTTCATTACCGATGACATCGTCGTCACTGTCGTCGGAATCCAGCCTGAGATCGAACCGCTGACGCGTCAGCCACCACCAGGCGATGACGATCATGGCGATACTGACGGGCAGGCCGACGATCATCCACTGGGCAAAGCCGAGTTCGATTCCCTGCTCGCTCGATAGGTAACCGGCTAGAATGGCGTTCGGCGGTGTGCCGATCAGGGTCGCGACACCGCCAATACTGGCCGAATACGCAATCGCCAGGAGGAGGGCGGTTGCGTAGCGCTTCACCTCGTCATCGTCGTCGCTGGTAAAGAGCGAGACCACGGACATGCCGATCGGCAGCATCATGATGGCGGTTGCCGTGTTGGAGACCCACATGCTGATGAAGGCAGTGGCTAGCATGAAACCGCCGATCTGCTGTTTGGGCTTCTGACCGACCAGCGTCAGGATCTTGAGTGCGATGCGTCGATGTAGATTCCAACGTTGCATCGCCAGGCCCAGCAGGAATCCGCCGAGGAAGAGGAAAATCGTCGGGTTGGCGTAGCTCGCCGCCGTACTCTCGAGGTCGGCAATACCGAGCGCGGGGGCGAGAGGAATTGGCAGCAACGAAGTGGCGGGAATCGGGATCGCCTCAGTGGCCCACCAGGTAGCAAGAAGCAGGGCCAATCCCACGCAGTGCCAGGCAGCGGGCTCCAGACCGCCCGGCGCAGGGAGTAACTGGGTAAGCAATATCCATAAGGGGCCTAGAATCAGCCCAACTCTCGCCGCCGTCGAGGGTGGTGAATTTTGCGTGTCGGTTGCTTCCGTCATCAAGATTCGTCCTTGTTCCCGGAGAGTATGAAGCAGGCATAGTCTACGTAAGACTCAGGCGCCAGCGATCTCTCGCGCCTTAGTCTTTGGTCGAATACCATTGGCGTTCTGTCTCGCGCATCGGCGCCTGTCGGTAGCGCACCATCGGGAGTTTTGTGGCGTGTTACATCACCAGGATGAGGTAATCGCAGCGTCCCTCGGGTCACTGTCGAGTGCGGTCGTTGCACTCTGTCGCCAGGCAGGCGATGCGATCGAAGAGGTCGCGCATTCGCAGCTGAGAACGCAGATCAAGGATGACGATAGCCCGGTTACCACCGCGGACTTTGCCGCTCACTCCTGTCTTGTCGAGGGTCTCACGCGTCTTGGTGTCCCGGGGTGGCCAGTCCTTTCCGAAGAATCGGCTTCGGTGCCATGGCAAACGCGGCGTCAATGGTCGACCTACTGGTTGATCGACCCGCTCGACGGGACCAAGGAGTATCTGCGAGGGTCCGATGAGTATTCGGTCAATGTCGCCCTCATTCACGACCATCGGCCCATTCTTGGCGTCGTCGAGAAGCCCCGGACGCGTGAAGTGTGGCTGGGCCGCCCCAGCGAAGGAGCATGGCATCAAGCCGCGCCGGGCGCGAACTGGTCACCCCTTAGCGTTGCGCCGGCTGAGCCACCGCGAGTCGTTGTCAGTCGGTTTCACCGCGGTGCGAAGGCCCAGCGCCTGATCGATGCCATTCCCGGTGTGCGAGTGACTACATTGGGAAGCTCCTTGAAATGCTGTCTCATTGCCGGCGGTCGGGCGGATCTCTATCCCCGCTTCGGGCCCACCAGCGAATGGGATACGGCGGCGGCCCAAGCGGTTCTCGAAGGTGCCGGCGGTAGTCTCGTCGAGACTCACGACTGGTCGCCGCTTCGCTACAACACGAAGGCGTCGCTGTTGAATCCGGGCTTCGTGGCCTGTGCTAGCCTCGAAGGCGCCTGGCGAAAGGCCTGGTGACCGGACAGCGATGTTCGAAGACTCACACGGATCAAAAGGCGATCGAAAACATGTCCACTGCGATGACGATGATGGTGGCAGCCGCGGGGCTCTGCGTGTTGGCCGCTCTTGCCTGGTACGCGCGACGGCTTTGGCGAGAGGTTCGGCGCCGCGAAGCATTCAGTCGCGACGAAGCGATCCGGGCGAACCGAAACTGCGTCGACAGCCTGGAAGCCATCGCCAAGGCGATGGTCGACGAGCAGATCGACCCCGTTGAAGGGGCGCTACGCTGCCGCGTTTTACTGGATATCATCGATACGCGACTGGTGCAGCAAGAGCCCCTGAGTGTCTTCGCGACCGTTCAGGAGCGAGCCGCCCACCTGAAGACGCACCAGGCTCGGAATGCCTTGTCGCCTCGCCAGCGGCATCGCGAGGATCAGGCGCGGGAAGCGATTGCCCATGAGCATGCGCAGTCGCTGAAAAATGGCGCGGCAGAACTCGGCCGTTTGTGTCGTGAATGGCGCGAGCGCGGGGTCTATGAGCAAGGTTTCACCCTGCAGACCGGTGCGTGATAAGGCGGGCGCAGGGGCTGACTTGCAGCCGGTGTCGCCAGGCGACGACATCCTTGGGTTGGGCTGGGGTCGGTGGGTAACTTATTCTTCAATAAGCTTTGCCAATCCGGCAAATGGTGCTAAAAAAGAACAGTGTTTCCCGACTCGGGTTGAAACCCGCAGTGGAATCGACAATGCTGTTATGGAGCTGCAAAGAAAGGGCGATGGGAACATTGGCCGAGACTTGAAATGGTGAGGAAATTCATCGTTCAAGATTTCTTTGTCTTCGTGAGAGAGAAAGCCTTTCTCCCAACGAAATCGGCTTCTATACTCGAAGCCGCTGGGTAACGCCCGTTACGACTAGCGCTGTGTTAAGAAGGAGTCTTACATGAAAAAATCAACGACTGGCCTACTACTGGGTTCTGCTTTGGTAGTCGGTCTTTCTGGTTGTGCCAGTTCCGGCATGGAATCCACCGGCAGCTCGTCCGATCAGGCGTGGTACAACTCGCCCTTCGTCTGTGGTGTTGCAGGTGGCCTGATTGGCGGTGGCCTGGGTTACGCTACCAGCGGTACGTCCGACGAAGACAATGGCGCGGCGATTGGCGGCGTTGCTGGCGCGACTGCCGGTGCCCTGCTGTGCGCAGACTACGGCTCCGACGTCCTCGATAGCGATGGCGACGGCGTGCCTGATGACCGTGACCAGTGCCCGAACACGCCGGCTGGCGTGGCTGTCGACGCGGTGGGTTGCCCGCTCGACACCGACGGTGACGGCGTGCCGGACTACATGGACCAGTGCCCGGGTACCCCGGCCGGCGTCGAAGTCAACGCACAAGGTTGCCCGCTGGATTCAGACGGCGACGGCGTGCCGGACTATCAGGATCAGTGCCCGAACACTCCGGCCGGTGCCGAAGTCAACTCGCTGGGCTGTGAAGAAGACCTCGTGCTCCGCGACGTCAACTTCGAGTTCGATTCCGCGCAGCTGACCTCCAGTGCCGAATCCATTCTGGATAGCGTCTCCAGCAAGCTGATGTCCAACGACCAGCTCCGCATCCGTCTGGAAGGTCACACTGACTCCATCGGTTCGGCTTCCTACAACAAGGATCTGTCGCAGCGCCGCGCTGATTCCGTTAAAGCTTACTTGGTCAACAAGGGCTTCAACGGCGACAACATCACTACTATCGGCTACGGTGAAGAGCAGCCGATCGCGACCAACGATACTGCTGCAGGTCGTGCCGAGAACCGTCGTGTTGAACTGGGTGAGTGGGAATAATCACTCCTCGCTTCACGATGTGAGCCAAGAGGGCGCCTTCGGGCGCCCTTTTTCTTTTCTGCTTGTCATGTTGCTGAATTCGTTGGCTGATGACCCTTCGCGGCGTGTTGGTAAACGTCGCACCGCGCTGATACGCTTGCCTACCTGCGGGGCCAAGACAAGCCCGCAAACCCTCTTTAAGCCTTTCGCACGATCCGACTCGCCCGTATGCGAGCGCCTTTGAAAGGTGAAATCGACCTATTTTGAGCTCAAGTGATCCTTGGTAGGGACCACCACTGAGCGTAAGGATTCATGCATGCCTATCGTGACCCTGCCGGACGGTACTCAGAGAACATTCGACGCGCCGTTGAGCATCATGCAGTTGGCCGAATCGATCGGCCCCGGCCTCGCCAAAGCTTGTGTTGCCGGTAAAATAGATGGCGTCGAAGTTGACGCGGCTGACATCATTGATCGCGACGCCAGCGTCGCCATTCTCACCGCTCGTGATGCTGAGGGGCTGGATGTCATTCGCCACTCCTGCGCCCACTTGCTGGGGCACGCGATCAAGCAGCTTTACCCGTCGGCCAAGATGGCGATTGGCCCGGTCATCGACAATGGGTTCTATTACGACGTCGACTTCGGTGCTTCCCTTTCTTCCGAGGAGCTGGAGGCGATCGAATCGCGTATGAAGGCGCTGATCGATCAAGATTATGACGTCGTACGTGAGTACGTGGATAAGCCGAAAGCGCTGCAGACCTTCGAGTCGCGAGACGAGCCCTACAAGCAGGAGATCGTCGAGGGCATCGCCGAAGGCGACACCATCCGGCTATACCATCACCAAGAATATATCGACATGTGTCGGGGGCCCCACGTCCCCAATACTCGTCATCTGAAAGCGTTCAAGCTCACCAAGCTGGCGGGGGCTTACTGGCGCGGGGATGCGTCCAAGCCGATGCTGACTCGCATCTACGGCACGGCCTGGTCGGACAAGAAAGCGCTCAAGGCTTACCTTCAGCGCCTGGAAGAGGCAGAGAAACGCGACCACCGTAAGCTGGCGCGTCGATTCGACTTCTTCCACATGCAGGAAGAAGCGCCCGGCATGGTCTTCTGGCACCCCCGCGGGTGGACGCTTTGGCAGGCTGTCGAGCAGTACATGCGGAATGTCTACAAAATCGGCGGCTACCAAGAGATCAAGTGTCCGCAGATCATGGATGTCTCACTCTGGAAGAAGTCAGGGCACTGGGACAACTATGCCGAGAACATGTTTTTTACCGAATCCGAAAAGCGTGAATATGCGCTGAAGCCGATGAACTGCCCGGGCCACGTGCAAGTCTTCAATTCAGGCTTGCGCAGTTACCGTGAGCTGCCGATGCGCTACGGCGAGTTTGGGGGGTGTCATCGCAACGAGCCGTCGGGTGCCCTTCACGGTATCATGCGAGTGCGGGCGTTCACCCAAGACGATGGCCACGTCTTCTGCACCGAAGATCAGGTCGAGGCGGAAGTGGCTGCCTTTCACCGTCAAGCTCTCAAGGTCTACGGCGATTTCGGCTTCGATGACATCGCGGTCAAGATCGCGCTGCGCCCCGAGAAGCGGCTGGGTAGCGACGAGAACTGGGACCGCGCTGAAAACGCTCTGCGCTCGGCGCTGGGCAATTGCGACGTTGCCTGGGAAGAGCTGCCGGGCGAAGGGGCGTTCTACGGCCCCAAGATCGAATATCATATGAAGGACTGCCTGGGTCGTGAGTGGCAGGTCGGCACCATGCAGGTCGATTTCATGATGCCCGATCGTCTCGGTGCGCAGTATGTGGCCGAGGATGGCTCCCGTCAGGTGCCGGTTATGTTGCACCGCGCCATCGTTGGCTCGATGGAGCGTTTCATCGGCATCCTCATCGAGCACTACGCCGGCGCCTTGCCGCTCTGGCTGGCGCCGGTCCAGGCCGTCGTCCTCAATATCACGGACTCCCAGCGTGAATATGCCGAAAACCTGCTAAAACGCCTGCGTGAAGCGGGCTTCCGGGTGGAAGCGGACTTGAGGAATGAGAAGATCGGCTTTAAAATCCGTGAGCATACGCTGCAGAAGATTCCTTACCTCCTCGTAGTGGGAGACAAGGAGATCGAGTCGGGTGCCGTCGCCGTGCGCACTCGAACTGGTGAAGATCTGGGCTCGCTACCGATCGACGCGCTCCTCGAGGAGCTCCATCGAGCGAACCGTCAGGATCAACACTAGGCAGCAACGTTAATCGCCAGATGGAGATCTAACGATCAAGCGAAATAATCAGCGCGGGCGTCCTCAAGAGAAGCGTGCGCCCATCAATGACCGTATCCGGGCAGACGAAGTTCGTCTCATCGACAGCGAAGGTGAGCAGGTTGGCGTGGTTCCTATGCAGGACGCGCTGCAGCGAGCCGAAGAGGTTGGCATGGATCTCGTACAGATTTCCAACGCCGATCCCATCGTCTGCAAGATCATGGACTACGGTAAATTCCTCTTCGAGCAGAAGAAGCAGAAGTCTGCCCAGAAGAAGAAGACCAAACAGATTCAGGTTAAGGAAGTTAAGTTCCGGCCTGGTACTGACGAGGGCGATTATCAGGTCAAGCTGAAGAACCTGACTCGCTTTCTCGAAGCTGGCGACAAAGGTAAGGTCACGCTACGTTTCCGAGGTCGTGAAATGGCACACCAGGACATTGGCCGTCGGCTGATGGAACGGATCGCCAACGATCTTGAAGACATGGCGGCTGTCGAATCCTTCCCGAAAATGGAAGGTCGGCAGATGATCATGATCATAGCGCCTAAGAAGAAGTGATCCGCGGGCAAGTCGAACGGGGTGGGTCGGTCCAATCCGGCCCATTCGGCCTCGGGTTTCCTAAAAAAGCAGAGTGGAGTTCAACTCATGCCAAAAGTTAAGAGCAACAGTGGCGCGGCTAAGCGCTTCAAGAAGACTGCCAATGGCTTCAAGCACAAGCAGTCTTTTCGTAGTCACATCCTGACCAAAAAGTCCACCAAGCGTAAGCGTCAGCTGCGTGGCATGAAGCAGATCCACGCTGCCGACAAGCAGCTGGTCACGCGCATGCTGCCCAACCTCTGACCCTTGGTCGTCATTTTTTAAAGTCAGGAGAAAGCTATGTCCCGCGTTAAGCGTGGCGTCGTTGCACGTCGCCGTCATAAGAAAGTCATGAAGCAGGCCAAGGGCTATTACGGAGCACGCTCGCGTGTTTTCCGCGTTGCCAAGCAGGCCGTCATCAAAGCTGGTCAGTACGCGTACCGCGACCGCCGCCAGCGAAAGCGTCAGTTCCGCGCGCTCTGGATCACTCGTATCAATGCTGCAGCTCGCAACAACGGCATGTCCTACAGCCGTTTCGTCGCTGGCCTCAAGCAGGCGGGTATCGAGATCGACCGTAAGGTGCTGGCCGATCTGGCCGTTCACGAGAAGGCTGCCTTTACGGCGCTTGTCGAGAAAGCCAAGGCTGCGTAAACGAGTCCGGCTGGTCACCTGGGAAACCGGGTGGCGTGAGCTATGACCGATACAGGGGAAGGGCAGCCGCTCTTCCCCTGTTTTTTTGTGCCGTGTCGTTGGATTGACGGTTTCGGCAGAGCGTAACGAAAGATAAGCGGAGCTCGACGGATGGACCATCTTCCCGCCCTGGTTAGCGAGGCGAAAGCGGCGATCGCCGCGGCCGAAGACGCGCAGTCACTCGATCAGGTTCGGGTGCGATTTTTGGGCAAGAAAGGCGAGATTACGGCGCTACTCAAAGGTCTAGGGAAGTTGCCTGCCGAGGACCGACCTGCGGCGGGTGAGCGCATCAATGAAGCCAAGCAGCTGCTGCAGCAGGAACTGGATGCCCGTAAACAGGCGCTGGAGCAGGCCGAAATGGCGTCTCGGCTCGATGCCGAGCGCGTCGACGTGACGTTGCCGGGTCGTGGAGAGCCGGGCGGTGGCCTGCATCCCATCACCAAAACGCTCGAGCGGATCGAAGGGCTCTTTCAGCGCATCGGTTTCGACGTCGCTGTTGGCCCGGAAATCGAGGACGATTTTCACAATTTCGAAGCCCTGAATATCCCCGCTCACCATCCGGCTCGCGGGATGGCCGATACCTTCTATTTCGATGCCAAGCGCCTACTCCGCACGCACACATCCCCGGTGCAGGTGCGGACCATGCAGTCCCAGGAACCCCCGATCCGCATCGTCTGCCCGGGCCGGGTTTACCGTAGCGATTCCGATCTCACGCACACGCCTATGTTTCATCAGGTCGAGGGCCTGCTGGTGGACGAGGGGGTGAGCTTTGCCGATCTCAAGGGCACCATCGCCGACTTCCTACAGGCGTTTTTCGAGAGAGACGATCTCGAAGTTCGATTCCGTCCGTCGTACTTTCCCTTCACGGAACCCTCCGCTGAGGTGGATATCCAGTGCGTGATGTGTCGCGGTGAAGGCTGTCGTGTCTGTTCTCGCAGCGGATGGCTTGAAGTGATGGGTTGCGGAATGGTGCATCCGGCGGTCTTCTCGCATGCCGGCGTGGATGCCGAGCGGTTTACCGGCTTTGCCTTTGGCATGGGAGCAGAGCGGCTTGCCATGCTGCGCTACGGCGTCAACGACCTACGCCTGTTTTTCGATAACGATCTGCGCTTTCTGCGCCAGTTCAACTGACCCACGCGCCCAAGGAGTCGCAAGATGAAGTTTTCTGAAGCGTGGCTGCGCGAGTGGGTTTCTCCCGCACTGGAGACACAGCCGCTAGCCGATACCGTTACCATGGCGGGCCTCGAGGTCGACGCGGTCGAATCGGTCGGTACCGAATTTCAAGGCGTGGTGGTCGCTAAAGTGATTGCCAAGGCGCCGCACCCCGACGCCGACAAACTCAATGTCTGTCAGGTCGATGACGGTAGCGGTGACCCCGTTCAGGTTGTTTGCGGTGCGCCCAACGTCGCGGAAGGTCAAAAGGTGCCTTTCGCCCGGGTTGGCGCCGTGCTGCCGGATGATTTCAAGATCAAGAAGGCCAAGCTTCGTGGCGTCGAGTCCCGCGGCATGATCTGCTCCGCTTCCGAGCTAGGCTTGGAAGAGGAGCGTTCGGCGGGGATCCATGTTTTGCCCGAGGACGCTCCTGTGGGCGCCGACTTCCGCGACTGGATGCAGCTCGATGATCACACCATCGAGGTCGATCTGACGCCCAATCGCGGCGACTGTCTCAGCGTTCGCGGTATGGCGCGAGAAGTGGGTGTTCTGACCCGCGAGCGCGTGACAGCGCCAAGTGTCGAGCCGGTCGAAGCTGAGACGGATGCGTGCTTCTCGGTAAGCATCAAGGTGGGTGATCGCTGCCCGCGCTATCTCGGTCGTATGCTTGAGGATGTCGATCTGACGGCCGAGACGCCGCTCTGGATGTCGGAACGGCTGCGGCGCAGTGGTATCCGCACGATCGATCCCGCCGTTGACGTCACCAACTACGTGATGCTCGAGCTGGGTCAGCCGCTCCACGCTTTCGACCGCGAGCGTCTGACCTCTGCTATCGAGGTGCGGTTGGCCGCCGACGGTGAATCGCTGACCCTGCTCGATGGACAGGATGTGGCGCTGGACAGCGAGACCTTGGTCATTGCCGATGGCAGCGGACCGTTGGCCATTGCTGGTGTCATGGGCGGGGTGGCTTCCGGAGTGACTCGGGACACTCGCCATCTCTTCATCGAGGCGGCTTTTTTCACGCCATTGGCCGTGGCCGGCACGGCGCGGCGCTATGGACTGCACACGGATGCCTCGCATCGCTTCGAACGAGGGGTCGATCCTCAGCTTGTCGAGGCTGCGATGGAGCGTGCCACGGCGCTGTTGATCTCGATCGTCGGTGGTCGCCCCGGCCCCGTGGTTGAAACCGGAGGTGATCGTCTGCCGCCGGCCGCCCACATTGATCTTCGGCGCGAGCGGCTCGATGCCTGTCTGGGCGTCGCGCTGCCCGCCGACGAAGTCGAGGACATTCTTGCTCGGCTGGGCATTAACGTGGCCGTGGTTGCTGACGGCTGGCGTGTGGAAGCGCCGTCCTGGCGTTTCGATATCGCGATCGAAGAAGACCTGATTGAAGAGCTGGCGAGAATCCACGGCTATAATCGGCTGCCGGTTCGTCGCCCGCAAGCGCGACTGGCGTTGGCGCCGGACCATGAAGCGACGCAGCCGCTGGGTCGGCTGCGTCGCCATCTGGTCTCTCGGGGTTACCAGGAGGCGATTACCTACAGTTTCGTCTCTCCAGAGCTACAGGCAATGGTCACGCCGGAAAGCGTATCGCCGGAGCTGGCCAATCCGATTTCGAGCGATATGTCGGTCATGCGACATAGCCTATTTCCGGGGCTGCTCAAGGCGTTGATGCATAACCTCAATCGCCAGCAGACGCGGATTCGCCTGTTCGAATCGGGGCTCGTGTTTCGCGGTGCGCTGGACGACCTCGAGCAGCCGTCGATGCTTGGGGGAGCGATTTGTGGGTCACGTGACGTCGAAGGCTGGAGTGCGCGTCGCGACGCGTTCGACTTCTTCGATCTCAAGGGGGATGTGGAGTCACTCATCGCGCTGAGTGGGGAATCGAGCCGGTGGCGATTCGTGGCCGAAGCCCATCCCGCGCTCCACCCCGGTCGCTGTGCGCGGCTCTATCGGGACGATCGACCGGTGGGTTGGATCGGCGCGTTACACCCCTCGCTTCAGTCGCAGTTGGGTATCAAACCAGAAGTCTATCTTTTCGAGATCGAACAGGCGGCATTGGTCGCAGGCCGTGTCGCCGAATTCTCGCCGCTGTCGCGTTTTCCTGAAGTCCGCCGCGACTTGGCGTTCGTCGTCGAGGAGAAGGCCAGCGTAGGGTCGATCATGGAAACCGTTCGAGAACAGGCGGGCGAGTGGTTGACCCAGGCGCAGCTGTTCGATGTCTATCAAGGCAAGGGAGTCGAGCCTGGTTACAAGAGCATCGCGCTAGGCTTGACCTGGCAACATCCTTCGCGCACTCTCAATGACGAAGAAATCAACCAGTTAATCGCGGCAGTGGTCGAGCAAACCCAGGTTCGATTTGATGCCGTACTGCGAAGTTGATCTGTCATTTCGCGCAAGGAGCGATCATGGGAGCGCTGACCAAAGCTGAACTGGCGGAACATCTCCATTCCGAGCTCGGGTTCTCGAAGCGGGAAGCCAAGTTCATGGTGGAGACATTTTTCGAAGAGATCCGTGGCTGCCTGCGTGAGAACGAGCAGGTCAAGCTATCCGGTTTCGGCAACTTCGATCTCCGCGACAAGCGAGAGCGCCCCGGCCGGAACCCGAAGACGGGCGAGGAGATTCCCATCTCTGCACGTCGCGTCGTGACTTTCCGGCCGGGCCAGAAACTCAAGGCGAAGGTCGAGAGTTTCGATGGAGAGCTTCAGCAGGAGTGACGTCACTTTGGCATGATCAAACCGCCCGCCGGCTCGTTGCCGGTAGGCGGTTTTTTTATGTCGGTGCGTAACGGCCAGGATGACGCCGGATCACGGCTGAGGCCGCGGGATCGCTGTGCTAAGCTGCTGGCCCCATTCTTGATCTGTGAAGCGTGTCTATGCCGAAGATGAATATCTACGTCGGAACGGTCTACGGCGGTGCCCTGGACGTTGCCGAACAGATAGCGCCCTTGTTCGAGCGAGCGGGATACGACGTTTCGATCCTCGACAAACCTGGGCTTGGCGATCTGGTCGAGCCCATGCCGGCGCTGGCCCTGTTCTGCCTATCGACTACCGGAAGTGGCGATTTCCCCGGCGATCTGGTGCCGTTTGTACGTGAATTGAAGTCGACTCCGCCGAGCCTGACTGGGCTACGCTACGGTCTCATTGCGCTCGGAGACAGCTCGTATGCGGACACCTTCTGTGGCTCCGGACGCGCGCTCGACGCCATTCTGGAAGACCTCGGTGCGCAACGGCTGGGTGAGCGACTGGAGATTGATGCCATGGAGACCTTCATGGCGGATGATGCAGCGCTTCCGTGGGCCGAGTCCTGGATAGAGACGCAGGGGCTTTCGCAGTGAGTGGTCACGAGATGACACGCCCCGTTCCCTTCACGGCGACCCGCTGGAGCGTCCTCGCGGGTCTCGCGGCAGTCATGCTCTCGTCGCTGCCGAGGTACTGGGTCGTGCGTGACGACACGCGCCTGATTCTGCTGCTCATCTTGCTGGCAGCCGTCACTATTGCGCTCACCGTCTTCTGGCGGATGATGCAGGGGAACGAGCGAGCCAAATGCCCGGGGGCGCTGAAATGGCTGGCGATCTGCTTTATGGGCGGATACGTACTGATGACTGTCTGGCAGGCGACCCAGAGCGGCGCGGTGATCTGGACGCAAGTGGCCTCGCAGGGGGCGGCCCTAGGCTTGCTGCTGCATGCGGTGTCTCGGCTTTGGCGCGAACGGCGCTAGTTCACACACCGGTAGCGCGAGCACCGCGCGATCAGAACGTGAGAACGGCGAGCCAGCATGGCTCGCCGTTCTGCATTCAACCGCCGCGTTGATGACGCCGCGTCTGAGGGGATGGCCACTGCGGCCGACAGGCCAACGGCGGCTCGCCCCGGTCAGCCCAAGGTGTAGCAGGGCACGTACTCCTTCCCCGGCAGCTTCATCCGACCCTGCGCGACGAATGAGGTCAGCAGCGAATCGAGACGTTTCATCAGCTGGGGCTCGGCGTGTAACTGAAACGGCCCCCGCGCGGCGATGGCGCGAACGCCACTTTCCTTGACGTTGCCTGCAACGATACCTGAGAAGGCCCGGCGCAGGTTCGCCGCAAGCTCGTGACGCGGCTGTTCCCGGTGCAGCGCCAGCGATGCCATCGCCTCGTGGGTCGGCTCGAAGGGCTGTTGAAAGCTGCGCTCGATCGTCAGCCGCCAGTTGAAGTAAAAGGCGTCGTCCTGCTCTCGACGGAACTTGGCGACCTCGCCAATCGCCTCTCGCATCTGCTGGGCGACGCTTGCGGGGTCGTCGATCACGATGCGGTAAAACTGCGCCACCTCGTCGCCCAGGGTATAGCGAAGGAATTCATCGATACGCTCGAAGTAGTCACGCGCGCTCTCCGGACCGGTGAAAATGACCGGAAAGGGAATCTCGCGATTGTCGGGGTGCGCGAGAATGCCCAGCAGATAGAGAATCTCTTCGGCGGTGCCGACGCCGCCGGGAAACACCACGATGCCGTGCCCGACACGGACGAAGGCCTCGAGGCGCTTCTCGATGTCCGGCATGATGACAAGTTCGTTGACGATAGGGTTGGGAGACTCGGCGGCGATGATCCCCGGCTCGGAGATCCCGAGGTAGCGGCTATCATGCCGACGCTGTTTGGCGTGCGCCAGATTCGCGCCCTTCATCGGGCCCTTCATGGCACCCGGCCCGCAGCCGGTACAGATATCCATCCCGCGCAGCCCCATGTGGTAGCCGACGCTTTTGGTGTAGTCGTACTCCTCCCGGGTGATCGAATGCCCGCCCCAGCACACCACCAGATTGGGTTCCTGCGCGGTGCGCAAGGTACCGGCGTTACGCAGGATGTGGAAGACAGCATTGGTCGAGCCTTCGTTCGTGTCGAGGTCGAACCGCGGGTTGTTCTGAATCTCGTTGTAGACGTAAACGATATCCCGCAGCACCGCGGATAGCTGCTCGCGGATGCCGCGAATCATTCGGCCGTCGACGAACGCGCATGACGGGGCGTTGGAGAGCTTCAAGCGAATGCCGCGATCCTGCTGGAGTACCTCGATGTCGAAGTCTCGATAGGCTTCCATCACGGCGAGGCCATCGTCGGTCGGCGTGTCGCAGTTCAGAATCGCCAGGGCGCAACGGCGAAGGAGATCGTGTAGGCCACTTCCCGAGGTGTCGCGAAGGCGATTGACCTCCGACTGCGAGAGAATTTCGAGGCTTCCCTCGGGAGAGACGATGGTCGAGAGCGTTTCGGGCATGACTATCCTCGGGCGAAAAAAGATCAGTGATCGATGCGGGTCAGCGCGGTGCGCCAAAGAGACGCGATCTGCTCGCGGTCGGCGTCGCTCATGTTGTCCTGCGTGAAGGTCCCCTCGAGCCACTCCCAGTAGGTCGCGTCGAAGTCTTCGGCGACGACTGCCTGCGGGTCGTAGTCGGCCATCTCCTGGACCAGACCGATCTGGGGAATCATGTAGCCCAGTGCGAACAGCTGGTCGTCGTCGGCTTTCTCTTCCATGGCGAGCAGCGTGCGCTGCACCGCGGTGGCACGCTGAGCAAAGGGGTCGGACATGGTGCTCGGTGTCTCCTGAGTGAGGTTGGCTCGAATGTTAACACGGGCTTTCCAGAGGGGCAGAGCGGCCCGCTGTGGCTACCCCCGCCGACGTCGCGGTGCGAGCGTTCGTATAAATTGCTATGATTTCCCCGCCTGAAGCGTAGAAGCAGCCGTTATCTTCACGCCATTGTTTCCAACGGCAATGCCCAACGATCGGCTGCCGTCCAGTCCGAGTAACCCCCTGTCTCATGTTCAACGCCCAGTACTTTCGTACCTTCATGATGCTCGTCGAAACCGGCAGCTTCACCCAGACTGCGCGCAAGCTGGAGATGACCCAGCCCGGCGTGAGTCAGCACGTGAGAAAACTCGAGGAGTATGTCGCGCGTTCGCTGCTCAACCGTCATGGTCGGCGGTTTACGCTCACCGAGGCGGGCCGTCGCACCTATGACTACGCGGTGAAGCTTTTCGCCGAGCACGAGCAGTTTCGCCACTCGCTGGACGATGACTCCGCCGATAGTGGAGAGTGTCGTATCGCCTCCCCGGGTAGCGTCGGTCTGATGTTCTATCCGTTTCTGCTCGGCTACCAGCAGATGTATCCGGGCCTTACGGTCAATTACAGCTTCGCATTCAACCGCGATATCGCTCAGGAGGTGGCGGCAGGGCGCCTCGACGTGGGGATTGCCACTGACGTCGCCAAGCATGCCGAACTCGAGTGTCAGGCGTGGCATCAGGAGCCACTCTGTGTGGTTGTCCCCGCCGATTTCGCTGGTACCACCTTTGGTGAGCTGTTGGCTCTGGGCTTCGTTAACTACAACGACGGTGAAGCCAACGCCAGCCTGGTGCTCAAGCAGAACTTCGCCGACGAATTCCGTGGCATGAGTCGCTTCCCGCGGCGCGGCTTCACCAATGAAGTCGGTCAGGTGCTCGACGCCGTGGCGCGGGGACTAGGGTTCACGGTCGTGCCGCGGCCCGTTCTGGAGACATCGCCCTGGCAGCGCCAGGTCAAGGAACTGTCGCTGCCTCAGCCCGTCTACGAAACGCTCTACCTGGTTGCCCGGCGCGATGTGGCGCTCCCTAAGCGTTATCGTCAGCTTCTGGATACCTTTCGTCAGCAGCGGCTCAATTCACTCTACGGTTACAGCGAGCTGCCGTCGCTGGAAGGGACCTAAGACTCAAGGCTCTCCCACCGCCCAACGTCAGCGGCCGCCCGGGGAGGGCGGCCGCTGGCCTATCCGGCCATTAGGCGACGCCGTCGCCGTTCACTCGCTGTCTCGATAGACGTCGATCGGTGGGCAGCTGCAGATCAGGTTGCGGTCGCCATAGACGTTGTCGACGCGGTTCACCGCCGGCCAGTATTTGGCATCGCGTACCGCTTGCATCGGAAATACGCCGAGTTCGCGGGAGTACGGGCGATCCCATGTCTCGTCGATGATGTCCTGCTGCGTGTGCGGCGCCAGCGCCAGCGGATTGTCGGTTTTCGACCACTCCCCGGATTCGACACGGCGGATCTCTTCGCGAATCGCGATCATGGCATCGCAGAAACGATCCAGCTCATAACGTGACTCGGATTCCGTAGGCTCGACCATCAACGTGCCGGCCACCGGGAACGACATGGTCGGTGCGTGAAAGCCGTAGTCCATCAACCGCTTGGCGATGTCTTCCTCGGTAATGCCACTCGCGGCCTTCAGCGGTCGGACATCGAGAATGCACTCGTGGGCGACGGTGCCATTGGCCCCTTTGTAAAGGACCGAGTAGTGCCCCGACAGGCGGTGGGCGACGTAGTTGGCGTTGAGAATTGCCAGTTCCGTTGCCTCGCGCAGCCCCCGGGCGCCCATCATCTTGATGTAGGCCCACGAGATCGGAAGGATGGAGGCGCTGCCGAACGCCGCCGCCGCGACGGCTCCGGAGCTTTTCTCGACGCCGTGGATCGGCGTGACGACATGATTGGGCAGGTGCGGTGCAAGATGCGCTTTGACGCCGATCGGGCCCATCCCCGGGCCGCCGCCGCCGTGGGGAATACAGAACGTCTTGTGCAGGTTCAGGTGCGAGACGTCGCCGCCGAAGTCCCCCGGACGGCACAGTCCAACCTGAGCATTCATGTTGGCGCCGTCGATATAGACCTGCCCGCCGTTGTCATGCACCAGGGCGCAGGCGTCACGAACGTTCTCTTCGAAGACACCGTGGGTGGACGGGTAGGTCAGCATGATCGCCGAGAGCGCGTCGCTATGTTTCTCAGCCTTGGCGCGCAGGTCGGCCATGTCGATATTGCCGTCTTTATCACACTCCACGACGACCACCTTCATCTGGGCCATCGCGGCCGATGCCGGGTTCGTGCCATGCGCCGAGCTGGGGATGAGACAGATGTCACGATGTCCCTCGCCGATGGCGGCCTGGTAGCGCCTGATCGCCACCAGGCCGGCATACTCGCCCTGAGCGCCGGAGTTGGGCTGCATCGACAGCGCATCGTAGCCGGTGATCTCGATCAGGAAATCGCTGAGCTCGGTGATCATTTGACGATAGCCGCTGACCTGATCGGCCGGCGCGAAGGGGTGAATGTTGGAGAATTCGGGCCAGGTGATCGGCACCATTTCACTGGTGGCGTTCAACTTCATCGTGCAGGAGCCCAGCGGGATCATCGCGTGCGTCAGGGAGAGATCGCGATTCTCGAGCCGCTTCAGATAGCGCAGCATCTCCGTTTCGCTATGGAAACGGCTGAAATTCGGGTGGGTCAGGAAGTCGCTGTTGCGCCGATAGGCGGCAGGAATGGCGCTGTCACCCCTATTGTCACCACGCTCAATCAGCGCGCGATCGAGTTCACCGACGCTCAGCCCGTGCTCATCGCCGATGAGAACGTCCAAGAGCTCGGCCAGATCCGCCGCCGTGGTCGTCTCGTTGAGACTCACGCCGACTTCACCGTCCTGGGGGTAGCGAAGATTCACTTCGCGGGTCATGGCGCGCCCGTGAATCCGATGGCTATCGACACCGGTCAGGGTCAACGTGTCGAACCAGCTTTCGTTTTTCAACGCGATACCGTGCTGGCGCAGGCCGTGAGCCAGTAGCGTCGTGAGCCGATGAATGCGTCCGGCGATGGTGCGAAGTCCGGCAGCGCCATGGTAGACGGCGTAGAAGCCTGCAATGTTGGCGAGCAGGGCCTGCGCGGTACAGATGTTGGAGGTCGCCTTCTCTCGCCGGATGTGCTGCTCGCGCGTCTGCATCGCCATCCGAAGGGCCGGACGGCCCCGGCTGTCACGTGAGACACCGATGACCCGCCCGGGTAGCGAGCGCTTGAGCGCATCGCTCACGGCGAAATAGGCCGCGTGCGGGCCGCCGTAACCCATCGGGACGCCGAAACGCTGCGCGCTGCCCAGCACGATGTCCGCGCCCATTTCGCCCGGTGCTTTCAGCAATACCAGGCTCATCAGATCCGCCGCGACACAGGTCATGGTCTGATTCGACTTGGCGTCGCGGATACGCGCTTCAAGGTCGTCGATGCCGCCATCGACGCCGGGGTACTGTAGGAGCGCCCCGAAGACGTCATGATCAGCAACCGACTCGGCCGGTGCTATCACCAGTTCGAAACCCAGGTACGCCGCACGCGTTCGAAGCACATCGAGCGTCTGCGGGAGCACGTCGTCGGCGACGAAGAAGCGATTGCTCTTGTGCTTCTTGTTCGAGCGTCGGCAGAGCGCCATCGCCTCGGCAGCGGCTGTCGCTTCGTCGAGCAGCGAGGCGTTGGCGATCGTCATCCCGGTGAGGTCGGTCACCATCTGCTGGAAGTTGAGCAGCCCCTCGAGTCTGCCCTGTGCGATCTCCGGCTGGTAAGGGGTGTAGGCGGTGTACCAACCGGGATTCTCGAGCACGTTACGCTGGATCACCGCCGGCAAGTGCGTCGGGTGATAGCCCTGACCAATGTAGCTCTTGAAGACCTTGTTCTGACGCGCGAGGCCGCGGAGGTAGTCCAGCGCTTCTGACTCGCCACGCGGCCCATCCAGTGCAAGCTCGCGATCCAGTCGAATCGCAGCGGGAATGGTGCGTTCGACGAGCGATGTGATCGACGATAGGTCGAGTGTCGACAGCATGTTGGCTACGTCGCTGCGGCTGGGGCCGTTATGACGTGTCAGGAAGTCTTCATGATTGGCCAGCTCGGCGAGCGTACGAGAATCGGAGGGCATGATCGAGTCCAGCGAGAGTGGCAGAGGAAAGGAAAACGCAGGGTATTGCAGGCGCCGCCAGCCAATGGCTGGCGGCCCGTGGGCCGAGGGATCGGTTTTAGTCGTCGTCCTGCTCGGCCGCGATGAGATCCGCGTAGGCATCAGCGTCCATGAGTGACTCGAGCTCGGCCTGATCCGACAGTTTGAGCTTGAGAATCCAGCCGTCGCTGTAGGGCGAATCGTTGACGGTTTCGGGCGCATCTTCGAGGGTTTCGTTGACTTCGATGATTTCGCCGCCCAGTGGCGCATACAGATCGGATGCCGCCTTTACCGATTCGATGACGCCAAATTCGTCACCTGCGTCGACTTCACGTCCGGCTTCCGGCAACTCGACGAACACCACGTCACCCAGGGCTTCCTGGGCGTGATCGGTAATGCCGACGGTGACGCTACCGTCACCGTGGTCGAGAACCCATTCGTGGCTGTCGGTGTAGAGCAGTTTGTTGGGAATTTCGCTCATGGAAGTTTCCTATACGAAACGTTTATCAAATGATGAAATTTTAGCAGCATTATGCACTAAGGGAGCCTGAATTGGGATACCAAATCTCGAGCTTATCCTGCGGTGCGCTGCATCGAGCGACCCGTAACGAGGCACGCGACTTTAGGTTGAACCCTGATGTCGCCGGCGTCCAGATCGAGCGGGTTCCAATTCTTGCAGGGCGCTGAATTCCGCACCCGCGGCAGTTCGTAAAGGCGGATGGTGTCAGGTAGGCGGTGAGGGCTGGGCGTCTGCGGCTCGCACGTCGAAGGCCCATGAGCCTCAGTCCCTTGTTTCGTATTGGAAACAATGAAGCGGTTGGTTAAGGTGAGTCACCTTGCTGAAGGTCTGCCATCCGGGGCACTGGGTTTGTGGCTGGCCTCGACCATGACAGACCGGGATTGGTTGAAGCGTCGGTTCGGCGCTGTGAGGTTGCCACGTCACCGATGAGGCTTCAGTGAAAGATAATGGGCACCTTTCTCCGCGGACGCTTTGCGTTCAGCGCGCTTTTTGCGCTAATAAATGACGCTTGGCGCTATCGACGGGCCCCGAGTCACCGCCTGACGCTCGCGGCACCAAGCGCTGCTGGATGATGCCGGGCGGGACCAACAACAACCGAAACGGTGGGGTGCAACGTGGAACTACTCAACTCTTTCTTCAGTGCGATCAACAGCGTGGTGTGGGGACCGGTCATGCTGGTTCTGCTGTTCGGCGTCGGGCTCTACCTTCAGTTCGGGCTCCGGCTGATGCCGATTCGCAAGCTTGGCGAGGGCTTCAGCCTGCTGTGGAAGGGGCGAAGCAGCGAATCGAGCGATCGCGACCAGGGTGAAATCTCTCCTTTTAATGCACTAATGACGGCGCTGTCGGCGACCATCGGTACGGGGAATATCGCGGGCGTCGCGACGGCGATCGCACTGGGTGGGCCAGGCGCGGTGTTCTGGATGTGGCTTACCGCCCTTGTCGGCATGGCCACCAAGTTCGCCGAGGCGGTGCTGGCAGTGCGCTACCGTGAGACGGACTCGCAGGGCAACCATGTCGGCGGTCCGATGTACTACATCCGCAACGGGCTGGGTAAACGCTGGGCCTGGCTGGGAGGCATGTTTGCCTTTTTCGGTGCGGTGGCGGCTTTCGGCATCGGCAATACCGTGCAGGCCAATTCGGTGGCTGATGCGCTCACGACGTCCTTCGGTATTCCTGCCTGGGTGACGGGTCTGGTCATCATGGTGCTGGCGGGCGCAGTCATTCTCGGTGGGATCAAGCGGATCTCCCAGGTTGCCGGCAAGCTGGTGCCGCTGATGGCCATCGCCTACTTCAGCGCGAGTGTCGTGGTGCTGGTGATCAACGCCGATCAAGTGCTCGGGGCGTTCGGCATGATCTTCGAGTATGCCTTCCAGCCGATCGCCGCCAGTGGCGGTTTCGCCGGCGCGGCTGTGGCGGCAGCCATTCGTTTTGGTGTCGCCCGGGGTATCTTCTCCAACGAGGCGGGCCTGGGCAGCGCGCCCATCGCTCACGCGGCGGCCCAGACGCGCAACCCGGTCCGCCAGGGGTTGATCGCCATGCTCGGTACCTTCATCGACACGCTGGTGGTCTGCACGATGACCGCGCTGGTTATCCTGACATCGACGCACTGGCTGGATGGCGAGAGTGGCGCGGGACTGACATCGCTGTCGTTCGACAGCGGTTTGCCGGGATTCGGAGAAGCGCTGGTCGCGATCGCGCTGGCGGTATTTGCGTTCACCACCATTCTTGGCTGGTCCTTCTACGGAGAGAAGTGCTTTCAGTATCTGTTCGGGGATCGTGCGATTGTCGTCTATCGGGTGGTCTTTGTGCTGGCGGTGCCGGTGGGCGCCATGGCACACCTTGATCTCATTTGGCTGATCGCGGATACCTTCAACGCGATGATGGCAATTCCCAA
Source organism: Salinicola aestuarinus (assembly GCF_003206645.1). GTDB lineage: Bacteria > Pseudomonadota > Gammaproteobacteria > Pseudomonadales > Halomonadaceae > Salinicola > Salinicola aestuarinus. The sequence continues at coordinate 354,888 of NZ_PZJP01000008.1, read as the reverse complement.
CCTGATCGCTCTGGCACTGCTATCGCCGGTGGTCTTCAAGCTGACGCGTGACTATTTCGCCGGCAAGACGGTACTGCCCGGCGAAGACCTGAATTCCCACCGGGATTGAGGGCGAGGCGGGCAGTGGCCCGCCTCGAATTGTTTATTCGACGCATGACGTGTCGGCCTGTTCCGAGTGGCTCAGGTCGGCACGTTTCTTTACTCCAGATTCGGGAGACCCGCATGTCCGATCTTCACGCCACGCCGCTGCAGGCGCTTCATCAGTCGTTGGGTGCCAAGATGGTTCCTTTCGCCGGCTACAGCATGCCGGTGCAATTCCCGCTAGGAGTGAAAAAGGAGCACGAGCACACGCGCCGCGCCTGTGGGCTTTTCGACGTGTCGCACATGGGACAGGTGCGTATTGTCGGGCCGGAACCCGCCCGGGCGCTCGAGACCCTGGTGACGGCAGATGTCGTCGGCCTGGCAGTCGATGGCCAGCGCTACGCGCTTTTCACCAATAGCGAAGGCGGCATCCTCGATGATTTGATGGTCGTGAACCATGGCGAGTCTCTCTATCTGGTCGTCAATGCGGCCTGCCGCGAGCAGGATATTGCGCTGCTCCGAACGGGTCTGGGGAGTGGCCACGACGTCGAGGTGCTCGATCGCGGACTGCTGGCGCTCCAGGGGCCGCAGGCAACCGAGGGAATGCGCCGGCTTTGCCCCGCGGCGTGTGAACTCCGCTTCATGCAGCACGGCCGCTTCGAGGTGATGGATCAGGAACTCTGGATCAGCCGTAGTGGGTATACCGGCGAAGACGGTTTCGAAATCTCAGTGCCCTCGGACGCGACCGAGAGCCTGGCCAGATGGTTTCTCGATCAGCCAGAGGTTGAGCCTGTTGGGTTGGGCGCGCGCGACTCCCTGCGTCTGGAAGCGGGGCTCTGTCTCTACGGGCACGATATCGATGAAACGACGACCCCGGTCGAGGCGAGCCTGCCATGGGCGGTAGGCAAGACACGTCGAGTGGGTGGCGAGCGTGAGGCGGGCTTTCCCGGTGCCGACAGGGTCTTGCATCAACTCCAGGCCAAGGACCACAAACGCAAGCGGGTGGGTCTGATTGGCGAGGGTCGGGCGCCAGTGCGAGAAGGCGCCGTGCTCTTTGACGCGAACGATCAGGAAGTGGGGCGCGTCACTTCCGGCGGTTTCGGTCCCAGCGTTGCCAGCCCGATCGCGATGGCGTACCTGTCGGTGGAGGCCGCCGAACGAGGAGAGACCGTGTACGCCGAAGTCAGAGGCAAGCGGCTGCCAATGGTCATCAGCGCCATGCCCTTTGTCACTGCCAGCTACTACCGCGGCTAGCCTGTAGTTTTCGCTACCGGCCTTGGGCCGGTAGCCCTGTCTGCCTGTCTTCTCCTTCTTGTCCCGCATTCTTTATACCGTTACCTCTTCTTGCCAGACACTAATCAAGGCTCGGCCTAGGTCGTGGTCATTGGACCCGTTCAGTCGCGGGGATAAACGTGCCGAAACGTGAGATTGATTCTCACGCCGTCGACCGCTCGGGGAGCGAGCGCGTGCTGCCAGTGCCGCTGTGCGCCGGCTCCCATCAACAGCACGCTGCCGTGGGGTAGCCAAACATTGAACGCGTCGCGATTCTCGCGTTGCCGCGTACGAAAGCGCAAAGGTCGTTCCGCGCCAAGCGACACCGAGACCACGACGGGGTCGGTCCCGAGCTCGGGTTCGTCGTCGCTGTGCCATCCCATTCGCTGGCGGCCATCGGCGTAGCGGTTGAGCAAGACGCTATTCAGCGTCAGCGCTGCCATTCCGCTCTGTTGCAGCGAGGTGACCAGGCGGTCGCGGAGTGTCTCGACGGCGCCAAGCCAGGGCTCCGGGCGAAACGTCCGACCGGAGTAGCGATAGTCGAGATCGACATCCCCCATCCAGCATTGAGACCGCGGTATGACATGAGTCTTGCCATACAGCGTGAGCGTGGGGGCGTCCCAAGGGATCGCTTTCTCCAGCGTTGCGAGGAGTGCATCGGCTTCCTCGCGGCGCAGAAAATGCGGGTTAAGCATCAGCGGGGGAGTGCGACGAAGCGTCTGCCAACTAGAGCGGTCATCGGTCACGATTTAGTGTCTCAAAGCCAGCCAAGGCTGATCGGCAGCAGCAGATGGCTCAGCCAGGCGAGTCCGCCGCCGATCAGGGCGCCGACCAGGACATCGCTCAGATAGTGCAGGCCGAGTACGACCCGCGAGGTGGCGATCAGTAACGCCAGCGGGAAGACGACGGGCAGCAGCGAGGGCGTTGTCGGGGTGATGAGTAGAAGAAACATCACCGCATGCAGGGTATGCCCACTTGGGAAGCTGTAACGATCTACCGGCGGCATGCTGCAGCGTATCGTCGTGAAGGTGATGTAAGGACGCTCACGACAAAGCCGGGTTTTCAGGGTGCGGTAGACGATCGCCGCGACAGCGGCGGTGACACCCCAGTGCGCGGCAATCATCCAGCCTGCACGGCCATGCCAAAGCGGTTGACACAGGCTAAGCAGTACCCAGGCGGGCCAGTCGCCCAGGCGGCTCACCACCTGGAAGAGTTTGAGGGTCGGCGGGTGGCGCGACAGATCCGCGAGCCGGTGGCTCAGCCGGCTCTCGAATCGATCGAGACGCTCAAACGTGTGACGTGGTGTGCGATGCTGCATGCAGTGGTCTCTGAGCCTGAATGAGATGGGCGAGAAAGCGGTCACCGATGTTGGCCCAGCTCAAACTCGCCGCGCGTTCGCGCGCTTGACGACCCAACCGGGCATAGACCGCGGGTTGGCAACTGAGGGTGCGCGCGGCGTCGACAAAGCCCGCGCGATCGCCGGGGGACACCAGGCATCCGTCGATATCGCGGGTGATGAGCTCTTTGGCTGCGGCATGCTCGAACGCCACCACCGCCAGGCCGCTGGCCATCGCCTCGGGCACGACATTGCCAAAGGTCTCCGACAGCGACGGAAACACGAAGATGTCCGCGCTGGCGTAGTGTCGTGCCAGCGCCTCGCCTTTTTGAAATCCGGTAAAAATGGCATCGGGGAGGCGCTGAGCCAGTGTCTTGCGGGCCGGACCGTCTCCCACTAGAACCTGTACCAGCGTGGGGTTGGCCTGCTGCATCGCGCTCATGGCATCGGCAAGCAGCTCGATGTTTTTCTCTGAGGCCAGGCGCCCGGCATAGAGGGCCACCGGCTGATGAGGTCCCACACCCCATTCGCGCCTGAGATCCGCGTCGCGGCGAGAAGGGGTGTAGCGATGGGCATCCACGCCACGGGCGAGCACGGAGACGTTGCGGTAACCCCGCGTTTCCAGAGCCTTTCGTTGCTCATGGGTGGGGACCAGCGTCGCGCCACAACGGTTATGAAAATAACGCAGGCCGCGCTGGGCGATGGGAATGCTCCAGCCCAGTCCGTAGTTGGCGGCGTATTGATCGAAGTTGGTGTGGAAGCCACTGACGATGGGGATCGCCAGCTTGCGCGCCGCGTTGAGCGCTGACCAGCCCAGCGGGCCTTCTGTCGCGATGTAAATCGCATCCGGGCGTTCCTGGCGCCAGAACCTTATCAGCCGGCGGCGACAGGGTACGCCGACGTGTACATCGGCATAAATGGGGAGTGCGATGCCTCTGACGTGGAGATCTCGCTCCATGAGGCTGTCACGCTCCCCACCGGTCGGTTCGGGCCGGATGAGTTGCAGCGTGATGCCCTTGCTGACGAGATGGCTGGCGAGGTGGCTCAAGGTGTGCGCAACACCGTTGACCTCGGGGGACCAGGTTTCACTGACCAGGGCTATACGCATCGCTGCCGCTCCACTTCTCTGTCGCGACGATGACTGACGTTATCGTGCGCCGCCGCGTTGACCCATGCTGGATGTTGCGTTCGTCAAATGACGCTAGTGAGACCCGCAGATGACGATTAGATGACGCCCGCCGCTAGCGTAGCACGCGCGCGGGATCCACGGGTTTGCCGCCATGGCGAAGGTCGAAGAGTAGGTGGTAATTGTTGGCTGCCTGATCCTGGGCGATGTCGCAGAGTGGCGTGCCCGGCTCGACGCTTTCACCTTCCGATACGAGTAGCGTCTGGCAGAACGCGTAGACGCTCTGCATGTTGTCATCGTGGTGCAGTATCACGACCTGGCCTAGCTGACGCATGCTGTTGGCAAAGCGAACGCTACCGCGCTCGGTGGCAATGGCGCGCTCGGGTTGGGTCGTCGAGAGCATCATGGGCTGCAGCGTGCCGTGGCTGTCCCGTCCGAACTGTCGCGCGATCGAATAGCGCGCCAGGGGCCACCGCCAGCCCTTGGCGGACGAAGGTAGCGGACCGGGATCCGGAAGGCTTCGGGAGGCGGCTGGCGTCGACGCGCTGCCGCCACGTCCCCGTGGGACGTCGATCATCTGCCCGATGTTCAGTGAAGCGGGGTTGCCGTTGGCCGCTACCACCTGCTTTGGATCGGCACCGAAATGGCGGGCGATTGAGTACAGCGTATCCCCGCGGCGAACGGCGTAACGATAGGGGCCGCTACCGGGTGCGCGTTCGCGTTGAGAAGGCAACATCAGTCGCTGGCCGACGGCGAGATGACGTGCATCGACCCCGGGATTGAAGCGCTGAAGCCGCAGCAGGGGAATGTTGGCGCGATTGGCGATCTGGCCCAGCGTGTCGCCACGCTGCACGATGATCCAACCGGCGCCGGCCTGAGTATTGCCTCGGCCTCCCCCCCCTGTGGCACACCCACTCAGCAGCAGTATCAGCGCCAGGCAAACGAGGAGAGCGCTTCGTCTTTTTCCTGCCAGAGTGCATTCAACCATGAATAGAAACGTTCCTTGTATTGGACATCGTCGTAGCTGCCTTCTCGCATCCATGCGGGCTCCTCTAACCGCCGGACGATCACGGCGATATCCGATTCCCGCCCGCAGAGGAAATCCCAGAAGTTGGGTGAACGGCGGCGGTAGTGAAGCGTGACGTCGAGAATGCCGTCGAGCCGTTCGCCCAGCAAGCTGATTACCTGGGCCACACCGCCCGCTTTGGGTCGTAGTAGATGCTCGAAAGGGCTCGACTGCGCTTGGCGCTTGGTCGGCGTGAAGCGTGTTCCCTCGACGAAGTTGTAGATCGTCATCGGCATCTCTCTGGCCCGTTCGCACATGCGCTCGGTCGCCTGGCGGTCTCTGGCCGCGAGGCGAGGACGGCGCGCCAGTGTCTGGCGGTCGTACCGTCGCATGAAGGGAAACTCCAGCGCCCACCAGGCGAGGCCGATAATGGGTACGAAGATCAGTTCGCGCTTGAGAAAGAACTTTGGCATCGGCACGCGTCCGGTGAGCGTATAAAGCATGACGATGATGTCAGTCCAGCTCCGGTGATTGGCGATCACCAGATACCAATGGGCGGGCGAGAGGCCTTCGGGTAGCTCCTGTTGGACACGGGGGCGGAGCCAATGGCGTATCCACCAGTTGTTGGTGCGTATCCAGCCCAGTGCGAGGCGATGCAGGCCGGCGAGTAAGCGCCGCCGTGCACGACGAGTCGGCGTGACGAGTTTGACTGCCGTGAGTACGAGGAGCGGGACGCCCCAGAACAGCGTATTGAGCACCAAAAGGCTAATGCTCAGGACGCCTTTGAAGCTCGACATGCCATTCTCCCTCAAGAACGTGAGGCGATGTTACTGGAATGCCCAAAGCCTGCCCAGCACCGGTCGCATCGCGCGTACCGCTGGTGGTTGATGACGAAGGCTACCGACGAAAATCTGATCAATCTAACCACTTTGCCGGAGGGGCGGGAATTCACCGCTTTCAGTCACGGGAAATGCACAGCGTTATCCACAGATCGTGTGAATAATTCATGGCGGGTGGTCAAAAGCGACATTGCTGGGTCGGAAAACGACGAGGAGGTTGGTAGAATGCCGGCCCCTTTTTGCTGGTCGGCACCCTGAAGTCAGCGTTTCCTGCTCGTTGGCCACCGATTCGGCGTGGTTATGCTCACATTTTCTGGAGGTTCCTTGCGCGCTCTACCGGCCACGCTCCCCATTCTTTTTCTCTGTGAAATCAGTTTTCTACTGGGACACGGCCTGATCATGACACTGCTGGGCGTGAGGATGTCGCTCGAAGACTTCCCGTCACAGATGGCCGGTCTGCTGATGTCCTGTTTCTCGCTCGGTTTCGTGGCGGGAAGCTATTGGCTGGAAAAGCGCATCCGCAGCGTCGGCCATATCCGGGTGTTTTCGGCGTGCGCGGCGCTTTTGGCCGTCACAGCGATTCTGCATGGACTCTGGATCAATCCCTGGGCCTGGCTGGTCTGGCGGCTGTTTGGCGGCGCTGCCACCGCAGGACTACTGATGGTGATGGAGTCGTGGGTTTCTGGAGAGTCGACCAACGAGAATCGAGGGCGCGTGCTGGGCTGGTATCTGGTCATTTCCACGCTGTCGCTGGCCGGTGGACAGTGGATGCTCAACGCGGCCGACCCCGCGACCTTCGTGCTGTTCTCTGTCGCAGGCATTCTCTTCGCGCTGTCGCTGGTGCCACTCTCCATTCATCGAATTCACGGACCCGCGCGTTCGAGCCATGACGTTTCGACCAAGATCGCGTTGAAGACGCTGTTCGCTCGGGCGCCCGTGGGGCTGGTGGGGGCGTTCGTCAGCGGCATGATGGTTCAGGCGTTTTTCGCGATGACGCCCTACTACGGTCAGGAGATCGGACTCACGACCAGTCAGACCGCGCAGTTCATGTCGATTACCACGCTGGTGGCACTCATTGCCCAGTGGACGTTGGGACGGGTATCGGACCGTTTCGACCGCCGCAAGGTGATCCTCTGCATGACCATCGTGATGTCGATTTCGGGGTTGCTGATTACCGTGGCGGCGCGGTCGAGCTTCTGGTTGCTGATTTTCGTGGCGAGCTTCCATACCGCGATGCTGCACACCCTCTACTCACTGAGCCTTGCCCATACCCATGATCGGCTGGAGCCGAGTGAGACGATTCAGGCCAACGCCAAGATCCTCATGTGCTATGGCGTCGGGTCGGTGCTGGGGCCGTTCAGCGCCTCGTTGCTGATGGAGCGCTTTGGCCCGGATGGCCTCTGGTTCTTTCTGGGCGCCGCGGCCGCCGGGCTCGCTGTTTTCATCCTGTTTCGCCTGCTGCGACGGGATCCGGCTAAGGCTCTGGCCGAGCAGGAGCCCTACACGCCGATGGTGCCCCTGGTCGAGTCGACGCACTACATCAATGAGCTCGACCCACACTATGGCCCGATTCAGTATGAACTTGCCTTTGGTGCCAGCGTCGAGCCCGAGTCGCCTGAGGCGCCACCGCAGGAAGCGCGCGACGGCTATGGGGTGTCACCGACCGCTGCCTGAAGCTTGTGGAGGCGGTCAGCGAGGTCACAGGACACCCGTCGTGAGCATCTGGTGTCCTGAGAACACAAAAAAAGCCGACACGAGGTCGGCTTTTTTGTGTTCTGGCGCCGGGCGGGGCGGCGTCCTCAGGCGTTTTCGGGCATCAGCGCCTGGTTCTGCACGTAGGCTTCGAACTCGGTGAAGCCGCCGATATGGGTCTGATCGACAAAGATCTGAGGCACGGTGTCCACCGGCTGACCAATGGTCTTCTCCATGTCGGCCTTGGTGATGCCTTCTTCGTGAATGTCGATATAACGGAAGTCGAAATCATCCCGCGCTTCTTTGAGCTTTTCGGAGAGTTCCTTGGCGCGCACGCAGAACGGGCAGCCGGGACGGCCGAAAATGACGGTCAACATGGAGGATTTTCCTTCATCGTGAATGGGCTGAGAGTCAGATGGGGGATATTCTTTCGTATTCCACCCGTCGTCACCAATAGAGTCTGGCTACGTTAATCATTACGCCGGCCTATTCTTCCTCCAGCCGACCGCCGGCATCGGCGTGGCGAAGCAGCTCGTATAGCGGATTGAAGATCGCGGGAGCGGTGACGAGCAGATTTTCGCCGTAAAGGTCTGCGGGCAGATTCTCGGGGCACTCGTAGAGGTGGCCCGTGTGCGCACCGGCTTCCCGCGCGATCAGCAGTCCGGCGGCGAAATCCCACGGCGATACACTTTCGTAGTACCCGTCCAGCAGGCCGCTGGCTACATGGCAGAGATCAAGCGCCGCGGCGCCGTTGCGGCGAATGTCCCGGCAGGCGTGGACCACATGATTAAGGCGGCGTATTAGCGGGGCGCGGCGATCCCTGGCGTAGGGGAAACCCGTCGCGATCAGGCTGCGTTCCAGTGTCTTGGCCTTGCTGCAGACGATGGCCTGGCCATTGAGCGTGGCACCGTCTCCCCGTATCGCCGCGAACGTCTGCCCCAGGAACGGCGCGTGCACCACGCCAAGCTGTAGTTCGCCGTCGACGGCGAGGGCGATCGAGACTGCCACATGAACGTGACCGTAGGCGAAGTTCACCGTGCCGTCGATCGGGTCGACGACCCAAAGTGGCCCCCCCTGCTCAAGCTGGCTTCGATCGGGTGAAAGCTCTTCGGTGAGTCGGGCCTCTTCGGGGAAAGCGGCCTCGAGCTGCTCGGCGATAAAGCGATCGACGGCGACGTCCACTTCGGTCACCAGTTCATCGTCTCCCTTGTACTCGTGGGAGAAATTTTGCTGGCGGCGGGCGTCGGCGATCTGCTCGCCGGCTTTCTGGGCGATTTGGATGGCAATGTCGAGTCGCTGCTGATGATCCACGTCGATCTCCTGTCGGCTACCTGCACCCCCGGCGGGGATGCATCGTTGAGACGCTCGAGCGAACGTCGGTCGTCACGTTGATGGCTACGCGCCCCGTTTAGCGCCTGACCGGATGCTTCTGCAGTTTGCGCTGCAACGTCCGGCGGTGCATCCCGAGCGCACGGGCCGTCGCTGAGATATTGCCGTCGTGCTCGTGCAGGACCTTCTGGATATGCTCCCAGGTCACGCGATTGACCGACGGGGGATTGTCGGAGATCTCGACCTCCGTGTCGCCGCTTCCCCGTTCCAGCGAAAGCAGGATTTCATCAGCATCCGCAGGCTTGCAGAGGTAGTTGACGGCGCCGAGCTTGATCGCCTCGACAGCCGTGGCGATGCTCGAGTAGCCGGTCAACACCACGACTCGGCAATCCGGTGCGATTTCGAGCAGATCAGGCAGCAGCTTGAGCCCGGAATCGGACTCGAGTTTTAGATCGAGCGTTGCCAGGCTCGGCGGCATTCGCTTGGCTTCTGCGAGTGCCTGCGCCTGAGTATGCGCCACCACGACGTCATACCCGCGGCGACGCATCGCGCGCTCCATCACGAAGCAGAGTTGCTCGTCGTCATCGACGATCAGCAGGCGTTCGCCGTCACTCATTTCACTGTCTCCTGGATCTACGAATCTTCAAGTCGTGCACTGACTAGCTGGCGCAGGGCCATGGTCTCGGTCGAACAGCGCGTTAGGGCGCCTCGCCCGACGCCACCCGCGGCAGTTTGACTTCGGTAAGGGTGCCGCCTTCCTCATGATTGTAAAGACTGACACCCCCACCGAAGCGGTTGATTGTCGCGTGGGTCAGGAACAGTCCTATGCCCATGCCTTTACTCTTGGTCGAGATGAATGTGTCGCCGAGTTGATCGGCGATCGACATGGGGACGCCCGGCCCCTGATCGCGAATGTCGATGATCACTTCCTCCGCGTTCCAGTCGAGGCTGGAGACGACGGTATGGGGGCTGGCATCGGCGGCATTATTGAGCAGATTGATCAACGCCTGCTCCAGCGTCGCGTCGATGGCGAGAAAGGGCTGTCCGCGCTTCCCGCGCACCTCCAGCTGATGATTGACGTCCGGGCGCAGCACCAGCCAGCGCTGGATCAGGGCCTTGAGCCAGACATCGGCGCGTAGTGTCTCGGGTTTTTCCAGACGCCGCCGATCGGCGCTGGCAACGAGGGCCTGCAGCCGCTGCTTGCAGGTGTCGACCTGCTGGCGGAGCAGGTCGATGTCTTCTCGCAGCGCGGGCTGATCCTTGGCCTCGTGACGCATCTCCTTGAGCAGAACCGCCATCGTCGATAGCGGAGAGCCGAGTTCGTGAGCGGTACCTGCCGCCTGGGTCGCCACGGCGAGGATCTGTTCGTTGCGCAGTGCCGCTTCACGGGTGCGCGACAGTGTCATGTCCCGCCGGCGCAGGGTATGCGCCATCTTGAAGATGAAGTAGGTCAGCAGACCGCCCGACAGAATGAAATTGAGCCACATGCCGAGGGTGTGTAACTGAATGTCTGAAAAAAGCGTCCGGTTGACCAGCTGCGGCACCGGCTCGAAGAAAAGCATCATGAAGGTATAGCTGGCCGTCGCCGCGAAGGCGATGATCCAGGCGTAGGACCAGGGCAGCGTTGAAGCCGCAATGGCGAGCGGCACCAGCAGATAGGTAATGAAAGGGTTGGTCGAGCCGCCCGTGTAATAGAAAAGCAGGCTGAGTCCGGCGATATCGATAAGCCAGTGCAGTAGATACTCGGTATCAGTGACGGCTCGGGGACGGCCCAGGCGCCACCATGTGGCCACGTTGAAAAGCCCCATGGCAATAATGACGCTGATGATGGGCAGCACATGAAGCTGGAAGTCCAGAATCTCGATGCCGAAGATGATGGCGGCGAGGAATCCCGTCCAGGTAATGCCGCGAACGATCGTTAGCCGAACCAGATTGCGATTCGGGGTCGAGAGCGGTAGCGGCTGTAGCATGGTCACTCCGGAGCGGTCAGTTGGATTCATGGTAACGCAGCCGACGGTATGGCGTGAGCCTCTGATGGCCCGCGTTCGCGCCGTGCGGTGTGCCCGATTGTCGCAGACGGGAGCGGCGGTGAGCCGAATGCCCGCGGGCCAGGCACCGGTCACCCAGCTGCGCGGGCAGCGCTACAACTCTTCGGGGATGGCGCGTACAATTCCGCCATCCCAGACACTTCAGGCAACCGGGTCCCTTGTGACTGTCGCTGCCTCCCCTCGGTCAGTGAACTCTATCCATGTCAGACACTCAGATCGCCCAGGCCGCGTCGATCCGGCGCACCTTCGCCATTATCAGCCACCCCGATGCCGGTAAGACCACCATCACCGAGAAGATGCTGCTCTTCGGCAATGCCATCCAGCTGGCCGGTTCGGTCAAGAGTAAGCGGGATGACCGCCACACGACCTCGGACTGGATGAAGATGGAGCAGGAGCGAGGCATCTCCGTGACGACCTCGGTGATGCAGTTCCCCTACAAGGATCGGATCGTCAATCTGCTGGATACGCCGGGCCACGAAGACTTCTCCGAGGATACCTACCGAACTCTGACCGCGGTCGACTCGGCGCTGATGGTGATCGACGCTGCCAAGGGCGTCGAGGATCGAACTATCAAGCTGATGGAAGTGTGTCGGCTCCGCACGACGCCGATCCTCACTTTCATCAACAAGATGGATCGTGAGACGCGCGATCCGATCGAAGTGATGGACGAGATCGAAACGGTGCTCAACATCCAGTGTGCGCCGATGACGTGGCCGATCGGGATGGGCAAGGAGTTCAAGGGGGTCTATCACCTCTACAACGACGTGGTGCACCTCTACAGCCACGGTCAGGGCAACCGGGTCCCGGACGACAACCGCATCGATGGGTTGGATAATCCGGAGGTCGACCGGATGCTCGGTGACTATGCGGCCGATGCGCTCAGAACCGAGGTGGAACTCGTTCGCGGCGCGTCTCATGAATTCGACCTCGAGGCTTACCGCCGCGGTGAGCTTAGCCCCGTCTACTTCGGTACGGCCATGGGCAATTTTGGTGTGCGCGAAATGCTTGACGGTTTCGTCGAGTGCGCGCCCGCGCCCCAGCCGCGTGAGACCGACAGCCGAGAGGTCGTCTCCGACGACGGCCGCTTCTCCGGCTTCGTCTTCAAAATTCAGGCCAACATGGATCCCAAGCACCGTGACCGCGTGGCGTTTCTGCGTATCTGCTCCGGCAAGTACGAGCGCAACATGAAAATGCGCCACGTACGCACCGGAAAGGACGTCAAGATCGCCGACGCGCTCACGTTCATGGCATCCGACCGTGCCCATGTCGAGGAGGCCTGGCCGGGCGACATCATCGGCCTGCATAACCACGGCACCATCCAGATCGGCGACAGCTTCACCGCGGGAGAGGACATGCGCTTTCTGGGCATCCCGCACTTCGCGCCGGAACTGTTCCGCCGTGTTCGCCTGCGCGATCCGCTGAAGATGAAAGCGCTGCAGAAGGGGCTTCAGCAGCTTTCCGAGGAGGGCGCGACACAAGTCTTCATGCCGCTGGATAACAACGACCTGATCGTTGGGGCGGTGGGAACGCTGCAGTTCGACGTCGTCGCTCACCGCCTGAAGGAAGAGTACAAGGTCGACTGTATCTATGAGCCGGTGAACGTGAACACCGCGCGATGGATATTCTGTGACGATGCCAAGAAACTCGACGAGTTCAAGCGCAAGGCGAGCCAGAATCTGGCCTATGACGGCGGCGACTACCTAACGTATCTGGCCCCGACCCGGGTTAATCTCCAGATGACCCAGGAGCGCTGGCCAGACGTTGTCTTCCGCGCGACTCGCGAGCACTGAACGACTAGGCCCTTCCCTCCGGGCTGCCTTGTCGCATTCGACAAAGTGGCCCATGCTCCAGGACGCCAGCGTCGAGTCGGCGCTGGCGTCCGCGATTTGAGTGCTCATGCCCGTCGCGAAAGGCCCATGCCCGCGTATCGTCGATGAGGAGAGTCGCTGATGGCTTCGAAATTCCTGAAAGAGTTCCGCGAGTTCGCGGTCAAAGGCAACGTCGTCGACATGGCGGTGGGTATCATCATCGGCGGGGCATTCACCTTGATCGTGCAAAGTCTGGTCAAGAGCGTGATGAACCCGGTGTTGGGACTACTGATCGGCGGCGTCGATTTCGCCGACTTTTTCCTCATCCTCAAGGAGGGCGCTACTCCCGGCCCTTACGCGTCGCTGGCGGCCGCTCAGCAGGCCGGTGCAGTGACGCTCGACTACGGTCTCTTTCTCAATGCGGTCATCAGTTTCGTGATCGTCGCCTTGTCGGTCTTCCTGCTTGTGCGCACCATCAACCGACTCAAGCGTGAAGAAGCGGTCGCTCCCAAGGCGGCGACCGACAAGGCCTGCCCGCACTGTTTCATGACCATTCCCATCAAGGCCAGCAAGTGCGGTCACTGCACGGCTGATCTCGACGTCGCAGATCGGGTGCCCGACAAGGCCGTATAGTCTCGCCCAGGGACTGCGTATCCGATAACCACCATGTTTGACGCCCACTGCCACCTCGACTTCCCCGACTTTGACGCCGACCGCAGGGCGATGCTCCAGCGCGCGCTCGAGGCCGGCGTGCGCCGTTTCATGGTGCCCGGTACCACGCGTGCCCGCTGGCCGGGGGTCATGTCGCTGGCCGAGCGTGAAGACATCGTCGTCTCGCTAGGGCTCCACCCTTACTTCATCTATGAACATCGAACGCAGGCACCTCGAGCCGGTGCGAGCGGGGCGGGGTGCGGCGATGCCGATGAAAGCGCTCTCGACGATCTACAAGCGCTCGAGCGCGCCCTGTCTCAGGGGGCGAGAGTCGTCGGTATCGGGGAGTGCGGTATCGATGCCCGCTTTGAGGCCACACTCTCTCGGCAGTGGGAGGTCTTCGAGGCCCAACTGCAGCTTGCCAAGCATTTTCGGCTACCCGTTGTCGTGCACTGCGTCCACGCCGAGGATGCCGTGGCCAAGCGATTGAGACAGCTGGCGCTGCCGGCTGGCGGCTTGATTCACGCCTTTGGTGGCAGCCCGCAGCAGGCCCAGCGTTTCGTCGATCTGGGCTATACCCTGGGGATCGGGGGCAGTGTCACCTACTCGCGGGCGCGACGCCTTCATCGAAGCGTGGCGTCATTGCCCGATGATGCCTTCGTACTGGAAACCGACAGTCCCGACATGCCGCTCTGCGGCCATCAGGGACGCCGTAACGAGCCCTATCACCTCGGCACTATTTGTGAGCATATCGCTCTACTACGCGATCAGAGCCGCGAGGAGGTGGCCGCGGCCACGACACAGAACGCCTGTCGACTCTTCGGTCTCTAGCCGGCCAGGCGTCAGTGGCCTTGGTGATGCCAAAAGGGGAGCCTCCGCTCAGGCGTCGACCAGGGTCTCAGGGTCAAGCCTCTCGAGCGGGTAGGGCAGGGGCTCGATGGTCAGCGCTCGCCCCTCGAGAGAGAGCGGCTCCGCCTCTTTGCCGGTGTTGAGAATCACCAGAGCGTGGCATGCGTCGCCGGTAGTCTTCACGATCGCTTGAAACAGCTCGCCCACGCGCTTGCCATCGGCGTCTCGAATCTCGGTACCCGGCAACGGTGGCGTCGCCTCGCAAAGCGTGGCGATCTGCAGGCGGCGCTTCACCTGGCCACGAAAGTGCGCCCGCGCCACGATTTCCTGACCGGTGTAGCAGCCCTTGCGAAAGCTGACGCCGCCCAGCGCTTCCCAATTGAGCATTTGCGGCAGGTAGCTATCGAGACGCGCCGCGTCCAGCCAGGCAAGACCTGCGTCGATATCTTCTCGCTTCCAGAGGCGGTTGCCGGCCACGGGTAGGTCGACCGCCAGGCGGTTCCACTGCTCGATGGCACTCGCTTCATCGAGTGCAAGGAGCCATCGGGGGCGCGGCCCGGGCTGGCGTAGCGCCAGTGCCGTCTTGTTCTGGCTCATCTGCCAGGCGTTTGTCGGCAGGTCGGGAAGCTCGGTCTGGGACATCGACATCGGCTCGCCTACCAGGCCGATAAGCACGATGTCATCGCGCCGCGTGAGGGTCGTCTTGTAGAAAGGGGCAAACTTGTTCAGCTGTTGTGACAGCGGTTCGGCCAGGGATGTGGCCAGTAGTAGCCAGTAGCGATTCTCGGCGACCTTGAGCACTTCGGCATTGGCCAGCATTCGCCCTTTCGGCGTCGAGAATGCCGTAAGGGGGGCGAAACGTCCATCAGCGTGCTCGACGTTGGCACTCATCTGTCCCTGCAAAAAGCGGGCGGCATCTGCCCCTTCACACTCGAGGATTGTGAGGTGGCTAAGGGGAGAGAGCCAGGCAGTCGTCGCTGGCTCGAGATCCTCGTCCGTCGGGAAGCGCCAGTCGTGGCCATTTTCCAGGACACCCTGCTGTGCCTTGAGATGCGCCATCCAGTCGTTCATTCGGCTGTCTCCCGTCAAGTGTTGAGTCGTTGCGGCTCGTTGATCCACCAGATGGTGGCGAAAGCCGCGCATTGCAACAGCCGGCGTCTCTCCGGGCAGGCCAGAGCCGGCGTGCTATTCTGGTGAGTCGTTTTCAATCCGGCGAGCCCATCGCTCGTCGCTATTTCAAGTGAGACCAGCATGTCACAGATCAATCTCGCCCTAGAGGGGCTCTCTACACCTGAGGATCTCAACCGGGTGACCACCGCGTTGATGATGGTTGACGGCGTTGAGACCGTCGATATCGGCCGTGATTGGGCGGAAGTGGACGGCAACGCGAGTCGTGCTGCGCTCATCGAAGCCGTGGCTGCGCTCAACGGCGGCTACGCCGCACGCTGATGAGGGTGACGGTCGGAGGCGGTCAACGGCCTCCGATCCTTCGGTTTTTTCTTTCGGCGTTCTTGAAGACCAACGGTTTGGACCCTAACTAATGAGCATGGAAAAACCTTTCAAGATTCAGTCGAACTATCAGCCCGCCGGCGATCAGCCCGCCGCCATCGAGGGGTTGATCAAAGGCCTGAGTGCCGGCCTATCGCACCAGACGTTGCTCGGCGTCACCGGCTCGGGCAAGACCTTCACCATGGCCAACGTGGTTGAGCGGCTGCAGCGTCCGACCATCGTGCTGGCGCCCAACAAGACACTGGCGGCCCAGCTCTACGGAGAATTCAAGAGTTTCTTCCCTGATAACGCCGTCGAGTACTTCGTCTCTTACTACGACTACTACCAGCCCGAAGCCTATGTGCCGTCCTCGGATACCTTCATCGAGAAGGATGCGTCGATCAACGACCACATCGAGCAGATGCGGTTGTCGGCGACCAAGGCACTGCTGGAGCGGCGCGATGCCCTGATCGTGGTGTCCGTGTCGGCGATTTACGGTCTTGGCGATCCGCAGCAGTACATGAAGATGCGACTGCACTTCAATCGCGGTGAGCAGATCGATCAGCGCAGCTTTCTTCGCCGCCTGGCGGAGCTCCAGTACACGCGCAATGACGCCGATTTCCGCCGCGGTACGTATCGTGTGCGAGGCGATGTCATCGACATCTTTCCGGCGGATGCAGAAGACGAGGGGGTTCGCGTCGAGCTCTTCGGCGACGAAATCGACTCGATTCGTCTCTTCGACCCGCTGACCGGGGAGGTGCGTGGCAAGGTACCGCGCATGACCATCTACCCCAAGACGCACTACGTCACGCCCCGCGATACGATTCTCGGCGCCATCGATTCGATCAAGCAGGAGCTGGCGGACCGCCTCGAGTATCTGCGCAACCATGAGCGTCTGGTGGAAGCACAGCGGCTCGAGCAGCGCACGCTTTACGACATCGAGATGATGCTGGAGCTCGGCTACTGCAATGGGATCGAGAACTACTCACGCTACCTTTCCGGGCGCGATCCCGGGCAAGCGCCGCCGACCTTCTTCGACTATCTGCCGGACGACGCGCTGCTGTTCATCGACGAGTCCCACGTCAGCGTTTCTCAGGTTGGTGGCATGTACAAGGGCGATCGCTCACGCAAGGAAACGCTGGTCGAATACGGTTTCCGGTTGCCCTCGGCGCTGGACAACCGGCCGATGAAGTTCGAGGAGTGGGAAGGCATCATCCCCCAGACGGTGTTCGTTTCTGCGACACCGGGCAACTACGAGGCCGATCATGCCGGACAGGTGGTCGAGCAGGTGGTCCGCCCGACGGGGCTGGTCGATCCGGAAATCGAGGTGCGACCCGCGTCCACGCAGGTCGACGACCTCCTTTCGGAAATTCGTCTTCGCGTCGAGGTTGGGGAGCGGGTCCTGGTCACCACCCTGACCAAGCGGATGGCAGAAGACCTGACCGAATATCTCGACGAGCACGACGTACGGGTCCGTTATCTGCACTCGGACATCGATACCGTCGAACGCGTCGAAATCCTTCGCGATCTGCGTCTGGGCAAGTTCGACGTGCTCGTTGGCATCAACCTGCTTCGTGAGGGCCTGGATATTCCCGAGGTATCGCTGGTGGCAATTCTCGATGCCGACAAGGAAGGGTTCCTGCGTGCCGAGCGCTCGCTGATCCAGACCATCGGCCGAGCGGCGCGAAACGCTCACGGCAAGGCAATTCTCTACGGCGACCGGATCACCGATTCGATGCGGCGCGCCATGGACGAGACCGAGAGACGGCGCACCAAGCAGATTGCCCACAACGAAGCGCACGGAATCACGCCTCAGACGGTGACCAAGTCGGTGGCCGACATCATGGAAGGGGCGCAGGCGCCGGGGCGCAAGGGCGGTCGCAAGCGAACCGAGCAGCTAGTGGGCGAGGCCGCGGGTGAATATACCGCGGAGGCGCTGCGAGAGATGAACACCACGCAACTCTCCAAGGAGATCGGCAAGCTCGAGGACAAGATGCACGAGGCGGCACAGAACCTAGAGTTCGAACGCGCGGCCAAGCTGCGTGACCAGACGCAAACGCTCAAGGCGCGCCTGCTCGAACTCGGCTGAATTCGGTTGTTCTTTCCGCTGGCTGACTCAAGGAGAGGGAATGCCCGAAGGTCCGGAAATACGTAGAGTCGCCGATCGACTCGGTAAGGTGCTGGTCGATGCTCCCTTGAGGCAGGTCTGGTTTGCCTACCCGGCACTTGAAGCTTACGCCAAGACGCTTTCCGAGAGCCGGGTGATCGCAGTGGACAGCTGGGGGAAGGCATTACTGATCACGTTCGATTGCGGCCGTGTTCTGTACTCCCACAATCAGCTCTACGGCGTGTGGCGAATTCATCGGGCAGGGCAGTCGCCCCGAACGCGTCGGGTACTGCGCGCACAGCTCGAAACCAGTACTCATGTCGCGAGCCTCTACAGTGCATCGGACATCTCGCTATGGCGTCGCGAGACGCTCCCTCAACAGCCGTTTCTTGCTCGCTTGGGGCCGGATCTTCTCACCCATGACGTCACAGTCACGCAGATTGTCGAGCGCCTGGATACGTCGACATTCCGCCGCCGGGGACTGGGTGGACTGCTACTCGACCAGCATTTCTACGCCGGTATCGGTAACTACCTGCGCTCGGAAATTCTTTTCTATGCGGGAGTGGCGCCAAGAAAGCGGGCGAGTGATCTCAGCCAGGTTCAACGCTGGCGGCTGGCGGAGGAGATACTGGACATCACTCACCAGGCCTACCGCGAGGCGGGGGTGACCAACCGGCCCGTCTGGCGAGAAGTCCTCCAACGCGCCGGTGCGCCGCGAGCGCGTTGGCGACATGCCGTGTTCAATCGAGCAGGGCTTGCCTGCCATGCCTGTGGCAGCGTGATCATCAAAGAAACGATCGCCTCGCGTCGACTGTACCGCTGTCCGCGCTGCCAACCCGATTAAGCAGATTCCGGGGTGATTTAATCGATAAACTTTATACCGTTATCTTTTTTCCACTGAATTTGATCCGAATAAGAAACTCGGTATTCAATGCCGTAAAATATGAACGCTGACGTTTCCGGCTCGCAGAAAGTGACAATATGAGCCGTCCGTGACCTGAAGGAGAGCCCGAGCATGACCGTGATCCGTGAGCAGGATCTTGTCCAGAGCGTGACCGACGCACTGCAGTACATCTCGTACTACCATCCCAAAGACTTCATTGATGCCATGCACGCCGCCTACGAACGGGAAGAAAACCCGGCAGCGCGGGATGCCATTGCCCAGATCCTGATCAATTCACGCATGTGTGCAACCGGGCACCGCCCGATCTGTCAGGACACCGGCATCGTTACGGTTTTCGTTCACGTCGGCATGAATGTGCGCTGGGAAACCAACAGCAGTCTCGACGATATGGTCAACGAGGGCGTACGACGCGCCTACACGCTGCCGGAAAACGTGCTGCGCGCGTCGGTGCTTGCCGATCCGGACGGCGCGCGACGCAACACCGGGGACAATACGCCGGCGATCATTCATCACAAGTTGGTGCCGGGGGATACGGTCGAGATCCACGTGGCCGCGAAGGGTGGCGGTAGTGAAGCGAAATCCAAGTTCGCGATGCTCAACCCGTCCGACAACGTCGTCGATTGGGTGCTGGAGCAACTGCCCAAGATGGGAGCGGGCTGGTGCCCGCCGGGCATGCTGGGAATCGGTATTGGCGGCACCGCGGAGAAGGCGATGGAGCTGGCCAAGGAATCGCTGCTCGACCCGATCGACATTCAGGCTCTGAAGGATCGGGGCGCCAGCAACCGTGCCGAGACGCTCAGGCTCGAACTGTTCGACAAGGTCAACCAGACCGGCATCGGGGCGCAGGGGCTCGGCGGACTCACCACGGTGCTGGATATCAAGGTGAAGGATTATCCCACCCATGCGGCCAACAAGCCGGTGGCGATCATCCCCAACTGCGCGGCAACGCGTCACGTGCACTTCACGCTCGATGGCACGGGGCCTGCCGAACTGCCGGCGCCCAAACTCGACGACTGGCCCGAGATCACCTGGGAGGTGGGCGAGGGCGTTCGCCGGGTCGACCTCGACAACCTGACGCCGGAAGCAGTGCGCGAGTGGCAACCGGGCGACACCGTCCTGCTCTCCGGCAAATTGCTGACCGGTCGTGATGCGGCTCACAAGCGGATGGTCGATATGCTGGCAAAGGGCGAGCCGCTGCCGGTGGATCTCAAGAACCGCTTTATCTACTACGTGGGTCCGGTCGACCCTGTTGGTGACGAAGTCGTGGGTCCTGCCGGTCCGACCACGGCAACGCGAATGGACAAGTTCACACGAACGCTGCTCGAAAGCACCGGTCTACTCGGCATGGTCGGCAAGGCAGAGCGCGGCCCGCTGGCCATTGAGGCCATTCGCGACAACCAGGCGGTCTACCTGATGGCCGTGGGTGGCGCGGCCTATCTGGTAGCCCAGGCGATCAAAAAGGCCGAGGTCGTGGCCTTCGATGATCTTGGCATGGAGGCAATCTACGAATTCGAGGTGGAAGACATGCCGGTAACCGTGGCGGTAGACCACCTGGGTGACTCGGTCCATCAGACCGGCCCGGCCAAGTGGAAAGAGATCATCGCTGAGCGACTCTGAGGTCGAGCTGCCGTCGCCGTGAATCATGGTGCGTGGGCAGGCCCTTGACCCAGGACGAAGCGTGATGCGCCAGGCGCCCTGTGGGGCGCCTGGTTTTTTTGGGTATGATGTTGCTTTGACACAGCAAATTGCCAAGGAGCCAGGCATGCCGCGAGCGTACAGGGAATGACAGACATGAGCTGGCTCATCGGCACGTTTCTGGTGATCTCGCATATCGCCGGGGTGCTTACCGCCATCGTCGCGCTCATGTCGAGTCGCACCTCACAGGGGGCGGTTGCCTGGATCGTCACCTTGATCTCCTTCCCCTATTTCAGCGTGCCAATCTTCTGGACCTTCGGGCGCCCGAGGTTCTACGGCTACGTCTCGGCGAGGGGAGAGCGTGACACCGTTCTGCGCCAGGTGCTTCAGCGCTATCGGGGTCACATGGAGACCTACGTTTCGCGTCCCGACTCGGTGAGTGGTCGCATCCGCGCCGTCGAGCAACTGGCAATGATGCCAATGACGCGCGGCAATCGAGTCGACCTGTTGATCGATGGCGAGGCCGCATTCGATAGCCTTTTCGAGGGCATCGACCAGGCCGAGGACTACATCCTCGTCCAGTTCTTCATCGTTCGTGCCGACGAGATCGGTATGGCTTTCAAGCGAAGGCTTATCCGGCAGGCCGAACACGGTATCAATGTCTATTTTCTCTACGACGAGATCGGCAGCCGAGGGCTCCCGGGTGGCTATCTTCGGGACCTTGAAGACGCCGGCGTTCGCGTCACGGCGTTCAACTCTTCCCGCGGCTGGTGGCGTCATCGGTTCCAGATCAATTTCCGCAATCACCGCAAGATTCTGGTGGTCGACGGCCGGGTCGGCTGGACCGGTGGCCTCAATGTGGCGGACGAATATCTGGGGCGCGTCGAACGCTATGGCCCCTGGCGCGACACGCATCTCAGACTACAGGGGCCGAGCGTACTCGCACTGCAGGAAGCGTTCTGGGAAGACTGGTACTGGGCCACCGGCGACATTCTCGCATTGCACTGGATTACCCATGACATTCCCGATGCTTCCCAGCACGTGGCGATCGTGCCCTCGGGCCCGGCTGACGGGCGAGAAACGGCCAGCCTGTTGATCCAGCATGCCATTCACGGGGCGCGGGAGCGCCTTTGGGTGACCAGCCCCTATTTCGTTCCCGACCACGGCGTTCAGGATGCATTGACGCTGGCTGCACTGCGCGGCGTCGACGTGCGTGTGCTGATCCCGGAGCGGCCCGATCATCTGCTGGTATTTCTCTCCGCTTTCGCGTTTCTGCCGGAGATGATTCGCAACGGCGTCAAGATCTATCGCTATCAGCCGGGCTTCCTTCATCAGAAGACGTTGCTCGTCGACGACCACACCGCCATGGTGGGCACGGTCAATCTGGACAACCGCTCTTTCCGGCTTAACTTCGAGGTGACCGCCTACGTGCCGGACAAGACGTTTGCCGCTGAAGTTCATGCCATGCTCGCACAGGACTTCTCGGTAAGCCGCCAGGTGACCGAGCGCGAGCTCGCCGAACGACCACTGTGGCGCAAAGTGGTATCTCGGGCGACCTATCTGCTGTCGCCCGTGCAGTAGCGATCGGCTGGCGACCGCTAACAACATCGAGAATCCGCGTACGGAACTGGGGACGGTCTTGAATCTAGAAACCAAGTGGCTCGAGGATTTCGTGGCCTTGGCCAACTCGCGCAGTTTTTCCGCCTCGGCGAGGCAGCGGCATGTCACACAGCCGGCGTTCAGTCGTCGCATTCGGTCGCTGGAACAAGCGGTCGGAGCAACGCTGGTCGACCGTTCGACGACGCCGGTCAGCCTGACGCCGGAAGGGCAACTGTTTCTTGTCACGGCCCGTGGGATGGTCGAGCAGCTCAACGACAGTCTGGCTCACCTGCGTGGCCTAGCGATGGACGACGAGGCGCTGGATATCGTCGCTGCGCATTCGCTGGCGTTGGCGTTCTATCCGCGTTGGATTTCGCGGCTGCAGAAGGGCGTCGGCGAATTGCCGACCCGGCTGGTGGCAATGAACGTGGGGGATGCCATCCATGTGCTGCGCGAGGGGAAGTGCGATCTGATGCTCGCCTACCATGACCCCTACGCTACCATGCAGCTCGATGCGGAAATTTTCCCCTCCTTTTCCATTGGTCAGGTCAAGATGGTCCCGGTGAGCGTGCCTCGCGCCAACGGAGAGGCCAAGTTTTCGTTCGACGGCGACGGCTCGATTCCTTTCCTTGCGTATACCCAAGGCGCCTTTCTCGGCCGCAGCGTCCGCATGCTTTTGAAAAACGAGCCGGCCCGCCTGCGGCTGAAGACTGTCTACGAGACAGCGATGGCCGAGGGGCTCAAAGGGATGGCGCTCGAGGGAGTGGGGCTCGCCTGGATTCCGGACTTCTGCATCCGGGATGAGCTCGTCAGCGGTAAGCTGGTGCGCGCGGCCGGTGAGAGCTGGGATATCCCACTGGAAATTCGGCTCTATCGCTGCTCGCTGGTGCATAAGCCTGGGGTGGAAAAACTCTGGCGGCGAATGATGAAACTGCCGAGCGATTTTCTGCGTGCCTGATCGGCAGCCAGCGGGATCAGGCGCGCAGGTCTGTGCACCCGGGACATGAGATCTTGAGCCCCGCTGTTTTCGGCTAGACTTCAGGGGGCGCTGCAGCGATTGTGGCGGCCGACGTCGATTTGCCGGCATCCTCGCATGGCGGCGCCATATCACCAAGGATGCCGAATCGATGCCCAACGTCATTAAATACTGGTTCAAGGTTATCAAGAACGCCGTCCAGCTATGGCTGGATCGCAACGCGTTCAGCTATGCCGGGTCGTTGGCGTTCTATACCCTGTTTTCACTGGCGCCCACGGTCATTATCGCCGTGACGGTGGTCGGATTTTGGCTCGGCGAGGACGCCGCGCACGGTGAGATCGTCACGCGCCTTCAGGACACGCTGGGGGCGTCCGCCGCCAGCGCCATCGAAAGTGCTGTCGCGCAATCGAGCATTCAGGCGTCCGGGCTTTTTCCGACCATTGCCGGTTTCGTGACGCTGTTGATCGGGGCGACCACAGTATTCGGTCAAATGCAGTTTTCCCTCAATACCATCTGGGACGTGGCACCCAATCCCGACCGCAATAGCATTTTTCTTTTCGCCAAGAAGCGATTGCTCTCGCTCACCGTTGTGCTGGCAATCGGTTTCGTGCTGCTGGTATCGCTGGTCCTCGGCGTCATTCTGCGCACGACGTTTCAGTATGCCGTGGACTGGATACCTGGTAGCGGGATGCTGCTGACGTTTGCCGAATTCATACTCTCGATCCTCGTGGTCACCCTGTTCTTCGCGGCGATCTTCAAGGTGTTGCCGGATGTCGTGCTGAGTTACCGTGACGTGGCACTCGGCGCGGTGGTAACCGCGATCCTCTTCATCATTGGACGCAACGCCATCGCGGCTTACCTGGCACACACTGCCACGGCTTCGACCTACGGCGCGGCGGGGTCGGTGGTGCTGGTACTGCTGTGGGTTTATTACTCGTCACTGATCCTGTTGTTTGGCGCGGCATTCACGCGCAGTCACGTCGAATCGAAGGGGCGAGAGGTCCTGACGCGTAATACCGCGGTGCGGGTGCGGCACGAAGTGATTAGAAGAGAGGAGACAAGCGATGAGCAACCGAAGGATCAAGGCCCGGGTGAGCGGCCGCGTTCAGGGAGTCAGCTATCGTGACCACGTCCGTCGTCACGCCGAACGCTGGGGGATCACCGGCCAGGCGCTGAATCTCGACGACGGCTGCGTCGAGGTGATCGCCAGCGGCGAGGCGACGGCGATCGCCGAACTCATCGATCAGCTTTGGCAGGGGTCGCCCGCCTCGAGCGTGTGGGACGTCACCGTCGAGGACGCCACATTTACCGCCCCCTCGAGCTTCACCACGGCGTGACGCTACGCCGAGCAAGCCCAAAGAAGCCGGCCCTGAAGGCCGGCTTTTGCGTAGTGCCGCGAATCAGGCACCGTTGGCTGGCATCTCTAAGGTTTAACCGTTGCGGGTGAGGGTGTCGACGATCCACTCGATGACCGCCGGCCCGTTCGCGTCCATGCACACCTGCTTGGCCGCGCCGATCGACCAGCGCGAATCGACGAACTCGCGGCTTAGCGGCGCCAGCAAGGTCTGGCCCTCCGCGAGGCCGTCGGTGATCACGCTCAGATAGCCTTCCTGGATGGTGAAGAGCTCGGGCTGGAGCAGCCAGGCCAACGCGCAGCTGTCGTGGGGGCAGCAGCCGTCGATGCCCTGTGCCTGCTGATAGAACCGACGATAGAATGCGTAGCTCTCGCCAAGAATACGTCCGAGCCGTGGCTGTCCGGCGACGATCTTTTCCATGCTGGCCGGGTCGAGCACGCAGCGATGCGTGGCATCCAGTCCGACCAGCGCCAGTGGCCAGTCGGCCTGCAGCACCCTGGCGGCAGCATGGGGGTCGTTGAACATATTGGCTTCGGCGACCGGGGTCACGTTGCCCCCCTCGCGAATCGAGCCCCCCATGACGACGACCTGCTTCACCTTCCGGGGTAGCGACGGATCGAGTTGAAGCGCGGCGGCCAGGTTGCCCAATGGGCCCACGGCGACCAGCGTCACTTCGCCCGGTCGTGCATTGACCTGCTCGACGATGAACTGCGGGGCGCTCTGCGAGACGGCATGCGTCGTCGTCTCCGGGAGTGCAATGTTACCGAGACCGTTGTCGCCGTGAATGTGTCCCGGCGGCGGATTTTTCGTCTTGACCATCGGGTCGGCAGCGCCCTGGGCCACGGGGATCTGCTGTTCCGCCAGCTCCGCGAGCAACAGCGCATTGTGGGTCGCGACATCGATGGTGACATTGCCAAACGTGGTGGTCATGCCGAGGAGTTCGATGTCGGGATGCGCCAAGGCGATAGCGATCGCCTGTGCATCGTCAACGCCGGGATCGGTGTCGAAAATGATGGCGTGAGTCATAAACGTCCTTTTGAAGAGTCTTCGAGTGTCGAGGCGGGGGGCATCGTGGCCGACCTCGGTAGACGCTGCGGCGATAACGCAGAAAGAATGCTGCAGCGAAGTCTGTTGTGCCTGGATCTATTGCCGGAGGCGCGTCAGTTGGCACTGACGGCGAGCGCCGGTAGATCGCGTAGCGCGGCCTCCACGTCGGCCGCCTCGGGAATGCTGGGCGCGGCACCGGATTGCTGAACGCAGAGGGCGGACGCGGCACTGGCCAGGCGAATGGCCTGCTCGACGGTTTCATCACGCTGGCGCGCGGCCATGAAGTAGCCGATGAACGTGTCACCGGCTGCCGTGGTGTCGCAAGCGTCGACTTCGTGCGCGCCGGCGCGAAGTCGCGTCTCGCCGTGGGCGAAACGGACGCCGTCGCGCCCCAGTGTCAGCACGATCTCGACGTCCGGGAAGCGCTCGGTCAGCGTCCCGAGCAATTGGTCGACGTCACTTGTCTCGTCGCGCTCGACCAGTGCGGCGGCTTCCCCGCGGTTCAAAAAGAGAATTCGACACAGCGCCAGGGGGAGCGAGGCAACCTCGGCGGAGAGGGGCGCCGGGTTGAAGGCGATCGACAGCCCTTTTGCCGAGGCGAAACGAATGATCCGGCCGGGATCGTTGCACTCGTTCTGCATCAGCAGCCAGCTATCGACGCGGGTAGCCTCGAGCAGGGCGTGGTGGTGCGCTTCACTGAACCCGTGATTCGCGCCGGGGAACAGAATGATCGCGTTCTCCGCGTCGTCATCCACCTGAATCAGCGCGTGACCGCTCGGCTCCGCCGTGAGCTCGATCTGCGTCGTGTCGACCCCTGCCTGATCGAGTGGTTCAAGCGCCCACTCATCGCTCTGGCCAAGCCGCCCCCAGTGAGAAACATCGCCGCCGGCACGGGCGAGCGCCAGTGACTGGTTGGCACCTTTGCCGCCCAGCACCCGCTGAAAGCTTCGGCTCGAGAGCGTTTCACCCGGCCGGACCAGATGAGGCACTCGGTAGACGTAGTCGATGTTGATCGAGCCGTAGTTATAGACCCTCGGCCATGAATCCGAGACGTTGGCTTCGCTCGCAGTGGCGGTGGCGATGTCTGTCATACTCAAGCGTTCCAGGCGCGGAGGTTGTCAGCGGTCAGGCTCACCACGCACTGTCGGGCTTCTGGCGCGATCCAGGCGTTATGCGGCGTGACGATGAGATTGAGATTCTGATCCAGCGCGTCGAGCAGGGCGTGCCCTTCGCGCGGTGGCTCGACGGGAAGACTATCGACGGCAAGACCACCGAGCTTACCGGCACGCAGTGACGCAAGGGCGGCCTGTTCGTCGATGATACCGCCGCGGGCACAGTTGATCAGCAGCGCCTCGGGGCGCATGGCGCCAAAGGCGTCGGCGTCGATAAGTCCGCGTGTTGCGTCGGTGAGCGGACAGTGCAGGCTCAAGACGTCGAGAGTGGGGAGCAGCGACGCCAGCGACGGACGCGAGTCGTCCTTCTCGTTACCCGGCCGGGCAGCGAACGTCACTTGCATACCGAAGGCCTCGGCGAGCTTCGCCACCGCCGAGCCGAGCTCGCCGCTCCCCACGATGACGAGCGACTTGCCGGCGAGCTGCAGCGTGGGATGATCGAGGCGGCAGAAGATGTCGCTGCGCTGCCAGGCGCCGTTGGCAAGATCCTGCTGATAGCGCGGCAGCCTTGCGGCGAGAGCGAGCATCAGCATCAAGGTGTGTTGAGCGACGCTGTCGGTACCGTAGGCGGTGACATTGCGCACTTCGATACCGCGCCTTTCGGCGGCGTGCGTGTCGATATTGTTGGTACCGGTCGCCATGACGCAGATGAGCTCGAGGTCAGGGAGATCGTCGATCAGCTCGGCATCGATCACCACCTTGTTGGTGAGGGCGATGCGAGCGCCCTTCAGGCGAGCCCGGCACTGTTCGGGTGATGTCAGGTCGTGAACGTCGAGCTCGTCGACCAGCGTGCGGATCGGTTCGAGGTCGATTCCTTCGCCCAGCGTGGCGGCGTCGAGTAGAACGGCTTTCATGGCATTTGTCCTAATCCCTGTGGCTCTGTCTCGTCGTCTCGAACCGCGCCGCATCGGCACCATCGACGACAGCGGTTTTGTGGACCGGTAATATTGCCCGTGACCGGGCGCTGCACGCTATACTATGCGGCTTTCAAACGTGTGGGAAAATGCGTCGTTCCCGGCGAGTCACAATTCCCGCGCGTCGAGAAGATGGCGTGGTCGGGATGGCATCGATCACGCGAGCACCGTCGGGGCGCTCCCGCACGGGGTCAGAGTGTCTCTCTATCTCTCTTTGCCACTGAGTGATGAAACCATGCCCATTTACGAATACGAGTGCAAAGCCTGCGGTCACCGACTCGAGAAACTGCAGAAGATCAGCGCCGCCCCGCTGACCGAGTGTCCCTCCTGCGAGCAGGCGTCGCTGACGCGACTCGTCTCGGCGGCGGGATTCCGGCTTGCGGGCAGCGGCTGGTACGAGACCGATTTCAAATCCGGCGGCAAGAAGAATCTGGTCGGAGATGCGGGCAAGTCCGCCTCCGGCGACACCGCCAAGACGGACAGCAAACCGGCGGACGCCAAATCGACACCGGCGGCATCCGGCGAGAGCAAGGCTTCGGCCTAACACAGCATTTACAGAACAGGATCCAGCATGCGCAGTCACTATTGCGGCCAGTTGAACGAGTCATTGATCGATCACGAAGTCACGCTTTGCGGGTGGGTGCATCGCCGCCGCGATCACGGTGGGGTCATTTTCCTCGACATGCGTGATCGTGACGGTATCGCTCAGGTGGTGGTGGATCCCGATACCGCAGACGCCTTCGCCAACGCGGACCGCGCGCGCAGCGAGTACGTGCTGCGCATCCAGGGGCGTATTCGCCTTCGCCCCGAAGGGACGCAGAACCCCAACATGCCCACCGGCATGATCGAGGTGCTGGCCAAGCACGTCGAGGTTCTCAACACCGCGGCGACGCCGCCGTTCCAGCTCGACGAGCACGGCAAGGTCGGGGAAGAGGTTCGCCTCAAGTACCGCTACGTCGACCTGCGTCGCCCGGAGATGATCGAGAAGCTGCGTCTGCGCTCGCGCATCACGCACAGCGTGCGGGCTTATCTCGAGGGCGAAGGGTTCCTGGATATCGAAACACCGATCCTGACCCGTGCGACGCCGGAAGGGGCGCGTGACTATCTGGTCCCGAGCCGCACCCACAGCGGCCATTTCTTCGCGTTGCCGCAGTCGCCGCAGCTTTTCAAGCAGCTGTTGATGGTGTCCGGGTTCGACCGCTACTACCAGGTCGCCAAGTGCTTCCGCGATGAAGACCTCCGCGCCGACCGTCAGCCGGAATTCACCCAGATCGATATCGAGGCCTCGTTCGTCGAGGAGCGCGACATCATGGAGATCACCGAGCGCATGGTGCGCGATCTCTTCGCCAACGTGCTCGATGTTGCGCTGCCCGAGTTTCCGCGCATGCCTTATAGCGAGGCGATGAAGCGCTTTGGCTCGGACAAGCCGGATCTGCGTATTCCGCTCGAGCTGGTCGACGTCGACGATCTGATGTCGTCGGTGGACTTCAAGGTCTTCTCCGGTCCGGCCAACGCCGACGACGGCCGTGTCGCCGCGCTCAAGGTCAGTGGCGGGGCGAAGCTCTCGCGCAAGGAGATCGACGCGTACACCAAGTTCGTCGGTATCTACGGTGCCAAGGGCCTGGCCTGGATCAAGGTCAACGAGCGGGCCAAAGGGCTCGAGGGGCTGCAGTCGCCGATCGTCAAATTCATGGAAGGCATCGTCGAAGAGCTTCTCGATCGTGTGGGCGCCCAGGACGGCGACATCGTCTTCTTCGGCGCCGACAAGACGCAGGTCGTGAACGAAGCGATCGGCGCGCTGCGTGTGAAACTCGGTGAAGATCTCGATCTCTACACCGCCGAATGGGCGCCGCTTTGGGTGGTCGACTTCCCGATGTTCGAGGCGGACGACAACGGTCGGTTGCACGCGCTGCACCACCCGTTCACTGCCCCCTCGTGCTCGCCGCAGGCGCTCGCCGACTCGCCGGCGACGGCGCTCTCCCGAGCGTACGACATGGTGCTCAACGGGACGGAACTCGGCGGCGGTTCGATCCGTATCCACGATCAGGCAATGCAGCGAGCGGTCTTCGAAGTCCTGGGGATCGGCAAGGCAGAAGCGGAAGAGAAGTTCGGCTTCCTGCTCGATGCGCTGCAGTACGGCGCACCGCCGCACGGCGGCCTGGCGTTCGGTCTCGACCGTCTGGTGATGCTGATGACCGGCTCACGCACGATTCGCGACGTCATTGCCTTCCCCAAGACTCAGAGCGCGGCCGATCCCATGACCGATGCGCCGGGCGAGGTAAGCAACGAGCAGCTTCGCGAACTGCATATTCGACTGCGTCAGAAAGCCAAGGCGGAAGCCCCCGCCGACAGCGGCGAGTGATCGTCGCAGGGCATGGCTGGCGTCACCCGTTGCCGTGGCCTGATAGACTGATTGTCTCGCCCGCGAGACCGTTCGAATGCCGGCGCCCGAGGGCGCCGGTTTCGTTTGTCGGTCAGCGTGATTTCAGGAGCTAGCGATGATTCTTCTGGGTATTGACCCCGGCTCCCGCGTCACCGGCTACGGGGTCATCGATGTGTCTGCCAAGCCGCGTTACATCGCCAGCGGCTGTATTCGCATTGCCGGCGATGATCTGGCGCAAAAACTCGCCCGTGTCTATGCCGGCGTCAGCGAGCTGATCGGTTGCTACCGGCCGGCGGAATTCGCCATTGAGCGCGTGTTCATGGCCAAGAATCCGGACTCGGCACTCAAGCTGGGGCAGGCTCGCGGGACGGCGATCGTGTGTGCGGCCAATCACGGTCTCGCGGTGCACGAATATGCCGCACGTCAAATCAAGCAGGCGGTCACCGGCAGCGGTGCAGCGGAGAAGTCTCAGGTTCAGCACATGGTGACAGCGCTACTGTCGTTGGACGCGGTGCCGCCTGAGGATGCCGCCGACGCGCTGGCCATCGCCTTGACACATGCTTACGCGCGCCAGGGACAGCTCGCTGCGCCGCGATCGTCTCGACGGCGTTCGGGGCCCGGCAACCGGTGGCGCGATTTCGTCCCCGAGTAGTCGCAAAAAATAGTCGCATAATGCCGACGTGGCGCGGGTTTGCGCTCACCTGGTCGACTCGCTAGTCAGCCGATGGGGCGATGCGTATAGTGGACGCCGTCAACGCAAGGGCACAAATGGAATGATTGGACGCCTGTACGGCACCCTGCTCGAGAAACATCCCCCCTGGATCGTCATCGACGTCAACGGCGTCGGATATGAACTCGAAACCTCGATGACCACACTCGTCTCGCTGCCCGAAGTGGGTGGGACGGTGCGCCTGCATACGCACATGAGTGTGAGAGAGGATGCGCACCTGCTCTATGGCTTTGGTCATGAAGAGGAGCGCCAGCTCTTCCGCGCCCTGATCAAGGTCAACGGCGTTGGCCCCAAGCTCGCGCTGGCGATACTCTCCGGCATGGACAGTGACGCCTTCGTCAACTGTGTCATGGAAGGGGATAGCCAGGCCCTGACCAAGCTGCCAGGTGTCGGCAAAAAGACCGCCGAGCGGCTGATCGTCGAGATGCGGGACCGCTTCCCGCATTGGCAACAGCGCCATGATCTCCTGCAGCCGCCGGCTGAGGGTAACAAAGCGGCCGCTGCGACAACGAGCGATCCGCGGGCAGACGCCGAAGCGGCGCTGACCTCGCTGGGTTACAAGCCGACGGAGGCCTCGAAAATGCTGTCCGGGCTCGACGATTCGCTCTCTACCGAGGCCTTGATCAAGGCCGCGCTCGCCCGCCAGATGGCCGGTGGATAAGCGCGCATGATCGAACCTGACCGTCTCATTGCCGCGCAGCCCAAGTCCGACGAGCTGCAAGTCGACCATGCGATTCGTCCGCGGCGACTCGAAGACTACATCGGCCAGCCCCGGGTCCGGGAGCAGCTCGACATCTTTATTCGAGCGGCGCGCAATCGCGGCGAAAGTCTCGACCACACGCTGGTCTTCGGCCCGCCGGGGCTGGGTAAGACAACGCTTGCGAACATCATCGCCGCCGAAATGGACGTCGACATCAAGTCGACCTCCGGCCCCGTGCTCGAGCGTGCCGGCGATCTGGCAGCGATGCTGACCAATCTGCAGCCCGGCGACGTGCTGTTCATCGATGAGATCCACCGACTGCCGTCCGCCGTCGAGGAAGTGCTCTATCCGGCGATGGAGGACTTCCAGCTCGACATCATGATCGGTGACGGCCCGGCAGCACGCTCGATCAAACTCGATTTGCCGCAATTCACTCTGGTCGGCGCTACGACCCGGGCCGGACTGCTCACGTCGCCCCTGCGCGACCGTTTTGGTATCGTCCAGCGCCTTGAGTTCTATGCCATCGACGAGCTCACCGAGATCGTGACGCGCTCCGCGCGCCTGCTCGGGGTGCCGTCGCAGCACGAGGGCGCGCTCGAGATCGCCAGGCGAGCGCGCGGCACGCCTCGTATCGCCAATCGCCTGCTGCGGCGCGTCCGGGATTTCGCTGAGGTTCGTGGCGACGGCATGCTGAGCGCAGCGATCGCCGATCAAGCGCTGAATATGCTCAATGTCGACAGCCACGGCCTCGATCACATGGATCGCCGTCTTCTGCTCGCGATGATCGAGAAGTTCGACGGCGGGCCGGTCGGCGTGGATAGCCTTGCGGCGGCGATCAGCGAAGAGCGTGACACGATCGAGGACGTCATCGAGCCCTACCTGATTCAGCAGGGCTTCATGATGCGCACCGCACGGGGTCGTGTGGTGACGCAGTCCGCCTACGCGCATTTCGGTATCGTCCCGCATGACAACGCGCCCGGTCTCGAGGGGGGCGCCACTTGAGCGAATTCAGTCTACCGATCAAGGTCTACATTGAAGACACCGATGCCGGCGGCATCGTCTACTACGTCAACTATCTGAAATTCATGGAGCGGGCGCGGAGCGAATGGCTGGGCGAGCAAGGTTTCGGGCAGCGTGAACTGCTGGAATCTGGCGTTCAGCTCGTTGTCCACTCGCTGCAGTGCCGGTATGCCAGGCCTGCGCGGTTGGACGATCGACTCGACGCCACCGCCGAGGTCGTGAAAATAAAACCCTGTTCCGTGCAATTTACGCAATCTGTGCGCAACGGTGGGGATACATTATGCGAAGCGACTGTCGATATTGCCTGCGTCGATGCGCAGCGTCTAAAACCGATGCGTTGGCCCGATGCGCTCCGCGCGGCGCTGATGCCAGACACTCACAGCCAGTGATTCGAGGATTTACGTGAACGACTCCATGTCCATCCCCCATCTGATCATGAACGCCAGTCTGGTGGTTCAACTGGTCATGATCCTCCTCTTGGCCGCTTCGATCGCCTCCTGGGTCGTCATTTTCCAGCGCAGCTTTGCACTGTCCAAGGCGCGCAAGGAGCAGAAAGCTTTCGACGAGCGGTTCTGGTCGGGTATCGACCTCAACGAACTCTACAAGGATGTTCCGGAGAACCACGAGGCGCAGGGTGCCGAGCACGTATTCCGCTCGGGGTTTCGTGAATTCAATCGGTTGATGCCGAAGACGCGGAGCAGCGAGGCCGTGCTCGATGGCGTGCAGCGCGCGCAACGCGTAGCGCTCTCCCGTGAGGAAGATCGTCTCAACGTCCATCTGACCTTGCTGGCGACGGTGGCTTCCGCCAGTCCCTATATCGGTCTGTTCGGTACCGTCTGGGGCATCATGGGCTCGTTCCAGAGCCTATCGATGGCTCAGCAGGCCACGCTCTCGACGGTGGCGCCGTGGATTGCCGAGGCGCTGGTCGCGACGGCGATGGGCCTCTTTGCCGCGATCCCGGCGGTCATTTTCTACAACCGGCTGTCGGCGGTCGCGAGTCGCCTGCTCGGTGACTACGAAGATTTCGCCGAAGAGTTCCACTCGATCCTGCACCGCAACCTGCAGGGCCGTGGTAACCAGGCTGCCTGAGTCGGAGATCTCCCATGGCTGGACCCTACAGTCGCAATCAGCGGCGTAAACCGATGGGCGAGATCAACGTCGTTCCGTTCATCGACGTCATGCTCGTACTGCTGGTGATCTTCATGATCACCGCGCCGATGCTCACGCAGGGCGTTCAGGTCGACCTGCCACAGGTGACGTCGGAGCCGATCGATACCGACGAACAGGAGCCGATTGTCGTTTCTGTGGATAGCGACGGTGAGTATTACATTTCTCTGGGAGACCAGGACCGTCCGGTGACACTGCAGACGGTGGGCGACCAGGTGGTCGCGATCCTGGAGAGCAACCCGAATACCCCGGTCATGGTACGAGGTGATCGCAACGCCTCCTATGGTCAGGTCGTAACGCTGATGAGCACGCTGCAGATGGCAGGCGTCGCCAATGTCGGGCTGATCTCCGAGCCGCCCTCGAGCGACAACGGGTAAGGAACCAGAATGGCGAAGCGAATGCGCCGTAACGGCTACGGCCTACCCGTCATACTGGCGATCGGTATCCATGTCATCGCGTTATTGCTGACGATCCTGCGCTTGCCGGAGAGCGAACCGGAGCCGAGTTCGTCTTCTGTGGTTCAGGCGACGCTGGTCAGCGACGTCACGGCGACCGACCAGGCTCAGTATGCGCAGGAGTCGCGGGCGAGGAACGCCCAACGTCAGGCCGAGGAGGAGGCGCAGCGTCAGGCCGAGGCCGATGCGGCGGCAGCGCAAGCCGCCGCGGACGAGGCGCAAGCTGAACAGCAGGCCGCCGACCGTCAGGCGCAGGCGGATGCCGAGCGACAGGCTGCCGCCGAGCAGGCTCAGGCAGAGGCCGAGCGACGTCAGCAGGCCGCAGAGCAGGCCGCCGCTGAGCGACAGCAGGCCGAAGCCCAGCGGCAGGAGGCCGAGGCGGAACGCCAGCAGCAGGTGCAGGCGCGTGAGCAGGCCGAAGCCGAGAAGCAGCGCCAGGAAGAAGCCGCTGAAAAGCGCCGAGAAGAAGAAGCGGCCGAGCAGCAGCGCCAGGAGGAAGAAGCGGCCGAGCAGCAACGCCAGGAAGAAGCCGCCGAGCAGCAGCGGCAGGAAGAGGCCGCTGAGAAGCGCCGAGAGGAAGAAGCGGCAGAGCAACAACGCCAGGAAGAAGCCGCCGAGCAGCAGCGTCAGGAAGAGGCTGCCGAGAAACGTCGTGAGGAGGAAGCGGCAGAGAAACGTCGGCAGGAAGAGGCCGCACGCGCCGCAGCTGAGGCCGCGAGTCAGGATGCGCTGGCCGATTCGATCGCCAACGAGCAGGAGCGGATCGCCAATGCTCAACAGTCGAGTCAGGCATCCAACAACTTCATTAATCTGGTGAAGCGCGCGGTCGAGGATCGCTGGCATCCCCCAGCCAATGCGGCCGGGGACCTCGTCACGCAGGTCCGGGTCAGGCTGGGGCCATCGGGCGAGCTGCTCGCCGCGACGGTGACACGCAGCAGCGGCAATCCGGCTTTCGATCGCTCTGCGACCCAGGCCGTCGAAGCCGCATCGCCGTTCCGTGAGCTGAGGCAGCTGGACCCGGGGCTGCAGCGAAAATTCCGCGATTTCAATCTCAAATTCACACCCGGAGACGTGCAGTGATGAAACAACGGATGTTACGAGGATGGAAGGCGATCGCCACCGCCTGGCTGACGACGATGGTGATCTGGCTCTGCCTGTCGACCTCGGCACAGGCTCAGAACCTCACGATCGAGATTAACCGCGGCAGCGATCAGGCAACGCCCATCGCGGTCGTGCCTTTCGAGTTCGAGGGCCAGGGCGGACTGCCGCAGGATGTCGCGCAGATCGTCAGCGATGACCTCGAGCACAGCGGTCAATTCTCACCACTGGGTCGCAATGCGTTGATTTCCCTGCCCAGCAGCAGCGAGGACGTGTTCTACGACGACTGGAAACGGGTCAACGCGCGATATCTTGTCGTCGGCCGCATCGAGCCACAGGGTGACGGCTATCGTATCGCCTACGAGCTGATGGATGTCTTCGGCGGCAAACGCATGCTGGGCGAGACGGTGACGTCTCAGCCGGGGAATCTTCGCGCGAGTGCTCACTATATTAGCGACCAGATCTTCGAGGCGATCACCGGCATTCGCGGTGCGTTCTCGACTCGCGTTGCCTATGTCTCGGCCAGTGGTGCCGGCGACAGCGCTCGCTATGCCCTCTACGTCGCCGATGCCGACGGCCATAATAGCCAGCAGGTTCTCTCCTCCGACGACCCGATCCTCTCACCGGTGTGGTCCCCGGACGGTCAGAAGATCGCCTACGTCTCTTTCGAGTCGGGTAACTCCGCCATTTATGTCCAGAACGCCTCAACCGGAGAGCGAGTCCGCCTGACTTCCTTCAACGGCATCAATGGGGCGCCAGCCTGGTCGCCGGACGGGCGTCGGCTCGCCATGTCGCTCTCCAAGGATGGTCAGCCGGAGATCTATGTGATGGACCTCGGCTCGCGCCAGTTGACGCGTCTGACCAACAGTCGCGCCATCGAGACCGAACCCGACTGGTCACCCGACGGCAGTTCGATCGTGTTCACCTCGGACCGAAGTGGGGCGCCTCAGCTCTATCGCATGGGTGCCGGCGGGGGTAACGCGGAACGCCTCACGTTCACGGGGAGTTACAACTCGGACGGCCGATTCTCGCCGGACGGCAATCAAATTTACATGGTGACACGTGATGACAGTGGCTATCACATCGCGAAGCAGGAGCTGGACACGGGGCGAGTTACCGTCTTGACTGATTCGCGCTGGGATGAGTCCCCCAGTGTCGCACCCAATGGCACCATGGTAATCTTCGCTACCCAACAAGGGTCGCAAGGGGTGTTGGGGGCAGTATCTTCGGATGGACGCGCGTCCTTCCGTCTGCCCTCACCGCAAGGCGATGTGCGAGAGCCTGCATGGTCGCCGTTTCTGAACTAAATGACTAAAATCATTAGTGTCATTCGATATCCGAGCAAGGAGATGACAATGCAATTCAAGACCCACGCCAAGACGTTGGCAATCGCGCTGTCTTTGGCAGTCGTAGCTGGCTGTTCTAGCAGCGGTGGCACCCAGGAAGGGAACATGGATGGCACGGCCGGCGGCGCTTCCGGTCAGGGTATGACCACTGGCCAGAACACGTCGGGTTCCGGCATGAACGCTGACCAGCAGCGTCCGTCCGTCAACACAATCTACTTCGCGTTCGACAGCGAAGAGATCCGGCCGGAATTCGAGTCCGTGCTGCGCGGCCACGCTCAGTATCTGATGGCGAACACTGGCACCAACGTGACGCTGCAGGGCCATGCCGACGAGCGCGGTACTCGTGAATACAACCTGGGTCTCGGCGAGCGCCGTGCACAGGCTGTCGAGCAGTACCTCACCGTTCAGGGTGTGTCTCCGTCGCAGATCTCTATCGTTAGCTATGGTGAAGAGCGTCCCGCGGTACAGGGTCACTCCGAACAGGCTTACGCCCAGAACCGTCGCGTCGTATTCTCGTACTAAACGGCGACGGAGATCAGCATGAAACACGGTCTGAAAAGACTGTGCGGCGCGGGAGCCCTGGTGCTCCCGCTGTCCGTATGGGCTCAACAACCGGTCGTCGATGACCTTACGGGGCAATCGGGCGGCTTCTATAACGAGACGCAGGTCCGCCAGGAGGGTGGTGGAACACTGACGCTTCTCAATCAGCTACAGGACAATCGCCAGCAGGTTCAGCAGTTGCGTGGCCAGGTCGAGGAGCTTCGCTATCAGTTGGAGCAGCTCAAGCAGCAGACGCAGCAGCAGTATCTCGATCTCGACGACCGACTTTCGGGCGCGGACACCGCCTCGGACATCGATCAGCCGAGCAGTGACGTGAGCGACGAGGGCGCTGCGGACACCCCCGAGGATCAGGCAGCGGACACCCTTGCGCCGACGCCCGCCAGCTCGCCGGAGCCGGCAGCGAATTCAGGCGATGGACGTGACGCCTACCAGGCAGCCTTTCAGCAGGTCCAGTCGCGACAGTTCTCGGCCGCTATTGCCTCGTTCAATGACTTCGTCACGAATTATCCGCAGTCGAGCCTTTTGCCCAATGCGCACTATTGGCTTGGCGAGCTTTACTCAGCACAGTCCGATACCGATGAAGCGGTCGATGCCTTTCAGACGGTGATTGATGACTATCCGCAGAGCAACAAGGTGCCGGACGCGCTGTATAAGCTTGGCTTGCTCAAGGCGCGCCAGGGCGACACGCAGGGTAGCCGCGAACTGCTCCAGCGGGTACGAGACGACTATGCCAGCAGCAATGCCGCTGAAATGGCGGAAGATTTCCTCAGTCAGCTCGGTGGCTGACAGGGCTTGAAGAAGCGGCCGGGGTGGGAGACAACGACATGAACTGCCACATGGACTATCGAGCGCCTTCGGACCTGCTTGCCGGCAAGGTGATACTCGTGACCGGCGCCAGCGCCGGCATCGGCCGTGCGGTATCGCTCGAGTACGCGCGCCATGGCGCCACCGTGGTGCTGGTCGGCAGGAGCGTCAATCGCCTCAAGAGCGTCTATGACGAGATCGAAGCGATGGGTGCCCCGAAGCCGGCCATTTTCCCGCTCAACCTCGAGAGCGCCACCGTCCAGGACTTTGCAAGCCTCGCCGCCACGATCGACGAGGCGTTTGGCAAGCTCGATGGCCTGCTTCACAACGCCAGCCAGCTCGGTGAAAGAGTCAACGTCGCCGATTACGACCTGGAAACCTGGGCGAGCGTGATGCAGGTCAACGTGATGGCAGCCGTGAGCCTGACTCAGGCGCTGCTACCGTTGCTTCAGGCCGCGCCGAATGCCTCGACGGTATTCACCTCCTCGAGTGTCGGTCGTCGGGGGCGGGCCGGGTGGGGCGCGTACTCGACGTCAAAGTTTGCGACCGAAGGGGTGATGCAGATTCTGGCCGACGAGCACCGCGATTCCACGCTTCGTTTCAACTCCCTCAACCCGGGGGCGACGCGAACCGACATGCGCCGTGCCGCCTACCCCGATGAGGACCCAGCAGTGCTTCGCACCCCGGCAGAGATCGTGCCCACCTACCTCTGGCTCATGGGGCCAGAAAGCCTGGGCGTGACCGGCGAGGCATTCGACGCTCAACCGCCGCGTCACTGACGAGACCGCGCGGCGTCTACCGCCGCCGCGCCACGCCTCTCAGTTCCCCCTCATCGAATCAAACGAGTCAACGCGGCGGCCAGCTCTGCCGGCGACTCGAACCAGCGGTCCGCCGGCCAGTTCTCCGGCTGGTCGTTCTCGTCCAGATAGCCGTAACGGACCGCTATCGCCGGCATACCGGCGGCACGCGCGGCTTCCATGTCGCGACAATGATCACCCAGGTACCAGCACTCGCCGGGCGCAACGCCGATGGCGCTCGCCGCCTCGAGCAGCGGCCGTGGGTCCGGTTTGCGCACGGGGAGATCGTCGGCGCAGATCATCCCCCCCGGCGCCAGTCCGAGCGCGGCAATCAGCGGTTCGGCGAAGCGTCTTGGCTTATTGGTCACGATGCCCCATGGCAGGCCCGCGGCCTGCCAGCGCGCGAGCAATGTCTCCAGTCCCGGAAAGACGCGACTCTCTTCAGCGACGATCTCGGCGTAGCGCGATAACAGGTACTCCCGCGCGGCGGCATGCTCGGGATGATCGGCGTCGATCGCCAGTGCCAATGTGACCAGCGCGGCGCCGCCTTGAGACACCTTGGCTCTCAGCGTCGGGTAAGGCAGTCGCGCCAGGCCATGGTATTCGCGTAGCCGGTTGGTCGCTTCGGCCAGGTCGGGTGCCGTGTCGACCAGGGTCCCGTCGAGATCGAAAAGCAGGCCGCGCGGCTGACTGATCTGGCTCATGAATCCGCGTCGCCGGTCCAGGTCGGCGTCACGTGAACCATGTAGTTGACGCTCACGTCGTGAGCGGTCAATCGGTAGCGCTGGGTCAACGGGTTGTACGTAAGCCCGGTCTGGTTTCGGAACTCGAGGCCGTACTCACGGCACCAGGCTGAAAGCTCAGACGGCTTGATGAACTTGCGATACTCATGCGTCCCGCGGGGCAAGAGGCGAAGCACATACTCGGCCCCGAGGATGGCGAACGCGTAGGACTTCGGGTTGCGATTGATGGTCGAAAAGAAAAGATGCCCACCGGGTTTGACGAGCTTGGCGCAGGCCTGGATCACGGAGCTCGGGTCGGGCACGTGCTCGATCATTTCGAGGCAGGTCACCACGTCGAACTCGCCTGGCCGTTCTTCGGCCATCGTTTCCACGCTGGCGTGTCGATAGTCGACTTCGACACCGCTCTCCATCTGATGAAGCCGCGCCACGGACAGGGGGGCTTCACCGAGATCGATACCGGTGACGGTGGCGCCACGCTGTGCCATCGCTTCGCTGAGGATGCCGCCGCCGCAGCCGACGTCGATCACCTGCTTGCCAGCGAGTGAAACGTGCTGATCGATGAATCCCAGCCGAAGGGGGTTGATCTCGTGTAGCGGTTTGAACTCGCCTTCACGGTCCCACCAGCGTCCGGCTAGCGCATCGAATTTGGCGATCTCGGCACGATCGACGTTGGCGTTTGTCGCCCCGGTTTCCTGCGTCTGTGTCATGGATGCGTTTCCTTCCCGGAAGATTCGACGTCTGCTCGTAACGATAACGACGCGAGGTAACGAGCCCCGGCATCGCGTCACGTCAGCGAGCTTTGCGGTAGTCTACTATGGACGGTAGCTTCTTCGGGCGCCACGTTGGCAAAACCTCGATGAGGCCGGGTGTCTCGCGATTGTGATTCAGACAAATCGCCCGTTAAGCTATGCCCCGAGCGTTCGCCGTAATGCCGACACGCGTTACTTCAGACTCAGGAAGGGAAGGACCCTAATATGATCCGCAAGGCCGTACTACCTGTTGCCGGATTCGGCACCCGCTGCCTGCCTGCCTCCAAGGCGATCCCCAAGGAAATGATCACCATCGTCGACAAACCGGTGATCCAGTACGTGGTAACCGAGGCGGTAAAGGCTGGGATCAAGGAAATCGTGCTGGTCACTCACTCTTCCAAGAGCGCGATCGAGAACCACTTCGACAAGCATTTCGAGCTCGAGCATCAGCTGGAAGCGAAGGGTAAGGACGAGCTGCTCGAGGAACTGCGGAACATCATCCCGGATGACGTCAACGTCATCAGTGTCCGCCAGCATGAAGCGCTGGGCCTGGGTCATGCGATTCTCTGCGCTCGCCCGGTGATCGGCAGCGACCCTTTCGCCGTGCTGCTCCCCGATGTGCTGATCGACGACGAGGGCCTGGCCCACAACGATCTTGCCGGAATGATCGACGCGTACGACCGTACGGGCAATGCTCAGATCATGGTCGAGACCGTCCCTCGCGAGCTGACGCACAAGTACGGCATCGTGGCCCTCGAGGGTAACGAACCCGCTGCCGGCGAAAGCGCGCCGCTGACCGGCATGGTCGAAAAGCCCAAGGTGGAAGAGGCGCCGTCGACGCTCGCGGTGATCGGACGTTACCTGCTGCCTGGCGACATCTTCCCGATCCTGGCCGAAACCCGGCCCGGGGCCGGCAACGAAATCCAGCTCACGGATGCCATTGAAACGTTGCGCCAGAAGAGCGGTGCCGCCGCTTACCGCATGCAGGGCCAGACCTATGACTGTGGTAGCCAGTTGGGCTATCTCGAGGCAACGCTGGCGCTCGGGCGTAAGCATGCCAAGCTCGGCGAAGGCTTTCGCCAGTTGATCAAGCAATACGCGACTGAGGAGTAAACCCATGCGGGTGGTCGTACATGGTAGCGAACTGGCCGCGGCAACCGCCGCCGCAGCACTTTGCTGGGTCGGGCACCAGGTTACCTGGCTCGCGCATCCGGATTCCCCCTGGGCGAGTCTGGAAAACAGTGACTGGCTGACCAGCGAACCCGGCCTCAAGGCGCAGATCGAGGCCGGTCAGGCGACGGGGCAGCTCACCGTGCTCGACAGTGTGCCCGAGGCGCTCGAGGCCGACATTCACTGGCTCGCGCTGTCACCCGAGCAGCGTGATGCCGCTGAACGCTTCGTCGAAGAGGTGCCTGGACGGCAGTCCACGCCGCTGGTCATCGTCAACAACTCGACATTTCCCGTTGGCCAGACCGAGAAGCTCGAAGCGCTTCTCGGCCACAGCGGCCAGGTAGCCGTTGCACTCCCAGACCGTCTGGAAGAGGGCAGGGCGTGGGAGACCTTTACGCGTCCGGCGCACTGGCTCCTCGGTAGCGAGGATGAGTGGGCGACGCAGCAGATACGCGAACTGCTGCGCGCGTTCAACCGGCGCCACGAGGTGTTTCAGCTGATGCCTCGCCGTGCCGCGGAGCTCACCAAACTCGCGATCAACGGGATGCTGGCCACACGTATCAGCTTCATGAACGAACTCGCCGGGCTGGCCGACTCCCTCGGCGTGGATGTCGAGTACGTTCGTCAGGGCATGGGGGCCGATACTCGAATCGGGTTCGAGTACCTCTACCCGGGCTGCGGTTTTGGTGGCCCGAGTTTCTCGCGGGATCTGATGCGTCTCGCCGATGTCCAGCACTCCACGGGGCGGGAGTCACACCTGCTCGAACACGTGCTCGATATCAACGAGAGCAAGAAGGAGACACTGTTCCGCAAGCTGTGGAATCACTTCCACGGGGAGTTGGAAGGGCGGACCGTGGCGATCTGGGGGGCTGCGTTCAAGCCCGGCACGGCGCGCATCGATCACGCGCCGGTGCTGACACTGCTCGAAGCGCTGTGGGCCCAGGGCGTCAAGGTGCGGCTACACGACCCGGCGGCACTTCACGCGCTCGGCGAGCTGTACCCGGACCAACCGCTGCTCACGCTCTGTGAGGGTGATTTCTACGATGCCTGCGAAGGCGCCGATGCCCTCATGCTCGTCACCGAGTGGAAATGCTACTGGAACCCGGATTGGCGTCGATTGCTGCAGGCAATGAAAACGCCACTGATCCTCGACGGTCGCAACATCTATGATCCGTCCTACGTGGCATCGAGAGGGTTGACCTACCGGGGGATCGGCCGCCGCGGCGAGTGACTCGCCGCGGCTCTCCGGTGACAGCGCCCGGCGGTATTCCCGCCGGGCGCTGTCGCTTGACGGTCCGGCGGCCCCGGTGGCCTTAGTCGACGGCAGACTCGTCGGGTGACGAGACATTCAGGCAGAGCGCGGCATACTCCCAGTTCAGCAGTGGCCAGAGCGCATCGAAGTAGGCCGAGCGGTCGCTGGAGAAATCCAGACGATAGGCATCCGGCATCAGCGCGATCGCCAGCAGTGGAATGGCGTCGGCCGGCCGCTCTCCCTGTCGCGTCGACTGCGTCTGCAATTCTCCCCTGGGCGTCATCACTAGCCAGCTCCAGGGCGCATCGCTCGAGGCGATGGTTTGGCGCCAACGCGAGGCGAGATCCCCCCAACTCCCGAAGTCCCGGTTGACCGCCCGCGTCATCGACGCCGGTGCCGACGCCGGACGCGCCGTCAGGCCGTGCCAGAAAGCGGTGAGATTCCACGCCTCACCGGCGGCAGTGGCAGCGCTGAAAGCGGTGCCGGTGGCGAGCGTCGCCAGCGATTGCCCGGCGGCGTTAGAGGTGGCCGCGCGGTTGACCTGGTCGATCTGTGAACGGTGATAATAGCTATAGAGCAGGTCGATCTGGGCACGAGAAATGGCCGGCTCGAGGGAGTGCCGTTCGAACGGCAGTGCCGGCAGCTCGAAGCCTGCCGTCGAGGGTGCGCGTTCGCCGTGTTCGGGCAAGCCAGAAAGACGATCGATATCGGTCGAAAGAGGCGTCATGAGAGCTCTGGACGGTGGCGATTGAGCGCGTATGCTATCGCGGCCGGTCTCTGACGGGCTACAGTGCCTTTATGACGTCGAACCCGGATGAATCGGGTACTCGGCGCGGGGCACCGGTACCCGAGGTACTCGACTGTAGATTCCCGCACTGTCGCTGTCAGGGAGTGAACGACCCCGACAGTGATCGACTGACACTCAGCCGGCGCGTCGTCGCTTTCGCCGACGTTACCCTTCATCATTGGTCCAGCTCCTCATCGGTAAGGTGATTCACGGCAATGCCCCCCTCCGACGACTCATCCGATTCTCGCCGCTCGGGCGCTTCCAGGCCCTCGATCAGTGACCGCCACGCTTCCGATGGCCACATCGTCCCAGACCGGCGCGACGCGACGGCGCCTCGCCGGTCGTCCTCGCACACGACCCGCGCGACTCAGCGGGGGCCACGGGTCTGGCCACTTTGGCTACTGATTCTGCTTCTCGTGGGCGCCCTCGGTGCCGTCATCTGGCAGTACCAGCACGACCGGCAGGCATGGAACGCGAGGTTCGAGCGAATGGATCAGCGCATCGCGGCGACAGGATCGACGATCGATAGCGCCGGCGAGGACCTGCGGGCGAGTGTCGACGATCTCGA
Source organism: Salinicola aestuarinus (assembly GCF_003206645.1). Taxonomy (GTDB): domain Bacteria; phylum Pseudomonadota; class Gammaproteobacteria; order Pseudomonadales; family Halomonadaceae; genus Salinicola; species Salinicola aestuarinus. The sequence continues at coordinate 311,324 of NZ_PZJP01000008.1, read as the reverse complement.
ACAGCGCCTCGAAGCCACGCGTGCGGCCACCGGCAGCCTCGAGACCCGGCTCGCTGACGCCAGTGACCGCAGCGACCTGGAGGCGCGCGTCGATGACCTCCGCACCATCGTCGACAATCAGCGGACGCTGATCACGGCGCTGCAGGATTCCTTTTCTGCTCTGGAGAATACCGCCGAGGACGAACGTGGCGCGCTCGGCGCACGCATCGCCACGCTTGAGGATTTCGAAACGGGCGTCGGCGAGCGTCTCGACGCGCTGAGCCAGACGCTCGATGCCACGCGTTCGCGGAGCGAGCAGCTAGCGTCCCGTCAGCAGGCAGTGTCCTCAAGCGTCGACTCGCTGACGCAGCGTCAGGCGGCACTGGCTGATCAGGTAGATCAGCAGGGCGAAGCGGGCGCGGGCAACGACGCGATCGAGGGACTGGCAGCGACGGTCCAGACGCTGCAGGGCTCGATGACGAGACTGGAAGATCAAGTCGACTCGCTATCGAGCCGAGAGACGCCCTCCGCGGCGGACGTTGCGAGTCTAAAAGGTGGGCTCATTGAACTGCGCCAGGGGCAGACCGCACTGAGTGCAGCCGTCGAAGGCGTACAGACTCGCGTCAGCAACCTGCCAAGCGGCGTCAGCCGTGATCAGATTCGCGAGATTCGGGAGCGCCTGGAATCCCTTGATGCCAGCCGCGCCCAGCTGACACGCCGGGTGACGTCTCTGATGACCGACGTGGCCAATCTTCAGCGCGGCGGAGGCTGAACTCATGTCCGCATTCGCGCCAGTCGTGCTAACCCGACGACGACGCTCGTCGCTCGTCGCGGCGGTGTTCGTTGTCCTCGCACTGCCCATGGCGACCCCGGCATTGGCGCTCGAGGCCGAAGTCCGCGGCCTCTCCGGCGCGGCCGCCGACAATATCGTCGACATTCTGTCGGACCTCGAGCCCGAGAGCCAGGCGACACGGGAACGCCTGGATGGCGTGGTTCGTGAACGTGCGCAAAAGGCGCTGCAGGCTTACGGCTATTACGGCGCAGCGCTCGCCACGACCTATGCCGGCGAGACGGATGTCAGCGTGATCATCGATGTCGACCCGGGCGAGCGCACCCACATCACGCAGCTCGATGTCGGCGTCCGCGGTGACGCCGAGCAGGACGAGGCTTTCGACGAGGCACTCGCTGCCAATCCGCTGAAGGTTGGCGACCCGCTCGTGCACGCTAGCTACGACAGCTTCAAGAGTCGGCTATCGACACTGGCGCTCGAGCGAGGCTACTTCAACTCCCGTTTTCGCCAGCAGCGCATCGAGGTCAGGCCCTGGGAAGAGAGTGCCCGCATCTTTCTCGATATGGACAGCGGTGACCGCTACCGCTTCGGCCACGTCTATTTTCGCGGCAGTCAGATCGACCGAGAACGCCTGCATACCATGGTCCCGTTCGCGCCCAACGACCCTTACCTGGCCGGGGATCTCGCCGTGCTGAGTCAGAATCTGGGGCAGACGGAATGGTTTCGTGGCGTCTCGGTTCGCCCGCGGATCAATGAAGACTCCCAGCCGCCGGCCCCCAGCGTCTGGTGGCGCGAGGCGACCGGGCGCGATACCACGCTGGATCCGGGGCAGGTGCTGGGCGGTGCCGGCCTACAGGTCGCGCGCCAGATTACCGATAGTCGGCCCACCATCGTGCCGGTGGACGTCGAACTCACGCCGGCGGATCGTCACCAGTTTGAAGTCGGGGTTGGCTTTGCCACCGACGTGGGGCCGCGGACCCAATTCTCTTGGACGATGCCGTGGCTCAACCGCTACGGTCACAGTCTGACCAACTCGTTCTATCTCTCCGCGCCGGAGCAGCGTTTTTCTGGAGAGTACAGCATCCCGCTCGAGAACCCGCTGCGGGATAGCTACCGCGTCCGCTACGGGCTCGAGAGCGTCGACAACGAAGACACCGAGAGCTTTGAAAGCTCGGTGCAGGTGGCACGGCACTGGGAGTTCGCCAACGGCTGGATTCAGGACCTCTATTGGCAGACGACCTACGAGGACTTCACTCAGGCGGATCAGGACGATGCCGTGCTGCTGCTCTATCCGGGCATCAGCTGGTCCCGGACGCGCAAGCGTAACGCGACATTCCCCAGCTGGGGCGACAAGCAGCAGCTCACTCTGGAGTGGTCCGACCCCGCCTGGGGGTCGGACGCACGTTTCGTTCGTACCACCTTCAACTCGCACTGGATTCGTACACTCGGTACGGAAAACCGCTTCGTAGGGCGGCTGGGGGGCGGTGCCATGGCCACCAACACCTTCGACAAGATACCGCCGTCACTGCGCTTTTTCGCCGGTGGCGATCAGAGCATTCGTGGCTACTCCTACGAGACTCTGTCGCCGGAAAACGATGACGGTGAGCTTCTGGGCGGGCAGCACATGCTGACCGGCAGCCTCGAGTATCAGCGCCATCTGACCGGAAACTTCTGGAGTGCCACCTTCGTGGATTCCGGCGACGCCTTCGACGAGTGGTGGCCTGAAGAACTCAAGACCGGCGCAGGCCTCGGCGTGCGCTGGATCTCTCCCGTGGGCCCGATTCGTTTCGACATTGCCCATCCTTTCGATGACGAGGAGGACTCTTGGCGTCTGCATTTCTCCATCGGGCCGGAGTTCTGATTCGGCTGGTACTGCTGCTGCTCCTGTGTCTGATTGGCATGGTGCTGTTGCTGCTCGGCGCTGGGTTGTCGCCCTGGGGTGCCCATTGGCTCTTCGACCAGGCTCAGACCCGTGGGCTGGTGCAGGCCGAGCGCTTCGAGGGCGCGCCGCTTGATGAACTGACCATCGACGCGCTGACGCTCGATGTCGCCACCCTGCACGTGAGCGTCGACCGGTTGCATCTTGCCTGGGCTGACGACTGCCTGCTCAAGGGACGAGTGTGCCTCGACGATCTCAGCGTGAGCGGGGCGAGAATTCGAATCGATCAGAGCGAAGCGACATCTCCCGAGCCGCCACCGGAAAGCGATGCCGGTCTGCCGACGATTTCGACGCCGATTCCCATCGAGATCCGTAACGTCAGCCTCGACGACGTGGAGGTCGCACTCGCCAACGACACGCACATCGGCTGGGACAGGTTCCAGACGGGCGCGACGATGGATGGCAACCAACTGGCGCTGTTGCCGACGACGCTCGAGGGCACTCGTATTCGTCTGCCTGCGCCTGCGCCAGCCGACGTTTCTGACGATTCTCCCAGCGTCGACGTCCTCGCCGACGACATGGCTGTCACCGGACTCGGGGATGGCGTCGTGTCGCCCACCGCGATCGATGTGGCGGTGCGCCTGGCCGGTTCGCCCGATGTGGGTTCGACACTCTCCGATGTCGTACCGACTCTCCCGTCGGGATTGGATGAGAGTGCACCCAGCGCCCCGCTGAGTGCACTGACGCTGGCCGCGGCGGCCAACGTCAGCGGTGCCGCGAATCGCGCAACGGAAAACCCGCTTGTCGCTGCGATTGAGGATCAGCTGCAGACGCTGCGACGCGAGCTGCCGGATTTCGAACTGCCGCTGCAGCTCGAGGTGCCGAGCCTGGTCATCAGTGATCTCGAGCTGGAAGGGCCAACGCCGCAGCGGCTCGATCGACTGGCGTTGTCGCTCTCCGCCGTCGAGCGCCAGATCGAGCTGCAATCGCTGACGCTCGAGGCGCCCGACGGTCATCTTGCCGTGGAGGGCAAGGCCGAGCTCACCGGTGACTTACCCCTGACGCTGTCGCTGCGGGGCAGTATCGATCGAGCACCCGTCGCGGGTCAGCGCATTGCCCTCGATCTGCAGGGTTCCCTGGCTGATCTCGATATCGCGCTGGATACCCAGGGGGTTGGCGAGGCCAGCATTGACGCCAGCGTTCAGGCCTTTGAACCGGGTGTACCATTCGTGATCCATGCAGCGCTGGGCGAGTGGCGCTGGCCACTGCCCCAACAGACCCTTGCCGCTTTCGGCGATGGCGAGCTGGACCCGGCCTCCATTCAGGGCGCGCTAGCCGTCAGCGGCATGGAACCGAAGGCCGCTTATCGACTGGATCGGCTTCAGCTCGATGTCCAGGGCACGCTCGACGATTACCGCGCGAGCGTCGATCTCGCAGCGCAGGGCGCGGATCTCCCCCCGATCGGACTGGGCGTCGAGGGCCGTGGCGATCTGCAGCATTTTCAATGGCAGCCGCTGCGGTTGGCGAGCGAGGGGGGCGAACTCCAGAGCCAGGGTGTCGTGCGCTGGACGCCGACGCCCTCCGCCAGCCTCGATCTCGACGTCGATGACTTACCGCTGGAGGCGTTCACCGATGCCGTGACCGGTAACCTCGACGGCCAGGCGCGCGCGGCATTCGCCATGCGCCAAGACGGCGGCTGGGAGCTCGCGCTGCCGCAGCTCGCCATCGACGGGCGGCTGCAGGATCGCCCCCTTCGGCTCGCCGCGCGTCTCGACGGCAACAGTGACATGCAGTGGAACGTTCGCGAGCTCGATCTGCATCAAGGCAGCAATCGGGTCACTGCCAGCGGTCGTGTCGACGACCGGCTGACCCTTGATGGCCGTATCGATGCGCCGTCGCTGGGGACCCTCCTGCCGACGCTTTCCGGCGCGCTACGCGGTACGTTCAAGGGGCGTGGCACACTCGAGCGCCCGCAGATCGCACTGGATCTCGACGGCAGCAATGTCGGCTTTGGGGACAGTCGGATCGCCAGGCTCTCGCTGCAGGCAACGTCCACCGGGACAGAGGACCCGGAATTCGACGTCGATCTGGATGCCGGCGGCATCGCAGCCGCGAATCAACGCATCGAACGGGTGGCGTTGGGGCTTACCGGTCGACTCTCTCAGCACCGTCTCAACCTCGATGTGGCGGGAGGAGAGGGGCTGCCGGTCTCCCGGGCCTCGCTGGCGCTCGCCGGCGGTCTCAATCAGGCCAACCAGCGGTACCGCGGTACGCTCTCGTCACTCGAGGTGGGGACAAACTACGGCGATGTCTCTCTGAGAGCGCCGTTCGATGTCGACGCCGACCTGGCTGGCGCGAGTGCTACGGTATCGCCGTTCTGCCTGGATCGGCGTCAGGGCGGCGCGCTCTGCCTCACCGAGCGCATGAATGCCTCGGCCGCACAGGGTCGCGCAGCGCTGAACCTTGAGGACGTGCCGATGGCACTGCTCGATGATGTCATGCCCGACGGCTGGCGAGTCGAAGGACAAACCGCCGGCGACGTCGTGGCCAGCTGGTCGAATGGGGGCAGTGCCTGGAGCGCCAACGCCGATATCGACAGCCGTGCCCTGATCACCGGTGTCGACGCTCGCGGTGCGCCCTGGCAGGTGCCGCAGGTAACGCTGTCGATGTCCCTCGAGGCGAACCAGCAGCGCGCGAATGCACAGGTCGACCTCAACCTCGAGGATGCCGGCACCCTGAGTCTGGAGGCGCGCGTCGACGATCCCGCTGGCGCCGGTACGCTCGGGGGTCGACTGCAGCTGGATGACCTGCGCTTTTCCCCCTATCAGCCACTGGTCGCAGGTATCGATGAGCTGAGCGGAGCCATCAACGGCGATGTCGCGCTGGGTGGCACACTGGCGATGCCGGCTCTAAATGGCAACGTGCGGGTCGCCGATGTCAGCGTGCGCGGCGGCGTATCACCGGTTGCGATCACTGACGCGCAGCTCGACCTGGCACTGGATGGGCAGACCTCGACGCTCGAGGGTTACGTTCAGAGCGAGGAGGGGCGGCTCGACCTCGAAGGGGGGGCCGATTGGCAGGACCCGGCGGAGTGGCGTGCCAATGTCGATATCGATGGCACGCAAGCGCCGCTGATGATCGCCATGCCGGCCTTTGGCCGTCTCCGGGTGGCGCCGGACATTCAAGTCCGAGCGATGCCGCAGCGGCTGCAGGTGCGCGGCGACGTGACGGTGCCGTGGGCCCGGCTCGAGGTCGGTCAGCTCCCGACGTCGGCTCAGGCGCCCAGCAGCGACACCGTGATCATCACCGAGGAGGAGGATCGAACCCGTGATGCCGCCCAGGCCGCCGCCAACAATGCCGAGGGCGCCGATACCGCCAAAGCGCTGGCCGACGCCGGGATGCAGCTCGATGTGCGCGTCAATCTGTATCTGGGTCCTGACGTCCAGCTGCAGGCCTACGGTCTGGAAGCGGGGCTGCGGGGTGAACTCGAAATTCGCCAGGGAACGGGGCCGGTACAGCTTTACGGCGACGTCAATCTCATCGACGGCACCTACACCTCATTCGGTCAGGATCTGATCATTCGCCAGGGGCAAGTCCTATTCAGCGGCCCCGCGTCGCAACCGAGCCTGCGATTCGAGGCGATTCGCAACCCGGATTCCACCGAGGACAACGTCATCGCCGGTCTCCGGGTGACCGGGCAGGCATCCACACCCCGTCTGACCATCTTCTCCGAGCCGGCGATGAGTGAAAGTCGCGCGCTTTCTTACATCCTTCGCGGTCGCGCGCCAGATGACGACGGCGGTGGCGACGACGCCCTGGCGTCCGCCTTGATCGGACTGTCGCTCTCGCAGACGGGCAGCGCCGTGGGCCGCGTCGGGGAAACCTTCGGCGTCGAGGATCTCAGCCTGGATGCCTCGGGGTCCGGCGACGACAGTCAGGTCGTGGTCAGCGGCTATGTCTTCGACGACTTGAAGGTGAGCTATGGCGTCGGCATATTCTCTCCCATCGCGGAGCTCACTCTTCGCTATCGCCTGATCCAGAATCTCTATCTTCAGGCGGTTTCAGGCACGGCCCAGGCTGTGGATCTGATCTATACCTTCAGCCTGGGTCGTTCGGGCGGGCCGTGAGAAAGGCCCGCTACCGCCATCGACCGATTTCGTTCACCAGGAGGTGTTCCCATGTTTCAACGTCGACCCGACGTCCTTCCCGATCGAGCCAGTGCCTTGCCCGGCCGGGACCAGCCGCTGGCGATCAGCGGCGAGCATCTCGTCACCGGCGCCAGCATGACGCCCCCGTTTCCGCAGGGCAGTGAAGAGATAGTGCTGGGACTGGGCTGTTTCTGGGGCGCTGAGCGTCTGTTCTGGGAGTTGGACGGTGTGATCGTCACAGCCGTAGGCTACGCCGGCGGCTTTACGCCCAACCCGACCTATCAGGAAACCTGCAGCGGCAAGACCGGCCATGCCGAGGTGGTCCGGGTGGTGTTTGATCCGGCGCAGGTCTCTCTCGAGCAGCTGCTCGGCGTGTTCTGGGAGGCTCATGATCCGACCCAGGGCATGCGACAGGGCAACGATCAGGGCACGCAGTATCGTTCGGCGATCTACTACGGTAACGAAGCTCAGCGCGAAGTCGCCGAACGTAGCCGCGACGAATACGCAGCGGCACTCTCCGAGCGAGGTCTGGGCGAGATCACCACGGAAATTCGTCCGCTGGACGCTTTCTACTATGCCGAAGAAGATCATCAGCAGTATCTGGCCAAGAATCCCAACGGGTATTGCGGCCTGAAGGGCACCGGCGTCACCTGCCCGCTGCCCGCCTGACACAACGCCATTTGTGGGTAGGGCGCCCGAACCGCAAGGTGGTTCGGGCGTTTTTCATTCGGTGATTATTTTTCCGTCTGACCGTCGGCCACCGTCGGTATCGCTGAGCCATTCGCCATCGGCACCCAGTCCTCTAGCTGGGCGAGCACGCGACGGGCGAGCCAGGAGCGAAGTCGTCCCCGATGCGCTTCGATGTAGCCGACATGGCCGCCGTGCCGGGCGATCTCAATGCGAACTGCCGAGGCAGGGCAAGGCAGCCGCTGAAACAGTTCGGCGGGCATGAAGGGGTCGTCGGCCGCATGAAGTATCAGCGTTGGCGTCGTGAGGGTATCGATCAGAGGGCCGGCCGAAGCACGCTGATAGTAGTCGCTGGCTGAGGCAAACCCATGAAGCGGTGCGGTCACGGCATCATCGTAGGCCCAGAAGGTATCGAGTGCGTTCAGGTCGTCAACGTCGAGCCGGAGGGGCATCGCCTGCCGCGCCAGTTGTCCAGCCACTTTACGTCGTAACTCCGTGAGCAGATAACGCTGATAAAGCCTGGCGCCTCCCCGATTCAGGGCGTCGGCGCTTGCGGCCAGGTCGAGCGGGGCGTTGATCGCAATCGCGCCGGAGAGACTCATGGGGGCCTCGGCGACGAGCTTGACCAGCATGTTGCCGCCAAGTGACACCCCCGCGGCCACGATCGGTGCCTCGGGGTAACGCTCACGTATCTGGGTGAGAACTTGCCGCGCGTCACCGGTTTCACCCGAGTGATAGGCGCGCGGTAGACGGTTTGCCCGCTTGCCACAGCCACGAAAATGCATCAGTACGGCTCGCCACCCGCGCCCAGCGGCGGCGTGAAGTAACTGACGGGCATAGGGGGAATCGAAGGAACCTTCCAACCCGTGGAACAGAATGAAAATCGGGGCGCTCGACGAACGAGGTGCGGGCACCGCCCAGGCGAGTTCCAGAAAATCACCATCAGAGAGCTCGACTTGCTCGGCAGTCTGCGACAGCGCCTGCAGCGGCAGCAGGCGAGGTAGCAGAGTCTGCACGTGTCGATTCGCGAGCCCGGGCGGGGGGCGAAAATCGGCGGCAAAAGTGCCGCCACCGAAGGGGCTCGCACTCGACACGCCGCTACGCCTCTCCCTGCGTCAGATTGTCGTGCCCGTTGTAAGTGATCATCACGTTGTCTTCGATACGAATGCCGCCGTGGTCGGCCAGTCGGTCGACCGCGGTCCAGTCGACCGTCGAGGATTGACTACCGTGCCGGAAAGGTTCGAGCAGCATTGGAATCACGTAGAGGCCGGGCTCGATGGTGACGACCATATCGGTTTCCAGCGTGCGCGTCAGTCGCAGCGCCGGGTCGCGGGCCGGCGGTGGCAATGGCGCGCCACTGGCGTCGCGCTGTCGGCCCGCCACGTCGTGGACTTGAACGCCCAGGCTGTGGCCCAGTCCGTGGGGACAAAAGGCGCGGGTCAAGCCGCTTTCGATGGCTGCCTCCACGCTCGTGTTGACGATGCCGCTGGCGACCAGCAGTTCGCCAAGATGCTGGTGCATTTCGTCGTGGAGCGTGACGAAATCGACCCCCGGCGCCAGGCGCGCGATCAGGCGCCGTTGAAAATCGGTGACCCCCTCGGTCAGATAAGTGAACAGGGGATCCGTTTCGCTGGCCGACCAAGTACGGGTGATATCGGCACAGTAGCCGAGGTAGCGGTGGCCGGCATCGACTAGCAGCGAGCGCGGCTTGTCCGGGGCGTACTTGTCGTAGTGCTGGTAGTGAAGCGTCCCGGCGTGTGAGTTGATACCCACGATGTTCTGGTAGGGCAGTTCGCTCTCTCGCTGTCGGGTGGCGGCCAGATAGGCAAGCTGCGCATCCAGTTCGGCGCCGCCGGCGGCGAACGAGGTTCTTGCGGCACGGTGCCCCTCGAGCGCGATCTGGTTAGCCACGAAGAGGCAGTAGCGTTCGTGGGCGTCCTTGAAAAGGCGCAGTTCATCGAGCGCGTGACACAGCGCCTCGGGGTTGGCAGTGGCACCTTCCGGAAGCGCGAGCGACGCCACATCGCCGATGACGGCCAGGCGTCCATTGCTGGCGACGGGCGCCGGCAGCGAGCCGGTGGTTTCATGTGGTGTGAGCGTCATGAAATCGGCGAACACACCCACCGGCGCTGGGGTCGACAGGTGCCAGAAGTCGGCAGGCGCGAAGTAACACCAGTGTGGCGAATGACCCGGGCGAATCAGCAGCCAGTCGTGTTGGTGCGTGGCGGTGCCGGTCCAGTGAATGAAATGACCGTAGCCGGCGAAGGAAGCTTGCTGATCATCCGCGTACTGGTTCCGGGCGTGGCCGCTGTAGATGGCGACCGCGTCGAAGCCATGCTCATCCAGGAGGTGGGTATAGGCATCCTGCAGTCGCGCCAGGTGCGCGCGCTGGCGTGAGGCGGAGGCCTCAGAAAATAGTGTCATGGCTAGGCTCTTGAAGATGGGCGAGAACCGCGGCAAGGCCGGGATGGTGATTGTCGCGATGAAAATAAAGTCGCAGTGTCAGCGCGACGTCCCAGCGGCTACCCCCGGCGCGAGTCAGTTTTCCCCGTTCGAGCAGGCGGTCGACCGTGCGCTGAGGCAGCCAGCCCAGTCCATAGCCCTGCACGATGAGTTCACGAATGTTCGAGGTCTGGACGTTTTCGCTGAGGGCGGCCAGATGCACTCTTTCAGGGATATGTTCGAGGTGCTCGCGAATCGTCGCGGCGATGAGGCCACTGGGGTGGTAGGCGATGTAGGGCAGGGGCCGTCCTTCAGTGCCAGGTAGGGCAAACTTCGCCTTGCCGTGACTATCGACGGCGCTGACTGGCACGAGACGTTCTTCGCCGAGGCAGACCGAGTCCAGCCGTTCCAAGTCCAGCTTGGGGGGCGTCCAGCACTTTGGCCAGTAGCAGAGAGCCAGCTCGATCTCACCGCGCCGGAGTGCCTGGAAATAGTCCTCGATCAACCAGCTCGTCGCTCGCAGGTAGGGTTCCACCCGGAGGCTGAGGCCCTGGTCGGCAAGCCATGCCGGCACGTAGTGAGTGACCAGGCTCTGCGGGGCGGCGAGACGGATGGTTTCCGCTTGCGACTGAGCCAGCGTCTGCAGGCGCTCTCGGGTCACTTGCACGCGCTCGGTCATCTGTTGACACAGGATCAGGAATTCCTCGCCGGCAGGCGTCAGCGTCAAGGGGGCGGCTCGGCGGTCGACGAGTACCGCGCCCATCGACTCCTCGAGCAACTTGATGCGCCGAGAGAAGGTCGGCTGCGTGACGTTCTGTCGGTTGGCAGCCCGCGAGAAGTGACGTGTTTCAGCAAGGACGATGAAGTCCTCTAGCCAGCGAAGTTCCATGTCGCTCTCTGTCGTCGATCACGCCCGGCCTTGGCGTCCGCCAAGACCGGACCCGATAGTGCATTGAGGTCCCGGCTCTGAGACGTTGCTATCCGGACAGCGCGGGAGGCAACGTCTAGGATGGCGCGCGCGATGGCATGATGCGGATCGAACCGGTCTGGTCAGGCTGGGAAACCGTACACTCCAGATCATTCACGCGGCCGTCGTCCAGTCCGTAAACCCAGCCATGAACCGATAGCGGTTGCCCGCGCTCCCAAGCCCGTTGAATGATCTTGGTCCGGCAAAGATTGGCGACCTGGAGTCGAACGTTGTGTTCGCACATGCGATCGACCTGCGCTTGGAGTGGCAGGTCCTTCAGCTCTTCACGGTGCAGCTGGTACAGCTCACTGACGCTATGAAGCCAGTAGTCGACAATGCCGTGTTCACCGCCGGTGATCGTCGCTTGAACGCCGCCACAGCCATAGTGACCAACGATCATTATGTGCTTCACCTTGAGCACGTCCACCGCGAATTGAACCACCGATAGGGCGTTCATATCGTTGTGATAGATAAGATTTGCCACGTTGCGATGAACGAAGACTTCGCCGGGGGGGAGGTCCACGATCTGATTGGCCGGCACTCGACTATCCGAGCAGCCTATCCAGAGATAATCCGGATTCTGCTGCTGGGACAAACGAGAGAAGAATTCCGGGTCGCGTTCCTGCACGCGCGCCGCCCAGTCGCGGTTTTGGTCGAGAAGTGTCTGAATGTCGGTCATGTCGATCGTTACCTGATGTCGTGCTGTCGCGCGATGAAATGCGCGTGACGTTAGGCCAGTTCCACCGAACAGATTCGGCGGAATGACAGCAGAAAAGCATAACCTCGGCGCTGCTTTTTGGATAGCGACAGACGTCATGCCGCCAGGACAGGCTCTCCCTAGGGCAACTTTGGACTGCTATCATCGGGCGATCATGTCTCAAGGAGTTTCAGCGTGACGAGTTACGATTACGATCTGTTCGTTATAGGCGCCGGGTCCGGCGGCGTTCGCGCGGCGCGCACCGCAGCGGCCACCGGTGCCAAGGTCGCGGTTGCCGAAGATCGCTACCTGGGGGGGACCTGCGTCAATGTTGGCTGCGTACCCAAGAAGCTCTATTCCTACGCGGCGCATTTCCACGAAGCATTTGAAGACAGTGCAGGCTTTGGTTGGTCATTGAGCGAGCCACCCCGATTTGACTGGGCGACCCTGCGTGACAACAAGATCGAGGAGATCAAGCGACTCAACGGCATCTATGGCCGGCTTCTCGACGGAGCGGGCGTGGACCTGATCAACGGCCGCGCCAAGGTGGTCGACGCTCACGCGGTCGAAGTCAACGGGAAGCGCCTCACCGCCGAGAAGATCCTGGTGGCTGTCGGCGGCTGGCCCTGGGTGCCCGAGTTCGAGGGCAACGAGCTCACCGTCAACTCCAACCAGGTCTTCGATCTGGACGCCTTCCCCCAGCGGTTTCTGGTACTGGGTGGCGGTTATATAGCGGTCGAGTTCGCCAGTATCCTCAACGGCCTCGGTGCGGATACCCACCTCGTCTACCGTGGCCCGTTGTTCCTGCGTGGCTTTGATGAAGAGGTGCGTAACTTCACTCGCGACGAGATGGCGAAGAAGGGCGTCAATCTCCACTTCGAGGTCAACATCGAGAAGATTCGGCAAGTCGAGACGGGACTCGAAGTCACGCTCACCGACGGAAAGACGCTGGAAGTCGACGCCGTACTTGCGGCCACCGGCCGACGTCCTCATCTCGAAGGCTTGGGTCTCGAAGCGCTGGGAGTCGAGACGCTCGACAGTGGGGCGCTCAAGGTCAACGAGAGATTCGAGACCTCCGTCCCGTCTATCCTCGCCCTGGGCGACGTCATCGGTGGTGCGGAGCTGACGCCGGTGGCACTGGCCGAGGCCATGCAGTTGGTCGCACACCATTATGGTGACGAGGCACCGAAACCCATGGAGTACGAGAACATCGCCACCGCGGTTTTCTGTCATCCCAACATCGGTACCGTTGGGCTCTCAGAAGAGGAAGCGCGCGAGCGCTATAGCTCGGTAAGAATCTACAGCGCCGATTTCCGTCCCATGAAGCACACGTTGTCCGGAAGCGACGAGCGTTGCCTGATGAAGCTTGTCGTCGACGACGCGAGTGATCGGGTGGTCGGCGTGCATATGGTGGGAGAGGAAGCCGGGGAGATCGTGCAGGGACTGGCGATTGCTGTGAAAGCGGGACTCACCAAGGCCGATTTCGATGCCACCGTCGGCATACACCCCACCGCGGCAGAAGAGTTCGTCACCATGCGCAGTGTCACTCGCCACTGACCCTGTCTTTGCATCGCGCGATTTGACGGCCGCCCCTCGGGGCGGCCGTTTGCGTTGATAGCGAGCGTAAAACGACCCACCTGATAAAGCCGTGAACTAAACTGTCACGAGATGGCGTCATGCTCAGCCGCCAACCGGCTGAGCAGACACCGACGCAGGATGGCAGCGGAAAACATAAAAATCTGTTATGGGAAAAGGTTTTCCCAATAACCCAGAATTTGTTGATCCGTTAAAGCCTTGTTATCCTAAACGTAAATTCGCCATGGCGACCCAGACGATGACGCATCCCAATCCAGCTTTTACCCCTTCGGTCGAACTCGCCAGACCGACCATTGCGGATGCAGTGGTCGGCAAGCCCGACATGCCGCTCTACATCCGGAAGCCCACGACAGAAGATGGCTGGGGAATCTACGAGTTGGTCAAGGCTTGCCCCCCGTTGGACGTCAATTCGGGCTACGCCTACCTGCTGCTGGCAACCCAGTTTCGTGACAGTTGCGCAGTCGCGACGACAGAGAATGGTGAGATCGTCGGATTCGTGTCTGGCTACATCAAGGCTGACGCCCCCGACATCTATTTCCTCTGGCAAGTGGCGGTGGGAGAGAAAGCCAGGGGCACGGGCCTGGCCCGGCGGCTCATCGAAGCGGTCATCAGCCGCCCCGAGCTGGACACAGTCAATCATCTGGAAACCACGATAACGCCCGACAACATGGCGTCATGGGGATTGTTCAAACGCCTCGCGGTCCGCTGGCAGGCATCGCTTATCAGTCGTGAGTACTTCTCGACAGAGCAGTTGGGCGGCGAGCATGACCCCGAGAACCTGGTGCGAATCGGGCCGTTCGATCCCAAACAACTTTTCTAAGGCGATGCTTCTCTGAGGCGATTGCTCCTCGAGCAATTGCCGTCGCCGACGTTCACCGCCAACCATGGAGGTTGCATGCAGACGCAAATTCTTGAACGGATGGAATCCGAAGTCAGGACCTATTCTCGCTCTTTCCCGACGGTATTCACGCATGCCAAGGGCGCGAGGCTGACTGACGAAGAAGGGCGCGAATACATCGACTTTCTGGCCGGCGCCGGCACATTGAACTATGGCCACAACCACCCCAAGTTGCAGCAGGCACTAGTCGACTACATCACGAGTGATGGCCTGGTCCACGGTCTGGACATGTGGTCCGAAGCGCGTCGCAGTTATCTGGAGACGCTGGAGGAGGTGATCCTCAAACCGCGCGGGCTGGACTATAAGGTACATCTCACTGGACCGACCGGCACCAACGCCGTCGAAGCCGCCATCCGTCTGGCGCGTGTCGCCAAGGGCCGTCCCAACATTGTGACCTTCACCAACGGGTTTCACGGCGTGACCATGGGGGCCCTCGCGACCACGGGTAACCGTAAGTTCCGCGAAGCGACCGGCGGGATCCCGACCCAAGGCGCAAGCTTCATGCCCTTCGATGGCTACATGGGCGATGGGGTCGACACGCTGGACTATTTTGAAAAGCTGCTGGGTGATAAATCCGGCGGCCTGGATACGCCGGCTGGCGTCATTGTTGAAACCGTGCAGGGCGAGGGTGGCATCAACCCGGCCGGACTTGACTGGCTCAAGCGTCTCGAAGGTATTTGCCGCGCTCACGATATCCTGCTGATCGTGGATGACATCCAGGCGGGTTGCGGTCGTACCGGCAAGTTCTTCAGCTTCGAACATGCCGGGATCGTTCCGGATATCGTCACCAATTCAAAGTCGCTCTCGGCTTACGGCATGCCGTTCGCTCATGTGCTGATGCGCCCGGAGCTGGATAAGTGGAAGCCTGGTCAGTACAACGGGACCTTCCGCGGCTTCAACATGGCCTTCGTCACAGCGACTGCAGCGTTCAAGCACTTCTGGCAGGATGACAAGCTGGAGCGCGACGTTCAGCGCAAGGGGCGAATCGTCGAAGAGCGCTTCGCCAAGATTGCCGCCTGGATGACCGAGCAGGGCTATCCGTCCTCGGAGCGTGGTCGCGGCCTGATGCGCGGTATCGACGTGGGAGATGGCGAGATCGCCGACAAGGTAACAGCCAAGGCATTTGAAAACGGTCTCGTGATCGAAACCGCGGGGCAGAGTGGCCAGGTCATCAAGTGCCTTTGCCCGCTGGTCATTAGCGATGAGGACCTGCTGGAAGGCCTGGACATTCTCGAGCGCAGCGCCCACGAGGCGTTGAGCTGATCGCCATTTGATGCTGACGGTGGGTGGCATTTCGATCCACCCATCAATCAGCGGTTAGTGCTACGCTTTTATTTCCGCCCATGAGGAGATCACCGAATGATCGTACGCAATCTCGAGGAATGTCGGAAAACCGAGCGCTTTGTCGAAGCCAAAAACGGTAACTGGGACAGCACCCGGTTGATGCTAGCCGACGACAACTGCGGCTTTTCGTTCAACATCACCCGAATCTATCCGGGTACCGAAACTCATATCCATTACAAGAATCATATCGAAGCAGTGTTCTGCTACGAAGGTGAAGGTGAGGTAGAGACAATAGCCGATGGCAAGGTCCATACCATCAAGGCGGGCGACATGTACTTGCTGGATCAGCATGACGAGCACTGGCTACGCGGCAAGGAAAAGGGCATGACGGTCGCCTGCGTGTTCAACCCGGCACTGACCGGTCGCGAGATTCATCGTGAGGATGGCTCCTACGCCGCCCCGGAAGCGTGATCCTTGGCAATGCCAGATCCACGCTCGGTGGAATTGATCTCTCTTCCCGGTGAGCGTGGCTGAATCAGCCAGAATGGCCAAAAAAAAGACCGCCCTAGAGCGGTCTTTTTTGTGTCTGATGTACACCGGGTGCGTGGATCAAGACACGGTAAGGTTAGAGTCTCGCCAACGAAAAGAGCGGCTCGGCAATTGGCATTCGGCTGTTGATCGACATCATCACGCTCAGAGCGGTGACGACCATGATCGATACGCCGAATACCTTCTTGGCCCACGCTTCACTATTGTCGGCCTTGAATCCCTTGAGCGTAATTGCCAGCCAATAAACACTCATACCCGCCGCCACGACACCGTAAAGCCAGCCCGCATAACCCGCCACGGTCAACATGACGGATGAGATGGCAAAGAGCACGGTGTAAATCACGATCTGCCGCTTCGCATTGGGAATCCCGCGCTTGACAGGCAAGACGGGAATCGACGCCGACGCGTAGTCATCGTAGCGAAAGATCGCGATCGCAAAGGAGTGGGGCATCTGCCAGAGACCAAATATGATCAGCAGCAGCAGGGCGCCAAGATCGAATTCCCCGGTGACAGCACAGTAGCCGATGACCGGCGGGGAAGCGCCGGAAAGGCTGCCGATCAGCGTACTGTGAACCGAGTGTCTTTTCAGATAAAGGCTATAAGCCCCCACGTAGATCGCGAAGCCAAACGCCGCGAATCCGGTCGCCAGTGGTGTCGTCAGCCAGGTCAGCAGTGAGAAGCCTAGCAGGCCCAGCACGGTGGCAAACAGCAGGGCGATCGGAATCGAAATTCGACCGGTGACCATGGCGCGAGACTGGGTCCGTGCCATGTGCCCATCGATATCGCGATCGATCACGTTGTTGAAGACGCAGCCGGATGCGACGACGAGCGAGGTGCCTATGACGGCCGCCAGAAACAGCAGGGGCTCGAAATGACCACCGGCGGCTAAAAAATAGCCGCCGATGACTGTCACGAGGTTGCCGAAGATAATGCCGGGCTTGGTAAGCAGCAGGTACGGCTTGAACGCCATTCGCTGGCTTAGCCCATCATCATATTGGCGTGAAGGTGATGCATGATCCATAGGGAACCACCCACGAGGAGTACGAGCACGGCAACGGTGAAGACGAAGGACATGAAATTCCAGCCGTCTTCATCCTTGGTGTTCAAGTGCATGAACAGAATCAGCTGTACCAGTACCTGAATGATGGCCGTCACCGTCACCACGATGACCCTGAGCAGATGGGAAAAATCTCCCATCATGACCACGCCGAATGCGACCAGCGTCAAGGCGATCGAAATGACGAGACCGACAACGTAGGACTTTAGGCTGCCATGGCTGGCGCCGGTGTCGACTGAGTTATGTACGTCGCTCATGACATGGCTCCAAACAGATAGACGAAGGAGAAGACGCAGATCCAGACGATATCCAGGAAGTGCCAGAACAGGCTCAGACAGAGCATGCGCGGTTTGGTCACGTCGGTCAGGCCTTGCTTGGAAATCTGGAAGAACATGATCGCAATCCAGACCAGGCCCAGGCTCACGTGCAGACCATGCGTACCGACCAGGGTAAAGAAGCCCGAGAGGAACGCACTGCGGTCAGGCCCGAAGCCCTCGGCAATGAGGTGATGAAATTCGTAGGCTTCGAGACAGATGAAGCCCAGGCCGAGCAGGAAGGTCACTGCCAGCCATTTCAACACGGCGCCCTTGTCGCCCGCGGTCTGGGCGAGAATCGCCAGACCGAAGGTGAAGCTACTGACGAGCAGGAAGATCGTCGAAATGAAGATCAGCGGCAGTTCGACGATGTCGCTGGCACCGGGACCGCCTGCCGTCCCGGAGAGCAATACCGCGAAGGTCGCGAACAGCGTGCCGAAGATCACCAGGTCGCTCATCAGATAGACCCAGAAACCGAACACCTTGATCGCACCGGTGTCGTGATGCTCATGCCCGTCGTGGGCATGAGCGTCGTGCTGCTTGAGCGTATCGGTTGCCATGATTAGACCTGCACCTCTAGCCGTTTGTAGTAAGCGCGCTCGATCTTCTCGACCTCTGCGGCATCCACGTAGTAGTCGGTATCGTTATTGAAGATACGGAACATGAACGTGATGAAGATGCCCAGACCGCCAACGATCGCCAGCCACCAGATGTGCCAGATGAGCGCGAACCCGAAGATGATGCTGAACAGCCCCATCAGCGGCCCCTCGGTGGTGTTCTTGGGCATGTGAATGTCTTCGAACTTGCTCGCCAGTTCACGCTTGAAGCCACCCGGCTGCTGCTTCATCTCCCAGAACGCGTCGATGGAGCTGACGGTCGGCAGGTGCGCAAAGTTGTAGTGCGCGGGGGGAGAAGCGGCTGCCCACTCGAGCGTACGGCCATCCCACGGGTCACCGGTCAGATCACGATTCTGCTCGCGGTCTTTCACGCTGACGACGATCTGGATAACCAGGCAGGCGATACCCATCGCGATGATGACGGCGCCGACCCACGCCACGATCATCAGCGGCTGCCAGGCGGTCGGCTCGTAGGACTGCATGCGACGCATCGCACCGAAGAAGCTCAGGGCGTAGAGCGGCATGAAGGCCATGTAGAAGCCGACGAGCCAGCACCAGAACGAGCGCTTGCCCCATTTTTCGTTCAGCGTGAAGCCAAACGCTTTCGGGAACCAGAAGGTCAGACCGGCCAGCATGCCGAACACCACGCCGCCGATGATGACGTTGTGGAAGTGCGCGATGACGAACAGGCTGTTGTGGAGCACGAAGTTCGCGCCCGGCACGGCCAGCATGACACCGGTCATGCCACCCAGCGTAAAGGTGATGATGAAGCCAATGGTCCAGAGCACCGGAGAGGTGAACTGAATCCGGCCGCGATACATCGTGAACAGCCAGTTGAAGATCTTCACACCCGTGGGGATGGCGATGATCATCGTCGTGATGCCGAAGAAGGCATTGACGTTGGCGCCGGCACCCATGGTGAAGAAGTGGTGCAGCCAGACGACGAACGACAGGATAGTGATCGCAACCGTCGCCCATACCATGGTCTTGTAACCGAACAGACGCTTCTTCGTGAAAGTCGCGATGACTTCCGAGAAGACCCCGAATGCCGGCAGGATCAGGATGTACACCTCGGGGTGTCCCCACGCCCAGATAAGGTTGACGTACATCATCATGTTGCCGCCCATATCGTTCGTGAAGAAGTGGAAGCCGAGATAACGGTCCAGCGTCAGCAGAGCGATGGTGACGGTCAGAATCGGGAACGACGCGATGATCAGGACGTTAGCGCAGAGCGACGTCCAGGTGAAAATCGGCATCCGGAACATCGTCATGCCTTTCGTGCGCATCTTGAGGATGGTCACGAAGAAGTTGATACCGGTCAGTGTCGTACCGATACCGGATATCTGTAATGCCCATATCCAGTAATCCACGCCGACATCGGGACTGTATTTGATACCCGATAGCGGGGCGTAAGCCAGCCAGCCCGTCTTGGCGAACTCGCCGACGAACAGCGAGAGGTTGACCAGCACCACACCCGCTGCCGTGAGCCAGAAGCTCAGGTTGTTCATGAACGGGAAGGCGACGTCACGTGCCCCGATCTGCAGCGGCACGACCAGGTTCATCAAGCCGATGACCATGGGCATCGCGACGAAGAAGATCATGATCACGCCATGGGCCGTGAAGATCTGATCGTAGTGGTGGGGGGGCAGGTAGCCCTCAGCACCACCAGCGGCAATGGCCTGCTGCGTTCTCATCATGATGGCATCCGCGAAACCACGGATGAGCATGACCAGCGCGACCAGGAAATACATGATCCCCAGCTTCTTGTGGTCGATGGAGGTTATCCATTCACGCCACAGATAGCCCCACTTACGAAAATAGGTGAGCAGACCCACGACCGTGGCGGCGCCAAACGCGATGGCGGCCACCGTGACCATGATGATCGGCTCATGAAAAGGTATTGAATCTAATGATAATTTTCCGAACATGGTTCGTTACTCCGCTGCCTGCGCACTCATGGGCATGGACTGCTCTTCTTGATCGGCGTGCGATCCCGCGTGGTGAGAAGACTCCCCACCCGTGTGGAAACTGCCCACGATCTGTTCGTAGAGGTCGGATGGGACCTCGGAAAAATGCTCGATCGGATGCGCGATCGACGGCTCCGCCAGATCCTGGTAGTTGCCCTCGAACGTGAGCGACTCGGAGGACCCACGGACTTCGTCGATCCATGCATCGAAATTCTCTTCCGACGTGACATGGGCATCGAACAGCATTTCCGAGAAACCTTCGCCGCTATAGTTGGTCGAACGACCACGATAGGTTCCGATTTCGTTACCTTCGAGGTAAACGTCGTTGTCCATGCCCGCCATGGCATAGATCTGGCTGCCGAGGCTCGGAATCATGAAGGAATTCATGACGGTCGCCGAGGTCACACGAAAGTGCACGGGACGATCCACCGGCATTGCCAACTCATTGACGGAGGCCACGCCTTGTTCGGGATAGATGAACAGCCACTTCCAATCGAGCGATACAGCGTCGATGGTCATGGTTTCCTCGTCGCTGGCGATCGGCTTGTGGGGGTCGTACTCATGCGACGTCTGCCATGTCAGGATGGCAAGGAATAGGATGATGACGCAGGGGATGGCCCACACGAACACTTCGATGACGTTCGAATGTTCCCAGTTCGGCGTGTATTTGGCGGCCAGATTGGTGCCGCGGTATTTCCACGCAAATAGAATGGTCATCACGATGACCGGGATGACGACGATCAACATCAGCCCGAAAGCCGTAATGATCAGCGACTTCAGACCTTGGCCGACTTCACCCGAAGGATCCATCAACGCCGATCCGCAACCGCTCAACAACAGCGGCGCGCCTAGCCACGTCATCACACTCAAATACTTGAGGGAGTTCCTTTTTCTCATCTCACGACCCCAGTGGAGGAAAGCTTTTCGGCCCTGCAACATCGGCCAGCGGCCTGCATCATACGCCGCTCGCCAGGGCTGACAACTTGGAAATAGGACACCCGATGGAATCATCCGGCACCGTACGTCGCCAACGAAGTAGGGATTTCGCGGCTGTCATTGTACCCAAAATTGTCAATTCGTTCAGTGAACCGGGCCAAAGTGGCAACGCCTGTGGCGATATGTCGCATCGCGTGTTCAGCCTGCCGGTTCTCATGCTGACGTTGTCTAATCGGCCTGAAAAAATAACGCTTTAACAAAATTCGTCGGATTCGGCCGTCCTTGGACAAACCTACGCAAACCGCCGGTGCGCAGATGCACGTTATTGGTGATTGTCGGCCCGAATACCCTTCGCCTCATAGATTGCGCATAATATATATTATGTTAATACGGACACCAAGGGTGTCTATGTCAACTGTGTCCACTTAAGGTGTCAGAGCTGAGATCAGCTCCTTCGGGTTGACTCATATGCTCACCATGTCAAATATGGAGCATTCCATGGATGGTGATGCTCATGAGGCTCGTCAAAATTCGTTACAGCGACACAGCGGTCTCGTGGACCGTGCTCGATCATGATGGTGGCACCGTCGACCCTCTGCGTGACTGGATCGTCCACCTTGAGGAAACCAACCTCTCACCAAACACGATCGTCGCCTACGCACGCCACATGGCTCGTCTAGGTAGCTACCTCAACGCCATCGGCAAATCGATCTATGACATTTCGGTAAGCGATTACGATCATTTCCTTCAGTGGCTTCCCTACGCTTTAAGCGCTAAAGACGAGCCACCGCCAGAAAACCTCGTAACCTTTGATGCACGTTCTCTCCAGAAGCTTTCAGCATCGCTGAAAAACCAGCTGCATTTGGCGACCAAATCCTTCTATCGCTATCTCCAGGGCCGAGATCCATTCGAGCACGTCCGAGGAACGCAATCACAGCATCATCAGGGCCTCAACAGCTATAAGCCCTTCCTCGAGCACATCAACAGCCGGCGCACAACCAAGCAGAAAGATCGTTACCTACGCGGTGACATCGGGAAGATCCAGAAACAGGTCACTGAAAAGCGCCTGTCTCCAGAAAGCGTCCTATTACTCATCAAAGCTTGCCATAGGCTGAGAGATGCTTTTCTGGTGACATTGCTCTACAACACAGGGATGCGCATTGGCGAGGCTCTGGGGCTCCGTCACACAGACATTGGCCTCGAAGATAAGATCATATGGATCATCCCTAGGGACGACAATGAGAATGGTGCCAGGGCTAAAGGACAACGTGTTCGTGCCATTCCGGTTATGGACTACCTGCTCGATATGTATGAAGACTTCATCACAAGCGATGAGTATCAAGACGCTTTTGAAGCGGGCACCGAATATGTATTTTGTAATATTCAGCGAGGCAGCATTGGACGAGCCCTTTCCCGAAGTTATGCAGAGAATCTAAAGAACTACTTAAAGAAGCGAACGGCTGTGACTTTCACCTGGCATCATTTCAGGCACACGCATGCCAGTGAAGCCATTGTAGACGGCTATGGACTACTCGAAGTGGCGGAGCGCCTGGGTCACGCCAGCCCACAGACAACCATGGATTTTTATAAACATTTGTTCAGCCATGAGATACGAAAACTTCATCTGACGGGCCCAGAAAAACTGGAAAAGCGCCTCGAAGAATTCAGGAAGTTACCGCATATCACTGATAGAGGCGTAAAATGGATCTAAAGGTAATTCAGGGAAGTGCCGACAGCCAGCTCCTGTATAGAGAGCAGCTCTCGGCAAAAATTGAAGCCTATGACAGCAAGCTGTTTTTTAGTGACGTGTGGGATGAAGCGTTTGTAAAAGCAATTAAGAGCTTTACGAATGAGCATGTTGGGATTAACAGCCCTATTGAATTTACCGGGCTACCACTGACACCACAGCTTGAGCTGAAATGCTATTGGGCAAAATTTCTTTCAGATGAGCGCAACAACTCCCGTTCTTCTGTAGAGCGCAGACGCTTGCCAATGAAATGGCTAAATACCGACTGGAAAGCAATATCCAAGCGCTTCGAAGTTTCTTGCCTGGCAGATATACCTCACCCTGAGTTTACAACTCGTCATACCTCGAGCAGCGAAGCAAAAATTTCTAGAAAACATAATGCTGAGTTTTTGGATATCTTTTCGAGGCACTCTCATAACTCTAAGAGAAAGAAAAGCAAGCAGAGCTATGTTAATGACAACAGCATCATTGAAAAGGAGTATCTCTCGGCGCGGATTACAGTTGCTGGCGACATCCACAAGAATATTATAATACAGAGGGAACAGTTCAAACCTCTTCATAGACGGATGATTGTCTACCTCAACGACATTTATAGCGAAGATGACTATAGATTCAAAGACACACAGCGCACCACAGACAAGTACCTTAATTTTTACCGTTACCCTGAATGGTTGCGTGATGCTGTACGCTTTCATGTCATAAACAAGATTCAGCATGGTGAGCTAGCCCCAAGCACGCTTGTTGGTTACATGGGAAGGTTTATAAATTTCCGCGACTTCATGCACGAGAAATTTGAGACACCCTCTCCTGCTCTTATATCAGATGAGTTGATTGAAGATGAGTATTTAGCATGGGGCAATAGGAAAGGCTTATCTGGGAAAAACTGGTTTACAGACACTGTGGCGATGCTGAAAACGGCCTCAAGGGAATTCTCTGACAAATGGCCTTCTTTGTCAGTATCCAAAAGATCGGTCAAGAAAATCAAGAAGACCCACTATAAAGAAGGACTGGGTCGAATAGGATATACGAGCGAAGGTGTGGGACGCTCCTACTCACAGCGCATCATTGACGAGCTTCAGATGGCTGTCAAGGATGCCCCCTCCCCTGCCCCTCAAATATTTATACTAATCCTTGCTACGGGCATGCGCGCTGAGGATGGCCATTCAGTGCTCTATGATTGTCTTAAGGATGATCCTGATGATGATAACTTTATGATTCTCCACTTCTGGCAGAATAAGGTCAAGAAGTGGAACAGAAAGCCACTTTCCAAAAGCGACAAGTCTCACGCGGCTTTAATAAAAGTTATTGAAGACCAGAGAAAATGCATAGTCCAAAAGCATGGCAGACCAACAAAGTACCTCTTCCCTTACTTCACGGGAACTCGGGAAGGCTTTGTGTCTCAACAATGGACTGCGAGCGAGATAAAGAAAAAAGTTGTAAGCCAACAGGTGAGAGATGATGAAGGTAACGCCCTCGCCTTTTCTTGGCACCCTCTCCGCCATACGATGGGCACATCTTTAGCTCAAAACGGACATGATATTCTCAATATCATGATGGAGCTTGGGCATACCAGTCCTGATATGGCGACGGTTTATGTCAACAACAGACTTGAATTGAAGAAAAAAGCTCTCCTGGAAAAAGGTAGCGGAAGGTTCTTTACGATACATGGCAGTGTCGATGATAAAATTGGTGAGCTTCTTGTCAGAAAGGAGCAACTAGCAGCCACTCGTGTCTGTGGCGGAGCTTGTTCAATGCCTGCTCAAATTGGAGATTGGTGTGAACACGCCAACGCATGCTATACATGTAAACATTTCAGGGCTGATGCAAAAGATGTTGAATTTTTTAAGTCTGAAAAACTTGCCATTGACGCTCTCATTCAAGAGCAGCAAGAAGAATCCCAAGAGCTTGCAGAGTCAGGAAAAACAAGAATGTCAGAAATCACAGGCCGACGCCTCAGAAAGAACAAAGAAGTCTACGACTCTTTGGGCAAAATCGTTTCAGCTATAGAAGAAGACGGCATCTACAAAGGTGCTGAACAGAAAGCCAAACAGATAAAGCTGGAGTTTGTCGAATGAGCGACAAAGCCACTGAAGGCCTCGCTAAGGCCAGAGAAGAACGAAGTTTGCGGAAGCGTCGTGCTGTAGAGGAAGCTATTGCGACTTTGAAGGAGCGTAATGAGGCCATAACATTTAAAGACATTGCTGCACTCGCCGGTGTTAGCAGGCAGTACCTATATAATAACTTCAAGGAATCCATATCAGCTGAGCGTGATAATGCACGTTCATCTGCATCAGAGATAGATGGTGTGACCGTCCCTTCACGCACTTCTGAGGAATACCGTCATATAGAGTCTGTGTTGCGCAACAAGGTGGATCGTTTGAAGCAGGAGCTCAGTTCTGTTCGAAAGGAGAATACGCGACTCCAGCAGGAGTTAGAGAAAGAGAGAGGACGCTCGGAGCATTTCAGGAAAAACTGGATAAATGCGAGCACAAGACAACAATAAAAATATGAACTTGAAATAGTAAAATGCAACGCAAGGTGGAAGACTGCCAGCATAGCTGAGCACCACAAAACGGGAATGAAGGGATGTCAAAATGATTAAAAGGTTCCGGCTTGAGCAAAAATCAAAATTCGAGAGAATTATTATTGCTCAATTCTTGTCGGACATGCTAGACAAATTCATTTCAGGACAGCCTGCACCAGTTGAGATTGGTAGTGAACAAGGCGGCATTCCTGAATGGGATGACATCGTAATCCATCATAATGATGGAAGCTATGAACATCTTCAAATCAAGAGGCAAACAACAGGCTTTTGCAACAAACATTCCGATAAAACAAAAGCGTCTGCAAAGCTACGAAAACCGAAAGGGACTGAAAAAAAAGAAGGCTCTGAAAAAGAGCAAGAGCCTGCTAGCTCAGTTCTTGATTCGGCTTTTTTCAGCCTAGCCAAGTGGTCAAAAGAAAACACAAATAGCAAAAGATTTTTCAACTTAATTTTGATGGGCGGCAACCTTGAAATAAAAAAAGAACTTAGAGTCAGCCATCTGGAAGAACTTTGCAAAGCATGCGGCCAGGATGGGATAGCACCTAATGCTCTCGAAAACAGGGATGATGGCCCTACAACTCGAGCCTATAACTGGCTGACCACTTGGTGTGGCTTTAGTGATTGGACTCATATCATCAATGCTCTAAGCCGTTGTAAGGTTACCTGTGTAGGAAACGATGAGTATGTAGAACAGCAGGTGATAAACCTACTGGGACGGCATTTCACAGATTCTAGCTCAACGCTCGCTCTCCTTCTTGACTACATTACCCGTGAAACTTCAGATGTTGCCAGCATAAAACCTCGCACTTTACTGCGCCATCTTAACGACTATCTTAGGCCAGAAATAGAGACATGGACTCAGTATCTTATGAGTCCAAAAAGTCAGGGCTCTGGCTACCTTTGGTCTGTCTCAGGGATTCACGACGTAGACGGTGAAGCTTCAGAAAGCTCCGTTACTGTGGTCGAAAAATTATGGGGACAGAGTTCAAAAAATGGTAGCTTAAGAGTCTATGCAGACTATACTCCTCCTAATTCAAACCTAACTCTTCATTCTGCAGTACTTCGTTTGGCGCTCCATCTGCAAAACGGTAAGCAAGGTTTGATTTACCAGGAGCCTTTGTGGCGTAGCTTCGTCTTTAACGAGCTTGGTTACACCCTCGGCAATAGTGAAGCCGATCTTGAAGATTTAGCATGGATTGAAAATAGTGAAGCCCTGACTTGTGCCTTTCAGCGCGAGCTAAAAACCCATATTGATACACGAAAAGAGGCTGAAGACCTAGACAAATCAATGGATTATATTGTCTGGGAGCGGCTGTGTGATAAGCTCTCAGAGCGTTTTGAAAGAATTAATGATACAGCATTGATGTCTGCTATGGAGGCGACTTGGCAAGTCTGGTCAGAAAAGCTGACAAATGACTCAGGATGCCGGCGACAATTATTAGCAAAATTGCTTTACCCGCCAACCGAGGGTACAAATGAGAAGCACGCATTACGTATTGGACCAAAAAATACAAATCTTTTAGTTAACGCCATAGAAACATTACTATTGGTAGCAGTTGCGGTTGGGGACAGCGAGGCAGATTGGGAGTCATTTCCCAGTTGTGGGAAGGTGCTTAGCATTGCACTTAAAAACTGGTCTGGCCCTTCAGGTGATAGCCAAGAAGTACGTGAACTGTCTGATGACAGTTTAACTGCCATTACCGGACCCAACCCACCCGCTGTCGTTATACTATCAGGTGTCAGTGCCTCCCCCTCTGAGTTGCTCAACGAAGGCATGGCAGATGATGCTGAAGCAGCTACAAGCATGGCAGCCGAACGACAGCCATATCTATTAGTCACGCGTTCCAGATCCTTCAATCAGCTAAGAAAAGGATCATTAAATAAACTGCAGGATTATTTTGGAAGGCATTTGAAAGAGCAACATGATGCTCGTCAAAATGCAATCGAAGGTAATGGGAAAGGAGGCTAAAATGATGACAATCCAAGGGGTGATAGAGGCTATTATAAAACGTGCCGAAGGTCGGTACGAAACACCTGTCATAGATCAAGATCTCTTTGATTTCCCAGACTCAGGGGTTGACTTTAAAATTTGCAGACTCAAGCGTTCAAATAGTCCGAGCGCTGGTTTTAGAACAATCTTAATTGTAGACCTCCCCTTTAACAGCTTGTCGATTCAAGCTGCTTTTCGGTTGGCAGCCGATTTCCGTGACATTTTACCTGAACCACAAACTGCGGACTTATATATGTTTATGTTAATCAGAAACATCCCTCTTGAAGATGCCGCACGAATAGAAACAGACGATCGTTTCTGCCGAAAAGTGGTTGCAAGAGAGTTTGAGGAAGCGGATGATTTCTTAGACCGCACTTTTTTATCAGCACCT
The DNA here is from genome assembly GCF_003206645.1 of Salinicola aestuarinus. GTDB lineage: Bacteria > Pseudomonadota > Gammaproteobacteria > Pseudomonadales > Halomonadaceae > Salinicola > Salinicola aestuarinus. Next base: position 283,844 of record NZ_PZJP01000008.1, on the reverse strand, counting down.
TCATCAGCTGCAAGCTCAGAAAGTCTCAATGACCCACTTCTCGCTGCTTTAGCTTCACTCGGAGATGCTCATCCTTGGACAGTTAACCATCTTGATTCTTGGCGAAACTCACTACTTTCCGGAAAAAACGGGAGCGAGATTGCCAATGATTTAAGTAAAGAAGCTTTTGATAGTGAGGCGTAGCAATGACAAAGCTTGAATCCATCACTCTTTCCAATATCAGACGGTTTGGGCCAGAGACAAATATCAAGCTCAGCCCCGGTGCAACTATTTTGCTTGCTCCAAACGGTACTGGTAAGACAGCGTTTTTTGAAGCTGTTGAGCTTGGCCTTACCGGAAAAATATCACGTTTAGGAGAAGACTTAACTCCTATAATTCGCGATTCTCAAGACATGGCAAATGTTCGCCTCAACTTTGGGAAAACACAAGTATCATCTGAAGTTAATGCGCAAGGCAAAATAATTCGCAGGGGCAGTCTGGAAAATATTTTCCCTGGCACCGATCCTGCTGACATTCCTTTTTTGCTAAGATTAACTCATCTTCTTGATCAACGAGAAAAAGAGTGGTTAGTCCAAGCTGATTCAAAATCTGCCGGCTCTCAACTATCTCGACTTCCCATTAGCAGAGATGGCTCTCAAGTAAGCTCTTCTCTAAGCAGCATTCGACGTTCCATTACAGATCAAGCCAAGCAGGCCAAACAGGCGTTAGCCACCTTTGAGGAAGAGTTAGCCGAATGGCAAAGCTTGATAGATGATCGTGATCACTCGGCATCACAATCCGAAGGAGCACTCCGTAGTAGAGAGAAAATCGCTAGTTCAATTACTGAGATCGCTCAACAGACACAATGCATTGAACAATTGCCAATGGGGCTTCTTTCTGAACCTGTCAGGCAAGATGCGATGGAGACCATTTACTCAACGCTGGAAGATATACTCCAGTCCAAGATAGAAAGCCTGCGCGATAAAGCTTCAGCCTTGACTGGTATCGAGGATCTGATAGAACAATTTGCTTCTCAGCAAGCAAGGCTAGACTATCTTCATCAAGAACTGTCTAAGGAAAACTCTTCACTTGACCAGAAGAAACATGAACGCACAAAACTAGCAACTGACCAGGAGGAGCTTCAGAACGAGATTTCGCGTGTTGAGCAGCTACGTAAATCGGTTGCACAGCAGTTAGAATGGTACGTAAATGAGGCCAATGCCAAGCAAGAAGTTGACCAGCGCACCATTGTGTTTCAAGAAGCTAACGATGCACTAATTAAAGCTGAAAAAGAATACGCCAAACTAAAAGAAGAGCATGAAAAAAACGAGCATGAGCGTGCCCAGCATGAGCAAATAAGAGAGCAATTAAAGATATTAGATAAAAAAGACTCTGATCTGAGATCAGCCCAGCAGTTAGTGGATCAGTGGTCTGAGGCTGCTCAGGGAAAAAATAATTTATCAGTGGCTATTGATGCTACACGAGAGCAACTAGAATCTCTTCGCGTGAAAGTCCAAGATGCACAATCTTTACGCGAAAAACGCCAAACCGAAGAAGCCCAAGCCAAGAATAATCATATAGCAATTGACTCTTCGGCTGATGCTGTGCGTCAGGCTGTTGCATTAATTGCATCTCACTTGCCAGCGGATCGTAGTGACTGTCCATTATGTGGGGAAGAACATGGCCCACAGACACTGCAGAAACGTGTAAATGAAGCATTAGAGACTATAGACCCTCACTTGGTACAAGCCGAGCGTCGCCTCAAGGTGGCGTCTGATGAGCTAAGAGCCAGTGAAGAAGCTGTATCTGTGGCACTGTCTGAACTGCAGGAATGCCAGAATAGGTTATCTTCACTGGAAGCTCAGCAAGCCGATTTGGTCTCAAGGATAGATCACTTTCGATCTCACCCTCTTGTTGCAAGCGACACGCTATCTCTCGCCAAGGAATTTATTAAGACTAGGGCAGAAGAGAATGATAAAGGTAGGCGACAGCTTGCAGAAAAACAAAAACATCTTAAAACTCCTGTGACAAAGGATGCCTTCGATCAAGTCAAAACCGCCTACGATGAAGTAAGTCGTTCACTAGAAACTGAAAGGAAAAATCGTTCTGAGTCGATTGCACGACTTGAGCAAGCCAAAGCATCTTATGCAGCGATAAGATCTTGCGACATTCCATCTAGATCTTTGGAAGAGCTATCAGCCGACAGAAATCAGAAAGACCGACAGCTCTACGAGCTGAATTCAACAGTAAGAGAAAATTACTCTTTGCTAGAAAAAAGCAAGTCTCAAATTTCTGAAATAAGCGCTACAATTTCAGGGCTTGAGAACCAAGTGAGAGAAGTGCAGTCAAGAGTTTCAAGTATTCGTGCATCCTGGAGTAAATTAAAGCTGCCTGGGGACCCTGTTTCAGAGGTGGCACAAAGACACAAGCTGCAGCTTCAAGCGACCACCTCACAATTGGAGCATCATTATAGCACTTTAGTAGCTATTAATAGCGAGGTTATTGCCTGGAATAATTTTGAGAAAACTCGTACAACTCAGGAGTTTCTGGATCGCCGACGTGGCGATTTATCAGAGGATGAATTTACTCACCAATTAAAAAAGCGCACAGAAGATAAAAGAACGGCTGTAGAACGCCTCACATTGCTTTCGAATGCGATGGAATCACTCAGCGGTTTTTTATCTACCGAGATCTCAAATATCCAGAAACATGTTGTTTCTGTAGTGCCACGTTGGCAGGCGCTTCTTAAACGGGTTATTAGGGATCAAAGGTTTTCAGGAACAAGCTTGGATTTCTATAGCGCTTACAAGAAAGATCGCGCAGAGATATCGGCGCCCTTACATGATAGCAAAGTCTCTGTTCCTGCTATCGCGAGTGAGGCACAGCTAACGGACTTACAGCTCACCTTTCTTCTTTCGATGGCTGTGAGCCATCATTGGTCACCTTGGAAAGCCTTGCTACTAGATGATCCTACACAGCACCATGATCTAGTACATGCGGCCTCTGTATTTGATGTTCTACGAGACTATATTGTTGAGCATGACTTTCAAGTTGTAATTGCGACACATGATGCTATTCAAGCTCGCTATTTTATGCGAAAGCTACAGAATGATGGAATTGATACCCGGATTTGGTCGCTCGTCCCGGGATATGGAGGTGTCACCGCAGAGGAAAGCCAATTCTCAAAGAGAGGATAAAAGACCAGTTTGATCGACCAAGGCTGTTTCAGGCGAATCGTCGATTCATATAGAGCCTTATTTATTTTCGCGCCCTCCTTGAGGGCGCTTCTTACACTTTGGGGTGTTTAAATAATCTTTGATGCTACTGCTTGGCGGCTTCAAAGCTTCCCAAGAATCCTCTTCAATTGGCTCAAATGGCCCTTTGAGTTCGACCACACTTCCCCGCAGCCGATTTAGTGGTGAATTCTTTTTATTCATCATCTTTTCCCGTCTCTTCTTAAGCTTATCAGGCTACTTCTTCACCAGCCGCCCTACCGTATTGTCCATACGATACTGAGCAATTGTACCATCCACGATCCGATTCACGATCTCCCTAGCCGTGACCAGCTCGACGTCAAACCACTCTCGGGGTCGGTAGGTGCTGCCATCCCGGCTGTGCAGTTGGACGTTGACCCGCTGGTGATGGAGCATGGCGTGAACCAGACGCTCGAAGCGACGCGGATCGAGGTTGTAGCACTCAAACGACGTAACGACCTGCACAGGCGCTTCCAGGTAGGTCTGTTGACGTTCAGCCCCGGCGATACGTTGGTCCAGCTCTTTCTCGGTGTAGCCGATCTTGTAGAGGTTGCGAATGCCGCGCAATGTCGGGTCCTGGCTCAGTGAGCGCAGGATGTAGATGAGCCCGGTGCGCTTGTCATGATGAGTGATGCCCTGCATGGCATCGAAGGTGCTGTCACGCCGGAGAATTCGCCGGCCTGTCTCATCCTTGTAGAGCGCCCTGGCGAGTGAACGCAGAAGTAGGTTGGATTCAGTGCCGTTGTCGAAGACGACCCGAAGACGCGGGTTGAACTTTCGACCAGCGCCGACACTCTCTTCCCCCACCTGATCGGCGATACACAGCATACCGTTGAGTACGAACATGTCGCCCTCGTCGATCTGGGACTCCATTTGAAAGGGCACCGCTTCGGCATCGCTCTCTCGCAGCTCTTCACGGACTTGATCAAACAGGCCCTCAAAGCGGTAGAAGTCGTCGCAGTGGGTCCGCTGGGCAATCTCCTCAGGCATGTCCCGTTCACTGCTCTCGGGCACGTGGGTCAGGTCGAAAATCGACTCGACACTCTCGTCCCCGCCGCTCAACAGCCCAAGGGTGTCGCTATCCCAGATATCATCCAGCGATGTAACGCTGTCCGGCGATACGTACGCTTGTACTGGCGTGGGCGAAATGGCTTCCGTTTCACCACTGCCGCCCTTCTGCCCCGCTCCTGAACTCGTAGCAGGCTGGTCTTGACTGGTATCCTCAGAATCCCCCGCAGAGCTCCCCAGGAGGCTGAGGGTGTCCCAGGCGGCTAACCCCTCTATCTTGGCAGGATCGTTCCTGAGGGAGGCTAATTGGACGGCTAACGTGGCTTCATTGAGGTCTTCTGCATCCTGCTTTGGCTCGCGCTCATGCTGGCTCACGAATGCTTCGATGCTCCGTAGGCTCGCCACTAGTCGCTGATCGGCACTCGGTGCAGACGATCTGGGTGGTGCCACGTTCAGTAGCCCCAATTCATCGGGTGTGGCGAAAATGTCGTCCAGCGTTCGCCGCTTTGGCGCTTCTCGACGGGTACGAATCATGTTGACGCCCCCTTCATTTTCTCCCGTTTCTTCTGCTGGATGTAAGCCAGCGCCTCGGCATAGCGGACCTCCATGTGGTCATCGCTGTGCACCGAAGGCGGATGCCCCTTCTCCTTGGTGAAAGCGACGATTTTGGGCCACAGCACCACCGCTTCCTCCTCGGTCATCTGCGTGCGGTTGCCAACTACGGTGTCCTGGATGGTCTTCAGCACAGGAGCGGTCAGCGCCTTGGACAGAATCTCATAGGCGCCCTGGAAGGGGTTGATCTGGTTGATGAGATCGATGTTGAGGTGCTCGATATTGACGAACTTCTCACCTATCTTAATGAACTGACGGTTGCCCTTCGGCTCACCGTCATCGGCTTCCCCACCTAGATCGCGTCCATCCGGGGCAGCACCAGGATCGACAGGCACACCATTCTCATCAGTCTCATAACTCTGGCCGGGCTCATGGATCTCGGCTCCCTTGGGTAGCTCGTCCTCGTTGAAAAGCCCGCCTGTAGCCCTAGCCCCCATGGTGGTCAGCACGGTCTCGCGCAGCACCTCACGCTCACTCTCATCAAGATCTGGATGCAGTCGCTCGATGACCTTCGGTAGTTCCACTTCATTGATAACTTCAGGCTCAGTGGTGTCAGTCACTGCAGCGGCGGCCACTTCAGGTTTTTGAAGCAGGACCGAGATAATGTCTTCCTGGCCACCAGAGTCCAGGATACTCATCACCTTGTCAGATACTGGTGCTTGGCTGTCCTCGATGATCACGGTGCCTGGTTCGGGCTTTTCGTCCGGTCGCATGCGTGAGCGCGGTTTGAACGATACGCTAGGTGCCAGCACCTGCTCCATCAGCAGCGAGACGGTGATCGCCTTGAGTAGGTTGTTAACACTAACCTTCACGTCCTCATCATCGGCATCAGGCTGGGCTATCAGGTTGGTGAACTGGGCGTGGGTCTTGCCCTCGCTGTCTCGGGTAGCACGCCCAATGATCTGGACGATCTCAGTCATGGAGTTGCGGTAGCCGATAGTCAGCACATGCTCACAGAAGGGCCAGTCGAAGCCCTCCTTGGCCATGCCCAGGGCGATGATGACATCGACGTCCTCAGGCTTGGTGACCTGGCGTAGGTATTCCTGCACGTCGCGGCGTATAGGGGTGTCGGTGACGAGATCGGCGATCTTCAGCTGCTTGCCGCTCGGGTGACGCACGGTAACGATGCCGGTGCGGCTGTCTTGCATCTCGACATCACCCAGCGCATCGAGAATATGATCGACCTCGCCATACTTGTCCTTGGTGCTCTCGCCGCTGTTGACGTTGGGGATGTGGACGATGGTCTTCTTAGCCGGGTCCAGAACCTCGCGGATCGCGTCGAGGTAGCGACCTTGATAGAAGTGATAACCGATACCCAGGGACTTCAGATAGCTATAGCCGTTGAGCTGCTCGTAGTACGTGTAGGTAACTTTGTCGAAATGGGCTTCATCGTCGGGCAGCAGGATCGGGGCAGCGTCACCACGGAAGTAGCTGCCAGTCATGGCGACGATGTGCGCATTGGAGCCATGCATCAAATCATCGATCAACCCTCCTAGCCTGTTGCCCTCATCGGCGGAGACATGGTGGAACTCGTCGATCGCCACCAGGCAGTCGTTGAAGTCAGAGGGCTTCAGCTTGGCAAAGGCATAGCGCAGCGTAGCATGGGTGCAGACCAGGGTTCGGTCGTTGCGATCGGCCATGAAGCGGCAGAAGGCATCCACCTTGCCGCTATCGTTGCCAGCCCGACACAGGTCGTTGCGATCCTCGACGTGCCAGTCCCAGTGGAAGCCGTGGGAGGTGAGGTCAGTGTCCTTGAACGATGCCCCAATGGACATCTCCGGCACCGCCACGATGACCTTGCGCAGACCCGTGTGGCTAAGCTTGTGGAGGGCCAAGAACATCAACGCCCGAGACTTGCCAGAAGCCGGAGGCGCTTTCAGCAGCAGATACTGGCTGTCACGCTTCTCGTAGGCTCTCGCCTGCATTTCGCGCATCCCCAACTGATCGCTACTAGAGCTTCTGCCGGTGCGAGCATATTCGACCTTAATCAGTTCCGCCATGCCTTAGCCCTTCTCGGTTGTGGCTTTTGCAGACCGCTTGCTTCTACCCACTGCAGTTGCCTTATCTGCTTCGATCAATGCCTCGTAGCGAGCTAATAGATACTCGAGGCGCTCAGCTGCATCACGGAAAGGACGGTCTCGATACAAATATTCAACAGCCCGATCCAGTTCATGGTGGGCTTCCTGAAGATTGTTGGGCATCTTGTCTGGGGCGTAGAGCTGATCCAGAGTCTTTTCAGGGTAAGCTGCACGGGACAAGATCACCGCCCGGCCCAGTTTCTCGATATCATTGCGCTGGTGGGAAGATACTTCTGGCCAAGGGAAGGTATTGTATACTAGTGTAGCTGAGTAGCGATAATCACTTTTAAGGCGGCCTCCGACTACTCTCATCCAGTCATTGTGCATTCTGGATGTTAGAATGGCGAATTCATAAAGGCCTGCGCCAGGAACCACCTGAAGGTCGTTGTTTGCAACCACCTTCTCACTGTCGAAATACCCAATTGGTATGTATTTTCTTCTTACTGACGTCGACCTAGGGATTGCTAAATACTCTCCGTCCAAAGGCTGCCTGTTTTCTGTAAAAACATGAGGCGTTGAGGCTTTCTGCTTAGTGGCTTCTTTTTTGCTTTCTAGCCTAAAATCCCTAACTTTTTCCACCCTTCTTGAGATTTCCAAAAAAGATAGAAAATCATCCTCATCTTCTTCTGCCAGCCAAACGCAATACCTATTCACCCCATTTACAAGCCCTTTGGCACCAAGATATTCCTTAATAAATCTTTTTGACTCAGGCTCTCTTTCTACAAGTCTCTTCATCTCATCCTCGGTAAGAATGAGATTTCCTCCATCCGCGGCCACACTTCCATTTCTGTATGGCATCACATTACATATAGGTTTCCTCCTCGCTTCTACAACAACATCACCACCTTCTAAAAGATAAGGGCTAATATTATCAACCTTTTTTCTTCTCCAGTCTGAAGAAATCTTGCTATATAAATGTTTTTCAGATGGTGAGCTACTTAGGCCTATCACCACCACATGCACTGATGCATTGTCCTTAGCGCTATTCTTCCAGACAAAAGACTGGTATGCGAAAAATATCTCTATTCCTAAATCTAAGATGCGGGGCCAGAGCATAGCAACCTGCTCACCTTGACATATTGAACTTGTTGAAACAAGCGCAATGCTTCCTGAGCTCCTAACATACTGAGCTCCCTTCCAGAAGAAAGAGGCTACATAATCAAGATCCTTATATTTTTTAAACTCGGAAAAAACGAGCTTCATGTCTTGATTTTGCTCTTCGTTCCTATTGGGCCCTGACCCCAAAAAAGGGGGATTCCCACACACATAAACTTCATGCCTATCATCATTATTTGGGCAGACTTCCTCCCAGTTTAAGCGTAGGCTGTTACCACAAATCAAAGTGGCAGAGTCCTTAAGAGGGAGTAGCGGCTCAACATGACCAAACTCTTTGGTAAACAGTATGTTCATCTGGTGCTCAGCCAGCCACAGCGATAACTGCGCCACTTCGTGAGCGAAATCAGCAATCTCGATACCATAGAACTGGCCAAGACGAATCCCGCTCATGAACATCTCTTGCTGGCCCGACACCTCCTGTAGAGCCCGGAAAACCGCCATCTCCAGCCGGCGTAGTTCCTTGTACGAGATGATAAGAAAGTTGCCGGACCCCATCGCGGGGTCGAATACGCGAATCCGTGTCAGCCGCTCCAGCAGCGCTTCCAGCTTCTTCCGGTTGCCCTTCGCCTTGTGCAGCTCTGCGTAGAGCTTGTCGAGGAACAACGGGCGAATCACCTTCATGATGTTGGGCACAGAGGTGTAGTGCTGCCCCAGCGCATCGCGGCTCTCCTCGTCCACCACCGCCTGGAACATCGAGCCGAAGATATCGGGGTTCACCGCCTCCCAAGCGAGCTGGCCGCACTCGATCATCATCCGCCGCCCCTTGCCACGAACCTCGGGCACGGGGAGGTCGTCATGGAACAGACCACCGTTGACGTAGGGGAACTGGGCAACGTGAACGGCCAGGTCAGCTGGGCGCTCATTCTCCGATTGGTTCATCACCCGGAATAGCTGGGTAAGCAGGTCAGGCAACTCCTCCCCGTTCTCACCGGTGGCCTCGGTGATGACCTTGGTGAAGGCGTTCTTGGGGAAGATGCCGGTGTCTTCGGCGAAGTAGCAGAACAGCAGGCGGGTCAGGAACACGTTGAGCGCGTGCAGCTGCTCAGGGGTGCTGAACTCATTGACCTCCTTCAGGCGGTCAAACAGCCGCCCCATCTTGGCCGCCGCCTTTAAGTCGGCAGACGCCTCCTCGAAGTGCTTGGTGCGCTCCAGACCCGCCATAGGGGCAAAGAACAGGTATTGGGTCGCCAGCTCACTGAACCCAACCTCCAGGCGCTCATCGGTCTTGGTGTCCAGCGCCGTCAGCTCACGGAAGTCCGTCACCATCAGGAAGCGGCACCTGTGCCGGGCAGGCTCGTCCTCGTCGGCCAGCACCTGCAACGCCTCATGGATGCTCTCTCCCTGGCGCACCGGCATGAAGTAGAGCCAGTTCTTCAGCGCAACGTGTCCTTCCGTCTTGCGGCTGGCCACGTTGCGCTGTCCGTCATTGCGGACCTGGGTGATAGTCGCCTTGGGGAATCCGTAGGCATCAAGGAAGGCATAGATGAACTCACTGCTGTCCGCTTCAGGCCGAGTGGCGGCGGCGAGAGTATCCATGCAATAGGTTTGGTCGAAGGCCATATGGGGGTGTTGCTCCCTGAGTGCGGGCTCCCTAGGAAGCCAATAGTTCGTTATCTTTTGTAAGCCTACTAAGCACTTAGGTTGGTGTCACTCTTTCCTTCTGGAGGATACCAAACCCTTGCGAGGCAGGTCTGTCACCCAAGCATGTTCACTCAAGGGCCGCCACTGCGAACGGTTCTCGCCATTGGTGAGAGTGAGGGGTTAGAAACGGTTGCAGCGCTGTCAGCTACGTGGTCATCGAGAGAGGCCGTATCGCGAGGATGTAGCAGTCTCGCTCTTACCGGGTAGGAGCCTACCTATATAGAAAGGAGCGCGGGTACTGAGTTGACACGAAATCTCACATAACTGATTGTTATAAAGAGAAATATACATCAATTGGTGTGCATACATGTTAAATCGTGTGGATCGACGTCTTTTCAGATTCAGCTATCCCACCCGCGTCATGCGACGTCTTGCTCTCTTCAAGGTTATAGCCAGCTCGGGCTTTCGCTGCTCCATTGGCCCCACTCTTGCCGAGTGCGTAGAATGCAGCCTCTCTCTTCGCAGGTTTTTCAGGAATGGCGATGCTCGATTCTCAGGCGCTGCTACAACAAGCCGAAACTCAGTGTCAGGCACGTGGCGTTCGGTTTACGCCGATACGCCGTCGCGTGCTCGAAATGATCTCAAGCACGCCTGGGGGCTTGAAGGCATATGACCTGCTCGACAAGCTTTCCGATGAACATGCCGCTGCCAGGCCGCCAACGGTCTATCGGGCGCTGGATTTTCTGATCGAACAGGGACTGGTCCATCGCATCGAGTCGCTGAACGCCTATCTTGCCTGTCCCTGCCCAGAACACGTGCATCGATTTCAGCTGCTCATCTGTCGCGAGTGTGGCCGCGTTGAAGAGTTGCACCAGGAAACCGTGGGCGAACTGCTCACCGCGACGGCCCGTCAGCGTGGCTTCACCATCCAGCGTCAGACGATCGAGCTGCTCGGCGTTTGTGACAGTTGCCGCGATGGTGCCTGAACAGGCATCGATTTCACGAATGGATGAAAGAATCTCATGTCACTTTTTAACGCGCTCGAAAGCGCCGACATCGGTACTCAGGTCGCACTCGACGACGTCATCGCCCAGGCCAAATGGAACGCCGAGGGTTTGGTTCCCGCCATTGCCCAGCAGCACGATAGCGGCGAAGTGTTGATGATGGCGTGGATGAACGGTCCGGCGCTTCGCGAAACCCTCGAGACAGGTCAAGTCTGCTACTGGTCCCGATCTCGTCAGGCGTTCTGGCGCAAAGGCGAAAGCTCGGGTCAGCACCAGCGTCTCGTCGAAGCGCGGTTCGACTGCGACGGTGACACGCTGCTGCTCAAGGTCGATCAATCAGGGCCTGCCTGCCACACCGGTCGACGTAACTGCTTCTACGTAAAGCTGACGGCGGAACACGCCGAAGTGGATAGCGCGCCGCTGATCTCGCCCGAGGCGTTATACGGTAGCAAGGGGTGAAACACCGCTTGAGCCAGATCGCGACAGCGATTCTGACGGGATTGATTCAGTGTTACCGCTATGGCATCAGCCCCCTGCTCGGCCCGCGCTGTCGATTCTGGCCGACCTGCTCGAGCTATGCGTTGGAGGCCGTCAAGCTTCACGGACCGTGGCGCGGCGGATGGCTCTCACTGCGACGTCTGCTCAAGTGCCATCCGCTTCATCCGGGCGGTGTCGACCCCGTGCCCGAACCGGAAGCTTCGCGCGATGGTCACGATGCTCATTGCCATGACGACCGCTGCGATCATCGCGATTAGCAGCGCGTCATCTTGATCGGCGGCAGTCCTTTCACTTATGCAACCGACTCTCTTCACGAATGCCACCGACTTTCGACTTGTCACCCCGCGCGAGACTCACGCTTCAGAATGTCAGGCGTCTCTCGCTGCCGTCTCGCGCGCGATGGCATAAATCCGCTCGAGCATCGCGTGCAAGCCGTTACTGCGCGTGGGTGACAGGTGTTGATCCAACCCGAGATCTGTGAGGAACGCAGGCTCGTTCGCAACGATCTCCGCCGCATCACGATCGTCGTAGACCCGCAGCAGTATCGCGATCAAGCCGCAGACAATCGCCGCGTCCGACATGGCGCGAAAGCGCAGGTGACCGCCCTCTTCGTGCGACCGCAGCCAGACGCTGGACTGGCATCCCTCGATCTTGAAGGCCGGTATCCGCTCCTCCTCGGGATACGGCGGCAGCTGTCGTCCCATATCGATGATGTATTGATAGCGATCCATCCAGTTGTCGAACATCGAAAATTCGTCGACCAGCTCGGCCTGTGTCTCGGCAATACTCATGGAAACTCCTCTACTTGAATGGCGCTATTATAAGAGCTATGTGCCGGTGACCCTAGCCGTGGCGAGTCGATCGCGTTTTTTACGTATCGAATTTACGTAAATGTCTTATGCTGATTCTCAGGAGCCGTCAAAGAGCTCCAGGGACAGTCAGACGCCAAACAGGGAACGCACTATGGCTCGCAATGGAATTCGTTACGAAGACGTTCGCCGCGCGATCGACACGCTGCAGCAGCGCGGGGAAACCATCAGCGTACAGAAAGTGCGCGAGTTTCTCGGCACCGGCAGTTACACGACCATCAGCGATCACCTTCGGGAGTGGCGACTGAGAGATCATGGCGCCGGCCAGACACGGCCTGCTATCGATCGCCCCGAGAACCTAGAACACTGGGTTGGCGACATCTGGGAGAAGGCGCAGCAGGCGGCTTACGAAAAGCTTGCCGCTTACCGACAGGAGGCCGACGAACAGATCAAGGAGTCGGACAACGCCACGCTTCAAGCACAGCGGGAGCGTGAAGATGCCGAACAACGCCTGGAAGCACTGAACGAGCATATGCTGCGCGTTCAGGAGCGTCTTGAAGCCAAGACCGCCGAAGCGGCCCGCTTCCAGTTGGAGCTGCAGACGCTGAAGACAAGTCAGACCCAGCAGCAAAAACGCATTTCACAGCTCGAGCAGGCCTGTCATCGCCATGAACAGAGCCTTGAGGAGAGCGAAAAGCAGCATCGCGAGGCAGCCGCGCGCGCGCAGCAGGCGCATCAGAACAAGCTGGCACAGGAAGAAAAGCGTCACGAGTCGGCGGAGACCCGACTCATGGAGCTATTGGACGATGCCAAACAAGAGCGCGCCAAGCAGGAAAAACAGTATGAGCAGCGCTTGGCAAATCTTGACCAACGCTGCGAACGCCTTCAGTTAGACCTCTCGGAACATCGTCGGCAGTACTCTCAGTTGCAAGAGACGCAGCGGACCGAGAAAGCCCACACGGAGCAGGTAGCGAGTGAGCGACGCGTCAGCGACGACCGCTTGCGTAACGTTCAGCAGGAGAAACAGCGCCTTGAGAAAGAGCTCAAGAACTTGCGGGCCGCCAACCGTGAAATGCAGGAGCGACTTTCCCGGGCCGCCCTGCCCCCGACGGCCGTGTGAGACAGGTACCGTGGATCAAGCCAGCCGAGTCGGATCCAAAATCGGCTTCGACGCTTCTTCACTGTAGGCTTTGGTAGTAACGCCGCGCCCCTGCATGAAGTGGCGCGGTTCTCGCCGAATCGATCATGATCTCCGGTGTCAGATTCTGTAGTGCCGGGTGTGACCCCCGAAAGACCTCCCAGTTATCGAATACGGCCGATACAAGATCGTAAATCTGATTCTCGTCGGCATCGGCACGTGTTACCAGCGTCGCTCTGACACCAAAGGTTTGGGTGTCAGTTGGGTTGCCAGCGTAAAGCCCCCCCGGCACGACGGCCGTATCGTAATAAGGCGCTTTCGACAGCAGTTGAGTGACCGCCTCCCCGTCGACGTCGACCAGATGAGCCTCACAGCGTCTGGTGGCTTGATCGATCGCCTTGGAGGGATGCCCCACGACATAGACAAAAGCATCCAACCGCCCTTCGCACATCAGGCGAGACATCGCCTCGGGCTTGAGCTCACTGGCGATTGAGAAAAATGACTCCGATTGGCCACCCGCCTCGAGCAATGCGTCGAGCGTTGCCCGGTGTCCGGAGCCGGGGTTCCCGACGTTGACGCGCTGGCCGCGAAGGTCAGAGAAATGCTCGATTTCCGCGGATTGCGCGACCACCGTGAAGGCTTCTGCATGAAGGGAGAAAACCGCCCGTATCGAGGCGTCAGGCCCGATATCCTCGAAGGGTGGTCGCCCCTTCGCCGCCGCGTATTGCACGTCAGACTGAACGATGCCCAGTGTCAGATCTCCAGTGCGCACGGCTTCCATATTATAGAGAGAGCCTCCGGTGCTCAGCGCCTCGCATGCGCCACCTGTCGATTGCGTGTAAAGCGCGCAGACCTCCTGCCCGATGGGGTAATAAACACCGGCGGTATCGCCGGTGCCCAGCGTCAGCGCCAAGGTCGATGAGGGCGCGAGCAGACCGAGCACCGGCGCTGCGACAAGCGTGGAAGCGAGGAAACGAAGCAACGTCGTGACTCCTGGCGCAGCGCACCGGTAGAGGTGGGGTTTGTCTGACTTATCGGCAGGCCAGGCAGAGACTGTAGTCCCGACCGCCGCTTGAACACGCGCCACACCCTTGCGGGCGAGAAGATTGGGCAATCGATTGCGATCGCGCCGTCCCTGCGAACGTTGACGCCCGCGCCAATCACGCCGCTGCGCGAACCGAACCCACTGGACAAAAAAAAGAGCACTCGATGAGTGCTCTTGTCGATTCCGCCCGCCAGCGTCAGTAATAGGCGTTGGTGGTGTCGGTGTGATCGGTGACGTCGCGAATACCCGTTAGCTCGGGAATGCGTTCCATCAGCGTCCGTTCGACCCCTTCCTTGAGGGTCAGATCCACCGCCGCACACCCCTGGCAGCCGCCACCGAACTGGAGTACCGCAACCGGTTCCTCGGTCAGCTGGATAAGCCGAATCTCGCCACCGTGGGCGGCGAGCCCGGGGTTGATCTCGCTGTAGAGGATGTAATTGATGCGGTCTTCCAGGGGGCTGTCGGCGTTGACTTTCGGCATCTTGGCGTTAGGTGCCTTGATGGTCAGTTGCCCGCCCATGCGGTCCGCGTTGAAATCGACGACAGCCTCTTCGAGAAACGGCACGCTATTCTTGTCGAGAAAGACATTGAATCGCTCGAGTTCGACTTTTTCGTCACTCGGTTCCTCCTCCCCCGGCCGACAATAGGCCAGGCAGGTCTCCGCGTACGGCGTACCCGGCTGGGTAATGAAGACGCGCACCGCGATATCGTCGACGTCCTGCTTGGAGAGCAGATCGGCCAGGTATTCCTGACCGCTGTCGGTAATCTGAATGGGTTGACTCATAGTCGCTCTTAACTCTGCTAGAGATGTGGTCACTATGGTAGGAAAAAGCCGCGCACAAGACAATCCTGAGTGTTTTAGTCAAGAAATGGAATGGTCGGGGATTCGCCGCTAGTGCTCCGCGCATCTCTACCCGGCGTAGGCCTTTCTGCTACGCTGTCGAACCCGCCGAAATCGACTGCGCTGTCGGAGACGCCCGTGGCCGTTCCGCACCCCACCGTTCACGAGCCCCTGACCCAGAGACTCATCGCATCGTGGGCTGGTGACGACGAGGACCCTGCCATACTGGTACAGGCGCTGCCCGAGCCGCTACAGGGCCGGGTTAGGCATGACAGATGGAGGCTCGAGTCGGAAGCGACGCTCGGCGATGAGACACTGAGCGCCGAGAGGTGTGAGAGTCTCCGCCCTCCTGCCGACCGACGGGCCTGCTGCGATCAGATCGAGACGGCAGAAGCTCTGACTTCCGGGGCGACAATCGTCTCTAATAACGTTTAAGCAATAAACTATGAGCATTTATTCTTTTGTAGAATAACGCGCCGGCAGTAAGGTGCGCTCATTGGCCATCCATGACTAGCAGGATAAGCCCGATGTATCGCTACGACGACTATGACCAGACACTCGTCGACGAGCGTGTCGCGCAGTTTCGCGATCAGATGGACCGCTACCTGGCGGGCCAGCTCGGCGAGGAGGAGTTTCGCCCTCTGCGTTTGCAGAACGGTCTCTACATTCAGCGCCACGCGCCCATGCTGCGTATCGCCATTCCCTACGGAATGCTGAGCGGTCATCAGTTACGCGCGCTGGCCGAGATCACTCGGCGCTACGACCGCGGCTACGGCCACTTCACGACTCGCCAGAACCTGCAGCTCAACTGGCCGGCGATCGAGGACGTGCCCGACATCCTGGGGGATCTCGCCAAGGTCGAAATGCACGCCATCCAGACCAGCGGCAACTGTATCCGCAACACCACCAGCGACCAGTTCGCCGGCATCGCCCGTGACGAGGTCGTCGACCCTCGCCCCTGGTGCGAGCTCATTCGCCAGTGGTCGACGCTGCATCCGGAGTTCGCCTACCTCCCGCGGAAGTTCAAGATTGCGGTGACCGGGGCGACCCATGACCGGGCGGCGATCCACGTCCACGACATCGGCCTGCGCCTGTGGCGCAACGAACAGGACGAGCTCCGAGTGCGTGTACTCGCCGGTGGCGGCATGGGGCGTACACCGATGGTCGGCGAGGTGATTCGCGACGATCTGCCTTGGCAACATCTGCTGACCTATCTCGAATCGATCGTGCGGGTCTACAACCAGTTCGGGCGCCGCGACAACAAGTTCAAGGCGCGTATCAAGATTCTGGTCAAGGCGCTGGGGGTGGAGGAGTTCCGACGCCGTGTCGAGGCAGAGTGGGCGCATCTCAAGGATGGCTCGCAGACGCTCGACGAGGCCACTGTCCAGGCGGCCCGTGAACACTTCCCCGAACCGGGTCGGCGCCCTGTTGCCGACGCGGCGATCGCTGCCTACGAGCAACTGCGTCAGGAGAATCGCGCCTTTGCCCGCTTCGTGACCAATAACGTGGTCGATCACAAAGTGCCCGGTTACAAGGCAGTGACGCTGTCGCTAAAACGTCGCGAGCACGCGCCGGGTGATGTCACGGCCGATCAGATGGACGCCGTGGCGGATCTCGCCGACGCCTTCGGTTTTGGCGAACTGCGTGTCACCCATGAACAGAATCTGGTCTTCTCGGACGTGCCGGTCGACGAGATCGAGACGCTGTGGCATCAGCTCGACGCCCTCGGCATGGCCAATCCCACCGTGGGCACGCTGAATGACATTATCTGCTGTCCCGGTGGTGACTACTGCTCGCTGGCCAATGCCGTGTCGATTCCGATCGCCCAAGCGATCCAGGAACGTTTCGAGGACCTCGACTATCTCTACGATCTCGGGCCCATCGACCTGAACATCTCCGGTTGCATGAATGCCTGCGGCCACCATCACGTCGGCAACATCGGCATCCTAGGCGTCGACAAAAAAGGCGAGGAGTATTATCAGATATCCCTCGGCGGCAATGCCGACGACGATGTCTCGCTGGGCAAGATTCTGGGACCCTCGTTCTATCGCGAGGACGTACCGGCGGTCATCGACAAGGTGCTCAAGGTCTATGTCGAGAAGCGTCTCGAGGACGAGCGTTTCCTGGACACCTACCGTCGCGTAGGCCATCAACCGTTCAAGGAGCGCGTCTATGCCTGATGCCAACGATACCGACGCGGTCGAGACAGTGGCTCCGGCGCCGAGCGCCAAGTTGATCCGGGGCAACGTCCAGGTCGCTGACGACTGGGTGCTCTCTCGAGACGAGCAAACGCTGCCCGAGGCGCGTCCCGCCATCGTGCCCTTCACGCTGTGGCAGGAGAGTCTTGCCGATTCCAGCGTCGACCAAGAACGCCTCGCGCCCTGGCTGGCAAGCGACTGCGAGACGACGGCCGAGCTCGCCGAGACGCTGTCGGCTGCGCCGCTGGTAGCGATCGACTTTCCGTCGTTCACCGATGGCCGGGGCTATACCGTGGCGCGGCTTCTCCGGGAGCGCTTCGGCTATGCCGGTGAACTTCGTGCCATCGGCGATGTGCTCATCGATCAGCTCTACTATCTGCGCCGTTGCGGATTCGACACCCTGGCCTTGCGTGACGACCAGGATCTGGATGCGGCTTTCAGAGCCCTATCCAGTTTCAGCGTGCGCTATCAGCCAGCCATCGACCTCGATGAGCCGTTGTTCGCCCAGCGTCGTCGCGAACGAGCGGGTGCCTGAACGAGCGGGTGTTTGAACGAGTGGATGCCTAAGTCCTTCCCGTTACTCGCCTCCCGAATCACGACGAAACCCGGCATGATGCCGGGTTTCGTCGTCGTGGGCGGCCATCGCAAGACCGAGAGTTGCCTACCCTCTCAGCCACGCCGTTTCTGCTGTCGCTCACGATTGCGCGCCCTTGCCCGTTCGGATTTCCTCAGCATTACCAGCGTCGCGCCGAGCCCACCCTGCTGAGGCGGCGCCGAAGAGAATGCCTGGACCTCATCGATCTGACGGAGCCATTTGTAGACATAGGAGCGCACCACATTGGCCTTGCCCGCGTCCTCTCGGGAGCGGCCATGAACGATCAATACGCTGCGAAGATCATGAGCGTACGCCTCGCGTAGAAATCCGAAGACCGCGCGACGACATTCCTCCACCGGCATACGCAGGATGTGCAGCCGTGCTTCGGCATCGTAGCCACCGTTTCGCAACCGTTCGAGAACCCCGATCTGGATACCGTCATGGCGATACTCCATGGGGTCATGAGCGCCCAGAAGATCCACGAACTCATCGGACAGAAAGTCCCGTACATCCTCATCTTCCCGCTGGGCACTGACCTGTCGGGCAAGCTGGCTTTCCGAGGGACGACGAGGTCTGGCATCGACCGCGGCCCGATCTCGCCCCTTGGTCAGCGGACGTACATCACTACCCAGCGCCTGGCGGAATGCCTGATAGTCGTTGCTGGCCTGACTCATGATGGCGTTCCTCCGTGAGCAGAACGATTGGACTCGAGGCGCTGCGCGCGTCGGGCGGCGTTCGCGGCAGCGCTCGACTTGGATGGTGCTCTCGCCAGCCGAGCCCAATCCGAAGTTAAGTTGCGACTCTGATGCTAGCACGACGTTCACCGGTTCTCGCTAGGGGGTAGGCCGTGCCCAGCCAATTTGGCTCCACGAAGCGGCGGCTAGCGGCCGCTCCCCTGCCGACAAGCGGATTTACCCACTGTTTTCCGGTACATTCGCCGTTTTGACGCGGCAAACGAGGACGCTGACGCATGGGACGGATTCTTCGATGGGCGCTGACGGCAGTCGTGCTCGCAGTGGGCATTGGCGCGGGGTATTTCTGGTACACCTTCATGGGGCCTTACGGCTACGAACGACCCGAGGGGGTCGCCGTCGACGAACGCGTCAGTCAGCAGGAGGTCTTCGTCTATGGCACGCTGAGAAATGATCTGCTGCGTTGGGTGATCATGGGGACGCCGGCAGACACCCGAGAAGCAACATTGTCGGGTTATCGTCGTCAGGAACTGGATATCCAACCGGCAAGTGGTGCCAAGGTCGAGGGCGAAGTGCTGACGGTCTCCCCCGAGGCTCTGGAAGCTCTGGATCGCTACGAGCGACTCGGCGTGCGCTATACCCGAGACACGGTCAAACTCGAAGATGGCCATTCGGTCTGGGTCTACAAGCGCTTGCCCGCGGACGTCACAGACGCTCCCTGATGAGCATTGCGCGACTTTGCCGGATCTCGTATCACAAACGGTCATGTGACGACGTCGCAAGCGCCCGAGGCCGGTTTGAGCCCAGTGCCTTGCGCCGATTACAATCAGTCTCCCTTCCTACGACGGCGACGACCCGATGCCCGAGCTGACGCTCTATCATAACCCTCGCTGTTCAAAGTCGCGCGAGGCGCTGGCGCTGCTGGAATCTCGCGGCATCACCGTCAAGATTCGACGCTACCTCGAGACACCGCCAACCCGCGATGAGCTTGCCGGTCTCGCCGTCCGACTCGGCGATGCGTATGAGCAGATGCTCCGTCACAGCGACCTGCGCTCGCGCGAGCCAGCCCCCACGACCCGTGAAGAACTCGTGGATCTGCTCGCCACGGATCCGAAGCTGCTGCAGCGGCCGATTGCCGACGATGGCGAGTACGCCGTGATCGGGCGCCCGCCACAGGCCATTCTCCAGCTAATCTGACGACCGGTTTCTTCTTCCTTCATTCAATTCGAGGAACGTCGATGAGTGATTCTCGAACGCCCCGCGCGGCGACCCCCTACGTACTGGTGCTCTATTACTCTCGCCAAGGCGCCACGCGTGCGCTTGCCGAAACGCTCGCCGCCGGCGTGGAAACGATCGCCGGCATCGAGGCGAGGATTCGCACCGTGCCCTCGGTATCTCCCGTATGCGAGGCAACCGAGCCCGAGATTCCGGCTGAGGGCGCGGTATACGTGACCGAGGACGATCTGCGCCACTGTGCCGGACTGGCCCTGGGCAGCCCTACGCGGTTCGGCAATATGGCAGCGCCACTCAAGCACTTTCTGGACACCACCAGCGGGCTCTGGATGAACGGGGTTCTGGTGGATCGTCCCGCTACCGCCTTTACGTCGACCTCGAGCCTTCACGGCGGCCAGGAGAGCACGCTGTTGACCATGTTGGTGCCTCTGCTGCATCACGGCATGGTCTACGCTGGGGTCCCTTACAGCGAACCCGCGCTCATCCATACGCGCAGCGGCGGCACCCCCTATGGCACCAGTCATGTCGCGGGAGCCGATGGCAGCCGACCCGTGGATGACGATGAGCGGACGCTGGCGAAGGCGCAGGGTCAGCGTATCGCGCGGCTGTCACTGGCCCTGTCGGCGATGACGGAGGGCCGGATGTGAGCGATCGAGATCCATCCGAGCAGCCCGGCATGAGTCGTGACCCGGCGGCGGCGGTAGGCAAGGCGCGACGATACGTGCGCCTGGCCTACGCAGCGCTGCTGGCGTTACTCGTCGTCAGTGGAATCTGGCACTACGTCGAGGGCCACGCGGACGCCGCTGCGCTGGTGGTGCGAGCACTACCGCTGATCCTGTTTTTACCCACGCTGCTACTGGAGCGGCGCCGCGGTCACATCTGGCTGACGGCTCTTGGCGTGCTGTATGTCGTTCAGGGCATGCTGATCGTCAGCAAAGGCGGATACTCCGTACTGGTATTTGCCGAGATTGCCGCAGCCGGGGCGCTCAGTGCTGCCGCATTCTACTACGTTCGCGGGCGAGGCCGGCTCGATCGCAGCGCCTCATGAGCGCATTCGACGCATGAGTCCTTCAGGCGCGCTGATACTGGCGATGCTGGCTCTGAGTATCATCGCCAGTCTAACATCGCTACCGCTCTGGCCGGCAGCAGCGCTTGCCTGGATCGCAACCCTCAGGCTCTTTCGACAGCTGCCGCGAGCGTCCCGCCAACAGGCAGGTGCGTTGCTGGCAGTCGGGAGCGTGCTGTGGGGTGTGGCGCTCTTTCGGGGCACCTCGTATCCGCTGTTTCAAGCCTTCATCATCAACCAAACGCTGGTGATGATGTTCGCCGGCGTCAGCTTTCTCGCCATGGCGAGCCCCGATGTCAGCAAAGACGATCGCGCAGGCTCTGGACTTTTGGGGACTTTGCTCGGCTCGCACCTGTTCGGCGCGGCAATCAATCTATCGGTCGTGTTCCTGTTCGGCGAACGCATGCAGCGCGACGGCCGCCTTACCCGTTCGCAGGCATTGATCGTGGGCCGAGGATTCACCGCAGCGGCGGCCTGGTCGCCGTTCTTCGTCGCCATGGGCGTCGCCCTTACCTACGCCCCGGGACTCGACTACCTCACCCTGCTGCCATGGGGACTCAGCGCGGCGGTGGCCCTGTTGATCCTCAACTTTGTCGATGTCTACCGGTTGAAAGCCCCGTTCTCCGGTTTCCCACTCGAACCCGGTGCACTGCTGCTCCCTTGTCTGCTTGCAATCACGGTCATCGGGCTGCATCTCGCCTGGCCGTCGCTGTCGATTCCGCTGATCATAGCGATGGTGTCGCCGCCCTTCTCGCTGCTGCTGATGCCACGCCATGGACGCCGTTCGCGACTGCGCCATCAATTCACTCACGGGCTGCAGCGGCTGGCGCCGCAGTTCGCGCTGTTTCTGTCCGCCGGCGTCATCTCCACCGGGCTGGCGGCGCTGCTGGCGAGCCTGCCGGACGGTCTCCAACTGCCGATTCGCCAGTTCGGTCATTTCGAAGCGTGGCTGGCGCTGGGAGCCATCGTTGCGGTGTCGTTCACCGGCATTCATCCTCTGATCGGCATTGCCACGTTGGCCCCGGTCGTCGCCCCGCTCGATCCTGACCCGACGCTGCTTGGCCTGCTGTTTCTGATGAGCTGGGCGCTGGGCACCGGTAGCAGCCCGCTCTCCGGCAGTAACCTCGCCATCTGCGCCCGATACGGCGTACTCGCCCGAGACATGCTGCGCTGGAACCTGCCCTACGCCGTGATTGGCTGGCTGCTGTGCGGCGGCGTGATCGCGCTCCACGGCGTTCTCGTCTGACCTTGCGTTCCAGCGCGGCACGCTTGCCGCGTTCGGCAGCGCTATAATGATAACCCTAACGATATCGATCCAGGAGACGGACCATGAGCGAGCTGGAAGGAATGCGCCGCGACTACGAGGGAGAGCCCCTCACGCTCGACCGGATGCCGAGCGATCCCTTCACGCTGTTCGACAGCTGGTTGGAACGGGCTATCGAGCATGAAGGTCTCGATGCCAACGCCATGACGCTAGCCACCGTGGATAGCGAGGGTGATCCCCACGCGCGTATCGTGCTGCTGAAAGGTGTGGATTCGGAAGGAATGCGCTTTTACACCAATTATCAGAGCCACAAAGGCAACGAGCTCGCTCAGGTGCCAAAGGCGGCGCTGGTGTTCTGGTGGCCGGGGCTGCAACGCCAGGTGCGTGTCGAAGGCCGCGTCGAGCGCGTGCCCGAAAAGCAGTCCGACGATTACTTCGCCAGCCGTCCCCGCAAGAGCCAACTGGCGACCTGGGTCTCCCAGCAGAGCGTCGAGATCCCGGGGCGGAATTGGCTCGAGGAGCGCCTATCGCGCTTCGAGCAGGTTTACGTCGATCAGCCGGTGGAGCGACCGCCCCACTGGGGGGGCTACCGCGTCATGCCCTATGCCGTCGAGTTCTGGCAGGGCCAGCGCAGCCGGCTACACGATCGCATACGCTACACCCGTCGAGAGTCGTCGGCAGACGAATGGTACCGGGTGCAGCTTGCCCCTTGATGAGGCGCTGATCGAGCGGCTGCCTGGCTCTCTGCGTCAGAACGCTCTTCTCGCCTGATCAGGAAGAGGCTTTCGCACATGAAAACGCCCGGCCTAGGCCGGGCGTTTTCATGTCAGGCGGCTTGCGCCGCCGCATCGCCGGAGCGATTCAGGATTTCTTCTTGCGTCCGGTCAGGGTCTGGGTCAGTCGATCGAGCAGCATTGCCATGATCACCACCGCGATTCCCGCCTCGAAGCCTTCACCGGGACGGAGACGCTGAATGGCGCGCCAGACCTCACTGCCCAGACCGTTGGCGCCGATCATCGCGGCGATCACGACCATCGAGAGTGCCAGCATGATGGTCTGGTTGATGCCGCCCATCACGGTCGGCAGTGACAACGGAAGCTGTACCTTGACCAGCTTCTGTCCACGGGTCGAGCCGAAAGCGTCGGCCGCTTCGACGAGCTCTTTGGGCACCTGACGGATACCGAGCGTCGTGAAACGTATAGCGGGTGGCATGGAGAAGATCACGGTCGCGAAAATACCCGAGACCGAGCCAATGCCGAAAAACGGGATCGCCGGGATCAGATAGACGAATGCCGGCATGGTCTGCATGAAGTCGAGGATCGGCATGATGACGCGGTAGAAGCGATCCGACACCGCCGCGAGAATACCCAGCGGTAGCGCAATGGTGATAGCCACCAGCGTCGCGATTACCACCAGCGTCAGCGTCTGGATCATCGGGTTCCAAAGCCCCAGGTTCCAGATCAGCCCCAGACCCAATAGCGCGCCGACGGCCAGGCGCCGGCCACTGAGCCGCCAGCAGAGCAGGATGACCAATCCCATCAGGGCCCAGATGGGCATCCACATCAGCCCGTCATTGAGTAGCGAAATGCCGCTCTGCGTCGTCCGCGAGATGGCCCGGGTGACACCGGAAAATTCCGACGTCAGGAAGTTGAGTCCACTCTCGATCCAGTCACCGAGCGGTATTCTAGGAATGTCGAAATCCATGTTATTCAGCCTCCGCTTCGGCCAGTTGTTCCAGTACAGCACCCTTGACGACGACGCCCATCAGACGTGACTCCTCGTCCACGACGGCGATCGGATAGCTGCTGCCGGTGAACATCTTGTAGAGGCTTGCCAGTGGCTCGTCAGGAACGACGCTCGGGAAATCCTTGCTGATCAGCGCGTCGATTCTTTCGTCGCCGGCCTTCGCCGCCGCATCGATCTCGTCAACCGTAACGATGCCCAGCAGGCGCCGCTCCCGGTCGACGACATAGATCGAATCGAGGCCGTTCTCGACCATCTTGCGCAAAACGGTGCGCGGGCCGTCGTCTTCCCGAGCCGTGGCGCGAACGGGGCGCATCGTGCGCTGGGCACTGACCACGCGGGACTTGTCGACACCCTGAATGAAGCGCGCCACGTAGTCGTCCGCCGGGTGCGTCAGAATTTCCTCGGGCGTGCCGATCTGAACAATTTCGCCGTCACGCAGCAGGATGATGCGATCGCCGATGTTGATCGCCTCGTCCAGGTCGTGGGTGATGAAGATGGTCGTCTTCTTGGTGCGGTGCTGGAGTTCGATCAACTCCTGCTGCATGTCGCGACGGATCAACGGGTCGAGCGCCGAGAAGGCCTCGTCCATCAGCAGAACGCTGGCGTCGTTAGCGAGCGCTCGAGCGAGTCCCACGCGCTGCTGCATGCCTCCGGAGAGCTGCGTCGGGTAGGCGTGCTCCCAGCCTTCGAGTCCGACCTGCTTGAGTGCGTGTGACGCCTTTGCCTCACGCTCCTCCTTGGGGATGCCACGAATCTCGAGGCCGTACTCGGCATTCATCTGCACGGTGCGATGCGGGAACAGCGCGAAATTCTGAAACACCATGGAGAAGTGACGCCGACGGCACTGGAGCAGGGCTTTCTCGCTAAGCCGCGGGATGTCCTCGCCGCCGATGATGATCTGACCCTCGGTTGGCTCGATCAGCCGGTTGAGACAGCGAATCAGGGTGGATTTGCCCGAGCCGGAGAGCCCCATGATGACGAGAAGTTCGCCATCGCGAACATCGAAGTCGATGTTGGAAAGGCCGATGGTCTGGCCTGTTTTCTCGAGGATTTCAGGCCGCTTGAGCCCTTCGTCGCGCAGCTTGAGCGCCTTCTTGGGGTCATCCCCGAACACTTTGCTCAGGTTACGGACCTGAATCTTGATCTGCGGATCGTTTTGCATTGTTGGTCTGACCTGGGTGGGCGGAAGTGGCCGTCTCCTGTTCAAAAGAACAGGTTACGGTCGGTGTCCCTTAGTATTTTTTGGTTTCAAATCATAAGATCTTATCGATAACAGGGCAAAGGACAATACTGGATAATCGAACAACCGTTCAAGTACCGATGCCCGCGATCGTGTTTTCAGGCACCGCTCGCGGCACTGGCAAGACGGTGGCGCTGCCATTCGCTGGTGGGCTCGTTTAGCGGACAGACGGCTTCGACAATCCCCTCCTCGACGTCGATCCTGAGGCTGAAACCGAGCCGCTTCAGCAGCCGCCGCATGGGCAGGTTATCGATCATGACCGTTCCCACCATCGACAGGGTGCCCACGTCGCGGCTGTAGCGGATCATCTTCTCCATCAGGGCGCGGCCGAGTCCGATACCCTGGCAGTCGTCGCGGATGATGATCGAAAACTCGGTACGGATGTTGTCCGCATCGTTCCAGACGCGGACGACGCCCAGCATCTCCTCGTTGCCATGGCCGCCAGCGGCGGTTTCCTCATGCGCTACCGCGATGAAGGCCATTTGCCGGTCATAGTTAATCTGCGCCAGTTGAGCGAGCTCACGGGGAGACAGCACTGCCTTGTGATGAAAATAGCGGTAGCGAATGCTCTGCTCGGACAGTCGTGCATGAAAGGACGTGATCAAGGGGGCATCCTCGCCCCGAATGGGACGAATATCCACGATCCGGTTGCCAAGCTCGACTCGCTCCCGTAGCTGTTCCGGGTAGGGCATGATCGCCTGGACCGACGGTTCATCGAGATCCAGGGCGAAATCGACGGCGGTTATCCCCTCCCGGTTGAGCAGCAGCGGATTGATTTCCAAACCCTTGAGATGAGGCAGGTCGCTGGCCAGCTGTGAAAGCTGCACCAGCAACCGCGCAACCGCGGACACAGGGTCAGCGTCGCTGGCTCGCAACGCGTAGTCGCGAATCCTTTGGCCGGCTCGGGTGCGATCGATCAGCTCTTCCGCCAGGCGCTGGTTCAGCGGAGGCAGCGCGATCTGGCGGTCGCCCAGGACATCGATCTTGTAACCGCCGATGCCGAAGACGATGACCGGACCGAACTCGGCATCGCGGGTAATACCGGCACAGAGCTGCAAGGACTCCTTGCCACGCTGCATGGTCTGCAGGCAGTAGCTGTAGATCGGGCTGTCCGGTCGGGTCTCGATCAGGCGCTGCTCCAGCCGGACGACGGCATCCACCACGCTGCCGGGCTGCTCCAGATCCTGCATGAGGGACAGCGTCCTCTGGGACTCTCTGGCATCACGGAATGGAAGGCAGCTATCGCGATGAACCGCTTTCACCGCCCACGGCCCCGGCAACTCGTAAGCCGCTCGCTCGGCCTGCTCGAAATCGCGGACATAAACGCTGGGTGCCGTGCGGATTCCATAGGCGTTGAGCGCCTGCGCGGTCTCCTCGTGGCTGAGATGATCGCGGTCACGGGCCCGCGCAGACTCGATCAACGCATGGCAGTGCGCGCGGACTTCGGAGGACGTCTCGAGTGCCAGTGAGGGCGGCGTCTGGTGCAGCAGGTTCTGGACACGCCGGTAGCGAACCAGATGCAGGAAGGCGCGGACCGCCTTCTCGGGTGAGATGTAGGTGGGAATGCCGGCGCGATTGCAGGCGCCTCGGGCCTCCAGGGCCTCCTTGAGCCCCATCCAGCTGACCAGGAGCCGCTGACGAAAGCGCGACTTCGCGCCGATCAATGCCTGCGCCGTTTCCAGCGAGGGCGCCAGACGCGTCGGCGCATGGAGCACGAGGACAGCATCGACCTGACGATCCTGCATCAAGATGTCGAGCGCTTCGAGATAATGCGCCGGGCGCGCGCTGCCACCCAGATCCACCGGGTTGGCGCCCGGGCGACTGACGTCGAGTGCTGCGGTACGCAGCGCCTCCGCTGTCGACGCCTCGAAGGTGGCAAGCTGTCCGCCTCCGTCAATCAACTTGTCGATCGCCAGCAGCGCCGGTCCGACCCCATTGGAGACGATCGCGAGCCGGTCACCTTTTGGCGGCTTGAGGCGTGACAGCGTCTCCAGCGCATCGAATAGCTCGTCGGAGTCCTCGACCCGCACAACCCCCGCCCGGGCCAGCGCCGCTTCCACGACGGCATCGCGATGCGTCACCCCCGGGGTGTCGGGGAGCCGCTCGAGAATGGCCTGCGGGTTGCGACCACTCTTGATTGCCACCACCAAGCGGTTACGCGACGCTTCGCGCAGCGCAGTCATGAAATGGCGGGCGTCGGGAATCCGCTCGAGGTGCAGCAGTAGCGACCGGCAGCGCCCCGTCGTGTTGAGATAATCGATCACATCGGGCAAACGGACATCGACGCTGTCACCTAGCGTCACCAGATGGGAAAACCCCACCGCTCTGCCCGCCGCCCAGTCGATCATCGCGTTACCCAGCATCCCGGACTGGCCGAGATACGCCACACTGCCGTCGGCGATGGGCTGGCTGGCGTAGGTCGCGTTGAGGTGAAACGAGGGTACGGCCACACCGAGACACTCCGGACCTAGAACGCGTACATTCGCGTCATGCGCCGCCCGCTGGAGGCATTCGCGGAGCGACTTCGCGCCCCCCTCGTCGTCCAGTGAGGCGCCCCCCGACAGCACCAGAGCGGCTTTGACCTCCAGCTCGCCCAGCTGACGGATGACCTCGGCCACACGTTTCAGCGGCGTGCAGATGACCGCCAGTTCCGGGGTTTCCGGTAGCTGCTCGAGGCGGCGATGACATGGCACCCCATGCACGTCGTCGTAGCCTCTAGGATTGACGCACCAGAGCGATCCCTCGAAGCCGGCACGCAGCACGTTGCTCAACACCATGGCGCCCTGTGACTCCGGGCGAGGCGAAGCACCGATGACGACGAGGGAACGCGGCGCGAAAAAGCGTCGAAGAAACTGAGTGGCCATGACAGGTCCGCTGACGAAGGAAGAAGTCTCCGTCACCCTACACCGTTCATGCGGCGCGGGAATATTTATCAGCGTCAATCGCCGGCAGCCAAAGCGACCCCGGCGTCGACCGGCGCCATGGCAGCCAGATCGAGCGCTGATACGACCAAAGTCTTAGCGGCATGGCGCTGGGCGAAGCCGGCGTCATCGCCCAGACTTCTACGACGCCAACCACTGGTGAGCCGATGATTACCGCCTACATCACCCACCCTGACCTCGCCCGACACGACATGGGGGAGCACCACCCCGAGGCCCCCATGCGGCTCGAAGCGATTCGTGCCCGTCTGATGCGAAGCGGGACTCTCCTGCAGACGGTCCAGGTCGAGTCGGGACCCGCGTCGGACGAAGCGCTGGAGCGCGTCCATGATCGGGACTACCTCGTCGACCTGGAGCGTCGCCTGCCACGCCAAGGCATTGCCATCGTCGACGGCGACACACGGCTGTGTCCCGATTCGCTTCGTGCCGCCCGTCTGGCCGCCGGCGCCGCCCTCAAGGGAGTGGACATGGTCTGCAAGGCGCGAGCAGACAACGTCTTCTGCGCCACCCGGCCACCCGGCCACCATGCCGAGCGCGGCCGCGCCATGGGCTTCTGCTTCTATAACAATGTGGCTGTTGCCGCCGCCCATGCGATCGAGCAGCACGGTCTCGAGCGGGTCGCCATTCTCGATTTCGACGTGCACCAGGGAAACGGTACGCTGGATATCTTCCGTGACGACCCGCGGGTACTGATCTGCTCAAGCTATCAGGAGGCGTTCTATCCCTGGCGTTACCTCGATGGCGACTGGCCCAACGTGGTCAACACGCCGCTGGCGGCCGGCGATGACAGCGCGGTGTTCCGGCGCCGCGTCGAGCAGGAGTGGCTACCCGCGCTGGAACGCCACCGGCCGCAGCTCTTGCTGCTTTCCAGCGGGTTTGATGCGCATCGCGACGACCCTCTGGCCGAAATCGAACTCTGCCACGACGACTTCTACTGGATCACTGCACGCGCCCTAGATGTCGCAAAGCGGCACGCAGACGGGCGACTGGTATCGATACTCGAAGGGGGCTATCACCTCAAGAGCTTGCCGGTCGGCGTCGAGGCGCACCTGCATGCCCTGCTTGGACAGCCCTGGTGCGAGTCCCCTTGACGGTCTTGCACACGGCGAATTCTGCGTCGCCGACCTGCCACAGAGGCTCGCGTGTCGCCGCGCGAACGGCCGAGGACGTGTCACCCGAGAGCGCGCCGGCGACGCTGTGATATTCTGCGACCCACGTGCCCTATCGCACCAACCAATGCCTTAATTAGAGACCCTCATGGCCGCCACTAACGATCAGGAAGCCGCCGTGCGTATCGCCTCCGGTCGCAAGGCATTTGTCGAGCCGCTGCGGCTGGGGGAGCGGCTCAAGGAGATCCGCCTCGCCAATCGCTGGACGCTCGGCGACGTCAGCACGCGCACCGGCCTTGCTCGCTCAACCCTATCCAAGATCGAGAACGATCAGATCTCACCGACGTTCGCGGCGGTGCAGAAACTCATCGTCGGGCTCGGAATCGACCTCCCTCAGCTGCTCACGCCCACCAAGCCACAGCTTCACTCGCGCGGTCGTCGAGACCGCACGGCACTGGGGGGCGGCAAACTTCACCCCACCCCGACCTACGAGCACGAACTGCTCTCCTGCGAGCTCGCACAGAAGCGCATGATTCCCTTCAAGACCATCGTGCGGGCGCGCCACTTCAGCGAGTTTCAGGAGTGGATCCGTCATGACGGCGAGGAGTTCCTGATGGTGCTCGACGGGGATATTCTGCTGTATTCCGAGTTCTACGAGCCGCTGGCCATGAGCGCCGGGGATTCGCTCTACTTCGACAGCGATATGGGTCACGCCTTGATCTCCACCAGTGACAACGACGCTGTTGTGCTCTCGGTCTGCACCCCTGGCGACGGTTACTGAGCCTCGCCTACCTGATAGTTACCTATCCTGTTCACTCATCGTTTCCATTCGAGGAGCGTTTAATGCACCAGTTCGACGAGTCGACCCGAACCGAAATCGAGGCGGCGGCCTTTCGCCAGCTACTGCGCCACCTCGATGCCAACAAAGACGTCCAGAACATCGATCTCATGATTCTGGCGGACTTCTGCCGTAACTGTCTCTCCAAGTGGCTGGTGACTGCTGCCGAGACCCGCGGCGAGTCGCTCGAGTACGAGACGGCTCGAGAGTATGTCTACGGTATGCCCTATTCGACCTGGAAGGCGGAGCACCAGAAGCCGGCCACCGACGAGCAGCTCGCGGCCCTCGAGGCGCGCCAGACCGACAAAAAGCCGGCCGCAACTGATGCGGGGGGCCAGTCATGAGCGAGATGGTTCCGCTTTCGGTCGCGGTCCTTACCGTCTCGGACACCCGCACCGATGAGACCGACCGCTCCGGCGATCTACTGGTATCGGGCCTGCAAGAGGCCGGACACCACTTCATCGAAAAGCGCATTGTCGAGGATGACGTCTATCGAATACGCGCCATTGTCGCCGGCTGGATCGCCGACGACAGCATCCAGGTCGTACTGACCACGGGCGGCACCGGTTTCACCGGGCGTGACTCCACGCCGGAAGCGATTACGCCGCTGCTCGACAAGACGATCGACGGGTTCGGGGAGTTATTCCGCCAGGTCTCCTACGAGGAGATTGGCAGCTCCACCGTCCAGAGCCGCTGCCTCGGAGGGCTGGCCAATGGAACCGTGCTTTTCTGCCTGCCGGGTTCGACCGGCGCCTGTCGAACAGGATGGACGCGCATCCTGCGCGAGCAGCTCGATAGCCGGCATCAGCCATGCAATTTCGCCAACCTGGTGATTCCCGGTCGAGGTCAGCATGGCAACAGCTAATCTGCAGAGCGTCGAGCAGGCACTCGCCGCGCTGCTGGAGGGGGTCACCACACTGGCTTCGGAGTGGATCCCCTGCAGCGATGCCGAAGGCCGGGTGCTGGCCTCAAAGGTTTCCGCCTCGATCGACGTGCCTCCGGCCGACAACAGCGCCATGGATGGCTACGCGTTGGCGAGCCGGGATGCGGGGGCGCCCCTGAGCATCTCCCAGCGAATTCCTGCCGGTCGCGCACCCGCCCCGCTCGCCCCTGGCACCTGCGCGAGAATCTTCACCGGCAGCGAGATTCCCGAGGGCGCGGATTGCGTGGCGATCCAGGAAAACGTTCAGGTCGATGGCGACGTGGTTCACATTCCAGCGACAGCCATCGGGCAGAACGTCCGCCGTCGCGGGCTCGACGTCGCCTCGGGTGACGCGATGCTCGCCGCCGGGACACGGCTGGGGGCCGCTTCACTCGGACTGCTCGCGGGACAGGGCCTGACCCACGTCGAGGTGGTCCGTCGCCCCCGCGTCGCGCTGCTGCTGACCGGTGATGAGATCGTCGAGCCGGGGGCCCCGCTCGCCCGCGGTGAGATCTACAACAGCAATGGTCCGATGCTCGCCACGCTGATTCGGCGGTTTGGCGGTGAACTGGTACGCGAAGTCAGGGTTGCCGATGATTTCGAAACCACACTCTCGCGTCTGGCAGACGCGGCCGAGGCGGCTGACGTCATTGTCACCACCGGTGGGGTGAGCGTCGGTGAGGAGGACCATGTCAAACCGGCGATCGAGCGCCTTGGCACGCTGTCGCTCTGGCGTCTGGCAATGCGCCCCGGCAAGCCGCTGGCGCTAGGAACCATTGGTGAGGCACGGATCGTGGGACTGCCCGGCAACCCGGTGTCGAGTTACGTGGGGGCTTGGCTCTACCTGCGCGCGCTGATGGGGGCGCTTCAGGGCTGTCCCGCGCTGAGCGAGCTACCGCGTATTCCTGCCGAGGCGCAATTTGAAACGCGCGCTCAGGGGCGGCGTCACTATCTGCGTGCCAATCTCACGCGGGAAGATGGCCGGCTCGTCGCACGCGCGCATCCCGAGCAGAGCTCGGCGGTGCTCACCTCCTGTGCAGCGACCAATGCGTTTGCTGTCATCCCTGCGGACAGCGAGGTAAAACCGGGAGATATCGTCGAGTGCCTCTGGCTCGAGGCGTAACGAGAAACGCCCGATGATGCGGCAACGGCCGGGGTATTCAACCCTGGAACCGATGTCGCATTTGCGGCCAGAGTCTATGGAAGGCGGCTTCGAGTTCGGGATAGGTGGCTTCGAGCCACGGCGTCAGTGCGGCGAGCTGATTGGGCCCGCGAAGCCGCGTGCCGATTCCGGCAATCGCTTGGCAGGTGAAGTCGAAGTCTGCGTAGCGAGAGAGCCAGTCGCCTTCTATCAGAGCAGGGATCATACCCGCCAGACGGTCCGGCGCCGGATGCTGTGCAAGTATTGCGTAGCAGCGCGACACCAGCGCAGGGTCCGGCGTCTCGCGAGCAATAAAGTGGTCCCAGACCAGATCCAGAGCGATTCCCGCGTAGCGCCGTTGCCCCTTGGGGGCCGCGGCCAGGCGCGCTCGGACCTCTGAGTGGCTATCGATAGCGGCATCCACCTGTCGGTGGTGGCGTACCCCCGCCGCCACCTCCTCCTCCAGAGATCCCAGCGCGGTTCCCTTGATGCCGTCAGCGATTAGATTGCCATAAAGGAACTCATCGCTACCCTGCCGGGCGAGCCACGCATGGGCGAGAAAATTCATGATCGGTGGCCGTCCGGCTCAGAGGCAATTGGTGGGCTTGGGCAACCCGGCCAGGCGCGCGCCGACCTTGGCCGGACTCTCCGGAAAAAGCCGCATCAGATAGATCGACTGGCCTTTCTCTTCGCCCAGCGACTGGCGCACCGCCTTCACCAGCGGGCGCATTGCCGGAGACGATTCGTAGCGTTGGTAGAAATCACGCAGCACGTCGAGGATTTCCCAATGTGCCGGGGTCAGTTCGCGACCCTCCGCTGTCGCCATGGCGACGGCAACCGCCGGCGACCAGTCATCCATCGACACGAGATACCCCTCGGGGTCCAAGGCCACGGCGCGGTCATTTACGGTAAGCGTCGAAGTCGCGTGTGTCGTCATCAGAACCAGCTCAAGGATTTGGGAAAACGTTCGGTCAGGGTAACGAAACCGTCCATATCGACGAGTTCCAGCCGTTCATCCAGCCGCCCGAGAAGGCCGCGAGATTCGGCGTCTTCTTTAAGCACCCCGACGCTCCCCCTCGGCAGGCTACCCAACGGTGCTCTCGTCTGGGCCAACCCCGCGTAACACCCATCCTCGATCAGCAGAAGATAGTCGCCCTCAGAGATGGCTTCGACCACATCGTCGAACAGGCCACGGTTATCGGGAGTCCGGTTGATCAGGTGCAGCGTCATGGCGAATCCCTCAAAAGATCAGGCTCGAGGCGTGCGCGGCATGCAGGGCAGCAATCTCGTCGCTATCCAGCACGGAAACCGGCAGCATCAGATCGTCAGTGGTCAGCCCGCGTTCCGTTAGTGCGGTCCGGCTAACCCACAGCCGCTCGATGTCGTACATCTCGAGCATCATCAGCTGCGGGTGAGTCCCCTTCTGACCCAGCGCCCCCGTGGTCTGGTTCTCGAGTAACGCGAAGACGCCATCGCCCTGAAACAATAGCTCGACCTCGCGGCCAAAAGCGGCCGTCACCAGGGCAACATCGATTCCCTCTCGTAGCCAACTGCTGCCGTGCGGCGGATGCCGCAGCACGATGAGTAGCGCGTCGTTGCAGGTGGCAAGGTGATGAGAGTCCGTCATGGCGCGAAGGTGATCAGTCGGTCGTGGGTCAGCATCGCATCGACCAATTGGCCGAGCCCCGTCAGTTCAAAAGGCGGTTCGACACTATGCATGGCGAGGTCGTGGCGCTTGGCTTCCGCCTGATTCACGAGGCCGCGGCGCAGACCAGCGGCGACGCAGACCAGAAGCTCCGTCTGTGATGTCGCATGAAGCCGCCTCCAACGCTCACCCAGGTGCACCTCATCCTGCGGTGGCGCCATGAGCGTGGAGGCGTTATGCACGCCATCACGGTAGAAGAAGACCGTTTTGACCGCGTGACCTCGCGCCACGACCGCCTCGGCAAAGCGCAACGCGGAGAGCGACCCCTGCGTGCTGTAGGGGGCGGCGTGGACGAGTAAGGCGTAGCTAAGCACCGTATGCGATCCAGAACCCGGATGATTGGGACGCCTGGCGCGGGCTTGGCCAACGACGCAGGCAAGCGCGCTGGTTATCCAGCCGACGCTGGCAACAGGAGCAGATAGTAGCAAACGAAAAGGCCCCACCGAAGTGGGGCCCGAAGTTCGCTGTCCGTGAACCGATCAGTCGTTGGACATCACGCCCAGAATCGAAAGCAGGCTGATGAACAGATTGTAGATCGATACGTAGAGCGTGATCGTCGCCAGGATGTAGTTGGTCTCGCCGGCGCGGTGGATGATCTCGCTCGTCTGGAACAGGATCGCGGCGGAGGAGAACAGCACGAAGCCGGCCGATACCGCCAGCGACAGCCCCGGGATATTGAAGACCAGAGCGGCAACCATCGCCAACACCAGCACGATGGCGCCCGCCACCATGAAGTTACCCAGGAAGCTGAAGTCCTTGCGGGTGATCAGCGCAACGGCGGAAAGCCCCAGGAAGGCGGCTGCCGTCATGCCCAGCGCCGTCATCACCAGCTGTGCGCCATTGGGGATAGACAGATAGAGGTCGATGATCGGCCCCAGCGTGAAACCCATGAATCCCGTAAAGGCGAAGGTCGACAGCAACCCGGCCGCCGAGTTAGCCGTTTTGTGCACCAGAAACATCAGGCCGTAGGCGCCGATGAAGAACACGAAGATGTTGATCTGCGTTACACCCATCGCCATGGCGGCGCTCGCGGTAACGGCAGAGAAGAGAAGCGTCATGGCCAGCAGCATATAGGTATTGCGCAATACCTTGTTGGTGCTGACCGCACTCGATCGTCGATCAGTGACGTCGTGCGAAGTCCGGTAGTCCATTGCGTACCCCTCGTTATGTTGATCTACCCCAGAGACCAGAGTGCCCTTGCAAAGTTCCCCTGACAAGCGTAATGAGCGGCGCGGGCTATAAATAACTCGTTGAAAGCTAAAGATCTAGTTGACGAACATCTCATGGCTGGTAATATGTGCCGCCGTAAGTCGGAGAGATGGCAGAGTGGTCGATTGCAGCGGTCTTGAAAACCGCCAAGGGTTTGTAGCCCTTCCAGGGTTCGAATCCCTGTCTCTCCGCCACTATTGCGAAAAGGCCAGCTAAATAGCTGGCCTTTTTTGTGCCCGGTCATTGACCCGGGCTGATCGTCCCGCCCTGCCCCGGGGCGTAAGCTTCCGAGACAGGCTTGTCGGGTGCGAGTCAGACCCTCTCGATCACGCGGGGTTCTGCTGCATGTAGACCGCCAGCGCATCAATGGTCGTCTGGGTGTCATCGCAGAAAGGTCGTGACGGCTCGAAAGGCTCGCCGCTTGCCAGCTTTTCGAACTCATCCTGGTGGGGCCTGACCTGCCCGGTCTGTTGAAGCTGACGCGCGACACCCTGTAGCTCCGCCTGCGCGCTCTGTGAGTCCGAGCGTGCGGCCAGATAGGCGTCGATCTCCGCCGACTGCGTCCTCAGTGCCTGCGTAATCCCCGTGGCGGAACACTCGAAGTCGTTGGCGAGCGCCGGCGCCGATGCGGCCAGCGTTAGCATCAAGAGTAACGATCGTGATAACGACACGCTGAACCTCGTTCGTTGGATGGGGGTCGATGCGACGACCCGTGGGGTTGGGAGAAACAAATCAGTCGTCCTGCCCTTTTCCCATGTCAAGTTTGTCAAAATAATCGCTTTTCTCCGGTAACTGATCTTTCGGCGGCTGTATCCTGCGCGCATCATAGGACTCAACGGTCAGCGATGATGCCTCCCCGTCGCTATCCACTACCTGCACTTCCACGACAGCCTGGTCTCGTTTCAATACATAAATACCGGTATAAGTCGATGTCATGTCGCTCGTCCTTGTCGCAGTCGAAAGGCCATTGGCCTCAAGAGCGTATACGGGTGCCGCACTCACGGCGAACCGTCGCGCATCACGCCGCTGCCACCGCGGTGTGTTCCAGACGCCTCGGGACTCTGGGGCGCTTTGGCGAATTTGCGTTTCGAAACCCGGCTCGCGTCGACTAGACTCCGACCCCTTGATGATCTGGAGTTCGCCCCATGCGCCTGGTATACCGACTATTGATACTCGCCGGGCTCCTGGTTTCCAGCCTGGCCTATAGCGGCTGCTCCCCTATCCCCGACGCCCCGGGCCCGATCGGTACTCCCGGTATCTAACTGTCATCGTCCACTTGAATGAACGCCTCATGATGTCGCGCAAGTATCGCTCACTGTCGCTTCTCTGGCTCGCCGCCACCACCCTGGGTGGCTGCGTTTCCGTGACGCCGCATTTTTCCGCCACCAACTATCTGCGAGACAGCCGG
This sequence comes from Salinicola aestuarinus, assembly GCF_003206645.1. Taxonomy (GTDB): domain Bacteria; phylum Pseudomonadota; class Gammaproteobacteria; order Pseudomonadales; family Halomonadaceae; genus Salinicola; species Salinicola aestuarinus. The sequence goes on along the minus strand of NZ_PZJP01000008.1, from coordinate 247,576 downwards.
GCTTGCGAGCGACAGACACATCAGATTGCCGGCGAAGAGGAGTTTCAGCTCTGCATGTCCCGGATGGGGTGGCCGGACTCACAGACTCAGGCGGCGCGCATCGAGCTGGAAAACCGCCAGCAGGATGCCGATGAGAATCTTTTCGACGATGCTCTCAACGGGCTACAGTTTGGTCTACAGTGGCAGCTGAGCCCCCAGTGAGCCCATTTTTTCGGCTCTGCCCCTCTCAGTGTCATTGAGCGTCGCTTCAATTCGTCCCATGCTGTACCTCAGTGCCGGCTCCACGAACCTTGCCAAGGCGTGTCCGGCCACTCTTCACGAGGAATTCCACGATGGCAGAACCCTATATCGCAGTGAGAAAGACCCGAAAGCCTGGGAACGATGCCGAGCCCTGCTTCGAAGTGTTTGATGGCGATACCGGCGGCAGCCTGGGGTACTTCGATGAGGAGAGCGACGCTCAGCGCCGTGCGGACAGCATGAATGGCATGATCGAGAAAGAGACAGGCAAGCGTCTTGACCGCCCAACGGAGAACGATGACGTCGAGTGACAGTGCGCCGGTAGACGCCAGGCCGATTGCACTACGACCTCGCCAGGCGGGGTCGTCGCAGTGACGCTAGGGCTGCGCGCCAGCGATCGAACGCTGTGAGCGAGCATTAGTGATAGAGACGTAAACCGACCCGAGTCACGCGATTGCCCTCCATCTCGTTGACCACCCAGTGAAAGCCGTGCCAATCGACGTCGTCGCCCACCACGGGATGCCCGCCGACACGAAGCGCCACAAACTCCCCGAGTGTCATCCGCTGCTCCCCCGGGCTTAGCGTCAGGCCGTACGCGTTGGCGACTTCCTGCATCAATGCTTCGCCATCGAGTGTAAATGTCCCGAAGAACGCGCGTTCACGCCGCAGCTTGGACTCGCCGTTAAACAGACGGTTGAGCGAAGGCAGGTCTCCCGTGCGTCCGATAAGACAGACCACGTCCTGTAGCCGAAGGCGAGTGCTTCCCTTGGGATGCAGCATGGCGTGCTGACGAAAGATCGCCGATATCAGTATGCCGGATGGCAGCCTGAGCAGACGAATGGGCACGTCGTCGAGAGACTCGTTTTCCACCTTGTAAACGAACATCTCATAGTCGTTTTCTGGCAGCACGCCGAGCTGGCCGCGACGGTCCGGCGTCGTCGTCTCCGGTAACACCACCCGCATCCAGCGAGCGACGTAGGCCAGTGTCGAGCCCTGCAGAAGAAGGGAGATCAGCACCACGAAGAAAGCGACGTTGAAGTAGAGCGCCGCATTCTCGACACCGGTAATGACCGGAAAGATGGCCAGGACGATAGGGACAGCTCCCCGGAGCCCGACCCAAGAAAGAAAGAATAGCTCCCGCCAGCGGAAGCTGAAAAACGGCAGCAACGATGCCATCACGGCCACTGGCCTGGCGACCACGATCAGCGCAACCCCCAGAATGACGCTGGGGACCGCGTAGTCGATCATCTCCGATGGCGTGACAAGCAGGCCCAGCACCAGGAACAGCCCGATCTGACTCAGCCACGCCAGGCCGTCGTGAACGGGGAGAATGTGAGTGAGATGGCGCCCGGGCTGGTTACCGATCATCAGTCCGGTCAGGTAGATCGCCAGAAAACCGCTGCCCCCGACGGCACTGGTCGCGCCGAAAATGAAAAAGCCGAGGGCCAGTGCCAGCAGCGAGTAGAGCCCGGGAGCCAGGTCGAGCCAGCGCAGCATTTTCGCCGACACCCAGCCGCCGCCGAGACCGATGAAAAGGCCCAGGCCGAATTGCAGGACGAAACGCATCAGCGTCTCGGTGAGCCCCCCGACCGCCCCCGTCAACAGCTCTGCGAGCGTAATGGTCAGAAAGATCGCCATCGGGTCGTTGGTCCCCGACTCGATTTCCAGTGTGGCACCGACGCGCTCGTTGAGATTGACGCCGTGCCCCTTGAGCATCGAGAAGACCGCGGCGGCATCGGTCGAGCCGACGATCGCACCAACCAGCAGCCCTTCGATCCAGTTGAGATCCAGCAGCCACATTGCCAGCAGTCCGACCATGCCACTGGTGATAAAGACACCCAACGTGGCCAGCGACAGCGCCGGCTTGAGGCCCACACGAAACGTCTGGAACCGGGTTCGAAGCCCGCCGTCGAGCAGAATCATCGCCAGCGCGAGGTGGCCGATCAGAAAAGCCTGGGAGTAATCGTCGAACTGGAGGCCTAGCACCCCCTCTTCGCCGGCAAGCATGCCGAGCGCCAAAAACAGCACGAGCAGCGGTACGCCGATTCGCGAGGAGACACGACTGGCCAGGATACTCAGGGCGATGAGCGCCCCGCACACGAGAAACAGACTGTTGATCGAATCCACGAATCGCTCATCGGCTGCAGGTTCGAAAACCTCAGTATGCCACGCCCGCGAAATCTTGCGCGGTGAAAAATTCCCGAAAAACTAGATTCTTAGCCACGCCGGATGGCTATCGATCCAGGTCTCGCCTTGCGGGCCATGCAGGGCGAGCAGGCGTGCCAGCAATCGCATTGCACTCCGGTGATGCTCGAGGTCGACGAGAGTGTCGCTCCCATAGGTATTGAGGAACGCTTCACGCTGAGCACGGCTGGCGATCAGCAGCTCGACCAGGCAGAGATCGAACTCCAGCGGCGCCCAGACCAGCGCTTCCCAGTCACACCAGAAATGATCGGTCGCGGTGCGGAGATACTGATCGGGTCGCTGATCCGGCAGTGACCACACCGCCCGTTGCGGTATCGGCCAGCGCAGCCGAGACGCTTCGGCACCCGCGCCTCTCGACTCGGCGAAGGCCTTCGCGCTGGCCGGCCACGTCGTTAGGTCGGCGACGTCGGACAAGGGGTGCCCCCAACCGGGTACGGCTTCGCGGTGGAGCATCCTGAGCTGGGTGCCGAGCCGTCCAGCGAAGGCATTATCCATCAAGGCCGATTCGCCCCGCCGCCACGGCTGACTCCAGAGCGGCGCGTCATCGAGGTGCCCCAGATAGGTCATTGGCAGCGGCGCCATCGGCAGTTGCGGTGGCAGCATGCCAGCGATGTCGGTGAGCGCATGCGGCGTACGCCAGCGGTCGAGGCCAAAAAGCGTGGCCAGCCCCGCCCAGAATGCGTCCTGCGTGGCATCGTTACGGGCCAGCTTGAGCAGCTGCGGCGAGAGCGTGCCATCACGCCATAGCCAATTGGCGCTATCCGGCCAGCGCAGTGCGAGAGGCTCGACCGGCCGACCGATAAACGTCGCAATCCTTGCGGTGAGCGCCTCCCCGGGCAGCGTATCGGCCGCCGGCCCGGCCTGGGAGAAATCGGCTGAAGTCACTATCGTCTCCTGACAAGGGCTTTCTGGCAGATCGACTCGTGCCGAAAGCCATGGCGATCCGGTGGGCAAGCCAGCATCGATGGGCGTACACTTGACCACAGCATAGGGGTGCCCGCGACTAACGGGCTGAGAGTGCCACGCACAACCCTTGAACCTGAACCGGTTAGCACCGGCGGAGGAAATGCCTGCGTCACCGTCGCATGACTCCGCCCGTTCGTCACTCTGTCGGGAGTCGTCATGCCCCCACCCGCCATCGAGATCCGCCGCGCCAGCTTGCACTTCGGTGAGCAAGCGCTGTTTTGCGATCTCGACGCACAGTTTCCCGCGGCCAGCTGGAGCTGCCTGCTCGGTCGCAGCGGCAGCGGCAAGAGCTCCCTGCTGCGGATGATCGCCGGGCTCTCGCTACCCGACAACCATCGCCTCGAACTCGTCACCGATGATGGGCTCCCCCTGGGACCACGTCTGGCGTGGATGGCCCAGCAGGACCTGCTGGTGCCGTGGCGTCGGGTGGTGGACAACGTCATGCTCGCGGCACACTGGCAGCGACGCGTGACACCGGCGGATCGAGCGCGCGCGTTGGCGCTGCTCGAGCGTGTCGGCCTCACGCCGCAGTCAGACGCCTGGCCAGCAACGTTATCCGGCGGCCAGCGCCAGCGCGTGGCGCTGGCTCGCACGCTCTTTCTTGATGCCAGCGTCGTACTGATGGATGAGCCCTTCTCGGCGGTCGATGCGATCACCCGACTCGGTCTTCACGAGCTGGCGAGTGAACTCCTTGCCGAGCGCACCGTGATCATGGTCACTCACGACCCGCAGGAAGCCCTCCGGCTGGCCGATCACCTGCTGATCCTCAAGGGGGAGCCGGCGCGACTGCAATCATTGACGCCACCGACCGGCACGCGGCCTCGGCCACTCGACCGCGCCGATCTCCACCGGCATCAGGCCGCACTCGTGGCCGAACTCATGCCGCCCGGGCAACGCGCCCTCCAGACCGGCCACCCCGCTACGGCGTCCGCTGAAGGTGGAGGTCCCGATGATCGATGATTCGCGAAGCTCGGCACCGACATCGATCCCGGGTTCGACCAACATTCAGCGCCTACCCTGGCGGTTTATCGGCGCACTGATCGCGCTAGTGCTGCTATGGCAGGCCGTCGTGACAGTGACCGGCGTGCCTCGCTACATCCTGCCCGCGCCGCTGGCGGTTGGTCGCGCACTGGTCGAGCAACGCGTGCTGCTGGCGAACCATGCCTGGGTCACCGCCGTCGAAATCGTCGCCGGTTTTATCGGTGGCGTTGTTCTCGGCGGGCTCACCGCGCTGTCGCTGGCCCGGTTTCGGCCGTTGCGCCGCACGTTACTGCCGCTGCTACTGGTGAGCCAGGCGATTCCTCTGTTTGCGCTGGCTCCCATCCTCATGCTCTGGCTCGGCTACGGCATGCTGCCGAAGATCCTGATGGCGATATTGATCATTTACTTTCCGGTCGCCTCCACCGGCTACGACGGTCTGCGTCAGACCCCGCAGGGCTGGCTCGATCTCGCCGATACCTTTCGACTCAGCCGCCGTCGTCGGTTACTCAAGGTCCAGTTGCCCGCCGCGATGCCTTCATTCGCCTCAGGCATACGCATGGCGGCAACCGCTGCACCGATCGGCGCCGTGATCGGCGAGTGGGTCGGCTCCAGTCGCGGGCTAGGGTTCCTCATGCTCAACGCCAACGCACGCCTGCAGGTGGACATCATGTTCGCTGCGCTACTCGTCCTCGTGGCGTTTGCGCTCATGCTCTACTTCGGCACCGACGCGTTGTTACGGCGCGCGATGCCATGGCATTGCGACCGCATCGACACCGCTGGCTGACTCTGTCTGCGTACCGGTGACAACTGCTTCCCTCAACAGCGTGAATTCGCCAACAAGGAAAATGACCATGCGCACTACCGCACGAAGCCATCCCCCTTCGCACCGTCCGGCCCGCCCGCTTCGCCGCTGGCTCACCCTCGCCCTCGCCTCGCTGACGATCGGCATGACGGGAACGGCCTCGGCGCAGGACAACGAGATCGATGCGCCGGAAATGATCGATCTCAGCGTCATGCTAGACTGGTATGCCAATCCTGTGCATGCGCCGTTGATTATCGCCAAGCAACGCGGCCTGTTCGAAAAGCGCGGCCTCGACGTCGACATCCAATCTCCGGCCGACCCGAGCGTACCGCCGAAGCTCGTGGCTGCCGGCCGAGTGGATCTGGCGCTAAGCTATCAGCCACAGCTGCATCTGCAGGTGGACCAGGGCCTGCCGGTGGTCCGTATCGGCACGCTCGTCGCGACACCTCTCAATGCACTGGTCGTGCGCGCGGACAGCGGTATCGAAGCGGTTGCCGACCTCGCTGGACACAAGATCGGCTACTCGGTGGGCGGCGTCGAAGAGGTGCTGCTGGCGGCGACTCTGGAACACAGTGGTCTGAGCCTGGATGACGTCGAGCTGGTCAATGTCAACTTTTCGCTGACCCCGGCACTCATCAGCCAGCGCGTCGATGCGGTGACCGGCGCTTTTCGCAACTTCGAACTCGCCCAGATGCGCCACGAAGGCGTCCCCGGCAAAGCCTTCTACATCGAAGAGGAAGGTGTGCCGACCTATGACGAGCTGATTTTCGTCGCCAACCGCGACACGCTCGATGACCATCGCGATGCCTATCGTCGCTTCATGGCCGCGATTGGTGAAGCGACCGCCTGGATCATCAATCATCCCGACGACGCCTGGCAGCGCTTCATCGACTACGACGAATCGCTCGATACACCGCTCAATGCGGAAGCATGGGAAGCAACGCTGCCACGTTTCGCATTGCGACCGGCGGCACTGGACACCAAACGCTATCGTGATTTCGAGGCCTTTCTACTCGAACGTGGCGAGATCAAGGCACAAAGCCCCATCTCGCGACTCGCCGTAGACCTCGACGCGCAGTGAGACTGGATCGACTAGCCTGAATGCATGACCGCCAAACTCAGTCTGTACGATCCCCGCAAGGATCCGACCCACGCGCTGCCAAGCGTCGGCTTTGATGCGCTGGCCGAGCTCCCGGCTCGGCCAGGCGTCTATGTTTTCTTCGGTTTGAACGACCTGGCGCTCTACGTGGGGAAGAGCATCGATATTCGCCAGCGGGTACGTACCCACGTCCGCGACCCGGCCGCCAATCGTCATCGGCAGATGATGGCGCAGACCGAGCGCATTGCCTGGATGCGTACCAGCGGCGATTTGGGCGCGCAGTTGCTCGAGGCGGATCTGATCAAACGCTGGGTGCCGCTATATAACCGGCAGCTACGCAAGCGAATACGGCTGGTGAGCTGGAACTGGCCCGATGGTGAAACGCAGCCTCAATTGACCGACGGTCAGTGGGTCGTTACCGCGCGTTCGCACCTCTACGGTCTTTTTCGCAATCGCCGTGACGGCCAGATGACACTGCGCGACATCGCCAACCAGGAGGGGCTGTGTCTGCGCGTACTGGGGCTGGAAGCGGGCAAGGGTCGCTGCTTCGGCTATCAGATCGGGCGCTGCCGGGGCGCTTGCTGCGGTGAAGAAACGCTGGCCGCCCACACCGCCCGGGCAAGGGCGGCGATGGAGCGACTACGTATCGAAAACTGGCCGTGGCCGGGACGGGTCGCCTTTCGCGAAGACGGCACGGCGAACGAAGCGAGTTTCCATATCGTGGACCACTGGCACTATCAGGGCAGCGTTTCGCGCCTGGAACAGCTGGAGACACTGCCCGACTCTCGTGGCTTTGACATCGATACCTACCGCATACTCAACCGGTTTCTCGGGCGTAGGGATGCCAGTATCGAGGTGATCCCCGTGGATGGCGACGCCGAGCCTCTCGCCTAGCGGTTTTTCAGGCTGAAGACTGGAGGAAGTGGTCGATGCGTTCACGAAATGCCTCGGGCTGCTCGGCGTGTAACCAGTGGCCAGCGCCTTCAAGCGTCTCGAGGGTGACATCGGTCAGTACCGCCTCGATGGCCTCGCGGTGAGCGTCTTGCACGTAGGACGATGCGCCCCCGCGAATCACTAGTGAAGGCCCGTCGAACGTCTCGTTGCCGCCCGGTGGCGCGATGATATCTGCATAGCCCGCCTCGATCTCGTCAAGCCCGACCCGCCACGTCATGATGCCGTCGTCACCTTTAATCAGGTTGGTGGCGAGGAACTGACGCGTCGGAGTCGATTCGATCACCTCCGACATCAGCGTATTTGCCTCGCTTCGAGAGGTCGGCGACCCGGCCTCGACGCGTCGCATCGCCTCGAAAACCTCGTCATGCCCATGTTCGTAGGCGACCGGCGCGATGTCCGCAACGACCAGATGCGCCACCCGCCCCGGCTGCAGCCGCGCGAGCGTCATCGCGACCTTGCCGCCCATCGAATGTCCTAAAAGATTCACACGCTCGAGACCGAGCGACGCCAGTAGCTCGAGCACATCATTGGCCATGGCCTCATAGCTCATGCCACGGCCATGCGGGGAACGGCCATGGTTGCGCAGGTCCACGGCGACCACACGCTGCCTGGCCTGCCACTGTTTGATGTGAGAACGCCAATTGTCGGCGCTACCCATGAGCCCGTGAAGAATGACCAGAGGCGTCGTGCCAGAGGGCATTTCGGTGGAATCGGCAGTGTCGGTGGCGTGAAGTCGCAAATCCGTTCTCCTCGTCGTTCTAACGTCGTTCTAACGTCCGTGGCGGCAAGGATATCAGACCCGTCGCAGGGCGATGTCAGGAACGCGAGGCTCTCCCCGGCAAACCCTCTATCCGCTCAGTGAACAGTCGCCGACTGAGCCACGCCAGCAGCACGCCGTAAAGCGGCAGAAAGAACGCCAGACTGATCGCCAACTTGACGCCATAGTCGAACCAGGCGATGCCGACCCAGTGCTCTCGCATGAAGGCATCCGGCCCTTGCCAGAAGGCGATGGAGAAGAAGGCGAAGGTATCCGCCAGATTGCCGAGGATCGTCGAGAGCGTCGGCGCCACCCACCAGGCCCGCAGTCGTCGCAGGCGGTCGAAGACATGAATGTCGAGCAGCTGGCCGAGGACATAGGCCATGAAGCTGGCCAGCGCTATTCGGCCGACGAACAGGTTCCAGCTCCCCAGCGCCTCAAGTCCCTGGAACTGCCCCTGCTGGAACAGCACCGAAATGACATAGGAGACGAGCAGTGCCGGCAACATCACGCCGGCAATCAGCCGCCGTGCCGACGATTTACCGAACAGGCGCACTGTCAGGTCGGTGGCCAGAAAGATGAAGGGAAAGCTGAAGGCGCCCCAGGTGGTATGTAGCCCCCAGAGCGTGAATGGTAGCTGCACCAGATAATTGCTCGCCGTAATGATGACGACGTGAAAAGTGATCAACCACCACAAGGCGTGGCGGATTTGGCGATCATCGAGCTTGAGCATGTCGAACCTTTTTCGTGTGCCGTGGCTGGCCGAGGGGTAAGGGAACCCTCGAAGGACGGAGGTTGAAGCGGGCGCGGATTATAAAGAGTTGAGGTCGAATTCTCCATCGAGAAACGCCTAAAATGTTTGTAACTCTAAGTTACATTAGCTAGGATGCCGTGGCCTGCAACAGAACGTTCAGCGCCGGAACTCCGCCGTCAGCGGATGCAGTAGAAGATCATGGCCCCTACGCGCTCCAACTCCCCTACCCTATTGACCGAAGCCCAAATGGCACCCACCACAGCGCTGCTTAAGGCGATGGCCAACGAGAGTCGGCTGCGGATTCTCTGCCTACTGATCGAGGGCGAGCAGTGCGTCACGCAGATCAACCGGCGATTGGGAATGAGTCAGTCCGCCCTGTCGCAGCATCTCGCCGTACTGCGACACGAAACACTGGTCGAAACACGGCGAAGTGCTCAGACCATCTACTACTCGTTAAAAGGCAACGCGGCCTGGCACGTCATCGCCGCCCTTGCCACCTTGCCGCATTGAAAGCCCATCACTAGCGGCGGCGTCTAACAGGGAATTCAGCGCCGCTGCCAGCGCAGGTCGTCCACCCGTTCGATCATTCGGTCGAGGCCCCGTTCGACGCTCCCCTCGGCGCTTTTGGTGAATCGGCCCAGCATCCCGCGGCGGGTCTTGAGCGATACCTTTAACACTCGACTGCGCGCGTCCAACTTGTCTGCCAGGTAGGCATCACTCGTGCCAATGGCGTCGATCAGGCCGGCGCCGAGCGCCTCACTGCCGTACCAGATTTCGCCGGTCGCGACTTGCTCGATGTCGAGGGTCGGACGTCTTGCCTGGACGTAGTGCTTGAAGAGCTCGTGGGTCGACTCGAGGTCCTCGCGAAATTTCTCGCGACCGGCTTCGTCGTTCTCGCCGAGCACGGTCAAAGTGCGCTTGTAGCGACCGGCGGTCAGCAGTTCGACGTCGACATCGTTCTTCTTGAGTAGACGGTGGAAGTTGGGAATTTGCGCTACCACACCGATCGAACCGATCACCGCAAACGGTGCCGCGATCAGGCGGTTGGCGCAGCATGCCATCATGTAGCCACCGCTGGCGGCGACCTTGTCGACGCAGACGGTCAGCGAGAGACCTGCGTCGCGTAGTCGATCCAGTTGCGCGGCGGCGAGTCCATAGCTATGCACTAACCCACCACCGGACTGCAGGCGCATGACCACCTCGTCGCCTTCGCGGGCTTCCCCGATCAGAAGCGTCACCAGCTCGGCAAGCGCCGAGGTCCCGGTGGCTTTGAGGTCCCCCTCGAAGTCGAGCACCCAGACTCGAGATGCCGCGCTCGCGCTATCTTGCTGCCTCGGTGCCTTGCGCTCCGCCTTGAGCGTCCGGCGCATCGCCTTGGCGACGGCGCGTCGCCGGTGCCTGGGCTCGGCTGCCAGGCTTAGCTGACGGCGCCGCTTGGCGAACCGCTCATCGAGCTCACTGATCTCGAGCGTCGCGTCGCTCCCGGACTCGCGCTTTCGACGCCCGAGGGCCAGCAGCCCGAGCACGACGCCCAGGGCAATCACCAGCGTCGCGGTCTTTGCCAGAAACAGGCCATAGTCGGCCAGCCATTCACTCACAGGCTTCTCCTTCGGGTCTCATCGGATTCCCTTGTGCATTCCGCTAGTGGCAATTCCCTGACGGTTGCATCCCGTCCGAGGCAATGATTTGCTTGCTCAACTTCAACGCGGAGACTCTCGATGGACGACGAACAACTTATCGACAGACTGCATGCCCGATTCGACCCCGCCGCCGCGGGCGATCTCGTCGCGGTGTATCAGTTCGAGCTCAGCGACGTGGAGGATTACTACGTGACGATCGACCACGGTTCGCTGGATATCTGCCCGGGCACCCACACCGATCCCAGCGTGACCATTGCCAGCGACACCGCCTCGCTGATGAAACTGGTCAAGAAAGAGCTCAACGCCATGCAGGCGCTGCTCAGCGGCCGCGTCAAGGTCAAGGGTGACATCGGCCTTGCCAGCCGCCTGCCCAAGCTTTTCGGCAAATCCCGCACGGCCTGAGGCTGGGCGCAAGACTAGCGTGTCGCGACGGCGCTACGGTGCGTCTCGATCAGCTGACGCGAGATCGAGTAGATCGGCGGCAGCTCCGGCACCCGCTCCGGCGTAAACCAGGCGGCGTCGGCAATCTCTACCCCGTCGATATGAATGCGTCGGCTCGTCGCTTCGGCGAAAAAACCCATCATCAGCGAGTGAGGGAATGGCCAGGACTGGCTTTTGAAAAAGCTGACCCGACCAACGTCGACCCCCACCTCTTCCATGACCTCTCGCCGGATTGCCGCTTCCACGGCTTCGCCGGGTTCAATGAATCCGGCCAGCGTCGAGTAACGTCGCGGCGGAAAGCGCGGGCTACGCGCCAGCAGCATCTCTCGCCCGAAGGTCACCAGCGTAATGATGCACGGCGAGATCCGAGGATAGCCGCGCAGGCTGCAGTGATCGCACTGCATCGCGAACTCGTGCATCAGGCGGCGGGTTTCATGACCGCAGCGACCGCAGAAGCGATGATCTCTGGCCCAGCGGACGACCTGAAGCGCGGTGGCGAGTAGCTCGCCGTGTCCTGCCGAGGTCATCGCCAGCCACTCTCTCGCTGCTGGCCAGGAGGCCATGCCCTCCTCGGCGCCGCCCGTTTCCGGACTCACCGCCACGGGTTCGTCTTGCCAGTAGCCGAGTCGCAGTGCCCCATGGGGCCAGGTATCGACGTAGTCGAGAAAACCGTCCCCGGCAGCGTCAGGCGCCACGCCCTCATCGTTCATGCGGATGAGCCACCCCCCTGGGGTCGCCTCCGGCGGCATGTCACGGCGAAACATCAAAGCGTGTCCTTCTGCGACATTGCATCCCAGTGACACTGACCCGCGGACTCACGGATCTGATCGAGACGACGGCGGTGGTCCTCCCACTCAGCCTCGCTCGGGCGAGCGACAACCAGGGGCGTCGCAGCACGATCGAGTCGCTGAACGCCACCCCGCTTGTCACCGCTCTGCTGGGCGCCGTTATCCTCCTGTCCGGCGAGCGACAACGCCGTCTGCCCACCGGTCATCGCCAGATACACGTCGGCGAGAATCTCGGAGTCCAGCAGCGCCCCATGTAGCACGCGCTGACCATTGTCGACGGCATAGCGCTTACAGAGGGCATCCAGACTATTGCGCTGGCCCGGGTGCATTCGACGCGCCATCGTCAGCGTGTCGAGGACGTCACAGTGATCGGCAACCGGGCCGATGACCGGTTCACCGCGTGCGCGATTCAGTAATCGAAATTCGTGATCGAAAAACCCCACGTCGAATGGGGCATTATGGATGACCAGCTGGGCACCCCGCATGAACTCCCAGAGCTCATCGGCAATCTTGGCAAAAACGGGCTCGTCAGCGACGCGCTCGTTGGTGATGCCGTGGATCCCGATGGCTTCGGCCTCGATCTCCCGCTCGGGGTTCACGTACTGATGATAGGTTCGCCCGGTAAACCGGCGATTGACCAGCTCGATACCACCGATCTCGATGATGCGGTGGCCTTCGCGTGGGTCGATACCCGTGGTTTCCGTATCCATGACGATCTGGCGCATGACTCTCTCCTCGGCGGCCGACGCTTCGGGTGGCGCCGGCGCTGACTTTCATTCTAAGCGCCGAATCCGGCTGGACTCGACGGGGCGACACGCGTCAGCGCGACGCTGCGACCACTTCATCGATCGCCTCATTCACCAGGCGGTCAGCAGCTTCGTTACCCTCGTGGCCGCTATGCCCCTTCACCCAGTGCCACTCGACGCTATGCCGCTCGGTCTCGGCCAACAGCGCACGCCAGAGCTCGGCGTTCTTGACCGGCTGTTTGGCTGCAGTCTGCCAGCCCCGCTTCTTCCAGCCATGTATCCACTCGGTGATTCCCTTGCGCACGTATTGGGAATCGGTCCATAGCGCGACCCGGCACGGTCGGTCCAGCGTGCGAAGCGCTTCAATGGCCGCGGTCAACTCCATCCGGTTATTCGTGGTATCACGCTCGCCCCCCTTGAGGGTCTTGCGATGTCGGCCCGCTTCAAGCAGCGCGCCCCAGCCGCCCGGGCCTGGATTTCCCCGGCAGCCGCCGTCGGTGTAGATGGTCACATTGGGCGTGGGGGCGTCTTCAAATGACTGGTCTGACAAGAGTGGCGTCTCTCTCTGGGTCTATCAATGGAACGGTCTATCGATGAATCGATCATTGAGGCCTGGCGGACGAGTCGGTGAGCCATGACGTAACCGCAACACTCGACGACCCACGAGGCATACGGGCATCGCGTCAGCGTTCGGTCGCGTCACGTTCGATAACACCTCGGCTATCTCGCTCGGATCTCGCGGCAAGCCGACCGAGCGAGGCGTCGTCACGTCGGTTGCCATCGATGCTCGGCGGCGCGAGACGTTTCGTTCCCGGGGATTCGATACGCCCGCTGGACGGTGAAGCGACTCGCGTCGCTTCTCGCGGCGCCAGTCCACTCCAGGCGCCGCTGCGGACTTCGGCGAGTTTTGACTGGCGTAAACGCAGCGGCTGGACGGGTATAGACCGCTGCTTGGCAACCAGCAGGTAGGCCTGAGCCACTGGCAGATTGTAGCGTCTGCCGAGCGTTTCCAGGCGCCGGCTGCCGCGTCGTCGTCCCGGCCAAGCGAAGCCGCAGTAGTCTACCCGCTCGATCTCGAAGTCGACAAACGCGAGCCAGTCACCAAGACGCCTGGGCGTGCGCCAGGTTTGCCGCCAGGGCTCGGGACGCCGGTTCGGCGGGAAGCTCGCCATGCCCAGGGGATGCCAGCCAAAGATGATCAGCCGGCCATCGGCACGTGTCACGCGGGCGGCTTCCTGCAGTAGACGGTGGGGACTCTCCACTGCCTCGAGTAGATGATGAATGACGGTCAGGTCCAGCGCATCATCGGCGAGCGGCAGGCGCTCGGGCAGGCAAACCAGCGTTTGTGGCGCGCGCACGAGCGACTCTGCCGGCGCCCATTGAAGCGCCTTGCGAACCGGGCACATGTCACTGATCCACTCCGCCATACCCAGTTGCAGGCTCACCGCCCCCCGGCGCTGCTCGCAATGGGGGCCAAGACAGGCACGTTCCAAGGACCATAGCGAACGGCCGGGCTCCGTTTCCCAGAACCGGCGACCCTGTTGGACCGCGTTGACGAGATGACTCGCGACTGGCGTATTTGACACGGGCGGTTCAACTCCCCAAGGTTGTCGGCTTTTCATAGGGCAACGTGCTTTTCGTGGCCCTTGTCATGGCCCCGATGGCCAAGGCGCAAGAAATCGCTGCGAACTTTGCCATCCCCAGTAGCATCCAGGCTATCGATGTTCTTGAGATGATGCCGAACGCTCACCCAACGAGGATGATCCTATGTTGACCGTCATACCCATCCCCGCGCTTCAGGACAACTATATCTGGGTGCTTCGTCAGGAAGCCACACCCAACGTCGCGGTGGTCGACCCCGGCGACGCACGTCCGGTGGTCGAGTGGCTCGAGCGGGAGAACGCGACGCTTGAAGCCGTGTTGATCACGCATCATCACCAGGATCATACCGGTGGCCTGGCCGAGCTCGTCGAACGCTACGCGCCCGTGGTGTACGGCCCGGACAACCCGGCAATCGAAGGCGTCCAGCAGGTAATGCGGCAGGACGACGAGTGTCATGTTCTGGGCCAGCGTTTCGAGGTCCACACCGTCCCCGGTCACACGCTGGACCATATCGCCTTCCACGCCGCCGGCACGCCAGGGCTGCTGTTTGCTGGCGATACGCTGTTCTCCGGCGGGTGCGGTCGGCTCTTCGAGGGCACGCCAGCCCAGATGCAGGCATCGCTTGCCAAGTTTGCGCCGCTGGACGGCGACACGCAGGTATTTGCCGCCCATGAATACACACTGTCCAATTTGGCTTTCGCCGCCGCCGCCGAGCCGGACAATGCGGTTCGTGATGACTATCGACGCGAATGCGAAGCCGCGCGCGATGCAGGCAGACCCACGCTACCCACGACGCTCGGCCGGGAACGCCAGATCAACCCGTTCTTGCGTCTCGACCAGCCCGGGCTTCGTCAGACATTGGCGTCACAGGGTGAAAGCGGCGACGAGACATCGGCGTTCGCAACGCTGCGGGCCTGGAAGGACCGCTTTTAAAGAGGGCGAGCCCCTCACGACCGCCGATACAGCAGGGAGCGCTGAATCGAGGACCGGTAGGATCAAGACTGACGTTCTGTAGGACAAGCTGCTACATCGACCCATGTCTGAAACGTGGGCGCTCGTCCCGACGACTGACCTACAGAACCGAGTACGGAAGAGATAGAGAGTTCATGATGTTCCCTTTGCGCCGCTATCGGGCCCTGCTGAGTCTCGCGAGCGGTATTTGTTTGCTCGCCACACCGACTTTCGCGGCGGCTCACGCCGCCCCCCTCGCCGCCGACACTGACGGCGCTGCCACGCACGCCTCGCCGGACGCCAGCGGCGGTCCGGTGTCGGCACTGCCGCGAAGCGCCACTTTCTGGTCCCAACTGGTTCTGGAGAGGCAGCCCATTCCGGATGCCTGGAGCCGGCTTCGCGACGACTTTGCACTGTCTCACGAGATCGAAAACCCTCGCGTCGCGGAGTGGCTGGAGTGGTACCGCGAGCATCCGCATCACGTCGAGCGCGTTGCGCTCGAAGCACGTCCCTGGCTTCACTGGATCAGCAAGCGACTCGAGGCGAAAGACATGCCGGGAGAGATCGCCCTGCTGCCGTTCATCGAAAGCGGCTACGATCCCACGGCCGCCAACCCCAGCGGTGCCACTGGGCTTTGGCAATTCATGCCGCGTACCGGCGATGCCATGGGGCTGGAACGCACCGACTGGTATGACGGCCGCCGCGACGTGCTGGCGGCAACGGATGCCGCGCTCTCCTATCTGCGACAGCTCGCCGATCGTTGGTACGACGGCAACATGCTGTTGAGTCTTGCCGGCTATAACGCCGGCGCCGGCACCGTGAATGCCGCTCGCCGTGCCGCCGCCAACCGGGGAGAGCCGATCGACTACTGGCACCTTCGTTTGCCGTCGGAGACGATGGATTATGTGCCGCGACTGCTGGCGCTGTCGGAAGTGGTCGCCCACCCGGCGCGTTACGGTGTCGCTCTGCCGTCGATTCCGGACCGCACCGAGTTTGTTAAAGTCGACACCGCCGGCCCGCTGACGCTCTCGATGGCGGCTGAACTCTCGGGCATCGACGCCGAGGAATTGAAAACACTCAATCCAGGATTCAAGCGCAGCGCCACGCGACCGCGTGATGACGCCAGCCTGGTACTGCCGATCTCGGCAAAATCACGGTTTCTGGCTAATCTCGATGCCGTACCCGATTCCGAGCGCAGCGTTATGAATCGGTACGTGGTTAAGCGAGGGGACACGCTCTCGGCAATCGCTGCGCATTTTGGTGCAAGCGTCGCCGAAATTCGCCGGAGCAACGGAATCTCGGGGAACATTATCCGACCCGGTCAGACTCTGGTCGTGCCCGCGCAAGCGCTAGCCAGCAGGCATTGATCTCTCGCTTGCCCGACGACAATCAGAACGGGGTGCCCACGCCCGTTGGAGAAACGCGGTATGACGAATCGTTCCTGGAATGCCGCGCTTCTCACGCTAATTTGCGGCCTTCTCGTCTCGATGGCAACGCCGACTCGCGGTCTCGCCGATACTCTGTCCCAGAGCGAGGCAGCCGCTCGCACCGACTCTTCACCGCCCCGGGTGGCCACCGTTCATGCCCTGGCGCTCTACGACGATCCCGCCCTCCCCGAGGATTTTGACCAGCTCCCTTACGTCAATCCCAGCGCGCCGAAAGGCGGTACACTTCGTCGTGCCGCCAGCGGCAGCTTCGACTCCACCAATCCCTTCATCATCCAAGGGTCGCCCGCCGACGGACTCGCCCAACTCTACGACACGTTGATGGAGTCGAGCGCTGACGAGCCATTCACCATGTATGGCCTGCTGGCCGGTGGGATTCGTCTCGACACCCAACGCCACTGGATGGAGATCGATCTTCGCCCCGAGGCACGCTTTCATGATGGCACGCCGGTGACCGCGGACGACGTCATCTTCAGCTTCCAGCTCCTGCGGGAGAAAGGGCAGCCTTTCTACCGGGCCTACTACGCCGGCGTCGAGAGTGTCACGGCAGTTGATGAGAGGACAGTGCGCTTCGCGTTCCCCGATAACCAGTCGCGGGAGCTACCACTGATCCTTGGCCAACTCCCGGTCCTGCCCAAGCATTACTGGTCAAATCGAGACTTCACGCGGCCGACGCTGGAAGCACCGCTCGGCTCGGGTCCCTACGAAGTCGCCAGCATCGACCCCGGACGGCAGATCGTCTATCGGCGCGTGACGCATTACTGGGGGCGTGATCTGCCGATCAATCGTGGGCGCTACAATATCGACCGTCTGGTCTATGACTATTTTCGCGATCAGTCGGTGGCACTGGAGGCGTTTCTTGCCGGCGCGCTGGACCTGCGGCTCGAGGGCAGCGCCAAGAACTGGGCGACGGCCTACGAGACGCCCGCGGTACACGACGGCGCCATCGAGCAACTGGTCATTCCCGACGGCCAGCCTGCCGGCATGCAGGGGTATGTCATCAATACGCGCAGACCCCAGCTTCAGGATCCACGCGTGCGCCGGGCACTCTCGCTCGCGTTCGATTTCGAGTGGCTCAATCAACACCTGTTCTACGGTGTTTACACACGCACGCACAGCTACTTCGAGAGTTC
The DNA here is from genome assembly GCF_003206645.1 of Salinicola aestuarinus. Taxonomy (GTDB): domain Bacteria; phylum Pseudomonadota; class Gammaproteobacteria; order Pseudomonadales; family Halomonadaceae; genus Salinicola; species Salinicola aestuarinus. The sequence continues at coordinate 230,075 of NZ_PZJP01000008.1, read as the reverse complement.
GGAGATGGCAGCAACGGGGTTAGCCGTGGGCGAGGAAGCCGCCCTGCTGGCGCCCTTTGCAGACAAACTCCCGGAGGGTGTCCTTGATCAGGCCCTGCCGATTCCGCAGCCGGAGGGCCTACGCCCTCGCCTGCGGGAAGCACTCACGCTGCTGCGTGAGGCAGGCTACGAGGTTCGCAACGATGCTCTGGTCGATCGCGATACCGGGCGCCCTTTCACGCTGGAATTTTTGCTGTACGACAGCCAGTGGGAACGCATCACGCAGCCCTACGTGCGGAATCTTGAGCGCCTGGGCATTCACGCGCGTATCCGCTTGGTCGACGTCAATCAGTATCTCGATCGACTGCGGCGGTTCCAGTTTGACATGGTGGTCGGCAGTTTTCCTCAGTCCGCCAACCCGGGCAACGAGCAGCGGGATTTTTGGCAAAGCGACTACGCCGATGCACCGCAGAGCCGAAATCTGGCTGGAGTACGCGACCCCGTGGTCGATGCGCTGGTAGACGATCTGATCGCCGCGGACGCACGCGATGCGCTGGATGCCGCTGCCCGCGCCCTCGATCGGGTCTTGCGCTGGGGCTTCTACGTTGTTCCGCAGTGGAATTTCGAGGGCACTCGTATCGCTGTCTGGGACAAGTTCGACTACCCGCAGCCCTTCCCTCGCTATACGCGGGACCTCAGCATCTGGTGGGTGGATCCGGAGCGAGCGGCCCAGGTGCGTTCCCGTCAGCGCGGAGAGGAGTGAGGGCCAAACATGGCGAGCTATCTGGTGCGACGTCTGCTGCTCATGATCCCGACGCTGTTCGGGATTCTGCTGCTCAATTTTGTCATCGTGCAGGCCGCGCCAGGCGGCCCCATCGATCAGATGATGGCCCGTTTCGAGGGGTTGAGCAGTGGCGCGAGCACCGGTCTCGAGGGGGGTGGCGGTGATAGCGTCGGCGGCAGTGGCGCGCAGCGCCTGCAGGGCATCAACGATGAGCTGCGCGAGGCGCTCAACAAGGAATATGGCTTCGATCAACCCGCGTGGCAGCGCTTCGCGGTGATGCTCAAAAACTATGCGAGCTTCGATCTCGGCGAAAGCCTCTTCCGCGGACGACCGGTCATCGACCTCATCATCGATCGCCTGCCGGTTTCGATCTCATTGGGTCTCTGGACCACATTGCTGGTTTACCTGATCTCCATTCCGCTCGGCATTCGCAAGGCGCTGCGTCACGGCAGCGCTTTTGACGTCTGGTCATCGGGGGTCGTCGTCGTGGGCTACGCGATTCCCGGCTTCCTCTTCGCCATCCTGATGATCGTCGTGTTTGCCGGCGGCAGCTATCTGAACTGGTTTCCGCTGCGGGGTTTGACCTCGACGAACTTCGACCAGCTGAGCTTGCTGGACAAGATTCAAGATTATTTTTGGCACATCGCACTGCCGGTAGTGGCATCGGCGGTGGGCAGCTTTGCCACGTTGACCATGCTGACCAAGAACAGCTTTCTCGATGAAATTCACAAGCAGTACGCAATGACGGCACGATCGAAAGGTGCCTCAGAACAGCGTGTTCTTTATGGTCATGTGTTTCGCAATGCGATGCTGATCATCATTGCGGGGATGCCGGCTGCGCTGATCGGGATCTTTTTCACCGGTTCACTGCTGATCGAGGTGATTTTCTCCCTCGATGGGCTGGGGCTTTTGGGTTTCGAGGCGGTAATGCAGAGAGACTATCCGTTGATCTTCGGCACGCTCTATCTCTACACGCTGATGGGGCTGTTGCTGAAACTGCTTTCCGACCTCACTTATGTCTGGGTCGATCCCCGAATCGACTTCGAGAGTCGGGAGGCATGATGCGCGTCTCGTCGCTGTTTCAGGCCGCCACCGTCAGATCCAAGCTGTCACCGATCACCCGTCGGCGGCTACGCGTCTTTGGCCATAACCGGCGTGCCGTCGTATCTCTCTGGCTCTTCGGCGTGCTCTTTGCACTGAGCCTCGCCGCAGAATTGATCAGTAACGACAAGCCGCTGGTCATGCAGTATCAGGGAGACTGGTATATACCGGTGGCGATAGACTATCCGGAAACGACTTTCGGCGGTTTCCTGCCAACCACCACCGACTACCATGACCCCTTCGTCAAATCGCAGATAGACGCTCACGGCTGGGCGATCTGGCCGCCGGTTCCCTTTGATTATCAGACGCTGGATCGAGATGTTGGCGGTCCCGTGCCCTCGCCGCCCAGCGCCCGACATTGGCTCGGAACGGACGATCAGGGTCGTGACGTCTTCGCTCGCGTGGTCTACGGTTTTCGCCTCTCGGTGGCTTTCGCTCTCGCCCTGACCACGGGCTCGCTCGTCATTGGCGTTGGCGTCGGTGCACTTCAGGGCTACTACGGCGGCAAGATCGATCTCATCGGCCAGCGTTTCATCGAAATCTGGTCCGGCCTCCCGGTACTTTTTCTACTGATTATCCTCGCGAGTCTGGTCGAGCCGAATATCTGGTGGCTACTCGGGATCATGCTGCTTTTCACCTGGCTGGGATTGGTGGATATCGTACGCGCCGAATTCCTTCGGGCGCGCAATTTGGACTATGTCCGTGCCGCTCGCGCCATGGGTCTGCCTTCGCGGCTAATCATGTGGCGCCACGTGCTGCCCAATGCCATGGTCGCGACGCTCACCTTCATACCGTTTCTCTTTACCGGGGCCATCACGACACTCACGGCGCTCGATTTTCTGGGTTTCGGGCTACCCCCAGGCTCCCCCTCCCTGGGCGAGCTTGTTGCCCAGGGCAAAAACAACCTGCAGGCACCATGGCTTGGCATTACGGCTTTCGTCACACTGAGTGTCATGTTGTCACTGCTGGTTTTCATCGGTGAAGGGCTGCGTGATGCCTTCGACCCGCGAATCAACGCTCCAGCATCGACGTCCGTCCGCGTGGAAAAGGATGCGCCATGAGCGATGTACCGGTTTTTGAGCTGCACGACTTTTCGATTCGCTTTGCGGACTACCGGGCTGTGGAGACGCTGGATCTAAAAGTCCACCGCGGCGAAACCGTGGCGATCGTCGGCGAGTCCGGCTCGGGTAAGTCGGTCAGTGTGCTAGGGGCAATGGGGCTGCTACCGCCCGGCGCCGAAGTCGGGGGCGAAAGGCGCTTCGAAGGGCGTGATCTTAACAGCCTGTCGAAACGCGCCTGGAACGCGCTGCGTGGCGGAAGAATCGGCTTCGTTTTCCAGGAGCCGATGACCTCGCTGAACCCGCTTCATACCGTCGGCAGGCAGCTACAAGAGACATTAAGGCTGCATCAAGGGCTACGCGGTCGCGAAGCGAAGCGGCGTAGCCGCGAACTGCTCGACCGGGTCCGCCTGCCCCGCGTCAACGACATGCTCGGGGCGAGACCCGATCAGCTCTCAGGCGGGCAGCGACAGCGTGTGATGATCGCCATCGCGATTGCCAACGCGCCGGCGCTCCTGATCGCCGACGAGCCAACTACTGCGCTCGATGTCACGGTGCAGCGCGAAATTCTGGGGCTCCTCGACACGTTGCGGCGAGAAGAGGGAATGGGTCTACTGCTTATCAGCCACGACTTGAATCTGGTTAAGTCCCACGCCGACCGAGTCGTGGTAATGAAATCCGGAAGCGTGATCGAAACGGCGAGGACATCGGCGCTGTTCACCGCGCCACGAACGGCCTATAGCCGAGAGCTGATTGCGGCGGTCCCCGACGGCCATCCGCCGCCGGTAGTCGATGAAGCCCCAATACTCTTGGAAATTGATCGACTCGGCGTGCAGTTTCCTCGGCCCAAGCCACTGCTACGGCGTCGGCCGCTCGACTTTGTCGCGCTCGAGCCGCTGTCGATCTCGTTACGACAAGGTGAAACACTGGGGGTCGTGGGGGAATCCGGCTCGGGTAAATCCACCCTTGCTTTCGCGCTCCTACGGCTGGTCAGGGCGCATGGCAGGATCACCTTTGACGGCGAGCGCCTGGACCGCTTGAACGGCCGTGCTTTTCGTCAGCGCCGGCGACAGTTTCAGATCGTCTTTCAGGACCCCTTCGGTTCGTTATCCCCACGAATGTCGGTCGCTGACATTGTCAGTGAGGGATTACGCTTCCACCAGCCGGGGCTCTCTAACGCGCAGATCGACGCGCATGTCGGGGAAGCGTTGGCCGAAGTGGGTCTGCCCGCTCACTGTGGCGATCGCTATCCGCATGAGTTTTCCGGCGGCCAGCGACAGCGTATTGCCATTGCGCGGGCCGTGATTCTCAAACCCCGCCTACTCGTCCTCGACGAACCCACGTCGGCGCTGGATCGCACCGTGCAGAAACAGCTAGTGCAGCTACTGCGTGAGCTTCAAGCACGTCACCGAATCAGCTATCTCTTTATCAGTCATGACCTTGCCGTGGTTAGGGCCATGTCGCATCGTTTGATCGTGCTTAAGGATGGCGCCGTGGTCGAAACCGGGACGAGCGAGACGGTTTTCGATGCTCCTCGCTCGGCTTATACACGTTGTTTGATCGAAGCCGCGGGCATATGAGCTGTTAAGTTTCCGGTAAAAGATAACGGTATAAACATTAAGGCGACAAAGCGACGCTTTTTAGAAAGCCGCAATCTCTTCCGGTCGTAGATGGCGACATTCCCCGGGTTCGAGATCGGGATCGAGCTCGAGCGGACCGATCGCTTCACGATGCAGTGACGCGAGCGGATAGCCCACCGCCGTCATCATACGCCTCACCTGGTGGTAACGGCCTTCGGTGACACCGATCACGACGTCATGGTCGTCGAGGCGCTGGAACGTGGCCGGCTTAGTCGGTTTCTCTTCACCGTCGAGGGCAATGCCCTGCCCAAAACGGCGTTCGACGCGCTCAGCACTCGCTTCATCCATCGGCTCAATGAGCGTAGCGCGATAGCGTTTCAGGCAGTCACGATTGGGGGTGGTCACGCGATGGGTCCACTGGCCGTCATCGCTGATCAGCAGCAGCCCCGATGTTTCGACATCCAGGCGCCCCACCGGGTGCAGCCGCTCCGGCTGTTCGATCTCGATAAGGCTCAAAACCGACGGGTAGTGCGTCGGCTTCAACGAACACTCGACCCCCTCGGGCTTGTGCATCATCAGATAGCGAAAGCCCACCCTGGCAATGGCCTTTCCCTGCCACAGCACCTTCTGCTCGTCATCGACATGCAGCGCCCCACTGCGCACAGGCTCGCCGTCGACACTCACCTCCCCGCGTTTCAGCGCCTGCTTGGCCTGACTGCGTGTCAGCTCCGTGGACTCGCTCAAAAATCGATCCAAACGCATCATGATTTATCCAGTTGAAAACGGTCGGCATCTTGCCACGCGGGGAACTTATCGCGAAACCGATTCAGGCAGTTTATCGACAATGTCGCAGTCTCGACGAAGGCCCCGCCCGCCTCGCCATCGATCAGCGGCTCGCCTTTGAAGTCGACAAGCAGTGAATCGCCGGTGTATTGCAGTCCATTGCCATCGTCACCGATACGGTTGACGCCAACGACGTAGCTCAGATTCTCGACCGCCCGCGCTTGAAGTAGCGTGCGCCATGGCCGCCGGCGAGCCCCCGGCCAATTGGCGACGCACAGCAGAACGTCGTATTCGAAAGGTGCACCAGAGATCGGCTGCTGACGAAGCCAGACCGGAAATCGCAGGTCATAGCAGATGCTCAGCAAAATGCGAAAGCCGTTGAGCGTCACCACAACACGGTCACTGCCAGCCGTGTAATGCGTCGGCTCTTCCCCCATGCGGAAAAGGTGTCGCTTATCGTAGTGCGTCACTGCCCTATCGGGTGTGACCCAGTAGAGCCTGTTGTAACAGCGTCTGCCGTCATCGACCGCCAGACTGCCGGTGATGACGCAGCCACGCGCCGCCGCCTGCGCCTTCATCCACTCAAGGGTCGGGCCATCACCCGCCGGCTCGGCAAAACGCTCCGGGCGCATGGTAAAGCCTGTGGCGAACATCTCGGGCAGGACGATCAAGTCGGTCTGGCCGTCACCGAGTTCGCCAAGACACCCTTCCATCTTCTCTCGGTTGGCACCAGGGTCCTCCCAGTGAAGGTCGGTCTGAACCAGGCTGATACGTAGATCACTCATGAAACGTCTCCGCGGCGGCAGCTGCGATATGACCTGGCAAGCACGGCCAGTCACGCTATCGGTCATGATAGATTAGCTCGCCAACCCGAAGCCGGTAGCTACAAGAATGACAGTCCGCTCACGCCCGCTCGACCCACCACGCCCGCCGGAGCCGTCTGAATCGGAGGCGAAATCAGCGCGCGACGGCGTCGGCCTGGGGATTCTCGCCTACAGCCTGTGGGGCTGTTTCCCACTGTTCTTTGCCCTTTTCGATGGCGTGCCGGCTCTGGAGGTACTGGTTCACCGTATTCTATGGTCCTGCGTTTTCCTGATCATGATCGTGACACTACTCGGACGCTGGCAGGCCGTGTTGGCGGGCATCCGTCGCCCGGGTGCGCTGCTGCCCGTCGCGGGCTGCGCGGTCCTGATCGCAGCGAACTGGGGGCTTTTTATCTATGCGGTGGAAACGGCAAGGGTCCTGCAGGCGAGTCTGGGCTACTTCATCACGCCGCTTGTGAACGTGGCGCTGGGAATGGTGGCTTTTCAAGAGCGCTTGGGGCGGTGGCAAGCGATGGCGATACTGTTCGCCGTGGCGGGGATCGTGCTGCAACTGATCTGGCTGGGGCGACTGCCCTGGATCAGCCTGTGTCTGGCCGCAAGCTTCGGTACCTATGGCCTGTTACGCAAGAAGGTCGTGCTGGACGGGCTCTCGGGACTACTCGTCGAGACTGCACTGCTGGCACCCGTGACACTGGGCGCCTTTCTTTGGTTAACGACGACGGGAACTTCCCACTTTACGCAGAGCCTCTCCACCGGGGCCCTGCTCATGGCGAGCGGTATCATCACCACGCTCCCGCTACTGGCCTTCGCGGGGGCCGCTCGGCGGCTACGTCTGGCAACCCTGGGGTTTCTGATGTATCTCAACCCGAGCCTTCAACTCTTCATCGCGCTGGTGGTGTTCGGCGAACCGCTGAATCACGCCCAGCTAGCGACTTTCCTGCTGATCTGGATCGGGCTGGTAATCTACTCGCTGTCGACTTGGCAAACGCATCACCGCACGACGCATGTCGGCCGCTCGACGCAACAATAGCGCGCCCTGAAGAAGCACTATCCAGTGCCCGAGCCGATCAGCCCCGCAATCGCTTGCGGTCAGATCTGCATGCCCATGATCTCCTTGTATGAGGTCACCATCCGGTTGCGCACCTGGACCCCCATGTCGAAGGCGACGCTCGCCTTCTGCATGTCGATCATGACGTCGTTGAGCGCGACATTGGCGTCTCCCGCCTGGAACGACATCGCCTGCTGTTTCGCCGATTGCTGCATCGCGTTGATTTTTCCGAGAGACGCCTTGAGCTCGCCGGCAAAGCCGCCGCCCTGTTCGCCCTGCATCTCGGATGGCGCGGCAGCCGCTCCGGACTGGCCTGCAGCCTGCGTCGAAAGTGCCTGCATTTGCGCAAGCGCGGCTTGAATGGCGGGTGCACTCATATCGGTTCCTGTGGAGAACGGTGAAATGCCAAACGGCATTGGACGAGCGCAGCCTATCAAGGTCGCCCTCAACGCCATTGGTCCAAATGCGCGTTAAAACAGCGGCTTTTCCTACCTTCACGCTGGCAAGCCCGACAGATAATAGCCGCCGTCACATTTATCTCATGCCGCCTTGGGTCCGAAATCCTTTCGGACATACCGCGGACGAGTCGCTGCATCGCAGGAGCGGAAGACCGCCATGTCATCGAGTCACACTCCGTGCATCCGACGAGGTAAGCCATGAGTTCGGCTACCACGTCCAATGACACCGCCAACACCGGATCGTCCCGGGGCGCCTCCGCGTCCTCAGGGCGCGACTGGATGGCCAAGTTCAAAAGCAATCCGCTGATACCGCTGATCATCGGCGGCTCTGCGGCCCTTGCGATCCTCGTCGCGATATTCTTGTGGGCGCGCAGTCCCGATTATCGCGTGCTCTATTCCACGCTGACGGAAGCCGACGGTGGCCGCATCATGAGTCAACTCGACTCCATGGGCGTGCCCTACCAGTTCAGCGATAGCGGCGGTGCCCTCCTGGTGCCGGCAGAGCAAGTACATCCCGTGCGGCTCAAGCTCGCCGAACAGGGCCTACCCCAGGCCAGCGGCGTCGGCTTCGAGCTGATGGACGACCAGGCCTTCGGCATCAGTCAGTTCGCCGAGCAGATCAACTATCAACGGTCACTCGAAGGCGAGCTCGGCAGAACGATCGCTGCGCTTGGTAGCGTCCAGAACGCGCGCGTTCACCTGGCCATGGCCAAAGACTCGGTCTTCGTGCGCGAGAGTCAGCCAGCCAGCGCTTCCGTCGTACTGGACCTGCAGCCCGGCCGTGTGCTCGGCGCCGGCCAGGTGAGCGCGATTGTTCACATGGTCTCCAGCGGCGTCCCGCGGTTGCCTGCCGACGCCGTGACCGTGATCGACCAGAACGGCACGCTGCTGACGCAGTCACAGGGTGCCAACTCCCGACTCGACGGTACCGAGCTCGATTACGTTCGCACCCTCGAAAGTAGCTACGCCAATCGCATCGAGTCGATCCTTGCACCGATTGTTGGCGCGAATAACGTTCAGGCCCAAGTCACCGCTCAGGTCGATTTCGCTCAGCGGGAACGTACCGACGAGCGCTACGGACCCAATCAGGGGCCGAACCAGGCCGCGGTGCGCAGCGAGCAGCTGAGCGCGTCCTACCAGGGCGACGCGGATCTTGCCATGGGCATCCCCGGCGCGCTCAGCAATCAGCCCCCGGGCACCGCGCCCTCCCCAATCAATGCCGAAGGCACCCAGGCCGATACGCAGGATGACGGCGGTGACCAAGGCGCGCAGGACCAGGCCGACGCCCAAGCGGACGCCGGAGATACCGCGGAGAGTGGTAACGCCCAGGGACGCCGCGACAGCACCGTTAATTACGAGGTCGATCGCACCGTCGAGCATGTCAAGCAACAGGTTGGCGGTCTGGAAAGGCTTTCTGCCGCTGTCGTCGTCAACTATCGCAATGGCGTCGACGATGAGGGTAATCCGACAATGGTTGCGCTCGACGACGCCGAGATGGCGCAGATCCGTAACCTGGTTCGTCAGGCCATGGGCTTCTCTCAGGCCCGGGGAGACGATATCGAGGTGGTCAACACCCCGTTTCAGATCGAAAAGAACGATTTCGAACCCACACCCTGGTGGCAAACGCCGGATGCCTGGCGCCTCGCCTCTGGTCTGCTGAAGTACCTGGTGCTCGCACTGGTCGGCCTTTTCCTCTGGTTCAAGGTGATCAAGCCGCTACTGCGTCGCCAGACAGAGCAGCCTGCTCAGCAGCCCGCCATGGCTCCCAACGCGCCTCAGTCCGGCGCCAGTGCCGCCGCCGGCGCTGCGAGCTACCAGGAGATCAACGACACCACGGGGGGTGGCGAGGAAAATGCACTCTCCTCCCGCGAACGCGGCAAGCGGCGCTCGTCGGGCTACGAACAGGATCTCAAGGATGCGCGTGAAATCGCTCAGGAAGATCCCCGCCTTGTCGCCATGGTAGTCAGAAGCTGGATGGAAAAGTCATGACGGTACCAATGAGTGGAGCCCGCCGCGGCGCGATCCTGCTGCTCTCGCTGGATGAGGACAGCGCCGCCGAGATCTTCAAGTACCTCTCGACTCAAGAGGTTCAGGAGATCAGCCAGGAAATGGCCAAGCTCGGCCAGGTCTCCCACGAGGAGATGGCAGCCGTGCTGCGTGAATTCCACGCCGAAACCGAACAGTTCACGGCGATCAACCTCCATACCAGCGACCACATACGGACCGTTCTGACCAAGGCACTGGGAAGTGAGCGCGCGAGCAGCCTGATCGAGGACATCCTCGAGTCCAACAACACCGAGAACGGCATCGACTCGCTCAACCTGATGGATGCGTCCATGGTCGCCGAGCTGATTCGTGACGAACATCCGCAGATCATTGCGACCATCCTGGTCCATCTCGAGCGAGGCCAGGCGGCCAATATTCTTGAGCTGTTTGAAGAAAAGCGCCGCGATGACGTCATGCTCCGTATTGCGACGTTCAGCGGCGTTCAGCCCGCCGCACTTCAGGAGCTGACAGAGGTCCTCACATCGATGCTCGATGGGACCAACCTCAAACGCAGCAAGATGGGCGGCGTGAGAACCGCGGCCGAAATTCTCAACCTGATGAACTCCGCCCAGGAGGAGCAGGTCATCGGTGTCGTGCGTGCCCACAACGAAGACTTGGCGCAGCGCATCATCGACGAGATGTTCCTTTTCGAGAACCTGCTCGACATCGACGACCGGGGTATCCAACTCGTCCTGCGGGAGGTCGAGACCAACTCGCTGGTCATCGCCCTGCGCGGTTCCGACGAGGCGCTCATCGACAAGTTCATGCGCAATATGTCCCAGCGTGCGGCTCAGCTCATGCGCGAGGACATGGAGAACCGCGGTCCGGTACGGCTGTCGCAGGTCGAAAACGAGCAGAAGGCGATTCTTGGGGTCGTGCGTCGCCTGGCCGACTCCGGCGAGATTGCACTAAGCGGCGGGGACGATGGCTATGTCTGAGCACGGGGCGAATTCGCCGAGCAGCCGCCTGCTCTCCGCCGACACTTGGCACCGCTGGCAGATGAACGACCTGGAACGCGAAGATGCCGAGCACCGCGCGACGCGCGGTTCTCGCAACGATCGCGAGCGAGACCAGGCGCGGGAGGCACAGGTCGAGCGCGAGCGCGGAGCTCTCGAAGCCACGCGCGAACAGGCACGGCAGGAAGGCTTCGAAGCGGGTCGTGCCGAAGGTTACGAAGCGGGTCGGCAGGAAGGTTACGAGGCGGGTCTCAAGGAGGCGAACGCGGTCGCCGAGCTCGAGTTTCAAAAGCGCCTCGACCTGTCTCTCACGCCGATAGCCGGTCTGGCAGAGGCTTTCCAGCAGGCGCTCGCCGCGCTGGATGATCAGGTTGGCAACCAGCTCGTCGAGCTGGCCCTGATCACCGGCCGCAAGCTTGCGGGCGAGTCGCTGATGGCCAACCCGGATCATGTACTCTCCGTCGTCCGTGAACTGCTGGATGCTGACACCAGCCTGACGGGACGTCCTCGCCTCTGGCTGCACCCAGAAGATCTGGCGTTGGTCGAATCGACGCTCGGGGATGCGCTGGTCAAGGCGGGCTGGGAGTGCCAGGAGGACGCCTCGCTCGAGCGAGGCGGCTGCCGCGCGACCAGTGCGGCCGGCGGCCTCGATGCCAGCCTATCCACGCAGTGGCAAGCCATACTGGATCAACGCCGCGCACGGCGTAAGTCGCAGGCGACGCCGCCGGAGAGTGACGGTGACGTCTGACGCTCTAGACGCACGGCAACCCGCCGATAGCGATCCCGCCCCGGACTCGCACGCCAGCCGCTGGCGAGAAACGTTGGACAAGGTTTCCCACCGCGTCGAAGCGCTCTCACATTATCGCCATGAGGGGCGCGTCGTCAGGGCGACAGGGCTGGTGCTCGAGGCGGTCGGGCTGCGACTGCCGCTGGGCAGTGCCTGCCTGATTGAACTTTCCGCTCAGAGCGAAGAACGCTACGCCGAGGCCGAAGTCGTAGGTTTTGCGGCGGAAAAGCTCTTTCTGATGCCGCTTGGCGCGACCAGCGGTCTGCTGCCGGGGGCTCGCGTGCTTGCGCTCAGTGGCAACCGCCTGGATGTCGCCAGCGCCCGGCGCTTCCCGCTGGGGGACACCCTGCTGGGCCGCGTTCTCGACGGCAACGGCCGCCCTCTGGACGATCTTGGTCCGCTCGAGCAGAGCCGACATGCGCCGCTGGATACCCCGCCCATCAACCCCCTGGCGCGGGCGCCGATCGATACGGCCGTCGATGTCGGCATCCGCTCGATCAACGCGCTGCTGACCGTAGGCCGTGGCCAGCGTATGGGGCTTTTCGCCGGCTCCGGCGTCGGGAAGAGTGTACTTCTCGGGATGATGGCTCGATTTACCGATGCCGACGTTATCGTCGTTGGACTGATTGGCGAGCGTGGCCGCGAGGTGCAGGACTTCATTCAGAACATACTGGGCAAGGCAGGGCTCGAGCGTGCCGTGGTGGTCGCCGCCCCTGCTGACGTCTCGCCGCTGCAACGCATGCAGGGCGCTGCCTACGCAACGCGCCTCGCCGAGGATTTTCGCGACCAGGGCCGCAACGTGCTGCTGATCATGGACTCTCTGACGCGTTACGCGATGGCGGCTCGCGAGATCGCCCTGGCGATCGGGGAACCCCCCGCAACCAAGGGCTATCCCCCCTCGGTTTTCGCCAAGCTTCCGGCGCTGGTGGAACGCGCCGGCAACGGCAAGCGCGGTGGCGGATCGATCACCGCGTTCTACACCGTACTTGCCGAGGGTGACGATCAGCAGGATCCGATCGCCGACTCGGCGCGGGCAATTCTCGATGGTCACATCGTACTGTCGCGTCATCTCGCAGAGAGCGGCCATTACCCCGCCATCGACATCGAGGCGTCGATCAGTCGCGCCATGCCGGCGGTGGTACCGGGCCAGCGCCTGCGCCAGGCCCAGCAGTTCAAGCAGATGATCTCTCGTTATCAGCGAAATCGGGATTTGATCAACGTCGGCGCCTACGTCAAAGGGCAGGATCCGCAGCTCGACCAGGCAGTGCTGCTCTATCCGAGACTGGAGGCGTTCCTTCAGCAGCGAATGGACGATGTCGCCGACATGCCGCACACGCTCAGTGACCTTGAGCGGCTGGTCCCGGAAGCCAATTGAGCGACTGATGGATCACAATCCACAAATAGCTCGCCGGCTTAGGCCCTATTCGAGGCTTTGTCTTCTGTGCAACGCGTGACAATGCGAAACAGAAAAAGTCGCCGGCGACGGTTTGGCGACGATGATAAGGACCGTCTTCTAAGGAGGTAGTCTTGGCCAACGTTGAGTCGATGGAAATGCTGCGGGATCTCGCCAAACGCCAGAGCGACAAGGCGGTTGAGGATCTCGGTCATCTGCGACGTCAGCATCAAGATGCCGAAGCGCGTCTCACCCAGCTCGAACAGTATCGGGACGAGTATCGTCAGAAACTCCATGACGCGCTATCCGCTGGCGTGTCGTCGAGTCAGTGGCGCGACTATCAGCAGTTCCTGGCCTCGCTCGATCGGGCCATCGAGCAGCAACGGCGCCAGCTCGGCGAGCAGCAGGCCCGCGTTGAGGGCGGCATGCATCGCTGGCAAGGCGAGCAGCGCAAGTTCAACGCCTACGACATGCTGCACACCCGCGGCCTGCACGAACGCAGCCACCGACAGGCGAAGGACGAACAGCGTCAGAGCGACGAGATGGCGGCGCAGCTGCGCCGTCGCCAACAGGACAACGGTCGCGGGTTCTAGAAAAGCCCAAGCGCCCGATTACAACGGGATGGATCATGGAGTTTTCCCAGATTACACAGCTAAAGGCGAGTGCGAGTGATCGCCCCGCGAGTGGTGCCTCCACCCGCTCGGGAAACACCGTCGACGCCAGCCCGTTTGCCGACGCCATGTCTCGCGCCAAGGGGACTCAGTCGTCGACGGGGGAACCGACGACATCACCGATTTCTCAGGATCCGGCGGCCCGCGGTCAGCAGCAGACGTCCGTTAAATCCGGCGACTCCGGCGTCACACAGATGACCAACGGCCCCGCGACTGCCGATTCGCAGACAAAGACGCTGCCCGGGACCCAGGGCGCCGGCGATTTACGCTCGGCGCCGGGCCAGTCGAGGACCAGCACCCTGGCGACACTGGACACGTTGCAGACAGCAACACAGACAGTGAAGGACACGTTGCAGACAACGCCGGAGACGGCTATCGAGGCACTGCTATCGAAAGCCTCCACGTTGACCGACAGCCGCAAGACATCATTGACCCAGGATGATGAATTCGGCGCCGAAGACAGTCCTGACGCCCTGCTTGCCCTGCTCTCGGCGCTCCCGGCTTTTCAGCCACTCTCGAAGGATGGAGCGAACGTCAACACGGGTGCCGGGCCAGGCATGGCTCAGGGGCAAGCGGCAGCGATCACCGGGTCTGGCGCCGGCAACCTGCTGCTGCAGGCGCAGGCCGCACCCAGAGCGACAGTCGCTGACGGCTCCGGTCGATCACTACCGGCCGACGGTCAGCCTTTTACTGACGCCGGCGACGACACGCAAAGCCGTGTCCCCGGGCTATCATTGGCTGGGGCGACGGCGAACGACCCAAAAGCGGCGATTGACCCACTCGCCGCTGGCGTCAGCCAGAATGGCTCGGGGAACGCGGCAACGTCGACACCCTCGAATGCAGCGCTCGCAGCGCTTCATGCCGCGTCCACCACCGACCGACAGCCCCAGGGTGATGGCCGCACGGCCTTCTCACTGGATGCACCGGACGGCAATGGCATGACTATTCCTGGCAATCCCTCGGCGACCGGCACTGGCGCGCCCGGCGTAACGCCAACGGGGACTGCCGCTGCGGGTGCTACCATACCGGTCGCGGTGAACTCGCCGCAGTGGCCTGGCGCTTTCGGTCAACAGGTCCTGCAACTGCATCAGCGCGGCGAAAACCGCATGGAGCTGCACCTCAACCCGCGTGATCTAGGGCCCGTGAGCGTGACGCTGACCGTCAACGATCAGCAAGCGCAGATGCAAGCCGTCTCCGCACACGCCCACGTCCGTGCCGCGGTAGAAGCCGCGATTCCTCAGCTTCGCGAAGCGCTCGCCCAGAGCGGTATCGCCCTGGGCGAAGCCACGGTCGGCGATCAGGGGCAACCTCGCGAGCAGTCCGAGCAGCGTGATGGCGGTGCCAAGTTCGCGGGTGGTGCCGGCGGTAATGTCGGCATTGGTGGGGAAGAGCCGCTCGGCGAGTCACCGACCCGAACTGTCACGCTGAACGATAACGGCAATATCAGCCTCTATGCCTGACCTGCGGGACCAATGATGCGTCGAGCCAGCGCCACTTTCCCGGAGGCGTTAGCTCGACGTGCCATCGCGGGCACGCACGCCGCGTAGCCACGATGACCGATTCGGACGCGTTGGCGTCAATTGTCAAAAGGCGACGACTGCCGGGTTGGTGATGCGTGGACGTCGCTGCAGGACCAACGAAAGGCGAAGTTGACCAACCGTTTAGGGTCTTTTCCATCGATCGTCATCGCGATCTCGCCCCCATAATCCTCTGCAATTTCCAGGGACTCCTCGCTATGGCAGATGCAACGGCCGCACCTAAAGCCGCTTCCGGTAAGAAACGTTCGATGATACTAATCGGCCTGCTGATCGTGCTGCTCTCGATCGCCTGTTCGGTAGCCGCCTTTTTCTATCTCGACTCGCGTAGTAGCGGTCAGTCGGGGGACGCGGAGATCGCGGCCGAAGAGCCGCCGGCCGAACCGCCGGTGCCGATCTTCGTGACGGTCTCGCCGTTTACGGTCAATCTTCAGAGCGACTATAGCGACCGCCTGCTGTACGTTGGTCTCTCGCTTCGTGTGAACGATCAACAGACCGGCGACTTCCTCAATCAGCACATGCCCGAAGTTCGCAGCCGCTTGCTGATGCTGATGTCGGGCAAAAGCGCCGAGGAGCTGATCAGTCCCGAAGGCAAGATCGAACTCAAGCGTGAAATACTGGCACTGTTTGACGAGCCGATCACAACGCCTCAGCCAACGTTGTCCATCGACGACGTGCTGTTTTCCGATTTCATCGTCCAGTAACTGGCGCCCCTACCGACCATGTCTCAAGACGATTTGCTGTCGCAGGAAGAGATCGACGCCCTGCTCAATGGCGTCAGCGGCGACGAGGACGCGGCATCGAGCGGCGGCCAGTCCGGCGGACCGGCCGGCGACGAACGCAAGACGCGCGCATTCGACCCCGCCAATCAGCGCCGGGTCATTCGGGAACGGATGCAGACGCTCGATATCATCAACGAGCGTTTCGCTAGGCTTTTCCGAGTCGCCCTGTTCAACCTGATTCGCCGCAGCGCCGACATCACCGTCGGCGGCGTGCGCTATCAGAGTTATAGCGAATTCGCGCGCAATCTTCCGGTGCCGACGAACCTCAACCTGATCAGCATGAAACCGTTGAAGGGCACCGCGCTGCTGGTATTCCCGCCGAGCCTGGTCTTCATGGTCGTCGACAACCTCTTCGGTGGTGACGGACGATTTCTGACCAAGTCGGACGGCCGTGAGTTCACGGCGACAGAGCAACGAATCATCCAGCGGCTGCTGTCGCTGGCGCTCGAGGGTTACAGCGACGCCTGGAAGTCGGTTTATCCGGTTGAAATCGACTTCATGCGCTCTGAGATGCAAGTGCGCTTCGCCAACATCACCAACTCGCCCAACGAGATCGTGGTGAACAGCACCTTCCACCTGGAAGTGGGCAACCTGGCGAGCGAATTCAACATCTGCATTCCGTTTTCGATGATCGAGCCGATCCGCGACGTGCTCTCCAGCCCGATCGGCGTGCACGACAGCGAAGACACTCAGTGGGAGGCGCGCATGGCCGGCGAGATTCGGCAGACAGAGGTCGAGCTGATCGCCGATTTTGCCGAGATCAAGTCGAGTATCAGTGACGTGCTGTCGCTGAACGTCGGTGACATTCTCCCCATTGAGCTACCGCGCACCATCGACGTTCGCGTCGACGGTGTGCCTGTCATGGCCTGCGAATACGGCACACGTCAGAGCCACCGCGCACTGCGTGTCAAGCATCTCATCGACCATGGTACGTACTCCGCCATGAAGGACTTCGATAATGAGTGACGACAACAAACCCACCTCTCAGTCTGACGATGCCGCGCAGTCGGCCAACCCGGATCCCGACGATCTGTGGGCCGCGGCGATGGCCGAGCAGGGCGTGACAAGCGAACCGGAGCCCGAGCCCGAACCGACGCCAGCTCCAGCGCCAGCACCGGAGCCGGCACGTGCCCCGGCCGCGAAGCCTGAAGCACCGGCCCGGCAGGCGACGCCGGCTGCCGCGGATGCTGGGGTCTTCCCCTCGTTTGACGAGGGAAGCGACTCGGGTCAAACCCGCGACCTGAACATGATCATGGACATTCCGGTAAAGCTCTCGGTTGAACTCGGGCGTACCAGAATCACCATCAAACAGCTCCTGGAGCTGGCTCAGGGTTCCGTGGTCGAGCTCGACGGGCTGGCAGGTGAGCCAATGGATATCCTGATCAACGGTTATCTCATCGCCCAGGGTGAAGTGGTCGTGGTGGAAGATAAATACGGTATCCGCGTTACGGAAATCATCACCCCGTCAGAACGCGTGCAGAAACTCAATCGATGAACGACGACATCCCTTCGACCGGCATTGGCAGCGGCGGTGAGGCCATGAGTCTGATGGCTCTCGGCAAGACCGCGCTCTCACTGGCGGTCGTGGTCGGCATCATCCTGCTCTGCGCTTGGCTCCTCAAGCGCGTGGGCCCCAACCGTCGCGCCGGCAGTCAACACTTACGGGTTGTTGCCAGCACCCCCGTTGGCCAGCGTGAACGCGTGGTCATTGTGGAGGTCGAAGACCGCTGGCTAGTGCTGGGGGTTGGCGGCGGTCAGGTCACAAGACTGGACAGCATGGACCCGCCTGCCATACCACCGGGTGGCGCAAGCGACGATCCCGCGCTTTCAGGCAGCTTTTCACAGCGGCTACGCCAGGCGATGAAGCATAATCTAACGCCCGCTGCCCGACGCTCTCCGGTGGATGACGCCGAACGCCGTCCTACGACGCCCACTTCCCGTCCAGATGAGAAGTCTTCATGAAGTTCGGTTTCCGCATGCTGTTGGGGGCTGTTGCACTCATCATCGGTGGCTTAGCGATCAGCGAACCCGCCCTCGCCCAGGCGCTACCGGGTATCGTCAGCGAGCCGACGGCTGACGGTGGCCAGCAGTGGTCGCTGAGCCTGCAGACGCTGCTTTTCCTGTCGTCTCTGGCCTTTCTCCCGGCAATGCTGCTGATGATGACCTGCTTCACCCGCATCATCATCGTTCTGGGCCTTCTGCGCACCGCGATGAGCACACCCTCGGCTCCCCCCACACAGGTCCTGCTCGGGCTGGCACTATTTCTGACTTTCTTCGTCATGTCGCCGGTGCTCGATCGCATCTACGAAGAAGCCTGGCAGCCCTTCTCGGCGGATGAGATCTCGCTGGAAGTGGCGGTCGAGCGAGGGAGTCAGCCGCTGCGCGAATTTATGATCGCCCAGACGCGAGAAGCGGATCTGGCGATGTTCGCGCGGATTGCCGAGGTTGGCGAGATGCAGGGCCCGGCAGACATTCCGATGCGCATTCTGATCCCCGCCTACGCCACCAGCGAACTGAAGACGGCCTTTCAGATTGGCTTCTCCATTTTCGTCCCGTTCCTGATCATCGATTTGGTGGTCGCGAGCACATTGATGGCACTGGGGATGATGATGGTCCCACCGGCAACGATCTCGCTGCCGTTCAAGCTTATGCTCTTCGTGTTGGTTGACGGTTGGCAGTTGCTGATTGGCTCGCTGACACAGAGTTTCTATATGGGCTGAACCCGCCACGGGTTCGTCGATGCCGCGCCGCGGCCCAGGGAGTGAACCATGTCCCCCGAGACAGTGATGAGTCTTGCCTACCAAGGCATGAAGCTGGTGCTGCTGATGGCCGCGCCTCTGCTGCTGACCGCCCTTCTGATCGGTCTTCTGGTCAGTCTTTTTCAGGCGGCCACACAGATCAACGAGATGACGCTGTCTTTCATCCCCAAGATTCTGGGCGTGTTCGGCATGCTGATTCTGTCCGGTGCCTGGCTGATTCAGCTGATCACCAATTTCACCGTCGAGCTGTTGACGAGCATTCCGCAGTTCGTCGGCTGATGACGCTGGTGAGACAGGCGATGGCGCTCCCTAGACCGTCGGCTTCGAGGCCCTTTCTGCGATGATCGACATCACCAGCGCTCAGTGGCAGAGCTGGATTCAACTGCTTTGGTGGCCCCTACTGAGAATTCTGGCATTTCTGATGGCTTCTCCCCTGTGGGGTTGGTCCAGTCTGCCACGCCAGTTCAAGCTGCTCTTTGGCGTCGCCATGACGATCGCGATCGCCCCGACGCTCCCCCCGATGCCCGATATTCCGCTGTTCTCGCTGGAGAGTGTTGCCCTGACGCTGCAGCAGCTACTGATTGGCATCGCGATGGGACTGGTGCTGCGCATCATGATCGCCGTGATCCAGACCGCTGGCGAATTCATCAGCATGCAGATGGGGCTAGGATTCGCGAGCTTCTACACGCCCGACTCGGGCGCCAACACCATGGTGCTGTCGCGATTCCTGGAAATGATCACCCTGTTGATGTTCCTGGCACTCAATGGGCACCTGATTTCCATCGAGATTCTCGCCTGGACGTTCCAAGCCCTGCCCGTGGGGCTGGTGTCGATTGATGCCAGCTTTGCCGAGACGCTCGTGCGCTGGGGCGGCACGATCTTCAGTGCCGGACTGCTGTTTGCGATACCCGTCATCACCGCCCTTCTGATGATTAACCTGTCGCTGGGCATTCTCAACCGCGCCTCTCCTCAGCTATCGATCTTCTCGGTCGGCTTTCCCATCACGCTGACATCCGGACTCGTCCTGATGACCGTGATGATGCCGCGCCTGGGCAGCTTTCTCGGCGACCTCTTCGATCAGAATCTTCGTTTCATGCAGGGCCTGATCGAGCAGATGGCCAGCACGGCCGGCTAGCCTCTTCAGACGTAGCCTGAGGCTACCCTCGATAGAACCGAACCTGCCCCTATCGGTCGATTTTCCACGCCAACGCTCTTGTATCGATATGGCACCTGGGTCGATCGTGCCGACGACTAACCTGACTATCGCTAGGCGTCAACGTGAAGCGCCCGAGTCATTGCTGACTCGGGCGCTGGCGTTACAGAATCCTGTCTTCCCACACAGTCAGATCATGTCGAACAGCGATGTGCCCTGCAGGTTGGAGAACGATTTCTGTGCCGCTTGCAGACCCACCTGGCTCAGTACGTAGTCCGAAATGGCCGCGTTGTAGTCCAGATCGACAAGGTTACTCTTGGTCTGGGTATAGCTGAGGGCGCGATCACTGCCAACGCTGTCGAGCGTGTCGAGTTCGTTGAGCCGCGCGCCGACCGAAGCCCGCACCGTGAGCACGTTGTCGAGGGCGTTATCCATCTCGCGACTGGTCGTCGACAGCAGGTTGGAGTAAGCAGCCTGGTCCTGTGAAGACTCGATCGGCTTCTCCAGTACCGCGAGCATATCCTCGAAGGACTTGAAAATATCAGGGTCACGATCTTGTGCCTTGGCCATATCGAAACGATCGCCGGGCTCGGGCTCGCCTCTCAACGTTAGCCGGAGACCGCCGAATTCAAGCGTCTGACCGCTTTCGTAATCGCCGGCGTCAACTTCTTGCCCAGTGGTTTCGTTGGTAACGGTATAACCACGAGGATCGCCTGCCGTGAACTGGACGCTGAACGCGTCACCATAACCGTCTTCGGCGGTGTCAGCGATCTGGGGTCCGGAGAAGGTTGTCGTGCCGGCATTGCCAGTGCCTGCGGAGGCGACGTAGCCCGCGCCGGGAGCCACCCTCTGGAAAATATCCTGCCCCGTATTGCCGACTTCCATGAGGCGTGAAGAGTCGACCTTCTGCTGGCGACTTTGGTCACCGCCCGCGTATTCGACGTTGCCTGTTGCGTTACGGGTGAACGGTGCCGCCCCATCCTGATAGCCACCAAAGATGTAGTTGCCGGCGCCATCAGCGGAGTTGGCCTGACCGATCATCGACTCGTAAACACCGCGAAGTTCGGTGGCAAGCGATTGACGCGCCGAATCATTCAGCGTGCCGTTACCTGCCTGGACCAGAAGCTCCTTGGCGCGGGAGAGCGAATCCGTCGTGCTGTTGAGCACGCTCTCCTCCTGGCTCAAGGCATTGCGCGCAGTCACACGGCTATCCGAGTGCTGCGAATTGGCGGCAATCGACTGCGACACGCCCACGGCACGGGCGGCAGCCTGTGGATCGTCCGAGGGGCGAATGACCCGCTTACCCGCGGCGAGCTGCTCACCGACTTTCATGAACTCGCCCTGCTGGCGGTTCATCGAGCTGACACTTCGCTCGAACATCACGACCGTGCTAACGCGCATGGTGATCTCCTGGCTGGCCGATGGCCGCTAAAAACGGGTTCACAGTGGCCAACGGCCACTGCAAGCACAAAACACGGGAACAGCGCTTACGAGCGTATTCCGAGAATGGTGTCTAAAACGGAGGTACCTGCCTCGATCACCTTGGCATTGGCGGTAAAATACTGCTGATAACGCATCAGGTTCGCGTACTCTTCGTCGAGGTTAACCCCCGAGTCAGCCTGCTGATAAGTATAAAGCTGCTCACTGAGACCCGTCTGCGTCGCAAGGTTGGCATCGGTAATCGACGATCGATTACCGACGCCACTCACCATCGAAGCAAAGCCCCCGCTGAACGATGCCTTACCGCCCACCAGCTTCTGGTTCTGCAGGTCAAGAAGTGCCAGGGCGTTACGGTTATCACCGACACCGCCGTTGTCACCCCCCGCCGCCGCAATCTTGCTGGTGTCTGTCAGCGCGACATCGAGGCCCTTGGCCGCGTTGCGGGTCGGCTGTACCAGGAAGGTATCATTCTGTGCGGGCGTGCCGTTCAACGTCAGCTCGACGCCGCCGAACGTTAACTTGCCGTCAGTCGCGGTGATCGTGGAGCTCTCACCACTCGTCAAGTTCTCAAGCTGGAAGCTGCCGCCGCCCTGGGACGTCAGACGATAATCGTCCGCGGTCACCGCACTGGGATCATCGAAACGCGCGCTGAAAGACGCGTCACCCGCATTCTGACGATTGGTGAAGACGGTCGGGTTTCCCAGCTCGAAGTAGGCTTCTCCCTCGCGACCTTCTAAATCGACGCCCTGCTCATGCTGCTCGTTGAAGCTACCGGCCAGCGACACGGCAAGCTGACCCAACTGGTTCTGGACGCGATCCAGCGTCTCATTGCGGAAGCTCAGCATGCCTCCGATCTCGCCCCCTTTGATGACCGAATCGTTGATTGGGGTCAGATTACCGCTGCCATCGCGATAGGAGATCGTCAAATTGGCCGGATCCGCACTATTCTCTCTGGCGGCGAGTTCAAAGGACTTGCTACCCGCCACAAGGGGCAGACCGTTGCTGAGAGACACCTGGTAATTTGAGCCGTCCTGCACGGTGACTCTCACGTCGGCGATATCGTTGAGCTGGCTAACGAGTTTATCGCGCTGATCCAGCAGCGCGTTCGGCTCTTCACCGGTCTTGGCTCGCGCAAAGCCGATCTCTTTGTTGAGGCCGGCGATTTGACTGCTCAGATCATTGAGACTGGAGACGGCGCCATCGATTTGGCCATTCAAACCGTCACGCATGTCATTGATGTAGGTATCGTAAGCACGGAACTGTGCCACCATGCTTTGCGAGGTGCCCAGCATCCCCTCTCGCGCAGCGGGATCCGACGGCGAGCCGGTGAGATCTTCGACGCTCGAGAAAAAATCCTGCATCAGCGTGTTGAGACCCGAGTCACTGTCAGCCAGCAAGTCATCTATCTGACTGATCTGCTGACTGTAGGTCTCAAGTGCAGACTGCCGACTGTTGGCCTGATTGAGCTGCGTGCCGATATAGGAATTGTACTGCCGCTGGATGCCGTCGACGCTGACTCCAGACCCCATCGAACCGCCGGAACTACTTTCCCCAAGCTGAATCAGCTGGCGGTTGTAGCCTTCGGTATAGACATTGCTGATGTTGTTGCTGGTGTTGGATAGCGCCGACTGGGCAGCGTTTAGACCACTGAGACCGATCGAATACAGGCTCATACCGAGTTCCCATTTGTCGCCATCGTCTGCCTGGCGGTGTGATTACGGAGTTGATTCTTTATATCGGCCACAGTTGTCGGCACTTGACGCCTGACGCCACCGATTTCGAAACGTTTTGTTAAGTAGCGGCATCATGCATCCGATCTCGCATGGCGCTGACGCTGGACCCAACCCGTTGCGCGTCCCG
Organism: Salinicola aestuarinus; assembly: GCF_003206645.1. Classification (GTDB taxonomy): domain Bacteria; phylum Pseudomonadota; class Gammaproteobacteria; order Pseudomonadales; family Halomonadaceae; genus Salinicola; species Salinicola aestuarinus. The sequence continues at coordinate 207,078 of NZ_PZJP01000008.1, read as the reverse complement.
CCGCTAAAAAATGGTGGTTGGGGAATGCGACGGCGCAAAGGCATCGACCGGCCGGTCGTTCTGAGCCACGACCAGATCCTCGCCCCCGCCGTCCAACGAGCCGAATTGCCGCATGATCTGGCCGAGCTTCTCGGCGTAGCGTGGGTCGGTCGCATAACCCGCGCGCTGGATCGCTTCGGCGGCGTCCTGTGGCGTCTTCGCCTCGACGACGTCTCGGTAACGCGGATTGTCACCAATAAGCTTGGCGTAATCGGTGAAGGCATCGGCGTAGGAGTCATAGACTCGGAAGCTATCCACCATCTTGACCGGCCGTCCCGACACGTATTCGGTCGTATTGACCGCCGTCGTCGGTCCGTCCCAGTGGCTTCCGGCCTTAATGCCGAAGAGGTTGTGGCTGTTGCCCCCCTTCGCCGTCGGAATTTCGCGTTGACCCCAGCCAGTCTCCAGCGCGGCCTGCGCCAGGATGAGCTCGGCAGGAACGCCGGAAGCGGCTTCTGCCTGCTTCGCCGGGCCCGACAACTGTGTCAGAAAATCGGCAACATGAGCGGCGCGACCGGCAAACTTCGCGGCGTCGCCGGCAAGAGACGCAAGCGTCGTACCCAAAGAGGAACGTCCGGTTTCTGCATCGTCGGCGACATCGCCTGGCTTGGCCGTCGCGTCAGCCTGAGTGGAAAGGCGGCTCAACAGTGACTCGCCGGCGGCGTTACCGGGCACGCGCAGTCCGTCCTGCAACAGTCTCGGCTCGCCGCGGGGAATACCGGCGATGAGATCAGCAATATCGTCTCCGCCGGTACTGGCCTTGGGCAATGGCTGCGTGCCAGGCAGGCCGCTCCTTTCGAGCTGGGCGACAAGCTGCTCGGCGAGGCCGAAGCCCTTGCCGGCAAGATGCTGGGCCCACTGCTGATCCTGCATCGACGTCATCATGTCGCGCTGCTGGCTCTGCAATAGCCCGGACTGCGGCGAGGCATCACGCATACTCTTGAGCATCGTCTGCAGAAAGATGGCCTCGAACTGTCGCGCCGCTTCCTCGAGGCTACCCTCAGCGGACCGCGAAGCACCGGCTTTCAGTTTCTGAATACCCTTGACGTCGAACGCGAACTGCGACGACAGGTCCATCGACGAAGCGCCACCACCGATTGCCATCAGATAATCTCCAGTTCAGCGTTGAGAGAGCCGGAAGACTTGAGTGCCTGCAGGATGGACATCATGTCCTGAGGCGATGCACCGAGTGCGTTCAACGCATTGACCACGTCCATGAGATCGGCGCTGGTTTGCAGAACCTGCAACGCACCACCTTCCTGCTGCACGGTGATATCGGCGTCGGGCACCACGGCCGTATCCCCACCGGAGAATGCGCCTGGCTGGCTGACCTGCGGGTTGGAGTCGATCACGATAGAGAGGTTGCCATGGGCGACCGCCGCTCGCGTCAGCGTCACGGTATCCGACAGCACGATGGAGCCAGTGCGCGAATTGATGATCACTTTCGAGGGCCCGCGGTCCGCGTTGACATCGATACCTTGAACCCGCGCCAGAAAGGTGACCCGAGAGTTGTCATCAGCCGGCATCTGGAGTCTCACAGTGCGGCCGTCCAGGGCGGCGGCGACCGGGGCACCGAACTCCTGATTGATCGCGGTCACGACGCGGCGAGCATTCTCGAAATCGGAACGCTTGAGGAACAGGTCGAGAGATCCATCGACGTCGCCCAGCTTCATGGGCACCTCCTGCTCGACGATACCGCCATTCGGAATTCGCCCTGCCGCTTGATGATTGATCGCGACGCTACTTCCCGCCGCGGATGCACCCACCCCGCCGACGTAGACATTACCTTGTGCCAGCGCGTACACGCGCCCGTCCGCGCCCTTGAGCGGCGACATCAACAACGTACCGCCTCTCAGGCTATCGGCGTTACCCACCGACGAGACGGTGACGTCGAGCTCCTGACCCTGCCGAGAGAACGGGGGCAGTTGCGCCGTGACCATGACCGCCGCCACGTTACGCAGCTGCATGTTGGTGCCGGGCGGTATCGTCACGCCAAGCTGCGAGAGCAAGTTGATGATGCTCTGCCCGGTAAACGGCGCTTGAGTCGTCTGATCGCCTGTGCCATCGAGCCCGACAACGAGACCGTAACCCACCAGCGGGTTGTCACGAACGCCGGAGAACTCGGCGAGATCCTGAATTCGCTGAGCCTGGGCGCCAGCGCTCATGGCAAGCGCCAGTAGCAGTGCCAGAGCCTGTGCGAGTCGAGATGCATGCGCGAAGCGGACAGCGAGCAATTGATGTAAGGAAGTCATAGGCATCAGAAAGGCGAAACGTTGAGGAAAAAGCGCTGCAGCCAGCCCATCGTCTGCGCTTCGTTGATGTAGCCATCACCGATGTATTCGATGCGGGCATCAGCCACCTGTGACGACTGCACGGTGTTGTTACCGGTAATCGCCCTTGGGTTGACCACACCGGAAAAGCGGATGTACTCGGTTCCCTGATTAATGGCGATCTGCTTTTCGCCGCGCACTTTCAAATTGCCATTGGCCTGCAGATCGAAGACCGAGACGGTGATGGTCCCGGTGAACGTATTGTTGGCATTGGCTCCGCCGGAGCCGCTGAAAATGTTCTCACCTTCGACGTCGGCGTTGTAATCCTCGAGAAAATCGAGCACGTCCGGAATCTGGTTAAGCGTGAGGCCAACGGACCCGTTACGCGAGGCATTGGCGGCCGAGCTCTTGCTGGCGCTGACCTGCTCGTCGAGCACGATGGTGAGGATGTCGCCAATCTGGCGCGGACGTCGATCCTCGAACAGCGGCTGGTAACCAAACCGCGCCTGGTAGATCGAACCGTTGGCCTGGATCGGCGGCGTCGAAGGCACGGACACCGGGTCCGAGTTCTCGACCACCGAGTGCCTGGGAATCTGTGCGCACCCCCCGAGGACCAGTAACGCTGCCAGCGCCAGCAGCAGCGGGCTTCTCGAGAAGCCGTGACGCAGACGAGTGCGGGGGGCAAGAGCGGTATGGCAAACGGACGGCATCGCGGTTTCCCTGGCAGTTTCGGTCGGCATTGGAGTTTGAGCCAATGCGTCGGGATTAGAGCTGAGAGATGCGCGCGAGCATTTCGTCGGAGCTCTCGACAGCCTTGCTGTTGATCTCGTAGGCCCGCTGAGTCTCGATCATGCTGACCATTTCCTCGACCACGTTGACATTGGAGGTCTCGACATAGCCCTGATAAAGCGAGCCGGCACCGTCCAGGCCCGGGTTAAGATCCGCGCGCGGGCCGGAAGCGTCAGTTTCCAGATAGAGGTTCTGGCCGATACTCTGCAGCCCGGTCGGATTGATGAAGGTCGACACCATCATCTGCCCCACCACATTGCTCTGCGTGGTGCCCGGCTGCGTCACGGAAACGGTGCCGTCCTGACCAATACTGATCGATAGCGCGTTCTGCGGGATCACGATCGGCGGGTCAACGGGATAGCCGTTGGCGGTCACCATCTGACCGTTCTCGTTGACCTGAAAGCTACCGTCACGCGTGAAGGCGCTGGTGCCATCCGGCATCTGCACCGCAAAGAAGCCTTTGCCGTTGATCGCCAGATCTCGCGAGTTTTCGGTGTTCTGCAGCCCACCCTGAGTGTGCAGGCGCTCGGTGGCTACTGGCCGCACACCGGTACCGACCTGCATGCCGGAGGGCAACGTATTGACAACGGACGACTGCGCGCCCGGCTGGCGCACGTTCTGGTAAAGCAGATCTTCGAACACCGCCCGCGAGCGCTTGAAGCCATTGGTCGAGACGTTGGCCAGGTTGTTGGAGATCACATCCAGCTTGGTTTGCTGCGACTCCAGGCCGGTCTTGGCTGTCCAGAGTGATTTGATCATGATGAAACCCTCATTGGCCGCATTGGCCCGTTAACCGTTGATCGACAGCAGGCTGTTGGCGCGCTGCGCATTCTCGTTAGCGCTTTCGATCACCTTCATGTTCATGTCGTAGCGCCTCGAGGCGTCGATCATCGAGATCATCGCGTCGGTGGGAGTGACATTGCTGCCCTCAAGCGCACCAGAGACGAGACGCAGGGTATCGTCTGCTGGCACCGGCGCTGCGAAATCCTCACCGTCCGGCGGCGTCAGACGAAACAGGCCGTCCTCACCTCGCACCAGATTCTCATTACCCGGCGAAACCAGCTTGAGTCGCGCCAGCGGCGCAATCGCATCAGGATTCTGGCCGGGCTCGATGACACTGATCGACCCATCGCCGGCGACGCTCACTTCTCCACCCGGCGGAATGACGATGGCCTGACCATTATCGCCCAGCACGGGATTGCCCAGTGACGTCAGAAGCCCTGTCGCGTCAACCTTGAGGTCCCCGCGGCGGGTGTAGCCTTCACCACCTTCAGGCGCCTGCACTGCAAGCCAGGCATCACCCTGCATCGCCACATCAAGAGTGCGACCCGTGGTGCTGATATCCCCCGGGGTAAAGTCAGCCCCCGGTGTCGTCATCATCGACGAGGTGCGCGTCGCAAGGCGTGCGTCACCCTCGACGGGCACGGCACGGACAGCCATGAGTTCCCCGCGAAAACCCGGCGTGGAGACATTCGCGAGGTTGTTGTTGACTACCGCCTGCTGCGACAGGGTCTGGCTGGCGCCACCACCCGCGGTATAGAAGATGCGATCCATGGTTACTCCCTAGAGGACGAGACCGGTGCCGGTCATCGCGACCGGCACCCTGCCCTATCAGCGCAGCTGCGCGACCTGATCCATCACCTCGGACTGGGTCCGGATGGAGTTCGTGTTCGCCTGATAGTTACGCTGGGCAATGATCAGGTTGACCAGCTCTGTCGTCAGGTCGACGTTCGACGCCTCCAGTGTCTCGGCTTCGATGCCGCCCAGCACACCAGTGCCCGCCGTGCCCAGCAACTCGTTTCCGGAGGTCGCCGTGGCGGAGAACAGGTTGCCACCCGACGGCGACAGCCCCTCAGGGTTGCGGAATGTCGCGAGTGCCACCTGGCCCAGGTTCACAGTCTTCTCATTGGCGTAGCTGCCGACAACCGAGCCATCGTCAGCAAAGCTGATGCCGATCAGTGCGCCCGAGGCATAGCCATCCTGCGCCAGACTTTTCACGGTCGAATCGTTGGCGAACTGGGTGCTGCCCGCCAGACTGAACTGGGCATTCACCGGATTGACTTCGTCGCCGAGCTGATCAGCGCCAAAGCTCAGGGTCGGCCAAGTCGGCGGGTTAGCGGTGACGTCTTCACCATCCACCGTGGCCAACTTGCCGTTGGTATCAAAGGTCACGTCGAGTTCTTGATTGGTCAATACACCATCCAGTGCCGTACGCGCACTCCAGTCGTTACTGCCGACTTTCTCGAAATACAAAGTGGCATTGTGTTGCCCACCTTGTGAGTCGTAGACGGAGAAGCTGGTGGAGTAGTTGTACGCAACACTCGTCTGCTGCGTGGTGTCTTCAGCAAGCTTGGCATCAAGGTTGTTGTACAGAACGGCGTTCGTCGTCTCCCCGACGGTTTCCGACGCATTGAGGTTCAGCTGCATGCTGACGCCGACGCCGCTGGCACCGGTCGCGCTCGCAGGCATATCGGCTGCCGGCACGTTCAGAACGCGCGGCTGACCGCCCACCACGACGCCAGAGGTGACATCGGTCGCGTCAGCCAGGCCGTAGCCCATCAGACGGGCGCCCTGGGCATTTTCCAGGAAACCATCCGACGTCATCGTCAGCTGGCCGTTGCGGGAGTAACCCACTTCCCCTTCCTGGCTGAAGCGCAGGAAGCCTTCGCCGCTGATGGCGATATCCAGATTCCGCCCCGTCGACTCGAGGCTACCGGTGGTGAAGTCCTGAAGCACGCCATTGACGCGCGTACCCAGGCCAACGGCGCTGTTCGCGAAGACGTCGGAGAACTGGACCGAACCGCTCTTGAAGCCTTTCGTCTGCGAGTTCGAAATGTTGTTGCCAATGACGTCCAGCTGCTGCGCTGCTGCGTTGACACCACTGAGTGCTTGTGAAAAGCCCATGACTACCCCCTAGGATTTTGATGACTCGAGCGCAAAGTGCTCGTTTGCCGGTATTGAGACTTCATTCAGAGAATTTGCCGCACTGCCTCAAGCGAAACGGGATCCTGTGCGTATCCCAGGTCGAGTAGCGGACCTTCCGCCTGCGCGATCACGCCGTTGACCAGCGCGTAGTTCAGGGAACCCTTGGGTATCCTTTCGTCACCGCTGATCGCCGTCATGGAGGCGCTGTAAGTCGTGTCCTGGGAGGCGTAGCTGCCGTCGGCGACTTTCCCGTCCCAGGTGAAGCTGTGAACGCCCGGTCCCAGCGGGCCGGTCTCAAAGGTACTGACGACTTCACCGTTGGCCCCTTTGATCGCGATCTCCATGTTCTGGACACTCTCGTCGAGATCGACGCCGATCGGCGTGGTCGCGACCTTACCGGTCACGTCATCGGTTTTGCCGACGAGAATCTGGTTACCGGGGACCATGACGCCCTGACCGATCAGCGCGCTGGCCTGCAGTGTCTGTCCCGCGTCGATCTGATCGGTGATCGCGGTAAGGCTGTCGTTGAGCTTCTCGATACCGCTGACCGTGTTGATCTGCGCCAGCTGCGCGGTCATGTCCGAGTTTTCCATCGGACTGGTCGGATCCTGATTCTTCAACTGAGTGACCAGCAGGGTCATGAAGCGGTCGTTGAGCTCTGCACCGGTATCGGCCCCGGTTGCGTTGGACGCACCACTCGCCTTCGTCGATCCATTGATGTTGGCAAGCGTACTGCTGCCTATCACCGGACTCGCCATCGTTACTCTCCTCTGTCGACTCGCGTCGAACTCGTCGATTTCGCCGGCCTCTCAACCGGACCACTCAACCGACTCTCCGCGAATCGGCATCTCTCCAGGGCAGCCGCCCTGATGGCCTGGACCTTAGCCCTCACCAATCGTCAGCGTCTTGATCATCAATGACTTGGCGGTATTCATTACCTCGACATTGGCTTGATAAGAGCGAGACGCTGCGATCATGTCGACCATCTCGTTGACCGGGTCGACATTGGGCATCTGGACATAACCCTCATCGTCTGCAAGCGGATGCCCGGGACGGTACTCGGAGCGCATGGGTGTCTCGTTGTCTTCGACCACACTATCCACTCTCACACCGCCCGGCCCCGCACCGTTCTGGCTCAGCGCCTGAAACATCACGTGCTTGGCGCGATAGGCCTCGCCATTCGGACCGGCAACGCTGTCGGCGTTGGCCAAGTTGCTTGCCGTCACGTTCATGCGCTGAGAGTTGGCGGTCATCGCCGACCCGGAAATATCGAAAACACTGAACATCGACATGGGATTACTCCGGTTGCATCGCTTTCTTCAGCCCCTGAATACGGCGACTGACAAAGGTGGTATCCGCCTGATAGCGCAGCGAGTTGTCGGCGAAGGCCGATCGTTCCTGATCCATATCAACGGTGTTGCCGTCCAGGCTCGCCTGCTCCGGCACGCGGTAGCGCAAATCGCGAATCCCCAGCGAATCACTCGCTTGCCCAGCGAGATGTCGAGATGACGTTCGTGCCAGGGACATGCCACCGCCATCCCCGCGACCTTCATTCATCACGCGCCCGAGCTCCGCACCGAAATCAAAATCCCGCGCCTTGAAGTTCGGGGTGTCGGCATTGGCGATGTTGTTCGCCAGCACTTTCTGTCGTTCGGCTCGGAGATTGATCGCCTCCTGCTGAAACCGAATCGCGTTTTCCAACTTATCGAACATGTTGAGCCACCCTGCGACTGCCTCGGAAAGCGTCTCGAGGCGGGAGGTTTTTGGACAGGGAGGAGAATAACGGTGAGCGTCAACGCCCAATCGCGTAAATAGACGTTCGATTGCGTGTCATTTTCGTCGATGACGGTCAGCCCCTCTGCCTACAATCGTCTTCCATCACAGGGACTGGCGGCCTCACCGCCACAAAGTCATCGCTACGCGCCACGAGACGCCCGCCCATGCCACGAGATCACCAGCCGTTACCTCAGAGTGCTCGACGGCCTCTGATTCTGGCCATGCCGGCTGTACGCTTCGCTCTGCTCACCCTGAGATATGCGGCAAGTGCCGTCATCGGGTCGGTACTCGCGCTTTTCACGCTCACCGCCATGGCCAAGGAACTTGAGCCGACAAAGGCGCCCGAGACGACTATTGAGCAGACCGTGCGAGAGTTTCTGATGGCTGAGACGGCATCGCTCGGGGACAGCGTCGAAATCACCGTTCGAGACGGCGATTCCGCTCTCGGAGAGTGCGTCGCACCGGACCCCTTCCTTCCTCGCCCCGGCATACCCAAAGGGCGAGTGACGGTCGGGCTGCACTGCGCCGGCGAGAGTGCGAGAACTCGCTACGTACAAGCCACTGTGTCGGCGACGATCCGACATCTCGTCGCCGCGCGGACCCTTGATCCCGGTGACCCGGTCGATGCCGCCGCGCTCACCTGGGCGACGACCGACATCACTCGGCTGCAGCGGGGTTACCTGGATTCCATGGAGCGGGTCACCGGGAAGGTCGCGACGCGACGCATCCCTTCCGGCGCGACACTTACCGACGCGATGGTTCGCGCGCCATGGTTGGTCGAGCGGGGAAGCAGCGTCGTCCTCGTTGCCCGCGGTGACGGCTTCAGCATTAGCCGAAGTGTCGAGGCACTGGACAATGGTGGGCTGGGTAGCTCCGTCCGCCTGAAGACGCAGAACAACCAGATCCTTCAGGGACGGGTCATCGGTCCCGATAGATTGGCCGTGGAATTTTGATGTCAGAATGGGTCGAAGAGACTCATGAGGAAGGTGAGCGGAGGAAACCTTTCTTAACAAAAGATTTTGCCGCGAGCTTTCAGTTTTCGTAGGCCATGCCGATAGGGTGTACAGATCAACAGCACCCGATGGGAGCGCTGGAGTGGGAGTTGATGCTGTCACACCCACCCCGCGCTTCCCGGATACACCGCCGCGACACGAGCAAGAGTCATTAAAACGCCGCGGATAGCCCAGAGGCCAACGAGATGAAAATCGATCACACGCAGTCGCTTACCCGCCCGACACAGCAGGACAACGTCGAGGCCAAGAAAAGCCCGGCGACGGCGGCTGGCTCTCAGCCACAGCCCAGCTCAACGACGACGCTGAGCCAGATCGACCGACTGAACGACAAGGGCGACATCGATACCGCCCGCGTCAATGAAATTCGTCAAGCGATTGCCGACGGTCAGTTCGAACTCGATACGAGCAAGATCGCAGACGGTCTCATCGCGGACGTCAAGGCCCAGCTCGGCCAAGAGTAAGTCGAAAACCGGGCACGTCTATCACGTAACGAGGAACACCCCATGTCGCTTACCTCCCTTCTCGCTGAACAGCAACGCCATCTCGAGGCCCTGAATGAGCTTCTGGAAGATGAGCGTGAACATCTGAATGCGGGAGAGATCGATGGCGAGCGGCTGGGCCAGATAGCCTCAGAGAAGCAAATGGCGCTGAACACGCTGGACGCTATCGAGGCATCGCGACGGACGCACCAGGCCGAGGCGGGCCTGGGGACAGATAGCCGGGGAGCCGAAGAGCTCGCCATCGCCGCTGATGCCGTCGACCAATGGCAGCGCATTCGAGAGCTGGCCGAAAGTATCCGCCGGGCCAATCTCCTCAACGGACATATCATCTCTCAACGTCTCGAGCAGAATCAGCAGGCGATCGATTTTCTACAGCGTGCGGTTGGCGGCAGCACCTACGGGCCCAAGGGTAAGTCTCTGCATAAAGGGTTTGGCGGCATCAGCTCCAGCGCTTGACCAAGCTTGATAGCGGAGCGATACCATCAAACACTGTGTCGCAATCAACGAGCCGTCACGCGTCATACGGCAAGAACAGTGCCCTCCCCCTCAAAACCCGCAGCACGCTGCGGGTTTTGCTTGTCTAAACACCTCATAACCCTAGAAAAAATCACGGTAATTTTTCGTTTTCGGTTAAAGCGATCGAGGGGATCGCCGATACAGGGGCTAACGGCAACCGTGTCGTTTCAGTAATGCGCAATGAGCTCATCGTCACTCTCGCTGCGTTACGCCCAGATAGCCCTCTTGAAGTAAAAGGAAAGCGACAATGTCAGTGATCAATACCAACATCACCTCCATGATCGGCCAGAACAACCTGAACAAGTCTCAGGATTCGCTGGCCCAGGCCCAGGAGCGCCTCTCCTCCGGTCTGCGTATCAACAGCGCCAAGGATGACGCCGCCGGTCAAGCCATTGCCAACAAAATGTCCGCTCAGATCACTGGCATGAACCAGGCCAGTCGTAATGCCAGCGACGGTATCTCGCTGGTACAGACCATGGAAGGTGGTCTCGATCAGGTGAACGATAACCTGCAGCGTATCCGCGAGCTGGCAGTTCAGGGCGCCAACGACACCAATACCGCGGAAGACCGTGAGGCCATCACTACCGAGATCAACGAACGGCTGGCAGAGATTGATCGCGTTGCAGAGAGCAACAACTTCAACGGTACGGAGCTACTCAACGACAACAGTGGTAGCTTGAGCATTCAGATCGGATCCAACACTGCAGACGAAGACGTCATCAGCGTCAAAACCATCGATGCAACGGTATCGGGGCTTGGCTTAGAAAGCACAAGCGGTAGCGAAATCTCTGGTACTACTTTCACTGTGGGCACAGGGAGTGGTTCGGAAGCACACGATAGCTTCCAGCACCTGATCGATGGCGTTGATGAGGCGACGAAGACGCTCGATACCAACCGTGCGACCCTGGGTGCGACACTCAACCGTTTCGACTCGGTCATCGATAACCTGTCGACCACCTCGACCAACCTTTCCGAAGCACGTTCGCGCATCGAAGACGCCGACTACGCAGAGGAAGTCTCCAACATGACCCGTGCCAACATCCTTCAGCAGGCCGGCACCTCCATGCTGGCGCAGGCCAACCAGACGCCGCAGTCCGTCCTGTCTCTGCTGGGCTAATTTTCTGCGCGGCAACAATTCAGACTGCGTTACGAACGGGGCCGAAAGGCCCCGTTTTGCGTTCTAACAGTCGCTAATTTTCATCAAACAGTCGAGATCGACACTACAGAATCGCAACGCCAGGCCGTTAATAATAATACCGGCGATGAAAGCGCCGCCTAGTCGGCCATCTAGGCCAGATCCTTACTGAGGAATAGCTCCATGTCCGTGATCAATACCAACATCACCTCCATGATTGGCCAGAACAACCTGAACAAGTCGCAGAGCATGCTGGCTCAGGCTCAGGAACGTCTCTCTTCCGGCCTGCGTATCAACAGTGCCAAGGACGACGCGGCTGGTCAGGCGATTGCCAACAAAATGACGGCCCAGATCAAGGGCATGGACCAGGCCAGCCGTAACGCCAGTGACGGCATCTCTCTCGTGCAGACCATGGAAGGTGGTCTGGACCAGGTCAACGATAACCTCCAGCGTATCCGCGAGCTGGCGGTCCAGGGCGCCAACGACACCAATACCGCAGAAGACCGTGCGGCCATCACCACCGAGATCAATGAGCGTATTGCCGAGATCGACCGCGTCGCCGGCAGCAACAACTTCAACGGTACCAACCTGCTAGCCAGTGGCGGCGGCACCAACCTGAACATTCAGATCGGCGCCGGCACTACCGACAACGACACCATCACGGTCACCACTGTCGATGCCACGAGCAGCAACCTCGGTGTCAGCGGTTCTGCAGCAGCTCTGTCCGGCGCAGGTGCGACCCACACGAACTTCCAGACGCTGATCGATAACGTCGATACCGCCCTCGAAACGCTGGATACCGAACGTGCAACACTGGGTGCCACGCTCAACCGTTTTGACTCGGTCATCGATAATTTGGGGACGACGACTACCAACCTCTCCGAGGCCCGCTCGCGGATCGAAGACGCGGACTACGCCAAGGAGGTGTCGAATATGACCCGCGCCAACATCCTGCAGCAGGCCGGTACCTCCATGCTGGCGCAGGCCAACCAGACGCCGCAGTCCGTTCTGTCTCTCCTGGGCTAAGCTTTTGCTCGGTAACGATTCAGACTGCATCACAAACGGGGCCGAAAGGCCCCATTTTACGTTCTATCAGTCGTTAATTTTCATCAAACAGTCGAGATCGACACTACAGAATCGCAACGCGAGGCCGTTAATAATAGTACCGGCGATGAAAGCGCCGCCTAGCCGGCCATCTAGGCCAGATCCTTACTGAGGAACAGTTCCATGTCCGTTATCAATACCAACATCACCTCCATGATCGGCCAGAACAACCTGAACAAGTCGCAGAGCATGCTGGCTCAAGCTCAGGAGCGCCTGTCTTCCGGGCTGCGCATCAACAGCGCCAAAGACGACGCCGCCGGCCAGGCGATCGCCAACAAAATGACGGCCCAGATCAAGGGGATGGATCAGGCGAGCCGTAACGCCAGCGACGGCATCTCGCTCGTGCAGACCATGGAAGGTGGTCTGGACCAGGTCAACGATAACCTCCAGCGTATCCGTGAGCTGGCAGTTCAAGGCGCTAACGACACCAACACCGCCGAAGACCGTGCAGCAATCACGACTGAGATCAATGAGCGCCTGGCAGAGATTGATCGAGTGGCAGGTAGCAACAACTTCAACGGCACCGAACTACTCAACGCCAGCGGCAGCCTGAGCATCCAGATCGGCTCCAACACCGAGTCCGAGGATGTCATCACCGTCGATACCGTAGACTCGACGGTTTCTGGCCTCGGCCTGGAAGCTGCAACGTCGGGTGGTACTGCCGCAGCGGTAGCGGGCGGTGAGTTCATTGTCGCCGATGCTTCAGGTGGCGCGACTCACACCGAGTTCCAGAACCTCATCGATGGCATCGATGCCTCTACGGAAAAGCTGGATACCAACCGCGCTACCTTGGGTGCCACGCTCAACCGTTTTGACTCGGTAATCGATAACCTGTCCACCACCTCGACCAACCTCTCTGAAGCGCGTTCGCGGATAGAAGATGCGGACTACGCCAAAGAGGTCTCCAACATGACCCGTGCCAATATTCTGCAGCAGGCCGGCACCTCCATGCTGGCGCAGGCCAACCAGACGCCGCAGTCCGTTCTGTCTCTGCTGGGCTAATCTCTAGGCCAGAAGCCGCAAAGATCAAACCGAAAACGGGGCCGAAGGGCCCCGTTTTACGTTCTGGCGACCGAGCGTAGGCGCAAGAACGTCAAGATCACGCTAAAGAACCGAAAAGCCAGGCCGTTAATTGAAATACCGGCAACTGACGCCGTTGAACCGGCCCTTTTCCAGGCCAATAAATATTGAGGATCATTTCCATGTCCGTGATCAATACCAACATCACCTCCATGATTGGCCAGAACAACCTGAACAAGTCGCAGAGCATGCTGGCTCAGGCTCAGGAACGTCTCTCTTCCGGCCTGCGTATCAACAGTGCCAAGGACGACGCTGCAGGCCAGGCGATCGCCAACAAGATGACGGCCCAGATCAAGGGGATGGATCAGGCAAGCCGTAACGCCAGCGACGGCATCTCGCTCGTCCAGACCATGGAAGGTGGCCTGGACCAGGTCAACGACAACCTGCAGCGTATCCGGGAGCTGGCGGTTCAGGGCGCTAACGATACCAACACGGCAGAAGATCGCGCAGCGATCAAAACTGAGATCGATGAGCGCCTCGCCGAGATCGACCGCGTCGCAGGTAGCAATAATTTCAACGGTACTGACCTACTGAATTCCAGCGGCAGTTTGAGCATTCAAATAGGCTCCAACACCGAAACTGAAGACGTCATCGACGTCAAAACCGTTGATGCGACAACCAACGGCGACCTCGGCCTGGTCAGCGGTTCAAATGGCTCCCTGACCGTGGTCTCTGGTTCGAGCGTGCTGACAGGCACCGGTGCCTCCGGCGCCCTCACACACGGCGATTTTCAGAATTTGATCGACGCAGTCGACGGCTCTGTCAAGACACTGGATACCAACCGCGCAACGCTGGGCGCGACGCTTAACCGCTTCGACTCAGTGATCGACAACCTCGCAACAACGACGACTAACCTCTCCGAGGCCCGCTCACGCATCGAGGACGCCGATTACGCGAAGGAAGTCTCTAACATGACGCGCGCCAACATCCTGCAGCAGGCCGGTACCTCCATGCTGGCACAGGCGAACCAGACGCCACAGTCTGTCCTGTCTCTGCTCGGCTAATCGCGACTAGCGCTACCGCCAGTGACGTCAAAGACGGGGCCACCAGGCCCCGTTCTCAGTTCTGGCGAACACAAAGTGTCACAAATATAGAGCGACCGGCAGCTACAGAATCGACCAAGACGGCCGTTAATAATACTAACGGCGACTGAGCGCCGCTGACCCGGCCCCCTTTTCCCAGGCCAATAAACACCGAGGATCATTTTCATGTCCGTTATCAACACCAACATCACTTCCATGATCGGCCAGAACAACCTGAACAAGTCGCAGAGCATGCTGGCTCAGGCTCAGGAACGTCTCTCATCCGGGTTGCGCATCAACAGCGCCAAGGACGACGCAGCCGGTCAGGCGATCGCCAACAAGATGTCGGCCCAGATCAAGGGGATGGACCAGGCGAGCCGTAATGCCAGTGACGGCATCTCGCTCGTCCAGACCATGGAAGGTGGCTTGGACCAGGTCAACGACAACCTGCAGCGTATCCGTGAGCTCGCCGTTCAGGGCGCCAACGACACCAACACCGCTGAAGACCGTGCGGCTATCGAGACCGAGATCAACGAGCGCCTCGCAGAAATCGACCGTGTCGCCGGCAGCAACAATTTCAACGGTACTAACCTGCTAAACGATAGTGGCGGCGCTACACTCAACATCCAGATCGGCTCCAACACGACCGATAACGATGTCATCGCAGTCACCAAGCTGGACGCAACCGTCAGTGGCCTCGGCCTTTCCGGCGGCGGCATGTCGGGTTCCACGTTCGCGTCCAGTGGCGGCAGCGGCGCCCACTCTAACTTCCAGAGCCTGATCGACTCGGTTGATAGCGCCGTCAAGACCCTGGACACCAGCCGGGCAACGTTGGGTGCGACGTTGAATCGCTTCGATTCAGTGATCGACAACCTCTCCACTACCTCGACCAACCTTTCCGAGGCCCGCTCACGGATCGAGGATGCGGACTACGCGAAGGAAGTGTCGAATATGACGCGCGCCAACATTCTGCAGCAGGCAGGCACCTCCATGCTGGCCCAGGCGAACCAGACGCCGCAGTCGGTACTCTCGCTGCTGGGCTAATAGTGAGAGAGCCAGTAACATCGTAGACGACCTACGGGGCCAATTGGCCCCGTTTTCTATTATGGCACGCTAGTTTCGCAAGGCCTGCCTTGGCGGGACACTGAGGCCATCAACGCGGCCTATGATAGTCGCCTACTGCCCACTTCTCTCGGGCCTGCGCCCCTCTGCCCCACCGCGAGTACCATCCTCCAACATGCGATGCCGCGAATACCTCGCGAATTCGCTGGGCATTCTCCAGTTTGGATTAGAAAAGCCCGCAGTAGACTAGGCACATTGCCACCCTTCTGCGAGTTGCCCCATGGTCAAGAAGAATGCTGTTTCTGCCACTGATAAGCGTAAGCCCCGGCTACTATGGGCTAACCCATTCTGCCTGATGGATACATCCAGCGGCGCCAGCATGAGTGTGCGCCAAATGCTCATGCAGCTTGCGGCCAGCGGTTACGAAATTCGGATTCTAGGAGCGACGGTTTTCGACAATCCGAAAGGCACGGGTCGTCTTAAGGAACTGTTCCCGGATCTTGACAGTCATCAGCATCAGCTCATCGAAGCAGAAGATGGCCCCTTGACCCATCAGTTGGTCGTTAGCTACAGCTACAACCGCAATCATTTCACCACCCATGAAGAGGGACTCTGGTATAGCCAGTACATCTACGAGTTAGATACCTTCAAGCCGGACGTAATCTGGTTTTACGGCGGCCAGACGCTGGATATGCTAATCGCCGACGAAGCGCGAGACCGAGGCATTGCCACTGTTGCCTATTTAGCGAATGGGAATTACAAGTCGTCCCGCTGGTGCCGTGACGTGGACTTGATCCTGTGCGACAGCCAGGCTACCGCTGATATGTACCGTAAACAGGTAGGGTTTGCCTCCAAACCCGTAGGCAAATTCATTTCGCCTGCTAGCTTCGTCGCTGAGACCCACGAGCGCCGACGGCTGCTCTTCGTTAACCCCAGCTGGCAGAAAGGCGCCAGCATCTTTGTCCAGCTTGCAGAGCGGTTAGAGTGCGAGCGACCAGAGATCGAGCTGGAAGTCGTGGAAGCCCGCGCCGACTGGGCTGCCGTGCTTCGCGAAACCACGCACAAAATGGGCAAACAGCGGAGTACGCTAAGTAACGTGACTGTCACGGCCAATACCAGTGACATGCGCGGGCCCTATAGCCGCGCCCGTGTGCTGATCGCGCCAAGTCTGTGGTGGGAAAGCTCCGGTCGAGTACTGGCAGAGGCCATGCTCAACGGCATTCCGGCGCTCATCACCAATCGCGGCGGCATGCCCGAGATGGTCGGAGATGCAGGTATCGCCTTTGATTTCCCTGAAAGATGTTACGAAGAGCCCTACCAGCCCCTGCTTAGCGAGCAAGAGCTACAGCCACTTTTCGACGCGGTACTGGCTTTCTTCGATGACCCAACGCTGTATCAGAAGTATGTCGCCCAGGCTTTCAGTATCGGGGAACGGGAGCATCATATTGACCGCGCCACCGAGCGTCTTACGCACGCCCTAACCCCGCTCGTTCGTGGGAAAGCCGGCAATAAGGATTTCACGCTATCGCAGCGTAAGCGCCATCAACAGCGCTTATCGAGCCGTGCGATGAAACCCGAGCTGAAAGTTGACCGCTCCCTGGAGCACCTCATCCAATCCAAAGCGGGTAACGACTCACGAACTGAAGCGTCAGCCACACGCCTCCACTTGACCGACGACTTCAAATGGCAGTTGAAGGGCAAAGTCATCGTCCTCGATAATCGAGCCAGTCTGATCAAAACTGGCCTGGCTGAGCAAATGGCCCAAACAGGCGCGTTCGGTATCGTCGCCTTTGACCCGGCCAGCGAAGTCAAGGACCCCAAGCAGTACGAAGGCAGCGATACTATTCAAGTCTTTCCTCATGCCCTATTGGGCGACGGAAGCCCGGCAACGCTACACGCCTGCGTTGCGCCAGAAATGAGCAGTACCCTCAAACCGCTACCGGTGGAAAAGCTGCCTGAGCGCCACCATCTTGGCAGCCAGGCAATCGCCGAGCTGCCGATCAACTCGATCGCCCTGGATAGCATTACGGGGTTGGAAAGCCTCGACTGGTTGATTCTGGACGAATTCAGCGATGCCATGGCCGTTCTGGAAAACGGCAAGAAGTACCTCGAAAAGACCCTGCTAATTCAGGCCCGCATTCCCTTTCAATTAACGCACGAGAAGCAGCCCAGCCTGGCTGAACTACAGCACTGGGCAAGCCGCAACGGGTTCCGGTTTTATCGCTTTCACAATATTAAACATTACAGCCATTTACCCGATCAGTTGAACGAGCGCACTCCCTGTGCGAGCGAGCAAGAGAGTGCCGACATTCTCTTTTTGCCAAGCCAGGAACGTATGGCGACACTCGCAGACAAAGAGAAGGTAAAACTAGCTTTCATTTTAAGCGCCGTATTTGCCGCGCATGATATGGCATTCGAGCTGCTGGCCGACGTGAATCATGAGAAAGCAATAGCATTTCTCGAAGGCCAGAGCTACTTGCCCAAGTCGATCCACAAAAGCTCCCAAACCACGGCTAAAGACATCAATGATTTAAAGAATATAATAGAAAAAGCGCCGCTATCAGCAATCAAGAGCAGTCATTCTCTGCCGGGCAACCTGGTGGTGTCCTTAACGTCGTACACAAAGCGATTTGAAAATCTTCATCTGACCTTACGCAGTCTATTGCTGCAGAAGGTAAAGCCGGACGCTTTGATTCTCTGGATAGCCGAAGAAGAGAAAGAAGAGCTCCCTACAAGGGTGTGGGAGCTAAGAAATTACGGGGTAGAAATTCGTTTTTGCGAGAATATTCGATCATATAAAAAAATCATCCCCACGCTGAAAGAGCGACCTGACAGCTTTGTCGTGACGGCTGACGATGACGTTTACTACTCCCCCGAATGGCTTGAATCACTCCTTGACTCCTGGGATGGGGACCGAAAGTCAATTATCGCGCATCGGGCGCACAAAATTATTCTTGATAAGCGCGGCAAACCCTCACCTTACCGCCAGTGGCAATGGGAAGTCAGTAAAGACGAGGAAGTCGATGGTTTGACTTTCCCGACCGGCTGTGGCGGTGTTTTATACCCACCGGGCGTGTTTCATCCTGACGTTACTGACATTGACAAATTCATGGAGCTATCGCCGGGCACCGATGATGTATGGCTATACTGGATGGCATCTCTCAACAGCAGTAAAGTCAGGAGTTCGGGAAAAGGATTCGACATCATAGAATGGCCCAATCTCAACGCCTCAAGCTTGTGGGTCGAAAATATTACGAATGGTAGAAATGACAAAAATATTAGCCGGCTAATAGGCTTCTACGGGATGCCATGGCTCCACCAAAAACAGGGTGGCAATGCGCCCTCTTTTTCAGTAGGAAAATATTGGGAACAACGTTATCAGCGTGGCGGAAACTCTGGCGCAGGCTCCTACGGGCGCTTAGCAATGTTCAAGGCGGAGATCATCAACGGCTTCGTTAAAGAGAACCAGGTTGGCAATGTCATCGAGTTTGGCTGTGGCGACGGGAACCAGCTTTCGCTCATTAGTTACGACTCTTATACCGGGGTAGACATTTCATCAAAAGCCGTTGAAAAGTGCAGGCAAAAATTTGAGCTTGACAGCTCAAAGAGCTTCATGACGTTAGACCATTTTGATCAACACCCTCTATCCGCTGACCTCACTTTGTCACTGGATGTCATATACCACTTGATCGATGAAAAAATTTACCATGAATACATGGAGAGATTGCTTTCATCATCGGAAAGGTTTTGCATCATATACTCCGCCAACGAGAACAAAAACACATTAGACGCGCATGTAAAAAAACGCAGGTTTACCGACTGGATTGAAAAACATGCCCCTGATTGGACACTTTTTAAATTTATTCCCAATCGCTACCCCATGACAGCGACAAGTGATCCCAACAACACGTCGTTTGCGGACTTCTATATCTTTAAAAAAAGGTAGTACCGCTTTCAACCTGATTCCAACGGATTGCAAGCACTCCGCCGCATGCTCTCGACAGCAGCGGCGGAGTGCTTGCGATCATCGGAATTTGCAGAGGGGGAACAGACACCAATAGCGGCTTTTCATGAGTCAATGCTCGCTTTCTAGTCCGTTTTTCAATGGTATGATTAATCGCTAATCGTCATCATCCGCAGACCTCGCCCCTTCTCCCACCGCAAGATCAAGTCGCTCGTTGACGCCAACGAATGCGTGATAGTCGATCTTAAAAGAAACGTCGGGCAGCATCGTCATGCGCGAGAGTAGAAGAGTAGAAGGAAACGCGATAGCGAGTCGGCGGCCTCTACCACGATCGATGCTCCAGACACGACTTCAGAATCACACGGCCTGATAGACGACCGAGACATGGCTGTCTTGCAGAACGCCGGGGCCATGGCGAAAACGGGATGAATCTCCGCTTCCGCACCGATGGCCCCTACCAACGAAACGAGAGGAATGATTGCATTCAAAGCAACCGAGTCAAACGGTAGTCAGGTTCATTGTAGCCGTCGCTAAGTAGAGATCGCCTGCGTCTTGCGTACTTCCCCGGTCCTGCGACCCGTTTATGGCTGAAAGCGCTAGGTTTGAGGGTCGTTTCGAACAGGCACCGGCGATTCGGGAAAATTAACGACACTGCGATTAACGAACCGCACAAAGAAGATCATCGTCGCGAAGCAATACCTATTTTTTTAGGCGTCACCGTTACTTAGCCACAACACGTCGCCGCTAACCCGCCTACATGCGCTAAGCGCTGTCTTCAGAGTCTCCCTCGCGAGACGTGGGGAGAGAAGATTTATCGACATTGAACGGTATGTTTTCAGGCACGTCACTAGCAAAACTATCACTTAATGTCTTCTGGTCCGGATCCATATCGATGGTTCCATGAAATATCGCACCCTCCTCCAGCATCAAGTTAGGCGAATGTAAATCGCCGTACACGACCGCGCCGGCTTTCAAGGTGATCCGCTGCGACGCAATCAGCTTGCCTTCAATGCGTCCTTCGATCGTAATTTCCGCGCCGATTACCTGTCCTTCGACGCTGCCGCCGGCGCCGACCTTAATGAGATGCGTGGGGATAGTGATGTCACCGATCACCTGCCCTTCGATAAACAGATCTTCTTCGCCTGACACTTCACCTCGGACGAGGGTCGCGGCACCGATGCGCGAAGGCCCCGTGAGTCGCTCTTTCGTGCTCGGATGGCTACCCTTGGAGGTTGGGCTCTCGCTGGCATCCGGCGCGGTGGCAACGTCGCCTCGGGCTTTCTGGAACATGATGTCTTCTCGCTTTCGCAGGTGTCGAGCCCGCCCTTACCTCGGGCGGTACTATCCTTTGTTGATCGGCGGCTATTAGGGCATCTTGATACCAGGCCGGGCTGATGCGCTGTTCGGTCCTCTCATCGCTGATCTCAAGATTAGCGAGACAGAGTCGATAGCAACATCATGCGGCGCGACTTAGCCGAACGTGTAATGTCACTGCACTTCGCAGGAGATGCAATGGGACTCGCAAGTTGGGGGCTTCTCGCCGGTTTGGTCGCGATCGGCATACTGCTGATCGATGGCTACCGCCGATCGTTACCGAAAAAGGAGATCCGGGATAACCCTTCTCCCACTCAAGTCGATTCGACCAATCCGCCCAAGGATCAAAGAGCCGTCGTTCAGCGCCTCTCGAGCCCGCGCGAAGCCGGAGGCACCGCGGTGGTACCAACGCCTGTCACCGCGGCGCTGGACTCGAAACCCGCTCAGACTGACATGTCTCCGACTTACCTGGGCCCGCGCTTGCGCATCCAGGGTGATATCACCACCGGCGATGCGATACATATCGCGGGGCGTATCAACGGCAGAGTCGTCGTTGATGGCCAGCCACTGACGCTTTTAAACAGTGGCGTCGCCGGCCCGCAGGTCACTGCCGCGTATCTCGAGCTTCATGGGGAAGCAACGGGCGACATCGTGGTAGAAAAGCGGGTTCATATTGCGTCAACCGCCAGGTTCACCGGCACATTGCAAGCAAGCACCGCACGCTGTGAGCCCGGTGCCGCGCTCAGAGGCGATCTAAGGATCGGCACCTGCTAATCAGTAGAGTGGCGACGAAGCCTCTGGCTCTCTTCCGTTTTTACACACTGAGACCGTTACCACCCGGTAGCGATGACCTGTCGTGAACGGTCCATCCTTCCGTCTGCGCTGACACCGGCTTGCACCCTACCCCAATCCCGCGCAACATTTATGGCTGCAAACGATAAGCTTATGAATAATTGGGGAGCATCAGCCGGCGATGAGTGGAGAACCGAGCGAAGAGCTGCGCGAATCCGAGGATGCGTTGCGTGAGCGGATTCATCTTCGCGCGCGACTCGCGCGCTATTTCCCAATAGCGACCTGGCTGCCCTACTACAATCGGCACCTGCTGAGCGAAGACCTTGTGGCGTCGATCATCGTCACGCTCATGATCATCCCCCAGGCACTCGCCTATTCAATCCTGGCAGGGTTACCGGCGGCGGCGGGCCTCTACGCCAGCATGCTGCCGCTAATCGCGTATTCGATCTTCGGCACCAGTCGGACCCTCTCCGTCGGACCGATGGCGATCGTGGCGCTAATGACAGCAGCGGCGCTTTCTCCTTTGTTTGCACCCGGCTCTCCCGCCTATAGCCAAGGCGCAGTGACATTGGCGATGCTTTCAGGGCTGATGCTCGCCGTCATGGGCTTGCTACGCCTGGGATTTTTCGCCAACTTCCTCAGCCACCCGGTCATCTCGGGACTGCTGACCGCCTCTGGCGTGCTGATCGCCGCGAGCCAGGTCGCAGGATTGATGGGCATCGGCGGATCCGGCTTCACCCTGATCGATCAGTTGACCCAGCTCGTTGGCCGCCTGGATACCCTTCACCCGCCCACGCTGATTCTTGGCATCGCCTCTCTTGTCTTCCTCGTGCTGATGCGGCGTGTCGCGCCCACGTTACGACGGTTTGGCTGCCCTGCAGGCGCCGCCACTTTCATCGTCCGGCTGGGGCCCGTAATGGCCGTTGCCATCACGACCGTCATCTCCTGGTGGCTGAATCTACCGGCACGCGGTGTCAGCGTAGTCGGCGACATTCCCGCGCAGTTGCCTCCGCTCACTCTTCCCTCGTTCGATCCCGGTCTACTTCGAGAGCTACTGCTACCAGCGTTCCTGATCAGCGTCGTGGGTTTCATTGAGTCGGTATCGCTGGCGCAGATGTTGGCCGCACGGCGGCGCGAACGCATTTCGCCGGACCAGGAGCTCGTCGGCCAAGGCGCCGCCAATATTGCCGCCGCCATGACCTCGGGCATGCCCGTATCCGGTAGTCTCTCCCGCACGGTCATCAACTTCGATGCTGGCGCGCGCACACCGGCGGCTGGCGCTTTCGCGGCGCTCGGCGTTGCGCTGGTGATCCTGTTTCTCACGTCGTTGATCGCCTACCTGCCCCTGGCCACCCTCGCCGCCACCATTATCGTTTCCGCCATGAAACTCGTGGATATCAGCGCGCTGCGGCGGACTTGGCAATACTCGCGCAGCGACTTCACCGCGATGTTGATCACGATTCTGCTGACGTTCATCGAAGGGGTCGAAGCGGGGGTCATGGCCGGTGTCGCGGTCTCTCTGGCGCTTTATCTCTATCGCACCAGTCGACCGCATACCGCCGTGGTCGGCAAGCTGCCGGGCACCGAGCATTTCCGCAACGTGCGTCGCCATGAAACGGAGATCGACAAGGAGATCGCGCTGCTGCGTATCGACGAGAGTCTCTATTTTGCCAATGCGCGCTATCTCGAGGACACGGTGTACGCGCTGCTCGCGGACCGCCCGTCGATGAAGCACATGGTCCTGATCGGGTCAGCGATCAATCTGATCGATGCTTCGGCGGTCGAGACGCTGGAGTCGATCAATGCACGCCTCAAGGATTCCCAGGTCACACTCCACCTGGCCGAAATCAAGGGGCCGGTCATGGACCGCCTGAAAAAGAGCGACCTGCTCGACGAGCTTACCGGCGAGGTTTACCTGAGCACCTACACCGCCTGGACTGATCTTCGTCATCGGCTCGAAAATGATGCAAGGGACGGCGACATGACCAGCGAAAGCTAACGTATTTTCATCATCGATCTTCAGACACGCGCGATTCGCGTATCGCCTGACTCCCGCCGCTCTGCCAGTACTGAGAGCGCGAAGAGCGCCTCCAGCGGTGCCTGGTCCACCTTGGGTGGCCGACTCTTCTCGCGAGAGTAGCGCCGATTGTCTGGCGTCAGGCGGTCGTACCACCCCCCGTGCGTATGATCGATGAAGTGTTGCCAGACCGTGCTCATCAAGCGATCGAGGGCGCGACCGAAACGGGCTTCATTCGTCAATGCCTGTAATTCCGCGGCCGCCGCCAGGCCCTCCGCCTGGACCCAAGAGAGCTTGTCACGCACGAGCGGCGTACGATCGAAATTGACACTCTGGATGAGGCCGCCGTTTCGCGCGTCCCAGCCTGCAGCCATCGACTCGGTGAACAGCCGCTGTGAGCACTCCAGCAGCCAGCCTTTCCCAGGGAAATGCGAGAACAGCGTCGCGAGCAGACGCGCCCAGGCCATCTGCTCGCCGATCTGAAAACCCCACGGCTGCAGTCGGTCATCGATCTCGTCGCGATGAAACTCGAAGTCCGGATGCCACTCGGCATCGTAATGCGGCCATAACCAACCGTCGCCGGCCGGCGCGAGTCGCTGCCAGACAACCGTCGTCACGGCCAAGGCCCGTTCGAGCAACGCCGGGTCTCGCGTCACCTCGAAGGCAGCCATCAGCGCTTTGAGCACGTCGTGCTGAGTGCGCGCGCTGCGTCGCAGCGTCCACTGCCCGAGGCCATCGGTCTCGTCGACGTAAAGGCATTGAGAGCCGTCGAAGTAGCGAGTCTGCAGACGACTCAGCTCGAGCTTGAGCATCGCGACGGCCTCCTCGATGCCTGCCTTCGCAGCCGCCGCGTAGGCGCCCAGCACGGCTGCCAGGCCAGTGGCCCGATGCGTCTTCGAGACGGGCTCGCCGTGATCCAACATCCAGGCGTAGTCCCGAGTGCGAGTCTCGAAATGCGCAGACGCCAGATAACGAAGTCCATGACGTGTCCAGCCCAACGCCTCACCGCTACCGCTGCGTCGAGCTTCATCAGCGTAAAGAGAGACGAAGCCTGCACTCGAGAGCAGGTGGCGCCTCAATGGATTGTAGGTCTGCCCGTCATCGGTGAAGTAGTGATAGAAGCCCGAGTGGGTATCGATGCAGCGGGGATGATAGAACTGCACGATTCGGTCGATTTGGTGCGCGATCTCGCGAGAGCTGGTCATCGGCATGGCAGTCTCCGTAAAGGACGAGCCACACCCGATGTAGCGCTTTTTAGAACAAAAACACCATTCGTCACTGGTCGAATTGAGCAGTCGGCACTGGGTTCGGATCAAACGCGAGGGCTCTGCTAGACGCATCAAGGCATGCCGGGGCCATGCGCGTTGCGAGGACGGCCCGACCGGCAACAGATAGCGTGCCGCCGACGCGGGAACGGCTATCGCTTATTTGCCGCCAGCTTAGTCGAAGGCTTCCAAGGTGATGCAACCGTCAGCTCTCGTGGTCAACCGCAGGTAGCGATCGCAAGGGGGCAATGCCTCTCTGGCATGGCCGAGCGCCAGGACGGTGCGCTCCCCCAGCCACTCATCGAGGGCGCTTTTGACAGCGTCTGAGGTTGCCGTGTCTAGCCCTGAAAGCGGTTCATCGAGAATCACCAGGGGGGAGTTGCGAAGTATCACTCGAGCCAGCGCGACGCGCCGAGCCTGTCCGCCGGAGAGCTGGCGACCCTGTTCACCCACCCAGGTGTTCATACCCTCCGGGAGCGAGCTTGCCCACGTCTTCAGGGCGACGCGCTCCAGCGCGGAGGCCAGGGCCTCGTCGCTCGCCTCCGGGTCTCCCAACCGTAGATTGGCCGCCAGCGTGTCGTGGAAGAGCTCGCTGCGCTGCGTGAGATAGCCGATGCGCGCACGCAGCGACTCCGGGGCAAGACCGGCGAGGTCGTCGCCGTTCAAGGCGACTCGCCCCGCCGACGGCGTCACCAGGCCCACGGCGAGCTGGGCGAGCGTCGACTTGCCAATGCCTGACGGCCCGATGATGCCAACCCGCTCACCCGGTGCAACCGCAAGTGACAACTCGGAGAGCGTAACGCGGGTACCGCGAATGACGGTCACCGAGTGGTAGCCGAGTGACGGGGCGGCGCCGCTCGGCATGCGCCTATCATCAGACTCGACTTCTGCCGTTTGCGGCGTTTGCTGATTGAGGCGTTCGGCGGCACGCACCGTCGCCCCGAGCTGGCCAAAGGCCATCGGCAGTCCGCCTAGTCCCTCCCCGATTGCCAGCGTGCCGAGCGCGAGCATCACCATCACCGGCCCGGATATAGCCCCATCGCGAAGCGCAACGGCGCCCAGTAACAGCACCGCCAGCGTCGTGATCTGAACCGCCAGCGTGACGACGGCGTTGCTCACCGCCAGACGGCACCCCAGGGTACGTTGGTCTTGGGTCAGTGCTGCCTCTTCGTCCCGCCACAGGCGGCGATGACGATCAACGGCTTGATAGGCAAGCAGTTCCGGCAATCCCTCGACCTGTTCGATCGCTCGCACTCGAAGTCGCTCCTGGCGATCGACCCGGCGATAGCTGGCGTGCCACCCCCAGCGCGCGCAGCCCAGCGTTGCGAGACACCAGAGCGGTAGCAGAATCAGTCCCAGCGTCCAGCCCACCATGGGTAGAAAGAACCCGGCAAAAATCCCGAACCCCAGAATTCCGAGCAAGGCGATAATCGGCGGCGCGAGCAGGCGCAGGTAGAGCGAATCGAGCGTATCAATATCTGCGGTCAGCCGGTTGAGCCACTGAGAGGCCCGACTCTGTGACAGCGTCGTGGCGTCCAGCCGAAGCAGGTTACCGAAGACCCGCGCTCGCAGATCCGCCAGCAATCGGAGCACCGTGTCGTGGTTGTAGAGACGTTCGAGATATCGCGTCACCGTCCGCGAAACGGCAAAGAAGCGAATGCCACTCCCCGGCGTAAACACATCGATATACCCCGCCACGGCAGCGGTAACCGCCGTTGCCGTGATGAACCATCCCGAAAGCGACAGCAGCCCGAGCGCGCTGACAAGGGTGGCAAGCATCAGCACACCGCCAAGCACAAGCCGCTTCCGCCGTTCGCCGATGACACCGATCCACGGCCGGAGCGCGGCAAGCCTGTCCGCCGGCGATGGCGACGTCTGGGGTTTGGCAGGCATTAGCAGACCTCCTCGTCGTGGTGTGATACCCGATCGCGCAGATCCTGCGACGCGACGCGATGCAGCGTCCCGCCTTCAATGGCATAAACCCGATCGGCCATCGCCATGATCTCGCTGTGGTGCGTTGCGACGATTAGGGTACGACCGTGGGCGACCAGCCGCTGAAGCCCAGCGATCACTTCCCGCTCGGTGACCGCATCGAGAGCCGCGGTCGGCTCATCCAGCAGCAGCAGTGGCGCCGACGACAGGAAGAGTCGGGCGAGCGCCAGCCGCTGCCCTTCGCCGCCGGAGAGCCCAACGCCCCGCTCCCCCAGTGGCGTCTCCAACCCCCGGTCCGATGCCGCGAGCCAGCGAGCCAGTCCCGCTTGCGTCAGTGCTTCCTGCAGTTGGGTATCACTGGCCTCGGGTGCTACCAGACGCAAGTTCTCTGCCAGCGTGCCCTGAACGATCAGCGCACGCTGATCCATCCAGCCCACGCCGGGTGTGCGTTGCACCGCCAGCTTGCCGCCATCCGGCGCGACGAACCCGGCCATCAGCTGCAACAGGCTGGACTTGCCGCTGCCCGAAGGACCAACGAGGGCGATCACCTCACCACGCTTCACGCTGAGCGTCACCGGTCCCAGCAGACGATCTCGACCGGCGTGACGCAGCTCAACGCGTTCAAGCCGGACCGCTTCATCGCCCGCCAAGGTCAGACCAGCCTCTTCTTGCGGGGTCAGAGATTCCCCTTCAGCGAGCAGTGTCTGCAGACCCTCCGCGGCACCCAGCGCCGACGCCCGGTCATGATAGTGCTGGGACAAGGTACGCAATGGCTGGAAGAACTCCGGTGCCAGCAGCAGAATGAAGAGCCCGCTGAAGAGATTCAAAGATCCGGCCGGCCCATAGTTGATATAGCCGAGCAGCCCAAAACCGATGTAGATCGCGACGACCGCTACCGAGACAGCGGCAAAGAACTCCAGCACCGCCGAAGAGAGAAACGCCACTCTCAGCGTCTTGAGGCTGCGCCGTCGGTAATCATGGGCGACCGCCTCGACCTCTGTCACACTCCGTTCGCCGAGTCCGAACAGTTTGAGCGTGGTAATGCCGCGAACGCGGTCGAGAAAGTGTCCGGAGAGCCGCGTCACCGCCTGGAACTGAGCTTCATTCAGCCGCTGCGCGCCCATCCCGATCAGCGCCATGAACAGCGGAATCACCGGCGCAGCGATAAGCAGCCAGATGCCCGCCAGCCAGTCGAGCCACAGTACGGCGACGAGATAGATCAGCGGGACCAGCGCGGCCACGACCATCTGCGGCAGAAAGCGCGCGTAATAGCCCTCCAGCGCCTCCACCTGATCCACGACCTGGCTCGCGAGCCCGGCACTATGCCTCGATGCCAGTCGAACCGGCCCCAGCGCGGCCAGCGTCTCAAGCACACGACGGCGCACACGCTGTTTGACCCGTAGGCCGCACTCGAGCCCACACCGCTCCTGCCCCGCCTGCGCGATCGCTCTCACCATGACAGCGATCACAATGACCGCCACCCCGCCGAACGTCTGCTCGAGCGACGCGTGGTAAGTCACTAAACGATCCACCGTCCAGGCCAGCCCCCCCATCTGAGCGAGCGTCGCCGCCCCGGCGATCAAGCCGCAGCCCACAGCGCCGCGGTACCAGCGCTCGACGCCATGGGTCTGCTGCTTCAGCCACGCTCGCGGGGGATTCGCGGACCGGCGATTCTGGCTATCGGCGCTCAATGATAGCCCTCACCGACGCGCACCTTGCCGCGGAACACCCAGTAGGACCAGGCGGTGTAGGCCAGCACGATGGGCAGTACGAAGAGCACTCCGATCAGCAGGAAGAGCTGCGACTCCGGTGCCGAGGCGGCGTCCCACAGGGTGTAATCCGGCGGCACCACGTAGGGCCAGCGGCTCACGATAAGCCCAAGGTAGGTGAAGATGAACAGACCCAGTGTGAGCAGAAAGGCGGACCCTTCTCGCTTGTGGCGGTTGGCCAGGAAGATGCCTAACGCGCAGAGCAGCGTGGCGAACGGCAGCAGCCAGATGACATTGAGGTGGTCGAACCAGCGGGCCGAGACACCGGCATCAATCCAGGGCGTCCAGAGGCTCACGATCACGAACACCGCCAGCACCGCCACCAGCAACTTCGGAACCAGCCGCCGCGCCCAGTCACGTACGTGACCATCCGATTTGAGTACCAGCCAGGTGGCGCCGAGCAGCATGTAACCCACGACGAGCCCGATACCGGTCAGAATGGAGAACGGTGTCAGCCAGTCGAAAGCCCCACCGGTGTAGACACCGTCCGCGGTTTCGAAACCCTGAATGTAGGCACCGACCACACAGCCCTGCGCGAACGCCGCGACGAAGGATCCGCCGGCGAATGCCCGATTCCACCAGCGCCGCGTGAGCCGGGACTTGAAGCGGAATTCGAACGCCACACCGCGAAAGATCAGCCCCGCCAGCATGAGGAAGACGCCGAGGTAGAGTGCCGGTAGCAGGATGGTGTAGACCAGCGGGAAGGCCGCGATCAAACCCGCGCCACCCAGCACGAGCCAGGTTTCATTGCCATCCCAGACCGGGGCGATCGAATTCATCATCACATCGCGAGCATCCTCGTCCGGCGCAAACGGAAAGAGAATGCCGAGCCCCAGGTCGAACCCGTCCATGAGCACGTACATGATCACCCCCACGGCGATGATGACGGCCCATATGAGTGAAAGATCGAACATTTCCATGACTCAGCTCCTGGACGAAGACGAGAAGTTGCCGTCGAACGGCACGTGGGTGGCGGAGAACGGGCGAGCCGGGCGATCGACGTCGGTCATCTCTTCGTCAGCGTCGAGCGGATCGAGCCCCTGACGGATCACCTTGAACAGGTAGTAGACCCCGGCGTAGAAGATCACCGCGTAGACCGTGACGTAGCCGATCAACGTCGCCAGCACCATGCCGCCGGTCAGTGACGGTGTGACGGCGTCGCTGTAGCGCAGAATGCCAAAGACGAGCCAGGGTGAACGTCCAATTTCGGTGACGAACCAGCCTGCCGTGACTGCGAGGAAGGGCGACAGGCTCATCGCCTGAAGACCATGCAGGAACCAGCGCGAGGTGTAGAGCTTTCCCCCCCGGCGCAGAAAGAGCCCGATCACGGAAAACGCGATCATCAGAACACCGAGGGCGACCATCACACGGAAGCTATAGAACACCATCCATACCGGGGGCTGCTCATTTTCGGGCACGTGATCGAGCCCCGGTACGACACCCTCGGCATCGTGACGCAACACTAGACTGGCACCGTTGGGGATACCGATCTCCATCCGATTGGCCTGCAGATCACGATCCGGCAACGCGAACAGCAGCAGCGGCACATGGGAACCGGTTTCCCAGTTGCCCTCCATCGCGGCAAGTTTCGCTGGTTGATGCTCGAGTGTATTGAGCCCGTGTTCGTCCCCGATCCAGGCCTGTAGCGGCGTCAGGATCAGCAGCAGCCACAGGGTCATCGACAGCGCCCGTTTGTGAACCTCGACATCCCGGCCACGCAGCAGAAACCAGGCACTGACACCACAAACTACGAAGCCACCAGTGAGGAATGCTGCCATCGCCATGTGCATGAAGCGATACGGGAACGAAGCCGTGAACATGGCATCAATCCAGGAAACGACGTGAACCGCGCCTTCTCGGATCTCGACACCCGCCGGTGTCTGCATCCAGCTGTTGGTGACCAGAATCCAGAACGCGGACACGAACGTCCCCACTGCTACCATGAGAGCGGCGAAGAAGTGCACTGAAGGCGAAACCCGGTGGCGACCAAAGAGCAGTACGCCGAGAAAACCCGCCTCAAGGAAGAAAGCCGTGACGACTTCATAACTGAGCATCGGGCCAATGAAATTCGAGGCAAACTGAGAGAAGTTGCTCCAGTTAGTGCCGAACTGGAACGCCATGACGATGCCCGTGACGACCCCCATGCCGAATACCACGGCGAAGATCTTGGTCCAGAAATATCCCAGACGATCCCAGACATCATTGCCGGTCGCAACAAAGAGCCCCTGGAGCAACGCGATATAGGAGGCAAGTCCTATCGTGAACACCGGGAATATCGCGTGAAAAGTAACCACGAAAGCGAACTGCAATCGTGAAAGAAGGATCGGATCTAACGCCATGGCTGGCTCCTCGAATGCGACTTGCCGCCCCGGCTCTCCTGCGTCCGCTCGACGGCGCCTCAATGAAATCTCGTATCGACAGGCTCACGCCACGACGACACGAAGACCCTCTATTTTTGGCTAGTATCATGAAGCGATCGTTGCAATCACTTCACGGTAATCATCATAAGCAGGCCGCTGTCGCGCACTCTAGTGTCCAAATGTCGCAGGGCTCGATAGACACCACAAAAAGTGCAATGGTTAATCGACGCGAAGAATAATGAGCCATTTTTCCGCCAATTAAATCAGGCG
This sequence comes from Salinicola aestuarinus, assembly GCF_003206645.1. Lineage (GTDB taxonomy): Bacteria > Pseudomonadota > Gammaproteobacteria > Pseudomonadales > Halomonadaceae > Salinicola > Salinicola aestuarinus. The sequence continues at coordinate 176,164 of NZ_PZJP01000008.1, read as the reverse complement.
TTTCAGCGCTATCCATCATTAAACTTAAGAAGAGTGAAGATTGTTGCTAACAATGCCTGCGACAAAACGCCGGTGGCCTCCGAAGCTTTTGTTTCTTTTCACACCACGATCGAGCGATTGACTCGAGCGCGCACCTGATAAAGTCGCTTTGATCAGCTGTCTTCTCGCGGGTCAGACGGGTAAGGTAGCAATGACTAGCCCGCTATCGTTTACCGCTCCTATCTTGCGATTGTGAGTTTGAGGGCTGGACTCCCTTGTCCATCCGTCTGAGTGCCCATCGATTGAAGGAGATCAGGATCGCTCGTCGCTACCCTGCCCAACCGCTCGACGCGAATCGCGCTACTGGCGAATCGCTCACCCCGCCGCTATGGATGCTGGTACTGATCACCCTGGCCGGGACCCTGGCGATGCACATCTTCGTTCCAGCGCTCCCGATCGCTAGTGAGGCGCTAAGCGCCGATAGCGGCCTGATGCAGCTGACGATCAGTCTCTACATTCTGGGGCTGGCTGTCGGGCAGCTGTTCTATGGCCCACTGTCCGATGCGCTGGGGCGTCGGCCCGCGCTAATGTTGGGTATGGCGCTCTATAGCGGAGCGGGCCTGGTGGCGTGGCAAGCCGCGAGCATCGAGACGCTGGTCGTGGCGAGATTCTTCCAGGCCTTTGGCGGCTGTGCGGGCCTTGCCCTGGGTCGGGCGATGATTCGCGACACCGCGCCGCCTGACAGCGCCGTGCAGAAACTCGCCGTACTCAACCTGGTCGTCGCAATCGGCCCGGCGTTGGCACCGCTGGCAGGAACACTGCTGGCAGACTGGGTGGGCTGGCGTTCCATTCTGCTTGCGCTCTGCCTGATGGGGTTGGGGAATCTACTCTTCGTCTGGCGCTGGATGCCGGAGACCGCGCAGCCCAGTGGCGCGGTCGATACGCGCGCGCTCGCCGTCGAATACCGCACGCTGCTGAAATCGCCGGCGTTTATCGGCTACGCCATCGGCGGCGGCTGTGTCACCACGGCGATGTTCGCTTTCGTGGCCTCGGCGCCGTTCATTTTCGAGCAGCTCGACGAGCCCGCAAGCCACGTCGCCTTTTATCTATCGCTGCTGATCTTGAGCATTTCATTGGGCAATCTCATCACCAATCGCACCATCAAGCGCCTCGGCATGGTGAGACTGATGATGACTGCGAGCTGGCTGAGCCTGATCGGGTCCAGTGCCATGGTCGTGATCGTCCTGGCAGGTGCCGCGACGCCGATCACGCTGGAGGCGGCAATGCTGCTGTTCACCTTTGGGGTGGGGATGACCGGCCCTACTGCGTTGACGCTGGCGGTGGGTGTCAATCCCCGCGTTATCGGTTCCGCCGCCGGCCTCTATGGCTTCTCGCAAATGGGCATCGGCGCACTCTGTACCGCGGTCGCCGGCATTGGCAGCGATCCCGCGATGGCGGCAGCGAGCGTTCTGCTGGTGGCTGCCGTCGTCGGCCAATTGGCGCTGCGCACCGCGCTACACTGCGACCCCAACGTGCGTGAAACGCGAACGTCAGCGGCCTGAGCGGCCACAACGCTGCTCGTCAAGCATCGACGATCGTCATCAATAGCCACGCGGTGTAGGCAACAAAGCTCAATAGCAACACAGCACCTTCGATTCGGTTGATTCGTCCCGCCCCCTTGACGCCGATGCCGCACACCAGCAGCACCAGCGACAGTGCCGCCATCACCGGCCAGTCGCGAACCAGCACCACGGGGTCGACGTCGATAGGGTCAATGACGCCCGCCAGTCCCACGACCGCCAGCGTGTTGAATAGGTTGGAACCCACCACGTTGCCGAGCACGAGTCCGTGCTCCTGCTTGCGCACGGCGGCGATCGACGAGGCAAGCTCCGGCAGCGAGGTGCCGATCGCAACGACGGTCAGGCCGATCACCAGATCGCTCACCCCCAACGACGACGCAATCCAGACCGCGCCCCAGACCAGCGCTCGGGAGCTGACGACCAGCATCACCAGACCGATCAGGGTCCAGGCTATCCCTCGTTTCAGTGACATCGTCTGCGCTGCCGGCTGCTGCTCAACCCCGGTTACGAGGGGCTCATTCTGATGACGGCTCTGGCGCTGCGACAACACGATACTCACCCCTAGCACGATGGCGAGGGCCAGGAGCAGTCCGCCGGCATCGAGTCGCGATACCTCGCCATCCTGTAGTACCCAAAACGAGAGCAGGGTGACCCCCGCCAGTATCGGCAGTTCGCGCCGGACCACCTGAGAGTCCACGCTAAGAGGACTGAGGAGTGCGACGAGCCCCACGATCAGCGCGATATTCATGATGTTGGAACCGTAGGCATTGCCGAGGGCCAGGCCGGGATTACCCTGGCTCGCCGCGAGCGCCGATACCATCATCTCCGGCGCCGAGGTTCCGAAGCCGATGACCAGCATGCCGATAAGAAGCGGGGAGAGCCCGAGCCGACTCGCGGTGGCCGTGGCCCCATCGACGAAGCGATCCGCACTCCATACCAGAATGATAAGTCCGACCACGATGGCCGCGATTGCCATGATCAAGCTGAGCTCTCCCAAGAGCGACTGATGCGCCCGAAATCGAAAAACGGTCCTTGAGGGCCTTCGTCGAGGGAACCGACCGCAGAGTTGCCCCCAATGTAGCGGAATTTCCGCTTCAACCCCGCTTGCGGCCGTCATGGTGACCGACGGCCGACGCTGGACAATGGTGGTAGCCACGCCTGCATCCACCAACGCGATGGCGGCGTATCCCGCTGGTCGATGCAGTGGACTCTCTCGACACCACGGTCTCTTGGAAACATGCAAGAGTTCAGGGGCTCAGCTACCATGGCGCTTTGGAGGTCCCGCTTTTTCAAGGAAGCCCGCTTGCCCCCATCTGACGACCGCACTCATGCCAGCACGCCCGCTCGAACCGACGCCCAATTCCGTCGAACCCGCCGACGCCTACGTGCCTGTCAGGAGTGTGACCTGCTCGTTGCGCTGCCACCGCTGCGTGCTCACGAATGCGCGAAGTGCCCCCGCTGCGATCACACCCTGAGTCATCGACACTATCGGCCGGCGGAGCGCAGTCTCGCCCTGGCGATCACCGCTCTCATCGCCCTGGCGGCATCGGTGAGCTTCCCGTTCATACGCTTCGAGGCTCGGGGGATCAGCAACGCGATACAGCTGACCGATACCGCCAGCAGCCTGATCGGTTTCCGGGAGCCGTTCGTGGGCATTCTGGTCCTGCTTACCATCGTGGTGCTGCCGATCTTCTTCCTAAGTGCCGTTATCTGGCTACAGATCGGCCTGCTACGCCGCGCGCCGCTACCCCGCAGCCGTCAGATTGCGCGGGCACTCGCTCACCTGACCCCATGGATGATGGCCGACGTCTTCGTAATTGGCGCGCTGGTCAGCCTGATCAAGATCACCGGCATGGCGTCGGTAGAGCTCGGCCTCTCGTTCTGGTCGTTCTGCACCTTTGCCCTGCTGCTGCTGTGGACGACGCGCTCGCTGGATACGGACTGGATGTGGTTCTCGCTCGAAAGCGAGCCTCTGGCGCCGGCGGGATGCGAAACCGGCCGCCCGGCAGCGGAACAGGGGGTGACGGGGTGCCCCACCTGTGGTCTGGTCAATCGGCTCAGCCATTTTGGACGTGGCCGCTGTCTACGCTGTCGAGAAGCCCTTCGCTTTCGCGGCCCGCATAGCGTGCAGAAGACCTGGGCGCTACTGGTGGCCGCGGTCATCTTCTATATCCCGGCGAACGTCTACCCCATCATGAATACGGCCTCGCTAGGCAATGAGACGGCCTCGACCATCGTCGGCGGTGTGATGATCTTCATCGCTCACGGCGACTGGCCGATCGCCTTGATCATCTTCATCGCCAGCGTCGTGGTTCCCATCGGCAAGATGATCTCGCTGGCCTGGCTCTGTTTCGCGGTGAGGCGCCGCGACGGCGCAGATCGGCGCCACAAACGATTGAAACTCTATCGGATCACCGAGTTCATCGGCCGCTGGTCGATGATCGATGTCTTCGTGGTCGCGATTCTGGTCGCGCTGGTCCACGCCGGATCGCTGCTGTCGATCACACCCGGCCCCGGCGCGCTCGCCTTTGCCGCCGTGGTGGTTATCACCATGCTTGCAGCCAACACCTTCGATGCCAGACTGATCTGGGACAGCCGCGACATGCAGCCAAAGATGCCCGTAGCGCTCAAGCGCCACTCGCCCTACTCCCCCGTCAAGGAAGCCGAGGATGTCTGACTCGAAGACACCGGATGAAGCCCCACCGGAGTCGCCAATTGCGACCTCGATGCAGCGCGCCAAGCGTCTCTCACGATCCCGGCTGTCGCCGATCTGGATCGTGCCCCTGCTCGCCGCCCTGATCGGCGCCTGGATGGTATGGGACAACTTCTCCAGCCGTGGGCCACTGATCCACCTCAACATGAACAGCGCCGAGGGGATCGAAGCGGGCAAGACACAGATCAAGACACGCAATGTCGATGTCGGTCGGGTCGAGGCAGTGCGTCTTTCAGACGATCTCTCTCACACCGTGGTCACGGCGCGCATGGACAGCGACGCCGAACGCATGCTCAACGAGGAGACGCGTTTCTGGGTGGTCAAACCGCGCATCGGCCGTGAGGGCATCAGCGGGCTGAACACAGTCCTGTCCGGTGCCTACATCCAGCTGGCACCCGGCAGCGCCGAGTCCTTCCAGGATACTTTCGACGTGCTCGAACAGCCACCGGTCGCGCCGCCGGACGCACCGGGTCTGCGCATCAATCTGGTCAGCCAGGTGGGTAACTCCCTCAGCGCCGGCGACCCTGTGACCTATCAGGGCTACACCGTCGGCCGCGTCGAAAGCACCGAATTCGACCCCGACGACAAGGAGATGCGTCACCGCATCTTCATTCAGGCACCCTATGACACGCTGGTCTCGGACACCACGCGGTTCTGGAGTTCGTCAGGTATCGATCTGCAACTGAATTCCGAAGGGGTCAACGTGAATCTCGACTCCTTCGAAACGCTGATCAGCGGCGGGGTGACGTTTGGCGTGCCCGAGGATATCTCCTCCGGCAATCCGGCCAGACAGAATGCGACCTATACCCTCTACAACAATGAAGAGGCGGCCCGTGAAGGCACGTATGATCAGTACATCGAGTACGTGCTGCTGGTCGACGATACCGTTCGTGGTCTCAGTCGAGGTGCCCCGGTCGAATACCGTGGCGTGAGACTCGGCACGGTCGTGGCAGTGCCGTGGCACTTCACGGCACCGCAACCGGACACGCTGGCGGAGTTCGCGATTCCCGTGTTGATTCGCATCGAGCCGCAACGGCTCGAGAGCGATGCCGATGTCAACGAGGAGATCGACGACCATGACGTGCATGAACGGTTCGAGCAGATGTTCGATGAGTACGGTCTTCGCGCGACGCTCAAGGCAGGCAACCTGCTGACGGGCGCCCTCTTCGTCGATCTCAGTTTCAACGACGACGTGGCACCCTACGAGCCCGTGCAGTTCGACGGCAAAAATGTTTTCCCCACCATCTCGGGCGGCTTCGCGCAGATCGAGCAGAAGGTCTCGAGCCTGCTCGACAAGCTCAATGGCCTCGAGGTGGAACCGATTCTCAACGGCCTTAACGAGACGCTGCAGACGTCGCAGCAGACCCTGGATCAGGTGCGCGACATCGCCGAGTCGATCAACTCGCTGGTTTCGGATCCTGCCACACAGTCTCTGCCAAGCAGCGTCAACGATACGCTGGAAGAGCTTCAGCGCACGCTCAACGGCTTCTCGTCGGGCTCCAGCAGCTACCGACAGCTCAATGACACCCTCGAGCAACTCGAGGTACTGATGCGCGATCTTCAACCCGTCGCACGCACCTTGAGCGAAAAACCCAACGCCCTGATTTTCAACCGCGAAGTGCAGACCGATCCCATGCCGAGGGCCGCGCAATGATGACATCGACTGTCTGGCGCCGAACCGGCGCCGCCGTATTATTCACGCTGGGTACGCTGGCCCTGGCGGGTTGCGCCAGCCAATCAACGCCATCGAGCCGCTATACGTTGCCGGAAGCGCCGGGATCATCTGCCGGGGCGGTCGATGCATCCGACGCCGCACTGGTCATTCGCCCGGTTCAGGTAGCGAGCTACCTGAACCAGGAGGGTATCGTCATGCAGTTGAGCGATATCGAGCTCAACGCCGCCAATCAAAACCTGTGGGCTGAGCCACTGGGAAAACAACTGACTCGACGACTGGGACAGTCCCTCTCCAGCCGTTTGGCGGGCACCACGGTCGTGGCAGCGGGCCAGTCCGTCCCCGGTGCCGTAGAGCTCAGTGTCAGCGTCGAGCGTTTTCAGGGACGCTACGACGGCGAGGCCGTCGCGGCAGGAGAATGGCAGCTATTTGACGAGGGTCGGCTGATCGCCCAGCGTGAGTTCAACGTCACCCGGCCGTTGACCGCGGATGGTTATCCGGCGCTGGTGCGAACCCTGGGCGATGCCTGGCGTGAGGTCGCCAACGAGATCGCCCAGGGCGTGGAGCAAGCGCGCTAGTCAAACTGTGAGCGCGGGCGCTGTCGATGCCGCGCGTCGCGCCGCTAACTCGAGGTCGGGTGGGACGAGCTGGCGCCGTCCAAGGTGGAGCCCGCCACTCGCGGGGCGCGGGAGACACATGAAATGGCCGCNNTCGCGGCCATTTCATCGGTAGGCAGAGCGCAGCGCCTGGACGACGCGGCGCGCCCCCTTGCATTCAATCAAGCAGTCAAACGGGCACGAAGTCGGGTCACGGCCTGACTGTGGAGCTGGCAGACGCGAGACTCGCTGACACCGAGTACCGCACCGATCTCCTTGAGATTGAGCTCCTCCTGATAGTAGAGGCCGAGAAGTAATTTCTCTCGCTCGGGTAGCGCGTCGATCGCTGTCATCAGCTGTGCGCGATTGTCGCCGTCGAGCAACGCTTCCAGCGGCGACGGCGGTCCGCCCTCGCTGACGGCACCAACACCGTTTTCGCTGTCGCTCTCATCGTAGTTGAGCAGAAAACCGTTGTTCGCATCGGCCAGCAGCTTGTGATACTCGGCCTGCGATATGCCCATTTCCGATGCAATCTCGCGCTCGTCCGGCGCTCGCCCATACTCTTGTTCCAGCCGACGTACCGCCTGATCCAGCGATCTCGCGCTGCGCCTTACACTTCGCGGCATCCAATCACGGCTTCTCAGCTCATCGATCATCGCGCCGCGAATACGCTGATTCGCGTAGGTCGAGAACATCGCGCCATGCGCGTCGTCGTAACGGCCCATAGCGTCGAGTAGCCCCAACATGCCGGCTTGGATCAGATCGTCGAGTTCGACGCTCGCAGGTAAACGAACCTGTAAGGAGAGCGCGTGACGCCTGACCATCGGCATGTACTGCTCAATCAATGCACGCTGATCGACCTTGCCCTGTGCCGTATACATCGAATCGCCTCATGTCGTGTCGAAGTGGTCCTAGCGGACCACTGCCATGTCACCCATTATGCGCAGCTCCGGTCGTAGCAAGCGGTCAAACTCTCGCCCTGCAGACCCGCATTTCGGCATTTTGTCGGCCAGAGCCGACGTGTCAGGCGTCATAGTCGACGATCACTTGCCCACGGGTGATGCTGACACGTCCCGTGGCCCCGTGCGTCGACGGATACCAGAATCGAAACCGCAGTTCGTCAGCCACCGAGTGCCCTTGAAAGCGTGTCGTCGATCCGCTGCTAGCCGGTAGCGGCACGCAAAGACTTCCCTGGCAGAGCCAGGCTCTGAGTGGCACGTCGGCGCCTTCGACGGCAAATGACCAGTGCACGCGCGTGATCTTGCCATCGCCGATCTGACCAGACTTTTCGAGCGGTCGGTCACGCAGTGGCGCGTCGCTCGCCGGGACGCTCTGATGAGGCAGCGTTGCGACCCAACTACCGCCAGCGGCGTAGGCGGGCAAACCGGCAAGGAGCGAAAGGCCGAGTGTCAGGCCAACGGCACCCGACAGCCAGGCGGAGACTCTCCTGCCGGATTGCCTCAAGAGAGGCCGCCGATGGAGGTCGTTACCCGCAACTGCCGATCATCCGGTATCTCGGCCTGCGACAGCACGACGAGCGATTTGAGCTGGCGGCGAAGGAAGCGTGCCAGCAGCGGACGCAGCGCGTGCTGCACTACGAGTACCGTGGGCTCGTCGCGACTCTGCTGACGCTCAACCGCCGAGGCGGACTGCTGCATCAGGGTTTCGGCCAGTCCCGGCTCCATCGCACCGCCGTTGTTGAGCGCCTGGCTCAGCACCTGCTCCAGTCGGGGTTCGAGCCCGATCACATGCATCGGCTCACGCCCCGGGAACCACTGCTGCGTGATCGCCCTGCCCAGCGCCACCCGCACGATGGCGGTCAACTCGCTCGGGTCATTCTGCTGTGGCGCGTACTCCGCCAGCACATCAAGCACCGTCTGCATATCGCGAATCGGCACATCCTCTTCCAGCAGGTTCTGCAGGATACGTTGAAGCGCGGTCAGCGAGAGCAATTTGGGCACGACGTCCTCGACGAGGGATTTCTGCTTCTCACTCACCTTGTCAAGCAGCTGCTGAACTTCCGCCCGACCCAGCATGTCGCCGGCGTTTTCATGCAGCAGATGGTTGAGATGGGTGGCGATCACCGTACTCGCGTCCACTACGGTGTAGCCATAGATCTGAGCGCGTTCGCGCTGAGCCGTCTCTATCCACCAGGCATTCAGGCCGAATGCAGGATCCTGTGTCGGTGTGCCATCGACCGCCCCCGACACCTGGCCAGGATCGATCGCCAGCCATTTGCCCGGATAGGCCTCGGCGCGCCCGACCTCCACGCCCTTGAGCGTGATCACGTAAACGTTGGGGCTGAGCTCCAAGTTGTCGCGGATATGCACCACCGCCGGCAGGAAGCCAATGTCCTGGGCAAACTTCTTGCGCACACTCTTGATTCGCCCGAGAAGCTCTCCCTGTTGACGCTGATCCACCAGCGGAATGAGCCGGTGACCGACCTCGAGCCCGAGCGTATCGACGAGCTGAACGTCGTCCCAACTCGCCTCCGGGGTCTCCTGAACCGCCGTGGGCGCTTGCTCCTCGACGCTCTGAACCGCCTGTTCCTGCTGACGCCTGGACAGCCACCAGCCGAGCCCGCCGAGTGCGGAGGCAAACAGCAGAAAGACGAAGTTGGGCATGCCGGGGATCATGCCGAGCAGTGCCATGACCCCTGCGGCGAGATACATGACACGAGCATTGTTGAAAAGCTGACTGAGAAGCTGCTGGCCCACGTCCTGGTCAGTGTTGACGCGTGAAACGGTGACGCCGGCGGCCGTTGAAATCACCAGGCCCGGGATCTGCGCGACCAGACCGTCGCCGATGGTCAGCAAGGTATAAGTGCGCGCGGCGTCACCAAATGGCATACCGTGCTGAATGATCCCGATCATCAAGCCGCCGATCAGGTTGATGACCATGATCAACAGTCCCGCCATGGCGTCGCCGCGGACGAACTTGCTCGCGCCGTCCATGGAGCCGTAGAACTCGGACTCCTGGTTGAGCTCCAGACGCCGAATGCGCGCCTGGTCCTCACCAATGAGGCCGGCGTTGAGATCGGCGTCGATCGCCATCTGTTTGCCGGGCATCGAGTCGAGCATGAATCGCGCGCCCACTTCGGCGATACGCCCGGCGCCCTTGGTAATGACCATGAAGTTGATGACGACCAGGATCAAAAAGACCACCAGGCCTACCGCAAAATTGCCGCCGATCAGAAACGCCCCGAACGCTTCGATCACCTTACCGGCCGCGTCGCCCCCCTCGTGCCCTTCCATCAGCACGACGCGGGTAGAGGCGACGTTGAGCGACAGGCGTAGGAGGGTCGAGAACAGCAGCACGGCGGGGAAAGCCGCAAAATCGAGCGGTTTCTGGGTGAACATGCTCACCAGCAGCACCATGATCGACAGGGCAATGTTGAAGGTGAAGAACATGTCCAGCGCAAACGGCGGCAGCGGCAGGATCATCATGGTGAGGATCATGAGGATCAGCACCGGTCCCGCCAGCACCTTCATCTGCGTGTCACTGGCCCAGCTCTGGCGCCCGAACCACTGAGTGAGTGCGTTCATTCACTTTCCTTGGAGTCGATATCGCCACCGGCTTCGTCAAGCTCGGTTGGCACGGGGAGATCTTGCGGGGTCGGCGGCACGTCGCCTCCTTCGTTCTCGACCTCTTTGAGACGGAATGCCCACGCCAGCACTTCGGCGACAGCCGTATAGAGCGCCGCGGGGATTTCATGGTCGAGGTCGACATGACGGTGAAGCGCTCGCGCCAGCGGCGGCGCTTCCAGCCGCGGAATATTGTTTTCATCACCGATTTCGCGAATACGCGCGGCAACTTCGTCGGCGCCTTTTGCCACCACGCGGGGCGCCGCTACGGACGTCTGGTCGTAGCAGAGCGCAACGGCATAGTGGGTCGGGTTGGTCACAATGACGTCCGCTTCAGGCACTTTGCTCATCATGCGCCGACGTGCCATGGCCTGCTGCTGCGAGCGAATGCGCCCTTTGACGTGCGGGTCGCCCTCGCTCTCCTTGTGCTCCTGACGGATATCTTCCTTGCTCATGCGCAACTTCTTGGCATGGCTCCAGAGCTGATAAGGCACATCGATCATCACGACGAAGATCATGGACATCGCAATCAGCGCACAGCCGATGGCTGTGATACGCATCGCTGTCGCCAGCGCCTGAGACAGTGACATCTCCATCAGGCTGATGAGCGTGTCGCGCTTGGACATCAGATAAATGACGCCGACGCCCCCGACGAGAACCGACTTCGCGATCGCCTTGCCCAGCTCCGCCAGTGCCTGGGACGAAAACATTCGCTTGAGCCCCTTGAAGGGATTGAGCTTACCAATCTGAGGCTTCATCGACTTGGCTGACATCAGCCAACCGCCAAGCAAAAGCGGACCGAGCATGGCGGCAACGGCAAACAACGCGAATAGCGGGATCAGCGCAAACAGCGCTTTTTCGCCAAGCGTCCAGACGTGACTGAGCATGCGCGAGCTATCGAAGGCCATACTACGATCGAACAGAAAGGCCTGCTCCATCACGCCACCCAACTCGCCGTAGAGCGTGCTGCCGGTAAGCCAGAGTCCAAAGACACCGCTGACCAGCAGCAGAAAAGTGGCAAGCTCGCGAGAGCGCGCGATCTGACCCTCTTCACGCGCCTTTTCCAGGCGCCGAGGTGTCGCGGGTTCGGTCTTTTCCTGATCGCTATCGTTCTGCTCGGCCAAGCATCGTCTCCGGCGCGTAATGCGGCATCTCGCTTGGCCGACATTCTGCGCAGACGTCACCGACGTCAAAGGCACGAACAACAGGATTTAGAGAGGGTTATTCAAAGCGCGACGGCAATGCGCCCTTTCAAGGACGCGTTGAAACCCTTCGCGGGGGAGGATAAATCCATCTTGGCCGTCTCGAACGAGACAGCCGCTAGGGACGACCGCCGGTGTCGCTATTGTCTAGCCGGCGGCTAGGAGGCGCTGCGGGGAGGCCAGGTTCAGAACCCGAGACTGTCGAGCAGATCGTCGACCTGATCCTGGTTGCTCACGACGTCCGCGGCCTGAGGATTGATCTGGGGGCCATTGAGTAGCGATGACTTGCCATCGGCGTCCTTGGGGCTCTCACGCCGCTCGCTCGGCTCGGGCGCGTTATCGATCAGCACTTGCAGCAGCTGCTGTTCGATCTCGCGGATCACGTCCATCATGCGCTTGATGACCTGCCCCGTCAGATCCTGGAAATCCTGAGCCATCATGATCTCCAGCAACTGCGTGCTGGTGGCTCCCGTCTGCTCGGGCACTGTCTGCAGGTACTGACGGGTATCGCTGACAAGTGCCTTGGCCTCGTCGAGCGCCTTGGGCTCGGCAAACCACTCATCCCAACGCTGATCGAGTGCCTTGGCTTCGCTCTCGAGCGCATTCTGGATCGGCTGTGCACGATCGATGGCATTGAGCGAGCGCTCGGCGGCCTTCTCGGTCATCGAGGCGACGTAACTCAGTCGATCACGGGCATCGGGAATCGCCTGGGCGGCTTTCTCGACTTCCTTGTCGAGCCCGAGCTCGCGCATGTTCTCTCGCAGCATCCGGGTCAGGTTGCCAATCCGACGAATGAGATCGTCGGAGGCTGGAGCCTCCGGGGCACTGGCTTGAGTGTTGGCAACGCTCATGATCTAGCCTCCGCAGGCTTTATTTACCCAGTTTCTCGAAAATCTTGTTGAGTTTCTCTTCGAGGGTAGCGGCCGTGAATGGTTTGACCACGTAGCCGTTCGCACCCGCTTGCGCGGCGGCGATGATGTTCTCTTTTTTCGCCTCGGCCGTGACCATCAATACCGGGAGAGAAGAGAGTCCGTCTTCCTGACGAATGATCTTGAGCATCTCGAGCCCGTCGAGGTTGGGCATGTTCCAGTCAGATACCACGAACTCGAAACCACCGGCGCGCAGTTTGGTCAGTGCCTCCTGACCGTCCTCAGCTTCCTCGACGTTCTCGAAGCCAAGCTCCTTAAGCAGACTTCGCACGATCCGACGCATCGTCGGAAAGTCGTCTACCACCAGAATGCGCATGTTCTTGTCAGCCATGGGGTCTTTCATCCTTCGAGATTTGGGCGTTGCCCTGTTTATCGGCAGCGCGACGGGCAGCTTTAAACACGCTGGGCGCGACCCGATGAATGCATTTGCTGGACCAGGTGACCAGCGATCTCTGTCAGCGGCACGACGCTCTCGGCGCCGCCGAGGGCAATCGCCTCCTTGGGCATGCCGAAAACGACACAGGTGGCTTCGTCCTGGGCCACCGTATGGGCGCCGGCTTTGCGCATTTCCACAAGCCCCGCGGCACCGTCCTTGCCCATACCAGTGAGAATCACGCCCAGTGCGTTACGCCCGGCGCAACTCGCCGCGGAGCTGAACAGCACGTCCACCGACGGTCGATGGCGATTGACCGGCGCGCTGGCATCGAGCGCAATAACGTAGTTGGCGCCGGAGCGCTGCAAGCGCATGTGCCAGTCCCCGGGCGCAATGTAGACGTGACCCGGCAACACGCGCTCGTTGTGCTCGGCCTCCTTGACGCGCATACGGCAGAGACGGTCGAGCCTTTCCGCGAAGGAGTGCGTGAAGCCGCTTGGCATATGCTGGGTGATCAGGATCGCCGGACTGTTGGACGGTAACGGCTCCAGCACCTGGCGAATCGCTTCCGTGCCGCCGGTCGACGCCCCAATGATGATGATCTTCTCACTCGAGAGGATCGGGGCTTTCAATCGCTCTTCCGGCACGCGGTTCTCGGGACTTCCGCCCCCCTGTCGCTTCGGCCGAGACTGGGCGGCGGCGCGAATCTTGTCGGCGATGGTATTCGCGTATTCCAACATACCGTCGCGAATGCCGACTTCGGGTTTGGCAACGAAATCGACCGCGCCGAGTTCAAGCGCCCGCAGCGTAATTTCCGAGCCGCGCTGTGTCAGCGAAGATACCATGAGCACCGGCATCGGCCGAAGTCGCATCAGGCGCTCGAGAAAGTCGAGGCCATCCATCCGCGGCATCTCGACATCGAGAGTGAGCACGTCCGGATTATGTTGCTTGATCAAATCCCGCGCCACGAGAGGATCAGGCGCGGTCGCCACCACGGTGAGGTCCGGCTGGGCGTTAATGATCTTGGTCATCAGATCGCGGATCAAGGCCGAGTCGTCGACGCATAGCACTTTGATCTTCGGCTTACCGGAAGACTGGGTGGCACCAGCTGAGGTCGAGATCACTTTGTCGGGCCTCCACGCGCGGAATCCGATACAGCACGAGCCGTCGGTGACGACGACGCCAGCGTGTAAACGGTTTGGCCTTTCAAGCGAAAGACCTGATTGAGAAACGAGAAGTTCTCCGAGTGCCCGGCAAACAGCAAGCCATCGGGTTTGAGTTGCCCGGCGAAACGACCAAGAATGTCACTTTGGGTGGTTTTGTCGAAGTAGATCATCACGTTGCGACAGAAAATGACATCGAAGGGGCCGTTGATTGACCAGGAATTCGTTACCAGATTGAGGTTCCGAAAATCGATCATGGCCGCCAACTCCGGGCGGACCCGCGCCTTACCCTGACGCGAACCGCTACCCCGCTGGAAAAATCGTCGACACCGAGCCTCATCGAGCTTCTCGACACTTTCGAGTGAGTAGACACCCTGGCGAGCCGTCGCCAACGCCTCGGTATCGATATCCGTTGCCAGGATTTTGACCGACGCGGCGGCGGCGGCACCCAGTGTCTCCTGCACGGTCATCGCCAGCGAATAGGGCTCCTCACCCGTTGACGCGCCGGCACACCAAATCTTGATACTGGTCCCTCGACGACGGATCTCCTCGGCCAGCATGGGAAAATGGTGCGCTTCCCGGAAAAATGCCGTGAGGTTGGTCGTCAGCGCATTGGTGAATGCTTCCCACTCGTCGGAGCTGGGATTGGCATTCAGGCTGGCGAGATAGTCGCTGAAGCGCGTCATCTCATACAGGCGCAGCCGCTTCGCTAACCGACTGTAGACCATCTCGCGCTTGTTATCGGCCATCACGATCCCGGCGCGCCGATAGATCAGCTCCCGGATGCGTTCGAAGTCCTGCGTGGTGAACTCGATATCCCGAGCGAAAGGGGTACCTGACTGGTTAAAACCGCTATGAGTGTTCGCGGGCACTACGCCGGTGTCGTTCAAAATGATTCCCACTCTTGGTTATCGCCGCTGAGGACTCGGCGGGAGGTTGGCATAGCTTCGGGTGCCGCCGCTGGCGAGAGGCTGCGCGGTGGCGCGGATTGATCCGAGGCGGATTGTTTGGGCGTACTGGTCTGACGGGTAATACGTTCGGGCCCTGCGCCGGGAAGGCGGAAGACAGCAATAGAGCTCGACAGGTGATCAACACTCGCGCGAAGTTCGGCTGCCGACGATGCCGTGGTCTGGACGCGTTCGGCGTTCTGCTGTGTCACTTCGTCCATCTGAGAGATCGCCTGACCAATCTGCTCGATACCACTGGTCTGTTCCTCGGAGGCAGCGGATATCTCATTGATGATGTCGTTCACGCGAGTCACTGCGTTGACCACTTCTTCGATCGATCCCTCAGCATGACGTACCAGATCGGCCCCGTGGCCGACTTCCTGCGTCGAGCTATCGATCAGATCGCGAATTTCCTTGGCCGCGTCGGAGCTTCGGCTGGCCAGATTGCGCACCTCTCCAGCGACGACGGCGAACCCTCGACCCTGCTCCCCGGCGCGGGCTGCCTCGACCGAGGCGTTAAGCGCCAGAATATTGGTTTGAAAAGCGATCGAATCGATGACTCCGATGATGTCAGCCACCTTGCGCGAGCTATCCGTAATTCGCGTCATGGTATCGACAACCTGCCCCATCGCATCGCCGCTACGCCGAACGGTCTCCGTGGCACCGTCAGCTAGCCGGCTTGCCTGACGGGCATTGTCGGCGTTCTGCTTAACCGTCGCTGTCATCTGTTCCATGCTGCTGGCAGTCTCGGCCAGCGATGCCGCCTGCTGCTCGGTGCGCGAGGAGAGGTCCTCGTTACCGCTGGCGATATCTCGTGTCGCGGGCTTGACCACGTTCACGTTGGCATTCACGTCGCCAACAATGTTACCGAGGCTCTGGCGCATGCGATTCAGGGCCTGGGTCAGGCGCCCGACTTCATCGTTCCCCCCTTGCTTGAGCGTCGCGCCCAAGTTGCCGGAGGCAATCTGCTGCGTGAAATCCAGCGCCTCACGAACCGGTTTGAGCGTTGCCCGAATCGTCGCCCACCCCAGTAACAGCAGCGCCAGCGCACCCACCCCAAGCAGCACCGCCAGAATGTAAGTGGCATGGGTCTGAGACTGCTCGGCCTCGGCCGTTAGCGCCAAACTGGCCGTTTGCTCTTGGTTCACGACCTCGTTGAGGGCGGCACTGAGTGCATCGGCGCCAGCCAGCAGCACCTCGTTGTAGGCCACGTACGAGGCGTAGAAATCGCCCTCATTGAGGGCCTGCATCGCCGCGCCAACACCATCGACGCGGTAGCGCTCAAGTTCTTCGTCCAGTGTATTGGCGGCCGGACGCTGGTTACCGGGCCGACCGTCGTAGTACGCCGCCCAGGTCGACTGTAGCTTCTCCAGAAGCTCATCGATCGCCGCGTTGATAGGTTCCAGATCCGCGGCCATCGGGTTACCCACCGGCTTTTCGAGCAACGAGCGCCCGCGAGACGTCAGCTGATCGATCTGTTGCAACCGCGCGATATCCTCGATGCCACCGACGGTCAAGCGTTCCAGCAACTCCCCATCCTTGTGCAGGATATGCAATGACACGGCGCCGCTGGCGGCCAGGATGACCAGCGCCAATGCGACCATGCTGACGAGCCGTCCTTTGAGCGTACGAAAGCTCAGTCGCTTCGCCGCTGCGAGCGGCCCCCTACGGACGAGCCTACCCCGCTCCAATCTCGCCCCTGCGCGACGACCGGCCTGCATCTTCGGGTACCACGCTTCGGCGAGCTTTCTCTCCGCCACCGATGGCTTGACTCGGACGGAGGTGAAGCCAGCAATCTCGCCATTATCGAGGATCGGCGTGACGGTCGATTGCACCCAGTAGTAACTGCCATCCTTGCGCCGGTTCTTAATGATCCCGGTCCAGCTATCTCCCGCCTTCAGCGTCGACCATAGGTTCTGAAACGCCGCCCTTGGCATATCCGGATGACGTACCAGGTTGTGCGGTGAACCGATAAGCTCTTCACGGCTGAACCCACTGGTCTCGATGAACTGGGGGTTGGCATAGGTGATATAGCCTTCGAGATCCGTCCGAGAGATCAGATAGTCATCCTCTTTCAGACTGTACTCTTGGTCGTTCACCGGCTGATTGTTACGCATGGCGGTTCCTAGTGGTGGTATCCCTAGTCTTGTCAGGCCTGCTGGCGTTTTTCATTCGCCAGGCGAGGCCATTTCTCAACAAATTATCGGCTAAGGTGCTTTAGACTTGAGCCGTAGCGGACGCGCCTGACGGTAGCTTCACCGTTCACCGCCCCTCGCCACGCCACTTCGCCCACTCCTCCATGCGCCTTCAGGCATCCCCCAAGGACTTTCAGCTTTCCTGAAGCTGGCGCTGCTTGGCTTCCGGCTGCCAAGCCTGGTAACCACCGCGCTTAACCACTTCATTACTGTCGATTCGATAGATATCCAGCGCCTGTTCCAGCCGCTTCGACTGAGTGACAAGAGACTGCGAGGCATTGGCTGTCTGCTGCACCAATGCCGCGTTTTGGCCGGTGACCTCATCCAACTGCGCAATCGCCTGATTGACCTGCTCAATACCGCTGCGCTGTTCGCGCGACGCATTCGCGATCTCATCCATCAGGGAGCTGACGCCGGCAACAGATTCGACGATTTCCGACATCGCACGTCCCACTCTCCCCACCAGTGTCGCGCCGCCTTCCACTTGCTCACTCGAACGGGTGATGAGCGTGCGAATCTCACGTGAGGCGTCGGCGCTGCGGCTGGCGAGGTGCCGGACCTCTTCTGCGACGACCGCGAAGCCGCGTCCGGCAGCCCCGGCTCGGGCGGCCTCGACGGACGCGTTAAGCGCCAGAATATTGGTCTGAAAGGCGATGTTATCGATCATGTCGACGATCTCCCCCATCTCCCTCGAACTCTGCTGGATCTGGGTCATCGTCGACTCGACTTCGTGCATCATCTCGCCGCCGTGGTGAGCGCGGTCACGCGTCTGATTAGCAGCTTGGGTGGCAGCCTCAGCGTTGTCGGCATTGTGACGCACCGTCTGAGTCAACTGCTCCATGCTAGAGGCCGTCTCGACGATAGCCGCTGACTGCTGGTCGGTGCGAACCGCGAGGTCCTGATTACCGGTGGAGATCTGGTCGGCTCCGACGTTGACCCACTCCGCGCTTGCGCGAACGTCAGCCAGGGTCGAGGCAAGACGCCCTCGCATGCTCTCGATCGCAAACAACAGGCTGGCATCGTCACGATGGTTAAGTATCAGGGGCTTCGAGAAATCGCCCTCGGCAATGCGCTGGACATCCACTCGTGCCTGACCTGGATCGCCACCGACACGCTTGAGAACGTCACGAATCACAAAGGCAACGACCAGCGACAGCACGCCGCCAATCACACCGATCAGGGCAAGATAGGTCAGCATTCCACTGAGCAGCATCGCATCGATGTCATCGATGTAGACCCCAGTCGCCAGCTGCCAGTCCCACTGCGGAACACGAGTGACATAGCTCATTTTCTCGAACATTTCCGAGCCTTCACTGCGCGTCGACACGTAGCGCACCGTGCCCTCACCCCGCTCGTTCGCGACGGCCAACATGTCGCGATAAAGGTAGGTGCCCTCAGGGTCCTGGTAGTCGCGCATCGACGTCCCGGCATCGCGCCGAGGATGCCCAACGATGTTCAGCGCCGAATCGAAGACGAAGATGTAACCGTCGCTGCCGAAATTCAGATTGGTGATATCAGTGAGCGCCTGCGCCTTGGCCTGCTCGACAGTCATCTCACCGGACTCTGCACGCGTGATATAGCTCTCGACGAGTTGCTTGGCGCTGCCGATGAAATACTCGAGACTCTGCCGCTTCTGCTCGAGCAGATTGTCCCGCATTGAATAAAGAGACCAACTTGCGACCAAAATGAGACCAATCCACATCAGAACGAGTGTGGTCCAGAGCTTGCGACGCATGGTCCAATTTCGAAATGAGAGCATGTGAGAGATTCCGACTCGAGTGAGCGGTGTCGCCAGCCGGCACCGCGATACCAGGGACTCAACTTGACTCCCTGTCCATGGATCTATCGGCCGAAAGGGGAAACACAAGAGAGCCGTACGACTAAATAGCTAAAGAAAAGTTAGAGAAGCCAAGGCTGAGAGCGGCAGGCGTTGGCCTGGCTGATCACGGCGTGCGCCACGGAGTCGCCCGTAGCGTGGTTAGCTGGCGCGACAAGCTCGCCCCGTCGTCGCCCCCCGACAAAGAAAAACGCCGCGGCAAAGGCCGCGGCGTTTTCATCTAACGACTTGCTGAGGCGGCCGCGTTGAAACGGCCGCTCAAGGTCAGGCCGAAGCGGCCGTATGCTCGACGAGCTGCATCTCTTCGTGGGTCAGCAGCTTTTCGATGTCGACCAGCACCAGCATGCGATCATCGAGGCTACCGATACCGTTGAGATAGTCGGAGGAGAGAGTAACGCCGAACTCAGGCGCCGGTTTGATCTGCTCCTGCGTCAGACTCATGACGTCTGAGACACCGTCGACAACAATGCCCACGATACGATCGGCGACATTGACGACAATCACCACCGTCTGACCACCGTACTCGACGTTCTCGAGGTTGAACTTCAGGCGCAGGTCGATGATCGGTACGATCACGCCACGCAGGTTGGTGACCCCCTTGATGAACGCAGGAACATTGGCAATGCGAGTGACATTTTCATAGCCCCGAATTTCCTGGACCTTGAGAATGTCGACTGCGTACTCCTCTTCGCCTAGCGAAAAGACCAGATACTCGCTGCTGGCCGCATCAGTGACGCTGGCGGCTGCGCTGGCTTGGGTTGTCATGCTGGCGATACCTCCGGTGAAAGTTGGCGTTGGTTTTCCTGGCGCTGCTGGGCCTTGCGGCGGTCGAGCCGATGCAAGTCAGCGATATCGAGAATCAGCGCGACGCTACCGTCGCCAAGAATGGTGGCGGCGGAAATCCCCGGCACCTTGCGGTAGTTGGTTTCGAGGTTCTTGACGACGACCTGCTGTTGCCCGACGAGATCATCGACCATTAGCGCGTATCGGCGCCCCTCTCCTTGCACGATCACTGCGATCGCTTCAGTGACCTGTGTCTTGGCACCCTGCACGTCGAGCGCCTGATGCAGCGTGATGATGGGCAGATATTCATCACGCACCTTGAGCAGCTGATCGTTGCCGGCCATGGAGTAGATGTCGTCAGCCACCGGCTGGAGCGATTCGAGCACGGCGTTGAGCGGCAGCAGGAACGTCTCTTTCCCGCAACGGATCGACATCCCGTCGAGTATGGCCAGCGTCAACGGCAGTACGATGCGTGTCGTGGTTCCCTGACCGGTGCGGCTGAGAATCTCGACGTGCCCGCCCATCTCCTGAATGTTTCGCTTGACCACATCCATGCCGACGCCACGCCCGGAGACATCGCTGACCTGGTCCGCCGTCGAGAACCCGGGGGCGAAGATCATCTGCCAGACGTCGTCATCGCTCATGCTGTCGCTGACCGTCAGACCGTTCGAGCGCGCCTTGGCGAGAATTCGCTCCCGATTCAGACCGGCACCATCGTCGATCACCTCGATCAGAATGTTGCCACCCTGATGCTGAGCCGAGAGGGTCAGACGGCCGGTGGTCGGTTTTCCGGCAGCCTGACGCTTCTCCGGAGATTCCAGGCCGTGGTCCAGGCTGTTGCGCACCAGATGCGTCAGCGGATCCATGATGCGTTCGATCAGACTCTTGTCGAGTTCGGTCGACTTGCCCTCGGTCACCAGCTCGACGTCTTTTCCGAGCTTGTCGGCAAGGTCGCGCACCAGGCGCGGAAAGCGACTGAACACATAGTCCATCGGCATCATGCGGATGGACATCACCGACTCCTGCAGGTCGCGCGCATTGCGCTGCAGCAGGTTCATGCCGTTGACGAGAGGACCGTGGGAGACGATATCCATGTCGTTGGCGGTCTGCTCAAGCATCGATTGCGTGATGATGAGCTCGCCCACGAGATTGATGATCTGATCGACCTTGTCGACCGGCACGCGAATCGTGCTGGACTCACTGCCTTTAGCGTTCTTCGCCGGCTTGGCTTTTGCCTCTTTGGCCGGTGCCGCCGCTTTTTCCTGAGTGGCTGGCGCCGCCGCTGATGCCACTGTCTGGCTCTCAGCCTGGCCTTCGCTACCTGCTGCGGAAGCCTTCGCCGTCTCGGAGCTGGACGCCGCCTGGGCCGAGTCGGCCGGCGTCGACTCAGCCGCAGCGGGCGCGTCGTTTACGGACTCGATGACGAGCTGCTCAGCCTCGATGATGAAGCAGAGCACGGCTTCGATATCTGTCTGCGACTCAGCGCTTTTCAGCTCGATGCGATAACGTTCGGTGTCTCCGGCATGCTCGCCGATCTCACCGAAATGACCGAGCTCTTCAATCAGCAGATGACGGTCTTGCTCATCAACGCCGAGAAGCGTGATGACTAGACGCACCGCACTGTCTGACTCGCCCGCTTCACTAGACGCTTCCTGCGAGCTCGCCGCGACTGCCGGCTCTTCGGCTGCAGGCGCTGCCGGTTGAGGCGGGGGCGCCGTTGCCGCACCTTCCTGTTGGCCAAGTTCGTCCAATGCCATCTGCTGAAGGACTCGGCAGATACGCTCGAACGCTGCCGCATCCGGCTCATCACCGTTGCGATAAGCGTCCAACTGGTCGTGAAGCATGTCTTTTGTTTCCAAGAAGGTGTCGACGATATCACGCCTTAGCGTGAGCTCACCCCGGCGAGTGTGGTCGAGCAGGTTCTCGAGACGATGTGTCGTCTCCTGCAGTACCGTGAAGCCGAAGGTACCGGCACCACCCTTGATCGAGTGGGCAGCACGAAAGATGGCGTTAAGCTCTTCGCTATCCGGATCATCGACGTCGAGATCCAGCAGGAGACGCTCCATGTCGGCGAGAAGCTCGTCCGCCTCTTCGAAAAATGTGTCGTAGAAATCCGAAATATCCATACAGACCCACCAGTGGGAAAGTCCTGTGTAGAACGAGACGCCAATGTCAGCCCGTGGCGTCTTGCGTTCGCTCGCTGTCGCTTGCCGTAAATGCGTCCGGCGGCGTCATGTCTGGGAGAGAGAGGTTGTTCTGATCCTCGATGGCGCGACTGGCCCGCTTGTCGAGCACAACGATACTGATACGACGGTTCACCGCATCGCTTGGACGGGTGTCGGGTAGCTGGATCCGCGATCCCATCCCGGCCACGCGAAGTAACTTCTCCGAATCGAGCCCGGCGGCGATGAGTGCACGTCGCGAGGCATTGGCACGATCCGCCGACAGCTCCCAGTTGCTGTAGCCCTTCTCACCACCGGCATAGGGAAGATCGTCGGTGTGCCCGCTGATGCTGATCGAGTTCGGCATCTCATTAAGAACCGGCGCGATGCGCCGCAGGATCGTCAGCATATGGGAAGCCAGGCGATCACTACCGATCTCGAACATGGGCCGTCGGTCGCTATCGACGATCTGCACACGCAGCCCCTCGGGCGAAAAGTCCATACGGAGTTGCGAACTGAGCTCGCGAAGTTGCGCGTCGCTCTGAATGACGCTTTGCAACCGATCCCTCAGGGCCCGCAGGCTCCGCTGCTCGTCACTCGGGCGAATGCGCTGGCGGCCGTCATCGCTTTTGCGAACTTCACCCTCGGAAGCCGTCGGATCGGCGCCTCCACCAGGGATTGCGCTGGTGCTCGCCGAACTTCGGTCACCATTGGTGAGTGCCACGGCGAGCGGAGTTCGAAAATACTCAGCGATCCCCTTGAGCTCGTCTTCACTGACCGTCGACAGGATCCAGAGCACCAGGAAAAGCGCCATCAACGCGGTCATGAAATCGGCGTAGGCAATCTTCCAGGACCCGCCGTGGTGGCCGGCTTTTCCGGCCCGACGTCGTTTGACGATTATGGGTCGACGCTCTCCTTCGCTCATGCGTTGTCCGTCCCCGTACTCTTGAGCGTCTGACCACTCGAGCGAACGTGTTCTTCGAGCTCACTGAAGGACGGTCTGACCGCGGTAAACAGCGCCTTGCGGCCAAACTCCACGGAGAGCTGCGGCGCCAACCCATTGAGGCTCGCCATCAGCGTTACGCGAATGCACTGCAGCATCTTCGTGGCTTCATTCACCTGGTGTGAAAGATGCTGCGCCACGGGGGTGACGAAGCCGTAGGCCAGCAGGATGCCGACGAAGGTACCAACCAGCGCCTGAGCGATGAGCTGACCCATCACTTGGGCCCCTTGATCGGCAGCCCCCAGTGCGTGAACCACTCCCATGACCGCAGCGACGATACCGAAGGCCGGCAGACCATCGCCGACGGCGGTCAAGGAGTGAGAAGGGATTTCAGCTTCGTGCTGGAAGGTTTCGATCTCGTGTTCCATGAGCGCATCGATCTCGAACGGATCCATGTTGCCGCTGACCATCAGACGCAGGTAGTCGGTCAAAAACGCCATGATCATGGGGTCGGAGAGTATCTTCGGGTAATCCGCGAAGATGGCACTCTCCTGAGGGGCATCAATGTCTCGCTCGATCGCCAGCATGCCGTCACGACGTGCTTTGGTCAGCAAGCGATACTGGAGCGCCATCAGCTCCATGTACATCAACTTGTTGTAGCGCTTGGTTCGCTTGAGCTTGGAGAACGAGCGCAAGGTGGCCTTGATCGCTTTGCCGTTGTTGGCGCAGATAAAAGCCCCAATCGCGGCGCCGATGATCATGACGAACTCGGCCGGTTGAAACAGGGCCCCCAGATGGCCGCCGATGGAGACGTAGCCACCGAAGACACTAGCCAGAACGACAGCGTATCCAATCAGAATCAACACAGGGCGCGCTCCAGAAATGGGACAAATGAACTTGCTTTCTCTATCGGCAGCGCGGTGTCAGGCTTGAGGTCCATTTCACGATGACGCCAAAACGACACCGATAACCCGACGGTCGCCCGAACCCACGCGTGGGCGCAAAGGAGCGCCGTCCATGGGAATAGGCTTCTGGAAGGAAATCAGACAGACAGAAACGACAATGGACGAGCCCAGGGCCCGTCCATTGAAATCACCACTACAGATACTGCGGGTTTGGCAAGACCCTAGTTCGCGACACGACGCTGCGGTGCCTGCGACTCGCTGCTACCGCCTGCGGCGTCTAGCGCCTCGGCATTGGCGGCTTTGGCACGACGCGTCTTGCCGGCGCGTGAAGGCGGCTGGCAAATGCCGCAAACGTAGCCCTGGCGCGGGCTGTGAGCGTGTGCAACGAAATCGCCCCTGCAGCTGTTGCAACGGGTCAGTTGCAGCAGGTCGCTTTCGAAAAAGCGCACCAGCGTCCAAGCTCGTGTCAGCCCCAGCGTCGGCTCCGCACCATCAAGCTCGACCTGCTCCAGGTAGAGTCGATAGGCCTTGACGAACGCCGACATGCGCTCGCAGCCGAGCTCTTCGTTCAGTCGCTGATAGATGTTGTAGAACAGCGACGAATGAACATTCGGCAGCCAGGTGATGAACCAGTCAGCGGAAAACGGAAGCATGCCTTTGGGCGGCGACATGCCTTTGACTTCCTTATAGAGCTTGATCAAGCGACCTCGACTCAGCTCGGTCTCTGTTTCCAGCACCTGGAGCCGAGCGCCCAACTCGATCAGCTCGATCGCCAGCTGCACCTGGAGCATTTCACCGACAAGACTTTTGTCCGCCATGATCAGGCCTCCGAAGAAGAGACGACAGCGCGGTCGGCGCCTGCCATCAGTAGCGATGCATGGGTCTGACTCAGGCCTTGGGCGCGAGGATTGTGGAGCAGCAGATTGACCTGGTCGGCGCTCGTGAACCGCAAGTGGCAAAGCAGCTGGTTGGTGCGCGACAACTGGGTCAACTGTCGGATGGAGAGTGAACCGATCGTATCCGCTAATTCGGCATCCAGGTTGAGCCGAAACATCGCTGACTCGCGGTCGTCGTTCAGCAAGCGCTGTACGAGCAGCAAGTACGATAGGTTGAGGTCTTGAATATCGTCGATCAGGCTATTCGAAGTCATTTTGGTAGTCCCTGCGTATTTATCGATGCCCTTATGGCGGGCACTCTTCACTGTCCTTACAGCCGACTGAAATAGTAAGCGTGCTTAGATCAGTTCTTTATGATGAACGCAGTTTGCTACTTTTTCGTGAACAAAAGCAAGTTTTGTTACCAAAATTATTTTTGGGTAAACCTCTCGCTCGAAACAGCCCTGTATATCTCTTTATAAACTACTGATTTGGCGCCAGATGTTGTGACCGTCAACATCTCGCAAAAAATTTGCGAACCCAGCTTCTGTAACCCTTGATTGCCAAACCCGATCGCCTGCGGTATCGCAGGTCGATTCGAGGCAGGCAAACCTCACTCGTCCACCCCCAACCGATCGACCTCACCGATCCACACCAGCAGCTCAGCGACGACTTGATAGAGTGTCTCCGGGATCCTTTCGTCAATATCGACCTGGAGCAGAAGCGCTACGAGTTCCGGAGAGTCGTGAACGTAAATCCCTGCCTGGTCGGCGGTCTCGAGGATGCGTGCAGCGACGTCCCCCTGCCCCTTCGCCACGACGCGGGGCGCGTCGTGGCGTTCGCCGGAATACGCAAGCGCGACAGCGCGCTTGCGATCGTGACGGCTGTCAGTCATTGCTCACCTCATCGGTTCGCAAGCGGATGTTCGCCTCGATATCCGCACGATGGAAACGCGACGACAGCTCATCGACGCTGCGCTGCAGCGGCGCGACGGCCTCGACCGAGTTTGGCAGTATATCGATCTGCCAATCGCGGCCAGCGTTTTCCAAGACGATCGTGATGTCACCAAGCTCCGGCAATGTCATGCGAACTCGGGCCCGCCAACGAGAAGCGGACTCCTGGTCATCCTCAAACTGCGCCCCCTCCTCCTCATCCGACTCGACCAGCGGCAGCAGCTCGATGGTGACGGGAGCGCCTGGCCAAAGCTCGCCAGACCACTGGATCTGAGGCGAGACCAGAAGTTCCAACTGGTGCCTGACAATCGTCTGGAGCGACTCAGGAGCGGACTGTGTGCTGAGCTGATGCGCGCGAACCGTCGACGTCCTCTCCAGGGTCGACATTGCCGTCTCAATCGCTTTAGGCATCGACATATCGGTAGGCGCAAGAAATGGGGCGCTGGCGCGACCCTGGGGGCGTGAACTCACCGGGTTCACCGGCAGGTCAAGTAACATTGCGCGACCACCCGGCGAGGGATTCGCAAGCCGAGAAGACTCTCCCCTCGCGTCGGGTTGCTGACGGCTCTGAAGCCAGGCGTTAGCGTGCGGCGCGAGAGGCGCTGGCATGCTCGGTAACGGCCGAAACGTCAGCGAAAGCCATGCCTGGGGTTCACGCCACAGCGCCTGAACGGGAAGACGCCCTTGAGACCAGCGCAGCAGATGAGACTCATAAAAAGCACCGCTGGACGCTATCCCATCTTTCAGTGCGCCAGCCAGCGTTGTCGCTTGGGTAGGCATCTGGTTCAGCAGCGCGGCGCGCGCGGGGGGCATCGCGCCACTCGGGCTGGGGAACTTGGCCAGGAGCGTCGCGATATCGACGGCGGTTCGACTCAGATGCGTCTGCGCGGAGGCGGGAGGCGGATCGCTGCGCGCCACCGAGTTGCCGAGAGGCGGAGCGTCTCCCTTGGTGGGCGCGACATTTACCAGCCGATTCTGAGCCTCCTGATGCAGCCGGGAATCACTACGCGATCCCTGTATGGCATCCGATGAACTCTTGGCAGACACCGGCTCCGGCAGATCCTTCGCAACCGGCGTGTCGACACGCTTGCCTAGGACCTGGTGCAGCAAGGTGTCGAGAATCGGCGTAATGCCGCTCACGGTCGCTCGTCGGCAGTAACCGTGCGATTCCTGGAGGCCATGTGACTCACGCCGCCGTGATAGGCCTGACTGACGGCCTGCTGGCGTCTCGAGTCTCCCAGCAACTGGCTCAGCTCTTCCCGCCGCGCATCGAGCAGCTCACGCGTCCGGGCATCCTGCTCGAGAATGCGCTCGAGCAGCGCGAGCTTCTCACGCTTCTCGGCGTCCGAGGGCTGCGTCACGGCGTCGAGCGCTCGAACTTGATCGAGCTCGACGAGATAGCGAGCCTCGCACTGCACCAGAGCCTCCCACTCCTGCTGCTCGGCATAGCCGAGCATGCGTGTGGAAACCTCCAGCAACTCTGCGTAGCGGTCGGCTAATGAGGTTTGCTGGGCCATGATGTCACGCTCCTTCGGCAAGCGGGGCCGAGTTTTGACGAAGCTCTCGCCAGCCGGCACCAATGTTGTCGAGAATTGCCGCGGCCCGATCTAACGCCTCGGGGTCATCCTTGAGATTGGCCTGGAGCAGCAGTCGCCCGACGAAATCGTAAAGACGACCCAAATTGCCAGATATCTCGCCGCCTTTCTCATGATCGAGTGCAGCCGCCAGTCCATTATTGACGATATCGATCGCTTTGGAGATCGCCGCGCCTTTCGCCGCACGATTGCCATCTTCCATATGTAGTTTGGCACTACTGATGGCAGCCTGCGCACCGTCGAACAGCATGACGATGAGCTGATGAGGATCGGCAGACATCACCGACGACTCGACGCCTACTCGGGCATAGGCGCCCGCGCCACGTCTATTGATCATTGTCATCTCGCTATTACTGGTTGAGCTGGGCGTTGAGAGAGTTGAACTGCTGTGTGAGATAGCTACTGGTCGAGTTCATCTGCGCGACCATGCTGTCCAACTGGGAAAACTGCTTACGGTAACGATCGATCGTCGAGTTGATGGTGTCCTGGGTGCGCGAGTAGCGGTCCTTCACTCGCTCCAACGAGCTGTCGATCCCGTTGGTGGCCGATTCAAGAAGGCCGCCTTCGTCGAGAATCGAGTCCAGCTTGCCATTGAAGCTACCGGCAAAGCCGCCGTCCTCGTCTTCGCCACCAAAGAACCGGCTGACGGCGGCACTATCGGACGTAATCGCCGCGCTGAGCTTGTCATCGTCGACCTTGAGCTGGCCGTTGCGCTCTCTCTCGATCCCGAGGTCGGAGAGCCGGGAAATCG
The DNA here is from genome assembly GCF_003206645.1 of Salinicola aestuarinus. Taxonomy (GTDB): domain Bacteria; phylum Pseudomonadota; class Gammaproteobacteria; order Pseudomonadales; family Halomonadaceae; genus Salinicola; species Salinicola aestuarinus. The sequence continues at coordinate 148,427 of NZ_PZJP01000008.1, read as the reverse complement.
CGTCGCCGCCAGCGCCGAAACTCAAGGCTTCACGAAGCCGGGACTCAACGCTGCGCATCGTCGAGTTACCCAGCAGTGCGCCTGCCGCATCGGTTTCAGTGTTGTAGGACGTCAGGCTGTCGGCGGTAGTCTGGAAGGAGTTATACGCCTTGACGAAGGACTGAACGGCCTCCTCCATCGACTCTGTATCCTTCGAGACCGATAGCGTCGCCGCCTCGGTGGTCCCGGTCAGCTCCAGCGTCGCCCCCTGCAACGCCTCCTCGACGGTATTGGACTGACTCACGATGTCGACACCGTTGACGTTGAGCTTGGCATCCTGGGCTTCTACGGTGGTCGCGAATCCGAAGGCGCTACCGGTGTCGCTGACATTGATCGCCGATTCAGTGCCCGTTTCCTTGGCTGTCAGCACCAATCGGTAGCCGCTGCCGTCGTTGACCATCGAGGCGGAGACACCGGTGTCAGCATCGTTGATTTTCTTGGTGAAGCTGGCAAGCGTGTCGTCAGTGCTGTAATCCAGCGTGACTGCCGTATCGCCGTCACCCAGCGTCAGCTGTCCCGCAGAGCCAAACGCTGATTCAGGCCCTTCGAACTGGCCGGGGGCTGACGCCATGGAGTGTGCCTTGGCAAGCTGAGAAACCTCGATGTCGTATCGACCGGCCACCGCATCGCTGGTGGTGGTAACGGATACCGCGTCCCCGGAAATGGAGCTTTTCACGGCAGAGAACGTCTCGGCATCGTTCAGCTTATCGAGCGAATCGCGGAGTGACTCGAGAGAGTTCTCGAGCTTCCCGAATGCGGACAGCTTCGTGTTGTAGCTCTTCTGCTGGTCGACGATCGGCGTGAGTTTTTGATTCTCAGCGCTCCGCAACTGATCGAGCAGGCCGTTGAGGTCAAGCCCTGACCCTACACCGAGGGACGATATGCTCGCCATGATGTCTCTCCCAATGACTGGCGCCTTTTGTAACACGCCACGGATAACCGTAATCGCGGAGAAGGTAGGCTTTCCGCGGTCTAATCGCCTCATCGGCTGATAGAGAGCAAAACTTTAGATCCGGAGAGGTCCGCCGACAGCAGAAATTGAGTGATGCTGCTCTTCGATCGGTGCGCAAGGAGCAATTCACCCTTTGGGTGGTCATAGAGAGACCGGATGAGCGATCATAGGCGGCTGACAATCCGTGACTACCAGGAGCACACATGGACGCGAACTCCCTGCAGGCCGACTATCGCATGTGGCTGCGCTTTCAGCGACAGGAACAGCTGGTACGCGAACATCGGGCAGCGGTGCAGAAACTGGCGGAGACGGGTGCCATGGCCTCGCGTGTCACCGAGGCTTACCGCAGCATGGCGGATCGCGCCGCCAAGGAAGGCGCAAGCTACCGCACGCTTTTCCAGCGCCAACGCGACGACGGCGACAACCTGGCCTGTGAAGGCTGGCTTTTCGTGCGCCGAGTCCTGGCGGAAGGCGGGACCACCCGCATCCGCGCCACACTGTTCGAGACCTTCACTCTCGAGGAGGGCGACATCCAACCTTCCGCGGACAGTCCAAAGAAGGTGACGCTAGATATCTACGACGAGCTGCTGGTCAGCAAGTCGATGAAACTCGGCTGCCGAGCCGATCGCCAGGACGACGCTCGCGACACGCGCTTCATCACTTTCCTCGATAGCGTTCGAGGTGACCTGCATCAATATCTTTGAGCGGTAATCGCGCCTGACAGGGACACCCTCTACGTTTGGCGTGTTCGCGGAGCGCCGACGTCACCTGTCATGCCGGCTTAGACCACTTCACCGGATCGACTCCGCCGGTCGCATCATTTACCAGGGAGATTTAGCGATGGCCAATACACCACATCCTTCCAAAATTCATTTCACGACGCTGACGCTGGATAGTCTTGACGGCGTCAACGGTATCGTTCATCCAAAGGCCGACGTCACCCAGACCGTCACGCTGGACAGCGCTGCTGTTCTACTCCTGACCGATTTCAGCGTCAGCCAGCCCCACACGGTGTCCACCTCAAGTTCGGTTGCCCAAGCACTCGACACGATGAAGCAGGCAGGCGTTCGGCTTCTAATGGCGATCAATGCCCACGGCGATTTCACGGGTGTCATCAACGCTCAGGAGCTGATTGGCGGTCGACGTGTCACGCTGGCCATGCAAAAGCATCGGATTGATCGTGACGAGGTGACGATCGAGATGATCCAGACACCGCGAAGCGAACTCCACTCTCTCGCCTACACCCGCATCTCCCACGCAAGCGTCGGAGATCTGGTCGAGACGTTGAAATCTTCGGGTGATCAACACCTGCTGATCACCGAACCCGATGACGAGGGCGGCGCTCGCCTGCGCGGATTGATCTCGGCGTCCGACATCAGCCGCTCGCTCGGCGTCGACCTCGATCATCCCCCGGAAGCCAGAACGTTCGCTTCGATCTGCCAGGTCGTTCGTGGTCACGAACTCTAGCGCCGGGGAGAAGAGTTCCGTGCAGAATACGGTGGAGGTCACTAGCCGCATACTGGTCATTTACGCCGGCGGCACGATCGGCATGCGACCCGGTCCGCGGGGATTAGAACCGGGCGTCGACTTCGCCAACCTCATGGAGTCGGAACTTGCCACACTACCGATGCAGCGGCGTGCGGCACTACCGTTGTACGAGCTTCAGGAGAGCGCCGCGCCCATCGATTCGAGCAGTGCCAAGCCGTCGGACTGGTCTGGCATCGCCGAGCAGATCGCGGGGTGCTATCAGGAATACAGCGGGTTCGTGATTCTTCACGGGACGGACACGCTGGCCTGGCTTGCCTCGACGCTGGCCTTCCAGCTCCAGGGCCTGACCAAGCCAGTCATCATCACCGGATCACAACAGCCGCTCGGTGCGGCCTCAAGCGATGCGCTGGCGAACCTTGAGGCATCGTTGGCGTTTGCCGCCTCCGACACGCTTCGCGAAGTCGGAATCGTCTTCGATGGGCGTCTGCTTCGCGGTAGCCGGGCCCGCAAGACCTATACGCACGATACCCGTGGCTTCGAGACACCCAACTATCCCGTGCTCGGGGAGATTGTCGAAGGACAGCCGCGACTTTACACCGAGCGGTGCCTCCCCGCGCAGGGCGCCCCGCGGTTTGAACTGCTCCCACTACCTGCCACGGCGAGCGTGGTTCGACTACCGCTCTGGCCGGGCATCGACGCCGCGCTCATGACTCAGTGGCTGAGCATCGATTCGGTCCGTGGTGCCGTACTCGAGTGCTGGGGCAGCGGTAATATCCCCGAGGACCCTGCGCTGATAGCGGCCCTCGCTCACGCCGTGGGGGCCGGCAAGACATTAGTGGCGGTTAGCCAGTGTCCAGTCGGCGGTGTGACCATCGGCGCTTATGCCAACGGCGAGATACTCAACGAGATAGGCGTTCTTTCCGCCGACGACATGACGACCGAAGCCGCCTTCTGTAAGCTCTTGCACCTCATTTCTCAGCAACTGCCCCTGCCCGAGCTTAGACGGCGCTTTCTGACTCCGCTCAGTGGCGAGCGCAGCGCGTCGCCGGCGTCCCATGCGGCCCGGCGGGCAGAAGATCTCTCATAGGTTGACCGTATGCCTTCCGCCAAGGATTCCCATAGCCCTGCCGCCGTCGTGATCTACTCCGGCGGGATGGATTCATATACCGTGCTGCATCGCGCCATTCGAGAGGGGTATCGCGTTCACGCGCTCTCGTTCAATTATGGACAGCGCCATGCCAAGGAGCTTGAAGTCGCAGCTTCGGTCTGTCGTGAGAACGATATTTCCCACCGAGTCGTCGATATCCGCGCGATTCATCAGCTAGTCGGTAATTCCGCGCTGACCGATCCGGATCGAGAGATTCCAAAAGGTGAGTACGACGGTGACAATCTTACGGATACGGTCGTCCCCAACCGGAACATGATCCTGCTGTCGCTGGCGGTAGGCTATGCCGTGAACATCGGTGCCTCGATCTGCTTTTACGGCGCCCATGGCGGTGACCACGTTCTCTACCCGGATTGCCGGCCGGAGTTCGTGCAACGCATGAACGATGTGGCCGCCATCGCCAATTTCGAGGCGGTCGAGATTCGCGCGCCCTACCTCGAGCGCACCAAGGCAGAGATTCTCGAAGAGGGAATCCAGATGCGTCTGGACTATGCCAAGACTTGGACCTGTTATCTCGGTGAAGCGAAGGCCTGCGGCGAGTGCGGCAGTTGCCGAGAACGGCTCGCCGCCTTCGCCCATTGGGGTGAAACGGACCCCCTTCCCTACGCGTGATCGACCGGCCTCACTTGGGTCTCGAACGTCGAGGCAGTCGACGTCGAACGTTAACGCCTGCACTGCATCCACTCTAGGTCTGCAACGAGCTCGACATGTATAGCGTCAAAGAAGCTTTCTACACTCTGCAAGGCGAAGGCGGCCAGGCGGGACGCGCCAGCGTTTTCTGTCGTTTCACCGGGTGTAACCTATGGTCCGGTCGAGAGCAGGATCGTCAAACGGCTCGCTGCACCTTTTGCGACACCGACTTCCTCGGCGTTGACGGCCAGAACGGCGGTCGCTTCACTGACGCCAACGCACTGGCCGACTACCTGGCGGCGCTCTGGCCAGAAGCGGCTGGGGATCTCGCCAAGCGCTACGTCGTCTTCACCGGTGGTGAACCCCTACTTCAGTTGGATTCGGCACTGATCGATGCCATGCACGCGCGTGGCTTCGAGATCGCCGTAGAGACCAATGGCACGCTCGAGGCACCGCTCGGCATCGACTGGATCTGCGTCAGCCCTAAAGGCACCAACGCCCTCGTTCAAACGCACGGCCATGAACTCAAACTGGTTTATCCTCAGGTGGGCGTCGACCCGGCGGACTTCGTAACGATGGCGTTCGAACACTTCTATCTGCAGCCGATGGATCTCTCACATACCACGATTGCATCGGATCGTCGGCCCATGCAAGAAGCCGTCGAGTACTGCATGACGCACCCCGAATGGCGACTCTCGCTGCAGACTCACAAAATTGCGGGAATCGACTGATGACCTTATTTGTTAACAACCTGACCAACCTCGATGTGTCGATCTGGTCTCCACAGCACGGCCTGATGGGCGCCAGCTGGCACGTTGATGTCGAACTTGACGGCGAGCTCGGTGAAGACGGCATGCTCTTCGATTTCGGCGAGGTCAAACCCTGGATCAAGTCTCGCATCGACGCAGGTGTCGATCACACGCTATTGGTGCCGAGTCATGGCGGCGGGGTCAAGGTCGAGGAGTGCCTCGAGGGACTGCACCTCACGGCGGAACTGCCTTACTCGATCGACATCCGCGCCCCGCGCCAAGCCTTCACTCTCCTTCCTTGGGCACAGGTCACGGCCGAACGCATCGAAACGCATATTAGTCAGGAGCTGAACAAGCGACTGCCTACACGAGTCGAGGCCATTCGAATCCGGCTGCGTGAAGAGACGCCGGACGGCGCTATCTATCGTTACAGCCACGGACTGAAGCACCACGCAGGCAACTGCCAGCGAATCGCCCACGGGCATCGATCGCATCTACGGATCTGGCAGGACGGTGAGCGTAATATCGATCTGGAGGAACACTGGTCGACGATACTGAATAACAGCTATCTGGTCGACAGTAGCGACATTGCCGATGTCCGCGACGCCGATGAGCGACTCACGGTGCGTTACCGATCGGCCCAGGGGCAGTTTCAACTCCGGATGCCCGAGGCCCAATGCCATGTGCTGGACTCGCCAACGACCGTCGAGCATATCGCCGCATGGATCGCACGCAACGTCGCCAAAACCACCCCCGGTTCCATTCGCGTCCAGGCGTTCGAAGGCATCGACAAGGGTGCTCTCGCCGAGGCCGTGGGACGATGACGTTAAGTCAGGGGCTCCACAATGAGCTGTAGGGTCGGCTGCGGTGCCTGCTGTATTGCACCGTCCATCACCTCTTCCATTCCCGGCATGCCGGCGGGTAAGCCCGCCGGCGTTCGCTGCATCAATCTCGACGACGATAACCTCTGCCGACTGTTTGGCGACCCAAAGCGACCGGCGGTGTGTCTCCGCTTCGATCACGACCCCGAGCTTTGCGGCGATAGCCGAGAAGAGGCACTGACGATTCTCGCCCGCTGGGAAAAAGAGACAGGATGAACGGTGTTCGCTGACTCAAGGTAACGGTATAAAATATCAGCCAGTCAATTTGACGAGCATCTTGCCAAAGTTACTGCCTTGGAAAAGTCTGATGAACGCATCCGGCGTACTTTCAAGCCCCTCCTCGACCGTCTCGCGATAGTCGATCGCACCTTTTTCAACGAAAGGCGCGACTTGGCTCAGAAATTCAGTGTAGTAACCCCAGTGCTCCATCACGATGAAGCCTTCCATCTTCGCTTTGCGAAAGAGAAGCTGGTTGATGTTGCTGGGCCCCGCGCCGGCTTCAGTGTCATTGTAACGATCGATCAATCCACAGATCGCAATACGTGCATGGTCCCGCAGATTGGCAAGTGCAGCTTCCAAGAGCGGGCCCCCGACGTTTTCGTAATAGACATCGAAGCCCTCGGAAGACGCGTCACGAAGAGCGTCGGTTAGTGCGGCGGCATCTTTGCCCCGATAATTGACCGCCTGTATCCCGTGCTCCTCGAGCCACTGACACTTGTCGTCACTACCCGCGACACCGACGACGTGACAGCCAGCAGCCTTGGCGAGCTGCACGGCAAGCGACCCCACGGCGCCGGAAGCCGCACTGACCAGGACGCGGTCGCCTTCCTGCATGCGCGCGATACGATTGAGCCCTGTCCAGGCGGTCATGCCCGGCATACCGAGTACGCCAAGAAAGGCCTGAGGAGGAACCTCATACTCGGGCAAGCGTTCTATATCGCTGCCGGGAAGCTGCGCAACATCGCGCCAGCCGCCCATATGACGCACCGTATCTCCAAGCTGGAATTGCGCGTGATTCGACTCGATGACCTCGCCCACGGCCGCGCCGTCCATCGGCTGCCCCAGCTCATAGGGTTCAATATACGTTTTGGCACCGGTCATGCGGCCGCGCATGTAGGGATCGACGGATAGCCAACGGTTCTGGATACGCACTTCGTTGTGATCCAGCGCCGGTAGCGTCACCTCGTGCAGCGTGAAATCTTCTCTACGCGGCATGCCTTGCGGAAACTGATTGAGCGCGAAGTATCGGCTGGTCGCCATGAAAAAACCCTCCTGGCTGAACGATTTGAGACGTTCAGCCTAGGAGGGTCAGTCATGTTTCGCCAACGCGGTAGACGGTTGGCTGCACACCGTTATCGACGGTCGATTTCTGCCTCGTCCTGCAGGGTGTCATCAAGGCCCTGAATGGCGCTCTGCGCGCGCAATCGTGTGGCAAGCTCGGCGGAGAAGTCGCCGTCGTCTTCGGCGTCTCCGGCCGACACCGACTCGAGACCCACAAGGGCGACACGCCCCTCGAGGGCAACACGGCCCCAAGAAGGGACATCAGCATCGGGCCGTGGCAGTCGGAAGGCTTCGTTCACTACCGCAGCCGGTGCGGAGGCCTCATCGCGCGTGCTGGCTTCCACCTGCTGCCAGCTGGCAGCGTCCACGGACTCGCCGCTGCGAAGTCGTTCGAGCCAGCGACCGGCGAGTTCATCGAGCTGGGTTTGCGTCATCTGTCGTTCGACGGCACGGCTTACACGATCTCGCACGTCATCCAGCGCCAACGTACTTGCCTCACGATGATCCGTGACACGCACGACGACTCGCTGTTGGGTATCGGTCTCGATGACATCGCTGTTGTAGCCATCTTCCAACACGTCGGGTGAGAACGCTGCCGCCAGGACATCCGGATTGGACAGGACGCCATCAGCGCCGCCGTCACGCGATAGCCAGTCGCTACTCTCAAGCGTCAGATCCAGTTCATCCGCGACACTGGCCAGATCATCTGACTCGTAGACATCGTTGGTCAATCGCTGCACCCGCTGCTGGAAGGCAGCTCGCGCCTGACTCTGCCGCAACTGGCGTGCCAGAGCGTCACGGTCCTCTTCGAAGGTGGGAATATCGATTCCGGTCACCTTCAGCAGATGCAACCCGTAGTCGGACTGCGTGATGCCTGAGACGTCTCCCACATCCAGCCCGAGCACGGTGTCGACGAAATCACCGCCATAATCATCTTGGCTGGTTACCGACCCCATGGCCCCGCCCTGTTTTGCAGAGCCAGTATCATCGGAAAACTCCCGAGCGACGTCGGCAAAATCCACTCCGCTCTGCAGCTTGCTCTGGGCCTGCTCGAGCCTTTCACGCGCCTCAGCCTGCGTCCGCTCATCGCCGTACGTCACCAGAATCTGAGACACCTCCCGCGGCGCCTGCTCACGTGCGGCGTCATAGGCGTCACGCAGCATCTGCTCGTCGATATCGATATCGTCGGTGAGATCCTGCTGATTCAGTACGAGATAGTTGACCTTCACTTCTTCCGGCCTAACGAATTCGTCCTGATGCGACGAGTAGTAACGCTCGAGGTCGGCAGGCTGCGGATCGACCGGCTGTTCCAGATCGGCGGCCGTGAGGGTCGCGAAGCGGAATGTACGTTGCTGCTGCTGCAGCGCTTTCAGGCGCTGATTTTCACTCGGAAGCGAAAAGGCGGCACCGGCGACGCCAGCCTGTAGTTGACGACGAAGGGTGTCGGCACGCAGCTCTCGACGGAAAGAGGATGGCGAATAGCCAGCCTGCGCCAGCCGGTTAGTGAACACCTCGTTCGAGAACCGACCCTGCTGGTCCTGAAACTCAGGCATCGAGACGATCAGCTGATCCAGCTGGTCATCAGACAGGTGAAGCCCGCCATTCTCGGCATACTGATCCAGCACACGCTGTCGAATCAATTGATCGATGACCTGCCCGCGGTACTGACGCTCCTGCTCGGGCGGGACCTGACCCGAACGAATGCCACGCTGGACCTGGGTTTCGACCGCCCGCGGGCTGATACCTTCTCCGTTCACGGTAGCGACGTCATCGCTACCCGCAGTGAAGTAGCCCACCAGCGATTCCGCCCCGAAAAGGGCGAACGTTACGATAATGGCCCCCACGATGAGCTTCGCCACCCACCCTTGGGAACCTTCACGAATTCTCTGCAGCATGCTGTCCTCGCATGTCGGTTGCTCGTTGTTGCGCTCGCATCGTACAACGTCCCGGTTGCTGCAGACAGCTTGATCACGAGGATCAAGTGACGGCAATGCGACCCAGGCGCATAAAAAAAGCGCATCGCTTAGCGATGCGCTTATCTTGACCGAACTCGATCACAAGCAGGAGACACAACGATACTGCTTGCGATGGCCGGCAGTCGGCACAATCAACCTCAGTTGACGGCGTCTTTCAGCGCCTTGCCGGCTTTGAAGCTGGGTACTTTCGCAGCGCTGATTTCAATCGCCTTACCAGTCTGCGGGTTACGGCCAGTACGCGCGGCGCGCTCCTTGACCGAAAAAGTCCCGAACCCAACCAGTGCCACGGAATCACCTTTCTTCAGGCTATCCGCTACCGACTCGATCATCGCATCAAGCGCACGAGTCGCGGCAGCCTTCGGAATATCGGCGGACGCGGCAATGGCTTCAATCAGCTCGGATTTATTCACACTTCACCCCTTGACTGTATACGAAATTGACAGGAATCGATGCGCAGTCATTGAATGCGATCTCGACCACAACAAGTGCGCATTTTATAGCAATGCGCCAATCCTGCTGTCAATCGAGATCACCAGAAAAACCGCGCCACATCAGGCTTCACGCTGGAAAAGCGTTATCATCGCCGTGTCAATGAGTACTGACGTTAGCCTGCGAATTCGTGCCCTCTTCGACACTTTTCTCTTCGCCTTCGGCCCAGGATATCAACGCTACCGACAGGACATCGTCGATCCACTTGACGGGCCGAATATCCAACGCATTCTTGATATTATCGGGGACCTCTTTGAGATCGCGCCGATTCTCTTCAGGAATAAGAACGATCTTTATACCACCACGCCTAGCGGCCAGCAATTTCTCCTTGAGTCCACCGATGGGCATGACCTCGCCGCGAAGATTGACCTCGCCCGTCATCGCCACGTCGCACCGCACGGGTCGTCCACTGTAGGCCGAGACCATGGCGGTCACCATTCCGACGCCGGCGCTGGGTCCATCCTTGGGCGTCGCGCCCTCAGGTACGTGGATGTGCAGGTCCTCTTTCTCGAATCGCTCCGAGTCGATACCAAACTGAGCTGCCCTGGCGCGAACAACGGTTTGTGCGGCCCCGATGGACTCTTTCATGACATCGCCGAGCGAACCTGTCTTGTTGAGCCGCCCCTTACCCGGCGTCACGACGGACTCGATGTAGAGCAGTTCACCGCCGACCGAAGTCCAGGCAAGACCTGTGACACGCCCGACCTGATCTTCCTGCCCTGCAAGCCCGTAGCTGTGACGTCGAACCCCGGCATACTGTTCGACATCCTCTGAGGCCAGCGTCTGCCCGGACTGCGCCCCCTGACCTTTCTCGGCTTCAATGCGCTCGCGCAGCACCTTCCGGCACACCTTGGCGACCTGTCGCTCGAGCTCGCGAACACCGGCTTCACGGGTGTAGTAGCGGATAAGCTCCAGCACTGACTCATCTGCAAAGGTCAGCTCGCCCTCTTTGAGCCCATTGGCCTTGAGCTGCTTCGGAATGAGATAGCGCTTGGCGATCGCCAGCTTCTCATCTTCGGTATAGCCCGGCAGCCGAATGATCTCCATGCGGTCCAGCAAGGGCCCGGGGATGTTCATCGAGTTCGCCGTGCAGATGAACATGACGTCCGAGAGATCGTAATCCAGCTCGAGGTAATGATCGTTGAACTTGTCGTTCTGTTCGGGATCGAGCACTTCCAGCAGCGCCGAGGAGGGATCGCCACGATGGTCCATCCCGATCTTGTCGACTTCATCCAGCAGAAAGAGCGGATTGCGAACCCCCGCCTTGCTCATGCGCTGAATGAGCTTACCCGGCAGCGAACCAATGTAGGTGCGGCGGTGACCGCGAATCTCGGACTCGTCACGCACGCCGCCAAGGGCCAATCGCACGTAGCGGCGATTGGTCGCGCGGGCAATCGACTGCCCAAGCGACGTCTTACCCACACCAGGCGGGCCAACGAGACACAGGACCGGCCCCTTGAGCTTCTTCACCCGTTTTTGGACCGCGAGATATTCGAGGATTCGCTCTTTGACCTCGTCGAGCCCGTGGTGATCCTCGTCCAGCACTTTCGCCGCATGCGGCAGGTCATGCTTGACCCGGGTGCGCTTCTTCCAGGGCACGGACAGCACCCAATCAAGGTACGAGCGCACGACCGTCGCCTCGGCCGACGTAGGCGACATCATCTTGAGCTTGTTGAGCTCCTGAGTCGCCTTGTCGACCGCTTCCTGGGGCATACCGGCATCGTTGATGCGTTGCTCGTACTTGTCTGCCTCGTTGGGGGTATTCTCGAGCTCGCCCATCTCTTTCTGGATGGCCTTCATCTGCTCGTTGAGATAGTACTCCCGCTGAGACTTCTCCATCTGATCTTTGACGCGTGACCGAATCCGCTTCTCGATCTGGAGTAGATCGATTTCCGACTCGATCAACGCCATCAGGTGCTCGATACGATCGCGCACGCGATCCATCTCGAGCAGCTCCTGCTTATCGTCGATCTTCAGCGACAGATGTGCGCAGATCGTATCGACCAACCGGCTGGGGTCTTCGATCTCCTGAAGCGACGACAGCACTTCGCTGGGCACTTTCTTCGACAGCTTGACGTACTGCTCGAACTGATTGAGCAGTACTCGCACCAGAGACTCCTGTTCACGCTCACCGAGCGGCTCGCTGTCACGCTGCTCGAAGTCGGCGGTAACGAAGCCATCGGTTTCGTGGATCTCACCAATGTCGGCTCGATAGCTGCCTTCAATGAGCACTTTGACAGTGCCATCGGGCAGTTTGAGCAGCTGCATGATCTCCGCAACGGTACCCACGGTGAACAGGTCGTCTGCGCCCGGGTCGTCATGCGCGGCTTCCCGCTGCGCGACCAGGAGCACTCGCTTGTCACTCTCCATCGCCGTTTCCAGCGCCTGAATGGACTTTTCACGACCAACGAAGAGGGGGATCACCATCTGCGGGTATACCACTACGTCACGAAGCGGTAGCAGCGGAAGCGTGATCGTCTGGTTTGAGCTCTGCGCCATTACAGCATTTCCTCGGCTTACAATAGGATGGGTGAGCCACCAGAGCGGCAATACGGCGTAATCGAGCCTAAATGGGGGCTAAGGCGAGCGGGTGCAAGTCGCTACGCGAGCGAAATCCGAGTTGGCCTGGACGCCTGTAGAAAGACTCCATAGCAAGAAGGGGGCCATAAGCCCCCTTCCGTATCGGCGGTGAGTACTCGCACCTTGACTGCGTTCGTTCAGCCGTCCTGGTTTGCGACCCGCCCTTCCTCTTTCTGGGAGTAAATCAACAGCGGCTCACTGTCACCGGAGATGACCGTGCCATCGATTACCACCTTGCTGACGCCCTCGAGGGACGGCACGTCGTACATCGTCTCGAGCAAAACGGCCTCGAGAATCGAGCGGAGGCCGCGAGCGCCTGTCTTGCGAGCCATCGCCTTGTGTGCCACGGCACGCAGCGCGTCCTCGCGGAAGTCGAGCTCGACACCTTCCATCTCGAACAGACGAGCGTACTGCTTGACGAGCGAGTTCTTGGGCTCGACCAGAATCTCGATCAGCGCCTCTTCGGTCAGCTCGGTCAAGGTGGCGATTACCGGAAGCCGGCCGACGAACTCAGGGATGAGGCCGAACTTGACCAGGTCTTCGGGCTCGACGCTGGCAAGCACGTCGCCCACGCCTTTCTCGGTATCCTTGCTCTTGACGTTCGCATTGAAGCCGATACCGCCCTTCTCGGCGCGATCCCGGATCACCTTGTCCAGGCCCGCGAACGCACCGCCGACGATGAACAGGATGTCACCCGTATCTACCTGCAGGAACTCCTGCTGCGGATGCTTTCGGCCACCCTGAGGCGGCACCGAAGCGGTTGTCCCCTCGATCAACTTCAACAAGGCCTGCTGTACGCCCTCACCCGAGACGTCACGGGTGATCGACGGATTGTCGGACTTGCGTGAAATCTTGTCGATTTCGTCGATGTAGACGATACCGCGCTGCGCTTTCTCGACGTCGTAATCACACTTCTGCAGCAGCTTCTGGATGATGTTCTCGACATCTTCACCCACGTAGCCTGCTTCGGTGAGCGTCGTCGCGTCGGCGATGGTGAACGGCACGTTCAACAATCGCGCCAGCGTTTCGGCCAGTAGCGTCTTACCGCTACCGGTCGGACCGATCAGCAGGATGTTGGATTTACCCAGCTCGATATCATCACTCTTGCCACTACTGCTCCGCAGGCGCTTGTAGTGGTTGTAGACCGCGACGGAAAGGACCATCTTGGCGCGGTCCTGACCGATCACGTAGTCGTCGAGCGTGTTGCGGATCTCGCGTGGTGCAGGCAGCCGATCTTCATCGCCTTCGGAGTCTGCCTCGAGCACCTCTTCACGGATGATGTCGTTGCAGAGATCGACGCATTCGTCGCAGATGTAGACAGACGGACCGGCAATCAGCTTACGAACTTCATTCTGGTTTTTACCGCAGAACGAGCAGTACAGCAGTTTGCCGCTATCGTCTTTGCCTTTACCGTCGGCCATTCGTGTACCTCGTCAGGACGGTGGCGTCGCGCGCCACCGTGTGAAACCTTGACTCAAAACGCTATCAGGATACCGGACGCTTATCCAGCTTGGCATCGATCAGGCCGTACTCGACCGCCTGATCGCCGTCCATGAAGTTATCACGATCGGTGTCCTGAGCGATCTTGTCGATGTCCTGCCCGGTGTGATGCGCCAGAATCCGATTGAGCTTCTGACGAATGGTCAGAATCTCTTTCGTATGGATCTCGATGTCCGATGCCTGCCCCTGAAAGCCACCCAGCGGCTGATGAATCATCATGCGCGAGTGCGGCAGACAGTAGCGCTTGCCCTCGGCACCACCGGCCAGCAGCAGCGCACCCATGCTCGCCGCCTGCCCGATGCAGACCGTCGAGACGTCCGGCTTGATGAACTGCATGGTGTCGTAGATCGACATCCCCGCCGTGACGGAGCCACCCGGTGAATTGATATAAAGATGGATATCCTTGTCCGGGTTTTCGGACTCCAGGAAGAGCAGCTGCGCCACGATCAGGTTGGCCGTGTAGTCCTCAACGGGGCCGACCAGAAAGATGACGCGCTCTTTGAGCAGACGGGAGTAGATGTCGTAGGACCGCTCACCCCGAGCGCTCTGCTCCACCACCATCGGCACCAAGCCGCCGGCGTTGCTGATATCGAATTGGTTTTGCATCGCGACTTCCTTACATCCGGTAATTGTCAGGCCCATCGACTAGAGACCCGGCCGCAGCCGGGTCATCGTGATTACCAAGCGCCGTTCAGGCTTTGGAATCGCTCTCTTCTTCCGCCTCGTCAGCCTCTTCCTCGGACTGCTGCGCCGCCTGAAGAGCTTCACCATAGCTCATGCTAACGTCCTTGACATCGGCCTGCTCGAGCAGTTTGTCGACTGCCTTGTCTTCTAGAACGGCAGATTTGATCTGGTTCTTGAGCTCATCGTTTTGCATATACTGCTCAACGACCTGCTCCGGCTGCTGGTACTGACCCGCGAGCTCTTCGGCGCGAGCGCGGATCTCGTCATCCGTCGCATCCATTTCGTTCTGCTTGATCAGCTCGGCAAGCAGCAGACCAATCTTGACGCGTGTCCGCGCCTGCTCGGCAAAGAGCTCGTCGGGCAGCTGGCTGACATCGAAATCCTCGCCCAAGCCGAACTGCTGCGCAGCCTGACGCTTGAGACCCTGAGTTTCCTGGGTGATCAGCGACTGCGGCACCGTGACATCGTTGACTTTCTGGAGCGCGTCGAGTGCCTGCTGCTTGACGCGATTCTGGGTCGCCTGCTTGACCTCACGCTCCATGTTGCCCTTGACCTCGGCGCGAAACTTCTCGGGATCGCCGTCTTCAACGCCGAACTCCTTGATGAACGCGTCGTCGACTGCCGGCATGGTCTTGGCCGACACCTGGTGGACCTTGACCTTGAAGGAGGCTTCCTGACCGGCAAGCTGCTCAGCCTGGTAGTCTTCAGGGAAGGTCACATTGACCACAGTGTCATCGCCCGCTTTGACACCCACGAGCTGCTCTTCGAAGCCGGGGATCAAGCGATTGGAGCCGAGCTCCAGATCATGACCTTCGGCAGCGCCCCCTTCGAACGGCTCATCGCCGAGAAAGCCTTCGAAATCGATCTTGACCTGATCACCCATCTCCGCAGCGCGGTCGACCGGCTCGAACGCCGCCTTCTGACCCTGGAGCGTTTCGATCATCGAATCGATGTCAGCTTCGGTGATCTCAGCATGCGGGCGCTCGATCTCGGTACCTTCGATGCTCTGCAGCTCGATTTCCGGATAGACTTCGAGCGTCGCCACGAATTCGAGATCCTTGCCGTCCTGGTTGACAGTCGGCTCGATGGACGGATCACCAGCCGGGTTCAAGCTTTGCTCGGTAATGGCCCGCACATAGTGCTGACGCATCATTTCGCCCACGACTTCATTCCGCACGTCACCACCGAAACGCTGACGCACGACGGACATCGGAATCTTTCCCTGACGAAAGCCATTGAGCCGAACGCGCTTGGCGGTGTCCTGGAGGCGAGATGCGACCGCCTGGTCGACCTCTGCTGCCGGAACCTGCACGGTGACGCGACGTTCGATCTGGGAAGTCGTCTCAACGGAAACTTGCATAGATGATCCTCTACCGACGGGGGCGTTCTGTGATTACAACTGAAAATAAAAGGGGGATTCTATGAATCCCGATGCCCACTGGCAAGCGGGCCTGCCGCGTACATGGGTCTTGGTGCAGAGAAAAACAAGGGAAAGGCGGCAAAATCGTATCTTTCGATCGCTTTCGAGTGACGGAGACCCAGAGAAACCAAGGACAGCGGGCTAACAGCGAGCGTGCAGAAAGACCGGATGATCAAGCGGCGACCAACGTCGGACGACAGGTCAAAGGGGATAAAAGCGACCAGAAGGAAGGGTATGAAAGCAGAAATGGGGTGGATGATGGGGTTCGAACCCACGACCACCGGAATCACAATCCGGGGCTCTACCACTGAGCTACATCCACCATTTCTCAAACTATGCGTCACGTGGGGTGGATGATGGGGTTCGAACCCACGACCACCGGAACCACAATCCAGGGCTCTACCACTGAGCTACATCCACCACTGTGACGATGCCTCGAAGCGCTATCCACGATTGCCGTGGTGCGCCCAGCAGGACTCGAACCTGCAACCTACGGCTTAGAAGGCCGTTGCTCTATCCAATTGAGCTATAGGCGCATTCCATCACCGGGTGCATCCTCGTCGACTTGCTTTTGCGTGGTCGGGGTAGAGGGATTTGAACCCCCGACATCCTGCTCCCAAAGCAGGCGCGCTACCAGACTGCGCTATACCCCGAAATCTGCAAAACCGAGCCGGCGATGCTACGAGCCCCTCGATGCGCTGCGTATTTTACGGATCCTTTCAGCAACGTCAAGCCCTTACGTGAATTTGCCCAATCCGGCTCCTCCGCGTCGCAAAGCCACCGAATCGCAGTGCTGAGTCGGATGCTTCGTTGACTGCGACGCGGAGCATGCGAAAATTGCCACCTTTGCCGGGCCCTGCCCGACTCTCGCTACTCAGAAAGGAAAGTCGATGACCGCTCAGTTGATCGACGGCAAACGTATTGCCGGTGCCATTCGTCAGCAAGTAAAGGTCGAGGTCGATCGCCGACTCGAAGACGGACGTCACCGCCCGGGACTCGCCGTCATCCTCGTCGGCCACGACCCGGCTTCCGAGATCTACGTCAGCCACAAGCATCGCGCTTGCGAAAACGCGGGTATTCGCTCCTTCAGTCACCGTCTCGACAACGACATTACCCAACAGGCGCTGGAGAGCGTCATCGATGAGCTCAACGCCGACTCGAGCGTCGACGGCATCCTGCTGCAATTGCCGCTGCCGGCGCATCTGGATGCCAACCCGCTGCTCGAGCGAATCCAACCGGACAAGGACGTCGACGGCTTCCATCCGTACAACCTTGGCCGGCTGGCACAGCGCCGCCCGCTTCTGCGCCCCTGCACGCCGAAGGGCATCATGACGCTACTCGAGCAGAGCGGCATCGACCCACGCGGCATGGATGCCACCATCGTCGGTGCGTCCAATATCGTGGGTCGGCCAATGTCGATGGAGCTCCTCCTGGCCGGCGCCACCACCACGACTTGCCATCGTTTTACCCGGGATCTCGAGGAGCAGGTGCGTCGAGCGGACCTCGTGATCGTCGCCGCCGGCAAACCCGGACTCATCGAGGGCCAATGGATCAAGCGAGGTGCCGTCGTCGTCGACGTCGGCATGAACCGGCTGGAGGACGGCTCGCTCGCGGGCGATGTCGAATTTGAATCGGCCGCTGAACGGGCCGCCTGGATCACCCCGGTCCCCGGCGGCGTGGGACCGATGACCGTCGCCACGCTGCTTCAGAACACGCTTCATGCGGCGGCTTTGCACGACGACAACTCAACCGGAGGCACGGAGCACTGATGAAGACACTCGGCATTATCGGCGCCATGGAGCAGGAGATCACCCTGCTGGCATCACGCCTGGAAAACGCCACGATCGAGCATCATGCAGGGGCCAGCTTCCATTGCGGGCGCCTACATGGCATGCAAATCGTGCTGCTGCAGTCGGGCATCGGCAAGGTCAACGCGACCATCGGTACCACTCAGCTTCTGAACCACTACTCGCCGGATGCCATCATCAACACGGGCTCTGCCGGCGGCTTCGGTGAGACGCTGGAAGTCGGCGACGTCGTGATCTCCCGGGAGGTACGCCACCACGACGTCGATGTCACCGCCTTTGGCTACGAGATGGGCCAGGTGCCCGGCCTGCCCGCCGCCTTCACCGCCGACCCGTTACTCATCGACGTCGCCCGCGATTGCGCTCAGGCACTCGGCGAGATTCGCGTCCACGAAGGGCTGATCTGCACCGGTGACAGCTTCATGGCCGACCCGGTCCGCGTCGAACGAACTCGTGAGCACTTCCCCGAGATGCAGGCCGTGGAGATGGAGGCAGCCGCCATTGCCCAGACGTGTCACCGCTTCGAGTGCCCCTTCGTGGTGATCCGCGCGCTGTCGGATATCGCCGGCAAGGAGTCCGATCTCTCTTTTGAAGCCTTTCTCGATCGCGCAGCGACCCATTCCGCCGAAATGGTCGACGCCATCGTCGCTCGCCTTGCCAAGGCGTGATGCGAACGCCCGCGCTCACGCGCTTTAGGGACCGACTGAGGTCGAGAATGCAAAAAGCCCCGCCGAAGCGGGGCTTTTCTTTAGGCGGAAAGGGCCTTGCCGGACGCGCATAGACTCATGGCATCGATCAACGCGACCTATGAGCTCGTGGCTTCGAAGCTCCAGCGTGTCCCTTCACGTGAATCCTTCAGCACGATACCCAGCGCGGCCAGCTCGTCGCGAATCCGATCGGCCTTGGCAAAATCACGCTCGCGCTTCGCTTTCGCCCTCGCCTCGATCCGCCTCTGAATCTCGCCTTCATCCAGCGGCAACGCCGAGGCGCCCGCCTTCAGAAACGCGTCGGGCGTGCGTTCGAGCAGACCGAGCACGCTCGCGAGCCGCTTCAACTCCTGCCCCAGCGCCCCAGCCCGCGCCGGCTCGTTTTCACGCAGTCGATTGATCTCGCGGACGAGATCGAACAGCACCGCGAGCGCTTCGGGGGTGTTGAAGTCATCGTTCATCGCCGCCGAGAAGCGCTCGGCGTAAACGCCTTGCACGTCGCCCTCGACCGCGGGAATACCATCGAGCGCATGATAAAAGCGCTCCAGCGACTTGCGCGCCTCGTCGAGCGACTCGGGCGCGTAGTTGATCGGACTGCGGTAGTGGCTCGAGACCAGCAGATAGCGCACCACTTCCGGGTCATGCACTTCGAGCACGTCACGAATGGTGAAAAAGTTGCCCAGCGACTTCGACATCTTCTCGTGATTCACCCGCACGGCGCCGGCGTGCATCCAGGTGTTGACGTAGGTCACACCGGTAGCCGCCTCGCTCTGGGCGATCTCGTTCTCATGATGCGGAAACGTGAGATCGGGGCCGCCACCATGAATGTCGAAGGTATCGCCAAGGCAGCAGGTCGACATCGCCGAGCACTCGATATGCCAACCCGGACGGCCCTCACCCCAGGGAGAGGGCCAGCTCGCCTCGCCCGGCTTGGCGGCTTTCCAGAGCACGAAATCGAGCGGATCCTCTTTATCGGTGTCCACATCGACTCGAGCGCCGGCGCGCATGTCGTCGAGATTGCGATTATTCAGCTTGCCGTAGCCGGCAAAGTGACGGACGCGATAGTAGACATCGCCGTTGTCGACGGCGTAGGCGTAACCGTTATCGATCAAGCGTTCGATCATCGCCAGAATATCGGCAACGTGCTCGGTAGCCCGCGGTTCGCGATCCGGGCGAAGCACGCCCAGGCGCGCCTCGTCCTCGTGCATCGCCTCGACCATGCGACCGGTCAGCGTCGCGATCGACTCACCGTTCTCTTCGGCCCGCTTGAGGATCTTGTCATCGATGTCGGTAATGTTGCGCACGTAGGTGACATCGAGACCGGTCTGGCGCAGCCAACGCGTGATGACATCGAAAGCGACCATCACGCGAGCGTGCCCCAGGTGGCAGTAGTCGTAGACCGTCATGCCGCAGACATACATCCGCACCTTGCCGGGCTCGATCGGCACCAGCTCACTCTTGTGCCGGGTCATCGTGTTGTAGATCTGCACCACGCTCATGTCTCGTCCCTGCTCACGCCCGTCCTCGTCCGGCTAACGCCTGTCTTGTCACCACTCACGGCTTCGCCCCTTGGGCCTGTTTCTGCTGAATCTTGGCCCAGGAGTCCTTGAGCCCGACCGTCCGGTTGAACACCAGCTTGCCATCGCGACAGGCGTGACGATCGGCGCAGAAGTAGCCCACACGCTCGAACTGGTAGCGCGACTCCGGGGTGGCATCCGCCAGCGCGGGCTCGGCGATGCCTTCGACGGTCACTAGCGATTCCGGGTTCAGATGATCGAGGAAGTCGGCATCCTTGTCCCGATCCGGCGCCTCTTCCAGGAAGAGATTGTCGTAAAGACGCACTTCCACCGGTACACCATGATCGGCGCTGACCCAGTGAATGACCCCCTTGACCTTGCGCCCTTCCGGGTTCTTGCCGAGCGTATCGAAATCCACGCTGCAGTGGAGCGCTTCGATCTCACCGGCGGAATCTTTGACGACCTCATCGCAACGGATGACATAGCCGTTCCGCAACCGAACTTCCTTGCCCGGCGCAAGACGGAAGAACTTCTTCGGCGGCTCCTCCATGAAGTCATCACGGTCGATCCAGATCTCACGCGTCAGCGGCAGCTGACGGCTACCCATATCGTCACGCGCCGGGTGGCCGGCCACCTCGAACGACTCGGCATGATCCGCTGCAACGTTGGTCAGCACGACCTTGAGCGGCTTGAGAACGCACATGGCACGCGGCGCGTTATCCTCGAGATCGGAGCGGATAGCGAAGTGCAGCATGGCAATATCGACAACGTTCGCCGCTCGGCTGACGCCGGTCATGTCGCAGAACTTGCGCAGCGCCGTCGGCGTATAGCCGCGCCGGCGCAGCCCGGCGATTGTAGGCATCCGCGGATCGTCCCAGCCGTCGACCACGCCCTGATCCACCAGCAGCTTGAGCTTGCGCTTGGAGGTCACAGTGTAATTGACGTTCATGCGTGCGAACTCGGTCTGGCGCGGCTGCGCCGGCACCGGCAGGTTCGCCAGGAACCATTCGTAAAGCGGCCGGTGGTCTTCGAACTCCAGCGTACAGAGCGAGTGGCTCACGCCCTCGATCGCGTCCGACTGACCATGAGCGAAGTCGTAAGAGGGGTAGATCTTCCACTTGTCGCCGGTCTGGTGATGATGCGCATGACGAATGCGGTAGAGGATGGGATCGCGAAGGTTGATGTTCCCCGCCGCCATGTCGATCTTCGCCCGTAACACCTTGGCACCCTCGGCAAACTCACCCAGGCTCATGCGCTCGAGCAGATCCAGGTTTTCCTCGACGCTGCGTTCGCGGTAGGGGCTCGGCTTGCCCGCCTCCGTCAACGTTCCGCGGTACTCGCGGATCTCGTCGGGAGAGAGATCATCAACATAGGCCAACCCTTCACGCACCAGGTGCTGCGCCCAGGCGTAGAGTTGATCGAAATAGCTCGAGGCGTAACGGATGTCGCCGCTCCACTCGTAGCCCAGCCAGGTGATGTCCTCACGGATCGAATCGATGTAGGCCTGCTCTTCCTTCGCCGGATTGGTATCGTCAAAGCGCAGATGGCAGCGACCGCCGAACTGCTCGGCCAGACCGAAGTTGACCCAGATCGATTTGGCGTGGCCGATATGGAGGAATCCGTTCGGCTCCGGCGGAAAACGCGTCACGATCGTCGACGCCTGACCCGATGCGATCTCGTCGCGAATCTGATTGCGCAGGAAGTTGGGGGCGGCGTTTTGAGTTTCACCGTCGTTATCGACGCGGCTTTCGACGCTCATGGAATGCAGGCAACCTCTGTGGGAAAAAACGAAAATGTGAACACGCTGTCTCCAGCGCCGACGCGAAAAATGCCGTGACGAAAGGCAGTGGCCGGCGTTTGCCGACATCGCCGCGACGCGCCAAATGGGAATACCTTGCACAGTAACATGCACCGGCAACGGTTTCTCCAGGCGGTTTTTCCGCATCCAACAAAGCGGGTTATTATAGCGTCGCGCGCGAACAGCGCCATGCATACGCGTGCAACGCAAAGACTCGGCCATGCCAGTACGCCACGCCTCACCCCAGGACCAGGAATGACCATGATCGCTCTGCAGACCAACTACGGTACGCTCAAGCTAGAACTCGATTACGACAAGGCGCCCAAGACGGCTGCCAATTTCGAGCAGTACGTTCGCGACGGCCACTACGACAACACCCTCTTCCACCGCGTCATCGACGGTTTCATGGTCCAGGGAGGCGGCTTCGATACTGACTTCGAGCAGAAATCGACTCGTGCACCGATCGATAACGAAGCGGACAACGGCCTTACCAACCAGAAAGGCACGCTGGCCATGGCGCGCACGCAGGACCCGCACTCAGCCAGTGCCCAGTTCTTCGTCAACGTGTCCGACAACGACTTTCTTAATCATCGCGACAAGAGCCTTCAGGGCTGGGGCTACTGCGTGTTCGGCCGTGTCGTCGAGGGCATGGATGTCATCGACAAGATTCGCCAACAGCCCACGGGCCGTCGCGGCATGCACAGCGACGTCCCCGTCGAAGACGTGATCCTCGAGCGCGCCGAAGTCATCGACTGATCCGATGCTCTCTCTCTCAGCCAACCATCGAGTGACGCCATGCAACTGCTGATCGCGGACCTTCACCTGCAGCCCAGCCAGCCGGACATTGCCCGGGGATTCGTGGACTACCTGCGCGGCCCGGCAAGAGAGGCCTCGTCGCTGACGATTCTGGGCGACCTGTTCGAGGCCTGGATCGGAGACGACTATCGGGGCGACTTCGAACAGCAGATCATTGCCGAGCTGCGCGCACTGAATGACTCAGGCACACGGCTGGCTTTCATGCATGGCAACCGCGATTTCCTGATCGGCGAGGACTTCGCCGCTGCGAGTGGCTGTGCGCTGCTGAACGATCCGACGACACTCGAGCTCGCCGGTCAGCGCGTCGTGCTGATGCACGGCGACAGCCTCTGCACGGAAGACGAAGCGTACATGGCGTTCCGGCGACAGGCTCGCGACCCGGCATGGCAGGCCCAGATCCTTGCGATGCCGATTCCCGAGCGTCTGGCGCTGGCCAAGCAGCTGCGCGAACAGTCTGGCGAGGCCAATACCAACAAGGCAGAGGACATCATGGATGTCACTCCCAGCGCCGTGGAACAGACGCTGCGCGATCACGACGCCCGCGTGCTGATCCATGGCCATACCCATCGTCCGGCAGTCCACGACGTTGACGTCGACGGTGAATCGGCCAAGCGCTACGTGATCGGCGACTGGCGCCCCGATCAGGGCTGGCAACTGAGAGTCGAGACAGATTCGCTGACACTTGAATCCTTTCGCCTCGGCTGAACAAGAGATCTTAAAGGGCGCACGCGGTGCGCCCTTCTCTTGCACCCCTCTTGTCTGCTATCCCTCGATCTGCCCTTCCCGGTCACTCCGGCCTTGCCTACGGGCGGTCGATCTAGGCGCCGGCCGGCACGCCGCTATGAAAGCGGAACATGGCGTCCTCGCTCTCGATCAACTCGCGCTCGACGCCACCGAATTCGGCGATCCGCGTTTTGACGCTCTCCGCGTCGGCGTAGCTTTCGGCGAGAGACAGGTAATCTTCGAAGTGCCGACCCTCTGAACGCACCAGCGAGCGATAGAACTTGGCCAGCGTCTCATCGAGGTGCGGAATCAAGCGCGCGAAGCGTTCACACGAGCGAGCCTCGATGAAGGCCCCCACGATCAAGGTGTCGATCAGGCGCTGCGGCTCCTGTTTGGACACGTGCTGGCGCAGCCCTTCAGCGTAGCGTGATGCCTGCAGATGGGAGTAGCCGATACCCCGCTCCTCCATCAGATTGATCACCTGCTCGAAGTGTAAAAGCTCCTCACGAGCCAGCTGAGACATCTTGTTGAGTAGCTCAGGGCGATCGACGTAGCGAAACATCAGGCTCATGGCGGTCGAGGCCGCCTTCTTCTCGCACTGTGCGTGATCGATCATCAGCAGCGCCGGGTTCTCGATCGCCGCCTCGACCCAGCGTGTCGGTGTCGGGCACGGCAGAAAATCGAGGAGTTCGGAGGGCAGCGACGCGTCGGTCGCAGTATCGGTATAAGCGGTCATGCATCTCGCCGATTGGGTGGCCGCGACGCCGGCACAGCGGGCGCCGCCGCGTGATAATGAAAGCGAATCGAACATTCCAGCGCGCATGGTAGCGCCGGCGTGTCACGAGTTCGAGCCTTGGCTATGCGATAGCCTCCACCGGGGCACCCTCCGCTGACGGCTGCCAGGGTCGCGACGTTACCGCGCTTTCGCCGGCGCATCGCGATGTCGCTTACTCGCTTCACTGCGCCGTTGATGCCCCGCGCACTCACGCCAGATGCCGGCCAGCACACCCATTCTTAACATTGTCGACAGTTTGCCGTAGACTTCTGCGCGCCTCGGCGTCGCCCATCGGATCGCCTGTCACAGGGCGCTGAACACGTCGCAACGAGGCCCTGACACTAGATGAGGGTTCCCCACCGTGCTTGAAGCCTACCGCCAACACGTCGAGGAGCGCGCCGCCGATGGCGTGCCGCCGAAACCGCTGACCGCCGACATGACCGCGCAACTGGTCGAGCTGCTCAAGCAGCCGCCTGCCGGCGAAGAAGCGTTTCTGCTCGAACTGATCACCGATCGCGTCCCGCCCGGGGTCGACGAAGCCGCCTACGTCAAGGCAGGCTTTTTGACCGCCATCGCCAACGGCGAGACCACATCGCCGCTGATCGACAAGATCCACGCCGTGAAGCTGCTGGGGACCATGCAGGGCGGTTACAACATCGTGTCGCTGGTCGCACTGCTCGACGACGCCGAGCTTGCCGAAGAAGTTGGCGAGCAGCTCAAGCATACCCTGCTGATGTTCGACGCCTTCCACGACGTCGCCGACCGCGCCAAGCAAGGCAACGCCGTCGCACAGCGCGTGCTCGAATCCTGGGCCGAGGCCGAGTGGTTCCTCGCCAAACCGGCGCTGGCCGACAAGATCAGCATTGCCGTTTTCAAGGTACCGGGCGAGACCAATACCGACGACCTTTCGCCGGCACCGGATGCCTGGTCGCGCCCCGATATTCCGCTGCACGCCAACGCCATGCTCAAGAACCCGCGGGACGGCATCGAACCCGAGGCGCCGGGCAGCAAAGGCCCTCTGGAGCAGATCGACGCGGTCAAGGCCAAAGGGTTCCCTGTCGCCTATGTCGGTGATGTGGTGGGTACCGGCTCGTCGCGCAAGTCCGCCACCAACTCTGTGCTCTGGTTCTTCGGCGATGACATCCCGCACGTGCCCAACAAGCGCGCCGGCGGTTTCTGTTTCGGCGGCAAGATCGCGCCCATCTTCTTCAACACCATGGAAGACGCCGGTGCCCTGCCGATCGAGATGGACGTCGAGCAGCTCGAAATGGGCGATGTCATCGACGTCTTCCCCTACGAAGGCAAAGTCACGCGTCACGATAGCGACGAGGTCATCTCGACCTTCTCCCTGAAGACTCAGGTCATTCTGGATGAGGTCCGTGCCGGCGGCCGGATTCCGCTGATCATCGGTCGCGGCCTGACCGAGAAGGCGCGGGAAGCCCTCGGCCTGCCCGACTCCGACGTCTTTCGCAAGCCGGAGCAACCGGTCGACACCGGCAAGGGCTTTACGCTGGCGCAGAAGATGGTCGGCAAGGCCTGTGGCCTGGAGGGCGTCCGCCCCGGCATGTACTGCGAGCCGCGCATGACCACCGTCGGTTCTCAGGACACCACCGGACCGATGACTCGCGACGAGCTGAAGGATCTTGCCTGCCTCGGTTTCCAGGCCGATCTGGTCATGCAGTCCTTCTGCCACACCTCCGCCTACCCGAAGCCGGTTGACGTCGAGACTCACCACACGCTGCCGGACTTCATTCAGAACCGCGGCGGCGTCTCGTTGCGCCCGGGTGACGGCATCATCCACTCCTGGCTCAACCGCATGCTGCTGCCGGATACGGTCGGCACCGGCGGTGACTCGCACACCCGCTTCCCGATGGGCATCTCGTTCCCGGCAGGCTCGGGTCTTGTGGCGTTCGCCGCGGCGACCGGCGTGATGCCGCTGGACATGCCCGAATCGGTGCTGGTGCGCTTCAAGGGTGAACGGCAGCCGGGCATTACGCTGCGCGATCTGGTTCACGCCATTCCCTACCAGGCCATTCAGCAGGGCCATCTGACGGTCGCCAAGTCCGGCAAGAAGAACGTTTTCTCCGGTCGCATTCTGGAGATCGAAGGCCTCGAGGATCTGACGGCCGAGCAAGCATTCGAGCTTTCGGACGCCTCTGCCGAGCGCAGCGCTGCCGGCTGTACGATTACCCTGGGTGACGAACGCGTCAAAGAGTATCTGCAGTCCAACGTCACGCTGCTCAAGTGGATGATCAGCGCCGGCTACGGCGATGCGCGCACGCTCGAGCGCCGTATCGAAGCCATGCAGGCGTGGCTCGACGATCCGAGCCTGATGCGTGCCGACAGCGATGCCGAGTATGCCGCGGTCATCGAGATCGACCTGAACACCATCGACCAGCCGGTGCTCTGTGCGCCCAACGACCCCGATGACGCCCGTCTGCTCTCAGACGTCGCGGGCGAGAAAATCGATGAAGTCTTCATCGGCTCGTGCATGACCAACATCGGACACTTCCGCGCGGCCGGCAAACTGCTCGAGAAGCAGCCTGCCGGCAGCCTGAAGACGCGGCTTTGGCTTGCCCCGCCAACCAAGATGGATCAACATCAGCTCACGGAAGAGGGTTACTACGGGATTTACGGGCGAGCCGGCGCGCGTATGGAGATGCCGGGCTGCTCACTCTGCATGGGTAACCAGGCACGAGTCGCACCGAAGTCCACCGTTGTCTCCACTTCCACGCGCAACTTTCCCAACCGTCTGGGCGACGGCGCCGATGTCTATCTGGCATCGGCAGAACTCGCGGCGATTGCCGCCGTCGAGGGCCGACTGCCGACGGTCGAGGAGTACAAAGCGACCATGGGTGAGTTCAATGCCATGGCGGGTGAGATCTACCGCTATCTGAACTTCCATGAGATCGAAGACTTCCAGAGAGCGGCTGCTACCGTCATCCCGGTCGCCCAGGAAGCCTGACACGACTCTTCCGATGCTCGCAGCTTCTCGAAGAGGCTACCGAAACGCCCCGCGANNGATCGCGGGGCGTTTTTTTATGTCCGGCTGTGATGGCGGCGGCCTTATCAGTGGCGTAATGGTGGCACGCGGTTTTCGCCGCCGCAGCCACACCGGCCCCCCACCTGGCGAGGCGTGGCATGATCACGACCGTCACCGGCATGGTTGCCACAGGCTGATGCGTGCATGGTGGAAGCGGCGAATCATCGACTCTCGCTCTACACTCTCTCGACGACGACAATCACGGGGACCGGGCTTGCGCCCGCTCGCGTCAAATTTTACAGTCCGGCAAGTCTTCGAACACTGTTCACTCGATCGGTCGGCGATACCTCGACGGTCCTTTCGCGTCGCGCCGACGATACTTCAGGAAAACGTCATGCAAAACACCACGCGCTGGCTTCTGCCCTCCCTGCTCTCCGCCGCTTTCGCCTCCACTGTCCTCGCGGTGCCGGCGGCACAGGCCGCCAACGCCGACGGCCTCTACGTCGGTGTCGGCGCCGGTGCCAGTTCGCTGCGCAACAGCGATGGCGAGGTCGGCGACTTCATCGAGTCCAGTGGGGACGATTTCCACCTCGATGATGACGACAACGTCTACAAGGCGTTCGTCGGCTACGAATACAACCGGTTTTTCGCGACAGAGGCTTTTTATAGCGACCTCGGTCGCGTCGATCTGAAAAGCGACAGTGGTAACGGTGACATTGATAGCCGTGCCTTCGGCCTTAGTCTGGTCGGCAAGCTGCCGGTCATGCCGTGGCTCGATCTGTTCGCCAAGGCCGGCATGGCGCGCTGGGACACCGATGCCAGCGGCCAGCTGCAGGGCAGTACACTCCACGACGACCATGGCATCGATCCTGTCTATGGACTCGGCGCGCAGCTCGATCTCGCACCCGTTCTGGTTCGCGCGGAGTACGAGCGCTACGATTTCGATAGCGACTATCAGGTCGATGCGGTCACCGCCTCGGTCGGCTGGCAGTTCTGACGCCCAGCCGGCGCGCTGCCATCACCCGCTTTCGGGCCGCCGCGCGCGGCCCGTGGCTTCATCTCCCATCGAGGCCCGCGTTAGGCGGCCGGCGGCGCCTTGCGAAGATGACGGTTTGAAGACAACCTGTCCCCTCGTGCCGCCCAGCGGTCACCTTTACGCCTCGTAAGGAGATCGGCAACACTCCATGCTCGCCCCCAGACCGCTGATGCAGGATATCGCGCGTCAGATTCGTGCCCATCTTCGCTCGCTGATCACTTTTCATCTGTTCTTTACACTGCTGGCCACGGCCCTCTGGGTGCCCCTTTCGGCGGGGACTCTGTCGGGGCTGCTACACCGTATTGGGCGCCCCGTTCTCAGCAACGGCCAGATCGCCGATGTCGCCTTGTCGGCCTGGGGCCTAGTGTGGCTGCTAACAGCGATTGGCCTGAGTTTCCTGGTGATCTTCCTGCAGCAAGCGGGAATGATGCTCGTCGTCTCGAGTCGCGCGGGGGGGCGCTACCGCGTGGCGATGGGGGCGCTATGGCATGTCCTAAAGCGGCTGCCCGCGCTCGCCATCCTGACCTTCATTCAGGTGGGCAGCCATTTGCTGCTCGCGACGCCGTTTGCGATTGGTCTGGCGCATCTCTATCAAGGGATCATCGGCGGCATCGAGCCCTACGTCTTGCTGCGGGTCAAACCGCTAGCGCTGTGGCAGTTTCTGGCCGCCGCCCTTCCGCTGATAGCCATTCTGGCGACAGCGAGCGCGGCCCTCTATTTTCGCTGGTTTCTGGCTCTGCCGGCGATGATGCTCGAAGGCCTCAATCCGATCGCCGCGCTCCAGCGTAGCCGCTTACTCACCGCCGGGCAGCGCACGCGCATGGCACTCACGGTCATCGCCACCGTGCTGATCATTACCGCGATTCCGATCGTCTTCACGCTGATCTTCAATGCGCTCGGCGGCCCCCTGCTTGCGGCGATGCCAGAGCGTAACGAGATCCTGATCCCGGCGATGATCGCCTATCTTGCGCTCTACATCCTCGCGACCATCGCGCTGACGTTTCTCGGGATCTCGGCCAATAGCCTAATGGTAACGACGCTCTACCATCGCGCCACCGGTCAGGCCCCCATCGTGACTCCGCCGCCCGCGCCCCAGCGGTCAGGACTCATCGTCTGGGGTGTGGAGCTAATCGTGCTGGTTTTCGCCGTGGGACAGGCGTTCTGGGTGCTCCAGGGCTTCGAGATCAATGACAGCGTTCGGATCACCGCCCATCGCGGCAGCTCCTACAAAGCGCCGGAGAACACGCTGGCAGCGCTGGACCAGGCAATCGAGGATGGCGCTGACGCGATGGAGCTCGATGTTCGCCTGAGCGGGGATGGTGAAGTCGTCGTCTTCCACGACAACAATCTGGGTCGCGTGACGGGTATCGATCGAAAGATCAGCGAGATGACGCTCGCGGAGATCGCAACGGTCGATGTCGGCAGCTGGTTCGGTGACGTCTTCGCCGGCGAGCGGATTCCGACCCTGCAGCAGATGATCGATCGCGCGGCCGGCCGGATTGACCTCTACATCGAACTCAAGCCGGAACCGGGTGACACCGAGGCCCTGGCGCGCCAGGTCATCGCCGAGCTCGAGGCGGCGGACATGACCCAGCAGACGGTCATCGCGTCGCTCTCGCCAGAGGTCATCGGCGTGGTGAAATCGATCGACGACTCCTTGCGCACCACGCTCTTTCTTCAGTTCATACTGCCCGGGGCTCTCAGCACCACCGACGCCGACATCATCGGCCTGCGACACAATCAGGCAAACCCGAGCCTCATCCGCACGATTCACGATGGCGGCCGTGGTGTCGCGGTATGGACCGTCAATCAGCCCCGCGACATGTCGCGCTACATCGATATGGGCGTCGACAACATCATTACCGATCGCCCGGATGCCCTGCAGGCCATACTCACCGAACG
Organism: Salinicola aestuarinus; assembly: GCF_003206645.1. GTDB lineage: Bacteria > Pseudomonadota > Gammaproteobacteria > Pseudomonadales > Halomonadaceae > Salinicola > Salinicola aestuarinus. Next base: position 118,531 of record NZ_PZJP01000008.1, on the reverse strand, counting down.
CCACGCCATGTCAGACGGTGAGCTCCTGCTGATCAAGCTACGCAATTGGCTTCGCTCCTAGCCGACTCGACAGGCGTGGCGCGCCTCGTGCCGCCAGGCGAAGGTGAAGCGCGGCTGGAGACGCTGACGCCGGCACGACAAGTGTCGCGCCGGCGTCCGTTTGATGGATCCCGAGGGGGTGTGGGCCGGATCAGGCGAGCGTTTCACCCGCCAGCATGAACCAGGTCTCGAGCACCGCATCCGGGTTGAGCGAGACCGAGTCGATGCCCTGCTCCATCAGCCACTTGGCGAGCTCCGGATGATCCGAGGGTCCCTGTCCGCAGATACCGACGTACTTACCCTGCGCCTTGCAGGCCTGAATCGCCATAGAGAGCAGCTTCTTCACCGCCGGGTCCCGTTCGTCGAACAGATGGGCGATGATGCCGGAGTCCCGATCGAGCCCCAGCGTGAGCTGAGTCAGGTCGTTGGAACCGATGGAGAAGCCGTCGAAATGCGCCAGAAATTCGTCGGCGAGCAGCGCGTTAGCCGGCAGCTCGCACATCATGATGACCTTGAGGCCCCGGTCGCCCCGCTTGAGGCCGTTGGCCGCTAGCAGCTCGACCACCGCCTTGCCCTCGGCCGGGGTGCGCACGAACGGCACCATGATCTCGACATTATCCAGCCCCATCTCGTCCCGCACACGCTTGAGCGCGCGGCATTCCAGCTCGAAACAGGGGCGGAAATCTTCGGAGATATAGCGTGACGCCCCGCGAAAGCCGAGCATCGGGTTCTCTTCGCCCGGCTCATAGGCCTTGCCGCCGATCAGGTTTTCGTACTCGTTGGACTTGAAGTCGGAGAGCCGAACGATGACCCGCTTAGGATAGAACGCGGCCGCCAGCGTCGAGATCCCCTCCACCAGGCGATCGACGTAAAAACTGACAGGATCGGCGTAGCCAGCGGTGCGTAGATCGATGGTCTGCTGGAGATCGGGCGACAGTTTGTCGTAGTCCATGAGCGCCCGAGGATGCACGCCGATCATGCGATTGATGATGAACTCCAGTCGCGCGAGCCCGACCCCCTCGTTGGGCAATCCCGAGAAGGCGAACGCGCGGTCAGGATTGCCGACGTTGAGCATGATTTTGAACGGAATTTCCGGCATGCCGTCGACGCTGGTGGAGCGACACTCGAAGTCGAGCTTGCCGCTGTAGACGTGACCGGTATCCCCTTCGGCGCAGGAGACCGTCACTTCCTGATCGTCGGCGAGGCGCTCGGTCGCGTCGCCGCAGCCCACGACTGCAGGAATCCCCAGTTCGCGGGCGATGATCGCCGCGTGGCAGGTCCGTCCACCGCGATTGGTAACGATCGCCGAGGCCCGCTTCATGATCGGCTCCCAGTCGGGATCGGTCATATCAGTGACCAGCACATCACCGGACTGCACCTTGTGCATCTGCTCCGGCGTCTCGACCAGCTTCACCCGCCCCTGGCCAATCCGCTGACCGATGGCGCGACCGTCGACCAGCACCCGGCTCTTCTCTTTCAGCGTGAAGCGCTCGAGCGTGCCCGCCTCCTGGTTCGACACCACCGTCTCGGGGCGTGCCTGAACGATGTAGAGCTTGCCATCGTCGCCGTCACGCGCCCACTCGATGTCCATCGGTCGGCCGTAATGCTGCTCGATGGTGACCGCCTGGCGCGCCAGCACCATCACCTCCTCGTCGCTGAGGCAAAAGCGCTGGCGATCCTGGATTCCGACGTCCACCGTCTGCACGGAGCGACCGGCGGCCGCGTCGCCGGTATAAATCATCTTGATGCGCTTGGAGCCCAGCGTCCGCCGCAGTACCGCAGGCTTGCCGGCTGCCAGCGTCGGCTTGTGCACGTAGAACTCATCCGGATTGACTGCGCCCTGCACGACGGTTTCACCCAGCCCCCAGGCGCCAGTCACGAAGACGGCGTCCCGGTAGCCGGATTCGGTGTCCAGCGTGAACATGACACCGCTCGCAGCGGTTTCCGAGCGCACCATCTTCTGCACCCCGGCGGAGAGCGCAACGTTCTCGTGGGCGTAGCCGCGGTGTACGCGATAGGAGATGGCGCGATCGTTGAACAGCGAGGCAAAGACTTCGTGTACCGCACGTTTAACGTTGTCGAAGCCGTCGATATTGAGAAAGGTCTCCTGCTGGCCGGCAAAGGAAGCGTCCGGCAGATCTTCCGCCGTCGCCGATGAGCGCACCGCCACCTTGAGGTTGGGATGCTTGGCCTGCAGCGCCTGGTAGGCGTCCGCCAGTGATTGCTCGAAAGCAGGCGGCAGCGGTGTCTCGATCACCCACTGACGAATCCGGGCGCCGACTTCCGCCAGCGCTTCGGTGTCGTCCACGTCGAGTCGGGCGAGCTCGGCATTGATACGATCGTTGAGGCCCTCAAAGGCGAGAAACTCTCGATAGGCGTGCGCCGTGGTGGCGAATCCCCCCGGCACCGTGACCCCGGCGTCCGCCAGGTTGGAGATCATCTCGCCGAGCGAGGCATTCTTGCCGCCGACGTGCTCGACGTCCCCCATACCCAGCTTTTCGAAAGTGATGATGAACGGGTCCAAGGCTTTCTCCTGATCGATTCTCGCGACACACGATGGCGCAGGCACTGCACCGCAATGACGCCAGAACCTATCAGTCGCCCTCGGGGACCGCTAGCGCTTTAAAGGCGTAGGGTTTGGAGTATTTCTACAAGAAATCCCGCTTTACGCCGCTTTATGTAGTCGGCTGGCGATGAGTTGATTGCGGGACGAACTCGGGTCGACAATGACTCCCCCACGACTGGACACAAGCCGATGACTCGTACCGCCTTTTTCATCTCCGACGGCACCGGCATTACCGCCGAGACCCTGGGCAGAAGCCTGCTGTCGCAGTTCGAGAACATGGAGTTCACCCATGTCACCAAGCCCTACGTGGATACCCTGGAGAAAGCGAATGCTCTGGTCACGCTGATAGAGACCACGGCGGCGCGAGACGGTGTCCGCCCCATCGTCATCGATACCATCGTCGACCAGGCCGTGCGGCGGGTGGTCGCCGAGGCACCGGCGTTCATGGTCGATATCTTCTCGACGTTTCTCGCTCCCCTCGAAGAGGAGCTCGCGACCGACTCCACCTACACCGTGGGGCGCACGCACGCGATTGGCCAGGACGATGTCTACATGCATCGAATCGAAGCGGTCAACTTTGCGCTCGACAATGACGATGGCGCTCGCACCTATCAGTACGAAGAGGCCGATATCATCCTGATCGGCGTCTCGCGCTGCGGGAAGACCCCCACCTCTCTCTATCTCGCTCTGCAGTTCGGCATCCGCGCCGCCAACTATCCGCTCACGGAAGATGATCTCGACGAGGACGGCACGCTGACGCTGCCGGCGTCGCTGGCCAAGCACCGGCACAAGCTGTTCGGGCTGACGATCGACGCGCGGCGTCTAGCCGCGATTCGCACCGAGCGCCGACCCAACAGCCGGTACTGCTCGATGGACCAGTGCATGCAGGAGCTGGCGCAGGCCGAGGCGCTCTACCGCAGGCACCATATTCAGTTCATCGATACCACGCGTTTCTCCATCGAGGAGATCTCGACGCGCATGATCAACGAGAGTGGGCTGCAGAGACGCTTCAGCCCGCGCTAGGCGGGCTGAATAGGGAAGGCAGGGACCCTGAATTGACGCACAAGCGTCAGGCGGTCCTAGAGATCCTTGGGGGCGAAGATTCCGGGCGCGTTACGCCAGTAACCCTTGTAGTCCATGCCGAAACCGAAAACGTAGCGGTCGACCACTTCCAGGCCGCAGTAGTCCGCCTTCAGGTCGGGGGCTGCCTTGCGATCGTGCTGTTTGTCGACCAGCACGGCAGTGGTGATGCTGGCAGCGCCTGCCTGTCGGCAATAGTCGAGAATTGCCGCTAGCGTTGCGCCTTCGTCGAGGATGTCATCGACAATGACCACGTGACGGCCGGACATCGGAATTTCCGGCGACACTCGCCAGAAAAGCTCGCCACCCCGCGTGCCACCGCGATACCGCGTGGCATGCAGATAGTCCACCTCAAGCGGAAACCCGAGTCGGGTCAGAAGATGGCCGGTGGTGATCAGCCCCCCGTTCATCACGCAGTAGAAGACCGGCAGCTTGTCGCCCAGATCGCGAGTGATTTCATCGGCCATGCGATCCAGCGCGGTTTCCACTTGTGCCTGATCGATGAGGCAGTCGGCGTTGTCCATGACATCCTGCATCGAAGCGAGGGCGTCGGTCGGTAAAGATTGAGTCATCGTCTTCCGTATCGTTGCTGAGAGTGACGGCGCCTAGGCCGCGCCGTCACGGTCGGTGGGACTGTCGGTCTTGGCCTACTGGGCGCCGAGAGAGCCGCTGGGGGTAGCCGCGGCCTCGTTGAGCGCCTCCAGCCGGGAATGGGTACGACGCCAGCGCGAGATCGCGGCCAGCGATGCAAGGCTTGGCCGCGCCCGGGCGTAACGCAGCTTGCCGAGTCGGGTCGAGCCCTCCCCCTGGCAGGCATCGACGACCTGGCGAGCGTCCTCCGGCGCGTTGCAGATGACTGCCATGTCGCAGCCGGCCGCCCAGGCAGCGCGCGCCCGCTCGGCGGGCGAGCCGGCCGCATGCGCAGCGGCCATGGTCAGGTCGTCCGAGAAGATCGCCCCCTTGAAGCCCAGCTCTTCGCGCAGCAGCCCCAGCCAGCTGGGCGAGAAACCGGCGGGCCGATCGTCGAAGGCACGATAGATCACGTGGGCGGGCATCACGCCGTCGAGCTTGCCAGCCAGTCGCGTGAATGGCACCAGATCGCGCTTGCGCAGCGCGTCCAGCGAGCGGGCATCCTCAGCGACGGCGTGATGGGAATCCTGGCGCGCACCGCCATGCCCGGGGAAATGCTTGCCCACGGCGACCATACCGGCCTCATGAAGACCCTCGATGAAGGCTGCGCCAAGTCGGGCGACCACCTCCGGATCCGTGGAGAAACTGCGCGTGCCGATCGCTGGAGACTGATCGTCGTCGAGATCGAGCACCGGCGCGAAGGTAAGATCGAAACCGCAGGCGGCGAGTTCCATGCCCATCAGCCACCCCGTGTCCTGAGCGAGCAGCAAGGCGCCCTCGGGATCGGCGGCGTACTGATGACCGAATGCCGCCATCGCGGGGATACGGGTCACCCCCTGCTGGAGTCGCTGAACCCTGCCACCCTCCTGATCGACGGCGATCAGGATGTCCGGACGGCAGGCTCGAATGTCGGCAGTCAGCGCTTGCGTTGTCGCAACGTCCGGGGTGTTCCTGGCGAACAGTATGACGCCACCGACTTCCGGCCGCGCGATCAGCTTTCGCTCGTCTTCCCGTAGCCTGATGCCTTGTACGTCCAGCATCACCGGACCGAGAGGTTGAGTCATTAGCCGTTACCTGAAACCGTGAAGCGCCCGATTCTAGACGACGCTCGGGAGTCATGACAGCACCCGTCCATCGGAACGCCAGTTTGCGTTGCCCTCACTGCGTTCAGGCCAGCGCTTGCACGCCATCGACATCGGGCAGTGGCGCACGCATCCCGGCGACGACAACGGGTCTCAGGTGATTGATCAACTCGCGCACCGACATGTGCTGTTGATACTCGTGATCGGCGATATCGCGAAGCGCATCCAGTCCGGAGAGGGTGAAGATCACGGTGCCGAGCATGAAATGCAGGCGCCAGAACCGCTCGGCATCGGGTAACTCGGGCGTGGCGATGCGCAGACACGCCACGAAGCGTTCGAATGTCTCTCCGTACTCAGCCTGTAGGTAGCGCCGCAGATGCCCCTGTGCCTGGCTATAGGCCAGGCCCAGAAGCTTCATGAAGATCTGCAGGCTATGGCGCTCGGCGGGGACTTCCAACACGCTGCGCGCCAGCGTCTCGAGCAGCGCATCCAGCGGAATCGCCGCACTGACGTAGCGCGTCTCCAGCGCGTCGAGCGCCGCATGGAGTCGCTCGGCAAAGGGGTCCAGGTAACGCGCGAAAACCGCCTGTATCAGCGCCTTCTTGGACCCGAAGTGGTAATTGACCGCCGCCAGGTTGACCTTGGCGCGGGTCGTGATGCTTCGCAGCGAGGTTTCGGCAAAGCCCTTCTCCGCGAAGAGCACCTCGGCGGTATCGAGAATTCGGCTGACCGTATCGGATTGCGCCATGACGTCCTCTGGGCTGGCAACGCGTCTTCGAATGAAAACGCCCGTTTCAAACGCCAGCGATTTTAAGCACCCTTGCGGGTCTTCGACAATTGCGCCTAAGTCTTGGAGAACCCCAACTTACGTGGCGTTGCCGACGGACGACGACTTTCCAATAGCGCAATGACTGGATACAATCCCAGGCTGTATACATAAACACGCTCGCAGTCGTCGCCAAGGCGGCTCGGGCCCCGGGAGACGCCAATGTCGCGACCGCTCACCGCCAGACAGCAAACGGTCTACGATTTCATCGTCAAGACGATGGCAGAGTTCGGCTATCCACCGACCCGTGCCGAGATCGCTCGCGCACTCGGTTTCCGCTCACCCAATGCAGCGGAAGAGCACTTGCGGGCGCTGGATCGCAAAGGCGTGATTCGTATGATCCCGGGTACGTCGCGGGGCATTCGTCTACCTGCGAGCGAGACGGATTTCGACACCGCCAGCGAGACGCAATCAGAGGAATCAGGACTCCCGATCATTGGTAACGTGGCGGCCGGAAGTCCGATTCTGGCCGCCGAGCACATTGATCGCTATTGCCCGATGCCAGCGGACTACTTCACACCGAAGGCTGATTACCTGCTGCGAGTTCGCGGCCTCTCGATGAAGGATGTTGGTATTCTGGATGGCGACCTGCTCGCCGTGCATCGGACCCAGACAGTGCGTGATGGCCAGATCGTGGTGGCGCGCATCGAAGACGACGTCACCGTGAAACGGTTCCAGCGACAGGGTAGTCGGGTCACGCTAGTGGCGGAGAATGCGGATTTCGCGCCAATCGAAATCGATCTCAAGAACGAGCACCTTGAAATCGAGGGTCTTGGCGTCGGCGTCATCCGCGGCGGCAGCTCGGGTTTGCAGTAAGCGTCGACGCGACGATGCGCAAGATTCTCCACGCCGACTGCGACTGCTTCTACGCCGCCGTGGAGATGCGCGATGATCCCTCGCTGACACACGTCCCGCTGGCGATCGGCGGCAGCGCCGAGCGCCGGGGCGTGGTCGCGACCTGCAACTATCCGGCCCGTGCCTACGGTATCCATTCGGCCATGCCGACGGCACGGGCTGTGCGGCTCTGTCCCGACCTCAAGGTGCTTTCCCCCGATTTCAACAAGTATCGCCAGGTGTCGCAGCAGGTGCTGGCGACCTTCCACGAACTCACGCCCCTGGTCGAACCGCTTTCGTTGGACGAGGCGTATCTCGACGTGACCGAGGTAGAGCAGTTCCATGGCAGCGCGACGTGGATGGCGCGTTGGCTGAAACAGGCCGTTCTTGCCCGCACGGGTATCGTGGTATCGGTCGGGGTTGCCCCGAACAAGTTTCTGGCGAAGATCGCCAGCGACTGGGACAAACCGGATGGCCTGTTCGTCATAACGCCGGAGGAAACCGAGCGCTTCATTACCGACCTATCGGTGAAAAAGCTCCATGGTGTCGGTCCCGCCACGGCGAGCAAGCTGGAGAACCAGGGAATCTCGACCTGCGCCGATCTTCGCGCCGAGCCGCTCGAACGGCTGCTGGATCAGTACGGCAAGTTCGGGCGCCGCCTGCATGAACTCGCCCATGGCATCGATGACAGACCGGTCAACGTCACGCGCGAGCGCAAGTCGGTGAGCGTCGAGAACACCTACGATCAAGATCTTGGCGATCTTGCCCAGTGTCAGCAGGCGCTGCAGCCGCTCATCGCTCGGCTGCACGAAAGACTGGCCAAGCACGGTGATCCAGGGATTGCCAAACAGTTCGTCAAGGTGAAGTTCAACGATTTCACCAGCACCACGCAGGAAACCAGCGCCCGCGGCGTCATCGATGCCCGCTTTCACGAGCTACTGGAGAGCGCGTGGCAACGCGGCGCTCGCCCTGTTCGCCTGCTGGGCGTCGGAGTTCGCCTCGCGCCGGCGCTCGAACAGCGCCAGCTCGGCCTCTTCGATGCGGTCGACGCCCCCGACTGAGCGAATCACCATCCGCCCCATACCTGCCTCGACACCCCTTCCCGCCTTGTCGTTACTGCCTGCATGCCACCGAACGCAATGCCCGGAGAGCCGGGCGGCCACGTCGAACCCGCCCGGCCAATCAGACGCATCGGGTCAGGAGAAGACGACGGTCTTGTTACCGTGAATCAGCACCCGGTCCTGCAGATGCCAGCGAAGCCCGCGGGCGAGCACCGATTTTTCGACATCCTTGCCCAGTCTCACCAGATCCTGCGGCGCATGGCAGTGCGACACGCGCTGGATGTCCTGCTCGATGATCGGGCCGGCATCGAGCTCTTCCGTCACGTAGTGGCAGGTCGCACCGATTAGCTTGACCCCACGCTCGAACGCCTGGTGATACGGTTTTGCCCCGACGAATGACGGCAGAAAGCTGTGATGGATGTTGATGACCCGCCCCGCATACCGCTGGCAAAGCGCCGGCGGAAGAATCTGCATGTAGCGCGCCAGCACGATGCTGTCGACGTTCTCGGCTTCGATTAGACGCTCGACCTCAGCGAAGGCCGGGGCTTTATCCGCTGGATCGACGGGCACGTGATGAAAAGGGATGCCGTACCATTCGACCATAGCGCGCAGCTCGTCATGGTTGGAGATCACGCAGGGGATCTCGCAGTCGAGCTCTCCCGACGACCAGCGATAGAGCAGGTCGACCAGACAGTGGGACTGTCGGGACACCATGATCACGAGTCGCTGGGGCCGGGCCGGCTCGCTCAAGCGCCAGTCCATGTCGAACTCTCCTGCAATCACCTCGAAGGCAGCGCGAAAGTCGTCGGCAGTCAGTGCATTGGACTGGATGTCGTAACGCATGAAAAAGCGACCGGCATCGAGATCCGAATGCTGATTCGCCTCGACGATGGAGCCGCCCTGGTCAGCGATGAAACTCGAGACCCTCGAGACGATTCCCACGCGATCCGGGCAGGATACGATGAGACGATAGTGATGCGGGGCAGGCTTCGCCGCCCCCGCCGAGGCGTCAGCCGGCGACGGAGGCATAGCGGAAGACGACGGCGTTGCCGTCTGCGAAACGTTGGCTGATGTTGGCATAGACACTACAAAATGTTCACGATGAGAAAGAAGGAACGAAGAAACCTGGACCCAGTCCTGGACTGTCGACGAGTGCGACAGTCGTTGTATCGACAGCGTCATTATATCCGATTCACGACCAGTCGCTGAGACCTCGCGCCAGGCAAGAGGCGTTGTGGGGATTGAATGCTCGGCGATAGCGAATGAACGGGCGTTTGAGCCCGCCAAGAGCCATGACTTATAGTGAAACCAGTTTTTCTCGCTAAGGACGCCGATGTTTTCTCCCCGCGCTCAGATCCGCCCCCGAAGTCATCCTCCTCTGCTGTTCCACCCTCTCGGCGGCTGTGGCGAAATCGGCATGAACCTCTCGCTCTACGGCTACGACGGCCGCTGGATCGCCGTCGACTGCGGCATGATGATCCGTCAGGATCTACCGGACCAGCCGCTTCAGGTCCCCGATGTCGAGCATCTGGCTGCCGAGTCGATGATTCCCGAAGCGGTTTTCATCACCCATGGTCATGAGGATCACATCGGCGCCCTGGCATGGATCTGGCCACACTGGGGTTGCCCGATCTATGCCACCCCACTCGCGATCGAGATGCTGCGTACCAAGTTCCTCGAGCAGGGATTGAAAACCGACGCCCTGACCCCGATCGCTCGGGGCACGGAGATTACCTGCGGGGCATTCCGTGTGACGTTCCTGTCGGTCACGCACTCGATTCCCGAAAGCTGCGCGCTGTCGATCGTCACGCCGAGCTGCAACGTTTTCCATACCGGCGACTGGAAGCTCGATGAGGCGCCGCTAATCGGCGCACCGATGAAGGCATCGACCTTCGAAGCGCTAGCCCCGGTGGATCTGGTAGTGGCGGATTCGACCAATGCGGACGTCGAGGGCCACTCCCGCAGCGAATCCGAAGCCGCGGCAGCGCTCGAAGAGGCTATCCGCGCGTGCAGTGGCCGGGTGGTCGTAAGCTGCTTCGCCAGCAACCTTGCCCGAATCGAGGTGCTCGGCCGTATCGCGCAGCGCTGCGGCCGACGTGTCGGTCTGCTCGGTCGTTCGATGGAGCGGATGGTGGCTACCGCGATGCAGCTTGGCTATCTAGAGGACTTCCCGCCGCGAGTACCGACTCACGACATTGGGTACCTACCCGTCGACGAAGTGCTGATCATTGCGACCGGTAGTCAGGGGGAGCCCCGTTCGGCGCTATCCCGCATGGCTCAGGGCCGGCATCCAGTGCTCGACCTTGAAGCCGGAGACAATGTCATCTTCTCGGCGCGTGCCATTCCTGGGAACGAGCGCCCTATCGAACGCTTGAAGAACGGCTTCAAACGACTCGATGTCGTGGTCCACGATGAGACCACCAACCCCTCCCTGCACGCCTCGGGGCATCCTGGACGGGATGAGCTACGAATGCTCTACGGTTGGCTACGCCCCAAGGCCCTGCTACCGGTTCATGGCGAGATAGCCCATCAGGAAGCGCACCGGGATCTCGCGCAGTCGCTGGGCATCTCCGTCCCGCTGCTCGCCCAGAATGGTGAGATCGTCGCCTGGGAAGGCGAGACGCTTCACACCAGGACCCAGCACCACTTGCGCCCGGTCCTGCTTCGCGGCCGCCAGCGCCCCGGCGACAAGCCCAAACCGGAAACGTCTCGGGATACGCGCTCCCTGGCCATCGCGGTGACAATTCTACCCACGGAGACCGGCTGGACCCGCATCGGCCGGCTGATCTGGGATAGCGCCGTCGAACTGAATCTCGATGACGAGGCGCTGGCACAGTGGCTTGATGAGCGCATCGACGCGATCCCGGCCCAGACACTTTTACAACTGCGCCAACAGCTCTTCCGTCCGCTCTGCGATTGGCTCGACGAGCGGCTGTCCAGCCGCGTACAGGTCCACCTCCAGTTGATGCCCGTCGACCCGCAACCCGAGTACGAGGTGCGTGCTAACGACGCTTTCTAGCCAACGGCGGGATTGCAGGCGCACAAAAAAACGCGCGAGTCAGTCGACTCACGCGTTTTCATTACCCAGATAGACATCAACTCCCGTCAGCCAAGAGTCCCAGTGCGGAACTTTTTGAGAGGCTTTAGGAGAGGCTATGAAGAGGGCTTTGCGAGTGGCTCTATCCTCCTCGGCCGCAGGCACTCTTCGGCGCGCCTCACGCCACAAGGGCGGTTGAGCAACGAGCGCGGCTATCGTCAGCCGTTCTTGGCGGCATTCTTCGGTGGTCGGCCACGGCGCTTGCGCGGTTGCTCCCCGACGAGATCATCCATCGAGAGGCCGGCAGTATTCATGGCGTCACGAATTTCCGCCAGTTTCTGTTGCTTGTCGGCTTCTTCTTTCTGACGCAGATGATCTTCCTGTTGTTTCTGCTCAATGACTTCGCCGATGACTTCGGAGAGCTTATGAAGCTGCTCCATACTGAGCTGACGAGCCGCTGCACGTGCGACGTTTTTATTACGAGCGATCCGCTCCAATGATTCGGTGGACATCGTCCCCTCCCTTGCGAATACCGATAGCGGCTTGACGGCAGATGATGGTTTAAAAGTATATGCCCGCACGCCAATTTGGCAAGAATCGAAATAAAAAAGGCACGCGTTAATCGCGTGCCTTTTTGCCATCAAAGCCAGTAATGCTTAGCAGAATTACTTCTCTACCCGCCGGTCATATTCATGAATCTGACGACCTGAACATCACCGTCGGTCGTGAAGTGGTGCCGTTCCGGCTTGAGGTCCATCGCGCCGATAATCTGATCCTTCAAGGGCTTCATCTCCCCGGGATAGCGGCGGAGTGTCTGACGAAGATCTACTGAATGCTCATTGCCGAGACACAGCAGCAAACGCCCTTCTACCGTGACGCGCACCCGATTACAGGTACTGCAGAAATTGTGACTATGGGGCGAAATGAATCCGATGCGACTGTTGCTGTCCGCCATGCGGAAGTAGCGTGAAGGCCCAAGGGTCGATTCCGCTGAGGGAATGAGCGAATAGCGTGACTCGATGTACGACTGCACGTCATCGCTGGAATAGAAAGTTTCCCCTCGGGAGTGGTCCGACACGTCGCCAAGCGGCATCTCCTCGATGAAGCTGATGTCGAGAGACTCATCGCGGGCAAAATCCACGAGATCAAGCACCTCATCGTCATTGCGACCTTTCAGGATGACCGCGTTGAGCTTGATCCGCTCGAAGCCGGCGTCCTGGGCGGCGTGAATACCGTCGATCACCTTTGCCAGATCCCCGGTTCGCGTCAACTGCCGAAATCGCTCCGGATTCAGCGAATCCAGACTGATGTTCAATCGCGACAGTCCGCCACGCTTCAGCGTCTCTGCATGCTTGGGCAGACTCGCGCCATTGGTGGTCATGGCGAAATCCTTGAGTCCCGGCAGCTGGCCCATGCCGGTGACGAGGTCACCAATACCCTGTCGAACCAGCGGCTCGCCTCCCGTCAGACGGATCTTCTCGACCCCGAGCTCAGTAAAGGCGCGGGCTACCTGCTGCAACTCCTCGAGTGTGAGGATCTGTGCCCGCGGCAGGAACGTCATCTCCTCGCTCATACAGTAGACACAACGAAAATCGCATCGATCAGTGACCGAAATGCGCACGTAGCGTACCTGGCGAGAAAAATTGTCGACTAAAGCTGTCATTGTTGCTCCCAGCGATCGGCATCGTCTCGATCGCTTTGTCGTTCAGAGACCCAGTAATCCCCGCTGGCGGTATGTTCCTTCTTCCAGAATGGGGCCCGAGTCTTGAGATAATCCATGACGAAGTCACAGGCTTCGAAGGCGTCTCGACGGTGCGCACTGGCAACGCTCACCAGCACGATGACATCACCCGGCAGCAATCGTCCGACCCGGTGGATGATGCCAATGCCCTCTAGCTGCCATCGCTCGCTTGCCTGACGGGCGATGTCGGCAAGCGCCTTTTCCGTCATGCCGGGAAAGTGCTCGAGAGTGAGCGCTTCGACATCCGGACGCTCGTTGAAGTCGCGCACCAAGCCGGTAAAGCTGACGATGGCACCGACGTCATGACGCGTTCCGAACCAGCGAGCCTGCTCGATACCGACGTCGAACGCCGGTTCCTGCACCCGTACTTCCCAAGTCAAGCCTCTCTCCTCATTGAGTCATCCGGCGTCCAATCGGTTCTGGACGGCAAGCGGTTGACGGTTCCCGCGCCTGTCACGCCGAGACAGGACGTTGCCCGCCCTCGGCAGGCCACACCGTCGTCAGCATGGCAGTGATTACCCGCCCGTCACCGGCGGAAAGAAAGCCACCTCGTCGCCGGCTTCGACGCGCGTGGCGTCGCTTGCCAGCGTCTGGTTGTGTGCCATCAGGATACGCGGCTCGTCCAGCGCGGCGTAACGATCATCACGTTCACGTAGCGCTCGCTTGACGCTCAGTATGTCGGCATTGGCCAGCGACGCCACCGGCACTGTCAGGCTTTCCTGCCCCACCCGCTCACGCAGCTCGGCAAGAAATCGGACACGCACCGACGGCACGTCACCCGCTTTTGATGCGGTCACCGTTGCGTCGCTGACCCCCGACTCATCGGACACTGCCGGTGACTCTGTCGGTAACGCCGCACGCTCGCTGGCTCGAGAGAAATCGCCGGAGCGGCCGCCACTTTTCTCCTCGAGCTGTATCGCGTCGATCGTCATCCCCTTGTCGACCGCCTTGCACATGTCGTAAAGCGTCAGGCACGCCACCGAGACAGCAGTGAGCGCTTCCATTTCGACGCCGGTTCGACCGTTCAAGCGGCAGGTCGCCTTGACCTTCACACAGGCGTTGTCGTGGTCGAGATCAAAATCGACCGTCACCTTCGAAAGCGCCAGTGCGTGGCACAGCGGTATCAATTCGGGGGTGCGCTTCGCCGCCTGAATGCCGGCAATGCGCGCCGTCGCCAGTACGTCCCCCTTGGGCAGCCCCCCCTCGACGAGAAGCGCCAGCGTCTGCGGCAGCATGTGAATTCGCCCGGATGCCGTGGCCTCACGTCGCGTCTCCTGCTTATCAGCAACGTCGACCATGTGGGCTTCACCGCGGGCGTTGAGATGGGTGAGCGTCATAACGCTTCGACCTCGCTAATCAGTCTTTACGGCGACCCCTAATCTTAGTTCGGATAGCAGCGACTTCCCAGCGCCGTCAAAGCCGACTCAAGAGATCGTCGATTGAGTAAGTTCGTTAAGAGAAGATCTCTACCGCCGTCTGGCGGCGTGGATCAGACTCGCATCAAGATCCCTGTCGGGATCGAAGGCTGCGGCCCAGGCAGCGATCCAGTCGGCGATGGCACCGGGATCGTCGAGATCCAGTGAAGCCACTCCCGCCATGGGGGTTAATGGCTTCATGGCGACAGCGCGAATCCAGGGGTCATTCTTCGCCAGCTCCCTGTGAGGGGCGACGTCATCGCTAGCGCCACCCCGACGCAGCTCGAGCTTGGCGACTGGCCACGACTTGAACCCTTCAACCAGGATCAGCGCCGGACCGAGCGCTGCGACCTGAGAGATCAGCGTGCCGAGATCCGGCTCCTCCTGCCCCGGCGTCTCCATCATCAGCGCAAAGCGTCGCCCTGAGGCGACCAGTGTCGGCGCGGCGCCTGCCGCGCGTAGCCGATAGCTATCCTTGCCCGGCGTGTCGACATCGAACGCATGGTGCGCATGCTTGATGACGGCAGCCGGCCAGCCGAGAGCGCCGAGGCGCGGCAGCAGCTTTTCAAGCAAGGTCGTCTTGCCCGTTCCGCTCCAGGCGACGATACCGAGCACAGGGATGACGGGCGCTGCCGTGGCGGGACGCTGCATTACCACCTCTCGCTGTCGCGTTCGGCCGCTGCCCGATCTTCCGGCGTATTGAGATTTGCGAAAGCTTGATCACCGTTCACGAATCGAACCTCCTGCCAACGATGGCGAGCGTACCAATCGGTCACCTTGGCTCCCCCTTCGGCAAGCCAATTATCGAGATCGATATGGAGCGCGGTGCGTATCAATGCCACCAGGGGTTGGCAGCGCTCGCCATCGTGGGCGGAGATGATATCGGCCCCCTCTGCCGCGCTTGCCAGCGAGGCCACGCAGTCCAACGGTAGCCAGGGCATATCGACCGCGGCGAGAAGCGTCCACGGTGTCGTGACGCGACGCATACCAGCTGCGGCGCCGGCGAGCGGCCCTGGATACCCCTGCACATCATCACTGACGACAGGGACGCCCAATCCGCGGTACCGCGCCAGCTCACGGTTGGCGTTGACGATCACGCCACCGACCTGCGGTGACAGTCGCTCGACAAGGCGCTCGATCAGCGGCCGGCCCGACACCTCGACCCACCCCTTATCGATACCGCCCATCCGGCGGCCACGGCCACCCGCAAGCAGCACCGCCGTGATATCAGATGGCGGAATCAACGCGTGCCGAAGATCTTGTCACCGGCGTCGCCGAGACCGGGCACGATGTAGCCGCTCTCGTCGAGCTTCTCATCCACGGCCGCCGTGTAGATTTCGACGTCGGGATGCGCCTGCTTGACCCGCTCGATCCCCTCCGGCGCCGCAACCAGAACAATTACCTTGATCTGCTGGCAGCCACGCTCGCGAAGCATATCGAGTGTCGCAACCATTGAGCCACCGGTGGCAAGCATCGGATCGATGACAATCGCCAGTCGCTCATCGAGGTCGCTGACGAACTTCTCGAAATAGGGAACCGGTTCCAGCGTTTCTTCATTGCGATAGAGACCGACGACACTGATCCGAGCACTCGGAATCAGGTCGGTGACGCCGTCGAGCATGCCGAGTCCCGCGCGGAGAATCGGTACGATCGTGACCTTCTTGCCCTTGATCTGCTCGATGGGAATCGGACCGCCATCCCATCCCTGGATCGTTGCAGGCTCGAGCTCGAGATTCTGCGTCGCCTCATAGGTCAGCAGTTTCGCCACCTCGCACGCCAGCTCACGAAAGCTCTTGGTGCTGATGTCGGCAGCGCGCATCAGTCCCAGCTTGTGTTTAACCAGCGGGTGGTCGATTTGGTGAACACTCATGATCGGCGCCTTCGTCAAAAATGGATCTAAACGCCGACATTGTACGCGAGAAGGCCCCGCTCAGGCGACGCTCACCGGCAATTGCCAATCGATGGCAGCACGCCCGCGGGATTCGAGAAAGGCGTTGGCCTGAGAGAAATGTCGCTTGCCGAAGAATCCGCGATGCGCGGACAGCGGTGACGGGTGCGGCGCGTGCAGGACCAGGTGCTTCTGCCGATCCACGAAACTCGCCTTCTTTTGCGCATAGCTTCCCCACAAAAGAAAGACCACCCCATCACACTGTTCGTTGACGACCTGGATGGCGCGATCCGTGAAGGTTTCCCAACCGCGGTTGCGGTGCGAACCGGCGTTGCCCTGCTCGACCGTCAGCACACTGTTGAGCAGCAGGACACCCTGGCGCGCCCAGCTCTCGAGAAAACCGTGGGAAACCGGCGTGATGCCGACGTCCTCGGCTTGTTCACGGTCGATATTCTTGAGCGACGGCGGCTTGGGCACGCCCGGGTGCACCGAGAAACAGAGACCATGGGCCTGGTTCGGGCCGTGGTAAGGATCCTGTCCGAGAATGACCACCTTGACCTCATTCAGGGGCGTCAGCTCGAAGGCGCGGAACCAGTGTGCCGAGTGAGGATAAATAACCTTGTGAGCGGCCTTCTCGGCGGCCAGGAACTCACGAAGCTGGCGCATGTAGTCGGCCTCGAACTCCTGATGGAGGTGAGCGTTCCAGCTTTCCGGAAGCGGCGAAGACGCCATGTCGACTCCCTCCTTGGAGACGGATGCAGAGGTTCGGTGCGGCGAGCGCAGTCCGGTAAGAGCGAAACGACGTCGAGCAGCCGGCAGGGTCGGCAACCCGGCGCCGCTCAAGGCTTGGGTGTGCGAACCTGGTCGACCAGCGGCTCCACATAGGTGGGCGCCAGATCCCAGGGGAACTGGATCCAGCAGTCCTGTTCGACTTCGGTCAGATACTGATCCACCAGCGGACGGCCCTCTGGCTTGGCGTATACCGTGACGAAGTGCGCCTTGGGGAGCATCTCACGCACCGCGCGGGCCGTCTTGCCCGTATCGACCAGATCGTCGACCAGCAGCCAGCCGTCGCCGTCATGCTCGACACCCTTGATGACGTCGAGATGCCCCTGCTCTTGAACGTCATAGCTCTTGATGCAAACCGTGTCGATCAATCGAAGGTTCAGCTCGCGCGCAATCAGCGCCGCCGGAATCAGGCCGCCGCGGGTAATGGCGACGATCCCTTTAAAATCCCTTTCAATCAGCGGGTGACAGAGCGCGCGGACATCGCGATGAATCTGATCCCACGAGACCGTGAATTGATGATGATAGCGATCGGCGGTCATTGGCGTATTCCGTATCTGTGGCGACACCACTGCCCTGCGGCGGCGGCAAGTGAGATCACTCGTCTTCGGTGAAGCTGCAGACGGAGAAGACGCTGTAGCCGTCGTCGCGAATCTGCTGCGAGCCGCCCAGTTCAGGAAGATCCAGAATCGACGCGAGCTCGACGATGTGGCCGCCGCTTCGCGAGATCAGCGACGCCGCCGCGAGCATGGTGCCACCGGTCGCGATGAGATCGTCGATCAACACGATGCGGTCGTGCTCACGGAACGCGTCCGAGTGAAGCTCGATCGTCGATTCACCGTATTCCAGCGTGTAGGTCTCGCTGATGGTCTGAAACGGCAGCTTGCCTTTCTTGCGAACCGGCACGAAGCTGCAGCCGAGTTCGTAGGCCAGCGGCGCTCCGACAATGAAACCGCGGGCGTCGATGGCGGCGATCGCGTCCACCTCGAGCTCTTGATAACGATGCACGAAGCTGTCGATCAACTTGCGAAACGCAGCGCTATTCTGCAGCAGCGGCGTGATGTCACGAAAGTTCACCCCCGCCTGTGGCCAATCGGGAACGGTGCGGATCACCGACTTGATATAGTCGCCGTAGATACTGCTCATCGAAGAGAACTCCATAAACCGGATGGCGGCGCAGCCGGGCACGCCAGAGATGCGGCCACTGCGCAAAGCCGCTCATGTTAACCAAGCCCGGACGCCGACGCGACCCGATTGCCGATTTCGCGTGTCACGACAGCGCGTCTCGCCGAGCCCACAGCGCAGGCCGACCGCACGACGTTCAGCCTCGCGAAGCGAGCACCCGCTCGACCGTCTCGACGATCACCTGTGTCTGCGGGTCGATCTCGATATTGACGTGATCGCCCGGCATCCGATCACCGATCGTGGTTCGTGCCAGCGTCTCGGGAATCAGATTCACGCAGAACCGACCGTCATCGACCGCACCGACGGTGAGACTGATGCCATCGACACCGATATAGCCCTTGTCGAACACAAAGCGCGACAACGTCGAGGGTAGTTCAAACCAGAGCCGGCGATTGTTGGGTGCTTCCTCTATCTCAACCACGCGCGCCATGTCCATGACGTGGCCCGACATCGAATGACCACCAATTTCATCGCCAATGCGCGCGGCGCGCTCGAGATTGACCCGCCCGCCTACGTCGAGATCGCCCAGATTGGTTAGGCGAAGCGTTTCACGCATCAGATCGAAACTGACGTTTTCGCCGTCGATCGCTGTGACCGTCAGACAACAGCCGTTATGGGCGATGGAAGCGCCCAGCGCCAACCCGTCGCGCATCCGCTCGGAAAGCGCGAGAACATGCGTGGCGAGCTGCTCGCGCTTTTCGATCGCGACGACGGTGGCAACTTCCTGAACGATGCCGGTGAACATGACCATACTCCGCTGATAAAGACCGTCCTGACGTTGGGTAACGGCAGACGCACGCTTGCGTCGCGCCTTACCCCTTACCGACCAGGGAGTCTAACACGCCGGTCCGGCGGAGACGGTCAGGGCCATCAGCTCGACACGGGCTCTGCCGCCACCTGCTGCTTACCATCGAGGATGCGACTGGCGACGTAATAGATCAGCGCGCCCAGAGCAGAGCCGGTAAACCACCCATAATCGTAGAACCACTGCCAGAGTCCGGTCATCAGCGAGACGAGAGTGAGTGCCACGGGGATACCGAGAGCCACAAACCCTGCGGCATTGACCGCCGGGTACCGGCCTTCGTCACGGTAGAGGTCGGCGACATCCAGCCGCTGGCGCTTGATGACAAAGTAGTCCACCGCCATGATGCCGGCGATCGGCCCGAGCAGGCTCGAATACCCCAGAAGCCAGTTGGAGTAGAGGCTCTCGAGGGTCATGTCCGAGACGATGATGCCGGCTTTTTGCAACAGGTCGTGCCCCATCAAAAGCGTCCCGACCAACCCCGTCAGCAGCACGCCACCCGTGCGGCCGATTCGGGTAGGCGCCACATTCTGGAAGTCGTTGGTCGGCGAGACGATATTGCCGGCCGTATTGGTGGAGATCGTCGCGATCACGATCAGCACCATGGCCGCGGACACCCAGACCGGGCTGTCGATCCGACCAATGAGCGTCACCGGATCCGAGACGGTCTCGCCGACCAGCGATGACGATGCGGCCGTCATGATCACACCCAACGCAGCGAAGAAGAACATCGTCAACGGCAAGCCGAACACCTGTCCGACGATCTGGTCCTTCTGCGTCTTCGCGAACCGGCTGAAATCGGGAATGTTGAGCGAAAGCGTCGCCCAGAAGCCGACCATGGCAGTCAGTCCTGACAACAGATACGGCGTGGCGGCGTCCCCCTCCGGCCGTGACGGCGGCTGCGCCATGAGTTCGCCGAGCGAGACGTGTGGCAGCGCCCACAGCATCAGACCCACCGCCACGATCAGCAGGAGCGGTGCGGACAGCGTTTCCAACCACTTGATCGACTCGGCGCCCCGAATCACCACCCACAGGTTCATCGCGGCAAAGAGAAAGAACCCGATCACCTGTCCGACACCGCCCAGCGATGCCCAGCCCGGCAGGATTGCCGATAGCAGCAGATGGATGGCCAGCCCGCCGAACATTGTCTGGATACCAAACCAGCCGCAGCCCACCAGCGCCCGGATCAGACAGGGTACGTTGGACCCTCGTATACCGAACGAGGCGCGTAGAAGTACGGGAAACGGTATGCCGTAGCGCGTGCCGGGAAAGGCGTTGAGTGTCAGCGGCAGCAGCAGAATCAGGTTGGCGAGCAGGATCGTGGCAAGTGCTTCTTTGACGCTCAGGCCGAAGTATGCGGTCAGCACGCCACCCAGCGTATAAGTGGGCACGCAGATCGAAAGGCCGACCCAGAGCGCCGCCACGTTCCATCGGGTCCAGGTGCGCTCAGCGGCCGACGTCGGCGCGATATCGGCGTTGAAACGGCGACTTTGGCGAACGTCATCACCGAGCACGAGCTCGACCTGACCGTCACGCTCGACCATACGGGACTTGGCGATTGTCATTGTCTATCTCCCGAATTCGGTAACCTTGAAAGGAATCGATCACCCGTTGGCAACCGCAAGCGGCAATTCGTGGTAACGGCGGTCGAAATAGAGCAGGCACTGACTCTCGTCACGGGTCGACATCGACACGACTTCGCAGAACAGCACGTCATGCGTCCCCACTGGCACACGCTGAGACACACGGCACTCGAAATGGGCCAGCGCATCGCTCAGCACCGGAGCGCCCGTTGCCCCGCTGACCCAGTCGGCCAGTGCGAAGCGCTCCTCCATGGCAGTCCTGCCGCCAAACGCCTTGGAGACCTCGCGATGAGTGGCGCCGAGCACGTTGACACAGAGCCCCTGGGCATCGCTGAACGCCTCATAGGCGGAGGCGCCGCGATTGATGCAGACCAGTAGCGTCGGCGGCGCGTCGGTCACGCTACACACCGCCGAGGCGGTGAACCCGGCACGTGCGCCTTCTCCAGCGGTGGTTACCACGTGAACGGCAGACGCCAACCGCGACATCGCATCACGGAAGGCGGATGAATCGACCGGCTCGAGCGCGGATGCCGTCAGGGAGGGGGTTCTCGGGGGAACCATAAGGCTTTCTCCTAACCGTTGTTGTTGTGTCTATTCGGACTCGCTCACGACCCTGACCGCTGGACACTGTCAGCCCGCACCCAAATGCACTTCCCTGCTAAGCCACCGTCATCGCTCCCGCCCCAGAAATGTTTTGACCGCCTGATTGAACGGCTCTGGAACGGTGACGGTGAGGCCGTGGCCCCCGTAGTCAAACAGCGCCAGCTCAGCATTGGGCAGGCAACGCGCGAGATGCTGCGAGCGGGTGTAAGGCACGAGAAGATCGTCGCGAGTCGCAACGACGAGCGTCGACGTCTCGATCTCTCCCAACCGTGCGTCGATGTCGAAACGGGTCAAAGCGCCAATTCTCGCCAGCACGTTCTGCTCGCCCGGAAAATGCCGAAGCGCTTCGGCTTCTTCGGCGAGCAGATGGTCGTTGTGGGTCGAGAGCCAATCCGCCGGATAGAGAAAGAGCGGCTGGGCATGCAGGTAGGCCGCCACGCCACTGTCGGCGAGAAGCGCCCTACGCACGTCGAAGCAGCGTTGGCTCTGGACGTCGACACGGCTCCAGGCGTTGATCACGATCAACCGATTGATCCGCGACGGCGCATTGAGTGCCAACTCCAGCCCCACGAGACCACCCAACGCATGCCCCATCATGTCGACCCGCTCAATAGCCAGCGCATCGAGCAGCGCCAACACTTCCTGGGCCATATCCTGGATGGCGTAGTCAGACGAGAGACTGGCGGGGCTGCGTCCCGTCCCCGAGTGGTCGTAGATCAACAGTCGGTGCGTATGCCCCAGTGCCGCCAACTGAGGCTCCCAGAACCGCCCTGCGCCACCCAGTCCAGCCGACAGCAGTAGCGTTGGCGCGCCGGCGGCCTGATTACCCAACATTTCGTAGTGCACTCGCGAACTCCTGAACGGGTGGAGGTTCTCGGCAAGCCAGGCGCTAGTGCGGCAGGTGAGCGATCGACGCGATCTCGATCAAGGCATCCGGCTTCACCAATCCACACTGAATGCAGTAGCGAGCCGGTTTGTCTCCGGGGAAAAACGTCGCATACACCTCGTTGATCGCCGCGTAGTGAGACCAGTCCGTCAGGAAAAGGGAGTTGAATACGACGTCATCCATGCTGCCGCCGGCGGTTTCCACCACGCGCTGGATCGTCTCGAGCACGTGCCGGGTCTGCGCAGCGGCGTCGCCGACATGTACGACATCGTTATGGGCATCGAACGGCAGCGTGCCGGAGATATAAAGCACATTGTCGGCTTGGGAGCCCGGCACATAGGGGGCCAGCGGCGAACCGCTACCCTCGGGAACCACACTGGACTTAGGCATGATCACTTCCTCCTTATGCGTTTCGTCAGGATGCCGTGGACGGGGTCCGCAGCCTTGTCGACCCGTGCCGCAAGTTCACACGCTGACTTGCTCAAGATCACTGGTCTGCGGCAGCGCGACAGCCGCGCAGGCGGCCTCGAAGGCTGCCACCGTGGAGACCCAGCCAAAGAACGTTTCGATGTTGTAGATCGCGCCACGCTGCGCGCTCGACGGACCGGCCTGGTGGGTAGCGTCTTCCAGCACCGTGCCGAAGTACTCGAGAAAGAAACCGTCGCGCAGCGTCGACTCCACGCAGACATTCGTGGCGATGCCAGTGAATAGCAGATGATGAATGCCCCGTGAGCGCAGAACGCTATCGAGCGGGGTGTTGAAAAAGGCGCTATAGCGGGGCTTGGCCAGAACGATGTCCTCCGGTTGAGGCGCGAGGGCATCGACGAGCGCGTAATCCCAGCCCCCACGCGCCAGCAATTTGCCCTCGAGCTCGGGACGGCGGCGCATCGTTTTCAGCGCATTCGACTTATGCCAGTTCGGCGAGCCGGGTCCGCCAGCTTCGACGTAGTCCGCATCCCACCCGTTCTGAAAAAAGATGATTTGAATACCGCTGGCACGCGCGGCCATCACGGCGCGCGCGATGCGTTCGATCACGGCTTGCGTAGAAGAGACATCGAAGCCGGCGATGTCTAGATAGCCGCCGCGAGAGGCATAAGCGTTCTGCATGTCGACAACGACAAGCGCCGCTTGCGATCGCGACATCGCAATGGCTTCCGGGCGCCCCGCCAGCACGATCTCGTCAGCCGCTGCGGCATTCCCTCGACGCACAACCGGAGAGGAGGCAAGATCGTTCATGAGACGCCCTCCGCCACGTCCTGGGGAGTCCCCAGGACGTGCGTGCGGCTTTGCATCAGCGGCTGTACTTTCTGACCGAACACCTCGAGTCCCGTGACAAAGTCATCGAACGTGAGCATCACCCCCGCCACGCCCTTGACGGCGTCGATCTCGTCGAGCATCCGCGCCACCTTTGGGTAGGAGCCGACCAGCGTTCCCATATTGATATTGACGGCCGATGTGGGATCCGCCATCTGGCGCACATTGGTATCCTTTCCGGAGCGATTGTCCTTGCCCCCCTGATCCATCAGCCAGCCGATCGCTTCTTCATCGGCGCCCGCCTTGTAGTGCTCCCAGCGCGCCAGCGCGGCCTCGTCGGTATCGTCGGCAATGACCATGAACAGGACGTAGCACGCGATGTCTCGCCCACTCTGCGCCCCCGCCTGGCGTAGCCGCTCGGCGGTCTGCGCAAATGCAACGGGCGTGTTGAATCCCTTGCCAAAGCAGAAGCTGTAGTCCGCATGCTTGGCAGTGAACGAAAGCCCGGCACCGGACTGCCCGGCACAGACAATCTTCACCCCCTGCGACGGGCGCGGGCTCAGCCGGCAGTCGTCCATCTGAAAAAATTCACCCTGGAAATCGCTGCTGCCGGACTCGAGCAGCTCACGCATTACCGTTGTGTATTCGTCGAGATATTCGTACCGCTTCGCGAAATAGTCGTCCCCCGGCCACAGCCCCATCTGGCTGTATTCGGGGCGCTGCCAACCGGTAACGAGATTGATGCCAAAACGCCCGGGTGCGATCGAATCGATGGTCGATGCCATACGCGCGGCGATCGCCGGCGGCATGACCAGCGTTGCCGCCGTCGCGTAGAGATTGATCCTGGATGTCACGGCGGCCAATCCCGCCATGAGCGTGAAAGACTCGAGGGCATGATCCCAGAACTCGGTCTTCCCGCCGAAGCCGCGCAGCTTGATCATCGACAGCGCAAATTCGAAGCCGTAGTGCTCTGCTTTCTGGGTCACGATCTTGTTGAGTTCGAACGTCGGCATGTACTGCGGTGAATTCTCCGAGATCAACCAGCCGTTGTTGCCGATCGGAATGAAAACGCCAAGCTGCATGTTTCACCTCCTGCCTGCGCGATGAGTGACTCACTGCGACGCGCTTTTGCTGCGAAGACCGCGCCACCTGCCAAACGGTAAACAACCCGCGTGCCAGCCGGCAGTTCTCGAATCGGATTCAAAGGCTTGCGCCACTTTCTCGATAATCGGTCGGACCAAATGGTCCAGTGGCTGACTCCATCCCGCGCCAATCGGATGCATTTTTCGTCATTTGCGTACTCTTTCGGTGCAGATGGAGGCTTTTCCGCTCAGGTGAGATTTCGAGACTTTTCGCTATCGATAGCGACGCCCGGCACTCACCACCGGGTGGTGCGGCCTGGACCCGGCCCTGGAAAGCTGACCGCGTGATAGAGTGGTGGCGTCGGGAACTGGCCTGCCGCCACTTCTTTATTTCGCCGAGAGACGGCACGTGAAGGGTCGAACAGTCGATGCACAAATCGCGACACGAGGTAGACGACACGCGCACCGCGGCCAGCGACAATCGCCGGCAACAGATTCGCGATGCCGCCTTGACGCTCTTCTCTCAATTCGGATTTCGCGGCGCGCGCCTTGAGGCGATTGCCGAACAGGCGGGGGTCTCCAAGTCCAATCTGCTCTACCACTTCACCTCGAAACGGCTGCTCTATATCGCCGTTCTTCGCCACATCCTGGATAGCTGGCTGTCGCCGATGCGCAATTTCCAGGCCGATCAGTCTGCGCAAGTCGCGATCGCGCAGTACATCCGAGTCAAGCTCGTGCTCTCCCGGGATCGCAGCGAAGCGTCCAGACTGTTCTGTCTGGAGATGATGCAGGGGGCACCACTACTGAAAGAGGTGCTTGCCGGTGAGCTGAGGGAGTTGGTAAGGGAGAAATCCAGGGTCATCGAGACGTGGATAGAGAATGGCGAACTGCGCCCCGTCGACCCGCACCATCTCTTTTATCTGCTGTGGGGTGCCACACAGCACTACGCGGATTTCGCCGTTCAGATCGAGGCCGTCTCCGGCCACACCCTAGAGAACCCGGCATTCTTCGAAACAGCCGTCAGAACGGTCCAGCGCGTCGTGCTTGGCGGCCTGACGCCATCGCCAACCGACCTGGATGACAGCGACTTCTGACTTTCGCTGGCAGGCGCTCGCCTCATCAGACGGCGCCGGGACGAATGACCGGGCGAGCCGAGCGGCCCGGGCGGATGGCCGGTCAGACCGTGCGGCAGGCATCGTCGAAATCGAGCCGAGGTAGCCGCGGTTTGAGCCCCGTGTCGTCACCATAGCCCAGGTTGATCAGCAGGTTGGCCCGCCACGAGGTCTCCGACAGAAACGTCTCGTTGACGGCCTCGGCATCGAAACCGGACATCGGCCCGGTATCCAGCCCCAACGCGCGCGCCGCCAGAATCAGATACCCCGCCTGCATCGAGCTATTGCGCAGCGCCGTCTCCTCGGCAAAAGCGGCACTTCCGGTGAACCAGCTCCGCGCGTCCGCGTGCGGAAAGAGCGTGGGCAACGCATCAAAGAAACGCGTGTCGTAAGCGACGATAACCGTGCAAGGGGCACCCGCCGTTTTTTCCCGATTGCCTGAGGATACGCAGGGGATCAGCTTTGCCCTTCCCTCTTCGCTCTGGACGAAAACGAAGCGAGCCGGGGAACAGTTGGCTGACGTGGGCGCCATCTTCACCAGGTCATAGAGTATTTCGAGAACATCAGCCCCCAGGGGTCGCGCCTGCCAGGCGTTGTGGGTACGCGCTTGCAGAAAAAGCTTGTCGAGCGTGGACTGGTCGAGAGTGGATGGCATTGTCGTCTCCGGTCGCCAAGGCGTGATTGACCCGGGCAATGGGAGGATCACCGGGCGTGAGGCAACAGATGCAATTTCGACACCGGCCACACGACCTGGCGGGCAATTCAGAGAGTTACCCGTGAACAGACCGCGTCAGGTCTCGCCGGCACGCACCGTTATGGACGACCGGATCCCGGTAACATCGTCGACGTCAGCCGGTCGCCCCGGAAACACGGGACCAGTATACTAACGCGCTCGCTGGAGCCGTTGCCGTCCCATCGTCGACGCGGCTCAGCGGCCACCAGTTCACTCTTCGGCTCAACGGCCCCCACGATCTCACGGGTCCCATGATTTCACTCGACAAGGTTTCCAAGACCTACGGCAGCGGCGCGGGCGCCGTGTCGGCGCTGGTCGATATCGACCTCGACGTGCCGCAGGGCGCCATCTACGGCGTTATTGGCCTCTCCGGCGCCGGCAAGTCGACGCTGATTCGCTGCGTCAACCTGCTGGAGCGCCCGACGAACGGCAAGGTGCACATCGACGGCGAGGAGATGACGGCAATGAACGCTGCTCAGCTCCGCGCCGCACGCCACCGCTGCGGGATGATCTTTCAGCACTTCAACCTGCTGACCAATCGCAGCGTCTACGACAACGTGGCGCTCCCCCTCGAACTGATGCGCGAGTCGCGTCAGACCATCCGTGAGCGGGTCGAGTCACTGCTCGAGATGACGGGCCTAGCCGACAAGGCGCACCAGTACCCGGCACAGCTCTCCGGCGGTCAGAAGCAGCGCGTGGCAATTGCGCGCGCGCTGGCAACCCGGCCCAAGGTGCTGCTCTGCGACGAAGCCACTTCGGCACTCGACCCGCAGACGACCGCGTCGATCCTGACGCTACTCCAGGAGATCAACCAGAAGCTCGGCCTCACCATCTTGCTGATCACGCACGAGATGGAAGTCGTCAAGACGATCTGCCACCGCGTGGGTCTGATCTCCGATGGGAAGCTGGTGGAAGACGCCGACGTCGGCGACTTCTTCACCGCGCCCCGCACTCAACTGGGCCGCACCTTCCTGAACGACTTTCTGGAACTGGAGCCGCCAAGGGCGCTAGTCGAGCGGCTGGAAGCGGCGCCGAGCGCACAGACTCACCCAGTGGTACGCCTGACGTTCTCGGGGGATAGCGTTTCGACACCGCTGATCTCGAAGCTGTCACGGGATCACGGTATCGATGTCAGCATTCTCCAGGCCAAGGTGGAGTCCGTTCAGGGACGCACGCTAGGCCTGATGATCGCGGAACTGATGGGCCAGGCCGAGCAGACCACCCAGGCCCTGGCGACCCTCGAATCCTTTGACCTGCACGTGGAGGTACTGGGCCATGTCCAGCGCACTGATTGATCTCATCTGGGAATCCACGCTCGAGACGCTCTACATGGTCGCCGTCTCAGGCATCATCGCAGCCCTGCTCGGCATTCCGCTGGGCATTCTGCTCTACGTCACGCGACCGCGTCAGATCCTTGCCCAGCCGGTGGCACACCGTGTGCTCGGCCTCGTCACCAACGTCGGCCGTTCGATCCCCTTTATCATCCTGCTGGTAGCGATCATTCCCTTCACCCGGATGATCGTGGG
Source organism: Salinicola aestuarinus (assembly GCF_003206645.1). Lineage (GTDB taxonomy): Bacteria > Pseudomonadota > Gammaproteobacteria > Pseudomonadales > Halomonadaceae > Salinicola > Salinicola aestuarinus. Next base: position 90,780 of record NZ_PZJP01000008.1, on the reverse strand, counting down.
CAGCTCGATCGGTACCAACGCCGCGGCCGTGCCGCTGACCATCGCGGCCATACCGTTCGTCGCTCGCCTGGTCGAAGGCGCACTCAACGAGGTACCGCCGGGTCTGGTCGAGGCCGCCCAGTCGATGGGCGCCACACCGATGCAGATCGTCATGAAAGTACTCCTCCCCGAGGCTCGCGGCGGCATCATCAACGGCTTGACCATCACCGTGGTTGCGCTCGTGAGCTACTCCGCCATGGCGGGCGCGGTAGGCGGCGGCGGTCTGGGAGATCTCGGCATTCGCTACGGTTACAACCGGTTCAACCCGACGATCATGCTGATCACCGTCGTGATCCTCGTCGTCATGGTGCAGGTCTTCCAGAGCGTCGGAGACTATCTGGTGCGCAAGAGCGACCATAAATAGCGCTCGACGTTGTCGCAGGGCGTTAATAACTAAAACGAATTAGCACGATTTTGGTTATTCCGTTAATGTAAAGCCACTCAATGCGCCCCGCCGTCGACTCGAGGAACCGTTCGGCGTCCGGGCGCTGCGTTATCGCCATATCGATCAGGGAGATTGTAGCCAATGCCGATTTCACTCAAACAGACACTCGGCGTCGCCGCGATGGGACTCGGTCTTGCCGCCGGCAGCGCACAGGCCGCCGACAGCATCAAGGTTGGCACCATGGCCGGTCCGGAAAGCGACATCATGCAGACCGCGGCTTCAGTGGCTAAAGAGCAATACGATCTCGACGTCGAGATCATCGAGTTCAGCGACTATGTGACGCCCAACGCCGCACTCGACGATGGCAGCCTGGATGCCAACGCCTATCAGCATGCGCCGTACATGGAGGCAATGGTCAAAGACCGTGGCTACGACTTCGCGGTTGCCGGCAAGACGTTTGTCTATCCGATCGGCGCCTACTCGGCTCAGTATGACGATATCGACGCGCTGCCGGACGGTGCGACTATCGCCCTGCCCAACGACCCGACCAACGAAGGCCGTGCGCTGATCCTGCTGCACGACAAAGGCCTGATCGAACTTAACGACCCGGAAAACCTGGAAGCCACCCCGATCGACGTGGTGGACAACCCGCACGACTACGACTTCGAAGAGATCGAAGCTGCGCAAATGCCGCGGGTACTCAGAGACGTCGACCTGGCGTTCATCAACAGCACATTCACCCAACCTGCGGGCCTGACGCTCGACGACGCGTTGATCAAGGAAGGCCCGGAGTCACCCTACGTCAACCTGATCGTCGTGCGCGACGGTGACCAGGATCGCGAAGCGATCCAGAATCTGGTCAAGGCTTACCAGTCTGACGTCGTGGCTGAAAAGGCGGAAGAACTCTTCGGCGCGGGTGCCGTTCCCGGCTGGAAGTGATGCCGTCGTGGGTCAGAAACCAGCGCTCCGGCGCTGGTTTTTTTGCATTCAGGCCAGGCGAAAGGGGGCGGTCGACCGCCTTTCGCTGCGCTCTTAGCCACCCGATTACCCGTTTACGATTCGAGAGCCAACACGCATGACAGAGCCTACTGATTACGCCAGCCTTCAACGCCAGCTTGCGGCGCTGCTTGATACCCGTGACTGGCTCACCAACGCCGCGCAGACCAGCGCTTTTCTGATCGAGAGTCTCGGCGACCTGAACTGGGTAGGTTTCTACCTTCAGCGCCAACCCGATACACTGATTCTCGGGCCTTTCCAGGGCAAACCGGCGTGCAACCCGATTCCCTTCAGCCGTGGCGTGTGCGGCGCCGCGGCCCGCCATCGAGAGACCCAGCGGGTCGACGACGTGCACGCCGTGGCCGATCACATCGCCTGCGATGCCGACTCCCGCTCGGAACTCGTCATCCCCATCGTCATCGAGGGGCATCTCTGGGGCGTGCTGGATATCGACAGCCCACAACCGTCGCGCTTCAACGCGGAAGATCAGGCAGGGATCGAAAGACTCTGCGAGACGTTCATTCACGCCTCCGATTTCGACTGAGTCAGTCCCGACGCGCGGCACACCACCGCGCGTCGAGCTCAATCGAAGAAAACACCGAGCTCGTCATCCGCCTTGAGGATATCCAGAACTTCTTCGTAGAGGCTCAGCAAGTCGAGTGCCAACGGGCGCCTCACCGCGCGGGGCATTTCACTCAGCGCGTGCTCTTCTCGCCAGCCTTCACCAACATGCCGGGAGAGCTCGATCGCAAGATTGACCGCGGCCGCATAGGCGGAAAAAGGCGCCGCCTCGAGCGGCCGCTCTTGGTAGGCAAGGGCCGTGCTGATCGGCTCAGGGAAACGCCAGTGCCGGGCAAGCTCTGCCCCCACTTCGGTATAGTTGAAGCCGAACTGATCGAACTCAAGCTCGCCTCTCGGCGCACCGCTCGCTACCAGCGCATCGATTCGGGACATCACTTGCGGATGGGCAATGTGCATCAACGCCGCGCCGACACGATGAAGAATACCGCAGGTAAATGCTGTCTCCGGGGCCAGCCCCTCGAGGCGACTGTGCCGCATCAAAGCGCGACTGATATTGGCGACCATGAAGGATTCGTGCCAGAACGTTCGTCGATCGAGCCCCGGCACATCCTTGAGAACCCCGACGACGCCGGACGCGATAACGAGCGTTCGCACTCGATCGAAACCGAGCAGCAACAGGGCGTTGTCGATAGTGGCCACGTTGCGCCCCACCCCGTAGCGAACCGAGTTGGCCGACCTTAGCAATTTCAGGCTCAGGCTGGGGTCTTTACGAATACTCGCCGAGACGTGATGAATACTGATCCGGTCGTTGTCGAGGCTACTGATGAGCTCGCTGACAACCGCGGGCACCGTCGGCAGTTGATGAATTTTCTCGAATAGGGGAACCAATGACATGTTGACTCTCGAGTAGAGACCACCAGGGTGTCTTCATTATTGTATGGGCGTTCTCTGGCGACCGCGACATGCTGGGCCGCAAGACTCAAGCATGCGCGTCGGACAGGCATAAAAAAACCCCGAGCCGTGGCTCGAGGTTTCGAATTTGGTAGGACCGAGCGGATTTGAACCGCTGACCTCCACGATGTCAACGTGGCGCTCTAACCAACTGAGCTACGGTCCTAAATGATGTCACAGCAGCCAGACTTGGTAGGACCGAGCGGATTTGAACCGCTGACCTCCACGATGTCAACGTGGCGCTCTAACCAACTGAGCTACGGTCCTGGATCTGGAAGCTATCTTCGGCGATCTCGCCGTGACAACGGATGCGAATTCTACCGACCCGGCCGTGGATTGCAACCCCTAAAAGTAAAAAATTCACGCATAACTTTCCGCATAGTCAACGGCTTAGCCAATGTCGCAGCGTGGGACTCGAGCTTCGAATCCCCGCGCCCACACATCGCCAGGTGTTTCGCGTTCACAACGCGAAAGCGCCACCCGTCGATAGTCGGGATAAACCGCGCGCAGCGCGGGTCGAGGGTAATGTCATACCCGTTTCATCATGAAGGCAAGCCCGACGGCGACACTGAGATCGGCGGATCACCGCCGCCTGAGCGGGCTCAGGATTCGACGCGAAATCCCATTGTCGCCTCGACTGCCTGCTTCCAGCCGGCGTAGAGCGTTTCCCGCTGCGACTCGCCCATCGCGGGCTCGAAACGACGCTCCACCGCCCACTGTTCGGATATCTCGTCACGAGACGACCAGAAGCCCACCGCAAGCCCTGCGAGATAGGCCGCTCCCAACGCCGTTGTCTCATTGACCTGGCAGCGCAGCACATCGACGCCAAGAATATCCGCCTGGAACTGGGCGAGGAAATTATTGGCAATGGCGCCTCCGTCAGTCCGCAGCTCGGTCAGCCCGATATTGGCATCTGCCTGCATGGCCTTGAGCACGTCCGCGCTCTGGTAGGCCATTGACTCCACGGCTGCCCGTACGAAGTGCTCCTTGGTCGTACCTCGACTCAGCCCGAACATGGCGCCGCGCACGTTGGAGTCCCAGTAAGGCGCCCCTAGGCCGGTAAAAGCCGGGACCATGTAGACCCCTTCGCTGTCACCTGCGCGCTCGGCATACGCTTCGGAGTCCGACGCCCGGCCCAGCATCCGCAGACCGTCGCGCAGCCACTGAATCACCGAGCCCGCCACGAATACGCTCCCCTCCAGCGCGTACTCCAGCGTGCCTTCGACCTCCCAGGCGACGGTCGTGAGCAGACCATGGCTTGAAGGCGTTGCCACAGTGCCGGTGTTGATCAGCGTGAAGCACCCGGTACCGTAGGTGTTCTTGGCCATGCCTGGCTTGAAGCAGGCCTGACCGAACAGCGCCGCGTTCTGGTCGCCCGCCATGCCGGCGATCGGCACTTCATGCCCGAACAGATACTTGGGCAACACTTGCCCATAGACTTCGCTGTTCGATTTGACCTCCGGCAGCATGCTCTCGGGCACACCGAAGAGCTCCAGAAGCTCCGGATCCCACTGACGCTCGCGAATGTTGAATAACATCGTCCGCGAGGCATTACTCACGTCAGTGACGTGGACCTCACCGCCGGTGAGGTTCCACACCAGCCAGGTGTCAACGGTACCGAAGAGCAGCTCCCCCCTTTCGGCCCTCTCCTTGACCCCATCGACATTGTCGAAGATCCACTTCAGCTTGGTCGCCGAAAAGTAGGCGTCGATCACGAGCCCCGTCTTGTCGCGGATCAGGTCGGCGTGCCCCGCCTCCTTGAGCTCATCGCAGATCTCGGCGGAGTGGCGCGACTGCCAGACGATGGCGTTGCAGACGGCATGGCCGGTGTGCCTGTCCCACACCACGGTCGTCTCACGCTGATTGGTAATCCCGAGCGAGGCGATGTCAGCGACGTCGATTCCCGAGTTATTGATGACCTCGGCCAGCGTCGTCAGCACACTGGTCATGATCTCCCGCGGATTGTGTTCGACCCAGCCGGGGCGAGGGAAGATCTGCTCGAACTCTCGCTGGGCAAGCCCCGCCACTTGCCCGCGATGATCGAAAAGCATCGCCCGTGAGCTGGTCGTCCCCTGGTCGATCGCGAGAATGTACTTCTTTTGATTGCTCATGGGAGGAGCCTCCTCAATTGGCAGCAAGTGAAATCCAACGCGGTGGACTCATTCACGGTCAGCGCGCCGCGCCGCAAGACATCCGCCGGTGGCCGGCCCGATAACCGGCAACAGAACCCCGCAACCGTCGCGCCTGCCCGCGTTCGGCATTGGCAACGCAAGGGCCCAAGTCGCGCGATTGATGGAGGGCGAAGGCCGTCGACCTTCCCGGCAAGGACCGACCGAGATCACCCGCAGCGAGAACAAGACGGCGCCATTGACCTTGTGGGCTCGCATGACGTCGGTGACGTCCAACCGCCCCAAGAGATCGACGTTTCGAACACAGCCTCGAGATCCTGTTGTCTTTCGAGCATCCTATCGACGGCACTCATAAAGCGACACTATGAATTACCCACGCTTGAGCAGTCATCATAGATAACTGTTTTATAAGAGGTTCAACCCTCTACTACCTTAGTATCATTTGTTGAGCTGCGTGCAGAGACTCGTCGAGTGTCCCGGTTTCGCCGTCATCGCCATTGGCCAACGAATGTCGATCGATCAGCGCGGAAACGCCTTGCGGTCACTCCGGTTGCCCGGGCCGGGACTCGGGGATAATCTGACGCTTCCCTCAGCAGCGGTACAATGCCGGACAGTCAATGACGCAGCAGGAACGCCACGAAGCCATCGTCGAGATGGTCAAACTACACGGTTACGCCTCGATCGAGCAGTTGGCCAAGGCGTTCGTCGTCACGCCTCAGACGGTAAGACGCGACCTCAATCTGCTTGCCGACAATGGCGTTATCAAACGGGTGCATGGCGGTGCCGGCATCGAATCGAGCACCGTCAACACTGCCTACCACACGCGCAAGACGCTCAATCTGGACGCCAAACGGCGCATCGCGGAACTGCTTGCCGGCCGTATACCCAACTCCTCGTCGCTGTTCATCAACATCGGTACCAGCAACGAATTCATTGCCGAAGCGCTGTGTCACCACAGTGGACTCGAGGTCATCACGAATAACCTGAATGTCGCGGCCATCCTCCAGCACAAGACCGATTTCAACGTCATCGTGGCAGGCGGCCAGGTCCGCTCACGGGATGGCGGCATCATCGGCGAGGCGACCATCGACTTCATCAACCAGTTCAAGGTCGATTTCGGCATCATCGGTATCAGCGGCATTGATCGCGACGGATCGCTACTGGAGTTCGATTATCAAGAAGTGCGCGTGGCTCAGGCCATCATCCAGAACTCACGTCAGATCTTTCTCGCTGCTGACCACTCGAAGTTTCACCGCAACGCGGTCGTGCGGCAGGGCAATCTCGGCCAGCTGGACGCCTTCTTCACCGACCGCCAGCCGCCCGATCCCCTGGTGCAACTAATGCGCGAGCACGGCGTGGCGCTGCATGTCGCCAACCCGGAAGCCGACAGCGTCGAGGCAATCGGTGCAGAAGGTGACGCGGTGGAGTCTTCCCCGACCCTTTGATTGCCGATCGCCTGCCTCACGCCGCAGCGACGTCTCACTCGATCAGCTCGCCGGCTAGGCGAGCTCTTTCACTTTCGCATTGATGTTCGAAACCGATTACACTACTTTCGTTTTCGAACATGGCGATGAACAGTCAACGACGGGAGCGACTTATGGCTGGCGATGCAGAGCAGAAGCGTTACGATCTCGTCGTGGTGGGCGGCGGCATCAACGGAACGGGCATCGCCAACGATGCTGCCGGCCGAGGGCTTTCGGTTCTGCTTTGCGAGCAGGCCGATCTCGCCAGTGCCACGTCTTCCTCGAGCAGCAAACTCATCCATGGCGGGCTGCGCTACCTCGAGCACCGTGAGTTTCGCCTGGTCCGCGAAGCCTTGCGCGAGCGCGAGGTCATGCTGCGGAAAGCCCCGCACATCGTCTGGCCGCTGCGTTTCATTCTTCCCCATCAACCCCATTTGCGCCCAGGCTGGATGATTCGCACCGGCCTTTTCATCTATGACCATCTGAGCCGCCGGGACAGCCTGCCCAACGCCAAGCGGCTGACGTTCGACGCAAATGGTCCGCTCGTTCCCGAGATCCGTCGTGGCTATGAGTACTCCGACTGCTGGGTAGACGACGCGCGCCTGGTGGTGCTCAACGCCCTTCAGGCCCAGGAAAAAGGGGCGGACATCCGCGTACGCACTCGCTGCATCGATGCAAAAGAGGTGGAGGACGAGTGGGAGGTGACGCTCGAGAACCGGCTGAGTGGGCAGCGCGAGGCCGTGCGAGCAAAGGCACTGGTCAACGCGAGCGGCCCCTGGGTCGAATCATTCGTCAAAGGGAACGCCAAGCGAGCATCCCGCTACGGCATTCGCATGATCCAGGGCAGTCACCTGATCGTGTCTCGCCTCAACGACGACGAGCGCGCCTACATCCTGCAGAATCAGGATGGACGCATCGTCTTCGTCCTGCCCTACCAGCGTCACTACAGCCTCATTGGTACCACCGATCGACGCTATGAAGGCGATCCCTCTCAGGTGGGCATCAGCGAAGAAGAGACGGACTACCTGCTCGAGGTACTGAACTCGCACTTCGTCAAGAAGCTGAGTCGGGACGATGTGATGGCCACCTACTCCGGGGTCCGTCCACTCTGCGATGACGAATCCGAAAGCCCGTCAGCGATGACTCGAGACTACACGCTCGATCTCGATCGTAGCGGCGCCCCGATGCTGTCGGTCTTTGGCGGCAAGATCACCACCTATCGAAAGCTTGCCGAGGCGGCCATGCACAAGCTGGAGCCGCTGTTCGACTCGCTTGGCGCGGCGTGGACCGCGGACGCGACGCTACCGGGTGGCGATATCGAAAGCCGGGCGGCGTTCGCCAGTCGACTCGAGCGCGAATTTCCGTTCCTCGACTCGGACCAGCGCGACCGCTTCGCTTCGAGTTACGGCACGCTCTGCCTGGCGTTTATCCAGGGCCGGGAAAGCCAGGCCGCGCTGGGCTATGCCTTTGGGAGTGGGCTGACGCAGGCCGAGGTCGACTACCTGGTTGGCCACGAATGGGCGCGCACGAGCGAAGACATCCTGACGCGTCGAACCAAGCTGGGGCTGTTCTTCAACGACGCCCAGCGCCAGGCGCTCGACCACTACCTGAAGGGCCATCCGGACCTCGCCGGCCAGCCGCTTTCCGTCCAGGCAGGCGAGAGCTAGACGGTGAGATCCCGAGTCGGCGGTGTGTCAGGCACTGCAAGGCCCCTGGCGTTTATCGGGGAAAACCGTGCTTGGGCCCGGCGCTCTGCTACCCTTGCGGCAAGTGCCCCTCCCATCTTTCGACGAGGTGTTTTCCCTTGCTCCAAACGCTATCGACCCTGCTCGGCTGCCTCGTACTGCTGATCACCCTGCTGCCCTACCTGAAGCTTCGCCACTATCTCATTCGAAGTCTCGACTTCCCGCTTCTTCAGATCGCCACCATCGCGACACTGCTGGCTGTGCTCCAGCTCGCCTTCAGCCCGGAGACGTGGTGGCAATGGTGCGGCGTCGGGGCCAGCTTGACGGCCGCCCTGATTCAATGGGCGCGCATCTATCCGTGGACGCCGCTGGCTCGCGCGCAGGTCATCCGGACCCATCATCATGAGGGGTCTGGCGAGCAGGACAAGGAGCAGCAGTTCACGCTTCTCGTTTCCAACGTGCTGACGCCGAATCGAGAAGCGGACAAACTGATCGCCCACGTAAAACAGCATCAGCCGGACATGCTGCTGACACTGGAGTCCGATGAGTGGTGGGGAGATCAGCTCGATGCGGCCATCAGCGAGGCCATGCCGGAAGCGGTCAGGATTCCTCTCGACAACCTCTATGGCATGCACCTCTATTCCCGACTGCCGCTGGAAGAGACGGAGGTGAAGTGGCTCATCCAGGACGACATCCCGTCGATCCATACCTGGGTCAAACTCGATAGCGGCGATCGCATCCGCTTCCACGCGCTGCATCCGCGCCCACCGGCACCCTCAGAGAGCGAAGAGTCTCTCTGGCGTGACGCCGAGCTGCTGTTGGTGGGCAAGGAGATCGCCGACACCAGCTACCCCACGATGGTCGCAGGGGATCTCAACGACGTGGCCTGGTCACGCACCACCAAGCTCTTCTGCCGCATCAGTGGCATGCTCGACCTGCGCCGTGGGCGGGGCATGTACAGCACGTTCCATGCCAAGTATCCACCACTTCGCTGGCCCCTGGACCACGTGTTCGTCTCCACGCACTTTTCTCTGGTGTCGATGGGGCGGCTCGGCGAGATCGGCTCCGATCATTTTCCCATGCTGGTGACCCTGAGCTACACCCCGAGCCACGCCGACGAGAACGAACCGGAATCGGCCGATGCAGAGGAGAAGGAAGATGCCCGGGAGACCATCCAGGAAGCCGAAGATCGCCATGGTGAAGCGCCGGTGTAACGCCCTGCCATGACAAGGTCACCATGAAAAACGCCNNGGCGTTTTTCATGGTACTAGGCTGCCGATATCGCGCTCGAATGCCGCGACTCACTCCGGTATGCCGCCTTCGGTCAGCCTGGCGGGATCCAGCAGACGCGCAAGCTCCTCACGCGAGAGCTCGGTCTCTTCGGCCGCGACGTCGACGATCGGGCGCCCGGCCTGATAGGCCTTCTTGGCCACCGCCGCAGCGGCGTTGTAGCCGATCACCGAGTTGAGCGCAGTGACCAGAATCGGGTTCTTGGAGAGCGGCGTCTCGATGTTATCCCGACGCACGTTGAAGGTCGCGATGGCGCTGTCCGCCAGCAATCGACTGACGTTGGTCAGCAGGCGGATCGACCCGAGCAGGTTGTGCGCGATCATCGGGAGCATCACGTTAAGCTGAAAATTGCCGCTCTGGCCGCCGACGGTGATCGCCGCATCGTTGCCTATCACCTGCGCGGCCACCTGCGCCGCGGACTCCGGAATAACCGGATTGACCTTGCCCGGCATGATCGAGCTGCCCGGCTGCAGCGCTTCCAGCTCGATCTCACCGAGCCCGCCCAGCGGCCCCGAATTCATCCAGCGCAGATCATTGGCAATCTTCATCACGGCGCAGGCGTAGGTTCGCAGATGGCCCGAGAGTTCCACCGCGGCATCCTGGGAGGCCAGGCTCGCGAAGAAGCTATCGTTGGGGCGAAACTCGAGCCGGGTATCCTGTGCCAGCAACTCAGCCACTTTTCCGGCGAAATCCGGATGGGCATTGACCCCGGTGCCCACTGCCGTGCCACCCAGGGCGAGTCGCGTAATCCGCTTGAGCCCATCTTCCAGCCGCTCTGCGGCCTGGCCTACCTGGCTCGACCAGCCGCCGAGTTCCTGACTCATCCGTACCGGCATGGCGTCCATCAGGTGGGTCCGCCCGGTCTTGACCACGTCGTCGAGGCTCTGGGCCTTGTCGTCGATGCTCGACCTGAGATGCGCCAACGCCGGTAGCAGCCGCTCTTGGACCTCTAGAGCGGCGGCGAGATGCACGGCCGTCGGAATCACGTCGTTGCTCGACTGGCCCATGTTGACGTGGTCATTGGGGCCGACGTCGAGACCGTCACGACTGGCGAGATGCGAGATCACCTCGTTGACGTTCATGTTGGTGGATGTGCCGGACCCTGTCTGGAAGACATCCACCGGGAACTGGTCGGCGTGGCGACCCTCGATGATCTCGTCTGCTGCCGCGACGATCGCCTCGGCGCGGGCGTCGTCGAGCAGCCCAAGCGCCTGATTGACCTGCGCCGCAGCACGCTTGATCCGCGCGACCGCCGCGATGAACTCGCCGGGTAGCGGCTGGCCGCTCACCGGAAAATTGTTGACGGCTCGCTGAGTCTGGGCGCCGTAGAGCGCGTCCTGCGGTACCTCGAGCTCCCCCATGCTGTCGCGTTCGACGCGTTTCTGGGTCATGACCTTCTCCCTTTGCGATTCGGATGCTTGACCGACCCAGGGCGCGGCCGCTCGCGCGCCCTGGGCCCTCACAAGGCTAGCAGTCGATCACCAGCATGGCGCGATTCAGCATGGCGCGATTCAGCATGGCGCGATTCAGCATGGCGCGATTCAGCATGGCGCGATTCAGCGCCACACGGACCGCGGCGTTTGGCGCAACGCCATTCAGTCGAACTCGATGACCTGTCGGATCGCTTCGCCTTTGGCCAGACGCTCGAAGCCGAGATTGATCTCATCGAGGCGTAGACGATGGGTCAGCAATCGATCAACCGGCAGTCGACCGGACTGATAGAGGGCGATGTACTCCGGTACGTCCAGCGACGGCACGTGCCCGCCCAGGTAAGAGCCCTTCAACGTGCGTTCCTCAGCGACCATCCGCGTCGGGCTGATGGCAAAGCGGACGTCGGGGTGCGGTAAGCCTGACGTCACGGTCGTGCCGCCTCGCGCCGTGCATTCATAGGCAAACTCCAGAGCCTTTGAGACCCCCGCGAATTCGGCGGCGATATCGACGCCACCCCCCGTGATCTCTCGCACCTGCTGGATCGCATCCGGATCGCCACTGTTGACGATATGGGTGGCGCCCAAGGCCCGGGCGGTCTCGAGTTTGTCGTCGGCAATATCCGCCGCGATGACATGTTTGGCGCCACCGCCAATGGCGCCCATTACCGCGGCCAGGCCGACGCCGCCGAGCCCGACCACCAGGACGGACTGGCCGAGTCGCAACCCGGCGGTGTGAACTACCGCCCCCACGCCGGTGAGCACCGCGCAGCCAAAAAGCGCCGCGATATGAAACGGTAACTCGGGATCGATCTTGGTCAGCGAGCGTCTTGACGCCACCGCGTACTCGGCGAACCCGGACACGCCGATATGGTGATAGACCGTTTGACCGTCCTGATGCAGGCGGATGTCTCCACTCAGTAGATGACCGGCGGTATTGGCCACCTGCCCCGGCGCGCAGAGCGCTGCCCGCCCGGATAGGCAGGATGCACAACCGCCACAGCTGGGCGCGAAGGAGAACACCACGTGATCGCCCGGCGCCAGATCGCTGACGCCAGTTCCCACCTCCACGACCTCACCCGCAGCCTCATGGCCCAGTACCATGGGCAGCGGGCGTGGACGATCGCCGTTGATGGTCGACAGGTCAGAATGGCAGAGCCCCGCCGCGCGAATCTTGACCAGAACCTCGCCAGCGCCGGGCGGGTCTAGTTCGACCTCTTCAATCGATAGCGGCAGCGACTCGCTGTAAGGTCTGGAACGCTCCATCTCATGAATCACGGCGGCACGAATTTTCATTAACTCTCTCCCTGAAGGTGATGGGGGATGGCGGTGGCGACTGTCGCCGGGGTGTCAGCTGTAATAGTCAGGGGCGTGGCGGAACGTCGGCCACGCCTCGGGGTCGTGACCGGTCACGACCATTGCCTGCGTCTTGCGGGCTAGCGCATGCAACTTCTGCACCGAACGGACAGCCTCGACCGTCGACGCCAGAAAGCCCGGCAACGCCTTCTCGTTCCAGTGATCCATGGTGTAGGCCGCGTCCACGGCAAGCAGAACCGGACCGGTCTCTTCGAGGTCTACCAGAAAGCTGGCGTGGCCGGGCGCGTGGCCAGGCGTGTAAATAAAACGGATCGAGCCGTCGCCGAACAGGTCATGACCATCCTCGTTATCGTCGAGAAATTGCCATGTGAGCCCCGGGCGATCGAAGTCCTTGCGGATGTACCCGCCGGCGGCAAACCAGTCAGGCGCCATGGCGTACTCGTACTCCCGCCGACGGACAACATGAACGGCGTTGGGAAAGCGACCGGTTGCCCCGGTATGGTCGAGGTGCAGGTGGCTATGAAGCACATAGCGAACGTCTTCCGGTGCGATACCCATCGCCTCAAGCGCCTGGACACACCCCTCCTCCTCTCGCATGACCGGCCGGTAGACCTGCGTGATAGCGCCCCAATGGGCCTCAGCGTCCGACGCACACTCCACGGCGCAGCCGCCATCGATGACCACATACCCTCTCGGGTGGGTGATCAGGTACCAGGGCACGGGAATCTCGTAATCTTCAAGCCCCGCATTCATGCTGATATTGCAGCGGCGACACTGGAGCGTGCCTGTCTGGAACATGTAAAGCCGCATTGGTTTCATGGCGATTCTCCCGACGGGGTGGGCGGCGGACATCGACCCAGGCACTGTCGTGCATGGCCTCACAGCTCACTGCATCCAGACATACCTCTTCTGGGTCGCACAACCGAACTTTGGTCTTGGGATCACGCCAGCCCCCAGCAATCGGCAAATGCTCACCACGCCTCGGACTGAGGCGTCGGTCGACCCGTGTCGTCATAGGTAATGCGCACGCCAAACCGCGCCCGGACAGCCGGCGAGACTCCGCTAGGAATGATGAATCGCTATTGGCCTATTCGCTGCCAGTCGCTACGCTTTTGTGATTGTCAGGAAGGTGGCCATCGCCAGTTTCCAGCTGGCATACCCGGGGTCACGACGACCCGACAGCGCTAGCGCCAGCGCCCCATCTACTGCCCGGATAGTCATAACAACGCATGAAGGCTTACAACAACGCTTACTCCCGACCTCGACCGTCACCGGATCGGCTACCCCTCCCCCTCGAGGGTGGCGGTGCGCGTTTCACCCGGGAACTCCCTTCCAACGGGGCTGGTGTCAACTACGTTCGCCACCACACGCTCGCCAGGCACGAATCCAGCGCGACCTGGGAAGTCGTCGAGAAATCGCTGCGCAAGCCGCTGCTTTATCGCAGCCGCGAAGCGCGGTTCTATCGTCATTACGCCATGCTCGCGTCATGCCGCAAGATCAGCTACCCAACACTGCTCAAGGTCGTCGAGACGCCGCGACATTCAGCGGTCTATTCCGAGTTCATCGACGGTGTGCGCCCGGTGCGCGGCAAGCTACTGCAGGATGCAGCGGCCGGCATCGCCGAACTCGAAGCGGTCTCGTCACGGTATATCGCCAGCCCGCCACCGGGTAGTGGCCTGGACTTCTGGCTGATGGACTTCTTTCGCTGGCCCTACCTGCGTCATACGCGACTCAACTTTCAACGCTTCATTGGCAATCTCGAGTTAGCGGATATTTCACCCGCCACGCGCCAGCGGCTCTCATCGCAGCTGCGCATTCTGGCGCCGGCGTTGCAGCGCCGTCTGCGCCGCGCGACCCGGTCCCGGCGCTGCATCTCTCATCTCGACTACGCCGCCAAGAACATGCTCGTGGATGACGATCAACGTCTCTATCTGCTCGACTGGAGCGAAGTGAAGGTCGGCCGACTGGGTTTCGACGGTGGCGATTTCCTCGCCAAGCTGTTCTCGCACACGCCATTGACGCGGTTCGACGACCTGCGTCAGCGTTTCGAAGAGGAGTACGCTCGCGTGCTTACCGAAACGCACGGCTCTCGGGGCGACCTTGCTGTCTCGGCCGAGAACCGACAGACACTCTTCGTCATGCTCTCGCTGTGGCGCTGCCTGCAGCGCCGGACGATCATTGCACAGACCGATTCACGGTCGACCGAAGCGTGGGTCGCCAAGCTGGACTACCTGCTGTCGGCATCACACTCGCGCCCCGCGATGCTCGAAGCGCCGTCGGGCTTACGCGATGCGCTGCCCTCCGAATCTCGTGCCCCCGCGATCGCGCTGTCGGAGTGACACGCTCGTTCATGACTCACGCTACCGAATATGGAGCCGCCAAATGTGGCATCGCCAACAGTTCAGTCTGAAGCCGTATCGACAGGGCTTTCATCTCGTCACCGACGAGATTCTCGCCGCCGTTCCCGAAGTGAAGAACGTGCAGACCGGCCTGCTCCATCTCCAGCTCATGCACACGTCGGCGTCGCTGACTCTCAATGAAAACGCCGACCCCGACGTGCGGCACGACATGACGTTATTTGCCGAGAAGCTGGCGCCGGCCAATCTTGCCGGCATGCGCCACACCTTAGAAGGACCGGACGACATGCCCGCCCACGTGCTGGCGAGCCTCTTCGGCACCGAGCTCACGCTGGCCGTGGAGCGTGGACGACTGTTGAGTGGCACCTGGCAGGGCATCTGGCTGGGTGAGCATCGCCAGCACGGCGGTGCACGTCGGGTGACCGCGACACTCACGGGCGAGTGACGAAAAGCACCACCGCGAGGTGCCATTGCCCTTATCGGCCGTGAGCGCTCGCCCGCGGCGACCGACACACGACGTTTCTATCCAACATGACAACCTGGAGAGCGCTATGGAACAGACGATTCGCCCGTTGATCGAGCAGCGCGCCGACCCGTTCATTCATAAGCAGGGAGAGCGCTATCACTTTATCGCCTCGGTCCCCGCCTATGACCGGCTGGAGCTGCGCAGCGCCGATTCGCTCTCGGCGCTCGCGACGGCAACGCCAACGACGCTCTGGACCAAGCCCGAACACGGCGTGCTCAGCGAGCTGATATGGGCGCCCGAGCTACACCGCCATGAGGGCGTCTGGTACATCTATTTCGCCGCAGCGCCGAGTCGCGAGATTCGAGACGGGCTCTTCCAGCACCGGATGTACGTGATCCACAACGCCTCTGACGATCCCGCTCAGGGCGATTGGAGCGAGCCCAAGTCGATCGACACCGGCATGGATAGCTTCTGCCTCGACGCCACCACCTTTAACCACGATGGCGTGCTCTATTACGTATGGGCACAGAAGGATCCGGCGATTGCAGGCAATTCGAATCTCTACATTGCGCGAATGGAGACACCCGAAACGCTGGCCACGCCACCCGTTTGCCTGACGATTCCAGAGTTCGAATGGGAGACACGGGGCTTTCTGGTCAATGAAGGACCGGCCGTCCTCATCCGCCACGGCCGTGTGCTGATCACCTACTCTGCCAGCGCCACCGATGAAAACTACTGCATGGGGCTGATCTGGGCCGACGCGCATACGGACCTGCTCAATGCGGCCAATTGGCATAAATCCGCCGAGCCCGTTTTCGTCAGCGACCCGTCGCGCTCGATCTTCGGTCCAGGTCACAACAGCTTCACGGTGGCCGAAGATGGCGAGACTGACATCCTCGTCTACCATGCACGCACGTACACCGAGATAGAGGGCGACCCGCTGTGGGACCCTAACCGGCATACTTTCATTAAGCCGTTCACCTGGGATAGCGAGGGATTCCCGCGCTTCGGCAAGCCATCGCTCACCACCGCGCCTTGAATCCCCTCTCGAAAGCGGTCCTTCGACGCCGTGGAGCGGCGCCGGAGACCCTGGTGAGACGCGTCCACCCCTCCTTACGGTCGGGTGGGTCACTCAAGGCAGGCCGGGGGTCGTCTCCTCAACGAGAAGATGGGATGACCGGTGCTCGACTGGCGACGCCGACTGCCACCGGACGACGCGTCGAGTCGCAGCGCTACTCGGCTTCCATCAGCTCGCTTCGATAATCTTCCAGCGCCGACGCCTCAACAGAGGGCCAACCATCCGACCAGCCCACTCCCGCGATTTTCAGCTTCTGCAACCCCTCGTCGGCGGCATCGTAGGCATGAAACACCAGGTAGTCCCGGCCACCGAAGCGATAGAGACTACTGTGGCCCACGCCATACCAATCGTCGTCACCTTCCAGGATGACCGACCCACCCCCCGTAACCATGTCTTCGCCCTGCCGGTCGACATAAGGGCCCTGGAGCTCGGCTGAACGACCGACGGCAAGGTGGTAGGTGCTCTCGGCACCCCGGCAACATTTGCCGTAGGAGACAAAGAGATAGTAGAAATCGCCGTGGTGGAAGATGAACGGGGCCTCGATCTCGGCAGGGCCGGCATGGTCGTCCGGCGTGAACGCGGGACGCTCACGCTTGGCCAGTGAATACCACTGTGGCGGCTCGGCCAGCTCCGTCATGTTGTCGGCCAGCCGGACCAGCTTGATCCCCCCCCAGAAAGAACCAAAGCTCATCCAGGGCGTGCCCTGCTCATCGAGAATGACGTGCGGGTCAATGGCGTTCCACAGGTCACGATGCGGCACGGACTGCAGCACGACCCCCTGATCTTGCCACTGGTAGTCGGGGCTGGTGGCGTCCAGCGTCGCGTTGGTCGCCACACCGATGGCTGAGGTGTTGCGGCCGAACGCCGACACCGAGTAGTAAAGGTAGAACCTCCCTCCACGCGCGATGATATCCGGCGCCCATAAGTGCCCGGCAAAGTCGGGAATGACCCGGCGCGCCCAGTCCGGCTCGGTATCGAAGACACGGCCGTTGCGCTGCCAGTGCTGCCGATCCGTGGACCGATAGATCGGGACACCGGGGCCTGTCGAAAACAGGTAGTAGGTGCCGTTCTCTTCCGCCATCACCGGGTCATGGATACTCACTTCGGGCGCATCCGCCGCCATGGCGGCCAGGTGCGTGGCGCCGACAGCGGTGATCGCTGCCAGCGCGAGACATCGAGCGATCCTGACCCGAAGGCGCGCCGTTAGCCGACTGACGACTCGCGCCGGGTGGCGGCGCATCATCCTTTGACCCCCGAGGAGATCATCACCGCCTCGGTCACTTTTTTCTGGAAGAGCAGATAGGCGATTGCCACCGGTGCCGCGCCGAGTAGCGCCACCGCCATGACTCGCGCGTAGTTGACCCCGAAGGTGTCGCGCACCTGGGTGATCCCCACCGGAATGGTCATCATGCTCTCGGACGTGGTGACCAGGAAGGGCCAGAAGAACTGGTTCCAGGCCATGATGAAAGTGATGATGGCCAGCGCGGAGGTGATTCCCCAGTTGAGCGGGAGGTAGATCTTGAACAGCAGCGTGTACTCGTTGCCGCCATCCAGCAACACGGCTTCGCGCATTTCGCTGGGCACGGCATCGAAGAACTGCTTGTAGACAATGATGACCACGGGAACGATCAATTGCGGCAGGATAATTCCCGCCCAGCTATTCACAAGCCCCATGTCACTCATCAGCACGAATTGAGTGACGACCAACGCCTGCGAGGGGATCATGAAGCTCGCCAGCACGACGCCATAGAGCGTCCGACGGCCGGGAAAGCGCATTTGCGACAACGCATAGGCGCACATCATGCCCGAAATCAGCACCAGAACAGTGATGATCAGCGACGTGCCAATGGAGTTGACGTACCAGGTCAACAGATTCGAGTTGAACAGCGCATCCTGGTAGGCGGCAAGGTTGAACATGTCGGGCAAGAGCCCGGCATTGTCGCTCACCACATGGTCTTCGCTTCGCAGCGACGTGACCAGCGCCCAGTAGAGCGGGAAGATCCAGATAATGGCCGCCAGCAATGTCAGCATCAGGAGCAGACGACGCTCGATCCGGCGCCGCCTGACGCTACTGCCGACTTTGACCCATTTGGCGGCGGTTGGGCGCGTCTGCGCACGGCCGGCTTTGATCATTGCCATTAACGCCTCCTGATTTTCAGAAGCTGAAATTGCAGTACGGAGACCACCATGATGATGACGAACAGCACCAGCGCCACCGCCGAGGCGTAGCCACCGTGATTGAGCTGAAACGCCTCGCGATAGACCATCATCAACAGCACGTAGGAGGAGTTGAAAGGCCCTCCGCCGCTCAACAGATAGACCTGGTCAAACAGCTTGAGCTGAAGAATCAACTGCAGCGTCAGCACCAGTGCGGTAACCGGCCACAGCAGCGGCCAAGTGATTTTCGTGAAGAGTTGACGTCGCGTGGCACCGTCCAATGCGGCGGCCTCGTAAAGATCCGTCGAGATGTTGCGTAACCCGGCGATGAACAGCAGCACGTTAAAGCCGTTGGTCCACCAGATCGTGATGGCCGCCACCGTGGGCATCACCCACGCAGGGTGTTTGAACACCGCCACCGGTCGCCCCGTCACCCACTCGAGCAGCGGTTGGAGAATGCCGAACTGGAAATCGAGCATCCACGCCCAGATCTGCGTCACCACCGATACCGGCAGGATGTAGGGGAGAAAGAAAATGGCCAGCACGAACGCCTGCATCCGTCCTGACAGGCGATTGACCGCCAGCGCGATCGCCAGCGCGATCACGGTCGTGGGCACCACGGTCAACAGCACGAAGTAGCCGTTGTTCTTGAGCGAGGTGTAGAACAGGTTGTCGCTGAATAGCTGCCGGTAGTTATCCAGGCCCACCCACTCACCGGCGCCGATCAGCGGTGCATTGGTGAAACTGAGCTCTATCATGCGGAGCGTGGGATAGAGAAAAACCAGCCCAAAGATAAGCACGAAGGGCGCAATGAGCGTTATCGCCACCACGATATGGTTGCGCCGATGGGTGATCGTAGCCACTAGAGGAACTCCCTTGCGTGCCCCGCGACCGGGCGAAGACCGCTTTCCCAGCCGCGGGGCCTAGCATCTTGTCGTGGTTGTTGGCCGGGCAGCTAGTCCATCAGCGCCTGAAGCTCCTGCTGCATGTGCTCGGCGGCCTGTTCCGGATCGAGAAAGCCGTGGATGGCCGGTGCGATCACATTGAGCGCGGTGTCATAGACCGGGGAGGCGACGCCAGCGATGGGCGAGCGCGGGTCGTAAACCGCTTCGTCGGCCAGCGAGGCATAGGTGGCGTTGGGTTCCATCTCGGTAAAGGCGTCGCTTTCGGCAACCGGAAGATAGGCAGGGATGTGGCCTGCTGCCGCCCAGTCGAGCGAATGGCTCTCCATCCAGCCAATCACTGTCATGACTGCCGACCGCTTGTCGTCCGACATCGGCTCATCACCCTGCACCGGTATCGCAAAGGCGTGGCTATCCGCCCAGACGGCGTCCTCTTCCAGTAGCGTGGGCACTGTGGCCGCGCCCCACTCGAACCCCAGATTGCCGGCCTCCTGCATGTCGACCAGGGTCGGCACCTCCCAGACACCGTTGAGGAACATGGCCGAGCGCCCGGAGGTGAACAGCGCGACGGAAGCCTCGTACTCGGCGTGCTCGGGCTGATACTGCTCATTTCCCCAGTTCTGCATGATGGAGATCGCGCGCACGGCCTTGTCGAAGTTATCGCCAGGCAGTACCTCGCCATCCACGATGAGCTCTCCCCCCTGCTGGCTGAGTAGCGTGTAGAAGACGCGCCAGATACCACCGGGGCCGCCGGTCTGATAGGAGAGTGGTGTCTCAGAGCCATTTGCCTTGGCCACGGCCAGCGCCGCGTTCAGATCGTCCAGGCTGTCGATGCCGGTGAGCTTGCCGTCCTCATCCAGATACTCGGTGCCCTCGAAATAACGCTTGTTGTAATAGAGGATGATCGAGTGGATATCGAAAGGCACGGCGTAGAGCGTCCCCTGGTCATCGGAGGCCGCACTGACGGACCGCTCGAAGAAATCATCGCGGCTCAATCCTGCCTGAGCCAGATCGCTGTCGCTGATGGGCGTCAGTATTCCTTCCGAGAGCGCCAGTGGCACCCGCGACAGGTGGTAGCTGACGATATCCGGTCCCTGACCGACGGCCGCCGCCGTCCGTACCTTCGTGTAGAACGGCACCCCCCACTCCGAGGAGGTGGCGTCGATGTTGATATCAGGATGCTCTTCATTGAACTGGCTGATCAGCGCTTTCATCCGCTGACCATCGCCACCGACGAAGAAGTCCCACCAGACGACCTCTGTCTGCGCCATGGCGGGCAGCGCCGCGGCGAAGGTCGCCGTGGCGAGTACCAGTGATGTGAGTCGTTTCATTTTTCTTCTCCCCTCGTGTCGTCAATCCCAACCCCAGTCGAACGGCGCTGCGTCAGCCCATGGCACTAGCGCAAGCGCTGCCCCTGCTGATCGAACACCAGTACGTGGCCGGCGTCGGCGGTAAAGGTGATGCTCTCCTGACGCTGTGTCTGACGCTCGCCTCGACGCTCGATGACGACCTCCTGGCCGTCTTCCATCCGCGTATAGAGGTAGGCAACACCGCCCAGGTTCTCGGTCATTTCGACCCGGGTCCTGACACCCACGTCTCGCCGGCTTTCGCCTGCCACCTCGACGTCAGCTACCGCACGAAACTGCAGGTGCTCAGGCCGCACGCCCAGCGTGACGGCATCGCCCTTACCCAGCGTGGCGGTGTCGAGTCCGGCCGCAAGCGTCTGTTCACTCCCCTCGCCAATGGTGGCGACGATCCCCGTGGGAGTGACCTCAACCACGGTGGCATCGAGAAAATTCATGGCAGGTGAGCCGATGAAGCCGGCCACGAAGCGATTATCCGGGTCGTCGTAGAGCGCCAGTGGCGTGCCCGACTGCTGTACGACGCCATCCCGAAGCACGAATATCTTGTCAGCCAGGGTCATCGCCTCGACCTGATCGTGGGTGACATAGATCATTGTCGAGCCAAGCTGCCGATGGAGGCGGGAGAGCTCAAGGCGCATCTGGACCCGGAGCTCGGCATCCAGGTTGGAGAGCGGCTCATCGAAGAGAAACACCTTGGGTTTGCGGACAATCGCTCGACCGATCGCCACCCGCTGGCGTTGCCCGCCGGATAGCTGGGAGGGCTTTTTGTGCAGCTCCTTGCCCAATTTCAGGATCCGCGCAGCCTCTTCGACTTGCGCCTTGATCTGCGTCTTCGGCACCCGCGCCAGGCGCAGACTGAACGCCATGTTGTCGAACACACTGAGGTGCGGATAAAGCGCGTAGGACTGAAAGACCATCGCCACCTCACGGTGAGCGGGCTCCACCTCGGTCACATCGCGCCCTTCGATTTCGATCGTGCCGCCGCTGGTCTCCTCCAGGCCGGCAATCATTCGCAGCAGGGTCGACTTCCCACACCCCGAAGGTCCGACAAAGACAGCGAAATCGCCGTGATCGATCTCCAGGGAGACGTGATCGATGATGGTGGTCTCGCCGAATGACTTCTCGACGTCACTGAGCGTCACGCCAGTCATGAGCCACCTCCTCCGGTCCCGTCGAGACACCGTGGCGCAGGGAGCGACACGCCTCTTCTCTCCGCCACAAGTCCGCTCTCGACAACACCGCTGATACTTTTGACGACATCGCTGAGGCTCTCGACAGCACCGCTGAGGCTCTCGACGACAACACTGATGCTGTCGACGTGAGAGACGGCGGTGCGAAAGTCGATCGACTGCGGGAGGGGGAGCCCTGAATGATTCACTTCATGGACTCCGGGTAAGACCGCCCTCTCCCTTAACCCGATACAGGGCGGGTGGCGATCGCTGACAAGGCTGATTCGGGACTCTCGCTGTAGCAACCTGCGAATGCGCATAGAGGCTCTCCTTGGAACACGCGCACCGACCAGGGCGACATCATGGTCGCCCGATGAAGGGGGTTGGACCTGCTCAACCGAGCGGCGAGCCAACAACAGGTTCGGACAGTCGAGGCGGCGAGAGAATGAGTGGCGTGGCGTACATTGAGCGTCTCCTGTTGTGTTATTGACGTGCTGTCATTGGTGGAGAGTGGCGTGATGGCGTGGGTGTCAATCGCGCAAGGGGTCCACTGACGCCCTTGCGCGGCTTCCTCGCTTGCTCTGTTTCAGTGGGAGTGTCTTGGCACCTCGGCGCCTCGGCAGCCGACCAGGAAGTCGAAATCACAACCCTCGTCGGCCTGCAGCACGCGCTCGATATAGAGCTGACGATAGCCACCGGTGCTGGCGATCTTGGTCGATTCCGCAGTCGGGTCGGCCTGCTCCAGACGCCGGGCAATTTCCGCGGCGTCCACTTCGAGCTCCAGCGAGCCGGTATCGCAATCGAGGGAGATGTAATCGCCATTCTGTACCGCAGCCAGCGGTCCGCCAGCCGCCGCTTCCGGCGCCACGTGAAGCACGACCGTGCCGTAGGCCGTGCCGCTCATTCTGGCGTCGGAAATGCGCACCATGTCGGTGATCCCCTGCTCGAGAATCTTAGGCGGCAAGCCCATGTTCCCGACCTCGGCCATGCCGTGATAGCCGCGGGGTCCGCAGTGCTTCATCACCAGGATGTCATCGGGCTCGACGTCGAGCTCGGGGTCGTTGATGCGCGCCTTGTAGTCGTCAAGGTTCTCGAACACCACGGCACGACCGCGGTGCTTCATCAGCTCGGCCTTCGCCGCCGAAGGCTTGAGCACCGCCCCATTCGGCGCGAGGTTGCCACGCAGTACGCACATCCCCCCATCTTCCCGCAGCGGGTCTTCCAGCGGACGAATCACGTCGGCGTTGTAGAGAGGAGCATCCTGAACGTTCTCCCACAGCGTGCGACCATTGGCGGTCAACGCATTCGGGTGGGGAAGACGGTTCGCCTCTCCCAGCCGGCGCAGCACCGCAGGCAGCCCGCCGGCGTAGTAAAACTCTTCCATGAGATAGCGCCCGGAAGGCTGCAAATCGACGATGGTCGGCGTTCCCCGGCCCACTCGCGTCCAGTCGTCCAGACTGAGCTCCACCCCCATACGTCCGGCGATCGCCTTGAGGTGAATGACCGCGTTGGTGGACCCCCCAATGGCAGCGTTGGTACGGATAGCGTTCTCGAAGGCTTCCTTCGTCAGGATTCGGGAGAGTTTCAGGTCCTCTCTGACCATGTCGACAATGCGGTTACCGGAGAGGTGCGCCAGCACGTGACGACGGGAGTCCACGGCGGGAATGGCGGCATTGTGCGGCAGCGAGACACCGAGAGACTCGGCCATGCAGGCCATGGTGGAAGCAGTTCCCATCGTGTTGCAGGTCCCCGCGGAACGCGACATGCCCGCCTCGGCGGCCATGAAATCGTGCATCGTGATCTTGCCGGCCTTGACCTCTTCGGAGAGTTGCCAGACAACGGTACCCGATCCGATATCCTTGCCTTTGTGCTTGCCATTGAGCATTGGCCCGCCCGTGACGACGATGGCCGGGACATCACAGCTCGCCGCGCCCATCAACAGCGCCGGCGTCGTCTTGTCGCAACCGACCAGCAGCACGACCCCGTCAATCGGATTGCCGCGGATCGCCTCTTCGACGTCCATGCTCGCGAGATTGCGGGTAAACATTGCCGTGGGCCGCAGGTTGGACTCGCCGTTGGAGAACACCGGGAACTCCACCGGGTACCCTCCCGCTTCCAGCACGCCTTTCTTCACGTGCTCGGCAAGCTTCCGAAAATGGGCGTTGCAGGGCGTAAGCTCCGACCAGGTATTGCAGATGCCGATGATCGGCTTGCCCGCAAACTCATGGTCCGGAATGCCCTGGTTCTTCATCCAGCTCCGGTACATGAAGCCGTTCTTGTCGGCGCGACCGAACCACTCGGCGGAGCGCAGTTTGACACCTTCAACCGATGCGTCTTTCGCATCCGGGTTATGGGACGATGAATCGCTCATAAAACTCTCCTCGAATCACAGTAGCGTGAAGAACAGCCAGGCAAGACCGAATGCCATCAATGAGATACCCGTCGAGACGACCGTCCATGTCTTGAGCATGGTTTGGGTGTCGACGCCCAGAAAGCGACCTACCAGCCAGAATCCCGAATCGTTGACGTGGGAGTAGCCGATGGCGCCGGCCACGATCGCCACGGTGACGCAGGCCGCCGGCAAACCGGCGAGCGACGGATCACCCAGCACCACCGGTGCCATGATGCCGGCCGCCGTGGTGCCTGCCACCGTCGCCGATCCCTGAGCGATACGGATGACGGACGCGATCACGTAACCGGCGACGATCACCGGCAGGCCGAAGGTCTGCAGACTATCGGCGAGCGCATCCCCAATGCCGCTGGCGGTCAGCACCCCGCCGAACATGCCACCGGCGCCGGTAATCAGAATGATGCTGCAGACTGGCGCCAGTGCTTGTTCGACGACCTCGTTGATCGACCCCATCGCACCGCTCTCGCCACCCCGTATCACCAGTAGCCACATCGCCACGCAGGTGCTGATCAGCATCGCAATCGGGGTCTCGCCGAGGAGCGTCAAGGTGCGAATCAACGCGTTGTCACCGTCGATGGCGCCGCTATTGACCAGCGTCGACAGGCCGGTGTTGAGAAAGATCAGTGCCAGCGGCAGCAGCAATACCAGCAGCACGGTTCGGAAACTGGGCCGCCGTGCGGCTGGCACCTCATCGGCCTCATCTCCCATGAGGCTGGGCACCGGCTGGAACGGCGTGCGGTTGGCCAGCAGCAGCGACAGCCGGTAGCCCATCAGATACCAGGTCGGCAGCCCCACGATCAGGGCGACGAGCAGGACCTGACCGATGTCCGCCTGCAGAAAGACCGCGGCCGCCACCGGGCCGGGGTGCGGCGGCATCAGTGCGTGCATGACCAGGAACGCACCGGCGGCCGGCAGGCCGTAGAGCAGCAGCGACGCCTTGAGCTCGCGGGCCACTGAGTAGATCACCGGGAGCATCACCACGAAGGCAGCATCCAGGAAGATCGGAAAGCCGAAAAGCAGGCAGGCGATCGACAGACCCAGCGGGGCTTTCTCTCGGCCGAAGGCCCGGATTAGCGTATCCGCCAGCACGCGAGCCCCACCCGAGACCGCCACCAGCCGGCCGAGTACTGCCCCGAAGCCAATCAGCAGGGCGACGTTACCCAGTGTCGTACCCAATCCATCGAGCAAAACCGGCAGCAGGTCGGCAACCGAGATGCCCGTCGCCAGCGCCGTGGCAATACTGACGATGACCAGCGCGAAAAAAGGATGAAGCCTGACCTTGATGATCAGCAGGAGCAAAGTGGCGATGGCGAGGCCCGCAATACCCATCAGCATGAGGGTGGGCAGTGCCGACGCCGTTTGCGCAGTGTCTTGCATGGCGGTCTCCTCGGTAGTGACGCGGCCGTTGACGAACTGTTATTGCGACGCGTCACGGTATCGAGCCGAACCGATAACCGGTAATCCCTGATAACCGAAAATCCGATACAACAATGAATATCAATTAGCACGACACTTGATGTCCCGGGGGCGCTGGCGGTGCGCCCCTCGACGATCCCACGACCAAAGTTGCAGCGGCTTTAGACCAACGTCTCGGGGGCTGTCGTCTTATCCTCCGGCGCGCCGACTCTGCTTCCAGCGATCGAACATTACCGCCAGCAGGAGAATCGCCCCGCGAACCAAGTACTGGTAGAAGGTGGGAACGTTCAGCAGCCCCATGGCGTTCTGCACACAACCCATGATCAAGACCCCGACGAGCACACCGGTGATCGACGCGACACCGCCGGCGAGCGACACGCCGCCAAGTACGCAGGCAGAGATCACGGCGAGTTCCAGCCCTTGCGACGTATTCGGATCGCCCAGCCCCATGCGCGAGGTGAGCAGCACCCCCGCGATCCCTGCGACCAGTCCCTGTAGCGCAAACACGATGATCTTGAGACGACGCACGTTGACCCCGGCGAGACTCGCCGCTTCCGAATTCCCCCCGGTTGCCAAAGTGTTACGCCCAAAGGCCGTGAGGTTAAGCACCACGCCAAACACCAGGAAACAGCCGATCATGGTCCAGACCGGCAGCGTCAGGCCGAGAAAGCTGGCGCTCCCCAGATCGAAAAAGCCCGGCACGGTAATCATGACCGCGTCACCACCGGAGGTGATGTAGGCGAGACCGCGGACGAACTCCATCGCCGCCAGCGTGGCAATCAACGAATTGATGCCGAACCGCGCGACAACGAAGCCATTGAATGCCCCGACCGCGGCGCCTGCGCCAATCCCCACGGCAACACCGATGAAGACGCTACCGCTGGTCGAAGTGACCGTGGCGGCGACGACGCCAGCGAAAGCGACGATGGACGCCACCGAGAGATCGACCTCGCCCAGGGCGAGGACCATCATCATGGTGGTGGCGATAGTGCCGATCAGCGTGATCGACAGCAGCAGCCCGACGATATTGCGACCGGTCAAAAAGTCCGGCACCAGCACCGACAGGCCGATGAACAGCAGGATGAAGACAGCGATGAGACCCGACGTATCGAGTAGCGCCCGCAGCGGCTTGGGCAATCCCCGGCGCCCTACCGACGCGGTGGCGCCAGCGGACGCGGCTTTGTCACTGGACATGACGACAGTTCCTTTCAATCGATTTGGTAAGCAAGCCAGCCGTTCGTGTGGCGAGCCATCCATTCAGTCAACGGGCCATTCTTCAGTCAGCGAGGCGAGCCGCGTGACATCATGCGGGAAGCGCCAGGCCGAGTAGCCGCTCCGGCGTGGCTTGATCACGCGGGACGACGTCGACGAGCTCACCATCGCGCATCACGCCGATCCGATCGCAGATCGAACTCACCTCGGCCAGATCGCTCGAGATCACCAGCACGCTCTTGCCCTGCTCGGCGAGATCGTAGAGCAACGAGTAGATGTCACGACGCGCGCCGACGTCGATGCCGCGAGTCGGCTCGTCCATCACGAAGAGCTCGATCTGCTCGGCAAGCCAACGTGACAGAATCACCTTCTGCTGATTGCCCCCCGAGAGGTTGGCAATCGGCGTTTTCGGCCCCGGGGTCTTGATACTCAACTGGCGTATGTAGTGACGGGTGTTTTCGGTCTCGCGCCTGGCATTGCGGAAAATGCCCCAGCGACGGAAGAAGCGTCGGCAACTG
This sequence comes from Salinicola aestuarinus, assembly GCF_003206645.1. GTDB lineage: Bacteria > Pseudomonadota > Gammaproteobacteria > Pseudomonadales > Halomonadaceae > Salinicola > Salinicola aestuarinus. The sequence goes on along the minus strand of NZ_PZJP01000008.1, from coordinate 63,527 downwards.
ACGTTGAGGTTGTCGGAGACGCTTGCCACCGGGAATATCCCCTGCGACTTCCGATCCTCTGGACACATGGCGATGCCGGCGCGGATGGCCTGACCTGCCGAGGCGAAACGTCTGGCCTCGCCGTCGAAGATCACGCGCCCCCCACTGGCTCGCTCGGCGCCACAGACCAGGCGCATCAGCTCGCTGCGCCCGGCGCCCACCAGACCGAACAGCCCCAGGACTTCGCCCCGGTGGATCTCGAGACTGACCGGGGCGCGGACGCCGCGACCTTCGATCCCCTCCAGGCGCATCAACACCTCGCCCTGCTGGCGCGGGCGGTAGCCGTAGACATCGGCGATATCCCGTCCCACCATTTCACTGACGATCAGATCGTTGTCGACTCCCTCCAGCGTGTCGTGGGTGCGAATATGTCGCCCGTCGCGGAAGACCGTCACGGCATCGCACATCTCGAACACCTCTTCCATGCGGTGAGTGACGTAGAGCACGACGCGTCCCTCGTCGCGAAGACGGGCGACGATTCGCTTGAGATGTCGAATTTCCTGCACCGATAGGGAACTGGTCGGCTCGTCGAAGGCGATGATCCGAGCGTCGCGCAGCAGCGCCCGGCCAATTTCGATCATCTGTTGCTGACCGATGGAGAGCTCACGCACCTTGGTGGAGGGATGGATGCCGCCCTCTCCCAGGTCCTCGAGAATCGTCATCGCCCGCTCCCTCAGCTGCCGGCGGTCGATAAAACCGCGATGCGCCGGCAGCTGGCCGAGCAGCAGGTTCTCCGCCACCGACAGATTGGGCGACAGCGTCAGCTCCTGATAGATGATGGCCACGCCGCTCGCCAGCGCCTCCCGTGCGTTGGCAAAGACGACCGCTTCGTCGTCGATCCAGAGCTGGCCCGCCGTCACGCGATTGACCCCACTCAGCACTTTGAGCAACGTGGACTTGCCGGCGCCGTTCTCGCCCATCAGTGCGTGCACTTCTCCGCCGCGGGCAGAGAAGCTCACACCGTCGAGCGCCTTGACGCCCGGAAACTCGACGGTAATGCCGTCGACGCGCAGATTCGTTTGCGCTTGTGCCATGATGACCCTCCCCTTGATTGGCGTCGGATCAGAGCCCAAGGTCTTCGCGCACCTGCTCCCAGTTGTCGCGGGTCATCAGCTCTCCGGTGGTTTCGGTATTGGCCGGCGGCATGTCATCTTCGGTGATCCAGGTGTAGAGATTCTCTGCACTCTCACGGCCGTGCATGGTCGAGCTGACGGCCACGGTGCCGTAGAAACCGGTCGGATTCTGTCGCTGGAACTCCGCGAATGCGGCCCCCGATCCGTTGATGCCCACGCCAATGACGTCCTCGGCATCCAGACCGTACTGCTCACTGGCGCGCACGCCCCCCAGAACGCTCTCCTCGTTGAGCGCATAGATCACCCAGTGCTCGAAATCGGCGTTCTTGGAGAAGACCGGCGAGGCGGCAGCGAAACCGCTGCTGGTGTCGGTATTCTGTTGCGGCGCATCGAAGATATGACTTTCATCGAAGCCCGCCTCGACCAGCGCATCGGTGGCACCGTCGGTCCGCTCTTTCGCGGTGGGTAGCTCATTGTTGCTGAGCCGCAAGGCCGCCACGCTGTCCATGTCCCAACCGCGCGCTTCCATCTCTTCGGCTATGGTGTCGCCGACCTGGCGACCGATCTTGTAACCGGACATTCCCAGGTGCGGGACGTCCGCCATCGGTTCACCATCGGTTCCCACGAACTGATCATCGACGGTGACAACCTTCATGCCGTACTGCTCTGCCCGGTTCATGATGGCCGGCCCCAGGCGAACGTCCGGCGGGCAGATCACGAAGCCCTGTGCCCCTTGAGAGTTCAGGTTGTCGATGGCGCTGAGCACCTGCTGACCATCCTCACCGGCCAGACGGACCACCTCGAACCCCTCCTCCTCACCCAGTTTCGAGGCGGCGTCCTGCTCGTTGATGAACCAAGCTTGCTCGGGTTTCTTGACGATGAAGCCGATCTTGACGTCGTCCTGAGCCTGCGCCCCGCCGATGCCCATGCCGATAGAGATGCTGAAAGCCAGTAGCGAACGCTTGAAGGTACGGTTCATGGTTTCCTCCGCCCTGACGGGCCCGATTTGTTATTGGCGGCATGAATTGCCGGTACTCCGCGACGATAAGATCGAGGTCAATAACCGCCTAATATCCAAAGCCGCACCTAGCGATATCACTCTGGATATCACTGACGATGAAGCCTGATATCAGGCTCAGCGTTTCAGGGCGTTCGGCATTTTCCGACAGACCAAAGTCTCGCTCGACTTTGGTCACGCCGGGCAGCCGGGTAAAAAAAAGACCGCCCGGATGGGCGGTCGGTGGGTCGGCGTCGGGCGGATGACGCCGGCATCGTCAGGGAAGCGCGTCCTCGGTCTTGAAGCGGTAGACCGTCTGGCTATGGTAAGTCTCGCCCGGCGCCAGCAGCGTGGAAGGAAAGTTCGGCTGATTCGGCGAGTCGGGAAAGTGCTGGGTTTCGAGGGCAAAACCGGAGCGCAGCACGTAGGGCTTGCCACTCTTGCCGACGAGTGTGCCGTCGAGGAAGTTGCCGGAATAGAACTGGATGCCCGGCTCCGTCGTATCGACTTCCAGTACGCGACCGCTCTGCGGCTCGACCACCCGGGCTGCAAGAGTCAGTGCATCCCGCGCGCTGGCGTTCTTGATCAGCACGTAGTTGTGATCGTAGCCCTTGCCATAGGCAAGCTGAGTATCGCTCTGGCCGAGTCGCTCGCCGATCGCGGTCGGGGTCTGAAAATCGAACGGCGTACCGGAGACGCTGGCGATCTTGCCGGTCGGGATCAGTGTTTCGTTGACGGGCGTGTAGGCACTGGCGTTGATCGTCAGTTGGTGGTCAAGAATGCTCGGATCACCTTCGCCCGCGAGGTTGAAGTAGCTATGCTGAGTCAGGTTGACCGGCGTGGTCTGGCTCGCTCGCGCCTGATAGTCGATCACCAGCGCATCTTCATCGGTCAGCGTGTAGGTCACTCGGGTCGCGAGCTCCCCGGGGAAGCCTTCCTCCCCATCGGCGCTGGTGTAGGACAGTACGACGCCGCGCCCCTCCGCGCTGGTGAATGGCTGCACTTGCCAGAGTTTCTGATTGAATCCTTCGTCGCCACCGTGGAGCGTATTCGGCCCGTCATTGGTCGCCAGCTCGTACGTCTGACCGTCGATTGCGAACTCACCGTTGGCAATACGGTTACCATATCGGCCGATCAGGGCACCAAAGTAGGGGTTGGCTTGACGATAGGTGGGTGAGAGATAATCGCCAAGCGAGTCGAAGCCGAGCACGATGTCGTCCATGTGGCCGTCGCGGTCCGGTGTCTCCAGCGACAAAATGATTCCACCGTAGTTGATGACCCGCATCTCGATGCCGTTGGCATTGGTGATCGTGTAGCACTCGACGTTACGGCCATCCGGAAGCGTGCCGAACCCCGAGCGCTCGATACCCGGAGGCAGCGTCGACGGCATGGCCGCCTGACTGCCACTGGGCGCGGCCGCGGCCTGGCTTGCGACGATTGCTGCCAGCGACAGCCCTACTCCCATCGACCAGGAAAAAGCGCGATGTGTCATGAAGGTCCCCTCGACCATTGAGACGATGAAGCCGAGTCGAGTGCCGGCTTCGGAATTTTCAACCTAGCCGCTGTACGGTGAGTTGGCTACGCCGAAACGCCGTTTCAAGGATCAACCAAAGTCGAACCGTCGAGGTGACCCGATGCGCTCTCGCTCCCCCCATCTGCTGTCGCCCGACTGGTTTCTCAGCGTCAGGCTCAAGTTTCGTCATTTGCAGCTATTCGTCGCACTCGACGAGTGCCGCAACCTGCACCGTGCCGCCGAGCGCCTCGGCATGAGCCAGCCGGCGGCGTCGAAACTGCTGGGTGATCTCGAGGCTCTCCTGGGGGTGGCGCTGTTCGATCGCCACTCCCGAGGTGTCACGCCCAACTGGTACGGCGAAAGCCTGATCCGACATGCTCATGGCATGCTGACGTCGCTGACCCAGGCGAGCGAGGAGATCAACGCGCTCAAGGAAGGCAATGCCGGTACCGTCTCCGTCGGCACGGTCATGGCACCCGCGGTGACCCTGCTGGCGACCGCCATTGAACGCGTCCACCGTGAAGCGCCCCATCTGCAGGTCAATATCGACGTCGACGTCAGTCGCCAGCTGGTGCCGCGACTGAGGGCCGGTGTCTACGACTTCGCCATCGCGCGTATTCCGACAGACATGCCGGCCAGCGAATTCGTCTTCGAGGAGATCGGCGAGGAAGCTCTCTGCGCGGTCTGTCGTGCCGATCACCCGCTGGCCGACACCCCGATCAGTGATCCCGAGGCGCTAGGCGGCTATCCCTGGGTCCTTCAACCCACCGGGTCGCTGATGCGTCAGCGCGTGGAGCATCTCTTTCTGCATTTCGACACCCCGCCGCCCGAACGGATCATCAATACCCCGGACATCTACATGGCGCTGGCGATGGTCGATCGTTCGGATGCGATCACCGTGACGACGCGGGAAGTCGCGGAGCTGCTCTGTCGTCAGCCGCGCTTTGCAATTCTCGCGCTGCCGGAGGCGCTCAGCGTGCAGCCCTACGGGCTGATCAGCCTGCGTGAGCGCCGCATGTCCCCCGGCGCGGCGAGATTGATGACCACCTTGCATCGCATGGTTCGCGAACGCCATATCGGTGCCGATTAGGCGGTGACACGCAACGACATCACCAACGGTCCCGCAGACGATAGAACGTTGTCGCCAGGGCAAGCAGCGGTACGCGAAGACGCTCCCCGCCGGGAAAGCGGCGATGCGGAATCGCCGCGATGTCGTCGAATCTCCCTGTGTTGCCGTCGATCGCCTCCGCCAGTAGCTGGCCCGCCAGCCCCGCAAGCGCCATGCCGTGCCCGGAGTAGCCGTGGGCGTAATAGAGCGTTTCGTCGAGGCGGCCGAAATCCGGCGCGCGATTGAGCGTGATCCCCACCTGCCCGCCCCAGCGATAGTCGATTCGCGTGCCAGCGAGCGCCGGAAACAGCGACACCATCTTGGCCTGCATGCGGCGGTCGAGTCCGCGCGGTTCGCGACCGCTATAGCTGACCTCGCCGCCGTACAGCAGACGGCGGTCGGCGGAGAGCCGGTAGTAATCGAGCACGAAATTGGCATCCGAGACCGCCGGATCGCTCGGCAATATGTCGGCTGCCAGCGCGTCGCCGAGTGGCTCCGTCGCGATGATGTAATTGCTGACCCGCATGATGCGACCGTCCAGCTGCGGTACCAGACCGTCGAGATAGGCGTTGCAGGCGACGAGGACGACGTCGCACCGCACGCATCCGCTGGCCGTCATGACCCGGGTGACATCACCGCGCTCGACCCGGATGACCGGAGAGCGGACGTAAAGCGTCGCGCCGGCACGCTGTGCCGCCCGCGCCAGGCCCAGGGTGTAATTGAGAGGGTGAAGATGACCACCGGCCGCATCGAATAACCCGCCACGATAGGCGTCAGTCCTGACATGGTCTCGCAGCGACTCGGGATCGAGCCAGCGCTCACCGGTATAGCCATAGACGCGCGCCATACGCTCGGCATGGGCGCGCATGGCATGGGCATGACGGGGCTTCACCGCCGCATGGACGTAGCCACGGCGCAGGTCGCAGGGAATGTCGTGGGTCGCGATTAGCCGCTGGGTGAGATCCACGGCCTCGCCGCTCATCGCCCAGAGGCGCCGCGCGGCGTCGAGTCCCACTACGCTCTCGATCGCCGGCATCTCCGTACCGAAGCCGGGCAGGATCTGCCCGCCACTTCGACCGGAGGCGCCATGTCCGATCTCGCCGGCCTCCAGCAACACGACACGATAGCCGCGCTCGGCCAGGTGCAGCGCCGCCGAACAGCCGGTCACGCCGCCCCCGATGATGCAGACGTCGGCCGTCCTCTCCCCCGCCAGCGGCGTCGTGGCGGATAACTCGACCTGTCGAGTGGCGTGGTAGTAGCTGTGCGGTGGCGAAACGCTCATGGCAAATCTTAAGCTCCGCTTAAATTGATGATATCGTCGCTCCTGGGCGAGCGCCATGAGAAGCCATTACGCGGCGGCTCCTCGGCCCACCTAATGACTGCCGGCTACCGAGACCTAACGTGCACCCGACCCTTTCTCCCGCCTACCGCCCTTACTTTGCGCACAATGACCTGACCGATTTCGACGCGCTATGGGCGCTGACACTCACGCCGGTCGACCTACCCAACCGCGAGCGTGGCGGTCACTCCGAAGTGGTGCGCTTGACGCTCGACGCGCCGGGCCTGCCAACTCGTACCTTTTTCTTGAAGCGACAGACCAATCACCTTGGGCGCAGCCTCCGTCGACCTCTCGGCGAGCCAACATTCTCGCGCGAAGTCCGCAATATCGAGACGTTTCATCGTTTGGATATTCCAGCGCTGACCGCTGCCTACCATGCCGAGCGTCGCCGCGACGGTAACTGGGAGGCGATTCTGGCAACGCCGGAACTGGAAGGCTACACCGATCTCGTCTCGCTGAATGCGCGGTGGGACACGCTTTCACAACCGATTCGCCAGTCGATCGTCGTCAGCTGTGCGGCACTCCTGCGCCGACTACACGCGAGACGCTGGCGCCATGGCAGCCTGTATGCCAAGCATGTGTTCCTGCGTCCCGACACGGCCGCCACACATGGCTTCGCCGCCTGTTTCATCGACCTGGAAAAGGCACGGCCACTGATCAATCCGCGCCACGAACGCCGCCGTGATGTCCAACGCTTCGCGCGTCGCCTGTCGCAGTGGCAAAGCGAGGAGTGGCATCTTTTCCTTGATGAATATCTTGGCGGCTCGGGCCACCGGCGTCGACGAGCGCGCTGGCAAACGGTTCTCGAACGGGAGTCTTTTCAGTCGGACACGGCCGCCCCACAAACCGCACAGTGAGGGTCTCGCGGCAGTTCGAAACGACGCCACTCGCCGCGAAGCCCATCGAAGGTGGAAAGTCCACGGTGCGGCGTCCCGGCGCCGCTCAGAAGCTTGAGGGCCTCCAGCGCCTGAAAACTCCCGATGACGCCCACCAGCGGTGACGCGACACCGCTTTCGGCGCAGGTCAGCGAGTCATCATCCCCTTCCTCGCCGTAGAGACAGGCGTAGCAAGGCGACGCCGCGACGCTGGGATCGAACACCGCGAGCTGTCCGGAGAAGCGGATGGCAGCCCCGCTGACCAGTGGCGTTGCCGTCTTGACGCAGGCGCGATTGATGGGGAAACGACTGGAGAAGCGGTCGGTGCAATCCAGTACGACATCCGCCGCCTCCACCGCTGCGAGTAGTGCCTCGCCGGCCAGACGGCTCGACAGCGCCTCGATGCGACACTCGCCGTTGAGCGCCAGCGCCGCCTCGCGCGCGGACTCGGCCTTGAAACGCCCGAGTGATGCCTCCGTGTGCGCAATCTGGCGCTGCAGATTGGAGTGCTCGACAACGTCGTCATCGGCGAGGGTCAGCCGCCCTACGCCCGAGGCGGCCAGATAGAGCGCCGCCGGCGAGCCGAGCCCGCCGGCACCCACGACGAGCGCATGAGAGTCGAGCAGGCGCGTCTGCCCCTCGATATCGATCTCCTCGAGCATGATGTGGCGGCTGTAGCGGAGCAGCTGATCGTCGTTCATGGCGTCTCATCGATGGCGTTGGATAAAGCGTGGATCGCACCACTGGTGGGCAGCGTGGCAAGCGAAGCGACTCAGCGTTCCTCGATCGTGTCCAGGTCGGGAATGGGCAGCGACAGGGCTTCCTTGACCTCCTCCATCACCACGTAGCTCTTCGACTCCTTGACGCCCGGCAGCGTCAGTACCACATCGCCCAGCAGCTGGCGATAGGCGGACATCTCGGGAATCCGGCACTTGAGGATATAGTCGAACTGCCCCGAGACGAGGTGACACTCCTGGATCTGCGGCAGTTCCGCCACGGCGCGGCGAAACTCGTCGAAGACCGCCGGGGACTGCGTACTCAGGCTAATCTCGACGAAGACCAGCAGGTTGGCCTTCAGTGCGTGGGGATCGAGCAGTGCGCGATAGCCGCGGATGACACCGGCGCGTTCGAGTCGTTTGACCCGCTCGAGACACGGCGTGGTCGACAGCCCCACCTGGGTGGCGAGATCGACGTAGGAGATCCGCGCGTTGTCCTGGAGACAGCGCAGGATATTGAGATCGATACGATCGAGAGAGCGCGATTTGGCTTTCATTGCTGTCATTGTTCCAGCCAGTGAATCGAGGAGTAACGACCCCGCCCGCGCAGCGCCGGCGGAGTCGGCGCATTAGTACTATCACAGCCTCGCGGCGGACACATCTGCAATACCCAAGGCCGGACAGCCAACGGGCATCGTCAGGCGCTGGCTGGCGTCGCGTCGTCACGCCATCTTGCGCCGGTGACGCGGTCGCGCCCCCCGAGATCCTCGAGTGTCGCGATCTCGTGATACCCATAATGCTCGAAGCGCCGACGAAGGTTCTCGCCCTGCTCGAAGCCATGCTCGAGCCAGAGCCAGCCGCCGGCGTTCAGGTACGAGCGGGCGCCGTCGATGATCGTGTCCAGCGCGGCGAAACCGCCGGCCTCAGCGACGAGGGCGCTTCGGGGTTCGAATCGTACATCCCCCCGTTCGAGGTGCGGATCGTCGTCGGCGATATAGGGCGGATTGGAGACGATGACGTCGAAACGTCGTCCGGCGACTGCCGAAAACCAGTCGCTGACGAGGATCTCGACATCGAGGCCGAGACGTTCGGCGTTGGCGGCTGCCAACGCCGCCGCCTCCGCCGAGAAATCGACGCCGCTGACCCGCCAGCCGGCACGCTCACTGGCGAATGCCAGGGCGATCGCGCCGGTGCCGGTGCCGAGATCGAGCAGCGCGCCCGTAGGCTGCGCCGCCGAGGCCAGCGCCGCCTCGACCAGCCGTTCGGTATCGGGACGCGGAATGAGAGTCGCTGCCGTCGTGTCCAGCATCAGGCCCCAGAACTCGCGGCGACCGACGAGATAGGCGACCGGCCACCCGGCCTGTCGCCGAGCCAGCAGTGCTTCGAATCGGCCCTCGGCGCCCGCCTCGAGATGGCGATCGCCCCAGGTGTAGAGCCAGGTGCGCCCGACGTCGAGCACGTGCATCAACAGAACCTCGGCGTCGAGACGCGGCGACGGACTCTCGCTCAGACGCGAGGCCGCGTGTCTCAGCGCCTCGTCGACGGTCATCGGCGACAGTGACTCAGGCATCGCCCTGCAGCGCCGCCAGCTGATCGGCCTGATACTCGTTAATCAGCGGAACCAGCACTTCGTCGAGATCGCCCGCCACCACTTCATTGAGCTTGTAGAGCGTCAGGTTGATGCGATGATCGGTGAGCCGTCCCTGGGGAAAGTTGTAGGTGCGGATGCGCTCACTACGGTCGCCGGAGCCGACCAGCGAGCGGCGGGTATCCGCCTGCTGCTGGCGCTGACTGTCTACCGCTGACTGCTTGAGTCGGGCGGCCAGCAGCGACATCGCCTTGGCACGGTTCTTGTGCTGGCTACGCTCCTCCTGACACTCCACCACCACCCCGGACGGCAGGTGGGTGATACGAATCGCGGAGTCCGTGGTGTTGACGTGCTGGCCGCCGGCACCGCTGGAGCGGAAGGTATCCACCCGCAGATCGTTGGTATTGATGTCGATATCACCGACCTGGCTTGCCTCCGGCATCACCGCAACGGTGCAGGCCGAGGTATGAATTCGCCCCTGGGATTCCGTCGCGGGCACGCGCTGGACCCGGTGTGCGCCGGATTCGAACTTGAGCATGGCGTAGACGCTGTCGCCCTTGACTCGAGCGATGACCTCCTTGTAACCGCCGTGCTCGCCGTGATTGGCGCTGACGATTTCCACGCCCCAGCCGCGGCGCTCGGCGTAACGGGAGTACATGCGAAAGAGATCGCCGGCAAACAGCGCCGCCTCGTCACCGCCGGTGCCCGCCCGAATCTCGAGAAACACGTTGCTGCCGTCGTCCGGGTCCTTGGGCACCAGCTGACGCTTGAGCTGCGCTTCGCGCTCTTCGAGCGCAGCGCGAGCCGCGAGCCACTCCTCTTCGGCGAGCTCGCGCATCTCCGGGTCGCTGTCGTGTCGCATCTGCTCGGCGGCCTCGATATCGCCCTCGGTGCGGCGATACTCAAGCCAGGACTCGACAACCGGCTCGAGCTCGGCATATTCGCGAGAGTAGTCGCGAAAACGGGGCTGATCGGCAATGGTATCGGGCTCGGAAAGTAGCGCGGACAGCTCCTCGAAGCGGTCGTGGAAGGCGTCCAGTCGTTCGCGCAGAGACGCTTTCATGCGGAATCCTGTGTCGTGGCGGAGGCGTCGATCAGCAAGCTGTCGGCCGCCTGGATAATGTCTTGTCGCGACTCGCCCGACGCCTCTCGAAGACGAAGGGTCGGGCCGTGCATGAGCTTGTTGGCGAGCTGATGCGAGAGCCGCTTGATGACCGTTTCGGGATCCTCGCCTCTCGCCAGCTGCGCGAGCGCCTGTGTCTCGGCGTCCTGGCGCAGTGACTCGCCATGCTGGCGATAGCGTCGGATCAGATCGCCAGCGCCGCGCACACGGCGCTCGTGCAGCCAGTGCTCGACGCCCTGCTCGATCAATGTCTCGGCCTGGCTGGCAGCCACTTCGCGATGGCGACGGTTCTCGGCGATCACCTGCTGCAGGTCGTCGACGCTGTAGAGGAAGACGTCATCGAGGTCACCCACTTCGGGCTCGATGTCGCGGGGCACGGCGATATCCACCATGAAGATGGGGCGATGCCGGCGCACTTTCAGCGCTCGCTCGACCATGCCCTTACCCAGGATCGGCAGGTCGCTTGCCGTCGACGCGATGACGATGTCCGCCTGCTCCAGTGCCTGCGGAATGCCGCCGAGCTCGATCGCCTTACCCCCGCAGTCGGCGGCGAGCGCCTCCGCGCGGGCCAGGGTTCGGTTCGCGACGGTGATTCCCAGGATCCCGGCTTCTCGCAAATGACGCGCCACGAGTTCCACCGTCTCTCCCGCACCGATCAGCAGGGCTCGCGCTCGGCCGAAATCATCGAAAATTCGACTGGCGAGACTCACTGCGGCATAGGCCACCGAGACCGGGTTCTCGCCAATCGACGTCTCGGTACGCACCTGTTTGGCGATCGAGAACGTTTGCTGGAACAGTCGCTCGAGCTCGCTGCCTAGACCGGCGTGTTCGCGAGCGAGCTGGTAGGCATCCTTCAACTGGCCAAGAATCTGCGGCTCGCCCAGTACCATCGAGTCGAGACCGGCGGCGACGCGCATCAGGTGCCGAGCGGCCTCGCCCTCATGATAGTGGTAGGCACTATTGAGCAGCTCGTGGGCTGCCATGCCGTGGAAGCTGCTCAGCCACTCCAGCAGCTGGCTCTCGCCGCCATCGGCTGTGACGCAGTAGAGCTCGGTGCGATTGCAGGTAGAGAGCACCGCCGCCTCATGCACGTCAGGCAGCGCGCGCAGCTGTCCTAGCGCCGCGGCATACTGCGACGGCGAAAAGGCAACTCGCTCGCGCATGTCCACCGCGGCGGTCTTGTGATTGATACCCAGAGCTAGCAGCGTCATGAAATCACGGTCAATAATCTTGCATGGGTCAAATCACCGAGGTCGGCACGTCGGAACGGACGATCACGATGACGGCACCTGGGCAATGAATGCCCGCTTGCCCATCGTCGAGCGGTTCGCCAGGGGCAGCCGCAACGCGGGGTCAGTGCTTACCGAGGCTCTACGCGGATTCGGCGGGAACGGATGACGGCACCATTCGAACTCGCGCCCCCCTCTCGCAACAGTTCACGCAGCGCGTCGCCGGCGGCTTAGCGAATCAGCCAGGCCGGCTTGGCCCCCGCAGCGGCGCCATTTTAGCACAACCCAAGAACCCTTAGCAGGCAATGCGTTACCCCTCGTTTGTAACCTCTGCGCGCGCAGGGCGTCGCCGGCTCCATCCGATTGACCCCCGGCATTCACGGGGTATGCTTGAGCCACCGATCGACCCCGAGGACGGCATGGCCAAACGTCTGCTCTACGCCGCCGGCTGCGCGGCGCTTCTGACCGGCTGCCAAGGCATGTCGGCCGATTCCACCGCGCCCCCCCATCCCGACCCGATGCGTAACGCACCGCCGATCACTCGCGGCTTCGACGCCCAGGGGCTGTCAGACGTCATGCTCGCGGAGATGGCGGGGCAGCGCGGCGATTTTCGACGCGCCGCGCTCGGATACCAAGGCGCCGCCAGGCGCTACCGCTCAGCGGCGCTGGCCGAGCGTGCGACGCTCGCGGCTCGCTATACCGAAGATACCGACCTGCTCTCCAGCACCGCCGACCTGTGGCAGACACTGGCACCTGAAGACGACGCCCCGGAAGCGTTGCTGTCGGGTATTGCCATTGATCGCGGGGAGTGGGCGCTGGCGCTTCGCCATCGCCTCGAACTATCGCGCCAGGGGGGCGACGGCCAGCTACTGGCGCTGGTCGACCTCGCCCTCGAGTCTGGAGTCGCGCTTGGCGAACTCGTCCCGCCGCTTCGTGCCTACGCCGACGCCCATCCGGCCGACTTGGACCCGGGGCTGGCGATGGCAAGACTCGAAGCGGTCGGCGGTGACCCGACGGCAGCGCTGGCGCGTATCGATCGCCTCTCGGCCATGACCCTCGCCACCGCCGAGCTCTGGCTCGTGCAGTCGCAGATCGCCCTCGAAGCCGGCAATACCGGCCTCGCCGAATCCGCGGCGAGGCGCGGGCTTGCACTCGCGCCCGGCGATAGCCGCTTTTTCCTGGCCCTGGCGCAGAGCGCGATCTCACGGGGAGACATCCCCGCCGCGGAGGGCCAGATCGACCGGTTGCTCCAGCGCTACCCCGACAATCCGACGCTACGCCTCGCGCTTGCCAGGCTCTATCTCCAGTTCGACGCCCCGGCGCCGGCTCAGCGACTCCTGCTCCCCCTGCTGGATCGCGACAACACCCCGCCCGGCGCGTATCTCCTGCTGGCGAGCATCGCCGAGCAACGAGGCGAAACCGACAACGCGCTGCTCTATTACCGTCAAGTGCCGCCCGGCCCCGGATTCAACGAATCCCGCGCCCTGGCGATCCGAATGCTGGCGCGTGACGCGCGCTACGCGGCACTTCAGGAATTCGTCCGCGTGGAATCGCTTCGCCATGCGCGTCACCGCACGACGCTGACGCAACTGGGTATCGAGGCGCTGGACAGCGCAGGCCAGATGGCCGCGGCGGATGCGTTGCTCAGCGATGCGCTCACCCAGGCCCCCGATGACAACGATCTACTTTATACCCGGGCCATGCGTGACTACGCCCAGGGCAATCTGGCGCGAATGCTCGAAACGCTCGAAACGCTGGTCGATCGCGACCCGAACGACGCCGCTGCCCTCAATGCGCTCGGCTATACATTGGCAACGGAAACCGATCGGCTGGACGAAGCGCTCTCGCTCGTCGAGCGCGCCGCCGCCATCGAACCCGACAGCCCGGCGATTCTGGATAGTCTGGGCTGGATTCACTTCAAGCTCGGCGACTCGCAGCTCGCGCTTGACTACCTGCAGCGAGCCTACGCGGCGGTACCCGATCAGGAGATTGCCGCCCACTACGCCGAAACGCTGCTGACACTCGGCCAGACCGAGAAAGCGAAACGCGTGGTGAACGCGGCGCTGTCGAGCAGCGAGACGCACCCGGACATCGACGACTTGCTCCGTCGCCACCCCGAGCTTGGCCTCACTACTTCTTCTTCGATTTCGACAGGACGTACCCATGCCGATGCTGCCAACGGCCAGTGATTCCCCGCGTTGCAAGCCACAATCTGGCCTTCGCGGCTGGCGTCCACTCGGTGCGCTTTTCGTCGCGCTCTGGCTTGCCGGCTGTGCCGGCCAGGCGCCGATGCCGGAGACTCCTCGTCAGGGTGATGACTGGGCGCGACAGCAGGACGATCTCACCGCCCTCGACACCTGGCAGATCGCCGGTAAGGTCGGCCTGCGAACGCCGCAGGACAGCACCAGCGCCAACCTCGACTGGCGACAGACGCCACAGCACTATCGCATGCTGATCAGCGGGCCGTTCGGCGCCGGCCGCAGCGTGCTCGAAGGCCGTGCGGGCGCGGTCAGGTTGACCACCGGTGACGGCACCTTCGAAGCGGCCTCCCCGGAGGCGCTGATGCAACAGCAGCTGGGCTGGTCGCTACCGATCTCCGCGCTCGACTACTGGGTGCGCGGCCTGCCGGCGCCGGGTAGCGTCTTCGAGACGACGCCTGACACCTTCGGCTTTCCCAAGACGCTTCAACAAGCGGGCTGGCGCATTGAATATCGTGACTGGACCTACGCCGGTGAGCTCTGGCTGCCGCGACGCCTGGTCATGACTTACAACGAGGTTCGCGCCACCTTAGTCGTCAACGAATGGCGTCCTGGCACTGCCGGTGAGACACCATGACCCCCGGCAAGGAACCTAGCGCCGGAGCAACCCCGCTATCCCTGCCTGCGCCCGCGAAACTCAACCGACTATTGCGGATCACCGGACGCCGCGACGATGGCTATCACGATCTCCAGACGCTGTTTCAACTGCTCGACCTCGCGGACACGCTTCATTTCTCCCCGCGTGAGGATGGCAGGATAGCGCTGTCATCCGCGCTGGAAGACGTGGCACATGACGACAACCTCGTGGTCAAAGCCGCCCGGCGCCTGCAGGCAGCAAGCGGAACCCGCGCGGGGGCCAATATCGTTCTCGACAAGCGACTCCCCATGGGGGGCGGACTGGGCGGCGGCAGCTCCAACGCCGCGACGACACTGCTCGGTCTCGACCGACTCTGGGGGCTGGCGCTCGGCATCGATCGACTCGCCGAGCTGGGCCTCGAACTCGGCGCGGACGTGCCGGTCTTCGTCCGCGGCCACAGCGCATGGGCAGAGGGCGTAGGTGAGCGCCTCAGCCCGGTCCAACTCGAGGAAACCCCGTTCGTCATCGTGCATCCGGGCGTGAGCGTTTCCACCGCCGCCGTCTTCAACCACCCCGGTTTGACACGTCATAGCCTCGCCATTAGTATGCGCCACGCACTCACCGGGGCCACCCCCGACACGGTGTGGCGCAACGATTGCGAAAGCAGCGTTCGCGCGCTCTATCCCGAAGTTGACCGTGCCATCGTCTGGCTCTCCCAGTACGGTCCGGCCATGCTCACCGGGACAGGCGCCTGCGTCTTCTGCCCGCTCGACGATGCCCTGGCCGACGAGGCGCTTCGCAACGCACCGAGTGAGTGGCAGGTCTTCAAGGCTCGCGGCTGCAATCGCTCACCGCTGCATCGCACCTTGAGACTCGATTGAGGCTGCACGCGAGACGCCATCGCAACGAGAGAGATGAATGCACCATCGTCATTTCCTCTTAGCCGACAGCGACTCGAGACTGGTTTTACGTGCACGTCTGGTCAACGGTCAGCGCCTTTGCGCATAATGTGCGCTACCGACATTGCTGGGGTATAGCCAAGTGGTAAGGCACCGGTTTCTGGTATCGGCATTCCCAGGTTCGAATCCTGGTACCCCAGCCATCTCTTCGCTCTTCAAAAGCCTGCATACGGAAACCGGGACGCGATGGCCCTTCAGTCCACACGACTTCCCTACCGGCGCCGCCATGGCTTCTTCCGCCGCTTCGACGTTCGACTCTCCTCGGATCGCGAGACTCGCGGAGGTGATACGTGCGTTCGCACCGGCTCGGCAATCGGTCATGCGCCCTCGCCGCGCCCCCCGAGTTCCCTCTGCAGACTCGCTCGCTTCAACGCAAATCGACTCCCTACCGACCCTCTCAAGCTCTTAAAGGTGGCTGCGCGTGTCTAAATTGATGGTTTTCACCGGTAACGCCAACGTCGCACTCGCGTCAAAAGTGGCCGAGAGTCTCGACAACCGGCTCGGCCATGCCACGGTCGGTCAGTTCAGCGATGGCGAGATCGCCGTCGAGATCAACGAAAACGTGCGCGGCAAGGATGTCTTCATCCTGCAGTCGACCTGCGCGCCGACCAACGACAACCTGATGGAATTGATCCTGATGGTCGACGCGCTTCGCCGCGCCTCGGCCACGCGAATCACCGCCGTGGTGCCGTACTTTGGCTACGCGCGCCAGGATCGCCGGGTTCGCTCCGCTCGCGTGCCGATCTCGGCCAAGGTCGTCGCCGACATGATGGTCAAGGCCGGCGTCGATCGCGTTATGACAATGGATCTGCACGCCGATCAGATCCAGGGCTTCTTCGACGTGCCGGTGGACAACGTCTACGGCTCGCCGATCCTGCTCGACGACATCGAGCGTCAGAACTACGACAATCTTGTCGTCGTCTCACCGGATGTCGGCGGTGTGGTTCGCGCCCGCGCGATCGCCAAGCAGCTCAATGTTGACCTGGCGATCATCGACAAGCGCCGGCCTCAGGCCAACCAGGCGCAGGTGATGCACATCATCGGCGACATCCAGGATCGTACCTGTGTGGTGGTCGACGACATGGTCGACACCGCCGGCACGCTCTGCAAGGCGGCCGAAGCCCTCAAGGATCACGGTGCGCGTCGCGTCGTCGCCTACGCCACTCACCCCATCCTTTCAGGGCCGGCGGTCGACAATATTAGTGGCTCGGTGCTTGACGAACTCGTGGTTGCCGATACCATACCGCTCTCCGAAGCTGCGCGTCGCAGCGGTCAGATCCGTCAATTGACGGTCGCCGGCCTCATCGCCGAAGCCATTCGCCGCGTCAGCAACGAAGAATCCGTCAGCGCGATGTTCCACTGAAACGCGGGCGCCCAAGGCACCCCGTTATCGTGGTTACACCGCGCGGATAGCCGAGCGACTGCCGTGAAGGCAGTCGCACTCAGGAGACGGCACGGCCTGGTCGCGGGCCGTGCCGCTCTCCTTTCTTGACCAATAGAGGTGACAATCGATGTCCCATTACACACTGACTGCCAACGTTCGTACGGAGCTGGGGAAAGGTGCGAGCCGCCGCCTGCGCCGCAAGAACGAACAGGTCGCCGCCATCATCTACGGTGGTGAAGCCGAGCCGCTGCCGATCACTATCGACAAGCCGGCCTTCTACAAGGCCATCGAAGACGAGGCGTTCTTCTCCTCGATCGTCGATATCGAAGTCGACGGCAAGAGCCAGCAGGTCATCATCCGTGATCTGCAACGCCACCCGTACAAGGCGCTGATCACTCACGCCGACTTCATGCGTGTCGATGCGACTCACGAAATCACCATCAACGTTCCGCTCCACTTCCTCAACGAGGAAGAGTGCAAGGGCGTCAAGGATGAAGGCGGCGTGTTGCACGTGCTCAGCAACGACGTTCAGGTCAGCTGCCTGCCGTCGAAGCTTCCTGAGTACCTGGAAGTCGACGTCGCTGAGCTGGGTCTCGGCGAGACCATTCACCTTTCCGACATCAAGCTGCCGGAAGGCCTGTCACTGGTCGAACTCTCCCACGGCGAAGAGCACGACGCTGGCGTCGTCAGCGTGACGCATCCGACCGTCGTGCGTGATGACGAGCTGGCGGGTGAAGGCGTCGACGAAGACGGCGAGCCGAAAGACGAGGCCTAAGCGCCTCGACGACGCGATCAGGACAGGCAAGTCGGTATGAGTGAAGTCAAAGCGGTCATCGGCCTCGGCAACCCGGGGTCGGAGTTCCATGAGACACGTCATAACGCCGGTGCTTGGCTGGTCGAACGTCTTGCCCGGGACGCAGCGACATCGCTGCGTCCCGAGCGCAAGTTTCAGGGGCTTTACGCCAAGATCACGCTCGGTGGACGCGATCTGCACCTGCTCAATCCCACCACCTTCATGAATCGCAGCGGTGCCTCCACGGCTGCACTGTGTCAGTTCTTCAAGATCGCCCCGCAAGAGCTGCTCGTCGCCCACGACGAACTCGATATCGACCCGGGACTCGCTCGCTACAAGACCGGCGGCGGCCACGGTGGCCACAACGGTTTGCGCGATATCGTCAGCGCTCTGGGTAACGTCAAGGATTTTCACCGCCTACGTATCGGCATCGGCCATCCCGGCACGGCCAAGCTCGTCACGAACTACGTACTGGGCCGCCCCGGCAAGGCCGAGCGCCAGGCGATCGACGACGCTATCGATGAAATCACCATGACGCTTCCCGACGCGCTCACGGGTGACTGGGCCAAGGCGATGAATCGCCTCCACAGCTTCAAACCGAGCTGACGCCCCCCCCCACCCTCTGGATTGACGACTCGCAGCCTACGCATGAGTCAGCGACTCGCTCTGCGGACGGCGAAGCGTCCTGGCGCTACCTGTCGCGCTCCGAGGCCTGCGCGCGCCAAGAGTATGGCCCAGGCCGGCGAGGTCCCGTAGAATGCGCGCCATTCGCACTTTCACCGTGCCCTAACGCACGGCTTCCAGAACTAGCCTTCAGGAACGCACCATGGGTTTCAATTGCGGCATCGTCGGCCTGCCCAACGTGGGCAAATCGACTCTCTTCAACGCGCTGACGCGCTCCGGCATCGACGCCGAGAACTTTCCCTTCTGCACCATCGAGCCGAATACGGGCATCGTGCCGATGCCCGATCCCCGTCTCGACCGCCTCAGCGAGATCGTCAAGCCGCAGAAGGTGCTGCCGAACACGATGGAGTTCGTCGATATCGCCGGGCTGGTCGAAGGCGCTTCCAAGGGCGAAGGGTTGGGCAACCAGTTTCTGGCCAACATTCGTGAGACCGACGCCATCGCCCATGTAGTGCGCTGTTTCGACGACGACAACGTGATTCACGTCTCCAACCAGGTCGACCCGCGTGCCGACATCGAGACGATCAATCTGGAGCTGGCACTGGCCGATCTCGACGCCGTCGAGCGCGGCATCCAGCGTCTGGCACGTGCGGTCAAGGGCGGTGATAAAGAGGCAGTGGCCACCAAGGCAATACTCGACCGCATCCAGCCGCACCTGGCAGAGGGCAAGCCGCTGCGCAGCCTTTCCCTGGATGCCGACGAACAGCGCCAGGTCCGCAGCTACGGCTTTCTGACGCTGAAGCCGACCATGTACATCGCCAACGTCACCGAGGACGGCTTCGAGAACAATCCGCACCTGGATATCGTTCGCGAAATCGCCGCCGAGGAGAATGCGGTGGTCGTGCCCGTCTGCAACAAACTCGAGGCGGAAATTTCAGAACTCGAGGACGAGGAGCGCGCCATGTTCCTCGATGAGATGGGGATGGACGAACCCGGGCTCGACCGCGTGATTCGCGCCGGTTTCGGTCTGCTGGGCCTGCAGACCTACTTCACCGCTGGTGTGAAGGAAGTCCGCGCCTGGACCGTGAAGATCGGCGCTACCGCCCCGCAGGCGGCCGGCGCGATCCACACCGACTTCGAGAAGGGCTTCATTCGCGCCGAAGTGGTGAGCTATGACGATTTCGTCGCGCTCGGCGGTGATAACGGCGCCAAGGAAGCCGGCAAATGGCGTCTCGAGGGCAAGACATACGTCGTCCAGGATGGCGACGTGATGCACTTCCGCTTCAACGTCTAAAGCGGGCGGCGAAAATTCCAGAAATTCGTTGACGCATCATCGAGTTATGGTAATATTCGCCCCCGTTGTCACGCAAGATGCGAGACAACATTGGCTACGTAGCTCAGCTGGTTAGAGCACATCACTCATAATGATGGGGTCCCCTGTTCGAATCAGGGCGTAGCCACCAGACAGCATCGAAAAAGCCCACCTTACGGTGGGCTTTTTTGTGGGCGTGTGTCGCGTTGCGCTCTGACCCGCCCGGCCCAGGGCGATGCTGGAACTCGCCCTGCCGTCGCTGAGCGCCGGCGACGCCTGACGCCGCCGGGGCTCAGCGTTACAGCGCGCGGCGCCGGCTTTCCTCGATATAGCGCTCACGCAGTCGACGCACCACCTCGCCAGGATGCCCCTCGGCAATGGCGACCCCATCGAGCTCGATCACCGGCGTCACGAACGACGAGGCCGAGGTCACGAAGCACTCGGCAGCGCTCTGCGCCTCCTCGACCGTGAATGCCCGCTCCTCCACCACCAGGCCGAGTGCATCTGCCAGCTCACACACCACCGCGCGAGTGATACCCGGCAGGATATCGTGCGAGAGCTCGCGAGTTACCAGACGCCCTTCTGCCGTCAATATCCAGGCGTTGTTGGAGGCGCCCTCGGTAACGAAACCCTCCTCGACCATCCAGGCGTCATCGACGCCCGCGTTGCGAGCGGCCATCTTCGCCATCGCCGGATAGAGTAGCTGCACCGTCTTGATATCGCGTCTGGCCCAGCGCCAGTCAGGCTGCGTCACCACGCGGATGCCGCGATGCCCTGAAGCCGCGTCGACCAGCGCTTTGGCCTGGGTGAAGAGCACCAGCGTGGGCGTCGCCATTTCGGGGTAGTGGAAATCGCGATCGCCACTGCTGCCGCGCGTCAGCTGAAGGTAAACCATGCCCTCTTCCAGCGCATTGCGACGCAGAAGTTCACGGTGGATCTCGAGCAGCGACGGGTCGTCCCAGGGCACCACGATGTCGAGCTCACTCGCCGACCGACGCAATCGGCGCATGTGCGCCTCGAAGTCGACCAAACGTCCATCGAGTACCGAACACACCTCGTAGACACCGTCGGCAAAGAGAAAGCCGCGATCGAAGACCGAGATACAGGCCTCTCGCTCATCGACATAGTCACCGTTGACGAAAACCGTTCGCTGCGTCATGCGCGCTCCCCGATACGAATCTGTTGCGGATGGGTGCACCGACTCATCCCCAAAGTCTGCGATCTGCCGGATGAACCCCGTCGGCGTCGAACACCATACCGTACTCGCGATCCCTGGCCAGCAGCAGCGGCCCGTCGAGGTCGACGATCGCTGCGCCCTGCGCGACCAGCAAGGCTGGCGCCATGGAAAGCGACGACCCCACCATGCAGCCGACCATGACATCGAACCCTTGCGCCAGCGCGTCGCGCTTCAGCGCCAGCGCTTCGGTCAATCCGCCGGTCTTGTCGAGCTTGATATTGATCATGTCGTAGCGTCCTACGAGCTGCGCAAGCGACCCACGATCATGGCAGGCCTCATCGGCACACACGGGCAGCGGCCGGGCGATTGTCGCAAGCGTCTCATCGCTGCCGGACGGCAGCGGTTGCTCGACCATGCTGATGCCGAGTTCGAGCAGTACCGGCGCCAACCGCTCATAGGCAGCGCCATCCCAACCCTCATTGGCATCGACGATAATTCTGGCTGCCGGAGCGCCTTCACGGACCGCTTGAAGACGCTCGATATCACCCGCGCCACCGAGCTTGAGCTTTAGAAGCGGTTTCTTCGCGTGCTGACGCGCCTTCTCCCGCATGGCCTCGGGCGTGTCCAGCGACAGCGTGAAAGCCGTGATTTCCGGTTGCGGCGCTTCCAACGCCGCCAACTGCCACACCGGCTTGTCGGCCAGCTTGGCTTCGAGATCCCAGAACGCGCAGTCCAGCGCGTTGCGCGCGGCGCCGGCGGGCAGCCGCGACTGCAGCGCTTGTCGATCCATGCCCTCGGCCAGATCGTCGCGGACCGACTCAATCTGGGCGATGACGCTCTCGACCGACTCGCCGTAATGGGCGTACGGCACGCACTCACCGCGCCCCTCGTGATGGCCATCCGATAGGGTCGCCACTACCACGCGAGCGTCGCTGCGCGAGCCGCGGGAGATGGTGAACACCTCCGCCAGCGGAAATACCTGCTCGTCGACGGCCAGTGTCAGCATGCCAGCACCGCCTCAGCCAGGCGTTCGCCGCCATGGCGATAGGGATCGACACACGGCAGGCCCAGACGCGCCTCGAGCGCCTGGAGATAGTCCCCGGCCTCGTCGGCGTCCATGGCCGCGGTGTTCACCGAGACACCGACGACCTGGCAGGCGGGATTGACGACACGCGCCAGTGGCAGTGCCGTGTCACGCAACTGCTCCAGCGACGGAAGCTGGTAGTGCGGCAGCCCACGCATGTGCGTTCGCGTCGGCTCGTGACACAGGATCAGCGCATCGGGCTGACCGCCGTGGATCAGGGCCATGGTGACGCCCGAGTAGGAAGGGTGAAACAGACTGCCCTGCCCTTCGATAATGTCCCAATGGTCGTCGTCATTGTCCGGTGTCAGCCACTCAATCGACCCCGCCATGAAGTCAGCAATCACGGCGTCCAGAGGCACCCCCTGGCCGGTAATCAAGATGCCGGTCTGGCCGGTGGCGCGAAAACTCGACTTGGCGCCCGCGTCGCGCAGCGCGATATCCAGCGCCAGCGCGGTGTACATCTTGCCGATGGAGCAGTCCGTCCCGACTGCCAGGCAGCGCTTGCCACGCCGCTTCTTGCCATCACCGATCGGGTACTGCACCTGCGGCACCCGAACATCGATCAGTCGACCGCCATGCGTTTTGGCGGCTTCGACCAGTTCCGGCTCGTCGCGCAGCAGGTTGTGCAGCCCGGAAGCGATGTCCATACCGGCCGCGAGCGCCTCCTTGAGGACCGCGATCCAGCTGCGCGAGATGACCCCGCCACGGTTGGCAGCGCCGATCACCAGCGTTTTCGCGCCCTGATCGACAGCGGCCTGAATGTCCAGGTCCGGCAACTGCATGTCGGCCTGGCAGCCCGGCAAGCGGTACTGCCCCAGCGCGTACTCCGGACGCCAGTCGCGAATACCTTGAGCGACCTTGGCAGAGAGCGGGTCGGGGACATCCCCGAGAAACAGAAGATAAGGAGTCTTGAGCATGCGTTCTTTCTCTAGTGAGCGGGTACAGAATGCGGCTCATGGCCGGCATTCGCCAAACTGCCAGGGCGGCGTAGCAGCCTCCCCGCGCGCGCCTTTACCGTGCCATCGACCAACGACAATCGCCCGTTAACCATAACCCACTCGATCCCGATGGCTGGCGTCGTCGGTTCGAGAAAGCTGGCACCGTCACGGACGCTATCGAAATCGAAAAGCGTGAGATCCGCAAAGGCGCCCTCGCGGATGACCCCGCGATCCGCCAGCCCAAAGCGAGCCGCGGACATCGAGGTCATCTTGCGAATCGCTTCCGGTAGTCCGAATAGCCCCTCGTCACGACAATAATGGCCGATGATGCGGGGAAAGCTCCCCCACAGCCGCGGATGCGGATTGGGGTCGCTTGGCAAGCCATCCGAGCCGATCATCGTCAACGGATGAGCCAAGACGCGTCTAACGTCCGCTTCGTCCATGTTGTGGTAGATGGCCCCCGCCGGCATCAGCCGCCGCGCCGCCTCGGTCAGATCGACAGCCCATTCCGCAGCGATATCCTTCAGCAGCTTGCGGCCCATCTCGGGATGCGGCTTCGACCAGGTGACGAGAATGTCGAACGCCTCGGAGACGCGCCAGAGGTCCAGCGTGGTGGAGCATGCCGCATAGGGGTAGCAGTCACAGTTACAGGGCTGGCGAGCGGCAGCCTGCTCGAGCTTTTCGATGGCGTGCTCGGTCTTGCCCCAGTTCTCGACGTCGGCGCATTTCAGATGCGAGATGACGAGCGCCACCTTGCCATGCGCGGCGGTCTCGAAGGCTTCGTCCATCGCCTCAAACAGCGCTTCTCGCTCGTTGCGCATGTGCGTGGCGTAGAGCCCCCCCTCTTTGCCGACCACCTCGACCAGCGCCTTGACCTCCTCGCTCGTCGACTGCCGGGCATTGGTATAGGCCAACCCCGAGCTGAGCCCGATCGCGCCGGCCTGCAACGCCTTGCGCAGGGACTCACGCATGGTCGTGATCTCGCTGTCGGTCGCCGTTCGATCGAAACGGTCCATGGCAGCGGCGCGAAGGGTCGTGTGGCCGATCAGCGCCGCCACATTGACGGCGGGCGAGGCGGCATCGACGGCCTGGGCAAAGTCCCCGAACGTCGTGAAGAAGGCGTCCGCCTCTCCGAGCAGATTCATCGGATCAGGGACCTCACCGGTCACGTTGACCGGCGACGCACTGATACCGCAGTTGCCGACGATCACCGTGGTCACGCCTTGGGTGATCTTGGGCAGCATCTCCGGCTGCTGAATCGCACAACTATCATCGTGGGTATGCACGTCGATGAAGCCCGGCGCAAGATAACGACCTTCCGCTTCGATGACCTGGCTTGCCAGACCGGCCGCCAGATCGCCAATGGCGACGATACGGTCGCCGCGAATGCCGATGTCTGCCACGTAGGTATCGGCGCCGGTGCCGTCGACGATGCAGGCACGCCGAATGAGCGTGTCATAGGTCATTTGTCACTTCCCGAAGAGAACCACTGGATGATGGCAGGGCGAGCCGAGTGGCAGCACTCGGCAAAGACTATTCGTCAAGTCCCGGCCATTCGGTGGCGCGATAGACTGACGCCAGCGAACAGCCAGGGAGCACAGTACGTTGCGCGATCAGCGCTCGACGCCGACCTGCGAAGTGATCCTGCCGTAGTGCTCGATGCGACGATGACGTGCGAAATCGAAAATCGTTTGCTTGCCGAACTGACACAGATCCATGTCGCAGGTCGCCGTGATCAACTCGTCACCCTCGGTCTGCGCGCGCGCGACCACGAAGCCATCGGGGTCGACGATGATGGAACCGCCCATCAGGGGAAAGCCATCCTCGACGCCCGCCTTGGCGACAGCCACGCCCCACGTTGCGTTCTGGTAGGCACCAGCCGTCACGGAGAGCTCGGAGTGATAGAGACGTTTCTCAAGACCCTCGCCACGGTTCTGCGAATTGATCGACGGGGTGTTGTAACCCAGCATGACCAGTTCGACTCCCTGTAACCCCATCACGCGCCAAGTCTCGGGCCAGCGACGGTCGTTACAGATGCACATCCCCATCAGCGTCCCTTCGTTGTCGAAAGTCTCGAAACCCAGGTCACCAGGCTCGAAGTAACGTTTCTCGAGATGCTGAAAGTCTCGCTCGCTGTCGTACTCGACATGGCCCGGCAGGTGAATCTTGCGATACTTGCCGACGATCTCGCCATCGCGATTGGTGACGATCGAGGTATTGAAATGACGTCCTTCCGGCGTCAGCTCGGCATAGCCGAAGGAGATCGCGATGCGCTTCTCTCGAGCGCGATCAAACAGCGGCTGCGTCGCAGCGTTCGGCATTTCACGCTCGAACCAGGTGTCGACCTCGGCCTGTTCTTCCATGTACCAGCGTGGGAAGAACGTCGTTAACGCAAGCTCCGGAAAGACGACAAGGTCGCAGCCCTTTTCCGCAGCCTGATCGAGCAACGACACCATCCGCTCGACGACACTTTCTCGGCTATCGCTTTTCTGGATCGCTCCCATTTGAGCGCCACCAATGACCCATTCACGCATTATGTTTTCCTTGTCTTTATACCTATCGATTCGGAAATGACGACGACCGCCCGCCACTTCCTTGATGCTGATGCCGATGCGCTAGCCACCAGCCTTTTATTGGTGCTGCTTACGCTCGAAACGACTGACCATGCGAACCAATGGCCAAAGAAGAACCAGATAAACCAGAGCCGCCAGCACAATGGGCGAGGAGTTGTAACTCATTGACCGCGCCATATCCGCTCGGTACAGCAAGTCACCCAGCGAGACGACGCTGGCCAGCGAGGTCAGCTTGACGACTTCCACCGTATTGGAGAGCAGATCCGGCAATACATTACGAACAGCCTGAGGAATCACGACCCAGACCATGGTTTGCAAACGGCTCATTCCGGTCGACCGCGAGGCCTCAACTTGTCCCGGGGGAATCGACTGCAGCCCTGCCCGATAGACTTCGCTGTAGTAGGCGGAATTATTGAGTAGAAACGCCAGTATGACGGCCATGTAGGGTGACAGATTGACGCCCGCGAACGGCATGCCGGAGTAAACGAATATCAACAGGACGAGCGGCGGGACCGCGCGAAAGAAATCGACGTAGATTATCGTCGGCCACCGCAGCCAGGCACTCTTGCTATCGCTTGCCACCGCCAGTAACAAGCCCCCCAGGCCGCCCAGAATGATGACGACCACGCAGATCTGAAGAGTGACCCAGAGCCCTTTCATGAGCAGAGGTAGTGACTGCCACATCAAATCGAGATTGAAAAACTGATCAGCGAAATTTTCCATGTCAGGTTCTCCGCCAATTCATTCTCGATTCCAGCCAGCGCCCCAGTATCACGAAGGGAAGAAACATCGCGATATAGGCCAGCGCCCCCATTGTCAGGGGTGTCGCGCTACCGGAAAAAGACTGCGCGCTGGAGGCCTGGTACAGGATCTCTGGAACCCCGATAACGGTACCGAGCGCCGTCATTTTGGTAATGGCGATAGAGCGATTGGTTAACGATGGCATCGCCATGCGCATGGCCTGAGGCAGGACAATCCAGATCAGCACCGTGATACTGCGCATGCCACAGGCTCTCGCCGCCTCCCATTGCCCCCGATCCACGGCGCGAATCCCCGCCCAGAAGATCTCTTCGGAAAACGCCGCCAACACCAGACTCAGCGTCAGGAATAAAACCATCCAGGCCGAAAAGGTAATACCGACACCAGGAAGGCCGAAATACAAGATCAGTATGACGACCAGCGGCGGCAAGGCGCGCCAGATATCGGCAAAGGCAATGATCAAACCGTTCAGCCAGCGGATACCGGCACAGCGCAGGCAGGCAAGCAAGAGCCCCGAGAGAATGCCGGCAATGACGATTGCTACCGCCAGCCCCAATGTCACCCAGAGCCCACCCACGATCGCCGGCCAGTAGTGACTGATAATCACGGGATCGAAAAACACCTGCAAAAAATGCTGCAGTCCATCCATGAGGCTCTCTCCTCTCGAGCGATGAATATGTGATCGGTGCACCTCATGAGTGAGAGGTGCACTGATATCCAGCGCTATTGCCTTCTCGTTAACTCAAGCCGACTAGAAGGCGTTCAATCGCAGGAGAAAGCATGCTCATCTTCAACATACCCCGAGAAACCCGGCTGCCCGAACCCGTGTATCGGCGTTACCGCGGTCGCGTCTTCGGCGGGCTCGACGCCAAACCATTTTTCAGAAAGCTCGGCCATCACACCGTTCATCTTCAGACACTCCAGTGCCCGTTCCACACGGTCACGGTCTTCGCTATCGTCCTTGCGGAACGGAATGGCCCATACAAGGCCGGTTTCCACGAGATAGGAGAGCTCGATGGCCGGGTTCTTGCTGACGGCGTAGGCAGAGACCGTGTTACCGGCAACGTTGGCTGCAGCTCGCCCGCTCATCACGGCCTGAATCGCATCGCTATTGGTGCCGTACGCTTCCACACGCCAGCCGTACTCTTCGGCATGCTCACGCGCCCAGCTGTCATAGGCAGAGCCCTTATTGACCGCCACCACCTGGCCATCGAGTTGATGGAGGTCCGTGATGTCGGGCGCTCCCTTCTTCACCACGAACTGGAAGTCGGTATCCAGATAGCCTTCCGAGAAGAGGAGGTTGGCGGCGCGTTCTTCGGTCACCGTGGTCGGCGCCATGAGAAAATCGTAGGTTCCTGCCTGCAATCCCGGGATCAATCCCGAGAACTGGGTGGAGGTGATCTGCATTTCCGCACCCAACTGCTCGCCGAGCGCGTTAGCGAGGTCGACGTTGAAACCCTGAACATCACCACTCATGGTCGGCATGGCGTGCGGCGCGAAGGTGCCGTCGAGCGCCACGTGATAACTATCCGGCGCACTGGCCTGAGCCGCGGAAATACCGAGCCCCAGGGTAAGCACACTGACTTTCAGGCAACGCTCGAGGCGCTTCGAACTCGCAAACGAGATTTGAGAGGACATGGCTAGAATTCCTGTTTTGTTGTTGTCGGACGGACTTGGGTCGCCTGTGACAGGCATCGATCGACCGTTCAGTGGCGCTGCTCGACGAACGCTCGGGTTCGCTCGTGCAGAGGCGCCTGGAAAATCTGTTCGGGGGGGCCCTGCTCGACGATATTGCCATCCGCCATGAAGACCACGCGGTCAGCCACGGCCCTGGCGAAAGCCATCTCATGGGTCACGACCAGCATCGTCATGCCGATGTCACGAAGCTCCCGCATGACTTCCAGAACGCTACCCACCAGTTCGGGGTCCAGCGCGCTGGTCGGCTCATCGAACAATACGATCTTGGGATCCAGTGCGATGGCACGCGCGATGCCGACACGCTGTTGCTGTCCCCCCGAGAGCTGATGCGGGTAGTGTCCGGCGCGGTCGGCCAGGCCGACGCGAGACAGTGCGTCGAACGCCAGCGATTCGGCCCGGCTGCGCGACAGTTTCTTGACCAGCCTCAGGGCCAGCGCCACATTGCCGAGCGCGCTGTAGTGTGGATAGAGATTGAATTGCTGGAACACCATGCCGATCTTCTGACGCATGCGGTCGATCGATGTCTGGCGATCCATGAGGTCCGTGCCATCGACGATCACCTGGCCGCCACTCGGCTCCTCCAGCCGATTGCAGCAGCGCAGCATGGTGCTTTTCCCGGATCCGGAGGGGCCGATCACGCACACCAACTCACCCGGTCGGACCTTCAGGTCGATACTGTCCAGAACGAGCTGCTCGCCGAAGGCCTTGTTCAGACCGATCAATTCAAGGATCGGAAACGGGTTGTGCGCCGCCGAAGGCGCACCACCCTGGAGAGACACCGCTGCAGTCTCATTCATCCCTGGTCTCCGCCAGTCGGCTTGCCCACCAGTTCACGGATCAACGTATCCGGTTGCCGATTGGCGCGCGCCTTGGCCACCGGTTCGGGGAGACCGCAGGGTAAAAATTCGCCCGTTCCCCGGCTGACCTTGAGTTCGCCGTTTTCGACGACGACGCGTCCCCGATTGATGACTGTGTCTGCCCACCCCGTCACTTTCATGCCCTCATAGGGGGTGTAGTCGACGTTATCGTGGAGCAAATCATTGGTGATGGTGATCTCGCGACCTTCATCCCAGATGACGATATCGGCATCGGACCCGACCGCGATGGTGCCCTTGCGTGGATACAGGCCGTAGGTCCGCGCATGGTTAGTGGAGGTCAAAGCGACGAACTCATTGATCGTCAGGCGCCCTTTGCGATACCCCTCGCTGAAGAGCAGCGGCATGCGCACCTCGAGTCCCGGCAAGCCATTGGCCATTTCGCGAAAGCCGGTTTTCTCGCCCTTTGGCAGTTTTCCGGTCTCATCCCAGCGATAAGGCGCGTGATCCGAAGAATAAAGCGTCAGCGAGCCTTCCGTGAGTCCTTGCCACATCGCGGTCTGACAGCGCTCATCTCGCGGCGGCGGACTGCAGCAGAATTTCGCTCCCTCGACGCCCGGTTTATCGATATCGGCAGCGGTCAGAAACAGGTACTGCGGGCAGGTTTCCGCGTAGAGCGCCGCGCCTTTCTGCTGCGCCTGTCGAATGCAATCCAGGGTCTCGGCCTCGGAGACATGCACGATCAGAATCGGCGTCTCCAGCACGCGCGACAGGGTCACCACGCGGTGAGTGGCCTCGGTTTCGGCAAGACCGGCGTGGGCCACCGCGTGGTACTTGGGTGCCTTCAGGCCGCGCTCAGTGAGGCGGTCTCCCAGCCAGCGAATGACATCGTTGTTCTCGGCATGAACCATGACGAGCGCGCCTTCACGGTCGGCAAGCGCCAGCGTGTCGAGAATCTGATAATCATCGAGCTTCATCCGCTCGTAGGTCATGAAGACCTTGAGCGATGTGACACCCTGGCGGATGGCCCGCGGCAGGTCCTCGTTGAGCGTTTGCTCGTCGAGGTTGGTAACGATGACGTGGAAGGCGTAGTCAATCACCGATTTTTCGGCGGCTCGGGCACTGTAGTCCTCGAGCACGTCACGCACGCTGTCCTCTCGATGCTGAGCGGCAAACGGCATGATCGTCGTGTTGCCACCGAACGCGGCCGACACCGTGGCCGAATAGAAGTCGTCGGCACACATCAGGCCCATCCCGGATAGCTGCTCGACGTGACAGTGACTGTCGACACCGCCCGGCATCACCCAGCGTCCCCTGGCGTCGATATCGCGCTTTCCCTTGGGCAGGTCGTCGGCAATCGCGGCAATGCGCCCATCGATGATGCCGATGTCCGCCTGGTAGGTATCGCTCGCGGTCGCCACTTTACCGTTGCGAACGACCAGATCGAACTGACGATCCCCAGGTGTCGTAGTCGCGGTTGATGTCATATCAGCTCCAGTCATTGTGTCGTTGTTGGCAGAGCGGTGAACCTTGAGGTGGCGCCAGGCCCTCATGAGTAACGGACCTGATTAACCGCTATCGCCCCCGCCCGGGTGCTGGGCATGCAAGAACTCTGGCCTCTGCGGACGGCGCCCGATTGTTGTCGTTGTCACCTGCCAGGTGTTGTTCTGACCCTGTCTCAGGCTGATTCTGCGAGGGGGCCAGATTGATGTCACATGCCTTTTTATCGCGCGCTCTTAACGAGATGTTAATGGTCGGCGGGCATCACCGTTTTTGGCGGGGCGCCTAGGCGCCGCCCACACTCATAGAGAGAACTGGTGCCGAAACACCGCATTCAGGTTCTCGATGAAGACGCGCGCCAACTGGGAAAGCGGCTCGCTTCGGGGATGGACCAGGTTGACCTCGAGCGTTCGGGTATAGGAAAGCGGCAGCATACACAGCGAGTCCGACACGTCACTGTGAAGCGAGAATTCATCGACTAGCGCGATTCCGGCCTGGCTGCGCACGAGGCCGCAGGCATAGTGAGGTGAATCGACTTCAATCGCAGGCTGATAGGTCATCCCGTGGCTTTCATGCAGCTGCTGCACCAGCCGGCCGAAAGGCGTGTCGACGCCATACCCGATCAACGGGTGCTGGGAGAGCCTTTCGACCTCCAGCGTTCCCTCTGCGGCCAGCGGATGGTCGCGATGACAGATGCCCACCAGCCGAGTCTCGAAGAGTGGCGAGATCTCCAGATTGGGATGATCAACGGGGAAGAGCGAGATACCAAGATCAGCCTGGTGATCCAGAAGACGATCCCGCAACGTGATGTTGCGCGCACACTCCAAGCTGACTCGTACCTGCTGATGGTGGTGTCGAAACGTCGCGATGGACTGAGGAACGAGCTGGTGGCCAAGGCTGGGGCTGCACACCAGCCGCACCACACCATGCCGGCGCTGAACCAGATCGGTGACGGTGGCATTGACGCGCTGAACGTCGCGATAGACGTGCTCGACATCCTTGAATAGTCGGCGGGCTTCCGGTGACGGGTAGAGCCGCCCCTTCACGCGTTCGAACAGGCGAAACCCGATTCGCTGTTCGCTATAGGAGAGCATGCGGCTGACCGCGGGCTGAGAAATCATCAATAGCTGCGAGGCACCACTGATGGACCCGGCGATCATGACGGCGCGGAAAACTTCTATCTGGCGAAGATTGAGTGACATTCAGGACGATTCCCAGGTGATCCATAACGCAAGGTTAACGATCACTAGGCATGCAAAAATTGCGCCAAACTCTATAACCTGAGGTTAAGTCTGGCCCTCATCTCGTCAATCACATTGATTCTTGCCCCGCGATAGACTGGCTTTCACGCTTCGCAGAGACAGGAATCTCCATGCCCCGCACCATCCGCGTGATCAACCCCAACTCGTCCGTCACCGTGACGCAGGGAATCGATGCCGCCCTTGCCCCGCTTCGGCTGGACGGTGGCCCCGCCATTACTTGCCATACGTTGCACGATGCGCCCCCCGGCATTCAGTCCGAAGCTGACATCATCAAGGTGCTACCGCAGTTGGCGGCTTTCATTCATGCCCATGAATCCGATTCGTCCGCGTTCGTGATCGGGTGTTTTAGCGACCCCGGTCTCGCAATGGCGAGAGAAGCATCGGCGCACCCCGTGCTCGGTATTGGTGAAAGCGGGATGATGAGTGCACTCATTCAGGGCCAGCGCGCCGGCGTGATCGCCATCCAACCGGCGTCGATTCCGCGCCACCTGCGTAGTTGGGGGGCAATGGGAGTCACGTCCCGCATTGCCGGTGAGCGAGCGCTGGGGCTGGACGTCGAAGCGCTGGCCGATGAACAGCGCACGTGGGATCGGCTGTTAACGGTAGGTCGGCAACTGCGCGATGAGGATCAAGCGGACGTCTTGATACTGGGCTGCGCAGGCATGCCGCACTATCAACACTCACTGTCCCAGGCACTGGATATGCCGGTCGTCGAGCCCTGTCGAGCCGCAACCGGCATGGCGCTGACCGCCGCGTGCCTGGCAATGCAGGACTGATCGAGCGCCTCCGCGGCCCCGCCCGACACGCGGCGGGTGCCGGACGCCCTGACATCGAAGGGCGTCATGCAGCAAGACGTGGCGCGAGCCCGCTTGCTAACCCACCGACAATGACGGCCGATTGAAGAACGTGGTCAGCGCCCGAATCAGATAGTCCGGATCTCGGGTACCGGCGGTTTCCCGAATCGAATGCATGCCGAGCTGCGCGACCCCGACATCAATGGTCGGCACGCCGAGCTCGGTCGCGGTGATCGGACCGATGGTGCTGCCGCAGCCCATGTCGGCGCGGGTGACGAACTCCTGGACGGGGACGTCCGCCTCGCGGCACAGATCGCGAAACAGCGCGCCAGTCGCACTGTTGGTCGCGTAGCGCTGACTGGCATTGGTCTTGATGACAGGCCCCGCATTGATCGCCGGGCCGTGCTGCGGATCATGCTTGTCGCTGAAGTTGGGATGCACCGCATGGGCGTTGTCGCAGGAGATCATGAGCGAGCGCTGGATCAGTTTCACGAAGCCCTCGTCACCCGCCTCGCCCAGCGCGGCGTTGACGCGTCTCAGCACGTCCGCCAAAAACGGGCCCTGGGCACCGCAGGCACTGGCGCTGCCGACTTCTTCGTGGTCATTGGCCACGAACACCGCGCCCTGCTCACCGTCGGCGCCAAGCAGTGCCTCGAGCCCGATGAAACAGGAGAGCAGATTATCCAGCCTGGCGCTCGCGAGCAGTTCGCCGTTTACACCGACGCGCGCCGGCGGCTGCACGTCATAGAACCCAAGCTCGAAGTCGACGATTTCGGCATCGGCAAAGCCGTGTTCCCGCTCCACCCACTGCGCCAGCAGTCGATCGAGATCCGGAGCGTCGCCGCCCTGCAGGAAGAGCGGCGCCATCTGCGTTTGCGGGTTGACCGCGCGACCACTATTGGCCTCGCGGTCTAGATGGATCGCGAGGCTCGGGATGATCGCGACGGCTTCGGCAATGTCGATCAATACCCCTTGCAGTCGCCCGTTCCCTCGACGAACATGCACTCGGCCCGCAAGCCCCAGATCGCGATCGAACCACGGTGACAGCAGCGCCCCACCGTAGACCTGAACACCGAGCTGCAGCCAACCCTGGTTGACCTGCGCCGGCTGAGGTTTCAATCGCAGTGCCGGGCTGTCCGTGTGCGCGCCGACCATCCGCATTGCGTCGAGCGTCGATGCCGGCAGCTGCAAGGCGATCAACGAACTGTCGTTACGCGTGACGTAATACTTGCCGCCCGCTGTCAGCGTCCAGCTCTCGGTCTCCTCGAGTCGTCGGTAACCGGCGGCTTCGAGCCGCGCCGCAAGATTGGCGGTAGCGTGCCAGGGCGACGGAGAGCGGTGAAGAAAGTCGATCAAACGGTCGATGGTGGCGGAATCAGCAGCACGTTCGGACATCGGGTTCCTCAAATGGCGATCGGTGGTCAGTCGTAGTGACTGCTACAATGGGCTTCGGACCTGAATCGAATTCATGGATCCAGTCATATTCTAGGGAACAGAGTGTACAGGAAACCGGGAGTGCTTCATTGATGACCCTGACTGTCGCCGCCAGGCACGCGGCCATGTGTTTGCTCATGATGGGATGGAGCGCCGCGGCGCTTGCCGCACCGACGCCCACCGATGAGCAGCGCCAAGCGGCGATCGAAGTCGCAGAGTCATTGCAGTACGGCTCCTACGCCGACGTGAATCTCGATGACGACTGGTCGCAGCGCGCCTTCACACGGCTACTGGACGTGCTGGACGAGCAGCGCTCCTACCTCTTGCAGCGTGATATCGATCAGTTCAGCGATCTCAACGCATCATTCGATGATGCCATCGAGAACGGGGATCTGGATCGTGTCTACGCGTTCTACGCTCGCTACCAGGAGCGCGTCGAGTCGCGCCTGCAGTGGCTGATCGATCGCGTCGATGCCGGTCTCGACTATGACTACGCCTCCCAGGACCGTCTGGCTCTGGATCGAGAGGGTTCATCCTGGCCCGGTAGTGAAGAGACGCTAGACGAGCTTTGGAGTCGGCGCTTGGAAAATGCGGCGCTGACGCTCTCTCTCAGCGACCAGTCGCCGGAAGAGATTCAAGAATCACTTCACGATCGTTACACCAACCAGCTCAATCGCGTTCGTCAGACCAAGGCAGAGGACGTCCTGGTCCTGATGATGGCTGCCGTCACGGGGACGGTGGACCCGCACACGGAATATCTCTCCCCCCAGCAGGGTGAGTCCTTCGACATCCAGATGCGACTCTCCCTCGAAGGCATCGGCGCCCTGCTCCAGAACGACGGCGAGTACGTCAAGGTATCGAGCCTCGTCCCGGGCGGCCCCGCGGACAAGAGCGGCGTGCTCCAACCGGCGGATCGTATCGTCTCGGTCGGTCAGGACGACGACGGCGCCATGGTCAACGTCGTCGGCATGCGCCTCGACGAGGTCGTCGACCTGATTCGCGGCGCGAAAGGCTCGACCGTGCGCCTTGAGATCATTCCCGCCAAGGCGGTCGATGTGACCCGCACCCAGGAAGTCCGCATCACCCGGGACACGGTCAAGCTCGAGGACCAGGCGGCGCACAGCAGCGTCGAGGAACTGACCCGTGATGGAGAGACGCACCGTATCGGCATCATTACGGTGCCGGCCTTCTACGTCGACTTCGACGCCTGGCAGGCAGGCGAGACGGACTATCGCAGCACGACCCGGGATGTCGCCAAGGAGATCAAGAAACTCAAGGCGCAGAACGTCGAAGGCATCGTGCTCGATCTTCGCAATGACGGTGGTGGCGCACTGCAGGAAGCGAATTCGATGATCGGACTCTTCATCGATCGCGGCCCCACGGTGCAGGTTCGCGACGCCCGCGGGCGGATCAACCTCTACGGCGACACCGACGCCGGCACGGCCTACGATGGTCCTCTCGCCGTGCTGGTCAACCGCCTGTCGGCATCGGCATCCGAGATCTTCGCCGGTGCCATCCAGGACTACGGCCGCGGTTTGATCATCGGCAGCCGAACCTTCGGCAAGGGCACCGTGCAGACACTGAACGACCTGAGCCACGGCCAGATCAAACTGACCCGCGCCAAGTTCTACCGCATTTCGGGGGAGAGCACGCAGCACCGCGGCGTCGAACCCGACATTCTCTATCCCAGCCTGATCGACCCGGACCAGATCGGCGAGAGCGCGCTGGACAATGCGCTGCCCTGGGACCGCGTGCGTCCGGTTCAGTACCAGCTCTACGGGCAGCCGTGGCAGCACCTCGAGGCCCTGCAGGATAGACACGAGCGTCGTATCGCTACCGACCCGGACTTCGTCTATCTCGAGAAGCAGGCGCAGTTGAGCAAACGACTGCGGGAGCAGCAGACGAGTATCAGCCTCAACGAAGACCAGCGGCAGCGCGAGATGGATGCCCAGGAAAGCGAGCAGCTCGCGCTCGAGAATCAGCGTCGGCGCGCGCAGGGGCTAGAGCCGCTGGAGAGCTGGGTCGATGCACGCGGTAACAATGGGAGCGACACCGAAAGTGGCGAGCCCGACGCGTCGAGCGATGAGGTCGAGCCGCTCGACCGCGCGGAACTTCAGGAGACGGCACAGATCCTGCTGGATTACGTCGCGCTGAAGCAGCCCGCCAGCGACTAGCGGCCAGCCCTTTGACCCGCCTCGTGTCTCGACACCGTTAACGTCCCTTGCCCCACGCTCTGCGTGGGGCAATTGTTTGATAGGCCACTTTTCACGCGCCCCGCGAAAGCCAGCCCTGGCCCTGTGCCCCTTCAGAAATCGCGCCTGTCGTCGTTGTAGCAGACAAGCCCGCCATTTCGGAGAGACCTTGTGCTTCGAGGCATCATCACCCTTACGACGCTTGCCGGTCTGCTTGTCGCCTGCCCTGCCCCCGCCGCCTCGACTTGCCCGCCCCGGGCCACGAAGACAATGGATCACTCGGCGTTGGCGCGTCGAATCGATACCCTCGCCGCGCGCATTGAACGTTGGGATGACGCCTATTACGACGACGGTATGAGGCAGGTCACCGATGGCGTCTACGATGAGGCGAAACGGCGCCTTGATCGCCTAAGGGATTGTCTGGGCCTGTTGGCCTCACCGCCCAGGCAGCTATCAGGCCGGCGTCACCGCGACTCGCCCGAGGGTAGCGATGGACGTCGCCTGGCCCATCCCTACCCCCAGACCGGTCTCGAGAAAACACCGGATCGGCAAACGCTGGCACGCTGGATCGACGCGCAGCGGCCTCACACCCTGTGGGTTCAGCCCAAGATCGATGGCGTGGCGGTGACGCTGGTCTACCAACAGGGTGAACTCGTTCGCGCGATCAGCCGTGGCGATGGAAGAACGGGTGAGAACTGGACCACTACCGTTCAATCCCTTCCCCGGCTTCCCGCTCGGCTGGTGCAGCCGGTATCGGTCACGCTTCAGGGCGAGCTCTATCGTCGTCAAACCGATCACGTGCAGCAGCGTGATGGAGCGAATGGCGCCCGCGCTACCGTGGCCGGGCTGATGTCACGCCACACCCTTGGCGCTGAAGCGCGGGACAGCATTGGATTCTTCGCCTGGGGGTGGCCGGATGGACCGTCGAACGGTGCAGCACGGCTCGATCGACTGCGCGAGCTCGGCTTCGAGCAGTTAGCGCATTATACGCACCGAGTCGAGGGCATCGAGGCCGTGGCCGAGTGGCGGCGGCGCTGGTATCGCGCAGCGCTTCCGTTCGCTACCGACGGCATTGTGGTCAAACGGGCCGATCGCCCGCCTGGCAGGCGCTGGGAAGCCACGCCGCCAGGCTGGAGCCTGGCCTGGAAGTACCCCGCTGCCAAGACGCTGGCCCGGGTCAAGGAGATCGACGTCACCGTGGGGCGCACCGGCCGGATCACGCCCGTCGCGAGGCTGGAGCCCGTTTTGCTGGAGGATCGCGAAGTCCGTTCCGTTAGCCTGGGTTCGGTGGCGCACTGGGTCGAGCTGGATGTCCGTCCCGATGACCAGGTGCAGCTCAGCCTTGCCGGCGCCACCATTCCCCACCTCGATCGCGTCGTCATCCCGGGCGAGCCACGCCAGTCGCTAACGCCACCGCCGGCAGCGCGCTATGGCCCGCTCACCTGCCTGCGCCCGACGACCGGGTGCCGCGAACAGTTCATTGCCCGGCTCGTGTGGCTTGGCGGGCGTGAAGGGCTGGCGATTCCTGGGATCGGGGAACGGCGTTGGACGACACTCGTCGATGCCGGCCTGGTCAATGACCTACTGGGATGGCGAACGCTTTCCCGGAGCCAACTGGAGACGCTGCCCGGTGTGGGTGCCACGCGAGCGGCCAACTGGGTCGACGCTTTCAAGGCCACGCAAACCCAGCCGATGTCCCGCTGGCTCGTCGCCCTCGGCATCCCCGGCGTGCCGAAGTCGGTGCGAGACGAGGCACTATCGGCTCCCCTGGAGACGCTCATCGCGCGCTCCCGCGATCAATGGCAGCGCTATCCCGGTATTGGCCCGATCGGCGCAGACGAGCTGGTGCGCTTTTTCCAAACGCCGGAACTCCTGTCGCGACTCGAGACTCTTGAAGCTTCTGATATCCCTGCCAGTGATCCAGCCGACAGGGAGTGAAGCTGATCATACCCAGCCAGCAACGCACCATGACAATTCCCCCCCGCCAGATTCACGAAAACGATGCATGGCGCCTCGCGAGATTCGGGATAGAGTGGCCAGACACCGACCGCCCGGGATCGACTGTCAGCCTACTTCCCACGCCGCCGGTCCTCGTCGAAGCCACCGAGTCCCTCGATGTTTCATCACCAGCGTACCTTCCTGTTTCTTCAGGGGCCGCCATCGCCCTTTTTCCAGCAGTTGGGCCAGCGTCTACTCGATGACGGGCACCGGGTGGTGAAACTGCACTTTCAGGCCGGCGACGCGCTCTTCTGGCACCACTCGCCAGCGCGCTTTTTCCGGCTGCCCTTAGGTATGCTGGAGTCAACGCTAACGGCACTCTGGCGGGAGCATCACGTTACCGACCAGGTTCTATTCCGTGACGATCGCCGATGGCACGCCATCGCCGCGCCGCTCGCGCGGCGGTATGGCATCCGCAACCACGTATTCGATGAAGGCTACGTCTCGCCGGACTGGATCACGCTCGAACGGGAAGGCTCACACCAGCGCTCCCTGCTGCCCCGCGACGCCGGCTGGTACGCCGATGCCGAGCGACGCCTACCGACATCGCTTCCGCCACGGCCGGCACCGCACAGCCACGTACGACACCGATTGTTAGGTGCCCTGGAGCGATGCGCGGCCGTCTTCAACCCGCTGTTCAATCTGCCGACGCGCAACGTGGATATGGCGCCACCGGCCTGCACCGGCCGTCACTCGGGTGGTGACACGCCCGATATCAGGGAGTCGGCCGCGCCCACCTTCGAGCATTCGCTGGCGCCCGGTATGGCTCATTCACTGCCCCGCGAACGGACGTCGTCACTGCTTGGACGGGGCGACAGGAAGCGTCGCCGACAACCGCAACGTCTCGGCGCGCCCTACTTTTTACTGTCGCTGGCGCCGGCACGGCAGCCGGACAGGGATGGCGCGAAAGACGCGACGTTGCGGCAGACGCGACGGCGCTTGCTGAGCCTCGATGAGCTGGAACGCATTGTCGCCTCCTTCGCTCACCATGCGCCGTCGGGCTATCGTCTGCTGCTCGTCGACGTCCACCGCTCGCCCTGCCGTTCGGCAACGCCGCTTCATGCCACCACGCGATACCTGATGCGCTTGGCGCGCCGCTTGGGCATCGAGGGCAGACTTGGCGTCATCGGCCCGCCGACGTTGCCGGTGGTGTCCGCTGCTGCCGGTTGGGTTACCCCCCATATGACCCAGGCACTCACGGCGCTTTCGGCCGGCTGCCCCGCCTTCACACGCGCGTCGCTACCCTGCGCGCTCCCCGGTCTCGCCGCTAGCCAGCATCTCGACCGTTTCTGGCACGCGCCACCATCGCCGGACGCCAGACTCGTCGCGACCCACCGTCGCGTGCTCATCCACGCGACCCAGATCAACGGCGATCTCTATAGTCCGCAAGGTCGCGATCTCGCTGTCATCAACGCAGCCCCTCGCCTCAGCGACACTCACTCTCCTCTCGAGACGCTGCTGCGTCACTCCGACGCTCGGGTCGCCTACTAATGCATTGAAGAGCGACTAATGCATTGAAGAGAAGGAACACCGGCGGAGCATAGCGACGACCGAGCTCCCCACCCTCGCGACCTGACTCAACGACGTACCCAACCGACCTTCCCAAACGACAACGCCCACCGTGATGAGCGGTGGGCGCGACAGGTGGGAGGCTAATCCGTGAATCGTGGCACTCAGCGGCGCTGCCACCAGAACGTCTGGGCCCGAACCGGGTCTCCAAGCTCAATCGCCTTGCGAACGGCGTTACCCGCCATGCGTCTTGCCTCACTGGGTCGCTCGACCAGGCGCTGAATCGCGGCTTTCCACGCCCCCGGTTGATTCTCCACCAGCAGGCCATCCACGCCGTGCTCGACGATGTTCCGATACGGCGAGCAGGCGCTGTAGACCCCGACACTGCCGGTAATCGCGTTGTCCAGAAACTTGATGTGCGACTTGCCGGCGTTGAACGGCGTGTCGACCATCGGTGTGAGCGCGACGTCCACGCGCTGATGCTGCCGGTAGCGCTGGAATGCCCGCCAGCTCATCGGTTTGGGCGTGCGCACACGGTCGAGGGACTGCAGCGATGCCGGCGAGTGACCGCCCAGCATGATTTCGAAGGTCAGGCTTGCATGACTGCCGTGCAGCTCGACCAGAGCGGGAGTGATCGTCTCGAGATCGGCGAGGTGCGCCCGCGAACCGAAGAATCCTACGGTGAGCGGCATGCCCTGCCTATCCGCGCCAGCATCGCGCCAAGAGGGCGCGACGATCAGCGACGGGGTCAGCACCGACACGTTGGGATGAGACTCGCGATAGCGCTGGGCGAGCCCCTCGCTGCAGGCCACGATCTCGTCACAGATTGCCATCAAACGCGGTTGCACGTTGGCGGCGATATGCGCCATGCGCCGGCGATAGCCCTCCGGCAGACGCGGATCCAGCGCCGCCGCGGCGATATCGTCGTCGATCAGATAACGGATCGAGGCCATCTGGCCGCGGTTGGTCTCAAGCCAGGAGAGCCAGTGGGTGTTGAGTGAGCGACACACGATCACATGGGCGTTGCGCATCTCGCCGACCAGCCATGGCGTGCAGAGAATCGGCAGACGCCAGTAGCTGGTGTCGATACGCCGAACCTCCGCGCCGCGGGTCTGGAGCCAGGGACCAACCGAACGCAAAAAGTAGATGTCCTCGGTGGGACAGCTACCGTCACTCAATACCACCCAGCGCGGATGGGTCATGGTCGACTCCCCTTGATAAAAAGGACACGCCCGAAAGACTCGGCGGTCAACGCAACGAGAAATCCTCGTAAGTCAGCGTAAGATTGGGGTGATAGGCGGGGTCATCGAAGAGACGATGACGCCAGCGGGTGCGCATGTAATTTGCCTCCCCCGCCGCGCGCAGCCGCTTTTTCGACGTGTCATCGGCTCCCCTCGACACCGACTCGTGGTGCCAAAGCTCGGCGTAAGGAGTCCAGACGTGGCGGTAGCCGGCTTCACCTACTCTCAGGCAGAAATCGACGTCGTTGAATGCGACCGCCAGGTTGGCCTCGTCGAGCCCGCCGACCGCCTCGAAGATCCGGCGCTGAACCACCAGACAGGCGGCGGTCACCGCTGAGTAGTTCTGCACCAGATGAAGTCGGGAAAAGTAGCCGGGCTCGTGGCGCGAGAAGTACTTGTGCGCGTGTCCTGCCACGCCGCCGATCCCCAGAACGACGCCGGCGTGCTGCACCGTGCCGTTGGGGTAGTAGAGTTTGGCGCCGACGCAGCCGATCCCGGGACGGCACGCCTGGCTCACCATTTCAGTCAGCCAGTCGGGATTGAGCGGTTCGATGTCATTGTTGATCAGCGCCAGAATGTCGCCGGTTGCCTCTCGGGCCCCGAAATTGTTGATCGCCGAATAGTTGAACGGCGCGGGCCAGCCCAGCACACGCACACGCGGATCACTGGCGACCGTCTCGAGAAACGCGAGGGTCTCCGCACAGCGCGAACCGTTATCGAGCACCAATAGCTCGAAATTCGGATAGTCGGTGCGTTCTAACAGCGCCTCCAGGCAGGGTCTCAGAACCTCGACCCGATCCCGGGTGGGAACGAGCAACGAGACCCGAGGCGCAGGCGATGGAAGCGGCCAGCGCACTCGATAGGTATTGGGGTAGCGCCCCGCCTCCACCGACGCGGTGAGATTGGTGCGTTCCAAGTGCTCACGCACCGCGGAAAGCCCCGCCTGATGGGTGTAATTCTTTGACGCCGCGGCAGTCGCCGTCGAACCGGTGGACGCGCGCCAGTGATAGAGCACGTGCGGCACTCGCACGATCGCGCGGCTCTCGAGGCCATTGACGAATCGCAGCGCCAAATCGTGATCCTGGCTCCCCTCGAAGCCCGGTCGAAATCCGCCCAGTGACAGCAGCCGCTCGCGCCGGTAGACGCCGAGATGGGAGATGTAGTTTTGGCTGAGCAGCAGATCCGGGTTCCAGGCCGGCTTGAAGTGCGGCTCGAAACGCTCGCCCCGATCGTCGATCTTGTCTTCGTCGGAGTAGAGAACCTCCGCCGCGGGATTCGATTGCAGTGCCTCCACCACGCGAAAGAGCGCCTCTGCGTGCAGACAGTCGTCGTGATCGAGCAGTGCCACGAACTCCCCGCGGGCGAGGGACAATGCCGTGTTGCTGGCCGCGCAGATATGGCCGTTGGATTCCCGCTGGACAAGCTCGATGCGTGAGTCGCTGGCCGCGACGGCGGAGAGTATGTTCCACACATCGGGGTCGCGAGAGGCATCATCGGCGATACAGAGCTGCCAATGCGGATACTGTTGATCGATCACTGACTGCAGGCATTCACGCAAGTGCACGGGATCCGGGTCATGCACCGGCACGACGATCGAGATCAGCGGTTTCTGTGTGAAGCGTTCCATCCGCCGGGCAATGGCCACCGCGGACAGCGGCGTCTGTGCGCGTAACCACTCGTTGTAGCTTCGCCCGGCGCAGCGCCTGACGAAAGTCGATTCATACTGCGCCAGCGCCAGTGGGCGCCAGGGCTGACCGCGATCTCTTGCCGCCGCTTTGAGTGCCGAGACCACCTCGTCTTTGGGGGTTTCCAGCCACTCGGGATGGAGGTTGCAGAGCCGTTGGGCAAGCCGGTCACGCGCGAACGCCGGCATCAGCCACACCAGACGCAGGTGTCGAATCACCAGATTGCCAGGCGTCTCCAGCGGATCGAAACGGATCGCCTGTGTGCCCGGCGGGATATAGCAAAGTCGTTTGCTCATGCGTCCTGGCAGCAGCACCAGATAGAGACTCTGCGCTTCGCTGAACCCTTCTCCGGTATCGAGATAGAGCCGCACGGCGGCGTTGGGCTGATCGTGGCCCAGTGTCGCCTCCAGCATGTTCCAGCCCGGCAGTGGCAGCCGACGATGCCAGAGAAACTGCGGATCCTCCCCCGTCGCACGCCAGGTGAAGCCTTCCCGCCCCGCCGGTGACTGCGGATCGATCGCCTCGAGTTGATGCACCGGGCGCAGTCGCGGGGCACAGACGAGCCGTAACGCCGCTTGCAGGCGTTGACGCAGCGGCACGGCGTGGGAGTCGTTGGAAAGGAGCGGAACAGGACGTAGCGACATGGTTCAGGCCTCCTGGCTCGTCGCCATGCGTTCGGTCGCCGCGATTGGCTGCTCGCCGAGCGACTGTCCGGTGAGGGCCACGCAGC
Organism: Salinicola aestuarinus; assembly: GCF_003206645.1. Classification (GTDB taxonomy): domain Bacteria; phylum Pseudomonadota; class Gammaproteobacteria; order Pseudomonadales; family Halomonadaceae; genus Salinicola; species Salinicola aestuarinus. The sequence goes on along the minus strand of NZ_PZJP01000008.1, from coordinate 20,631 downwards.
ATTCGATGCGATCGCCAGGCTCTGCGTCGAGCGGCATGTGAAAGCCAATGTAGGCCCCCCGCGGCGCCCCCCAGCGCAGGAATCCCGGGCGCAGCGCATTGGCTAGGCAGCTACCGATACGAATGCCGTTGACCCAGACGTCGACTTCCACCGGCATGTTCTCGCCCGCCCACCATGCCCAGCCGACGACGCGATCCGACAGGCACTGTTGGATCGCGCCGTGAGCGAAGGGCTGGCCAGCCTTCCACAGGCTCAAACGGGTTTCGAAGATCCGCAGGCTCTGCTCGTAGAGCCGGATGTCCTCCAGATTCAACGCCCGTAGCGCTTCCTGATCATCAGCGCCAATCTCGTAGACATGCTCGGCACTGGCATGGCCCAGGTTCTCCTTGAGACCCGGTATCTCCCAACCGTAGAGATCGTTGATCAACGCCAGCGAGTCAGCGTAGCGTTCCGTGATTCCGACGAAGCCGAGCGCTTCCAACCGTGTCGATTCGAGGAAGCGGCTCTGGCGGTTGACCATGTCGGACCGGCGGTAGAAATCCTGGAAACTGCCCTCGTAGCCATGATGACGAGCGAAGTGGTGGTAGTCGGAGGCGAGCCGTTGCAGCGGCTCGCGAACGAAGGTGAAGCAGTCGCGCAGGCCGGCGAGATGCGCGTACTTGGCCAGAGGAACGTGGCCCGCCAGCAGTTTTACCTGACTTTGGCGTACTGTCTCCCACAGCCACCAGTGGTCTCGACGCTCGTAAGCCCAGCGCACGACCGCGGGCGCCGTTTCACGCTGGTTCTCGCCGTAGTCGTGCCAGACGTGGCGGTCACCCAGGTACTGCTTGGCGCCAAGGCGAAAGCTGGTGCCGGCGGTCTTGGGGATATGCACGAAGAAACGGGTGGGCGCGCGCTGGCTCTCCTCGACACCCAGACGGGAGATCAGCGCATTCAACTGGCTGAAGAGTCCATCGGGCAGCGACGCCGGCTCCTCGTTGAGATCGTGGTGACGGAAATAGTTCATGTCGCGTGAGTGATTCGGACCCAAATTGGCGCGCCCACGGGTCATCTTGGTATCGATGAACTCGTCGCGGGATTTGACGTTGAAGTGATAGATCTTGAGCGGGGTCGGCGACACCGTCTGCGTTCGTCCCGACTCTGGCCTGTCATCGACGAAGGCGGCCGACACGCCATCGGCCGTCACGTAACGAAATCCAGGTTCGAGCACGGCCGCATGGGCGGTCATCGATTTGACGTGGCGCGGTTTGACGATCGACTTGATGTGACAGTTGACCTGGCGATCGGCGCGACTCGCGTTGCGAAAACGCGCAAGGACTCCCCCGGGCTGGCGATGCCGCATGCCGGAAGAACCAAAGATTCGCCAATTAACCGCCACCGCGCCGACGTCGTTTCGCGCGAGCACCGGCGATAACCAGTCGAGTGGCCGGTCCGTCTGTGGATGGACCAGGAATTCGTCGGCATCCAGAAACGCCAGGTGTTCGATCTGTTCGCCGTACTCGTCGAGCACGTGGCGATACCAGCTCGTCTGCGCCTTCTCTTCCGGTGTCCAGTGCCGGGTGGTCACGAATCCGCGACGCGCCCAGCTCGTTAGTAGCTCGGCGCTACCGTCTTCACTGCCGTTGTCGGCGATGAAAAAGTGCGTAAAGCCGATCAGCCGGTGATAGGCGATCCACTCGGCAAGATACGGGGCTTCATTCTTGATGATTGCCGCAATCGCGAATTCATGTCGCGGACGGTGTAATGAGTCATTCATCGTCGACTTCCTGTCTGGCGCATCGCGCTGCCCTATTCCGACGTCACGGCTTTATTCGCCACGTCGCGCGTTGCCGGCTCGCGAGCCGTCACGGCTTCACTCGCCGCCAACCTAGCCGTCGCGGTGGCCAATACCCTGCCCACATCGACTCGCGGCCTGTCGATGAAGCGAGTAATGGCCAGAAGCTTCTTGTCGGTGATGGCATCGCCGAAGACGCCAGCGGCCTCCTCCAGCGTCGAAAACAGCGGCTGCGCTGCGGTGCAGGCCATGAACAGCGCCTGCAGGAAGTCCTCTTCGCGACCGTTGGAGAGCGCGATCAACGTGTTGTATTTCTCGGTCTGGGTGGCACTTCGCCGGTAGACCGCCAGCCGGTCACTGAACTGCGAAAAGCTTCTCAGCGGCACGTGATAGACGCAGCACCCCGTCTTCTCGACGAATTGCTTGGCCGCCGGCGTCATCGTCATGGGGACGTCCTTCGGCGAGTCGAAAGAGAAGTGATAGCCCATGTGCACGCGCGTACCGGCGTGCTTCTGGAAGAGCACTTTGGTCCGGCTCTGTTCACGCCGGTCGACACAGAAGTACTCCGCTTCGAGAAACTGCGCGGAGAGATCACGCGGGACGAACGCCTGCGTTCGAGGCACGAGGTTAAGCCACGGCAGCAAGAAACAACGCGACGCCACGCTGGGGTCGCTACTCGCCGGCAAGCTATCCGTAAAGGCTTGATAGAACCCCTTGATGTCCTGATGCGGACCGAGGAACAGGAACTCGTCGGCATCGAAGCAGTAGACATGGTTCTCCTGCTTCGGATCGAGAAAGAGCGTTAACGCACGATTGACGTAAAACGCTTTTTTCTGCGAAAAGTTGCCGTCATATTCGAGTTCGATCAGATCGATCTCGCACTCATCAAAGCGCTGGCGGAGTTCATCGACACACTCCCGTATGAAGGCGTGTTCCAAGTGACTGATGACGATCAGCCGATCGAAACCCAGCCGCGCGTGATGCTCGAGCGATGACCCGATGATGTCGCTTTCACCTCTTACCATGGTCAGTGCCGTGAAGCAGGCGTTACTCATGACGTTCTCCTGTCGAAAACGGTTCGGGCACGCGAACCTAGCGCGCCTTGCGTCGACGCGATCTAGGCCACCTGACAGGCTTCGAGATTGAAATTGGGCGGCAGCACCAGCACGGGGTTATAAGTCGATTTTTCGAGTAACGAGACGTCGAAATCGAACTGCTCTGCCAGCGTCTGGTTGGAGTGCTTGAAGTACTGGTCAAAAGACTGCTGTTCAGGGACGTCGAAGAGCACGTGCTTGTCGTGATCCCCGTCAACGTACTTCGACGCGGTAATGATCCGATCACGAATCGCCAAAAACTCCTCATTGTTACTCGCCTGGCGCGCTTTTGACTGGATCATCGACAGGCAGCGCGTGGGCACTGAAGGATTGACGATGGTGGTGTCGCTGGCATCCGCCTTCCGGTAATGAACGTTGAAAAGTCCGAGGAAGCGATCTACGACATCTCGACCGTAGGGAACGATGACGACATTCTCCTGGCCGATGACGTCCATCCAGCGCTTGACCGTCTGGTGATAGTTCAACCAGTTGATGTTGTTCATCGCCAGTGAAAATAGCGATGAGGGATAGCGAATATTCGGATCTTTGACCAGCTGATTGAACAATGAAAGCAGAAGCTCCGACTGGCAGCGCAGCGTAAAGATCACCTTTACCTGCTGGAAATTCTGCCCCACGAACTGACGAAAACGCGGATTGTCGAAATAAAAGGGCGAGAGCTCGGACGAGATCAGCACGTTCTCGACATCACTCTTCTCTACCTCGGCCTCCAGCTTGTCCACCGCCTGAGCCGGCGACATGTCACTGGCGTAAACCCCGGCATTGCGAAAAGCGAGCGCAAATGGATGGTGCGAGTGATCCGGCCACTGCAGCGATTGCGGGTAGAGGATACCGCGAGCAAGAAACTCTGCATTCTGCGCCTGGATCTGCGCCTGAATCGCCGAGGTCCCCGTCTTGGACCAACCTACGTGAAGATATAGCGTGTCTTTTTTCATCATTGGCCAATGAACGGATTACGTCCAACCTCGCTAATCAAGCGTCCCCATTTGAGAATCTCCTGCTCGTCGAGAGACTCTCCCCCTTCCAGCACGTCCGGGAATCCGAGCGCACGCCACTTGTCCATCGGATGCAGGATGTGGAACGTGGTCATACCCATGTCACCAGGCCGCTGCGCATCGGCCACCACGTTGTCGCCGATATGCAGGTGGCCAGTAATGCCCTCACTGGCGAGATCCTGTTTCACCTTGATCCAGAGCGTGCCGTTGTCTTTACGCGCCTGCTCATCGCTTGACACCATCAACCGATAGGCAGCGGAAACGCCCGCCTTTCGCAGCATCAAGCCCACCTGATCGCGTGAGTAATAGCTGTCGGAAATGACCCACAGAATATGGCCGCTGGACGCCAGGTGATTGAACAGCTCAACCATCTCGTCTTTGGGCAGAATCATCTCCAAGTCGAGCTCGAACTCCTCATTCATCCACTGCTGTGCCAGGGCGGGATCGACCGCGAGTCGCTCGCCGATCTCGACGTAGATATCCGCGATACGCACGTCCCCCTGGAAATTGGCGCGGCGGCGTAGATCCGACTCGACCTGATTACGTAGGGCCACGAAAGCGCGTGGACTGTCGACCAGTCCCAGGGCCTGCAGACGGGCACCGAGCTTCAATTTCGCGTAGTCGGGGATGGTGTAGCGCCGCCGAACCAGAGTGTCGAACACATCGAAGCTGACGCAGGGATGGGCCTGAATACTCGGCAGATGATGATCGATATGGCCGTGATAGCTCGAGGTGATATAGCCGTTATCGGTCGTGAATTGCCCCGTCGGCGGATAGAAAAAGAGCTGGCGATAACCGAGATTCTCCACCAGCGGCCCCAGCACGCGCTCCAGCGCATGCAGCATTGAGTCATCGTTGGGCAGCGGTTCCTTCGGAAAATCCTCGTAGGTCCATCGCTGATCGAATATCCCCTTGAGCGCTTTTGGCCGCGCCCAGAACATGCCGCCTGCCGGGTAGCTCAGAAAATCGGGGATCCGACCGAGGCCGAGCCGTGTCTGCCATTCGCGCACCGCCCCCTTGTTCATGGTCAGATGGTTGACCCAGCCCGGCATCATCCAGAAGGTCGTCGGGTAATAGATGCCGAGCGTGTCATCACCGGCAAAGGCGTTGAGCAGCCGCGTCATGACTGACACATCGCGCAGCAGGTATTCGATGAGGTACTCCGCCCACTGTGTCTGCTCCTTGCCGGAGTAGAGCGACTTCTTGGAGTGCAAATGACACACCAGATCGTATTCATCCAGTTCGGGGCCATACTCGACCAGCATCGGCCCGAAGTTGCGTCCACGGTTGGGAACGACGCGAGTCTCCACATGCCCCACACGGGCATGACTTTCGAAAACCTGTCGGGCTCGGGTCTCGAACTTGGCATCGGCCAGTGTCAGAAAGACATCGACGTCAACCGGAAACTGCGCAATGGCATTGGCAAAACGGTCGATGAAATCGTCATAGAAGACGTGCAAGCAGAGTGCGACCTTGAGCTCGCTCGCCGCTTCACTCAGCGTTGCAGCGGGTTCGATCACCTCACGGGGATACCAGCGAACGGTTGCGGGAGCATGAACTCGCCCCTCCGTGAGCCCATGCAACAGGTAGTGCTGTAGCGGGCTTTGTTGGGCATGGAACACGTCCATGTACATGCGGTGATAGGTTTCGCTGTCGAACTTCGGCGACGGATTGACGGGTGCGAAACGTGACTTGCGCAGATAGTCGTCGAACGCCGCGCGCGGGCTGTCGAACGTCTGGCGATAAGTTGCCTGATACCAGTTAGGATCGAATAGCTCGCTCTCGATCGCCTCCTGATAGACACGGGTCATCATCGCCTGCTGATTGGCCTGCGCCGAGCGCTGCTCGAGCTGCTCCAACCGGTCAACCAGCGAAAGTGCCGGCTCGTCGTTGGCCGCCGCATGACTGTCCAGCGAGTCCCGGCGATCGATCACGCCCTCGTGCTGATCCGCCACGCGTGGATCGTTGGAGGCCTGACTCTCCTCACGGGATGGCATTAATTCGTTCGGACGCGGCGAGGTGCCCCCGAGCACCGGGCGCTCGCTGGCCTCCTCGCCTGCCGGATGGCCGCTGCGGTCTTCGCTAGCGCCCTTGTCTTGGTGTCGCGGCTCCGAAGTCACGTTGCGGCTTGCGGCCATTGTCGCGTGGCCCGGCGTATCGCCACTCTGGTTGGGACCGGCAGTCATCGCAAACGGGTCGTCGGGCCCAAGCTCCGCCTGATTGGCTGCCTGTTGGGTGACGTTATGATGTGCACCGAGACTGGCAACGATCGAATCCTGGGCCGTCATAGGCTCCGGCATCGGCGCAGTCGGCGCGCTGTCATCTCGAGTCTCGATAAGCGGCGTGTCCGATTCAGCCGGCAGCCAGGGGGGCCCGACTCTATCGCTATCCGCCAGGTGTTGAGGACGGGATTGATCGCTATCGGTCACGGTCGACTCCTGAGACACCATCGGCGGCTGACTCACTCGACCAGGGGCCGCTGCACCCCCTCGTCGAGACAGGTTGTAAAGCGCCTGACGAACGGCCACGGAGACCGGACGTTCCTCGACATCAACACGGTGAGCGACGGCCGCATGGACCATGGCGCTGTCACCGTCGAGCGAGGCGATCTCCTCCGGCACCTCCCCCTGATCGCCTCGCCGCTTATTGGCGCGGCGCCGCGCCGGGTCCTGAAAGAGCCACGGCAGTAGCGACGATATTTTCCCCGCTGATTTCATGATGTGGTCCCCTCGCTTTTATATTGCGAACATCTTCAACGGATTAATAAGTCCATTGCCGGTAATGTCGTCATCCACGCTAAAAAGGTGCCAGACGTCTTTCGGAATGCAGTTGGGACGCGTAGCAAACACTTCGTAGAGATTCTGCACGTCGGTGGCGGAGTAACTCACGCCATGGCGACGGCAGTCGATGACATGGTCGATGGCTCCATCGAACACCATTTTCAGGTCCTGAAAGTGACGTTGCGTTGCTGCTTCACGCCCGTAAAAGAACTCGAACTCGCCGTTATGCTTCTGACGGATATCGACCATCTGCCCTTGCGGCGCTGTAAGCAGCGACTCGAAAAGTAGTGAACGATCGAGCATGACGCAGCCGCTACGCCAGCCGACACCTTCGTGAAAGATGCCTTTCAGATTGGCGTGATAATCGCCGACCGGCGCGTCGCCGGGCTTGGTGGCGATGAAATAGAGACCGGCCGTATCGCGCTTGGTCACATGGGTCAGAATTTTCTGAATGGTGCCCGAATACCCCAGGTCGAGCATCAGCGGCTTCATCCGAGAGTCGGTGAGCCCTGAGCGAGCGAGATAGGCCACGAGCGCATTGCGGGTCGGCGCGACCAGCGCCGTCAGCGCCGGCAGATGCGCGGCAAGCCACTCGCTCACCTTGTCGTTGTCCTGCGGGAGTTCGCACTGGAACTGCAGCAACTCCAGGGGAAGAACGCTGAATATTTCATGCAGCTGGAGGCCAAAGCGCTTGCGCATCAGATCCAGCACGCTGCCCTTGAAGTCATTGCCCAGCGCGATTGGCATGATCGTCGACGAGCCGAGCATCGCGCGAAACAGTAGCGTCCGGGAAACTCTCAGATAGACAGGGTCGTGCTCGATCTCGATCAGCCCCTCTCGCTTGAGCCGACCGAGCAAACGATGGAAGCACCACCCCTCCCTCGCCAGACACACAGGGAGATGACCCGCTGACTCTGCCTCGATAGCATCGGCATAGGCGTGCAGAGCGGGACCCAGAAAGGTTGCGCCGAAATCCTGTAATGCTCGACTCTTCGCTTGCATGTTGGGCCTCGAAAAACGTTGAAACGCTTGACGATGCCCGCGGACATCGCACACCAATTAAAGAAAAAGCTCGCCCCGTATGACACTATTAAGTCGCAACAGGGCTTCTGATAATCACAAAATTACTTCGACACTATTAATTCAACGGTATCGTTTCTAATATCAGAAGGCGAAAGTAATGAGACAGCATCGTTTCAAATTACCGCAAAGGGAAAAAGCGGAAAATAGCCGATATCCAGTGGCGACAGAAATCAGATAGCGGTAGCAATCGCAACTTTCAAGACGCTCGTCGCACTTAACATTAGACGCTCAATATAGAGCTAGACCACGACAAATCGTATCGCGACACCGTGACTAAAGGCTAAGCTCGGATGGCCTTTATCTGAAGATGAATTTACTCATCGTAATGGATCATTTGTATTCGGCTTGATCACGCCGTTACGGATTAAACACGTAAATCGTCGCGCTTATCCGACACTGTTGCCAAAGTGTGACAACCTTGGGCAGTCGTGACGCTTCTTGACGACACTGTCATTAACGGTTCGGAGGAAGTGATGCCTTAGCAGTGCACGGGCGGGTAAACCGTCAAGGGAAAGTCCGTTGCGATTCGCCCACATTGGCAGCGCTCGCGTATGCGAACCCCGGTCAGGCCTACTCACGTGAGAAGTTCGCTTTGACGAAGTGATGGGGTCAGCGGCCACGACACGTGCAGAGGGCACGTGGGGAGATCCAGGGCTCAGGCCCCATGCCGCGCAGAATGGTGCGCATCTGCTCGCAGCCTCGGGCAAAGCCGCAGCGTGCACGCGCGACGCCGCGACTCTCTTGGGAGAGTGCCTGCCAACGGTCGACATAGGCATAGAGTTCGCCGATTGCAGTGACCCAATCTGACGACGACTGCGCACCACGCGCGCTCACGCCATCCACCACTCCGGGCCCCTTCACCGCAACCGGAGGCCGAACGCTGACCGCCGGTTTGTGCTCCCGTAGGAACGACAGGGTGGGAAAGTATCGGCGCCCTCGCCAGTCGGTCAGCAGGACCTGAAGCCCCCGACGTGGCGCCTTAAGGGCCTGGATCGCGCCCTGGCGGTGACGCGTCGGCGCCGCCTAAGCGCTCGCTATCCCTTCACTCGAAGGCCCGTTCCACTCGAAGGCCCGTTCCACTCGATGGGTCAGGTGAAAGTCGCGGCGTTCTCGAGCGTCGCACCGTCGGCGTCCTTGACGGACAGAATCGGCTGGCCATCGACCAGCGGCCAGTCGATGGCCAATGTCGGATCGTTCCAGCGCAGGCTGTATTCGTCGCCGGGGGCGTAGTAATCGGTGCACTTGTACTGGAACTCGGCCTCGTCACTGGTGACGTAGAAGCCGTGACCGAAACCCGGTGGCACCCACAGCATCTGGCGGTTTTCTTCGTTCAGCCGTGCCCCCACCCACTGACCAAAGGTGGCAGAGCCACGACGCAGGTCCACCGCCACGTCGAACACCTCGCCTCGGGTCACGCGAACTAGTTTTCCCTGCGGGTGTTCGAGCTGATAGTGCAGGCCGCGCAGAATCCCGCGACCCGATTTGCTGTGATTGTCCTGCACGAAAGCGTAATCACCGCAGTGCTCGACGAATTCGCTATGGCGAAAGGTCTCCATGAAGAAACCACGGTCGTCGCCGAACACCTTGGGGGTGAGCAGGACAACGTCGGGAATGGCGAGGCGTTCGTATTGCATGAAGGTCTCCCTCTTGAAATGGATCGGTTGTCAGAGTCCACAAGGCCTAGCCGTCGACGTTCAGGCCACCGAGCCGCGCCGGCTGTCCTCCAGACGCTTGAGCAAGTACTGGCCATAACCGGTCTTTTTCAGCGCGTCACCGCGGGCGGCAAGCTGCTGATCGTCGATCCAGTGCTGGTTCCAGGCGATCTCCTCGAGACACGCCACTTTGAGCCCCTGGCGATGCTCGATGGTCTGCACGTACTGCCCCGCCTCCAGCAGGCTGTCGTGAGTACCGGTGTCGAGCCAGGCGAAGCCGCGGCCGAGGCGCTCAACGTGAAGATTCCCGCGCTCGAGGTAGGCGTTGTTGATGCTGGTGATCTCGAGCTCGCCGCGGGGTGATGGCTTCACTTCCTTGGCGATGTCGACGACGTCGTTGTCGTAGAAATAGAGTCCCGTCACCGCGTATGGCGACTTGGGATCGCTCGGTTTCTCCTCGATGGAGAGGGCCTTGCCGCTGTCATCGAACTCCACTACGCCGAACCGCTCCGGATCCTTGACCAAATAGCCAAAGACCGTCGCGCCCGACTCTATCTCGGAGGCACGCTTGAGCTGCTCGGAAAAGTGCTGACCGTGGAAGACATTGTCGCCAAGCACCAGGCAGACAGAATCGTCACCGATGAACGACTCGCCGATCAGGAACGCCTGCGCGAGGCCGTCCGGAGAGGGTTGCTCGGCGTAGGAAAAATGCACCCCGAACTGCTCGCCGTTGCCGAGCAGGAACTCGTACTGCGGCAGATCTTCCGGCGTGGAGATGATGAGAATGTCGCGAATCCCTGCCAGCATCAGTACCGAGATCGGGTAGTAGATCATCGGCTTGTCGTAAACCGGCAGCAGCTGCTTGGAGACACCCTGCGTGATCGGATGCAGACGCGTGCCGGAACCGCCGGCGAGAATGATGCCCTTACGTGCCATGTTGAAACTCCTTGTCGGGATGTCCGACATTGACGCGTGACGCCGGCGTGACCGGCAACGTGACCTGCTCACCGGTCGAGCCGGCGTTCTGCATAAACCTTTGCGCTGTCGACAGCGCACACCCTTTTCACGTCCCAAGAGCCCCGAAAGCCCAGCCAGGTGCTCAGTGCGTGTTCAAGGCTTCGTCGAGCGTGAGCTCGAGCTGGGTCTGCCACGAGGGCAGTTCGATCCCCAACTCGCGCTCGAGCTTGTCGAGCGAAAGCCTCGAATTGAGCGGACGCTGTGCTGGCGTGGGGTAGTCGCGAGTAGGAATCGCTCCGAGCGAGGCGTCAGCAATCGCCAGGGTTTCACCGCGTGCCCGCGCCGCGGCGAAGATCGCCTCGGCGAAGCCGTGCCAGCTCGTCTCGCCGCGCGGCGCAAGATGATAGAGCCCGGGCCCAAACGTTCCCTGTCGCAAGCCCTGCAGGGCCAGCAGCGTGACCTCGGCGATCAGCCGAGCCGGCGTCGGCGCACCGACCTGATCGGAGACGACGTTGAGCGCTTCCCGCTCGCGTCCCAGCCGCAGCATGGTCTTCAAGAAATTGCCGCCGCGGGCGCTGTAGACCCAGCTGGTGCGAAAGACAATGGCAGTGGCATCGCTGGCCGCCACCGCCTCATCGCCGGCGAGCTTGCTGGCGCCGTAGACGGAAAGCGGCCCGGTGGGACTCTCCTCCGTCCAGGGCGTCTCGCCGTTGCCCGGATACACGTAGTCCGAGGAGTAGTGCACCAGCACCGCTCCGCTATCGATGGCATGGGCGGCGAGCTGCTCCGGAAGCCCGGCGTTGAGCCGTCGAGCCTCTTCAGGGGAGGACTCCGCCGCGTCCACGGCCGTCCATGCGGCCGCGTTGACGATCACGGCCGGGCGCTGCTGCTTCAGCAGGGCATCGACGGCGCCCGCGTCCATTAGATCGAGCTCTGCGCGTGTCGGGGCGACGATCGTACCGAGCGGCGCCAGCGAACGTCTTAGCTCGAAGCCGACCTGCCCGTTACCGCCAAGGACCAGTACCGTCATGCCTTCTCTCCCAGTCGTTCACCTTGATATTTGCCGCTCTGAACCCGGTGCCACCATGCCTCGTTATCCAGAAACCACATGACCGTACGGCGCATGCCACTCTGGAAGGTTTCCCGTGGCGTCCAGCCCAGCTCTCGCTCGATCTTGCCGGCGTCGATGGCATAGCGCAGATCGTGGCCCGGGCGGTCGGTAACGAACGTGATCAGATCTCGATAGTGCGTCACGCCATCCGGCTTGGCGGGCGCGAGCTCCTCGAGCAGGGCGCAGATCGTCTCCACCACTTCGAGGTTGGGCTTTTCGTTGTGGCCGCCGATGTTGTAGGTCTCGCCGATCTCACCCGTGCTCGCGACGTGAATCAGCGCCCGGGCATGATCCTCGACGAACAGCCAGTCGCGAATCTGCTGACCATCGCCGTACACCGGTAGCGGTTTGCCGGCGACTGCATTGAGGATCGTCAGCGGGATCAGCTTCTCCGGGAAGTGATACGGGCCGTAATTGTTGGAGCAGTTGGTGACCAGGGTCGGCAGTCCGTAGGTGCGCTGCCAGGCGCGTACCAGATGATCGGAGCTCGCCTTGCTCGCCGAGTAGGGAGAACTCGGCGCATAGGAAGTGGTCTCGGTGAAGAGGTCGTCTGCGCCGTGCAGATCGCCGTAGACTTCGTCGGTGGAGATGTGATGAAAACGAAAGTCCGTCGCTTTCTGCGTATCGCTCTCCTTCAGCCCTTTCCAGTACTGCCTGGCGGCCTCGAGCAGCACATAGGTGCCGACGACATTGGTCTCGATAAACGCCGCGGGACCGTCGATGGAGCGGTCGACGTGACTCTCCGCGGCCAGATGCATCACCACGTCCGGCCGGGTTTCGGCGAAGACGGCCGCCATCGCATCGGCGTCACAGATGTCGACCTGATAGAAGGTGTAACGCGGGTCTTCGTCGATCGCGGCGAGTGACTCCGGATTGCCGGCGTAGGTGAGCTTATCCACATTGACGACCCGGTGGCCCGTCTCACGGATCAGTTCGCGTACCACGGCAGAGCCGATGAAACCGGCGCCGCCGGTGACCAGAAACGTCTTGCTCATGGTGTCCCTCCCCCTCTATTTGTCGTGTCGTCTGGCGTGTCGTCGGTCTGACAGACCACTGGTGAGACGTGTCGTTGATTTCACCGCTCGCCGATCGGCGCGAGCCGGTGTCGACGACGGGTCGAGTTCGGCGCAGCGCCCGCCTCAGTCGCGGTGATCCTTCACGATGAGAATCAGCATGTTGAGGATCAGCGTCACGAAGAGTGCAATGACCGCGAATACCACGACGTTGTAGAGCCGCTCGGGCTGCTCCGGGTATTCCGGCAGCGTCGGCGCCTGCAAGATCGAGACCTGCTTCAGCTTACGGGCGGCTTCGATACGCGTGTTCTCGAGCGCAGCCAGCGCGCCGGAGTAGCTCTGCTGGGCGAAATCGGCTCGCAGCATCAGTGTCTGATACTCGGAGGAGACCGCGTTCAGTGCATCGCCGGACTGGCGGGCCAGCCGCTCGCTCTCCTGCTGAATCTGACTGTTCAGCGCGTTGATGTCGGCGTTGATGCGTACCATCTCCGGCGAGCGACCACTCTGGAAGCTCGAAAGCGCGCTCTTGCGCGCCTTGGCCACCGCGAGCTGGCCCTCCAGCGAGGCGACGACGGAGCTCAGGCTCTCCACGGTGCCCACCGGCGACACCAGACCGTTGGCATTCTGGTAGTCGAGCAGTACATCCCGCGTCTCCTGAAACCTCTGCTCGAGAATCGCCACCTGCTTCTCCAGAAAACGCACCTGCTCCTCGGCGAGGCGCTGGCCCATTTCGTTCATGTGCCGCTCTCCCTCATCGAGCATCAACTGGGCGATCTGGTGAGCCTTCTCCGGGGTGAACGCCTCGATGTCGAGCCGCAGCACGCCAGCGTAATCGTCGAGTTCGACCGACACGCGCGACAGGTAGTACTCATGAAGTGTCTCCAGTGGCGCGCGCTCGTCGCGCAGCGTGCTCAAGGGGTCTGCGCCGGAATTGGCGTAGTGGTCGCGAAAGTCCGCCTGCTCGATGAGCAGCTTGAGCATGTCCACCGAGCGCAGGTAGTCGCGCAGCAGCAGCATGTCTGCCAGATTGCCGGAGGCGCTTCCGGTCAGCAGCGAGCTGAAACTCAAGTCGGGCGCGGCAAGCTGCGGGCTCTCCAGGACCACGTTGGCATGCGAGACGTAGCGGTCGCTGGCCCACAGCATCCAATAGAGCGAGACACCGATGATCGCCGCGACGCAGACGAGCCAGTGGAGATACTTGCTGGCAAAAGAGGAGTGTTTCTTCATGACCGTCTCTTCTTGTGGTGAGTCTTGCGCGGAGGAGTCTTCTCGGGCGGCTGGGGACGTAACCGTTGAACGTGACGGCGAGCGTCAAGCATCGCCTCGCGCGCCTCTTCGAGCCGCCAGCGCAGCGTGTCGTCTTCCGCTTCCCGAGCCGGGTCGTCTCCGGCCGCCTCGAAAGCCGCCTTGGCCTCGGCAAAGTCGAGATTGGCGTCGGCAAGGACTTGCTTGGCTTCTTCATGGGTCTCGGGCACGACCGGTACTTTCGGGGGCCGGCCATCCGTTGCCTCGTGGTACGCGGCGATCGCCATCTCGATGTCGTCGTACCAGCGTGCGCTGCCCTTCTCCAGCACGATCCCTGCCTGACAGAACTCGCGAAGTACGCCCTCGCCGTGGGAGACCATGATCAGGCTCGCCTTGCCGATGCGCGCCTCGAACGCCTGACGGGCCTTCTGCTTGAACCCGCGGTCGCCTACGGCAGTGGCCTCGTCAGAGAGATAGACGTCGAAATCGAACGCCAGGGAGAGGCCGAATGCCAGTCGCGAGCGCATGCCGGTCGAGTAGGTCTTGACCGGCTCGTCGAAGGCATCGCCGATGTCGGCAAAGGTCTCGACCTCTTCGATGATGGCGTCGATCTCCTCGTCGGCACCGTGAATACGGGCGACGAACTTGACGTTCTGGCGGCCGGTCATCGAGCCCTGAAAGCCCCCCGCCAACCCGATTGGCCAGGAGACACGGCTTTCCCGGACGATCTCGCCTCGGTCCGGCGTATCCATCCCGCCGATCAGTCGCAGCAGCGTCGTCTTGCCGGCGCCGTTGCGTCCGAGCAGCCCGACGCTGACGCCGTCGGGTATCGTCAACGAGACGTCCTCGAGCACCCAGGGGCTGCCGTGGTGGTTGTGGTAGCGCTTGTAGAGGTTGCGAATCTCGATCATGGGAGTCTCCTCACTGCGCCTTGAGCTTCGCGGCGAAGCGAAGATGAAGGATCAACCCCAGCGCGATCAGCGCCAGCGCCCAGAACCAGAGATAGGTCATGTCGATCCCATTCAGGGTGTGATACCCGTCGAAAAAGCTCATTCGCATGCTCTCCAGCCCATGCACGATCGGGTTGTAAAGCAGGTAATGGCTGTACGGGTACGGCAGAAACATGACCGGCAGAATGACCCCGGAGAGCAACAGCAGCGGCAGGTTGAGGATGCGCACCACGCGCGCGACCTCCGGCACCAGATCGCCTAGCACCGAGACGGTAAGCCCCGCGCCCCAACCGAGCGCCCAGAGCGACAGCCAGTCGAGCATCACCCCGAGCGGCCGCGCCGGCATCAGATCGAAATCGAGCAGCGTGCCGATCCCGATGAAGATCAGGAACAGCAATGATTTGAGCGCGCCCTCCAGGAAGCAGCGGACCAGCACCGTGTCGACCGGCTTCACCTGGCGATAGGCGAAAAGTCCCTTGTTGGCCTCGATCGCCCCGAGCGAGCGCATCATGTTTTCGCGAAAGAGCCCGAAGCCCATCAGCCCTACCACCAGCCAAGGCACATGATCGGCGCCGGCTATCTCGCTCCCGGAGAGAAAGAGCCCGCGCATCGACACCATGACCACGATGATTGCCAGCGGCTCGAAGAGCATCCAGAACCAGCCCATGCGGTCCGACATGGTCCGCGAGATCGCCTCGCGCATGAACATCGCGAACCAGACGCTACGGGTGACTCGCCACGCCCCCCGCCGGGGACGCTGAGAAAGGCTTAGTGTCGCCATGACTCACCTCCAGGACGCATAGCGGTTGGCATCGCGCGCACGTTCCCTGTCCGGGCCGGCGTCTCGACTACCGCTACGAGATCAGCCGGTGCGCCCGAGCCAGGCGGCGGCTGACATTGCGCGTTGCGCCAGCTCATAGGTCCAGCGCCACGCGAGTAGCGACAGCGATCTGAAACAGGATCTGCGAGATACTCGAAGCCAGCTCGATGTTGCTGGTCGGTGCGGCCGGCAGCACGATGACCTCGTCGCCTGCGCGCATTACCGTGTCCTCGGCGGAAATGACCGCGCCATTGCGATGGACCACCAGCACCTGGTCGTCATCGGCGCGCGGCGTAAAGCCGCCAGCGAGACGGATGTAATCATGCGCACTCAGCCCCGGCGTGAAGACGATCGACTGCGGGATCACGATCTCGCCGCTGAGCAGAATGGAGTCGCTGCTTTCGGGGATGGTGACGACATCGCCGTCCTGCAGCCGAATGTTCGCCACCTCGTTGGTGCGCGCCACGACCAGTCGCCCGGTCGGTTCCACCTGAGAGGCTTTCTGCACGAAGCGCTCGATCAGTTCGGCCTGACGGACCTGAATCTCGCCCTCCTTCGCGGTGCGCGATGGATAGCCCAGGTAGGTCGTCTCCAGCCGGCGCAGGCTCTGCTTGAGCGACTCCGCCTGCTGCTCGGCGACACTCACGCGGCGAATGGAGACGTCGCGATAGCTGGTCATCGACTGCGGAACGCTGATGGCATTCAAAAGCTCGCCGAGCCGCGCATCGCGAGGCAGCGCGTAGCGAGACGGACCGTAGTAGCTGCCCTCGACCTGCACCACGATGGTTTCATCGCGACGGTCGGCGCTGAACAGGACCTCATCGCCCCGTCGCACTTCTGCGCCGCGAAACGCCGTCAGCGGCAGATAACGCGAGATCGGTCCCGTGTCGCGGCTACCGCGCAGCAGCACGTGGGAGACGCCCGAGCGTAGCCGCGCCAGATCCACGACGTCGCGTCCGGTCAGCGTCTCGCCGACGAGCTCGTAGCGGTAGGCTTTCTGCACGTCTCCGGCCACGCTGATCGCGGGCCCCCGCTCCTCGACAACGATGGTGTCGCCATCGCGGAACTGGGGACGGGCAATGCGGCCTTCGATGAGAAAGTCGTAGAGGTCGACCACCTCGAGCATGGTGTTGCCGCGCTTGATGACGATGCGCCGGTAGCTGCCCAGCGCGTGATCGATGCCGCCTGCCTGGTCGAGGAAATAGAGCACCGAATCATTGGGTGTTCCCGAATAGCGCCCGGGGCTCTGCACGTAGCCCGTGACGAAGACTCCGACCGGTTGCACGCCCTGCAGATTGGTGTAGACGCTGACGTTCTCCGGATAGACCGACTGGATGGCCCCGCGCACCCGGGAGTTGAGCTGGGCGTTGGAGATCCCCTGCACCGATAGCGGCCCGATCCCCGGCAGGAAAATGTTGCCCTGGGCATCCACCGCCAGGACGCGATCGACCTCTACCCCGCCCCAGACTCTCAGCGTGATCTGATCGCCCGGCTTGATCAGATACTCCGGATTGAGGCCATCGGCCATGATGCCGCGAAAGCCTCCGGTGAACAGATTGGCGCCGAACGGCGGCAGCCGGTCCGCGTTGATCGGCACGCCCCCATTGAGGCCTCGCGAGCCGTTGGGGTACTGGCCGGCACCATAGCCGTTCGGACCCTGAGGGCCATGGCCGTAGTTGGCGTTATTCCAGTTCGCCCGCGGCGAGGTTTCCATGTCATCGCCCTCTCCGGAGGACGTCATCGGCTGCGCCTCCTCTTGGCTTCCGAGCAACGAGCTGCTGCTCACCCCGATCGACTGCGCCTGGGCCGTCGTTGCGCCGAGGCCGCTGGTCACCAACGCCGTGACCGCCATCAGGCACGCTACCAACACCGAGCGCGTCGCTCGGGAAATTATCGCTGTCGGCTCTTTCATGTTGTCCTGCCTCACTCTTTATGCGGCCATGAGGGGTCCGCCGGCCCCGGAAACGGGGTCGCGAGCCTTACGGCGTAAATGCCTTCCCGCTATCTGGGTCGGCGGGTTTCGACGGCGTCGCGGATCGGAACGATCAGCGAATAAGGGCCGTCACCAGTCGCTGCGTGTACCAGCCCTTGCCCGAGACCCGACAGGCCAGGCGACCGTCATTCAGCGATGCCGGCGCCGTGGTACGCGTGAGTTCGAGATGGATGCACTGGCGTCCGCTGGCAGCGAAGTAGCGGTCGCGGGCGTAGACCGCCACGTTGTCGCCCCAGGGAGAGGTGGTGAGCGTCACCGTACTCCCCGGCGCGGCGCCGTCGAGAAAGGCAGCGAGCTGGGCGTTCGCGGGTGTGGCGTCATCCATGGGGACGCTGTCGGCACTGTTCGCACGGTGCGCGTTGGCGGCGCAGCCAGAGAGAATCAGCGCCATCAGCGCGATGCTCGCAAGATGAAACCAGCGGCGACTTGGCGTATGGATTGCATCGATCGTTTTCATGGTCATCGATTCTTTTCATGGTTATTGATGCGGGTGCAGTGACGGCAGCTTCGCTAGATCGCTCCGGCTGGGCCGACACTGCCCCTTCCATCGGACCGGCGTCGGTCAGTTGCCGACGCCGGTCGCAATGCGCACGACTAAATGACCTGGTGGCGGCGCAGCGCCGCGATCAGGCGCCCAACCGTCTCTTCCAGGTCATGCGCCGAGGTATCAATTTCGACCTCGGCACCCTCCGGCTCTTCATAGGGCGAGCTGATGCCCGTGAACTGCGTGATTTCTCCGGAGCGGGCCTTCTGGTAGAGCCCCTTGGGATCACGCTGCTCACAGACCTCGATCGGCGTATTGACGAACACCTCGATGAACTCGCCCGGCCCGACCATGTCGCGGATCATCTGGCGGTCCTGACGGAACGGCGAAATGAAGGAGACCAGCGTCACCATGCCGGCGTCCGCCATCAGCTTGGCGACCTCACCCACGCGGCGAATATTCTCCTGGCGGTCGCTGTCGCTGAAGCCAAGATCGCGACACAGGCCGTGACGCACGTTGTCGCCATCGAGCAGGTAGGTGTTGTACCCCATGCCGAAGAGCTGCCGTTCCAGCGCATTGGCGACCGTCGACTTGCCCGCACCCGAGAGACCGGTGAACCAGACGATGCAGGGCGTCTGGCGGTTACGCTCGGCGCGGCGCTGCTTGGTCACCGCCATGTCGTGCCAGACGATGTTGCTGGCGCTCAGTGTGTCCACCACCATCCCGACGCCGACGGTCAGGTTGCTGAGCTTGTCGATCAGCACGAAGTTGCCGGTGTGCGGCGAGCGCTGGTAGCCGTCGAGCGTCAGCGGCTGCGTGGTTTCGAGCTGGCAGCGGGCGATGCCGTTGAGCTCGAGACGGTCGGTGGCGCTGCGCGCCATGGTGTTGACGTCGACCTGATAGATGATACGAACCACGCGACCGACCACGGTGCGCGTGCCCGCTTTCAGTTCGTATTCGTGACCGACTGCCAGCGGTTGGTCGTGCATCCACACCAGGTCCGCGGTGAAGGCCGTGCAGGGCTCGAGGTCGCTCTGAGCATCGACGAGAAGATCCCCGCGGGAGATATCGATCTCGTCGGTGAGCGTTAGCGTGATTGCCTGACCGGGATAGGCCGCCGCCAGGTCGCCGTCATTGGTGACGATGCGGGACACCCGGGAGCGTTGGTTGGAGGGAATGACCCGAATCTCGTCCCCCGGATGGATGACGCCGGCCGCGAGCGTGCCGCAGTAACCGCGAAAGTTGAGATTCGGGCGGTTGACGTACTGGACCGGAAATCGCAGCTGATCCAGCGGCAGCTCATGGCTGACGTCGATGGTTTCGAGAATCTGGATCAGCGGTGCCCCGCGCTCCCGGCCAGCGAGATACCACGGCATATGCTCGCTGTGGTTGACGACGTTGTCGCCATCCAGTGCCGACATCGGCACGAAGCGAATGTCCGTCACCGACAATTGGGTCGCGAACTCCCGATACTCATCGACGATCTCATCGAATCGCGCCTGCGAGTACGCCACCAGATCCATCTTGTTGACCGCAATCACCAGATGCTTGATGCCCAGCAGATCGCAGATGAAGCTGTGCCGCCGCGTCTGAACCTGCACCCCGTAGCGAGCGTCGATCAGAATCACCGCAAGGCTTGCCGTCGAAGCGCCCGTCGCCATGTTGCGGGTGTACTGCTCATGGCCCGGGGTGTCGGCGATGATGAACTTGCGCTTGTCGGTGGAGAAGAAACGGTAGGCAACATCGATGGTGATGCCCTGCTCTCGCTCTGACTGCAGCCCATCGACGAGCAGCGCCAGGTCCACCTTTTCGCCGGTGGTGCCACGGGATTTGGAATCCCGCGTGATGGCGGCGAGCTGATCCTCGTAGATCATCTTGGAGTCATGCAGTAGCCGCCCGATCAGGGTCGACTTGCCGTCGTCGACGCTACCGCAGGTGATGAAGCGCAGCAGGTCCTTGTTCTCATGATCCTTGAGATACTGCTCGATGTTGTCGGCGATCATTGAAGACTGGTGTGACATGGTTGCCCCTCGCGTAGTCGTTGGCATGACACGAGCCGCGAGCCTCGGGCTGCGAGCCGGTCGTACACACTGCAATGGAAAAAAGGCGCTCGAAGCCCGTGACTCGGCGTCAGAAATAGCCCTCGCGCTTCTTCTTCTCCATCGAGCCCGCCTGATCGTGATCGATGGCTCGACCCGAACGCTCGCTGGTGCGAGTCAACAACATCTCCTGAATGATCGCGGGCAGGGTCGACGCCTTGGACTCCACCGCGCCGGTGAGCGGATAGCAGCCGAGCGTGCGAAAGCGCACCCACTTCTCTTCCGGCACTTCACCCGGCTCGAGCGGCAGCCGCTCGTCGTCGACCATGATCTGCATCCCCTCACGCTCCACGACAGGGCGCGGGGCGGAGTAGTAGAGCGGAACAATGGGAATTGACTCGAGGTAGATGTATTGCCAGATATCGAGCTCGGTCCAGTTGGAGAGCGGAAACACTCGGATCGATTCGCCCTGGTTCACCCGGCCGTTGTAGAGATTCCACAGCTCGGGGCGCTGGCTCTTGGGATCCCAGCGGTGGTGCTTGTCGCGGAACGAATAGACGCGCTCCTTGGCTCGGGAGGCCTCCTCGTCGCGTCGCGCCCCGCCGAATGCGGCATCGAAACCG
>NZ_PZJP01000007.1 GCF_003206645.1 Salinicola aestuarinus | reverse complement strand
CTCGAGCGTCAGCAGGCGCTGCGACTGCGACAGGTCGATGTCGAAGGTGTCGAGTAGGGTATCGATGCTCTCTGCCATATCGGCCTCGTGGTGGCTCGCCGCCTCGCCGCTTGTGCTCGTTCGACGACGATGGCTAAATTAACGCCAGCTAAGGCGCCCGCTTCGCGGGAGTTACACTTTCTGCCACAGGAATTCGAATCGATGAAAGGGATCGTTGTACTCGGCGACGCCACCAGTCATGGGGGCAAGGTCATCACGGCTCAGAGCAGCTACCTCATCGACGGCAAGCCCGTTGCCTGCGTAGGAGACAAGGTGACCTGTCCCCAGGACGGTCACGGGGGTACGACGACGATCGTCGAAGGCCACCCGACCATGAAGATCAATGGCAAACCTGTCGCCCTTCACGGTCACAAGACCGCCTGCGGCGCCTCTCTGATGTCTTCCAACAATGGCAACAGCGGTCACGAGTGACCGGTCGTGCCGCTCACTGCCCAGGCCAGAGTCTCGGTTTCCGAGCCAATTCCCAGCACCACGGCGCTCTCCTCCAGCGCCAGTGGGGCGATCGCCAACACCAGCATCAGCGGAACCAGAGCATCACCAGGCCAGCCGCAGAAACCGTCCACTGCGACGCCGTCATCGATAGCATCGAGCTCGGGCCAGCGCTCGATGATTGCGCCGCCAAGCTCAACCGCCCGCCCCTTGAGTCCCATGCTGTCGACGACCAACCCCGAGGGCGCCGACGCCGCATCAGCCTCCGGCCACAACCGCTCGAGTACCCCCTGAAGCGCCTGGCGCTTGTCATGGTCCCTCCGCCCCGCTCGCGCACCGTGCGTTTCTGCAAGCCCCCGCGCGAGAAGCCACCCTTCTTCGGGGTTATCGCGCTCCGGCAATAGTCGCTCCATCAACAGTGCAGCGACCGCTTCTCCAGGGTAGAGCCCGGCGCCGCGTGAAGATTGCGCCAGCAGCCCCCGACGGGCGAGAGACGTAACGCCCTCCTGGGTGAGCAGAGAGTCAGCACTGATCCAGAGCACGTAGTCCATGCCACCACCTGTGCCGACGGCCGTCGCCGCGTGAGGGTCGCCCAACGGAGACTGGTGACGGATATCACTCAACCACTCACCGAACTGGGTCTCCTTGATCGCGTCTCTGACCCGCTCCAGGATGAACGACGCCGCGTCGGCGGAACGCAACGGCAGCTCCAGCACGACGTCGAACGCACTCTCTTCGGGTATCCCCTCCAGCAGCATCAACGCTTCGATGAGGATCGTCTCCACCAGCTCGTGGAGACGCGCTGCCTTGACTTCCAGCCTCGACAGGCGCGGCTCGCTGAGCGGCATGACATCGCCGACGGCGTGAACCAGGAGCCGGTAGCCGTCACTGCCGTAAAGCGTCTCGGAGAGTGCCGGTGTATCCGCATCAGGCACCGACCCTCGACCGACGAACCCTGCCGGGGTCAGGGCCACGCCATCGATGAGTCGAAGCGTCTCGGTGTCATAGTCGCTTCGAACCGACGACGCCGGTTCCGGCGCATCGGCAATGGACTGACGACGATGCAGTTGATCGAAGATGGAGGCGCGGGACATGGTCAGTAATCGTCATCCCTGGACTGGGTGCCCAGGGTGTCGCGGATGTTGTCGATGACCCCGTGATCCTTGATCACGTCCTTGAGCCACTCTTCCAGCGGCATGCGGCCCCACTTCACGGCGCGCTCGACCAGATAAGGGACCGGGCTGTGCGGCTCGTGCTCCTTGAAGTAGCGAGCGACGTGATTGAGCATCTCGAAGGCTTCGTCACGGCTTCTGGGCTTGGTGCGAAGTTCTCCGCTTGGCGCGGCGGCAGGCGGCGTGAAGCTGGGTTCGACACGTCCCGGCGACTCGGCTTCCGCCTCGGCGATCGCTGCGGCCTCCTCCTCGACGCCGAGACCGGCGCCGCGCTCGCGAAGCAGCTTCTCGGTCAGGTCGCGGCACTGGACGAGCGTCGACTCGAGCGGGGAGAAACTGGGTGCATCGCGCCCGATACGCTGATCGCCGACTTCACGCAGATGCGCAAGCGCCACCAGCGCGGCGGCGATGGCCGCATGCCGGGCCTGCAGGAAGTCGGTACTGCTGAGCACCACCGAGCGCTGAAAGACCTCGTCATTGATCTTGCCCTCGGCGAGCGCGCGATCCATCGCATCCGGATCGTTGCGCGCCTGATTCTCCACCTG
The DNA here is from genome assembly GCF_003206645.1 of Salinicola aestuarinus. Classification (GTDB taxonomy): domain Bacteria; phylum Pseudomonadota; class Gammaproteobacteria; order Pseudomonadales; family Halomonadaceae; genus Salinicola; species Salinicola aestuarinus. Next base: position 147,457 of record NZ_PZJP01000007.1, on the reverse strand, counting down.
CCGGGATTCGTCGTAATCCGCCAGGCTGTAACCATCGCCGGCGACCAGTGGCAACATCCTGGTCACCCCGCTCAGCGTGTCGCCAAGCCAGGTAAGCCGGGCGATACGCTCGTCCATATCGTCTTCGTCGAGCTCGGGGTAGAGCCCTTCCCAGTACTCGTCGAGTAGCCGTGCGCATAGAGAGACGCCAAACCGCACGCCCTCGAATCCCTCGCGATGTGCCAGCCCTTCGGTCAGCCAGGCGACGAGCTGAAGATCCTTGCTCTGCTCGGCCAATGCCTGACTCGCGAGCTGAATCACCTGCCCCCAGTCGGACTGCTTGAGGTCTGTTTGCCACTCCCCCTGCGGTAGGTAGGTGGGATCGGCGCGCCGGGCTTCCTTGATCTCGTCGAAGAGGACAGAAAACGTCAGGTCTTCGCCGCTACCGGCATGGCTACCGCCCTCGATGGGCGCGAGAAGCGCATCGAGAGAAAGATCGCCGAGTTGTTCCATCTTGCCGTCCTCGTGAGCTTGTCGGCTGCGCCGGGCCTCAGCGGTGCCCGGTCGTCGGCCTGGTCGGTGGCGAGTCGTTCGATTCACGCGGAGAGACTGTGGGCAATCTCTCCGGGTCAATCGACGGGATGTCGTGACAATCAACCGAGCGCAGGGGCAATCGACGCGACGTTCCGGTCAATCAACGCAATACGCCCGGGCAACCTCGAAGACGAAGTCACCGGGCGTAGGCGCTGGCAGCCCCGCAGGCGCGAGGCCGGGGACTGCCGACCCGCCGCGACGCATCGCGGCGGAGAGCAACGATTTAGGCGTAAACCTTGTTGCGCGTGCGGTCCCAGCCACCAGCGACGTTGCCGCCACCCTGACCATCGGTGCGCTTCTGCTGGGTGTAGGTAATCTTGATGCGGGCGTAGTTGAACTTGACGGTCTCGAACGGCAGATCGTGACGATCTTCGCTGTCGTCCTGTTCAAACCCGGTGGAGACGGAGGTGCCTTCCATCTCGGTGGAAGAGACGATGACTTCTTCCATGCGGACTTCCATGTAGCGAACCTTGTCGCCACCAGCACGGTTGACGTGGAGTACCACTTCCTTGATGTGCTGGCCCTTGCAGCAGGATTCGAACAGTTTGGCGGAAGCCTTGTCGACGAATTTACGGACGCGGAATTCGCTCAGATTCACGCGCTCGGCGGAGGCGCCACCGGCGGAGCTCGCGGTTGCCGAGGTTGCTTGGCTAGCGCCGAAATCGAAGCTTTTCAGTTCGATCCAGTCGCGGTGCTTGTCATCCAGGCTCTCGCCGGGGACGCCATCGATTTTGAGATACGCATCAAATGCCATTGTTCTCACTGCTCCTAAGTTTTACTCGGGGTAGGTCAGGCTTTCGCCCCCTCTCACCACCGGGGTGGCAGGGACATCGCCCGGCCAGCTGGATGTCGACGCCGTTGACGACGACTGAATTCACTGCACCGCAACCCGCTGATTCAGATAGGCCTTGCGGCAGGCTCGGCCAGGATGCTCGACCGATTAACGGCAATGAACGACTGGCCTCGCTGTACGATATCGACACGTTCTCTGTCGCCGATTTCCTACAAATGAATCGCTGTTTTCTTATGTTTTCCGAAGTATTCAAAACCACACAAAACTCCGGTCAACCGAATTATATCGGCGCCTTTTCAACTTTAAAGGCGCCAATACATTTAACTACATTTTATATATTTCGTTACATTATCACCCACCCAAACCTAAGCGGCCTTAAGACATTTGGCCGCTCTAGGCCAGGCTTTACTGCTTGCGTACCTCGATCTCGACTCGCCGATTGGGTGCCAGACAGTCGATCAGTTCGGCTCGGGGCTGGTCCTGATCGCAAGTCACCAGGGGCCTGTCACTGCCCGCGCCCTTGGCATCGATGAGGCCAGCGGGCACCCCCTTGCCGACCAGGTACTGACGAACCGTCGTCGCCCGCTGCAGCGAGAGTCGCCGGTTCGTCTGCTCGTTACCGATGGGGTCGGCGTGTCCCGTAATGACGATCTGGCCCAGATCCTGGGTATTGAGCAGCCGCTGGGCCAAGGCATCGAGCTCACGCTGACCGGCCTGCTGAAGGCCGGCGTAGTCACCTCGGCCGAACGCGAAGAGCGTGTCGGACTCGAGCACGATCGTCTGCGCGCTGGTCAGCGTTTGTTCCAGCAGGCTGTCGATGTAATTGCGACTGCTGGAGACGAGAAAGGCATTCGATGAGAGTCGCGGTACATCGGGCTCATGAATCTGCCGGCTGTAGAAATCGACCTGCCGGCCGGCGTAACGGTAGTCCGCCTGCTCATCGTCGATCGCCGCGCCGGTGTCGTCGGCAATCGCCGGATACCAGAACGCCGGCAGTTGACGGCGTAACAGCGCGCTGTCGATCTCGTCACGCTCGACGTCAGCCAGCATCAGGTAGGTATCGAGGGTCGAGCGGCCGAACTCCGCAAGCGAGTCGGCACTGTTGTCGCGGGGTCGAGCAAAAGGCGCCACGGTCTCGGGCCCTTCCACCGCCGTGAGTTCGTCAGTGTTGCGACGGTAGACGTCGATCGTGGTCAGCGAAAAGAGCGAGCGGGTCAGGTTCTGCTCCACGGGCTCCAGCATCACCGGCCGCAACTGATCGAAATAGCGCTCACGCAGCGCCGGCTCGACGGCATCACCCTGGTAGAGCCCCCAGCGCATCGTCCACGGCACGCCACCCTCGTGCCGCCGGGCATCATAGTGGCTCGCCCACTCGCGCAATCCGTCGAGTTGGCGCCAGTCGGCGTACTGCCCCCCGTCGTCGGCGTCGGCGTCCTGCGCCTGCGCAAGCTGGGTCGCAATGGCGTCGATCTCGGCGTGGTTGCGCGTCGCCGAGGTAATCCAGAGAGTACACAACACCGCCCCGACGAGACCGGCTGCGAGCGTCCAGCGCCATTTTCGCCGGCGGCCCTGAACGTCGCTGGCGTAGAGGGCGGCCAGGTGACGATCGGCGATGATCACCTGCTTGAAGAGATTGCCGATGAAGAAGGGACTTCGGGTGCGCTCGGCGCTCAATGCCTCCGGCTTTGCCAGTGCGAAGTGGCGCCCGACCCTCGCGGCGTGCTCGCCTTCGATGGCGTCGCCTTCCTGCAGCGCACTGACGAAGTAGAAGCCACGCAGCAGCGGCGCGCTCTGGTAGGGGTTGGCGTTGGTCAGCGCCTGTACGAAGCGCGACAACGGCTCACGCAGCGCGGCCAACTCCAGCGGGAACCGAAAGGCCGCCACCTCCCTGCGCGTATCCACGATGTCGCGCTCGACGATCTCCTCGTCGCCGGCCTGCAACCAGTGCTGGCAGAGGCGCTGCAGCGCGTCGTCGAAACGCGCCCCCCAGTCAACGTCCTTGGGCTGTTGATGGGCGAAAGTGTGACCCAGCACGTCGCTCTGCCGCTTGGGATCGAGCCGGTCGAAGAACGTAGTGAAGCCTTCGATCAGATCGCACTTGGTGAACACCAGATAGATCGGCAGTCGCGCTTCGAGATGGTCCCGCGCTTCCTGTATGCGCTCGCGCAGGCGGCGTGCCAGGTTATTACGCTCGGTATCGCTGGCCTGGATCACATCGCTGATATTGACCGCAACGATCAGCCCGTTGAGGGGACAGCGGCGCCGGTGCTGCTTCAATAGCGCGAGGAAGCCCTTCCACTTGCCCGCCTCTTCTTCGCTGTTCATGTAGCGCCCGGCGGTATCCAGCAGGATCGCGTCAGAGCTGAAGAACCAGTCGCAATGGCGGGTGCCCCCCATACCCGCCACCCGCGCGTTTTCACGCTCGGCGAACGGGAAGTTGAGCCCCGACTGGTAGACCATGGTGCTCTTCCCCGCCGCCGGCTGGCCGACGATCATGTACCACGGCAGCGCGTAGAGCGCGTCCTGACCCCGCTTGCCCTTCCCCTTGCCGCTCGTCTTGAGGCGCTCGATCGTCTTGAGCAGACGCTCACGCAGCAGGCTGATCTCCTCGCGGTCCTGTGGACTGGCATCCAGCACGGCCGCGTCGGCGTCGTCGACCAGCAAATGCTCGAGGTTGCGCTTCTGGCCGACCCCGCGATACAGCAGCAGCACATAGAAAGCCGACACCAGCAGAAACGCGACGATCCCCGCAAGCAGACTCGCCAGCGAGGAGAAACCCAGCGCGACGCCGACTCGCCAGACCACAAAGATGGCCGCGAAGAAGATGAGCCCCAGAATGTAGGGCTGGTATTTGAAGAAGGCGTACTTCAGATAGGCAAATTTCAAACGTTTCATCGGTGCAGCCCACTCGAATGGGGCCGGTCGGCGCCCTACAGGCGCAGAAACCGGGCCATGAAGTCATCCAGACTCAGTTGGGTATCGGGCAGCGCCAGGCTCCCCGGATGTGGCTCGTCATCGGCGAAGGCCGACAACACGTCAATGCAGTGGCGTCGATCATCGAGATTCGAGAGCACCTCATAGAACCGTTCGGCGCTCTGTCGCGCTGGCATCAGCAGCAGTCGAGGCCGCATGAAGTCGTCGATCAGCAGGCTCATCACTGGCGTCCCCGTGGGGCAGGCGCTGCCCAGCCACTGCTGCCAGAGATCCGCGACCGGCCGTTTCAGCCCGCGCTCTGCCGGCAGCGGCAGCACCACCGCTTGAAGACCACCGGCGCGCCACTGCGATAGCGCGTAGTGCAGCCGATGGAGGGCGCCACCGCTGATGAATTCCGGCCAGCCCCACTCGAGCGCCCCGGCGACATCATCGAAGCTGTAATCGGCGAGAAAACGCGCGTGAATACGCCGATAGAGCTCAAGATCCTGTTCGTTGAGCGCCCGAACCTCCGTCAGCGCCGCCACGGGATCGATCGGTGTCGCGCCGTGCACGGCATCCTTCAATATCTCCCGCGCCCGACCGGCGAAGACCTCCGCCAACGTATGCAGAAACGAGACGGACACCTCTCCTCGACCGGCCTGCCATCTGAGGGCCTGGAAGAGAAAAAAGGGGTACCGGCGGCCGGAGGCATCCGCCGAGCTGATCATCGCCCCCACGACATCGCTGCCGTCACTGGCGCGGTAGTTGAAGAAGCAGACCGGCAGCGCGTCGAACCTCGCCTGCCAGTCGTCGCGCTCGATGAAGGTCAGCAGCCCGCTCTGAAACCAGTGGTCGAGTTCCTGAATGGCATCGCCGGTGGCGTTGAGGCCGACGAAATCCGCTTTCGTCGGAATCTTGCCGAAGCAGCCGATCATCGAGCCTCTCCTCTCATCCCTCGCTCACCCACGCCATCAACGCGCCATCTCCGGGATACGCAGCGACTTGATTCGCTGGAGGTCGGAAATCTTGACGCCGCCGAAGTTGCGCACGTCGAAGCTCACCGTCCCCATGATGGTTCGCCAGCTGAAGCGCTGCCGGGCCGAGTCGATGGCGTCGATGTGAGCGCTCTCGATCATGCGCAGGAAACCCCAGCGGTTGGGATAGTCGAAGACCGTATGGCGCTGCCCCGCGCGATTGACGATATCCAGGCGCGCGCCGAATGCCTCGCCATCTCCCGGCCAGGTCAGCCGTTCCCAGGACTGAGTATTGTTGCGATAGCGAAGCCGCTGACCGTCGATGGTGAGGATGATGTCGGTAATGCCGGGCGTGGGATTCATCTGCAGCTCGAATCCGTTTTGTAGATCCGACAGGCTGTCGATCACTCGGCCGAGCGCGGTGGCATCATCGATGCTTTCGAGCATGCGGGGATCGACCATCGGCGAGCGCTGACCGCTGCCGGAACCGGCGAGATCGCCGATCTCTTCGCTGCGGAACTGCGAAAGCACGCCGCTATCGGGGTCGATGAAGTACTCCATGTCCCGCACCGAGGCTTCGTTGACGGAGTCGCTCACGGGATAGCGACCGGCGATCATCTGCCCCCAGGGCGACACGATCTTGTCATCCCACGCCGCGTTGAGCTGATCCCGCGCCGGGCCGTTGAGTGCCTGCCAGGTATCATCGATCGGCGTTGCGAACAGCGGCTCCAGCGACTGCACCAGCGGCGTGCGGGACGTATCGACCCTCGAGGCGACGAAGTTACGCAGCGTGTTGATCTCGGTGGACTGGCCGGCGAGCGTCGCGGTAATCAGCGCCTTGCTGGCACGACCGACCTCCTGGGCACTGCGTACATTGTCGACGCGCACCTTCAACTGGCGCAGATCGAGCAGGTACTGGTTCAGCACCGAATTGTCGCTACCGGTAGCGTCATCTGCGGAGAGCATCCGCGTGACCGGACGGAAATGGCGTGCCAGTAGTCCATCGTTGAGCCGCGGCAGCGATGCCAGGTCGACGCTCGGCCCTTCACCGTTTTCGCCGCCGAACACGCTCATCACCCGTCCCCAGAAGCTACGGTCCTGCGCCGCACCACTGGCTTCGCCTTCGTCCTGCTGCGCCTTGGGGTCGTCCCAGGTGGTGTTGTCGGCCACGGCCGTCAGCACCTGGCGCAGCGGTGACGCCTGCAGATCGCTGAGCTGCGACAGCTGCACGCTGGCCTGATCCAGATCATCGAAATTCGAGACTCGGGTATTATCGAGAAAACGCTCCCAGGCGACGGCGTAATCACGCTTATAGCGCGCCATCAGCTGGCTGACGAAGCGCGCCTTGGACTGCACCGCATCGTCGACACTTTCATCATCCAGCACCCAGTCCGTTTCGCGCTCGAGGTCGCCGGAGACCGTCTTGATGATCGCCGGACGCAGGTAGGACTCCCATACCTCACGGGTATAGAACGCGGGCACCGAGCGACTGGTGTAGAAGAGCCGTCCCGGCATGTCCGGTGCCATCCGCGACAGCGTCAGCGGATCGAATCGCTTCTCGACCTCCAGCTGATAGCGCAGATATTCGCGGTCGACCAGGCTCGAGTCGATCAGGAAGGCATTGAGTCGCGCTCGGCTGTCGTCGATCAATGTCTCGTCTCGAGACAGGGCCGGCGCACTCCCCTCCTGCAGGTAGTGCACGTAGAGCGCGGCGTTGTCGACGATGCTGTCGCGATCGCGGGTCGCGCCCTGCCGCGCCGCCTCGTCGGCCCAAAGTCGCGGCAGCGCCGAAGCGACGAAGTCGCCCTGATCGGCATGACTCTCGGGATCGGTCAGGATGAGATAGAGCTTGAGCGAGGAGTAGCTCTCGATGAGCTGCTCAACGTCTTCCTGGCTCAGACGGGTCAGCATCTCCTCGGAGAGGGACGGTCCCTGCTCGCCGGAGAGCGTGAGTGTCGACGCGTCGCCGTCGCTATCGCCCACCGCACTGCCGAGTTGACTGGTGCGGTTGCGAAGCCCCTCCTCGAGCTCGGTCTGCGCGCTGCTGCGCGCGCTGTACCAGGCATCCCGCGCGCTATCGGTCGTTCTCGAAGTGAGCTCACTGCGCGCTCGGCTGCTCAGCTCCGCCCCGCTGGTCGGGATGCTGCCCAGCGTCGGACGTGAGGTGGAGCGCTCCTCGGCGCGGGCCATGGCGTCTTCGCCAATCGAGCGGCCACGGTCAGCGACGTCGCCGACGGCATCGCCTCCGGCACTGGCCGCGTCTGCATCGCTCTCCGTCGCGGTGCCCTCCTGCGGCGTCTCCAGAGACTGCCCCGGGGTGCCGAATGCCTCAAGCGAACGCAGTTGGCGCGCGAGACGCCAGCCCAGCGGTTCGAGCACATCACTTTTGAACTTCGCGGCCCAGGCGGCCTTGAGCGGCGCGTGCAACGCGTCACCCTGGTAAAGCCCGAGGTCGAGCTTGAGCGGAACGCCGACCTCACGGTGACGCTCGAGCGTCGCCAGACGTTGCTCAAGCGCATCCAGCCCGTCCTGCGTGTCGCCGGCTGCGGCCTCGCTAAGATCGGCCTCGATCTGCTCCACCCACTGGTAATTGTTGTAGGCCGACCAGCCCTGAGCGGCTATCACTGCCAAGCCCGCAACGCCGACGGCACTGATCATCACGGTCGGCAGCGAGCGCCGATCCCCGTGCTGTGAGTAGTAGAGGCTTAGATTGCGGTCGGGAAAGATCACATCGCGGAAGGTGTCCGTGATGAAGTAGCTCTTCTCGCCGGCACGAGCCACGTCCCTCGTCGCCGGGCTCGACTCGAGGGCGAAGGCATCGCGTGTCTGCTCCTCGAGCAGATCCGGCAGGGTCGACCCGCTCTGCAGCGCGCTGGTGAAGTAGAGCCCGCGCAGGACTGGCGCGCGCTCCCCGTGCTGCTGGCTATCGAACAGCTCCAGAAAGTCACTGAGCACGCCGAAAAGCTCGGCAAAGTAGTCCGGGAAACGCAAAAGCTCACTGTCAGCCTGAGTTCCCTCCTCGACCATCCGGGCATCGACCCGCTCGCGCAGATCGGCGACCAGTCCCGGGAAGCGGGACTGAAATGCCTGGGTGACGCCCTTGCGCAGCTCGTCGAGGGAGAACGTCAGGCCCCACGGACGCTGGCGCTCTTCGGCTTCCAGGGTCTCGAACGCGCGGGTGAAACCGGGCAGCAGGTCCGCCTTGCTGAAGAAGAGGTAGACCGGCGGATGGGTACCGAGACAGGCACGGTATTCGGTGACACGGGCGACGAGCTGTTCGGCCAGCGCATGCGCCTCCTGGCGGGACTGCTCGAGCAGCTCGGGCAAGCTCACGACCAGCACCAGACCGTTGATCGCCGGCTTGCGCCGCTGCTTGCGCAGCGTCTTCAAAAAGTCGGCGAACTCGCTGGCCGGGCGGTCTTCCACCAGATAGCGCCCGGCGGTATCGATCATTACCGCCTCACGACTGAAGTACCAGTCGCAGTGCTGGGTACCGCTGACCGCAGACAGATTGCTGCCGCCGGCCATGGTCGCGGACAGCGACGAGCGAGTGAGCAGCGACGTCTTGCCGGAGGCGGCCATACCGATGACCAGGTACCACGGCAACTCGTAGAGCGACGCCTTGCCACCGTCGACGGCGCGGGCAGCGCGCTGCATCGCCATGGCGTGCTTGAGCCGTTCGCTGAGTACCTGGTAATCGCCGGGCTCGCTCTCGGCCGCCTCGCGGTGGACCTCGAGTTCGACGAGGTTCTCGATGTTGCGCTCGGCACGAATGCGGTGGTACTGACGCATCACCACGACGAACAGCCAGATGGCCGTCACCAGCGCCATGGCGATGAAGACCAGCTCGCGCTCAGCGGTCAGAAGCGGCAGAACGGTGACGCAGAGCGCAAGCCCTACCAGCCAGAGAACGATCGACAGCGGCCAGAACCCCTTGAGCGATCGAAGGAATCGTAAAAAACGCATGGTTCGCTCGCTCGTCAGTCTTGGGTATCGAATAGCGCGCGGATCTGTTCGATCAGCGCGTCGGTCTCGCTACCCAGCCACCAGCGCAGCCCGCCGTAGACGAGCAGACAGAGGACCAGGATCGCCAGCAGATAGACCCATAGCGGCACTTCGTAGCGCAGCAGCTGGCCCACCTGGTCAGGCAGCTTCCAGCTGTCGCCACTGCGGCTTTCCCGCGAGCGGTAGCGAGCAATGTCCTGCCCCAGGGTGTTGGCGATATAGCGAAGCTGGTCGCGGTTCTCGAGGCTGTACTTGCCCTCGAAACCGAGCGCCAGGCAGAGGTGATAGACCTCCAGCACGTCGAGATTGCCGCGCACGTCGCCTCTGAGCGTCTCGAGGCGGTCGTAGAAGCCCTCGCCGGCGAGGTGCACGCCGAAGTAACGGTACTGGAAGGGATGCAGCTCGACATGCTCGCGAATATTGCCGACGCCGCCCTTGAGCACGCTTTCATCGAGAAAGGCGCATAACGCGTACTGAGCGTCACGCACCGACTCCGCGCTGTAGTTCTCGGCTCGCGCTTTCTCTTCGAATTCGCGCAGCCATTGATCCACGCGCTCCAGAAAGCGCTCGACGCTCTCGGCCTGCTGGCCGCGGCGCACCATCAGCACCATGGAGATGAAGTCGCGAGCCAGGGTCTTGAGCGTCCGGGGCTCGGTGACGTCGGGAGACTGGACGAGGGCTTCGGTGGTCATTTCATTATCGCCATCAGTTCAATGCTGAGATTCTTGAATCCGCTCGGGACGTAGAACGCGATCGCCTGCGCATCCATCATTCGGTCGTAAACGCTGCCATGGGGCTCGAGGGCGAAGTAGTGGTTGTCCAGACGGACCGGAATCGCGCTCGGCAGGCGGGTCGCGTGGGTCAGCGTGCCGCCGGGCATGGCGGTGTTGACTACGACCTCGATGTCCTCGGGGGAGCCGACCTTGAACGCGCGCGGCACCAGCTCGAGGATCTGCGCCCCCGGCATGTCCGCGTGGACGCTGATGTAGAAATCGGCGTTCTTGAGCCGGGCGTCGTTGAGTCGCCCGACGTAGTAGGAGGAGCGCGTCTGTTCCAGCGGTATCGGGACGTACTGATTCGGGACCACGATCTCGAGCAGCTCCCGCACCACCGTTTCCAACGCCAGCAGTGCGCCTGCCGGCTCGCGGTGGTCGTACTCCGGAATGTCCGCCAGCCTGTGCGACATCGAGAACGTCATCAGACTCGCGGCCAGCTCCGCCAGAAAGCGGTAGAGCGACTCCGGGTGCAGCCGCGGATGCGACAGCATGTGTGCAAGCTCGGGATAAGCGCGGTTGATGGTGTAGAGCAGCCAGAAGAGGGTCACGTCGCTGGAGCCGAATTCCGCCACTTGGTCGGCACGCTCACGACGCCGCCCGGAGAGCGCATCGCTGCGGGCCTGGAGCATGCCGATCAGTCGGTTGGCGATGTTATAAGGCAGCGATACCGAGTCCAGGTGCAGCGACGGCGGCATGAAATGCTCGGCGTCGAGGCTGAACCCGCCCGCGGCATTGCGCTTGAGCAGCGCCACCGGACAGTGCGTGAAGCCGTCCAGGGTGTCGCCTTCCATCAGCAGGGTCGCATTGAGCTCCAGCGTACCCAGCTCGTTTTCGAGCGAGCCTTCGTTGAGATCCGATAGCGTCTCGAACGTCTGGACGTAACGCCGGTTACCGTGCCGCGCCGCATCGGGCGTGAGATAGCTTGCGACGCCGGGCTCGCGGGCCCGGAGGGCCGCATGGATGCGTATCTCGCCGTTGCGCGCCACGTCATCAAGGCGCCGCCCCGGCGGCAGCGGGTCGTGCTGCGGGGCATCGATCAGCGTGCCATCGGGAAAGATCAGTTTGAGTCGCGTTAGCTGCAGGACGCCCTGCTCGAGCGCGGCTTCGTCGAACGCGATCTTCTGAACGCCCCACTGAAACGGGCTCTGAGCCCGCCGGCTTTCGGCCAGCTGACGCTGGTGGTACTCATCCTGATACTGGAAATGCTGCGGCAGGAGGAACATGCCCTCCGACCACATGATGCGATTGTGTTTGCTCACGTCCCTGCCTCGCCCTTGTTCACTCAAGCTCGTGGTTCGCACGGCGGTGCGGCCCAGCGCTCCGCCCTACAGGCCTCATCGACAAGCAAAGGCCTGCGCACGGCGCGTGCGCCGTGCCTGTCGGCCGCCAGGTGTCACTGTTCCAGAAGGTTCTGCCCACGCTCGACGACAATGCGGTCCTCGACGAGTTCGAGCTTCACTCCCTCCGACGCGCTCAGCAGGCCGTCGTTACGCAGCTCGGTCGCCGCAAATAACGCCTGCCACTCGCCGCTGATCGTGTTGCGGAAGAACGCGGCAACCCCCACGAACTGCGTGGTGGGGTCGAGCGCGGCGACGTCGACCTTGTCCTCGCCCGGCAGTAGCGTTATTTCACGCTCCGACACCAGAGCATTGCCCAGCACGGCTTCACCCTCCCGCCAGAGCTGACGCGGCGACGCCGTCGTAAAGGCCGTGCGCTCGGTAAGCTGGTAGACCCTGACCACGACGGAGAGCGGCTCGCCGTCGGCCCCTGGATTGACCGACGCATCCGCATCGACAGTCACGCGAACGCGCTCCTTGTTGCCGAGCAAATCCCCGGCCCAGGTATCGTCGACGCGATTTCCCACGCGATCCGCCACGCCGCACCCGGCAAGCGCGACGATCAGCAACCCGATTCCCAGTCTGCATAGAGACGCGATCATTGCCGTGCCTATCACTTTTTTAATGGAAGCTGGAAGGTTCTCGATGACCCAGCCCTCACCGAGAAAAACTCGGTTGAATCTGGCTAAGCGGGCTCACCTTAACAGATTTAAACGCTATAATAAGCGCCAAATTTAACACTCGCTTACTCAGTTACATTAACTTTCAAAAAGTTCAATAAAGACACATGAGAGACAAATCAATGCGACCACTAAGCGCAATTAGGACGCTGCCTCTTTTGGGCTTAATGCTGCTCACCGCCTGCGCCAGTGGGCCGCAAACCGAAGTGGACTATGTGAGGATCACCGAGCGCTTTCAGGGCACGGCTCCCTGTGCGGACTGCCAGGGTGTCGCGACCGACCTGCTGCTCAAGCGGGACGCGCTGACCGGCGCCCCCGTTGACTTCTACCTGCATGAGACCCGCATCGACGCGCCTGGCGGGCAGCGAGTGAACACGAGCTGGGGGCGCTGGGAGTCGCATCGCGACGTCACCGATTTCTCCCGCTCGCTCTACGTCCTGCTTCCCGAGGCCGGAGACCGTCGCCTTTATCAGCCGGATGATTCAGGCAATCTTCGCATTCTGGATACCAACGGCCAGGTGCTTTCGGATGATGAAGAGACGGCGACGACGCTAAAACGGTTGACGCCACAACTCAACGACTCTAGAAAACCGTTCGGTAACGATTGAGAATTCGGCATACTGTTATCCAGAGATACCGAATAACCCGCGTCTTTGTAAGAGATCGCTTACATGCTTAATTGCACCAGACTTACATTAGAATTAGCGCAATTTTAGGGCACGACAGAGCCGGGTAAGCCCGCGATAGTCGCTGATGACCACCGGCATCACACCTGAGGTGCTCGGCATCCCGGGTTGGCCACGGCCGACAGGCCGGGTAGGCATGACCGCCATCGCGGCGTTGCCACCGGAAAGAAAAACCGACGCTATGGCGCCCGCGGCACGGTCTCGCCATCGCAGACGACATCGACAATGCAACCGCCGCGGCAGGATCGATCATGACGCAGTCCTTCGACGTAGAGAGTTTCATCCGTTCGCGCAAGCAGACGCGTCTGGTCTCCGACCTGCTCAAGGCACAGGCAGCGGATTACCTGACGACGCTATCGCCGCTGGTGCGCCCTCAGCCGCTGTTCGGCGAATACCTTCAGGGTGCCCCGCGCGGCAGTGGCCGGGAGACGCAGCATCACTTCAAGGAGTTCAGAACGCTCTTCGATCAGCACGCTGGCGCGAAGCCGTTCAATCTGATGAGTGAGCTCGAGGTGCCGTTGAACATCATCAACTCGACACCGGAACTCTTCCCGCTGGAGTACGACCACCGCCTGGGCAGTGACGCGACGATCCGCGTCACCAGCCCGGTGCAGTGGGTGGTGGGCTACAGCTCGTTCGATTTGAGCCGCTTTCGGCAGGTGGTGAAAGATCCGAACCGCAGTGCATCGGAGCTCCACCGCTTCGTGCTGCACTACCTGATGCTCTTCCACTGCTTCAGCCGCGCCGGTGGACTCGGCCGACTGCTCAAGGGCTTGCGCTTTCCGGTCAGCTTTCGGCGGCTCGATGATTTCGGCGACCTGCCGTTCTGCGTCATCAGTTCTCCGGTCGCCTCGACGTTGCCCTCGGACGACGTGATTCGTCACAGCACCGAGATTTCGGGCAGCCGTACCTTCGAGGAGCTGATCTCCGAGGCACAGATCGGCGCCATGGAGGACGAACTGCGCGAACAGCTCGTCGCCACACTCCGCGAAGCGCCCGGCCAGTAAACCGCTGCGCGATGCCACTCACCCGAACGCTTTCGCCATTTTGACAAGCGCTTTCGCCATCTCGAAAAAGGAAGACCCATGGCCAGTAACGAAAGTACTCAGCACAAACTTTCCCGCGTGCGGGCGCCGCGCGTTCACCTCACCTACGACGTTGAGATCGGTGACAGCATCGAGAAGAAAGAGCTGCCGTTCGTCGTGGGCGTGATGGGCGATTACGCCGGCAACTCCCTGGAACCGCTGCCCCGGCTCAAGGACCGCAAGTTCGTCAACATCGACCGTGACAACTTCGACAGCGTGATGAAGGGCGTCAAACCGCGTCTGAGCTATCGGGTCGACAACACCCTGGCCAACGACGGCTCGCAACTGCCCGTGGAGCTCAACTTCAAGCGCATGGAGGACTTCGAGCCGCAGGAGGTGGTGCGCCAGGTCGAACCGCTGCGCAAGCTGCTGGAAGTGCGCAACAAGCTCGCCGACCTTCGCAACAAGATGGGGGGCAACGACAAGCTCGAAGAGCTGTTGATGGACGTGCTCCAGAACACCGAAAAGCTCAAGACGCTGGGTGAAGAACTGGGCCGCGAAGCTGCCGCCACCCCCCAGGACGACAAGGAATAACAGGAGTTTCCCATGGCCGAGAAGCAGACAGACGCCCCGACCCAGGGGGAAACGCAGGAAGTCTTCGCCCCCGAGACCTCCCTGCTCGACAGCATCATCTCCGAGAGCCGCGTCGCGCGCTCCGAGACCGAGCGCACCCGCACCCGCGATCTGATCGACGAACTGGTGAGCCAGGTGCTGGAAGGCGAGATGACGCCGAGCAAGGATCTGATCGCGGTACTCGACTCGCGGATCGCCGAGATCGACTCGCTGCTGTCGGATCAGCTCAATGAAGTCATGCACGCCAGCGAATTCCAGCAACTCGAGGCGTCTTGGCGCGGCTTGAAGTACCTGACCGACCAGTCGGAGACCGGCACCAACATGAAGATTCACATGTTGAACGCCTCCAAGAAGGATCTGGTCAAGGATCTCAAGTCGGCCTCCGAGTTCGACCAGAGCGCCCTGTTCAAGAAGGTCTACGAGGAAGAGTACGGCACCTTCGGCGGCGCGCCCTACGGCATGCTGATCGGTGACTACGAGTTCGGTCGTCATCCGCAGGACATGTATCTGCTCGAGCAGGTCTCCCACGTGGCCGCCGCCGCCCACGCCCCCTTCATCTCGTCGGCGTCGCCGGAGCTGTTCGGCTGGGACTCCTTTACCGACATGACCGGTCCGCGGGATCTCTCCAAGATCTTCGACACCGTCGAGTACGCCAAGTGGAAGTCGTTCCGCAATTCGGAAGACGCGCGCTACGTTGGCCTGACGCTGCCGCACGTTCTGGGTCGTCTGCCCTACGGCGAAGACACCACCCCGGTGGAAGAATTCAACTTCACCGAGAACGTCGACGGTCGCGATCACAACAAGTATCTGTGGATGAACGCCGCCTACACCATGGGCTCGCGGGTGACTGACGCGTTCTCGCAGTACGGCTGGTGCGTGGCGATCCGCGGCGTCGAAGGCGGCGGCTTGGTCGAAGACCTGCCGACCCACAACTTCCAGACCGACGACGGCGAAGTGGCACTGAAGTGCCCGACGGAGATCTCGATCACCGATCGCCGTGAAAAGGAGCTTTCGGACCTGGGCTTCATCCCGCTGGTGCACTGCAAGGGCACCGACTATGCGGCGTTCTTCGGCACCCAGTCGGCGCAGCTGCCCAAGCAGTACAACACCGACGTCGCCAACGCCAATGCCCGACTCTCTTCGCAGCTGCAGTACATCTTCGCCACCTCGCGCATCGCTCATTTCATGAAGGCGATCATGCGCGACAAGGTGGGCAGCTTCGCGTCGCGTCAGAACGTCGAGGACTACCTCAACGAATGGCTCTCCCAGTACGTCCTGCTCGACGACAACGCTGGCCAGGAAGCCAAGGCGAAATACCCGCTGCGTGAAGCCCGGGTCGAGGTCGCCGAGGTGCCCGGCAAGCCCGGCGCCTACAAGGCAGTCACCTTCCTGCGTCCGCACTACCAGCTCGACGAGCTGACCGCGTCGCTGCGCCTGGTTTCCGAGCTGCCGCAGTCCACACGCGGTTCGTGAACCGCTGAGTGAACGCCTCGGGTCCCGGCCGACGCGCCGGGGCCCGTTCGCTTAACGTTCGAGGTGGCAATCCGTGAACGACTCTCTGCAGATGGTGCCGACGCTGCTCGATCGGCTGCTCGACGACGAGCCCCAGCACACCTCCGAGGCCCAGGCCGGCCATCGCTGCACGGTGTCGGAGTACAAACGCTCGGTGGTCCGCGACCTGGAGCTGCTGGTGAATACCCGACGCGAACTCGTCGCTGACGGGCTCGACGGGTGGCCACAGCTTCAGGGCACGCTGCTCGACTACGGACTCCCCGACTTCATCAGCCGGGGCGTGCGGAGTACCGAGGACCGCCGGGTCATTCAGCGCCAGCTCGAACGCACCATCGAGCAGGGCGACAAGCGTTTCTCCAGCGTCCGCGTGCAGCTGCTCAATCAGGACAGCCACGACCGTATCCTGCAGTTTCGTATCGAAGCGGTGCTCTCGATCAGCGAATCGAGCCACCGTGTCGCGTTCGATGCCGTGATGCAGGTCAACACCCGTCAATACAAGGTTCAGAACCTCTCCTGATGCTCGACGATCTGCTGCCCTACTACGAGAAAGAGCTCTCGCACCTGCGATTTCTGGGTCAGGAGTTCGCCAGTCGCTATCCCAAGATCGCCTCCCGACTCCTGCTGGGAGCGGATGACTGCGAAGACCCTCACGCCGAGCGCATGATCGAGGCGTTCGCCTTTCTCAGCGCCCGCGTGCACAAAAAGCTCGACGACGATTTCCCCGAGATCGTCGAGGCGTTTCTCGAAGTGCTCTATCCGCACTACCTGCGCCCGACGCCGGCGCTCTCCATTGCGCAGTTCGATCCCGGCCCGCAGACCTCGCTCAGCGGCCGCTATCACCTACCCCGGCATACGGCACTCCACTCGCGCCCGGTGGAAGATGCTTTCTGCCGGTTTCGCACCTGCTATCCCGTGGATGTCTGGCCGATCGCCGTCGCCGGTGCCGAGATGCATCGGCTGGAGCGCTCCTCGTTCAACGTCCACGGCAACGATCACGTCGCCAAGTTGACGCTGACGCTCGACAGCCTCGGCAACACCGATTTCGGCAGTCTCACGCCCGACAGACTGCGCTTTTTCCTCGATGGCGAAGGCAGTCTCATGCATCCGCTCTACGAGATGCTGTTCAACAACGTTGCGCGCGTTTCGGTGAGCTTCGTCGAAGGGGGCCAGACCCGCGAAATCCGTTTGAATCCGGAGGCGATCACGCCGGTGGGTTTCGCCCCGGACGAGGGATTGATCGACTACTCGGAACGCTCGTTTCTGGGCTACCGACTGCTGCACGAATACTTCATCTTTCCCGAGAAGTTCCTGTTCTTCGATCTGGGCGGGCTGGCGCGACCGCTCTCCGGCAAGGCGGTCACGCGGATTCAGCTCCACTTCCTGTTCCGCGACTACGACCAGCACGAGCGGCTGGCGCGACTGGCACAGACCGTGGGTCGCCACAACTTCCGCCTCGGCTGCACCCCGGTGGTCAATCTGTTCCCGCAGCAGGCCGAGCCGATCAAGCTGACTCACACCCGCCATGAATATCCCGTCGTGCCGGACGTGCGCCACGCGCGCTCCACCGAGATCGTCTCGATCGATGACGTGACGCGCGTCATTCGCACCGCGACCCGCGACGAGGTCGCCCCCTGTTTACCCTTCTTCGAGCCGCGGGACAGCGAAAAGCAGGCGCGACAGAGCTACTGGATCGCGCGCCGGGTCAATGCCGACACGGCACGCGACCCCGGCACGGAGATGCGCCTGCGAGTGGTCGACCGCGAGCTCGAACTGCTCGACGGCAGCAGCGACACGCTGAGTCTCAAGCTCACCTGCAGCAACCGCGATCTGCCCCAGCTGATGACTTTCGGCCATCATCAGGGCGACTTCACACTCGAGCGCGAACAGGTGGTCCAGCAGATTCGCTGCCTGCGCAAACCCACGCCGCCGGTCCGCCCGCCCATGGGCAAGGGGCTGGTGTGGCGTCTGGTGTCGCACCTGTCGCTCAACCACCTATCGATGGTCTCTCAGGGGCGCGAGGCGCTGATGGAGCTGCTATCGCTCTACAACTATCGCCAGGCGTCGGCGATCCGAAAACAGATCAATGGCATCGATGCCATCGAGAGCGAGCCGGTCATGACCCGCATCGGCCACCCGCGCCCCGCCTTCGTCCGCGGCACCGGCATCACGCTGACCCTCGACGAGAGCCAGTTCACCGGTAGCGGCGTGTTTCTCTTCGGCATGGTGCTCGATCACTTCTTCGGTCAGTACTGCAGCCTCAACAGCTTCACCCAACTCACCCTGCGCTCTCGCCAGCGCGAACATCGAGTCACGCAATGGCCGCCGAGAACCGGTACTCAGCCCCTGGTCTGATCGATCAGGCGCGCGCGGAGCCCTGGCGATTCGGGTTCTTCCAGCTCGTGCGCCTGCTGCGACTGCACTACAGCCGAAACGGGCGCATCGATCCCGAGAGCCGGCCCCACGACGACCCGCTGCGCTTTCGCTCGCTGCTGTCGCTCAACTTCCCGCCCAGCGAGATCAGCGATCTGCGCTTCGAGGACGAGCGCGCGCGCTCGGCCGAGGGCGAGCCGCTCAGCGAGATCCAGGTCACCTTCATGGGCCTGGTCGGCCCCTCCGGCGTACTGCCGCGGCCCTACACCGAGCTGCTGATCAACCGTCACATGGAGAAGCGCGACGATGCGGCCCATGCCTTCATGGACTTCTTTTCGCACCGAATGACGGCGCTGTTCTACGAGGCGTGGCAGAAGTACCGCTTCCATATCGAGTACGAGCGCAAGGGCAGCGCCGACTTCGAACAGTGGCTGCTGCATCTGGTCGGCTTCACCCCGCGCACTATCGAGCAGCGACTCGACGGCGATGCCCCCGATGCCCTGCGCCGCGATCTGTTTACCTGGTTTTCCGGCCTCTGGAGCCAGAAACCGCGCAATGTCGGCAACCTGCAGGCGATTCTCGAGTACACGTTCGAGCTGCCTTGCCGCATCGAGCCCTTCACCGGACGCTGGATACGTCTTGATCCGGCGCAGTACACCCGCCTCGGGGAGGCCAATGCGCGGCTCGGCGAGAGCGCGGTGGCCGGCACCCGCGTCCGCGACTACCAATCCACCTTCCGGGTGGTCTTCGGCCCGCT
This sequence comes from Salinicola aestuarinus, assembly GCF_003206645.1. Classification (GTDB taxonomy): domain Bacteria; phylum Pseudomonadota; class Gammaproteobacteria; order Pseudomonadales; family Halomonadaceae; genus Salinicola; species Salinicola aestuarinus. The sequence goes on along the minus strand of NZ_PZJP01000007.1, from coordinate 128,423 downwards.
GACGCTGGCGGCCTACCAGTCGCTGCTGCCGGACTCGCCCGCCCACGCCAAGCTGATTCGACTGCTGCGCTTCTATGCCGGTATCGAACTCGATTTCGAGATCGAGCTGATTCTCGACAGACAACACATACCCGCGCCGCGCCTCGGCGACGGCAGCGCGGCCCTGGGCCGGCTGGGCTGGCTGAAACCACCCGACAGACCGGCCGACGCCCACGGCCATGCACTCTTTTCAATTCCCTTCGATGGAGCCACGGCGTGAGTCTCAAATCCCTCTTCGACAAGCTCAACGATCCCTGCCGCGAGGCGACCGAAGGCGCGGCCGCCCTCTGCCTCGCCGAGCGCCAGTACGATGTCGACATCGAGCACCTGCTGCTCAAGTTGCTCGACAGCGACGACAACGACGTCCTGCGTATCGCCCGGCACTACGATGTCTCCCTCGACCGGCTCGCGTCCCAGCTGGAAGAGACCGTGTCGACCTTCAAGATCGGCAACACGCGAACCCCGGCGCTCTCGCCGCGCATCACCCGGCTGATCGAGCGGGCCTGGATCACGGCCTCCATCGACCATGGCGAATCGCAGATTCGAAGCGGCTACCTGCTGCTGGCGCTGCTCAAGGACGACGAACTCGGCCGGGTCGTCGTCGACGGCGCCCGCGAGCTCGAGCGGATCAACGTCGACGATCTGCAGGCGCACCTGACGGATCTGATCGCCGGCAGCCGCGAGGATCGCCACGCCCGTCCACTCGGCGAAGGCGCGGACAGCGCCCACTCGGCGCCAGCGCCAGACAATGAAGGTGACAATGCCAGCCAGGCGCGCCCGGGCAAAACCAAGACCCCGGCGCTGGATCAGTACACCCTGGACCTGACCGGCAACGCCCGCGCCGGACGCATCGACCCGGTGCTCGGCCGTGAGGAGGAGGTCCGCCAGATGGTGGACATCCTCACTCGGCGGCGCCAGAACAATCCGATCCTTACGGGCGAAGCCGGCGTCGGCAAGACCGCGGTAGTCGAGGGGCTGGCACTGCGTATCGTCAACGGTGACGTGCCGCCGCCGCTGAAGAGCGTCGAGCTGCGCACCCTCGATCTGGGCCTGCTCCAGGCCGGCGCCGGGGTGAAGGGCGAGTTCGAGAACCGCTTGAAGAGCGTCATCGAAGAGACCAAGCGCAGTCTCCACCCGATCATCCTGTTCATCGACGAAGCGCACACCCTGATCGGCAGCGGCGGCCAGGCGGGTCAGGGCGATGCGGCCAACCTGCTCAAGCCGGCGCTCGCTCGCGGCGAGCTGCGCACCATCGCCGCCACGACCTGGGCGGAGTACAAGAAGTACTTCGAGAAGGATGCCGCGCTGGCCCGCCGCTTCCAGGTGGTCAAGGTCGAGGAACCGGCCGAACCGGTCGCCATCAACATGCTGCGCGGGCTCAATCAGCGCATGCAGGACCACCACCACGTGACGATTCTCGATGACGCCATCGTCCAGGCCGTGCGCCTGTCGCATCGCTACGTCACCGGTCGCCAGCTACCGGACAAGGCGGTGAGCGTGCTCGACACCGCCTGTGCCCGGGTCGCGCTCGCGCAGTCCTCGCAGCCTGCCGCACTCGAGGATGCCCATCGTCGCGTCGACAACCTCGACGCCGAGATCGCCGTGCTCGAGCGCGAGGCGCGCGAAGGCGCCGACCACAGCGAGACGCTGACCGCCCTGCGCGAACAGCTCGACGCGACCCGCGGTCAGATCGAGGAACTCGGCGAACGCTGGGCGCGTGAGCAGGCCGTGGTGACCCGCCTCAAGGCGGAAGAGGCCGAACGCGATGCCGTCGAAGCGGGAGAAAAGACGGGCGACGCCGACGCGCTCAGCCGTCAAATCGGCGAGACCCGGCAGGAGCTGGCCGAGCTTCAGGGCGAGCATTCGCTGGTTCACGGCCATGTCGACGGCAACGTCATCGCCGAGGTGATCTCCAACTGGACCGGGATTCCGCTCGGCAAGATGATGCGCGACGAGATCGCGACCGTGCAGCGTCTCCCCGCCCTGCTCGGCGAGCGCGTGCTGGGCCAGGACCACGCGCTGGCGGAGATCGGCAAGCGCATCGCCATCTCGCGCGCCCGCATGGAAGATCCCAACAAGCCGATCGGCGTCTTCCTGTTGCTGGGGCCGAGCGGCGTCGGCAAGACCGAAACCGCGCTGTCACTCGCCGACACCCTCTACGGCGGCGAGCGCAACGTCATCACCATCAACATGTCGGAGTACCAGGAGGCGCACACCGTCTCCAGCCTGAAGGGCTCGCCCCCCGGCTACGTCGGCTACGGCGAAGGCGGCGTGCTGACCGAGGCGGTGCGGCGCAAACCCTACAGCGTGGTGCTGCTCGACGAGGTCGAGAAGGCCCATCCGGACGTGCTGGAGCTCTTCTTCCAGGTCTTCGACAAGGGCGTGCTCGACGACGGTGAAGGCCGCGAGATCAACTTCCGCAATACCGTGATCTTGCTGACCTCCAACGTCGGCACCGACGACATCATGCGTCAGTGCCTGGGGGCGGACTCCGTTCCCGCGCCGGAGATGATCGTCGACAGCCTGCGCGATCAGTTGAACGACGTGTTCAAGCCCGCCTTCCTCGGCCGGCTGAACATCGTCCCCTACTACCCGGTACAGAACGAGATTCTCGAGCGCATCGTCCGGCTCAAGCTCGACCGCATCAAGCGCCGCTTCGAAACCAACCACGGCGCCGAATTCGAATACGCCGCCGAGATCGTCGAAGCGGTCGCCGCCCGCTGCACCGATAGCGACAGTGGCGCGCGCAACGTCGATAACATCCTTTCCGGCAGCCTGATGCCGACCATTGCCGCTCAGGTCCTCGACCGCATGGCCGCCGGCGAAGCGATCGAGAAGCTGACCGTGAGTCTCGATGACCAAGGCGACTTCGCTTTCGCGTTACGCTAGCCGCACCAGAGTGCCCCATGCGCCGCGCCACACGACCTGAGTCGCGTGGCGCTTTTGTGAGGAGCGAGGGAGCGCACATTCACTACGTTAAGTGACCGGTCACCCCGACGTTCCGCACGCCGGCGCGAAAGGCGTACGATCAACACGGGGCGGTTTCCCGCTCTGCTCTCACCTGTCGTCGAATGGAGAACGTTTCATGTTCAAGGCCCAGCCCCTGATCTGTCGCTCTGCCCTGTTCGTCCCCGCCAATCGGCCTGAACGCATTCCCAAGGCACTCGCCGCGGGCGCCGATCGCGTCATCGTCGACCTGGAAGACGCCGTCGCCCCCGAGGCAAAGGACACCGCGCGCGACGCCCTCGGTGAACGGCTCGATGCGGGCGACGGGGAGGGCCTCTGGGTACGCATCAACGCGCCGGACACACTGGCCTTCGAGACCGATCTCGCCTTTTGCCGCGAGCACCCGGCGCTGGGCGGCATCGTCGTGGCCAAGGCGGAGACCGAGGCATCGCTTGAACGTGTCGCCGCCCTGGGCCTGCCGATCGTGGCGTTGATCGAGAGCGCGGCAGGACTGGCCGCGCTACCCTCGCTCAGTCGCGTCGAAGGCGTCGAGCGGCTCAGCTTCGGTGCGCTGGACCTGAGTCTGGATCTCGGCGGCGAGCCGGGAAGCGAGGGCGGCGAATGGCTATTGGATCAGGTGCGCTACTCGATCGTGCTGCACTCCCGACTCGCCGGACTCGCGCCACCGCTGGAGACAGTGCTGCCGGATTTTCGCGATCTCGGGCGGGTCGAGCGGGTGGCGCGGCGCGCAGCGGAGATGGGGTTTGGCGGGATGCTCTGCATTCATCCGCAGCAGGTTGACGCCATCCACCGCGGGATGGCGCCGAGCGAGGCACAGTGCGACTGGGCGCGCCGCGTGCTGGCGGCCACCGAGCAGCGCGCGGATGCCACCCAGGTGGATGGCGAAATGATCGACGCGCCGGTGATCGAGCGCGCCAGACGACTGCTGGCGCGCCTCGTGGAGCGATAGACCGCGACCGCTTCGTCTGCACCAACGCGTCGCGCTAATGGTATTGCGCCCTTACACGACTCCGCGACTCCGCGACTTCGCTACTTCGCTACTTCGCTACTTCGCTACTTCGCTACTTCAGCCACCAGGAGAGCACGAGCAGCAGGAGTAGAACGGTGGCAATCGCCTGCCAGACATTGGCGGGCTCGCGCCACGGCGGCCGGCCGCTCTCCACTTCGCGCTTTGGCGCCGGGCGCAGGTGGTAGGCAAATTCCGAGGTGCGACGAAAGCGCAGCGCGCGCAGCGGGTCCAGCGAGCGGTGCAGGGCGTCGTCGAGATCCTGGCTGATCTCCGGATTGCTCAACTGCGCTCGGCGATAGGTCATGCGCTCGAGATCGGTATGGCTGCGCAGGTGATTGGGCAGCGTGGTGTAGGGCAGATGTCCGGTCAGCATCCAGTAGATAGTGGAAGCCAGAGAGTACTGATCGCTGCGCCGACCGACGTCGGTATCGAGGGCGTATTCCGGTGCGCTGTGCTCGTTGAGGCCGACCTGCCGCGCCAGCTCCTTGGCTTCGCTCTGGCCGTCGCTCTCGCGCTTGTGGCAGGCGCCGAAGTCGATCAGCTGCAGGTTGCCGTGACGGTCGATCATGACGTTGTCGGGATGAATGATCTGATGCAGCACCTCGTGTCGATGCAGTGCCTGGACAGCCTTTACCAGCTGCCGCGCGATCTCCAGGCGCTGTTTGAGACTCGCCTGGGGATGCCGACCCAGCCACTCGGTCAGCGTCTCCCCCTCAACGTGCGCCATCAGATAGTAGAGATGGCGGCGCGGGCGGGCGGACTCGACCACTTTGACCACAAACGGCGAGTTGATTCGTTCGACGACCCACTGCTGCAACGCAAAATGTTCGAGATAGACGTTGCGCGGCGAGAGCTCCGGGCTCGGCGCTTTCATGACCATATCGCCGCTACGTCGGGGATCGCGGACGCGATAGATTCTTGCCCTGGGCGTCCGCGAAAGCACCTCGATCACGTCGAGCCCATCGATTCGCTCACCGGCCTCCAGCTCCGGCGGCACCGGCAGATGGTGGAAACGCCGCGGCGGATGGTCCGACTCCACCTCGGGGAGCCGGTCGACCCGTACCAGTTGGAAGCAGAACTGATTGGCGTTGTACCCGCGTTCGCTGGCGCGCTGGTTGGCGGCCTCGGTGAGCCGCTCACAGGCAGCGTCGAGATCGCTGACGTCGGCGCGGATGAGCTGCAGGTACTCGGAAGGTACCAGCGTGCCGCGAACCGCCTGCGTCATGAACAGGAACAGATCGCCCTGCTTGAGCGAGAAGCTGGAGTAGTCGATATCGACGTGGCCATCCAAGCCGAGCGCCCGCGAGGGATAGCGATAGCCGCCAAGGTCGGTGACGTGATCCCGCGTCAGCTGCTCGAACTCGGCGCCGCGGATACGAAACACCAGCGTGTCCCCCATGTGGAATAGATGGGCCTGATGCTGATGAAAGATCATCGCCGATAGCGAGCAGATATAGCTGCCACCTTCGATGTAACCGCTCTGGCTATGGGACCAGCTGTTGAGTGCCCGCAGCACCCGCGTCGCCGAGGTCTTGATGTCCCAGTGCTCGGGCGTCGAATAGTAGTCCGCGAGAAAGCCGCGCACGCTGAGATCGCCCGCCTGCTTGGCGATCGAGTTGCGCCAGGTGGAGTCACTGATGAGCGCGCACCCCCCCTTCGACAGCATCTGCTCGGGCGGCGGTATCTGCACCGACATCGAGCTGCGGTGGCGATGCAGATCCGGCGCCACGAAAGCCTGTCCATAGGTCAGCGACAACGAGCTCTTCGACAACGTCCCTCTCCCCGATCGTGGTAGTAGTGGCCGCAATGAACCGCCGCCGTGCAGGCTCACCGATCCGATGCCTTCTCCCAGGCGAGGCTCGGGTTGGTAATCGGTCTGGCCTGTTCGTATAATCCCGGGGATTCTCGCCCGCTGGTGTTAAACCTGCAAACCAAGGACTCAACGATGAGTTTCGATAAGATCCCCGCCGGAAAGGACCTCCCGAACGACGTGTACGTGGCGATCGAGATCCCCGCGAACCACGCGCCGATCAAGTATGAGATCGACAAGGAGATGGATGCCCTGGTGGTCGACCGCTTCATGGCCACGCCGATGTTCTACCCGGCCAACTATGGCTTCATCCCCAACACGCTGGCCGACGACGGCGACCCGCTCGACGCGCTCGTCGTGACGCCCTACCCGGTGCAGCCCGGCAGCGTGATCCGTTCGCGCCCGGTCGGCATTCTCAACATGTCGGACGAAGCCGGCGAGGATGCCAAGCTGATCTGCGTACCTCACGAGAAGCTCACCACGCTCTACAACGATGTGCGCGAAGTGACCGACCTGCCCGAGCTGCTGCGCCAGCAGATCGCGCATTTCTTCGAGAACTACAAGGATCTCGAGAAAGGCAAGTGGGTCAAGATCGACTCCTGGGACGGCGCCGACGCCGCGCGCAAGGCGATCGAGAAGTCCGTCACCGCTTACGAAAACGAGTGACACGCCGAGTGACGGAGCGTTAACCCCGCCCGATCATGACGCAATGCAAAACGCCGCCCCGGTGAACTCCCGGGGCGGCGTTTTCGTGTGCACGGCAATAGTCTCGGCCTGCATCGGGTGACCGAATCACCCTATTGCACTCGGCGTCGTCGCGGCCTGGACCTCGCCGACGCCGAAGGGTCCCGTCCTACAGCTCGTCGCGAATCTCGGCCACCAGCTCTGACGCGCGAGCGCTGTAGTTGGCCATCATCAACGAGTGATTGGCGAAGAAGCCAAAGCCCGTGCCGTTGAGAATCACCGGGCTCCAGACCTGAGCCTGCGATGCCTCGAGCGACGCGATCAATTGCTCGAAGCGGTCGTCGACACCCGCCTGCTCGATGGCGTCAGCGTAGTCGATGCGCGCCGCCTGCATCAGCTGCACCAGCGCCCAGTTGGTGCCCCGTGCCTCGAAGAAGACGTTGTCGATGCGATACCAGGGGGTACTTTCATCATTCTGATCGCCGCCGACGCTGGCGCTCAGCGCCTGAGCCTGCGCATCGAGACGCTGCTGCACCGTTCCCAGCCAATCGGCAAGATCGCTCGCCGCCAGTGCGGACAGCCCTGGCCCCTGATCACTGGCCGGCTGGTCGGTCGCGGTCTGCGGCTCGTCACCTGTCGGTTCGCTCTGCTCGGTCTGCGACGACGGCTCTACAGACGGCCCACCCTCGACCTGCGGCTCAGCGTCCGCCTGAGAAGCCTCTTCGGCCTGCGGATCGTTCTGGGCCTGGGAGTCGTTCTGGCCCTGGGGATCTTTCTGGGCCTGAGGATCATTCTGGCCCTGGGAATCGTTCTGGCCCTGGGAATCGTTCTGGCCCTGAGGATCGTTCTGGGCCTGAGGATCGTTCTGGGTTTGCGCCTCGCCTTCGGTCTGCGAGTCGCCGCCGGTCGGCTGACTGACCGCCGCCGCCCCCTGCGCGCCAGCGGCGTTCTCCAACAGATGAAACGCCTCGCCCAGATTGTTGCGGCCCGCGGTGAGCAGGCGCTCGGACGTCGGCCAGCGCCAGCTATCGAGGTCACCGGCGAGCGCGTCGTCCGCATCGCCCAGCGGCGCGCCGGCGACGGGCAGGGTCGCGTCGAGCGCCGAGACCGAGTCCTGCACCTGGCGGATCACACCCGCCTCCCAACTTGGCATATTGTCGAGCCAAAGCCCGGGCGGCATCACGTCATTGGACAGATAGCCGCCGGGCTTATTGACGAGCGTATCGAGCATGACGAGGTTGGTCGCCAGCAGCGCCTCGCCGGGCTGAATCGTCATCGGGGCGTGCGGACCATCGGCCTGCACCGCCTGCGGAAAGCCACGTTGACGTTCGACCGCCTGCCGCGGATCCGTCGGTGACGGCGTCCGGCTCCACCAGATACCCAGCACGATGCCGATCAGCAGTAAGATGACGACCAGCGCCACGAGAGGCTTCCAGATCCAGCCGTACTGCGGCGTTTCCAGGACTTCAGTGCGGGAGAGCCTCGACTTCTTACGAAACAGAGCCATGGACAGTCCTTGTCAGTGGAGAGCGAAGAGAGAACGGTGAGCCAGCGGCGCGCTGATGGCATCGCGAGACGGCAAGGGACCCATTGCCGATATCCTATCATGCTCCCCGTATAGCGCAGCCCGCCTTTGGTGGTGGGATGCATCGATGCACGCGCTGTCGCGCTGGGCGGAAGAATGACGGTGAGTCGGGTAGAATAGCGCGAGCGGCGCGGCACTTTCTCGACGCGATGCGTTCCAACGAACGCCGCCGACTCGCGACGGCTTCCGTAACCGTGTCCCGTTACCGGGTTCTCGGCTACCCCCTCACTTTGACACCGACGGTGCCGCGCGCCGCACCGGCTTTTCGAACCGCCTGGATCTCTTTACGGATGTCGCGTTTTTTCTCTCTGCTCCTCACCCTCCTGCTGTGCTGCCTGACGCCCCCCGCTGTCGCGCAGATGTCGGTGGTCAGCGGCGCCGAACCCGCGGCGCAAACGGGCTTCGCTCGCGGTAGCGGTGACTTCCTGCCCGTCGACCGCGCCTTCCAGGCCTATGCCTGGCATCACGATGGCCGGCTCTACGTCGGCCTGCGCAGCCAGCCGGGCTACTATCTTTATCGCCACCGACTCGACGTGACGGTCGACACACCGGCGTCGATCGGCGCGCTGGACCTGCCCCCAGGCAGCTTCAAACACGACCCGTATCTTGGCGACGTCCACGTCTTTCATGACGACGTCGTGATCAGTGCCCCGCTAACGGTCGGCACCACGGACAGCAACGCCGTCGCGTTCACTCTCTCTTTCCAGGGCTGCGCCGAGGCGGGGCTTTGCTATCCGCCCGAGCACTGGCAACTGACGGCGCGCCAGGGTGACGCCCCCGCGGCATTCACCGACGCCAGCAGTCAGGCGCAGGCGTCACCGCTGGGTGACACCTCATCGCTGGACCCGGGCGATGGTTCAGCGGCCGGTGCGGTGACAAAAACGCCACAGGCGGACCCGATCGCCCACCCGGCCATCGCGGACGACCCGTTCGGGTCCGGCCGCCATGCCGGCCTGGCGTCGCCCTCTACGGGCGTTTCCGGCGAGGCATCGACGACGGCCTCACAGACGACAACCTCACGGACGGCCTCGCACACGGCAGCGCCGCGCGTCGACCATGCAGCCCCGGCGGGCAGCGGCGCAGCGGCGTGGGAATCGCAGCCAAAACCCAGCTTCGCCGCCTCCAGCGTGCGCTTCGAGTCGCTGTTGAGCGGGGGCATCGACCTCGTCACCCTCGGACTTTTCTTCCTCGCCGGTGTCGGGCTGACGCTAACGCCCTGTGTGCTACCCATGATGCCGATTCTGGCGTCGATCATCGTTGGCCAGAATGCGAGCCGGGCGCGGGCGCTGACGCTCTCTCTGAGCTACGTGACCGGCATGGCGGTGACCTTCACCGCGCTGGGGACGCTGATGGGCCTGTTCGGCGCCTCGTTCAATCTGCAGGCGCGGCTGCAGTCGCCCTGGATCCTGGTGCCGCTGGCGCTGTTGTTCGGGCTCTTCGCCGCCGCCATGTTCGGGGCCTTCGACCTGCGGCTGCCGCGCTCGCTCGGCCAGCGCATCGGTGACTGGCAGGCACGGTTGACCCGCAGCGGGCCGGGCGGGCTCGCGCTCACCGGCGCGCTCTCCGTGCTGGTCGTCTCACCCTGCATCTCGGCGCCACTGGCCGGCGCGCTGGTGTTTATATCGACCACCGGCGACACCCTCGGCGGTGCGCTGGCACTGCTGGCACTGGCCCTCGGCATGGGGTTGCCGCTGGTGCTGGTGGGCGGCTTCGGCGCGCACTGGCTGCCACGCGCCGGTGCCTGGATGAATGGCATCAAGACGCTCTTCGGCGTGGCCCTGCTGGCCATCGCGATCTGGCTGGTGGCGCGGCTGGTGCCGGCTGCCGCAGCGCTGGTGCTGTGGGGTGTGCTCTCGCTGGGGGTCGCCATGGCGCTCGGCGCGCTCGACACGCGGACGCCCAACGGCTGGCCCAGAGTTCGCCAGACGCTGGGCTGGTTGGCACTTGCCTGGGGCGTGGCCCTGGTCTGGGGCGGGGCTCAGGGCAATCAGGACCCGCTACGCCCGCTCGCCTCCAGCGCCGGGCCGTCAAACGCCGCAGGCCACGAACTGGCTTTCGAGACCGTGACCACCCCCGCACAGCTCGACCATGCCCTGCGCTCGGCGAGCGACGACGGCCGGCCGGTCATGGTCGATGTCAGCGCCGACTGGTGTATCTCGTGCCAGGTGATGGAACGCCGTGTCTTCCCGGCCCCCGAGGTTGCCGATCAGTTGGCCGGCTTTACGCTGGTGCGCGCCGATGTGACCGCGGACAGCGATGCCAGTCGTGCGCTGCTCTCCCGTTACGACCTCTTCGGCCCCCCGGGGCTGCTGTTCTTCGTCGATGGCCAGGAGCTTCGCGACGCCCGCATCCAGGGCGAGGTCGGTGCCTCCGCCCTCGCCGACCACCTGACGGCGGTGGCGAACGCCGGCTAGTGGGACGCGGCGACGATGCGTGGATGCCTTGCGCGCCGATGCAGGGCCGCCGGCTGCGTTTACGAACGTCGTTCGAGCAACGAGGTGGACACTCTCATTATTTTTCGGCAAACTTCCATCGCGACGAAAACAGCACGCTGGTGGCGCCATTTTGCAGCAAAGTGATGCCATCTAGGCACGCCGACGACGGGTTAACAACTCAGGACAGTTATGGCGAGACTACTGGTTCTCAACGGTCCCAACCTTAATTTGCTCGGCACCCGCGAGCCTGAGGTCTACGGCACCACGACACTCGACGACATTCAGTCGTCGCTGACGCAGCGGGCTAGGGCCGCCGGTCACGAGCTCGAGTGGCTCCAGTCCAATGCCGAGCACGAGCTGGTCGAGCGCGTCCATCGCGCCCGCCTCGAGGGCATCGACTTCATTCTGATCAATCCGGCCGCGTTCACGCATACCAGCGTCGCGCTGCGCGATGCGCTGACCGGTGTCGCCATCCCTTTCATCGAACTGCACCTTTCCAACGTGCACGCCCGCGAGCCGTTTCGTCAGCACTCTTACTTCACCGACGTCGCCCGTGGCGTCATCGCCGGCTTCGGTGCCGATAGCTACACGCTCGCTTTCGACGCCGCCAGCGCTGAGTTGAACCGGCGCTAGCCACGGACGTTCGACCTGTATTCGAAGTCAATTCATACCTCATTCAACTGCGAGAGATCGTCATGGATATACGCAAGGTCAAGAAACTCATCGAACTGCTCGAAGAGTCGAACATCAGCGAAATCGAGATTCAGGAAGGTGAAGAGTCCGTTCGCATCAGCCGCCACCCGGCAGGATTTGGCGCCGCGCAGCAGCCGATGATGATGCCGCAGTCCATGCCGCAGGCCGCGCCGAACTCCGCGGCGCCGCAGCAGACTTCAGCCCCTGACCCCGCCGAACCGGCACCGGTTCAGCCGGCGGGTCACGCAGTGACCTCGCCAATGGTCGGTACCTTCTACCGTTCGCCGGCACCGGGTGCCAAGGCGTTCGTCGAGGTCGGGCAGAGCATCAAGAAAGGCGACACCGTCTGCATCGTCGAAGCGATGAAGATGATGAACCAGATCGAGGCCGATAAAGACGGCGTCATCGAGGCGATCCTGGTCGAGGATGGCGAGCCGGTCGAGTTCGACCAGCCGATGATCATCATCAACTGAGACCACACAGGCACACCATCATGTTGGACAAGGTACTCATCGCCAATCGTGGCGAGATCGCCCTTCGCGTCCTGCGCGCCTGCAAGGAGCTCGGGATCAAGACGGTGGCGGTCCACTCCAAGGCAGATCGCGAGCTGATGCACGTGCGTCTCGCCGACGAGGCCGTCTGCATCGGACCGGCCTCCTCCACGCAGTCCTATCTGAACATCCCGGCACTGATCAGTGCCGCCGAGGTCACGGACTCCAGTGCCATCCACCCCGGCTACGGCTTTCTCTCCGAGAACGCCAACTTCGCCGAGCAGGTCGAGCGCTCCGGCTTTGTCTTCGTTGGCCCACGCGCCGAGACCATTCGCCTGATGGGTGACAAGGTCAGCGCGATCAACGCGATGAAGGAAGCCGGCGTTCCGACGGTGCCAGGCTCCGACGGGCCGCTGCCGGATGACGATGCCGAGATCCGCCGCATCGCGGCGCGTATCGGTTACCCGGTGATCATCAAGGCGGCTGCCGGCGGCGGTGGCCGCGGCATGCGCGTGGTGCGTAACGACGACGAGGTGGCCAAGGCTGCCAGCATCACCCGCTCGGAGGCCGCCTCGGCTTTCGGCGATGGCACGGTCTACATGGAGAAGTTCCTGGAGAATCCGCGTCACGTGGAGGTCCAGGTTCTCGCTGACGGCCAGGGCAATGCGGTGCACCTTTACGACCGCGACTGCTCGCTGCAGCGCCGCCATCAGAAGGTTCTCGAGGAGGCGCCGGCCCCGCAGCTCGATCCGGACGCGCGCGCCCAGGTACTCAAGGCGTGTACCGACGCCTGCGTCGAGATCAACTACCGCGGTGCCGGTACGTTCGAGTTTCTCTACGAGAACGGCGAGTTCTTTTTCATCGAGATGAACACGCGCGTGCAGGTCGAGCATCCCGTCACCGAGATGGTCACCGGCGTCGATATCGTCAAGGAACAGCTGCGAATCGCCTCTGGCCTGCCGCTGTCGATCCAGCAGTCCGACGTGCATCTCAAGGGCCACGCCTTCGAGTGTCGGATCAATGCCGAGGATGCGCGCACCTTCATGCCGTCGCCGGGCAAGATCGACCTCTACCATCCCCCGGGTGGCCTCGGTGTGCGTATGGATTCGCATATCTACACCGGCTACAGCGTGCCGCCCTACTACGACTCCCTGATCGGCAAGCTGATCACCTGGGGGGCGGATCGTGAGATCGCGCTGGTGCGCATGCGCAACGCGCTCGACGAGCTGCTGGTCGAGGGAATCAAGACCAACACCGACATGCAGAAGGATCTGGTGCGCGATCGCGCATTCCAGAAAGGTGGCGTCAATATTCACTACCTCGAGAAGAAGCTTGGCCTGAGCTGACGGCCCAGCGACCGGCACGGGGCGGACCCTCCACGAGGCGTTCGCCCCGTTTTCGTTGGGCCGGCCGACGAGCGTTTTCCTTTCACCGACTAGCGGAGAGTCGCCATGGCGTGGCTACAACTCAAGGCGCACATCGCCCCGGAACAGGCCGAGAGGCTAGAAGAACTGCTGCTCGCCGAGGGCGCCAGTGCCATCACTCTGATGGACGCCCACGACGACCCGGTATTCGAACCGGACCGGGGCAGCACGCCGCTCTGGCGCGAAACCGTTCTGACCGGGCTCTACGACGATCTCAACGCGGTAGAGGCGATGATCGAACGGGTGCAGCGCGCCTGGGCCGCCGAACTCCCGGAAGAACCCGCGCCGGCGATCGACTACGAGCTGCTCGCCGACCGCGACTGGGAGCGGGAGTGGATGGATGGCTTCGAACCGCTGCGGATGGGCGAGCGACTCTGGATCGTGCCGAGCTGGCACACCGCCCCCGAGCCTGACGCGGTCAATCTGGTACTCGATCCCGGGCTCGCCTTTGGCACCGGCACGCACCCGACCACAGCACTCTGCCTCAACTGGCTCGACGCCCAGAGACTCGAACAGACTCACATTCTCGATTACGGCTGCGGCTCGGGTATCCTCGCCATCGCCGCGCTCAAGCTCGGTGCCGACACCGCGGTTGGCGTCGACATCGACCCCCAGGCGCTGCAGGCGAGTCGCGACAACGCCGAGCGCAACGCGCTCGACGACACCCGCCTGATTCTCGACTATCCCGAGCGACTGGGGCGCGGCGCTTACCCGGTGGTCGTCGCCAACATCCTCGCCGGCCCACTGATCGAGCTGGCCGCCGATATCGCCGGCCGGGTCGCCCCCGGGGGGCGGCTGGCGCTTTCCGGCATCCTCGAGGCGCAGGCCGAAAGCGTACTCGATGCCTACCGGGCGCAAGGGTTGGTGATGGACGAACCCCGGGCAAAAGAGGGCTGGATGCTACTGACCGGCCAGCGGTTGAGTGACGTCACCGCCTGATCGACGAGGCCCCGTGGCCTCGTCCCAAGGTCTTGTGCGATGAAACATCGCTTCAACTCGACAGGAGCCCTCGGTATCATGGCTTCCCCGTTTTGCCCGAGCCCCTTTGACGATGCGTGATCTCGTGTCATCGCATAGCGATGTACCGTTGCCCCGAATCGGCCCTCACACGCTACCCAACCGCGTGATTCTGGCACCGATGGCGGGGGTGACCGACCGCCCTTTCCGCCAGCTCTGTCGCGAGCTGGGCGCGGGTCTCGTCGTATCCGAGATGGTCGCATCCGACAGTCGGCTCTGGAACACGCGCAAGTCTCGGCTGCGCCGGATTCACCGCGGCGAGCCGGGGCCGAGGTCGGTTCAGATCGCAGGCGGCGACGCACAGATGCTGGCCGAGGCTGCGCGGCTCAACGCCGATGCCGGCGCCGAGATTATCGACATCAACATGGGCTGCCCCGCCAAGAAGGTCTGCAACAAGGCGGCGGGCTCGGCACTGATGCGCGATGAGGCGCTGGTCGGCGAGATCCTGGAGTCGGTCGTGGCGGCGGTCGACATCCCGGTCACGCTGAAGATTCGCACCGGCTGGTGCGACGACAGCCGTAATGCCCTGCGTATCGCGACGATGGCGGAGCAGGCCGGGATCGCCGCCCTGGCGGTGCACGGCCGGACCCGGCAGCAGCGCTATAGCGGCGACGCCGAGTACGACACCATCGCCGCCATCAAACAGACGGTGTCGATGCCGGTCTTCGCCAACGGCGACATCACCTCCCCCGCCAAGGCGGCAGCGGTACTCGCCTACACCGGTGCCGATGCCGTGATGGTCGGTCGTGGCGCCCAGGGCAACCCTTGGCTCTTTCGTGAGATCGACCACTACCTGCGCACCGGTTCGACGATCGCGCCGCCCACCGCAGCGGAGGTCGAAGGCACCATGTGCCGCCACCTCCAGGCCCTGCACGAGCACTACGGCGACTACCTGGGCGTCCGCGTCGCGCGCAAGCACGTTGGCTGGTATCTCGGCGCGAACGACGCCTCCCGCGAACATCGCGCCCGCTTCAATCGCCTCGACGAGGCCCGCGCGCAATTCGACTTTCTCCACGAACTCTTTCGCGGCGATGTCGCCACGATCGGTAACGGAACTCACGCAGCATGAACAGCCGGCAGCCTCTCCCCCTCGGCGACGCTTCGTCCACCGATGGACAATCGCTCCAGATCTCTCCCAGCGCCTCGCAGGGCACGCTGCGCGAATGCGTCGAGCACGTCATGGAGCGCTACTTCGCCCACCTCGAGGGCGAATCCGTCACGCACCTTTACCCCATGGTCCTGGCAGAGGTGGAAGCGCCGCTGCTCGAGGTGGTCATGCGCCACGTCGAGGGCAACCAGACCCGCGCAGCCGAGCTTCTTGGCCTCAACCGGGGCACCCTGCGCAAGAAACTCAAGCAGTACGATCTGATCTGACCAGGCCATCGCGACAGCCGCCGTCACGCCAGACCCGTTCGACGGCTCCGTGAATTCGCGTCGCTCGCGATACATCGTCCTGCTAGCCGCGTCGACCCGCTCGACGCCAGCAACTCAACACCGTCAACGACAGCGGTCCCTCGATTTCACCACAGTTCGATTCATCGACAAGAGTGCTCTGGCATGACCCAATCCTCCTCCGCTTCCCGCCCGATTCGCCGCGCGCTGCTCAGCGTCTCCGACAAGACCGGCGTGGTCGACTTCGCCCGTGAACTCACCGACCGCGGGGTCGAGCTGCTCTCGACCGGCGGCACCTATCGGCTCCTGCAGGAAAACGGCGTCGCGGTCACGGAAGTCTCCGCACATACCGGCTTTCCGGAAATCATGGATGGCCGGGTGAAGACACTCCATCCGAAAATCCACGGCGGCATCCTCGGACGACGCGGCGAAGACGACGCGGTCATGGCCGAGCATGACATCGCGCCCATCGACATGGTGGTGGTCAACCTCTACCCGTTCGAGCAGACCGTGGCAAAGCCGGACTGCACCCTCGAGGAGGCGATCGAGAACATCGATATCGGCGGGCCGACGATGGTTCGCTCCTGCGCCAAGAATCACGCCTACACCACGATCGTCGTCGCCGCCGGCGACTACTCGCGAGTGCTCAAGGACATGGCCAGCCATGAAGGCGCCGTGAGCCACTCGACGCGTTTCGACCTGGCGATCAAGGCGTTCGAGCACACCGCCGCCTACGATGCGGCCATTGCCAACTACTTCGGTCAGCGTGTCGGTGAAGGTGAAACGAACTTCCCGCGCACCCTGTCGATGCAGTTCAGCAAGAAACAGGGCATGCGCTACGGCGAGAACCCGCACCAGAAAGCGGCGTTCTATGTCGAGCCGGGGCACACCGAGGCCAGCATCTCCAGTGCCACACAGCTCCAGGGCAAGGCGCTGTCTTACAACAACGTGGCCGATACGGACGCCGCGCTGGAGTGCGTCAAGTCTTTCTCCAAGCCCGCCTGCGTGATCGTCAAGCACGCCAACCCGTGTGGCGTGGCGGTCGTGCCGGATGACGAGGGCGGTATTCGCCAGGCCTACGAACTGGCGTTTGCCACCGACAGCGAGTCGGCTTTCGGCGGCATCATCGCCTTCAACCGAGAACTCGACGGCGAGACCGCTCAGGCGATTGTTTCCCGGCAGTTCGTCGAGGTGATCATCGCGCCAAGCATCTCTCAGGCAGCCCGTGATGCCGTCGCCAGCAAGACCAATGTTCGTCTGCTTGCCTGCGGTGAACTTCCCGCGCGTACCGGCGAAGGCTGGGACTACAAGCGCGTCAACGGCGGCCTGCTGGTGCAGAGCCGAGACACCGGAATGATCGATGCCGACGACCTCAAGGTGGTGACCCAGCGCGCCCCGAGCGAGCGCGAACTGCACGATCTGGTCTTCGCCTGGAAAGTCGCCAAGTTCGTCAAGTCCAATGCCATCGTCTATGCCAGCGGACGCCAGACGGTCGGCGTCGGCGCCGGTCAGATGAGCCGGATCAACGCCTCTCGCATTGCCGGCATCAAGGCCGAGCACGCCGGACTGGAAGTTGCCGGCTCCGTGATGGCATCGGACGCTTTCTTCCCCTTCCGCGACGGGCTCGACAACGCCGCGGCCGCCGGCATCACTGCCGTCATTCAACCGGGGGGCTCGATGCGCGACGACGAGGTGATCGCTGCCGCCAATGAGGCGGGCATCGCCATGGTGTTTACCGGCATGCGCCACTTCCGGCACTAAGCCGCGTCGCCAGTCCGCTCTCGCCACAAAAAACCGCGACACCGTCGCGGTTTTTTTTGGTTTGGCACCGATGCCACTGGGCTCGCAGGCTGGCGCGTTCGAGTAGAGCGCGCCAGCCGGCACGAGGTTCAGCCCGCGTCGGTTCCCAGATCGATGCAGAGATACTTGATCTCCAGATACTCGTCGAGACCATATTTGGACCCTTCGCGCCCGAGGCCGGACGCCTTGACGCCACCGAAGGGGGCACTGGCGTTGGAGATCAGGCCGGTGTTGATGCCTACCATGCCGTACTCCAGCGCTTCGGCGACTCGCCAGACCCTCCCGAGATCGCGGGAGTAGAAGTAGGAGGCCAGGCCAAACTGGGTGTCGTTGGCCATGCGCACGCCCTCCTCTTCCGTTTCGAACGGGAAGACCGCCGCCAGCGGACCGAAGGTCTCCTCGCTGGCCACCTTCATCTCGGGGGTCGCGTGACTGACCAGTGTCGGGGAGAAGAAACGGCCACCCAGCGAATGCTCGTGGCCACCCAGGAGCAGCTGGGCTCCCTTGTCGGTCGCATCCCTGACGTGATCGCTGACCTTGGCCACCGCATCCTCGTCGATCAGCGGGCCCACGTTGACGCCCTCCTCGAAGCCGCTACCCACCTTGAGTTCGCTGTTCATGGCGGCGGCGAGCTTCTCGCTGAAGGCGTTGATGACACTCGACTGCACCAGAAAGCGATTGGTGCAGACACAGGTCTGTCCAGCATTGCGGAACTTGGAGGCGATGGCGCCATCGACCGCTGCGTCGAGGTCGGCGTCTTCGAAGACCAGGAACGGCGCGTTGCCGCCGAGCTCCAGTGAGATCTTCTGGATATGCTGAGCGGCGTTCGCCATCAGCGTGCTGCCGACCTCGGTCGAGCCGGTAAACGTCACCTTGCGAACCACCGGCGACTCGGTCATCGCCTTGGCGATGTCGCTCGCCTTGCCGGGGACGACATTGAACACGCCCCGCGGCACGCCCGCTTTCTCGGCTAGCGCCGCCAGCGCGGTCGCCGAGAACGGCGTCTGGCTCGCCGGTTTGATCACGATGGTGCAGCCCGCAGCCAGAGCGGCGGCGGCCTTGCGTGTGATCATCGACGACGGGAAGTTCCAGGGCGTGATCGCCCCGACCACGCCCACCGGCTGCTTGGTCACGACGATTCGCTGGTTGTTACTGGCGGCGGGGATGGTGTCCCCATAGATCCGCCGGGCTTCTTCCGCGAACCAGCGCATGAAGCTCGCGGCGTAGACGATCTCGCCGGCGGCTTCCTTGACCGGCTTGCCCTGCTCCGCGGTCATGATGGCGGCCAGCTCGTCCTTGTGCTCCAGCATCAGCTCATACCACTTCATCAGGATATCGGCCCGTTCCTGCGCGGTATGCTTGCGCCAGCCGGGAAGTGCTGCCTCGGCGGCATCGATGGCGCGGTCGGTCTCGGCGCGGCCGAGCTTGGGCATGCGCCCGAGGATCTCGCCAGTGGCGGGATTGTCGACGTCGATCTGCTCGCCGCTGTCGGCGGCGACCCAGTATCCGTCGATGTAGGCGTAGGGTCGAAAAAGCGCGCTCTCGTTGACGGGCTGCATGATTCACTCCTTCCTTAAATGTTCAGGCCGGCGCGGCTTGAAGCCGGCCGGCCGAAGCGCTACTGCTCCCCTTCGTGCCGCCAGGCCGACGGCGATAACCGAAGCGTATGGACGCCCCGTAGGGTGTCGCGTCGACGAAAGAAGGCGGAGACAGCGAATTCCCCCACAGGATGGCGCGTTCGCCGAGGCGGCGCCAGTCGCAAACGCCTCCAGGGGTGCCCGTTGGCGCTTGGCAGGTCGATGTGCACGACGCTCGAGGCGGCGTGGGCGCGCCTTGCAGTGAGAATCTTGTGACCGAAGGGTTACGGCCACTGCGACCAGAGAGCCACCCCGACCGCAATGACGATGGCGACGGCGGCGAGCGTGGTGCCCCGAAGCCGCTCCGGGGCGCGATGAACCTGGCGTAAGGCAACCCAGGCCAGCACCAGCGCTCCGACTTCGATTACCGGGGCATAGCGACCGGCGCTAAAGCCGACCAGAGCCACCACGAAGGCCGCCAGCGCCCAATGGGAGAGCTGTTTGCGCCGGGTCTTGCCGGTCGTGTCACGGGTTGACGCGGCGCGCCGCTGCGCCTCGGGCCGGTCAAAAACCTGGGCGGCGCGGCCTTCGCGCACGTCGAAACGCACCGCACTGCCGACCCGAGGCAGACCGCGACCCCGCCACTGAGAGAGATCGAATGCATAGCGGGTGCCATCGCCTGCGCTCACCTCGCCAGCCTGGGCGTCATCGTCGAACGCCTCGAGTCGACCATCCATCGCGGCACCTCTCGTTGACTGTCAGTGGATTGACTCGCCCAAGCTCATCGATTGTTCGACGGCCAGGCAGAGATCACTCAGCGATTGTTGACCAGCATCAGGAACTCCTGACGCGTCGTCTGATTCTTGCGGAAACTGCCAAGCATGACCGAGGTCTTCATGCTGGAGTTCTGCTTCTCGACGCCGCGCATCATCATGCACATGTGCTGCGCCTCGACGATGACACCCACGCCGCGAGCGCCGGTCACCTGCATCACCGCTTCAGCGATCTCTCGCGTGAGGTTCTCCTGGATCTGCAGGCGGCGGGCGTACATGTCGACGATCCGCGCGAACTTGGAGAGGCCGAGCACCTTGCCCTGGGGAAGATAGGCGATGTGGCACTTGCCGATGAACGGCAGCACGTGGTGCTCGCACATCGAGTACATTTCGATGTCCTTGACCACCACCATCTCGTCGGTGTCCGAGGCGAAGACGGCGCCGTTGACCAGCGCCTCCAGCGACTGCGAGTAGCCCTGGGTCAGGAACTGCATTGCCTTGGCGGCGCGCTCGGGGGTGTTGCGCAGGCCTTCCCGGTCGGGGTCTTCACCCAACTTCTCGAGAATACCGCGGTAGTGGCCTGCCAGTTGATCGGTCATGTCGCTGCCCTGTCGAATCGCTGCCGAGGCTGGCGCCAGACGTTGCCGGCATCCAGCCGATCTAGAGTGGCGGGGATTCTAGCGAAACTCGCGCCCGGTCACTATCGATTCACGATCCGATCCGCCATTGAAGCCCCATCGTCTTACGTTATCGCCCACGACTGATGCCCTGTGGCTCTTCAAGGAGCGAGGGCGACCTGGCTGTGTTGGCGCGTTCGCCGTCAGGCAAGCCAGCGCGGCGAGTCCAGCGCCAGACGCTGCTGCTCCAGCGTGCGAAGGTGCTGGTCCCAGTACCCTGACTCGGCCACATAGGGGAAGGCTCGGGGAAAGGCGGGATCGTCCCAGCGCGCGGTCAGCCAGGCGGTGTGGCGAATCAGACGCAACGTCCGCAGCGTCTCGATCCACTCAAGCTCTCGGCGGTCGAATTCGAGCGACTCCTCGTAGCCTTCGATCACTTCTGATAGCTGCATCTGCCACTCCTCGGGCGTCTGCGCGGTCAACAACATCCAGAGATCCTGAATCGCCGGCGCCATGGCGCAGTCGTCGAAATCGACCAGCGCAAAGTCGTCGTCACGACCGAGCATGTTGCCCAGATGGCAGTCGCCTTGCACCCGCTGTAGTGCACTGGCCGGCCATGCGCTTTGCGCCATGAGGGGTAGCAGCGCATCGAGAATTCGCTCGTAGGCGGCGCGCTGGCGTGTGCTCAGCCACGGTGCGGCTAGCACGCGCTCGCGACTCTCAGCGACCATGGCCGGAATGTCGAATACCAGGCGATGCGCAAAAGGCCGCTCGCGGCCGACAGCATGAATACGCCCGATCAGGCTGCCCAGGGCAAAGAGATGCTCCGGCTTGTCAAGCTCAGGCGCCTGCCCCGGAACGTGTGTGAACAGCGAGAAGCGAAAGCCGTCGACTTCATGCAGCGTGCGGCCCTGAGAGTCAGACCACACTTGCCCTGCGGGCACGCCGGCACTCCCCAATTCCGCGAGGAAGGCGTGCTCTTCGAGAATCTGTGCATCGCTCCAGCGTCCCGGGCGGTAGAACTTCGCCACCCACCGGCGCCGATCGTCGTCGGTGACCGAGTAAACGCGGTTTTCATAGCTATTCAGGGCGAACGGCTCTCCTGGCAGCCACAATCCCAGCGACTCGATGGACTCGACAACACGCTGAGGCGTCAGCGTGTCGAAGGGGTGCGGGGTTTTGGCGCTCATGTGAACCTCGGGCTGACACGATCGGAATGGGCGGCCGATGCTATCAGATCCGCCCGGATGGCGTACGCGCGCACGCCACACCCACGACTCGCTTGGCCCCCGCGGAGTGACACGCAACCGCCAGCGAATGGAGTGTCGCACCCGTGGTCATGACATCGTCGAGCACCACGACCACATTCGGCAATTCTTGCTCCATGACGAAAGCCGCCTTGACGTTGCGTTGACGCTCACGCCGATCGAGCCCGCGTTGCGTCGGCGTCTCGCGCTGCCGGATGGCGTGACATACAGGGAGCTGCAACCGGCCCGCCAGCCGCTGGGTGAGCCAGCCGACGTGATCGAAGCCGCGCTCTCGGGTTCTTGCCCGCTGCCCGGGAACGCCGACAATGACCGGGGAGGCGACACGCGGCGCTTCGTTGAAGGACATCCCGAACGATGACGACGCCTCGAAGTGATACGCGCTTGCCAGCAGTCTCACCAGAATCTCCCCGGCACGCGGGTCAGCCGAGAACTTGAATCGATGGATCAATTGAGTCAGGTGGGATTCGTAACGCAGTGGAACCAGAGACGCATCAAACGCCGGCGGCGACTTCAGACAGCGCCCACAGTCGACAGCGGTCACTGTCGACGCCGGCATCGGCTCGCCGCAGCGCCGACAGGCATGACGGTTCCAAGGCAGCGCCGCGTAGCAGGACGCACACCACGGCTGACTGCCACCCACTGGCGTCAGACAGAATGCGCAGTAGCCCGGCAGTGCTTGTCGCACACTGTCGCCGAAGCGCTGACCCAGCTGCAGCACCCGTCTACCGATACGCCTGCCAAGGAAATCCATCACGCCCTCGCCGTCGCTGCCAGCCACGCCGCATAGGGCTTGCGGAGGGGTGGCCATCTCGTCCTGATAAAAGATCGGCAGCTTGAGGTGGCACTTGAAGGAGGAGTCGAGTCTCGCCGAGCGCCAGGTCTCGATGCGGACGCTACCGCGTCGATCATCATTTCAACGTCATGACGGCTCGGAACAGACAGATCAGCGACATCCAGAACCGGTTTGCGACATTATGCGAGGCGATAGAGATCCAGGACTTACGGCCAGCGACCTGCGCACGCCGTCAGCGTCTTGGCTAGTCGACGATGGGGTACCACCGAGGGTGGTAAAAGACAGACTAGAGAACGCCAAGATCGTGATGACACAGCGATACGCGCACCTCTCGCCGCACCGGGTCCGCGAGGCGGTAAACCGAATGGGGAGTGCGTCACAATCTGGTCACACGGGAAATCGAGTGGCACATCTGGAGGGGGTCATCGAAGGCCGAAAAGCCTCGTGAATCAAGCTGGTGCGGATGGGGAGACTCGAACTCCCACGCCTATCGGCACTAGAACCTAAATCTAGCGTGTCTACCAATTCCACCACATCCGCGAGTGAAGTGCGCGGCCATTGTACGTTGGCGAAACGGGAAGTCAATCGGATGGATCGGTGGCGTAGGCCAGCCGAGCCAAAGCCGCCGGGATGGCGACTCGAACAGCACAGCGAGAAGAGGGGCCGCATGACGAACCCTCGACAGCGCTGCTCTCCTTGCTGTCACTTCACGGCGTCCTGCCGAACTTCCCTGTGCTTTCGACTACGGAGCGCATCCTTGCTCAGTAGCCTGTCGCTTCCTGCGGCACTCTCCCTATGCCTGTCGCGGCTTCCTGCAGCACCAAATCTTCGAGCGACGCGTCCTGCGTCCTTTCTCCGATGTGGCTCCCTGCACCGCGCGTCCCTGAACGGTCAGTCGCGTCCTGCGACTCGCTTCCTTGCCGGCGATCTCCCTCCGTCGCCATGCCTCCCTGGCAATGCCCGTCCACAGTGAACCTTTTACCCATGAGATAATTTGATCCAGGTGAACTTCCCGCCATGCATTTGTGTCTTAATGTAAACAGGGAAAAGCACCGATCGACGTCAACGTCGAAAGTGACAGACATAAAAAAGGCGCCGTAGAGGCGCCTCTTCAGACTCGTGGGTCGAGCCGTTACTGGCTTTGGAGCGCTTCACCTGCGGCATCGCTCTGGCCGTCAGCGTTCAGCTCGTCGAGCTCTTCGCTGTTCTCGATGTTGGTCTTCTCGTCAGTTTCGGATTCGACGGCTTCCAGCGACTCTTCGGTCGCGTCACTCTGGCCGGCATTGTCGCCCATGTTACCCGCGTCGGACATGGTCGACTCGCCGGTAACGCCAGAGCCGGTGCTCATCGATTCCGTGTTGGAGTCCAGCGCATCATTCATGGCGTCGCTGTGGCCGGCACTTTCATTCATGTTGCCTGCGCCGTCGCTGGACTGAGCCTGTGCAAAGCCCGCTCCCCCCATCAGCAGCATGAAGGTCGTGGCGGTGACGGCTGCAATACCCTTTCTCATGGCAAGTTCCTTTTGTATCTGATGTACGGGGCACCGCTTTAAACGCGGTACCTTAAAGCGAGCCTATCTAGACGAATACGGACGCTGTCGCCTAGAAGCCCTTCGACACCGGGTCGCCCCGATGCGATCCAGCATCCTGACTCCATCAGGATGCCGAGGATTTCGTCAGGCGGGATTCGATGTGTCTGTCCGCCAGGTAAGTCGCTCCCGGCCATCGAACCTGCCACCCACAGTTTAGACAACAAAAAGGCGGGCCATAGAGATGGCCCGCCTCGAGAGAGCCGCTACTGCCCGGACATCCTGTCCTGTTTCGAGTCTTCCTGACCCTCCTGGCATGCGGCACTGTGCGTTTAAGCCCCGCTATCACTTTCCTGGTGATGCGGCGCTTGGCGATCATCCCTGATCACGGTTCCGAGTCGCCTTTCGTTCCTTGCTCCTTCCATGAAGCCGGCGAGTCAGCCTACGCAGTAAAAGCTATACAATACTTGTCGAAGGGTCAAGCGATGAAATCATTCCGCGTCGATCTGGCGGCTCGAACTTCGACAAGAGTTGAATCCTGGGGATAGCAAGACGGCGGGGGGCCGCCGCCCCACTCAAGCAACCACGTTCTCCTGCGACTCAGAGAGCAGTAGCACCCTTCTATCAGCGATCGTTCGTAGTGCTCCGCTCCTCTCAATGTTCCCGAGTCTGGGACTCTTCCCTGGCCTCTACCGCTAACCAGCACTGGCGCTTCCCTTGGTCACGTCCATGCGGTGGCCCCCATGAGTGCAGCGTCGCAGATGTTATATCAATACAGTACAGGCCACAAAACCCTGTACAGGTGATGCGGCCTCGTAGCGCGGTACGACGACGCCATTCGGCGAGTCGTGTCAGCAGCCCCCAAGAAAAGTGTCACGCTGCAGCGGCGGCAATGGTTGAGCCCGCCACCGGAAGTCGACGTCATTAGTCCAAACAAAAAAGCATATAAAATTTTTCTTTTATTACTCACGGCTTTTTTACGCTATGCTTTTGCCGTTTCAGACGGCGTGCGGGGATGCTCGCTGTTCACTCGTTCAGAGGAGGCTCGTCATGATCAAGCTGTTATCGACCCTACCGACAGCGCTTCGTCTCGGTATCGCCGCGACGGCTATGGGGGTGGCTTCGCTATCAGCGTCGGCCGCCAGCGCTGACACGCTCAGAGTCGGCATGTCCGGCGGGTACTATCCTTTTACCTACGTCGAGCATGACGAGCTGAAAGGTTTTGAAGTCGATCTGATGAACGCGATCGGTGACATTACCGGTGATGACGTAACCTTCGTGACAGCGAGCTTCTCAGGCCTGGCGGGCATGCTCGACTCGCAGCGGATCGATACCATCGCCAACCAGATCACCATCACGCCGGACCGCCAGGAGAAGTACGTCTTCAGCGAGCCTTATGTCTACGATGGCGCGCAGGTGGTCAAGCGCAAGGGCAATGATGAGATTGCCGGTGTCGAGGATCTCAAGGGCAAGACCGTCGCGGTGAACCTGGGGTCCAATTACGAGGCGCTGCTGGAAGAACTGCCTTACGCCGATGAGATCGACATCAAGACTTACGAGTCCAATGTCGAGCAGGATGTCGCGCTCGGGCGTGCCGACGCTTTCGTCATGGATCGCGTCAGCGCCTCACAGGTGATCAAGGACAAACCACTGCCGCTGGAGCTCGCCGGCCAGCCTTTCTCCGGGATCGAGAACGCCTACCCGTTCCGCGACGACGAAGCGGGACGCGCTCTGCGCGATCGAGTCGACGACGCACTGGACGTGCTGCGTGAGCACGGCGAGCTGGCCGAAATCTCCCAGAAGTGGTTCGGTAGCGACATCACGCAACGCTGAGCCGTCTCGACCACGAGCCCATGGCGCCGCGAGGTGTCATGGGCTTCGTCGTCGATGATGGCTGACATTTTTACCGCGTTCGCGCCATGAGACGAGGCCGCACTCGATATGCACTCACTCGACTTTGACTACATGCTGAGCCTGGTCCCAGTGCTCCTCAGCTATCTACCGCTGACGCTCGAAATGGCGGCGGCCGGTATGGTCTGCGCGCTGATACTCGCCTGCCTGCTGGCCGTCGTTCGAGTGACTCGCGTACCGGTCCTCAACGCCCTGGCGCTGCTCTTTATCTCGTTTTTCCGCGGCACCCCACTACTGGTTCAGCTTTTCCTGTTTTATTACGGCTTGCCACAGGTGCTCACGTTTCTGGTGTCGATCAATGGGGTGACCGCGGCCATTCTCGGGCTGACGCTGCACTTCGCGGCCTATATGGCCGAGTCGATTCGTGCCGCCATCGTCGGCATCGATCGCAGTCAGGTAGAAGCCGCCCAGTCGATCGGCATGACGCAGGGGCAGTTGATGCGGCGCATCGTGCTGCCTCAGGCGACGCGAGTGGCGACGCCGACGCTGATGAATTATTTCATCGACATGATCAAGTCGACGTCGCTTGCCTTCACACTCGGCGTCACCGAACTGATGGGCGCGACGCAGAAAGAAGCCGCGGGCAGCTTTCTCTACTTCGAGGCGTTTCTGGTCGTCGCGGTAATCTACTGGATCGTGGTGGAGGGACTTTCGTGGGTTCAGAAATGGCTAGAAAGACGGCTCAATCGGGCTTATCAGCGATGATCGACATTCGCGGACTGCGTAAACGCTTCGGCGAGCACACGGTTTTTTCCGGTATTGACCTGACACTCGCACGCGGCGAAATCATCGTCGTGGTTGGCCCCTCCGGCACCGGCAAGTCGACGCTACTGCGTTGCATCAACTTCCTGGAACAGCCGGACGGTGGCCAGATACGCGTCGGAGACCTCTCGTTCGACATCTCGCGCGTGACTCGTGAGCAGATCCTGGCGCTGCGGCGTCGCACCGCCTTTGTCTTCCAGAACTACGCCCTGTTCTACAACAAGACCGCGCTGGAAAACATCGCCGAGGGATTGATCGTCGTCGATCGCCAGCCCAAGGCCAGGGCGTATGCCCGTGCCCGCGAGATACTGGAGCGCATCGGCCTGGCGGACAAGGCTGATGCCTACCCCGCCTCGCTTTCCGGCGGACAGCAGCAGCGCATAGGGATCGGCCGCGCGATGGCGAGGAATGCCGATGTCATTCTTTTCGACGAGCCGACGTCGTCGCTCGATCCGCAGTGGGTTGAAGAAGTGCTTGGCCTGATGAAGCAGCTTGCCGCCGACAACCAGACCATGATCGTCGTCACGCATGAAATGCAGTTCGCGCGTGACGTTGCCGATCGCGTGATCTACATGGATGGCGGCGAGATCGTCGAGCAGGGCCCACCCAGCGAACTCTTTACCCGCCCCCAGGACGCGCGCACGCAACATTTCCTGCGCCAGGTGCTGGCCGCCAACCCCGTGTGAATGCTCTGTCAGCCGTTGAGTCTCGCTGGCGCTCCAGCCCCTTCTGTCGGCGCTCACGTTTCCGCGCCGACAAGCGTTCCCCTCTCAGGCGGCCCACTCTCAGGCGGCATTCTCACTAGCACGCAACAGACGACCCGGGGCGCTGATGGCGAAGAATCGCTCGACGACGTCGTCACGAACCGGCCGAGTCGCCAGCGACACGGCAATGAACAGCGGTAGATTCACCATCAGCCCCCAGAAGCCGGCGTGCACGCCCAGCGGGTTGGGCCAGACCAGCGTGAAGGCGAGCGTGACGCAAAATCCGCTCAGGATGCCGGCCAGAACGCCCGGCGTGGATGCCCGAGTCCACAGGAACATACCGATGAACGCCGGCAGCACCTGCGTCGCAAATCCGAGCCCCACTAGCAGGATCATCACCAGGTTGCTGGGCTCGGTGATCGCCACCGGCGCCACGATCAACGCCATGACAGGTATCAGCAGTCGTCTTGCCAGTCTCCCCGTGGTCGCGTCACTCAATCGGAAAAGAGGCTGCGCCACATCGCGAGCATAGGCCATGGCGATGGAGTGCAGAAACGGCTCGCAGGAGGACATCGCCGCCGCCAGTGTGCCTGCCCCAAGCAGCCCCACCAGCCAGCTCGGCATGTGGTCGAGCGCATACGTGAGTGCCACCGTGTCAGCGCGTGAAAGTGCGGGTAGCGCCAAGATGCCGATGAACCCGACCACGACCATCGGCAGTACCACGATGTAATACGTCGGTAGCCAGGTCGCGCTGCGCCGGATCGTCGACGCCGAGCGCGCACTCATCCACTGGCTCCACACCGGTGGCATGAACGAGAACATCGACACGATGATCGACGTCGTCCAGAACGCAAAGCCCATATCGCCAACGGCACCCGGCAGGGTCAGGAATTCGGGACGCTCACTCGCCAGGCGCTCGAACACCCCGGCGAAACCGATCTCACCGGTCGCCTCACGGGCGGCCCAGAGCCCAACGGCCCACGCCACCGCCAGCATGAGGACGCCCTGAAAGGCGTTGGTCACGCCAATGGCACGCTGACCGCTGACGAAGAGATAGAGCGCGATGGCACTCAGCACCACCACCACGCCGAGCCAGACCGGAATCCGCCCGGCACTCATGACCGACAGGATGTAAGCGGAGCCAATGGTCTGCAGCACGGCATAGGCGAGTGAGCCGATCGACATGATCAGCGCCGCAAGCCCGCCAAGCAGCGGGCTCTGGTAGCGATCCGCAATCGCCGCCCCCTGCGTCACATGGCCGAAGCGCTGGCCGAAAGCCCAGACCTTGGGTCCGCAGTACCAGGCGACCAGCGCCAGATAGGCGAGGTAGATCACCACGTAGAAGACCGCCACGCCCTTCGAGTAGGCCCAGCCGGGGGCGCCCATGAAGGTATAGGCGCTGATGCTGCCGGCAGCGATGAGCAGATAGAGGGTCACGGGGCCCATGCTGCGCCCCGCCACGCCCCACTCTTCCAGGCTATCCATGACGTGCCCACGTCGGGCACTGATGCCAATGATCAACGCCACGGCGATGTAGCCAAGGGTAATGGCCAGTGGAATCCAGCTAGACATCGCGCTCGCCCCCGACCAGCAAACGATTGGCCACGAGCATCGTGACCCAGCAGCCAACGACGATGGCGTAGGTCAGGATCGCGATGGGGGGCAGGCCAAACCACAGGTCATCCCGGTTGAACAAGGCGACGACTGGCCAGATGCCTGCCATTACGAGCAACGCGAATGCCAGCGTCACCAGCCAGCCGCGGCGGGATGTTGGATGTACCACAAAGTGTTTCATTGCAGAGTCCAGAAAACGGTAGAAGCCATCGCGCACCGTGCGCCGCGCGACAGGATACCGCAACATGGGGCGAGACCCGACCACCCGTGAGCGCGTGATCCCTTCGGCTCGTGATCCGTCCGGGCTGGATCACGAGTCTTACACTACGCTTGCATCACAACGCTCACGCAAAGTGACCCAACGCTGCCCTTTTCAGGCCAAGAAGGATAAGTATGTCATCCCAACCCGACTCTCTCCGCGACTGGTTGAGCCGCACCGCATCGGCGGGCTACGTCGCCAAAGGCATCATCTATTTTGCCATTGGCTGGCTGGCGCTACTGACCACTATCGGCCTGGGC
Source organism: Salinicola aestuarinus (assembly GCF_003206645.1). Lineage (GTDB taxonomy): Bacteria > Pseudomonadota > Gammaproteobacteria > Pseudomonadales > Halomonadaceae > Salinicola > Salinicola aestuarinus. Next base: position 99,011 of record NZ_PZJP01000007.1, on the reverse strand, counting down.
GGCAGCGAGAGTGGCACCAGCGAAGTCATACAGAAAATCGCCACCTGGCCGTTCGGCAGTGTCCTGCTGGTGCTGCTGGGGATCGGGCTCGTCGCCTACGTGCTATGGCGTCTGGCCCAGGCATTTTTCGATACGGAAGAGAAAGGCAACGACGTAAAAGGCTGGGCCGCCCGCGCCGGCTTCGCGATCAGTGGCCTGATCTACACCGGTCTCGCCTGGAAATGTACGACCCTGGTATTCAATTCCTTTTCCAGCTCCCAGGGCAGCAGCAACAGTGAGCGCACGCAGACGCTGCTCGGGATCCCCGGCGGCCGCTGGGTTCTGGCAGCAATCGGGCTGGCCTTTATCGCTGTCGGCGTTCATCAGCTCTACCGCGCCTGGACGCGTGCCTATCGCAAGAACTGGCATCTGGACAAGCGCCCCAATCCCCCGCTGCCGCTGCTCGAGGGAATTGCGCGACTCGGTCTCGCCGCGCGTGGCGTCACGTTCGTCATTATCGGCATCCTCATCGGCATCGCCGCCTGGCAGCTGTCGCCAAGCCGCGTTCAAGGCTTGGGCGGCGTACTCGACATGCTTGCCAAGCAGCCCTTCGGCGACTGGATACTCGGCTTCGTCGCTGTTGGCCTGATCGCCTACGGCGGCTACTGCTTCATCAACGCCGGCTATCGCCGGGTCGGCAATCTCAACTAGCCAAGGTGCTGGCAGGTCAGACTCGCCACGCAGCAAGGCCGCGAAAGCGGCCTTACTGCCCTGGGCGTCGGTGAGGGTCGAGTGGGCGTAATCCATATCTGGCGGCTCTGGGTCACTCGATCAGCAACTCTCGCTTTGGATCAGAATCCCTCCAGATCCAGCGCCATGAGCCCCTCGGGCCCCGCCATGAGCTGACGCTCGAGGGATTCGCTGCGCGGTAGCTGCCGCACGAAGAAATACCGCGCGACGATCAGCTTGTCGCGGTAAAACCGTTCGCTAGCGTCGCCGCCCCGGGCGAGCGCTTCGGCGGCGACTCTTCCCGCACGCCACCAGAGCCAGGCGTAGACCGTGAACCCGACCAGCTCGAGATAGTCGTGGGCGGCCGCGCCCAGCGCGTTGACATCTTCCTGCGCCTGAGCGAGCAGCATCACGGTTGCGCGTTCGAGTCGTTGAAGTTCGCGCTCCACTGCCTCGCTGTAGGCGGCATCAGCATGCTGGCCGAGCTCTGAACGGATGCGAGCGATGAGCTGCTCGACGAAGGCGCCGCCGTTGCGCGCCAGCTTGCGACCGACAAGATCCATCGCCTGGATGCCGTTGGTCCCCTCATAGATCATCGCGATGCGCGCGTCGCGCACGTACTGCTCTGCCCCCCACTCCACGCAGTAGCCGTTGCCGCCATAGAGCTGCTGGGCGATGACCGTGGCGTCGAAGCCGCGATCGCTGATGAACGCCTTGGCCACGGGCGTCAGCAGCGCGACCGTTGCCTCGGCATCGCTTCGGCATCGCTCGTCTGGGTGATAGCGCGCGCGATCGAGCTCGCGACCGACAAAACCGGCGAAAAGCCGCGCGCCCTCGTTCCAGGCGCGAACGTCGAGCGCCATGCGCCGCACATCGGGGTGGACGAGGATCGGGTCCGCCGGGCGATCTGAGGCGACCGCGCCACCCGGGGCACGACTCTGCAGGCGCTCTTGCGCAAAAGCGATCGCGCTCTGATAGGCGATCTCACCGAGCCCCAGCCCCTGCACGCCGATGGAAAGACGCTCGTAGTTCATCATCGTGAACATGGTTGCGAGCCCCTGATGCGGTTCGCCGATCAGCGTCCCCCTCGCGCCCTCGAAGTGCATGACGCAAGTGGCACTGCCCTTGATCCCCATCTTGTGCTCGAGCCCACCGCAGACGACGCCGTTCGCGTCACCCAGCGTGCCATCCGTGCCCACGCGACGCTTGGGGACCAAAAACAGAGAGATGCCGCGCGAGCCCTCGGGCGCATCAGGCAGTTTGGCGAGCACCAAATGCGCGATGTTATCAGTCAGGTCGTGATCGCCACCGGTGATCCAGATCTTGCTGCCGGTGAGGGCGTACCCTCCCTCGCCATCCGGCACCGCACGAGTGCGAATCAGTCCAAGATCCGTGCCACAGTGCGGTTCGGTCAAACACATCGTGCCAAGCCACTCACCGGCGTAGAGTCGCGGCAGGTAGCACGCCTTGGTCGCTTCGTCGGCGTACTGCTCGAGCAGCAGTGCCGCGCCGTTGTTGAGCGTCAGATACAGCGCGAAGCTCGCATTGGTGGCGTAGAGCATTTCGTCGAAGGCGAGGGTCAGAAGCTTGGGCATTCCCTGCCCACCGTAGGCGGGGCTGCCGGCCAGCCCGCACCACCCACCGTCGGCAAGCGCGCGGAAAGCCGCCTTGAACCCGGCCGGCGTGAATACCTCGCCATCGACCAGGCGACACCCTTCGGCATCTCCCGTGGCATTCAGCACCAGCAGCTCGGCTTCGACGATGCGCGCCCCCTCCTCCAGGACCGCCTCGGCCAGTGAGGCGTCGATCTCGGCGGGCAGCGCCAGCGACTGCCACTCACTCTCAGCATCGAGTACCTCATCGCGAACGAAACGTAGATCGGCAAGCGGGGAACGATAAGCGGCCATACACCCTCCGGGCAGAATCAAACGATCGTTTCAATATACGGCGTTCGGTGGAAGACGTTGACCCTTACCTTGGTCGGAGGGCAAACCCCTGCCAAAGGCTGAGACGTAAAGCGTCAGCGACGTACCCGTTCGCGGCAGCGCCGGTTGGAAGCCGGAGCTAGATTCAGGATAATGGGAAAACTTGCGTGTTCCAGACGATCCGCCAGACTATCAGGCGGATTCCCGACAAAGCGGAACTCGCAGGTCGGGCGCAAGGGAACGTCAATACGTGCACGAGCGCGCTTTTCATCGCGTATATTCAAACAATGGAGACGGCTAGTGGCTCAAGACGACGCTAATAATCAGCCGGACGCGCCACAGGAGGGCGTACCGGCCCCCGAAGGTGCATCCAACCTCATCGACACCGATTACGTAATCGGTCAAGACAACATTCAGACCAACAAATTCGGCTTCGATGTCGATCTGCACGGCAAGGTCTTCTCGATCTCGTCGCTGCTGATCCTGTTCTTCGTCATCGTGACGTTGGCGTTACCGGATCAGATGGCGCCGATCTTCAACGGCGCCAAGAGCTTCCTGACCGACAACCTGAGCTGGCTGTTCCTGCTCGCCGCAAACATCTTCGTGGTTCTGGCCATCGGCCTCATCTTTACCCCGCTGGGCAAGGTGCGGCTAGGGGGCGCCGACGCCAAACCGGATTTCGGTTACGCCGGCTGGTTTGCGATGCTGTTCGCAGCGGGCATGGGTATCGGCCTGATGTTCTACGGCGTTTCCGAGCCGATCACCCATTTCGGGACGTCGGTCTCCGGCGATTCCTGGGCACCGCTCGGCGGGGCGCAAGGTAATGAGGCGGCCTCCCAGTCGCTGGCGATGGCCTCCACCATCTTCCACTGGGGTCTGCATCCCTGGGGCATCTACGCGGTCGTCGCGCTGTCACTCGCTCTGTTCTCGTTCAACAAAGGTCTGCCGCTGACCATGCGGTCGATCTTCTACCCGATCCTGGGTGAGCGTATCTGGGGCTGGCCGGGCCACGTCATCGACATCCTGGCGGTGTTCGCGACGCTGTTCGGGCTTGCGACCTCACTCGGTCTCGGCGCTTCCCAGGCCGCTGCGGGTCTGAACTTCCTCTTTGATGTGCCCAACAACAACGTGACCATGGTGCTGCTGATCATTGGTATCACGCTGGTGGCGCTGCTGTCGGTCATGCTGGGTGTCGACAAGGGCGTGCAGCGACTGTCGCAGCTCAACATGGGGCTCGCGTTCCTGCTGCTGATCTTCGTGATCATCGTCGGACCGACACTGCTGATCGCCACGGGCTTTGTCGAGAACATGCTCTCCTATCTCAAGAACCTGCCGGCGCTCTCCAACCCGTTCGGGCGCGAAGACACCAACTTCATGCACGGTTGGACCGCGTTCTACTGGGCTTGGTGGATCTCCTGGTCCCCGTTCGTGGGTATGTTCATCGCGCGCGTTAGCCGCGGTCGTACCGTCCGGGAGTTCCTGATCGCGGTACTGATCGTCCCGACCGTCGTCTCGGTGATCTGGATGACGGCCTTCGGTGACACGGCGATCAACCAGCTGGTCAACCAGGGATTCGAAGGCGTGCAGGATGCTGCGCTGGAGCTGCAGCTCTTCACGATGCTGGGTCAACTGCCGCTGTCGGCGATCACCTCGTTTGTCGGCATCATCCTGGTCATGGTGTTCTTCATCACCTCCTCGGACTCCGGCTCGTTGGTCATCGACGCCATCACGGCCGGCGGCAAGGTCGACTCGCCGAAACCCCAGCGCGTATTCTGGGCGCTGATCGAAGGCGCGATCGCCATTGCTCTGCTGCTCGGCGGCGGCCTCACGGCGCTGCAGGCGGCGGTGATCACCACCGGTCTGCCGTTTACTGTGGTATTGCTGGCAGCCTGCTATGCCATCGTGCAGGGCCTGCGTTCCGAGCCCAAAGCGAAGTAGATCGATCGGGGGCGATCCCCCACTGCAGAACGCGACGAGCGGCCAATTGGCCGCTCGTTGTCGTTTGTGGGGAAGATTCTTGGGAGACCCTGCCCGTCAGCGCATCAGACGGCCGAGCAGATTGCAGAACGCTTGTACAATGCCTAACGACGCTTCATGGGTCATCAGCGCCAGAGTTCGCTGACCGGCGTCTCCAGCGTGTGATGGTGCAGTATCTGCGCCTGCAGCAGCTCGGCAGTGGCGAGAGCATCCACCTGCGCGTGGTGGCCGGTATAGGGTGGCAGGTTGTAGCGTTGACGGCTTTCGTTGAGTCGAATCGACGCCATCGGACGTCCGGCCCAGCGGCGAAGTCGCGCCCACCAGGACTGACGGTGAATCCGTGCCTCGATCGACATCGTGTCGATCATCGGGAACAGTAGATTTTCGTTGAGCCGCTCCCGGATGGCAGCGTCCAGAAAGCTGCGTTCGATCTGCCGGTAATGGGCGACGACCAGATGGCCCTGCAGTCGCTCCAGCAGCTCATCGAGAATCGTCGAGAGATCCGGCGCTTTCTCGACCTCCGAGTGCGTGATGTGGTGAAAGGCCACTGACTCGTCGCTGAGGGGACGACGCGGTGACAGCACCCAATAACGCCCGGCCGCCGGCCGGATCCTCTCCATCGTGAACGGCACCAGACCAATGCTGACGATATCGTGGCGGCTGCCGTCTAGCCCCGTCGTTTCGAAATCCATTGCCAGCAACGGCGCCTCACCGATCGGCATCTGCGGATCCAGCGTACCACCGGCGTAGAAGCGGGCGAGGCGTGGATCTTTCACCCGCTCGGCCTGAGACGCCATGTACGCCGGCCAGTCCGGTGCCGACGCCTTCTTCGACCTCAGGGTGAGCATCAGCGGCCGCCTCGCGACGAACTCTTGCCTTGGGTGCCGTCCTGACGCGACGGCATGATGTAGCGGAACGAGAGAAATTTCTGCGCGTTGCTGATCGCCTCGAAGGCATCCTTGAGATTGTGTCGCTCACGGCTATCGATCTGCTCGGGGTCGACGCTGTTGTTGGGCTCTTCGCTCCGTTCGATCGAGGCGGCCTGGTAGCGCATCCGGACCATCGACATGAACTCGAAGGCGTAACGCAGACGATCGGTGACCCCCTCCGCCAGCAGTTTGGTCTTGTCGATATCGTTGAGTCGGGAAAAGCTGTTTTGCGAGTTGGAACCACACGCCAGGGCATGCACGCGGACGAGGTCCGTGAGCGGGGCCGTGCCTCGGCGCTTGAGGTTGATCGACTTGCGATGCTCGCCGTCCTGCTCCATGACGAACTGGCGAAAGAACCCGAGCGGTGGCGTGCGGTTCTTGGCATTGCGTGCGAGCGCCGCCAGAAAGACCGGGCGCTGGGGGGCAAGTTCCGCGATCAGATCCTGAAGCGCTTCGACCATCGGCGCCTCGCCATGCACCGGCGCCAGATCGAAGAAGATGGAACTGTGCAGCAACCGCTCGCCGTTGGGCTCGTCCATCCACTGGGTAAAGTACTGCTTCCACACCGTCAGGGGCTGGCGCCAGCGAGGATTGATCGCCATGACATCGCCCTTGCAATAGGGATAGCCGCAGCCAGCCAGTCCGTCGCAGACGAACTTGGCCAGCGACTCGAAATACTCGCCGTGCTGCGCATGATCGTAACTATCGTGGAGCACCAGGGCATTATCCTGATCGGCCGTGATGGTCGGCTCTTCCCGCGCCATCGACCCAAGCACCATGAAGCAGTAAGGCACCGGCGGTGGGCCCAGCTCGGCTTCCGCCAACTCCAGCAGACGCTGGATGAACGCTCGCCCGATCGTCGCCAGCGCCCGCGAAATCATCTCCGAGTTGGCGCCATCGGACACCATCCGCACGAAGCCGGTTCGCACCTCATCGGCCAGACGTGCCAGCTGAGCGGGCGTCGTCTGAACGAAGATGTTATTGACCAGAAACAGACTGCTGTGGGTCTCGTGTCGCACGATGTCGGAGAGATGCAGGATGCCCATGGGCTGACGGCGATGCAGCACGGGCAGGTGGTGGACCTGATTGCGCAGCATGCTCAGCATCGCCTCGTAGACCGACTCGTCCGACTGGGTGACGATGACCTTGCGCGACATCACCTCGCCGACCGTCGTCTGCGGCGACTTCCCCTCGGCGAGCACACGGGTACAGAAATCGCGATCGGTGAGGATACCGTTCAACTGCCAGTAGCGGCCGTCGCGACCCGTAAAGGTATAGGCTGACTGGGTGTCGGTGACGTCGACGATCAGCACGCAGGTCGCGTTGGCGTCGCTCATCTCGCGCGCCGCCTCCTGGAGGGTGGTCGTGGCATCGACCATCAGCGGCGCCTTGGTGATCAACTTGCGCACCCGCGTCGTCATCAGGCCGCTGTCGTCGCGCTGCTGCTGCACGGTCACCTTGAGTCGCTGCCCGCCGGTCTCGACGAATTCGGAAAAGTCGTCGTCCTCCTCGCAGACTGCCTCGAAGGTCTCACCGGGAATGAAATAGATGAGCGTGTCTTCGATCGCACTGACGGGGTAGCGCACCTTGCGGTTACTGCGTAAAAGGTCCGAGTAGCCGAAGATATCCCCTTCGCTGAGGCGGTTGAACAGCCGCCCGCTGCGCTGGTACACCTCCACCGCTCCGCTTCGCACGTACCACAGCGCATCGATCGCCTGATCCTTGCTGAGCAGCTCACTGCCCGCCTGGTAATAGCGGATTTCGACATCGCTTGCGATGCGATCCAGATGTTCATCCGCCAGGCTGTCGAACGGCGGGAACTGGGCCATGTGGCTACGAATGTCGAGCTGTTCGATGTTCAATGCGCACTCCCTACGCAGGGCAATAGACGTTGGCGGCGATCAGGCCGCCGCGATGGCACGTTGCATGCCGGCATGCCGGCGGCCGGCGAGACCGACACCCCGCTGGCACACGTCAGCCGTCGCGCGGTGCAGGTTCAGACCGAGGTTCGACTGTCGGCCGAGCTCGACGCTAATCTGCGGCGCCGCGCTCTGTCGCCAGCGCAGCGAGCTCATCGCGGACCACTTCGAAGATACCTTGGGTGGAGACGTCCGTCATACCACCGACGTGAGGCGTGGCGATGACGTTTTCGGCGAATATGGGATCGGTGGCATCCGGCGGCTCTTCCCAGAAGACGTCGAGTCCGGCACCGCCGAGGCGCCCGCTGCGCAAGGCATCGAGCAGCGCTTCGCGCGCGACCAGGCCACCCCGACCGAGATTGATCAGAAATGCCCCCTCCTGGCACTGCGCCAGCGCCTTCGCATCGATCATATGATGCGTCTGCGGCGTGTCGGGGAGCGTGAGTATGATGAAGTCGCAGCGCTCGAGCAGCGTCGGCAGCTCCTCGAGCGTGCCGAGCCAGGCGAGACCGTGACGCTCGGCAAACGCCGGGTCGGCGTGACGCTTGATCCCCATGAGGGTCATGTCGAAGGCGTGTAGGCGTTTGACGAGCGCCTGCCCCAGCCCGCCAAGACCGACGATTCCCACGGTACGCCCCTTGAGCCCCATTCCCATGGGGGCCCCGAGCTGACCGGCGGCCAGCGCCTCCCGCATCCGCGGCGCCTGCCGTGCGAGCCCCAGCATCATCCAGATACCGAGTTCGGCAACCGAATCCGCGTTGCCGGAGATATCGGTCGGGACGTTGGCGACGCGAATCCCTCGCGCTTCCGCGCTGGCGCGATCCACGCCCTCCAGTCCCGCGCCGATCTGCTGGATCAGCATCAGGCGATCGGCGGTCTCGAGCAGCGGCGCATCGATCGGCGTCATGGTGGGAATCAGGGCATCGAAGCCGGCCAGCGACGTTAGGGCATAGCCATCGGACGCGACGAATTCGACCTGCGGCAGCGCCGAGCGGAATTTCTCGAGGATGCCGCCCCAGGCGTCTTCCCGAGCGGCGAAAAGCACTCGCACGTCACCTTCTCCTTATCATGATAGCGGCTGGTACAGCCGAGAAACCCCGAGATTTTCAAGCCTCTCGTCGCACAGCGACGGCGCGGCGAGCGCCCATCGAGGAACGATCCGGGAGAAAACGGTAAAGGAGGTGGCGGCGCACGTCGAGCCGCACGGGTGTGGGCTGTCTAGCGGGTGTACCGAGCATGCCGTGCGTCTAGCACCAACGAAGAGGTTTCCGCCAAGGCATCAGTCGCAGGCTGCGACGGGCGCTTCAGGCGCTCTCGACCCGGGTCAGCGGCGTGGGGTGCTTGCCGTCGATCCAGCCAAGACTTGCGCTGTCCGCCGGCACGAACCAGCCAAGCGTTGCGGCCAGACTGACCACGCTCCCGACCACGATCAGTGTCGGCGGCTTGGGCGTGTGGATCGCCAGACTTGGCGGCAGCGCCGCCAGGGAACCAACGTGGAGCCGCTGGTTGGCGGTGGTGCCCTGTTCGATCAGCGCCATTGGCGTGGCCGCATCGAGACCGTGGGCGACCAGCTGCTCACGAAGCGTGTCCAGTGCGCCCAGGCCCATGTAGAAAACCAGCGTCTGCCCGGGGGCCGCCAGCGACGCCCAGTCCAGATCGCAGCCCCCATTCTTGAGATGACCCGTGACGAAGCGTACCGACTGGGCATGATCACGGTGGGTCAGCGGAATGCCGGCGTAGGCCGTGCAGCCGGAGGCAGCCGTGATCCCTGGCACCACCTCAAAGTCGATCCCCGCTGCGGCCAGCGTCTCCAGCTCCTCGCCACCCCGCCCGAAGATGAAAGGATCGCCGCCCTTGAGGCGAACGACGTCGTGCCCCGCCCGCGCCCACGCTACCAGCGCCTGATTGATGCCGTCCTGCGGGACACTGTGCTGCGACCGCGCCTTGCCGACATAGAAACGCGGCGCCTCGGGATTGGCCATGGCCAGAATTTCCGGGCTGACGAGCCGATCATGTAACACGATGCTCGCACGCTGCAGTTGTCGCAGCGCCTTTAGCGTCAGCAGCTCCGGGTCCCCAGGGCCTGCGCCGACCAATGCGACCCGACCCCGTCGCCAGCGGGTATCGCTGGCCGGCTCCGGTGAGGCCACCGTGGAGGCATCCACCCGCGGTGGCAGGCGCACGCTGCAGAGCGACGGACTGCTCGGGACGAATACCGCAACGCCCGCGGCGCGGGCACGACGAGCGATTTCGGCATCCTGCACTTCGTCGCCGCTCGCCACCAGCCAGAGCTGGCCGGGTGATGGCGTGGGAGAGGCCACTTCCACCGGCCACTGCTGGGCGCTGCAGAGCGCCTTCAGGGCCGGCATCAGCGTCGGGGCGTGAACGCAGAGTGACGCATCGAGACCAACGAACTGGCGCGCCAGCGACAGCGCCTCGCCCCCTCCTCCGAAGAGGTGAAGTGCAAGCGCACTCGGGTCGTATTGAAGCGTCAGCGTCTGCGTCACGGGCGTCCTGAGTCTCTGGAGATCGGGGCGGCGGCATCGCGTGGAGCTCGAACTCTGACGATACCGCTCGCGTTAGAACGAAACCCTAGGTAGAGAAAGTTTCGTTATTCCAAATTGTAAGGATGCAGCCACGGTCGACGAAGGAACGCTTTTTTGTAGCGTTATAACCAAATCCCGCACCGAGGTGCGGGCATGATCCCTTCACTCGGCGTTGATTCGCTCGATGCCACCGAGATACGGCTTGAGTACAGCGGGCACGTCGATGCTGCCATCCGCATTCTGGTAGTTTTCCATCACCGCCAACAGGCAACGGCCCACGGCAAGGCCGGAACCGTTCAGCGTGTGCAGCAGCTGCGGTTTTTTCTGCGCCGGGCTGCGAAACCGCCCCTGCATCCGCCGCGCCTGGAAATCCTCGCAATTGGAAACGGAGGAGATCTCGCGGTAGGTCTGCTGGCTGGGTAGCCACACCTCGAGATCGTAGGTCTTGGTCGCACCAAAGCCCATGTCGCCGGCGCAGAGCGTCACCACGCGGTACGGCAGTTCGAGCGCCTGCAGGATCGCCTCGGCGTGCCCCCGCATGCTCTCCAGCGTCTCGTAGCTCGTCTCGGGGTCGACGGCCTGCACCATCTCGACCTTGTCGAACTGGTGCTGGCGAATCATGCCGCGGGTATCACGACCGTAGGCCCCCGCTTCACTGCGAAAGCACGGCGTATGGGCAGTCAGCTTGAGCGGCAGCGTCGCGTGATCGAGGATCTCGTCACGCACGAAGTTGGTCAGCGGCACCTCGGCCGTGGGGATCAGGTAGTAGCCCTCCTCCTCGCCGAGACGAAAGAGATCCTCGCCGAACTTGGGGAGCTGGCCGGTGCCGGTCAGCGAGTCGGCGTTGACCATGTAAGGCACGTAGCACTCTTCATAGCCATGCTCGAGGGTCTGCTTGTCGAGCATGAACTGCGCCAGCGCCCGGTGCAGACGGGCGATAGGTCCACGCATGACGGCAAAGCGCGAACCGGTGAGCTTGGTCGCGAGCTCGAAATCGAGATAGCCGAATCGCGCACCGAGATCGACGTGGTCGTTGACCTCGAAGTCGAACTCCCGCGGCGTGCCCCAGCGGTGCAGCTCGACGTTGTCGCTTTCGTCGGCGCCCTCGGGCACGCTCTCGTGCGGCAGGTTGGGCAGCCCCTCGACCAGCGCGTCCCACGCCTGCTGAACCGTGGCCAGCTCCTGCTTGGCGCGATCCAGATCGTCGCCGAGCTTGCCCACTTCGGCGCGCAGCGGCTCGATGTCCTCGCCGGCGGCCTTGGCCTGCCCGATCGCCTTCGAGCGCACGTTACGCTCGTTCTGGAGCTGCTCGGTGCGGGTCTGTAACTCGCGCCGGCGAGACTCGAGAGACTCGAGCTGCGCGACGTCGAGGGTAAAGCCTCGCAGGGCCAGGCGTTGGGCGACGAACTGGGGATCGCTTCGCAGCAGCTTGGGATCGAGCATGATGAATTCCGTAGGTTGAAGACGATTGCAGTGGTGACGACACAGCCATTGCGCGAGACACGGCGCGCGATCGCGGCGCCGATACGCTCCGCGCGGACGGAACATTGTAGGGAAATCGCTGCGCCCGCACCACGCCGGTGCCTGCCCAGTCCGTCACCGGCGCGTTACACTGTCACCACTCCCGAGAGAATCGCCGGCAGCGCTGCCGAGACGGCAAGCCCTCTGCGGCCTCTCTCACGCTAACCAGAACCGAACGGCCACCCGGCGCCACCGCGCACCGAGTGACCGCCCCGACGGCCCCAATGACAACGATGATCGCACGCCTCGACCCCGCCAGCGCCCCGTTCTCCCTCGCCGAGCGCTACCGCCGTTTTCTCGATGATCTGACAGCCAGCGGCTTTACCGGAGAGATCGCGCCCGACGCGGCCAACCGCACCGTCCTCGCCACTGACAACTCCATCTATCAACGGCTGCCGCAAGCGGTGCTCTACCCGCGCGACAGCGGCGACCTCGAGCGCATCGCGCGGCTGGCGGGACAAGAGACCTACCGCGATATCGCTCTGGCGCCTCGCGGGGGCGGCACGGGGACCAACGGTCAGTCGCTCACCGATGGGCTCATGGTCGACGTCTCACGCCACATGAACCGTATTCTCGAGATCGACGTCGAGAATCGCCGGGTGAGAGTGCAGGCAGGCGTGGTCAAGGATCAGCTCAATGCCGCACTCAAGCCCTATGGGCTCTTCTTCGCCCCGGAGCTTTCCACCTCCAACCGCGCCACACTCGGCGGCATGATCGCCACCGACGCCAGTGGCCAGGGCAGCTGCGTCTACGGCAAGACGCGCGATCACGTCCTCGCGCTCGACGTCATCCTGCGCGGTGGCGAGCGCTTCGTCAGCCAGCCCGTGGCGGCCGACGAGCTCGAAACGCTCTGCGCCCGCGACGATGGCGTCGGCGCCGTCTACCGTGCCGCCAGGGAGATCGCTGAAACCGAACGTGAGCGCATCAAGGCGGTCTTTCCGCCCCTCAATCGCTGCCTCACCGGCTACGATCTGGCACACCTGGAAGCCGACGACGGTCGTTTCGACCTCAACAGCGTGCTCTGCGGATCCGAGGGCTCACTGGCGTTTCTCGGTGAAGCGACGCTCAACGTGCTACCGCTCCCCGCGCACTCGACACTGGTCAACGTGCGCTATACCGGCTTCATGGATGCCCTGCGCGACGCCAAGGCGCTGATGGCCGTGAGCGGCCCCACCTCCATCGAGACCGTCGATGACAGCGTGCTGACACTGGCGATGGATGACTTCGTCTGGGAGAGCGTCGCCGAGTACTTCCCGAGCGACGCTGCGGCAGAGCGCGCGATCGGCGGGATCAACCTGGTCGAATTCAACGATGACGACCCGGACCGATTGGCCGAGCGCGTCGCGAGCTTCGTTGCACACCTCGACACGGACGCTAGCGTCGAGCGGCTGGGCCACACCCTCGCCGAGGGGCGCGGCGCCATCGGTCGGGTCTACGCAATGCGAAAGCGTGCCGTGGGGCTGCTCGGCAACGTTCGGGGCGAGAAACGCCCGATCCCGTTCGTCGAGGACACCGCCGTCCCACCGGAGTCTCTGGCCGAGTACATCGCTGAATTCCGCGCACTGCTCGACAGCCACGGCCTGAGCTACGGCATGTTCGGTCACGTCGACGCCGGCGTGCTTCACGTCCGCCCGGCAATCGACATGAAGGACCCCGAGCAGGCGACACTGATTCGCACGCTCTCCGACGAGGTGGCCGCGCTGACCCAGCGCTACGGCGGCCTGCTGTGGGGCGAGCACGGCAAGGGCGTGCGCTCGGCCTACTCGCCACGCTTTTTCGGCGAGCTCTATCCGGCATTGCAGCAACTGAAAGCGGCCTTCGATCCCTACAACCAGTTCAATCCCGGCAAGATCGCCACGCCGAAGACCCACGAAACCCCGGGCATCGTGGACGGTCACGATCCCGATCTGCTGGCGGTGGACGGCGTGCCGACGCGGGGCGAGAGCGACCGCACCATCGATACCCGCGTCTGGGAAGAGAACGCCAGCGCGGTCTACTGCAACGGCAATGGTGCCTGCTACAACTATGACCCGGCCGACGCGATGTGCCCGTCCTGGAAAGCGACGCGAGAGCGAGTGCAGTCGCCCAAGGGGCGCGCCAGCCTGATGCGCGAATGGCTGCGCCTTCAGGGAGAAGCGGGCGTGGACGTGCTCGAGGTGTCGCGCACCGCAAGGCGCGGCGATACCGTCAGCTGGCTGCGAGAGCAGCCGGCCAAGTGGCGCCGCAGCCTCGCCCGACGGCGCGGTGAAGCGGACTTCGCCCATGAGGTGTATGACGCCATGGCCGGCTGCCTGGCGTGCAAGTCCTGCGCCGGCCAGTGTCCGGTCAAGGTCGACGTCCCCGACTTCCGCGCGCGCTTTCTCGAGAGCTACCACACGCGCTACGCGCGGGCGCCACGGGACTATCTGATCGGCTCGCTGGAGTTCGTCGCCCCCGCGCTGCGACCGCTGGCGCCGCTCTACAACGCCCTGCTCGGCACGCAGCCGGTGGAGCGCTTTCTGGCCAAGCGCGTCGGCCTCGTTGACAGCCCGCGGCTCTCCCGCGCCAATCTCGCCAAGATCCTGCGCACCCGCGGCATCCCCGAGGCGACACCACTGACCCTCGGGGCGCTCAGCGAGCCGCAGAAACGCCGCAGCGTGGTGCTGGTGCAGGACGCCTTTACCACCCATTTCGAGGCCAATCTGGTCGCGGACGTGGTCGAGCTGCTCGGCCGACTCGACCTGCAGGTCTTCGTCATGCCGTTCTCACCCAATGGCAAGCCGCTGCAGGTTCAGGGTTTCCTCGGCCGCTTTGCGCGCACGGCGGAGCAGCAGGCGGCGAGACTCAGGGCGCTGGCGCGATTCGACGTTCCGCTGGTGGGTATCGACCCGGCAATGACGCTCACCTACCGCCAGGAATATGTCAAAACCCTGGGCCCCGAGGCCGTGCCGCCGGTCGCGCTGCTGCAGGAGTGGCTGCTCGGGTTCGGTTCGCGCCTCCTGCCCGCCGACTGGTCCAGCGCGGCAGCCAAAGCGTTCGACCCCGGCTATCGCCTGCTTTCCCACTGCACCGAGAAGACCAATGCCCCGGGCAGCGCCAAAGCCTGGCAGCAGCTCTTCGCGCATTTCGACCTTTCGCTCGAGCTGATCGACACCGGCTGCTGTGGCATGTCAGGCACCTATGGCCATGAAACCCGCAACCGGGAGACCTCGGAAGCGATCTACGACCTCTCATGGCGCGAGCCGGTGGAAGCCGAGGGCGGCGAGGACCGGCTTCTGGCCACTGGCTACTCGTGTCGCAGCCAGGCCAAGCGCCTCTCGGAGCGCTCGCTGGCGCATCCATTGCAGGCGCTGCTGCGCGCGGTCAAGATCGCCGAAACGACGCCGATCGAGTCACGACACCGCTGACTCAAGGCGTTAGACCAAAGTCCCACGCGGGGGCGTGATCGCGGATCGTCAAGACGCAGACAAATGCGCATTGCATCCCGATAATCCCCCCGCTAGGCTGCGCGCTTTCTGCCCCGCCCGCCCGGAGACGACGGACATGGAAAACGCTGCCCTTGCCCTCACCGGCATTGGCCTGTTGGCGCTCGCGTGCCAGTGGCTTGCCTGGCAACTGCGGCTGCCGCCGATTCTGCCGCTGCTCATCGCAGGGATCGCCGTCGGACCGGTCACCGGCATTCTCGAACCCGACGCACTGCTCGGCGATCTGCTGTTCCCGCTGATCTCGCTGGCGGTCGCGGTGATTCTGTTCGAAGGCAGTCTGACCCTCGATTTCCGCGAACTACGTGGCCATGGCCGCACGGTCAGCCGACTCGTGACCTGGGGGGCGCTGATCACTGCGCTCATCGGTATTGCAGCGGCGCACTGGGTGCTGGGGCTATCGATCGAGATGGCGAGCGTACTCGGCGCGCTGCTGGTTGTCACCGGCCCCACGGTGGTACTGCCGCTGCTGCAGACGCTGCGCGCCCGTCAGCACGTCAGCCAGATCCTGCGCTGGGAGGGGATACTGATCGACCCGATCGGGGCGATCGGCGCGGTTCTCGTCTACGAGTTCGTTGCGCTCGGTCTCTCCAACGGCGCGGCGACCCATACCCTGATCAGCTTCGCGCAGACCGCGGTGATCGGCTTCGGCCTGGGCACGGCCGGTGGCTACCTGTGGGGTAGCGTGCTGCGCCACCACTGGCTGCCGCAACGGCTGCACAGCTTCGGCACACTGATGATCATGCTGACGCTGTTCACGCTCTCCAATCGGCTGTTCCACGAGTCCGGGCTGCTCACCGTCACCGTCATGGGGGTCTGGATGGCCAACATGCGCGGGGTGCCGACCCAGCCGATTCTCGAGTTCAAGGAGACGCTGTCGATCCTGCTGATCTCGGGACTGTTCATTCTGCTTGCCGCTCGGCTGAGCCTGGAGCAGCTCGGCCTGCTGACCTGGGAAGCCTGGGCCTTCCTGGGCATTCTGGTCTGGGTCGCCCGCCCGCTGACGGTCTGGCTGTGCACCTTGGGGACCTCGCTCAACTGGCGGGAGAAAGCGTTGCTGGCGTGGCTTTCGCCCCGCGGCATCGTCGCCGCGGCGGTGGCATCGCTGTTCGCGATTCGCCTCGAGGAGCTGGAGGTTCCCGGCGCCGAGCTGCTGGTACCCGTGACCTTTCTGGTGATCATCAGCACCGTGGTGGTTCAGAGCCTGCTGTCCGGGCCGCTGGCCCGCCTCCTCAAGGTGCAGGAGCCGACGCCAACGGGCTTTCTGATCATCGGTGCCAATCCGGTGGCGCGCGCCTTCGGCAGCGTGCTCAAGGATGCCGGATTCACGGTGCGCCTTTGCGATCACAACTGGGATGCCGTGCAGGAGGCGCGCATGGCGAGCCTGCCGACCTATTACGGCAACCCTCTGTCGGAGCACGCCGCTCAGCATCTCGAACTCACCGGCATCGGCCATCTGCTGCCACTGTCGCCCTATCGAGAGCTCAACAATCTGGCGGCGCTGCACTTCGAGCACATCCTCGGTCACGGCAAGGTCTTTCGGCTGGCCGTGGAGTCGAGCCGCAACGCCCGCCGGCACCACCAGCAGGCACTGGCGCATCTGCCACTGCTGTTCGACGGCAATACCACGTTCACTCGCCTGTCGAGCCTCATCGGTCAGGGCGCGGTACTGCGCCAGGCCAGGATCAGCGACAACTTCACTATCGATGCCTATCGGCGCATCCATCAGGACCGACTGCTGACGCTGTTCACGCTCTCCGCGAGCGGGCGCATCCGCACCGCGACGGCTGAGCGACCGCTCACCCCCAAGGCGGGCGACACGCTGATCAGCCTGATCTTTCCGGACTCGCCGGAGTTCTGAGCCTTAAGCGGGTCGTTCTGTCGACGCAGCGCTCGGGCGTCAACCAACACGCCTTTCAAACGACGACACCGCCCGGAGAGGCGGTGTCGTCGTGATGACGCCAGCGAGTGCAGCGCTAGCGGTCGCGGGGGTGCGGCGTCAGAAGAACAGCCGGCGCAGGGCGCTACCGGCTTCTGCCTCGCGCATGAACGCCTCACCGACCAGAAACGCGTTGACGTCGTGCTCACGCATTCGCTCGACATCGTCCCGGGTGTTGATGCCGGACTCGGTGACGACGGTGACGCCCGCCGGCACCCGCTTCAGCAGCTCGAAGGTAGTATCCAGGGTCGTCTCGAACGTCCGCAGGTCGCGGTTGTTGATACCCACGAGCGTCAGGTCAAGTGCCAGCGCTCGCTCGAGCTCGAAGGCGTCGTGAACCTCGACCAGAACGTCCATCCCCAGCGCCGTGGCCTGCTGATGTAGTGCCTTGAGCTGGTCATCGTCGAGGGCGGCGACGATCAGCAGAATGCAGTCCGCGCCGATGCCCCGCGCCTCGGCCACCTGATAGCGGTCGATGATGAAATCCTTGCGGATCACCGGCAGCTCGCAAGCCTCGCGCACGGCGATCAGATAATCCTCGTGCCCCTGAAAGAAGTCGGCATCGGTGAGCACGGAAAGACAGCTTGCGCCGGCATCGGTGTACTCCCTGGCGATGTCGGCGGGCTCAAAGCGTTCGCGGATGACGCCGCGCGAGGGTGAAGCTTTCTTGATCTCCGCGATCACCGCCGGGTCGCCGGCCTCGATGCAGCGGTCCAGTGCGCTGACGAAACCGCGCGGCGCACTCTGGCGGGCGGCGATATCGAGCCAGGCCTGCTCGCTTCGCAGCGCCTGGCGCTCGGCGATCTCTTCACGTTTGCGCTTGAGGATGCTCGCCAGGATGGTCGGCAGTTCGTTGTCTCGAGTGGCTGTCATGTCGCTTCCTGTTGTCATTGTCTGGCCTGGGCCGAGGCTGGCCGGCGAGCCGCTCACCCTGCGAACACCCGGGTGAAGTCCGCCAGCTCCTTGAGTTTCTCGAGTGGAAGCTTGGAGGCCTGGGCGTCCTGCGCCATGACGACCCCCTCCTCCAGCGTATCGGAGACCCCCGACACGTAGAGTGCCGCCCCGGCGTTCAGCGCAACGATATCCGCCGCCGGCCCCTTGCCGACCAGCGCCTCCTTGACCAGTTTGAGGCTGTCTTCAGCGGTCACGACCTTCAATGGCGCCAGCGACTGACGCTCGATACCCAGCGACTCCGGCGTGACCGTGTACTCATGAATCTCGCCATCGCGAAGCTCGGCAACGCGGGTCGGTGCCGCTAGCGAAATCTCGTCGAGCCCATCCTCGGCATGTACCACCAGCACATGACGGCTACCCAACTGACGCAGCGATTCCGCGACCAGCGGCACCAGCGCCGGCGAATAGACGCCGAGCAGCTGATTCGGTGCGCTTGCGGGATTGGTCAGCGGTCCAAGAATATTGAAGATGGTGCGCACTCCCATCTCCCGGCGAGCACCGATGGCGTGGCGCATCGCCTGGTGGTGACGCGGCGCGAACATGAAACCGACGCCGACCTGCTCGATGCAGCGCGCGATTGCCGCACCGTCGAGATCGAGATAGATGCCGGCGACGTCGAAAAGGTCCGCACTACCCGAGGAGGAAGAGACGCCGCGATTGCCGTGTTTGGCGACATGACCGCCAGCGGCGGCGACGACGAAACTCGAGGCGGTCGACACATTGAAGAGATTGGCGCCGTCCCCCCCGGTACCGACAATGTCGACGACGTTGTCGCAGTCGATGTGCACTGGCTGCATCAGCTCGCGCATCACCTTCGCGGCGGCGGTGATCTCGTCTGCAGTCTCGCCCTTCATGGCAAGACCAATGAGAAACCCGGCGATCTGGGAATCGGTAGCTTCTCCGGTCATGATCGTCTGCATGACGGCGTGGGTGGCATCGAAGCTCAAGTCTTCGTGGCGCATCAGGGCGCCGATGGCATCTCGCATCTGCATGTCGTTATTCACCGTCAGTTCAAGCGTGCCGCTTGAGGAAATTGGCCAGCAGTTCGTGCCCCTGCCGGGAAAGGATCGACTCCGGGTGAAACTGGACGCCTTCGATATCAAGCGTTCGATGCCGAAGCCCCATGATGAGCCCGGGGGTGACATCGTCATCGTCGACCCGAGCCGTGATCTCCAGACACGATGGCAGCGTCGCTTCGTCGACTACCAGCGAGTGATAGCGGGTCACGTCGAGCGGGTTCTCCAGACCGGTGAAGACGCCGTCGCCATTGTGGCGGATCAACGATGTCTTACCGTGCATGACCTGAGGCGCCCGGATCACGTCCCCGCCATAGACCTGGCCGATCGCCTGATGCCCCAGGCAGACGCCCAGAATCGGCAGCTTACCGGCGAAGTGGCGGATCGCTGCCATCGAAATCCCGGCTTCGTTGGGGGTGCAGGGGCCGGGAGAGACAACGACGTGACTGGGCGCGTGACGCTCGAGGTCTTCGAGGCTGCACTCGTCGTTACGGACGGTGACGACCTCGGCACCCAGCTCGCCAAGATATTGAACGATGTTGTAGGTAAAGCTGTCGTAATTGTCGATCATGAGGACAGGCATTGTTTCAGGCTCCTGATTTCAAAGGGATGAAGAAGACGACCTGTGATTTTTTACCCAGGCTATGACCCAAGTCGACCAATCCACCTGCCAGCCTCACGAAGCGATCTTTCAAACGAAAAAAATGCCGCCCCGTGGGGCGGCATCTCTTACAGACGTCGGCGTGCCGCCCTTGAATTAAAGGCGCCACCACCACTGAGTTCGTCTGAAAATCGTGTTAATCATGGGGCCAAGTCTGCGTTTGGCGGCGTATGGTGTCAAGCAAGCCCCGCCAGCCATCGTGTCCGGAAAAGCGTTGCGGAAAATTTGGCTTTTGCCGCCAACCGTCCAACACTGACATTCAGTCTCAACAGGGATTGCTTCCTCGCGGTGCGTTCCTCCGCCAGGTGCTTCATTGTCCTACCGTCCACAACGAGAGTGCCATGACGCGTTTTCAAGCCCGACCATTGAGCCCTGCGAGCGCCACCGAGGCGTCGGAGTGGATCGTGATCGACACATCCCCCGGTGATCGAAACGACGGCTCGCCGGCCATCATCAGCCATCACAACGGACGCGAAAGAGCCCAGAAGGAGGCGGATACGCTCAATCGACGCCGTGCGTGAGGCGGATGCTGCAGAGGGGTGAGATGGCCTATATCCCCACTCCACCGCGCGGCCCTCACCGCGCGGCCGCTGCGCGAAGACTCTCATGTCTGTCGGCGGGCCTTGCACCCTGCCGTGCCCGGGCGCTGTCACGCCAGACTATGAGACGTCGAAGGCCTCGCCAAGATAAGGCATTGCTAATAGAAGGCATCGCCAAGCGTAAGAGACGTGTGAAAAGACCTGACAAACAGGCATAAAAAAACCGCTCGTGCCGGAGGCAGCAAGCGGTTTTTAGCATGTCTTGGTGGAGCCTAGCGGGATCGAACCGCTGACCTCAACACTGCCAGTGTTGCGCTCTCCCAGCTGAGCTAAGGCCCCACGTCGTCGCATCGATAGCGAGCGGGGCGTACTATACGAACCCGTACCCCTGACGTCAACCCGAAATTGAGTTACCCGACTGCTCGCTTTTGACGGGGCGTCCGAGTCGCGTCAACGCATGACGTCCAGAAAAGCGTCGCCGGCAGACTCCTGCGCATCAAAGAGCCGACGAAACAGGCAGCGCAACCGCACCCAGGCATTGGGGAGTGACGATCATCCCTCCAGAGGTTTTATTTGGCCGGCAGTCGATGTCTCATTGTGGTCAGCCTTGACGGGTTATCTTCCAGTTGCAAGGCGCTTGAGTGACGGCGAACAGGCGCCCAACGACGTCTATCACGGCGCTGCAATGCCGCGTCTGGAGCGCTGCGACATGAGAGGAAATCCTATCGGTACCATGCCAAAATGAGCGCAGATATCATGCACGGGTCGCTCAAAGGATAGTGTTCTTTATAAGAATAGTGTTCTTTATAACGAATCGAGTGGACATGAAGGTGATGTTGCTTAGAGACCCAAACATAGAGACCCAAAGCGCGGATCAGCCACTACAGGAGCTTTCTTGATTAACGTAGTCGTCGCCGATGATCATAACCTGGTTCGCGCCAGCATCGCTCGCGTGCTCTCCAGTGAGGCTGACATCGAGGTCGTGGCGGAAGCGGACAGTGGCGAAAGTGCACTGACCGCTTGCCGGCAGTTCGTTCCCGACGTCGTGCTAATGGATATCCGGATGCCGGGTATCGGCGGCATCGAAGCCATCATGAAGTTGCTCAAGGCCCAGCCGGAAGTCCGCATTGTCGTACTAACCGGGCAGATCGAGGAGCCAACGACCCAGCGTCTGCTCGACGCGGGCGTGGCCGGCTTCATCAGCAAAGGCACGGAACTCGACCAGTTGATCAGCGCCGTACGCCGCGTGTTCAGAGGCGAACGCTTCATCAGTCCCGATATAGCACAGCGAGTGGTACTGGCGAGAAGCGAGGGTTCACAGAATCCCTTCGACCAGCTCTCCCACCGCGAACTGCAGATCGCGATGATGATCATTCACTGCAACAAGGTAAGCCGTATTTCAGAGCAGCTCTGCCTAAGCCCCAAGACCGTCAACACCTATCGCTATCGAATCTTCGACAAACTGCAGGTTCAGTCCGATGTCGAACTCACGCACCTCGGTCTGAAGCACGGCCTCATCGAAGGCTTCAACCCTGATGGGTAGCCCGGCGCACCACACAACCGGCACCCCAGCACGCTGCCACCTTGATCGCAGCGCCCGGATCCGCGTTGCGTCACTGTCTAAAGAGTCACCCACCGACGTGCCGCGATGAGCGACCGAAGGCGATGGGCCGCAAGGCGACAGAAAGCCGTTAAAACCCACGGTTTCAACGGCGTATCGGTGGGACTTTGATATACTGACACCATGAGCGACACCCCGACCGATCCCCCCGCGTCCTTCGACGCCAAGCACTTTCTCAAGACCGTCTCCGAGTCGCCCGGCGTCTATCGCATGCTCGACGAGCACGCCAACGTGCTCTACGTCGGCAAGGCAAAGCGGCTTAAGGCGCGCCTATCCAGCTATTTCCGCGGTGCGTTGAATACCAAAACGCAGGCGCTCGTCTCCCGGATTCAGGACATTCAGGTGACGATCACGCGAACGGAGACCGAGGCGCTGCTGCTCGAGCAGACCCTGATCAAGGAGATTCGTCCGCCGTACAACATCCTGCTGCGCGACGATAAATCCTACCCCTACGTTTTCGTTTCCGACCGCCACCCCTACCCCGCGCTGGAGTTCAAGCGCGTGCGTCAGAAGCGGCGGGACGGGCGCTATCTCGGCCCCTATCCGAGCTCGACCGCCGTGCGCGAGAGCCTGTCGCTGATGCAGAAGATCTTTCGCATTCGCAACTGCGAGGACAGCGTCTTTGCCCATCGCCATCGCCCCTGCCTGCAGTATCAGATCAAGCGCTGCAGCGCACCTTGCGTGGACTACATCAGCAAGGAGGATTACCAGCGCGACATCGAGCACGCGATGATGTGTCTCGAGGGTCGCAACGAACAGGTGACCGAACAGCTGACCCAGGCAATGGAGCAGGCGAGCCAGACGCTCGACTTCGAGGAAGCCGCGCGTCTTCGCGACCAGGTCCAGCAGATTCGTCGACTGCAGGAGAAGCAGTTCGTCGACAATGCCGAGGGCGACGCCGATATCTTCGCCCTGGCCGAACAGCCCGGCGGGCTCTGCATCAGCGTACTGGCGATCCGTCAGGGGCGCATGCTGGGCGCGCGGCATCAGCAACCGGATAACGGGCTGGACCTTGGGGCGAGCGATCTACTGAGCGAGTTCGTCAGCCAGTTCTACCTCGGTCAGTCGAAGGAGATCCCGCAGGAGATCATTACTTCACATGCGCTGAGCGATGGCGACGTGCTGCAGGCAGCGCTTCAGGAGAGCGCGGGGCGCAAGGTTCGCCTTGCATCTCAGGTGCGGGGCCACCGCGCCCAGTGGAAACGCTTGGCGATCACCAACGCCGAGCAGCATCTGGCAACGCAGCTCGCCAACCGAAGCCAGCTCAGCAAACGCTTTGAATCGCTGCGTCAGGCACTGGACATCGAGGATGCGCCGGCGCGGCTGGAGTGCTTCGATATCAGCCATAGCCAGGGCGAGGCCACAGTCGCCTCCTGCGTGGTGTTCGATCACGAGGGCCCGGTCAAATCCGACTATCGACGGTTCAACATCGAGGATGTCGCCGCCGGCGATGATTATGCCGCCATGCGCCAGGCACTGACCCGGCGCTTCAAGCGGCTGCAGAAAGGCGAAGGCAAGTTGCCCGACATCCTCATCGTCGACGGCGGCAAAGGCCAGCTCAACATGGCGCGGGAGGTCATCGCCGAACTGGGCGTCATCGGTGTTACGCTGATCGGCGTGGCGAAGGGGACGACACGCAAGGCAGGATTGGAGACACTGTTCATCGAAACGGTCGATCGAACACTCAATCTCGACACTAGCTCGCCGGCGCTGCACCTGCTTCAGCACATTCGCGACGAGGCGCACCGCTTTGCGATCACCGGCCACCGCCAGCGCCGGGACAAACAGCGGCGCACCTCCACGCTTCAGGACATCCCCGGTGTCGGCCCCAAGCGGCGGCGTGAACTGCTGCGCTACTTTGGCGGTCTACAGGGGGTGCGCAAGGCGACGCGGGACGATCTGGCCCGCGTGCCAGGCATCAATGATCAGATGGCCAGTACCATTCACCAAGCGCTGCATGGATGAGCGCTACCGTCGGGCGTAAAATGCTCGACCTCAAACACCCGTAAGGACGTTAGCGGCTCGATGAACATTCCCAACATGCTCACCCTGGCAAGAATCGTCATCATTCCGCTGCTGGTGGTGCTGTTCTACCTGCCCTATAGCTGGAGCCTGCCGGTCACCGCCGGGCTTTTCGGCGTGGCGGCCGTCACGGACTGGCTGGACGGCTATCTCGCTCGAAAGTGGAATCAGAGCACGCCGTTCGGGGCTTTCCTGGACCCGGTCGCCGACAAGGTCATGGTCGGCGTGGCACTGGCGCTGCTGATCGAGCGCTACGAGGTGTTCTGGCTGACGTTGCCGGCGCTGGTGATCATCGGACGCGAGATCGTCATCTCTGCCCTGCGTGAATGGATGGCGGAGATCGGCCAGCGCAAAAGCGTGGCGGTTTCCTGGATCGGCAAATCGAAGACGACGCTGCAGATGATCGCGCTGTTGATTCTGCTCGGCTTCCCACCCGCTTCCGCCCTCGCAAGTCTGGGCGTCGTGCTGCTCTATATCGCCGCGGCGCTGACGCTCTGGTCGATGATCCAATATCTCCGTGCCGCCTGGCCGGAACTGACACGTTCGCTATGAAGGAATTTCGCATAAGCGTTTGACACCTACGGATTTATCCCTATAATACGTCCTCGAGTTGAGCGGGAATAGCTCAGTGGTAGAGCATCGCCTTGCCAAGGCGAGGGTCGGGAGTTCGAATCTCCTTTCCCGCTCCACAACTCAATGGCTGGATGGCAGAGTGGTTATGCAGCGGACTGCAACTCCGTGTACGCCGGTTCGATTCCGACTCCAGCCTCCACCCCCGCAAGATCCGAACCGCTACGGTTCCACCTTTCCTGAAGTATCAGCACGCCCAGCTCGTCAGCCCGGATGGCGAAATCGGTAGACGCAAGGGATTTAAAATCCCTCGACCTTTAGGTCGTGTCGGTTCGAGTCCGACTCCGGGCACCAGCTCCTGCAATGTCTCGACCCAGTCGCCTCCCGTCGCCTGCCCGTTCATTGGCTGCACTCTTTATGTTAGGACTTAATACCCTGCATCATTTCATCAGTGATCACCTTTCTGACTGACGACGACCCGTCTCGGTGGAAGATAGCCTTTTCGGTTGGAAGACGCGCTCGTGGTCGCCAGGGAGCCATCCATCGTCATGCCATGTTCCCTTCGATCCACACCGCCAAGCACCTACGGACCCGATCACCAGCCAGCGGCGCCACCGCCGGCTTTAGGGCCGCGTCGCCAGCGTTGCGCTGACACATCAATACGGCCAGCGCGATCGCGTCGCCAAAATCGCCCGCGTTGGGAATACACCCAGTGCGAGCTGCTGGGGTTCACCGACGATAGCTTGAGACGCCTATCGTCGATTATCATGCGGTTTGTTTCAGAGGTCTGGAAGCTTGCAAGGCCGCTTCAATCTGCGTGATAGACGCTCGAAGCGGAATCCGCATAATCCATCGAAAGCAGACCCTGCTGATACCACTTCGACAGCGTCTCGTGGTCGACTTTTTTCCAATCGTGCGCCGATACAATCTTGTCTTTGTACTGTTGGCATACCCGTTCGGCATCGAGTGGATCGCCGCCCTGCGCCGATGTATAGCGGGCACTATAATTCTCCCTCTCCTTAAAATCGTAACTTTTACCAATAAATGCCGCACCCTCTCTATCGAGATAATAACTCGGGCATTCAACCGATGACTTCGACCAGTCATAATGACGATCCGACATGATCAGCAACGGCGACAGCACGTTTTCAGTCTCGTCGTTCGGCCCATAAAGGGTTTTGTGTGTAACGGGGTATATGTCATGAGAGTCAAAAGCAAACTCGCCCACATGATCCTGAGGCACATAGGGGACATAATAAATGGCCACCACAATAAAAGCAGCGGGCAGCACGGCCGCAACACCCCCAAAACGCTTTTCGATAAAATAGGCAACCAAGGCAGCACCGGCGGTAACCAACAGGACAAAGAGTACCATTACAAACAGTAGCCTTGAATCAAAGCTCCAGCCCAAAAAGTCGGTTCTCGTAATAATCCCCAGCTTGGGTCTTCCTCGATTCATAACCCCGATGACAAAACACATCCACACAAACATCAAAGCCGCAAAAGCAACATAAAATCGTGTCACAACTGGCACTTTCTTCATGTCATCCCCTCTTGACCAACAACCAAGGGGGCGCAGCTTACAACATCACCATGAACCTATCTGTAAGCGATCTCTGACAAATAACGGTGGTGCGGGGTCAATTAACGTTCCACAACAAGCCAAGGGCGATGGCGCACCGTCATCGCCCTGCCCGAACTCGTGAAGGTAACCCTCGAACGCGTCGCCCGCCGCAACGTTTCTCCCTTCGGCAGAGACGATACCCCTGTCGCCTGCCGTTCAATCTCGCCGCGCCGACCATGCCTCGGCCATCGCTTTTCGCGGGGACGTGCGCGACTCTGTATCGTCTCCGGTCCCTTTTCGAGCGATGCGGATTCGGGCCAGGTATGAGAGACTGCCGTCCTTTTTTCGCCGCTTCATGATGGTGGCCACCGTACCCTCCTCGATGTGACAAATCCGACCGCCCCGTAGTGCCTGGTTTGTGACATCACGACGCGCAAAACGCAGCAAAACCACTGTAAATATTACCAGCTATGGATAATACCGAAAGTCGCCCAAACCCGACGAAGCCTACAACCACGCGGCCCAGGCTTGATAGGACGTTCTCCGTCGCGCCGATGATGGATCGGACCATATAGCGCGTGAGCACTGGGCTAGCGGCCACCTTGGTACACTCATGGTACAGCCCGGCACCAACCAACTTCTCCTACTTGTTCCCCGCCAGGCCATCTTCAGAACGCAACATTCCGAGCCAAAACCCAATGTGTCCACACTGCCACCCGGCCCAGAAACTACGGGCGAAAGCGACCGCTGCAACGCTGCAACAAAACCGACCCATTTAGCGCGCAGGCGGGGCGGGGAGTCGACGGCGCGCCGGCGGTGCTGAGCATCCAAACCGGCTGTGGATAACGCTGTGACGGCTGCGCACGAAAAAGCCGCCCGGGTGGGCGGCTTCGATCAGAGCGGTTAGCGTCAGACGAGCGGCGGCGATTCCTCCTTCGTAGTACCCAGCTCATACGGCCGGAACCTCACCACCTCCTGCCCCACGATGTCGTTGATCTCGAGGAACACCGCCTGGAGCGGTTCGAGTTCGTTGGTGACGAACACCCTCGCCGCTTTCTCCACGTCACCGAACCCACCGACATTGTCCGGCATGACGCCCATAAGCTGCGGCGGTACGCGGTGGCCAGCCAGTGCGTCGTCGCGGGTGGTCTTCTTGATGCCGGCGAATTCATCCTTGGCGGCCACTTCGCTTAGCGGAATCACCTGGATGCCGTCCTTCTTGCCATCCGGTGAGTGCATGAACAGGTTGCGGAAGTTGCCCATGCCCCGGCTATCCTTGAGCGCCGATCGCATGGAGTCGACGTCTTCCTGATTCACGTTCGGGTCGCTCACGTACATGATGAATCCTGCGTGCGAGCCGTTCAGGTAGTAGCGTCTTCGGAACAGAGTAGCGTTCTCGTTGAGCAGCACGGACTGCAGCGCCCCCAAGTAGTCCGGCACGCCGTAGATCTCCTGATTGATATCCGGCTCGAGCAGATGAACGATCGAGCCGCGCTCGAACTCCGCCGGCTGACGCCAGTCGCACGTCCACCAGTATTGCCCCGCTTCCACACCCCGCCGCACGAACCGTGCCTGCGCGGGTCGGATCTCGAGCAGCCGACCCAGCCGTCCGAACACCTGCTCGGCGTAGGCGTTGCCAAACACCAGATAATCGTTGACCAGTGCCCGGAACGCCTGCCGGCTCAGCAAAGGATGCGGTACGAACGAGCGACTCAGAATGTTCCGCTTCACCTGCAACGACGAACCGTGGTGCGCCGTCGCCCGGTACGTCTTGGCGAGCGCGGCCAGGTCGATCGGCGGTTCGTACCAGCGCGAGCCGAGCATCCAGCAGCCGGTGTAGAGAAAATCCTGCATGTCGATGACCGGCACCGGCTCGCCGAACGTGAAGGCCTGGGCGCGCGCCGGTGCCGGCGCGGATAACGTAGCCGGTACCCGCATGCGCGGTTTTTCCGCCGTTGCTGTCATTGGTTGATCTCCATGATCGAGCCGCCGCGTTCGCCAGCGGCGAGAACGTCGACGGGCTCATTGCTGAGTGCGTGCATCGTGGCCCACGCCAGATCGGCATGGCCCGTGGTGGCGTTGCGGCCACCGGAATAGGTGAACTGGCGACCGCTGGCCGTGAGCTCGCGCCGGATCGCCGAGAACGACTGCGCGACGATCACATCGCGCGCGTCGAATTCGAGACGGCCGTGGCTGATGATGTGCTGCGCCTGGCGCACCAGCGCGGCCTTGCTGTCGGGGGTGTAGCGGTGGCGGGTGACTCGGGGGAACCAGCGCGAGACGAGTTGCGCGACCGCCTCGCCCATCCCATTGGTGTCGATGCCGATGTACTGGACGTTGTACCGGCTCGCCGTCCGTTTGATGAATTCCGCTTGAGCCTCGTAATCGTGGCCCTTGATGCGGTGCTGCTCTAGGATCCGGTGGTGGTCGTTGCGGTTCTTCGCCGGTGCCAGTACCACAAGTCCCGCCCCGTCGCTGTTCTCGCCATCCCCCGCCGGGTCATAGCCGATCCAAACAGGGGCCTGCCCGAACGGCCGCATCGCGAACGGCTTCCAGTCACGCCACAGATCCCAGCTGTCCACCATGCAGCGCTGCATCGTCATCATCGGGAACGCCGACTGCGAGTCGTCGACGAATTCGCACATCAGCAGGTTCGCGAACTCATCGTCCGAGTACTCGAGCCGCAACTGGTCGATGTCGAACAGATCGCAGCCGCCGGCGATCGCATCATGAATCGTCACGATCTGACGCCACTGGCCATCCGCGCAGTGCGCCCCGCCGGCGAGCGCCGAGTGGCTAATGTCGATCTCGACTCGGTCCGCCTTGGCGCGGCGCTTGTTGTAGCGCTCTCCGGTCCAGAACGGGTACGCCTCGTGAGCTACTGACGACGGCGTGCTGAAATACGTCTGGCGCCACTTTTTGTGCATGGCCATGCCGGACGTGACTTTCCGGAACTGCTCGAAGCCCACGATCCAGAAGTACTCATCCAGATAAGTGTCGCCGTGGTAGCCCTGCGCCGTCTTGGCGTTCGTGCCGAGGAAATGCAGCTCGGCGCCGTTGGCCAACACGATCGGATCCCCCTTGAGCTCGACGCCCGTCGTCTCCTTCACGAACTGGACGATGTAGTTGCGGAAAATGTGCGCCTGCGCCTTGCTGGCGCTCATGAAAATCTTGTTCTTGCCCGTCTCCACCGCGTCGGCGATGGCTTCGCGAGCGAAGTACCAGGTCGCGCCGATCTGCCTCGACTTGAGCAGGTTGCGGATGCGCTCGTGCTGCCCCGAGCGGTACCAGCCACGCTGATACTCGAACAGTGACGCCTCGAACGCCTCGACGATCTGAATGACGCCTTCGTCGCCGACGTCATTGCGGGCGGGCTTCTTCTTTTCGCCGGCGTTGCGCCGCTCGATGTTCGGATTGAGGTCGCCTTCTTTCCCGCTCCCCTCGTATCGATGCACTCGTGCCAGGCGTTCGATCTGCCTGCCGAGCAGGTCGATTTCCTTGAAGTCCCGCCCCTCTTTCGCGTCCTTGACGATCAGCTGAACCATCCGCGCTTCCATCGCGCCTTCGACGCGCTGGGTGGGCGTGGCGTCATCCCACTTCTCGCGCTGCTTCCAGCTCGCGATCGTGCCGCGTGGCAGGTCCAGGAACTCGGCGATTCGTGAAACGCGCCACCCCATCCAGTAGAGGTGACGAGCGCTGAGCCGGTCGCTATCGACGCCGTCGAGTGTGGCATCGACATCGGCCGGCGAATCCGGGGCGGGTTGGGGCGGTGTCTTGGTGGGTAATTTCATGCGGCCAGCGTAACGGCGCGGCCGGGAGCGTTATCGGAGCGCTGCTTGTAACCCGCCGTTCTACAACGCGGATTCGTTGAGACTCGACGCCGCGACGCGGACCCTGACGCCCATACAGTCCCCGCATCGCTCCCGGAGAACGCTCAATGCCCTGGCATCGCATCGCGACAGAAGGCGCCACCACCGACGGCCGCAAGATCAGCGCCGACTGGCTCAACCAGATGGCCGCCAATTTCGACCCCGAAAAGTACGGCTGCCGGGTGAATCTCGAGCACATCCGCGGTGTGCTGCCGGACAGCCCCTTCAAGGCATACGGCGATGTTACGTCGCTGAAAACCAAGAAAAATGCCGAGGGTAAGACGCAGCTACTCGCCGAGATCGACCCGACCGACGAACTGAAAGCGCTCAACGACAAGCGTCAGAAGATCTACACCAGCATGGAGGTGGATACGGATTTCGCCGGTACCGGTGAGGCGTATCTGGTCGGCCTCGCCGTTACCGACTCCCCCGCCTCGCTCGGTACCCAGATGCTTCAGTTCGCGGCGGGTGCCGGCGACGCCTCCCCGCTCGCAGGTCGTAAGCAGCGACCGGAAAACGTCTTCTCCGAAGCGATGGAAACCGAGTTCGATTTCACCGAGAAGCCTCCGAAGGATCAGGGCCCCTCGCTCACTGACCGCGTCAAAGCGCTGTTCGCCAAACACGACGCCAAGACCGACAAGGGTTTCGAAGCCTTCCGCATCGAACTCGAAGACACCCTCGGCCTGTTCGTCGAGCGCCACCAGGCCCTGGCCGACGATCTCGCCAAACGCCCTACCGCCACCGCATTCAACGAGCTGCGGACGGCGCACGACGATCTGAAAACCCGGTTCGAAGAGCTCTACGCCCAGATCGACACGACGCCGCGCCACACACGACGCCAGCCAGCCACCGGCGGTAACGACTTCATCGAAACGGACTGCTGAGAGAGACCATGCGCAACGAAACTCGAAAAGCCTTCAACGCCTACGCCGCGAAGCTCGCTCAGCTCAACGGTGCCGAGAACGCCTTCACTGCGTTCGAGATCGAGCCGACCGTTCAGCAGACGCTCGAAACCAAGATTCAGGAATCCAGCGAGTTTCTGAATCGCATCAACATGACCGGCGTCCGCGATCTCAAGGGGCAGAAGTTGGGCCTCGGCATCACTGGCCCGATCGCCGGTCGTACGGATGTCAGCAAGCAGGACCGTGTACCCGTTGACCCGACCAACCTCGAGCCGCAGAACTACGAGTGCCACTCAACCGAGTTCGACACCTTCATCACCTGGGCCAAGCTCGACGCCTGGTCGAAATTCCCGGATTTCCAGGCCCGCGTGCGCGACGCCATCATCCGGCAGCAGGCGCTCGATCGCATCATGATCGGTTTCCACGGCACGAAAGCCGCCACGCAAACGGACCGCACCCAAAATCCGATGCTCGAAGACGTGAACATCGGCTGGCTGCAGCAGTACCGCAACAACGCCAGCGCCCGCGTCATCAGTGGGACCAAGATCGGCAAGGGCCAGGAGTTCCAGAACCTCGACGCGCTGGTGTACGAGGCGGTCAACTCGCTCATCGAACCCTGGTATCGCGACAACACCGATCTCGTCGCGCTGGTCGGCCGCTCGATGATGACCGACAAGTACCTGCCCAAGATCAACGAGTGGGAGCAGCCCACCGAGGCCCGCGCGCTCGACCTGATCATGGCCGCGAAGCGCATGGGCGGGCAGAACGCCATCCAGGTGCCGTTCATGCCGGACAACGCGATCTTCATCACCTCCACCGACAACCTCTCGATCTATTGGCAAGAAGGCTCGCGCCGCCGGCACCTGATCGAGAAGCCCGAGCGCAAGCGCATCGTCAACTACGAGAGCTCGAACGACGCCTACGTCATCGAGGACTACGGCTACGGCTGCCTGCTGGAAGGCATCACGCACGAGGATGCCGAAGATGCCGACGCAGGCTCGGGGGCGTAACCATGGCCAGCTCGATCCGCAAACATTTCGAGCGCGTGTCGGCCGCCCAAGCGGCGGCCGACGCCGGCGATCAGCCGATGAACGGTGACGAGTACGAACTGAAGCTCGCGCAGTACCTCGAGGACTACCGTCGGCTGAAAAGCATCCAGTCAGTCGAGCGAAAGATCGAGGTCAAGCGCGAGATCCTGCCCAACTACGCCGAGTACGTCGCGGGCGTATTGGAGTCTGGCCAAGGCGCACAGGATGAGGTGCTGATGCGCGTCATGCTCTGGCGTATCGACATCGGTGACATTGACGGCGCGCTGGCAATCGCACGCTATGCCATCGCCCATGACCTCGATCCAGGCGAGCAATTCCAACGTTCTACGCCGGCGATTCTTGTCGAGGAATCTGCCGATCAGGCACTGGCGCTGCCCGACGATGACGACTCGCTGCTCGATGCCCTAGTCGAGATCGACACCCTCACCGCTGACGCGGACATGCACGATCAGATCCGCGCCAAGTTGCACAAGGCGCTCGGCAACGGCCATCGCGCTCGCGGCGACCTGAATGAAGCGCTCGCCGCATTCCAGCGTGCGCTCGAGCTGAATGAGCGCGTCGGCGTCAAGAAAGACATCGAACGCCTCGAACGAGACATGAAGAACGCCAGCGATCAGGGTCAGACCTGATCGGCTACCGAGTCGACCGCCGACGCCAGGGGGCACGACGGTGACGGAAAGCCCAGGCTCTCCCGAAACCGTCGTCCACCCCCTGATTTATTCCCCACGCCGAGGGTGCCGCTATGTCCAGCTTCGTCGCCGCCGGCAACGCCAGCGCCATCCAGGCGGCGCCGATCTCCAATGCGCCGTTCTGGCCGGATATCGACCCAACCGCGTTTCGGGACGCGCATCGCATCGATGGCACGGTCACGCCCCGGCGTGTGACCGACGTCCTGCTGACCGCGATCGCGACGACGAACCGGGTGCTGCGCCACTGGCAAGCCAAGCAGGTAGAGGCCGGCTATCCCGTTCTCGATGCGGTACCGACGCCGGACTGGCAACCGTTCGGCGTCTACCCCGCGCTCTATCAGCGCGCCGTGTTCGCCGAGGCTCACGCACAGCTGCTCGAGCGCTACCGAGACTATGACGCCACCGCTGCGACCCGAGACCGCGGCGACCTACACGACGAGACGGCCGACACCTACCGCCGGGACGCCCGCTGGGCGGTCAGCGAGATCGCCGGGCGCTCGCACGTCACGGTCGAGCTGATATGAGCCGCAACGTTCGCAGCCAGCAGGGCGACACGCTCGACCGGCTCTGCCATCGGCACTACGGCACGACAGCCGTCACGGAGCCCGTACTGCTCGCCAACCCCGGGCTCTGCGAACTCGGGCCGATTTTGCCGAGTGGCACCGCCGTGGTGATGCCAGAGATTGCGACACCGACGCCCGCCGCGCGAACCGTGCGGCTCTGGGACTAATGCCATGCGACCAACCCAACGCCATAGCAGGAGCCCCACCGCGAAGCCCGATCCGATGATCGTGCTGATCACGCTACTCATCGCCAACGCAGGGACGACCATGGCCCAGCAGCTCAGTATCGGTACAGAAGCCATCAAAACGACACCGCCGGCCATCGTCTCGCTGCTCCACGCCGGTGGCATGACGCCTTCGGACTGGATCACCATTCTGACGCTCGCCTACCTCGGCCTGCAGATCGGCCTACTCGTGCCCAAATACCTCGAGCGGTTTCGAGATTGGCGAGAACGACGGAGGGCTCGCTGATGCGAAACATCGGTCGTTGGCTGACGGGAGGCGCAATCGGTGGTGCCTGCGGCATCGCGCTGTCGATATCGATCAACGTCGTCAAACACTACGAAGGCACCGAGCTCCAAGCGTATCCGGATCCCGTCGGCATCCCCACGATCTGTACCGGCCACACAGGCCCGGCGGTCGAGCTCAACCAGACGCGCACGCAGCAGGAGTGCGATGACCTGCTCGCCGGCGATCTCGGTACCGCGTTCGATACCATCGACCGCAACGTATCGGCAGAGATCAACGCCACGATGCCGCCCAGCCGCCGCGCCTCGCTGGCCTCGTTCGTGTTTAACGTCGGCGAAGGGGCATTCGCCCGCTCGACGCTACTGCGCGAACTCAATGCCGGCAATGTCCGCGCAGCCTGCAATCAGCTGACCCGCTGGGTTTACGCCGGTGGCCGCAAACTCGCCGGCCTGGTCAAACGCCGCGCCGCAGAGCGTGACCTCTGCCTGGCCGGCCTGGAATGAAAACGCGGATCCTCGTCGGCCTGTTCACCCTCGCCGTCTCGGCTGCCGGTACCGCCGGCTGGCTAACCCGCGGATGGCTAGAGGATAGCCACCGCCTCACCGCGATCGAAGCCGCTCGCCAAACGGCCAGCCAGGCGCTGGCGCGAGAGAGCGTCATCGCCGGCGTCGTCGAGGCCCGACTTTCAACGCTCGATGCCAACGAACGCATCATCGACCGGGGAATCGTCCGTGAGATCCAGAAACCGATTTATCGCAATGTCTGTCTCGGCGCTGATGCTCTCCGCCTGCTCAACGACGCTGCCGCCGGCCGCGCCCCCGATTCAACAGAACCTGCTGACCCGATGCCCGGAAACGTTGCCGGCGCTGACTGACGGCACCGGCCGCGATGTCGTGCTGACGATGCGTGAATGGGCTGGCCAGTATCAGCGCTGCGCCATCCGTCACAACGGCCTCGTCGACGCACTCACCGCAACGGAAGCCACCGATGAAAAAGCTCAACGCCCTGCGCCAGCAACTGATTGACGCCGTGCCCGACCTGCGCCGAGACCCGGATCGCCTGCTGGCGTTCGTCGAGGATGGCTCGATTGAATTCGCGCGCGGTCCCAACCTCTCACACGGCTACGCCTACACCGCGCAGCTGGTGCTGACGGACTACGCCGATGAGATCGACGCCGTCGTCATCCCCCTCCTCGACTGGCTCTCGATCTACCAGCCCGACCTCGATCCGAAACAGGCCGTCGCATTCGAGGCCGAGATCCTCAATAACAGCGCCGTCGATCTCGCGATCCGCGTGCAGCTCACCGAGCGCGTCGTCGCCAAGCGCGACTGCGCCACGGGCCAGATTCACGCCGAGCACCGCATGCCCCGGTTCGAGCCGGACGACTGCCCCGCCGAGCACTGGCAGCTGCTGTTACGCGATTCCACCACCGAAGGCGACCATGAGTTGATCGCTGAGTGGGACGGGCCTCGCGATGGCCTCTGACGATCTCAACCAGCTCGACGACTGGCTCGCGCCACTCATTGGTCAGCTCGACGCCCGCAGTCGTCGTCAACTCGCCCGCACCGTCGCCACGGATCTACGCCGTAGCCAGCGCGAACGTATCAAGCGCCAGCAGAACCCGGACGGCTCGACATTCGCCCCGCGCCGCTCCCGCGATCGCCAGGGCCAGATCCGCCGGGACGCCATGTTTTCGACGATCCGCACCGCCAAATACCTGCGCACCCGCTCGACGCCGAACAGCGCCACCGCCGGATTTTTCGGTCGAGTCGGCGGCATCGCCCGCACGCACCAGTACGGCCTGCGCGATCGCGTCACCGAGAACGGCCCTCGCGTGAAATACGCCGAACGCGAGCTGCTCGGGTTTTCCGAGGCCGATCGCGAGCGCGTCCGCGACGGTCTGCTGGATCACCTGACCCGTGGCTCCTAGAGCGCGTCGATCTGCTTCAGCGCCAGCCCACGCGTGGTCCTCCCGGCTGCATAGCGTGGGTGAGTCGTTCGGAAGCATCGAATATCTCCAAGCCGGAACTCCCAAAGCCTACGAGGCTCGTGAATTTTCACGGTCTCGTAGCCGCCAAATCGTTGCGAGAACTGTTTGATGAAGGGGTCATACGTTGGGCCTGTCGTGAAGAGAATCGCGTCCGGCTCCAGCGTTTGGATCTGTACAGCGAGCAGGTCGTAGGAAAGCGCTAGCAACGGCTTGAGCTCTGACTCCGGCCGATTCTGCGGAGAACCTCGTCTGAATGCGGCGGCAAACAGGTTCGCCCAATGCAGGGTATGTTTAGGAAGCGACAGAGTTTGCTCGGACTGCCTGAGAAACTGGAGAAAGCGGTACTTAGAAGGCGGCATGCACCGTGTCTCTAGGTACCCATTGATTGCTCGGTCGATGTAGGCGCGGGTCCGCCCTTCCGCAGAAGACTCGAACCAGCGTTCCAATGTCCCGTTCCATTGACGGGTTTCTTTCCCAACCAGCATCACGCGTTTGTCGCCGAGCTCACGCGGTATCGCTGGCAGAAATAGCCCTGTGTAGTCGCTGGCGACCGGCCTCAGTGAGCCCAGATAGTGCTTTTTCAGAAGGTCATCGTATTCAGTAGCGATATCGAGCGACATCTCATTCCCTTTCCTGAGTCCATGGATCGTCGCTTCAAAGCGATCATTTGTTGAGGCCCGTTCTACAACGCCGACTGCTCGCATGCCAGGAGCGTGACTCGGACCATTGCACCGAAGCTACTTCCACCGGATCGCAATGAACGCCGAACTCGCTCGCCTACTGCAGAACCTGATCCGCATCGGCACGGTCGCTGAGATCGACCACGCCGCTGCGCGCATTCGCGTACGCACCGGGGATCTGCTCACCGACTGGATTCCGTGGCTCGTCGATCGCGCCGGTCAGACTCGCACTTGGAACCCGCCGACCACCGGCGAGCAGGTTGTCCTCGTCTCGCCCGGCGGTGAGATGCGCGCCGCTATCGCCCTGCCGGCAGTCTATGCCAACGCGAGCCCCGCGCCGGCCAACGACCCGAACCTGACCCACTGGCTGATGCCCGACGGCGCTGTGATCGAGTACGACCACGAATCGCATCATCTCGCCGCCACCCTACCCGGCTCGGCAACGCTCGACGCCCAGGGCGACGTCACCGTCACCACCGCCGCCGCGCTTACCGCCACGGCCACCGGTGGCGCGACGATCAATGCCAACGTCGTCATCAACGGCAACGTCACATTGAATGGCAACCTCAGTCAGCCCAGCGGCAAGAGCGCGACCATCGCCGGCGACGTCAAATTCACCGGCGCCGTCACCAGCAATGGCAAGAACATCAGCGCGAGCCACACGCATGACGACGTGCAGCGCGGCAACCAGACTTCGGGCGAGGTGTCGTGATGCGCGGCATGAACCGAACCACCGGCGGCCCGCTCGACAGTATCGAGCACATCCGCCAATCCATTGCCGACATCCTGACGACGCCGATCGGCTCCCGCCTCATGCGCCGGGATTACGGCTCGCTGCTGCCGGAACTGGTCGACCAGCCCCTGAACGGCGCCACCGCCCTGCGGGCATACTCGGCCACTGTCGTTGCCCTGATGCGTTGGGAGCCACGCATTCGCGTCCAGCGCGTCGTGCGCCAGGTCTCCACCGACAGACCCGGCCGGCTCACGCTGGAAATGACCGCCCAGCGTATCGACAACGGCGACTCGCTCACCGCCGAAGTCACGATCGGGCGGGAGAGCTGACATGGCCGGAGGCTTCACCGCGGTCGACCTCTCGCGCCTGCCGGCGCCGGACGTCGTCGAAGAAATCGAGTTCGAGACGATTTTCGAGGGCATGCTCGCCGATCTGCGCGAGCGCGATCCGTCGTTCGATTCGACCGTCGAATCGGATCCGGCCTACAAGATCCTGCAGGTCGCCGCCTATCGCGAAATGCTGCTGCGCCAGCGCATCAACGAAGCGGCCAAGGGCGTCATGCTCGCCTATGCCATCGACGCCGATCTCGACCAGCTCGGCGCGCTCTACGGCGTCGAGCGCCAGACGCTCAGCGAGGGCGATCCGGACGCCATCCCACCGGTACCGCCAACGCTCGAGAGCAACGCCGACTTCCGCCGCCGCATCCAGCTTTCACTCGAGGGATTCAGCACGGCCGGCCCCGAGGGCGCCTATGTGTTCCATGCCCTGTCCGCCGATGGCGCGGTGCTCGATGCCAGCGCGACCAGCCCCTCGCCGGGCGAAGTCGTCGTGACCGTGCTCTCGCGTGACGGCAACGGCCACGCCTCCCAGGCGCTTCTCGACGCCGTCGATGCGACGCTCTCCGCCGAAGACGTCCGACCGCTGACCGATCACGTCAGCGTGCGCTCGGTCGACGTCGTCGAGTACCGCCTGCGCGCGACGCTCTATTTCTACGCCGGCCCCGACCGCGAGGTCGTCATGCGCGAGGCCCGCCGCACGGCGAACGAGTACACCGAACGCCAGCACCGGCTCGGCCTCGACGTCACGCTCTCCGGCGTCTATGCCGCGCTGCACCAGACTGGCGTCCAGCGTGTCGAACTCGCCGAGCCGACGGCGAGTCTCGTCGTCGACCGCACCCAGGCGACCTACTGCACCGGGATTGAGCTGACCGACGGGGGGCTCGATGAGTAATCCCCCCTCACTGCTACCGCCCAACGCGACCCGCGCCGAGCGCTCGCTCGAGGCCGCAATCTCGAGCGCGTCGGATCTCCCCGCGCCGCTGCGCTCGCTCTGGAACCCCGACACCTGCCCCGCCGACGCCCTGCCCTGGCTCGCTTGGGCGCTGTCGCTCGATTCGTGGCAACCCTACTGGCCGGAGGCCGTGAAGCGTCAGCGGATTCGCGATGCCATCGAGATTCAGCGTCGCAAAGGCACCGCCAGGAGTGTGCGCGACGTCGTGCGCTCGTTCGGCTCGTCGCTCGCGCTGCGCGAGTGGTGGCAGCGCGCAACGCCCGGCGCGCCCCACACGTTCGACGTCACCCTGTCGCTCGGCGCCGCCGTGCCCAATACCGCCGAGTTTCAGCAAGACATCGTCGACGAGATCAGCCGCACCAAGCCGGTCCGCTCGCATTTCACCTTTACCGCCGGCCTGCGCGCTTCCGGCGGCGTCGGTATCGCCGGCGCTGCCCGCCCGATCATCTACCGCCGCCTGTCGGCAACCGCCGATTAGAGGGAATTCATGTCGATTCAATTCACGATCACCGACGCCGGCCGCGCCGCCCTCATCGACGCGGACCACGACGGCACCAACGCGCTACAGATCGCCGAGGTCGCGCTTGGCCGCGGTCGCTACACGCCGTCACCCGAGCAGACCGAACTACGCGAACCGATCAAACGCATCGACACCATCGCCGGCGAGGCGGTCGCCGCCGACACGCTCCACGTCACGGTGCAGGACGAAGGCGGCGACACGTACTCGGTTGGCGAGATCGGCCTGATCACCGATGGCGGCGTGCTGTTCGGCGTCACGTCGCAATCGGACTGGATCATCGAGAAAGCCGAGCCGACGACGCTGCTACTCGCGACAGACGTCGTTTTTGCCTCGCTCGACGTCTCGACTATCCAGTTCGGCGACGCCGCCTTCCTCAACCCGCCGGCGACGACAGAGATCAAGGGCATCATTGAGATCGCGACACAAGAGGAAGTCGACGCCGGCAACGACCGCCTGCGCGCAGTCGTGCCCCGCACGTTGAAAGCGTTAATCGACAAGATCCTCAAGGCTTACGCGACGGTAAAAGCGCTCAACGATCACTCAGCCAGCCGCGACCACCCCGGTGCTACGACATCTGCCCAGGGCATGATCGAGCTGGCGACCTATGGCGAAACGCAAGAGGGGGGCGACAACACCCGTGCCGTCACCCCGGCAGCGCTCAACGCTCGGACGGCAACGACCAGCCGGACGGGCCTCGTCAAGCGCGCAACGGATACCGAGGCAAACGCCGGTACTGATCCCGCTGTCGTGCCCTCTGTCGCGCAGGTGTTTTCAGCATTTAAGCAGTTCGGCCTGGGCGTCACGACTCAGCCGACTTGGCCGCTCAAAGACCTGAACGCAGACCCCACAGGAGTGCCGTCCGGAATTTACCGTATTACGTCGGGTTTCAATCGTCCCGGTGGTTCTGCGACCGTGGTATGGACGCGATACAACAATGGCACCGGCGTCATGCAGCTAACCGAGCCAGACGCCCCAACGCTGCGGGTTCGCGGCTTCGTCAGGTCCGACTGGTCCGGCTGGTTTACGATGTGGAGCGACCAGAACATGGGGTCGGGGTCGGGCATGGATGCCGACAAGTTAGATGGTCAACACGGCGACTTTTACCGCAATGCCGACAACCTCACTAGCGGCACCGTTCCGCTCGCCCGCCTAACGTCGGCGACCGAAACCGATCGCGGTATCTTGCAGATCGCAACAAGCGATCTGGCAAAGGCTGGATCGAATAATGCTCGGATAATGACGCCAGCGCGTGTCGCCGACTATGTGACACAGTTTGGCATTGGAGAAAACGCACCGGATGGCAATGGTATCTTCGGTAGTGATTTCAACACATTTATTCGACGAGACATCATCGTTACTTGCTCGGGAGATTGGCAGCACGGCCCGGATGGTAATGCCAGCATCGCCGGCATATTGATTAACCTGAGTAGGCATTACACCAACCAGATAACGCAGATCGTGATAGACGGCGCGCGCAAATTCTGGAGGAGCGGAAGCCCCAGCGCTGGCACGTGGGACAGTTGGCGGCTCGACTGGAACAATCAGAACCACGGCGCCGGTTCGGGTATGGACGCCGATTTATTGGATGGTCAGCACGGCGACTTTTACCGCGACGCCGGCAACCTCAAAAGCGGCACCGTTCCGCTCGCCCGCCTAACGTCTGCGACCGAAACCGATCGCGGTATTTTGCAGATCGCGTCGTTCGACGAGGCAGTCGCTGGGTGGACCAACGGGCGGACAATGACGCCGTTACGGTCCGTTAACTTGCTGGGCTCCTTCGGTATTGGAATCAATACAGTGCCGACCTGGCCTTATGCCTCGATGAGCAGTTCACCAGCGAATGTTCCCTCGGGGATCTATCGCGCGACATCGAATGTTGATGGCAAGCCGGCTGGCTCCGGTACGTTTCTATTGACGCGATATTCAAGCGCGCAGGCCAGCGTGTTTTATATGGAAGACGGCACCAGCGAACAACGAATATTTCGGCGCCGCTGGACTGATGATAACGGTTGGTCGAGCTGGGTCGAGATCGTGCATTCGGGGATGAGTGATCAATCCCTCACGGCAACTGGCTATTGCAAAATGCCGAATGGGTTGATCTTGCAATGGGGCACGCATGATGTGGATTCTTATGAAACATTCCCTGTCAGCTTTCCTAATAACTGCGCGTCGGTCGTTCTTACTGACCTGGGCAAACTGAACACAGGCGATCTCTCGGTTTTTTCAGTGAGCAATAGCGGCTTTCGAATTCACGCCGAGGTGCCCACGTCGGGCGGGGCTTACTACATGGCCATAGGTTACTAAGGATGATCTTGGAAACAGTCGACGAGCAAGCCTCACACTATTTCAGCCCCTCCAAATCGGTATTTCTGGCGGCGGAGTTTCGAGACAGCTACGAAACGGCGGGGAGCTGGCCAGATGATGCCGTTCCGGTCAGCGCCGAAGAGTTCAAAGAGTACGGCGCCAAAGCGAATGGAAAGCCCGAGGGTAAAGTCATGGGCGCTGGGCAGAATGGCCGGCCTGCATGGGTAGACAAGCCCGCCCTTTCTCTAGCTGAGCTGTCGGCTCAAAAGAACATCGCTATTAAATCCGCCCTTCAAGCCGATCTTGTCGCCGGCATGACCTATACCCTGCCGGACGGCACCGAGGACGTGATCCAGACCCGACCCGATCAGGACGAGGCGAATCTACTCGGGCTCGCTATCGAAGCCCGCGACTTGCGCACCGCCGGCGAGACTGGCGCGGTCATGTCGCTGCGCGCGAAGTCGAATACCGTCTACTCGCTCACGCCCGAACAGATGATCGCACTCACCGATGCCGCGAAAGAGTTCAAGCAAACGTTGCTCGTGAAATCGTGGGCGCTGAAAGACCGGATCACCGACGCCGAGGCGGCCGAGGATCGCGCCGCGCTCGAGGCGATAACCTGGGACACCGCCACCGAGGAACCCGCATGAACGCAACCCACTGGCAGCACGCCGGCATCGCCGCGCTGATGATGCTCGCCGCCTCGGCGGACCTCGCCGCGCTCGCTGCGCAGTACGTCGAGCAGCTCGCGCGGATCGACGCAGACGAGACAGTCGAGGAGGAGGCAGACGACGAGGTCGTCGGCCTACCGTTGGTGATCTGACATGGACGAGACCGACGGCTTCTGAGCCCGGCCCGACGCGTGGCGGGCCTTTTCATGCCATCAGGGCTGGCTACCCCGCGTGCTATCGATCCATGCGGCCTCGTTCGCGAACCAGAGTGCCGCTCCGGCGAGTAGCAGCGCGAACCCCCAGATCTGGATGGCCTCGTGCGTAATGCCCACGTGGTAGGTCGCAGGCACCAGCGCTATGATCATTTCTAGCGCCATGGCCGAACAGATCACGCTACCTGTGAGGGCTCTCGCCTCTACAACCCTCACCAGCCAACTCGGCCACCGCTCGATCGGTGGGACGGCGCGAACGATCAGGCTGCGAATTCGTTTCATCATCAGATGTTCCTCGGTAGTGGATGTTGCCCCACCACCGTACCCCTGCCGCTGCGCTCGGCTCCGACGCTTGCCGCCCAAAATGGGAGCATTTCCGCGCCTGCCGCGTCATAGCCCCCTGTTCCAATCTATTGACTCCCCCCACCCGCTGGGCCACCATCCATCTTGCCGCTGCGACATCAGTGGCCGGGTTTGGTCGCCCGAATCGAACGTATGGCGCACGGCGCCTATCGGCGCTTTTTTTGTGCCTGCCAGTTATGGCGGGCCGTGCGTGGGAGCCTTCGGGCTGCCGGGTTGCCTACGTTCCCCGGTCGACCAACCTGCGTACGGTCCGCCTCCCATTCCATTTGGTCGTGGATGTGGCGGACTCCGATCAGAACGAGGAGTCTCATCATGCAAGCCACCGCTCAGATTTTGCCCTTCCAGTTCGATACCCACGAAGTCCGCACGCTGCTGATCAACGATCAGCCGTGGTTTGTCGCTATGGACGTTGCGACTGCCCTGCTCTATACCGACGCGCAGGCGATGACACGCAAGCTGGACGACGACGAAGTTCAAAACCGACAAATCGTCGGTTTTGGCCCCAGGGGCGTCGCCCTCATCAATGAGTCCGGCCTCTACTCCGCGATCCTGCGTTCGCGCAAGGCGGAGGCGAAGCGCTTCAAGAAGTGGGTCACCGCCGAGGTGCTGCCCGCGATCCGGCAGCACGGCCGCTACGATATCGCCACGGCCACCATCGGCACCGATGGCCTGCACATTCTCCACGAGCTGATCGGCAAGAAGATCAAGGTGCTGCCCAGCGCCACCAAACGGCAGGCTCGCGCCAAGCTCTGGAGCCTCGTCCATACCCGCTTTAATGTGCCCCGCGCCGAGATGATCCCCGCCGACGATCTGAGCGACGCCTGCAACTTCATCGCCGCCTGCGCGCTGGACGGCCAGTGGCTCCCCGCCCCGGCCAACGACGACGCGCTGGACGAGGCGGACCGGGTGAACCTCTACTCGCTCTGCAACGACATGCTTCGGGTGCAGGGCCTGATGCGGGAGTACCGGATCTACGACGCCCTCACCGCGCTACAGTCGCCCGCCGCGGCCAGCCTTTACGGCCACGTCATGAACGGCGCCTCCATCGCCAAGCGCTGCGGGCCGCGGTTAG
The DNA here is from genome assembly GCF_003206645.1 of Salinicola aestuarinus. GTDB lineage: Bacteria > Pseudomonadota > Gammaproteobacteria > Pseudomonadales > Halomonadaceae > Salinicola > Salinicola aestuarinus. The sequence continues at coordinate 55,764 of NZ_PZJP01000007.1, read as the reverse complement.
ATAATTCTTGATAAAACCATGTTAGGTCTGTATAAAGTTGGGTCCGCTTTTCGCCGATACGTTTGAAACTGAGGCTTTTCGGAAAGCCAACGGTGTCTGGCGAGCCGTTAGAATCTGGTGTAGTGTGAATTGCACAGCGTGATGCTAAACAGTGAAGCCACCACAGCAACGCAAGCATCGCGTCCAACAGGGGGAGCACATATGACTATCGCAATGGCAAATTTTGTCACTAACCGCGTAACGGACGAGAACGATGGTTACTAAGAACTGGTAATCTGTTCGTCCCTATCCCTCCACGAAAAGGCGCTTATGGCGCCTTTTCTGCGTCAAGGCCGTAGTGAATGGATGATCCTGGTCAAGTAGCAAAGGCAGTTTGGACGATGCCTGAGATCGTGCGCACGGCGCTGACGATGTTGGCTGTCATCGTTGCTGTGGTCTCGGTATTGAGCGTGAAGAATACGGCGAAGAAAAAGCAGACCGCCGACCTTCTTTTCAACGTTCGCTCGGATGAACGGCTCATCCGAGCGAACCATGTGTTGCTTGAACTCCGTGAATCTAACGAGAACATCCGCCTGCTAGCCGACCCTGGCTGCAAGGGAGAAAGCCGAGTACAGGATATTCGCTACATCTTGAATCACTACGAACGTCTCAGCGTCGGGCTTCAAGAAGACATCTACCACGAGCACATGCTCAAAAAATCGCAATTTAGAATAATTACAGGCACTTACGATTGCGCAAAGCCTTTCATCGAAGGAGTGCGGGAGAAAACGGGCAGTACCACGGCATTTCAAGAATTCGAGTGGCTAGCCAAGCGATGGCAGAAGAAACCGCTTAGGCAAAGACGATCCTGACATCGTCCGATTGAGCAACGCCCCGCACCTGCGGGGCGTTGTCGTTTCTACGACGGCAATCTGTATCCCTTCATTCTACAACGCCAACCGCTCGCCCCAGCCTACCAGCCCCCCACACCATGAGGCCCTGACCCCGCTCCCCTGATCAGGACGCATTCATGGCTCTCGACCAATACCACCACGGCGTTCGCGTCGTCGAAGTGAACGACGGCACGCGCACCATCCGCACCGTTTCCACCGCCGTCATCGGCGTGGTCTGCACCGGCCCGGACGCCGACGACAACGCCTTCCCCCTCGATACCCCGGTGCTCGTCACCAGTGTGGCCAGCGCCCTCGGCAATGCCGGTACCCAAGGCACGCTGCGCCGCACGCTCCAGGCCATCGCCGACCAGTGCAGCCCGGTCGTGGTGGTCGTGCGCGTCGCGGAAGGCGCGGACGAAAACGAGACGACCAGCAACGTCATCGGCACGGTGAACGAAAGCCACCGCCGCACCGGCCTCCAGGCACTACTGACGGCCAAGCAGAAACTGGGCGTCACACCCCGCATTTTGGGCGCGCCCGAACTCGACACCCAGCCGGTGGCCACCGCACTCGTCAGCATCGCGCAGGATCTTCGCGCGTTCGCCTACGCCTCGGCGTTCGGCGCCGCCACCCTCACCGACGCGACGAGCTACCGCGACCAGTTCGGCGCGCGCGAGCTGATGATCCTCTGGCCGGAATTCGAGGCATTCGATACCGCCGCCGAGGCCACCATCACCGTCAGCGCGGTGGCCCGCGCCCTGGGGCTGCGCGCCAAGCTCGATCAAACCATCGGCTGGCACAAGACACTGAGCAACGTGCCGGTCAACGGCGTGACGGGCATCAGCGCGGACGTGTTCTGGGATCTCCAGTCACCGACCACGGACGCCGGGCTGCTCAACCGCGCCGACGTCACCACGCTCATCAACCAGAGTGGCTATCGCTTCTGGGGCTCCCGCACCTGCGCCGGGCCGGAGAGCCTGTTCCCCTTCGAGAACTACACCCGCACCGCGCAGATCCTCGCGGACACGATCGCAGAGGCGCATCTCTGGGCGATCGACAAGCCGCTCCATGCCAGCCTCGCCCGCGACATCATCGAGGGCATCAATGCCAAGCTGCGCGAGCTGAAGTCGCTCGGGACCATCGTCGACGGCGAAGCCTGGCTGAACGAGGAGCTCAACACGGCGGCGAGTCTCAAGGCCGGCAAGCTGCGCATCGATTACGACTACACCCCGGTACCGCCGCTGGAAGACCTCGGATTCCAGCAGCGCATCACCGATACCTACCTCGCCGATTTCGCCGATCGCGTCGCCGCGCTCAACTGATCGCCGACTGCCCGAATACAGGAGCCTGAACCATGGCACTCCCCCGCAAACTCAAATCCATGAACCTGTTCGGCAACGGCGACAACTGGCAGGGCACCGTCCAGTCCGTCACCTTGCCGACGCTGTCGCGCAAGATGGAGGAATGGCGCGGCGGCGGCATGGACGGCACCGTCGGCATCGACATGGGCTTCGACGGCCTCATCACCTGTGAATGGACCGTCGGCGGCCTCGTCGCCGAGATCTTCGACAACTTCGGCTCCAGCCGCATCGACGCCGACCTGCTGCGCATGACCGGCAGCTACGAGTCCGACGACGATCAGGAAACCATCCCCGTCGAAGTCGTCATGCGCGGCCGCCACACCGAGATCGACATGGGCGACGCCCAGGACGGCGAGAACACCGAACACAGCGTCACCAGCACGCTCAGCTACTACAAGCTCGTCATCAACGGCAGCACCAAGATCGAGATCGACCTGCCCTCGATGCTGTTCAAGGTGAACGGCGAGGACCGCTACGCCCAGCGCCGCGCCAATCTCGGCCTCTGATCCGCTGACCCCAGCCACCGCCGCCCCGCTCGGGGCGGCATGAATCGACATCAATCGACCATTGCGAGACCACCATGACCGAGAAGACCACCGACAAAACCGCCGCGCCCGTCACCGGCCAGATCGAACTCGACACGGCCATCGTGCGCGGCGAGCAAACCATCGACACCCTCACACTGCGCAAGCCGACCAGCGGCGAGCTGCGCGGCGTCGCGCTGACGGACGTGCTGCAAATGCAGACCGATGCGCTGATCAAGCTGATCCCGCGCCTGTCGAGCCCGTCCCTCACCGAGCCGGAAGTACGCCAGATGGACCCGGCGGATCTCGTCCAGTGCGGCAGCGAAATCGCCGGTTTTTTGCTCTCGAAGCGGGCACGGGGCGAGGCCGCATAAGCCTGCCCGGTAACGTCGAAGACGCGATGGCGGATCTCGCCATCGTGTTCCACTGGACCCCCGCCGACTGCGCCGAATTCTCCCTGCGCGAACTGATGGAATGGCGCGATCGCGCCCGCAAACGCAGCGAATCCCCAGAGTCGAGTCACGCTCAGGGGCAAGGAAGGAGAAAGCGATGATCAGACGCCGCTGGCTGACCCAGAAACAAAGTGCCCAGCTCGATCTGCTGCGCGTGGCGGACATGCCCCAAGTCTTCCTCTCGCCGGACATGACACCCGCCGAGTCCGCCGACTATCTGGAACGGATGGCTACGGCACTGCGACAGAACTATCGACTACAGACCCAACCATTTAGCCAACAACGCCGTCAGCAGGCCGGCGATGACAGCGAACACTAGCGGCCACAGGCCTTTTCTAAGCAACGATCCGAAGCGGTCCCCAATCCAGCGACAGAACCGTCGAAATGGTGGAGCGTGTCTGTAGACGCCAAAGACTAGAGGACTGGGAAAGTCGCGGAATTCTTCATCCCAATGCCGTTTTTTCAGCCGCCGCACGCCAACAACCAATCGTCGCCAACCGTTCCGGATCCAGCCCATGCCCTCGCCCCGTGCCGATACATTGCAAAGCCCGGACCTTACCAGAATCGGCTCGGGAGCCCGCTGAATGGCGCGCGATCTCAAACTCCAGGTCGTCCTCGACGCCGTCAATAACGCCACCCGGCCGCTGAAGAAGATCGCCGAAGGCAGTGGCGAGACGGCCAAGGCACTCAAGGCCAGCCGCGACCAGCTGCGCAACCTCGAGCGCGCCCAGAAGGACCTGACGGCGTTCAAGGCGATGAAGCGCCAGGCGTCCGAAAGCGGCGACGCCCTGCGCCAACAGCGTGACCGCGTCAAACAGCTCTCCCGGCAACTGCGCACCACCGAAGACGACACTTCCGCCCTCAATCGCGAGCGCGACGCCGCGATTCGCAAGGCCCGCGAACTCTCACGCCGCTACACCGATCAGACGGACAAGTCGCGCCGGCTGCGCCAGGGCCTGCGCGAGACCCACGGCATGACTGGCAAGCTGTCGGACGCGGAGCGCGATCTCGGCCGCAAGATCCGCAATACCACGAGCGACATCGATCAGCAGCGCCAGCGCCTCCGCAGCCTCGCGGATGCCCAGCGCCGGGCGCAGCAGGCGTCGGATCAGTTTCACCGCGGTATCGGTCGCACCAACGCCATCCGCGGCGCGGGGATGACCGGGCTGGCCACCGGCGGCGCGGCCCTCTACGGCGGCGCCCGCATGCTCGCGCCCGGTGTGGCGTACGGCGAGCAAATGAGCGCCGTACAAGCCGTGGGGCGCTTCGACGCCGATGACGAGCGATTCCAGGCGCTCAAGGAGCAGTCACGCGATCTCGGCTCGTCGACCGCATTCTCGGCAAGCGAGGTCGGCGCCGGGCAGGAGTTTTTGCTGCGCGCGGGCATGAGCGCCGACGCGATCCGCTCGTCGATGGGCGACGTGCTCAACCTCGCGATTGCCAACAACACCGAGCTGGGCCGTACCGCCGACATCGCCAGCAACATTGCCGGCACCTTCAAGATCGACCTGGAACAGGACGGCGCCATGGGGCGCGTTGCCGACATCCTCTCGGCGACGGCCAGCCGCGCGAACGTCGATCTCGAGAAGCTGGGCGAAACCGTCAAGTATCTCGGCGGCGCAGAGGATCTCGACCTCACACTCGAGCAGGCCACTGCGATGGCCGGCATGCTGGGCAACATCGGCATCCAGGGCAGTCAGGCCGGCACCACGCTGCGCGGCATGATGAACCGCCTCACCGACCCGTCGCGTGAAGCCGCCGGCGTCATCGAGCAACTCGGCATCCAGGTCTCCAACGCCGACGGCCAGATGCGGGATATGCCCGACATCCTGCGCGACATCAATGCCGCGACGAAGGATCTCGGCAACGCCGATCGCAAGCAGGCGCTCCAGCAGATCTTCGGCGCCGAAGCGGGCAGCGGCATGGCCGAGCTCGTCAGCCAGATGAGTACTGGCGCGCTGGACGAGCTGATCGAGAAGCTGCGCGTCGCCAGCGGCGAGAACGACCGTATGGCCGAGACCATGGCCGACAACATCGGCGGCGATCTCAAGTCGCTGCGCTCGGCCTGGGAAGAGGTCGGGATCTCGATCACGGATACGAACGACGGGCCTCTACGCGACCTCATCCAGTCCGTGACCACCATCACCCGCGGCGTGGGCGACTGGATCAAGCAGAACCCGGAGCTGGCCGGCGGCATTGCGAAAGCGGCAGCGGGTCTTGCCGCCCTCGTCGCCGTCGGCGGCGCATTCACCATCATGCTGGCGTCGATCCTCGGCCCGATCGTCACCGTGCGCTACGGGCTCGCCATGCTGGGCGTTCAGACCGGCGGCTTCGGCGGCAAAGTGTTCCGGCTCACCAGCCGGATCCTCCCCGCGCTGGGCTCGGCGCTGACGTGGATTGGCCGGCTCATCGCCATCGTTGGGCGGGCATTTCTGATGAACCCGATCGGCCTCGCCGTCGCCGCCATCGCCGGCGCCGTCTACCTCATCTATCGCAACTGGGGCGCCATCAGCGAGTGGTTCGCCCAGCGCTGGGCCGACGTGAAAGCCGCGTTCGACGGAGGGCTGGGCGGCGTCGCGCGCTTACTCATGAACTGGTCGCCCTTCGGCCTACTCTGGAAGGGGATCACCGCCGCGCTGGGCAAGCTCGGTGTCGAAGTGCCCGAGCGCTTCCAGTCGCTCGGCGGCTTCATCGTCGATGGGCTGATCGGCGGCCTGACCGGCAAGCTCTCAGCGCTGCGGGACAAGGTCGTCGATATGGCCAGCAGCGTGAAAGGCTGGTTCGCCGACGTGCTCGGCATCAACTCGCCCTCCCGAGTCTTCGCCGAGTTCGGTAGCTGGACGGTGGAAGGGCTGATCAGCGGCCTCAGCGGCAAGATCGCCGCACTAAGAGACAAGGTCGTCGGCATCGCCGACGACGTAAAAGGCTGGTTCGCCGACAAGCTCGGCATCAACAGCCCGTCGCGTGTCTTCACCGCTTTTGGTGGCTACACCGTCGACGGCCTGAACGTCGGCCTCGAGCGGCAACGCGACGAACCCGTGAAGCGCATTGCCGAGATTGCCAAGCGCGTCAGCCAGGCCGGCGCCGGTATCGCCCTCGGCGCGATGACGTTACCCGCCACTGCCACGCCCGAAATTCCGACGCCGCAGGTGCCGGAGCTGCCGGGCATCCACGCGAGCGTCGAGCGGCCACAGCTACCAGTACTACCCGCCATTCAGGCCAGCGTCGCACCGTTCGACATGCCGAGCATCGACACCGGCGGCGAACCGATCCAGTTCGACACCCGGCCACCGATTCAGGCCGGCGGTGGCCAGCAGGTGAACGACAACAGCATCCAGCTCGGCGATATCAATGTCAGTGCCGCTCCGGGGATGGATGAGACAGCGTTGGCTCGACACGTTGCTCGCGAGGTCCAGCGGGCGCTTGAGGAGGCGCGGCGTGAGCAGTCGGCTCGTCATCGGTCTTCGATGTGGGACTCGGAGTGAGCTCAGAGTCAGAGTCCAAGGCTCGCCGCTTCGCGACCCCCCAAAGCAAGTTGATGAAAACACATGCCGGAGAAACCAGCGCTCCCATCACTGGGATATAGACAAACGACTGGCCGATGAAACTGTCGCTCGGAACATTGATGTCATCCGGAATCAAACCAAGATAAAGCGCAGATGTGACCAAGATGAAAGTGTGGAAATAGGCGAGATTGACTGGTCGAGATAAGGACTTCTCTTCACTCCATTTGTTTAGAACTAGAACGGCAAACCCCGCGTAGGCGAACGCAGATAGACTTTTTATACCGCCAAAAAACTCAACGTTCGTCGGGGTAAAGTAGATACTAAACCCACCTAGCAGAACTGGGAGAACTGCTAGAACGAACAAGAATTGCATACACCCTGAAAATACGAATATGGTTATTTCACTGGCATCACGCATCGCGTTGGACTTTTTCTCTCGCGCCCTTTGGAGGTTAGTTTTCATGCTCATGGCCCTTGGAATGTTCGTGTTCGAAACGCGATCCGTACCTTACCAGCAACTCCAGCGCCGCACGGAATGGCGCCACGCGTCGCAGTCTCGCGTGGGCGAGCGTCCGGCGTATCAGTTCCTCGGCGCGGGAGCGGATACCATCACACTGACGGGGACGCTCTACCCCGAGTTCACCGGCGGGCGCGCATCGCTGGACGAGATCCGCGACATGGCGGACAAGGGCAAGGCGTGGCCGCTGGTCGAAGGCAGCGGCCGGCAGTTCGGCCTGTGGGTCGTGACCGGTATCGATGAGACCTCGAGCACGCTGTTTCACGACGGCGCCGCGGCGAAGATCGAGTTCTCCATGACGCTCGAGCACGTCGACGACCCGAATCCGACGAGCGAGATGCTGGGCGACATCACGCTCTACTCCCGAGCGTTGCTACGGGGTGCCTACGCATGACCCCGGCGCCCTACCACCGCCCCGGCTATCGCATCACCCTCGCCGGCGAGGACATCACCCCGCGCATCAATGGGCGACTGGTCACGCTGCGCGTTACCAGCCAGCGCGGCGGCGAGGCAGATCAGCTCGACCTGACCCTGGCCGACCACGATGGCCAGCTCGCCATCCCGCCCGGCGGCGCCTCACTGAACGTCGCCATCGGCTGGACGGACGAGGGCCTCATCGACCGCGGCGTGTTCGTCGTCGACGAGGTCGAGCACAGCGGCGCACCCGACAGGCTCACCCTCCGCGCCCGCGCCGCCGACATGCGAAAGCTACTGCCCGGCAAGCGCAGCCAGTCCTGGCACGACGTCACCCTCGCCGAGATCGTCCGGACCATCGCCGGCCGCCACGCGCTGGAACCCATCATAGGTGAAACGCTCGGCGGCATCCGTGTTGGCCACATCGATCAGACCGACGAGTCGGACCTCAATTTTCTGACGCGCCTCGGCGAGCGGTTCGACGCCATCGCCGCCGTGAAGTCCGAACGGATGCTGTTCACCCTCGCCGGCGAAGCCCTGACGGCCAGCGGCCTCGCCCTACCCAGCGTGACCCTCACCCGCCGCGACGGCGACCGGCACCGCTACAGCCGCACCGATCGCGACAGCTACACCGGCGTACGCGCCTACTGGAACGACACCGACGGCGCCGAGCGCCAGCCGGTCATCGCCGGCACCGACGACAAGCTCAAGGATCTGCGCGCCACCTACGCCACCGAAGCGGATGCGCTGGAAGCGGCCCGGTCGGGATGGCGCCGCATCCGTCGCGGCGAGGCCACGTTCGAACTGAACCTCGCGCATGGTCGCGCCGATCTCGCGCCCGAAACGCCGATCACGCTCAGCGGCTGGAAGCCGGAGATCGACGGTGCCGGCTGGATCGTCACCGAGGTAGAGGACACGCTGGATGACTCGGGATACGTCACGCGAGTGCGGTGTGAGCTAAAAAACCAATGATCAAAATCGGTCGGCGGGGATAAGCCGAGTATGACCACAGACTAAACCTCCCCTCGCGAATCATTTGATACTATCTGCGCCTGTATCTTGGCCGAGAGGGGCGCTTCTTCACTTGTCTCTCTAGTTCCTTAAGCTGTTCCTCCATCTCTTCTAAACGCGGCCGTCTTGCTTCATCAATGCCGTAACCCCGACCGGCGAAAACCGCAGCCTCGCCCCTTAGTAGCCGCCTCTCGCTCATCCGCCTTCGTAGATGATCTGAGCGAGGTGAAGGGCTATCCGGCGGTTCATCGGGCGTTGGCACCGGCAGTGGTTCCAATTTCAGCCGCACACGATGGGTTGCGGTCTCGGAAGCCTTTCCCCCTAAATCGAAAACGACAAACTTGAACCCGCCCCCCGCTTCACTCGTCATTGCAAAAGCAACTTCCAGTTCGACCTCGGTCAGTTCATAGAACGGCTCCTCGTCGGATTGCGCTCCTTTGAGCTCTGCTTTCACGCTTTCAATGAATTTGGATAACGATATTTCCATGTCACCTCCTCATTGGCAGCCCATGAACGAGCGACTTTCTGCCATGTACTGGTCAATCATAGGCTGGCGTTAACGGGGCTTTTGGTAGCTTTTTTTGACTCCCGGATACAGGTCAAAACACTACAATCCACGCTCCAGAATCCGGAGCCCCAGAATGCGCGTCTTTCTCATCCTACTTGTTCTCACCGTCCTGCCCGCCTTCGCGGCACCACCCAGCTCGTTTTCCGCCGCCAAGCGGATAGCCGAGAGCGAGGTCTACTACGACCAGGACCAGACCTTCTACTGCGGCTGCGATTTCGACTTCGACGCGGGGCCGGATCTCGCGAGCTGCGGCTACGAGATCCGCAAACAGCCCAAGCGCGCCGCGCGGATCGAGTGGGAGCACGTCATGCCCGCCTATGATTTCGGCCGGCAGCGCCAGTGCTGGCAAGACGGCGGCCGGCGCAATTGTCGGGCCAATGACCCCGTGTTTCGGAAGGCCGAGGCGGATCTGATGAATCTCGTGCCGTCGGTCGGTGAGGTGAACGGTGACCGTTCCAACATGCGTTACGGGATGATCGCCGGCGGCGACGCCTACCAATACGGTCATTGCCAGGCCAAGGTTAGTTTCCCCGAACGCACCTTCGAGCCCCCGGCCGACGTCCGGGGCGATGTCGCGCGCACCTACTGGTACATGCGCGATACCTACGGCATCCAGATCAGTCGGCAGCAACAGCAGCTTTTCAACGCATGGGCCAACGCCGACCCGGTAAGCGACTGGGAGCGGGAACGCAACCGGCGTATCGCCGCGATTCAGGGCAGCGCCAACCCCTACGTCGACGAGACAGCGCCGACGATCCAACAGGTGGCCGAGTCCCCGCGCCCGGAGCCACTTCAGTCAGCGAACGACGACGGTTTCAGCTGCGCGACGCGGAAGACCTGCGGGCAGATGCGGTCATGCGCTGAGGCGCGGTTTCACCTTGAGCAGTGCGGCAATGGTCGGCTAGACGGCGACAACGACGGCACGCCGTGCGAATCGGTCTGCCGATGACCAGACACAAAAAAGCCCCGGCCGTTGGGCCGGGGCGAGAAAGATAATACGCACACCCAATTGATCGACTGCAGGCCGGCAGGCTTTAGCCCTACCTCACACCACATACCGCCGTGCTTGGCTGACCACCACGCCCAGCAGCATGTCGTCCCGCGCGAATACCGACTCGCGGCCGTGCAGCGGTATCAGCCGCACGCGGCCGCCGATGCGCCAGGTACGGGCGACGAGGTGCTCGCCCGGCAGCTTCGCGATCACGAGATCATCGTTGCCGGCCATCCGATCCTCGTCGGCGATCAATACATCACCCTCGATCAGCGGCCCGTCGAGGCCAGCCTGCTCGCCAATCTCCACCGCGAAACAGCTCGGTGAAAAGCTCTTAAGGTCATAGCCGGTCAGCGCCGGATGGCCCAGCCCCAGCATCAAGGGCCCAAGATATTGCACCTGCATGAGAACCCCGTTCCCCGCACCATGTTGTTAAGCACCCGGACCGGCCACTCTTTGGCGGCTCGCCGGTGGCATCCGGCGTCCAAGCGACTGCCTCAATACTGTACGCATTTACAGTATTTGGCAATGTGGCGATACCCAGCGCCTACCCACCCGACCTTACCTTTCGATCTGATACGCTTGGCGGCAAACTTCAAAGGCAGGGACCAGTGAGCATGTCGAGCATCAACGGGGTTATCCCTAAAGACGGCGCGCTCAATGAGTGGGTCGGCATTTCCGAAGAGTGGCGGATGATGGTCAATCGCTATGCGCGCGTTCACGAGGGAGAGGAAAACGCCTTCGATTACGGCGAGCGCCCTTGCCTGGGGCTGTGGTCCGCCGCGGCATGGCGGAGCGGTTTTATCGGGCTGGAAGAGTTCAAGCACGTTAAACAGCGCGAGGAATCGCAGCACACGGGCCGATGCGACCTGTGGCTATGCAACGAGACCAGCCGGAAGAACTATTACGTCGAGGCTAAGCACGCTGTGTTGCAGCCGCGTTTAATGTCTCTGGTCGAGATAATTGCTCCACTGATCAACAAGGCCATGCATGACAGCCAGAGCACCGCCGGGGAGGCATCCGACGTGAAAAACGTCGGCTTGCTGTTCCTGTCTATCCGGAACCCGTCCAGCGAGAAAGCGACAGATAGAGAGCTTCACGATGTGATGGCACGTCTCAAGGAAGTACAGAGCGAGCTGGGCTGTGACCTCATGACCTGGACCTTCCCGTCGGAGGCACGGGGTGGCTCCGAGGCGAGTAATACAGTTGGCGTCGTTATGCTTGCGAAGGTGCTGAAAAACAGAAATTAAACTTGAGCAAAACTGATCAACTAAGAAATAAAGAGACCTGAGCTAAAAGACAATACTCAAAAAACAACCTAAAAGGTTTAAAACTAGAAACTCACATATCTATTAGTGATGCATGCGATCTCCAAGATAATACAGCCCATACAGAGTTGTAGACAAAAGCTGCATGATCATCATGAAGTAAAAACAAGAAAATAAGATAGAACCCCAAAAGCTTTTAGCAACATCATTAGCATCAAAAAATGAAACAGAACTTGGCAAAATCCCAATGATAGAAATTACAATGCTAAGCGCAGAAAGGTAAGAGAACAAAAGACAAAGAAAGCGCCGCTTTGTTAAGCGAATTGGAATTTTCCTATCTCCAACCAATGATCTAATTTTTGGAGTCTCTGCTCCTTCTACGAATCTATCTATGTCAGCACGATTGAAAGTAGAAACTGCAGCCAGTGCAGCAATAAAAAACCCGGGCAAGGAACTCACAAAACCACTCAGACTTTCCATCAACGAAAAAACCTGAAAGAGATTTAACCCTAAAAAATGGACTAAAAGAAATAACAGCACCAAACCAACGCCAGGAATCAGCCAGTCGTAGATATATTTATCCTCGTGCTTAATCAGAAGATAAGCAAAAGGTCTCGTCAATTGGTAAATGACTACGCTAAATTCTTTCATCTTCTATTTTCTCGATCATCTTACCGGCTACGACTTCTGAAACCTCATCGTAGGCTGCAACCCGTCTAAACCCAAAGTAAATCTTACGAGTTAACACATAATTTTCATCATCTATCGAAGCCATGCCATCAAGTGATACATCCTTACTGTGGCCGGCATCTGATTCGTCTCTGAACTTTACCCTCAGAGTGCTCATATTGAATTCTCGCCCACCCGAAACCACTGCATTGAACAGGTCTCGAAGTCCCATTCTTTCAGCTGCAGCGACATCAATATCAATACGAAGGTGTTGGAAAAAATCCGGAACACTTTCCCCAACATTTCTGACCCGTTGTGGATCCCCCACTAAAACCATTTGATCTAAACATCCATTTTCCATATCTGAAAAGAACTTGTCTGCAATATATCCATGCAGCTCGATTTTAGGCTTCTGTACTTTTTGCTTAATATTACCGTTTTCATCTGCCTCAGATTCAGGATCAGGAACTAGGAAAGAATTACGATTCAGCCTCACATAATTAGCTATCAAACTATTAAAAAAACTGACTAGCTTGGCGCGATCGAGACCTTGGGTTACCTGAAAAGCCATGAGGTTACGACCATCTCCGTTAGCTTCTTTACGTATTACTATATGACTTGACCTATTAGTGCCTTCGTTATCGTCATATATAACAGAAGTGGTTTGGTCTGTCTCAATGTTCCTAGACGCAGTATGCTCGCTCGCCGCATCGGTTATGTTCACTAAAAGAACATAGTACGCGCCAAAATCCTCCACACTCTTTAGATAAATTTCTTTCCGTCTCATGTTGATGCGTTGCTTTACATCTTCACCGCCTAACATAGATTGAAAAAACTCGATCAAACTGACAACATCCACATTGCAGCCTAACTTTACAGGCCTTGAAGCTTCATCAGCATAACCTCTTATCGTCGAATACCGATAAATATCGTAAAACTTCACACCAACGCTATAATTATAATTGGCCCCATCGAATTCGCGCACCATCTTAGCCTCAAACCATCAATTATTAGAGATAACTTAAAATCTAACGCTACTTTTGCGTAACAACATACAAGTTTCCAGCACATCCTCGCCTACTAATCGTCAAGCGTTAGCTATAGCTGACGTTCATTGTCATGCTGAAGATTAGGCAATCTCCCCCAATCGCGTCCGCACGCGCCCGAGCACTGCCACGTCCTGCATCTTGTCCGGCGCGATCATCTCGGGTTCGTAGTGCCGGTTATCGCTGATCAGGTACATAGCACCGCCGGCGAGGCGCTGCACCCGCTTGATGCGTAGCTCCCCGCTCACCCAGACCAGGAACACCCCACCGAGCGACCAGTTGGTGTCGTCGAGATTGACGAACGTCCAGTCACCATCGAATAGCGTTGGCTCCATGGAGTCACCGCGCACCCTCACCCCGGCTAGACGCGCGTCGGCCAAATCGAGCTGGTTAATCAACGCCATCGTCATCGGGAAGTGCCCGATCACGGTCTCATGCTCGAGCGAACGCCCTGCTCCTGCTGCCCCTTCGACGTCGTAAAGCGGCACTGATCTCCCATCATCTGCACCCCCGGACTCCGCGAGCGACTTTTGCTCTTCCAACCGACGCCCCGTCAGAACGTAGAACGTATCGACCCCTGCGGCATCCAGTGCAGAGAGATAGTCGGTATCGGGGCTCCGATTGTTCTTTTCATAGTTGATCTGGGTCGTCTTACCAACACCAGCAAGGCTCGCAAACGCGGTCTGACTCAAGTCGAGCCTGTCGCGTTCCTCCTTGATACGATCGCCAATGGTCGACAAAACGAACCCACCTCGCTCTTGACATGGTTCACGTACGTGAACCATTATCTGTTTCACAGTCTTTAAGCCGCCAAGGAAGTCACTGCCATGACTGCCCTGTTTTCCACCAAACCGGTCCGCCGGCTTCGCGAGCCTCACCCGGGGTCGGTTCACCAGAACCTAGCCCGGCCCAAAATCGAGCGCGAGCGAGCGGCGGGTCTGGTACATCGCATCTTCTATTTCCCCCAGGCGCAGTTCGGAGACACCCACGAGGCCGTGCTGATTGGCCAAATCGCCTTCGTTGAGAAGTTCAAATCGCTGCTGCCAGAGGTCGATGTAGCGCGTTATCCGCTCGTCTTCCCGAAGGGGCCGTCGGATGTTGTTGACCTGAACGCCTTCGTATTGGCGCTGCGGGTCCGGCACAAACAGGATTCGGGGCGGCTTAAATCCTTGCGGCGTGAGATCGAGAAGCTTCCCGTTCGGGTCACGCCACACGGCGTGGAATTCCGCCTCGATCATCACTTTGCGCCACTCCCAAATGGCCCAGCCTATAACTGCTTCACCGCCGTTGGCCGCCACATGCGCTTCGACGACGCGGAAACATTCCGCCGCTTCTGCATCGACAAGGGGCTGATGTTTGACCCGTTCCGGTCGAGCCCGAGGCACGACGCTTTCGCAGAACCGTCGAACATAGGGTTTGGAAATATCCGGCACCTTCAAGCGATTTCCCCCGCCATTTGAAACGTCTTTAACACTGTAAAGGAGCTTATCACATGACCCAGACGCGTCGACGCCAGTCTCCCCATGGCTGCAATCGCCCGATCATGACCATCGTGACGCAGGAAGAACGCGAGCAGGTCGAGGCGCTCGCCGAGCGTGAGTTGCGCTCGCTGTCGGGCACGGTGCGGATGCTGATGCTCAAGGGCCTCGAGCAGACGCCGGCCGCCGCCAAGTCCACCCACTGACCGACAAGGAGATTCGTCATGTACCCCACCCATCGCGGCAACAAGTCCAAGCGCGTCCAGGTCAATCTGAGCGAGCAGGAATTCGCCCTTCTGGAGGCGCTGGCCAATCTCAACGGCCTGCAATTGGCAACTCAGCTTCGCTATCTGGTCATGAACGAGGCGCTCGAGTGCCTGGGCGTGCGCGACATCCATGAGTTCGATGCGATCAGTGTGATGGGACTTGGCGCCGAAGCGAACCTTCATTGATGCGTCATCGCTGACGCACCGATGACTCATCCGCCACGTCACGAGAGGTGACCATGCCCCACAACCAAACCGTCGGCCTGCAGCTGGACCCGGACACGGAGCGCCTGCTCGAGGCGATCCGGCAACAGCAGGGACTGGATTCGCTGGATCAGGCGGCCGAGTTTCTGGCGCGGCGCCGGATGCGCAGAGCGGCCCGTAAGGCAGCCGGCCCGCGCGCGATGTACCCGGTGCGCTGATATGACGATGCGCTGGGATTGCCCGCACTGCGAAGGCCCATGCCGCGTGCGAACGTCGAAGCAGCTGCACAGCGACTATCGCGTCGCTTACCTGCAGTGCAACGACCCGACCTGCGGCTGGTGCGGCAAGGGCGAATACATCGTCACCGAGACGACGAGCCCCAGCGGCCGCCCCAACCGCGATTACACCGGCCAACTGGCAGCCAATGTGCCCTACAAGCTGCTGCCGCCCGAAGACCTCTTTCGCGACACGCGATAACGGAGACACACCATGACCATGACCACCGCTCCCGCTGGCTTCCAGGCCGGCCGGGTCCCCCAACTCGACTCCGAAAACGCTGCCATCGGCTATCTGCTGCGCTACGGCCGCGGCCTGTCGCGCCGGGAATCGCTGGAGAACTGCACGCAGTTTCTGATGAGCGAACACGCCATGAGCGAGGCCAAGGCAGAGCTCGCGGCGATCCACGCCAGCGCGGAGTTGGAGTCGCTCAATCAGGTCGCGTGGATCGACCTTGAGGCCAGCACGTCGCACGTCGTCGTACTGCGCACCGCCGGGGGCACGCCGGTGCCGTTCACGGTCGGTGACCTGCTCGCCCAGCGCAAGAGCGCCCGTGATCGGGGCGCGCTGCGCGTCGTCAACCATCGCCCACTCCAGTAAGCCGGAGGCCGCCATGACTGCCGCCCAACCCGTCACCGAGCGCCCGCGTCATCTCTCGGTCGTCCAGCCGGACGACCGGGCGGGATTCGGCGACCTACGCGCCGAGCTTCACGCTCGCTGCGCGGACGAGGATCTCGCCGCGCTCTGGTCCGACCTGACCATCCCGGAGCGCAAGGCGGTGCTCGCCAGTGCACGCATGGAACCCGAGGACGCCACGCGCTCCCTCGAACTGATGTGCCAGCACGACCGCAATGCGATCCGCGCGGCGATCGGCCGGATGAGCCGCTACGCCGCTCGCCTGCGGGGTCGGCTGGAAGACGCACGACACCCAAGCCATGCGCTTGCCGCCAATGCACGCCGGGCGCTTAGCGACGGCGATACCCGCGCGGCGATGCACTGGCTGGACCTGATCGAGCGAGGTGGGAAGTGAGCGCGATCGCCGACTCCCAACGCTTCGGCACCGCCGACTGCCTCACTTGGCGACAGGCGTTCTTCGACCGCCTGCCGTCACTGGCCGAGGCGCTGGCTGGTGTCTTTGTGGAAATCGCGGCGCGTCATGGCAACGCCGCCGGCAATACCTGGCTGCGTCGCCATGCGGACCGTTTCATCGATCCGGATCGCGTGTTCGCTCGTTTCGAGACGCTGGCCGGTGATCTGCGCCGGGCGTTTGCCGAGATCCGCCGCCACCGCACGCAGACCGAGGGCCTGCTGGCCGCGTGCGACTGGCTGGCCGATGTCGAGAAACGCCTGAGCGTGGGCACGCTGAACGCGACCCACGATGACGATGCCCTGTGCGACTACGCCAAGGGGCAGGCGATGGGCGTCGAGGATGCCCGCAACCAGCTGATCGGCAGCATCGCCGGCCACAACCGACGGCTGCGGCTGGGGCTGCTACCGCCGCCCCGCCGATTGCCGCCCCTGCCCGGCACTATCTCGGCACAGGCACGCCAGATGGCGCGACTGATCGCCGAGGCGCGCAACCCGCTGACGCCGCCGGCGCCGAGCATCCCGCTGCTCGCGGTGTTCCGGTGGGAGCGCGCGCCGGTGATGAGCATCGCCGTTGCTGACGAGATGGCGCTGGCCAAGGGGCGGGAACGCGCCCGACAGCACGGGGTGAATCCGCCCAGCCCCAAGATGAAGGCGAGCGCCCAGCTTGCTCGGCTCGGCTGTGACAAGTGGTGGCGCCGGCAGCTGCGGCGGATCACCGGCCGGCGCATCGAACAGGTGATGCGGGAGGCGCGCCGCGTGCACAAGCGAGCAGGCATCTACTGCAGCAATCTCACGCTCGAGCGCCGCCGCTCGCAGAAGGTGCGCAATCGCGCCCTGCTCGAAGCGATCGAGGCGATCAACCAGCACGATCAGACCTACACCCTGGCCGAACTCGCGGAGCTCGGGCTGGCGAATCCGGACCACCGTCGGGCGGAGCTGATGCTGCGGATCAGCGATACGGAGGCCGAGGCCAATCGACTCGGTCACGTCGGTCTGTTCGTAACGATCACCACGCCGTCGCGGTTCCACCCGGTGCGCTCGCACAGCTCGCAGCGCAACCCGAAGTACGACGGCAGTACGCCCCGAGACGCCCAGCAGCATATCCAAAGCCTGTGGGCACAGGCGCGCGCTTCGCTCGCCCGGGACGGCCTGGGCATCTACGGCATCCGCGTCGTGGAACCGCACCACGACGGTACGCCGCACTGGCACCTGCTCATCTGGACGCAGCCGGACCACGCGGACGCGGTGATCGAGACGCTGCAGAGCTACGCCGAAGCCGAGTCCCCGGAAGAACTGGTCGACCGCTTCGGCCAGCGGACGACGGCGCGATTCAAGGTGGAGCGCATCGACCGCGACCGCGGTACCGCCGCCGGCTACGTGGCCAAGTACATCAGCAAGAACATCAACGGCGAGCAGTTCGCTCGAGCCGGCGTTGATGGCGATCACTTGGACAGCTATGGCCACGACCTCAATGACAGCGCACCGCGCATCGAGGCGTGGGCCGCGACATGGGGCATCCGGCAATTTCAGTTCATGGGGCTGCCGAGCGTCACCGTCTGGCGCGAGGTGCGACGGCTCACCGAGCAGCAGCAGGACGAGCTGGCGCGATGGGAGGAAGCCACTAGGCCGCGCCGGTCCATCGCCCGCGTGCTGCACCAGATCCGCGAGGCGGCGCTCGCCGGCCAGTGGGACACGTTCTTGCGGTTGATGGGCGGGCCGAACACCCCGCGCAAGGAGCAGCCAATCAAGCCGTGGTCGATCCCCGCCTTCCGCACCGGTGGCGGCGACGAGGATCCGTTCAGCCACGCCACCGGCGAGATCAACAGTGGGCTGGTCGAGCGCGGCCGCTACGGCGACGAGATCCGCGTTCCAAAAGGGCTCGTGGTGAAGGACCACAAGGGCCGCGAAGCGGAGTACCTCACCCGCTTGTACCGCTGGGACGTGAGGGCGAAGCAGAGCCTCGCGGCGAGCGGTTTTTCGGGAGGCGGCGAAGCCGCTGACCCTTGGACTTGTGTCAATAACTGTACGCCGAGCGCCCGGCGCTCCCTCGTTCCGCCTGAGCTTTTGACTCCGAGAGAGCTCTCGCCGGAGGAGCTCGAGGCGCAAATGCAGCGTTATCGAGACTGGCGAGCGAGTGAAGAGGTTCGCCAAGAGATGGAAGACGCCGAGATGGAGCATCGGATGATCCAGGCCGCGGTCCGGCAGCACGCCAACCCCACCGTTCTGCCCGAATGGCAAAGCGTCGATGAATTCTTCCCGGAAGGGATCTAGCAAGGAGAACGACATGACCCACAACCCAAGCCGACCGCGCTGGACCGGTACCGATCGCCATGCTGCCCCGCGCGGCACGCTGCAGGACGCCGGCGAGTTGGCGGTGCTGGCACCCAACACCGGCGAGACGCGCCACCGCTACGCGTTGGTGATCGCCTTCGAGACCGAAGACGAGCTGCGCCAGGCAATGAAGAATCATCGCTGCGCCTACCGCGACAGCGCTCAGGTACAGGAGATGAACCATGGCTGACATCGCCGATAACGCCGGTGCTGCCGTCGAGCACCACCTGGCCACCTCACTCGCGCAGCACGCCCTACCCCCGGCCAGCGACGACCCGGATTGCGAGGACTGTGGCTTCGAGATCCCCGCCGCCCGACGCGCGGCCGCGCCCTGGACGCGGACCTGCATCGAGTGCCAGTCGGTTCGGGAAAAACGGGGGCGCCATGTTCGGTGACCGTATCCACCGTGCGACGCGGATCATGGCCCTGCTGATGTTCGCCGCTGCGTTTGGCGTCGCGATCCAGGGCGGCATCGCCCTCGCCTCACGCTTCATGCCGCGCGTCGACGTGATCGAGGTTCGCACCAGCCACGTCGCCGCCGAGGTGGCAGACGCCATGCTCATCGCACCGCGCCCGGCGACGCCGGGCCGGTACCACTACTGAGGGCCGGGAAGATGAACAAGAGCTACCAGGAACTGTGCGACGAGGTCGCGGTGCTGCGGGAGCAGTTGGCCGACGCCAAAACATCGCTCGAGCATGCGCTCGAGATCGGCGAAGCGGCTAATGACCTGGCGCAGGACCGCGCAGCGATGGTCGGGCTGATCGCTCAGACGCTCGACGTCGCAGACGAGCCGCACCAGGGTCGCGACATGCGGATCCTCGAAGCGGCGCAGCAGCGGCGGGCTGAGGCATGAGCCAGCATCACGCCCGTGCCGCGGGCATCCTCTGCCGAGACGCCTCGTTCCGCCTCTACCTCGATCGCCGCGCCCGAGCGAAATTCAATGCCGACGTGCCCGACGGCACGCATAGCGATCAGGACGCGAGCGAGTGGATCCGGCGAGCCTGCGACGTCACGAGCCGAGCAGAGCTCGACACCAACCCACAGGCGGCGGCGACGTTCCGCCTGATCCAGAACCGATTCAACCGGTGGAAAGCGAGGGGGCGTAGACAATGAAGACCGAGTTCATGCTGCTGGCGTGCTACGAGAAGCCGCTGATCCCGCTCGACGTGTTCTGCCGAGACATCATGGGCGTCAGCGTCCAGACCGCACGCAACCGCATCGCCGGGGGCACATTCCCGGTACCGCTCACAAGGACCGCGCGTCAGCCGATGGTGCATGTTGCCGACGCGGCCAGGTATATCGACACGCAACGCGGGAGCGCAGCCTAGGCGCTCGCGCTTCGCGCTCGGTCCTTCGTCACCAGCTCGCCCGGGCGCAGGTTCACGTAGCGCTTGAGACTTTTCCAGTCTCGATGCCCCGAGACCAGCGCTACCTCCTGGATCTGATACCCCTGCTCGAACAGCCGGCTGATACCCTCATGACGTAGATCGTGGAAGTGCAGGTCCACGATTTCCAGATGCCGGCAGATCCGGCGGAACCCGTTCGACGTCGACTCGGTGTTGTACGGGAAGATGCGCTCCCCCTCTCTTGGCTGCGCCCGAATGATGGCCAGACTCTCCCCCATCAACGGTACGACTTCATCGGTCTTTTTCGTCGGATGCTTACGCAGCCTGATGACGATGGTGCCGTTCACTTCGTCGAGATCCGTCCACCGTAGCGAGCAGATCTCGTCGAGCCGCATGCACGAACTCACCGCGAACCGGATCAACGCGTGGTAGCCAATGCGCCGCAGCGCCAGATTGTGTTTGGTGTGGGTCAGCAGCTCGGCGATCTCCTGCTCGGTCGGCCGCCGATCCCGATCTTCCGGCGCACCGACAAGGCCGGCGCGCTTCAGCCCCGTTCGCCAACTCGCCATAGTTGCCTGAAGTGTGGCAGGCGCGACCTCCTCGACGACGCAGGTGGTAATGGCGCCCGAGAGGTGCATGACGTCCATCAGCACCGTCGCCGGCTTGACCCCATCGACCGTCAGACGAGTATGCGCGTAGGTAGCCAGGTGCTGGTACTGCAGCGATGACAGCAGCATCTCGGTATCGAGACCCTTGCGAAGGTTGTTCCCCGCCGTCTTCGTCTTTCGCCCTCGGGAGGAGATTCGCTCAAGATGGGCCTCGTGGCGTACCAGCGCATCGTTGATGGTCAGCCCGGGTACGATGCCGGCAGCCCTGTCCTCGATCTCTCCTTCTATCTCCTTCGCCCATGCCTGCGCGCGCGCCTTAGTGCTGAAGGTCTTGCTCTGTGCCGAGTGCCCCTTCTTCCGTACAATGGCGCGCCACCGCGTGCCCCGCTTCTGAAATGTCGCCACTGGTGTACCACCTGTTTTGAGCGAATGGTCGATTCTCGCCAATTGGTACACTCATGGTACAACGGCCACGGTTTTGTACGGTATCAGACGGGTTCAAACGTGATTGACGACGACCGAACGGACGCCATAAGTGACTGATTCATCGACAAATAGCCCCGCAAATCAAGCTCGTCGGTTCTCTGTCGCGCCGATGATGGAGTGGACGACACGCGATTACCGCGCGTTCGCTCGCTGCCTCACCCGCGAGACGTTGCTCTATACCGAGATGGTGACGACGGGGGCGATTCTGCACGGCTCGCCGCGTGAGCGGTTTTTAGGCTACAGCGAAGTGGAACAGCCGCTGGCGCTGCAGCTTGGCGGTAGCGACGCTGCAGAGCTGGCCGAATGCGCCGCCATCGCCGAGTCATGGGGTTACGATGAGGTTAATCTCAACGTCGGTTGCCCAAGCGATCGCGTGCAGAACAATCTCATTGGCGCCTGCCTGATGGCCTATCCCGACAAAGTGGCCGCAGCGGTGGCGGCGATGCGTTCGGCAGTGTCGATTCCGGTGACGGTGAAATGCCGTATCGGCATCGACGACCAGGACGAGGACGCCGATCTCGAGCGCTTCATCGCGCAAGTGGCGGCGGCGGGCTGTGACACGTTCATCGTGCACGCGCGCAAGGCGTGGTTGCAGGGGCTCTCGCCCAAGGAGAATCGCGACGTGCCCCCGCTGAACTATGAGCGCGTCTATCGACTCAAGGCCCAGCATCCCGAGTTGCACATCGGCATCAACGGCGGAATCAAGACGCTGCCAGATACGCTGGCGCATCTCGAGCAGGTGGATAGCGTGATGGTGGGCCGGGAGGCGTATCAGAACCCGTGGCTACTCGCGGACATAGACCGTGCGGTCTACGGCAAGGCGAACCCGGCCGCCACTCGGCACGACGCGGCACGGGCATTCCGGCCCTACCTGATCGAGCGTCTCGCAGAGGGTGCCAAGCTCAATCACGTCACGCGCCATGTCCTCGGTCTCTTCCAGGGCTGCGCCGGCGGCCGCCAGTTCCGGCGGCACCTCTCCGAAAATGCCCATCGCGAAGGGGCGGGCATCGAGGTGTTCGACGATGCGGTGGCGCGGGTAGATGAAGCCCGCCTGCTCCAATCCGCCTAGGCGGAGGGCGTGTCGTAGCGCGACTGAAAGTCCTCGACCGCGCTCTCGATATCATCGATTTCGTCGAAGCGCGCCACATGAAATAGCGCTTCGCCTTCATTGGCGAGCGGCAGGTTGCTCATACCGATAACGATACCGTCGGCGTTGGCCAGCAGCTCCGCCTCGTCGTCGCCGAAGGGATCGGCCACCACCCCCAGCACTTCTCCCGCCGCCACTCGTGCGCCCAGGGCGACTCGAGGACGCAAGATGCCGTCGATGGGCGCCCGCGCCCAGCTCGAGCCGTTGGCGATTTCCGCCGCCGGCGGCGCGCGGCGTCGACCGTCGGAAGGCAACATCCCGATGAGGCGCATCACGCGACGAATGCCGCGCACGCCCGGCGCGATCGCCCACTCATCGAAGCGCAGCGCCTCGCCCGCCTCGTAGGTCAGCACCGGCGCGCCCCGACTCTGAGCATAGGCGCGCAGACTCCCCTCGCGAAGCTCCGCATTGAGGATGACCGGCGCCCCAAACGCCTCCGCCATCGCCCGCGTCTCATCGTTCTCCTGAAGCTGAGCGCGGATCTGCGGCAGGTTGGTGCGGTGAATCGCGCCGGTGTGCAGATCGATAATGTGGGTGGCACGGTCAACCATCTCCTCACGCAGCAGGGCCGCAATACGCGAGCCCAGCGAGCCGTTGGCACTGCCGGGAAAGCTGCGATTGAGGTCGCGCCGGTCGGGCAGATAGCGCGACTGCTGGAGAAAACCGAAGATGTTGACCACCGGCACCGCAATGAGCGTGCCGCGTAACCGCGCGATACCGCGAGAGCGAAGCAGCCGCCGCACGATCTCCACACCGTTGAGCTCGTCTCCATGAATCGCGCCGCAGACCAGCAGCGTCGGGCCGGCCTGGCGACCATGAACAATCTCGACGGGGATATGCAGCGGGGTGTGGGTGTAGAGCTTGGCGACGGGCACATTGATCTGCCGTCGGGTGCCGGGTTCGATTTGCGCCCCGGCAATCGTGAAAGCCTCCCGCGCCATGCAACCTCCTCGTGATGTGATTCACCCGGCACCGTCGGTCGGCCCGAGTCAAAGATCGTTCGACGTCACCGCCAAGCGATGCCTGCGCAGCCATACCACGTCGCGACCGAACGATAGCGCCAGAAGCATGGCGGCGACCAGACAAAACGCACTCGCCCAGACGGAATTCACGAACGGCAGCAGGCAGACCAGCAGTGTCGATACCTGCCAGACGCAGACCGTCTTGCGAAAGACACTCGCCGGTAGCGCCCGATGCAGCCATGGCCAGTACATGCCCGCCAGCACGAAGAGGTAGCGAGCCAACCCGAGGAGCAGCACCCAGGACCCCACTTTGTCCAGCGCCACCAGCGCAGCGCAGAGCACAACAATGAAGAACGCATCGAGCTCCATATCGAAGCGCGCGCCGAACGCGGTCGCCGATCCCGTGCGACGCGCAACCCAGCCGTCGATGCCGTCGAGCAGCAAGGAGAGCAGCGCCAGTGCCGCGACGCCTTCTGCGTGACGCTGCACGAAATCGGGGTAGGCGACCAGCCCCGCCACGATCGCAATGAAAGTGGCCCTGAGTAACGTTACCCGGTTGGCCCAGCCGAGCCCTTCACGAGCGGCTGGCCACGCCCACAGCACGCCCGTCGCGATTGCCACGTAGACCCCGCCTGCGGTAAATCTCAGGCCCTCCGGGGCCGAGAACGCCCAATGAACCCACTCCACCATTATCGCCACCAGCGCCAGCCCCGCTACCAGGTCGAGCCATCCCCGGCGCCGGTGAGAATGGCCGTTGGCGATCACTCGGGGGTGGCGGTGAACACCGCGTCCCTCGCCAGCCACGGGGTTCTCGCCGATGACATCCGGCCGACCACCGGCAGGATCGAGCGGAGACATCACCCGCTGGCGATCCGCCCGCCTGTAACGAAAACGTGTCGATGAAGCGCGCATGCCGACTCTCCTGTCTGCTGGCGCGCCGTCCGGCCTTACCCGGTAGCGGCGCCGCCTCCTCTGCTTCTAACCCGCCAAGCCAGGCCGTCAGCCCATCGGCCCAGGGGCGGCGTATCCTGTTTTCCCTCATACGGATACACCTTGATTCTCAGTCTGGACGCGTAACCGTCGGTTAGCGAACTTTACGCACGCTCGAGCGCGTGAATGGCGACCGTCCTCTGCCCTCTCGTCAGACTCTGCCATACTCGAACGGGAACCCGGCCGCCACTGACGTCATTCGCCTCGTCACTCAGCGCCGATGCCTTCGATTTCCACAAGGAGACATCATGACGACGCCCTACGCCCACGCCTTCTGGTCCCTTGGCGACGGTCGCGGCGAAATCCGCCAGGCTGAGCTGGACTGCACCGGCGAACTGATGATCCGCACCTGCTATACGGCGATCAGCCGGGGCAGTGAGTCGCTGGTCTTCAACGGCGGCGTGCCACCGAGCGAATATCAGCGCATGCGCGCCCCGTTCCAGAGCGGCGAGTTCCCCGGGCCGGTCAAGTACGGCTACTCCAATGTGGGCGTCGTCGAACAGGGGGCTCACGACTGGCATGGCCGCTACGTCTACTGCCTCTATCCGCACCAGACCCACTACTGCGTGCCCGCCGAGGCAGTGATCCCGCTGCCGACCGAGGTGCCGCCGCACCGCGCGATACTCGGTGCCAATATGGAGACGGCCCTCAACGCGCTGTGGGACGCCGCCCCGAGCGTCGGCGACCGCATCAGCGTGGTTGGCGCCGGCGTGGTCGGCTCGCTCGCTGCCTGGCTCTGCGCGCGTATTCCCGGCACCCGGGTCCAGCTGATCGACGTCGATTCACGCAAGCGCACACTGGGTGACGCGCTCGGCGTCGACTTCCACCCCCCGGAAACCGCCGAGGGCGAACAGGATCTGGTGATCCATGCCAGCGCCAGCGACGCCGGGCTCGCCACGGCGCTGCGCATTGCCGGCTTCGAGGCGACCGTGCTGGAGCTAAGCTGGTACGGCAACCACGAGGTGTCGGTGCCGCTGGGCGAAGCCTTCCACGCCAAGCGACTGACCCTTCGCTCGAGCCAGGTCGGCAGCGTCTCACCTGGCCACCGCCCGCGCTGGGACTACCAGCGCCGCCTGACGCTGGCACTGTCGCTGCTCGCCGATGACGCGCTCGACGTTCTGATCAGCGGCGAGAGCCACTTCCGCGATCTGCCGGCCACGTTCGAACGACTCACCGGCAAAGACGATGCCACGCTGTGCGAACGCATCCGCTATGGCTGACTGCGCGTAACTTGTTGAATCGCGTCTGCTCTGGGGGACCGTCGAGGAACCGTTATTCATCTCCCATGAGCGCAACAGAGCGCCGCCTCGGTGAACGCGTGCTCACGATGCCGCGAGTGGCCCGATTGGCTACCCTCGAAGAGACGCGGTGTGCGAGCCACCACCGTTGTAGAAGACAACCGCAAGGAGACAGGGAATGTTCAGCCTCACCGTCCGCGATCACATGATGATCGCCCACAGTTTCAACAGCGAAACCTTCGGCCCGGCGCAGAAGCTTCATGGCGCGACCTACGTGGTGGACGTGACCTTCAAACGTCCCGAGCTCGATCAGGACGACCTGGTGGTGGACATCGGTCTGGCCAGCGACACGCTCAAGACGGTACTCGCCGAATTCACGCTGACCAATCTCGACGAGGCGGTCGAATTCCGAGGGCGCAACACCACCACCGAGTTCATGGCCAAGGTGGTCTTCGACCGGCTCTCTCACGCCATCCGCGAAGGTCAGCTCGGCGAGGGCGGGCGACACCTCACCGCCATGACCGTGACCCTTCACGAGTCGCACATCGCTTGGGCAAGCTACGAAGGGGCGCTATGAAGGCACTGACGCTGATCGTCGCCGGCGACCCGGAACAGCTCACCGGCGGCTACCGCTACGATGCCCGCATCGCCGAGGGGCTCCGCAGCGAGGGCTGGCAGGTCGAAGTCGTGGGTCTCGACGGCCGGTTTCCCGAGCCCGATGCCGTCGCCTCACACGCGCTCGACAGTGCGCTGACCGCCCTGCCCGATGGCGCCCGCGTGGTGATCGACGGCCTCGCAATGAGTGGGCTGCCGGCGATCGTCGAGCGCCACGCCTCGCGGCTGGCGGTCACCGCGCTGATTCATCATCCGCTGGCCGACGAGACCGGCCTTGACGCGGCCGAGCAGCAGCGCTTTCGCATCAGCGAAACTCGCGCCCTGGCCGCCGTCGAGCGGGTTATCGTCACCAGCGTCTACACGGCCCGTCGTCTTGCCGATTTCGAGGTCCCCACCGACAAGCTGTTCGTCATCGAACCGGGCGTGGATCGCGGCGAGCTGAGTGGCACCCGCAGAGAGGGCCCCGCGCGTCTGCTGTGTGTTGCCACGCTCACACCGCGCAAGGGGCAGGACCTGCTCGTCGACGCGCTGGCCGAACTCGCCGAGCTGCCGTGGCAGTGCGATCTAATCGGCGGACTGGATCGCGCCGATGCGTTCGTGGCCGATGTCACCCAGCGCATCGCCCACCACGGACTTGAAACACGAATACGCCTGCTCGGCCCGGTCCCGAGCGATGCGCTCAGCGCCTATTACCACGACGCCGATCTCTTCGTGCTGCCATCGCATTACGAAGGCTATGGCATGGTGATTACCGAGGCGCTCGCCCACGGTCTCCCGGTCGTCACTACCACCGGCGGCGCGCTGGCGCACACCCTGCCGGCGTCGGCGGGACTCAAGGTGCCGCCGGGGGATGTACCGGCACTCAGAGACGCCCTGAAACGCATGCTGGAAGACGCCGAAAGCTACCGGGGTTTTTGCCAGGGAGCGAAAGACGTTCGCGAGTCGCTCAACGACTGGCCGTCGGCAGCGAAGGCCTTCAATGTCGCGCTCGAACGACCGCTCGACGTCCGCACCGCCAACGCCGGAGGCTCCCCCCTTTGATGAATGACGACGCCGACAAGCGCTGCGATAGCGACACCGACACGCACTTCAGCGACGACTGGCTACGCCTTCGCGAGGCGGCGGATCACCGCGCCCGTCACCCCGAACCCACGCGGGTTGCCGCCGGCTGGTTGACCCGCCGGAGCGACTCGAGTGACTCGGGCGGGCCGGCGCAAGCGCCACGCGCCGTGACGCTGGTCGATCTGGGCTGCGGCAGCGGCTCGAATCTACGCTATCTCGCCCCGAGGCTCCCCGGTGCCCAGCAGTGGCGACTGATCGACCACGACGCCGCGCTGCTCGAGCGAGCGCGCGAACGCTGCACGTCTCTCGTCAGCGCTGACGGCGACCCCGTACAAGTCGACACCTGCCAGGCAACGCTGGCAGAGAGTATCGCGCGGGGTTTCGAGGGCGTGGATCTTGTCTCCGCCTCGGCGCTGTTCGACCTGCTCACCGCCGGCGAGATCGATTCGCTCGCCGGGGCCTGTGTCGATGCAGGCTGCGCGGTCCTCTTCGCGCTCAGCGTCGATGGTGGCATTCACTTTCACGACCCGCTGGGCGACAGCGTCGACGACGAGGAAGATCGCTTTATCTTCGCGCTCTACGAAGCGCATCAGCGTCGCGACAAGGGGGCAGGCGCGGCGCTGGGAACCGACGCGCCGAGAAAGATGCGCGACACCTTCGAACGCCGCGGCTATCGGGTCGTCGACGCCGCCTCGCCGTGGCGACTCGACGTCGATTCATTGCCCTTGGTCGAGGCCCTGATGGAAGGCTGGCGTCACGCCCTGCATCAGCAGGCACCCGAGTCGGGGGCGCGTATCGAGCGCTGGCACGCAGCGCGGCTGGAACGGATCCGTCTTGGCCAGGTCAGGCTCAGCGTCGGTCACCGCGATCTCGTCGCTCTGCCCCCGGGTAGCGCCACATGAGACCCCGGCTCGCCATGGGGCTCCGTCTCGTCTCGACGGCAACGCTGCTCGGCCTACTGGTCTGGCAGTTCGATGCGCGCGAGCTCGCGGGCCAGCTCGGCACGCTCTCGCCGGCATGGGTGCTGCTGGGCCTACTGCTCTCCGTGCCGCAGGTCGTAATCTCTGCCTTCCGCTGGCGACTGACCGCGACTCAGCTCGGCATCGCGCTGCCGTGGGGGCGGGCGATTCGCGAGTACTATCTCGCCACCTTTCTCAATCAGGTGCTGCCGGGTGGCGTCATGGGCGATGCGACCCGCGCCTGGCGCCACGCCAACGCGCCCACGAACGTCGCGCGAGTCGCCACGCAGGACAGACGCACCGACGAGACGCCCTCGCAGCGCGCCGAGGCGCCTCTTTCCAGCGCACCGCCGCCGACCCGCGGGGGCGCCGCCGTCCGTGCCGTGGTCATCGAGCGCGCCTCGGGGCAGCTCGCCCTGCTGCTGGTCACCGTTGCCGCGCTGCTCGTTTCCCCCCTGCTACGCAATGCCATTGCCGACGTGTCGCTGCCCACCGTGACGCTCTATGTCCTGCTGGTGGGGTTGGGCGGCGCGGTGGCGCTGGGGCTCCTCGGCAGCGCACTCGAGCGCGCCGGGCGGTTTCGAACTGCACTGGGGAGGCGCTTGCGCCACGCACTGCGACTGTTCGCTACCGACCTGCGCCGCGCGCTGCTCGAGGCAAGGGTCTGGCCACGGCAGCTCGCCAGTTCCCTGCTGGTGGTGGCGACCTATGTGGCCGTCTTTCTGTGTGCCGCCCAGGCACTGGGCCTGCCGCGCTCGCCGCTCGAGCTGCTGCCTCTGATCCCGCCGCTACTGATGGCCATGGCGATTCCGCTGACGGTGGCCGGCTGGGGCGTGCGCGAGGGCGCCGCCGCCCTGCTCTGGCCAGTCGCCGGGCTACCGGCGCAGGAAGGGATCACCCTGTCGATCACTTACGGCCTGCTGATTCTGGCGGGAAGCCTGCCGGGACTCTTCGTACTCGCCTGGGGATATCGCCGCCCAGCCAGCAACGTGGTGTCTTCGTCCCGCGCCTCGTCGGACGCGCAACCCATCAAACCGCTACGATCGGGAGACGCCCTGTGAGCGACGCGGACGCGGGCTACCGCCTGCACGGCAGGACAATCAGCGTCACAAATCCTTGGCGCGGCGTGTCGCCGACGGCGTCAGGCCCCGTCGGCGCTGCGCCGCAAATTAAGATCGAACAGCACGTCTTCTCCCAGCCAGAAGCGTCGACAGCGGGGCCGCAGCGCCCGGTCCAGGGTGTCGATCTCGGCCAGCGTGACCGCCGGCCGACCGGAGCCGATCAGCATCGGCGCCACCACGCTATGAAGGCGGTCGAGCCGGCCCGCCTGCAGAAAGCGCGATATGGTGAGGCCACCGCCTTCGATCAGAATGCGTCGGCAGCCTGCCCGGGCGAGGCACTCGATGACCGCCGCGGGATCGACACCGTCAGCGGTCATCTCGAGCGACTCGACGTGAACGTGATCCGCATGGGGAGGCACGCGGGTCTCGCGACCCAGCAGATGCCAGGTCGGCGCCACCGGATCGCGGAAGACCCGGCGCGCTGCGGGCACGCGTCCGCGAGGGTCAAGCACCACGCGCAGTGGATGGGTCCCGGTCACGTGGCGGACCGTGAGCTGCGGGTCATCTGCCACTACCGTGCCGGCGCCGACCACCACCGCGTCGACCAGCGCGCGCAGCCGATGCAGATGAACCAGACTCGGCTGGCCGGTCACGTAGTGCGACGCCCCGCTGACCGTGGCGATACGGCCGTCGAGACTCTGGCCGAGCTGGGCGATGACCTGTGGGCCGGTGGCGATATCCGCGACGCACCACGGCAGCCAGATGCTCAGCAGTTCGGCGGCGCCGTCGGTCAGCGTCGCGCTGCAGGACCAGCCACCTTCGCTGTCGACGGTCAGCCTTGCGCCGTCGGCATCGATGAGCTCGCCGCTGAAGCGGTCGGCGGCGACGGTCTCCGCCACCCGGCGAATCCAGCGCCAGGCGCGCTCGAGGTCGGCCGCCTGACCGGCATCGCTCGCGGCAGAATGGCAATCGGGGGCGTCGGCGCTCTCGGTCACTCGCAGGCTCGCTATCCATCGGATGAAGCTGCAGCTTAACAAAGATCACTCCCCGGGCGACTTGCCGGGAGACGCTCAAGACCGCCCGTGTGTGCGGGAACGACAAAGCAGGAGATCCACATGCGACAGGTAGAACGCGCCATCTTCGATTTGCGTCGCGGCCTCCCGATTTTGATTCGCGGCGATGCCGGCGACCTGTTGGTGCACCCGCTGGAGGGCTGCGATGACGATGCCCTCGCCGCCCTGGCCACGCTAAGCGGCAATCCGCCGGCGCTGGCGCTGACCCGTCACCGATTGGCGCTTCTCGAGCGTGAGATCGAGACCCGCGCGGCGCTGGTGCCGGTCGCCGCGGCGAGCCTGGCCGACGACATCGTCGACTGGGCCTGCCGGGAGGCGGCCTCCCTGCCGGCCGACATCGACCTCCGCGACGCCGACCCGATCCACGTCGCCGCCATCGATCTCATGCGCATCGGGCTGCTGATTCCCGCGGCCGTGGTCTCCGCTGTCAGCCCGGCCCAACGCGAGAAAGTCGAGGCATTGATCAGCGAAGGCACCCTGCTCGCGGTGCCACTGGCCCCCATCGCGGCCTACGACGCGGCCCCGTCGCGCTTTCTCAAACGCACCAGCGAAGCCGAGATCCCGCTCTCCCACGCCGAACGGGCACGCTTCGTGATGTTTCGCGAGGCCGATGGGATGCGCGAGCACATCGCCATCCTCATCGGCGACCCGGAAGCGTGGAGCGACGCCGTGCCGGTCCGCCTGCACTCGGCCTGTCTCACCGGCGACCTCTTCGGCAGCCTGCGCTGCGACTGCGGCGAGCAGCTTCGCGAGAGCGTTCGCACGATCGATGAGCGCGGCGGCGGCGTTCTGCTCTATCTGGCCCAGGAGGGCCGCGGCATCGGTCTGGCCAACAAGCTGCGCGCCTACACGCTGCAGGATGGCGGACTGGACACGGTGGACGCCGATCACGTACTCGGCTTCGGCGACGACGAGCGCACCTACGGGGTAGCTCTGGAGATGCTCGAACAGCTCGACATCGCTCGCATCGAGCTTTTGACCAACAACCCGGAAAAGATCGCCGCCATGGATCAGGGCGGCGTCGAAGTGGTCAATCGGCGCGGCGTCTACGGCAAGCTCACCAAGCAGAACCGCCGCTACTTGAACGCCAAGGCCGAGCGCGCCGGCCACTGGCTCGAGGAGGTGCTGGAGCAGGAGGGTGAAGCCGAGCTGGGCTCGCTCAAGCGCCCCTTTGCCCGCTGATGGCTAACCGGCGCGCCCGCCTGCCCCATTGACCGCGCGTCGGGTCGATGGGTCCCGCCGCGGGAGGATGCAGCCACCCTCGTCGCGGCGTCAGGCGTCAGGCGTCAGGCGTCAGGCGTCAGGCGTCAGGCGTCAGGCGTCAGGCGTCAGGCGTCAGGCGTCAGGCGTCAGCGCAGTGTCGTCAGATCAAACGCCACTGTCTCATCGATCACCGTCGCCAGCCGGGTGGCGAAGTGCGCGACCAGCCGGCGGCCGGTATCGGCATCCGCCAGGCGTGCATTGCCTGTCACCCCGCTGGGATGGAGATCCTGCGCCATCCAGGCGTAGCCGGCATCGCCCTCCGGACCCAGCGTGGCGCCGGCGCTCGCCCGCGTCTGCCCCTCGGACACCGCCTCGACAAGATGCTCGCGGCGTACCGCCTCCGGGGCGAGATGGAGCATCATCGCGGTTTCCAGCGCCCCGCCGTGCAGCCCATGGCGCAGCTCTTCAGCGGGCAGCGCATCGGCCGGCGGCGCGAAGCGAAAGTAGTTGGCCTTGACCACGAGCATGGCATGCGCCGCGCGCAGCTTGAGGGCGGCGAGATCGATCACCGCCTTGTTACCGCCGTGGCTGTTGAACAGCACCAGCCGCCGAATGCCGGCACGATTCACGGCATCGCCCAGCGATTCGATCACCCCGATGGCCGCCTCCGGCGATAGACTCAGCGTCCCCGCAAAGCCGGTGTGTTCGAGACTTGCCCCCAGCACCAGCGGCGGCAGGACGACGACGCTCGCCGAGGTCTCGAGCCGCGACAGGGCCGCCACCAGCAGGCCGTTGCCGATCTCTAGGTCGGTGGAAAGTGGCAGATGCGCCCCGTGCTGTTCGATCGCCGCCAGCGGCAGTACCGCCACCGTGGTGTCGTCGGCAAGCGCGGCGAGCTCCGGCGCGGTGAGTGACTGCCAGTAGTGAATGCTGGCACGCGACGTCGGCTGGGTCATGGGTCACCTCCTGCAGTGTCGGGATGAAGGTCGAGCGCAGTGTCGCAGGCACTGGCCAGCAGCCGCTCGCCGATGGCGCTCTCGCGTACGACCTGGCGCGCCACCGCATCACGCAGCACCGTGGCACCGCGCTCGCCGCGGGCCAGGCCCAGCGTCAGCCGTGTCTTTGCCCGGGTCACTCCGGTGTAGACAAGCTCCCGGGTGACGATCGGGTTGGCGCGTTCTGGCAGCACGAAGAGGACGTGATCGAACTCCGAACCCTGGGATTTGTGCACCGTCATCGCGAAGGCCGTGGTGGCGGCATCGAGCCGCGACGGCAGCACCGGACGCACTCCGTCAGCGTGAGGAAAGTAGACCCGCAGGCGACCGTCGGCGTCGCTGAGCGTCAGTCCCAGGTCGCCGTTGTAGAGCCCGAGCTGCGGATCGTTATGGGTCACCATGACCGGGCGACCGGCATACCAGCCGTCGGTGCGCTCGAGCCACCCTTGGCGCTGCAGGGCGCGGGCGATGCGATCGTTCAATCCCTCTACACCCCAGGCGCCGCGGCGCAGCGCACAGAGCACCTGAAAGTTGCCTTGTCGGTCCAGCAGTGTCTCGGGGGCAGCGCCGGCGGCGAGCGCGTCGAAAAGCGGGCGATAGCCCGCCACCACCGCTCGCTCGAAGGCAGTGGCGTTGATGTCGAGCAGGGCGATGTCCTCGAAGCCCGCGTTGAGCGTCTCGATGAACGCCCGGCCATTACCGGCATTGGCTGTCCTCGCCAGCGCGCCGATGCCACTGTCGGCGCGAAAGCGGAAACTTCGCCGCAGCATCGTCACGTGATCCGACAGCGCATTGGCGGGAAGCGCCGGCAGGGTGTCGCCGGTCATCTGTGCCAGATAGTCACGCAGCGCCGGGGAGTAGCCGTGAGCCGCGCCTGGCTCGCCATTGGCCCTGGCCCCCTCGCAGAGATCCCCCAGCACCGACCCCGCCTCGACCGACGCCAGCTGATCCTTGTCGCCGAGCAGGATGAGACGCGCCGCTGACGGCAGCGCCTCGAGCAGCGCGGCCATCATCTCCAGATCGACCATCGACGCCTCATCCACCACCAGCAGATCGAGACTCAGCGGTCGCTCGGCATGATGACGAAAATGGCGCGTATCCGGGCGCGCACCCAGCAGCCGGTGCAGGGTCTGCGCCTCCTGGGGAATCGACTCCCGGACTCGGGAGTCGACCGCCAGCCGACTGACCGCCCCGGCGATCGATTCGGAGAGCCTCGCCGCCGCCTTGCCCGTCGGTGCGGCAAGACGAATTCGCAGGACGTCACCGCCCGTCTCCAGCGCCTGCTGCTGCAACAGTGCCAGCAGCCGAGTCACCGTGGTGGTCTTGCCCGTGCCGGGCCCGCCGGAGATCACGGTCAGCCGCTGGCGCAGCGCCATGGCGCAGGCGAGCCGCTGCCAGTCCGGTTCACCGGCCTCGGCGACATTCCCGGCGAAGAGCGTCGCCAGGCGGTCTGCCATTGTGGGGGCCACCGGCAGGGGGCGCTTCAGGCGCTCGCCGAGTCGCCGGGCCACACCCGCCTCCGCCTGCCAGTAGCGGCGCAGATAGAGTCGATCGCCGTCGCGCACCAGCGGCGTTGCACTGCCCGCCGCCTGCGACGCCCGGGTCACCAGCCAAGAGTCGTCCAGCGCAGCGATCCAGCGCGCCCGCGTCACCCCGGCCAGCAGTGTCTCCGGCAGTGTGACCGGTCGGTCCGGTTCTCGTCCCCCGTCCAGCGGCGGCAACGACAGCGCGCTGTGGGGCGCAGCCAGCGCTCGCGTCAGCGACAGACAGACATGGCCGCGACCAGCCTGATGGCTCACCAGCGCCGCAGCCAGATAGACCAGCGCCTCGTCTGCCTCATCGCCGCCCGACGGAGCGCCGCCCGACGGATCGCCGCCCGACGGATCGCCGCCCGACGAGCCGGCAGGTGGCTCGCGCTCGGCCAGAAAGCGCACGAAGTGGCGATCGAGCTGGCGCAGCCAACCGAGCTCGACCCAAAGCCTGAGCGTGGCAAACAGGTTTTGGCGATTCAGCGTGGCAAACAGGTCTTGGTGATTCAGCGCGCCGGGCGACGGCGGGTCAACGGGCGTCGCGGGGTCGTCACTGTCTGCCGGCGAGTGCGCCTCTGCCTCCAGCGCCAGCCCCATCTGCGGAGTCGGCTCTTGAGCATCGCGGCGTCGTCGCGTCATGCGCTCTCTCCCTCTTTCGCCGTTTGTGCGAGTAACGCGCGGGCCGGCGCCTCATTGCCATCGAGCCAGGCATCCAGCGCCTCGATCAGCGCGCGTGCCGGTCGCCGATAGAACACCCCCGGCGCGGCATTGGGCGCCTGAAAAGAACCCTTTGTCGCGGCATCAGGCGCCGATGAAGAACCCGCCGGCGCGGCGTCGGGCGCCGATGAAGAACTCTCCGGCGCGGCATCGGGCGCCGATAAAGAACTCTCCGGCGCGGCATCGGGCGCCGATAAAGAACCCTCCGGCGCGGCGTCGGGCGCCGATGAAGAACCCGCCGGCGCGGCATCGGGCGCCGATAAAAAACCCTCGTCGTCGGCGGCGCAGAAACCGCGCAGAAAGACATAGCACGCCCCGCCCACGTGGCGGTCGTAGTCATAGTCCGCCAGTCGGCATTTCAGCAGCCGGTGCAGCGCCAGCACATAAAGCACGTACTGCAGATCGTAGCGATGGTCGACCATCGCCGCCGCCAGCGACGCGCCGACGTAGTCCGCCGGTGAGTCACCCAGATGATTCGACTTCCAGTCGAGTACGTACCAGCGACCCTGGGCCTCGAACACCAGATCGATGTAGCCCTTGAGCATGCCATTGAGCTTACGTGGGGCGAGCCTCGGACGCTGACCGGGCAGCGGCTCACACCGGGTCACCAGGCGATCCAGCGGCTCGCTCCAGGCCGCCGTCGCCGGCAGCCAGAACTCCAGCTCGGCTTTCCAGGCATTCAGCGCATCGAGGCGGACGTCACCGCTGCCGGCGCCGTCCGGGTTCGCGCCGCCCATCAGCAGCGGCCGGCGCAGCCGCTGGGTGAGCGACTCGGTAAGAATCGGCGTCCAGTCGGCGTCGAAGCCGGCGAGCACCAAGCGCCGGGTGATCTCTCGCCCATAGCTCGTGGCGTAGTCGGCCTCATCGAGTCGGTCGAGTTCGAGCTGCTCGAGCAGACCGTGAAGAAAGGTGCCGGGACGCGGACCGCGGGGAAAGTCGATCAGTGTCCGGATGCGCGGTCGTGGCACCGGGTCGCGTTCACGGCTCACCTCGACGTCGAGCGTCGCCGGTAGATCGTCACCGTTCTCGCCGAGCCGTCCCCGGCGCGCGTCGCTGATCAGCGAGGTGTAGGAAGCGATCCACCAGTCGTCATCGATCGTGCCGTGAAAGCGCCGCGCGGGCTGCACCTCGGCGCACGCCGCCTCGAGCCGCACGCGGTGATCGGGGAGTTCCGGCGGCTCGACCACGGCGAGCCAGCCGTTCGACTCGGCACGCCTGAGACGCGCCAGCAAGGCGTCGCCGTCGTCGGCCGAGTCACTGCCGAGCAGCCGACCCAGCGCGGTCTCGTGCATCGACCCGCTGCGACTGCGCCCACGCGCCACATAGGCCACGCCCAGCCGGCAGGCGAAGGCGGCTCGGGTCAGCGCGACGTAGAGCAGTCGAACGTCCTCGTCGAGCCGGGCGAGCTCCGCCTGCTGTTTCTGCGCGTCGCTGGGGTCGGCAACCATCACCTCGCCTTCGCCCTCGGGGGCCCGCAGTGCCAGCAGTGCCAGCAGGCCACTCTGGCGATCCGGCTCCGCCGGACGGTAGGAGCAGGCGAATGGCAGTAGCACGATGGGATACTCGAGCCCCTTGGACTTGTGCACCGTGATCACCCGGACCAGGTCTTCGTCGCTCTCCAGCCGCTGGCTGAGCGCCTGACTGTCGAGCGATTCCACCCCGGATTCGAGCGCGCCGTGCCACCAGCGCAGCAGCGCCTGCTCGCCATCGAGGTGCTGCTGGGCGTTTTGAGCGAGCTCCCCCAGATGCAGCAGGTCAGTGAGCGCCCGCTCGCCGTCCGGGCGCCGGGCGAGGCGCTCGGCGACGCCAAAATCACGCATCACCGTGCGCAGCATCGGCAGCAGCCCCCGCCGGCGCCACTGGCGCTGATAGTCGCCGAAGCGCTCCACCTCGCGCTCCCAGCGGATCTCGTCGGCCAGCAGCGGGGCCAGCGCCTGCGGGCTGTCGTTGAGCAGGTTGGAGGCCAGCGCGGCCTTCAGGCGGGCATCATGCCGCGGTTGGGCCACCGCCTCGAAAAGCTGCAGCAGCTCGAACGCCTGCGGCGTGTCGAACACGCTGGATCGCTCGCTGAGATAGACGCTGCGGATGCCGCCGTCGGCCAGGGCGCGGCGCACCTTGAGCGCTTCCGGGCCGTTGCGCACCAGAATGGCGATATCCGCGGGACGCACCGGGGTCCGCCCAGCGGCACGTTCGAACTGCCAGGCGCCCTCGAGCAGCCGCTGGACTTCCCCCCGGGTCGCCGCCGCCATCTCGGCCTGATACTCACCCTGGCCACGTCGTTCGCTGTCCGGCCACCAGGTGCCCAGCGCCGGGACGTCGCTGCCGTCCGCCGCCACCAGGCGGGTCGCCTTCGCCTGCGCCTCGACCGCGATGAAGGGGATCTCGTCGCTGCCGAAGGGCTGGGGATGTCCACCGAAGAGCGCATTCGTCGCCGAGACCATCGCCTCGCTGGCGCGGAAATTGCGCATCAGCGTGAAGCGACTCGGCGTCGCCCGTCGCGCGCCCAGGTAGGTATGGATGTCGGCCCCCCGGAAGGCGTAGATCGCCTGCTTGGGATCGCCGATCATCAGCATCGCCGTTGGCGGCGCCGCGGTTGGCGCCTGGCGGTAGATGCGCGAAAAGATACGGTACTGGACCGGGTCGGTGTCCTGGAACTCGTCGATCAGCGCCACCGGCAGCTCGGCGCGAATGCGTGCCGCGAGCCGCTGGGCGGCACCGCTGTCATCCCCCGCGGGGGGCGCCAGCGCGGCATCCAGGTCGTTGAGCAGATCGGCGAATTCCCACAGCCCGCGCCGGCGCTTCTCGGCGGCGAACGCCTGAGCGATACGGTCGCGGGCGTGGACCAGCACCTGATCGCGGATGGCCGCAAACGGCGTATCGGTCTCGGCCAATCGATCCAGCGCGGCGAAGAACGGATGCGTCGGCGCCGTCGCACTTTTCTTGGTTGCGCCTTCGAGCTTCGCCTGAGAGAGCCAGAAGCGACCGCTGCTGTCGGTGACCTCGTCGGCGGCGTCGAAAACACCCTGCTCGAGCCAGGTCTCGACGCCTGCCAGCCGCGTCTCCAGCTCCTCGCGCTTGTAGCTGTTCTTCTTGAGGGCGTCGGCGTCGAACGCCGCTTCCAGCACCTGGCGAATCGTCTCCCGATCCCAGTGGGCGACGAGGGCCGCTTCGAGGGTCTGGCGGGCCTGTAGCTCGCGCTCGAGACCGGCGAAGAGCGTGTCCAGTGACGCCGGCGCCTGTATCGGCGCGCCAGCGACCCACAGCGGCTGGGGCGCGCCGTCGCTGAGCAGTGGACGCAGCGCATCGGCCAGCGCCTCCGGGCCGCTCCATTCGGCCCGGATCTGACGCTGCCAGCGCGCGTCGAGGGGGTAGAATTCGCGGCGCCAGTAGTCGGCCACCGTCTGCGCGAGCAGCGTGCGACCCTCCTGCAGCAGCTCGGCAGAGAAGCGCGCGCCGGCATCGAAGGCATGGCGCGTGAGCATGCGCTGGCAGAAACCGTGGATGGTAAAGATCGCGGCCTCGTCCATCAGCCGCGCGGCCTGATCGAGGCGCCGCGCGCCGTCGCGACAGGCCGCCTCCCCGGCGTTGGCGAGCGGCGCGAGCAGGATGTCCAGCACGCCATCGTCGCGCTTGTCAGCCGCGGCCAGCAGCCACGTCCGCGCCTGCTTCAGACGCCCGCGGATCCGCCCGCGAAGCTCGGCGGTGGCGGCCTCGGTAAAGGTCACCACCAGAATCTCCGGCGGCGTCAGCGGCCGGGGAAAGTCGAGCGTCTCGCGCCCCGGCATCGGTCCCAGCACCAGACGCACGTAGAGCGCAGCGAGGGTGAAGGTCTTGCCGGTGCCGGCGCTCGCCTCGATCAGATGCTCGCCGGTCAACGGCAGGGTATCGAGCGCCAGCGGCACGATGCCGCCATCGCCTGCGGGGTCGGATGCGTGCGTGGGCGTGTCGGGCGTCATGCCCGGCGTCGGCTCGAGGGCGCCGCGTGAGTCGGCGGTCATGACGTTTCTCCCGCGGTCTGGCCTTCATGAGCGGTGGCACGGTGAAGCCGCTGCGAGGCGCCGAGCAGGGCATCGAGAAAGGGCTGATAGTGGCGCACCGTCTCCGCCACCCCGTTGGCCGCGGTGAACGACTCGAAGTCCCGCCACAGCTGACCCAGCCCCCCTTCCCGCTGGATCAGAGAGTCGCGCTGATAACCGCCGGATTCGAACTCGGCAGCGAGCTTGTCGCGCAGGGGTGGCGCCAGCGGCTCGCCGCGTTCGATCTCGGCGAGATGCTCGCGGGTGCATTCGGCCCAGAGACTGCGGGTCAGCTCGCTGACCGCCGGCAGCGGTCGGCGAAAGGCACGCCACCAGCGCTCGAGCCAGCCGGAGAGCGTGGCCCGGGCCTCCACCCGGCCCAGCGCGGGAAACTCCAGCCAGCGATCCTCGAACAGCGCGGTCCAGCGACAGGGTGTCTCTCCGGCGGCGTTGGCCAGCAGCCAGCGCAGGTAGCCGGCGTAGAGTCGATGGGGCTTGCCGAGCTTCTTCCACGGCCCGGCGCTCTCGGCCCCCTTGTCACTGCGGCCCGTCTGGAAGTGTCCGAAGTGACTCGTCTCCAGCGTGATCAGTACCCGAGTGGCCTCCCCCGCCGCCGCCGCGCCTTCCTGAAACAGCCCGTCGATACGCGACTCCAGCGTCAGTGGCGGCGCCTGAGGCGTCGGCGGCGCGCTAAAACGCAGAACCGTCGGCTCGCACGGCATCAACGCGGCGCTCAGCTCACGAAAGCTCTGCAACTGGGTCTCGAGGCGCTTCAACGGTGCTTCGATGGTAGCCAGACCGAACCCTGCCGCAGGTAGCCGGCCGGCCAGACGCAGCCGCTCCGCCATCACTGTCAGCGCTTCGCCGCGGCGGCCGGCGTCGAGCAGTTCGCGCTTGAGAGTGTGGTCCTCCAGCGCGTCGAGGACGAACGGCTCGCTATCCTCGTCGGGCACCTCCGCCTCCTGAAAGCGCACGCCGAGGCGGCCGAGATAGACACTCCAGGGCCGGCGCAGTACGCGAGTGAGATCGGCGATATCGAGCGCCTCTGCCGGCGCGCTGGGCTCGGGCTCTTGGGCCTCGCCAGCGCGGATCTCGGCGACGTCGGCTTCGGTTTCGTCCTCTCTGACGGCCCCAGCGGACGCGTCGGCGCGGTGCAGTGCCTCCCAGCTCGAATCGAAGGTGAAGCGCGGGTCCGAGGCAAGAAAGTAGCGCCGGGAGAAGGGCTGCAGCGGGTGGGTCTCGATCAGCCGGGCGGCGAGCGCGGCCTCGATGTCGGCATCGGCTGGCATGTCGGCCGGCGCGTAGCCCTGCTCGAGCATGTCGAGCAGCTCGCCGATCAGCACCGACGGCGGACGCGGGGTGTTGTCGCGCTGGTCGAAGCCGACCCAGGAGAGGGTGATCCGGTCGCGGGCGGAGAGCAGCGCTTCCAGCAGCAGGTAGCGGTCATCGTCGCGCCGCGAGCGGTCCCCGGGGCGCGGGCGCTGGGCCATCAGATCGAAGTCCTGGGGCTGACGCGTTCGCGGGTAGGCGCCGTCGTTCATGCCGAGCAGATAGACCTGTCGAAACGGAATCGCGCGCATCGGCATCAGGGTAGCGAAGTTGACCTTACCGGCGAGGAAGCGCTGGGCCAGGCCGCCGTCGTCGAGCTCTGCCTTGAGTGCATCACGCACCACGGCCAGGCCGATCGGCGTCTCGAAGGCGGCCAGCTCGCAGCTCGCCTGCCAGCGCGACAGCGCCTGATCGACCCGCGCCAGCACGTCGTGCTCGTCCAGCGCCATCGGTCGGAAGACCGCATCGATCAGCTCGCGCAGCCGGGTGAGCCACGTCTGCGGTGTCGCCGGCGAGCCAAGCGCGCGACACTGGCCCTCGATGACCTGCATCAGCTCGGCGAGCCGTCCGGCGAGGTCCGCTTCAAGCCCCCCCACCTCATCGTAGGGAACGATGGCATCGAACTGCCAGGCGCCCTCCCCGGCGGTCGTGCTCGCCTCGCGGGCGTGCGCCCCGCTCGACGGCAGCGCGCCGGTGGCATACCCCAGCAGCATGCGTTCGAGTCCGAACGCCCAGCTGTTGGCGTGCAGCGCGGGAAAACCCAGCGCGGCGCGGTGGTCACCGGAGAGTCCCCAGCGCACGCCGCTCTCGGCCAGCCACTGGCGCACTCGCGGCAGTTCGCTCTCGTCGATGTCGAAGCGGGCGCGGAACGCGGGCACGTCGAGGGCGTCGAGCAGCTCGCTGACGCCGAGGCGGCGTTCCGGCAGCTCCAGCAGCGACAGCACCAGCACCATCAGTGGATGGGTCTCGCTCGCCACCTGGTCGGCAATGGTGAACGGGATGTGCCGCGGATCGCTGGGCGATAGCTGACCGAACACCGCCTCGATGAAGGGCGCGTAGATGTCGATCTCCGGCACCATCACCAGAATGTCCCGCGGGCGCAGCGGGTCGCCTTCGCGACTTGCCTGCTCGAAGGCATCGAGCAGGCGGTCATGAAGCACCTCGACCTCGCGCAGCGGCGAGTGCACGCGGTAGAGCGAGAGCGACGCATCGTCGGCGGCGATGAGGCGCCGCTTGCCGCGCTCTCGGGCCAGCTCGCCGGGGTGGACGAGATCGAGAATGTCCTGCTGGATCTGGTTGAGCAGCGGCGCGCGTTCGCCGGTCGCTTCCCGATCGGCATCACTCGGTGTCTCGATGGGATCGCGAAAGAGATCCGTTTCCAGATCGAAGCCGCCGTCCTGACTCTCGAACTCGTAGAGACCGACGATGAAGTCGCGCCCCTGGGCGCCCCACGCCGCCAGCAGCGGATTGGCCTGCAGGTGCAGTGCCTGCTCGTCGAGGGCGGCGAGCTTCGGCGCTTCCGGATGGCGCGTCTGCTGGCGCGCCAGCGCCTGGGCGGAGAGTCGCCCGGCCCGTTTGATCGCCTCGCGATCGGAGACGATGTCACCCCAGTAGTGCCGGCACGGATTGGTGATCATCAGATAGACGTCGATCACCCCGGACAGCGCATGCAGCGCCTCCAGCGTCTGTGCCGGCAGCGTCGAGATACCGAAGACATAGACCCGCGGCGGCAGCCCCGCCGGGCGGTTGTCGAGGGCGCGGGCGGCGTCGACGAAGCGTCCATGCAGTCGGGCGCGATGATGCTCTCTTGCCACGGCCTCGGCGTCATCGAGCAGTGCCCGCCAGAGTGCCGGCTGCCAGCGCTGGTCCGCGGGCAAATCCACTGGGGCGTCGTGCCCGCTCTCCCACGCCGCCAGCCAGTCCGGGCGGTAGTTGAGATACTGATCGAAGAGATCGGCGAGGCGAACCGCCAGCTGCCAGCGCTGGCGCTCGGCCTGCTCGTGTTGCCCGATGGGGAGCGACGCCGGCGCGCCGGTCTCGGGGTCGCCGGCTCCCGGATCGCCTGTCGCGGGGTCGCCTGCCGCCGGGTCGCCTGCCGCCGGGTCGCCGGCCGCCAAATAATGCGCGAGAGGGGCAAACGTCTCCGGATCACGCAGGATCAGCGCATCGAGCAGCCGCAGGATGCGCCAGGCAAGCGGACGCTTGTCGAAGGGCGACTGCAGCGGAATCGTTTCGCCCTGGTGTTCGAGCACGGCGCGATACGCCCGCCACACAAAGCTCGAGGGCAGCGGAAAATCCACCGAGGCGGCCACGCCGTCGGCCTCTGCCAGCGACAGCCGCAGCCACTGCGCCATGCCGTTGGACTGAACCAGATAGGTCTCGGGGGTCAGCGGCGGCAGGCGCTGGCGCTGCATCAAAGCCAGCGACAGATCGCGCAGATCCTCGAGGTGATTGGCGTGCAGCACGCTGAACATCCGCTCTCCGGGTTCGTCGATTGCGAGCGGCCATCCTACCGTGACGGGCCTGATCGATCACTCGCCGTCGACGCTTCCACTGCGCAAAGGCTAGGATGGCGGAGCCTCGACCCCGGCTTGGCGGGTCACCGCCCGCACGACGCCGAGTCCCCTCCCCGGGCCTGCCCGGTTTGGTTTACCCACCAAGGAGCCGCAGTGACCACGCCCGTCTTTCTCGCCGTACTCGCCGGTGCCTTGATGCATGCGAGCTGGAATGCGTTGGTCAAGGTAGGGCTCGATCGGCTGTTGAGCATGTCGCTAATTCAGGCCGGATGCGGGGTGATTGCCTTGCTCGCCGTGGGCTTCGTGGCGCTGCCCGAGCCGGCGGCATGGCCGTGGCTTGCGGTATCGGCCGTGCTGCACGTCGGCTACAACATCTTCCTGGTGCGCGCCTATCGGGTCGGCGATCTCGGCCAGGTCTACCCGATCGCTCGCGGCTGCGCGCCGCTGCTGGTGACGCTGATCGGCCTGTTCGTGCTGGCCGAACAGCCGACGGTACTGGGTATCGTCGGCATCCTCGTACTGATTCTCGGCGTCATCTGCATGGCGCTGCCCGGCGGACGCCACCATCGGCTCGAGCGCGCCTCGCTGGTCAACGCGTTGGTCACTTCGTTGTTCATCGCGGGCTACACCCTCGCTGACGGCAGCGGCGCGCGCGCCAACGGCGATGCCGCAAGCTACGTGGTGTGGCTTTTCCTGCTCGACGGCGCCGGCATGCTGCTGGCACTGGTGTCGCTGCGGGGTATGGCGGTGCTCGGCCAGTTGAGCGGGCACTGGCGAGTCGGGATCCTGGGCGGTGCGCTGTCGATGGGCGCCTATGGCATCACGATCTGGGCGATGACCCAGGCGCCGATCGCGCTGGTGGCTGCGCTGCGGGAAACCAGTGTGCTCTTCGCCATTGCCATCGGCGTCATCTGGCTCAAGGAGCCGCTGCGACGAGAGCGGCTGACCGCCGGCGGGCTGATCCTCTGCGGCGTCGCCCTCATGCACTGGGGATGATCGGCACGGGGACGTCATCGCCGCTCGGCCTGACCCGGCAGGCAGTGTTAACCTAGGCCCGATCCATTCATGCTCTGACAACGTCGAGTCGCCGCCGGCGAGCCGATTCGCTGCCGAGACGGCCAGTGCCGACAAGGAGCCCTACGTGTCCCTGTTACCCCCCGCGATTGCCGATAGTGCCTCCGGCGAGCCGCGCAAGGTCGGCGTCGAGATCGAGTTCGCCGGCGTCGGCCCCATTCAGGCCGCGCGCCTGGTCGAGATGACGTTCGGCGGCACGGTGGAGCAGCACAGCGCCCATCGTCTCTCCGTCACCGATACTCCCTGGGGCACCTTTCACGTCGAACTCGACAGCAAGTACGTCCATCCCGACGAAACGCTGCTCGAGCGCATGCGCGAAACCGACGGTCAGCCCCCGGGCATGGGCGACCATCTGCGTGCCAGCCTGCACTCGCGCACCCGGGAGTGGCTCGGGGATATGGTCGCCGGGCTGGTGCCCACCGAGATCGTCTGCCCGCCCCTGCCGTGGCACGAGCTCGAACGTGTCGACGAGCTGTTCGACGCGCTGAGGCGTCACGGCGCCGAGGGCACGGATGCCAGCCTGATGTACGGCTTCGGTCTGCATCTCAACGCCGAGATCCCGGCGGCGGACGTCGGCAGCATTCTCGCGCATCTGCGCGCCTATCTGATCCTGGCTGACTGGCTGCGCCACCAGATCGTGGTCGACGTCACTCGCGACGTGCTGCCCCACACGCGACCTTTCCACGCCGATTACGCC
Source organism: Salinicola aestuarinus (assembly GCF_003206645.1). GTDB lineage: Bacteria > Pseudomonadota > Gammaproteobacteria > Pseudomonadales > Halomonadaceae > Salinicola > Salinicola aestuarinus. The sequence goes on along the minus strand of NZ_PZJP01000007.1, from coordinate 11,297 downwards.
AACAAGGTGCTCGCGCCGGACTACGCCCCGAGCCTCGACACGCTGATCGACGACTATCTGATCGCCAATCCGACGCGCAACCGCGAGCTCGACCTGCTGCCGCTGTTCGCCTGGCTACGACCGGACCATCCCAATCCGGTGCTGCGCGAGGCACTGATCAAGCCCCGCCCGACCTATCACTATCGGCTACCCAACGCATCGCTCTCCGATCCCGAATGGGGTGCCAGCGTCGAGTGGAACCGCTGGGTGGAGGTCGAGCGCCTCGCCGCTGACCCGGTGCACCTCGCCGAGCGCAGCGCCGCCTACCTCGAGCATCTGGCGCAGCCGACGCTCAACCGATGGCTGGACTCGCTCCGGCACTGGATGCACCACTGATGTCATCAGCGAACGAAAACACCTCAGACCGCTCCCGCCCACTGATCGGCATCACCACGTCGGACCACAAGAGTCTTCTGGCGTGGTGGTGCGACTGGATCTCAGTCTGGCGCGCCGGCGGGCGCCCGGTGCGTCTCTCGCCGTCGCGGCCGCCCGAACAGGCACTCGACGGCCTGATCATCGGCGGTGGCGACGACATCGGCGCGGCCCGCTACGGCGGCGAGGTGCAGCTCGACGTGCGTATCGACCCCGCCCGCGACGATCTGGAACTGGCGCTGCTGGGCCACTACCTGCCCCTGAAAACGCCGATCCTGGGAATCTGTCGCGGCGCGCAGATGATCAACATCCACTGCGGCGGCAGCCTGATCGGTGACATCCAGACGGCCTATCGCCACATTCGCAACCGGCGCACAGTGCTGCCACGAAAACGCGTGGAGATCGAGCCGTTCAGCCGGCTGGCGGAAATTCTCAATCGCCGCTTCTGTCAGGTAAATAGCCTTCACCACCAGGCGGTCGACCGTCCCGGGGAGGGCCTGAAGGTGGTCGCCCGGGATCGCGACGATCTGGTCCAGGCGATCGAGAGCGAGACCCACCCCTTTCTGATCGGCGTCCAGTGGCACCCGGAGTTTCTGCTCTTCACTCGTTCGCAGCAGCGCCTGATCCGGGCACTGGTAGACGCCGCCCACGCACACAGTGAGTGACCCGCGTCTCGATAACGCCGCTTTCGCGGGTCGCTGACCGATCGCCGAAACGATGACGCCCCCGCCGGTCTCCCGGCGGGGGCGTCGTTCGATGACACGCCAGCGAATTCGCCGACGCGGGCCGGCGGTCTCAGTGCTGCATCAGCGCCAGGCGCTTGCCGCCAGGAGAGACCAGCAGGGCCACGCCGATTGCCACGCCGAGGAGCGACAGAGCCGCCACGTAGTAGGCGGGCGCCGCCGGATCCTGAACGACCAGCCAGGAGACCACCACCGGTGTAAAGCCGCCGAAGATGGCGTAGGCGACGTTGTAGGAGAACGACAGTCCGGAAAAGCGCACCGCCGCCGGGAAGGATTTCACCGCGATGGTCGGCACCACACCGACGATCCCCACGCCGAAGCCGGCCAGACAGTAGAGCGCCAGCAGTTGACTCGGGTCGTTGGGCACGATCTGCATCATGGCGGTATAGCTCACGCCCAGCAGTGCGCTCCAGCCCAGCAGGGTGACACCGCTGCCGAAGCGATCGCAGCACCAGCCGGAGACGACGCAGCCAATCACCACGCAGACGATGGCCCAGACGTTGGCGAAGGAGGCGTCGATGTCGTACTGCGTCATCAGGATGTTGGGCGTCAGCAGCAGGACCACCACTACCGCACCAGTGAGAATCCAGGTCACCGCCATGGAGAGCGCGACACTATCCATGTGCCGAGTGACGACGCGCTTGACCGGCAGCCCCTCGGAGAGCGCCTTCTTGGCGCGCATCTCGGCGAACACCGGCGTCTCCTCCAGATAGCGGCGCAGATAGACCGCCAGCAGTCCGAAGACACCGCCGATCAAGAACGGCACGCGCCAGCCGTAGTCCGCCATTTCCTCAGCGCTGTAGTGGGACTTGAGGAACGCCGAGATGATCGAGCCGATAAGAATGCCGGCGACCAGTCCCGAAGAGAGCGTGCCGCAGGCGAGCCCCACGTTCTTGCGCGAGACGTGCTCGGTGACGAAGACCCAGGCGCCGGGCACCTCGCCGCCCACGGCAGCGCCCTGCAGAATACGCATCACGATCAGCAGCAGTGGTGCGAGATACCCCACGGTCTCGTAGGTCGGCAGACAGCCGATCAGCAGCGTCGGCACTGACATCAGAAAGATCGACAGGGTGAACATCTTCTTGCGCCCCAGCAGGTCGCCGAAGTGCGCCATGATGATGCCGCCCAGCGGCCGCGCCAGATAGCCCGCGGCGAAAATGCCGTAGGTCTGGACCATTCTCAGCCACTCGGGAATATCGGGCGGGAAGAACAGATGGCCGATGACGGTGGCGAAGTAGACGAAGATAATGAAGTCATAGAACTCGAGCGCGCCGCCGAGCGCGGAGAGCGAGAGGATCTTGACGTCACCGCGGGAGAGCGGTCGCGACGGTGCCGCGTCATATTGGGGAGCGTTGGCCATGAGCGTTTTCTTTTTGACAGGACTTTTTGGCACAGAGCTTTCGTCGCAGCGCCGGGTCGGGCGGTACGAAATTGGCTGAAACGGTGCGTTTCAACGCGGGCAAGCTTTGTTATGAACGAGCGGCCTTGTGGGCGACCGGCCGTGAACGCAGTTGCCGTGGCGCACTCGGCAGGCGAGCGCGTCGGAACTCGTCATTGGGGCAGGATGCCCTCGTTCACGGCGGCCCGATACGGTAGCAGACTTTACCCGAAGCGTCATGGCACCCGCCTGGGGCCCCGGTGCGCTCGACGGCAGGGAGCGGACATGAAAAAGCCGGCTCCGAGGCCGGCTTTTTCAGGGCGTGAAACGTCGAGGCTCAGTTCTCGAGCGTGGCGTCCAGCGAGATCTTGGCGTTGAGCAGCTTGGAGATCGGGCAGCCCTCTTTGGCTTTCTGCGCGGCGCTGTCGAACGTCGACTGGTCGGCGCCGGGAATACGGGCGACCGTCTTCAGTTCCACGGCGGTGATGGTAAAGCCGCTGTCGTCCTGCTCCATGATGACGGTGGCGTCGGTCTTGAGGCTCTCGGGCTCGATACCCTCTTCCCCCAGCATCATCGACAGCGCCATGGAGAAACAGCTCGCATGGGCGGAGGCGATCAGCTCTTCCGGATTGGTGCCCGGCTCACCCTCGAAACGCGTGTTGAAACCGTAGGGGTTGTCCTTGAGCGCGCCACTCTCGGTGGAGACGACACCCTTGCCCTGCTTGAGGCTGCCTTTCCATTCGGCGGAACCGGATTTCTTGATCGTCATCGTCAACTCCTTCTGTTCTGATGCGACGGGCCTGCGGCGACTGACCGCGTGCGACGGATCGTGTACGACTGGCCGGCGAGCACAGACCGAATACGACGGGAAACACTCTCCCCCTCGCTTGGGATGCGCGGATCAGTGTAGACCATGGGTCCGCGCCTTCCGCAAACCTAGCTGTCGTTACCGTCGTCGTCACGCGCCGAAGCGGGTGTCGACGCCTCATCGCCCGCGCTCGAACCGCCCTCGCCGAGCGACTGCCTGGCCGCCTCGTAGTCCGGCTCGTTCTTGATCTCGGAGACCAGCTCGGCGTGAATCACGTGATCGGTCTCGTCGAGCACGACCACCGCCCGCGCGCAGAGCCCCGCCATCGCCCCGCTGTCCAGCGAAACACCAAAGAGCTGGCGAAACTCCGGGTGGCGAAAGCAGGACAGCGTCACGACGTCATCGAGCCCCTCGGCGCTGCAGAGGCGCGCCTGGGCGAATGGCAGATCGGCCGAGACGACCAGCACCACGGTGTTGTCGAGCTGACTGGCAAACTCGTTGAACTTGCGCGCCGACATGGCACAGGTCGCGGTATCCACGCTGGGAATGATGTTGAGCACCTTGCGCTTGCCTTCGAAGTCGTCGATCACGACGTCTTCCATCTTGGCATTGGTCAGCGTGAACGGCGGCGCCTTGTCGCCCTTCTCCAGAAAGCGTCCGCTGACATCGACGGCTTCACCGCCTCGGGTCACGGTCTGCATCGCAGATCTCCTATTGATTCGGACTCGTTGAGCATCGAATTCTCCCCCGTTCACAACCGGAGGTGCCGTCACAGCATAGGCAATTCACGCCGAGAGGTAGGCCATCGGCGTCACTTTCCTCAGCGGCCCGATGCCGCGATGGCCGCCGCCAGCGCCGGTGACTCCGGCGCGCGCAGCACTTTCATGTTGCGCTCGGGAATCGCCTCGGGATCAGGGTAGTGCGCAAGCGCCCGCTCGAGCGCCGCCTCGCGCAGCAGATGCAGCATCGGCGCCGGCGAGCGGTTGGTGAAATTGGCCGGATCATCGGGCGCGACGCCCTCGAACACGTAGTCGGGATGAAAACTCGCCAGCTGATAGATGCCCTCATAACCCAGCGAGACGAGGAGCGCCTCGCCAAATTCGAGCAGGTCGAGATAATCCTCGAACGCCTCGAGCCCCCGCGGGAAGATCAGCAGGGTCGTGGCGATCTCGGGCTCGGCATCCAGCCGCTGGCACTCCCCCGCCAGCGCCTGCAGCCAGCTTTCGAGATCCGCGCCCTCGCTCACCGCATAACGAATCGCCTCTCGGCGAAACTCGCGTCCGGCGAAGGGACAGATATCGTGTTCGATCACGAAGCGCGACAGCCAGTCGCGAGCGCGGGTCTCGCTGTGCGGACACTCGGGGGATGAAGCGATGGGAAACTCCTCGTCGATGGCGAATTTGCCAATCCGACACCGGACGGCCAGCCTGAGGATACCGATTTTTGCCGCTTCGAGTGACTGGAGACCCCATGCCCCCCTCTTCCCCGCACATCGTCTTCCCCGCAACCGCCACCGAACCGCCCGTGACGCTGCCGGCCATCGGCCAGGGCAGCTGGTATATGGGCGAAGACCGCCTGCCGGCGTCACAAGAGGCCGATGCGCTTCGCTACGGGCTGGATCTTGGTCTCACGCTGATCGACACCGCCGAGATGTATGCCGAGGGTGGCGCCGAGAGGGTCGTCGGCCAGGCGCTTGCCGACCGGCGCGACGACGCCTTCGTGGTCTCCAAGGTCTATCCCTGGAACGCCGGGCGCGACAGCGCCATCGAGGCCTGTGAGCGAAGCCTCGCTCGGCTGGGGATCGAAACTCTCGATCTTTACCTGCTTCACTGGCCGGGCGGTATGCCGCTCGAAGAGACGTTCGAGGCATTCGAGCGGCTGCGGGAACAGGGCAAGATCCGCCGCTTCGGCGTCTCCAACTTCGATGCCCAACGCCTGAAGGCACTCGAGTCGCTTCCCGGCGCCACCGACTGCGCCACCAATCAGGTGCTCTATCACCTGGGCTCCCGCGGGATCGAACTCAACGTGCTGCCCTGACTCAAGGCAAAGGGGCTACCGGCGATGGCCTACTGCCCGCTGGCCCAGGGGGACCGCCAGCGCAACGAAGTGATCACCGCCCCGGTGGTCGAGGCGATCGCCGCCGGGCACGGTGCCAGCGCCGCACAGATCCTGCTGGCGTGGGTCATACGCAACGGCGCGGGCAGTGAGTCCCCCGAGCGACCCGCAATCGCCATCCCCAAGGCGTCGACGCCCGCCCACGTCAAGGCCAACGCCGACGCCCTCTCGATCCGGCTAACCGACGACGATCTCGCCCAGCTCGACGACGCCTTCCCGGCGCCCGACCGACCGGTGCCGCTGGATATCGTCTAGGCTCTGAGTCGATCGAGTTGAATCGCCAAGCGCCGCCCGCCCGCTGCACTCGATACCCACTGACGTTTCGACAGGAGATTCGAATGTACGCGACCACCTCGACGACCAAGCCCGCGGCCGGCTGGCTTCCCACTTTTGGCATGGCACTGGGCGCTGCCCTGTGTCTCGCCGGCCCCGCCGCGGCGCAGACGAGCGAAGGCGAAACGCAGGGAAACGAAGCGCAAAGCACGCAGACACCGACGTATGGCGCCGAGCTCGAAGGGTTCGATTACGCCTACCCGGTGGCGCGCTTCACCTTCACCTCGCAGCGCCAACAGCTACAGATGGCCTATCTCGACGTACCGGCGACCGAGCCCAACGGGCGAACCGTCGTTCTCCTGCACGGCAAGAACTTCTGCGCCGGCACGTGGAAGGACTCCATCGAACGGCTCACCGCCGAGGGCTATCGCGTCATCGCCCCCGACCAGATCGGTTTCTGTAAATCGAGCAAGCCAAAAGCCTACCAGTTCAGCTTTCATCAGCTTGCCGCCAACACCCACGCCCTGCTGGAGAGCCTGGAGCTTGACGACGTCACCGTCATGGGGCATTCGATGGGGGGGATGCTGGCCAGTCGCTACGCGCTGATGTACCCCGGGCAGACCGAGCAGCTGGTGCTGGTCAATCCCATCGGTCTGGAGGACTGGAAGGCCAAGGGCGTGCCTTACCAGAGCGTCGACGATGGCTTCGAGGCAGAGTTGAACAAGAGTGCCGAAGGCATTCGCGACTACCAGCGCTCGACCTACTACGTCGGCGAGTGGGAGCCGCGCTATGAGCAGTGGGTGGAGATGCTCGCCGGGATGTATGCCGGCCCCGGCGGCGAGCGCGTCGCCTGGAATCAGGCGCTCACCTCGGACATGGTCTTCACCCAGCCGGTGATTCACGAGTTCGATACGCTCCAGGTGCCGACACTTTTGCTGATCGGCGAGCACGACAATACCGCCATCGGCAAGGGCCGCGCCCCGGCCGACATCAAGGCGACTCTCGGCGACTACTCGGTACTGGGCGAGCGCGCTGCCGAGCGCATCCCGAATGCCGAACTGGTCGAATTCCCGGACCTTGGCCACTCGCCCCACATTCAAGAGCCCGAGCGCTTCCACCAGGCGCTGTTCGAAGGACTCGACGCCCTCGACGACGCCTGAACGTCCGAGCTTGATCAGCGACGTCGACCCGATGGCGCCCGGTCGCAATGGCCGGGCGTTGTTTGACACCCTAGCCTCACCTCACAGCGACAGCTGCCCGCGGGTCGCGACCTCCCCCCTTCGCGACGCCACCCGGTCCCTCAGTCGCCGCCCCGGTCGACTCGATTCATTCGCGATAGTTTGTATACGTATAATCACAATTTAAAACATTGAGACACGCAAATAGAAACTGTCCCGAAGTTTTCGCAAAGGTGGACGAATCCGTGCGATTACGACGTTGAAAGTGCTTTCGAGTACTCAGTCCAATGAGCCTACATTTCTGTAGTTCATCAACCGCCGGGATTCGGTCGAATAGCCACAACGGACATGGTAATTTCCATTGATAGAGAATCTTTAAACACCGTTTTCAATACTTTACAAAGGAGAGGCGGAGCATGAGTGCGTCGTCTTCAGGGTCTCGTCAGACACAGGCCTATCTGGATTGGGAGGGCAATCACGTCGCCAACTGGACGATGACCTCCTCGAAGCTGACCGACCCAGTCGATGTGGTCATCGAGGCGGCGAAGGAGTGCATTCCGCTATACCCTCTTCGCTACGGTCTCACGGAAGAGAGCTGCCGGGTCGATGGACTCGACGGCGTGACCGTAGGCGACTACCCCGCAGGCCCGGCATCGAAGACCTACGGCCTGCGCCTATTGCGCCCCCGCAGCATCGTCTACCTGTTCTATTCACCCGAGGATTCGCAAGAGGGCCAACCGCAGCATCACGTCTATCAGGTCACCCACGAAGCGACGTTCGTGCCCCTGCCTCGCCACACAGCCACAAACGCTGCCGAGGATCAGGCATTCACCGAACAGCGGGATTTCTGGTTCCCCATGGGCGTCATGGCGACGCCCTGGGTGCCCGCGCCCAAGCACGATGTGACCGATACCGTTTATCTGCTGGTCACCGATACGCTGCTGACCCCCGCCACACTCGCCGACGTCTGCGGCAGATTGGAAGAACTGAGTGGAACGTTACTGACGAAGGTTGTCACCAGCCAGTTGGCCGAGGGTCAGCAGGACGTACTGCCGCTGGCGGGCACGTTGGACAATGCCGCTTACGTGCCCGAAATGCGGGGGGGCGCCGGCATTCCCCTGCAGCCCGCCGACCTCTCATGGAGTGAAAGCCGTCCCGACGCGCCTCTCGGCAGCCAGGCGGTCACGACGCTGCAGCGCTTTTTCACCCAGTTCAATGGCAACCGCGAGGATATCGAACCGCTCGTCCCCATCCTCCATGACCCCGTTGGTGTCATGAGCGAACTGAACCATCGACTGGCCACCCAGATCACCGCACTCAGCGAGCACTGTGCGGATAGCGCCCGCAAGCTGCGGGTCAAGGAGATGATCGAGAGGCTGGGTGATATTAGATACGACGAGATATCCGATCGCTACCAAAATTTTCCCATAGATCAGAAAGTTATAGATGATGTAAAAAAATACTACGATAAAGATATCTCATCCGAAACGGTGGCAAATGCGCTCGGAGACGTTTCACGCCGACAGAGGTTGGCCAACTACCGCGCGGACGACGCCAAAGCGTTCCTCGAACAGTACGAAGCGCGCCAGCAGCAGCTAGTTACCGAAGTGGAAACCGCGGCCGCCGAGCAATGGAGCGACTGGCAAGGTCTGCAGCAGCGCTACCACGCCCTGCTCGAGTTGTTCGACGAGACCGACGACACCAATTTTCTCGATCTGCGTGTCGTCGTCGCCAATACCCTCACCGGACTGTTCCACGACGATCAGGGCCAGCAGTGGCTGCAGTCGCAGTTCGAGGGCGAAACACCCGTCACCAATAGCGTCATGTATCGGGCCCTGATGGGCCATCCGCTGGTCAATGACTACGTGACCCAGGACGGCACCACGGCCGACAAACGCTTCGACGAGACCCTCGCCGAGCCGACTCAGCCCCTGGTCATGCGAAATGCCCGCGTTCAGGCACTGATCGACAACACCGCCGGCGAGGCCATGGATCGGCTCCAGCGCGTCATCGACCGGCTACCGGACGACGCCGCGTCTAGCCAGCTCGGCATGGTGATTGCCGCCGTTACGCGGAACCGAACGAACAGCAGCGCCTTCTGGCGATCGCCCTCTCGCGCCATACTCGAAGTCCTCTTCGGCGAAGCCGCCATCCCCCAGCAGGTGCCCGCGAACCGCATCGGCGAGTGGTTCGCCCAGATGGCCGGCGGATCGGCCGAGTTCCCCTTCCGCCCTACCCAGGCCAGCAATGACCCCTTCTATCTCGTCGGCACGCAAAAGCTCGACTCCCGCGGCAGTCAGACCTATTCGCCATTGAAAGCGACGCTCAAGGCCACCACGCATTTCTGGCACGGCGTTAAGGGGATGATGGGTGGCCTGGGCATGTGGGCGGCAACGGACAGTCTCGGCAAAGCGATCCACAAGCTGGGCGACGACGACGGCAAGGTGCTGGCCAACTCGCTCAACCTGGGCTCCGCTGCACTGGCCACCGGCGCCTCTGGCACCGGCTTGGCGGGGGCGGGCATGGGCTGGGCGTAGGATGTGCACGGCAGAGAGACTCAGGCGGGCCAGCGACTCGGCACGCTGGCCGAACGCGCCAGTACCTGGGCGATTGGCTTGGCGGCGGTAAGTGCGGCGTTGGCAGGTGTCAAAGATATTATTGAATCTGGGCAGGAGTCAGGCGGAGCAGAAACCCTCAGCAACGCGGGTGCATTACTGAAGCTTGCCGAATCAGGAATAGGTATTGCTCACGTACTGGGAAAAATGAGCTTGTTAACGGAATTTCTCGGCCAAGTTCAAAGCTTGCCTGGAGAATCACTGATCACTCGCGGGGCGGTCAGAACGGCATCGGGCGTTGCCCGAGTCATCGGTGTCAGCGCCAGTACGGTCGGCTGGGTCATTCTGGGGCTGGAGGTGCTCTATAGCGCCATTCGCTCCTGGCACGATGCGGTAGTCGCGGAGCGCAAGTTTACCGACTGGATCGGCCGTAGCTGCTGGGGGACCGGCCAGAGCAGCGATGGCGAGCCCCTTTCCGGGATTTTCGGTCAGGATGACGTTGAGGAATTGCGTCAGTTCTATCGCTTGTTCCAGGCTCCACGCTTGGAAGTCAACGTCAATTCGCCGACCTACGACCCGATGGGCATGACCGTCATCGAGGCAGCCTCCAGCGAGGTCGCCATCGTCTTTCCCGGCTGGCAGCCACAAGTCAGCCAGTTCGCGGTCAACCATGTTTACGTTGGTGGCAACAATGTCAGCGCCAAGCGGCTCAGTGATACTGCCCAGGTCGAGGTCGAAGAGGGCTATGGCATTCTGCGCTATCGAACGGATGCCATCGGAGTCGATAGCAATGTCAATATTCGATACTGGCCCGATCGCTTCGCCGACCCCACCTGCGTGCTGCACGATGAAGCCACGGAAAAACGGATGGCACAGGACCGCATCGAACGTCTGGAGCAGTTTCAAAATCGCCAGCAAGGATCGGCATCATGAGTGAAGCCAACGAAGCGCAAACGCCGCCAAGCTATGAAGCGCTGCTGAACAATCTGCGCCGTGAACGCGAATATGCCGAACTGCCTGGCGCCGAGATCGCCATGTGGCCCGAGGACGTGGCTTTTTACGACGACCTTTCCAACCGGAAGCGTTTCAACGAACGATTTTTGGAGCCTAAAAAAAATCAGCCGAACGAGGCTGCTTATATCCTCTATTTCTTCTTTGGGATTTTTGGTAACTTTGGGCTTTTATTCTTTTTTTATGACATAACCCACTACCCATTAGAATGGGGAGATTTGATTTTTGATCTCTTCATGTTTTTCAGCATGCCCGTTATTTTTTTTTCCATCGTCTATTGGGCAGCACAAGGGGGAGGAGTTCGCTTCAATCGACAAGCGCAACTCGTTCATATTGGAGCATTTCCCGGCATGGCTGACACGTATGCTTGGCGAGACGTCAAACCCTTCTTGAGGAGCGGAATTGAAACTACAGGCAAGTTAGAACTCTGCTTTCCTTTAAAACCCTTGCAAGCACATGGCCTCGAATGGCAACCGGAAAAACATCTCGAGGCAAAAAAGCCCAGCATCATCGATGCTGCCATAGACTCCCGCGACCACGGCCCCCAGGGCTGCATGCACCGCTTCGAATTCTACCGCCGCTATATGGAAGAGGGGCTCGACGCCGTACAGCCCGATCCCGAACGCCTCCCCGATTATCAGCCCATTCGGGAGCCCTACCTGCCCCAGCCCCGCGGGCCGATTCTCAAGACACTTCACTTCCTGGCCTGGGGTCGGCTCATTGACCGGGCGTTGGCGCACCGGGCCAAGAAGTTCTACTGGCCGGAAGAGGTCGAGCGGCTCTGCGCTCCGGACGCCGACCTCTCGGGAATCGACACCTCCCCGG
>NZ_PZJP01000006.1 GCF_003206645.1 Salinicola aestuarinus | reverse complement strand
TCACCGGGACCATCGATGCCCCGGTGGCCGTGGCCGATACCCAGACCACGGAAGAGAACGCCGTGCTGACCGGCCAAGTGCCGGCGGCGACAGACGTCGATGGCACGATCGAGAACTATCAGCTCGACAGTAGCGTGGGTCAGGGCAATGGATCGTTGAGCTTCAACGCCGACGGCTCCTATACCTTTACGCCGGGCAGCGACTTCGACAGCCTGCCGGCTGGTGACAGCCGCGACGTGAGCTTTAGTTACACCGCCATCGATGACAGGGGGGCTGCGAGCGACCCGAAGACGGTCACGATTACCGTGACCGGCACGGAGAGTGCACCCACCATCACGGGTGTGTTCACGGGGAGCGTCACCGAAGACGTCAACGTTACCCCAGCGGGCACGCTGGTCTCCTCCGGCATATTGACGGCCGTCGACCCGGATGCCGGTCAGTCCGGCTTCGAGGCTGGTCCGGGTACCGCGGCGAGCGGAACGCTGGGCTCGCTGACGATCAACGCCACCGGCGAGTGGAATTACAGTGTCGCAAACAGTGCGGTGCAGTACCTGACAGCCGGTGAAACCAAGGTCGAGAACTTCACCGTCGCCACGCGAGACGGCACTACCAAAACCGTCTCCGTGACGATCGTCGGCACCAATGAACTTCCCGAGACGCGGGACGTCAGCGTCACAGGCGGGGAAGACCCGTCACCGCTGATCGCGGTCGGTCTCTCCGGGAGTGATGCGGACGGTAACGTTGCCAGCTTCGAGATCGAGAGTCTGGGTGGCAACGGCACGTTCTATCGTGACGCCGCGGGCACACAGACCTTGTCGGCGGGCGACGCCGTCGCCGCGAGTGGCAGTGACGCCACGGTCTATTTCAAGCCCACGAGCGACTGGGCCGGCACGACCACGCTCAAGTACGCGGCAGTCGATAACGATGGCAGCAGGGATCCGACGCCGGCGACAGCCACCATCAACGTTACGGCGGTCGCCGATGCGCCGTCGATCACGCTGGGCGGGAACACCGCGTCGGGCGCCGGGCTACTGCGTGAGACGTTCTCGATCAATACGCTGGGGAACAACGGCAACGGTGCCGACCCGGCCACTTTGCAGGCGACTATCGATGGCGCTGGCGCGCCCGTCAGCAGCGGCAATACCACCGGCGCTGCCAACAGCAACGTGGCCGCCGGTACCGGGACGCATGTCTCGGGCCTGGTCTATCTGGAAGCGGGAAAGACCTACGCGTTCAGTGGCAGAGGCGACGACAGCATTCGGGTCCTCGTCGGCGGTGATGTGGTCGGTGAGGGAACCTGGGGCGGCAGTGCGGGCCAGTATGCCGGTAGCTACCAGCCCGCCGCCAGCGGTTACTACACCCTCGATCTCTATCATCACAACCAAGCGGGGCGGGGAAATTACTCGCTCGACGTCGGCGTCGACGGGGGCAATGCGGTTGCGCTGAATACGAGTAACTTCGTGCTGATGCAGGACGTCAGCGCGCTGGATGCCGCCAACGTCAATCACTCGGGGCTGCTCGGCAGCGACGGCCAGGGTAATGGCTATTACCAGCGCTATGCGATGAACGAAGGAGATGAAGACTCTGTCATTCATCTCTCCCGAATCGCCACGGCGTTGACGGATACCGACGGCTCGGAGACGCTCGGCGCAATCCGGCTGAGCGGTCTTCCCGCGGGGGCTACGCTGAGCGACGGTAGCCACACCGTCGTCGGCAGCAACGTCAGTGCCAGCGTCGACCTGAACGGCTGGAACCTCAACTCGCTGACGCTCAAACCGGCGGCGAATGACAATGGGACGATCAACCTGAGCGTGTCGGTCACGTCGATCGAGGCGAGCAATGGCGATACCGCGACGACCAGCGTGACGATCCCGGTGACCGTCCATGCGATCAACGATGCCCCCGTGATCGCCGGTCAGGGTGCTACCGTCACCGTCTCCGAAGAGGGGCTGCCGGGAGGAGTCCCGGACACGCAGGGCACGTCGGATACGACCGACTCGGCGACCGCCAGCGGCCGCATCGTTGCCAGCGATGTGGATGGTGATCAACTTGACTACACGCTGACGGCGCCGACGGCAGCCTTGACCTCAGGTGGCGAGGCGATTACCTGGACTGGCAGCGACAGCGGCACGCTGGTCGGTTCGGTCGGCACCAAGGAGATCATTCGCGCCACCATCGATGCCAACGGCGACTATCAGATCACGCTGAAAGCCGGCATCGATCATCCGAAGAGCGGCGAGGACACGCTGAGATTCGATCTTGGCGTCAAGGTCAGCGATGGCACGCTGACGGCGAGTTCAACGATTGGTGTGACCGTCGAGGACGATTCGCCGGTTGCCCAGACCCACGATTTGACGTTCGTTCAAGGCGCGATCAGTACCAATGTGCTACTGATCCTTGATACCTCCGGTAGCATGAACGAGAAAGTCACCGTCGATGGCGTCGAGCAGTCCCGTTTGCAGGTACTGCAGCACTCGATCCGCGACATGCTCGGCCGCTACGATGACATCGGCAACGTCAAGGTGGCGCTGGCGCCATTCTCCGATCAACTCGATAACTCGCCCAAACACTGGATGACGGTGCCAGAGGCTCTCAAGGCCGTGGACGCACTCCAGGCGAATGGTGGCACCAATTACGACTACGCCCTGAGCAACGCCCAGGCCGCCTGGAACGGCGACGGTAAGCTCACCGGTGACGTACAGAACGTGTCGTACTTCTTCTCCGACGGTGCGCCGACGCTCTCCAGTCGTTACCCGGACGTCTACACGCCGGTGGGTAACGGCCACTACGTGTTCAATGATGGCGCGGCGACGTCCGCTGCGCTTGGCGATGGCATCGATGCCAACGAAGCCGCAGCATGGCAGTCGTTCCTCCATGCGAACGGGATCGACTCGTTGGCGCTGGGCATGGGCGGTGACGTCAACGAGGCCTATCTCAACCCGATTGCCTATGACGGCCGCACCGGCGACAACACCGATGCCATCGTGATCAAGGACTTTGGTGCGCTGTCAGAGGTTGTCAACAGCACGGTCAAAATGCCCCTGCTGCAGGATGGGCTGTTGGATGGTGCCGCCCATGGTTTCTCTTCCTTCGGCGGCGACGGCGGCTATGTGCAGAGTCTGATCGTCGATGGCGTCACATACCGCTACGACGAGAGCAGCGGTGCCATTACCGCGTCGTCGAGCGCGGCTGTGTTCACCGTCGACAACGCCACGCACTCCCTGAGCCTGACCACGGCGCTGGGCGGCAAGCTCGTCATGGACATGGATGATGGCAGCTATCGCTATATCGCGAAGCCCGGCAGCTACGGCACCGACCCCATTCGCTACACCTTGAGTGACGCTGATGGGGATACCGCCAATGGCGTCATGAATATCGCCGTCAAGAGCGGGGTGACAGTGGCGAGTGATGACCACATCATCACCAATATTCTGAGCCCCAGTCTGACCATTGGTGCCGACGTGCTGCTCGCCAATGACACGGTCAAGGCGGGGACGACGGCAACCACCCAAGGCTTGACCCTGACGACGGGCTGGAAGGATCGCGCATCCGACTTCACAGCCGCGTCCATGCAGACGCAAGACAAACGCAACGTCGATTCCTTCACTCTCGATCGAGGTAGCTTCTCGACCGCGGGGCAGACGGCCAACTCGGCGGCAACGGTCGTGCGGGGCTATCTGGCGGGGGGGAATTTGCTCTTCGGATTCGGTAGTAACGCCACCGATACCATGCGAGTGTCGCTGCGCGCTGGCGAGTCGCTAACCCTGTCCACGACCGCTGCTGCAGGCGTCGCGCTGTCCTACAGAGCGGAGGGAGGCAACGACAGCGGGCTCGCCAATGGTGGCACGTTTACCAATAACAGTGGCGGCAGTCAGGATTACGTCATCCAGGTCCACAACGTCAGAGATGGCCTGCTGGGGTTCGGCGCGGAAAACTATGATCTGTCGATGAAACTCGGCTACGCGAACGCGGCGGATCGTTCGCCAACATTGACCTCCAGCTATACGCTCACGGACAGTGACGGCAACGCGGATACCGCTGCGGTGACCGTCGACTATTCGCGAGGCCAGACCCTCAATGGGACGAATAACGATGACACACTGATCGCCAACGACACGGCAACGAGGCTAAATGGGGGCAAGGGTGACGATGTCCTGATCGGCGGGAAAGGTAACGACATCCTGACCGGTGGCGAAGGCAATGACCTGCTGCGCGGCGGTGCCGGCGACGATGTTCTACTCGGTGATTCGGGTAATGATCGCCTCTACGGTGGGGCGGGGAACGACATTCTGGAAGGCGGCACCGGCAACGACCGACTCGAGGGCGGCGCGGGTGACGACATCCTCACCGGAGGCGCAGGTACCGACACCTTCGCCTGGATGCGTGGCGATCAGGGAAAGGCCAACGCCCCCGCGATCGACCGAGTGACCGACTTCACCGCGGGCAGAGGCGGCGACGTGCTCGACCTGTCCGATATGTTGGACCTGGGGGGCGGTCAGGAGCAGGATCTCAGTGCCTCGCTGCACTTCGTCAAGGGCGAAGCGGCAGGGGCGCCGGGCGAGGCTAGCGGCAACGGTTCGACGTTGGAGATCAAGACCGACGGGCCGGATGGCGCCGTCACCCAGAAGGTCGTGTTCAGCAACATGGACATGACCACACTTGGCGGCTCCGATGCCGAGATCATCAAGACACTGCTGGATAACGGCAACCTCAAGACGAACTTCGACGGCTAGGGACGGCCGTCGCAAGACAGGAGACTGCAGGTTTGGCTGAAGAACCGACACCGCTTCGCCCCGAACCGATCGGCGAGAAGGAGGCGGACCCGATTCTGGGGTCTTTGGTCTTTCTCGCCCGGCATCACGGCACCCCGCGAACCCCGGACGTGATCAGCGCGGGCCTGCCGCTGGACGAGGGGCGCCTGACGCTGTCGCTGTTGCCCCGTGCCGCCGCGCGCGCCGGCCTCTCGGCCAAGCTCGTCAGTCAGCGTCCGGATCGCGTGGCCGACATCCTGCTGCCGTGCATCGTCGTGCTCAAGGAGCGGCGTGCGGTGGTCATGCTCGAACGTGACCCCGAGCGCAAGGAGGCGACGGTCTACCTGCCGGAGGCGGACGGCACCGAGACGGTGGCCATGGAGTCCCTGTGTGAACAGGCCACCGGTCAAATCGCCTACGTCCGCCGCGAGCACCGATTCGATGCCCGCGCGCCGGAGACGGTCAAACTGGCCGAGGGGCACTGGTTCTGGTCGACGCTCAAGCTCTCGACGCCGATCTATCGTGACGTGTTGCTCGCCTCGCTGCTGCTCAACCTGTTCGCCGTCGCGGCCCCCCTGTTCACCATGAACGTCTACGACAAGGTGGTTCCCAACCAGGCGTTCGATACGCTTTGGGTGCTGGCCACCGGCATGGCGATCATCATTGGCTTCGACCTGCTGATGCGTCAGTTACGCGCCTGGTTTCTGGATACCGCCGGCAAGAAATCGGAGATCCTGCTGTCGGCAAAGATCTTCGCCAAGGTGATGAACCTGCGCATGGACGCGCGACCGGTCTCGGTCGGCGCCTTCGTCAAGAACCTGCAGGAGTTCGACTCGGTTCGGGACTTCTTCACCTCGATGACCATGACCACGCTGGTGGATCTACCCTTTGCGCTGCTGTTTCTGGTCGTCGTCTGGATCATCGGCGGACCACTGGTCATCGTGCCGATCGTCGCGCTGGTCGTGCTCATCGGCTACGCCATCGCTATCCAGTGGCCGCTCAAGCAGTCGATCGAACTCGGCTCAAGACTCGCCACTGAAAAGCACGCCCGACTGGTAGAGAGCGTTGCTGGCCTGGAGAGCATCAAGCTCGCCAACGCGCAGGGAGAAACGCAGCGGCGCTATGAACGAGCGGTCGGCGAGATCGCCAAGTGGGGAGTCAGAAGCCGGAATCTCTCGACATCCGTGTCGTCGCTGACGATGTCGGTCAACCAGATCTCGACGGTGGCGCTGGTCGTGGTGGGGGTCTACCTGATCGGCCAGGCGCAGCTCTCGATGGGCGGCCTGATTGCGGGGGTCATGCTCACCGGGCGGGCCCTGCAGCCGCTGGCGCAGACGGCGCTGCTGATCACGCGGTTCGGCCAGACCCGCAGTGCCATGGCCGCGATCGATCACATCATGCAGCTGCCGGACGAGGTCGAAGAGAACAAGAACTACGTCCATCGCGACCGACTCAGCATGCGCATCGAGTTCGATCACGTCGACTTCCGCTACGGCGATCAGTCGCCGGCCGTGCTGAGCGATGTCTCCTTTAGCATCGAACCCGGTGAGCGTGTCGCGATCATCGGCCGCATGGGGGCGGGCAAGAGCACGGTGCAGCGCTTGATGAGCGGACTCTACCGCGCCTCCGATGGCAGCGTTCGCATCGACGGGCTGGATATCAATCAGATCCATCCGGCCGACGTGCGGCGGCACATCGGTTTTGCGGGACAGGACAGTGCGCTCTTTTTCGGCTCGATCCGTGACAATATTATTCTGGGGCAACCCTACGCCGCCGAGGAGGCGATTCAGCGTGCCGCCGACGTCAGCGGAGTGAGCGAGTTCACCCGACGCGATCCGGACGGGCTCGACCGTCAAGTGGGTGAGGGCGGCCGGCTGCTCTCCAGTGGTCAGCGTCAGTCCGTACTGCTGGCGCGGGCGATCCTCACGCATCCGTCGCTGCTGCTGCTCGACGAGCCCGGCTCGCACATGGACAACCGGGCGGAGGCGCTGCTGCGTCGCACGCTGCGCGACATGCCGCGCAGCCAGACGATGGTACTGGTGACCCACAAGAGTTCGATGCTCGAGGTGGCGGACCGGGTGATCGTGCTCGACGCCGGCCGACTCATCGCCGATGGGCCCAAGCAGACGGTGCTCAAGGCGCTCAACGAGGGCCGTGTGCAGGCGCCCACGGACCCCGAGCCGCCCGCGACCGCGTCGCAGGAGGCGCGTCATGGCGGATAACCCGCGCAAGTGGCCCCGTCCCTCGTCCCAGGAGCTGGAACTCGCCGATGACGCCAGCGCCGCGACGCTGCAGGCGACACCCTGGCGTTCGCGAATTTTGATCTGGGTGGTGCTCGCCATGCTGATCGCGTTTCTGGTCTGGGCGGGGGTGTCGAGCGTCGAGGTGGTCACCCGCGGCATGGGGCAGGTCGTCCCCTCGTCTCGCCTCCAGACCATACAGAATCTGGAGGGTGGCATCGTACGCGAGATCTCGGTCAGCGAAGGGGACATTGTCGAGGCTGGCCAGCCGCTGGCGCGTATCGACCCCACGCGGGCCACCTCGGATCTGGCGGAGCGTAACTCCACCCTGACCGGCCTGCAGGCGTCGGTGGCGCAGTATCAGGCCGAGCTGGCCTCGGTAGCGCTGAATCCCGATGCCGACGACTGGCGCGCCCAGGTGCTCGTCTCCACTCAGCCGCTGCCGCTCAGCGAGGACTTCCGCGAGCAGAGTCAGAATGTCTTTTCTGCCGTGCAGAATGCCTACAACGCGCGTCTTAGCGGTCTGCGTTCGCAGATTGATCAGGCCAGCGCGCAGGTACAGCAGCGTCAGCAGGAGCTTGATGAGATTCGCGCTCGCGTGGCGTCGCTATCGCGAAGCTATCAGCTATCGCGTCAGCAGCTCGGAATTACGGCCCCGCTGGTCGATGAAGGGATAGTCTCCCAGGTGGATCTGATCAACCTGCAGCGTGAGGTCAACGATCAGCGGGGGCAGCTCGAATCCGCCCAGCTCTCGATTCCCTCCAAGCAGTCGGAGCTGCAGGAGGCAATCAGTCGCCGCCGCGATGTCGCGGCCCAGTTCTCCTCCCGGGCGGCGGATGGCCTGAGCGAGGCGCGCAGCAAGCTCGACAGCCTCCAGCAAGGGCGCGTGAGTCTGCAGGATCGCGTCGACCGAACGCTCATCACCTCGCCCGTGCGCGGCAGCGTGCAGTCGATCAACGTCACTACCATTGGCGGCGTCATCGACCCGGGCGAAAGCCTGATGCAAATCGTGCCGATCGAGGACAAGCTCCTGGTCGAGGCGCGCATCGCCCCGCGGGACGTGGGGTTCATCCATTCCGGGCAGCCGGCGACGGTGAAACTCTCCGCCTTCGACTTCACCATCTACGGCGGTCTTCGCGGTGAGGTGCTGCGCGTCAGCCCCGACACCGAAGAGGATGAGAAGGGAAACACCTATTACGAGGTGACCGTACGGACCGACAGCAACCATCTCGGGCCCAATGACGACGAATTGACGATCATTCCCGGCATGCAGGCCACCGTCGATGTCATCACCGGCGAGCAAACTATCTTGCAGTATCTGCTCAAGCCGATTCTGCGCGCTCAGCAGTCGGCGATGCGCGAGCGATGAGCAGATCAGGCCATGCCGCGCAGCGGCGCGAGAGGCAGAGCAATGAGAGAGAAGGCGGCACTATGAGACAGTGGATTCTGGGAGCGGGTCTGGCGGCGCTGGCCGGTAGCGCGCAGGCGCAGACGCTGGCCGATGCGGTCACGCGGGCCGTCATGGAGTACCCCACCACGCGCACCGAAATGGCGCGCTATCAGCAGAATCTCGAACAGGCGCGAGCCGAGCGCGGTGCCTATCTGCCGTCGGTCGATGTCGAGACGCGGGTGGGCTACGGCGAGAACGAGACCGAAAACGACGGCATCCGGCAGAGCAGCGAACCGCATGACTATCGACGCGCGCAGATCACGCTCTCTCAGCTGATCTGGGATGGCAACACCACGCTCGAGCGCATCCGTCAGGCCGACGCCGAAAGTGACTATCAGCGCTGGCAGGTTGCCGCCGCCGCCAACCAGGTCGGCCTCGTCACCGTCGAAAGCTACCTCGACGTACTGCTGCGTCAGCGCCTGCTCGAACTCGCCGAGCGCAACGTCGAGACCCATCAGCGAATTGCTGCCGACATTCGTCGGCGTAGCGATCTCGGCGTCGGTACCACCACCGACACCACGCAGGTCGAGGGGCGCATGGCGCAGGCGCAGGCCAGTCTGATCGCGGCGCGCAATAACCTCGACGACTCGATCTCGAGCTTCGTGCGCTACGTGGGCGCGCGCCCGCGAGATCTCACCCTGCCGGGTGACGTCGACATGTCTGCGGTACCCGCCGATTTCGATGCCGCGATGGCCATGGCCACGGCGCAGAACCCCCTGGTGATCTCGGCATCCTATTCCATTGCCGCAGCCCGGCACGAGGTCGCCGCCGAACGCGGCGATTTTCTGCCGACGTTTCGGGCCGAGGCGAGCCGTTTGGCGAGCCGCGACTATGACTTCGAGGGTAACCAGGCCGACGACTGGAACGCCGACCTGGTGATGTCTTGGAACCTCTACCGAGGCGGCATCGACGTGGCCGAGATGCGCGCTCGAGAAGAGTCACTGCGGGCGGTCCGCTATGACAGCGACCGCTCGCTGCGCGAGATCCGTGACGAGTTGCGCCTGGCCTGGAACGCGCGCGACTACGTTCGCAGTCAGATCGGCTACCTGTCGCAGTACGTCGATGCGACTCAGCAGACGCGGGTCAACTATCGCAAACAGTTCGACATCGGTCGCCGCACCCTACTCGACATGCTCGATAGCGAGACCGAGCTGTTCGATGCCCAGCAGTCAGAGGTCCAGGCGGAATTCGCGCTGCGCCGGGCCAACTACCGGCTGCTGTCGGCCACCGGGCAGTTACTCGATACCCTCGAGGTCAACGTGGCGCTCGCGGGAGAGCCCGGCGATCGTTACCCACCCCTGCCGGCGGCCAACGACCGCCCGCGCGGCTAAACGGAGACCGTCCCATGAGTCTGTTTCGCCGATCGGTTGCGATCATGCTGGGCCTGCTGCTGCTTTTTTCAGCGGGCATCTTCGGTATCGAAGTGCATCAAACTCGAGACTCGCTGGCGGAGCGCCAGCAGGTCACCGTCGATAATCTGGCCCAGGCGCTGAGCCTGTCGCTGGTGCCGTTTGTCGAGATCGGCGACTGGACCAGCGCCGAGACGCTGATGCGGGCGGTGAGTGACGGTGGCAGCGTGCGCCGCCTCCAGCTCGATGCCGTGGGCCGCGACACGCCTCTGGTGGTCGCCAATCCCCGAGACAGCGACACGCCGGGCTGGTTCCAGCAAATGATCGCGTTGCCGGATACCGACAGCGAGCGTGAGATCAGCGGCGGCTGGTCGGCGCTCGGTACCATCATTGTGGAGTCCGACAGTGCTGAGGCCTACGACCAGCTCTGGTCGCTGGCGCTGACGCTGCTGCTGTGGCTGGCGGTTGGCATGCTGATCGTTTTGGTGCTCTGCGCGGTGGGTGTGAAACGCCTGCTGGGGCCCCTCAACAGGCTCTCGACTCGGCTATCCGACATGCAGATCGACGGCTTTGACGAGCCACTGCCGGCCAGTCGCGTTCGTGAGCTGCAGGGCATTACCGAATCGGTCAACCTGCTCGGCGCGCGCCTCAACGCGCAGTTCGACCAGCAGGCAGAGCAGGTGGTGCGGCTCCAGCGTCTCACCGAGCAGGACGCGGTGTCCCAGCTTGGTAACCGCGCCTATCTCGCCCGGGTGCTCGACGAGTGGTTGGCGGCCCCGGTGGGCGGGGCGCTGGCCATTCTACGAATCGACCACCTTCAGGTGCTCTACCGCCAGGACGGCTTCGAGGCCCGCGATCAGGCCATCCGGGCCATCGGTGGCGTATTGAAGGTGGCCAGGATCGGCGGCCAGGAGGTGCAGGCCGCGAGGCTATCGGCGGAAGAGTTTGCGCTACTGCTGCCGGACGTCGACGATGCCGCTCGCGAGCGCTGGCTGGGAGAGATGCTGGATCGCATTGACGACAGCGTGGACGCCAACCCGCTGTCGGAGAGCCGTGTCGAGCACACCCGGGCGGGTGTGGTGCTACGCGATACCGGCATGAATCGAGAGGGCTTGCTGGCGCGGGCCGACAGTGCACTGCGCGAAGCGATCGAGCTGCGTCAACGCTGGGTAGTGGTGAGCCCGGAGAATGCACTCGCGGTGAGAGGGCGACAGGCGTGGCGCCAGGTCATCGACCAGGCGCTGGAGGCGAGAGACCTGAGTCTGGTCGCCCAGCCGGTGCTGCTCGCCGACGAGAGCGAGCTGCACCGAGAGGTGTTCGTTCGGCTGCGGGAGGGCGATGAGGTCCATCCGGCCTATCGCTTCCTGCCCGTGATCAACCACTTCCGGATGGGCGCGAGGCTCGACCTGGCGGTGCTGAAGAGCCTGGCCGACAAGCGCATCCGCTGGCAGGGCCGACTCGCGATCAATCTGACGGCGGATTCACTGGCCGACGCGGAGACGTTCAGAGCACTCACCGACTGGTTCGAGATGCATCCCACGCTGACGGCGAAACTGGACATCGAGGTCAGCGAGGAGGTCGCCCTCGAACATATCGACACCGTGCAGGCGCTTTTCCGCCTCGGTCATCGACTCGGCATGCGCTGCGGCGTCGACCGGTTCGCCCGCAACCTGCAGGCGATGGCGTATCTGGCGCGGTTGCGGCCGGACTATCTCAAGATCGATCAGGGCTTCTTCGCCCGCGACGAGGTCGACGCCGAGTTTTTGCGCAGCCTCTGCATGGCGGCCCATCAGGTGGGATCCCGGGTTATCGTGACGCGCGTCGAGTCCAACGCTCAGCGTGAGCGGATGGCCGCGGTAGGCGCGGATGGCTATCAGGGCTACCTGGCACCGATCGCGCCGCTGACGGCCGAGTCGTGAGGGTGACGCCTGTCAGCCCGGCATGCAGTCGTCCGACGCGAGCGGATTCCGTCCTTCCCCCCGCGCGACGTCACGGGGCGCCATGAATCTCCCAACCGCTGCGGCGCTCGGGCGTCGCTGGCGGCGGCGGGCGGCCGTGTGTTGTCTACTCGGCGCTCTCGGCCTCGCCGGAGGGCCTTTCGGCGCGATCGGTGCCGTCTCCGCGCCGGAGCTGCCATCGCGGTCGGCGGCGGTATCGACCTATGGCGAGGCGGGCTGGCAGCGGATTCAGCAGTGGCCGAAGCTCGTCGAGCAGATGCGCGGGCAACCGGTCGAGGTTCAGCTCGCCGGCGTCAATGCCTTCTTCAACCAGCTCCGTTTCGTCGACGATATCGATATCTGGCACGTCGAAGACTACTGGGCGACACCCCTGGAGTTCCTTGGCGTCGGGGCGGGCGATTGCGAAGATTTCGCCATGGCGAAGTACTTGACGCTACTCCAGCTCGGCGTGCCGGACGATGCGCTGAGACTGCACTACGTCAAGTACATTCCGTTCGACCAGTTCCACATGGTGGTGACATGGACGCCGTCTCCGGGCGCTCAGCCGGTGGTGCTGGATAACATCGTGAAGACGCTCGAGCCCGCCAGTAGCCGACGCGACCTGACGCCGATCTACAGTTTCAATGGCAGCCATCTCTGGATCAGCAAGCTGGATGACGCGGGCAGGCAGGTGGGCGACGCCAGCCGGTTGAGCCTATGGCAGGATTGGCAGCAGCGCCTCGAGAACAAGACACTGCGCGATCCGCGGCGCTAAGCTGCGCGTGGCGCTATCGGTACAGAAAGTAGTGAGGAAGCGACGATGAGTGACGAACGACAACGCGCGTCGGCCCGCCAGGGCCGAGGGTCCGGCTGGCCGCTGCTACCGATGGCGCTGCTCCTGGCCGGCTGTGCCGGTCAGTCGACGGATCGCGACGTCGTGGTTGAGCGCCCGAGCAGCGAGCGACCGGTCGAAATCAGTGCGAATGCCACGTTCAGCGCGGCCGATCGGGACGCAGACGGCTATCTCTCGCCGACGGAACTCGAGCCGCTCGGCCTCGGGGGAAACTGGCATACGCTCGATCTCGACGGCAGTGGTCGGCTCTCGCCGCGTGAGTTTCGCCAGGCGTTCGGCACGCCACTGGTGCAGGCAACGATGATGCTGCCGAGCGATGCGAGAGAGTCACGCCCTACGGTTTCCGACGATTACCGCCTGCCGCCGCTGACACCGGAGCAGGACTATCGGCCGGGGCCGGTCACTGGTCTCACGCCGACGTCGTTTTCGCTGCCGCCGGCGGTTCCGGTACTGGTGCCGGTCTTGATCAATGACGAG
This sequence comes from Salinicola aestuarinus, assembly GCF_003206645.1. Classification (GTDB taxonomy): domain Bacteria; phylum Pseudomonadota; class Gammaproteobacteria; order Pseudomonadales; family Halomonadaceae; genus Salinicola; species Salinicola aestuarinus. The sequence continues at coordinate 317,637 of NZ_PZJP01000006.1, read as the reverse complement.
GACGCCGCCAACATCGATCAGTCGGCGCAGCAACGTGCGGGCTCGGCAGATGAGATTGACGCCGAGTAAGCAAGCGCCAGGTCTTGTCTGAGCACGTTGCCTCTCGCTGGCCTGGTCTTCTCGCTACGCCCGCAATTCATTCAACGTCAACGGTGGTGACACAACATGCCTCAGGCGATCCAACGCACGCCCGAACGACAGGCAGAAATCGATCATGAGGTCGAAGCACTCGCGCTTTACCACTTCGAGCGCTGCCCGTTCTGCGTTCGTGTCCGCCAGCAGATCGAGCGGCTGGCGCTGCCCATCGAAAAACGCGATATCCAGCGCGATCCGGCACATCGCGACGCGCTGATGGCCGGCGGCGGACGCACCATGGTGCCGTGTCTACGGATCGACCACGGGGATCGCGGCGCCGAGTGGATGTATGAATCGGCGGACATCAACCGCTATTTGGAAACGCGGTTCGGCAGCTAGGCGCCGGGGGCGCGTCGGTACCGGCCAGCGTCGACGTCGCCGAATCGTGTCTGCGACGTTGGTCTCGGCGCTGGCGGTCTGACTTGCCCCGACCCTTGCCTGACGTAGAATATGCGCTCTTTCACCCGTGGCTTTTACGCCATCTTTTCAGGAGTCGATCATGACCCAGGCCAGCGCCCGCCACATTCTCGTGGATAGCGAACAGCAGTGTCTCGAACTCAAGCAGCAGATCGAAAACGGTAGCGATTTCGCCGAAGTCGCACGTCAGCACTCCAACTGCCCCTCCGGCCGCCAGGGCGGCGATCTCGGGACTTTCGGTCGCGGTCAGATGGTCAAGGAGTTCGACGAGGTCGTGTTCAATGGCGAGCTCAACCAGGTCCAGGGTCCGGTCAAGACACAGTTCGGTTACCACCTGCTGGAAGTCACTTCGCGCGGCTGAGCCGTTGCCCGGACAGGAAAAAGTTACGCATTCTGCACTTGCATCTGTGTGTGAGCAGCTATGCTGAAGGGTGCGTAACGACAGGTTCGTTGCGCCTCGTCACCGACCTCACGGTCGCGACGCGAAAAGGAAGTCCTACGTCTGCGAGGTAGTAACATGACACAGAATTCGAAATCCGATAAAGCCGAAGGCACGGTCGACAAGGTTGCGGGCAAGGCAAAGGAAGCCGCCGGCAAAGCGACCAAAGACAGCGAACTCGAAGGCAAGGGCAAAGCCCAGCAGTCCAAGGGTGACGTCAAAAATGCCAAAGGCGACCTGAAAGACGCCGCGAAGAACAGCAAGTGATTCGCAGCATCTCTTAAGCCGGCAACACAAGCTTGCCGCGCTATCAGCAGGAGGACGGCCCCGACATCGCGTCGGGGCCGTTGTCGTTTGCGCCTACCCATTTGGGGTTTCGCTTGTCCCTTGTCCCCTGGCTATTTTCCCCGCTGATCACCGCCCTTAGCCACGCGCGGCCAAACCGGCCCGTGGCAACTGACTGCCCGACCCCGGGAGTCGCTAGTCCTGATCCAGCTCCTCGGCAATATCGTCGATCAGATGGGTGCGCTGCAGGGCGCGGTCACCGAGCTGTTCCGCCGTGGCATGAGCGAGCAGATGCAGCATGCTGACGAGACTCATGGCCGAGTAGCCGTAAGGACCGCCGGTGCTGTAGCAGGAAAGCACGCTCTGTGAAAAGCGTTTGGCCCAGGCCGTGTTGCGAACGTCCACTACCGAGATGATCTGTACCCGTGACAGCGTTAGCTGCTCGATCATGCGTTCGAGAATCGGCGCGCGGTGCTGTGACAGCACCATCAGGATGACATCACGCGGGGAGGGCATCGCCAGCTCCTCTGCCCACAGCCCGCTTTGCGCGCCCAGGCAAAAGACATCGGTGCGCATACGACTCAGCAGCGGGCGTAGGTAGTAGGTCAAACCCTGATCCAGCCCCTGACCGAGCAACCAGACGCGGGGCGCCGTGGCGAGCGTCTCGGCGGCCTTCGACAGCGTGTCGTTACGTGTGACTTCAAAGGTGCGGGCCAGGCTGTCCGTTTCCATCTGGAGGTGGGTCGAGACGGTCAGCCCTCGCGCCGGCGATGGCGTCTGAGCGGTCGAGGGGGCGTTGCGAAAGGGCTGGGTACGATTGCGCTCCTCTCGCGCCTGCAGCCGCACTTCATTGAAGTCACGGTAGCCGAGGCTTCTGAACAGGCGAGCCGCGGTGGCCTTGGACACGCCAGCCATGTCGGCCATCTCCTTGGCTGAGTAGGCGAGCATATCGTCGATTCGGTCCAGCAGCAGCGTTGCCAGCTTGCGCTCACTAGGAGAGAGGCGCTCGTAATGTTCCTGGATGGCCAGGACCAATCTCGTTGACATTTCCGTGTCCGTCTTCAGGGCAGTACAGGTATCACGCGTGGCGATTCGACGGTCAGCCGCCTCTCGCTAGCCGTCTCGGCGCGGATCGTCGGGTCAGGGTCGGCCACGCGACGACGAGCCTAGCGTTTTTTTACGACGCGATCTTTTGGAAACTTGGGTTTCAAGTTAGCATTATTATGAAACATGAAGTTCCAAATACAACCTGAGGACGCTCGAGTGCTGGCCAAGCGCGCACTTCGCGAACGGATCTGGAGCCAACTTCAGGCCGTGGCGATTCCCGACTCTCGTTTTCACATGCGCTTTGCGGAGTTCATTCCCGACTTCATCGGGTCGGATGTCGCCACGCAGCGTTGTCTCGATGACACGAGCTTCGCGGGCGCCCGGCACGTCTTCGTCACGCCCGATAACAGCCTTTGCAAGCTGCGCCAGCACCTGATCGAGACCGATGTCAGTGTCGTGGTCTCGACCCACGGCATGTCCCGTGGCTTTTTCTGGATCAAGCCGGGGTCGGTGCCGCGATCCGAGGCACGTTTCGCGGCCTGGCTGGATGGCCTCGAACACTTCGGTCAGCCGTTGACGTTGGAAGCGCTGAGCGCGATGGGGCGCTTCGACGCCATCGTGACCGGCGCCTCCGCGGTGACCACACAAGGCGTGCGTTTCGGCCGCGGCCATGGCTTCCTCGACCTCGAGTGGTTGCTGTTCGCCGAGCTGGGGCTCGTCGACGATGCCACGCCCATCTGGACGCTGGTGCATGACGTGCAGGTGGTCGAGGAAGAGCTTTTTCCCAGCGAACGCGATGTCGTGCTGGATGCCATCGCGACGCAGACGCGCACACTCGAGATCGTCCGCGAAACGCCCCGCCCCTTACGCATTGACTGGCGACGCCTGGATCAGGCTCGCATCGATGCCATGCCGCCTCTGCGCGAATGGCAGCGGGCACTGGGGTTGGCGTAACCCCATTCTTCCGAACGCTCTGGCGTTAATACCAAGAAACAATCAGTGAGGATCCAACGATGACGCTCAGCAGACGGCGTTTCCTACAGATGACGGGTTCCGGCGTCATGGCCGGCGCGCTGGGCTGGCCGGCCCTGTCGATGGGTCAGGACGGGCAGGGCACACCGTTCGCCATGCAGGCATCCTGGGTCAACGATGCCGAGTTCAGCGGTTACTTCGTGGCGCAGCGCAACGGCTATTATGCCGACGCGGGGCTGGCGCTGGATTATCGTCCCGGGGGCCCGGACGTGATCCCGGAGGGAGCACTGCTCTCCAATCGCGCGGCTGTCGCGCTGACCACCGTCGAGAGCACGCTCAAGGCGGTGACGCAGCAGGGTGCGCCGCTGGTGATCATTGGTGCCCAGTACCAGAAGAGTCCCGCCGGCATCGTCAGTCTGGCGAGCAATCCGATCCAGAAGCCCGAGGATCTCGCGGGCAAGGTGCTGGCGGTGCCGCCGGTCAACCGTCTGGCCGTGGAGGCCATGCTGGAGGCCAACGACATGTCCACCGACGACGTGCGCATCGTTCCTTATGCCTATGACCCCACGCCGTTGCTGAAGGGCGAGATCGATGCTTCGCTCGATTTCGTCACCAATGTGCCCTACACGATCCAGATGCATGGCGAGCAGGCGGTCAGCTTCCTGCTCCACGATCATGGCTTTCCGGTGTTCAACGACACGCTCGTCGTCACTCGCCAGATGCTGGAAACCCGGCGGGAAGATCTGCTGGCCTGGCTGCGCGCCAGCCGTCGCGGATGGGAAGAGAACTTCCGGGATCCGACCCATTATCCGCCGCTGTTCGCCGACAGCTTCTTTGCCGGTAACGGTCGCGCCATCGACAATGAAATCTTCTTCAACCAGGCGCAGCAGCCGCTGATCGAGTCGCCCAACGGCATCTTCTCGATGGCCGATGACGATATCGCGCGCTGCGTCGAGGCGCTCGGCCGCATCGGGATCGACGCCTCGAGCGAGCACTTTGACACGTCGCTGCTGGCGGAGCTCGAGTCGTGACATCCGGCGGTCTGCAGATCGATCACGTCAGCCGTCGTTTCGATGTCGAAGGGCGCTCGCTACTGGCGCTCGACGATATCTCTCTCGATGTGCCTGCGGGCAGTTTCATCGCACTGATCGGCCCCTCGGGCTGCGGCAAGTCGACCCTGCTGAGGATGCTGGCGGGACTCGATCAGCCCAGCAGCGGGGAACTCCGCGTCGGGGGTGAGTCCCCGCAGACGCTGCAGCGACGAGGTGCGCTGGGGATCGCCTTTCAGGAAGCGTCGCTACTGCCCTGGCGAAGCGTCGAGTCGAATGTGCGCTTTCCGTTCGATGTGATCGGTCACATCACGCCCGCAGATCGTGACCGCGTGCAGGAGATGATTGCTCTGGTAGGGCTCGAGGGCTTCGAGCAAGCGCTACCGTCGCAGCTCTCCGGGGGCATGCGCCAGCGCGTGGCGATCGCGCGGGCACTGGTGAGTCAGCCACAGCTCCTGCTGCTCGACGAGCCCTTCGGTGCGCTTGACCAGATTCTGCGGCGGAGCATGAACGAGGAGTTGCAGCGACTTTGGCTGCAACGCCCGGTGACGACCGCGATGGTGACCCACAGCGTCGACGAGGCGATATTCCTGGCGGACAAGGTGGTGGTCATGAGTGGCCGGCCGGGCCGCATCGCACGCGTGGTCGATATTCCCTTCCCGCGGGAACGACCGCTGTCGCTGCTGGCCAGTGCCGAGTGCCGGGAACTGGAAGCGGAGATGCTGGCGCTGATGTTCGACGGTGCCACGTCCGGCCAGACCGCTTCGCGGGTCGGAGGCGCACGCAGTGATGGCTGAGCGTGAACCGAGCCGGGCGGCGTCGAGCCACTTGCCCGGGAGACGTTGGCCATCAGCGCGTCATGCCAAGCAGGTCAGGGTGGGGCTTGCCTGGTTGGCGCTGCTGGCGCTATGGGAAGTCGCCGGTCGCCAGCAGTGGGTCGCCGGCGGTGCGCTGCCCAGCCTGAGCGGCATCATCGGTCAGCTCATCATCGACTGGTCCGACTATCCGGCCCATATCTGGGCGACGGTCCGCACGTCACTGATCGGCTTTGTGATCGGTAACGTCGTCGCCGTGATGGCCGGGCTATTGATGGCCAGCTGGCGACCGGCGGAGCGACTGTTAAGCGGGGTCAACGTGACGCTGTTCGCGATGCCGCCGATTGCCCTGACGCCGATTCTGGTGATCGCCTTCGACGGTGACGCCCCGCGTATCGTACTGGCGGCCCTGTCGACCTATTACCCGACGATGGTCGCAACCGTGCTCGGCCTGACCCGGGTCGATTCACGTCTGCTGGATCTGGTCCGCCTATACGGCGGCGGGCGCCTGGCGACACTTCGCTCGGTGCGTCTACGTCATGCGGTGCCGACGCTGCTCGCCGGACTGCAGATTGCCGCCCCCAACGCCGTGCTGGGGTCATTGCTGGCAGAGTTCGGCAGCGGTTCCGGGGCCGGGCTCGGTCATTACCTGATCGGCTCGCTCGGTCGCGGCGATCCGCAGCGGCTATGGGGCATCGGACTGATGGCAACGGCGATCAGCGCCGGCTTCTACCTGGCGATTCTGCTGCTCGCAAGGCTCTGGGTCGGGCGACAGGCGCCGGTGCAGGAGAGCGTTGGTGGTGGCGATAACGTCTCGATGTCGCGCGGGAGTCGGGTACTTTGCCTGGTGATCTCGATGCTGCTGCCGGTGCTGCTGTGGTGGGTCGCGGTATGGGGCCTTGAACGCGTCGGCGTCTCGTCCTTCGTGCTGCGCTCACCACCGGAACTGGTCGCCGAGCTGTTCTCGACGATGCGCCCCGAGAGTCTGATCGTCGTTGTCGGGAGTGCGCTCGCCCAGACCGTACCCTGGTGTCTTGTCGGCATGCTGGTGGGGCTCGCCTTTGCGCTGCTGCTGGCGATTGCCGGGACGCTGAGCCCGATGCTCGGGCGGGTATTGATGCCGCTATCGCTGGTGACGCAATCCATGCCGCTGGTCGCACTGACGCCGCTGATCGTGCTGATCTTCGGCCGTGATGGCGCGACGATCCTCGCGATTACCATCTCCGTCACCTTCTTTCCGGCTTACGTCACCTTGGCAAAAGGCATAGCGCTGGTGCCATCGGCAGTCCGCGATGGCGTGCGCGTGCTCGGTGGCTCGCGCTGGCGCGAGATTCGCCTGGTATCGCTGCCCTGGAGTCTGCCGTATCTCTGCGCCGCGGCGCGCCTGGTGGCGCCCAGAGCGTTTCTCGGCGTGATGATCGCCGAGTGGCTGGCGACCGGTACCGGCGTCGGCAACCTGCTCAATGTGGCGCGCGGGTCGCTCGACTTCGGCCTGGTCTGGGCGGTGGTCGTGGCCGCAGTCCTGGTGTCGGTGTTGCTCTACCTGGCGGTGACGTTCGTCGAGCGTTGGGTGCTGAAGCGCTATGCCATGGCGCCGGCGCGATAATTCGACCTATCCGACTGCTCCTGAATCCCGCTTTTTCTTATTGGATGGCCCCGGCGGCGTGACTGCCGTCAGGGCCTAATTGATTGAACTCGAGGTTGCCATGAGTCACAAATCCGACGTGCGTCAGCGCGTGTTCAGCGACCTGCGCAAGGTCGCTTTCCCCGACAGCCGGTTTCATTTCGATTTCGGGGAGTTCATCGCCGACTTTCAGCAGCGTGAGGCGGCGACCGAGCGACTGGTCGCCCATCGCTTCTACCAGACCGCGGAGATCATTTTCATCACGCCGGACAACTGTCTGGAAGAGCTGCGTCACCGGGCGCTGCAGGATGGCAAGCGGGTGCTGATGACCACCTACTCGATCAAACGCGGTTTCTGGCTGCTCGATCCTGCCGAGATTCCCGAGGATATGTACCTCTACGCCGCCACGCTGGATGGCATGGAGCGCATGGGCCGGGCGGTGACCCTGGCCGAGATTCGCCAGATGCCGAAAACCGATTTCATGGTCACCGGCACGGGCGCCATCAACGAGGCGGGCATTCGCTTCGGCAAGGGACACGGTTTCTTCGATGCCGAATGGGGAATGCTCTTTCGCATTGGCAACATCGACGTCGATACGCCCTCCGCGGCACTGGTTCACGACTGTCAGGTGCTGGTTGAGACGTTGCGTCCGGAAGTGTTCGATACGGTGTCGGACGTGATCTTTACGCCGACCCGTACGCTCGAGGTCAGCGCGCCGCACAAGCCGACCGTGGGTATCGTCTGGGAGCTGCTCGACCAGCAGATGTTCGACACCATCCCACCGCTTCAGGAGCTTCATCGGATGGAAGCCCTGGGCGAGCTCTAATCCGCAAGGCGCGTCGCCCGGGTCGGTGACGCGCCGCCGCGACTTTCAACTCGCTGTCGGTTGGTCGCCGTGGGTGAATCACTCGCTCAGGTTCAGCCCCATCTGCCAGAAGTCGATCTCCAGACGGGTGGCATCGCGAAATATTCCGGCCAGTTCCGTGAAGCGCCTCGGGGTAACCTCGGCCAGGCGAGCGTTGAGCCACTCGAGCTCGGCGTGCATGGCCGCCTGAAATTCGTCACTTTCGTACATGCCGATCCACGCCTCGAACGGATTGTCCGCACCGCGTTGCGTGAACGACTGCGCGTTCAGCCAGTTGGCGATCTCGCCGTAGCCGACGAGGCAGGGAGCGAGCGCGACGTGCAGGTCCAGTAGATCCCCCCGGCTACCGGTATCCAGCACGTAGCGCGTGTAGGCCATCGTCGCCCGGGCTTCGGGAAGCTCGGCGAGGTCAGCCTCCGTGATTCCCCACTCGCGACAGAAGCCCACGTGCAGCCCCAGCTCCACGTCGACGATGGCTTTCATGCCTTCGTGGGCCTGGCGCAGGTCGGCAAGCGTCGGACTCTTGTAGGCGGCGAGCGCGAAGGCCCGGGCAAAATGAATCAGAAACAGATAGTCCTGCTTCAGGTAGTGACGAAACGACGCCTCCGGCAGCGTGGCGTTGCCCAGCTGGCGGACGAAATCGTGCTGGATGTAGGCGCGCCAGTCTTTCTGGCAGGCGTGGGTGAGATCGGTAAAGCAGTAGCCCATAAAGCCTCCGCGGGTTGGCGATCCGGAGGCAGGCGAGAAGAGCGAAGAAATGGCGCACCAGGGCGGCGTGAGCATCAGCCGGGGCCATCGCTTGATCCCTACGCCGGTACCCGCGCTGTCTTGGTAGAGCAGCGCATTAGCCGGATCAGGTTCGGCGGGATCCACGCTCGGCCTTCCCTGTAGGGTTCGCCCTGCGTCATCTCAGCCGGATATCACCGGCACCCCGTCAAGCTGGCAATCAATTGCCGCAGTCAGTGTTTGCCACGGTCCCGGGGCGGGTCAAGCCGTTTCAGGGACGAGCGTGAAGCGTATCGCTGCCGGCGATGACGGCCTTGACCTCGTCGATGAAATGCGTGGCCTGGGGCGAAAGCTGGCGTCGCGCATGCGTCAGCCACACCTCTGACACCGCATCGGTATCGCTGATCGGCCGATAGCGCACGTTGTCGATCTGAATATGGCGGAAGGAGGCCGGCAACAGCGAGACGCCAAGGCCGCTGGCGACGAGGCTGATGATGGTGTTGGGGCCGCCGACCTCCTGCACGACTTGAGGCGTCAGCCCGCGGCTGGCGAACAGTACCTGGAACTGCTCCAGCAGCCCGGTCCCCGCCGCCGGGGAGAAGTAGACGAAGGGCTGGTCGGCGAGCGCGGCCAGCGTCAACGGGGTGTCGTCCTGGCCGAGCGGGTCCTGCGCATTGACCACAGCAACCAGCGGCTCGCGAATGAGCGTAAAGGCCTCCAGCGACTCGGGCAGTGTCGCCGGCCGCATGATGCCGATATCCAGCTCGTTCTCCAGCAGCGGGGCGATCTGGCGCTGGCTGTTGAGCTCGTGCATGCGCAGCTCGACCTCGGGAAACCGCTGGCGATAGCGCATCAGCGCTCGCGGCAGCGTCGCGGTCAATGGCACGGAGGTGGTAAAGCCGATCCGCAATTGGCCGGTCTCGCCGCGACCCAGTCGGGAGACGCGGCGCGACGCCCGCTCGGTGCGGGCCAGGATCTCTCGCGCTTCGCCCAGAAAGAGTCGGCCCGCGTCGGTCAGCTCGACGCGACGGTTGGTGCGCAGAAACAGCGGCGTTCCCAGCTCCGCCTCCAGCGCTCGGATCTGCTGGCTGAGCGGGGGCTGCGAGATGCCGAGGCGCTGGGCGGCACGGCCGAAGTGCAGCTCTTCTGCCACGGCCACGAAGTAGCGCAGGTAACGTAGTTCCATGAATCGAGTCGCCAAAGCTATCAATAGCGACGAATAATATATTAGAAGCGTGCATTCTTCCTGCGTACCCTATCCGGCACCGCTTCAAGAGACTCTGCCCCGAGATGGCGCGCCCTTTGCGTTCGCCGTCTCCTGTCACCGGGAGAATTGGGTTGCCCCGTCGTACGACATCGTCCAATACCTTGCCGCCAGGCGCGCGCGCCGTCGCGACTGGCCATTCGCCCCCGCCAGCCAAGGCCAACACCGGCACCGGCGATACCGACACGCGCTACATCGAGCGCGGAAAGCCGGGCTATGTGCCGACCATGCTGGCGCTCTTTCTCGGTGCCTTCTCGACCTTCGTGCTGCTCTACTGCGTGCAGCCGATCATGCCGATCCTCTCCGAGGCGTTCGACATCGATGCCGCCACCAGCAGTCTGTCGCTCTCGGTGGCGACCGGGATGCTGGCGCTGGGCCTGCTGGTGACCGGGCCGATTTCCGATGCGCTGGGGCGCAAGTCGGTGATGACCGTGGCACTGCTCGCCGCGGCCGTCTTCAGTCTACTGGCGGCCGTCATGTCGAGCTGGACCGGTATCCTGATCATGCGAGCACTGGTCGGGCTCTCGCTTTCCGGACTCTGCGCCGTGGCGATGACCTATCTCAACGAGGAGATTCATCCGCGCTTTATCGGGTTCTCGATGGGGCTCTACATCAGCGGCAGCTCCATCGGCGGCATGAGCGGCCGGCTGATCAGTGGGGTGATGGTCGACTTCGTCCCCTGGCGCTGGACGCTGGCGACGATCGGGGTGGTCTCGCTGCTCGCGGCGTTTCTGTTCATGCGCTGGCTGCCGCCGTCACGCCACTTCACCCCGCGCCCGCTCAACTGGCGCAACGTCTTCGCCGGCTTCACCCTGCATTTTCGCGATCGCGGCCTGCCTTTCCTTTTCCTCGAGGCGTTTCTGCTGATGGGGGGATTCGTCACGCTCTACAACTACATCGCCTATCGGTTGCTGGCCGAGCCCTACAATGTCAGCCAGGCGGTGGTGGGCGTTTTGTCCATCGCTTATCTCTCCGGCACCTACAGCTCGGCCTGGGCGGGTTCGCTGGCGGACCGGCTCGGGCGCGAACGTATCTTCTGGCTGTTCGTGGTGATGATGCTGGTGGGCCTGGCCATTACGCTGTTCTCGCCGATCGGCCTGATCATGATCGGCATCCTGATCTTCACCTTCGGCTTCTTCGCCGCCCACTCGCTGGCCAGCGGCTGGGTCGGGCAGCGGGCCACGCAGGCGCGAGGCCAGGCATCGTCGCTCTATCTGTTCAGCTACTACCTGGGCTCGAGCGTCGCCGGCACGCTCGGCGGTGCCTTCTGGTACTGGGCCGGCTGGAACGGTGTGGCGGGTTTCATCGCCGGCCTGCTGCTGCTGGCGCTGGCGATAGGCGGACTGCATCTGCGGCGTCTTGGCTAACCAAGGGCAGGCGCCTGGCACAAGAAAGCCGCCGATCCGAAGATCGGCGGCTCTCGCGTTGGCGGGGCCTTAACGCCGGGTCATGGCCACCCCGTCAGCCCTCGCTTCTCTTTCTTACTTCGCGAAGAGCTGGCCCATGTCTTTGAACGCCTTGAACTCCAGCGCATTGCCGCAGGGGTCGAGCAGGAACATCGTGGCCTGCTCACCGGGCTCACCCTTGAAGCGGACATAGGGCTCGATCACGAATTCCGTGTCAAAGCCCCGCAGGCGCTCGGCGAGCGCTTCCCACTCCGGCCAGCTCAGCACGATACCGAAATGCGGGACCGGTACGTCATGACCATCCACGGAGTTGGTGTGCGCATTCTCTTGTGCCGGGGTCTTGGGGTGCTCGTGGATCACCAGCTGATGACCGTAGAAATCGAAGTCGACCCATTGTTCGCTGGAGCGGCCTTCGCTCAGACCGAACGTCTCGCCGTAGAATCGGCGGGCGGCGGGCAGATCGTGAACCGGAATGGCCAGGTGAAATGGTGAAAGTGCCATGAATGTCTCCTCGACGTTGAGCGTGTTAGCGTATTCTGATGGCGAATTAATTCGATGGGAAACGCTGATTTTTGCTGTCTGACATCGAAAAAAGTGGATTCATCGCCGAAGGCTCTTGTCATGCTCCGTGCACTTAGAATATTCCTCGCCGTCGTACAGCACGGCACCTTCTCCGCGGCCGGGGAAGCGGTGGGCCTGACCCAGTCGGCGGTCAGTGCGCAGATCCGCAATCTGGAGAGCGAGCTGGGAGAGTCGCTGTTCGAGCGGACCGGCCGCGCGGTTCGGCTCAATGCCGCCGGGCGTCGTCTATTGCCGCAGGCGCGGGAGATGCAGGAGCTTGCGGAGCGTATCCGTCGCCCGGAGTCTCCCCAGCTCTCCGGCGAGTGGCATCTCGGCGCCATCGCCAGCGTTCAGAGCGGCATGTTGCCCATGATTCTTCATGCCCTCGACCAGAATGCCCCCGACGTCATGACACGGGTCGTCCCCGGGGTCTCGCTGTCGCTGCTCGATCAGGTCGACAAGGGCGATCTGGACATGGCGCTGATCGTGCAGCCGCCGTTCGCGCTGCCGCCGAATCTGCATACGCGGATCATTGCCCGCGAGCCCTTCGTCATGATCGCGCCACCGGATACCGACGAGGAGAGCGTCGAGGCACTGCTCGCCGCTCACCCGCTGGTGCGCTATGACCGCGGTTCCTTCGGTGGTCGCCAGGTGGTGCGCTTTCTCGAGCGGGCGCGCCTCGAGCCTAGGGTCCGCCTCGAGCTCGACGAAATCGATGCCATCGCCCGAGTCGTGGAGTCGGGGCTCGGCGTGGCGCTGATTCCGTTGACCGGTATGTGGCAGCGACAGTCGTCCGCGGTTCGCGTGCTGAGCCTTGGCGAGCGAACCTTCTATCGCGAGCTGGTGCTAATTTCCCGGCTCTCACCGGCGCAGTCGCCGCTGGTGGCGCTGATCGAAGAGGCCATTCTGGCAACGACTGGCGATAATCCCCCATCCGCCGCCTCGTCGAGCGCCTAGCGCTATCGATAAATCGACTGACTGCAATGGATCGGCGCAATTCGTTCGCTTTTATCGCTGATGAGTTGCCCTAGACTGGCAGCACCGTTCATGTGGCTAAAGGATAAGACCATGCCGACACCGACCTCACGGCGTGTTGTCGCCCAGCACGCGGCGCATCGCGACGACATCGGCGATCTCACCACCCGGCGCCCGCTGCCCGGCCCCGGGCTGGATCAGCTCGATCCGTTTCTGTTTCTCAACCACCACGGTCCGCAGACCTACCCGGCCGGCAATCGCGGGCTGCCTTTCGGCCCGCATCCCCACCGCGGATTCGAGACGGTCACCTTCATTCTGGAGGGCTCGCTCGCCCACGCCGACAGTGCCGATCACCAGAGCGTGATCCACGAAGGTGGCGTGCAGTGGATGACCGCTGGCCGCGGCATCGTCCATGCCGAGGTCTCGCCACCCGAGTTCCTGCGCGACGGGGGGCCACTGGAGATTCTGCAGCTGTGGGTCAATCTGCCGGCGAGCCTGAAGATGAGCGAGCCGCGCTACGTTGGCCTGCAGCGCGAATCGATCCCTCGTTTGGCGCTGGATGAGGGCGCCGAGCTGGCCCTGATCGCCGGGGAGTTCGAAGGCGAGACCGGGCCGATCACCTCCTCGACGGGGCTTTTCATGTCGACGCTCGAGCTCGCCGCTGGCAGTCAAATCACGCTGCCGGTCGCATCGGGACGTCAGGTCTTCCTCTATGTCGTCTCGGGTGAGATCGACGTGGCGGGCGATACCGCTGCCGCCCGGCATCTCGTCGAGCTCGATCGCGACGCTGATCGCGTCGAGCTCACCGCGACGCGCGATGCCCGGCTGCTGTTTGGCCATGGCGATGTCATCGGCGAGCCGGTGGCGTCCCACGGCCCCTTCGTCATGAATACCCGGGAAGAGATCGGTGAGGCGATCGCCGACTATCAAGCAGGGCGCTTCGGCGGGCTAGATGCCTAGCGCTCGATCCGTCGTCGCTTGCGAGCCTGACAGACGCCGACAGAGAACGGCAATCGACACGGGGTGAGCATGAAGAGCGGACGACGGAGAGTCGTCGCCCGCTCTGTCACACTAGTCGTCTCCCGGGACGGCGCGCCGACGTCAAGCGCCTTGTGCGCTCGTCTCAGCGGTGGGTTCCGCAGCGTGCGCTGGGGTAGCCGTAGTCAGGCGCGACGGGGCGGTCACGAGATAAACCTGTGCGACGCCGCCCGCCATCAGCATCAGTAAGAAGAGCGTTTTGACGACGAGAAAGATCCATGCCGAGCCGTAAAAGCCGCCCCAGGCGAAAAAGACCGTTGCTCCGGTGATGACAACCGTGGCAATGGCCGCGACCGGAAGCGCTCTGTCGCTCTCGTGGATCGAGCGAAGCCGCAGGCTGACCAGTTTCCACATGCAAACCAAACCGACCAGGGACACGATGACGAGAATGAACCCGCCGATCTGCATGATCGATTCCGCCTCGCGGTAAGAAAACATGCTGATCCGATCCATCGACTCGAGCTTCCAAAGCATGATACCGGCAACGACGCCGGTCGCCAGCGACAGCTTGAACGCGAGGCTGAGATAGCGATAGAAGAAGCCGAGACAATCGAGTTGCTCGTGCGCTGGACGATCTTCGCGACGACGCAGGAGCGAGTGCGTCGGTTCGCGTTGATGAAGCGTGGCCAGTTTTGCCGCCGCGAACAGGGCGATTACGCCAATCAGTGCAAGAAGCACAAACGGCACGATGCTCATGAAGCTCATCGAATAATAGTCATCGGTCATTCGCTGACCGACGCCGAGCGCCGCACCGAGCGAGTAGGTGCCCACGCCGGCAATGGCGCCCTTAGGCCGGCCAAAGGCATTCATCCCCGTCGTGACGTGCAGCGCCAGCAGGAGCACGTCGATCGAAAAACCGGCACTGAAATAGAAAAGCCAGGGCACGATGGCGCTGTCCGCGATGTGGAAGTTCGCCTGTTGCCAGAGCAGTTGATGCTGCTGATTGATCACCGCGTTCAGTATCTGAATGCTGATGAGCAGATAGCAGGCGAGCCAGTAGCGATCTCGGTCCAGTGTGTGGCCCGAGAGAAAGCGCGGGCGAAAGAGGTCTTTCAATGTGTCCAGCATGACGTTTCCGGAAAAGCTTGGGAGGCGTTGACGTAGATCCTTGGGGTAACCGTGATGCCCGTCGATGCATAATCGAGCGTGGTCACGGTCTTTCGTTGTGCTGTGCGGCCGTCGGGCCGGGGGCGTCAGCGGCCGAGGACACCATGGGTACGCGTCGCCAGAGGCCGGACGCCGCGCCCTCTCTCCTCGACCGATGCTCGGCCGATCAGCGCTTGGTGTAGAGCCGATACTGGCGGTAGCCGGGCTCCTTGCGGGCTTCCTGCTCGGTTTTCTTCCAGCGTTTGTACTCCCACTGATACTGCACCGGATCGAGCGCGACAGCGGACTCCACGCAGGCGTTGACGCCCGCGGCGGAATCGGTCTCGTCGCCGGCATAGACCCGTTCGTCGGCGGCGAGGAAGTGAATCTCGAAGCCGTCGCCGCCGGGACGGCGCTTGGCCACGCCGGTGACCACACGGGCCTGGGTTCGGGCCACCAGCTTGGGGAGCAGGGTCGCGGTGTAGGCAGGGCGGCCGAAGAAGTCGGCGAATACGCCGCTGCCCCAGTCCGGTTCCTGGTCCGGCAGGATGCCCACGGCCTCGGCGCGCTTGAGTGCCTTGAGCAGTGCGGCGACGCCACGGGCGTTGGTCGGCACCAGTTCGGCGCCCATGCGTTCTCGCCCCGTGCGGATGACGGGGTCGAGAGGCGCCATCTTGGGCGGCTCGTACATGGCGGTGAACGGGAAGTGGCTCGAGAGCCAGAAGTTGAGCACTTCCCAGTTACCGAAGTGCGGTGCCAGCACGATCACACCCCGGTTCTGCGCTCGGGCGTCGTCGAGTAGTTCGCGGCCATGGACCTCGACGATCGACGCCTCGACGCGTCTGGGGTCGCCAATCCAGGCAAAGCCGAGCTCGAGCATCGTTGCCGTGGAGTGGCGAAGGCTGCTCTTCACCCGCTGACGCCGGCGATCGTCGTCGTCCTCGGGGAAGGCGACCTCGAGATTGCGACGCGTGACGTGGCGCTCTCGTTGGGAAAAGGCATAGAGCCCCCGACCGAGCAGGCCGGCCAGCTTCCACGTCGTGGCCGGACGGCAACGGGCGAGAACACGCCAGAGCGCGTGAATGGCACGGGCTTGAAAGGCTTGAGTCATGCCGGTCTCGCGTTTTGGCGAGTGAAGGAAACGGGCCGGGCGGCGCCGGCAAGCGACAGGGGGAGCATTACCATAGCCAGCTGTCGACGTTGTCCGGTGCACGCCGCTCGTTGAGCGCCTTGAACCCTTTGACGCAGCGCACGATGAGCCACACCGCCTGCAGTGCCATCAGTAGGAAGCCGACCAGTACAAAGGCCAGTACCCAGCTAATGACGGCGTAGAGCAGGCCAATCCAGAACGTGCGGATATGATACCGGTAATGTTCGTCCAGCCAGCGCGGTCCATTCCCGCGGTAGACATAGGCGATGACCGCACCGATTACCGGTGTGATGCCGGTGATGAAGACGCCCAGCAGCAGGGCATAGACGATCAGCGCCAGCGTGGTGTCGGGCTGTCGGGCCTGAGTGTTGGACTCGGCGACGCGGTGACGGCTGAACGTGGCGTCGTCGGGCGTCGCCTGCTCGTCGGCGTGTGATGACATCGGTTCCTCTCGTCGGTCTATCGATCGCTGCCTGCATTCTGCCGTCGCAGGCCGTCGCGTGCCAGCCCGGACCGGAGCGAGAAGCGCCGATGGGCGGTGTGAGAGGGCGGTTTCAGGGCCTGGATGTCACTCGATGATGAGATCGTCGCGACGCGCAGGGGCGGCGTCGATCCGGGGTTCTCGCCCACCGCGGAGGATCGAGTTGCCGGCGAACAGCGTGCGCTGATCCACCGCCGGTGGATCCAGCCAGTCGGCCTCGTTCATCTGACCGCTCTTGCCGTAGACGGCGAGCGCATTGGCGTAGGTCACCTGGCGCACGACCTCCGGATCGATTCCCCGGGCCAGCGCGAGGTGTGCCGTCTTGGCGACGCCCAGGCAGTCCGAGATGCCCCAGTCGCAGGCACTGTCGACGATGATGCGCTCGCCGCCGTACTGGGCGAGTAGCTCGACCATCCGCGCGTTGCCCATCTTGGTCGACGGGTAGATCGAGAATCCGGCGTAGTAGCCGCGATCGAGCGTCTCGCGCACGGTCTCCTCATTGTTGTGGTCAATCACCACCCAGGAAGGATCGAGTCCCATCTCCTCGCAGACGTCCATCGACCGTGAAGTGCCCCGTTTCTTGTCCCGATGCGGCGTGTGCACCATGACCGGCAGCGAGAGTTCCACGGCGAGGGCGAGCTGGGCGCGAAAGTACTTGTCCTCCAGCGGGGTCTGCTCGTCGTAACCGATCTCGCCGATGGCGACGACGCCCTCCTTCATGGCGAAGCGGGGTAGCCACTCCATGACGCCCTCGGCCAGCGCTTCGTTGTTGGCTTCCTTCGAGTTGAGGCCCACGGTGCAGTAGTGGCGAATGCCGAACTGGCCGGCACGAAACCGCTCCCATCCCACCAGCGACGACAGGTAATCGACGTAGGTGCCGACGAAGGTGCGTGGCTGGCCGACCCAGAACGCCGGTTCGACAAGTGCCACGACGCCGGAGGCGGCCATCGCTTCGTAGTCGTCGGTGGTCCGGGAGACCATGTGAGCATGGGGATCGATGTACATCTCAAGCGGCCTCATAACGGTGCAGGTTGTTCCAGTGGAGCGCGCCGACAGCGGCCAGGTCGGCCAGCTCCGGTACCGACGTCAGCAGCCGGCGGGCGTCCGGGCTGTCGATCTGTCGCAGTGCAAGGGTCGCTGCCGCGCGTTCGCGGGGCGAGCCCTTGAGTACCCGCGCCAGCGCCGGATAGGCGTCGAGTACGTCAATAAACGGGGCGATGCCGCGCCATAGCTCCGGCGATATCGGTCGCCCCGCCGCGCGGCGTTCATCGGCGTAGTCGAGCAGAATGCCGGCGAGCTCGGGATTGGTGCGCTCGTCAAAGCCGACGATCGGCGCCAGCGTGCTGCCGACGAACAGCGCCTTGAGCACCATGTGGTTGAAACGGTGCGTATCGAAGTGCGCGTAGGGATAGGGGTTGGCGTGCACGATCGATTCGAACACCGCCCGCATGTTGGATCGAAGGCCCTCGCCGACGTCGGCGTCGAGTGAGTCCGGATTGGGATAGAGCGCCAGGCCGCGATAGAGCGCGACCAGCTCGCGGGCATCCGCCGTGCGGACCAAGTCGTGGAAGCGTGTCTGGAAGGCCACCCCACGCTCCGGGTTGCCGGCATCGAAGGCGATCAGCGCGGCGACCCGTGCGGCACCGTCGAGGCTCCAGCCTCGCGGATTCCAGCCGGCGTGGGCCGCCTGCGCCAGGACCACGTCGTCCAGGGACAGTGCCAGATCCGCTCGGCCGAGGCGCCGCGGCGCCAGGCCGAGAAACCGATGTAGCTGCTGCGTGTCGTCGATGGCGCTCAAGGCGTCGACCTGAGACTCGAACCACGCTGCCTGATCGCCGGCCTGACGGACGACCCAGGTGCGCAGTAATGTCAGGGGGGTATCCATTGGGGGCACGCCACCTTCGTGGATTGACTGAATCTCACTGTAGCGAGCGGTAGTGACGCGCCCAAGATGAATTGCCTGACGAAATGTTGGGGCAGTTTTGTCCTCGTGCGGCACGGTGGCGACCATCTTTTTCACGCTGCGCCTGCAGACAACGCTGAGCGCCGTCATTGAACCGACTGAAATTCGAGGGCGAAAAGCGACCGCGATTGCCTCCGCCCCCTCCCCCTGTTACTCAGCAGTGATAAGGCCTAGCCAACGCATCACGCTTCGACGACCGGTGCGCCATGGCGATGGGGAACTCTCTTCACCGGGCACGCTCGCTATGCACAATACCCTGGTCATTCTCGTGGTGGGGCTCACGCCGTCACTGGTCGGCGAGCACACGCCGAATCTCCGGCGTCTGGCCGAACGAGGTGCCATGCGCCCCCTTCAGACGGTCACGCCGGCGGTCACCTGCAGCGCCCAGATGACGCTTCTCACAGGGCTCGCCCCGGGCGAGCACGGCGCCGTTGCCAATGGCTGGTATTTCCGCGATCTCAGCGAAATCTGGCTCTGGCGGCAGTCCAACCGGTTGATTGCCGGCGAAAAGATTTGGGAGACGGGGAGACAGCGCAATCCGGACTTCACCTGCGCCAAGCTCTTCTGGTGGTACAACATGTACGCCAGCGCCGACTGGAGTGCCACGCCGCGCCCGATGTACCCCGCCGACGGGCGCAAGCTGCCGGATCACTACACCCACCCGCCCGAACTCCACGATGAACTCGACGCCGAGCTCGGCACGTTCCCGCTGTTCAGTTTCTGGGGGCCGATGGCCAGCATCGACTCCAGCCGCTGGATCAGCGATGCGACCCGGCACGTCATGACGACGCGCGATCCGACGCTGACACTCACCTATCTGCCGCATCTGGACTACAACCTGCAACGGCTGGGGCCGGACACGGACCACCCCGCACTGCAGCGCGACCTGCGCGACGTCGACGCGCTCTGCGGCGAGCTGATCGGCGGTGCCGAGCGCGACGGGCGCCGTGTGATCGTTGTCTCCGAGTACGGCATCACCCCGGTGAAGGACGCGGTGCCTATCAATCGTGCCCTGCGCGAGGCCAATCTGGTCGCGGTGCGCGATGAGCGCGGCCGCGAACAGCTCGATCCGGGGGCCTCGCGCGCTTTCGCGGTCGCCGACCACCAAGTCGCCCATGTCTACGTGCGCGACCCCGCAGACGTGTCGAGCGTGCGCGCGCTGCTCGAGGGGCTCGACGGGGTCGAGTCGGTCTGGGGAGAGGCAGAGAAACGTGCCCACGGCCTCGACCACGCCAATGCCGGAGAGCTGGTGGCGATCAGCGCGGCGGATCGCTGGTTCAGCTACTACTACTGGCTCGACGACGCGCGGGCGCCGGACTATGCCCGTACCGTCGACATTCATCGCAAGCCCGGTTACGACCCGGTGGAGCTCTTCTTTGACCCGGCGCTGAGATCACCCAGACTGTCGGCGGGCTGGCGGCTCGCCAAGCGCAAGCTGGGCATGCGTCAGCTGCTCGATGTCATCTCGCTCAAAGACACGTCGTTGGTGAAAGGCGCCCACGGTCGCGTCACCGACGACCCCGAAGCGGGGCCGCTGGTGATCTCGTCTCAGGCGGATCTGTTACCCGAGGGAGCCATCGCAGCGACCGATTTCAAGGCGCTGGTGCTCGCGCACATCTTTCAAGGCGACGCCGGCGATGGCCAGGGTGGCAGCGCAACCGCGTCACGTCGTGCCACCGCCGAGGCGCGCGGTGCAGAGGACTCATCGGCCACATCACGCTGAGTCGAACGCCAGGCGCCTGGCGTTCACGGCGTCGGTGGTTCAGGTGCCCGCGGCGAGGCGTTGCAGCGCGAGCGTCGCGCCAAAGGCGAGCAGTGCCAGCAGTGCCATGACGGGCGCACCGAGCGCGGCCATGAGCGTGGCATCATAAAGCGAGATCGCCGCGATCAGACCCACTACCGCTCGCGGGACGTCACCGCTCGCTCGGCGGCGAAGCCAGAGCAGACAACGCCCGCCCCAGACGAGATACCCGAGCCAGAGCCCCAGTGCCAGGGGTGACGTTTCCGGTGATGCCAGTACGAAGGCGAGCCCGACGACCGCAGGCACCGCCAGCACCAGCAGCGGCCAGGCAGCACCTAACCGGTCGTAAGCTTCCTGACGCGCAGCGTAGGTGAGTCCGACCACGTGGCAGAACAGCCCCAGGGCGCCCCAGCCCAGCAGCGCCGACTCGTGCCCCAGTACCCCGACGGTCAGTGCCAGGGCGGCGGCAACATAAGTGAGCAGGCGGCAGCCACCCATCAGCAGCGGCGCCCATGTGATGCGCTTGTGCCAGAGATCGTAAGCCACCACGGTGGCGACGAGCGCGAGCCCCGCCAGACCCGCCGGGAGGGATATGGCGAAGAGCAGCGCTGCGCCGAGGCTGAGCATCAGTATCGCGAGCTGGGTGACCGTGCGCCGCGACACCTCGCCGCGGGGGATCGGACGGTCGGTACGCTCGCGGGCGTCGATGATC
Source organism: Salinicola aestuarinus (assembly GCF_003206645.1). GTDB lineage: Bacteria > Pseudomonadota > Gammaproteobacteria > Pseudomonadales > Halomonadaceae > Salinicola > Salinicola aestuarinus. The sequence goes on along the minus strand of NZ_PZJP01000006.1, from coordinate 296,886 downwards.
GCGTCGCAGGCATCGTTGAGATACATGCCGCCAAGATAGAAGAGCGTGAGCGCGGCCAGAGCGGTCGCCAGCGCGACAGTCGATCCAGGCGTCGGCACGGCGAGGCCACCGCCGGCCAGAACCCCGCCTACGAGGACGTTACTCCAGACCGTGGGCAGATTGGAGACGCGCCCCAGCGTTAGCCAGACGCGAGGGCTTCGCCGGCGTGAACGCCGAGCTGCTTGCGCACCCAGTTCAGCTCTCGTGCCACTGCCATCTCCACTGAGGTGTCGCGCAGCCTCTCCGGTAGTGCCTGCCATGTATAGGTCTCCACTTCCAGGTGTTGCGAGATCGGTCGGGCACGGTGCAGCGCCAGAATCTCGCTGAGAAAATCACGGGTGGTCCCGAACGGCGGAATCTCAGCGACGAAGATCGGCACATGGAAGTGCACTCGCCACTCCTCGCCGTCCTGGCGTTCGGGGTCCTCGAGCGCCTCGGGCAGATCGGCGTAGCGTGCAAGCCCGTTTGGCGTCTTCGCGACCACTTGGTGCAGGTAGGTCGGTTCGCAGAACTCGGCGAGGCGCTCTCGGGCGGCAGCGTCCAACGAGGGCACCCGCAGCGCTGTGCTCAGCTGCAGTTTGTGAATGGGGATGCCGGCCTCCTGCAGGGCGACGAGCGAGCCGGCGGGGTCTTCATATTCCACGGCGGCGTGGCAGACGTCGTAGCAGAGGCCCAGATGTCGTGGCAGTGCCGCGGTGGCCTCGAAAACGGAGAGTCCGGTGAGCGCGGCGAGTGTCTCGGCGGCTTGGTCGCTAAAAAGGTAGGTCTTGAAGAACGCGAGCGTGTCCTCGATCGTCTCCAGAAAACAGTGCGGTTCCGGCTCCAGCGCAAGCGCGATGACGACGTCGGTTTCGTGGGCGAGCCACACGCAGTGTGCCACTGCCTTGATAAGGTTCTCCGCCATCGGGGCTTCACTGCCCACGCCGAGGGGGCGAAAGGTGCCGGGGACGGTGCTCAGGCTCAGCGTGTCTCCCGGGGCGGCGAGCTCGACCATCAGATCCGCCAGCCAGCAGGTGTAGTCGAGTCGCGCCCGCCGTTTCCAGTCCGGCTGATAGACCGCCTGCTTGACCGGCACGCCGTGAAAGGGGCCGAAGGGGAAGCCGTTCATGCTGACGAGGCGGTAGTTCTCGCGCGTCATGATGGCCTTCAGTTCGGCTCGCGCGTCGGGATCGCGAAGCTCCTCCAGGGCCTGTGCCGAGAGGCGCAGGCCAACGCCAAAAGGGGCCTCCGGGGCGACGGCCTGATGCACTCGCTTGAGCGGGCCGAGCAGCGCCTCGCGCACCGCTCCCCAGGTCTGCGTGGGGTGAATGTTGAGACAGTAGGTCAGTTGACCCAGATCGTTACCGAGGTGCATGACAGCGGGCCTCCTGTTGCAGCCATTCGATGGCATCGATGACCAGGGCCTCATCGACGTGATCGACCTCGACCCCGCGGCCAACGGCCGCCAGCATCGTCACGCTCATGTCCCCGCCGAGATGTTCGCGGAATTCGCGAAGCCCCTTCAGCAGGGCAGGGCGACCGTCGTCGTCGAGTTCGAGCAGCTGGGGATGGAAGAGCGGCAGGCCGAGCCGCTTGAGTAGCCAGACGAGCCGGCACTCGACACCCGCGGGGAGTAACCCGGCGAGTACGGCATAGCGGGCATCGAGGGCGATGCCGATCGCCACCGCATCACCGTGACTGACGGCGTTGTGGGTGAGTGTTTCGAGCTTGTGCGCCGACCAGTGGCCGTAGTCCAGCGGTCGCGCCGAGCCGAGTTCGAAGGGGTCGCCTCCGCGTCCGATCTGCTGCAGGTGCAGCGCGGCGCTACGCCGGATCATCGCCTCCTCCGCCTCGGCATCGAAGATGGCCAGGCGGTCGGCGTGGACTTCGAGCCAGTCGAAAAACGATGCATCGCGGATCAGCGCGACCTTGATCGCTTCCGAGAGCCCCGCCAGTCGATCGCGGCGCGGTAGCGTGCTCAGGAAGTCGAAGTCGTTGAGTACTGCCCAAGGGGGAGCGAAGGTGCCGATGAAGTTCTTGCTGTTGCGAAAGTTGATCGCGTTCTTGACCCCGACGCCGCTGTCGTTCTGCGACAGCACCGTGGTGGGCAGACGGACCAGGCGCACCCCGCGGTGGGCGACACCTGCAGCAAGCCCCACGGCGTCAAGAAGGGCGCCGCCGCCGATGGCGATGACGAAGGATTGGCGGTCGACGCCGTGGCGCTGCACATCGTCGAGTACGCGCTGGACGACATTGATGTCGCGTTTGATCACCTCGCCGCCGGGCAGCACCACCGGCGAGCCGAGCAGCTGCAGACGCTCCGCGTGGGCGGCGAAGTAGGCGACCAGCCGCGCATTGAGGTCGGGCCAGGTCAGGGCGACGTTGGCGTCGATGTAGATCAGGCAGCGGTGACGTCGGGCGGGCTCGCGACGCGCGATGACATCGACGAGCAGCGAGTTGTCCGTCGCCAGCAGCTCGCGGGTGAAGGCCACCGGGTAGTCGAACGCCACGTCAAAGCGCTGCCAGTAGAGTGACGCCAGCGGCGAGGCGGGTTCGCCATCGTTGGCCGGGGCGTCGGCGACACGGGTGGCGTCGCTATCCAGGGCGTCGGGACGCGTCGCGCCGTCGCCGTTGGGGAACGAGACTGCGGATCGGATCATGGGGCTTGTCTGCGTAGAGGGCCGTAACAGCGAAGGCCGATAGGGTGAGAGCCAAAAGCAATGGAGCCGAAAGGCAACGCGGGCCGTCTTCTGCACTCGGCGGCCTCACGATGACCCGACTAGCTTCGGCGCTCCGCGGCGCTGGGGACAAGAATGGTTCTTTTGCTACGCAGGATGAGCCTGGCCTGGGGCGCAAGCATGACGCCCCGGCCCAGACGGCGGCTCGTGCCGCCCGGTTTGCCGGCGTTGATCGCTCAGCGAACCGAGGCTTCTTCGACGTCGTCGAGCCGGTCGGCGCGGCGCAGCACCGGGAAGGCCCACATCCAGAGCCCGACCACGCCGAGGGTGCCTACCGCACCGAGCACCGCCGCCGGCACGGTGCCGAACCAGGCGGCGGTAACGCCGGATTCGAACTCGCCGAGCTCGTTCGAGGCGCCGATGAACAGCATGTTCACGGCGTTGACCCGGCCCCGCATTTCGTCGGGCGTGGCGAGCTGCAGAAGTGTCAACCGGACGTAGACGCTGATCATGTCCGCGGCGCCTGCGATCAGTAACGCGCCGAACGATAGCCAGAACCAGTGCGACAGGGCGAAGACGAGATTGGCGAGCCCGAACACGGCGACCGCGGCGAACATGACCAGTCCGGCGTGGCGTTTGATGGCGCGAACGCCCAGGTAGAGGCCCATCAACAGCGCGCCAATCGCGACGGCGCTTCTCAGCGCGCCAAGCCCTTCCGGGCCGACGTGAAGGATCTCGTGGGCATACACCGGCAGCAGGGCGATGATGCCGCCGAAGAGCACGGCGAACAGATCCAGCGAGATCACACCGAGAATCACCGGGCGCGTGCGAATGTAATGAATGCCGGCGGTGAAGCGCTGCCAGGCGGTGTCATCGGAGTGGGTTCGTGTGAAGGCGTAGCGTACCGGCACCCCGAACAGGGTGAGCTGGGCGAGCAGGAAACAGCCGAGCACCACGCCGTAGGTCGTCGCCGGTCCGAGGGCATAGAGAAGCCCGCCCAGCAGGGGGCCGCCGATCACCCCGATCTTCATGATCGAAGAGTTGAGCGCGATCGCCTCGCCCAGGCGCGCCCTGGGAACGATCTGCGGCAGCAGGCTCTGCAGCGTCGGCCCGGTGAAGGCACGGGCGGCGCCGAAGAGCACCAGCACCGCGTAGAAAGGCAGCGCGCTGGTTGGAGAGGCGAGCGACAGTCCAATCAGCGCCGCACTGCAGAGTCCCTGGGCCAACCAGCTCAGCTGCAGGATGCGCTTGCGATCGAAGCGGTCGACCACATCGCCGGCGGGCAGTAGCAGCACCACCATGGGCAGGAACTGAGCGAGGCCGACATAGCCGAGCGTCAGCGGATCTCGGGTGAGATCGTAGACCTGCCAGGCGACAACGATCGCCTGAATCTGCATGGCGAAGACCGCCGCGAGGCGCGCGACGAGGAAGGGGCCAAAGCCGGGCTGGCGATAGACCGGCACGTTGTCGACGTCAGCCGACCGCAACGCGTCCGTCTCGGCGGATGCCTCGGTGGCTGGGCGATCGGAGGGGGAGGGTTGGGACGACTTGTCGATGGTCTGGCTCATGGCGCCTGCGGTTCGGGATTGAAAACTAGCCTGCTAACCGCTAAAGCATACGCGCTTGTGACGGCAAAAACCGCCGAGGCGGGATCGACGGGGCGGGGAGAGCGCGTGGAGCGACAGTCTGCACTGGAGGTAGTCCGGGTCCCTGTGCCGGGAGAGGCGCCGTCTTGACACGACACCGCCGATGGGGAGGCGCTCGTATCAGCCCGGGTATGGCGCCGTTTTGCACCGTTATTCCTCTTCTTGTCGATCAGGCGCGGCCGTATAGTACGCTCGCTTTCATCCGCGAACGGGTGAGCGTTCCCTTCCTTAGTCTTGCTTCATCGCCGCGACCCTGGCGCTGCGGCTCCATTCGAGGTTCGTCGGCCCTATGTCTCGGCAGCTGCTCTCTCTGGCGCTGGCACCGCTTCTTGGCTTGTTCATTCTGGGGATCGGCAACGGTTTCCTCGCCTCGCTAATCACGCTGCGGCTCGACGCCGCGGGCGAGTCGGCCACCACCATCGGCTGGGTCTCGGCGGCGTACTACATCGGTCTGGCGGTGGGAGCCCTGGTCAATGACCGGCTGCTACTGCGCATCGGGCACATCCGCGCCTACGCCTGCTTCGCGTCTCTCGTCGCGGTCACGGTGCTGCTGCAGGGGCTGTGGCTCAACGCGGGGCTCTGGTTCACGCTGCGTCTGGTCGGCGGGTGGGCGACGCTGGGTGTCTATCTGGTCATCGAGAGCTGGCTGCTCACCGCCGCCGATGCCCGCGTTCGCGGCCGGCTGCTCGCGCTCTACATGATTTCGCTTTACGGCGCCGGTGTCGTCGGTCAGCTGCTACTCGGCGTTGCCGATGGCGCCGGCGTCAGTCAGCCGTTCATGATCGTGGCGATCCTGGCGTCGTTGTCGGTGCTGCCGCTGGGGATGATCCCGCGAGTCTCACCGCTGATGGAGCACTCCGAACCGCTGTCACCCTGGCGGCTGATCACGCTGACGCCGACCGGGGTGATGGGCTGCTTTGGCTCGGGGCTGGTGATTTCTGCGGTCTACAGCCTGCTGCCCCTCTATCTGCAGCGGAGTGGGCTCGACGTCCAGAACATCGGCGAGATGATGGCGGTGCTGATTCTCGGCGGCATGCTGTTGCAGTATCCCATTGGCCGCTGGTCGGACCGTCATGACCGCCAGATCGTGCTGATCATCATTTCGGCGACGATGACCGCCATCTGTGCGGCGATCGCGCTGCTGCCGGCGGTGGCCGGCTTGCTACCGGTAGCCCTGTTTTTGCTCGGTGGGGGCGTCTTTGCCATCTATCCGGTGGCGGTGAGTCACGCCGCTGACCGTGCACCGGCAGGGGCGCTGGTGCGCATGAGTCAGGGGCTGCTGCTGATCAACGCCCTGGGCGCGACCTTGAGTCCGCCGCTGATCACGCCGTTGATCGCCCTTGTGGGCGATGCGGGGTTCTTTCTTGGCCTGGCTTCACTCGGGATCGGGCTGGGCAGCTTTTTTGTCTGGCGACGTAGCCAGCGCCCGGCGCCGACGCCTGTCGCCCCGTTCAACTCCAATCCGCCACAGTCTGTCATGGGGGCGGAGCTGATGGTCACCGAAGCGCTCGTCCAGGGCGCGATTGAGCACGAGCACAAGGAAGACCTGTCGCAGGTCGTGCCGGAAGTTGAAACGGCGATGCCAGACTCGGCGACGCCCTCCAGCGCAAGCTGATCAAAAGGGGACGGGGCGCCTAACGCGCAGGATCGAGAGTGTTGTTGAGCGAGGCGTTGCGCCGAAACCAGCCGGCGATGCTGGTGCGCGAACGTTGGGTGGGCAGTACCTCGTGGGGAATGCGGTCTGACAGGAAGCAGACGAAAGTGCCTGCCTCGGGGATGACGCGGCCCACTTCGCGCTCGGTGTCATGCTCGTCGAACAGGGCCATCTCGCCGCCTGCGTCTGCCGGCCATCCCGAGTTCAGATAGAGCACCGTCGAGATGACCCGGTTGGCCCGTCCGCGAAAGCTGTCGAAATGCTTGCGGTAGAACGCGCCGGGGGGATAGTGCGCGAAGTGCGCCTCGAACTCGAACAGCCCCAGATAGAGCGCTGCGTTGATCTCGCGCTGAAGCTCGCCCATCAGCTCGAGATAGCGCCGCTGCGCCAGGCTCTCTCGGTCGAGCCAGCGAATGGCGTCGCCGCGGATGTCACGACGCAGCGTATGCGTCTCGCCGCGGCCGATGCCCGCCGCCTGCAGCGCATCGTTCGCCTCGAGCGCCTCGATTTCGCTGAACAGCGATTGACAGAGGCCGGCGTCGACGAACCGCTCGCCGACGTGGAAACCGTGCTCGACCAGACCGTCGATCAACGCCGGGAGCCGGTTGACGTCGCAGGCCGAGAGCGCGGTGGGTGGCGCCGGGTTGGCGGCAGTCGGACGATCGGCGGTATCGGTCATGGCAACGGCTCCAGAGAGGGTCGGGCAATGGCTCAGTGCGGTGGCGATGATGACGAGAGGGGCGCGGTAGCACGCCGGCGGCGGGGATGATAGTGCAGTTCACCCTGCGCTGGCGGATGTGTCATCGAGATGGGCTGGGCGAAGCCGACGGCCAGCAGCTCTACCAGCATCATCGCCGAAAGCCCCCAGATGACGTGATCATCGACACGGTAGCTGGGAACATAGACATCCGCATCGTCCATCGGGATCACGTCGGTGTGGGTGCGTCGATCCTCGAAGAAGTGCGTCAGTGGCACTTCGAATAGGGCAGCGATCTCCCCGGGCTCGGCGACGAGCGGGAGATCCGGCGGTACGATGCCGACGAAGGGTGTCACTCGCAGGCCGTGTAGCGACATGACATCGCTCAGCCGACCAATGACCTCCACGCTGGCCGCCTGCAGGGCGATCTCTTCACGGGATTCGCGCAGCGCCGTCGCCAGTAGATCCGTATCTTGCGCCTCGCGTTTGCCACCGGGGAAAGCCACCTGGCCGGCATGCTGTGTGAGATGCGCGGTGCGGCGGGTGAACAGCAGCGTCGGTACGGGGCGGTCGACGATGGGCAGCAGCACGGCGGCCTGGGTGAAGGCGTCGTCGAGTCTTGCGGGGCGATGCGCTTGCAGGCGTTCGCGAAGATTCTCTAACATGCGTTGCTGCCCCTGTTTGGCTGGCCCCTCCGATGGGTGCCTGGCAGGCTTTGCAAGGCATCACCGAACTCAAGAGGCGCCGATGAATTACTGTAGCCACTGCGGCAGTGCCGTGCGTTTTGCCGTTCCCGAGGACGATGACCGTCCACGCTTTCTCTGCGATGCCTGCGGCACCATCCATTATCAGAACCCGCGCATCGTCGCCGGGACCTTGCCGGTCGCGGGCGAGCGGGTTCTGCTCTGTCGTCGGGCCATCTCGCCGCGCAAGGGCTTCTGGACGCTGCCGGCGGGTTACATGGAGAACGGCGAGACCGTCGAAGAGGCCGCGCTGCGTGAAACCCGCGAGGAAGCCCGAGCAGCGGTCATCGAGCCGTCACTCTACACGCTGATCAGTTTGCCGCACATCAATCAGGTCTACATGATCTTTCGCGGGGAGCTTGAAGGCGACTACGCCGCTGGCCCCGAGAGCCTGGAGGTCGAACTCTTCACCGAGAGCGAGATCCCCTGGGACGAGCTCGCCTTTCCCACCATCGAGCGAACGCTCAAGCACTTCTTCGATGATCGCCGCCGCGATGCCTTCGAGCTCCATCTCAGCCGCATCGGTGCCGAAGAGCGCGAGCGCTATTTCGGTTCGGCCTGACGCGACTGTCCGATGACCGCGTCCGGCGGCCGGCGGTGGGCCGCCTGTCACGATGATGGCATAATGTGGCCCCCCGCTGACCGCGCCGTCCGGCGCCGTCGCAGGTGAGTTCACGGATTATCGTCGATCGGGATGGGGTGCAATGGGTAAATGGGTCATTCTGGTTCTGGCCGTCATGCTGGGGCTGATGCAGTACCGGCTGTGGGGCGGCGAGGGCGGTGTTCGTGAATTCAACGACATTCAGGCCCGGGCCGACACGCTCGAAAGTGCCACCGACACGCTCAAGGCGCGCAATGACCGTCTCGCGGCGGAAGTGGTGGACCTGAAAAACGGTCTCGACGCGATCGAAGAGCGCGCCCGCAGCGATCTTGGCATGGTGCGTCAGGATGAGCATTTTTACTGGGTGCCGGACGTCGATGTCGATGCCGGCCCGGCCGCCCGGACCGGCGTGGTGCAGCCATGACGCTCTGGCTGATCGTTCCCGCCGCCGGTCGTGGCACTCGCATGCAAGCCGACCGTCCCAAACAGTATCTCTCGCTCGAGGGGCGCAGCGTGCTCGCCCGCACCCTCGAACGCCTTCATCTCGCCTTTCCCGAGGCGACACTCCGGCTGTGTCTCGACCCGGAAGATGCGCATTTCGCGCCTGATGACGTCCCCTTCACTCGCTGGCAGCGTGTGGATGGCGGCGGCGAGCGGGCCGACAGCGTGCGCCGGGGGCTTTCGTCGTTGGCCGAGGAGGCCGTCGACGATGACTGGGTGCTGGTTCACGATGCCGCGCGTCCCTGCGTTCCCCTCGAGGATCTAGCGGCTCTGCGCGAAGCGCTGGAGCACGAAGCGATCGGTGCGCTGCTTGCCGTCCCCGCTGCCGACACCATGAAACGCGCCGATGCGCGCGGTCGCGTCAGCCATACCGAGCCCCGCGAAGGGCTCTGGCACGCGCTGACGCCGCAGGCTTTTCGTTTCGATCTGCTGCGTCAGGCGCTGGATGCCGCTCTCGCTACTGGCACGGCGGTAACCGACGAAGCCTCCGCGATCGAGGCGATGGGGCTGGCGCCCCGGCTGGTGCAGGGCAGCCGCGACAACCTCAAGATCACCCGTCCCGAAGACCTGGGTATGGCGGCACGCATTCTCGCGCTGCAGCACGCCCTTATCGATAGCTCCAACGACACCCCCAGCGATACCCCCAGCAATCAGGAGATCGAAGCATGACGTTGCGCATCGGCCACGGGTTCGACGTCCACCGTTTTGGAGAGGGCGACCACCTGATGATCGGCGGCGTTCGGCTGCCATTCGACCGCGGCTTCGTTGCCCACTCCGACGGCGACGTCCTGCTTCATGCGGTCAGCGATGCACTCCTCGGCGCCTGCGCGCTGGGTGATATCGGCCGACACTTCCCGGACACCGACCCTGCCTGGAAAGGGGCCGATAGCCGCGCCTTGCTGCGCCATGTCGTTTCGCTGATTCACGTAGAGGGCTACCGCGTCGGCAATCTCGACGCGACAATTCTCGCCCAGGCCCCGCGCATGGCGGAGTGGATTCTCCCCATGCGTGAGAAGCTTGCCGCCGATCTCGGTATCGAGATCGGCGCGGTCAACGTCAAGGCGACCACGACCGAGCGCCTCGGTTTCACGGGACGCGGCGAAGGCATCGCCGCCGAGGCGGTGGCACTGCTGACAGCGGTGGGCTCGTGAGCGAAGCGCAAGCTGTCTGGCCGCCGCAATGGGCCTATGTCGAGGGCGAGCCGACGCTAGCCGGCAGCTATCGGCAGCGACCGGAAGAGTTCGTGGTCGACGAGGTGCTCGGCTTCACGCCGGAAGGCGAAGGCGAGCATCTCTGGGTGTGGGTCGAGAAGCGAGGTGTGACAACCCCGGATCTGGCGCGCTTGCTCGCCAAGCGCGCCGAGATTGCGGTGCGCGACGTGGGATTCAGCGGGCTGAAGGATCGCGACGGCGTCACCCGTCAGTGGCTGTCGCTGGCGCTACCGGGGCGTGAACTCGCCGCCGGGTGGGACGACGGCCTCGCCGAGCGTGGTGTTCAGGTACTCGACGCCCGGCGTCATCCGCGGAAATTGAAGCGCGGCGTGCACCGCGCCAATCGCTTCAGTCTGCGCCTGCGGGGCGAGGCGACCGCCGCCTCGGCGACCTTCGAACGCTGGCAGCGCCGAGTGGCGGAGGGGATACCCAACTATTTCGGTCCGCAGCGATTCGGTCCCGGCGGGCGTAATTTGCAGCGCGCGGAAGCCCTTTTCGCCCGCGGCTGGCGCAAGCGCGATGACCCCCAGGGTCTGCTGTTGTCGACGGCCAGAAGCTATCTTTTCAATGAGGTGCTGTCGGCGCGAGTCGCCGATGGTAGCTGGTGTCGCGCCATCGCCGGCGACGTGTTCAATCTCGACGGCAGCAACAGCCGTTTCGCCGCCGAGACCCTCGATGCGGCGCTCGAAGCACGGCTCGCCAGCGGAGATCTCCATCCCACGGCGATGCTCTGGGGCGTGGGGCGGCTGGAGAGTGCCGGCGAGGTCGCCGAGCGCGAAACCCGGATCGCCAACGCCCACCCCACGCTGCGCGATGGTCTGGAGGCCGCCGGGGCGCGACAGGCCAGGCGCCCGCTACGGGTGCGTCTGGCCGACCCCGAATGGCGGACCACGGACGATGGCGTCGAGCTATCGTTCACCCTGCCCAGAGGTGCTTTCGCGACCGCGTTGCTGCGCGAGCTTTTCACGGACGCCAGCCTGACGTGAAGCCCGAGGGAATCACTCGTCACGCGATCAGACTGACAAGCCACGACCGATCAGGAGCGAAGTGATGCGAAGACTGCTGCTATCCAATGACGACGGTGTCCACGCGCCCGGGCTCAAGGCGCTGGCCAGTGCCCTCGAGCCGCACGCGCGTCTGCGCGTCGTCGCCCCGGATCGCGACATGAGCGCCGCGAGCAACTCGCTGACGCTCACGCGCCCTCTGGCGCTGACGGCGATGGACGGGGGGTTCTATTGCGTCGATGGCACGCCGGCGGACTGCGTCTATCTGGGTGTTAACGGCGTGTGGGAGGAGAAGCCCGATCTCGTCATCTCCGGTATCAACCACGGCGGCAATCTGGGTGACGACGTACTCTATTCGGGTACCGTGGCTGCGGCGATGGAGGGGCGCAATCTGGGCATGGCGGCGATCGCCATCTCGCTGTGCGGCCAGCGCCACTTCGATACCGCCGGTAAGGTCGCGGCCAGTCTGGTAGAGGCGGCGGGTAACCTGTCCCTGCCGCCGCGAAGCCTGCTCAATGTCAACGTCCCCGATCTGCCATGGAGCGAGATCCGCGGATTTCGCGTCACACGGCTTGGCTATCGCGGGCCGGCGAGTCAACCGATCCATGTGCGTGATCCGCGCGGGCGGGATCGTTACTGGATCGCGGCGGTGTCGGAGAACGCCGACGATGGCCCGGACACTGACTTCGCCGCGATCGAGGGAGGCTTTGTCTCGATCACGCCGCTGCAAACCGATCTGACGCGTCATCAGACGCTTGGCGACGTACAGGGTTGGCTGGATGGACTGTCACACGTCTGAAGAGCTCAACGGCGTCGGCATGACGTCGCAACGAACCCGCAACCGAATGGTCGAACGACTGGCGGCGGCGGGTGTGCGTCATTCGGAGGTGCTCGAGGTGATGGCGACGACACCGCGCCATCTGTTTCTCGACGAGGCACTGTCGCACCGGGCCTACGAGGACACCTCGCTGCCGCTGGGCCTGGGACAGACGCTGTCGCAGCCCTGGATCGTCGCGCGCATGAGCGAGCTGGTAGCGCTGGCAGAACCTCAGAGGGTCCTGGAGATCGGCACCGGCTCGGGATATCAGACGCTGATTCTCTCCAGGCTGGTGGAGCGGGTCTGGAGCGTCGAGCGCATCGCTGCACTCAAGGCGCGCGCCGAGCAGCGCCTGGCGCGGCTCGGCGCGACCAACGTCTATCTGCGGCACGCCGATGGCGGCCTTGGCTGGCCACAGGCGGCGCCGTTCGATCTCATCCTGCTCACGGCGTGCGCCAATCATCTGCCGGCAACGCTGCTTTCACAGCTGCGCGACAACGGGGTCCTGATCGCCCCGGTCGAAGATGAGAGCGGGCGGCAGTGGCTCACCCGGGTTCGTCGGCGCGGCCAGGTATTCGATCATCAGCGGCTCGAGGAGGTCAGATTCGTGCCGCTACTGGAAGGAGTGATTCGTTGAAGCGTGTCTTGGCAACGGTTTTCAAGGGCATGGGCATGGGCGCGGCGGATGCCGTTCCCGGCGTTTCCGGCGGTACCATCGCGCTCATCGTGGGCATCTACGAGGAGCTGATCGAGACCATCAAACGCTTTGGGCCGGGTGCCGTCGGCGTCTGGCGCCGAGAGGGCTTGGGTGCGCTGATCGGCTATCTCAACCTGAGGTTTCTGGCGCCATTGGTGCTCGGTATTCTGATCAGTCTGGTGACGGTAGCGCATCTGGTCACCTGGTTGATGGCCCAGCATGAGCTGCTGCTCAACGCCTTTTTCTTCGGTCTGGTGCTCGCGTCGGTCTGGGCCGTCTGGCGTCAGGTCGAGCGCTGGCGCTGGCGCTACCTGTCTCCGGTACTTCTGGGGGCCATGGTGGCGCTCTACCTGCCGGCCCTGCTGCCGGACATGAGCCAGGCCGGCAATGGCATGCTGTTTCTCGCCGGTGCCATCGCGATCAGCGCGATGCTGATCCCTGGGGTGTCCGGGAGTTTTCTACTGCTCGTCATGGGGCTCTACGCCACCATCATGAGTGGAATCAAGAGTGCGGATATCGCCCTGATTGCGGTGTTTGGCGCCGGCTGCGCTGTGGGGCTCTTCACTTTCTCGCGGCTGCTGTCCTGGCTGCTACGCCGTCATCACGGCGTCACGCTGATGACGATTGCCGGCTTCATCATGGGCTCGCTGCCGCAGCTCTGGCCCTGGCGACAACTCGCCAGTTACCGTATGGACAGCGACGGTGCGGCAGTGCCACTGGCGTATCAGTACCACCTGCCGTGGGACTACACGGCGTATACCGGCGAGGGTTCACAGTGGCTGTTGTCGCTGTGTCTGATGGCGCTAGGGGTCGTGCTCGTCGCGTGGTTCGGCGAGCGCCGATCCGGGTGAAAGGCAACCGAAGCGGCGCGGATCGGCGCTTCCCCACGAAAAGGAATCTTCTCATGAACCATCGTCGTACTCTGCTGTTGCTCTCGTTACTCCCCGTCGCGGCCATGGGATTAAACGCCTGCACCACCTCGAGCGGCCGCCCGCAGGTGCAGGACTTGTCGGTGAGCCGTAGCAGTCAACCCAGCGACACCTATACGGTCAAGAACGGCGACACCATCTATGGTATCGCCTGGCAGAATCGGGTCGACTTTCGCGACCTGGCCCAGATCAATGCCATTTCGCCACCCTACCGCCTGCAGCCCGGGCAGCAGCTCAAGCTGAGACCGAATGCGAGTCTCTCCAGCCAGCCGCAGGTCGCCAGCAGTGCCGGCGGTGCAGCGACGGCGACCCCCCTGGGCGGGGCGAGCCGTGGTGCCGCTGGCGACAGCCAGGACAATCCGTCGTGGCTGCTGCCCTCGGCGGAGGGTTCGTCGGCTGGCGCGAGCCGTTCGACACAGACCGGTGGCAGTGGCCAGAACCGCGCGGCAGGCGCATCATCGACACAAGCGCCGACGTCGAGCGTGGCCTCGCGGGATCAGCGCGCGCCGGCGGCTTCCTCGACGCCACCGTCATCCGGCGCCGCCGCTAACGCCAGCCAGGCAGGGGATAGCGCACCGGCGGCCAGCGCTGACACGCAATCGTCATCCTCGTCTGCTTCCATGGCCAGCAGTACCCGTACCGCTGCCGGCAACGATGCGGGTACGGAAGTGGCTGGCGAGCCCAGCGGCGCGCCGGATCGCTCTGACCGGACCTATAAACCGGTAGAGGACGTGCCGTGGCAGTGGCCGGTCGATGGCCGCCTGGTCAGCAGTTTCGACGACCAGACGAGCATCACCCCCGGCATTGATATTGCCGGGCAAAAGGGGCAACCTGTGAAAGCGGCAGGGCCAGGGATTGTGGTGTATGCCGGCGACGGAGTGAGGGGATATGGAAACCTCATTATCCTCAAGCACAATGACCGTTTCTTGAGCGCCTACGCGCATAACGACACGTTGAGAGTCAAGGAGAACGATGTCGTCGAGGCCGGAGAGACGATAGCTACCATGGGGCAGACGGATGCTGACCAGGTACAGCTACATTTCGAGGTTCGCGTCAACGGCCAGCCTCAAGATCCGCTGCAATACCTTCCCAAACGCTGAACCGCGAACTGCGGTGCGGTATCGACGATGCCGCGAGCACCTTTCGAAACACCCGATTATCAGACGTCGAGATCGATGCAGTGGCAGCATCCATTCGATCTCGACGGGCGTATCGTCCCGGAGTGGGACGCTGTGCTCGTCGAGCGGGTGGGGTTGACGACCCCGCTCGACGGGGTGGGTGCTCGCGAGCCTCATGGAAAGCGTCAGAGTTAGCAAGGAACGCACGGTCGTCGTGAGTCGAATGGCGGCTCTCGGCGAGGTACTCAGCAAGCCCAGTTGGGGTAGTGGAGATGAGCATGCTTGAACAGGATATTCAGGATGTTGAGCTCGAAGGTGCCGGTCGATCGCAGACCGAAACCGAAAACACGGATGGCAAGGATGAAGAAAGCGCTTTCGAGAAAGCGCTGAACCGTGAGGAAAACAACTATCACCACAGTCTCGACGCGACACAGATCTATCTCAACGAGATCGGTTTTTCTCCGCTGCTGACGCCGCAGGAGGAAGTCCATTTCGGTCGGCTGGCGCAGGCCGGTGATCCGGCCGGTCGCCAGCGAATGATCGAGTCTAACCTGCGGCTGGTGGTCAAGATCGCCCGCCGCTATCTCAATCGCGGCCTGTCGCTGCTCGACCTTATCGAAGAGGGCAATCTCGGCCTGATTCGAGCCGTCGAGAAATTCGATCCGGAGCGCGGTTTTCGGTTCTCGACCTACGCGACCTGGTGGATTCGCCAGACCATCGAACGGGCGCTGATGAATCAGACACGGACGATTCGCCTGCCGATCCACGTCGTCAAGGAACTCAACATCTATCTGCGCGCCGCCCGCGAGCTCACCCAGAAGCTCGATCACGAGGCGACGGCGGAAGAGATCGCGGATCACCTCGACAAGCCGGTGGCGACGGTTAAGAAGATGCTCGGTCTCAACGAGCGCGTCTCCTCCGTCGACTACCCGATGGGGGCCGAGAGCGACAAGCCGCTGATCGATACGCTCGCTGACGAGAATGAGGAGGGCCCGGAGTCCAATCTGGTCGACGATGATGTCAAGACGCACGTCGACGAGTGGCTCGCCGAGCTCAGCGAGAAACAGCGCGAAGTCGTCGTCCGGCGGTTCGGACTGCGGGGTCACGAAGCGGCCACGCTCGAGGAGGTCGGCGAGGAGATCGGTCTGACCCGCGAGCGCGTCCGTCAGATTCAGGTCGAGGCGCTGAAAAAGTTGCGTCGCATGCTGGAAAAGCAGGGACTCTCGATGGACTCGATCTTCGAATAAGAGGCCGTTGATCGTCGAACAAAATGCCGCAAAGAGGGGGAAGAGTGCGGTGAGCCCAATGTGTAAAAGCGCTGCATCGCGCCCCTCGACTATTGATCCCACTGCTTACATGCGGCATTGTATGTAAACTTCTCGCCGAGGCGCTGACTCACTGTCAGCGCCTCGGCTGCTTTTCGAGCGGTGGCTGTCGGCGTCCGGCCGGCAACGCTAGTCGGCTCGAATCAGTCATTATCGAATGTCTAGGTCACATCAGGACGCGGCGATGGTCAGGTCAGCCAGTCGATCGGTCCCTGTTACCTAGCGCCCCACGATAGGAATCGTCTCGATGTCGCCTCATGTCCCGTTGCGCTCGCCTCTGCGATACGCCATTTCGCTGCTCGTTGCGGCGTCATTCGCTCCCACCGCCCAGGCCGCGGATCTGCTCTCCATCTCTCAGGATGCGCTTGACCACTCGGCCAGCCTGAACTCCTCTCGCTCGACGTTTCGCAGCACCGAAGCTTCGCAGGATGTCGCCCGGGGGGCGCTCCTGCCGCAGATTAGTGCTACCGGCAGTGTCTACCACTCCCGGACCCTAGAGAGTCAGGAGTACGACACCGGTAGCGCCGGCGGAGGTGGTGCGCAGGTGGGAGGCGGTGCAGGCGGCAGCTCCGACGACAACTACAACGGCAGCAGCCTCGGGGTCAGCGTCAGTCAGGCGCTATTCGACGCGACCAACTGGTTCGAGTACGAGCAGAGCAAGCAGCAGGTCGATCAGCAGGCGCTCCAGCTTGAGATCGACCAGCAGCAGCTGCTTTACGATGTCTCCTCGGCCTACTTCGAGATCTTGCGTGCCAAGGAAGTGCTCGAGGCGCGCCAGGCCCAGGAGAAGGCCATCTCGCGCCAGCAGGAGCAGGCGCAGGAGCAGTTTGACGTGGGCATCGTCGCCATCACCGACGTCAACGAAGCGAAAGCGGCCTTCGACTCGGCACGCGCGCAGAGAATCGCCGCTAAGAACGAGCTTCAGGTGAGCTTCGAGGCGTTGGAGCGCCTGACCGGCCAGCATTACGACAGCATCGAAGGGCTGACCGACGATCTGCCGATCGAGCCGCCCAAGCCCGCCAGCCGCACCGAATGGGTCGACCTGGCCATGCAGAGCAGCCCCTCGATTCAGTTTGCGCAGCAGGCGGTCGAACTGTCGCGAACCGGCGTCGACATTGCTCAGGCGGGCCACCTGCCGACGCTCAGCGCCTACGGCGACTACAACTACTCGAACAGCGATCAGGACCAGTTGCGCGGCCACAATGAGGGTGTGGAGTTCGGGGTACAGGCGAACCTGCCGATCTACACCGGGGGCTCGACGAGCGCCTCCGTCAGGCAGAATACTTACAGCCTGGAGGCGACCCAGTACGATTTCGAAGATCAGCGGCGCTTTACCACCCAGCAGGTTCGCTCGCTCTACACCCAGGTCGCCAACGACGTCGAGTCCGTCGATGCCCAGCGTGAGGCGATCGTCTCCAACCGCAGTGCGCTCGAAGCGACTCGCGCCGGCTACGACGTGGGAACGCGCAACATCGTGGATGTTCTCGATGCCGAGCAGTCGCTCTACGAAGCGATCTCGGACTATGCCGATGCCCGCTACACCTACGTGACCGACCTGCTCGAGCTTCGTCAGCAGGCGGGCACGCTCAGCCTCGACGTCCTGCGCTCGGTCAACGAGTGGCTGCAGGGTGACAGCGTGGCCATCGATATGTCCGATGACGGGATGGCGGCCATCGACGATATCGGCCAGCGCCCGGCTGCGCCGACGCCCTGAACCACTGCTTCTACAATCCCGCGCCGCTGCCTGGGTAGCGGCGTTTTTGCGAGAGTGTCTCCCGCTGGCTTCACTCGCAAGGTCATCCGCGACAGTCGCTCGCCGTCAAAACCGTTACCATGACAGGGTTCGACGGATGCGTATTCAGGAGTTGTCATGGCCCGGCCCCTCAAAGCCGAGATCGATCTCGACGCGTTGCGTCACAATTTTGATATCGCGGCGGGCCTAGCCCCCGACAGTCGTTCGATGGCGGTGATCAAGGCGGATGCCTACGGTCACGGTGCTCTGGCGTGCGCCCGCGCGCTGACGCCGAAGGCGCCGGCGTTCGGTGTCGCCTCGATCGAGGAGGCGCGAGCGCTGCGCGAGGCGGGTATCGAGACACCGCTGCTATTGCTGGAAGGCATATTCGAAGCTCGTGAACTGGAGATCGTCGACTCGCTCGACCTGTGGCAGGTGATTCATAGCGACTGGCAGATTGAGGCGCTATTCGCCTACACGCCACGCCGTGCGCTCACTGTCTGGCTCAAGCTCGATTCGGGGATGCACCGGCTGGGGTTTTCACCCGAGGCATTTCCGTCACGCTGGCGACAGCTCAGTCGCGCCACGGACCGGGTGGCCAATCTTCATCTCATCAGCCACTTCGCCAGTGCGGATCATGGCGATACCCAGCAGTTCGACGCTCAGCAAGAGACAGTCGTCAGGCTGGGGCGAGCGCTCGATGCCCCGCTGTGTGTCGCCAATTCGCCCGCCACGCTGGTCAAGCCTCAGAGTCACGGTGCCTGGAATCGCCCCGGCGTCATGCTCTACGGGGTCAATCCCGTTGATCCTTCCGTCGCCGCGTCGCCCCTGGAGTCACTCAGGCCCGTCATGACGCTGCGCTCGAAGCTGATCGCGATTCAGGCGGTGGATGGCGGAGAGCCGGTGGGCTATGGCGGGCGTTTTTGTACCGGCAGGGCGACACGCATCGGCGTGGTCGCGGCGGGCTATGGCGATGGCTATGATCGCCATGCACCGGATGGAACGCCCGTGCTGGTCGATGGCAGACGGTGTCGTCTCGCCGGGCGAGTGTCGATGGATATGCTGACGGTCGACCTCAGCGATCATCCCGACGCCCGTGTCGGCAGCGACGTCACGCTATGGGGACACGGCCTGCCGGTCGATGAGGTCGCAAAGCACTGCGACACGATCGCTTACACGCTGTTGACCGGGTTGCTGCCGCGCGTACCGCGACATTATTGGCAAGGCTCGACGGGCGAAACGCTTGCCGAGCGCGAGCACTGATCAGGAACTGTCATGGCCAAGAAAGTCTACCCTGCCAACCGCCTGCATCCCCGCTACTGGGGGACCTGGTCGCTGATCGGGCTCATGCGCCTTGGCGCCCTGCTGCCGTGGCGGTTGAAGCTCGCGCTCGGCAAGGGCTTGGGTCTTGCGACCTGGCGTCTGGCCAAGCGCCGTCGCCATATTACCGAGACCAACCTGTCGCTCTGCTTTCCCGAACTTGACGAACCGCAGCGCGCGGATCTGGTCCGGCGGACCTTCATCGCCAATGGCATCGGCGTCCTGGAAACGGCGACCGGCTGGTGCCGTGATCCCGAGCATCTGCGCCACCGCGTGACGTTTCGCGGCACCGAGCACATGGAGCGGGCGATGGCGCAGGGGAAGGGGGCGCTGATCATTGGCATTCACTTCTCGACCCTCGATCTCGGCGGGGCGCTGCACTCGCTCTTCTTCCCGGCAGACGTGGTCTATCGTCCCCACGACAACCCGGTGTTCGAGGACTTCATGACTCGGGCTCGACGGGGGATCTTCGGCGCTGCCATCGATCGCCATGATCTGCGCGGTGTGGTCCGTCGGATCAAGTCCGGTCATGCGGTCTGGTACTCCCCGGATCAGGACTTTGGCCGCGAGGTGAGCGTGTTCGCTCCGTTCTTTGGCGTCAATGCCGCATCGATCAAGCTCACCGCCAAGATCGCCCGCATGACGGGAGCACCGGTCATGCCGTTGATGTTCCATCGCAATCCGGACAATCACACCTATACGCTCGAGTACCTGCCTCCGCTCGACAATTTCCCCAGCGGCAACGACGAAGCGGATGCCGCGCAGGTGAATGCGTTCATCGAGGCAGCGATACGTCGACATCCGGAGCAGTATCTGTGGCTGCATCGGCGCTTCAAAACCCGCCCGCCGGGCGAGCCTTCACTCTATTGAGCGAAGCGAGTGGCCAAGGGTTTCAGGCCGCTTGCGAGCTTGACGTGATCGCGTGAAAGATCGAGTCTTAAGGAGCTCCCAGGGATATCGGGAGGAGGTTGCCGTGAAGCCGATGCAGAAGCGGCTGCGGCAAATGTAGCGTGCCACAACAGGAAGTAATGCCATGCTGAGTTATGCCGTGATTTTTCTGATCGTTGCCATCATCGCCGGGGTGCTCGGGTTCGGTGGCGTCGCCGGCGTTGCCGCCACCATTGCGAAAGTCCTTTTCGTGATTTTCCTCATCCTCTTCGTCGTCTCGCTGATTCGAGGACGAGGGCGCTGACCCCAACGGTGTGACCGTACAGCGCCAAGGCGCTGAGGCAACGAAAAACCCCCGCCAGACAAGCTCTGGCGGGGGTTTTCGCGTTCTCGAACCCATCACGCTGACGCGCTGATTCGAGCCGGTCTCACGCGACGCTGTCAGGCGTCGATGCGCTTGTACTTCATGCGCTTGGGCGTATCGCTGCCCACCCGCTTGCGATAGTCGGCTTCGTAATCGGTGTAGTTACCCTCGAACAGCACAACGTTCGAATCGCCCTCGTAGGCGAGGATATGCGTCGCGATTCGGTCGAGGAACCAGCGGTCGTGGGAGATGACCAGCGCGCAGCCCGGGAACGCGAGCAACGCCTCTTCCAGCGCGCGCAGGGTCTCGATGTCCAGGTCGTTGGACGGTTCGTCGAGCAGCAGCACGTTGGCGCCCTGCTTGAGGGTCTGTGCCAGCTGCAGACGGCCACGCTCACCGCCTGAGAGTTCGCTCAGACGCTTCTGCTGATCGGTGCCCTTGAAGTTGAAGCGGCCGACGTAGGCCCGCGACGACACTTCGTAGCCATTGATGTTGAGCATGTCGTGGCCGTCGGAGACCGCTTCCCACACCGTCTGGTTGTTGTCGAAGTGATCGCGAAGCTGCTCGACGTAGGCCACGTCGACGGTCTCGCCACGCACGACCTCACCACTGTCCGGCTGCTCCTTGCCATCGATCAGCTTGAACAGCGTCGACTTGCCGGCGCCGTTGCCGCCGACGATACCGACGATGCCGCCCGCCGGAATCTGGAACGACAGGTTGTCGAACAGCAGCTTGTCATCGAAGCGCTTGGAGACGTCGTGAAACTCGATGACCTTGTCGCCGAGGCGCGGCCCGGGCGGAATATAGATCTCGTTGGTCTCGTTACGCTTCTGGAAGTCACCGGACTGGAGTTCATCGAAGCGATTGAGACGCGCCTTGCTCTTGGCCTGACGCCCCTTGGCGTTCTGGCGAACCCAATCCAGCTCCTGCTTGATCGCCCGCTGACGACCGGCCTCGGCCTTGGCTTCCTGTTCGAGGCGTTTCTCCTTGGACTCGAGCCACTGGGAGTAATTGCCTTCGAAGGGAATGCCCTGGCCGCGGTCGAGCTCGAGAATCCAGCCGGCGACATTGTCCAGGAAGTAGCGATCGTGAGTGATCGCCACCACCGTACCCGGATAGTCGTGCAGGAAGCGTTCGAGCCAGGCAACCGATTCGGCGTCCAGGTGGTTGGTCGGCTCGTCGAGCAGCAGCATGTCCGGGCTCGACAGCAGCAGACGGCAGAGGGCGACGCGGCGCCGCTCGCCACCGGAAAGATGGCCGACGCGGGCATCCCAGGCTGGCAGGCGCAGCGCTTCGGCGGCCACCTCGAGCTTGCGCTCGATGTTGTGGGCGTCGGCGGCCTCGATGATGTTCTCGAGGCGACCCTGCTCCGCGGCGAGGGCGTCGAAATCGGCGTCCGGGTCGGCGTAGGCGACATAGACGGCTTCGAGCTTCTCCTGCGCTGCCTTGACCTCGCCGAGCGCTTCCTCGACGGTCTCGCGGACGCTCTTGTCGTCATCGAGCGCCGGCTCCTGCGGCAGGTAGCCAATATTGATACCGGGCATCGGACGGGCTTCGCCGTTGTATTCGGTATCGACGCCCGCCATGATCCGCAAAAGCGTCGACTTGCCCGCCCCGTTGAGGCCCAGAACGCCGATCTTGGCGCCCGGGAAGAAAGAGAGCGAGATATCCTTGAGAATCTCGCGCTTCGGGGGGACGACTTTGCCCACCCGGTTCATGGTGTAGACGTATTGCGCCATGGAAATCCGGTCGTATCGCGTTGGTAAGAGATGGGTCGCCGACAAGCCGGGACCAGAAAAGAGAATTCGAGACAGAAGCCCGGACGCGGGGCCCGGGACTCAGAGTAGGCAGGGTAAACGACTACCGGGGCAAATGCTAACGCCCCGGCGCGCGGCGAATCACTCCTCCTCGTCGGCGAAGTCGCGGTACCAATCGTCCTCGATGGCGCGCTTCAGGCGACGCTCTTCCAGCAGCGCCTCGACCTGTCGGCGGGCTTTCAAGGTGTCGATCTTGTCCGCCTTGCTGCTCCGCGGACGGTCGAACTGTTCGTCATTGACGGCATCGAGCACGTCCTGCTCGTCGGCATACTCTTCACGGCTCATGCTAAGCCCTCCCGATCAGTGGCATCTCGGTGATGCTAGAAGGCTATATATCGTCGAACGGGGGGGCGGGCAAGCCTAGGGGCTTTTAAAAAAACTATCGCCGCAATGGGCGGCGATAAAAACACGTGGGGCGTGAGCCGGGTTCAAGCCGAACTGCGTTCGGCCTTCAGCGCCTCCAGCTCCTGGAGCGCCTCGACCAGGCCGGTGACATCCTTCTGAACGCCGACGAAGTAGGTCAGTTGGTCCGCTTCATCGTGCACCGGGGTGATCGACAGCTCGTTCCAGAACTGGCTGCCGTCCTTGCGGTAGTTGCGCAGCACTTCGCGGCACGGCCGACCTTCGCGGAGGGCGGCTCGCACCCTGTCGATGGCGGGTTGGTCGCGGTCACCGTTTTGAAGAAAGCGGCAGTCGCGATAGAGGATCTCATCGATGCTGTAGCCGGTGAGTCGCTCGAAACCCTCATTGACGTAGATCAGGATGTTCTCGTCACCCTCCTGCTCGGCAACGACGATGCCGTCGTCGGAAGCGTTCACGATGCGCTCCAGCAGAGCGGGGCTGATCATAGGGGGACGTTTCTGGGTACTGGCCATCCTTGCCTCCAGGCGGGACATCCTTCGAATAGTCGGGGCGATACGCGTGTCATGATGCCACGGCACCTAGGGATTACAACGCTTTGGCGGCTCACGCCTCGACCTCGGCGAGGGCGTGTGCACTCACCGCTGCGGCGCTCGCCAGCAGGGCGAGCACCCCGAGTAGTCCGGCGCTCCCCAGCCACTGGGCGAGCCCGCCGAGTAGTAGACCCAGCCCCAGCATGACGATGCCGGTGAAGGTGTTGGAGAACGCCACGTAGAGGGCGCGACTGTCGCTGTCGGCGAGATCGATCACATAGGTCTTGCGACCCAGCCGAATCCCCGCGTGGGCAATCATCAGCAGGCCGTAGACCGCGGCATACGGCCAGACGCTCTCGCGAATCGATGCCGGCAGCAGCGCACAGGCGGCGCCGGCGAAACAGCAGAGCGCCGCGCCAATGGCGCTGGTGCGCATGACCTGACGACTCGAGCGATCCGCCAGTCGCCCCCAGATGGGACCGGCGATCATCCCGGCGAGTCCTGAAGTGACGATCAGGATGCCCAGGCTCCCCAGGTCGGTGCCACTGTTCTGCTGTCCGAGCAGGGCAAGGTAGGGCAGTGCCAGGGCGCTCGACAGCAGTAGCGCCCGCGACAGGTTGAAGTGCAGGAATCGCCGGTCTTTGCGCATCAACCCGAGCCCATCCTTGAGGCTGTCCCAGGCGTTGGCCCCGCCCTTCGTCGCGCCGGGTTCCTCCTGAACCAGCGCGGCGCAGAGCGCATTGAGCAGCCAGCCGAGGGCGGCGGTCAGCAGCAGCACGGCGATTGCCATGCCGCCAGGCCGATCGCCGAGCAATACCAGGGCCAGACCGATGAGCAACGTCAGCGCGCCAGCGACGCCAGCACTCCAGCCCATCAGGGTGCCGCGACGCTGCTTGGCGATCGTTTTGCCGAGCACGTCCTTGGTCGCCACCGATGAGAGTCCCCGGCCAAGCGAGAGCCCCGTCAACGCCACCAGGACCAGCGCGCCCGCCCAGCTGCCTTCGCCGAACAGGGCCAACAGCGCCAGTGCCAGCGCGCCGGCGGCCTGGACGATGCCGCCGAGCACCCAGACCCACTTGCGCACGGCTCGCAGCCGGATATAGCCCGCGATCAGCAGCTGCGGCAGCAGCGCGCCGGCCTCGCGGATCGGAACCAGAAGCCCCACCATCCAGACCGGCGCGCCGATGGCGCCCATGAGCCACGGCAGAATCAGCCGGGCGTTGGAGAGTTCGTCGGCGAGCTTGTTGCCCAGCGCGGCGAGCAGATGCCGGAAGAAATTGCCCGGCTGTTCACGGCACGCCTCATCCGAGATATCGCGGCACATGCGACTGTCGTCGTCGCCGGTGAGACGCTCGAAAAGCTGCGTGAGTGATGGGGGTCTGGAGGACATCGACAACGTTCCCTGTTGCTCTTGGATTACGTGTTGCGGGCCCGGCGTGGGGGTCGCTGTGTCACGCGCAAGCGGGGTGAGACGCTTGAGCGTCGGGTCACCGCCGCGCATCATGGCCCGTGGCTTGCGATGTTCAGGTCGCAATTGGGGTTATGACGTTCTGGAGGTTAGCGCATGGCGCAGATTCGAATTCACTACTGCACCCAGTGTCAGTGGCTGCTCCGTGCCGGCTGGTACGCCCAGGAGCTCCTGCAGACCTTTGGCGAGGGGCTGGAGCAAGTCTCACTGGCACCGAGCCACGGTGGCCACTTCGAAGTGTTCTACGATGACGAGTCGCTCTGGGAGCGCAAGCGTGACGGCGGCTTTCCCGACATCAAGGTGCTCAAACGCCGCGTGCGTGATCGGCTCGATCCCGACCGCGATCTCGGTCACACCGACAAGCGCTAATCCCTGCACGGCAGACCCGACGGGCCCGGGTGTCATCACCACCAGCGCTTGCGCTTGAGCAGCATCATGACCCAGCCACCGACCCCAATGGTGATGACAAGAAAGATCGCGAAGCCGTAGGGGTTGTCGGCACCGGGGATGCCACCGACGTTGATACCCAGCAGTCCGGTCAGAAAGCTCAGCGGCAGGAAGACCGTCGTGACGATCGCCAGCATGTACATGCGCTGGTTCATGCGCTCGTTGTGCTCGCTGAAAAGATGCTCCTGCAGGACCAGGGCGCGCTCCTGCATGGCGTGAAAGTCCTCGACGTAGCGCGATAGCTGGTTGGCGCTTTCACGGATCGAGACCTGCGTGTCGTCGTCGAACCAGTGGGGACCGTGAGCCAGCTGCTCCAGGCAGTCGCGCTGCGGCCCCATGAATCGCCGCAGCGTAATCAGCGAGCGGCGAAAGCGAGACAGATCGTCAGGGTCGATCTCGCGATCACACAGCTGATCTTCCTCCAGTGCGCCCAGGCCATCGTCGATCTGATGGGCGACGTCGCCGACCTTGTCGACCAGCGTCTCGGCGAGCCAGGCGAGCAGGTCGGGCGTCGATAGTGCGCCGTCGCCAGTGTCGATCCGCTCGCGCACCTCGCTGACCGAGCGAAGCGGCCGTCGGCGCAGGGTGATCAGCCGATTGGGGGCGATCCAGATGCGCAGGGAGATCAGATCCTCAGGCGCGGCACCGGGGTTGAGATTGATGCCGCGCAGGGTGGTCACCACGCCGTTGCGGAATTTGCCGAGCCGGGGACGAGTGTCCTCCTCCAGCAGCGCTTCGACCGCCGCTTCGTCGAGCTGGGCAAGGTCGTTCAGATAGTGCCCGACGTCCTCGTGACGGAAATCGAGGTGCATCCACAGCATGCGTTCGGGGTCTTTCCAAGCGTCTCGCAGTGCGCTGACGCTGAGCAGCTCGCCACCGCCGCGCCCGTCGAGTTGATAGGCAGCCACCAGCGCCGTGTCACCCTCCAGGGTGGTTTGACTCTCCATGTTCTCTCCTTGAAACCGTGCCGCCGTCGCGACGGATGCCGGCGACGCCGGAGCGAGGGCGGGCGACGACGGCGAAGGGGGCGGTGGCCGACGACGGATCAGTCGGCTTGATCCTCGGCGTCGAGCATCGGGGCGAGCAGGGTCCAGACGTTGTCGAGAATGATCGGCTGCGCCTCGGCCGTCGGATGAATGCCGTCGTCCTGCAGCATGGTCGAGAGATCGACACCCTCGAGCAGGAAGGGCAGCAGGGGAATCTCGTACTCCTCGGCGAGCTGCGAGAAGACGCCGCGAAACGCACTGGCGTAGGAGGCGCCGTAGTTGGGCGGCACCTCGATGCCCAGCAGCAGCACCTGCGCGCCATTGTCCTCGCTACGCTCGACCATCTTTGCCAGATTGACCTGCATCTGTTGGGGGGAGAGGCCGCGTAGACCATCATTGCCCCCGAGTTCGATCAGCACGATGTCGGGGTCGTGCTGGTCGAGGATGTCCGGCAGGCGTGCAGCGCCGCCGGACGTCGTCTCGCCGCTGATGCTGGCGTTGATCACTTGGTGCTCGTCGTCGAGACGCTGCTTGAGTAGATTGACCCAACCCGCCGACGGTTCGATACCGTAGGCGGCGCTCAGGCTGTCACCCATGATCAGAATAGTTTCCGCACGGGCCGCAGCGGGCAGCGCCATCACCAGCACCATAGAGCCGATCAGCGTTCCCATCAGGCGACGACGCAGGGCCGCGCCGACGATTCTTTTCGCACCCGTTACAGGAAAAACAGACACCATGTCTCACTCCTCGGAGAATCAGCAGGATCGAATTCTATACGCAAGCGACCTGGGCAAGCGGGTAAAAAGCGGGGAAGGAGAGCTCGTTATTCTCGAAGCGCTATCGCTGGATGTCGGTCGCGGCGAGAGCGTTGCCATTGTCGGCAGCTCTGGCGCTGGCAAATCGACCCTGCTGGGACTGCTCGCCGGACTCGATGCACCCACCTCCGGGGCGCTGGAACTTTTCGGTCAGTCACTCGAAGAACTCGACGAGGACGGACGCGCCGCGCTGCGGGCAGGTCGCGTAGGCTTCGTGTTTCAGAACTTCCAGTTATTACCGACTCTGACGGCAATGGAAAACGTCATGTTGCCGCTGGAACTATCGCCGCGGCAAGACGTGGCCGCGAAAAGTCGCCACTGGCTGACACGGGTCGGTCTCGAAGGGCGCCTGTCGCATCTCCCCAAACAGCTCTCCGGCGGCGAACAGCAGCGGGTGGCTGTGGCGCGCGCCTTCGTGACCGATCCGGACCTGGTTTTCGCTGACGAGCCTACCGGAAACCTCGACGAAGAGACCGGTCGGCGCATTATCGACCTGTTGTTCGCACTCAATCGCGAGTCCGATACCACCCTGATTCTGGTCACCCACGACCTGGCGCTGGCGCGACGCTGCGATCGCTGCCTCAAGCTCGAGAACGGTGCGCTGCAGCCACTCGAGATCGATCGGCACGCTGAGGTCAGCGCATGAGCCTGATCGCACTATCGCTCAAGGGGCTAAAGCGGGACCTGCGTGCCGCCGACGTCCGCGCGCTGTTCATGGCGCTGACGCTGGCGGTGGCCGCCACGACCATGATCGGGTTCTTTCTCGATCGCCTGGACCGCGGTCTGACACGCCAGGCAGGCCAGTTGCTCGGCGGTGACCTGGTGCTCGAGCAGGGCCAGCCATTCGACGACGACGTGCGCCAGACCCTGCGCGAGGCGGGGCTGAGACTGAGCGATCAGGTCGATCTGGTCTCGATGATCTCCCAGGGCGATGCCTTTCAGTCGGCCGGGCTCAAGGTGGTCGACGACCACTACCCGCTCTACGGCGAGGTGAGGGTGGATCGTGGCGACGGTATCGAAGCGGTGGCCCACGGGCCGCCGGCAGGGCAGGCGTGGATCGCCCCGAGGCTGGCGCGACTGCTCGAGGTGAAGGTCGGCGACACCGTCCAGGTGGGCTCGGCGTCGCTGCGCGTCGGCGGACTGATCGATCGCGAGCCGGACCAGCAGGGTGGTTTTTCGGGGCTGACGCCAAGGATCATGCTCGACCGCGCAGACCTGCAGGCAACTGAACTGGTGCGCCCGGGATCACGCATCGAGTACGAGTTGCTGGCCGCCGGCCCGCCCGCCGCGGTGGAAGCGGTGGCGGCGCGTTTCGAGCGCTGGCGTGAGGCGGGCATCGAGGTGCGCGACGTGCGGGTCGACCGACCGAGCCTCGGACGCTCGCTGGAGCGGGCGCAGAAATATCTGAGTCTTGCCGGTCTCGCCGCGGTACTGCTTGCCGGCGTCGCGGTGGCGATGGCGACGCGTCGCTACGTCGATCGCCATCTGGATACCGCCGCGTTGATGCGCTGCTTCGGTGCCTCCCAGCGCCAGCTGGGTCAGCTCTTCGCCTGGCAGCTGGGGTGGCTGGCCATCGCCGCCGCGGCGCTCGGCGCGCTTCTGGGGCTGGCGGGACAGGCGGGGCTACTGGCGCTGCTGGTGCGGTTTCTCCCGTTGGAGCTGCCGCCGCCGGGTTGGCTGCCCTTCGCCATGGGCATTCTCACCGCGCTGGCGGTGCTGGTCGGTTTCGCCGGTCCGACGCTGATCCGACTGCGCCGGGTCAGTGCGCTCAAGGTGCTTCGGCGTGAGCTCGACCCCATCCCGGCCGCGGGTTGGGTGGTGGTGGGAATCGCGAGCCTGGTCTTCGGTGGCTTGCTCTGGCTCTACTCCGGCGATCCGGTACTCGCCGTGGGCATTCTGCTCGGCGGGCTGGTGGCGCTGACGGTGCTCGCCGGGGCGGCGCATCTGCTGCTGAGTCTGCTGCTGGGGGCGCTATCGCGCTTCACCCCGAGCGGCAACGGCGGGCGCGCGCTGCAGCTCGGTGGACGTCAGCTCGCGCGGCGGCGTCAGGCGAGCCTCGGTCAGCTGCTGGCGTTCTCGGTGACCTTTGCGGCGATGGCGATCATCGCGGTGGTGCGCGGCGATCTGCTCACCACCTGGCAGGCGCAGCTGCCGGAGGAGACGCCCAACTACTTTGCGATCAATATTCAGCCCCAGGAGCGCGACGGCGTCGAGACGCTGCTCGAGGATGCCGCCGGGAGCGCCAGCGGGCTCTACCCGTTGGTGCGCGGCAGGCTCACGGCCATCGACGGTCAGCCGCCGCAGGCCCGGGTTCCCGCCGACAACGCCAACGACGGGGCGCTGCGGCGTGATCTCAACCTGACCTGGCGAGAGGCGCTCCCCGACGGCAACGACGTGACGGCGGGCGAGTGGTTCGATCCCGATGCGGCGATGCGCGCGACAGGCAACGTGCCGATCTCGGTCGAGGAAGAGCTCGCCGGCCGCCTGGGGCTCTCACTCGGCGACACGCTCACCTTCACCATCGGTAGCGACACGGTGACCGGCGAGGTGACCAGTCTGCGTCATCTCGACTGGGAGAGCTTCCAGCCCAACTTCTTCATCATCTTCCCGCCGGGCGTGCTCGAGTCGTTCGGGCACAGTTTCATTACCTCTTTCTATCTGGCCGAGGGCAACGACGCCCTGCTCGGCGAGATGGTGCGACAGTACCCGGGGGTATCGCTGCTCAACGTCGAGGCGCTGCTCGAACAGGTCCGCGGGATTCTGACGCAGGTCACTCGCGCGGTGGAATTCGTGCTTGGCTTCGTTCTGCTGGCCGGCGTCAGTGTGCTTTACGCGGCACTGACCGCGAGCCGACCCGCGCGAGCCCATGAGGGTGCGCTGCTGCGGGTGTTCGGCGCGAGCGATCGCACGCTCTCGAGAATGCAGTGGTCGGAGTTCGCGCTACTGGGGCTGGCGAGCGGCCTGCTCGGGGCGGCGCTGGCCGAGGTCGCGGCCGTGGGCATCTTCACCTGGCTCGGGCTCTCCCCCCGTCTCCACCTGACGATGTGGCTCTCCATGCCGCTGTTGGGGGCGGTCATGGTCGGCGGCATCGGCTTCCTGCTGTCGCGCTCGACCCGTCGGCACTCGCCGATGGCGAGTCTGCGTCTGCTCGGCGAGACCTGAGCCCCTCGTCGTGGCTCGCCGGGTACGGTGGTGTCGTCCTCGGCGAGGCTAGTGTCGCTTCTGGCGGCATTTTTACTCACGCTAAAGTCAGCGTGAGAAATTATGCGCCTGCGCAAGCTCGTGTTGCATAGGAAAGGCCGCTGACGCTGGGGTAAACTTGCCCTCCACGATTTCAGAACGGGCGGGATCCGCTCCGCGTCCGTCGACTCCTCCCCGAGAGCCGAGGTACCCCAAAATGTTCACTCGAGACATGCAAGTCGCCGGATTCGATGATGCCCTGTGGGACGCGATGCAGAAGGAAGTCGCGCGCCAGGAAGCCCACATCGAGCTGATTGCTTCCGAAAACTATGCCAGCCCGCGCATCATGGAAGCGCAGGGCTCGCAGCTGACCAACAAGTACGCCGAAGGCTACCCCGGCAAGCGCTACTATGGCGGCTGCGAGCACGTCGACGTCGTCGAGCAGATGGCGATCGACTACGCCAAGGAACTCTTCGGTGCGAGCTACGCCAACGTCCAGCCGCACTCCGGTTCTCAGGCCAACGGTGCGGTCTTTCAGGCGCTGGTGAAACCGGGCGACACCATTCTCGGCATGAGCCTCGACGCGGGCGGCCACCTGACCCACGGGGCCAAGCCGAACTTCTCCGGTAAGCACTACCACGCGGTGCAGTACGGTATCGACGACAGCGGCCGCATCGATTACGCCGAGGTCGCCAACCTCGCGCGCGAGCATCAGCCGAAGATGATCATCGCCGGTTTCTCCGCTTACTCTCAGATCATCGATTGGTCGAAGTTCCGCGAGATCGCCGACGAAGTGGGCGCCTATCTGCTGGTCGACATGGCGCACGTTGCCGGTCTCGTCGCTGCCGGCCACTATCCGAGCCCGCTGCCCCACGCTCACGTGGTGACGACCACCACGCACAAGACACTGCGCGGCCCGCGTGGCGGCCTGATTCTCTCCGCCGAAAGCGACGCCGACATTGAGAAGAAGCTGCAGTCTGCTGTCTTCCCCGGCGGTCAGGGCGGCCCGCTGATGCACGTGATCGCGGCCAAGGCGATCTGCTTCAAGGAGGCGATGGACCCCGAGTTCAAGACCTATCAGGGTCAGGTGATCAAAAACGCCCAGGCGATGGCCGGCGTATTCATCGAGCGCGGTTTCGAGGTCGTCTCCGGCGGCACCGAGGACCATCTGTTCCTGCTCTCGCTGGTCAAGCAGGGGCTGACCGGCAAGGACGCGGACGCTGCGCTCGGCCGCGCGCACATTACCGTCAACAAAAACGCCGTGCCCGGTGACCCGCAGAGCCCGTTCGTGACGTCCGGGCTGCGTATCGGTACCCCGGCGGTGACCACGCGGGGCTTCGGCGAGAGCGAATGCCGCGATCTCGCCGGCTGGATCTGCGACATTCTGGACGCCATGCAGCAGGGTGACTCCAGCGAGATCGAGTCCAGCGTCAAACAGCAGGTCGAGGCCGTCTGCGCACGTCTTCCGGTCTATCGCTGATCTTGCAGGGTTGCCCGGCTAGCAACGCCCCTCCTCGGAGGGGCGTTTTTCGTTTCGAGGCACCCAGAGATGAGAGACGAGGAGGGGCCGACAGCCGATCGACGCCGGGCGCTGTGACCATGGTCTAAAGGCAAGAACGTCACCGTTGCTGGAAGCTATGTCCGACATAGTCGATAATGGCGTTTACCTTCATGCCTCGAGACACCATGCCGTCTACTCTCTCCAACGCCCGCGAACCGCGCCCGGATATCGCCGATTCCCTCGCCGAGGCGATCTTCAGCGGCGCCTACGCGAGCGGCGACACCATTCCGAGGGAGGTCGATCTCTGCGAGCGCTTCGGCGTGAGCCGCAGCACCGTGCGCAGCGCGTTGCAGAAACTGGTCAATGCCGGGCTGGTGGTGCGTATTTCGGGGCAGGGCACCCGTGTGCGCGAGCTCTCGGCGTGGCATCTGCTCGACCCGCAAGTCAGCGCCTGGATGGCACGCTACGCCCAGCCCAACCCGATGCTGACGCGAGAGGTGTTCGCCTTTCGTCTGGCCGCCGAGCCGTTCGTTGCCGGTCTCGCCGCCGAGGCGGCGACGGCGGTCGATCTCATGAGTATCGAGAGCGCCTTCGATGGCATGATCGCGACGCTGGAGAGCCCCGACCTCGTGTCGCAGGGCATGACCCACGACGACTACGACGTCGCGTTTCACGAGGCGATTTTTGCCGCGTCGCACAACCTTATCTGGGCGCAGATCAGCCACGTGCTGAAGCCCGCAATCGCCATGCTGGTGACGCGATCCAATCGCAGTGCCGGGGTATTGAACGACAGCATGGCGCGTCACCGTCGCATGCTGGAGGCGATCCGCCTGCGCCAGCCGGAAGCGGCGGCGACAGCGGCGGTGTCGGTGCTCGAGCGCACCGCCATCGACCTCGGACTGCAGGACTTGATGCAGCGCCAGCGAACGCTTGCGTTCATCGGTGACACTTCCCTTTCATCCCCAGAACTCGGGAGAGACTCTTGAAAATCACGCGTTTGAAGACCTGGCAGGTACCGCCGCGCTGGCTGTTTCTGAAAATCGAGACCGACGAAGGATGCTACGGCTGGGGTGAGCCGGTAGTGGAAGGGCGCGCGGCGACCGTCGAAGCGGCGGTCCACGAACTCTCCGACTACCTGATCGGTCAGGACCCGCACCGCATCGAGCACCTCTGGAACATCATGTATCGCGCCGGCTTCTATCGCGGCGGGCCGATTCTGATGAGCGCCATCGCCGGTATCGATCAGGCGCTATGGGATCTCAAGGGGCGCGATCTCGGGGTGCCGGTTCATCAGCTGCTGGGCGGCGCGTGCCGCGACCGTATGCGCATGTACGCCTGGACCGGTGGCGACAAGCCTGCGGATGTGGGGTCGGGCGCCAAGGCACTGGTGGATCAGGGCTTCACGGCCTTCAAGATGAACGGTACCGCGGAGATGGCGATCGTCGACTCCCACGCCAAGGTGGATGAGGCGGTCGCGCGGGTCGCCGAGGCCCGCGATGCGGTCGGCCCCGACGTCGGGATCGGCATCGACTTTCACGGGCGTGTCCACCGGCCGATGGCCAAGGCGCTGCTGCGTGAGCTGGAGCCGTATCATCCGATGTTCGTCGAAGAGCCGGTGCTGCCGGAGCATCTGCCGAGTCTCAAGCACATCGCGGGCGGACTGGGCTATCCCATTGCCACCGGCGAGCGGCTGCACACGCGCTATCAGTTCCGCGACCTGCTGGCCGATGGCATGGTCGACATCGTCCAGCCCGATCTCTCCCACTGTGGCGGCATCAGCGAAGGGATGAAGATCGCGACGCTGGCATCGTGCTTTGATGTGGCCTTGGCACCGCACTGCCCGCTGGGTCCGCTGACGCTGGCGGCTTCGCTCCATGTGGATGCGGTGAACCACAACGCGTTCATCCAGGAGCAGAGCATGGGCATCCACTACAATCGTGACAACGACGTGCTCGACTACCTGGTCGACAAGAACGCGCTCTCGATTACCGATGGCTACTGCAAGATTCCGGATGGCCCGGGACTCGGTGTCGAGATCGACGAGGCCTTTGTCGAGGAGCGATCCAAGGTAGGACACCGCTGGCGCAACCCGGTGTGGACGCACGAAGACGGCTCCATCGCGGAGTGGTGATGGCTGACGCGGGGCTGACCGCTCGCTATCGGGGCGGTCCGACATCGAGGAGAGACGCATGAACGAGACACGACAATTTGCGCTGGAAACGGCGCTGAGCGAGCGGCCGCTGGTCGCGATTCTGCGCGGCATCACGCCCGAGGAGATCGAGAGCGTGTTCGATGCGCTGGTGAGCGCGGGCTTCAAGCTGATCGAGATTCCGCTCAACTCGCCACGCGCCTGGGACAGCATCGCCTTGATCAGCAAGCGCTGTCCGGCGGACGTGGTGATCGGCGCCGGTACGGTGCTCGACCCCGCTCATGCCGAGCGGCTGGCGGCCCTGAATGCCCCGCTTCTGATCACGCCCAATACCGATCCGGAGGTCATTCGTGCCGGCGTCGACCACGGCCTGGCGCCGATGATCGGCTGCATGACGCCGAGTGAAGCGCTCGCCGCGGCCAAGGCCGGTGCCACTGCGCTGAAGCTCTTTCCGGCGGCGCGTCTGGGCACCGGCTACTTCAAGGACATCAGCGCGATCCTGCCCAAGGGGGTGCCGGTGCTGGCGGTGGGCGGCATCGATGAAAGCAACATGAGCGAGTGGCATGCCCATGGCATCGCGGGCTTCGGCTTTGGCAGCAACCTCTACAAACCCGGGCGCCGCGCCGAAGAGGTGGGGACGATCGCTCGTGGGCTCGTCACCGAGTGGCAGCGGATTCGCGAAAGCGCCAATCACGCCGAGCAGCTCGAACGCGAGGCGGATGCATGAGCGGGACAGCGACGACTTCCCACGGCGAGCGGCTGATTGTCGTTGACTGGGGAACCAGCAACTTCCGAGCGTTCCTGGTCGACGCCAGCAGCGGCGAGGTGCTCGACAGTCGCCGCTCGGCCTCCGGCCTGCGTGCGCTCAGCCAGCACGAGTTTCCGCATTACTGCGCCTCGCAGACGGACGACTGGCGGCAGCGCGAGGGGGCGGCGTGTGTCCCCATTTACCTCGCTGGCATGGTTGGCTCGGCCCGCGGTTGGGCCGAGGCGCCACAGCTTGCGCTGCCGGTATCGGCAGCGGATCTTGCCGATCGCGTGATCGCCGCGCCCGGGCTCGACAACGCCTGGATCGTCCCCGGGGTCAAACAGGTCACGCCGACGCACGTCGACGTCATGCGCGGCGAGGAGGTCCAGGCCTTCGGCGCCCTGGCGCTCGCGGGGGTCGATACGGCCCACTGCTGTCTGCCGGGGACGCACAGCAAATGGGCCCATCTCGACGCGGGGCGGCTGGTCGACTTCACCACCCTGATGACGGGCGAGCTCTTTCATGCGGTGCGCTTCCATACCCTGCCCGGCGAGCCCGCGCGGGAAGACGCGCCTTTCGACGAGAGTGCCTTTCGGCTCGGGCTCTCTCGTGCCGGGGCGCCGGGGGGCGTCATGCACGCCCTGTTCGAGGGGCGCTCTCGTCATCTCTACGCAGGGCTCGAGAGGGGGCAGGTCGCAAGCTTTCTCTCCGGCGTCCTGATCGGTGAGGAGGTCCGTACGATGCACACGGCGCGGCCCGAGATCGAAACGGTCTATCTGGTCGGCGCCGACACGCTTCGCGAGAGCTATACCCTGGCGCTCGAGAATGCCGGGCTGACCGTCGAGGCGCTGGGCAGCGACGCCGCGACACTCGCGGGGGTGACGGCCATCGCCGCCCGTCACGCCTCGCGACGGGCGTCAGCGCTCGCCGACTAAAGGCGAACAGGTTGTAAGGTGCCCCGATGTTGCACCAAAACGACGCAAACTCGCTATTCTCTCTTGCCCGACGGCCCGGATTATCCGGGCCGTCGACGTTGGCACGATCCGTGCTACCTTCAGTTGGCAGGCGCCACCCTCCGGTGGGTTCCGACGCCCTGCGGTAACGCCCAGTCGCGCCTTGCGCGCGTTGACGGCGGGGCAGGCCACTCACCAAGCGATGCAAGAGAGCGATGCGATGACACAGCCGGATCTGAGCCAGGTGCCTCTGCTGATCTTCACGGATCTCGATGGATCGCTGCTCGATCACGATACCTACGACTGGCAGCCGGCCGCGGCGTGGCTATCGCGTCTCGCCGAGGCCAACGTGCCGGTGATCCCCACTACCAGCAAGACCCGTAACGAGCTATTGGCGCTGCGTCAGGAGCTGGGGCTGACGGAGACGCCCTTCATCGCCGAGAACGGCGCGGTGATCGGCTTGCCGCCCTCGTGGCAGCATGCTCGCCTCGACCGGGATCCCGCCTCGCCGGATGGTCTGGTGGTCAAGACCCCGAGCCTGGACGTGGATTTCATCCGGCGTCGTCTCGATGTCGTCCGCGAGCGACAGGGGCTGCGCTTTCAGCGGATGGGGGAGATGAGCGTCGAGACGGTCTGTGAGATGACAGCGCTCTCGCCGGAGGGCGCGCGCCAGGCGATGGCGCGAGAGGGCAGTGAGCCGCTGATCTGGGAGGATAGTCCGGACAACATCGACCACTTCGCCGAGACGCTGCGCATCGACGGACTGCGGCTGACCCGAGGCGGGCGCTTCTGGCACGTCATGGGCGCGGTGGACAAGGGCCAGGCGGCGGCCTGGCTGGTGGCAAGATACGAAGCGCTGCGGGGTCAGTGCCCGCGCACGCTCGGCCTCGGCGATGGCCCCAACGATCTGGCGCTGCTCGAAGCGACCGAGCGCGCGGTGGTGATTGCCGCCGGCCACGGCCAGCCGATGGCCATCGAGGGCGAGCACATCTACCGCACCCGAGCGCGGGGTCCCGAAGGCTGGTCCGAGGGCGTGGCACACTGGTTGCGCGAGGAGCCCCGCTGGCTCACGTCACCGGATTGACCCGAGGGGAGTAGAGAGTGACGGGCGGCGCGTGCCGAGTCATGGCGCAGCGCTCGAGGGCGTCGGAGATGACGCCGTGACAACGATCATCAGCGAGGGCGCCCCATGAGCGATTTTTACCAGAACGGCATCATCACCAATTTTCACAACCTCACTCGGCGCTCCATCGAGGCGTTGGAGAGTGATCTCAAGCGCTTCTCTCGAGATCGGCCCATGGGGTTGATCCTGCCGTCGCTCTATTCCGAGCTCGAAGGGCCGGCGCTGTCGCACATCGTCGATGAACTGTGCCAAGTGCCCTATCTGAGCGAGATCGTCATCGGTCTCGATCGCGCCAACCGCGACCAGTTTCTTCAGGCAAAGGAGTTCTTCTCCCGGCTGCCGCAGCACCACCGCATTCTGTGGAACGATGGCCCGAGGCTGCAGGCGCTGCATCAGGAGCTGGCCGCCGAGGGGTTGGCGCCTCAGGAACCGGGCAAGGGCTGCAACGTCTGGTACTGCTCAGGCTACGTCCGCGCCTCCCGCAAGGCCGAGGCAGTCGCGCTCCACGACTGCGACATCGTCACCTACGACCGTGGCCTGCTGGCGCGGCTGATCTATCCCGTCGCCAACCCGCGTTTTCACTACGAGTTCTGCAAGGGCTACTACTCGCGAATCGCCTCTGGCAAGTTGAACGGCCGCGTGGCCCGGCTAATGGTCACGCCGCTGATTCGGGCGTTCAAGATGATTTATGGGCCGCTGCCGTATCTCGACTACCTCGATAGCTATCGCTATCCGCTCTCCGGCGAGTTCTCCATGCGCGCCGACGTGCTCGATGGCATTCGAATCCCCAGCGACTGGGGACTCGAAATCGGCGTGCTTTCGGAGGTCCACCGCAATTTCTCGACCAAGCGACTGTGTCAGGTCGACATCGCCGACGCCTATGATCACAAGCATCAGCCGGTGTCCCAGGAGGACCCCAGCGGTGGCCTGAATCGCATGAGCATGGATATCGCCAAGGCGATGTACCGCAAGCTCGCGACCCTCGGCGTGGAAATGAGCGTGGAGAGTTTCCGCACCGTCAAGGCGACTTACTACCGAGTGGCGCTGGATCTGATCGAAGCGTATGACCACGACGCGGCAATGAACGGGCTCAAGCTCGATCGCCACAGCGAAGAGGCGGCGGTAGAGCTCTTTGCCGACAACATCATGCAGGCGGGGGCGGCGTTCTATGAGTCGCCCCGCGACAAGCCGTTCATCCCCAGTTGGAATCGTGTTCAGGCCGCCATTCCCGATCTGCAGGATCGCCTTTACGAGGCCGTGGAACTGGACAACAGCGGCGACGTCTAACAGTCATTCGCCGGCTTACCGGCTTACCGGCTTACCGGCTTACCGGCGTACCGGCGTACCGGCGTACCGGCGTACCGGCGTGGCCTGATGGCTGATACGCCCTGGCCTGCTACGTCGCTCCCGGGTCTTGCCCGGGTCGCCTTCCCGCGCCGGCTCGGGCTAGACTCGAGTCTCGCCATAATGGCGCTGGTCCTAAAGTGTCTCGAGGTCGAGACCGATAACGAGATGATTTCACGCAGGGAAGACCGCTAGTCAGGGTCGCACACGCTGAAACGCACTTAGAGGTGCCTCATGCCGTTCGCGTCTTCCTCTCATCGCCATCCGCTCTACAGCCGTCTGGGCGGACTGGTGGTGCTCTCACTGATGACCCTCGAACCCGCCGGTGCCGAGGGGGCACGCTGTCGTCTCGACGCTGAGCGCAGTGCCGATATCGATACGCTGGCCGAGCCTCGCCGTGAGCGCATCACCGAGTTAAGAACCCCGGAGGAGGTGCGCACGCCACCCACGGTATTTGCCGGTGACCTGTTGGTCGGCAACCAGGAGGGCGGCGCGCTCAAGCGGCTGGATCCTGCCAGTGGCGAGACGCGCTGGCGGCTGGACGCGCCCAACTGGATTCATTCCGATATTGCCTGGGAGCGCGGCATCGGCGTCGTCGGCTACGGCAATCGCTTCTCACCCCCGGGTGCGCGGGCCAATGTCACCGGGGACCTGCTGGGTAGTGGCAAGAGCGGTCTGCTGGCGGTCGATCTCGAAACCGGCAAGCCTGTCTGGCACTACCGTGGCACGGGGGAGTCGATGCTGACCCCCGTGCTCCACGCCGGCGAAGTCTTCGCCGCCGGGGGAGATCGTGCGCTCCATGTGCTGTCGCTCGAGGACGGTCGCCAGACCGGGCTGATCAAGCTGGGTGCCTACGTCGGACTCTCGTCGCCGACACTGGACGACGAGGGTCGACTCTTCATCGGCGGCGCGGCGCCCTATCGGCTCTTCTGTGTCGATCCGATGACCCGCTCCGTGGTCTGGATGGCAGAGTTCGGCGAGGTCGTTGCCGGGCTCGACAGCGTGCCGCCGGCAATCGAGGGGGATCTGGTGTTGACCACGGCCGTGGTGACGGCGTCGAGGCCGCGGCGCTTTTCTCATCGCCTCTTCGCAGTCGATGCCCAGAGCGGCGAGCGCCGCTGGAGCGCCGATCTTGGCGAGAATCGCTCTCGCGACGCTTCGGTTCTCGGGACGCCCACGGTGGCCGAAGGGTGCGTCGTGGTGGTCGGCGCCACCGGAGACACCCTGCATGCCTTCGATCTGCGCAGCGGCGAGACGCGCTGGCAGCTCGGCTGCGGGCCAATCCTGGGGGCGCCGGTCATCGAAGGCGACAGTGTCTATGTGACGCTTGTCGCCGGCGAACTGCTGGGCGCCGACCTCGCCACCGGCGAGGCTCACTTCCGGGCGTCGCTGGGCGAAGCGCCGAGGGCGTCGGCAGGCCCGGTCCGCCTGGGCGGCCATCTCATCGTCCCCGCCGACAACGGCCAGCTCTACCTGGTCCCGCTACCGAGCTGACGGGCTGGCGTTCGCCGCTATTGCGCGATGTCGGCTGTCTTCGCTGGCGGTGGCGGCCGTCAGTGGCGTAGCCAGCCATAGCAGGCGATGCCCAGTGCCGTCATGGCAAACGAGCCGAGCACGTGAACCAGCGTGCCGGTCAGCGCCCAGGCCCACCGGCCGCTCTGAATCGCACCGACCATCTCCGCAGAGAATGTCGAAAAGGTCGTCAGCGCGCCGAGCAGCCCGGTGACGGCGAAGAGTTTCCATTCGACGCTGAGCGACGACTCCTGGAAGAAGCTGAGCGCAACGCCGATCAGCCAGGCGCCAATGAGATTGGCGATGAGGGTGCCGGGCGGAATAGGCAGGAAGGCGCCGTTATACTGCGCGCCGAGCCACCAGCGCAGGTTGGCCCCGATGGCGGCCCCCAGGCTGATGGCGAGAATGGGAATCCACATACGTCTATCGTCTCTTCAATGCTTGAGTGCGCCCGCAGCCCGGCGTTTGTCGGCGCGCCGCTGTTCGTCCCTAATGGCGCTCAAGGCTGCACCAGCCATAGACTGCGGTAGGGGCGAAGAACGTTACGCTCCTCCTCCCGCGGGCGCCAGGGCCGGCCATCGTCGAGCACGTCATACCAGTCCCCTTGGTCGAGTTCCTCGATGCTCAGCGGCTGACGCCGATCGCTGATGTTGTAGATCGCCAGCAGGCGTCTGCCGTCTTCCAGTGGGCCGCGTTCGATGGCAAAGAGGCCCGGCACCGTCTCCAGCACTCGCTGTGGTGCCTCCGGATGGAAGCAGGGCTCGTTGGCGCGCAGATTGAGGCGACGCTTGAGCGAGGTGAATGACTCCCGGGTCGGCGTACTGCGGCTGTCGATCAGCTCGTCGAGCTCCTCCTTGTCCCACCGCCGGCGGTTGATCGAGCGCAATCGACCGCTGCGCTCAACGCCCTCATGGTCGTTGAGCGTCGCTGTCAGCGTATGGAAATAGACTCCGGGAATGCCCTGGAGCGCCAGCATCAGATTCTGACTGCAGAGAAAGCGTTCGACCTGCCAGGCGTCGGCGCCGCGGCGCGTGCCTCTCATGGCGTCGTAGTAGGTGATGTTGATCTCGTAGGGCGAGTCGCTGCCGTCGGCATTGGTCTTCATGCTCACGTAGCCGCCAAAGCGGTGCATCAGCTCAAGCAGTGCCTGAACGTCGTGGGCGGGTAGCAGGCCTTCGAGCGCCCTGACACCGATGCCGTCGTGGCTGGCGGTGAAGTTGAAGTAGGTGCAGTTCGCCGGCAGCGGCGGCAGTGCCTTCGCCCACTCGGCTAGCGTGGTGGCGTCGCCGCTGGTGAGGGTGTGCACCAGCAGAGGCGGCAGGGTGAACTGATAGATCATGTGCGCTTCGTCCGGGGCGTGTTGCTCATCGACGCGCTCGAGCCCGAAGTAGCTCATGTTCTCCCGGTGGGGGACGTTGGTTTCGGTGATCAACAGCGTCCCCGGGGCGACGAAGTCGAGAATCGCCCGCAGCAGGCGTACGACGGCATGCGTCTCCGGCAGGTGGGTGCAGCTGGTGCCGACCCGTTTCCAGAGATAGGTGATGGCGTCGAGCCGGATGACGCGGGCGCCCTGCTGGACGTAGAAGAGCAGAATGCCGACGAACTCCAGCAGCACGTCCGGATTGGCGAAGTTCAGGTCGATCTGGTCTTCGGAGAAGGTCGCCCATAGATGGCGGGTGCCGCGACGGGTCGAGACCGGTACCAGCAGCGGCGAGTTGCGCGGCCGGGTCACCTGGGAGAGATCCGTTGCCGGATCCATCTCGATGAAGTAATCACGGCCCGGTTGGGAGCCGGCAAGGTAGTCGATGAACCAGAGCGAATCCCGCGAGACGTGGTTGATCACCAGATCGACCATCAGATCGACTCGCGAGGCGAGACGGCGGATATCCTGCCAGTCGCCGAGCTTCGGGTTGACCTCGCGGTAGTGGATCACCGAGAAGCCATCGTCGCTGCTCCAGGGGAAGAACGGCAGGATGTGCAGCCCGCTGAAGGTGCCGTCGAGGCGATTGGCGAGGAAGTCGTCGAGCACTTCCAGTGGGGCGCGCTCGCCGTCGACCAGCGTGTCGCCGTAGGTGATCAGAATCTGGTCTCGCTCGCTCCACGCCGGACGCGCCCGATCCCCCAGTGCACTGCCCTGGTGCAACAGTAGCGTCATCAGCCGGCGCATCACCTCGTCTCGTCGAGGCCCATAGATCTCTTCCAGTCGCGCATTGGCGCGTTCGATGAAGGCCTCTTCGGAGAGTGCAGGGTAGTGCGTGACGCGGCTGGACATGAGCAGTACCTGGTCATAGGGGAGATGACGGTGCGGCGATCGATCCTATCGCGGGGAGGCGAACGCGGCGCCGGATAAATCTTATCCTTGCAGAACCCGGGCCAAGTTGAAAATCGCCGGCGATTTTTGGCGTGTTTCCGGTATCTTGCGCTAGCCGTTACACTATTCAGCCGAACTCAA
Source organism: Salinicola aestuarinus (assembly GCF_003206645.1). Taxonomy (GTDB): domain Bacteria; phylum Pseudomonadota; class Gammaproteobacteria; order Pseudomonadales; family Halomonadaceae; genus Salinicola; species Salinicola aestuarinus. The sequence continues at coordinate 255,555 of NZ_PZJP01000006.1, read as the reverse complement.
TGAGCCGATCCATTCACTACGCGGCGACCTCGCACGGCCGTTCGCGTTATCGGGTGAACGACGATGCACTGTCCTTTCTGCGGTACCCACGATACCAAGGTGACCGATTCACGCCTGGTCGCCGAGGGGGACCAGGTGCGAAGGCGTCGTCAATGCGCCGCCTGCGGCGAGCGTTTTACGACCTACGAAACCGCCGAACTGGTTATGCCTCGCGTGATCAAGGGGGATGGCTCACGCGAGAGTTTCGACGAGCAGAAGATGCGCGCCGGCATGTCGCTGGCCCTCGAGAAGCGCCCGGTCAGCGTCGAATCCTTCGAGGCGGGCGTGGAGCGCATCCGTCAGCGCCTGCGAGCCCGCGGTGACCGCGAGGTCGAGGCGCACTTGATCGGTCAGGAAGTGATGGAGATGCTCAAGCGTCTCGATCACGTCGCCTACATTCGCTTCGCGTCCGTCTATCGACGCTTCCAGGATCTCGACGAGTTTCGTGCCGAGATCGATCGCCTCTCCCAGGAGCCCGACACCCGCGGCGGTGACGATAACCGCTGACCTCTCGCCATGGCGCCTCCCCACCGACTGAGCGCGCTCGGATTCATAGACCTACGGAGAGACTGCCATGACGTCGACCGCCCCGCCTCCCACGGAAGCCACCGACATCGAGTGGATGAGTCGGGCGCTCATGCTCGCCGAGAAGGGGCGCTACACCTGTGATCCCAACCCGCGGGTCGGCTGCGTGCTGGTGGTCGACGGCCGCGTGGTTGGAGAGGGGTTCCACGCGCGCGTCGGCGAAGGGCATGCCGAGATCAACGCGCTGCACGCCGCCGGCAACGCGGCTCGCGGGGCGACGGCCTACGTCACGCTGGAGCCCTGCTCGCATACCGGGCGTACTGGGCCCTGTAGCGTCGCGCTGATCGACGCCGGTGTCACTCGCGTCGTCGCCGCCATGCAGGACCCCAACCCGCAGGTCTCCGGACGCGGGCTGGCGATGCTGCGCGAGGCCGGTATCGAGGTGGTGCTCGGCGTCTGCGAGGCCGAGGCCCGCGCGCTCAATCCGGGATTCGTGCAGCGCATGAGCCAGGGGAGGCCACAGATCAGCCTGAAGATGGCGATGAGTCTCGACGGGCGCACCGCGATGGCGAGCGGGGAGTCCCAGTGGATCACTGGCCCGTCCGCGCGCGCTCAGGTGCAGCGGCTGCGAGCGGCATCGAGCGCGGTGCTCACGAGCGTCGAGTCGGTCATCGTCGATGACTCCCGGCTGACGGTGCGCGCCGATCAGCTGGCGCTCGACGACGAGCAGCAAAATGCGCTGGCCGCCTCGCGTCAGCCATTGCGCGCGATCATCGATACCCGGCTGCGCCTGCCGCTGGCCGCGGCCTGTCTGCGCGAGCCGGGTCGCACGCTGGTATTCACCGCTCGCGACGATGCCGGCTCAAGGCGAGCGTCTCTGGAAGCCGCCGGCGCCGAGGTTGTGGCGATCCCGGCGGGCGAGGACGGGCGTATCCCCCTGGAGGCGGTGCTGTCCCACCTCGCCACGGTCGAGTCCTGCAACGAGGTGCTGGTCGAAACCGGCGCAACGCTCGCCGGCGCCATGCTTGAGGCCGGCTGCGTCGACCGGCTCGAGCTCTTCGTCGCGCCCACGCTTCTGGGTGGCGAGGCCCGGCCGCTCTTTGCCCTGCCCGGGCTGAGCCGGATGAGCGATCAGCGGCGGCTCGTCATCGACCGCCTCCGTGCGGTCGGCGACGACTGGTGGATCAGTGCGCGCCCGCTAACGGGCGAGGCCGCGATCGAGGCTTGAGGCGTGGCCGTCGGATCGTGTCACCGAGTGTCACAGCGTTGCCACGTGCCGACAGTAGCGTCCGCTTCTCCCGACAGGTAGTCTGTGCCGTCATCCAACCCCCGCGGTCTGTGTGGACGAATCAGCTATGACGACAGCGCAATCAGCCCAGCTGGCCAGCATCGAAGAACTTGTCGAGGATATTCGCCAAGGCAGGATGGTCATCCTGATGGATGACGAGGATCGCGAGAACGAAGGCGACATCATCGTCGCGTCCGAGTGCGTCGAGGCGAGCCACATCAATTTCATGGCGCGCCATGCACGCGGCCTGATCTGCCAGCCGATGACCCGGGAGCGCTGTGAGCAGCTCAATCTGCCGCTCATGGTCAGCGACAACGGCTCGGGTTATGGCACCAAGTTCACCGTCTCCATCGAGGCAGCCCGCGGGGTCTCTACCGGCATCTCGGCAGGCGATCGCGCGCTCACCGTGCGTGCGGCTGCCGCCCGCGATGCCAAGCCACAAGACATCGTTCAGCCCGGGCATATCTTTCCGCTGATGGCGGAGCCGGGTGGCGTGCTGCGGCGTGCCGGCCACACCGAAGCCGCCTGCGATCTCGCCGCCATGGCGGGCTTCGAGGCGACCGGCGTGATCTGCGAGATCATGAACGACGACGGCAGCATGTCCCGGCGCCCGGAGCTCGAACGCTTCGCCGCCGAGCACGACATCAAGATTGGGACCATTGCCGACCTGATCCACTACCGCATGCTCAATGAGCGCACGGTCGACCCCGTGGAGTCGCAGACAGTGGTGACGGCGTTCGGCGAAATGACGCTGCATGTCTTCGAGGATCGAATCCAGAACGCCCATCACCTGGCGCTGGTCAAGGGAACTCCCCGCCGCGACGCCCCGACCACGGTTCGCGTTCACGGTGGCGATACCCTTCGCGACATCCTGACCCTCTGCAAGGGCGATAGCCACTGGACCGCCTACACCGCGCTGGAAGCGATCGCGGATGCCGATGCCGGGGTATTCGTGCTGCTCGACGACGCAAGCCCCAAAGGCGATCTCAAGATGCAGCTCGACGTGGCGCTCGGTCGACGGCCGCCGCCCCGCACCAGCGCATCCGACGGCGCCGGGAATTTTCTCTCCATCGGCACCGGCTCGCAGATCCTGCGTCAACTCGGTGTCGGCAAGATGCGTCTTCTCAGTTCGCCGTGGCGCTTCTCGGCGCTCTCCGGCTTTGACCTGGAGGTCGTCGAACTCGTTAGCGGCGACGCCTGAGCGCCTTCCTCGGCTCGCCGCGCGGTGCGGCAAGGGGTGACCTAGACCCCGTGTCCGCATGGTAAGATGGCCGGCTTCGCGCCGGGCGCCCAGCAAGGGCGCCGGCCTCACAGACTGTTTTATCGTGCGTCAGCGCCAAGAATTGCCGCGGCTGGCGCAGTGACTCCGGAACTCGACAATGCAACCGATCGCTCAACTGGAAGGTCAATTCACCGACGTCGACGGGCGCTATGCCATCGTCGTCGGGCGCTTCAATCATCACGTGGTCGATAGCCTCGTCGAGGGCGCGGTGGACAGCCTGATGCGTCATGGCGTCAGCGAAGAGAACATCGAGCTGATCCACGTTCCCGGTGCCTGGGAGCTGCCGCTGGCGGTCAAGCGCGCGCTCACGGTGTCGCAGCCGGACGCGATCATCGCCCTCGGGGCTGTGATTCGTGGCGGCACGCCGCACTTTGAATACGTCGCTGGCAACTGCAATTCGGCGCTCTCCTCGCTGCAGCTGGAGTTCGACACCCCGATCGCCAACGGCGTTCTGACGGTGAACTCCATCGAGCAGGCGATCGAGCGTGCCGGTACCAAGGCGGGGAATAAAGGCACCGAGGCGGCGATGGCCGCGATGGAAATGGTGTCACTGTTAAAGCGTTTCGGAGGTGGTCAATGAGCGCGTCCGACATGCCCGACAACGCGGGCAAGGCGACCCGGCCAGCCACGCCGGCACAGGAGGCGCGTCGCGCCGCCCGCGAGCTGGCGGTGCAGGGCCTTTATCAGTGGCAGATGACGGGCAAGTCGATCAGCGCCGTGGAAGCGGAGTTTCGCGCTCAGGTCGCCGACGAGGAGCTCGAGGATCATGAAAACTGGCACAAGGTGATGCAGATCGCCGACCAGGCACTGTTTCACGAGCTGCTGTCGAACACCGCCGGCCAGCGCGCCGACGTCGACCGTGCCATTGCGCCGCTGCTCGACCGCCGCCTGGAGGATCTCGACCGCATTGAACTGGCGATTCTGCGTCTGGGTGCCTACGAACTCGCGCATCGCCCCGAGGTCCCTTATCGTGTGGTGATCAACGAGGGCGTGGAGCTTGCCAAGATCTTCGGCGCCACCGATGGGCACAAGTACGTCAACGGTATCCTCGACAAGCTGGCCTCGCGCCTGCGAGGTGCCGAGGTCGCTGCTCGCCGTCGTTGACATGACGCCCACCTCGATGAGCGAATTCGAGCTGATCGCCCGCTACCTCTCGCGCCCCGCGGCGGGGCAGCGGGACGATGTCGTCGTTGGCAACGGCGACGACTGCGCCGTGGTGGCCCCTACGCCGGGCCACCAGCTCGCGGTCAGCGTCGACACCTCTATCGTCGACGTGCACTTCCCGGCCGATGCGCCGGCGGCGGCGGTGGGTCATCGAGCGCTGGCCGTGGCGCTGAGCGATCTCGCCGCCATGGGCGCAAGGGCGCGATGGTGCACGGTAGCATTGACGCTGCCGACGCCCGACCCGGAGTGGACGGCGGCCTTCGCCGACGGGCTCGGCGGGCTCGCCGACCGGGTCGGCTGCGCCTGGGTCGGCGGCGATGTCACGCGCGGCGCGCTCTCGATCACGGTGACGGTTCAGGGCGAGCTGCCCGCCGGCACTGCGATGCTTCGCAGTGGCGCGCGGGCCAACGATTGGGTCGCGATCACCGGTTACCCGGGGCGCGCGGCGGCGGGGCTTGCGCGCTGGCGGCGCGGCGAGCGCGAGCTCGATCATCCCCTCCTCGAAGCCTATCTGCGCCCGACGCCGCGGCTAGAGGCAGGCGAGGCGCTGCGGGGACTCGCCACCAGTGCCATCGATCTCTCCGATGGCCTGGTCGCCGATCTTGGCCATGTGCTGAACGCCTCCGGCGTCGGCGCGCGTTTGGATATCGACGCACTGCCGCTGGCGACGCCGCTTCGCGCGACGCACGATCTCTCCCACGTTTACGAGCTCGTGCTTCATGGCGGCGACGATTACGAACTGCTGCTGACGCTCAGTGAGTCCGATCTCGGCGAGGCGCAGCGTCGTCTGGCCGCACTGCACCTGCCGCTGACCGTCATCGGTCGAGTGGTCGACGGCTTCGGCATTCACGGTCTGCCGGCGGCACTGCTCGAGCGCGGTGGCTGGGACCACTTCACTCACACCGCTGCGGGGAGTGCGACATGAACCGCGCACCGCGAAGTGTCTGGCGTCGCCCGACCCATTTTCTGGCTTTCGGGCTCGGCAGCGGTGCGGTGCCCTTTGCACCGGGCACGTTCGGTACGCTTGCAGCCATCCCTTTCTACTGGCTGCTCTCGGGGCTGTCACTGCCGGTCTACTTCGCGTTGATGGGCATCGCCACGGTGGTCGGCATCTGGCTTTGCGAGACCACCTCACGGGATCTTGGCGTGCATGACCACTCCGGGATCGTCTGGGACGAGTTCGTCGGCTACTGGCTGACCATGGCGGCGGTTCCCTTCTCGTGGGAAGCGGCGCTGTGGGGATTCGTGGTCTTTCGCGTCTTCGACATCATCAAGCCCTGGCCGATTCGCTGGGTCGACCGTCGGGTGGCCGGCGGCATCGGCATCATGTTCGATGACATCCTCGCCGGTGTGTATGCCTGGTGCACCATGCATCTCTGGTTCTGGCTGCATTGAGACGGGCGCTTCGCTGCAAGGCATGACGTTCGTCTCGCGGGATCCCGGATCGTTCTCGTCGCCGGCTGGTGCCGTCGAATCCATCGCGCTGTCATAGGGAGGCCTCCATGCGTCGACGTGTCGTCGCGGCCGTTGTCGTTGCCGTCGCCCTGGGGGCGAGCTACCTGGGCGCCCAGGCCTATTCGAGTCATCGTTTCGAACAGGAGACGGCGGCCCTCGTTGCCCAGTTCGATGCGAGCGATGGCTGGCGGGTCGAGCGTCAGGACGTCGAGCGCGGCTGGTTTCACTCTCGCGGACGCCTGGTGGCGCATCGGATGGGGCGGGGGACGCCGACCGGTCTCGTCGTCACCACTGACTACGCGGCCGATCATGGCATTCTTCGCACGTCGCTCGAGGGGCGAAGCGAGGTTCGCGATGACGGCGAGCCGCTCTTCGACGATTGGCTCGATACCCAGGCGCCACTGGTCTGGCAGGGTCACTTCACCACGCTGACGCAGCGCGTGGAGATGACCCTCGACGTCCCCGCTTTCCATCACGCCTTTCCCGCCGGGACGATGGCGGCGCTTGCGGCGAAGACTGACGTGCCGTCGGCGGGGGTCGACATCGACTTCGGTGGTCTGACGCTCACCCTCGGGCAGGAAGACGGTACGCTCGACTATGCGGGTGAGCTGGCCCCGGTGACGGTCGACGACGGGCGCTCCGCATTGGCACTGGATCGGGTAAGGCTCGATGGCCGCTTCACAGGCGATGCGAGAGATTTCTCGTTACGGGCGGCGCTCGATATACCGCGGGCGACCCTCAATCGAAGCGGTGTGGCGCCCGTCGAGGTCGACGGCCTGGCGCTGGCGGCTGAGGCGAGCCTCCATGATCACCTGTCGGCAACGGCCACGCTGACCCTCGACGACACCGAGATGCGGGGTCAGTCGCTGTTGTCCGGTCAGGCCCAGTTCACTCTCGAGCCTATCGATGGCAACGCCTACCGCCGGCTCGTCAGTCGCTGGCAGCAGCGCCGGGATGCGCTGGCGCAGGCCGTCGCGCGCGGGGCGTCAGACGAGGCGTTGAAGGAGCTCTTGAGCCGACCCGATGAGGCGACCCGCGATGCGGCCGTGGCGTTGCTTGCCGACTCGCCGCAACTCACGGTGAACAAATTGTCGCTAACCAGCGAGCTGCTCGGGATCCAGACCCAGGGCGAGGGCGCGCTTTCCCTCGATGGGGAGGGCCTTGCCCAGCAGTACGCAAGTCAGGGCGAGGCCGTGTTCGGCCCCGATCTCGGCCGGCGACTGCGGGGGCGTCTGACGCTCGTCGAGGCGCCAGCCTTTCTCAAGCTCTACCTCGGCGTGGGCCTCGACGCCGATCCGCTGACCCTGACCCTCGCCGACGGCGTGCTCACCTTCGATGATCAGCGCCGGGTACTGATCCCCTAGTGAGCGCTGATCCCCAGGCAGGGTGTCGGGCTCCGCGAGGTGCCTGCCCAGTCCATGTCGCGCTCGCACTCGAGGCGCTCGAGCCTCGTCGGCGGCCGGGGGCAACACACGGCGTGACTTGAACTCCGTGCTCGGCGCCCGCATCACCTGTGCATTCGGCCACGATGGCCACGAACGCAAGGTGAACGATGAGTCAACACGAACGGAATTCGACGGAAGCCTTCGACGACGTCCAGGACACTCAGGACGGCCAAACACACCCGCATGATGGCGCCGGCAGTGCCATGGTGCCCTCCAGTGACACACTGCCGGAACGGATCTATCTGCTCCCCATCCACAACCGGCCGTTCTTTCCGGCACAGGTCCAGCCGCTGATCCTTCAGCGCCAGCGCTGGGAAGAGACGCTCGAACGGGTGGCCAACACGCCGCATCACATGGTCGGCGTGGCCTTCATCGGCGATGTCAGCCTGGATGACCTGGGTCCCGATAGCTTCCCCGAGATAGGCACGGCGGTGAAGGTCCACCGTACCCAGAACGAAGATCAGCAGATCCAGTTCATTGCCCAGGGCCGGCGTCGCTTTCGTATCCAGCGCTGGCTCTCCAAGACTCCCCCGTATCTGGTCGAGGTCTCCTATCCCCGCGAGCCGGTGGACGCCGAGGCCGAAGAAGCACGCGCCTACGCCATGTCACTGATCAATGGCATCAAGGAACTGCTGCCGATCAACCCGCTCTACGGCGAAGAGCTCAAGAGCTATCTCAATCGCTTCAGCCCTCATGAGCCGGGCCCGCTGACCGACTTCGCCGCCGCGATCACCTCGGCCAAGGGCGATGAGCTACAGGCGGTGCTGGAGACGCTGCCGATCATGGATCGCATGCAGCGCGTGCTGCCGCTGCTGCGCAAGGAGATCGAGGTCGCCCAGCTGCAGCATCAGATCAGCGAGCAGGTCAACTCGCAGATGCAGCAGCATCAGCGTGAGTTCTTCCTGCGCGAGCAGCTCAAGGTGATCCAGAAAGAGCTGGGCATCTCCAAGGACGATCGCGAATCCGACGTCGATACGTTCCGCGCCCGGCTCGAGCACCTCAACGTGCCCGAGCGCGTCCAGGGACGCATCGACGACGAGCTTGGCAAGCTTTCCGTGCTCGAGACCGGCTCGCCGGAGTACGGCACCACGCGCAACTATCTCGACTGGCTGACGTCGATGCCCTGGGGCATCACCTCCGACGACCAGCTCGACCTCAAGCAGGCGCGCGGGGTGCTCGATCGCGATCACGACGGCTTGAGCGATGTGAAGGAACGCATCGTCGAGTTTCTCGCCGAGGGCGCTTTCAAGGGGGATGTCGGCGGCTCCATCGTGCTGCTGGTCGGTCCGCCGGGCGTGGGCAAGACCTCGGTGGGACGCTCCATCGCCGAGGCACTGGGACGCAAGTTCTACCGTTTCTCGGTGGGTGGCATGCGCGACGAGGCGGAGATCAAGGGCCATCGGCGCACCTACGTCGGTGCAATGCCGGGCAAGCTGGCCCAGGCGCTCAAGGAAGTCGAGGTCGAAAACCCCGTCATCATGCTCGACGAGATCGACAAGATGGGGCAGTCGTTCCAGGGCGATCCGGCCTCGGCGCTACTCGAGGTGCTCGACCCGGAACAGAACGTCGACTATCTCGATCACTACCTCGACGTGCGTCTCGATCTATCGAAGGTGCTGTTCGTGTGCACCGCCAACACGCTCGATAACATTCCCGGGCCTCTTCTCGATCGCATGGAGCAGATTCGGCTCTCCGGCTACATCGCCGAAGAGAAGATCGCGATCGCCAAGCACCACCTGTGGCCGAAGCTGCTCAAGCGCGACAACATCCCGAAAAAGCGCATCAACCTGACCGACACCGCGCTTAGGCAGGTGATCGAGGGTTACGCCCGCGAAGCTGGCGTGCGCCAGCTCGAGAAACAGCTGCACCGTATCGTGCGCAAGGCCGCGGTGAAGCTGCTCGAAGAGGAGAAAGAGACCGTCAAGGTGTCGGTCAACAACCTCGAGGAGTTTCTCGGCGCGCCGATCTTCCGCAAGGAGAAGGTGCTCAAGGGCGTCGGCGTGGTCACCGGCCTGGCCTGGACTGCGATGGGCGGGGCGACGCTGCCCATCGAGGCGGGCAAGGTGCATGCGCTCACCCGCGGCTTCAAGCTGACCGGCAAGCTCGGCGACGTGATGCAGGAGTCCGCCAACATCGCCTACAGCTACACGCTGGGTCACCTCGGCGAGTACGGCGCGGACCCGGATTTCTTCAATGAAGCGTTCATCCACCTGCACGTCCCGGAAGGGGCGACGCCCAAGGATGGCCCGTCCGCCGGTGTCACCATGACCACGGCGCTGATGTCGCTGGCGCGAAATCAGAGTATCGACCGGCCGCTGGCGATGACCGGCGAACTGACGCTAACCGGGCAGGTGCTGCCGGTCGGCGGTATCCGCGAGAAGGTGATCGCCGCCCGGCGCAGCGAGATCTTCGAGCTGATCCTGCCGGAGGCCAACAAGCGCGACTACGACGAGCTGCCGGACTACCTCAAGGCGGGTATGACCGTGCACTTCGCCAAGGTCTACCGTGACGTTTCCAAAGTTGTGTTCGGCCGCTGAGCCGACGCAGGCCACCGGCGTGATCGGCTTGGGGCAAGGCCGTTTAACGACCGGTGGCGTCGGCAAGGCAGGCAGCCATGCGGCTGGCGGCGACGGTCCTGAGTGGCTGTCGTGACACCTCGGCACGAATCGACCCCCAACCGCCGGTGATTATCGGCGATGGCGGCCGGGGTCACGGCAACGGTGACTTTTGCCCGCGCGGGCAAGCCAAGAAGGGCAACTGCTGAGCGGGTTGGACTCGTCTGGCGATAGAGAGGCGGTGGCGCTATTGCGCCGCCGCCTTTTTTTTGGCCGGACAGTCCTTCCGCGAGAGACTCAGTCGCGGTCGACGGTCAATCCGCCCCAGGACTGACACACCGGCATGATCTCCAATCGGTTGATGTTGAGGTGCGCCGGCAGGGTGGCAGCGTGGAAGACCTGCTCGGCGACGTCCTCGGGCTGAATCGGCTCGACGCCGCCGTAGAGGTTGTCATGAGCGCTCTGGTCGCCCTTCATGCGCACCAGCGTGAACTCGGTCTCCGACATGCCGGGCGCGACGTCGGTGACCCGCACGCCGGTGCCCTTGAGATCGCAGCGCAGGTTGTAGGAGAACTGATTGACGAACGCCTTGGAGGCGCCGTAGACGTGGCTGCCGGGGTAGGGCCACAGTGCCGCGGTGGAGCTAATGTTGATGATCGCCGCGCCGCGGCCGACCTCGATCAGCGTCGGCAGCAGTGTTCGGGTGACATTGACCAGGCCGGTGATGTTGGTGTCGATCACTGTCTGCCAATCGTCGAGATCGGCCTGTTGCGCGGGCCCAGCCCCCAGGGCGAGTCCGGCGTTGTTGACCAGGACCTTGACCGCGCGAAAGGCCTCCGGCAGCGACGCGACCACCTCGGCAACGTTGTCGCGGTCGCGGACGTCGAGCGGGGCGGTGTGCACGGGCACCCGGTTTTCCAGAGACGACTTCAGCGAGGCGAGGCGCTCCACGCGACGGCCGGTGAGCACCAGCGCCCAGCCGGCGTCGGCGAAGCGCTCGGCGCAGGCGCGACCGAAGCCGGAGGTGGCGCCGGTAATGAAAGCAACGGGGGGTTGAGACATGAAAATCTCCTGAGGTGATGGGGGGAAGCCATCGACGGCGCCACGGGGAGTGGCGGTCGACCCTCATCGCACGATAGCGTCTTGCCAGCACGATGAACACGCAGGTGCCGATCGACCCGCTGTCGCCATTGGCCGACGCCGGGCACGAGTGTGTGTAAAACCGGTGATTTCCTGAAAGCCAACCTAAAAGATGTTGCGATTCGGTTACACTTGGGCAATAGCCTCGCGCCTCGCCGCTGCGCACATGCGGTAAGGCCCGTGGCCCTGATCGTCTCCCCACCCGACGTCCTGTAGGTTTCCCCATGTCGCCGTCGGCGCTTTCGCTATTCCACCCGCAGACGGCGACGTTGCGTGGCGCCGAGTCCCGGCGCTTCGCGTTGCCGGGGCGCCCATTCCAGCTTCGTCCGGTGAGGAGGGGACCATGACACACTCCCGCAAGCAGCGTTACTACGGCCTCGAGTGGCTTCGTTTTCTGATGGCGCTGTGGATGGTCGCCTACCACTTCGGTGGCGTTTACGCCGATATGCCGGCATTGGTACACGACTTCATCGGCATGGGCTTTTTCGCGACCAGCACCTTCTTCATGCTCTCCGGCTTTCTGCTGGCACACGTCGTGCTGGACGAGGCAGGAGCGATGACAATGCGCGGCCCGGCGTTCGTCGCCAAGCGTCTTTGCAACCTTTACCCCATTCACGTGATCACCATGCTGCTGGCGATCGTGATGCTGCTCGTGCAGTACCCGATCCGCCCCGAAGGCGTTTACGTCTACTTCAATTCCCATCCCTACTATCCGTTGAGCGATGCCGCACGGGCGGCGTTTCACGAGCGCCTGTCCTGGCCGGACGCGCTCAAGCACATCGCGCTGCAGTTGACGCTGCTGCAGGCGTGGGAACCCCGCTTTCTGTGGCTCAACGGTGCCTCCTGGTCGATCTCTGCACTGCTGTTCTTCTATGCCTGCTTTCCCTGGTTCGCGCCTCGACTGATGCGAGTCCAGCGTGTCGGCTTGGCGCTGCTGAGCGTTTGGGGGATCTATGCGGCGGGCCCGCTGATGGCAACGCTCATGGGCTCGTTCGACTATGTGACCGTCGGCATGCTGCACCGCAATCCGCTGTTTCGGCTGCCGGAATTTCTCGCGGGGATTCTGCTCTACCGAGCGATGCAGGCGGAGAGCGTAGTCGAGACATTGCGCAAGTTTCGTCACTCGCTGCTGGCGCTGGGTCTTTGTGGTGTCCCCATCGGCGTGTGGCTGCTTCAACTCGACGGACTGCATCTCTACTACCTCACGCACAACGGCTTGCTGATGCCGTTCCAGGCGCTGGTACTGCTGAGCGCCACCGCGTTCGCCGCCCCGTCCCGCGCCTCGGTGCGTGCCTGGGCGCAGCGATTGGGAGAGGCGGCGCTGTGTATCTTCGCGCTGCACACGCCGCTGATCGGTCCGCTGGCACGCCTTACGCGCTGGCTGCTCGAACAGTGGAACACGGCTTGGGGTCTCGAGAGCACGCTGGTCGCCGATCGGCTGGCAGTGCCGATGTGGACGATGGCGCTGCACCTTGCGCTGATCGTGGGACTGGCCCTGCTGGTCCAGCGGTTCGTGGTCGCGCCAATGCGCCACTGGCTCGAAGCGCGGCTGCCGTCCGCCTGGCGTCAGCTTCCGGTAATCGCGCCGGTTCGCGCCTGAACCGCGTCGTCGCCGAGGCCATCCGCAACTCGGTGAGTCGAGGAGGAACGGATAACCGATGGCCCGGCCGGTAGGGGGAGGATGCCGGCGCATTCGCTGTCGGCCCATTTGCGATATTCTCGCGGCGTAGCCATCTTGTCACGGACCGTGGCGATACCTTGCGAACGTCGGCGCTCGCTGTCGGATCGTGATGTCCGGCCCCGGTGGCACGGATCGACTTCGCTAGGCAGTCAGGCGAAGGCGTCCGTCGCGAACGACTTTCTCAAAGGATTTTCTTAAAGGACTTGGCATGAAAGGAGCCATACGGGTAGGGCTGATCGGTTACGGCATGGCCAGTAAACGATTCCATGCGCCGTTGATCATGGCCCAGGAAGGGCTGACGCTGGTTAGCGTTTCGAGCAGCGACGCTGACAAAGTCCGCATGGACTGGCCGGCGCTGTCGGTAGAGGCGTCGCCGGAGGCGCTGCTGGCTCGCGATGACATCGACCTGGTGGTCATCCCGACGCCCAACGCCACTCACTATACGCTGGTGAAAGCCGCACTCGAGGTGGGCAAGCACGTGGTCGTGGACAAGCCCTTCACGGTGACCGTGGCGGAGGCGGAAGAGCTCTGCCTGCTGGCGGCGACACAGAAGCTATGGCTTTCGGTCTTCCACAATCGACGCTGGGACGCGGACTTCCTTACCGTTCGTAACCTCATCGACTGCCGGACCCTGGGCGACGTCGTTCACTTCGAGTCACATTTTGACCGGTTTCGGCCCGAAGTAGCCCAGCGCTGGCGCGAAGAGCCTGCGCCGGGATCGGGCATCTGGTTCGATCTCGGCGCTCATCTGCTCGATCAAAGCCTGGTGCTGTTCGGCCGTCCGGATGCCATTACCCTCGATCTCGCCAATCAGCGCGATGGCGCGCAGGTGGACGACTACTTTCACGCGGTACTGCGCTACGGCAACCACCGCGTGGTACTCCACGCCGGGTCGCTGGTCGCGGCACCGTCCGCGCGCTTTACTCTTCACGGGACCCAAGGCAGCTACGTCAAGTACGGTCTCGATCCCCAGGAAGCCATGCTGCAGCGTGGAGACCGTCTGCCGTCACCGCACTGGGGTGAGGATTGGCGCCACGGCATGCTGACCATCGGTCAGGTACGCGAGGGCTGTCAGCCAGAGCTCCACGAAATCCCCACGCTCCCGGGCGACTATCTTGCGTTTTACTCCGGCGTGCGTGACGCCATTCTCGGGCGAGGGCCGCTACCGGTGACCGCCGAGTCCGCGCTCGATGTCATGCGCCTGCTCGAGGCGGGTATCCAGAGTGCCGAAACCGGCTCGCGGGTCGACATCGGCTAGACCCCGCGGGAGCGAACCGTCGGCGCGGCGTTTTTGCGGCGATGTCGACGATTTGAACCGCGCTACTTGAAGATCGCCTGGTCGGTCATGTGGGCCGTGGAAGTGGAGAGCGGTGCCTCGACCTCGGCGTCCGGGGATTTCAGCTCGCCATTGCGCTTGAGTAGCCATGAGGCGATGGCGGGGGCTAATAGCGCAGAGACTAGCACGCAGGCCGCGACCTGAGTGGTGGCGACGCCTACGTAAGCCTGTAGCGAAGGGTCCGCCGCCGCGGCGATCGCCGGCGTGGCGATGGAGTTACCGGCGGTGGTCCCGGCGGCGAAGCCGATGCCGCTACGCGGGCCCCGCTTGAGCAGATAGCGATAGCCAAGATAGACGAGTCCGCCGGTCAACGGTGCGACCAGAAGGCCGAGCCCGACCCCCGTGATCCCGCCCTGTACGACATCCATTAGGTTAATGCCGGTGCCGAGACCGAACGAGAAGAACGGAATGACCATCTCAGGTACCGGACGCATCACCTCGGTCCATTTGGGGTCGAGATTGCCTGCCAGAATGCCCAGCAGCAGCGGAATGATCGCTGCCAGGAACACCTCGAGCGGAATGTCCGCAAGCCCCGAGGCGCCGATGAGGATCAGCGTGAAGAAGGGGCCATCGTTGATGGCGCTGGCGATATAGGCGCCGCGGTCACGTTGATCGCCATAGCGACCAGTGAAGGCGAGCCAGATGCCGCCGTTGCTGTTGTCCATGGCGGCGAGCATCGCCAGGATCGAGATACCGAATAGTCCCTCCATGCCGGTTGCGAGTCCGAGCCCGGCGATTAACACCCCGGGTATTAGACTCTTCGTCAGCAGAATCACGCTCGCGGTACCCACGATGGGCCCGGCGTTGCGCGGGGTGATCTGCATGCCGGTCGCGAATATCACCAACGCCATGAAGGCCATGGCACCATCCTTGAACAGTGCCGTGGTGAAGCTGCCGATCTCGAGCGCGTCAGGGGCGAGAGTGCCGAAGATCGAGCCGAGAATCAGCGGAACGATCATCAGTCCGCCAGGGATGCGGTTCAGGGTATCGTAGATAGGCAAGCGGGAACGGACAGGAGTCATTGTTCTCTCCTAAGTGAACAAGGCTGGTTGCTGGAGTCGTTCAGGTGATGACGCCGATCTGCCACGGCACGAACTCCTGCTGGCCGTAGCCATGGCGCTCGCTCTTGCTGCAATCGCCGGAGGCCAGGGTCAGTAGACGCTGAAATATCTGCTCACCGAGCGTGTCGATATCGACCTCACCGTCGATCAGCGCGCCGCAGTTGATATCCATGTCATCGCTCTGGTGGGCCCACAGTGCGCTATTGGTCGAGAGCTTGAGCGACGGCACCGGGGCGCAGCCGAAAGCGCTGCCGCGGCCGGTCGTGAAGGCGATCAGGTTGCAGCCGCTGGCGACCTGGCCGGTGACCGACACCGGGTCGAATCCGGGGGAATCCATGAAGGCGAGGCCGCGGGCGCGCATCGGCTCGGCGTACTCGAGAACTTCCTCGAGCGGGCTGGTACCGGCCTTGGCGATGGCGCCGAGCGATTTTTCGAGAATCGTGGTCAGCCCGCCGGCCTTGTTGCCGGCAGAGGGGTTGTTGTCCAGCGAGGCGCCACGCACTCGGCAGAAGGTTTCCCACCAGTGCACGCGCTCGATCAGCTTCTCGGCGACCGCCGGACTCACTGCGCGGCGGGTCAGCAGATGCTCGGCCCCATAGATCTCCGGCGTTTCGGCCAGAATGGCGCTGCCGCCGTGGGCAATCAGCTTGTCCACGGCGATGCCCAGTGCCGGGTTGGCGGTAATGCCGGAGTAGCCGTCGGACCCCCCGCACTGCAGTGCAACGCGCAGGTGCTCGGCGCCGCAGGGAGTACGCTCGACCTGGTTCGCCTCCTCCAGCAGCGTGTGAATATGGCGAATTCCTTCTTGAATCGCTCGGGTGGTACCGCCGATCTGCTGGATGGTGAAGGGGTGGAGTCTGGGACCGACTTCGAGCCCCTCGGCTTCGATCAAGGCATCGATCTGATTGGTTTCGCAGCCCAGACCGATCACCAGCACGGCGGCGAAATTCACGTGTCGCGCGTAGCCGGCGAGCGTTCGACGCAGCATCGCCAGGGCTTCTCCTTCGGAGGCGACGGCACAACCCACCCCATGGGTCAGCGCGACGACGCCGTCGACGTTGGCGTAGGGCAGCAACGCCTCCGGATGCACGTCGCGACGGAAGTGATCGGCGATGGCATGGGCGACGGTGGCCGAGCAGTTCACCGAGGTGAGAATGCCGATGTAGTTGCGCGTGGCGACGCGGCCGTCCGGACGCTGAATGCCCATGAACGTCGCCGGTGAGGCGACCGGCGTCACCGGCACAACGTCGCTGCCGATGGCGTAGTCCTTCGCATACGCCTGCTCGTGGGCTTCCCCCTCCAGATCGGCGATGTCGAGATTGTGCACGTGAACATGGTCCCCGGCGGCGATGGCCGCGCTCGCCTTGCCGATGATCTGCCCGTAACGGCGGATCGTCTCGCCGGCGGCGATCGCCCGGAGCGCGACCTTGTGCGCACCCGGGACGGGACCCGTGAGCGTCACCCCGGGGGCGACCTCGGTACCCGCCGGCAGCGGGCGACGAGCAATAGCGACATCGTCGCGCTCATGTAGACGCACCACCGACGCTGGCGCTTCGCTGGCGTGTTCGATCAGGCTCATGGTGTCTCCTCGATTTCCCTACCGGGTCGCAAGACGGCATCGACGCGCGGCGTCGTTCGACTTTGGTCGATTCGACCTTCGGTGAGAAATGCAGTGTTATCAGTCTGTTGAAAGCATCAGGTCTAGCGGCGACGGTAGACTGAGGCGGGCTGTCGGCGATACTGAGAGTTGCTGATGGTGCGATAACCGGGGTGTATCGACCGAAAGTCGTACGTGACATGCCTCGAAGGGCGCCACGGGTTGATAGGACGCCGCCGTGGCTGGGTGACCGGCGGCGAGCTCCATCAACGGTTAATGGCAGGCAAAGGAAGCGTAGCGATGAGGGGTGACAAGCCAGACCGCGGGAGGGCGCAGAGCCAGCAGGGTGGGGCGGATTTCGCGGTGACGAGTCCTGGGCCGCTGGAGACAACGCCGACGCTCGAGGCGCTGATGTCGCGGTTGCGACTCCGCCAGTTGCGGCTGCTGATGGCGCTCGAGGAGTGCGGCTCGATTCACAAGGCCGCGGAACGGGTGGCCATTTCCCAGCCCGGTGCGACGCGGGCGCTCAGCGAGATCGAGTCGGCGCTCGGTGCGACGCTCTTCGTGCGCGGCGCCCGCGGGCTGACTTCGACCGAGCTGGGGCGCTGCGTGCTGCGCTATGCGCGCTTGATCCAGGCGGACATTGCGCATCTGCGCGAGGAGATGATCGGCATCCGGCAGGGCGTTGGCGGACATCTTGCGGTCGGCGCCACCATGGGGGCGATCGGAACGCTGATCGACGTGGTCGCCCTACTTCGCGCCGAGCAGCCGTCGCTATCGCTGGAGATCGTCGAGGACACCAGCGAGGGGTTGCTGCGAATGCTCGACCAGGGGCGCCTCGACGTCGCACTCTGCCGCTCGAGCTTTGGGCAGCGTCCGGGCGACTATCATCGCCAGGGCAGCTTTCCCGAGCCGCTATGGGTGTTGGCGAACCCGCGGCATCCGCTGGCGGACGTGCCCGCCCCCTCTCTTGCCGAGCTTGCCGAGCAGACCTGGATCGTCTATCCGGTCAGCATGCCGCGGATGCTCGAACAGGAGTTCATGGCGGCAGGACTCCCCCAGCCGCTGCGAACGCTCGAGATTTCGTCAACCTACGCGATTCTGGCGATGATCGAGCGCGACGAAACCGCGTTGGCGCTGCTACCGGAGCGTATCGCCACGCTGCCGGTGGCGCGCGGCCAGATTCGGCGGATCGCGTATCGTCTCGCGACCGACAACCCGCCGTTCGAGCTGCTCTGGCGCCGCGACCGCGAACTCTCCGCTGCCGCCCAGCGGTTCGTCAGCGAGTATCAGCGGCTCGCCATGCGAGGTGAGGGGGCCAGCGACTAGCGATACCGTGAGATGGCGGTTGCGAATATCCGGAACCCTGTCTACGTTTTGTAACAGCCGGTTGGGAAAGAGATCGCGGCGCACCGTTCGATCTTTTTGCCCATCCATCGTCGAGTCGACGGCTTCCAGGGAGTTGGGAGCCGGTTGAGATCCCGTGGAACGAGGAGATCCCCTTGAAGATGAAGACGCTCAATACCGCCATCGTGGCGGCACTGCTCTCACTGCCTGTCGCTGCCATGGCCCAGCAGTCAACGCAGGAAGCCCCGGACGTCAGCCCGGAGACCGGCTCAGCCAACACCGAAGGGGCCGGCGGTACACCGACGGAAGTCGAAGGCGCCACGGCGACCGGCGACACCGATGGTAGCCTGCCGTCCGACAACAGCCTCCCCGACACTGACAACGCTCAGACCGGGTCTGCCAATACCCAGCCCGGCAGCCTGAAGGCCGATGGGCCGACCGCGCAGGACGCCGAGGCAGCGAAGGGTCCGGTGGATGACACCATGGACGACAATGCGGGCATCGACTCCGCCCAGGATGTCGACCCCACGCCGTGATGTGACGTCGTGCTAGCTCGCTCGATCGTGTGACTTGAATCGCCCCGAATTCGGGGCGATTTTTTTGTGCTCAGCCAATCATCGCCCGCCGGAACAGAGGGAGCTGGCAAGGGGCGCTCGCCGGTAACGAGCGATACCGGAGCAAGCGAGGGCACGTTACCACCAGCTCTCTCCCTCCTGTTGCCGCCGCAGTGTCTCCCGGGCAATAAAGAGTGCAGCGACCGCACGGGCCTCATGGAAGTCGTCACGTGCCAGAAGCCCCAGAATATCGTCGATAGGGTGCGTCTCCACGATCAGCTGCTCCGGCTCATCGCCCGGGAGGCGCTGGGGGTAGAGATCGCTCGCCAGCATTACCTGAATGCGGTGATCCATGTAGTTGGGCGCCAACGAGAGCTCCACCAGCGGTTCGAGGTTTTGAGCGCCGACGCCGCACTCCTCCATGAGTTCGCGATTGGCAGCGGTGACGATATCTTCACCCGGATCGACCAGCCCCTTGGGCAGTGTCAGCACATAGTCGTCGAAACCTGCCGCGTACTCGCGAATCAGTAGTACGTGATCCGGGTCCGGCATGGCGACCAGCATGACGGCGCCGTGGCCCTTGCCTTTCAGCCGCTCGAAGGTGCGCTCGGCACCATTGGAGAAATGCAGGTCTATTTCCTCGATGGCGAACAGACGGCTTGCGGCGACGTCACGGCGAGCGCGCACGTGAGGACGTGAATAAGCGGGGGCAGACGGGTCGCTCGAGGTCATGGTGCGCTCCGGGTGCATATCAGAGGGTCGGCTAGGCCTATTCAGCCATGACGCGGTACAAAAGGCGATGGTCCGCGGGCAACCGGCCGACTCTGGCGGGTTGAAGCGACGCATCGATGCCCCCATTGTTGGCGGTCGAGGTGACAGACCCATGAGTGAAACGGTACGTATCGACAAGTGGCTCTGGGCGGCGCGCTTTTTCAAGACGCGTCAGCTCGCCAAGAAAGCGATAGAGGGCGGCAAGGTTCGCTACAACGGCAACCGGGTGAAAACCAGCCGCAATGTCGAGGTGGGCGCGCTGATCGAGGTCCCACAGGGGTGGGACAGTGCGGTCGTCGAGGTGGTCGCACTGTCGGATCAGCGACGCGGCGCCCCCGAGGCTCAGGCGCTCTATGCCGAGACCCCCGAGAGCATCGCAAAGCGCGAGCGCGAAGCCCAGAATCGCAAGCTGGCCAATCAGGCAATGCGCCCGCCCATCAAGCGACCCGACAAACGCCAGCGTCGCGATATTCAGCGCTTCCAGCGCAATCCCAGCGACGACTGACTTTCCCTTTTTCATTGACGACGGCCGGCGCCGGGCGGCGCCCGCGGTCGACGAGACCGATTAATGAACGACCAGATTCAACGTTTTCTTTTCGACGACACGAACGTGCGTGGCGAGATCGTCCAGCTGGAGCGCGCCTATGCCGAAGTGCTCGAGCGCCAGGCGTACCCCGAGGCCATCCGGCTGCAGCTCGGCGAGCTGATGAGTGCCGTGGCACTGCTCACCGAGACGGTCAAAATCGAAGGTACCGTGAGCCTCGAGGTGCGTGGCAAGCAGGGCGTCAACGTGCTGATGGCGGAGTCGAACCCCGGTGGCCAGCTGCGGGCGATCGCGCGCTACGACGAATTCCAGGTGTTTGCCGACAACGCCAACCTGCGCCAGCTCATCGGTGATGGCCAGATCGTCATCACGCTCGATCCGAAAGAGGGCAAGCGCTATCAGGGCATCGTCTCCGTCGAGCACGACAGCCTTGCCGGCTGCCTGGAAGCCTATTTCGCCCAGTCCGAACAGCTGGCGACCCGCCTCTGGTTGAGTGCCGACGGCACGCGGGGCGCCGGGCTACTGCTGCAGCAGCTCCCCGACGATGCCGCCAATCTCGACCCGGACGCCTGGAACCGCCTGACCCAGCTGGCCTCGACGATCACCCCCGAGGAGCTCTGCACGGTCGAGGGGCAGGACGTGCTCTACCGGCTGTTCCATGAAGAGACCACGCGGGTGTTCGAGCCCAAGGCGCTCGAGTTCGGCTGCAACTGCACCCGAGAGCGATTCGCCGATGCGCTGCACTCCCTGGGAGCCGAGGAGCTGCGGAGCATTCTCGAGGAGGAGCAGGCCGTGGACACGCAGTGCCATTTTTGTCATACCCGCTATCACTTCAGCGCTGCCGACATCGAGGCGATCATCGAGTCACCCCAGGCGCCGTCCCCCACGTTACACTAGGGGTTGCCTAATACTTCGATGCGGGGCGCACCGGCGTGACGTCCCCGGCGTTTGCGCCCCGAGCGCTTTTTGCCATAATGGCGATCCTTTTTGCCCGCCACACGTCGAATTTGCCGTGTCCCAGCGAGCGGCGTCGTGTCCGAGGCGGGCAGCGACGCTGTGAAACAACATGAACAGAGGCCCTCGAGCCCAGGACTGGATGATGACCACGCAAGCGACCGCTTCGGCTGCCCAAGATGCTCACTCTGCGAAAGCGCACTCCGATCTGACCCCGGCCGAATTGGTCGAGTATGCACTGGCGCGGGGAGAGGGTGTGCTGGCCGCCAACGGCGCGCTGACGGTGGAGACCGGGGAGCGCACGGGCCGCTCGACACTGGATCGCTTCATCGTCGATGAGCCCTCCACCTCGGAGCTGATCGAGTGGGGCGAGGTCAATCGCCCGATCTCACCGGACGTCTTCGATGCCCTGTGGGAACGTGTCGAGGACTACCTCGCCGGGGGCGATACCTTCGTCTCCGACCTGCACGTCGGTGCCGATCCTGAGCACTACCTCCCCACTCGCCTGATCACCGAATCTGCCTGGCAGAGCCTCTACGGTCGCAACCTCTTCGTGCGCCCGGAGGGCTATAACCCCAAGGGCAAGAGCGAGTGGACGGTGTTGAGCGCGCCGGGTTTCGTGTGTGAGCCGGCGCGTGACGGCACGCGCTCCGAAGGCACTGTCATGATCAACTTCGCGCGTCGCAAGGTGCTGGTCGCCGGCATGCGCTACGCCGGCGAGATCAAGAAGGCGATGTTCTCGGTGCAGAACTTCCTGCTTCCCGAGAAGGACGTGCTGCCGATGCATTGCAGCGCCAACGTCGGCGAAGACGGTGAAACCACGCTCTTCTTCGGCCTCTCCGGCACCGGCAAGACCACGCTCTCCGCCGACCCGGAGCGTTATCTGATCGGTGACGACGAGCACGGCTGGGGCGAAGGCACGGTGTTCAATTTCGAGGGCGGCTGCTACGCCAAGACCATCGATCTCTCGCGCAAGAACGAGCCGATCATCTGGGATGCGATTCGCTTCGGTACGGTGCTCGAGAACGTGGTGCTCGACGCCGAGCGTCAACCGGATTACAGCGACGACAGCCTGACCCAGAATGGGCGTGCCGGCTACCCGCTGGAGTTCGTCGAAAAGCGGGTCGAGGAGAACCGGGCGGGTGAGCCCAACGCCATCATCTTCCTGACCTGCGACATGAGCGGCGTACTGCCGCCGGTCTCGGTGCTCTCCAAGGAAGCAGCAGCTTACCACTTCCTTTCCGGTTACACGGCGAAGGTCGGCTCCACCGAGATGGGCTCTACCAGCACGCTCTCCGCGACCTTCTCCACCTGCTTCGGCGCGCCGTTCTTTCCGCGCCCCGCGCACGAGTATGCCGAGCTGCTGATCAAGCGCATCGAAGCCTTCGGTTCGCGTGTCTATCTCGTCAACACCGGCTGGAGCGGTGGGGCCTACGGGCAGGGCGGCAGCCGTTTCAGCATCCCGACCACCCGCGCGATCATCCGTGCGATTCAGGAAGGCGAACTGGCCGAGGTCGAGACACGCCATATCGATGGTCTCAACCTCGATGTGCCGGTGGCGGTAGAGGGCGTCGACTCGCAGCTGCTCGATCCCCGCGATGCCTGGGGTGATGGTGAGGCCTATCAGACGCAGATGAACGCGTTGATTCAGAAATTCACCGACAACTTTGCCAAGTTCCCCGGCGTGGATGACGCCATCCTTGCAGCGGGTCCGCAGCAGCGCTGAGGTCGCGTCCGAGGACGTTCGGCAACAGCAGCATCGATCGCGGGGAGAGCTACGGCTCTCCCCGCGCTGCGTTCCGGGGTGCACTTTCGGCGCGAGACGTGTCGATTTGCCCAGCATGGGAGCCGGGCGAGTGCTGTGCTAACGTGGCGCGATCTTTTCTGCCGTGATGTCTGCCATGTCCTCTAATTCATCCTCCGCAACCGGTGCGTCCGCCGCGACGCAAAACGCCATCGTCTCGCTGATTGCCGACGAGCTCGGTGCCCGGCCTGCCCAGGTCGCAGCGGCTGTCGAGCTGCTGGACGGCGGTGCGACCGTTCCGTTCGTCGCGCGCTACCGCAAGGAGGCGACCGGTGGTCTCGACGATAGCCAGCTGCGCACCCTCGAGGAGCGTCTTCGTTACCTGCGGGAGATGGAGGAGCGGCGCGGCGCGATCCTGGAGACAATCGACGAGCAGGGCCAGCTCACCGACGCCTTGCGCGCCGACCTGCTCGCCGCGACGACCAAGCAGCGCCTCGAGGATCTCTACCTTCCCTATCGCAAGAAGCGGCGAACCAAGGCGCAGATCGCGCGCGAGGCCGGTCTCGAACCGCTGGCGACGCGCCTGCTCGATGACCCGACGCTCGACCCTGACGCAGAGGCGGCCGCTTTCATCGACGCCGCGACCGGCGTGTCCAACGGCATCGAGGATGCCAAGAGCGGGCTCGATGGTGCCAAGCAGATTCTGATGGAGCGCTTCAGCGAGTCGGCCGCACTGGTCGGTGGCCTGCGGGAACGGCTCTGGGACGAAGGCGGGCTGCGTGCTCGCCTGGTCAAGGGCAAGGCGCAGGAGGGCGCGAAGTTCTCTGACTATTTCGAACACGATGAACGGCTCGCCAAGACGCCCTCCCACCGGGCGCTGGCAATGTTCCGTGGCCGCAACGAGGGCGTGCTCTCGCTGTCCCTGACGATGGCCGGCGAGGACGAGGCGCCGATTCATCCCGCGGAAGTCGCGATCGCGCGTCACGCTGGCATCGCGCTGGACAGCGAGGCGCCGGCCGCACGCTGGCTAAAGGAGGTGGTGCGCTGGACCTGGCGGGTCAAGCTCTACACCCACCTGGAGACCGAGCTGATGGGGCGGCTGCGCGAGCGCGCCGAGCAGGAGGCGATCGATGTCTTCGCCGCCAATCTCAAGGATCTGTTGCTCGCGGCGCCGGCCGGGCCACAGGCCACGCTGGGGCTCGATCCGGGGCTGCGCACGGGCTGCAAGGTTGCGGTGGTCGATGCGACCGGTCGTCTGCTCGACCATGCCACTATTTATCCCCACGCCCCGCAGAACCGCTGGAAGGAGTCGCTCAAGACGCTGAACGATCTCGTCGAGCGCCACCAGGTCACCCTGATTGCGGTCGGCAACGGGACCGCCAGCCGGGAAACCGACCGTCTTGCGGCGGAGTTGATCGCCAGCGTGGCCTCCCGCCGCGTGGCCAAGGTCATGGTCAGTGAGGCCGGAGCCTCGGTGTATTCGGCGTCCGAACTGGCGGCCAAGGAGTTTCCGGCGCTCGATGTCTCCATTCGCGGGGCGGTGTCGATCGCGCGTCGACTGCAGGACCCGTTGGCGGAGCTGGTCAAGATCGATCCCAAATCGATCGGCGTGGGCCAGTACCAGCACGACGTCTCCCAGCTCAAACTCTCGCGCAGCCTGGAGACGGTCATCGAAGACTGCGTCAACGCCGTGGGAGTCGATCTCAATACTGCCTCCAGCGCGCTGCTGTCCCGAGTCTCCGGCCTCAGCGCGATGATTGCGGAAAACATCGTGGCGCGTCGCGACCGCGACGGCGCCTTCACCAGTCGGCGAGAGCTGCTCGATGTCGCCCGACTGGGGCCGAAGACGTTCGAGCAGTGCGCGGGTTTTCTGCGCATCATGGGAGGGAGCAACCCGCTCGATGCCAGCGCGGTTCACCCTGAGGCGTATCCGCTGGTGTCGCGTATCGCCGAGCATAACGGCCGCGAACTGGGCGAGCTGATCGGTGATAGCCGAACCCTCAAGGCCCTGAAGCCCGCGGACTACGTCGACGAGCGCTTCGGCGTGCCGACAGTGATCGATATTTTGGGGGAACTGGACAAGCCCGGGCGCGATCCGCGGCCGGAGTTCAAGGCCGCCGAGTTTCGCGAGGGCGTCGAGAAGATCGCCGATCTGGAGCCCGGCATGGTGCTCGAGGGGGCGGTCACCAACGTCACCCACTTCGGCGCCTTCGTCGACGTCGGGGTGCACCAGGATGGTCTGGTGCACATCTCGGCGCTGGCAGAGAAATTCGTCGAGGATCCTCGTCAGGTGGTCAA
This sequence comes from Salinicola aestuarinus, assembly GCF_003206645.1. GTDB lineage: Bacteria > Pseudomonadota > Gammaproteobacteria > Pseudomonadales > Halomonadaceae > Salinicola > Salinicola aestuarinus. The sequence goes on along the minus strand of NZ_PZJP01000006.1, from coordinate 230,775 downwards.
GGCCGGCGATATCGTCAAGGTGAAAGTGCTCGAGGTGGACGTCGAGCGTAAACGCATTGGACTGTCGATGCGCATGGGCGACGAGCCGGGCGAGAAGAGCTCGCGTCGGGGTGCGTCGAATCGTCGCGACGGCGAGCGGGGGAGTCAGAACGCCAGCCGCGAGCGCAGCCGGGGCGATGCCAAGGGCAATAGCGAGCCGGTCGGCGCGCTGGGCGCGGCGCTGCTCAAGGCGCGCAAGGGGGCGTAGGGCGCAGGAACGAGGCGGCCGCGTGGGACTGGCGATCGCGAATCGTGATCGCTGGTGCGACCGTTAGCCTTGAAAGCGCCGGGGCGAACTCCATAATGAAACTTTGCTCACGACGGGGCAGCGCAGGCAATCACGAGCCTGGCGCGGCGTCGCTGCACGAACAACGGGAGGGCGTTGCCTCTCCCCATGAAATAAGGTGTTGAGTGTGTCTGATCAACTCGCCACGAACGTCGGTCGGCTGATGACGCCGGCCCGCAACGGACTGCTGGGTCGTCTGCGGCGGGGCATCGAGAAGGAAGGTCTGCGGGTCGACGGTGACAGTCGTATCGTTTCGACGCCGCATCCGCACACTCTCGGCTCCAAGCTGACGCATCCCCACATCACGACCGATTACTCCGAGTCGCTGCTCGAGTACATCACGCCGGTCTACTGTCGTCCCGCCGATGCGCTCGGCTTTCTCGACGATCTGCTGCGTTTCAGTTATCGCCACCTCGACGGCGAGTGGGTCTGGCCGGCAAGCATGCCGTCGCGGCTCGACGGCAACGAGAGCATTCCGATCGCCGACTATGGCGACTCCAACGTGGGCACGATGAAGCGGGTCTACCGGCAAGGGCTGGACGTGCGCTATGGGCGCATCATGCAGTCCATCGCCGGGATTCACTACAACGTCTCGCTCCCCGAGGACATGTGGCCGCTGCTGCAGTCGCTGGAGGGACGCGAGGGCGAGTCGCTGAAATCCTATCGCTCGGCGCGCTATTTCGATCTGATTCGCAACTTCCGGCGCAATAGCTGGCTGCTGCTCTATCTCTTCGGGGCCTCGCCAACCGTGGACCGCAGCTTCTTCGGCGACAAGGGGCCGGACGAGCGCAGCGACAAGCTCGAGCGCTGGGCGCCTGGCAGTGACACGCTCTATGCACCCTACGCCACCAGCCTGCGAATGTCGGATCTCGGCTACCAGAACAAGGTGCAGTCGCAGCTCAAGATCTGCTTCAACTCGCTCTCCAACTACGTGGGCACTCTGCGCCACGCCATCTCCACCGAGTGGCCGGACTATCGGCGTATCGGTGTCGAGAATGACGGTGAATGGCGCCAGCTCAGCGCCAATATTCTGCAGATCGAGAACGAGTACTACAGCGATATCCGTCCCAAACGCGTGGCGCGGCACGACGAGACGCCGACGCAGGCGCTGGAGGCCCGCGGTGTCGAGTACATCGAAGTGCGCTGTCTCGACCTCAACCCCTTCCTGCCACTGGGTATCGACGAACCGCAGATGCGTTTCATCGATACTTTCCTGCTCTGGTGTCTGCTCTCAGAGAGCCCGTGGATTCCCGACGAGGAGTGCGATCGCCTCGACGACAATCGTCGACTGGTGGTCGAACGCGGCCGCGATCCGGCGCTGAAGCTGCAGGTGGGGGATCGTCAGGTCCCGCTCGCCGAGCGCGGTCATGAGATCATCGACGGCATGCGTGATGTGGCGACGCTTCTCGATACCATCGAAGGCGACACCCTGCACGTCGCTGCCATCGAGTCGTTGGCGAAACGCCTGGACGACCCCGAGACCACGCCCTCCGCGCAGGTGCTGCGCGCGCTGGAGGCGCACGGTGGCGAATGGACGGAATGGGTGGCCGATCTGGCCAAGGCGCAGGGTGAGCGTTTTCGTGATACCGCGATGGACAGCGCCCGTGAGACCCTTTTCGACGAGCTCGTCGAGACGTCGCATCGACAGCAGCGCGACATCGAGGCCGAGGATCAAACGGATTTCGCCCAGTTCCTGCGCGACTATTTCGCCCGTGCCCGAGAGCCGCGACCGGCGGCATGACCCTCTAGTGCGGCGCTTTCGACTGGCTCGGATGCGCCGCTTCGGTACGCCGGCACGCGTCCGGCAGAACGGTAACCATCGATGCAAATCAAACAGTGTATGGCGCAGGCGAGTGTGCGCCAGTGGAGTCTTCTGGGGCTGGCGTCTTGTGCCCTGATGATGGCGGTCGCACTCTTTCTGCAGTACGGCCTGGGGCTCGAGCCATGCCCGCTCTGCATCTTTCAGCGGATCGCGGTGATGACAGCCGCGGGCCTCTTTCTGATCGCCGCGCTGCACAATCCCAAGGGTTGGGGGGGCGCTGTCTATGCCGTGCTGGCACTGCTCGCGACGTTCGCCGGTATCGGCGTCGCCGGGCGCCACGTCTGGCTGCAGACCCTACCACCGGATAGTGTTCCGAGCTGCGGTCCCGGCTTAGACTATCTGGTCGACGTGATGCCGCTGTGGGACGTGTTCTCGCGCGTGCTCTCCGGGTCAGGCGAGTGCGCCGAGGTCCATGGCATCTTTCTCGGGGTGACGCTGCCGCAGTGGACGCTGCTCGGGTTCGCGGTGCTGGCGCTGCTGCCACTATCGATACTGGTTGCCCGACTGGGTCGGGGCCGGCCGTCTACACGCTCCACCGCTTGAGTCGCGGAGCCGGATCCGGGCACTGATGCCCCGCAGGGAAGAGGAAGAGAATCATGCTCGAACACTGCCGAACGGCGCAGGAGCGATGGGGCGGCGTGCATACGCTGATCGATCGCTGGCTGCAGCAGCGCCACGATCTGCTGGTGCGGTTGGTCACGATCACCGATGCCTGTGAAGCCGACATCGACGCGCTCCCCAAACGGCGAATCGACTCGCTGAGTGAGGGGCTAATGGATTACGTCAGCGCGGGGCACTTCGAGATCTACCCGCAGCTTCGCGAAGAGGCCAAGTCGTTCGATGACCCGAAGGCGCTCGAGGTCGCCGATCGTCTGCTGGCGCGTGTCGAGGCCTCCACCCGCATGGCGCTGGACTTCGAGGCCGACTACGCCACACCCGACGACTGTCAGCACCACCGCTATCACCTCCCCACCTGGCTGGGGCGTTTGAGTGATGCGCTGAGCGAGCGTTTCGTGCTCGAAGATCAGCTGATCGAGCGCGTCCATGCCATTCATGCCCCGACAGAGACTCGGCCCACCGCTGAGCGCGACGTCTAGCGACGCCGCGTCTCTCGGGGAAGCGCCGCTCCCTCTATTACGATCGTTGATTTCCCCCGGCGCTCCCTGACGTGCGAGGGGCAGCACCGCTGGGGTCACCTCGTCGATCCGTCGCGCAGCGACATGACCCGCCACTGTTGTTCGTTCGCGAGCTTACGCAGTTCATCGTCGGGGTCCACGGCGACCGGATTGGGGACTGCCTCAAGCAGAAAGCGGTCGTTGATCGAGTCGCTGTAGAACCAGGCATCGTCCAGCGTGAGCCGCGGCTGTGCCTCCAGCCAGGCGTTGACCCGCGTGACCTTGCCTTCACGGTAGCTCGGCACCCCTTCGATATTGCCCGTGTAGCGCCCATTCTTTCGCTCGACTTCCACCGCAATGAGGTCATCGACGCCCAGGCGCTCGGCGATCGGCCCGGTAATGAAGCGATTGGTCGCGGTGACGATGAGCAGGAAATCGCCACGCCGGCGGTGCCAGGCGAGTAGCTCCTCGCCGCGGGCGAGGACATGCGGCTCGATTCGACTGGCCATGAACTGCTGATGCCATGCCTTGAGCTGCTCGTCGCCATGCTCGGTCAGCGGTTTCAGCGCCATTGCCAGATAGGCGTCAAGATCCAGCTTGCCTTCTCGATAGTCGCTGAGAAACGTGTCATTGGCGCGCCGGTAGGCCGCGGCGTCGACGGCGCCCTGCTCGACGAGAAATTCGCCCCATGCGTGGTCGCTGTCGCAGCTTAGAAGGGTGTTGTCGAGATCGAAGATGGCCAGGCTCAAGGTTGGCTCCCAGTTGTCAGTCGTATGTCGCGATAAGTCGGTGTCGATGAGAGATCGCAAGCCCTGATGCGATCTCTCGGCAAGGCGCGTCGGGCGATCCTCGGCAAGGCCGCCGAGTATCGCAAACTCGCGCTCGCATTCCCACGGCGAGGCACTCATCGTTGCGAGGCTTATTGATGCGCTTTCGCGCTTTGTGGAAGAATGCCCTTAACGACGATTGAGTTAAGGTGAACTCCGTGATAGACGGCGACGGCTTTCGGCCGAACGTTGGCATCATTATTGCCAACTGTGACGGCCAACTGCTCTGGGCGCGTCGGGCGGGACAGCAAGCGTGGCAATTTCCGCAAGGAGGGATCAAGGCCTGCGAATCACCGCAGCAGGCTCTCTTCCGGGAACTCGAGGAAGAGATCGGGCTGACATCCGGTGATGTCGATGTCATTGCCTGTACGCGAGGATGGCTACGCTACCGTCTCCCCAGGCGCATGGTGCGAACGCATTCCAAGCCGATCTGTATCGGCCAGAAGCAGAAATGGTTTCTGTTGAAGATTCGCTGTCACGACAGCCGCGTCTGCGTGGACGGTACCCCCAAGCCTGAGTTCGACGGCTGGCGCTGGGTAAGTTACTGGTATCCTCTCGGGCAGGTGGTCTCGTTCAAGCGTGAAGTCTATCGACGCGCGCTGCGCGAGTTGGCACCGGATTTTCACCGCCTCTCGCTGGCAGAGATGTCGTGACCGACGCTGAGCCGCACCGCCGAACGGTGTTGTCTCGGTCGACAACCGGGGTGGGCTGTCTGACGCCGACAGCCGCTCACGTCTCAGCCGGGGGCGGCGGCTGGCGGCCCCTGGATTGCCGGGGATCGGCGACACGCTCGTGTTGGCTGCCTGACGGCAGGTCGGCGCACTTGCCACTTTAATTATCACGCGCCTTACCGACGGCTCGGGAGATTCGCGCGCAGACGCCTTTTAGGGTCCGCCTACGGAAAATTGCCAGAAGACCTATGCCCATGCTCGACACCCTTCGTCGCATCGTTCAGGAAGTCAACGGCGCGCGCAGCCTGGATGCCGCTCTTGCGACCATGGTGCGCCGCATTCGCAAGGCGATGCGTACCGACGTCTGCTCCATCTACCTGTTCGATCGGGAACGTGACCGACTCGTGCTGATGGATACGATCGGTCTGCGAACCCAGGCGGTCGGCGTCGTGGCACTGGAACTCGGCGAGGGGCTGGTCGGCCTGGTCGGTCAGCGCGAGGAGCCTCTCAATCTCGAAGACGCGCCGGCGCACCCCCACTTTCGCTACTTCGCCGAGACTGGCGAAGAGCGTTTTTCCAGTTTTCTCGGCGTTCCCATCATTCATCAGCGCCGCATGCTTGGTGTGCTCGTCGTACAGCAGCAGGAGAAGCGTCGCTTCGACGAGGGTGATGAGGCGTTTCTGGTCACGATGGCGGCGCAACTCGCCGGGGTTCTTGCCCACGCCATCGTTTCGGGGGCACTCAGTCGCCGTGCCGAGACCGACGGCCAGGCAATGTTCTCCGGCGTGGCCGCCTCGCCCGGCATGGCGATCGGCGAGATCGTGGTCATCGCACCGCCGGCGGATCTCGACGGCGTGCCAGATCTCATTCCCACCGATACCGAGGCCGAAGTCGCGCATCTGCACGCGGCCATCGCCCGCGTGCGCGAAGAGATCCGCGACGCCGGGGCGCGGTTGGCGAGTCGGATCTCGGCGCAGGAGCTGGCGCTGTTCGACGCCTATCAGCAGATGCTCGGCGATGCGGCTCTGGGCAACGAAGTAGAAAAGCGCATTCGCGAGGGCCAGTGGGCGCCAGGGGCACTGGCGGATGTGGTGCGCCGACACACCCAGTATCTCGAGCGCGTCGATGACGGTTACCTGCGTGAGCGGGCGGCGGACATCCGCGATCTGGGGCGGCGTGTGCTGGCGCACCTTCAGGAAGACAACGCGCGCAAGCCCATGCGCTATCCCGACAACACCATTCTCGTCGGCGACGAGATCAGTGCGGCCACACTCGGGGAGCTGCCCAAGGAAAATCTGGCGGCACTGGTATCGGTGCGCGGGTCGAGCAACTCTCATGTCGCGATTCTCGCCCGGGCGATGGGAATTCCCACCGTGCTCGGCATGGTCGACGTACCGCTACCCCGCATCAACGGGGCCAAGGCCATTCTCGACGGCCATCGGGGGACGCTCTTCGTGCGCCCCGAGCCGCAGCTGACCAAGCGCTACGCCCGGCTGATTCGCGAGGAGAAGGCGCTCTCCGATGTGCTCGAACACGAGCAGCATCTGCCCAGCGAAACGCCGGACGGTCATGCGATGCCACTGCTGGTCAATACCGGACTGATCGTCGATGCCGTGGCGCAGCTGAAGCCTCGTGTCAGCGGTGTCGGACTCTATCGCACGGAAGTGCCGTTCATGATGAACGAGCGCTTCCCCAGCGAGCAGGAGCAGACCCGTCTCTATCAGGAGCAGCTTGCCAGCTTTGCGCCACTGCCGGTGGTCATGCGCACGCTGGATATCGGTGGCGACAAGGATCTGCCGTACTTTCCGATCAACGAAGCCAATCCGTTTCTCGGTTGGCGCGGCATTCGCGTCACCCTCGATCACCCCGAAGTGCTGATGGTGCAGCTACGCGCGATGCTGCTGGCCTCCCGCGGGCTCGACAATCTGCGCCTGCTGCTGCCGATGATCACCAGTATCGACGAGGTCGACACGACGCTCCGTCTGCTGGCGCGAGCGCGTGACGAGCTGGCGGAAGACGGCATCGAGGTCGCACTGCCGCAGGTCGGGGTGATGATCGAGGTGCCGGCCACTCTCTATCAGCTGGCAGCGCTGGCGGAGCGGGTCGATTTCTTCTCCGTCGGCAGCAACGACCTGACCCAGTATCTGCTGGCTGTCGATCGCAATAATGCACGCGTCGCGAGCCTCTATGATGCCTGCCACCCGGCAGTATTGAGCGCGCTGGCACGTCTCGCCGAGGAGAGCCGGGCCCTGGGGATCCCGACCTCGGTCTGCGGTGAACTGGCCGGAGATCCCGCCGGCGCGCTGCTGTTGATGGGCATGGGTTTCGATGCACTGTCGATGAACGCGCCGAGCCTGTCGCGGGTGAGAGCGGCGATCCGCCGCGTGCCTCTCGATGAGGCACGCGAGCTCGTCGGCGAAACGCTCACGCTACCCACCGCCGCCGTGGTGCGCGCCCATCTGCGCCAGCGCCTCTCCGACTGGCAGATCGGCCACCTGCTGCCGCCACAGGATTAGCGTCCAGGCCACTCCCTGGTGGCGCCATGTCATCAGCGGTCTGGCGCGCGAGACCTGACGCTGAGCGGCATTATTCTTGTCAGCGGCTGGCCGTCGTCAGCGTCACGCTGTCTCCCGTCAGGGCTCCCCAGGGGCCGAATGCCTGCTCCTGCAGGTGCGTCACGCCATTGGCCTGGACCGACACCAATGTCAGCGCGCGGGTGCCATAGCGCTCGCCTCGAATGAACGCCGACGACAGGAACCGCTCGGTTTCCCGGTCGACGCCCGTGGCCGGTAACCTCGAGTCGGGGGCGATGCGGGGATCGCTCAGTGCGATGCGCACCGCGTCGTGCCAAGTGGCCTGGCGCGCCTGTCTGGCCGCCGATAGGGCCTTCTCCACCTTGGGCCAGGGTGTGTCGAGGGTGGCATTGGAGAGGGCGTGGCAACCCGGCGGGATCCGGGTGAGTCGAATCCCGCGACGGCCGTGATGGAGGTGCCAGAGCGCCCCCGCGCGCAGCGCGATCAGGTTGAAGCCGGCGTACGCTTTGGCGCCGCCCTGCGCCAGACTCTCCAGCCAGACCGCGAGATCGTCGGTCTCCAGCGCGCTGCGCACCAGCTCGCCGCGACTCGGCGGTGAAAGCGGTGTCGAGCCAGCCGGCTCGCGCACGTTGGTCAGCGCGGCGAAGCGTCCCCCCGGGGCGGCGGCCAGCCAGGTGCCGCCCTGCGCCGCGTCTCGCCCTCCGGTGATCGCGGCATCCGCCCAGTGGTGCAGCGGCCAGGCGGGGCGAGCATAGAACTCATCGCGGTTGGCGGCGAGCTTCAGCGTGACCGGGGCGTCGGGCTGCCAGTCGAAGGCGATCAGACACATGGGATCCTCGCAGATCGGGGCGCTGCCGCCATGACAGCGGCGGGGCCTCAGCGTACCATGAGCGCGCTATCGGCCGGGGCCTGCGCGGTTCCCGCGTGACCCACGCCGCCATCCCTCATCGTTCATCCCCTTGCCCAAGGATCGCGCTACCCATGTACACCGCTTCGCCGAGCGCCGCCGTCGACATCGGTCAATCTGTGAATCAGGGGGGACGATGCTGATTTCGCTCGGGATCTACCTCGTCGTGGGGGGGCTGGCGGGCCTGCTCGCCGGTATCTTCGGTATCGGTGGCGGTATCGTCATGGTACCGGCGCTGGTCTTCACCTTCGCGCTGCAAGGCATCGATACCGCCGTGGTGGCGCACCTCGCCGTGGGGACGTCGTTGGCGACCATCGTGGTCACCGGTGCCTCGTCGGTGTGGGGGCACTGGCAGCGGGGGAGTGTCCGGCGTGACTGGCTGGCGCTGATGATTCCGGGGCTGCTGGGGGGTGGCATTCTCGGCGTCCTGCTGGCGTCGCTACTGCCGGGAGAAGCGTTGACGCGGCTTTTTGGCGTCTTCGCGATCGCGATGGCGCTGAAGATGCTGCTGTCACGTCCGCCGGCGACCCAAGGCCGACATCCGCGCCGCCTGCCAATGGTGCTGGCGGGCAGCGTGATCGGCGGTGTCTCGACGCTGTTCGGTGTCGGTGGCGGGGTGATGTCGGTGCCGTGGCTCTCCCGCTTTACCAGCCGAATGACCGAAGCGGTGGGTACCTCGTCTGCGATCGGCATGCCGATCGCCCTGATTGGCATGCTGACCAACGTGATCGTCGGTTGGCAGCACGCCGGGCTGCCGGCCGGCGCCACTGGCTACGTGATGTGGCCGGCCTTCGCCGGCCTGGCGATTGCCAGTGTGCCGATGGCAAGGGTGGGGGTGAAGGTGGCGCACGCATTGCCTGCCAGAACCCTGCGACGTATCTTTGCCCTCCTGCTGATCGTGGTGGGCATCAAGCTGGTCATCGGCTAGCCCGCGATCTGAACTATCCGCCGTCAAGGAGAGAGCATGCTGGCCTATCCCGATATCGACCCGGTCGCGGTCTCACTGGGACCGCTTCAGGTTCACTGGTACGGGCTGATGTATGTGGTCGGTTTCATCGGTGCCTGGTGGCTGGGGCGCAAACGTGCCGACCGGCTGGGCCTCAAGCCCGACGATATCGGTGACATGCTCTTCTACGGTGCGCTGGGCGTCGTGCTCGGGGGGCGCATCGGCTATGCGCTGTTCTACGGACTCGACCGGTTTCTCGACAATCCCCTATGGATCTTCGAGCTCTGGGACGGCGGCATGAGCTTCCACGGCGGGCTGCTTGGCGTGCTGCTGGCGGCGGCGCTGTTCGCGCGCAAGCATCGGCTGGCGTTCTTCCAGCTCACCGATTTCATTGCGCCGCTGGTGCCGATCGGACTCGGCGCGGGACGTATCGGCAATTTCATCAACCACGAGCTGCCGGGGCGTGTTACCGACGTGCCCTGGGCGCTGGTCTTTCCCGGCATGGGCGAGCAGGGGCGGCATCCCTCGTCGCTCTATCAGTGCTTTCTCGAGGGCGTCGTGCTCTTTACGATCCTGTGGCTGGCCTCTCTCACGCCGCGGCGTCGTGGATTCATCTCCGGGCTCTTTCTCGTCTGCTATGGCGTGTTTCGCTTCCTGTCGGAGTTCTTTCGCCGGCCGGACCCGCAGCTGGGTTTCATCGCCTTTGACTGGCTGACCATGGGCCAGCTCCTGTCGCTGCCGATGATTCTGGCCGGCGTGGCACTCATCGTCTGGTCGCGCCGCAACGGCATCGATGACGTGCGCGCTGCGCCTGCGGTCTGACGCGACAGCGAGACGCCCGGCGGGACAGCGCGGTAATCTCAGCAAGACAACATGCGCCCGACGCCGCTGGCGGGGCGCCAGACTTTTCTCAGGAGTGTGCCCATGCGGCCCTATCTCGACTTGATGCAGCGCGTGCTGGACAGCGGCATCGCCAAAGCCGACCGCACCGGCACCGGAACCTTGAGCGTATTTGGTCACCAGATGCGTTTCGATCTGGCTCAGGGGTTCCCACTGGTCACCACCAAGAAGCTGCACCTGCGCTCGATCATTCACGAACTGTTGTGGTTTCTGCGCGGCGACACCAACATCGCCTACCTTCACAATCACGGCGTCAGCATCTGGGACGAGTGGGCCGATGCCGATGGCGAGCTGGGTCCGGTTTACGGCTACCAGTGGCGTAGCTGGCCGGCGCCCAACGGCGAGTCGATCGACCAGATCGCCACCGTCGTCGATCAGATTCGTCGCAACCCCGACTCTCGTCGACACATCGTCTCGGCGTGGAACCCGGCGCTGGTCGATGACATGGCCCTGCCGCCGTGTCACGCGCTGTTCCAGTTCTACGTCGCCGAGGGCAGACTCTCCTGCCAGCTCTATCAGCGCAGTGCCGATATCTTTCTGGGTGTCCCGTTCAACATCGCAAGCTATGCGCTGCTGACGCAGATGGTGGCGCAGGTCTGCGGACTCGAACCGGGAGATTTCGTGCATACGCTGGGCGATGCGCATCTCTACGCCAATCACCTCGAGCAAGCGAAACTGCAGCTGTCGCGGGAGCCCCTGCCGCTGCCGCAGCTGCGGTTGAATCCGGCGATCGACGATCTGTTCGATTTTCGTTTTGAGGACATCGAGATCGAGGGCTATCAGTTCCATCCGGGCATCAAGGCGCCGATTGCGGTATGACTTCATCGATCAACTCCCGCTCGCTCGACACGCCGGTCGCGATGATTGCTGCGCTGTCGCGCAACAACACCATTGGGGTCGGCAATCGCCTGCCGTGGTATCTCCCCGAGGACCTCAAGCATTTCAAGCGCAAGACGCAGGGCAAGCCGCTGGTGATGGGTCGCAAGACCTTCGAGTCCATTGGCAGGGCGCTGCCGGGGCGCCTCAATGTCGTCATTACGCGTGATGCGGAGTACGCGAAAATTCCCCGCATTCGCGAGGCCGGCATCCGGGTCTGCCATTCGCTCGAGACCGCGCTCGAACTCGCCGACGGCCAGGCCTTGATCGACGGTGCGGATGAGATCATGGTCATGGGCGGTGGAGAGATCTACGCGCTGGCGCTGCCCATTGCCGACCGACTCTATCTGACCGAGGTCGACGTCGAGATCGAAGGCGACGCGCATTTTCCCGAGCTTGACCGGCAGGATTGGCAAGAGGTGGAACGGGTCGCAGGGAACGCCGAACCCGATCAGCCGGCCTACGCCTTCGTTGAGTACCGCCGCGCTGTGGGGCCCGGCGCAATCGTCTAATCTCGTGGTAAGCACTCGTCGGAGCTGAGCGACGAACCGTAAATTCGGGAGGAGCGGGTCGTGTTGACGGATCGAACACAGGCATTACTGGCCGCGATCGAACATCAGGTCGAAGCGTGCCAGGCCTCGCTGGAGGCGGAGCGAGATCGCGCTCGGGCACTGGAGGCCGAGAATCTCGCGCTCAAGGAACGACTGCTGGCGCTCGCCGAGCTCGATCCCAGCATCGCCGGTGGACACTCCCATCCCGAAGATCCGGATGGCGGGAGTCGAGCGAGAGGCTTGGGGAGCCTGGCTTTCCGGCGGCAGAAGCCTCGGCACGACGGGCGGGAAGACGAGACGCTGCGACCCACGCCACTGCAGCGTTTCACGACGTCGGGCGCGTCCAGTGCGCCATCCGACACCGTCGAGAGGGCATCGAGAGTCGACGATACGTCGCCTCTCGGTAATCTCGGCAGCGGTGAACTCGCCCAAGGCGAGGTGCCGGAGACCCCGCCGCCCGAGCCCGAGACCAGTGCCGACTCGATTTCCCCTCAGGCGCTTCTGGCCGAGTGGCATCGGCGCTACCCGCAAACCTTCTTCAAGGGCCATACGCGTCCGCTCAAGACCGGGATACACCTGGATCTGTGCGAGCGGGAACCCTGGCCGGAAAAACTCGTGCGTCGGGCGCTTGCCTGTTACGTGCATCTGCCTCGCTATCTCAAGTCGGTGCGCGAAGGCGCCAAAAGAGTTGGGCTCGACGGAGCAGATAGCGATCCTGTCACGCAGGAAGAAGCCAAACATGCCAAGCGCCAGCTCGAGGCGCTACAGAAAAAACAGAAGGCGCGTCAGAGCGAGCAAAAGGCCGACAATCTCGATCGTAAAATCGGCGAACTGCTAGCCAAGCACAGCCAGACTCCCCATTGAGACCGGTGACACGTTGGCAGGAGATCGACGTGGCGCGAGCGCGTGGTGGCTTGCATCGGGGGCGGTGGAGCGGGTTGCCGGCAGCGGGCCAGGCCCGCGCCTGACCTTCGTATGTCATTGAGTTGAAACGTATTGAGGGTAGGTTGGCAGCGCGTGTGCCTGGCGCCAGGTCGTTATGGTGGCGCTTGACGCTGTGAATCAGGCACAATCAGCGGGCAACGAAAACAGTGTTTTTTTCTTGTTGCGTTCGCGGAATCCCCGGTATATGGTTTTCCGGCGAGCATTGGACAATAACAAGGCTTCAGAGTTCCGCAGCCGTCATTCGTTCGCGTGACGATGCTGGTTGAGGATGCCGAAGCCGACTGCATTTGCAGACACGATCGAACAGTAAGCTAGTTAAAGGAACCTATCGCGATGAAAAAGACGCTCTTAGCGACTGCTATTGCTGGTGCCCTGGGCGCCTCCGCCGCAGCTCAGGCAGCGACTGTCTACAACCAGGACGGCACGCAGCTCGACATCTACGGCAACATCCAGATCGCCTACTCCGCGGTCAACGATACCGACGGCGAGTCCCGCGATGAGCTGCAGGACAACGGTTCTACCGTTGGTTTCTCTGGCCAGCACATCATCAACCCGGGCCTGACCGGCTACTTCAAGGCCGAGTTCGAGCACGACGCCGACGAAGAGAAAGTTGGCGGCGGCCTGAACGACGGCGACCAGGCTTATCTGGGTCTGAAAGGCAACTTCGGTGATGCCCGCCTCGGTTCCTGGGATCCGCTGATCGACGACTGGATCCAGGATCCGATCTCGAACAACGAATACTTCGACGTCAGCGACTCCAGCGGTGCAGCCCTCACGCGATTCACCGACGATGCTGTCTACGGCACCGACGACCGGGAAGGCGACAAGTTCCAGTACATGTCTCCGGTCTGGGGTGGCCTGCAGTTCGCCGTGGGTACCCAGTTCAAGGGTGACAACGACTCGTACACCGTTGAAAATTCCGCCGGCGACGATGTAGAACTTGACCGTGATGATAGCAACGCTTCCTTCTTCGGCGGCCTGAAGTATGCCGTTGGCGCGTTCTCCATCGCGGCCGTCTACGACGACCTCGACAACTACGACGGCGAATATACCAGCACCGGTAACAGCTTCGACGCTGGCGACCAGTACGGTGTGACCGCGCAGTACACCATCGACACGCTGCGTGTCTCCGCCAAGGTCGAGCGTTTCGACAGCGACCAGGGCGATGCCGATGCTGACTTCTACGCACTCGGCGCGCGCTACGGCTACGCATTTGCCGACAACTTCGCTGGTGACATCTACGGTGCCTACCAGTACATCGACGTTGAAGACGGTTCCGAGTTCCTCAACGGTGATGACTCCGCCAACGAAATCGTCGGCGGTGTGACTTACAACATCTCTCCGGCGATGTACACCTTCATCGAAGGTGCACTGCGTGACCGTCAGGACGACGAAGGCGACGGTGTTGCCGTCGGTGCCGTCTACAGCTTCTAAGCTGAAACGATCTGGGCGGTCACGACCGCTCCATCGAACGAAGCCGGCCCCTCGGGGCCGGCTTTTTTGTGGCTGGTCGAAACGTCGGCGGGGGAAGTGCCATGGCTTACGGTGTCGCCGATTCCTCCCTGCATCGGATCTGGAAAGCCTCACTGCACCGGCAGGGTCTAAACCTCCGGGCGATTGTGGATAGCCACTCAGGCCAGGTTTGCCTTGCGCGCAGCGAGATTTCGGACGGCATCGCCACCCCGAAGGCTGTCGCTAGAGAGCGGCGGTGGGCTGTCCCGAGATCTCAACGTGCCAGGTGGATAGGGGCGAGCCAGCCGACGCCCGATGACTGCAATCCCCTCAGCGTTCGGCGAGCCGGACGATTCGGTGGCGAAGCTCCGGGTCGAAGAGCGCTCGACTGCGCGCCTGGGCCTCGGGCAGCGCCTGGGGATAATGAAGGCGTTCATTCTTCAGCGTCAGCCAACCCTGGGCCATCAGCGTGTCGAGGATGTCACTGAATAGCCGCTTGTCGAAGAACTCAGGGGCATCGAGCCCTGCCAGTAGCGTGAGCCGCTCGGCAAGATGCCGGCCATGTTCCTCCAGCGAGTCTCGCGTCAGGGTACCGCTGGCGTGCCGCAGCAGGATGGCGACGAGCAGGTAGGCACGCTCGAGCGTGGGTTGCACCAGCTGACCGAGCAGTCGCAGGTGCTCGCTCGAGGGGAGATGCCCCGGCTGGCGGCACCACTCCCCGGTTTGGTGTTGCAACAGATCCTCGGCACCCAGCGCTGCGAGCGTTCGTTGCAGGCATTCACCGGGAGAGTCGGGGGCCGGGAAGTGCAACTCACGCGCAAGCAGCGGCCAAGCGGGTGCCAGCATCGCCTCCAGGGTGTCGAGCGTGAAGGCCGTGTTGTTGCGAAAGGCAAAAGCGATGAGGCCAATGTGCGTGAAAAGGTGCAGCGCCCCATTGCGGTACCAGGTCAAAAGGGTTGCCTGCTCCGATGAGGCCGTAATCAGTTCGCCCAGTGCCTGTGGCTGGCGGGTCACAAAACCGAGATCGACGGCATGCTCGAGCCACGCCTCCGGCTCGCCTGCCGGCAAGGTCAGGCGGTCGCTGGCCGGCACCGCCTGCTGCAGACGGACCAGCAGGGCGATGTGCTCCCTGAGCAGATCCGCCTCGAGGGTGTGATGGGGCGTGGCCAGCAGCGCCATCGCCACCAGCGAGATGGCATTGAGGCTGGCGGCGGCGTTGATCCGCTGTGCCAACGTCTCGCCGAGCGCCGGCACGATGTCGGTGAGCCATTCGGGCCGGGTCTGCTCGCGCTGTTGCTCCCAGAGAGGGGCTCTGTCATTCAAGAATGCCCTCAGCGAGAGTGGCTCGCCGACGTTGACCGTGACTCGGCCGTGAGGTTTGCGTAGATGACGCAGGGCGTGAACCAGCGCGAAAGGCGACTCTTTCTGTTTGGCCTCGCCCCTAAGCTCGCGCAGGTAGGCGTTGCTCTCGATAACCTTTTCGTAGCCGACATGGACGGGCACGAAAGCGACATCGCGCACGGGGTCGCGCAGGTAAGAGCGTAGCGTCATCGACAGCATGCCCGGGCGCGGCGAGAGCATGCGGCCCGTGCGCGATCGTCCGCCCTCGATGAAGTACTCGACGGGGTGACCGCCCTCGATCAGGCGATGCAGGTACTCGTTGAATACGCTGGCGTAGAGCCGATTGTCCTTGAAGCTGCGGCGCAGAAAGAATGCACCACCGCGGCGCAGCAGGGGGCCAACCAGCGGCATGTCCAGATTGCGTCCGGCCGCTACATGGGGCGGCATCAGCCCCTCCCGGTAGAGCACATAGGAGAGCAGCAGATAATCGATATGGCTTCGGTGACAGGGCACGTAAACGAGCGTCTTGTCGCCGGCGATCGCCTTGACGGCGTCGAGCCCATGGACATCCACGCCGTCATAGAGTCGGTTCCAGAGTCGCTTGAGAAGCTGGTAGCAGAAGCGAAGCACCGGGTACGACATGTTGGAGGCAATCTCCCGGGCGTAGCGTTCCGCTCGCCGCCGCTCTTTATCCAGCGACGTGGCGTTCGCCTGGGCCGTTTCCTGCAGCGTCTGCTGCACGGCCCGACTGCTGACAACACCGCGCACCAGCGTCCGCCGGTGGGAGAGGTCGGGGCCGAGTACGCGGGTGCGAATACGACGAAAATGGACGCGCAGGACGCGAGCGATCTTGCGGGGCAGCAGCGAGGGCGTTTCGTCGACCAGCGCACGCAGCCGAATCGGCTGGCCGAAGTGAGCCTCCAGCTGGCGACCGTTGACGACGACCGACAGCAGACGGCGCAGGCGTCCGCTCCAGGCCCAGTCATCGGCGGCGAGCATCTTCCAGAAACCGAACTCCTTGGCCGGGGCGCGGCTCCAGAACACGCTGATCGGCACCAGCTGAACATCGAGTTCGGGATGGCGCGACAGCGTCTCCAGCAGTGGCTCGAAGACGCCGGCCCGTTTAGCCCGCGCGCGCCCGCTTCGGCGCGGGTCGGGTAGCGCGATGCAGCCGGGGAGCGTGATGTCGCCGATCGTGACCGGGCAAGAGGCGTCAGGCAGGCCGAGGCGCTGGGTCAGCTGCGAGACCGCCACTTCATCGCTCAAGGCCGGGTGTGGCATGACATAGACCGTCGGCAGCTCGGCCTCGACCCTTGGCGGTTCCGGTTCGATGAGACGGAAATCGAGCCAGCCATCGAGGGCGCGGGTGGCGAGACGATAGCCGAACCGACGTCGCGTGCGTACTCTCGTCATGAACGGATATCCCTTGCAAAAACACGAGTATAGCGGCAACGCGGGCAACCGACGACGCGGCCTTCCCCCAGCGTGACAAACGTGCGTCAATCGCCGTCTCAAGGAGCGAGTCGAGTGCGATGAGCGCAACGTGGAAGTCAGACAACCGGTTCGACCTATTGCCGGAAGGGAAGCGATTCTGGCCGGCGATGCGCGAGGCGATCGCCGGTGCCCGGCGGTTTCTCTGGATCGAACTCTATCTCATGGAGTCCGGTGAGCTTGCCGCGCAGTTCATCACGGGGCTTGTCGATGCCGTCGCGCGAGGCGTAACGGTCAATCTGATGCTCGACGGTGTAGGCAGCATGGGGCTTTCGCGTGGCGATCGGCAGCGACTGCAGCAGGGGGGAGTCGAGCTACGGTTCTTCAATCCGCTGTCGGTCACGCGACTCGGCGGCAATTTGATGCGCGATCACCGAAAACTGGTGGTGGTGGACGGCGAGACTGCCTTTACCGGCGGATTCGGCGTCGTCGATGAGTTCGTTGAGGCGTGGTACGAAGTGGCCGTTCGAATTCGCGGGCCGGTCGTCACCGACTGGATGCGGCTCTTCGTTCAAGTGTGGGAGTCATCATTGACGCGGGGTGACCGTCTTCGCCAGCGGCGGTCGTCTCGACTCGAGTTGCCGACACCGCCGCCGTTGACGGCTCAGCGGCCGGCGCGCGGGCGCGTCATTGCCGGACGCGGACACCGCTATCAAGCCATCCGGCACTCGCTGCACGGGCGGATCGGCACCGCCAAGCAGAGAGTGTGGCTCTGCACGCCCTACTTCGTGCCGACCCTCAGCCTGCGGCGTCAGTTAGCGAGAGCGTCGCGTCGCGGCGTCGATGTCCGACTGCTGCTGGCGGGCTCGCGTCACGACCATCCCGGGGTGCGCTACGCCGGGCAGCGTTTCTACTCCCGGCTGCTGAAAGCGGGGGTGACCATCTACGAATTCCAGCCCAATTTCATTCACGCGAAGTTCAGCGTCGCCGACGACTGGGTCTCTCTGGGCTCCTGCAACTTCGATCACTGGAGCCTGCAGTGGAATCTAGAGGCCAACCAGGAGATCGAGGACGCTGCCTTCGCCGCCGAAGTCGTGGCGCTGTTCGAGCGTAACTTCGCCGCCAGCCGCCGCATCGACGCTGATGCCTGGGCGCGCCGTCCCTGGTATCAGCGCCTGCGGGAGTGGGGGTTCGGAACGCTCAACGCCTGGGTGACACGACTCAAGTAGTCGCGGGTGTCAGCGCTTGCCGCGCCCGCCGCGACGATTCTGACGCTTGGGCGCGCCCTTGGATGCCGGCTTGGGAGGCTCCGGCGGAATCCGAAAGTGCAGGTAGAGATCCAGCGTCAGCTCCGGAAGCTGTCCGGCGAGCGTCGTGAACTGGGAATCGTCGTCGACCATTTCGCTCATCTCCGGCTCGTCGTCGAACAGCCCGGAAAGCGCCATGAAGGGCAGCAGCAGGGCAGCGACGTGCGCTTCGTCCTGGGCGAACCAGGCGGATTCGTCCAGAAAGACGCCGAGCATGAACCCCGCGCACCAGTCTTCGATGGCGGCGGCGGTATCCCCCTCGTCGTCGAGTTCGGTATCGAAGGGCAGCTCGACCCAGTTGCCGCGCTCGAGGATCTCACCGGCGTTCGCCTTGAGCGCCTGCAACAGCTGCAGGGTCTCGTCACGCTCGGAATCGCTGTCAAAGGCGGGTTCGCCGTCGAACAGTTCCGGCACCCAGCGCTCCGGCGGGATCGGGTTGGGCGCCACGGCGAGCGCGACCAGGAAACCGTGAGCGGTGACCACGTCCGGAGCGTCTTCGCCGAGGGTTTCCGGCGACAGGGACTCGTCGAGTCGGGCCAGGGCGTCGTCGTCCAGCGGCGGCCGGCTATCGATGGCTTCGTCTGGCGTGACGGGCTCTCGGCTCTCGGACATGGGGGGCTCCATTCAAGCGGGGTTGGCTGGGGGTGAGCGCCGGCATCGAACTGGACGCCGTTATTCTCTAGCGTCATTCTATCATTCCCGCCGCGAGCGCCGCGCCCGCGATCGTTTCATGTCCTGAGGGTGGCAAGCTCGCCACTGCCGGTTGGAGTGTCATGTCTTTCTCTGCCTTGATCCCCGCACTGCCCACGAGCGACGCCGCCGAGCTGGAGGCCCTCGATGAGACGGCGCTGCGGAACTGCCTGATGGCGCGAGTTGAAGCGGCCTGGCGGTTAGCCCGAGAGGTGCATCCTGAGCTACCGCGACCGCATGTCTGGTTTGATCTCAGAGGTCGCAGCGCCGGACAGGCGCACTATGGCCGCGGTGGGCTACGCTTCAACACGGTGCTGCTGGCCGATAATCGGCGCGTCTTTTTCGATGAGATCGTCGCCCACGAGATGGCGCACTGGCTGGTCTTCCATCTCAAGGAGGGGCGGCGTGCGAGGCCGCACGGGCGGGAGTGGCAGAGAGTGATGCGTGACCTGTTCGGGGTGGCGCCGAACGTCACCCATCGTCTCGATGTCTCGCAGGCAAGCCCGCAGCCCTACCTTTATCGTTGCCACTGCGATACGAGGCACGCCTTCACGTCCCGTCGCCATGCGATGGCGCGACGCGGCTCGCGCTATGCCTGTCGTCGCTGCGGCGCGCCGCTGGTCTTCGACCGCAGGGCCGACGCTGCCGAGACGGCTTCCGCGCCCGGCTGACGCCGATTGCGACAAAGGTCTAATAGGGGGGTACCGACACCGGCGTTATATGCTGGAGAGAGAGTTAACCCAGACCGCTATCACATTGAGCCAATTAGGCTTTCAATCCGAGCGGGTACCGAAACCGAGAACGAGGGGAGGCTGGAATGAGCGATTCGAAACGCGTGTATCCCGTCGACGAGCAGGTGTCGGCGAACGCCAGTATCGATCGTGAGCGTTACGAGACGCTCTACCGCCAGTCGGTGGAGGACCCGGAAGGGTTCTGGCGTGAGCAGGCCAGGAGCCTGAGCTGGTCGCGAGAGCCGAGCCGAATCAAGAACACGTCGTTTGCCTCCGACAATGTCGACATCCGCTGGTTCGAGGATGGCGAACTCAACGTTGCCGAGAACTGCCTCGACCGTCACCTCGAGACCCGAGGCGATCAGGCGGCCATCATCTGGGAAGGTGACGACCCCGAGCAGGATAAGGTCATTACCTATCGTGAGTTGCACGCCAGGGTGTGTCAGCTCGCCAATGCGTACAAGTCGCTCGGGATCGGCAAGGGCGATACGGTGACGCTGTACATGCCGATGGTGCCCGAGGCGGCCATGGCGATGCTCGCCTGTGCCCGTATCGGCGCGGTCCATTCTGTCGTCTTCGGCGGATTCTCGCCGGATGCGCTGGCCGGCCGAATCGTCGACTCGCAGTCGCGCTTGGTCATCACTGCCGATGAATCGGTGCGCGGTGGCAAGCAGGTGCCGCTCAAGGAGAACGTCGATGCGGCACTGACGCGGGATGGCACCGATATCGTCGAGTCGGTCATCGTGCTTCGCCGCACGGGGGGCGACATCGAGTGGCAGGCGTCGCGAGATCGCTGGTTCGATGAACTGGTGGACGCGCAATCGACCGAGTGTCCTGCGGAGACGATGAACGCGGAAGACCCGCTGTTCATCCTGTATACCTCCGGTTCCACGGGCACCCCGAAGGGACTCAAACACACCTGCGGCGGCTACCTGCTCTACTCGGCGCTGACGCATCGGAGTGTTTTCGATTATCGCGATGGAGAAGTCTACTGGTGCGCGGCCGATGTCGGCTGGATCACCGGACACAGCTACATCGTCTATGGACCGCTGGCGAACGGTGCCACCACGCTGATGTTCGAAGGCGTACCGACCTACCCGGATCACGGGCGACTCGGACGCATCGTCGACAAGCACGACGTCGCCATTCTCTATACGTCGCCGACCGCCATTCGCTCGCTGATGGCACACGGTGAGCACATCATGGATGACAGTCGTCGCGAGACGCTGCGCGTTCTCGGTACGGTGGGCGAGCCGATCAATCCCGAAGCCTGGGACTGGTTCTATCGTGTCATCGGTAACTCACGCTGCCCGATCATGGACACCTGGTGGCAGACCGAAACCGGCGGGCACATGATCACGCCGCTGCCGGGAGCGACCGATCTCAAGCCCGGTTGTGCCACTAAGCCCTTTTTCGGCGTTCAGCCTGCGCTGGTCGACAACGAGGGCAAAAGACTCGAGGGCGCCACCGAGGGAAATCTGGTGATTCTCGACTCCTGGCCGGGTCAGGCGCGCTCTATCTGGAATAATCATGAACGGTTCGTGCAGACCTACTTCTCGACCTACGAGGGTGTCTACTTCACCGGGGATGGCTGTCGGCGCGACGAGGATGGCGACTACTGGATCACCGGGCGTATCGACGATGTGCTCAACGTCTCGGGGCACCGTATGGGCACCGCTGAAATCGAATCATCGCTGGTGGCGCACAGCGCCGTCGCCGAAGCGGCGGTGGTCGGTTTTCCGCACGACATCAAAGGGCAGGGCATCTACGTTTACGTCACGTTGAACGATGACGTGGAACCCACCGATGAGCTCAAACACGAACTCAAACAGTGGGTGCGCAAGGATATCGGTCCCATTGCCACGCCGGATGCCATTCAATGGGCGCCGGGACTTCCCAAGACGCGCTCGGGCAAGATCATGCGGCGTATCCTGCGGAAGATCGCCGCGAACGAGACCGACGGGCTAGGCGACACGTCGACGCTTGCCGACCCCAGTGTCGTCGAGGAGTTGATTGATAGTCGTCATCGTGATGAATGATTAATCGGAGCGAGATTGACGCGGCCTTTCGACTATTCAATTAAATGAATCGGGCAGTCTGGTCTGAGTTTCGATGACCGGTACCCCGCGTTTGACTAGGAAAGCCAGCGCTGGGTGCTACCTCAAAAGCCGGTTTATTGTGCGAGTAACTTGGGTTTTTATTCGCGCAAAAAGCCGGTTTTTTCAATGAAATATTAACGAACTTGCGCGAGCCGAGTTGAGACTTGGGAATCCGTGAGTGCATGGGGTAACATGCCATTAGCCGTGTTTTTAGCCATGTCATTTCGCGTGGCCGTTGTGGATACCATCCCGATAATACCGGAGGAGATTTAATGGCTTTCGCCCAGAAATTCATCGTCGCCGATGACCACCCACTCTTCCGGGCGGCCCTCAACCAGGCGTTGCGACAGGTCTCTCCCCAGGCGGAGATCGTCGAAGCCGATACGATGGAAGCGACCACCGAGGTCGTAACCCGTCATCCCGACGCCGATTTGATCCTGCTTGACCTGCATATGCCAGGCGCCCATGGCTTTTCCGGGCTCATCCAGTTGCGCGGGCAGATGCCGGATATCCCGGTAACCGTGGTGTCAGGCAGTGAAGAGATGGACGTCGTGCGCCGGGCTATCGACTATGGTGCCTCGGGATTCATTCCCAAGTCCGCCTCGCTGGATACGATCGCCGAGGCGATCGGCGAAGTCTTGCAGGGCGAAGTCTGGTTGCCGCCGGCAATGGCCGACGCCATGGGCGACGGTAACGAAGAGGATGCCCGTTTCGCCGAGGCGATCGCCTCGCTGACCCCCCAGCAGTTTCGGGTGCTCAACATGCTGACCGAGGGACTGCTCAACAAGCAGATCGCCTACGAGCTGAACGTCTCTGAAGCGACCATCAAGGCTCACGTCACGGCGATCTTGAGAAAGCTTGGTGTGCACTCCCGCACCCAGGCCGTGATCGCGGCGCAGAAACTCGAGATCGACCCCCCCAAAGTCGCGAACGATTAAAGCGTATCGCAGGGGCCGCATGGGCCCGAATGGGGAAGGCAACCCAGAAAAGCGTATCGCCTGGATACGCTTTTTTTGTGGCTATAAAGGGCGGAAGAGGCACGCCGTCTTGGATGGCTTCCGTCGATGGAATAGGGAGCCCTCGCTCCCCTTCGGTCAACGCGCGTGCGCGACTTGCCGCGCACGCTGCACGCGTCGCGCCAGCAATACCATCTCGAGGCAGCCAAACAGCATCAGGGCATAGCCCGACATCTCGGTGATCTCCTCGGCAGCGTCCTTGACGACCCGCAGATAGTCCTCCCGCATCAGCGCATGCCAGAGTTCACTGCGTCCGTAGAGTCGCGAGAAGAGGTAGGTGATGAGAAAACCGCCGGCGAACAGACCGAAACCGAGGCTGTCTGTCAGCTGTCGAAGCTCGCTCAAGAGCTGTTGGCGTCGAACGATCGCGATGACCAGTGCCGGCAGTGTGACCAGCGTTACCAGTACCTGCCAGGAACCGTCGAACACGTAGGTGTCCAGCCACATATCGTTTTCACGAATGAACGAGGCGAAGAACAGTCCCCCGAGTAGCAGCGCCGCTGTCGGGAACATTCTTTGACACTGGCGCATGTAAACCATGAGCAGCGATGCCGAAAGCAACAGCAGCGCCTGCGTGATCTCGGTGAACGACACTTCGCTGAAATCGGGGCCACCCGCACGACAGGCATCGATGACGAGCGCCGCCTGGGCCAGTGCGGCCAGCGCAAGAATATAGAGCACGGCACGAATCGACATGGATCGAAACGTGATCGGTTGGGGGGAGGGCGCAGCAGACACGGTCGACTCTCGAGTTGAATGATAGTCCGCTAATAATATCACCTGTGCCAGCCTCGAGAAATGTATCTTAAGTTTTTTTAAGGTTGGATCGACGCGTTGAGCGGCACCGACGTCGAGATTGATTTTCCAGAATTCCAGTGGGCGTCACTCTCCACTCTCTCAAGGGTCAAATACGACACGCTGAATAGGGAAATACGACACGTCGCGCCGAGAGGGCGGGACAAAGTGCGCTCAGCTTGCGGCTGGCCAAGGTTGTTCAATCATCGCCATCGAAGGCCTCGCTCGCTGCCGAGGCAGTGGCGAGGGTCGATCGCCGCGCTTCCTCGACCAGCCAGTCATGAATCGCGCGGATGCGGCGGTCGTCGAGAGCGCCCTGCTGATAGACCAGACCATAGCGTTTGCCGGTGGTCACGGTACCGTCGAACGGCGCGATAAGGCGGCCGCTCTCGAGTTCGTTGCCGATCAGCGTGCGCCGGGCGATCGCGACGCCCATGCCGGCGATGGCGGCCTCGACGGTTAGCTGATTGCGATTGAAGGTATAGCCGCGGCGCACGTTGACGCCCTCACCGCCGATCGCCGCCAGATAGTGCTCCCATTCGGCGTAATCGTGGCTGCCGCGCCAGGCGGTAACATCATGCAGTAGCGGATAATAGCCGAGCACATTGGGGTGGGTGAGGGGCGGGCGCCGGCGGAGCAACTGTGGCGAGCAGACCGCAAAGATCTGCTCGTCGATCAGAGGGGTCGTCTGCAAGCCTGGATAGTGGCCATCGTTGAGGTCGATCGCCAGATCGAAACCGCCGTCGAGTAGCGACAGGTTACTGTCCTCGGCGCTGGCGTGCAGCTCGATATCCGGGAAGCGCGCTTGCAGTCGTGGCAGCCGTGGCATCAGCCACTTGGCAAGAAACGACGGCAGGCAGCGTAGTCGCATCACGCCGCTCATCACCCCGCCGCGGAGCCGATCGACCTCCAGCCCCACCGCATCGTAGGCCTGTGACACCACCCCGGCGAGGCGTTCGCCCTCCTCGGTGAGCGCCAGCTGCCTCGGCAGCCGTCGAAAGAGGCGAAACCCGAGTCGATCCTCCAGCTGCTTGATCTGCTGGCTCACCGCGCCGGTGGTGACGTGCAGTTCCTCCGCCGCGCGGGTGAAGGAGAGGTGCTTGGCACTGACGGCGAAGACCTTGAGCCAGGCGTGCGTCTGAGAATTGAGCGGGGTCAGCATGGTTTAGTCAGGCTAAAACGCTTGGCAGATTTAGTGGATTGAGACCGGTGTAACCGGCGGGCACACTGAAGTCAAACTACATTTTGGCCCACTCGCCCGGACGCTAACGCCATCGTCGATCCCCGGAGGAAACACCGGAATTCGAGGAGGCAGACGGTGCCAGCGCGATGCGGCGAAAGGAGAGCGTCATGACCCTCAGCGTGTTCGACCTGTTCAAGATCGGTATCGGCCCTTCGAGCTCCCATACGGTCGGCCCGATGCAGGCGGCCTTCGAGTTCGTCGAGGCGCTGCACGCGCGTTCGCTGCTGGACGTGGTCGATCGTCTCTCGATCACGCTCTACGGCTCGCTCAGTGCCACCGGCAAGGGACACAATACGGACAGCGCGGTGCTTGGCGGTTTGATGGGGGAGCGCCCCATCTCGGTCGACCCGGACGATCTGGCGCTAAAGCTTGCCGCCCTCGAGCGTGACGGCGAGCTGAAGCTGGGGGGCGTGCGCAGCGTTGCCTTCGACAGCGCGCGGGACATCCACTGGTGCGACGAGATCCTCGATTACCACACCAACGCGATGCGTCTCGAGGCGTTCGACGCCAGCGGTAGTCTCTTTAGCAACATCTATTACTCGGTGGGCGGCGGCTTCGTCGTCGATGCGGAGCAGGCGGCACATCAGGAGCCGGCGACGCCGACGGTGACGCTGCCCTATGCCTTCAAGACCGGCGCCGAGCTGTTGGTGATCTGCCGGCGCGAGTCAATGTCGATCAGTGATGTCATGCTCGCCAACGAGAGCGTCTGGCGCAGCGAAGCCGAAACTCGCGACCGGCTATGGCGCATCTGGCTGGCCATGAAGGCCTGCGTCGACAGCGGTCTTGACCAGCCGGGTGTACTGCCGGGTGGGCTCAACGTGCGCCGCCGGGCGCCGTCACTGCATCGCCACCTCATGGCGCTGGACGACAAGAAGGGGCTCATCGCCAGCACCTTTTCGGCGATGGACTGGGTCAACCTCTTCGCCCTGGCGGTCAACGAGGAAAATGCCGCCGGTCGGCGAATGGTCACCGCGCCCACCAATGGCGCGGCGGGCATTGTGCCCGCCGTGCTCCACTACTACATGAAGTTCGAGCCCGAGGCCTGTGAACGCGACGTGGTGCGTTTTCTGCTGGCGGCGGGGGCGATCGGTATTCTCTGCAAGACCAATGCCTCCATCTCCGGGGCGGAAGTGGGCTGTCAGGGCGAGGTGGGCTCCGCCTGCGCCATGGCGGCGGCAGGGCTGGCTGAGCTGCTGGGCGGCACGCCGGAACAGGTCGCCAATGCCGCCGAGATCGGCCTCGAACACAATCTGGGACTGACCTGTGACCCTGTGGCGGGGCTGGTGCAGGTACCCTGCATCGAGCGCAATGCCATTGCGGCGGTCAAGGCGATCAATGCCGCCCAGATGGCATTGCGGGGTGACGGCGAGCATTTCATTTCGCTGGACAAGGTGATTCGGACGATGCGAGATACCGGCCGCGACATGCAGGACAAGTACAAGGAGACGTCGCGGGGCGGGCTGGCGGTGAACACCATCGAGTGCTGAAGCGAGTCGGCGCCATTCGGTAGCGTCTGAGTACGGACGCCCAAACACGTATGAGGCCCAACGACCATAATCGCGAATAACGACAAGGGCTCGCCGCTATGCCAATATCGCTGCTCTCTATCGGGTGTCGGCCGGATCGGTGTCCGTAAAAGATGATAAAGGCAAGGGGATATGAGCCAAGATAGCTGCATTACTCGTCACTTTGAGCACTACCGGACACTTTCCAAGAACGATGAAACGCTGCTGGCCAGTCTCGAGCAGAGCCCAAGCAAGGTTCGGGCCGATCAGATTCTATGGCAGGAAGGCGACTCTGCGCGCGAGTTCTGCACACTGAGCCGGGGCTGGGCCTATTCGTTTCGTCACATGGAAGACGGCTCGCGTCAGATCCTCGAAATCTACCTGCCCGGCGACATCATCGGCCTGCGCGAGTTCGCCTTCAAGGAGCGACTCGCCGGTGTCGCCATGCTCGAGGATGGCGTCGTCTGTCACTTTCCCCATCGCCGACTGCTCAACGTGTTTCGCGAGTCGCTGACGCTATCGGCGATCTTCTTCGCCATCTCGTCACATCAGCAGGCGTTGCTCACCGAGCGGCTGGTCAATCTGGCCCGGCGGAGTGCGCGCCAGCGTCTGGCACATCTCATCTACGAGATGTACGTGCGGCTCGAACGCACGCGAGCCCGTGACGGCAACAGCATTCGTCTGCCGCTGTCGCAACAGCATCTCGGTGATGCGCTCGGGCTCTCGTCGGTGCATGTCAGTCGAACGCTGACGACCTTTCGAGAAGAGGGGCTGATCTTGCGTGCCCGTCAGCGTATCGAGCTGCCGGACCCCGCTGCGCTGGCGCGCGAGGCAGAGTTCGCGGATGCCTATCTCAACGACGGTATCGCCCACTTCTTCACGACCGAACGCGATAGCTGATCCCCTTCCCGCATCCTTCCCCTTGCCGGTATGACTTTCTCGCCAGCGGCTCACTCGCTTAGCCGCTGGGCGAGAAAATCGACCAGCAGTCGAATTTTCGACGAGAGCTGACGGTGGCGGGGGTAGACCGCCCACACCGCCGTATCGGTGAACTGGTAGCGGTCGAGCACCGAGACCAGGTCGCCGCGGGCCAGCGCCTCATCCGCGTAGTAGTCAGGCAGCTGTGCCAGCCCCAGCCCCTTGCGCGCGGCATCCAGCAGTGCCGGCCCGGAATTGCCTCGCCAGTTGCCCGAGACCTTGATCTCGCGTCGCCGGCCGTCCACCTGAAATAGCCAGCTATCCCGCGAGCCCACCAGGCAGTTGTGGTGAGCGAGCTCCGACAGGCTGTGTGGCGCGGGCATGCGCTGGAAATACGCCGGTGAGCCCACCACGTATTCTCGCCGGTCGCACAGTCGACGGGCCAGCAGGCTCGAATCCTTGAGTACCCCCATGCGGATGGCAACGTCGAAGCCTTCATCGATCAGCTCAACCGTGCGATTGGTGAAGTGCAGGTGGACGTCCAGCTGCGGATAGCGGCAGTGGAAGTCGTTGACCAGCGGGGCGATGAAGCGCTCGCCAAAGGTCGTCGCGCAGCTCAGCGCTAGCCTGCCCTGGGGCTGGGTCTGCAGGGCGTTGAGTGCATCCTCCGCTTCGCGAAAACCGTCCAGCAGCGCGCGGCAGTGCTCGAAGTAGATCGCGCCACCGTCGGTGAGTCGTATCTGACGGGTCGTCCGGTAGAGCAGCGGCGTGCCCAGCTGCTGTTCGAGCTGACTCACCTGGCGACTGACATGAGAACTCGACACCTTGAGTGAAGCGGCAGCGCGAGAAAACGTGCCCAGTCGAACGACCGCCACAAAGGCTTCGATTCCATCCCAGCGTGACATGACCTCTCCCCGTTCCCTCAATGCAATTGGACACGCCAACGGCATGTTCGATCGCTGATTATTGCACATCAGCAACAATCATCTGTCATTCGCCAGGTTTATTGCCAGGCAACTAAGGCCTAGACTGATTGCGATACAGTCGCGTCGCCAACTCGGTGCCAGCGACCCGGACAAGAAAGGAGACCAGATCATGAAATCCCGTGCTGCCGTAGCCTGGGAAGCGGGCAAACCGCTGACCCTGGAAGAGATTGACGTCGAGGGCCCGAAAGCCGGCGAAGCGCTGGTGCGCATGGTCGCGACCAGTGTCTGTCACACCGATGCCTACACGCTTTCCGGCAAAGACCCGGAAGGGCTCTTCCCCTCGATTCTGGGCCATGAAGGCGCCGGCATCGTCGAGGAAGTCGGTGAAGGTGTGGAAGGCCTCAAGCCCGGCGATCATGTGATTCCGCTTTACACCGCCGAGTGCGGCAAGTGCAAATTCTGCCTCTCCGGCAAGACCAACCTCTGCAGCGCGGTGCGCGCGACCCAGGGCAAGGGCCTGATGCCGGATGGCACGACCCGTTTCTCCAAAGACGGTACGTCGCTGCACCACTACATGGGGACCTCGACCTTCTCCGAGTACACCGTGGTGCCGGAAGTGTCGCTGGCCAAGGTCTCCAAGGAGGCGCCGCTCGACAAAATCTGCCTGCTGGGCTGCGGTGTCACCACCGGCATCGGCGCGGTGCTCAACACCGCCAAGGTCGAGCCGGGTGCGACCATCGCCGTCTTCGGCCTCGGGGCGATCGGCCTGGCGGTGATCCAGGGCGCGCAGATGGCCAAGGCCTCGCGCATCATCGCCATTGACGTCAATCCGGACAAGTTCGAGATGGCACGCCAGTTCGGGGCCACCGAGTTCGTCAATCCGAAGGATTACAGCGACCCGATCCAGCAGGTAATCGTCGATCTGACCGATGGCGGCGTCGACTACTCGTTCGAGTGCATCGGCAACGTCAACGTCATGCGTTCGGCGCTGGAGTGCTGCCACAAAGGGTGGGGCGAGTCGATCGTCATCGGTGTTGCCGGTGCCGGCGAAGAGATTTCGACCCGACCGTTCCAGCTGGTGACCGGACGCGTCTGGAAAGGCTCTGCCTTCGGTGGCGTCAAGGGCCGCAGCGAGCTGCCGGACTACGTCCAGCGCTACATGGACGGCGAGCTGATGATCGACGAGTTCGTGACTCACGACATGAAGTTCGAACAGATCAACGAAGCGTTCGATCTGCTGCATGCGGGCAAGAGTATCCGGACCGTACTGCACTTTTAATACGAGCCCGACGCTGCTTGGCGCTTGATACGAGCCCGACGCCGCTCGGCGCTTGACGAGCCCAAAGCCGCTCGAACTGCCGAGGGACGTCGGGGGCGTGTGAATGCGGACCACGACGCGCCGGTAACGGCGCTAACCGCGGTAACAGGCGCCCCACAGCGCTTGTCGTTGACTGCGCGGCAGGGCAGTCAGGGACGCGGCGCGCGGCCAACGCGGCCCCGGTGTGCCGTCATGCACGCCGGGGCGCACGAGGAGAGGAGAATCGCATGTCGATGAGCGAACAGCTGGAGCTGGTCTCGGCCACGAAGAGCTACGGTGGCTGGGTCAAGCGCTATAAGCACTACTCGCGGGCGCTGGACTGCGACATGATCTTTGCGATCTATCTGCCGCCGCAGGCGGAAGAGGAGCGGGTGCCGCTGATGTGGTGGCTCTCCGGGCTTACCTGCAATGACGAGAACTTCATGCAGAAGTCCGGCGCGCAGCGCACCGCTGCCGAGCTAGGCATCGCTATCGTCTGTCCGGACACCAGCCCCCGCGGCCTGGACCTGCCGGGTGAACACGACAGCTATGACTTCGGCTCCGGGGCGGGGTTCTATCTCAACGCCAAGGTCGAGCCGTGGTCGCGGCACTACCGCATGTACGACTACGTGACCGAGGAGCTGCCCTCGGTGGTGCGGCTGCACTTCCCGGTCAACGGTCGCGAGTCGATCAGCGGGCACTCCATGGGCGGCCACGGTGCGTTGGTGCTGGCGCTGCGTCAGCCCGGTCGCTACGCCGCAGTGTCGGCGTTCGCGCCGATCGTCAACCCAACCCAGGTGCCCTGGGGGCAGAAGGCATTCGAGAACTATCTCGGTGACGACGTCGGCCTGCGGACCCAGTACGACGCCTGCGAGCTGGTGGCACGCGGCTCTTCCCGCCAGCCACTGTTCATCGACCAGGGAGAAGCAGACAACTTCCTGGACGAGCAGCTCAAGCCGGAGCGTCTGGAAGCGGTCTGTGAAGAGCACGATCATCCGCTGACGCTGCGTCGTCATCCGGGCTACGATCACAGCTACTTCTTCATCGCCAGCTTCATCGATGAGCATCTGCGCTATCACGCCGAGCGGCTTCGCGCCTGAGCCTGATGCCCGGGCTCGATGACAGGCCCCGACGCCCGAGTCTGACTCGGGTGCGATCCCCCCCATAAAAAANNTTTTTTATGGGGGGGTGATCGCGGGTCGCTTGCCAATGAGGGCCGCCGAGATGCCTGGCACGAGACGGCCGCGGCCGCCGCGTCCCCCCTCCCATCAGGAAGCCGGCCGGTGGGTTGCGCGCATTTGGTGTCACCTCGTGCACGGAGAGTGTCGCTTGGTGGCAAGCCGACGTCGGACATTGCGTCATAGTAGCGGTCAGTCCGTGTCGTCGACTCCCTCGTTCCATCGGTTGTCGCCGTCACGCTCTCCCGACGACCGACCGAGGTTCTTTCGATGCTACGACGCCAGACCGTTGTCCACACACTCGCCGCCGCAACGCTGATGGCGGCGAGTAGCGCTCACGCCGATCTCGACACCGTGCGCTTCGGCGTCTCGCCGTGGCCTGGCGTCACCGTCAAGACCGAAGTCGCTGCCCAGCTGCTCGAAGCGATGGGCTATGAGACGCATCAGGACGAACTCGCCGTCGGCGTGATCATGAATGGTCTGGTCAACGATCAGCTCGATGTGTATCTCGGTAACTGGTATCCGGTCCAGGCAACGATGACCGATCCGCGTCTTGCCGATGGCTCGCTTGCCCATCCCGCGAAGAACATCAGCAACGCCAACTCCGGTCTGGTGGTTCCCGGATACGTTCATGAAGCCGGGGTCGAGAGCGTTGCCGACCTCGTCCGCTACCGGGATCGCTTCCATGGGGAGATTCAGGGGATCGAGGCGGGGACCGGCATCAACGACGCCATTCTCGCGGCCATCGAGGCCGACAAGGCTGGGCTCGGGGACTGGCAGCTCAAGGAGAGCTCCACCGCCGCGATGCTCGCCTACGCCGATCAGAAGATCGATGCCGAAGAGTGGGTGACGTTTGTCGGCTGGGAACCGCACTGGATGAACGTCAACTACGACCTCTACTACCTGAAGGACAGCGACGAGAGTGGCGTGGCCGATATCCTGAGTACGGTGTGGACGCTGGTGCCGGGCTCGCTGGAGCGCGACGATCCGAACCTCTATCGGTTCCTATCCCAGTTCACGGTCGATATCGAGGACCAGAATGACTGGGTCTATCAGTATAGCCACGAGGAGCGTCCGGCAGAGGCGGTCGCCAGCGAGTGGATTCGGGCCCACGGCGATACCGTCGCCACGTGGCTCGACGGCGTGACGAGTACCGATGGCGCGCCGGCGATCGATGCGGTTCGTGCGCAAAGCGACACCTGACCGCGGGCGCCACGCAAACGTGGCTCTCAGCGGGAAGCCGTGACGCTGGCGATCCGCTCACCGAGGGCCGCGCAGAATGCGCCCCAGGCGTGGTGCATGGCATCCAGTTCGGCGTGACCGTGCAGCGCCGAGTGCACCATCCCGGGCGCGCAGTGATAGCCTACGGACGCCCCCGCGGCGCGCCACTGCCCGACGATGCGCTCGAGTGGCCGAGTCAGCGGGTCTCGCTCCACGGCGAGCGTCTCGATGGCAAGCGTCGGTGGTCTCGCGGGGTCGATCGTCGGCACGGTCGGCGCTGCCATGTCCCACAGGGTCAGCACATCGTCGCGGGAGAGCAGTGGGCCATCCGGCCCCAGCGTCTCGGGCGTCGGGGTACCCAGTACGGGATAGATCAGGCCGAGCACGTCAGAGAAGGCCTCGAGGTGAGCGACATCATGGGCCAGCCGCCCGCCGGCGCTGTCCCCCACCACGGCGATCGGGGCAGTGGCGGCGACCACTGCGCGACAGTCCGCCAGCGCCTCGGCATAGCTTGCCTCCGGCAGTCGTCGGTAGTCGACGCTGATCACCTGCCGGGCGAGGCGCGCGGCGAGATCGGCGGTGATCCCGTGGTGGCTCTGTGTCGAGCCGAGGTTCCAGCCGCCGCCGTGCAGGTAGACCACTGGCGCGCCGCCATCGTCTGCGGGAACGAATCGGCGCACCTCAACGTGGTCGATGCGATCGATGTCGACGCGCAGGCCGGGCGGGTCCGGCGGACGATGGGTGCGGTGCAGCGCGTCGTAGAGACGTCGGCGCTCGTCCAGCGGCGCCGAGGCGCTGGCATTCAGCGTCGACAGGCGGCGAATGAAACTATCGATCGGCATGCGTGACTCTCCCTCCGCGGGACTCTTTCTCGGAGTGACACTTTCTCGGCGCGACTCCCCCTCGGCGTGACTCGCCGACGCAGTGCGCCAAGCCCTTGTTATACTGCCAAGCCTACTTTCGTGTGCGAGCGCTTTCCATGACGACAGGCTGGCCCCGCAGGCTGCTGCGCTACTGTGTGATCGCCATTGCGGCCTTCGTCGGGCTGTCGGTGCTGTTCGTGCTGCTGTTTCGTTTCGTGCCCGTGTTCGGCTCGATGGTGATGGCCGAGCGCAAGATCACTTCCTGGTTCGACGGCGAGAATCTGCAGATTCATCAGCAGTGGACCCCCTGGTCAAGACTGTCGGACAACGCCAAGGTGGCGGTGATGGCAGGGGAGGACCAGCGCTTTCCCGAACACTGGGGGTTCGATGTCGCCCAGATCAAGCGCTCGCTGACGACGTGGTCCGACGGCGGTAGCCTGCGCGGCGCCAGCACCCTGAGCCAGCAGACGGCGCGCAATCTCTTTCTCTGGACCGGCCGCAGCTGGATCCGCAAAGGGCTGGAGGCGTGGTTCACGCTGTTGATGGAGGCGCTCTGGCCCAAGCAGCGCATTCTCGAGGTCTATCTCAACATCGCCGAATGGGACACTGGCGTCTTCGGCCTGGAAGCCGCCGCGCAGCGCTACTTCGGCACCTCCGCCGCCAATCTCAGCGTCTCTCAGGCAGCGCGGCTCGCTGCCATCCTGCCCAACCCGCGCGGTCGAAGCGCGTCTAAGCCCTCCGCTCAGGTGCGTCAGCGCGCCGCCTGGATCGAACGTCAGATGCGCAATTTAGGCGGCACGGCGTTCCTGCAAAAGCTCGACTAGCGCCGGCGGACACGCGCCCTTCGGCTGTCGCCGAGTTGCCAACGGCCAGGAGAAATCGCTAGCCTGATCTCAATGTCGAGCGTTATCGACGCCCGGCATTCGCGCGTCTGGCACTCGACGTCGGCGATGCTTGAGGGAGGGATTACCTCCGACGCCGTGCCCGCGCTGCCAACAACAATAGCGACAGGGCGAGCGGATCATGAATAATCTCGAACTCGGCGACTTCGCCGTCATTGCAGTCTACTTTCTCATCGTCACCGCCATCGGCTACAAGACTGCGCGTGGGCGTACCACGCCGAACGAGTTGTTTCTGGCCGGACGTACGCTCGGGCCGATGGCGATCGGCTTTTCGCTGTTTGCCTCCAATATCTCCTCGGACACGCTGATCGGCCTGCCGGGGGCGGCGTATCAGCACGGGATCTCGGCGGCCAACTACGAGTGGATGGCCGGGGTGGTGCTGATGTTCGCGGCGATCTTCGTGCTGCCGGTGCTGATGCGGGCCCGCGTCACCACCATGCCGGAGCTGATGGAGCGGCGCTTCGACTCCCGGCTGCGCAAGTATCTCTCGGTCATCACCCTCTTTCTCTCGATCATTCTGGATACCGCCGGCACGCTCTACGCCGGTGGGTTGATCGTCACCACGTTCATTCCCGGTACCAATCTGTGGGAGGTGTGTGCGCTGCTGGCGCTGTTTACCAGCGTCTACACGGCGTTCGGGGGGCTCAAGGCGGTGGTCTACACCGACGTGCTGCAGGCCGTGGTGCTGATCGGCGGCTCGGCAGCGATGACCTGGATCATCTTCGGCGAGTTCGATCATAGCTGGAGCAACGTCAAGGAGGCGGTCAGTCCCGAGCGGCTGTCGCTGATCCGACCCCTCGACGACCCGAGCGTGCCCTGGCTCGGGCTCATCACCGGCGTGCCGATCGTCGGTTTCTACTACTGGGCGATGAACCAGTATGTGGTCCAGCGTTTGCTCGGCGCGCGGGACATCCGCGCCGCCGGACGCGCCTCGATCTTTGCCGCCGCGCTCAAGCTGCTGCCGATCTTCATCATGACGATTCCCGGCGCGATGGTGGTGCCGCTGCTGCCCGGCCTGGAGCACCCCGACCAGGTCTATCCCACCATGGTGGCGGAGTTCACCCCCGTGGGGCTCACCGGGCTGATCCTGGCGGGACTCATCGCCGCCTTGATGTCGACGCTCTCCTCGACCCTGAACGCCTCGGCGACGCTTCTGACAGTGGACTTCATCCAGCCAGCGCGACCCAAGCTGAGTGACGCCGAGCTCGCCAAGTGGGGGCGTATCTGCACCTTCGTGCTGGCGGCCATCGCCGCGCTCTGGGGGCCGATGATCCAGTACTTCTCCGGTCTCTGGACCTACCTGCAGCAGGTGTTCGCCTTCGTTGCCTCGCCGTTGGTGGCGACCTTTCTGATGGGGCTCTGGTTCAAGTCGCTGGGCCCCTCGGCGGCGCTGCGTGGGTTGGGTTGTGGTCATGCGCTGAGTGCGGTGCTGTTCGTGCTGGTGGAGACCGGGGTGCTGCCGATTCACTTCACCATCATCGGCGGCATTCTGTTCGTCGCCACGGCGCTTTTCACCGCGCTCTGGGCCAGGATACTGGGTACTCGCGACACGCCGGCGGCGAGTGACGCGCGCATTGCGCTGCTGGCCAAAGAGGGATTGGAGCGGGTGCCGCGGGATGTCATGATCGGCATCGTTATCGTCTCTGTCCTGACCGCGGTCATCGTTTATGCGCTGCGGTAGCGACCGTTCACCCGCGAGGAATTTTCCGCCATGGATGTCATCCGTCTCGCCATCGTCGGCTACGGCAAGATCGCCCGCGATCAGCATCATCCGGCCATCGACGCCAACGACAGTTACCGCCTGAGCGCGGTCGCCAGCCGTAACGCCGAGGTCGCCAACACCGCCAACTTCGAGTCGCTCGACGCGCTGTTGAAAGAGGGGCCGACGATCGATGCGGTATCGCTCTGCACGCCGGCGAGCGTAAGAACCGCCCAGGCACGTCTGGCCATGGCCCACGGCAAGCACGTGATGCTGGAGAAGCCGCCGGGGGCGACGCTTGCGGAGATCGAGACGCTGCGCGAAGACGCCCACCGTTGCGGCGTGACGCTGTTTGCCAGCTGGCACTCCCGCCATGCCTACTGCGTGGCGCCGGCGCGGCGCTGGCTCGCCACGCGCAAGATTCGCCGCGTCGACATCGAGTGGAAGGAGGACGTGCGCGTCTGGCATCCGGGGCAGGCGTGGATCTGGGAGCCGGGCGGCATGGGCGTTTTCGACCCCGGCATCAATGCGCTGTCGATCGTCACCGCGATTTTGCCGCGGCCGTTCCATCTGACCGATGCGGAACTCCAGATGCCGGGCAACTGCCAGACGCCCATCGCCGCCTCGCTGGACTTCGTCGACGGCGTCAACATGCCGATCCACGCCGAGTTCGATTTCCGTCAGACCGGAACGCCGCCGATCTGGGAAATCCATGTCGACACCGACGAAGGACGCCTGACCCTCTCCGAGGGGGGGAGTCGGCTCTCCATCGACGGCGAGGAAGTGGACGCTGGGCCGGATGTCGAGTATCCCGGGCTCTACGAGCGCTTTGCTTCACTGATTCAGAAAGGCGAATCGGATGTCGACGTCGCCCCTTTCCGCCATGTCGCCGACGCGCTGATGCTCGGCCAGCGGCGCACGGTGGAAGATTTCATCGAATAACGGGTCGCGACGCTGCGCTGGCGTTGACGCGCTCTACAGCGCAGCCCAGAACGAAAAACCGCGACACGGTCGCGGTTTTTTTGTGCACCGGTTCGGCCTGTCTCCCGGCTGGCGGCGTCAGCCGCTCATCGCCCGAGGCAGATAGAGCACGATCTCGGGCACCAGACGCATCAAGGCGATGGCGGCGAGCATCAGCAGGAAAAAGGGCAGCGTCGCCTTGGCGATGGTGAAGATGTTCTTGCCCGTCAGTCCCTGGATCACGAATAGGTTAAAGCCGACCGGCGGCGTGATCTGCGAGATCTCCACCACGATCACCAGATAGATGCCGAACCAGATCGGATCGATGCCCGCGGCGTCGATCAGCGGCATGACGATCGACGTCACCAGCAGGATCAGCGAGATCCCGTCGAGGAAGCAGCCCAGCACCAGCAGGAACCCCGTGAGCACGATCAGCAGAACATTCGGCGACAGCCCCAGCTCGCCAATCGCGGTGGCGAGCTGCGTCGGAAGCTGGGTGAAACTCATCGCCGAGGAAAGAAACGACGCGCCGGCGATGATGAAGGCGATCATGCAGGACGTTCTGAGCCCCGCGAACATCGATTCCAGAAAGATTCCGCGGTCGAAGTGGCCGTTGAGTCGGGCGATCACCATCGACAGCACCACGCCGATGGCTGCCGCTTCGGTGGGTGAGGCGACGCCACCGTAGATGCTGCCCAGAATGCCGCCGATCAGCGCCAGCAGTGGCAGCAACTGCCAGCTATGACGAATCTTGTCGGCGAATGGCAGCGTCGGCTCGGGGTGCCCCGCGCCGCCGTTGCGGCCGGCCGTCAGCGACCAGATTACCAGGTAGCCCATGAACAGCCCGAGCAGCAGTAGCCCCGGGCCGACCCCCGCCATGAACAGGCGCGAGATCGACTGCTCGGTGACCACGCCATAGACGATCATCATGATCGACGGCGGAATCAGCAGTCCCAGCGTGGAGGCGCTGGCCAGCGTGCCCACCGCCAGCGTCTCGCTGTAGCCGCGGCGTTCGAGTTCGGGGAGCGTCATCTTGCCGACGGTCGCGCAGGTGGCGGCGGAGGAGCCACAGACCGCGGCGAACAGGCCGCTGCCGATAATGTTCGAGTGCAGCAGGCGTCCCGGAATTCGGTTCAGCCACGGTGACAGCGCGCGGAACATGTTGTCGGCGAGGCCAGAGCGAAAAAGGATCTCCCCCATCCAGACGAACATCGGTAGCGCCGTGAGATCCCAGCCGTAGCTGGCGCCCCAGAAATCCGAGGCGAGAATGGGGCCGACATCGAAGGTCGTGAACGCGCTGAGCGCGACCCAGCCCGTACCGAGCAGTGCAAAGGCGATCCAGACACCGCCGCCGAGAAGAATGGCGAGCGTCGCCAGCGTCGCGAGACTGAGCGTCAGCACGGGAGGTCACCTGCAGCGATAGAAGAAAGTATGGCTTCGACGCGCCGCGAGGCGGCCGGGGCTTGCGGAAGTCGCGTGGCAGGCATCGTCACTCTCCGCTCATCTCGTCGCTTTCGCCGGGCGGCGAGAAGCGCGAGGGGGCAACGACAGCCTGTTGCAGCGTGCCAACGAGGGTCTCGAGCAGCACCAGGCAGAGCAGCAGCAGACCGACCACCAGCACCGTCTGCGGTATCCAGAGCGGGATCGCCAGCAGCCCGGCGGAGACATCGCCGTACTCGAGGCTTTCACCGACCAGGCCGACGAGCTCCCAGCTCAGCAGCAGCGTGAGCGCCAGCGACACCGTCAGGCAGGCGATTTCGCTCACTACCCGAACGCGCGGCGCCAGCTTCGAGACAATCAGTGTGACCCGAATGTGGGCGTGATGGCGAAAGGTGTAGGCGAGGCTGAGAAAGGTCGCGCCGACGAGCAGGTAGGCGGCGATCTCCGAGACGCCGCCGATTTCATAACCGAGCCGGCTGGCGCCAACGGCTACCCGCAGCGCATCCAGGCAGCGCAGCAGCACCTGCACCGTGACGAGGGCACAAATCGCCATCATGCAGACAGCAGCACCCCACGCCCCGAGTCGATAGAGGGGGTCGAATCGATAGGTCATGCGAGTCTCCGCGCCGAGTGAGCGGGTGAGAGCGGCGCCCCGACCGAATGGCCGGGGCAATTTCTACGGCGTTACCGGGACTGACGCTCGCGGTAGCGATCGACCAGTGCCCGGGCCGGGTCGCCGGCCCGCGGCTGCCAAGCCTCGAATAGCGACTTGCCGGCCGCATTGAGGTCTGCCTGCAGCGACTCGCTCGGCTCGCTGACGCTGACACCATGGGACTCGAGCGCGTCGGTGCTCTCGGCGCCGTCTTCCCGGCTCATCTCCCAGCCGCGGCGTTCGGCCTCGGCGGCGGCGTCGAGCACGGCCTGCTGGGTCGTGTCATCGAGGCGGTCGAATTCCCGCTGATTGACGAAGACGATGTTCTTGGGCAGCCAGAGCTTGGCATCGCTGTAGTGCGTGACGTAGTCCCACGCTGCCATCGAGTTGCCGGTGGAGACCGAGGTGATCATGGCATCGACGCGCCCGGTGCTGAACGCGGTGGGAATGTCGGCTTCTTCGGTCTGGGTGGGGATACCATCGAGGTTCTCGACGAAGCGCTGGGTGTTGATATTGGGGGCGCGGACCCGAAGGCCTTCGAGCTGCGAGGCGTCGGTGAGTTCGAAGTCGGTGTAGATGCCCTGGGCCGGCCAGGCGACCGCGTAGAGCGGCATCAATCCCTCGTCGGCGAAGAGCTCGGTGATGACCGGCTTCGACGCCTGCCAGAGGTCATAGGCCTCTTCGTAGCTGGTGGCGAGCCCGGGGAGGGTATCGACTTCGTAGATTGGGGACTCGTTGGAGAGAGTGGAGAGAAACACCTCGCCAGCCTGAACCGTTCCGCGACGCACGGAGGGCTTGATCTCCGCGTGGCTGATCAGCGAACCGCCGCTGTGGACATTGATCGTCAACTCACCATCCGTCGCTTCGGCGACGTCTTCGGCGAACGCTTTCGTGTTCTGGGTATGGAAGCTGGCATCGCCATACGGCGTGGCCAGATTCCACTGCGCGGCGCTGGCCGATGTCGCAAGCGTGAGCGCGCTCGCGGTCAGCCCGTAGATCAGGGGGAGGTGTCGCATCGTATCGCCCTCGAATTGTTGTTGAGTGAGGCGGTTGGCGTTTTGTTGTCTCGGTGTGCCGGGCGTCCTTTGCCTTGCGACGACGACCGGTGACGCTTTGATTCTTGTGGGGTGACGTTCGATAGGTCAAATCGTTAATTCTTATGCCAGGTATCGGCCAATACTTTCACCTGAGGCTGGGGCGCACCCGCGTGATGGGCATCGGCATAGCGCGCGGCGCACTCCTGAGCGAGCTGGGTCACCCGGTGACAGAAGCGCGGATAGTTGCTGGTGCGCCAGATCGCATCGTAGATCATCGCGGGCATCGGCGTCGGGAGATCGAGGCGCAGCAGTTCGCCCCGTTCGCAGGCATCGGCGACCGTCGAGATCGGCAGCGAGCCGATGCCGACCCCGTCGACGGTCATGCGCACGATGGTCATCAGCGTGTTGGCGCAGTGGATCTTGGGGGCGTCCAGGCCCCGCTCGGCGAGATAGCTTACGAGTTCGCCGTAGGGCCGGGCGAGACGACTGAAAGAGACGAAGGCGAAGCGCGACAGTGCCGCCAGATCGCCTTGCCCCAGTGCCTCGACCAGCGAGGGCGCGATGAACAAACCCATCTCGTAGGTCGCCAGCGGTAGCTGCTCGACGCTGAGATGGGCCGGCGCGCCGTCCATGGCGAAGATCATGTCGAGGTCATTGTCCGCCAGGCGCTGATGCAGTGCCGGCGAAATGTCGACGGTCAGCTCGATGGTAAGCGCGGGATGGCGCTCGGCGAGCTGAGTGAGAAAACCGCTGAACCAGCTGTGGGCGATGGTCTCGATCACGCCGAGCCGCAGCGTGCCCGAGAAGTCGTCCTGATTCTGGAAGAGTCGCAGCGCCTCGGCGCGATTGTCGAGCAGCCGCTCGGCGTGGGCGTAGAACTCGCGGCCGCGCAGCGTCGGCTGGACTGGCCGCGCGGAGCGCTCGAGCAGCGACTCGCCGACCGCGGCCTCCAGGCGCGTGATGCGATCGGAGATCGAAGGTTGCGTGAGGTGGAGTCGCGTGGCCACCTTGCGAAACGAGCCCAGTCTGACCACCCAGACGAAGGCTTCGAGCTCCTTGAAATCGAACATGTTGCCTCCCCGGGCCTTGGCGATGACGCAGTTTTCGATGCCGGGGGCGGTACGTCAAATGCCTTGGCCTTCGAAGGGGGCGCGAACCGGCGGTTTCTCGCCACCCCCGGTCGACGATCAAGACGATGCGAGGGTCCCCGAGCAGCGGGTGGCGGGGAGCGTCGGTGGCCGGGGTGAAAGGGTCTCCCGATATCGCGCATCGCCAAAAACGATTGGACCGGGCGGCGGCGATTTTCTTACATTGCCGATGGCCCTTTGGCGTCGCCGCTGCCCCGATGTCGGCGATAGCCTCATCACAAGACTTCCCGCCACGAGGTGATTCGATGCGTGTTCCCCTGCTCAATTGCGACATGGGCGAGAGCTTCGGCCACTGGCCTCTGGGCCTGGACGAGACGGTGATGCCGTTCGTCGACTGCGCCAATATCGCCTGCGGCTTTCATGCCGCCGACCCGGACGTCATGCGCCGGACAGTGGCGCTGGCGGCCTCTCACGAGGTGCGGGTCGGCGCCCATCCCGGGTATCCCGATCTGGTCGGTTTTGGCCGACGCTCGATGGCCTGTTCGCCGGCGGAGGTCGAGAACCTGATGCTCTATCAGATCGGGGCGCTGGAAGCTTTTTGCCGGGTGGAGGGCACGCGGATCAGCTATATCAAACCTCACGGCGCGCTCTACAACGACATGGCGCGGGATCCAGCGCTGCTGCGCGCCGCCGTCAGCGCCGTGGCGCGCTACGACGCGGATCTCCCCCTCGTGACCATGGCCACGGCGGATACGCGCGCCGCCCGCCAGATCGCCGATGAGCAGGGCGTCGCGCTGCTGTTCGAGACCTTCGCCGATCGCGCCTACGACCCCGAGGGCCATCTGATGTCGCGACGACTTCCCGGCGCGGTTCACCATGACGCGGAGACGATCGTGGCCCAGGCGGTCAAACTCGCCCGCGGCGAGGCGCTGGTCGCGAGTGACGGCAGTGCGCTGCAGCTCCCGGCAGACACGCTCTGCGTCCACGGTGACAACGCCGAGTCGATCGCCGCCGTGAAGGCGATTCGCGAGGCCTTCGCGGCCCTGGAGTCGGCATGAACGCACCGCATCCCCGGATCGAGACCGTTGCCTACGACACGCTGACGGTGCGGCTGTTCGAGACGATCGACGAAGCCCATATGCCGTGGATTCTCGCCGCGGACGCGGCACTGCGAGACCGCTTCGGCGAGGCGCTGATCGATCTCGTCCCCTCCTACACCACCCTGATGCTGCACTACGATGGCCTCTCGCTCGGCCTGACCGAGGCGCGAGGCATGATCGTTGATGCGCTTGCCAATCTCACGCCGGCGACGGAGCAGGAAGGGCGGCATCACGTCATCCCGGTGTGGTACGACGAAAGCGTCGGCCCGGAGCTTGTCACCCTTGCCGAGCGCCTCGGGGTCGAGCCGGCGGAGATCATCCGGCGTCACTGTGAGCGCGATTACTGTGCTTTCGCCCTCGGCTTTGCCCCCGGCTTTGCCTTCATGGGGCTGGTCGAGGAGGCCCTGGCAACGCCGCGACTCTCGACGCCGCGACAACGGGTCCCCGCCGGCAGCGTGGGGATCGCCGAACGCCAGACCGCGATCTACCCGATGCGCTCGCCCGGTGGCTGGAACATCCTCGGACGCACCGCAGTGACGCTCTTCGATCGGTCGTGGGAGGAGGCAAGTCGCTTCCGACCGGGCGATCGGATCCGGTTTACCGCGATCGACCGCGATACTTTTATCGAGCAGGGCGGCGATCCGACGCCGATGGAGACGCAGTGATGTCGACCTCAAAAGAGAATCAGGCGCTGGTCGTCCGTGACGCCGGGGCGCTGGCACTGTTGCAGGACGGCGGACGGTTCGGCGTTCGCCATCTGGGTGTGACGCAAGGTGGCGCCATCGACTGGGTCTCGCTCGGCTGGGCCAACTGGCTGCTCGGCAACGCCGCTGGCGCGACCGGCATCGAGATTACCCTGGGTGGGTTCGTCGTCGAGGCGCAGGTGCCGCTGACGCTGGCGCTCGCCGGTGGGGACCTGGGGGCAACGCTGGATGGCGAGTCGATCACTCCCTATAGCCGCTTTCGCGTCGAGCCGGGCCAGACACTGGCCTTCGGCCAGGCGACGTCGGGCCTTCGCGCCTATCTGGCGCTACCCGGTGGCGTCGCGGTGGCGCCCTTCATGGGCAGTGCCTCGAGCGTGGTTCGCGAGTGCCTGGGAGGGCTCGATGGCGAGGGGCGAGCGCTGGCGGCAGACGACACTATCCTCGCGGCGGCAGCTGAAGCCGCCGGCAGCGACAGGGTCATCGAGACCCCACCGACCTTCACCGCGGAGACGGTCGCTCTCGACGTGACGACCGGCGCGCAGATCGCACAGTTCGACGGTGCCAGTCTCTTCGCGGCATTCAACGAGCACTGGGAAATCGATGCCCGTGCCGACCGCATGGGGGTGCGCCTGACCGGACCGGTGCTTCGCAACGGCGCCGGCGGCATGATCTCCGAGGGAATTCCGCTGGGCGCGGTTCAGGTGCCGCCGGATGGCCAACCCATCGTGCTGCTCAACGATCGCCAGACCGTGGGGGGCTACCCGAGAC
Organism: Salinicola aestuarinus; assembly: GCF_003206645.1. GTDB lineage: Bacteria > Pseudomonadota > Gammaproteobacteria > Pseudomonadales > Halomonadaceae > Salinicola > Salinicola aestuarinus. The sequence continues at coordinate 187,993 of NZ_PZJP01000006.1, read as the reverse complement.
TCGGGGCACTCACACCGCTCGCCTGCGCTCGACTGGGGCAGTGCGCGCCAGGAAGCCGTGTCCGGCTGCGCCCGGTGTCCGCCTGCCAGACTCGTCGATTGATGCAGGCGCAGTTCGCACGCTGGCGCTGAGCACGCGGCAACGGCACGCCAAGCGGTGTCAGCCGTTACGCTCGGCTTGGCGCATCGGCATACGATCGATCGTGTCGTAGACCTGCTGCAGATCGACGATGCCGTGCTGCTCGATCTTCTTGCCACCGTCCTTGCCGACCAGCACCAGCGTGACGCCCTGGTGGGCATCGACGCCGAGCGCATCGAGCAAGGCCCGGGTTTCGTATGGCGTCATGGGCTTGCCGTGGCGCGTTCCCTCACCGTTCTCGACGGTATAGAGCAGCATCTCGCGGTCGCGAAACTGGGTGTCGGTTTGCGCCAGCTGCTCGCGAAGTGCCCGGTAGGCGGGCGCCTCGGCGCTTGGCGTGACCAGTATGAGCGGACGGAATTGCCATTTATCCGTGATCAGCGGGTTGGCGGCGTCCGTGCTTGGCGTTGTCGCCTGAGGCTTTGCGTCGGCCTGCGCCTGTGCACTCCAGGCGCCAATGGCCGCGGCCGCGACGGCGGCCATGATCCACCAGCGTTTCATCGATTCTCTCCCTATCTGTCATCAATCGTCTTGTCACCGTTGCCCGATCGGCTCCGCGCCAGGTAAGCCTTGCGCCAGGTAAGCCTTGCGCCAGGTAAGGCTCGCGGCTAGTCGATGTCAGAGTAGCGCCTTCGGTCGATACCGGTGGGCAAGTCTCTTGGATTCGATGACCTTGCCGGCCAGCGCGCGGAATATTGCCAACAACCCGGAACATTGGCCTGTGGGCGATGCGTTTTTGCGTCGCCGCGGGCGTTTCAGGCAACATTAAATTGCCTATCACTACATTTTCATGGGAACTCTCGCGCTTCGGCGGCATCCCACGTGGGGCAATACGTAAAAATTGAAACTTGGAGGCATCATGCAAAGGATTACAGCTCTTATCGCGGCGGCGACCATGACGGCGGGCGTTATCAGTGCACCGGCCATGGCGCAGGACACCGCGGATAGCGGCGCGCAGGCGCAGCAGGGTGCCGCAGCACAAAATTTCTCCGACGAGCAGCTTCAGCAGTTCGCTGATGCTTCGCAGGACATCGCCTCGGTCTCGCAGGATTACACAGAGCAGCTCCAGAACGCCTCCGGCGACGAAGAGCAGCAGGAGATCCGCAAGCAGGCCAACGAAGAGATGATCGAGGCCGTCCAGGACAGCGGCATGAGCGTTGAAGAGTTCAACTCTATCGGTCAGGCGATCCAGCAGGACCCGCAGCTGATGCAGCGCGTACAGGGTATGGCGCAGCAGCAGTAAGCCGTCTGCCGGATGGGCGCTTGGACAAGTGCCCATCGCGACAAACTAAAGAACCGCTGGCGCCTGCCAGCGGTTCTTTTTTTGGGCCAGGCTAACGCTCAGGTCTGTCCCTGAAGACGCGACGCTGACCGAGGGTCGCCAGAGGCGACCGACTCAGTTGTCGTCGAGCGCGTTGCCGGCTTCCTTGAGCAGGCTGGAGGTTGCCGCCTTGGTGTCGTTCCACGCGCTATCGGCGCTCTGCTTGGTCTGCTCCCAGGCGTCGGCTGCATCGTTCTTGGCGTGCTGCCACCAGTCGTTGTCGTACTCGGGGCGCGTTTCGAGTTCGCTCTCGTCCATGTTCAGGAGAATGCGGTACTCGAGATCGTCCAAGTCGTCGCCACGCTCGGTCTCAACCGTGAAGTCGCCTTTCTCGACGACGAACTCGCGATCCCCCATGTCGAGCACGCCACCCGCTTCGATCACCAGCGCCTGCACGCCCATGTCTTCGCCGAGCAGAATGTCTTCTACCTCACCGACTTCGTCATCCGGCGAGCTGGTGAGATAGACATCGGCGTCCATCAGCTCTTCGGCGGAGTAGAGTCCTTGAACCTCTTGCTGGCTGTCGTCCTGTGCGAGCGCGGTCTGAGCCATCGTCGTACCCGCAATCAGGGCGGCGGCGCCAAACGTCTGCTTCCATGTCAGTATGCGCATTCGATACTCCTGCCAAACATTTGAGTTGATCTACAACTGCTTGTAATCCATGGAATATTCTTGGATTACCTACTCAAGATAGATGCTGGCCGGGGCTTTGCAAGTCACGCTTGTCATGCAAACGTCTTATTCCATGACGAAGGCGAGTATCAAGGGGACATAGAGCAGGGCAAGAAGCGTCGAGCAGAAGACCAGACTCGCGACGTACTCGGGTTCCTGACGCGAGCGCTGCGCGAAAAGGTAGTTGTAGACGGCGACCGGCATACTCATCTGCAGCGCGACGGCGCTGGCCGCGACGGGCGGGAGATCGAGCAGCGTTGCGAACCCGAGCGAGAGCCCCAGCGCGATGGGCACGCGGCAGAGCGTGAAGAGCACGCCCGAGGAGAGGCTTTTCACCTGAATGCTGGCCAGCGACACGCCGAGGGTGATGAGCATCAGCGGAATCGTCAGCCCCGACAGCAGGTGCACCGTGTTACCGATCCATGCTGGTAGTGAGATCCCGGTCAGCATCAGCACGAGCGACACCGCAATGGCGTAGAGCGTCGGGTTGCGGGTCAGGGCTTTCCACGGATTGCCTCGTGAGGCGAGCGCCATACCGACGGTGAACTGGATCAGCGCATTGGCGATCCAGGCGGTCATGGCGAAGGTGAAGCCGAAATGTCCGAAGGCATAGAGCGATACCGGCAACCCCATGTTGCCGGCATTGGGATACATCATCGGTGAAATGATCACGCGCCAGGATTTCCCCAGCAGCCTGGCGACACCGAAGCTCGCCGCCGCCATGCCCGCCAGGACGAGAAAGGTGGCAAGCAGGGTACGCCAGAAGTCGCTCGGATCGACGTCCGCATTCGCCAGCGACGCGACGACCAGCGCCGGCGTGCCGATGTTGAAAACCAGCTTGGTCACGAACTCGGTGGGGTAGGCGTAGCCGCAGCGTATCCAGGTAAAGCCGATCCCTGCGCCGGCCAGAACCGGGGCCATGACGGCGAAGAGCTGAGCGAACATGAGTGACCTCTAGCGTTGGCGTGCGACGAACGTCAAAGGCGCTATTGTCATCAATCCCGCCATGGCCTGGCAAACGTCTTCCGCAACGGTCAGCGCCGGCGCGTCACCGCTACGCTGCAGCGTGCGCGAGGTCGAGCACGATGCGGCCGTGGTGATTGGCACAGCTCTCGAGATAGCGGTGGGCCTCGGCGACCTCCTCGAAGCGAAAGCGATGATCGATCTGCGGGACGAGCTCACCCCGCTCGGTCATGGCATTGATCGCGGCGACGGCGCGCGCCAGCACCGGCCGATTCTGGGCAATCCCGATCTCGGGGCGTCCGCTGAAATTCGACAGACAGTGAACGTGGAAGTGAATGTTCTTGTTGAACGCCGCCGTGGCGGGAAACGAGGTCTCGTTGCCGCCGAGCAGGCCGTAGAGCACAAGATCGCCACCGGGTGCCACGACATCGCCCAGCAGGCTCATCTGCCGGCCGCCGAGCGCATCGAGTACCAGATCGACGCCGCGGCCCTCCGTCAGCTTACTGACGCATTTCGCCAGATCCTGACTCTCGGTGTGGATCACCGCCTCGGCCCCCAGCGCATGCAGATAATCGATGCCGGTCTCGAACGGGGTGGCGGCAATGACCCGCGCCCCCAGCGCCCTGGCGACCTGGACGGCGTAAGGGCCGCTAACGTAGCAGGCCCCGGTGATCAGCACCGTATCGCCCGGTTGAATCGAGGCCACCTCGCGAAAGGCGAGCCAGCTCAATAACGACGGCACGTAGTGAACGCTGGCTTCGGCAGGCGTCAGGCAGGTCGAGTAGTGAATCAGCGATTCCACCGGCATCACGGTTTGCTCGGCGTAGCTGGCGTAGCAGTTGGGGTCGAAGGCCGGTATCGAGGCCACCCGGTCACCGGGGGCGAAGCCCTCGACGCCGGGCCCGGTGTCGATCACCACGCCGGCCATTTCGCTACCCAGTCCGGCGGGTAGCTGGACTTTGGTCGGTGCCATGTCCCGTCGCCAGAGCACGTCGAACCAGTTGATGCCGATCGCCTCGGGCGCAACGAGGACTTCCCCTTCGTCGGGGACAACGACGTCACGGTCGATGATGTCGAGGATTTCGGCGCCGCCAAAGCGTTGGAATTGTATTGCGCGGGACATCGTGTACCTCGGTCATTACAAACGGTCAGTGGCCGTGGTCGTCAACCACGGTCAGTCACTAGGGCCCATCGCCTGATGATCATCAGAGACCTCAGGGCCGACAGTGAGGACTCGACTGTAACCACGCCGCGTGACAAAGACTATGCAGAAGGGTCGATACCACCTATAACGCGGATCGATGCACGGGGGTATCTGACTGACGTCACTAGGGAAAGCGACACGCGCCGGGTGATGATCGCGTATCGTAGGCCGGGGAAAGCGGGCATCGCTATCGCCATTGCCGTTCAAGGTGAGGGGTTCATGAATCGTAGTGATCTGCGGGGAATCGATTTCAAGCTGCTGGTGATGTTCGAGACACTGATGCAGGAGCGCAGCGTCTCCCGGGCCGCCGAGCGACTGTTTCTCGGCCAGCCGGCGACCAGCGCCGCGCTGGCGAGGCTTCGAGACATTTTCGATGACCCGCTGCTAGTGCGCACGGGGCGACAGATGGTACCCACCGCTCGCGCGCTCGAGATCTACGCCCAGCTGCAGCCGGCGCTGGATGCCATCTCCAGTGTGCTCAGCCAGACCAGCACCTTCGAACCGGCCACCAGCGAGGCGGTGTTCCGCGTCGGCTTCACTGACGACGTGGAGTTCGCCCTGCTGCCGGCGTTGCTCAAACGGTTGCGCGGTGAGGCACCGGGGATCGTGCTGGTGGTGCGCCGCGCCGACTTCCATCTCATGCCGCAGCTGCTCAACACCGGCGATATCACCGTGGCGGTGGGGTACGCTCGCGAACTCCCCGCCAATGCCAAGCAGAAGATTCTGCGCCACAGCCGGCCAAAGGTGCTGCGCGCCGACGGTCAACCCGGCGGGCTGAGTCTGGATGAGTACTGCGAGCGCCCTCATGCGCTGGTTTCCTTCGACGGCGACCTTCACGGTTACGTCGACGATCTGCTCGCCGCGCTGGGACGCAAGCGGCGAATCGTGCTGGCAGTGCCGCAGTTCAATAGCCTCGCCTCCCTGCTCAAGGACACCGACATGATCGCCACGGTGCCCGAGTACGCGGCCGACGTTCTCGCGGCGCAGGGCGGGCTCCGGGTCGACGAGCTACCGCTGGAACGGGCGCCATCGCCGTTGAGTATGGTGTGGCAGAGCGTGCACGACACCGACCCCGCAGAGCGATGGCTCCGGGCACGCATCCAGATGGTGCTCGGCGACGACTGACGTCTCAGCTTGACTTCGAAACTGAAGATCAGAATCATTCGCGCCTGCGTCGAGGCGACCGCGCCGGTATCGACGTCTGTCGCGCCGCTCTCGATGGACTCCATCCGCCCACGGAATCGCCATGGAATTGCTGCGCGTCGTCTTTCGTCACTACCGCTGGCCGTTTGTCGGGGTCATGCTGCTCAGCCTGCTGAGCGCCGCGCTCGGTATCGGCGTGATCGCCTTTATCAATCACTACCTGATCGTGACCGGCGCGCAGGCCCTCGGCGCGAGCGCGGCGACGACCCTGCTACCGTTCATCGGTCTAGTCGTGCTGCTGCTGGCGGTGACCCTCGGCTCACAACTGGCGCTGACCGCACTGGGCCATCACTTCGTCTATCGACTCCGCGGTCGGCTGGTCAAGCGCATTCTCGATACCGACCTGGAACGCCTCGAGCAGCTCGGCAGCGCGCATCTGCTGGCCAGTCTCTCCAGCGACATCCGCAACGTCACCATCGCGTTCGTCAGGCTCCCCGAACTCGTCCAGGGCATCGTCATCACGCTCGCATCGATCGGCTACCTTTTCTGGCTGTCGCCGCCGTTACTGCTGGTCACCGCCGTCTGGATCGTGGTCACCATGCTGGTGGGGTGGTGGCTGGTGTCGAAGGTCTACCACCACATTCATATCACGCGTACCACCGATGACCGGCTCTATCGCGACTACGAGACGCTGATTAACGGACGCAAGGAACTCGCGCTCAACCGCGATCGCGCACGCCACCTCATCGACGAGGTCTACGATGCCGACGCCCGCACCTACCGCGATCACATCATCCGGGCGGACACCTATCACCTGAGCGCCGGCAACTGGACCAACATCATGATGCTTGGAGCCATCGGCGTGGTGTTCTTTCTCGCCAACGCCGTGGGGTGGGCGAATACGGCGGTCGCGGCGACCTTCTCGCTGACGCTGCTATTCCTTCGCTCGCCGCTCATCCAGGCAGTGGGCGCCACGCCAACGCTGATCACTGCGCAGGTGTCATTCGACAAGCTGCGCGAGCTGGAGCTGGCACCCTACGAGGCGTCTTTCGACCTGGTCGAGCACCACGGCGAGTGGCAGACGCTGGAGCTTCGCGACGTTGCCTATCGCTATCCTGCCAAGGGCGCGCACGAAGGCTTCGGGGTCGGCCCGATCACGTTTCGCCTCGTGCGCGGCGAACAGGTCTATCTGATCGGCGGCAATGGCAGCGGCAAGTCGACGCTGGCCAAGCTGCTCACCGGCCTTTATCGCCCCCATGACGGGGAAATTCTCATCGACGGCGAGCCCGTGACGCCGGCCGAGTGGCAGCGCTATCGTCAGCGCTTCTCCGCCGTACATACCGATTTCCACCAGTTCGACCGGCTCATGGGGCCTGGAGGCGCCGAGGCGGACCCGGCGCTGCTGGAGGACTGGCTGCAGGTCCTCGACCTGGCCAAAAAGCTGCGGCTGGAGGCGGGGCAAGTGGTGGACACCGATCTCTCTCAGGGGCAGCGCAAACGGCTGGCGTTGTTGATGGCGCTGGTCGAGGAGCGACAGATTTTGCTGCTCGACGAGTGGGCCGCGGATCAGGACCCGCAGTTCCGGCGTGCGTTCTATCGCGAACTGATGCCCCGCTTTCGCGAGCTCGGCATCACGGTGTTTGCGATCAGCCATGACGATCACTACTTCGCTCACGCCGACCGGCTACTGGAGATGCGCGACGGCCAGCTTCGCGAGCTGACGGGCGAGGAGCGCAAGCTTGCGAGTCTCGACGCGGTGGCGCGGATCGACGAGGCCTAGCGGCGACCCCGGCGCGGCGTCAGGCGTCTGCGTCACGCTCTGGACGCGCCGGTGGCAGCGCCTTGCCCTTGCGTTCACCGACGCTCGCTTCCTGCGCGAGACGCTGGCCGCCATGGCGTGCCTTCGCCTCCAGGGCGGGAATCAGGTCACCCTCGCTGAGATGGCGCCAGAAGCGCTGCGGCATGTGCTGGGTCATGACCTTGTGATTGAGCCGGGCGGGATTGAACGTGCTGACGAAGTAGGTTCGCCAGAGCGCGCGATCCTCGTCGGCACTGGCCGCCGACTGCGCCCGGGCGCGCCACTCGCGCGGGCAGGTGGCGTGATAGGTGAAGTGCTCCCCATTCCATTCGACGCCGCCTTGCGGTGTCGCAATCCGAAAGCGCGCGCTGCCCAGCCGGTCGGCGAAGTGTTCGGCACCGAGATCGAGCACCTCGTGGGCGGGCTCGAACCAGGCGACAAAACACTCGCCCCTGGCATCGGCATCGGGGTGAAAGCGCAGAAACGCGTGCAGGTGATGCGCCTCGCGTTTGACCGCATGCTGGCGCCGCTGGACTTCGGCGCCGGTCTCGTCGGCCGCATTGAGCGCTGTCTCATCCCCTCGCGAGAGTCGCCATAGCGTCTGATAGAGCAGCGGCCAACGCCCGATTTCGTGGGGCTGGGTACGGTAGCGCGCCGCCCGGCTTAGCGCCTGTAGGTGCGCGCGCGCAATCGTCGGCGTCGGTGCATTCGGTGCTATCGGCAGCGACTCCGCCCCCATCGAGAAGAGATCGTCATTGCGATCGCTGCCATCCCGCCAGGTCACCCGTGCCGGGGGGATACCGGCCTTGAGCAGCTGTCGGGCCTGTTCGCGCCAGCCGTCGAAGTCACTGGCGTAGGCGACGATGAGTGTTGAGGTGCCGGGGCTGTCGATCATCGCGCGTCTCCCTTCTGGCCGCTTTGCATGGCGCACGACGCGCCTAGATCAGCGCGAGCTGCGCCGGCTGCGGTTCGGTCATCGTCTGGCGCAGGCGCTGGCTGTCGCGGGCCGCATCGGCGGGGCGGTAGTCCTGTGTCACCACGAACGGTTTCAGCGTCTCCAGACGACAGCGCAGTGCGACCAGATCCTGAAATCGAATCTTGCGATGACGCCGCAGTTCGACCAGCCGCTGGACGCTTCTCAATCCGATGCCCGGCACTCGGCCGATCATGCCCGGCTCGGCAGTGTTGAGGTCGACCGGGAATCCGTCGCGGTGGTTCAACGCCCAGGCCAGCTTGGGGTCGATATCCAGCTCGAGATTGCCCGGTTTGCCAAGAATCTCCTCCGCCTGAAAGCCGTAGGTACGGATCAGAAAGTCCGCCTGATAGAGACGGTGCTCCCGCAGCATCGGCGGCGCGGCCTGCGGCAACCCCGCCGGCCGTTCCGGAATCGGACTGAAGGCGGAGTAGTAGACGCGCTTCAGGCGGAAGCTGCGATAGAGCTGCTGTGCGGACTGCAGGATGGTGCGGTCATCGGTGGCATCGGCACCCACGATCATCTGGGTGCTCTGGCCGCCGGGGGCGTAGCGCGGCGCCTGGCGTTTCGGGTTGGCGCTTCGCGGCGGATGGCGAGCGTCGGCGCGAGCCCCGTCGTTGGCGGCATCGATTCCCTCGCGGATCTGGCCCATCGCCGTATGAATCGTGCCCAGTTCCTTCTCCGGTGCCAGCGTCTTCAGGCTGGTGAGCGTCGGCAGCTCCACGTTGGCGCTGAGCCGGTCGGCGTAGCGCCCCGCCTGCTCGAGTAGCTTGGGGTCCGCCTCGGGTATCGCCTTCAAGTGGATGTAGCCGCGAAACTCGTGAACCTCGCGAAGCTGGCGCGCCACCTCGATCATCTGCTCCATGGTGTAGTCACTGGAGCGGATGATGCCGGAGCTCAGAAAGAGCCCGCTGATGGTGTTGCGACGGTAGAAGGAGAGCGTGAGCCTGACGATCTCCTCTGGCGTGAAGCGCGCGCGGGGAATGTTGCTCGAACGCCGGTTGACGCAGTACTGGCAGTCGAACAGGCAGAAGTTGGTCATCAGCACTTTCAGGAGCGACACGCAGCGGCCATCCGGCGTGAAGCTGTGACAGATCCCCGTCCCGTTGGACGCGCCGACGCCCGTCTTGCCGCGTGAGGAGCGCTGTGGCGCGCCGCTGCTGGCACACGAAGCATCGTACTTCGCGGCATCGGCAAGGATGGAAAGCTTGTCGATCAACTCCATGGTGAGCGCTCCGCTCGATAACTGTTCATCCATACAGTATAGAGGTTCTGCCGTGCTGGCGATAGCGAATGAGCCCGCGTCGGCGTCCCGCGATTCAACCCGGTGAACGGGAGTCAGGAAGACAGCGTTCGGGGGTTTATCAGCCGATTTATCACTCTGATTTAGCTGTAAAAAAGACAGATTTTGAGGCTGGCTGTCGATGAATTTTCGAGCGCTTTTAATAGGCGACTAAGAGACGCTATTTGTGGCTTTGGCCCCCGTCCACGGGGTTTTCCATATCGTTGATTATCGAGGAATTTGACTTAACCTGTTGATTGGAGACGGGGGGAAGCTACAATCATTTACGCAGGTTTACGGTGAAACGCCGTGATGGACGAACAATAATTCGGACAAAGGTGGTATCTATAATGATCTCGATTTCTTCACGTCATATTGCGCTGGCCGCGGCACTGGCCGCCGCCGGTACGGCAGGTGCGGCTCAAGCGCAGGACGCGAGCAAGGGAACCATCGATCTCGCCTACGTCGAGTGGGCTTCGGAAGTCGCCTCTACCAACGTCGTTCGCGCCGTGCTGGAACAGCAGGGTTTCGACGTCAACATGAACTCGCTCTCCGCGGCAGTGATGTGGCAGGCGGTCGGTACCGGTGACGCCGACGCGATCGTCGCGGCCTGGCTGCCGACGACCCACGGCGATTACCTGGAGCGCGTTCAGGACGACGTCGAGGACCTCGGTCCCAACCTCGAGGGCACCAAGCTGGGATGGGTTGTGCCGAGCTACACGCACGACAAGGTCTCCTCGATTGCCGATCTTAACGACAACGCCGATCTGTTCGGCGGCCAGATCGTCGGTATCGATCCGGGTGCCGGCCTGATGGCGCAGTCGGAAGAGGCGATGGATACCTACGAACTCGACAACCTCTCGCTGCAGTCCAGCAGTGGCGCGGCCATGACGTCCGCCCTGGGTAACGCCATCCAGAACGAAGAAGATATCGTCGTGACCGGCTGGACTCCGCACTGGATGTTCGCGCGCTGGGATCTCGAGTACCTTGACGACCCGGAGAAGGCCTTCGGCGACGCCGAGAACATCGACACCATCGTGCACAATGGGCTCAAGGAAGAGATGCCGGAAGCCTACGCCATCCTCGACAACTTCCACTGGACCCCGGAGCAGATGGGCGAAGTGATGTTGATGAACCAGGAAGAGGGAGCCGACCCCTACGAGAACGCCAAGCAGTGGGTCGAAGAGAACCAGGACACGGTCAACGAGTGGCTCGAAGGCACTTCCGAGAGCTAAGTCGCTACTGCGACATCGCCTGATTCAAAAAAGCCGCCATNNATGGCGGCTTTTTTGTCGCCGTCGCCAGCATGCCGCGCGGGCTGCGGGCTGCGGGCTGCGGGCTGCGGGCTGCGGGCTGCGGGCTGCGGGCTGCGTCGGCGTTATAGCTCGGCGAACGCTGCCGTCCACTGGCGGACCTGTGGGTAGGCGTACTGCTCCAGACTCGCGAAACCATCGAGTGAGCGCGCCTTGAGCGGAGTGAAAACCGGCATCGGCAGCCCGCAGAGAAAATGCGCCATTCGCTTGTCGCTGGGCGCGATCCCCTGTTGCTCGCGATGACGAGCGATAAAGGGATTGAGCATCGCGGCGAGCGCCGAGTCCGAGGGCGCCGGCTGCGGTGGGGGCGGCGGCAGACGTGCGATGCGGCCGTAGCAGACCGAGCAGTGACCACAGCCCTGGGGGGCGCTGGATGTGCTGAGCCGGTCGTCACCGAAGTACTCCGCCAGCCGGCGGCTGAGACAGGTTTCCGACTCGAACAGCTGAAGCATCGCCGCCAGCCGCTCGATCTCGCGGCGTTCGAAGGTGTCGCCCTCGGCGGTGAGGGTGTCGGTGAGCGTCTCGATATCGGCGTCGGGCTCGCGGACCTCGAACACATCCGTCATGCGCTTGCCTTCGAGTACCACCCAGCCCTTCTCCTGAAAGTACTCGAGCGCAGTGATGACGCGAGCGCGAGACGCGTCGATTCCCGCTGCTTCGCCGGCGCGAAAGAGGCGGTCGAAGTCCACCGTGCCCCAGGTTCGCGCCACGGGGATGTTGTCGACGATCAGTCGCACGAAATCCGCTCGTTCCCCTTCGAAGCGCTGGATCAGCGTCTCGCTCGCCTCGACGTAGCGAAGACGGTATTCGGCGAGAAAGGCAAAGCGTGGGGCGATGACGCCCAGCATCTCGAGCCTGACCAGTAGCGTCTTCAGTGCCAGAAGACGCACGTTGGACTCCTTGGAGAGCGTGTTGAGCAGCACCGGCCACTGCCGATCCGGCTGACGCCCCGCGGCGGCGATCTCTTCCAGAACGTGGCGAATGCCCTGTCGCTCCGGCGTATCGCCGTAGACGAAGTTCTCGAGCACCCGGAGGCCGTCACGTCCGGCGAGGGTGAGACAGCGGGCGCGTTTGCCGTCGCGCCCGGCGCGGCCGATCTCCTGGCTGTAGTTCTCGATCGATTTGGGCAGATCGTAGTGAATGACTCGGCGGATATCGCCCTTGTCGATGCCCATGCCGAAGGCGATGGTCGCGACGATGCAGGGAATGTCGCCGGCCATGAAGCCCTGCTGAATCGCCTCGCGGGTCTCGGCATCGAGGCCAGCGTGGTAGGCCCGCGCCGCAAAGCCCGCGCCTGCCAGCGCGTTGGCCACGGATTCGGCGGTCTGCTGCAGCGTGACGTAGACGATGGTGGGGGCGTTGGCATCGAACACCGGGTCGTCGGGCGCGTCATTCCCGCTCGGCGTATCCGTCGGCGGTGCCGACAGCCACTCGGTCAGTGCCTGTACACGGCGCTCGGCGGGCACCGGCTCGACCAGCAGCTCGAGGTTGGAGCGATAGAATCCGGTGGTGATCACGTCCGACTCGGCGATGGCGAACTTCTCGCGCATGTCGCCGATAACCGCCGGCGTTGCCGTGGCGGTCAACAGTAGCGCCTGCGGAATGCCGAATTCACGCTGATAGTCCGGCAGCTTCAGGTAGTCCGGACGGAAATTGTGTCCCCACTCGGAGATGCAGTGCGCCTCGTCGATCACCAGCAGCGAGATATCGACGCGGCGCAGAAAGTGGCGGAAGCGCTCGTTCTTGAGGCGCTCCACCGAGACCATCAGGATCTTCAGCTCTCCCTGGCGCGCACGCTCCATGATATCGCGCGACGTGTCGCGATCCTGGGTCGAGTCGAGGCTGGCGGCACTGATGCCGTGGCGCTGGAGAAAAGCGAGCTGGTCGTGCATCAGCGCCAGCAGCGGCGAGACCACCAGCGTCAGATGCGGCAGATGGAGCGCCGGCAGCTGGTAGCAGAGCGACTTGCCCGCGCCGGTGGCAAAGATGGCCGCGGTCGAGCGTCCCGCGATGACGCGCTCGACCACGGCGCCCTGGCCACCGCGAAAATCGTCGAAGCCGAAGACGCGCTGAAGGGTATCGCGGGCGGTATGGGTCATGGGTCGTGTCCGTTCGCTGGCGTCGGGGGGAAGGTGAGGTGACGTCACACGACGTCGTCGAGCGAGAGGGTATCACCCCCGCCAGACCGAATGCGCCAGTGGTGGCGAGACGCCTGAGGCATCACGGCAACGGTCATCGTCGATAGCAGGCTATCCGGTCTAAGCCAGAGAGGGATACGGTCTAATCCAGGTAGGGACCCGGCCTCAATCAGAAAGTGACCCGATCCGAAGGGGGGAAGGCGCGTTTCGCGCCGGTGAGCGTCGTTGGCAGCGCCAAGGATTACTGCAGGACAGCGATGGGGCAGGCAGTACCCGGGTGGTTCATCACCTGCATCGGAATGCCGTAGATCGCCTCGAGGTTGACGCCGTTCATCAAGGTCGAGGGTTCGCCCTCGGCGAGCAGCGAGCCGCTGTGCAGGGCGACCAGATGATCGCAGTAACGCGCGGCCATGTTGACGTCGTGCAGCACGATGATCACTCCGAGGCCCAGCTCCTGGCAGAGCTTGCGCACCAGCGCGAGGACTTCGACCTGATGGGCGATATCGAGCGCGGCCAGCGGCTCGTCGAGCAGCAGATAGCGGCTGCCCTGGGCCAGCAGCATGGCGAGCCAGACCCGCTGACGCTCGCCGCCGGAAAGCGTGTCGACCAGACGGTCGGCGAAGGCTTCGGTGTGAGTGAGTTCGATGGCGCGGTCGATCTGGCGCTGATCGTGACGCGACATCCGACCCAGCAGACCGTGCCAGGGGTAACGGCCAAAGCCGATCAACTCGCGGCAGGTGAGATTGTCCGCGCTGGGCAACTGCTGCGGCAGGTAGGCCACGTGGCGAGCAAACTCGCGCGGTTTCCACTGATCGAGGGGGCGGCCGTCGAGGGTGATGCGGCCGTTGCTCACCGGCTGCTGCTGGGCGAGCAGCTTGAGCAGCGTGGATTTGCCCGACCCGTTGTGTCCGATCAAGCCGTAGATCTTGCCCTCACCGAAGGTGAAATCGATGGGGGAGAGCAGGGTCTTTCCCGATATCTCGAAGCTGGCCGACTGGACTTCGAACATGGGCGGGACACCTCACGGCAGTGATGGACGAATGAGCAGGATGCCATCCTAATGCAGATACGAACGGTTATCAAAGGCAAGTGTCGCTGCTTCTCGCTTGCGTCAAGCCTCACCGCCGCCGGGGTTCTACCCCGGGTTGTCGCCAATAACGGGGCGATGGGCCGGGGCGAGGGGCGTCATTGCAGGCTCGTGGGCCTTGCCGGCGGCGGGTCATCGCCGTGGCAGTAGCGGGCAAAGCCGCGCACGACGTAGAGTCGACGCGTTCCGCTTTGCCCCAGGGTGTCAGGTCGCGCGACGACAAGGCCGGTCGACGACAGATGGGCGGCGAAGGAAAAAGAGAGGCCAAGCGCCGAGAGCAAAAGGAAAGGCCATGAAAATCGCAGTCGTGACACTGATCGCGGCACTGCTGCTGGCCGCCGGGCTGACCTCGCTCGGCAGCGCCGAGCCGTTCGACGAGCGCCTGGTGCGACTGGAGGCCGGTCAGGCGTTGCCGGCGATCGCCCCGGCGCTGGCCAACGAGTCAGCGGCGATCAACGCGCTGTTTCTCGACTACGCCGACGATGCCGCACTCTGGATGAGCGCGCGGCTGGCGATCCTCAACCACGGTGATACCGCCCGCCAGGTGCTGCTCGCCCATGGGCTCGAGCCCGACTTCCAGCAGGCGCTGCGTCGTTTCGGCGCCGATATCGTGCTGCCGGTGGCCTACTACCGCGACCACGACATCCTCACCGTTCGCGCCCAGCACTGGCTCGGCGAGCACTACCGCTCGGCAAGCGAGACCCTGAACGGCTGGTTAGGGGAGCAAGCCGCCGAGGGCGATGCGCCTGTCGATGGCAACAGCGACGAGGCGGCGTCGCGTCGGGCGGCGCACGCCCCGTCGGCAGCGCTCGACACCCTGACACCGCAACGGCGGGGTCAGATCGCCGTTGCGACCCTTGAGCGCGACGGCCACGACTTCCTGCGTGAATTCGTCGTCGGGCCCGACGGGCAAGTCACACGGCTGCAGAGCGAGCGGCTGGTCAGCGATATCGGTGAGTTCTTCACCGGCGGGGTGCGCGATCTGGAAAGCGAGTGGCGCCGCGGGGAACCCATCGGCGCGGCCGACGTCGGTTGGGCGGGCGTCGACCTGCTGGTGATGGGCAGCGCGGTCAAGGTGCTCCGGGCCGGACGGGCGGCACGCGTCGGCGCCGTAGCCGAAGGGCAGGGTACGCGTCTCGCCGCCGCCGACGCCATTGCCGGGAGCGGTCGCTTCGCAACGCTGACGAGAACCGCCCGGGTCGCGGCGGTGATGGGCACCGTTTACGTGGTGATCGAGCACCCGAGTCTGGTCAATGCGATGGGTGCCGGTCTTGCCGGGTGGCTCGGGTGGCCGGCCTGGCTGGGGCAGTTCCTGCTCTGGACGATCGTGCTGTTGCCGCTGCTGATCGTCGGTCGCTTCCTCTATGTCTGGGTGATCGCACCGCTGCTCTGGCTGCTGGTGCCGCTGCTGCGGGCGACCTCGAAAGTGCCGCGCTGGATGGTGAAGCGACAGCCAGTCGCCGGCGTTAATCGCCGCCCTCCATCGCCGCCAGCGCCGCCTGACACTGCGAGAGTGCCTGAGTAACGTATCGCCCCGCCATGCGCTCGGAAACGCCGAGGCGTTCACCGATTTCGCGCTGGGTCAGCCCCTCCAGGCGATGCCAGATCAGCGCCTGACGCAGTCGCGGTGGTAGGCGGGCGAGCAGGTCTTGGAGCTGATGCGCGCACTGGCGATCGCAGACCGTGGTCTCCGGGCAGGCGCGAGGGCAGCTCAGCGTCGCCTCTACCGAGTCGAGGGCGATCACCGTTGGCGCAGAGCGTCGATGCTGGTCGATCAATAGATTGCGCGCGATGCGAAAAAGGTAGGCGCGCGCGTCGTCGGGCAGCCCCGTATCGGGCGTTCTGGAGAGTCGCAGGTAGATTTCCTGGCAGAGGTCCGCCGCCTGCTCTTGGCAGCCGGTGCGCCGGGTCAGAAAGCCCAGCAGTTCGGGACGATGCCGGACGTAAAGCGATTCGATGAGAGAGCCATGCATGATCGTGCCCGTTGGGATGAACGAGCGACGATCATGGCATTAATACTAATGATTATCGTTATCATATAGGTCGGTGAAATGTTTCTCTTCGTATCCCCGAGGTGACCTCAATGCGAGGCGTTGAAAGCGGCGCGCGTCTCAGGGGCTTTCCTCGGGGCCTCTACTCAGGGACTCTACTCAGGGGCTATTCTCCGGTGCGTCCGGTGTCGTCGCGAAATTCGGCGATGGGATTGGTCAGGTCGCCGGCGAACTGCAGGTTCTTGGCCGGGTCGGCAAGATCGATCATCTGCCGGTTGTCGCGAAGTTGCAGGCGATTGAGACACGACAGGGGGAAGGTCGGCGTGAACAGATCAAAGCGCGCGAACTTGTCGGCAAGCCCGGGGTGGCGCGCCTGATAGTCGTGAATGCAGGCGGCGACCCGCTGCCAGAAGTCGCGGGCACTCATCAGGCCGGATTCATCGAGGATCGGCGCCAGAAAGCGGAAGAAGCAGTCGAACAGGTCGGTCAGGATCGACAGACTTTTTAGCGCCTCCGGTACCTCGACGGCGATGCGCCGGGCGGCTGCCGGCAGGTCCTGGCCGTTGTCGAAGACCCCCGTCTCTTCGCCGATATCCTTCAGAATCGCACCGACCGGCAAGTGGTCCTCCAGTTCCAGAATCAGGTTTTCACCGTGGGGCATGAAGACCAGGTCGTGAGCGAAGAAGCAGTGCAGCAGCGGCGTCATGTAGGCGGCGAGGTAGCGGTCGATCCAGGCGCTGGCGTCGATACCCGAGGCGACGATCAGCGCCGGCAGCAAGGGCCGGCCCTGGCTATCCCGGTGCAGAAGCGCCGCCATGGTCATCAGACGACGACCGGACGACAGTCCGGCATAGGGGCTCTCCCGCCACAGGCAGGCGAGCATCTTCTGGTAGGGACTCTGACGGTCGGTGGCGGTCTCGAAGTGCGCATGGTGATAGCCGAGCGTCGCGACTTCCCGCAGCACGCGGAACCCTCGAGCCTGTAGCTCCGGGTCATGCGTGACCACCTGCTCGACCCAGGCATTGATGGCCGGGGTGCCCCGCATGTAATAGGTCGACAACCCCCGCATGAAGCCCATGTTGAGAATCGACAGCGCGAACTTGACGTAGCGCCGCTCGGGGCGTGAGACATTGAACCAGGTGCGGATCGACTGCTGCGCGCGGTAGTCGTCGTCGCCCTCGCCGAGCAGGACTAGCCGGCGCTCGGCGACCTCGCCGGCAAAGGTGATTGCCAGCTTGTGTCGCCACTGCCACGGATGCACCGGCATCAAGAGGTAGTCGGCGGGGTCGAGGGCGCGGGCGCGCAGCGTCGCCTCGAAGCGCTCACGCGTCGCGGCATCCAGCTCATCGCGCATCAGCGTGTCGATATCGAGGCCGTCGATGGCGCTGTACTCCGTGCAGGACCGGCTGGCGGCAAGCCAAAGCGGGCGCACGGCATGACCGGTCTCCGGGGCGTAGCGGTGATAGTCCTCGACATCGAATCCTATCCGACCGCTGTTGGCGACGAAGCACGGGTGGCCCTCGCTCATCGCCATTTCCAGCGTCTGGAAATCCGCCAGCGCCAGGGCCTCGGCGGGGGGCAGGTCGCGGCCGAGCTTGTAGGCGGCGCCGGCGAGGGTGCTGGCGATCTCTTCGAGATAGGTCGGCAGATTCCCCGGATCGATTCCCAGGCGTTCGCGGCACTCGAGGAGAAAGGCGGCGACATCGAGGGCGCGCGGCTCGCCGCTCTCGCGCTTGACCAGCGTGGCGGGGTCGATGACCCAGTGATCCAGCGCCATGACCCGGGCGCGGAAGCGGTACTCGACCGGCGCATCGTCACCGGTAAGGCGATAGTCCCCCCACGCTCCGCCCTCGCCGGCACTCACCGCCTCGGGTCTCAGCAGCCGCTCGTGAGCGAATTCGGCGATCGCCTTGGCCAGCAGGTCGCGGTTGGCCCGCGCCCAACGGTCGGGCTCGAGGTGATGGGTGGCGGTATCGCCCAACGCCTGGTCCGCGGGAGGCTTCGCTTGCGGCTCGCGGTAGCAGAACGCCAGATGCGCGGTCTTCTCGGCGAGCTGAATCTCGCGGTCGTAGACGAAGCCGGCACGGCGATTGAGCGGGTGAATCTTGGTATTGGTAACGTCCGGCTCGACCACGATACGGCGAGTGGCCGCGTCGTCGAAGAGAAAGGCGACGATGGTGTCGAGCACGGCCTGACTGAAACCCGAGATCGGCTGGCGTTCCGCATCCAATGGCGCGACGAGAAAGTGCATGCCGCGGTCCCCGGCTTGCGGCGCGAAGTGATCGCCGACCGGGTCCTCGGCGGGATCGTAGAGCTCGACGAGAAATGCCGGGCGGTTGTCGTGAAGACCGATATAGGCCTGCGCGCTCGCGCTGGCCTGCAGGCGTCGATAGAACGCGGCGACCTGTTCCCGGGTGTCCTGGGTCATCCCCCAGAAGCGTGCACGATCGGCGCTGACCCAGGCGTAGATCGTGTCGATGTCGCGCGTCGTATCCAGCGGGCGCAGCGACAGCGTGCCAATGCCGGGCCAGGCACAATGAAAGTCGCGCCCGTCGCGATAGAGGCAACTGGCGTCGGCGGTAGCGGGTGTCGTCCGAGGTGTCTGTGGCAGAGTCATGCGGCGGTCTCCGGTGGTGTTCAGGCGGATTGGCGCTGGGAGGTGAATCGGGGCGTGAAGCGGTCGTTCCGCGGCGCGCCGAAGTCCTGAAAGGTGAAGCCGCGTTCGACCGGGTAGACCTCACGCCCGGCCAGCTCGCGGATAAGACAGGCGTTGCGATAGCACGCCATGCCGAGATCCGGCGCTACCAGCCCGTGGGTATGAAGCTCTGCGTTCTGCACGAAGAGGTCGGCGTTGGCATCGATGTTGTAGTAGCGGCCGACGGCGTAGCGCCCGGCGGCATCGCGCTGGATGCGGTGCTCGATCGGCGCGAGGAAGTCCGGACGACGGGGCGCATAGCCGGTGGCGAGAATCAGCCCCTCGGTCACGTGGTCGAACGCGGTCTCCTGTTCGGTGTGGACGAAGCCGAGTGAGAAGCGACGATGCGCCGGGTCGAAGCGGCAGCTATCCAGCGCGGCACAGGTCACCAGATGGGTATCGACCGCGCCGTCCAGCGAGCGGGTGTAGAGCCGGTCGTAGATGGCATTGATCAGATCGAGATCGATGCCCTTGTAGAGCCCTTTTTGCTCGTGCATCAGGCGGTTTCGCGTCGTCTCCGGTAGTGCATGGAAGTAGTTGATGTAGTCGGGCGAGGTCATCTCCAGCGTCAGCTTGCCGTACTCCAGCGGGAAGAAACGCGGCGAGCGCGTGACCCAGTCGAGGGCATAACCGTGCTGCGGCTGCGCTTCCAGCAGGTCGAGATAGATCTCCGCCGCGCTCTGGCCGCTGCCGACCAGGGTGATCGACGCTTTCGACTGCAGCGCGGCCTTGTGCTCGAGATAGTCCGCGGAGTGGACGAGCCGGTCTCGCACGCTCTCGCAGCAGGTGGGAATCACGGGCTCGGTACCGGTGCCCAGCACCAGCTTGCGACAGCGATAGCGCTGCGGCTCGCCGCTGCGGGTATGGCGAGCGGTCACCGTGTAGCAATCCGCCTCGCTGTCGTGCTCGACGCGCTCCACCGACTGCTCGAAGCGCAGGGTGTCGAGTTGCGTGGTGACCCATTGGCAGTAGCGGTTGTACTCGTTGCGCAGGAGAAAGAAGTTCTCGCGGATGTAGAAGTTGTAGAGCCGGCCCTCGGCTTTCAGGTAGTTGAGAAAGCTGAAGCGGCTGGTGGGGTCGGCCAGCGTGACCAGGTCGGCGAGGAATGGGGTCTGCAGACTGGCGTCCTCCAGCAGCAGCCCGGGGTGCCAGTCGAACGCTGGCTGGCGCTCGAGGAAAAGCCCGTCGAGCGACTCGATGGGGTCGGCCAGGCAGGCGAGCCCCAGATTGAACGGGCCGAGCCCGATGGCGATGAAGTCGTGAATTCTGTCCGACATGGCGGTTTTCTCCTGACGGCTGCGTGGGGCACAAAGGCCTCTCTCGATGACCGCTTTCTATGGGGGGCTCTCGTGAGGCTCTGTCGAAGGGCTCTCTCGAAGGGCTCTCTCTAAAGGCTCTCTCTAAAGGCTCTGTCGATGGAGGCTCTCGAGGGATGCCCGGCTCGCGACATGGGCGAAAAAGTGATGACTCACTGACCCGGTAAGGGACCTCTCATGGGCTTTCCGGAACCGACGGATGCGCTGGCGGCAAGGCCGTCAGCGACTCGGCGGCCAGCGCATCGCCATGCTCGGCGATGCGATCGAGCAGGCGGGCAAGGTCCTCGGCGCGGGTGAGCGGGTTGAGCAGGGTGAACTTGAGATAGAGCCGGCCGTCGACGCGGGTGGCGGCGACAACGGCCTCGCCGCGGCGCGACAGGATCTGGCGGATCTTGCGGTTCAAGGCTTCGATTCGCGCCTCCTCCTCGATACCGGCGGGGGCGTATCGAAAGAGCAGCGTCGAGAGCGCCGGCGGCATCAGCACGTCGAACGCTTCCCGCGCGGACAGCATGCGGTAGGTCTCCCGGGTCAGGCCGATCACCGTCTCCAGATAGTGTCCGAGCGCCTCGGCCCCCTGGATTCGCAGGGTCATCCAGAGCTTGAGCGCATCGAACCGACGTGTGGTCTGCAGGCTCTTGTTGACCAGATCCGGCGTCCCCGTCTCGGCCTGATCGCGGGGGTTGAGATAGTCGGCATAGTGGGTGACGTACTGCAGGTGGTCGCGCTCGCGCACCAGGCAGGCGCTGCAGCTCACCGGCTGGAAGAAGGTCTTGTGGAAATCGACGCCGACCGAGTCCGCCTGCTCGATGCCGGCAAGCCAGTGGCGATAACGTCGCGAGAGCAGCAGGCCGCCACCGTAGGCGGCGTCGACGTGCAGCCATAGCCCGCGCGATTGGCAGATCGAGGCCAGTGCCGAGAGCGGGTCGATGCTACCGAAGTCGGTGGTGCCGGCCGTCGCGACCAGTGCGAAGGGTTTGAGTCCGTCACGCTCGCACTCGGCGAGGATTGCCCCGAGGGCCTCGACGTCCATCCGGCGCTCGGCATCCGTCGGCACCGGAATCACCGCGTCGTAGCCCAGCCCCATCAGGGCAGCGGCTTTCTGCACGCTGAAGTGACTGACATCCGAGGCGAGAATACGCAGCTCGCGGAAGTTATCCGGCAGGCCGTGATGGCGGTTGCCGGGATGGTCCGCCACCGCGGCGCAGGCGTGATCGCGGGCGATCATCAGCGCCATCAGGTTGGATTGGGTGCCGCCGCTGGTGAAGACGCCGTCGGCGGCATCACCCAGGCCGATACGCGCGCCGACCCAGTCGATCAGCTTCTGTTCGATCAGCGTGGCGCCAGCGCTCTGGTCCCAGGTCTCCACGGCGGTATTGAGCGGCGTGGCGATCGCCTCGGCAAGCACCGACGGCAGGGTGATCGGGCAGTTGAGATGGGCGACGTAGTGCGGGTCGTGAAAGTGAACGGCATGGTCCAGATAGAGCCGCTGCAGTTCATCGAGCCCGGCGTCGAGCGTCTCCAGCGGGCTGTCGAGGTCGATGGCATCGATAAGCGGCTGCAGCTCGTCGGGCGCCACGCCGCTGGTGGGCCGGCGATGGTGGTCGAGCGTGCGACGTACCTGATCGACACAGCGCTGCATGCCCTGGTGATACGCCGAAAGGGTGGCCTCGCTGAAGAGTGCCCGTGACGGGTCCTGCGGCGGCGACCCGAGCGGTCGCAGCGGGATAGCGGGAGTGGCTTGGGTGTCGTATCGCATGACGACGGCTCCTGACTGACGGCCCGGAAGACTCGAGTTCGACGGCGCTCATAATGAGAATGAAAACCGTTTTCATCGACTGCCTATCGGAGACGAGTCACCCGCCCGGTTCTGAACCGACATAACATTTCGTTGCAAAGAAAATGGCCATCCTGTGACCGCCCGCGCGAACGACCATGTCGCTTAGGCGCGTGACAAGCAGGGAAACCCGGACGGCAGACCGACGAGCGCCCCGACGCGCGGGGCGGCGGGGCGCTCTCAATGCTGTGGCGTGGCGGCGCGGACCGGGGCGGCCCGCGCACGCGGATCAGAACTGGTAGGAGACGGTGGCCGTCACGCTGCGCTCGGCGCCGAAGTAGCAGTAGCTGAGCGAGTTGCAGGAGGCGACGTACTCCTCGTCGAGCAGGTTGCCGACGTTGAGCCGCGCGTCGACGCCCTCGAGTCCGAGCTTGCCTAGATCATAGCCGAGCGTGGCATCGACCAGGGTGTAGGGCGGTACCTTGTCGCTGTTGGCGCGGTCGGCCTGCACGTCGGCGTAGTAGCGCACGCCCGCGCCGGCATCCAGCCCGTCCAGCGGGCCCTGGTTGAAGGCGTAGTGACCCCAGAGGCTCGCCTGATGGCGCGGTGCGTAGATGGCGTAGTTGCCCTCTTCGCCGGGAACGTCGCTCTCCTCGTAGGTGATGTCGGTATAGGCGTAGCCGGCCTGGAGATAGAATTCGTCGCTCAGCCAGGTCTGCGCCTCGAACTCCACGCCCTGGGACTGGATCTCGCCCACCGAGCGGTAGTCGTCGGTCGGCTGCTCCTTGGTCGCCACGTTCTCCTGATTGATGCGGAACAGCGAGACGCTGTAGCGATCGCGAGTGCCCGGCGGCTGGTACTTGAGACCGGTCTCCCACTGCTCGCCTTCCATCGGCTCGAGCAGATTGCCGTCCGCACCGGTGAAGCTGGTCGGGGTGAAGGCGGTGTTGTAGCTCAGGTAGGGCGCGACGCCGTTGTCGAAGAGATAGAGCAGCCCGGCGCGACCGCTGAACTGGGTGTCGTCGAGGCTGCTGTCGGTGCCGTTGGTGAGATGGTTGTCGTTGTCGATATCGACCCAGTCGTAGCGACCGCCGAGAGTCACCCGCCAGCGGTCAAAGGTCATCTGATCCTGCAGATAGATGCCGGTCTGGTCGAGGTGGTGGGTTTCGTCGGCGTAGACGCTTGCCGGCCCGGTCAGGTCGCCGTCATAGCTCGGCGAGAACGGGTTGATCGGCGAGAAGCCAGCCGTTGCGTACTTCACGTCGTTCTCGCGCTGCTGGTAGTCGATGCCCACCAGCACGGTATGGTCGATGAAACCGCTCTGCATCTCGGCCTCGACCTGGTTGTCCAGCGTCCATGCCTGCATCGATTCATCGGCCCGGTAGTAGGCCCGGTTCAGCTGGTTGGTCTCGCCGAGCCAGCCGATCTGCGCGACCTGATCCATGGCCACGTCGGCGTTGAGGTAGCGGAGCTTCTGGCGGGCCGTGACGCGGTCGCTGAAGCGGTGTTCGAGGTCGTAGCCGAACATGCGCTGGTAGCGCTCGAACTTGTCGTAGTCGTCCTGGCCGTCGAAGAAGTCATTGTCGATGTGCTGGCCGTTGCGCGCATTGACCGCGCCCTCGAACGGTACGCCGGAGTGGTAGCCGCCCTCCGGGTCATGTTGCAGGTAGGCCATGACGGTCAGCGTGGTGTTGTCGGTGGCGTCCCAGGTGATCGAGGGCATGATCGCGTAGCGCTCGTCCTCGACCGGATCGAACTGGGTGTCGGCCTTGCTGCCGATGCCGACCAGCCGATAGGCGACGCGGCGCTCATCGCCCAGCGGCCCGGAAAAGTCGAACGCCGCGCTTTGCTGGTTGTTGTTGCCGGCGCTGAACTGGATCTCGTTGCGACTCTCGAACAGCGGCTTCTTGCTGGTCAGCGCCACCAGCCCGCCGGGGGAGGAGCGACCGTAGAGCACCGAGGCCGGCCCCTTGACGATCTCGACGTCGTCCAGGAACCACGGATCGATGACCATCGAGCTGTAACCGTTGGCGTCGCCCATCACCTTCAAACCGTCGAGGTAGACGTTGCTCAGGCTGCCATCGGAAAAGCCGCGCATCACCAGATAGTCATAGCGGTGGGTGGCGCCGATCTGGTTGGTGTAGACCCCGGGCGTGTACTGCACCGCTTCGCCCACGCTGCGCACGTGGCGAATGTCCATCTGCTCGCGGTCGACGTTGGAGACGGTCTGCGGCGTCTCCAGAAAGGGGGTTTCGGTCTTGGTCGCGGCAGACTGTGCGGTGACCGTCACCGTCTCGAGGGTGTCGGCGCTTGGCGTCTCGCTACTCGACTGCGCAAGCGCGGTCAGGGGAATCAGCGATACGCCAAGCAGGCAGGCGGCGTGGGGAAGCGGGCGACTCGAAACGCGCATGAAAACTCCTGATGAGATTCAATATTAGATGTTATCGAGAATTATTCCCGATAAGCGCGATCATCTGCCTATGCGCGGTGACAAGATCCCTATGCGCAATGGCAAAGGGCGCGATTCGAGGTCTTGCTAGGGAACACGAGCGGTGTTGACGATGTCACGCGGTGCCAGCCCGTGGTGGCGGCGAAAGGCGGTGGCGAAGTTGGACGGATGCCGGTAGCCGACGCAGTACGCCACCTCCTGAACTTCGCCACCCTCTTTCAGCAGGCGGTGCGCCAGCTCCAGCCGGCACTGGCGGAGGTGGTCGAAAAGCGAGAGCCCGTAGCGCTGGCGGTATTTGCTGCGCAGCGAGCTCGAACTCATGCAGGCGAGCCGGGCCAGCGAGGCGAGGGTGTAGTCCTCGCCAGGGCGGCTCTGAATCAGGCGGTGGACCCGCGCCAGCCGGTCGCCGTGGCGGGCGCTGGACGGAGGCAGGGCGCCCCCCGGCGAGACAGCGGCCGCCGCGGCCAGCAGCTGCAGCGCCAGGCCCTCGGCCAATAGCGCCGCGCCGGGCTGGGGGGCGTGGTCGAGCCAGTGGGCGAGTGAGGCTTGCAGACCGGCGCCGGCCACCAGCGGCCAGCCGCCGCCACTGGCGTTGAGTCGCGGTCGCAGGGGCTCGAGCCGGGTATCCGCTGCCAGCGCCGAGACCGGGATCGTCAGATTTATGGCCCGCACCCGGGGCTGGGCCGCGTGGCGCGCGGTCAGTCGCCCCGCGCCGGGGTAGGCGAGCAGCAGTCCCGCGCCGGTTTGCAGGTGGTGGGTGTGCTCACCGAGGGTGATCGTCGCTTCGCCCTCCAGCATCAGAATGACCGAAAGATGCGCGGGGGCGTCAGGCAGCGCGTGGGTCTCGTAGGTGCGATGGATGCAAAGATCCGACCCCACCCACTGCCAACCGGTCGCCAGTCGCTGCTCCTCGACACGCCCTTCGGCGATCGCATCGGCCGCTGAAGAGGGCGGCAACGGTGCGGCGAAGCGGTGCTCGACGCGATAGCGACGTTCGAAGTGATCAAAGTCATCCACCGTCAGCGCGCGAGAGGCCGGCGGCACATCGGGTTGTTTCACTGCGGTCCTGGCAGAAGACATGGCAACGATCCAGTCAGAAGGACGATGCGCGAATGATAATCGCTATCACTGAAGAAGCCCAAGCACTACTGGGTCGAGTCAGCGTTCGAGGCCAGCGAGGCAGAGGGGAAGGCGCCAGAATGACCCCGCCACGCGGGGTGCCGCGGGGGCTTACGCTGGTCGCGGCGCGGCAATCAGTGTCACCAGGTGGTCGTCGAGTGCGGCGATGTGTCCCGCCAGGCGTCGACCCGCCGGCCAGTGAGAAGAGAGCGTCGTCAGCAGCTCGATCGCCGCGCTGCCATGGTCGGGATCCCAGGCGACGAGACAGGCATCGTGAAAATAGAAACGTCGCTGCACCAGCGGGAAGAGCGCCTTGAACAGACTCTCCTTGAGCGAGAAAGCGGTCGTCACGAACTCGCTGGCGGCACCACTGTCGAGCGTGGCGAGCCACTCCCGCTCGGACTCGACCAGAATCTGTGGCGCCAGCCGATGCGCGCGCGCAGCAGGGATTCGCGCCTCGGCGTCGATCCCCAGACCGGCAACGCTTGTCTGACTGGCCACTGCGGCCGCCGCCAGCCCGCGGCTGTGGGTGATCGAGCCGACCGTGCCGGCCGGCCACGCCGGTGGCCCGGCCGCCGTCTGCCCCAGCGCGACCGCCTCGTGCGTGAGATCGTGGAGTGCTTGCCGCGCACAGAGCCGCCCGGCGACGTACTCTGCCCGGCGCTTGTCCGCCGAAGAGAGCAGACGCTCGGAGAGATCGATCCGATAGACCGACGGGTCGGTCTCGGCCAGCAGCGCAGTATCGAAGCGCATCGCCGCGAAGTGAGCGCTTGCCAACGCCTGTCGCCAGGGCCATTCGCAATCCAGCGGCTGGCATCCCGGCGGCAGGGGGAGAGAGGGCGGGGAAGAAACGGTCATGCCGTGAGGGTCACCGATCGACGAGCACGGCATCCAGTGTCACCGGTACGTCATTGTCGATCTGCTGGTAACCCATCAGGGAGAGCACCGAGCGCACGGTCTGATTCTTCATCAGCTCGCGCCCATCGATGGAGACAGGCTCTGCATTGCGCACGCGGACCACGTCCTCGGCCTCGCGGGTGAAGCGCACCGGTAGCTGTTCTTCGCGCTGCTCGCCGTTGGCATCGGTGCGCAGGTTGAGCACCGCCACCGTCGACTGGCCCACGTTGAGCGAATTGATGCGCTCCGGCGGCAGTTGGGTAACCACCGTGACCAGCGTGGTGTTGGTCAGAGACGTCATCCACGGCGGCAGATCGCCCAGCCGGTCAATGATATCCGTCTGGTTGAGCCGCACCGGCAGGCGCAACGTGCCGTCCGAGCTGATCTGGCCTTCCATTCGCCGCAGCGAATGCTCGTGGGGAATGGCATCGCCAGCGCTGGTGATCTCCGTGACCGTCGCGGTGACGCTCGACTGGTTCGGGTCCATCTGCCACGCCGCCTGAGACAGCGCGCTGAACGCGATTAAACCGGTGGCGAGAGACAGGCTCGTCAGCCGGCGAATGAGAATGCTCGATGACATGGGTGTCCTCCCTGGACGACTGGGCTTGCATGGCGACTGAGCTTATACGGTAACTGAGCTTGGGACGGCTGGCCTGTGCCGAACGCTTTGGTTATCATACGGCTCCCGCGTTTCCGGGCCTATAGCTCAGTTGGTTAGAGCAGGGGACTCATAATCCCTTGGTCGTAGGTTCAAGTCCTACTGGGCCCACCAATAAAATCAGCATCTTACTGAATTCCAAACTAACGCTGATTCTGGCGGGTGGCTGTACAGGGGGCTGTTAGGCATTCCCTTAGTGCTTTTGCTCCATTCGCCTTACTGACTTGTAGCGTCGCGCTGGATTTGGCACTGTGTTGCACATCCTTTGGCACTACCCCACGACTCCATTCGCCCTTACCTTTGCGCTTACTTTGGCACCAGCCCCTCAGCCAAGGCCGCCTCTGTCCACTGCGATTGTAGATCGATACCAGAATAGGCCTGATCGGTGACCTCTCTGGCTACGCCTTGATAACCCGGGAAGAGCGTCGACCCTTTTACACCGAATTCAGCGCAGAGCTTCAAAAGGTATGGTGCTTGAGACCGTGGTAACAAA
This sequence comes from Salinicola aestuarinus, assembly GCF_003206645.1. GTDB lineage: Bacteria > Pseudomonadota > Gammaproteobacteria > Pseudomonadales > Halomonadaceae > Salinicola > Salinicola aestuarinus. The sequence goes on along the minus strand of NZ_PZJP01000006.1, from coordinate 160,569 downwards.
GCCTTGATTAGGATGGGCTTAGGTTGACTAGCTCTGGCCACCACGTCCTCCAGTCGATCGACAGTCGTCGAATCATTACCCCCGCCAAATGTCGCGCTCAACGTGGAAACTGTGAAGACCCCGTCTTGCGCGGCCAGGTTTTGGCTGGTGGCGCCAGGCATTTGCAGGTACCGCAGGCTCTTCCAATTAGCGCTGTCGCTGACGTTCAACGCCCATACTGCTAAGTGCTCATCCCCGGGATCGGTTAAAGCCGTTGACGCAGCAAAGTAGGCAGCGACATAAGATCTACGAGTCCAATCGAGAAGACAGGTTGGTACCCCATGGTGCTGCGCAGTAGCTAGCATCGGCCACAGAGCCTTTGGGGGCCACGAATCCTTGTGGCTCCCGTCGAGCTTCTTGACGCTCTCCATTCCAAGCTGTTCGCGCGCGTCGGGACTATCCCCCGGCACCGCTATTCCGGATGCATCGCAACCTCTTAGAAACAGCCGAATTAGCTCGATTTCGTAGTCGACTTGCCGAGCTTGAGGGTCGTATACGCCTAACATCTTCCCAGCTGCGATGGGACCATGAGTCCTCAATGCAGTCGGGGCCAGAACGTAGGAGGCACGTCCGTGCCCACGAAAAATGTAGGGTACGCTCCAATACTTGTCTTTTAGCGGTGATAAAAACCGCATGAACTGTGCAGCGGTATCGAAAGTTCTTTCATTAACAATCATGCTTCCCCCCCCCCCCTAGAACAATCCCGCCGGTTCGGCTTCGACGTCCCAGCTGAATATGAGCACCTCGCGGGCGTCTTGCCCCTTACCACCGCCCACTGTGTACCGGATATCCGTCGTCTCGATATGGTAGCCAGCGAAGACCTGCCGGATGTCGGGGTGGTCGTTGAGCGAGATGATTGCCTTGCCCTTGAGCTTACCGATCACCTCGGAAATCTGCTCGTATTCCTCGATCCTGAGCGGGACGCCGTAGCCCTCAGCCTGCCAGTACGGTGGGTCGAGGTAGAAATGCGTTTGAGCGCGGTCATAGCGCTGCAAGCATTCTTGCCTTTGGTGCATGTCAACCCCTCATGATAGAACGGTGCTACTTGAAAGAGCTCGATAGTCCCGGTGGCATTGACCAGTCGAAGCCACTGCTTCCATAAATCAAATAGGCTCACCCCAAGTTGCGGCTACGCCATAGTTGTAGACGATTGCGGGAAGGTGAAATTTGGCACGATTACAGTAGCTGGAAGTGATACGGCACCGATAAAAACCACAAGAGTCAAAGGCTTAGACGTTGGGGGCGCAACCCATTACTTTGATAAATACTTGGAAACAGTTCGGAGCTTGAAAGAAGCCATTGATGCTAGCGCCATGTCAGATGAGGCTAAGCGAACCGCAAATTCACAGGTCGAGGATCTGGAGTCTGCCCCCGATAAAGATTCCTTCTTCCAAAGACATCGAGCGCTAATGTCAACGTGGAGCGATTACGCTTAGCTTGCTAGCACCACTTTGATGTACGCATCGCTCCTCGCCGGTGCATCTCCATTCTAACCGTTTGATGTTGTAGCGTGCCGCCGCCCGATCGATGATCGAGCGGGCGAGCGCTTCGTCCAGGTGCCACGGCCCACTGCCTTCGAGCGATCCGCGCGGCGTGCTGAACGTGCCGGCGGTAATCAGTTGGGTCAGATCATCGCTGGCGGAGACGCGCAGCGAGCAGACCGCCACCGGGTTGGCGGTCGGTGCCGAGCAAACGGCGATGCGGTGGCGTGGTGCGGGTGTCGTATCTATGGCCGCAGAATGGCGGCCATGGCGGGGGGAACCAATTTAAGGCGTTTTGGGAATTACGGTTCCCTTTCTGGCAGCGGATCAAGACTATGCTCTCCTTGATTACTGGAATGTTCAGCTTGTTGGAGCTCAACGTAGGCGGCTATATCAAAAATGTGGACCGATTCCACATCATTAAAATTGAAAGCTTTTTCAAAGTCCTCCGGATCTAGGTGATTCAACCCATTTTCAGTCTCGATCTTGTCGTAAATTTTCCGATAGAAAGTTCTAAATTCGACCTCGAACTCCGGCATACTGCGAAACCCGCTGATGTAGGGCAGTATTCTAAGCATGTCCCGGCTATCGGTAGGGTCCACGGCACCTACGAGCGATCCCACATACACCTTCCCGCTTTTGAGGTTGAAGCATAGAGGTTTCCCGCTTTCAAAGGCGCGAAGCAGTACGATTTCAAAATCAGCATTCATTCGCGCTAGAGCTCTTCGAAGAGGTGCTCTGCTAGAATGTTGCTTATAGATTTCGGCTACATAGTAGCAAGGGCAGGTTCTGTTTTGTTTGATGCCGTTCCCGAAGATTAAGACAAAATCCTTCGATTTCATCGACATCAGCGCTTGGAAGAAATTTAGGACATAGCTACCTGCAACCCCTAGCACGAACGTAATCCCTAGAGTCAGCATCCAGTACGCAGCCGTATCGCTATCCGTCTCCTCTTCCAAAGGTAAATGAAGATCGATCCAGTCACGGGCGCTTTGTCGAATCCACTCCAAATGTGAGCTTAGTAGTTCTACAACTAAAACTGAGCCTGCTAGTAGTACGATCCCAGCCAGTGCCGCATAGAAATAGACGCCTTGGGAGCTCTGCCTCCGCACCAGGTAACGAGACTCGTGCCACTTAGTGACAAAAAAATATCCCGCCAGTAGCGGGATAAATGCAAGAAGGGGTTTGAGCACGACTAGCTGGACTTAACGGCGGCGCATGACGACCTGCTGTTCAAGAACAGCAGAAGCATTCATCTGTTCGTGAAAAGTACGCGAGCGCACCACCTCAGATGATCGGGCCGTCATTATGCCATCGCCAACGATGTAGTAGGGTGCGACATCATCGGCGGCTGCACGCGCTTCATCGTAGCTATTCCAAAAGCGCTTTTTGATACTGTCAAACATGGCTGGCCTCCTGCGCTGGGTGCGGATGGTCTATTCGCGACCTGTGCTCAAGACTATTAGTGACAGGGATTCGCGGTGCCCTATGGCTCAAATATAAGCGTTTTGGCTTTCTAACGCACGCCTAACGGGCCTTAAAGCAAAAAAAGGATCATCATAGCGCCCAGCCGCCGCGAACGCCTCACAGCGCCTCACAGGCGATCGATCACAATCCGCCTTCGAGGTAGAGCGAGAGGGTATCCAGCACCTCGTCGCGGTCGTCGCTGGAGACGCCCAGGAACTCACGACCGGGGATGTCGCCCCAGAGATGCGGGAACTCGGCTTGCTCGCCGCCGTAGTGCTGCATGGCGGCGTAGATCATGGAGCTGCCCCATTCCAGGGCGTCGTCGCTCGCCTCGTAGTGGATCTGCCGGGCGAGCTGGTGAGTCTCGCCCTCGAGGATGCGGTCGTGGCCTTTGCGCTCGACTGTGGTCTCGGAGAGTGGCGTCCAGGGCGTGCCGTCCGGTGCCTCCTTCTCCTGGAACCGCTCATGGGTGCTGGCAACCACCGCCTCGCCGATCGCCTTGAACGCGGGCGGCAGGCGAATCGCGCGCTGCTGCACGGTGTTGAGCGCCAGCAGTACCTGGTCGTCGTCGATGGTGATGGACATGCTGGCTCCTGGTCTTTATCGATAGGCACGGGCGGTACACACTGAGAGCGCCTGTCCTCGGTATGGCTACCGACCCCTTTGCCGCCTGGCATTGATGAGGGCTAGCGTGGGTGCCTCCCACGCGGCAGGCTTTACCTTCTCGAAGTCCCTCTCTCTATCCCGCACTTCTATCGACGCTCTGCCGTTATCGCAGGCGCCCGCGCCGGCTGCAGGCATTGCTAAAGGAATGCCGTTCGGTGAGAACCAAGCGGACCTTCCTGTTGCTGGCTCGCCGGGCATGCCAGGTACGGTCGTCTGGAACCACGTCGACTTGATCTCGGCAAAGGCAAGCGGCAGCTCTGCCAGGGCGGCAAGCTGGACAGGGAGTATCACGTGGCGGTGCCGGAGGCGTTCGTGCATGCCGATTGATGCTCGCTACCACGAACAGGTCAGTCTGCTGGTTTCGCTGCTGCCGTTTCTCAACGCCGAGCCGGGCTTCGCCCTTCAGGGCGGCACGGCTATCTCTCCGTTAACCGCGAAGCGATGGCATCAGCACGCGGTCAGGATCGCCGTCAGCTTTAACTAACTAGCCTTCGATCCGGCCGCCCGTCGATTTACGGGGAGGGAATATGGCCTCGGTTACCTGTCGGCACCAACCGTGAAGCTCGGCACGACCTATTACCATTGGGTTCTTTTCAGCGATAGGACGTGAGTCGCGACCATACGTTTCTAGCCGGCCTTCGGCAGCTCGGTTCGGGGTGAGGGGGCTGAAGACCCCTTCACAAACGCGTTTGAAGATTGTATAAAATCTACAATCCAACGAATCATCGTTCTATAGTCTGACCCTTGCCAGGCGAGTGGTCGGTTCGCCCACACGAAGGAAAAATGGTCATGAAGCGCATCCATGTCATCGATTCCCACACCGGCGGCGAGCCGACCCGTCTTGTCATGGAGGGCTTTCCGACCCTGCCGGGCGACACCCTGGCCGAGAAGCGGGATGCCCTGCGGGAATCCCACGATCACTGGCGTCGCGCCTGCCTGCTGGAACCGCGTGGTAACGAGGTTCTCGTCGGTGCGCTCTACTGTGAGCCCGTGACGCCGGGCGCGACCTGCGGCGTCATCTTCTTCAACAACACCGGCTATCTGGGCATGTGCGGTCACGGCACGATCGGTTTGGTCGCGTCCCTGCATCATCTCGGCTTGATCCAGCCGGGGGACCACTGGATCGACACGACCGTTGGCCCCGTCAGTGCCACCCTGCACGAAGACGGCGCGGTGACGGTGCGAAACGTGCCCGCCTACCGCTATCGCCATCGCGTCCCGGTCGAGGTGCCCGGCTATGGTCTGGTGTGTGGTGATATTGCCTGGGGGGGCAATTGGTTCTTCCTGGTCGGCGAGCACGATCAAGCGGTGACCCTTGCCAACGAGGAGGCACTGACGGCTTTTACCTGGGCGATCCGTCAGGCTCTGGACGCACAGGCGATCACCGGTGAGCACGGGGGCCATATCGACCATATCGAGCTGTTTGCCGATGACGTTGCCACGGCTGCCGAGTCCCTCGAACCCGCCGACAGCCGCAACTTCGTGCTGTGCCCGGGCAAGGCCTATGACCGCTCGCCCTGCGGCACCGGCACCAGCGCCAAACTGGCCTGCCTGGCCGCTGACGGCAAATTGGCGGCGGGGGAGCGCTGGGTTCAGTCCAGTATCACCGGCAGCCGATTCGAGGGGCATTTTGAGTGGGAGGCGCAAGAAGCGGGAGAGCCAGCGAGTGCCCTTATCCGCCCCTTCATCAAGGGCAGCGCGTTTCTCAGCGCCGACGCCACGCTGTTGATCGACGACAACGACCCCTTCGCGTGGGGCATTACCGCGACCTAGCGGCACGCCAATTCCGCTGTCGAACGACACACCATCCAGCCTTTCCAGAGGACAACCATGAGCGACTCCATCTTTACCGGCTGTATTCCTGCCCTGATGACCCCTTGCACTGCCGACCGAACGCCGGATTACGATGCGCTGGTCGCCAAGGGGCGCGAGCTCGTCGATCTCGGCATGCGTGGGGTGGTTTACTGCGGCTCCATGGGCGACTGGCCGCTGCTCAGCGAAGCCGAGCGTCAGGAAGGGGTGGCAAGACTGGTCGCCGCCGGGGTTCCCACGATCGTCGGTACCGGGGCCGTCAACTCGAAGGAAGCGGTATCCCACGCGGCGCATGCGGCCAAGGTCGGGGCGCAGGGGCTGATGGTCATTCCGCGTGTCCTCTCCCGCGGCACCTCGCTGGCTGCCCAGAAAGCGCATTTCTCGGCCATTTTGGAAGCCGCTGCCGAACTGCCCGCGGTGATCTACAACAGCCCCCACTACGGCTTTGCCACGCGCGCCGAACTGTTCTTTGCGCTACGTCGCGAACATCCGAATCTGATCGGCTTCAAGGAGTTCGGCGGGGCTGAAGACCTGCGCTATGCAGCGGAGCACATCACTTCACAGGATGACGACGTCAGCCTGATGGTCGGTGTCGACACCCAGGTGGTGCACGGCTTCGTCAACTGTCAGGCCACTGGCGCCATTACCGGTGTCGGTAACGCACTGCCCCGCGAAGTCCTGCAGCTGGTCGCGCTGAGCGAGAAAGCCGCCAGGGGCGATCTCGAGGCCCGGCGCCGGGCTCGGGAGCTGGAGTCGGCACTCAACGTGCTGTCTTCCTTCGATGAAGGCGTGGACCTGGTGCTGTATTACAAGCACTTGATGGTACTCAACGGCGACAGCGGCTACGCGCTGCACTTCAACGAAAGCGATGCCTTGAGCGAGGCACAGCGTCGTTATGTCGAGGCCCAGTACGCGCTGTTCCGTGAGTGGTATACGCAGTGGTCGGTCCAGGCGGGGTGAGCGGCGACGCCGTGCCGGGTCGAGCTGCCGGGGGAGACTGTCGGCCTGTCGCCCGTCTCGGCTGGCGCGAATGGCCCAAGGCCGGCGCGCCCCGCGGGTGTGTGGTGAGTCAATTGTGTGCTGTATACAATATGCAAAATGCTGCAATGACGATGACGACCGATCTATGGCGACTTTCAAGACCCGAGCCCAGCACGTCGCGGATGATCTGCGCGAGCGCATTCTCAGCGGCGAGTTCAAGGGCGGCTCCCAGCTTCGCCAGGATGCATTGGCGAGAGATTACGACGTCAGTCGCATACCCGTCAGGGAGGCCCTGCTGACCCTGGAGTCCGAGGGCCTGGTGGAGTTCCACGCCCACCGCGGGGCGTTCACCACCGAGCTTTCCGTGGCCGCGGTACGGGAGTTGTTCGACCTGCGCGTGCTGATCGAGACGCATGCCTTGCGGTATGCGATCCCGAATCTGACAGCGTCGGATCTCGACCAGGCCGAGGCCATCCTTGACCAGTACGACGCGGCGCTGGATTCCGGTAGTCAGATCGGGAACTGGGGCGACTACAACTTCGCGTTTCACCACGCCCTGTATGCGCCCTCGGGGCTGCCTGAAACGCTGGCGATCATCGGCCAGTTGAACACCAAGGCGGGGCGTTATATCCGCATGCAGCTGCTCTATACCCGCAAGATCGAGAAGGCCGAACGGGAACATCGCGAGTTGCTGAAGCTCGCGCGGCAGGGCGATGTCGCGAAGGCCTGCCAGTTACTGGAAACCCATATCAAGGAAGCGGCGGGAAGCGTTGTGGCGGTGCTGGAGAACAGCTTGAACAGCGCCTGAGCCCCGCCGGCTCTTTACTGTCCTGGACATGAGGTCGCGTATGTCGAATTCTCCCCATCCGGCGCCGATTGATGCCGATATCGCGGTCGTCGGCGCGGGCCTCATCGGCGTCAGCAGTGCCCTGGCGCTGGCTCGTCAGGGTCACCGGGTCGTGGTACTCGACACTCAGGAACCGGGACGGGGCGCCTCTTACGGTAACGCCGGGCATCTGGCCACCGAGCAGGTCTTTCCGATTGCCGATACCTCGATCCTGAAGTCACTACCCGGCATGCTCATGGATCCGATGGGTCCGCTGCGGCTGGATTGGAAGTACCTGCCACGCGCGCTGCCGTGGTTGACCCGCCTGATGCTGAACCTGCGCTCGACGCCGTTCGCCCAGAGCGTGGCCGGTATCGGCGCCCTCAATGCGCTCAGTCTGGCGGCCTGGCAGCGCCTGCTGGCATCGGTCAACGGCGCTCACCTGCTGAAAGCCGACGGCTCGCTCCTGGTTTACGAGAAGTCCGAGTCACGCCACAAGCTCGAGGCGCTCGAATCGCGAATGTGCCACGAAAAGGTGCCGGTCGAGCGGTGGGAGCGCGAAGCGATCCAGCAGGAGGCGCCGCAGCTATCGACGGCGCTGCTGGGCGGGTTGTTCTTCCCCGGCACGGGTCACGTACTGGACCCATCGTGGATCATCCAGACTTTGGTCGACGCCGCCCAAGGGCAGGGCGTGCGCTTCTCTCAGGAAACCGTGGGCTCGGCGCAAGTGACCGAGACCGGTGTCCGGCTCGTCACCAATCGGCGTGAGTTGACGGCCAGTCGCGTGCTGCTCGCCTGTGGCGCCCATTCGGCAGCGCTGACCGCTCAACTCACCGGCAAGCGCGTGCCGCTGGATACCGAGCGGGGTTATCACCTGATGCTACCTCGCGAACACGACAGCCTGCCGTTCGCGGTGACCTCGCTGGAGCGTCGTTTCATCATGACGCCGATGGCAACCGGCTTGCGGCTGGCCGGCACCGTGGAATTCGCGGGGCTGAATGCACCGCCCAACATGGCGCGGGCGTGGCAATTGCATCGCCTGAGCCACGGCTTGTTCAAGCGGGATCTCGACGCCGAGGGCGCGACGCCATGGATGGGTTTTCGCCCGTCTCTGCCGGATTCCCTGCCGATTATCGACCGAGTGGAAAAGGGCCGCGTGCTGCTGGCGTTTGGCCACCATCATCTCGGATTGACCCAGGCGGCGATCACCGCCGAGATCATTGCCACTCTCGCCGGCACTGAGGGTTCTTCGCCGCTTGATACCGCGATGAAGCGTCCCGGTCTACCGCCTCTGGAACCCTATCGGCTCGCCCGCTTCGGCTAGGTATGAAGTGGGCCCAATCGGTTCGCGTTGCGCGATTGGTGAGCCAGGATATTGAGGGGCTTGGGTCGGGAATTGTCTGAAAAACATGACAAAAAATTGCCGTGACGAAAGCGCCGTATAAGATGGGATTCGACGGGCAGATCGGGACGACGAAACACGGCTTGACGGCGTGCTTGTATATTTTATACAAATTATTACTGTCAGTGATGAAAGCGATAAAAACGTAATTTCCCTTAGCGAAATGAAAGGCTCGCGAAATGAAAGGCTCGCGAAATGAAAAGCTCGCGGGGTGAAGGCTGGCGGAGTAAAAGGCACCGCGTTTGATGTAGTCCCGGTACGACAGGGCGTAACGCCCACCCCTTTGCAGTACGCATAGAACAATGACGAACAATCAAAAGCACTGAAAGGAGTATTGCGGTATGGGTAATTTTCTCAAGTGGGTCGCGTCCGCGGCACTCGTTAATGTCGCCATTGGACCGCTTGCTCTGGCGCAGGACGATCCCATTACGCTAGGCGTTCAGGTGCCGACGACCGGCTCTGAAGCCACCTATGGCAAGGATATGTTCAACGCCATCTCGCTGGCTGCCGACGAAATCAATGCCGACGGTGGGCTGCTGGGTGGCCGCCAGATCGAACTGGTGTCCGGCGATAGCGCCTGTGATCCGCAGCAGTCGGTCAATGCGGCCAGCCGGCTCGCCTCGCTGGAAGTCGTCGGTGTCGTGGGCGGATATTGTTCCGGCGCGACCCAGCCCACGCTCAAGGTCTATGGCGACGCCAATATTCCGTTCGTCATCGTGGCGGCCAACTCGACGCAGTTGATCCCGGCCAATCCGGGCAACGCGGTGATGATCAATTCGACCGGCAACGATCAGGCCAAGACCGCCCTCGACTTCTTCGAAGGCGAAGAGATCGAGAAGCTGGCCATCGTCAATCAGGGCGATGCCTATTCACAGGATCTGGCCAACCTGACCCGCGACGCCTGGAGCGAAGCTGGCCATACCGTCTCCGCGTTCGAATACGTCAACAAGGGGGAGCAGGACTTTTCCGCGCTGGTCAACAAGATTCGGAGCTCCGGTGCCGATGCCGTGTTCTGGACCGCCTACTACGCCGACGGCGGCCTTCTGATCCGTCAGCTTCGTCAGCGGGGATTTCAGGGGCTGATCGCCGTGGGTGACGGCTCCAACTCGCCTAAACTGTTCGACATCGCCGGTCAGGCCGCTGAAGGCGTGTTCGCATTCTCGAACCCCACCGCCGACTTTCTGCCAGCCGCCCAGCAGTTCATCAGCGATTACAACGCGCAGTTCGATAATTCCCCGGGGCCCTATGCACCGCTCGCCTACGACGGGCTGCAGTTAATGGCCTGGGCGATCGACAAGGCCGGTACGACAGACGGCGATGCCATCATCTCGGCGTTGAACAGCGCCGACGGTCAGGAGTGGCTGGCCGGGCCGGTCGCCTTTACCCCGGAGCATACTCTGTCGCGCAGCAACTTCGTGGTACTCGAAGGTCAGGACGGCAACTGGACCCGCTACGAACCCTAACGGCTAGTTTTCCGGTTCGGGCATCGGCTCGAGCCGGAAATGACGATCCGCGTTGCTGACAATGCGCCTGCAACGCGGTCGTCCTGACTTCCCGCTGTCCAGAGATGCACGCTCATGACCTGGTACGACTCTTTTCTACAGCAGCTCGTTGACGGGCTGGTGCTGGGCTCCTTTTACGCCCTGGTGGCGCTCGGTTACACCATGGTGTTCGGGGTCATCAAACTACTCAATTTCGCCCATGGCGATCTCTACATGACTGGCGCCTTCGTCGGCTTCGGCGGCCTGTCGCTGGTGTCGGGATTTCTCGGCGCGGGCTGGCTCGGCATCTTCGTCGCCATGCTGTTGGCCATGCTGGCGGTGGGATGTCTCGGCGTGGTGATCGAGCGAGTCGCCTACCACCCCATGCTCGGTGCGCCGAGACTGTCGATTCTGATTACTGCGCTGGCCGTTTCGCTGGTGCTGCAGAATGCCGCGCTGGCACTGACCGGCGGCCAGTACACCGCCTTTCGTACCGAACTGGGGTTTGGCGGCTTCAACCTCGGCAACCTGTTTCTTTCCTACAACCAGATCGTGCTGGTCGCGACCGCCGGGGTATTGATGATCGGCCTCGAGCTGTTCGTCTCCAAAACGCTATACGGTCGCGCCATGCGGGCAGTCTCCATCGACAAGGACATGTGCCGAATGATGGGGATCAACGTGTCTGCGGTGATCGCGGTGACGTTTTTCATCGGCTCCGGGCTGGCCGCCGCGGCAGGCACCATGGCGGGCGCGTACTACGGCAGCATCTGGTACTTCATGGGGTTTCTGATCGGACTCAAGGCGTTTACCGCAGCCGTCATCGGCGGTATCGGCAGTATTCCAGGCGCGATGCTCGGTGGTCTGATCCTGGGATTGCTGGAGTCCTTCGGTACGCATATTCCGTTCATCGGGAGTGAGTGGAAGGATGTCTTTACCTTCTCGATCCTGATCCTGGTGCTGGTGTTCAAGCCCACGGGATTACTCGGCAAATCCGAAGTGGAAAGGATGTGATATGAACGATCATTCAGCACCGACAACGGACGAGCCCAAACCCCGAAACCTCTTTCAGCGTCTCTACGCGGCCTTCGAATCCCCGGGAAGACGACGGTTTCTTCATGCGGTCATCATCGCCATCCTGATCATTACACCCTGGGTCTCGAGCCAATACACGACGGTGATCCTCACCAATGCACTGCTCTATGTCGTGCTGTGTCTGGGACTCAATATCGTGGTCGGCTATGCCGGGCTGCTCGATCTCGGCTATGCCGCCTTCTTCGCCGTCGGTGCCTATACGGTGGGGATCCTGACACAGCAGTTCGGCATCAATTTCTGGGCGGCCATACCCTTTGCCATCATGGCGGCGGCGCTCGCCGGGGTCATTATCGGTGGCCCCACGTTGCGGCTACGCAGCGATTATCTGGCGATCGTGACTTTGGGATTCGGTGAAATCGTGCGTTTTACCGCCCGCAACCTGGAGATTACCGGCGGGGCCAGTGGTCTCTCTCACATTCCCGAGCCGTCGCTTTTCGGCTGGCACATCGATAATTCGATCGATTTCTACTACGTCTTCGTCGTGCTGGCCGTACTGGCGTATATCGCCAGTCAGCGACTCTTCGATTCTCGTCTCGGACGGGCCTGGCTCTACGTGCGACATGATGAAGATGCCGCCGAGGCCATGGGGATCAATCGCGTCGCGACCAAGTTGGCGGCTTATATCATCGGGGCCATCTTCGGGGCGGTCGGGGGCATTTTCTTCTCGGTCAATCTAGGGGCCATTTCGCCGGAAAGTTTCAGTTTTCAGCAATCGGTGCTGATTCTACTGGCGGTCGTTCTGGGGGGCATGGGCAAGATTCCGGGCGTCATTCTCGGGGCCTTCATCGTGGTGCTGGGACCGGAATTACTCCGCGAGTTCGGCACGCTTCGACTGCTGATCTTCGCCGTGCTGCTGCTGCTGATCATGCTGTTCCGGCCGAGTGGTATCTGGCCCGAGAAACGTTCCTAGGGGAAAGCGATGCTGCTGCAACTGAAACAGGTGTCGCTGAGCTTCGCGGGCAACACCGTACTGCATGACGTCAATTTTGGCGTCGACTCGGGGGTAATCCATAGTCTGATCGGCCCCAATGGTGCCGGCAAGACGTCGATGTTCAATGTGATCACCGGCTTCTACCGGCCCCAGGCGGGTGATATCACCCTGGATGGCGAGCGAATTGTCAGGCGCAAGCCGCACGCCGTCACCCGGCTCGGCATTGCGCGAACCTTCCAGAACGTCCGGCTGTTCCGAGAGATGTCGGTACTCGAGAACGTGATGGCAGGCCAGCATTGCCGGACGCGGTCGGGGGCTCTGGCGGCGGTGCTTCGATTACCCAGTCAGCGTGCTGAAGAGCGCCAGATTCTCGAGACCAGTCTCGAATGTCTCGAGTTCGTCGGCCTGCTGGACTATCAGGAGCGCCTGGCGACCAACCTCTCCTACGGTCATCAGCGTCGCGTCGAAATTGCCCGCGCCCTGGCGACCCAACCCAAGCTGTTGCTGCTCGACGAGCCGGCGGCGGGACTCAATACCAGTGAAAAGCACGCGCTGATCGAGCTGATTCGGCGCATTCGTGATGAACGCGGCGTTGCCGTGCTGCTGATCGAGCACGACATGAGCCTGGTGATGAGCGTCTCCGAGCAGATCAGCGTGCTGGACCACGGGAGTCTGATCACCGAGGGCGATCCGCAAACGGTGCAGAACGACCCCAGAGTGATCGAGGCCTATCTCGGTCAGGACGATGAGGAACTGGCACTGTGATGGAAACCTATATCGGACCTGATCCCGCGCTCAGCGTAGCCCGCCCCGGTAACGTGCGTCTCAGCATCCGTGATGTCGAAGCCTTCTACGGCAAGATTCAGGCGTTGCGGGGCGTGTCGCTCGATGTCCACGAAGGCGAGATCGTCACGCTGCTGGGCAGCAATGGGGCCGGCAAGTCGACCACGCTCAAGACGGTGTCGGGGCTGGTGCGAGCGCAGCGAGGCGACGTTCAACTCGAAGGCGCGTCGATCTCCAAACTAGCGGCGCATGAGATCGCCCGTCGTGGCGTGGTCCACGTGCCCGAAGGACGACACATCCTGCGCGGATTGACGGTCAAGGAAAATCTCGAGCTTGGCGCCTTTACCGTCAAGGACAGCGCGGTGCGGCGGCAACGGCTCAACGAGGTTTATGAGCTTTTTCCGATTCTGCATGAGCGGCGCCACCAGGACGGCTCTCTGCTCTCCGGTGGGCAGCAGCAGATGCTGGCCATGGGACGCGCGCTGATGCACGGTCCCAGCGTGATGCTGCTCGATGAACCCTCGATGGGCCTGGCGCCGAAACTCGTCACCGACATCATGCGCATCATCAAGCGCCTGAACGAGGCGGGCACCACCATTCTGCTGGTTGAGCAGAATGCGCGTCTGGCACTCCGTCTCGCGCACTATGCCTATGTGATCGAGAACGGCACGATTCGCATGCAGGGCGAGGCGGCCCGACTGCGTGAAGACGAGTCGATCGTGAAAGCCTACCTGGGCATGGGTGACTAGGCGGGAGCCAGCAGCACGGGGCGTCGAGCGCTCTTCTCCCGCCACGGCGAATTCATTGCAGACCCCGCCTGTCATGGCTGGCATCAGTCGTCATGCCTGGCGCCAGCCGTGATTCCAGGGATGCGCGGTCATGTCCCGCATGATGGTGGGGCGCCCGTGTGGCGCGGCCCGCCGCCTTCCGCCGCGACGCCAAGAGAGCCTTCGTGCCGGGTCGCCTTCCCCTGCACGCTGTGTGGTTTCCCACTCTAAGTTACGCCACGGCACGCCACTCCACGCCGCGGCGTCCGGTGATCAGTCGCACCCGACGACTGAGGCCGGCCGCGTGATGGCGCAGGCGAGCAGCGGGTCGTTCGGCTTTCGCAGTCACGCGAGTCCGGTTGACGGCGCATTGCGCGATTGCCTCCAGGGCAGGTAAAACTCCAATCCTACGGAACGATCATTGCCAGCCCTTGTGACACCGCTTGCCGTAGAACATCGATCGTCCCAGCGCCCTGCGCGATTAAAGGCCACTTCTCGAAAAGGTTTTCGCCTATCCGTGCACTCTCCCATTGCCAATACGACGGGAAGGGGCTCGTGATTCGCGGGTGCAAAGCGTTAAGTCGTTTTCTCGAGCGTTATATCAGTTCGCTGTTTGTTTGCCCGTTGGGCCGACAATAGCCTCGGTCAGTCAGGTGGACTCAAGCGGATTAATCGGGCCTGGCGTTCATACGAGTTTGCGAGAGAGTTTGCGATCGGTACGAAATCTTTCATGTAAACAGGGCGTTGAGTTCAAAAATATCTTTGACGAGGCTGATCCGTTTTACGCAGGCTGAGCGCGCGCGCTCAAAAGCTTGCTGATGTGGGTTGTGCGGCCGATAATATCGATATCGAAGCCCGGGATGGAGCGGGATCCGCCAAGTCTAAAAGGTGTTTGATGATCTCTTTTCTGCATAAAGGCGATGGGATAGGCGTCTTCGATGAGTAGCCGCCGCCAGGTCACAATCAGCGATATTGCCAGGCATGTTGGGCTGACCGATATGACGGTATCGCGGGCCCTGAATAAACCCGAAAAGGTCAAATCAGAAACCCGCGACAGAATTCTGGCGGCGGCCAGGGAGCTGGGTTATGTGCAGAATGCTTTTGCCAGTCATCTGCGTAGCCGCAAGAATCGATTGATCGGAGTTGTCACTGCCAGCGTGGATAACCCTTTTTATAGCGAAGTCATCAAGGCGATCTCGCAGGCGGCCAAACAGTATGATTACACCATCATGCTGATCGACACGGATGGCTCGCCGGCGCGGGAAGCGGTGGCGATCGAGACGCTGCTGAGCTATCAGGTCTCCGGGATCATTCTCTCGCCCAGTTCCGATGCGGACGACTACCTCCCGGCCTATCTCGAGCGTCTGCGCGCGACCCATCTGCCTGTAGTGATGCTCGACCGCATCTTGAACGTGCCGGACTTCAGTCGGGTGGTGCTCGACAACCACCTCTCCGGAAAGCTCCTGGGGCAGCTAATGGTAAAAAAGGGAATCCAGCGCGTGCTGGCGTTGACGGGCCCTTGTGAATCGCACATCACGGAACGTCGCCTGGCGGGTTTCCAGCAGGCTTATGCCGAGGCAGGGCACGACCTTACGTTGGTGCAGCGTCCCGGTGACTACACACTGCCCCCGGCCTATCGCGACATGGCGGCGTATCTGCGTGACGGTGAGCGTCCCGAGGCCGTGTTTGGTTTCAATCAGCTGATTACCCTGGGGGCGATGCGTGCCCTTCACGATGCCGGGATATCTCGAGACGACGTGCTCGTCTTCGGTATCGATCGTCTTCCCTATGCCGATATCTTCGATGTCTCGATTCCGTGCGCCGCCCATGACACCTATCAGCTGGGGCGCGACGCCTTCACGCTGCTCTTCGAGGCCATCAACGATCCCGGCGTGGCGAGTCGCGAGATCGTTATCTCCCCCGAACTTTTTGTCGATCCCCTCCCTTCGCACGGCGCCCCGTTCCCGGGCTGAAGCCGGCCGTTCTCTCCCGCTGTATCCCGGGCGCCGGCTAGTGCGCCGTGAAGCCGCCGTCGATCGGCAGGCAGGCGCCGCTGATCATCGAAGCTGCGTCGCTCAGCAGAAAGGCAACGGGCAGCGCGACTTCCCGCGGCAGGGCAAAGCGCCCCAGGGGGATGGCGGCCAGCATGGGATCGCGCTTGACGGGGTCCGACCAGGCACGCTCTGCCATCGGTGTGAGGGTCACGGTGGGATTGACGCTGTTGACGCGGATCCCGCTGGCGCCGAGCTCGAGACAGAGTACTCGGGTCATGGCATCCATGGCCGCTTTCGAGGCGCAATACCCGAGATGGCCGGGTAGTGCCGCCATGGAAGCCTGACTCGAAACATTGACGATACTGCCCTGACGACCGTTGGCGATCATCTGGCGAGCGGCTTCCCGGGTGACCACGGCACTGGCGGTGACGTTGGTGGAGAGAATGCGGTCGATATCGTCGGCCTTCACGTCCAGGACGCCATCGAGCAGGGAGATGCCGGCGCAGTTCACCAGCCCGTCGAGGGGGGGCATCTCGGCGAAGGCGTCGGTGACCGCCGCTTCATCGGTAATGTCGATCGCGACAGTCATCGCCCCCAGCGACTGCTTGAGTTCGGCGAGCTGGTCCGCGTTGCGTCCGAACAGGACCAGTTCGGCCCCCAGTTCGCTGAGCGAGCGGGCGATATCGAGGCCGATGCCGCTGGTGGCTCCCGTGACCAGGATGCGGTGGTTTTGAAGCGCGAAATTCATCATGAATAGTCACTCGCTGGAAGTGTCGGCAGTCGTCAGCCTGTGCATGATCGGCTTGAGGGTGGGGTAGAGCTGGCAATAGAGCGCGAAGAGAGTGTCGTAGTGGGCGGCGGCGGCCTCGGAGGGCGTCGCCCGCTCGAGCAGTGTGCCGTGTCGCAACGACGGGTCGAGATCGAGAAGCCCCGTCGCCTGCCCGGCCAGCAGCGCGGCGCCGAGGGCGGCTTCCACGTTTTCCCGGTAGGTGTAGACGGGCATGCGCGTGACATCCGCGATGATCTGCATCCAGAGATCCGACTGCGCGGCGCCACCCACCACGATCAGGTGATCGTCCAGCGGCACGCCGCGCTCGGTGCCTGCCTCCATGTTATGGCGCAGGGCGAAGGTGACGCCCTCCAGCACCGCGCGGTAGAGGTGGTGTCGGCGGTGATAGAGGCTTAGCCCGATGAAGCTGGCGCTGGCCTGGGCGTCCCATACCGGACTGCGCTCCCCCATCAGGTAAGGCAGAAAGAGCAGGCCTTCGGCCCCCGGGGCGAGCGCGCTGGCGGGGGGTTCGAGCTGTTCGAAGACGCTCCCGGCGTCGCTATCACCATCCCGCTGGCAGAACGTGTCGACGAACCAGCTGACCGAGGCGCCGGCGGTGAGGGCGCCACCGAAGGTATAGAGATCGCGGTGGCTGTTCAGAACGTGCGGCATGCTGATGAGCCCCTGGCGGGCGTCGATGCGCTGATTGATCACGCCCCAGCACATGCTGGTGCCGATCATCGCGACATGATTGCCGGGACGGGTGGCCCCGGCGGCCAGCGTCGCCATCGCGGCATCGACACCACCGGCGATCACCGGAATGCCGGGGCAGAGCCCAACGGCGTCGGCTATCTCCGGCAGCAGGCCGCCAACGGTGGCGGCGGACTCGACCAGGCGCTCCGGCAGCTTGTCGAGGTCGAGGCCCAATGCATCGATCATCTCCGTCGACCAGGTCCGCTCGTTGAGGTCGTAGATGCCGCCGATATTGCCCGCCGAGCAGTGGTCGGTGGCGATCTCGCCGCTCAGGCGATAGTTGATGTAACTGTTCGGCGGCAGCAGGTAGCGGGTCCGCTGCCAGACGTCGGGTCGCTCCGCTTTCAGCCACATCATCTTGGTGAAGCCGTAGTAGCTGTCGACGCCGTTGCCGGTGATCTCTCCCAGCCGGGCGAGATCGAGGGTCGACTTCACCCACTGAACCTGGGCTTCGGCACGCCGATCCATCCAGATCAGGCAAGGGTGCAGCGGTTCGATCCGGGCATCGACCGGGATGCCCGAGCCGCCGTAGAGGCTGCTGACGCCGATGCCCTGGACATCAGAAGGATCGATGCCCGGCGAACGAAGACAGGCGTTCAGACAGGCCAACACCGCCTCCCACCAGACGTCCGGCCACTGCTCGGCCCAGAGCGGGCGAGGGGTATCGACCCGGTAGCCGTGACTGGCTTCGGCCAGGATCTGACCCCGGGCATCGACCACCACGGCCTTGGTGCTTTGGGTGCCGATATCGATACCGATGACCGTCTGCATGGGCTTCTCCTTCTTGCGGCGCCGAATGGAAGGCCTTGTCAGGGCGTGCGCTTACGGCTGATGTAGATCGCCAGCAGGATGATCAGACCCTTGATGACGTTCTGCAGGTAGGGCGAGACCCCCATGAGGTTAAGGCCGTTGTTGAGCACCCCGAGCAGCATGGCGCCGACCAGCGTGCCGAGAATCATGCCGCGCCCGCCGGTAATGGCGGCGCCTCCGAGGACGACGGCGGCGATGGCGTCGAGTTCGAAGCCGATCCCGGCATTGGGTTGGCCGCTCATCAGCCGCGAGGTCAGGATCAGCCCCGCAATGGCGGCGGTGGTGCCACTCAGGGCGTAGACCAGCAGCTTGTAGCGGGAGACCCGAATGCCGGATAGCCGCGTCGCCTCCTCGTTACCGCCGATCGCGTAGAGGTAGCGACCGGTCGCCGTATGGCCAAGCAGCACGTACCCAATGGCATAGACGGCGATCATGATCAGGATGGGCATTTCGATGCCCGCCAGTGTTCCGCGTCCGAAGAAGGCGAAATCCGCAGGCAGCCCGGAGATCGGGTAGCCGCCGGTGTAGATCAGGCCGAGGCCACGCGCGATCCCCATGGTGGCGAGGGTGACGATGATGGGCGGCATGCCGGCGAAGGCAACGAAGACACCGTTGAAGGCACCGAAGGCGGCCCCGACCAGCACACCGAGCAGGATCGCCACGGGCATCGGCACGCCGGCCACCATCAGACCCGCCATCAGGGTGCCCGATAGCGCCATGACCGGGCCCACCGAAAGATCGATACCGCCAGTGAGAATGGCCAGACTCATGCCGGCGGCGATGATGGCAATGATCGACGCCTGGCGCGCCAGATTGATCTGGTTACTGGCGGTCAGGAAGTTCTCGTTGATCAATGCCATCGCAATGAACACGACGATGAAGCCGATCAGTGGATAGAAGACTGGGGTGCGGCGCCAGCCATCCAGTCGCGTCTTGAACGACGAACGAGAAGTGCCGGGCTTTGAGGCGAGCTGGCTCATAGGCTGAGTCCCCCCGTGGCATGGTGCATGATGGATTGAGAGCTGAGATCGTCGCCTTGCAGTTCGGCAGCGATCTGGCCGTGGTAGAAGACGGCCGCGCGATCGCAGAGGCCGAGCACTTCAGGGAGTTCCGAGGAGATCATGATGATGGAGACGCCTTTGGCCGTGAGTTCCTTCATCAGGGCGTAGATCTCCGATTTGGCGCCGACATCGATGCCGCGCGTGGGTTCGTCGAAGATCAGGACCTTGCACTGATGCCCCAGCCAGCGAGCGATGACCACCTTCTGCTGGTTACCGCCGCTGAGATCGCCGACCGCGGTCTCCGGACCGGGGGCCTTGACCCGTACCGACGCCATCAGCTTCTCGGCAGCCAAGGACTCCTGGCGGCGGCTTATCAGCGGCAGAGTGCCCTGGAACTGGCTCAGGTTGTTCAAGGAGATGTTGTCGCGACAGGAGAAGGGGAGGATCAAGCCTTGGGTCTTGCGACTTTCCGGCAGTAGCCCGATGCCCTGTTTGAGCGCGCTGGCGGGGTGGCGCAGCCGGACCGGTCTTCCCTCCATCTTGACGCTGGCATGCGCCGGGCGGGTGGCGCCGATCAACCCCATTGCCAGCTCGGTGCGGCCTGAGCCCACCAGGCCGGCGAACCCCAGAATCTCCCCGCGATGCAGCTTCAGCGAGTGCTCGGGGCTCTCCGCCTCGAGGCGCAGGGATTCTATGTCGAGTACCACGTCGTCCCAGACAGCGTCGCACCGGTAGTCGGGGAAGATGTTGTCGACACGTCGACCCACCATCTTCTCGATAAGATCGTCAGGCGTGGTCGCGGCGGTCTCGCAGTCGTGGACCTTTTCGCCGTCGCGCATCACGGTCACCCGATCGCAGATCGTGAAGATCTCCTCCATGTGGTGGGAGATGAACACCATGCCCACCGCCTGTTCGCGAAGCTCTCGCATGATCGCGAACAGGTGATCAGCTTCGCTGGGGGTCAGCGTGGCGGTTGGCTCGTCGAGAACGAGCAGACGCGCGTCGAGGGAGAGCGCCTTGGCGATCTCGATGAACTGCTGGTCGGCCACGCTCAATTCAGCGATGGGGCAGTTCAGCGGGATCGATACCTTCAGGCGCTCGAGAAGATGCTGAGCCTCGCGGGCCATGGCGGACCGGTCGCGCAGCCCGAATCGGTTGCGCTTTTCCCGGCCCAGAAAGATGTTGTCCACGGCATCGAGATCGGGGATCAGGCTGAATTCCTGGAAGATGATGCCAACCCCTGCCTCCAGTGCGTCCTGATAGCCGTGAAAATGACGCACCTCGCCGTCAATCAGGATGTCGCCCTCGTCCTGCTGGTAGATGCCGCAGAGGATCTTCATCAACGTTGATTTGCCGGCACCGTTCTCACCCAACAGCGCATGCACCTCACCCGCGTGAACATCGAGGGAGACGTCCGTCAGCGCCTTGACCCCGGGAAACGACTTCGAAATGTGTTGCAGAGACAATAGTGGCGTCATGGACACACCCTCATGTGCCGCCCCGATGGGCGGCACAGGTTGTCGGCGGTAGGCAGGGCGTCAGCGTCGATGCCATCCGATCACCAGCTGAAGTCTGCGGCGTTGTCTTGTTTGATCAGCGCCACGTCGATGGGGATTTCCGCCGGCGCGGTGCTGGCGCCCCAATGCTTGGCGAGTCCCAGGCCGAGACCGAGACGGACCATGTCGCGGGGGTACTGGGCGGAGGTGGCGATGAACGGTGAACCGTCCTTGGCGATCTCCGCCACGGCTTCCGGGTGACCGTCGACACTGACCAGCTTGATATCCTTGCCGCTGGAGTTGATGGCGATCAGCGCGCCCAGTGAGCCGATGTCATTGACGCTGAAGAGGCCGTCGAGATCGGGATGCGCCTGGATGACGTTCTCGGTCACCGTCATGGCATGCGTGCGCTCCTGGCGACCGTTCTGCTTGTCGACGACTTCGATGTCGGGATACTCCGCCAGCGCGTCGTTGCAGCCTTCGATGCGCTCCAGAATCGGCACCACCGGGATACCGTCGAGCAGGGCGACCTGCCCCTCACCGCCGAGCTGCTCGGCGAGGTAGTCACAGGCTTTGAACCCGGCGTCGTAGTTCTTGGAGCCCACGAAGCCATCGATGGGGCCGCTGGCCTGCGCATCGATGGCAATCGTCGTGACGCCAGCTTCGCGCGCGGCCAGAACCGCCGTCTCGACGCCGACCGAATCCGCCGGGTTGAGCAGCAGAATGTCGATGCCGCGCTGGATCATGTCCTCCACATCGCTGACCTGCTTGGCGACATCGTGGCGGGCATCGGTGGTGATGACTTCGGCACCCAGGCTTTGGGCGGCACTCTCGAGCGCTTCCTGCATGGTGACGAAGTACTGATTGTTGAGTTCCTGAAAGGACATGCCGATCTTGAGTCCGTCCTCGTCGGCGACGGCGCCACCGGAGGCCAGGGTGGCCGTGCAGGCAGTGATGAGAGCGGTCTTGCGAAAACGTGCTGCGATCTCGTGAGTATTCATGGCTGGCTCCAGGATTATTCTTTCTATTTTGCCGCGTTGAAAACATGAGCTTCGTTAGCAATAAATCTTGATGTTGACGTCAACATCTAGCGGAAATTAAAAGCCAGGTTGCCAGAGTTCAACCGGAGCAAGACTAATGTCTCGATTCGTTTTACTCATTACCCAGGGCGCTGGCTTTCAATATCAATTACATATCGAAATTGCTGGGGAGAACGACCATGTCACGTATGGTCACGTTACGCGGGCGTGTCAGGATGAACATGATGGAATCCGAGACATCGGTCGGTTCGATGATGCTGCCGGACTCCTTTGCCTTGCGTAGGTTCTCTTCCGGCCAGTCGGCTAACAGGGCGCTGTTGACCGGTCCCGGCGAGACCGAGGCGACCCGGATGCCATGTTTGAAGACCTGACGGCGCACGGTCTGAACAAAGCTGGTCATGGCCCACTTGGATGAGGCGTAGACCGGCTCCCAGGGCACCGGGAAATGGCCGGCAACCGAACTCGTAACCACGATGTCGCCGGTGCCGCGCTCAATCATGTGCGGCAGCACGTTATGGACATTCTTCATGACCACGCTGACGTTGAGGCTCACCATGCGGTCGATGGCGTCCGGGTCGGCGTCGAGCAGGTCACCGCCGATGTAGCTGCCGGCGTTGGCGTGGAAGATGTCGAGCTGTCCGGCCTTGTCGAGTACCTGGTCCAGCAGGGTGGCGCAGGCCTTGGGGTCGAGCAGATCGAGCACCAGGGGAATGGCAGCGTCACCCAGCTCCTTGCAGATCGAGCCCAGCGCCGCTTCGTCTCGATCGACCAGTACCACCCGGGCGCCTGCGTCGATCAGCGCCTTGACGGTGGCCAGTCCAATGCCGGATGCCGCACCCGTGACCGCTGCTACCTTGCCTGACAAGTCGTTGCTCATTGCATCGTCTCCTGTGAACGCTGGGTGTCACATCGCTCAGGGTATTGTCCGAGCCGACTGCGACAGGGATCGCATCAGAAATGTTAACGTCAACATTTTGCGATCCTAGTCGCTTCCCGTAGGCGGCTCAATGGCGTATAGACCAATGTCTGAGGGAGACGGAGTGGTGTCAGACTTTCGTTTGATCTCGACGTTCGAATCGCCCAAAGATACCGGGCAATCTCCCTCGCCAGGTATCCGACCGCAAACGTCGTGATCGACATTCGCGACGCGATATCGATTTATCGATCATGGCAGGCACTGAACGTTAACCGATGTCAGGAGTCGACAATTTGCTCATGTCAGGCGCCAGAAATGCGCTTGTGTCAGAAAGCGAGAATGGCATTGCATCGGGAAGAAAAACGGACTTATGTCAGGAGCCGAAATTACACTCATTAACTGTGTGAAGTCTGACGAAAAGAGCCTTTTACATGAGCCGATGAGATCACCGAAAAGCCTCGTCGACGATCAAGAGAGCCGACATGAATCACTGGATTCTCCTCGGCGGGCGTCGGTCGATCGGCGACAAACGCCGCCGCCCACGGGACCAACTCGATAATCACCGCGTCGGTATGAACGACGCGCCGCTGCCGGGTGCGCTGAGGGCACTCGTGCTTGCGAAACGAGAGACGGCTAGACTGGTTTTCGCTGACGATTCGAGGGGGCGAGAATCTCGACTTTTGACACCATTCAATGAGCGGCGTGGTTTGGCGCGTCGACGAGACAGGGAGGTCAATCAATGAAAACGCTACTCATCGGTGCCACCGGTGGTATTGGCTCTCGACTTCTACCGATGCTGACGGCCAAGGGGCACGATGTCGTGGGGCTGCATCGCAGGAAGTCGCAAGCGGAGGCGATCGAGAAGGCCGGGGGGCAGGCGGTGCTCGGCGACCTCATCGAGATGTCGGTGGCGGAACTCGCCGAGGCAGCCAGCGGCTGCGACGCGATCATCTTCTCGGCCGGCGCGGCGGGGAGCGGCGCCGAGCGGACGACGGCGATCGATGGCGAGGGGCCCATCAAGGCAGTGGCCGCTGCGCGCGCGGTGGGCGTTGCTCGGCTCTATCTGGTCTCGGCTTTTCCTGAGGCGGGCCGCGGTGGTGAGCCCAAAGCGGGCTTCGAACATTACATGACGGAGAAAAAGCGTGCGGACGTCGCCGTCGCCAGTTCCGACCTCGACTGGGTCATCCTGCGGCCCGGCAAGCTTCTCGACACGGCAGGGGAGGGGCGTATCGCGCTGGGGTCGGCGCTACCCTACGGCGCCGTTGCGCGCGACAGCGTCGCCCGGGTTCTGGCGTCGCTGCTCCAGCGTCCGGCGATCTGCCGAGAAATCATGGAGCTCACGGATGGGGAGGTCGCCGTCGAAGAGGCGGTGAGCCGAATCGCGCGTTGAATCGGGTCAACGTGCTAGACGACCTGAGCCAAGTGCTGGGGCGTCCTTTGAGTCGGCAGCCCTTGCACGGTCCACGAGATACCGTCGCACGCGCAATGCGCCGCGAGCGGCGCTCGGGATGGCACGCTACAGCGAATGCTCTAGGCGTGCCGGAAAAAAAAAGACTCGTTCGGGTTGAGAGCGCAAGCGCCACCATCCAGGCCGAGTCAGGCGGTCGCAGGGAGCAACCCAAATCTTGCCTTTCGGCAGAGTATCCTCGCAGACGAGTGACCCATATCTCGATTTACCGAAGACTTATGGGTTATCGGCGAGGTGGCGTGCAGGTTAATCGACTTTGGCGTTTTTTAACCTGGATTAAGCAAGGTTAAATGTCTCTAATTCGTTCGACGGGCGTCCCGGCGCCGCGTCCGCACGCGGGCTGGAGACGGCAGGCAGAGGGCCCAGGGTGTCGCCCTGAGCGGTGGGTAGGCAGGCATGTCAGCCGTTCAGCGCAGCTGGCTGTCCTTGCTCGCGCGGCGATTGTAGCCGCTGGCATGTGTCTGGCGCTTATCCGCCGCCGCCTGACACTCGATGCAAAGCCTCACACCGGGAACGGCTTCTCGTCGCGCCTCGGGGATCGGCGCCTCGCACTCCTCGCACGCCTCCAGGCTCGGTCCGTGGTGGTAGAGGCGTTCGCGGGCTTCGCGGATGCCATCTTCCACGGTGCTGTCGATCTGATCCTGTACCGCGCCATCTTTTGCCCAGCCGCTGGCCATGATCCGTCTCCCTGGTGGCGATGCTTCAGATATGGGGTCACTGCACGTTGGGCGCAAGCCAAAGGGATTGAACCCGGGCCGCGAGGGGCCAAACAGCGCCGAAACGCCACTAAAGTCTAACTGTTGCCGCTGAGGCATTTCCGTAAATTTGTCCACGACCGGTCTGAGGCCGTTAACGGCCTAATGACGTTCCCGGCAGACGCTCACAAGGCGTCATCTCTCCTCAGGGGCCTGACATGATCACATTCATCGCATCGATCCTGCTGCTAATAGCGGGATATTTCACGTATGGCAAGTTCGTGGAGAGGGTGTTCGTCGCCGACCGCAAGCGACAGACGCCAGCCTTCACCATGCGCGACGACATCGACTACGTGCCGATGAAGCCGACGCGCAATTCGCTCATCCAGCTTCTCAACATTGCCGGCGTCGGCCCGATCTTCGGCCCGATTCTGGGCGCGCTCTACGGACCGGTAGCGTTTGTCTGGATCGTCATCGGCTGTATCTTCGCCGGTGCGGTTCACGACTATCTCACCGGGATGATCTCGATTCGCAACCACGGTGCCCATCTGCCGCAGCTGGCGGGCAAGTTCCTGGGCAAGGCCATGAAGCACGTGGTCAATGGCTTCGCGATTCTGCTGCTGCTGCTGGTGGGCACGGTGTTCGTCACGTCGCCGGCCACGCTGCTCTCCAACATGACGCCGCTGTCGCTCACGCTGGTGACTCTGGTGATCTTCGCCTACTACCTGATCGCGACGCTGCTGCCGATCGACAAGGTCATCGGGCGTATCTACCCCTACTTCGGGGCGCTACTGCTGTTCAGCGCGCTGGGTATCGGGCTGGGCATGCTCTTTACCGGCGCGCCGATTCCCGAGCTCTCTTTCCAGAACATGCATCCGGAAGGCGCGCCAATTTTCCCGCTGCTGTTCCTGACCATCTCCTGCGGGGCGCTCTCGGGCTTTCACGCGACGCAGACGCCGATCATCTCGCGGACGACGGAAAACGAAGGCAGTGGGCGCAGAATCTTCTACGGCATGATGATTACCGAAGGCGTGATCGCGATGATCTGGGCCGCGGCGGCGATGAGCCTCTTCCACGGTGAGCAGTCGCTCTCCAGCGTGCTCGCCGCGGGCGGCCCGGCGGCCGTCGTCAGCGAAGTCTCCACGCATATGCTCGGTGCGATTGGCGGAACCCTGGCGATCCTCGGGGTCATCGTGCTGCCGATCACCTCCGGCGACACGGCGTTTCGCAGCGCGCGCATGATCATCGCCGACTACCTGAAGATCGATCAGCGGCCGATCGTGCGCCGTCTCATGATCGCGGCCCCGCTGTTCGTGGTCTCCTACGCACTGACCCACATGGATTTCACGCTGCTGTGGCGCTACTTCTCCTGGGCCAACCAGACCACGGCGGTGATTGCACTGTGGGTGGCGACGATGTATCTGGTGCTGGCACGCAAGCCGCATCTGATCACCTCGATCCCGGCGGTGTTCATGACCATGGCGACCTTTACCTATCTGGCCTACGCGCCCATCGGTTTCGGTCTCTCGCTGCAGATGAGCTACGTGGCTGCCGCCATCGGTACGCTGATCTGCATCGCGCTGTTCATGAAACGGGTGCGGCGTCTCAGCGGCGGAATTTTCGCTGTCGACGAGCCGGAAGTGCCCGAGTTCCGCAACGGCCGGCCGGTGGAAACGCTCGCCGCGAGCTGAACCGACTGGTCGCCCAACGCAAACGGGCCCGCACCATTGGTGCGGGCCCGTTTCTGTTTTGCCGGTCACCAACAGCGTGTGTCGGCAGCGGCGTCAGGACGTCATCTCAACCGACCGGCCCGTCATGGCGGGCCGGCCGGCCGCGGATCAGGAGGCCTTGTAGAGCTTGTCCAGCGCCGCGTTGAGCGTCTGGCTTGGGCGCATCGCCTGACTGGTCAGTTCACGATTCGGGTGATAGTAACCCTGGATGTCGACCGGCTTGCCCTGCGCCGAGTTGAGCTCGTCGACGATCTTCTCCTCGTTCTCGCCGAGGGTCTTGGCGATCTCCTCGAACAGCGACTTCAGCTCCTGGTCCTCGGTCTGCGCGGCGAGTTCGCGCGCCCAGTAGAGTGCCAGATAGAAGTGGCTGCCGCGGTTGTCGAGGTCGCCGGTCTTGCGCTTGGGCGACTTGTCGGCGTCCAGGAACTCGCCGTTGGCACGGTCCAGCGTCGCCGCCAGTACCTTGGCGCGGGCGTTGTCGAAGGTGCTGCCCAGGTGCTCGAGCGAGGCTGCCAACGCCAGGAACTCGCCCAGCGAATCCCAGCGCAGGTGGTTCTCCTCGACCAGCTGCTGGACGTGCTTGGGCGCGGAGCCGCCGGCGCCGGTTTCGAACAGGCCGCCGCCGTTCATCAGCGGGACGATCGAAAGCATCTTGGCGCTGGTCCCCAGTTCCATGATCGGAAAGAGGTCGGTCAGGTAGTCGCGCAGCACGTTGCCGGTGACGGAGATGGTGTCTTCGCCGCGGCGAATCCGCTCCAGCGAGAAGGTCATCGCCTCGTCCGGCGCCAGGATGCGAATGTCCAGGCCGCTGGTGTCATGATCCTTGAGGTAGGTCTCGACCTTCTCGATCAGGCGGGCGTCATGGGCACGCTCGGCGTCGAGCCAGAAGATCGCCGGTGTCTGGCTTTCGCGGGCGCGGTTGACCGCCAGCTTGACCCAGTCCTTGATCGGCGCGTCCTTGGTCTGGCACATGCGCCAGATGTCGCCGGTCTCGACGTCGTGACTGAACAGTGTCTGGCCGTTCTCATCGGTGACGACGACGGTGCCATCCGCCGGAATATGGAAGGTCTTGTCGTGAGAGCCATACTCTTCGGCTTTCTGCGCCATCAGACCGACGTTGGGCACGCTGCCCATGGTGGTCGGATCGAAGGCGCCGTTCTTCTTGCAGTCCTCGATCACGGTCTGATAGATCGTCGCGTAGCAGCGATCCGGGATGACCGCCTTGGTATCGTGCAGGGCGTCGTCGGCACCCCACATCTTGCCGGAGTCACGGATCATCGCCGGCATCGAGGCGTCGATGATCACGTCACTCGGCACGTGCAGGTTGGTGATGCCCTTGTGGGAATCGACCATCGCCATTGGCGGGCGCTCCTTGTAGAGCGCGTCGATGTCCGTCTTGATCGCTTCCTGCTGTTCGCTCGGCAGCTTCTCGATCGAGCTGTAGAGATCGCCGATGCCGCTGTTGGGATTGAAGCCGGCGAGCGCCAGCGCTTCGCTATGGGTCTCGAGCACGTCTTTGTAGAACTCTTCGACCACGATGCCGAACATGATCGGGTCGGAGACCTTCATCATGGTCGCCTTCAGGTGCAGCGAGAAAAGCACGCCGTCTTTCTTGGCATCCTTGATTTCGCTGTCGATGAAGTTGCGCAGACGGCGGCTGCTCATGCAGGAAGCGTCGACGACTTCGCCTTCCAGCACGCTCAAGTTCTCCTTGAGCACGACCTCGGTGCCGTCTTTCTGCTTGAGCGCGATTTTCAGCTTGCCGGCCTTGCCGATTACGGCGGACTGCTCGCTGCCGTAGAAATCGCCGTCTTCCATGTGCGCCACATGGGAGCGCGAGTCGCTGCTCCACTCACCCATGCGGTGCGGGTATTTCTGCACGTAGTTCTTGACCGACTTCGGTGCGCGGCGATCGGAGTTGCCTTCTCGCAGCACCGGGTTGACCGCGCTGCCCTTGGCCTTGTCGTAGGCTGCCTTGATCGCTTTTTCATCGTCGTTCTGCGGCGAGTCGGGATAGTCGGGCAGCGGATAGCCCTGACCCTGCAGCTCCTTGATCGTCGCCTTCAGCTGCGGGCCGGAGGCGCTGATGTTGGGCAGTTTGATGATGTTGGCTTCCGGGGTCTTGGCGAGTTCGCCCAGCTCGGCGAGGTCGTCGCTGACGCGCTGCTCTTCGCTCAGAAGATCCGGAAACTGTGCCAGGACGCGCCCGGCGAGAGAGATGTCGCGGGTTTCGACGGTGATGCCGGCGGTCCCGGTGAACGCTTCGACGATCGGCAGCAGCGAGAAGGTGGCGAGGGCGGGCGCCTCGTCGGTCAGCGTGTAGATGATCTTCGGCGTATTGGGCATGGCGGGAATAACCTCTCTTGTCTCAGCGGTGGCGAAACTTGGCGAGTTCGTCGAATCGGCGGTGGCGATGCGTCTACCGTACGCTGACGCTTTCGACTCGCGATGAAGCCGCCGGATCGGGTTGTCGACAACTTGGCGAGCCCGAGTATATCAGCGGCGGATGACCGGCGCATTCACGCGCCGGCCGCTGTCCGTGGCGCCGGAGCGGCGCTCAGTCGAAGGTGACGATCTCGACCCAGTTGGCCTGATTGCCGACCGGGGCGTCGCTGACGTGCTCGAGCGCGCCGTCGGCGGAATCGATGCGGTAGAGCGCGGCCCGGTCGCTCAGCTCGCCGACCGCGATCAGATAGCCACCCAGAGGGTCGATCTCGAAGCCCCGCGGGCGCTCGACCGTCGGCTGGCTGGCGACGAAGCGCGCCTCACCGGTGTTGGGGTCGACATGGAGTCGGCTCAGCGTGCTGCTGGTTCGCTCGGAAAGGTAGAGGTAGCGGCCGTCCGGCGTCAGATGAAGGTCCGCAGCCCACACGCGGCGGGTCTCGTCCCCTTCGGGAATCTCCTGCTGGCGCATGCCGCGCTCGAGGCCAGCGTTCTCCGGTAACCCGTGGCAGACGCTGAGGCGGGTGAGTTCGCCGCTCTCGGCGTCAAAAGCGAAGGTGGTCACGTCCGCGGTGAATTCGCCGAGGACGTAAACGAAGCGCCCGCACGGGGAAAAGACGAAGTGTCGCGGGCCCTGCTGCGCGTCGGTGTCGACTCGCGCCGGCGTGTTGGCGGTCAGCGTGCCATCGAAGTGAAACTGGCTCAGATGGTCTTCGCCCAGACTGGTGGCGATGACGTGGCGATTGTCCGGAGAGGCTTGAATGGCGTGGGCGTTGGCACCGGTCTTTTCGGTCTGAATGGCGTCGCCCGCCACCCCGTGCTCGTCGATGGGGCTGACACTGACGCAGCTGTCACCGTAGGAGGCCGCGAGCAGATAGCGACCGCTGCGATCGACGGCGATATAGGCCATGCTGCCCGAGAGCGAGCCGCTGCCGATGGGCGCGAGGTCGCCGCTGTCGGCGTCGATTCGATAGCTCAGCACGCGGAGTGGCTCACTGCGAACCGCGGCGTAGAGATAACGCTGGTCGGGGCTGACCGCCAGAGGCATCACGTTCTTGCCGGCGTCGGTAGTGCCCAGCGACTCTAGCGTTTCCGTCTGGCGATCGAGACGGTAGCGGCCGATGGTGCCGTCACTGGCGTTGGCAATGTAGACGAGCGTGTCGCGCTCGGGCGCGGTAGACATGGTAAGGCTCTCCTTGTTGATGAGGACGGGGTGCGTTGAATCTCGGGGACCGGGCGCTCGCCCGTCCGGGATCAGGACGCCCCACGATCGCAAGCCGGCCGGTGCGGGGCTGGGCGAAGACGGCTCGTTGTAGCACCACGATAGGGGTGGCGTCGATTAACTGGGGTCACCCGCGGGGCCATCCTGGCGATTGTCGAGCATCGCGTCAGCGTCGCTTGTCGAGTTTGGCCAGCAGCAGCCCGAGAATGGCACGCTCGTCGGGGCTGGTCAGATCCTCGTCGTTGTCGATCTCGCTCTCGACCAGCTTGCGAAAGTGCTCGAGGGTGCGGCCGTCGAGATAGCTCTCCACCACGCGGGGATCGATATAGCTCGCCCTGGCAATGCTCGGCGTGTTGCCGAGTTTCCGCGCCACGTGTTCGACCGCCTGGCGCACGTTCTTTTCGCTGACCGTCTCGTCGTCGCCGACCCCCAGCTCCTCGAGTGCCAGTGCTGCCAGCGACGTGCCGGCCCAGGTCCGAAAGTCCTTGGCGCTGAAGCGCTCGCCCATCACTTCATGAATGTAGTCATTGAGGTCGTGACTATCGACGCGGACCTTGTTGCCGTCGTCGTCGAAGTACTTGAAGATTTCGTACCCCGGCACCTCGTCGAGTTCACCGACGACCTCGGCGAGCTTTTCGTCCTCTACCACACGATGCTGGTGCTGGCCGCTCTTGCCCTGGTAGTCGAAGATCAGCTCGTCGCCGTCGATGGTGAGGTGCTTGGAGCGCATGGTCGTCAGCCCGTAGGACTCGTTCTCCTGACGATAGCGCTCGCTGCCGGGGCGAAAGTAGGCGCTGTCGATGAGCCGCACCATACAGGCGAGCACCTTCTCCCGAGGCAGGCCGTCTAGCGTCATGTGCTGGCCGGTGATGCGACGCATCGGTGTGAGCCGCCCGGCGAATTCGACGATGCGGTCGAACTTGAGCGCCTCGCGCTTCTCGCGCCACTTGGCGTTGTAGACGTACTGCTTGCGCCCGGCCGAATCGCGGCCGGTGGCGTGAATGTGGTGGCGCTCGTCGAGCACGATCTCGACATCTCGCCAGGCCGGCGGAATCGCCAGTGAGGCAATCCAGTCCCGCCACGCCTTGTCCTTGAGCGTCTTGCCGTCGGCGTCGCGATAGGTAAAGCCCTTGCCGCAGCGCTTGCGCGTCACGCGGGGAGCATTCTTGGTCATGGCAAACTCCTTTTGCCTTGGCCCGAAAGCGGTGGGAAACCGCCTCAGCATAGTCCACCCGCGCCCAATGAGTGGCGAGGTCGCCGCCCATGCCGAGTTGTCGAGGTGAGGCGCAATAACCGAGCGAGAATCGCCGTTTCGGATAGACTCGAAATGAGGGTTTCAAGGAAGAAAACGATGATTGGAAGACTTCAGTGGATATGGCACCGGCTGCGCCGGTCGCTATGGTATCGCGCCACGATCTACTCGCTGGGCGGGGTAGTGACGGCACTGGTGGCCTGGCTCGCCACGCCGTGGCTGGATGTGCCTTCGATCTTGAAAGTCGGCTCAACTGCCGTCGACGACATTCTCAATATCATCGGCTCGAGCATGCTGGCGGTGACGACCTTTTCGCTCAGCGCCATGGTGACCGCCTACGGCTCGGCGACCAGCAACGTGAGCCCGCGGGCAACGCTGTTGCTGATCGAGGATCGCGTCACCCAGAACACGCTGGCAACTTTCATCGGGGCTTTTCTCTTCAGTCTGGTCGGGATCGTGGCGTTGGCGGCGGGCATCTATGACGCGGACGGTCGCACGCTGCTGTTCGGGGCCACGCTGATCGTCATCGTGCTGGTGGTCTACCAACTGATCAAGTGGGCGGGGTATCTCACCCGGCTGGGGCGGGTGAGGGACACCATTGGCAAGGTGGAGAAGGCAGCCAGCGATGCCTTCCAGAATCGGATCGACAACCCCTATCTCGGGGGACAGGCGACACCGCCGTCCCTGGCGCCGGGGCTTCAGCCGGTTCGAGGGGGCAAGATCGGCTACGTCCAGCACATCGACATGAAACGTCTCGACA
The DNA here is from genome assembly GCF_003206645.1 of Salinicola aestuarinus. GTDB lineage: Bacteria > Pseudomonadota > Gammaproteobacteria > Pseudomonadales > Halomonadaceae > Salinicola > Salinicola aestuarinus. The sequence continues at coordinate 128,493 of NZ_PZJP01000006.1, read as the reverse complement.
CCCTGGCAAGCGATAGTGACAAGGCGATCTTCGTGCGTGTGCTGCCGGGTAAGTATGTCGACGAGCAGACCGTTCTGGCCCTGAGCGCTCCCCATGACGAGGAGCGCGCAAGGACGATCGCCGCGGCGTTCACGGTTGGCCCGTCGCGGCGCTATGAGCAGGATCCGCGCTTCGGCATCATCGTGCTGGCCGAGGTCGCCTCGAAGGCACTATCGCCAGGGATCAACGACCCCGGTACGGCGATCGACGTCATTGGCTGCAGCGTCCGCGTGCTGACCCCTTGGCTGCGCCACGCGGCCGACGGTATCGATGAGGTCGAGCAACCCGCTGCCCACGTTTATGTCGACCCGCTGCGCTCCGAGGATATCTTCGATGACTTCTTTACGCCGGTGGGACGCGACGGCGCCGCTACCGTCGAGATCGGCATCCGTCTACAGAAGGCGTTGATATCGCTTGCCGCCGTGGGCGACGACAACGGGCGACGTCTCGCCCGTCACTACATGCACGAGGTGGTCGAGCGTTTCGATCACGGGCTGGTGCTGGAGGCGGACAGGCAACGGGTTCGACAGTGGCTAGACGCCTGAAAGTGTCATAAACCTATGCCTTTGAAGCCTATACTGTTCCAAAAGCGACGCTCAATTGCTCAATACCGATACGAATGTCGCAATGAGATAAAAACGCATGCGTAGGAAGATCGCCAAGATTAGAGTCGAAATTGAGCCGATACCGATCGGAACGGGCCGTCGAATGGCGCACGACGACGGCTCCCGGTGAATGCCAGGGCAGGCCGCATAAAGGGTCGCTGACAAGGCGAATCGGGACCAGGGAAACGCAAGACAATAACTAATAACAATGACCACTGACCTATCCTTGGAGGAACTAGACATGGCATACCCGCCCGCCTCGAGCGTCGTTCACCACGGCGACGCCGCTGCCCCGCAGACTCTCGGCTTTCTGCTGCTTGATGACTTCACGCTGATTTCGCTGGCGTCGACCATCGAGCCGCTACGCATGGCCAATCAGCTCGCCGGCCGCGAACTCTATCGGTGGTTCGTGCTGACGCTCGACGGGTCGCCCGTGCGTGCCAGCGACGGCATGCAGATCACCCCGGATGCCAGTGCGCACTCGGCACTTCAGCTCGACTGGCTGGTCGTCTGTGGTGGCGTCGCCCCGTTGCGCTCGGCGACACCGTCGCTGGTCACCTGGCTGCAGAGCCGGTCCCGCCGTGTACGGCGTATCGGCTCCGTGTGCACGGGTAGCTGGGCGCTTGCGCAAGCCGGCCTGCTCGACGGCTACGAAGCGAGCATTCACTGGGAGTGCCTTGCCGCGATGCAGGAAGCCTACCCGCGCGCGGCCTGGAGTACCCGTCTCTTTTCCATCGATCGTGACCGCTTCACGGCATCGGGCGGTACGGCGCCGCTCGACATGATGCTCAACCTGATCAGCCGGGATCATGGCCGAGAGCTATCGGCCGCCATCTCGGAGATGTTTATCTGCGAGCGCGTTCGCGGTGAGGAGGATCAGCAGCGCGTGCCGTTAAGGCACATGCTCGGCACCACTCAGCCCAAGCTGCTCGAAATCGTGGCGCTGATGGAAGCCAACATCGAAGAGCCGATCGAACTCGATGCGCTGGCAAGCTACGTCGGCGTCTCCCGGCGCCAGCTCGAGCGACTCTTTCAGCGCCATCTCCACGGCTCGCCGTCGCGCTACTACCTCAAGCTGCGTCTCACCCGCGCGCGCCAGCTGCTCAAGCAGACCTCGCTACCGATTATCGAGATCGCCTCGGCTTGCGGGTTCGTCTCCACGCCGCACTTCTCCAAGTGCTATCGCGAGACCTTCGGGACGCCGCCGCGCGAAGATCGGAGTGAATCGATTCGCTTCCAGCGCCTGGCGCCACTCGTAGACCCCGGGCTTCGTCCGGACTCGCTGCTGGATATCAGTAGCGCCAGTGTCGCGCTGGACCACGCCCATGGTGAACCCACCTACGCGAGTGTCGCACTGAACTAGCTGGTCACTGCCGTATCGTCGCCCGTCGTTCGATCGCTCGCTTCTCGTTGAGCGATCGGGCGGCGGGCGGCTTCGTATCGTGAGTGCCGACTCGCGTCGCGCATTCTCGATCGCTTTACAGCAATTCGTCAGATGCTTCCTCACTATCGGTCGATATTGCCTCCGTTAGGCGATCGGCGTCCCCCACGTTGCCCACTGCGACAAACCACCGCGATCCGGCTTCAGCCCCCATGAATCCTGGCAGGGGGCTGATCAGTCGCGCCTAATAATAGTTAGCACGCTCAACTTTTCGACCTGTCGGCCGTTGTTTCGCGTAGGCCGGAGGTACGTACAAAGCGTCTGTCGCGCACCGCGACGGGGCACAGGCATCTCCGGCCGCGAGCGACCCGATCTGCCGCCGGGAGGCTGGCCGCCTCCCCAGCCAGGGGCTGCCTCACGCTCGCGCCACTCACTCTTTCGCAAGGAGCCGTCGATGAACCCCTCGACGCTGATAGGTATCTTCGCCAGCGTGCTGCTTCTGGTGTGCGTTCTCTTCTTCACTGCCGAATCGCCGGACAGTTTCGTCAACCTGCCGGGGCTCGCTCTCGTCGTCACCGGCACGCTGGCGGCGACCTTCATCAGTTATCCACTCAAGGAGGTAGTGCGGGTGGTAAGGCTGGTCGGCGTGGTGTTTCAGCGCGAGAACACTTACGTCCGCGACGATATCGACGAGCTGGTGGCACTCTCTCGGCTCTGGACTAAGGGCGATGTCAGGGCGGTGGAGAACGAACTCGAATACGTGCGCAATCCGTTTCTTCGCTCGGGCGTTCAGCTGCTCATCGCCAATACCAAGGAAGACGAAATCTTCGATGTGCTGCAGTGGCGCATCACGCGGCTCAAGGCGCGCGAACAGGCGGACGCACAGATCTTCCGCACCATGGCGACGTACGCCCCGGCGTTCGGCATGATCGGCACGCTGGTGGGGCTGGTGAACATGCTCGAGGTCATCGACGCGGGCAGTCTGAACATCATCGGGCCGCGAATGGCGGTCGCGCTGCTGACCACCTTCTACGGCATTCTGCTGGCCAACCTGGTCTTCAAGCCGATCGCGGTGAAGCTCGAGCGGCGCACCGAGGAGCGCCTGATCACCATGAACATGGTGATGGAAGGGATCTCCCTGATGAGCAAGCGTCGGCTGCCGTCGTTCATCGAAGAGACGCTGAACTCCTTCATCGCCAGCTATCGCGACGAGATTCGCGATCGCAACGTCAAGCCGCGGCCTGCCGCCGGCACTTCGGCTTCGTCTGCGTCTGCGTCTTCGGCCAGCGAGGAGTAACGCCATGCGCCAGCGAGAGATGCAGCACCTATTGACGCCCCCTGCTGCCGCGGCAGAAGACGAAGGCTGGCTGACCAGCTATCTCGACGTGCTCACGCTGCTGCTGACCCTGTTCGTGCTGCTGCTGTCGCTCATCCCACGGGGCGAGACGACCGACACACAGGCCGCCAGCAGCACCGAGGCTACCGTGGTGACCCCACGAGATGCCGGACTCAAGCCGCTCAATGAGGGGCTCGAGCCGCGACTGGCGGGGCTCGACGTGGCGGGCGTCCGTGTGATGACGGGTGAGCAGGGGGTTACCCTGCGTATCGACGACGATCTGCTGTTCCCGAGCGGGCAGGCCACCCTGACCGGTGGTGGGCGCCGCGTGATCGCCGGTCTCGCCGAGGATATCCAGCACTTCGACGGTGAAATCTCGGTCGAGGGACACACAGACAGCGTACCGATCGCCACGCGCCGGTTTCCTTCCAACTGGGATCTGTCGGCGGCGCGGGCGATCGCGGTGGTGCGCTACCTCGGCGCTCAGGGCATCGATACCTCGCGGCTACGCGCGATCGGTTACGGCGACACCCGGCCCACGGCGGACAACGCCACGGCAGCGGGGCGGGCTGCCAACCGGCGCGTCGATATTCTGCTGCATCGGCAGCGGGGCGAGTGAGCGTCCCGTGTTGCCGGTGGTCACGCGCAAGCGCCGAGGGCTCGCGGCCGGGGCTGTCCACTCCAGCAGCCGCTAGCCGAACAGCCACTGTCCCCCGACCACCACCGCGCCGAAGGTCGCGACCCCCGCGGCCACCGGCAAGCCGAGCGAGCGCGTACGGCGCCAGACCAGCAGCGTGGCCACCAGCCCCAGCAGCGTGGCAAGCCAGGAGGCGGGGCTGGGATGCACCGGCATCAGCGAGACGCCCAGTACCGCGGCGATCATCAACGGCCCGAGAATGCCCAGCCACTGTGGCAGGTCATTGAGTCCCGACTCGCTATTCAGACGGCGCTGCATCCAGAGAAAAGGCACTACACGCATCAGCAGCGTGCCGAAGGCGCAGGCGAGGACGGCAACCCACAGCGTGGCACTCATGAGCCCCCCCTCCGATACGTCAACTTGACGCTGTAAAAGCACAGTGCGCCGCAGGCGGCAGCGAGCGGAATGGCAACGTTGCTCAAGCCACCCAGGGTCAACAGCAGCGCGACAGCCATGGTGCAGGAGAGGGCAAAGGCCCAGCGTCGATCGGTGAAGCGCGGTACCACCATGGCGAAAAACAGCGCAGGCAGGGCAAACGGCATGATCTCACCCAGCAGTGGCCAGCGGCGGGTCACTGCCTCGCCCGCGGTCGCGCCGATTGCCGTGCCGAGTATCCAGGCGGCCCAGGCCAGCAGCGTGGCGCCGATGAACCAGCTGAAGCGCGTGCGCGCTTCAAGCTGCGGCAGTCGGGTCAGCGCCAGGGCAAACACTTGATCGGTCAGCCCATGCATCAGCCAGGGCCAGTGGCGGCTGCGTGGCAGCAGTCCCGCGAGGTTGGGCCCGTAGACCACGTGGCGGACGTTGATCAGCAGCGTCATGGCCACCACCAGCCATAGCGGCGCGCCGGCGGTGATCATGCCCACGAAGAGAAACTGCGAGGCGCCGGCATAGATAAACGCGGAAATGGCGACCGCCTCCCAGGTCGTGAAACCCGACTGGATGGCAATCAGCCCGAAGGAGATCGAGACGGGAAGGTAGCCACCGAGTAGCGGTATCGCCTCGCGGACGCCGCGCAGCACGCCCGAGTGACGATGACGATGGGGCGCCGCCGAATCCGACCCTGATGACGTCATGAGTCACCTTCCTCGTGGCGGTGCGGGTAGACGATCGTGACCAGCAGGGTGGCGCCGTCGTCATACGCGACATAGCGGTGAGCCTGCCCGGCATCGAAGGTCAGACGCTCGCCCGGGGCCAGCGTGCCTGAGGTCTTCTGCGAACCGACGCTGACGCTGCCGGCGATCAGCTGGACGCTCTCTTCCGTGCCCGGGGTATGTGGCTCGGCATCGCGTACCGCGCCCGGCATCAGGTGCATGAGATAGACGTCCACTGCCGGTGCTCCCATGCCGCGTTCGACCAGCGTGAGTGCGACATCGTCGGTCGCGGCGGGCAAGGGAGCGTCGACGGATGTCGTTTTCGCGATGGGGGCAGTCAGGGCGCTGAACGTGACGTCGAGCTCACGGGCCAGCCGCCACAGCGTATCCAGCGTCGGATTGGCGTCACCGCGTTCGAGTCGCGACAGGCTCGACTTCGCCAGCCCTGCATCGGCGGCCAGCCGCGACAGTGTCAGCCCGCGGGCTTCTCGCAGCGTCTTGAGGTGTGCGCCGAGCGCCGAGTAGGCGCGGCCATTCACGCATTTCTCCACTGGGGTCTCTCGCGACTGTTCGATATATGGAACGTTTTAGCGCGCTTGACGTGCCGGGTCAATTGGCGACCCGGCGTGTCTTGCGTGTCGCAATGACGCCATTTTCGCTGGCGCAAAAAGAACAGTCGGCTTCGTTTTCGATCCGTGTACGCCACGGAGGGAGGGATATGCTGCCGAAACGGTCACGCCAGTCGCTTTCAGACACGCCGGCGGCGCAGGCCCTCCGATTCACAACACGACGCCAGCCCAAGGGCGCGCCATCGAGGAGAAGTTTGCATGTCGACGACATCCGTACACGACGACGCCATCGTCATCGACGGTCTGATCATCGCCAAGTGGGATCGCGCCCTGTTCGAGGACATGCGAAAGGGCGGTCTCACCGCCGCCAACTGCACGGTCTCCGTGTGGGAGGACTTCGAGGCGACCGTCGACAACATCGTCAGCGTCAACAAGCTGATGCACGACAATGCCGAGCTGGTGCGTCCCGTGCATACCACCCGCGACATCACCCGCGCCAAGGAAGAGGGCAAGACCGGCATCATTCTGGGATTCCAGAACGCCTACGCCTTCGAAGACAAGCTGGGCTACATCGAGATCTTCAAGAAGCTCGGCGTGGGCATTACCCAGCTCTGTTACAACACGCAGAATCTGGTGGGTACCGGCTGCTACGAGCGCGATGGCGGCCTCTCCGGCTACGGTCGTGAAGTGATCGCCGAGATGAACCGGGTCGGCATGATGTGCGACCTCTCCCACGTCGGCGCCAAGACCTCCGAAGAGGTCATCCTCGAGTCCCAGAAGCCGGTCTGCTACTCCCATTGCCTGCCGTCCGGTCTGAAGGAACATCCGCGCAACAAGTCGGACGAAGAGCTCAAGTTCATCGCCGATCACGGCGGTTTCGTCGGCGTCACCATGTTCACGCCGTTCCTCAAGGCGGGCGTCAACGCCACCATCGAAGACTACGTCGAAGCGATCGTCTACATCATGAACATCGTCGGCGAGGATGCCATCGGCATCGGCACGGATTTCACCCAGGGCCATGACGAGGCCTTCTTCGAGTGGCTCACCCACGACAAAGGCTACGCGCGTCGTCTGACTCGCTTTGGCGAGATCATCAATCCGAAGGGCATCCGGACCATCGGTGAGTTTCCCAACCTGACCCAGGCACTGCTGGATCACGGCCTCGCCGAGCCGGTGGTGCGCAAGATCATGGGAGAGAACTGGATGCGGACGCTGCGCGACGTCTGGGGCGAGTAAGCCACCGAGCCTATTACGCTCGCGGGCGCGGTGTTGCGAATTGGGTCGCCATGCTCATGAACCAACTCGTTCACTCCGCTGGCTCCCCAATTCGCGCCTACCGCCCGCTTCGCTCATGACGGCTCCGCAGTGTCGCGTACGCAATCTTGCTCGAAGCTCGAAGCTCGAAGCTCGAAGCCCAGGAACAACTTCAGAGGTAACCGACATGACCCAGATGGCTCCCGAGCTGCCGATCAACGTCGATAGCGATACCGGTGTCTGGACCACCGATGCGCTGCCGATGCTCTACGTGCCGCGCCACTTCTTCATCAATAACCATGTGGCGATCGAGGAGGCGCTTGGCGTCGAGGCCTACGCCAGGATTCTTTACGACGCGGGCTACAAGTCGGCGTGGCACTGGTGCGAGAAGGAGGCCGAGCTTCACGGTCTGGAGGGCGAGGCGGTTTTCGAGCACTACATGAAGCGCCTCTCGCAGCGCGGCTGGGGGCTATTCATCACCGAAGCGATCGACCTCGAAGCGGGTACCGCCCGGGTGCGTCTCGAGCACTCGTGCTTCGTCTATCAGCTCGGCGAGACCGGCAAGCGCGAGGAGTACATGTTCACCGGCTGGTTCGCCGGGGCGATGGACCAGATTCTCGAAGCGCGCGGCAGCCGTATCCGCACGCAGGCCGAGCAGACCCAGAGCGGCGCGGAAGCGGGCTGCGAGGTCGGCTACTTCGACGTCACACCGAAGTAGCCGGCGCGCTGCCCGAGAGAGGCGCGCGCGAAAGCGAAGCGTGCGAAAGCGAAGTGATGCCCTCGCGGCATTGCCGCCCATAAAAACCCCTGAATTCGTGCTGGCCGAGTCCGCTTTACCGACCTCCTGACACTCCGGTCGGTTCGGCGGCTCGAACGAGGTGATCCCCATGGCTCATGAAGCCCTGTTCAAGCCGATCCAGATCGGCAAACTGACCATCCGCAACCGCGTGGTCAGTACCGCCCACGCCGAGGTTCACGCCACCGACGGCGGCATGACCACGGATCGCTACGTCAAATACTACGAAGAGAAGTCCAAGGGCGGCTGCGGTCTCTGCATCTGCGGCGGCTCGTCGCCGGTCTCCATCGATAGTCCGCAGCAGTGGTGGAGCTCGGTCAACGTCGCCACCGACCGCATCATTCCCTATTTCCAGAATCTCGCCGACGCGGTGCACAAGCACGGCGGCAAGATCATGATCCAGATCACCCATATGGGTCGACGATCGCGCTGGGATGGCCACAACTGGTCGACACTGCTGTCTCCTTCCGGCGTGCGCGAGCCGGTCCACCGCGCCACCTGCAAGACCATCGAAGAAGAAGAGATCTGGCGCGTGATCAGCGACTTCGCCCAGGGCGCGCGGCGGGTCAAGGAGGGCGGACTCGATGGCTGCGAACTCTCCGCCGTTCATCAGCACTTGATCGACCAGTTCTGGAGCCCGCGGGTCAACAAGCGGACGGACCAGTGGGGCGGCAGCTTCGAGAATCGCATGCGCTTCGGCATGGAAGTGCTCAAGGCGGTCCGCGCCGAGGTCGGCGATGACTTCTGCGTCGGCATGCGCATCTGCGGCGACGAGTTCCACCCGGATGGTCTCTCTCAGGACGACATGAAGCAGATCGCGGCGTACTACGACGCCACCGGCATGGTCGACTTCTTCGGCGTCGTCGGCTCCGGCTGCGATACCCACGACACCCTGGCCAACGTCATCCCCAACATGTCCTACCCGCCGGAGCCATTCCTGCACCTGGCGGCGGGCGTCAAGGAAGTGGTCTCGGTGCCGGTGATTCATGCGCAGAACATCAAGGATCCGACCCAGGCCGAGCGTGTCCTGGAGGGAGGCTACGTCGACCTGGTGGGGATGACTCGGGCGCATATCGCGGACCCGCACATCATTGCCAAGATCAAGGCCGGCGAGACCGATCAGATTCGCCAGTGCGTTGGCGCCAACTACTGCATCGACCGTCAGTATCAGGGGCTCGACGTCCTGTGTATCCAGAACGCGGCAACCTCGCGGGAGTATATGGGGCTGCCGCATATCATCGAGAAGACCACCGGCGCGAAGCGCAAGGTCGTGGTGGTCGGCGGGGGCCCCGGCGGCATGGAAGCGGCACGCGTCGCTGCCGAGCGCGGCCACGATGTCACGCTGTTCGAGGCCGAGCCGCAGCTGGGTGGCCAGATCACGCTGGCGGCCAGGGCCCCGCAGCGCGACCAGATTGCCGGTATCACCCGTTGGTACGAAATGGAACTCGCGCGTCTCGGCGTCGACGTCAAACTCGAGACTCGCGCCGATGACGCCGTCATCCGTGACCTGCAGCCGGACGTCGTGGTGCTCGCCAATGGCGGCCATCCGTTTCTCGAACAGGTCCCGGAGTGGGGCTACTCGGACAATCCTGACGAAAGCCTGGTCGTCAGCAGCTGGGACATCCTCTCGGGCAAGGTCGAGCCCGCCGGCAACGTGCTGGTCTACGACACCATGTGCGAGTTCAGCGGCATGTCGGCCGCCGACTATCTCGCCAGCAAGGGTGCCACGGTGGAGATCGTCACCGACGACACCAAACCCGGCGTGGCGATCGGCGGCACGACCTTTCCCACCTATTATCGCAGCCTCTACCAGAAGTCGGTGGTGATGACCGGCGACCTGGGACTGCACAAGGTCTACCGCGAAGGTGAGAAGCTCGTGGCGGTGTTCGAAAACGAGTACACCGGCGAACAGGAGGAGCGCGTGGTCGATCAGGTCGTGATCGAGAACGGCGTGCGTCCGGACGAGTCGCTTTACTACGCGCTCAAGGCGCGTTCGCGTAACCAGGGCCAGATCGACCTGGAAGCGCTCTACGCCGCGACGGCGCAGCCGACGCTGGCCGAGAGCGGCGAGTTTGCTCTCTTCCGGCTGGGCGACTGTGTGGCGCAGCGGAATACGCACGCGGCGATCTATGATGCGCTCCGCCTCTGCAAAGACTTGTGATACAGCGATTGCGCGCGGCCAGGCGTTGTTGAAGCCCGGCTCGCGAGGCTCATGGACACCCACGTCCACTGCGCTCGCTCGCCGGTCTTCGCCGCGCCTGACCATCGCTCATCACGCTTTCTTTTGCCGGGTGACGGGACTGGAACCGATCTCGTTGCCGTTTTCCGCCATCGCACTGAATCGTTCATGGCGGTGACTTTTTCGGAGAAGCACCATGTTGCAGACGCTACTCCCCATTCTGATCTTTGCGGCGCTGGCGCTCGGGGCGGTTGGCGCCTTTCGCCGCATCCGACTGTGGCGTCAGGGCCAGCGCACGCCGATGGTGTGGCGCCGGCTCGTGCTGATGCCCAAGCGCTATCTGAACGACCTGCACCATGTCGTTGCTCGCGACAAGGCGATTGCGCATACCCACGTGGCAACGGCCGGAGGCTATGTCGCCGCGATGGCACTGGCGCTGGTCGTTCACGGTTTCGGCTGGCGCAATCCGATGCTCGGCGGGCTGCTGCTGGCGGCGAGCCTGGTGATGTTCATCGGCACCATCGCGGTCAATCTGCGCCGTGTGAACCCGCCGCCCAAGCTCTCCAAGGGCCCGTGGCAGCGTCTCTCCAAGAGTCTGATCGCCTACTCGGTCAGCATGTTCCTGATCAGTTTGCCGCTGGTCGGCGTCGCGCCGACCGCTCTCGGCGGCGGCGTGCTGGCGATCGTGCTCGCCGCCGTGCTGGTCTGGGGACTGCTGGAAATGGTGGTCGGCATGGGGTGGGGCGGACCGATGAAGCACGCCTTCGCCGGCTCCTTTCATCTGGCGTTCCACCGGCGCCCCGAGCGGTTCGACGACAATCATGCCGATGTCGGCCATGACGTCCATCGCGGTAGCCGGTCCACCGCGCTGTTCCCGCTGGACCTTACGGCGAAGACGCTGGGCGTGGAGAAGCCCGCCGACTTTCAATGGGAGCAGCTGCTGGGATTCGACGCCTGCGTGCAGTGCGGCCGCTGTCAGAATGTCTGCCCGGCCTACGCGGCGGGGCAGCCGCTCAATCCCAAGAAACTGATTCAGGACATGATCGTCGGAATGGCCGGCGGTTCTGACGCGCGCTATGCAGGGTCCGGCTACCCCGGCATCGACGTCGGTAAACATCACGGCGGCCCGTCCGAGCCGATCGTGCCACAGCTGGTCGAAGCGCAGACGCTCTGGGCCTGCACGACCTGTCGTGCCTGCGTCGAGGAGTGCCCGATGATGATCGAGCATGTCGACGCCATCGTCGACATGCGCCGTTTCATTACGCTGGAGAAAGGCGAAACGCCGGAGAAGGGCGCCGCGGCGCTGGACAACCTGATCGCCACCGACAATCCCGGCGGGCTCGACAACGCCTCCCGCCTCGACTGGGCGGCGGATCTGGAGATGCCGCGGATCAAGGATCGCCCCGAAGGTGTCGATGTGCTGCTCTGGCTGGGTGACGGCGCCTTCGACATGCGCAACCAGCGCACCCTGCGCTCGCTGGTCAAGATCCTGCGTGCCGGCGGCGTCGACTTCGCCGTGCTGGGTGACGAAGAGCGGGACAGCGGCGACGTCGCGCGCCGCCTGGGTGACGAGGCGACTTTCCAGCGCCTGGCCGAGCGCAACATCGCCACGCTGGCGCGTTACCGCTTCGCGCGCATCGTCACCGCCGACCCGCATAGTTTCCATGTGCTGGGCCGCGAGTACAGCGCCTTCGGTGGCGACTACCGCGTACTGCACCACTCGACCTTCATCGCCGAGCTCTTCGACGGGGGACGTATCAACGTGGCCGCCCCGACGCAGCCGGAGACCGTCACCTATCACGACCCCTGCTATCTGGGGCGTTACAACGGCGAGTTTGCCGCACCACGGCAGGTGCTCGCCGCACTGGGGCTGGAGGTCGCCGAGATGGAGCGTTCCGGCTACCGTTCGCGCTGCTGCGGCGGTGGCGGCGGGGCGGCGCTCTCCGACGTGCCCGGCCGCGCGCGCATCCCCGACATGCGCATGGAGGACGTGCGTACGACCGGGGCGACCACCGTCGCCGTCGCCTGCCCGCAGTGCACCGCGATGCTCGAAGGCGTGGTCGAGCCGCGCCCGCGCATTCGGGATCTCGCCGAGATGGTCGCCGATGCCCTGGTGGCGACGGCGCCGGCAGCGCCCGCCTCTAGTTCGACTCGCGAGGAGGAACCGGCATGAGCGTCAGACGCATCGACCCCCACGCGGAACGCGCCCGGCGCAATCGGCTGCATCCGCGCCATCACGAATTCGCCCGCCCGGCCTGGCGCTGGACCAGCAGCGAAGGTGTGACACGAGTCAATCCCCACGCGCTCGGGGCGATCGGCCCCAACGGCATCAGGCGAATCGACCGCAGCGGGGCCTCGGTGGAAGCGAGCCCGGTGAGCGCCTCGCAAGCCAGCGCCGAACCGGCGCGGCGTCAGATCGTCATCGATCAGCCCGCGGGGCATATCGTGGTCGTCCCGGAGCTGCCCGAAGGACGTCTCGGCGATCACGACAAGGATCTCTTCGGCCTCGCCCGGCAGCTCGCTGACGGCCGCGATCTGGCGGTGACGGCGATCACCTTTCTTAGCGGTGTCACCGGGTTCGAGGACGCGGGCGCCGATCGCGTGGTCGATCTCGCCGCCACGGTTGCCGAAGGCTACGACCCACAAGCGCGTCTGTCCGCGCTCCTCGCCGTCGAAGGCGCCCTTGCGCCGCAGCACTGGGTCTTTGCCGATGCCCTGCCGGACGGCGGCGACCTCGGTCGCCGGTTCGGCGCGCGGCTTGCGGCTCGGGGTGCCGCTGACGCTCGCCCGGCGACCCGGGTGTGGCAGCTCAACGACGGCAGGACGCTCTCCCGCGCGGGGGATCGCCAGGACATTCTGCGTGACGTCGCCCGAGTGCTACTGGCCCTGCCCGAATGTGCCGAGCCCGTCAGCGAGACGCGCCACGAAGCGCGGCGCATCGATCTGGCAGCGACCGGTGAGGCGTCGTTGACGGCGGCAGACCCGGCCACGCCCGCAGGCGTCATCGACCGCGGCCGCGTCGCCGTCGACCCGCAGGAGATTCCACTTGCCCAAGCGCCGTTCATTCTCTCTGCCGGCCGGGGCGTCTCCGACTGGGAGGGCTATCACCACGCCGCCCGCGTGCTGGGGGCCAGCGAAGGCGCCTCCCGCGTGGCGGTGGACGACGGCTACATGGTGCGGACCCGTCAGGTCGGCGCTACCGGCACCTTCGTGACCGCGAGCTGTTACGTCGCGGTGGGGATTTCCGGCGCGGTCCAGCATCTGCAGGGGATCGCCAAGTGCCAGCGGGTGATCGCGATCAACAACGACCCGAGCTGCGACATGGTCAAACGCGCCGATCTAGCGCTCATCGCCGACGGTGACGCGGTGCTGGCGGCGGTCTGTGAACGGCTCGGCCAGCCGCGAGATGGCGATGGCGAGTCGTGGCAAACGGAGGAGTCTCAACATGCCGCAGCCTGATGCGAAAGGGCCTTCGTCCCAGATTGAGGTGAAGGCGGTGGCGCTGGTGTCGAGTGGTCGCCATCCGGTCTCCGGCCGGCCCGGTCGCGCTCGTGAGGACGCGCGTGCCGTCGAGATGGGGCTGATGCTGGCCGGTGCCGATCTATCGCTGGTGCATGCCGGCGACCCTGAGGATGCTTTGCTGCGGGAGTGTCTGGAAGGTTACCTGGGCATGTTTCACGGGCTCGATGATTCACGCGACGGGACGCTCTCGCTGCTGCCGATGGGCGCCGAGGAGGATGCCGTGCCGCTGCTTGCCGCCTGGCTGGAACGAACCGGCGCGACGATCACGCTTACCGGTCAGCGTGCCGAATGTGGTGAAGGATCGGGGATGGTGGGCTATCTGCTGGCGGAGCAGTTGGGCTGGGCGATCGCGACCGGCGTGGCCGCCATCGAGCGCTGCGACGCGCAGAGTGTCACCGTGCTGCAGGCGCTGCCGCAGGGCCAGCGCCGACGCCTCGAGATCCAGCTGCCGTGTGTGATCGCGGTGGACAGCGTTGCCGAAGCACCGCGCCAGAGTGCTTTCGGACCGGCGCGGCGGGGGCGGATCGAAACCGTCGACGATCTGTTGCCAGCGGGGGAGGCGTGTCTCGATGTTGCCAACGTCGACTGGCAGTGGCAGCCCGCGCGGGCGCGGCCCAAACGGCTCAAGGTGGTGAAGTCGACCAACGCGCGGGATCGTTTCAAGGCCGCGGCGGCCAAGTCCTCGGCGTCCGGCGGGCAGGTATTGACCGATCTCTCGCCGGAGGAGGCGGCGGAGAAACTGATCGACTATCTGCGGGCGGAGAAGATCATCGCCGACAGCGGCCAAAGCTCGGCCCCCGACACCTAGTCGACCGCTGATCGACGCTCAATAATCGAGCAGCTTGGGCATGCGCTCGGCCAGCGGCTGATCACCAAGGACGATGCGCGCCGGGTCGACGGCGTGAAACGCGCCGTTCCGGTAGTGCTTGGCGCGGTCGCGGTCGAAGGCCACGATGGGTTCGAGATCGCGTCGCTCGCTGCCCTTGAGAATCAACGGCGTAAGGTTGTCGAGGATCCAGTGGCTGCCGTCATCGCGACGATAGCGCAGCACCGCATGATAGGTCGGCGTCAGCGTGTCATGGGCGGCAAGCAGATCGAGACGGTCGGATGCGGTACCGGCGGCGAGCAGGATCTGATACTTGGCGATGGCGAAGTCCTCGCAGTCACCATAGCCATCCGCGATCAGCCGGTCGAAGCCCTTCCAGACGTCCTCGGTCTCCTCGCGCTGGCGCGCCGCGTTGTTGAGGACGCGATTGACGTAGACGAGCCGCGACTCGACATCCATGCGGCCAGCCCGGGCGATGAAGTCGGCGCGCGAGAGCGTGACCGCGGAAGCCGTCGGGTCGTCCCAGTAGGTGAACGCCTGGGCCGGGGCGCCGACGAGCAGTCCCGCGGCAACGATCAGCGCGCTCGTGGCCTGACCCAGAGAGGGCAGACGTCTCAAGGAGATGGTGAGCGAGTGGATCATCGAAAGTGGGTCATGAGCGAGTGGGTCATGAAGGAGGGGATCATGAAAGCGTCGGCTCTCCTGGCGGATCGGCTGGCGAAGCAGGGCATCAGACACGCGTCGCTGTTGTGAGGGAACGACGACGTGGTTAAAACAGAAGGTAGCGCAGAAGTGGGAAGTCGAGTCTGACGAATAGACTCCTAATCCGTCCGCAAACCAGGGAAATCGGGGGTGGAACATGATGATCGTCGAACTCATCGACGGCGAGGACTTTCGCCAGCGTCTGGTCGCACTTGGCGTCCATGTGCCTGAGCAGGCGTGCCCGGAGACCGCTGCTCGGCTGGCGGCGGGTTGTCACCGGGCCGATGGCGTTGAAGGGCTGGAGAGCGCGGTCCGAGAGTGGCTCACGAAGACCGATATCATGCTGCCCTCGGTTCGCGCGGCGATCGAGGCCCATCTCATCCCGGCGCTCAACGCGGCGGGGTAGGGACAAAGGGTAAGGCAAGTCAGGCCGCCGGTGTTCTGCCCGGTGCGCCGAACTGCGCCGGCATCACAGTCGGCGTAGCCCCCACATGAAATAGATCCCGCCGATCAGGGCAGCGACCACGCCCGCCGGTAGCTGGTAAGGGAAGAAGAGATTCCGCCCCAGCCAGTCGGCGGCGACCATCACGATCATTCCCAGCAGTGCGGCGCCGACCAACTGATGCCGGGCCCGATTCAGACCCATCAACCTCGCCATGTGCGGTGCCAGCAGTCCCACGAACGAGAGCGGGCCGACAACCAGCGTCGCCGCCACTGTCAGCAGTGCCACCAGCGCCAGCAGTATCAGCCGGCTGCGATCGACATCGACGCCGAGCGCCTTCGCCGTCGGCGCGCCGAGTGGCAGTAGCGTCAGCCACCGCTGCAACGGCAGCACCAGCACCAGCAGTGCCATCGCGATGACGACGATCCATCCCATCGAGGTCAGGCTGGCGTAGTAGGTCGAACCGCTGAGCCAGGAGAGTAGCGACTGCGCTCGCGGGTCGTCGCTCGCCAGCACGATGGCACGCATGGCGTCGAGCAGCGACGAGATCGCGATGCCGGTCAGCAGCAACCGTTCCGGCGCGAACCCGTTGCGCCGGTTGCACGCGATCAGCACCAGCAGCGCGGCGATGGCGCCGCCAAGGCCGCCGAGCGAACGGCTCAGCGGGGCGATCCCGAGTGGCAGCAGCATGAGTGCGATCACGCCGATGGCCACGCCGGCGCTGATGCCGAGCACTTCGGGGCTCGCCATGGGGTTGCCGGTCATGCGCTGCAGGATCGTCCCCGCCAGGGCCAGCATCAGCCCCGCGGCGGCGGCTGTCGCGACACGAGGCAGTCGCCAGTCGATGACCAGTCCCAGGTCACCGAGCCCCATCCAGGCGGGGTGCGCGGAACGCCCCTCGAGTACAAAGCCAAAACCCAGCGCGACGATGACTACCGCCACGGCCACGCCGGCGAGTAGCCACAGTCGCCGCTCGGGATGCACGCGGCGCGGCATCGCCATCGCCCCGCGGGTGACCGGGCGCGCGCCATTGAGCGACAGACGAGGCAGTAGCCAGAGCAGCAACGGGGCCCCCAGGGCGGCGGTCATTGCGCCGGTGGGCAGCAGCGCCGCGGTCAAGGGCGAAAGTGCCTGAACGACCTGATCCGTCACGGCCAGCAGGAGTGCCCCGATCGGCAGCGACCAACCCAGCCGCTGGCGCAGCGTGCGCGCTCCCGACAACCGCGCGATGGCCGGCGCAGCAAGACCGATGAAGCCGATCAGCCCCACGGCAGAGACGACGCAGGCGGTGACGAAGATGCCCAGCCCCAGGGCGGCAAAGCGCAGTTTGCGCATCGAGATACCGAGACTTTTGGCGCCTTCCTCTTCGAGATCGAGCAGCGACAGGGGGCGCAGCAGCAGCAGGGCGAGCACCAGCACGATGCCCAAACGTACCGCCAGAAAGCGGGTGTCGTCCCAGCTATCCTGCGCCAGCGCGCCGGCGCCCCAGATGAACAGGCCGGTCAAGCTCTGCTGATGGAAGAGGAGCAGAGCGCTGCTGACTGCCCCGGCGTAAAGGCTGACCACCAGACCCGAGAGCACCACGACCATCGGCGCCAGCCGCGCCCGCCACGACAGCGCGAGAACCAGTGCCGCGGCCCCGGCGCCGCCGGCCAGGGCAATCCACTCCCGTCCGGCCAGCATCCAGCTCGGGCCCCAGAGGGTGGCGATGACCAGTGCCATCTGCGCCCCGCTGGTCACGCCGAGCGTGGCAGGCGAGGCGAGCGGGTTGCGCAGCACCTGCTGCATCAGACAGCCGGCCAGTGCCAGTGCCGCGCCGCCCATCAGAGCGACCAGCAGTCGCGGCGCCAGCGTGAAGTGCAGCACCACCTGGCGAATTCGGTCGTCGTCGGGGCTGAGCATTGCCTGCCACCAATGGCCCTCGAGATCGCCGAACTGGGTCGCGAGGTTGACGTAGCCGAGCGTGATCACGCCCGCTGCCAGCAGCAGCACGATCCAGCGGGGAGAGCGAGTGCGTGACATCACGAGGCGTCTCCGTCAGTCAGCGTCACGTCGGGCGCGAGAGCGCCGACCAGTGCGTGGCAGAGGCGCTCGATCGAGCGCAGCCCCCCGAAGATCCAGACCGGGTCGATCTCGCTGACGCGGCCCTCACGCACTGCAGGCAGGTGCGTCCAGATGTGGTTGCTGGAGAGTTCGGCGTTGACCGAGCGTGGAAAGGGCCTGATGACCACGATATGGGCGTTCGGCGTCTCGGCCAGGCGGTCGAGGGAAACATTGGCATAGCCCCAGCCGTTGGTCGGCCCGGTCCAGGCGTTGTCGAGTCCCGTGCGCGCCATCAGCGTCCCTACCATGTTGCCCTCGCCGAAGACCCTGACGTGGCGAGGGTCGCTGAACTGCACCACGTAGACCGGCCGATTCACCTCCGCGAGAGCCTCGGACGTGCGGGTCAGCGTGCGCTTCGTCTCCGCGATGAGCTGTTCGGCACGATCCTCGGTATGGCTCAGCCGGGCGATCTCGCGGGTCATCTCCACCGTGGCGTCGAAGTAGGGCAGGTCGCTCGAGAAGTTATCGATCAGGCGCACCGGCATCAGGTGTTCGAGCCGCGCGTTGTCACGCGAGAAGAGGGCGCTACTGATCAGCACGTCCGGTGGCTTCTGGGCCAGAAGTTCCAGATTGGGTTGATTGCGCAGACCCATGTCGAGCGTTGCCGGCGGGATCGGTGGGGCGGCGACCCAGGCGTTGTAGTTGGGGATGTCCGCCACGGCGTAGGGCGTGACTCCGAGCGCGATGAGCGTTTCCGCCACGGTCCAGTTAGACGCCGCGATACGGGGCGTGGCGCTGGCATCGGCGTGAGTCGTGAACGTCAGCAGGGTGGCGAGCACGAGAAAGCGCGCTACCGCGGCGATACTGGCGAGGGAGTGACGCGGCAAGGGGCTTTCCTGCAGGTGCGTACGAAAGTGCGGTCGCCCATCGGCGCTGACCGCGGGCGCCCGGGCGGCGGCGATGGCTGGTGATGGTAGATCGAATGACAATCGTTATCAATCGAGAGCGGGCTAGAGGCAATGCTATTGCGTGTCGTCCTCGATTAAGACCAATTCTCATTCAAATGACAACCACCTTCCATTACACTCGCTTGCCAACGGACTACATCCCAAGACATTCGGCCGCTCGAGGACCCGACGCAATGACCATCACCCACAGATTTGCCTTCGTCGGCGGCATGCTGCTAGCGCTACCCGGCGCCGCCGTCGCGCAGGGGCAGTCCGACGCGCAGACGACCGAGACCGCCGACACCCTCGTCGTGACCGCCACGGCACTCAAGGTCGCCACACCACTCATTGAAACGTCGCGCTCGGCATCGGTCGTCACCGACCAGGACCTTCAGCGGCGTGCCGTGGACAAGTATGACGAAGCCCTTCAGTACCGTGCCGGCGCGGTGTCGCAGCCATACGGCTCCGACAACAACAGCGACTGGTTCCTGCTACGCGGTTTCAGCGCCGAAGGCTCCACTTTCCAGGACGGCCTTCGCGTCTTTCGTACCGGCGGCTATTTCTGGTGGCTGACCGAGCCGTTCGGCGTCGAACGGGTCGACTACCTCAAGGGGCCGGCGTCGATCCTCTACGGCGCCGCGCCGCCGGGCGGGGTCATCAATGCCATCAGCAAGCGACCCACTGAAGACGCACAGGGGCTCTTCGAGATCGAAGGCGGTACCGACGAGCACCGCCAGTTCGGCATCGACACGTCCGGCCCTGTGGCAGGCACCGATGACATGCGCTATCGCCTGGTCGGACTCTACAGTGACGGAGACGACGAGCTCGACGGCACGGACTCCGAGCGTTTCTACTTTGCGCCGAGCCTCGCGGTTGATCTTTCCGATGACACCACAGTGACCTTTCTCGCTAGCGTGCAGAAGGATACCGGTACGCCATCGCCAACCTTCTTCCCGGCATATGGGACGGTGGGTAACACGCCGTTCGGCGATATCGACCGCGATACCAATCTCGGCCAACCCGATTACGACGACTTCGATCAGCGTCAGGTAACGCTGGGATATGAGCTCGATCATCGCCTCAGCGATACCTGGGAGTTCCAGCAGTCTCTGCGCTACAGCAATCTCGATATGGACCTGCGCCAGGTCTACCCCAACTCCTACGTCGCGCCGGGCAGCCGCGAGATTTCCCGCGGCGTGGTCGATCGCGACGGCGAGTACAATGCCCTCTCAGTCGACAACCGCCTAATCGCGACGACGTACACGGACAACACCGAGAACACTTTTCTCGTCGGTGCTGGCTATCAGACGCTTTCGCTGGATTACACCAGCGCGGATAGCTTTCGCACGCTGGGCGATGGGTCCTCCTACTATCAAGCGATCGATACGGTCGACATATTCGACCCGGATCACGATGCCTTCACGCGGCCGGATACGGGCGATCCGACTGACCACGACGTGAGAAGCGAGCAGATCGGCGGCTATGTCCAGAACCAGCTGCGCCTATACGATCGTTGGATCCTGTTGGCGGGCGCTCGCTACGACAGCGTCAACGGTACCGATCGCTTCAACGACGAAACCGGCCGCTCGTCGGAGGGCTACAACGACAGTCAGGTTTCCTGGACCGGCGGCGTGATGTATCTGGGCGACTATGGCATTTCGCCGTATCTCAGCTACAGCGAGTCGTTCACGCCCCTTGCGAGTCTCGACAACAGCGGTAACAGCTACGAGCCGCTCAAGGGCCGTCAGTACGAGGTCGGCGTTAAATATACGCCGCCCGGTTTCGACGGCTACTTCACGCTCGCGGCCTTCGACCTAAAAGAGGACAACTCGCTAATCCCCAGCGAAACTGGCGTGCAGGAGCAGGCCGGGGAGCGTCACTCTCAGGGGATCGAGCTCGAGGGTGTGGGCTACATCACCGATGCGCTCCAGTTCAAGGCGTCCTACACCTATACCGACACGCGCATGGACATCAATTCCAGCCTGCAGGATCAGCGTGCGCCGCTGATTCCGTATCACATGGCGTCCGCTTGGTTGGATTACGACATGGCTCGGTTCGTCGATGGTCTGTCAGTGGGTGGCGGCCTGCGTTACATGGGCGAGTCCTCCAACAGCCCCGATGCGACGCCGGATTACACCGTGCCGGACTACACACTGTTGGATGCCATGGCGAGTTACGATATCGATACCCACTGGACGGTTCAGGTCAATGCCAAGAACCTAACCGACAAGGAGTACGTCAGCGGCTGTGACTTCTACTGTTACTACGGCGAGAGCCGCAGCGTAATCGGCAGCCTCAAGTATCGCTGGTAGCGCGACTCGCCAGCGTCTTTGGACAAGCCCGGCCAAGTGCCGGGCTTTGTCGTCGTGGCGACGCGCACGCCGTGCCTGACAGCCAATGCCACTGGTGACCGCATAGCGGACCCCCCTTGCCGGTGGCAGCGTGGCAGTCGCAATGAGGTACGGTGACTGCCAGACGATAACGGCAACAGCGACTATACTTCGGCTCTTTTTCGCGCTCGCCACTCCCCGGTGAGCGCCGACGAGGTATGCGAATCGTCATGACTTCCTCTCCGGCCAGGCATCATGAACGTGGCATTACCCGCCAGGTTCTCGTGATGACGAGCACCTCGGCGCTCAGCCTGCTCGCGCTCTTCCTCACCGACATCCTGACGCTGGCTTATGTCTCGCTGCTGCAGGATGAGACGGCAACGGCGGCCGTTGGCATCGGCAAGACGCTGTCGTTTATCGCCACCATTCTGGTCACCAGCGTGGCGCTGGCCGCGGGCAGCGTCGTGTCGCAGCATGCCGGGCGGGGTCATCGAAGGCTGTTGCCTTTACTGGCCAGACAATCGCTGGGAGTTGCTCTGGTAGTCGCGGGTATCGTCGCCGCGCTTGAGGCGAGCTGGCTGGACACGGTGGTCACCTGGCTGGGCCCTGAGGCCGGGGTCGATGGCACGGCTCGTGTCTATCTCCAGGTCACGCTACTGTCTATCATTCCGATCGCGCTGACGCAGACGACGGCGCAGATGCTTCGTGCCGTTGGCGAGCCCCGCTGGGCGCTGGCAGTGGTGATGGCGCTCGCGCTGTCGCTGGCGCTCATCGACCCGGTACTGATCTTCGTTCTCGATCTCCAGCTACTCGGGGCGGCGTTTTCGGCCGTCATCGCGGGGTGTCTCGCCAGCGCCTTCGGAATCTGGCGAGTTCAGCGACGAATCGGCCTGCGGGGTAGCCGCCGGCGAGGCGTGTTATCGGCCTTTCTGGCTCGGATCTCGAGAATGGCCGCCCCCTACGCGCTCGCCCATCTCGCGACGCCGGTCTCATTGGGATTCACGTTGGGACACCTGGCCACCTACGGGGTGTCGGTGATGGCGGCGATGGCGCTCATGGATCGGCTGCTGCAGATCGGCTACAGCTTCTACTTTGCGCTACCCACGGCACTGGTGCCGGTCTTTTCGCTGCTCCTTGGCCGTCACCAGCGGGGAGCGTTTCGCATTGCGCTGCGACGGGCTGTCCAGTGCGTACTGGGGTACGGGCTGGCAGTGTGGGCCGTTCTCGCATTGATGGTGCCGCTGCTGGGCGCGTGGTTCTCGCTCTCTCCGCCGGGGCAGGCGCTGCTGGTCGACCTGTGTCGCATCGGTCTTGGATTCTGGTTGCTAATCGGACTCGACTTCATCGCCGTCGCCGTTTTTCTGTCGCTGGAGCGTGCCTGGTGGGTCACCTTCTATGCGTGGATAAGAGCGACCGCGGGGACCCTGCCTTGGGTCTGGCTCGGGGAGAAGTTCTTCGGCGCCAGCGGTATCATGCTGGGGATGTGGTGCGGCAATGCACTGGTCGCGATGGCCTCCATCGGGACGGCGATCTGGATCGCCAGACGACAGGGCCTGTTCTCTCACAAGGCGCGGGCGTGAGAGCCCCCGGGCTCGGCGTTCGTGGGCGCGAGGTTGTCGACTTCATCCGCAGGTGTCGGTTTTGCCGGCAACCACTCAAGACCTCAGGTGGAGCAGAGGGCGATGTCAGACCAGATAGAGACGACGGAAGGCGGGCGAATCGCCCCGACGGGAAGGCCGGTCAAGCGGCGTCGGGCACCGAAGGGGGAGCAGCGGCGGGAGGCGCTGCTGGATGCGGCGACCGCCATTTTCGCCGAGAACGGCTATACCGCCGCCTCCATGCGCAATGTGGCGGAAATCGCCGGTATCACCACCGTCGGACTGCTTCATCACTTTCCCAACAAGGTGTCGCTACTGCAGGCACTACTGGCGAGGCGGGATCGACGGATCACCGAGAAGTTCGCCGAGCTGGAGATGGTCCCGACGCTCGAGGGTTTCGTTGCCTTTGCCAGCATGAGTCTTCGATTCAGTGTCGAGAGTCGACGGGAGTGTCAGGCGGCGATGATGATCAACGTCGAGAGCCTGGCAGAACACCATCCGGCTTGGGCGCAATCCATCGAGAAGTTCGAGATGACGCACGCACACGCACAGGCGCATTTGGCGGCGTTGAGGGCAAACGGCGAAATCCGGGCGGATATCGAGGTGGCACGGGTTGCCACCGAGCTGTTCGCACTGATGGATGGTCTGCAGATTCAGTGGCTGAGAGATCCCGACGGGGTCGATGCCCTTGCCATCTTCGATGGCTACCTGCAGCGCCTCGCCGGGAGTCTACGGCCGCAATGACGGGGCCTGGAATGGGCCCCGTCGAGTGTCGATCGGGCGTAAGCCGCTGATCAGTAGGCCTCGGTTTCGCTCACATTGACCGCTGCCTGGATGGGACCGGGTAGCGGGTTGCTGTCGCGGGTCGTCAGGCGCTGGGGCATCAGCGTCGTCAGGTTACCCTCGAGCGGCAGGTCGTCGGAGCTGGCGCCCACACGAATGCGGAATTGACCCGCGTCGACGTCCCAGCTGTCCGTGTTCTGGACATAATAGGCCAGTGAACGCGAATCCAACGGAATGCTCACCGTCTTGCTCTCGCCGGGCTCGAGGTAGACCTTGGTGAAGCCCTTGAGCTCCTTCTCCGGACGTTCGACGCTCGGGTTCACGGGCTCCACGTAGAGCTGCGCCACCTCGAAGCCTGCCATGTCACCGGTGTTGGTGAGCGTGAACTGGGCATTGACCGTATTCCCCGGCGTCATCACGTTGGAAGACAGCGTCAGGTTGCTGTAGTCATACGTGGTGTAGGAGAGGCCGAAACCGAACGGGAAGAGTGGCTTGGCGTTCTTCTCGTCGTAGCCACGGTAGCCGAGGTAGAGCCCTTCGCTGTACTCCATTTCGGTCAGCGCATCGTCGCCACGATACGCTTCCGGATCCGGGTAGGAAGCGTAGCTGGGGTTCTGCTCGATCTTGCGATCGATGGTTACCGGCAGCTTGGCCGACGGATTGACTTCGCCGTAAAGGATCTCGGCGAGCGCCTGTCCACCCTGCTGACCGGGATCCCACGCCTGCAGTGCTGCGCCGACCTTGCCTACCCAAGGGGTCATGTCCGACGTGCCGCCGCCATGAACCACGACGATGGTGTTCGGATTACGCTTGGCCACCTGGCGAATGCGTGCCGCCTGCTGATCGGGCAGCTCGTAGGGGTGATCGTAGGCTTCGCCTTCGTCTTCGTAGTTGCGCCCCACGGCGACGACAACGGCGTCGTAAGTCGACAGATCTCGCGGCGGATTCATCGACGCCCAGCTCATCTGCACGCCGGCCAGACCGCCGAGCGCCGGTGTGAAGCCGCCATCCTCGCGACGGTATTCGAGCTTAACGTCATAGGACTCGCCCGCCTGTAGACGCTGCGTCTTGCCGGAGGTCACCAGCGCGTTGACCACGTCCTGGGAGTAGGGCACGCCGTCGCTCTCAAGGACGAGATTGCCGTCGACCCAGAGCTTGTACGGACCGTCGCCACGCACCTTGAAGACCTGACGGCCACTGGTCGTCGGCTTGATGGTGGTGGTGAAGCGGGCCGAGAAAGCGCCAGCGGTCGGCGAGAAACCGGATACCGTCGTCGAGCCTGACTGGGTCTCGTTGGTACCGGTGGTCCAGTTCAGGTTGACGCCCGGTTCGACGCGGGTCAGCGTTGGCTGGCCGGAGAGCGAAGTGTTATCGAAGTACTCGGCCTTCACCCCCCGGTTGCTGACCGGGAACTCACCCGTTGACGGCATGTACCACACCGAGTTCGCCGGGTTGAGGCTCATCCCGGAGATGAAGTCGACCTTGGACGGGCGTGATGCCAGTTGCTCAAGGCCGCTGAGTTCGCTGACGTACGTGTCGGGCGGCGCATTGGCAGTACCGAACGGCGACGGTGGTGCCTGCTGAGCAAGGTCGCCAATGACCGCGACCTTGGCGCTGCGATCCAGCGGGAGCAGCGGCCGGCCGGCAGTGGTCTCCTCGTTGCGCAGCAGCACGATGCTCTCACGGGCGATATCCAGGGCAGAGCGGGCACCGTACTCCGGATGCTCGAGCGGCTGTGCCGTGTTGAGATTGTCCTGAAAATCGTAATTGATCACCGCACGCAGGTTACGCTTGGCCTTGTCCGCGATCACTTCCCGCGGTAGCTGACCACTCCAGACGTAGGGCATCAGGTTTTCTTCGGTGAACTGCAGCCCGGTCGGCATATCCAGGTCGGTGCCGGCCCAGGCGCCCTTGAACGGATCGTGAATCGCGTTGAAGTCGGAGATCACGGTCCCCTGATAACCCCATTCGCCTTTCAGGATCTCGGTGATCAGGTGATGGTTCTCGCAGGCATAGTCGCCGTTGATCTTGTTGAACCCGCACATGATCGACGCCACGTTGGCGTTCTTCACCATTGACTCGAAGCCGGGCAGGTAGAGCTCACGCAGCGTGCGCTCGTCGACGAGGATGTCGACGTTCTGGCGGTTCGCTTCCTGCTCGTTGGCAAGATAATGCTTGCCGCTGGCCTGAATGCCTTGCGCCTGAATGCCATTGACGATGGCGGGGGCCATCACCGCGCCGAGGAACGGATCCTCACCGCTGACGTTCTCCGCCGCACGGCCGCCGTAGGGAGTACGGTAGAGATTCACCGAGGGAGACAGCATCTGCTGGCCGCCGGAGATACGCGTCTCGTAACCGAGCGCGAGACCGTACTCCTTGGCGCGGTTGACGCTCCAGGTCGCCGCCAGGGCGGAGAGCGACGGATACTGTGCGCCGAAGGTCTTGTTGTCGACATGGACGCCCATCGAGGAGTCGTAGGCGACGGTGCCGTCGATGCCCCACTTCTCCAGCGTCGGGAACATATGGCCATCGTCGACGCGGGTGTAGTTGATCTGTTCCGACAAACTCATGTTGTCGAGGATGGAGCTGACTCGCGCTTCCACCCTCTGCCAGTCGGAGGGGGAGTCCTCCGCCTGAGAGACCACGGGGTGCAAGGCACCGAGCGCAACGAGGCTCAGGCCCAGCGTCTTTTTGACTTGTGTCACGGATCGAATCCTCTCGGACTTCATTGAGCTGTTGGGAAAATCGGCAGTGACGCCAGCATTACCGGTCATTGTCGCGCTGATCGGGTGCGTCGGTGGTGTCCACTGGCGCATCGAGAAAGCCGCTGTTGGCCTCTTCACCCTGATCATCGCGCACCCGCTGACGCTGGGCGTCGAGCCTGTCCGCTCCGGTGAGCGCGTCTCTCTGACGCTGGTAGTGCTCGCGCTGCTGCTGAAGATTCTCTTGAGAGTCCGTGGTGTTCCCTGGAGCGGCCAACGCCGGCAGCGAGGCCGCTGTCAGAGCCGCCAATGTAATCGTAAGTAACGATTTAGTCATCGAATGAATCTCTTAGTTAGGTTTCTTTTCGGTGGTCATTCTCATCGCTTGGTGCGAGAGAGGCCGCCAGTCTGGTCTCAGATTTGAAAAATTCAAGAGAGGTCATCGATTCATTTTGCGACACGACACCCTGGACCCTTTTTATTCCTTCTAACCCACTGAATTGGGATTTATAGCGATGTCCAAGAGGATGCTTGTTCTTCGAGATCGAGGGGTTTTTAGAAAAATAATGCTAATAAAATTGATAATATTGGCTTTACCTGTCTTTTTTAATATCTTTCGCGGCACTTCATGGTCCTTCCATAAACCTAGTTGTAATTAGGTTTATAGGCATGATATGGTGCGCCGCGGTCAAAAGATTTGCTTAAATCCTGATAATTAATGCCAAGTGTTTTCTGTGTTATGTCGCATTTCTGCGACGCCTAATCTCACCTTTTCTGGCGCTGCTTTTCCCCAGAGTCGCAGCGTTAGACTGTCTTTACGGAAACGAAAGCTGTTGATAACCGCGGTCCTGCCCTCGGCGAAAACGCTATGCGACTCGCTGGTGAATTCGGGTTCATTGAAACCTGCAGACATCTTGCGCGCCGAACGCCTGGGTCATGCCGAGGGGTTGGCCGACGAGGCGCTGCTCGGCACTTTGCTGCGTCTCGGGGCGGTCAAGGAGGCGGAAGTGGTGGCGGCCTACGCTCGGCTACTGGGCGAGCCTGCCTGGGGCGCCGATGAAGATGAAACGATCGAGCCCGGCGAAGCGCTCGGCTCCGAGCGCTTCGCGCGGCATCACGGACTGGTCGTGATCGATGATGCCCCGACACGGATGAGCGTGGTCGCGGCAGTACCTCTGTCTGTTCCTGGCGTCGAGGCGCTGGCCTACCGGGGGCAGAAACCTCTCGCGATTCGAGTCGCGACTCGTGACACCGTCGAGGGGTTGATCGATCGCACGCATCGTGACGGCCGCGCGGCGGCCGGGGACCTGGTGGAGACACTCGACGATACTTGGGCGCCGCAAGATGATATCGAGCAGCTCAAGGACATGGCGTCGGAAGCGCCGGTCATACGCTTGGTCAATCTCATTTTCCAGCAGGCGCTCGAACGCCGTGCGTCGGACATTCACGTCGAACCGTTCGAGAATCAGCTCAAGGTGCGCTACCGCGTCGATGGCGTGCTGGTCGAAGGCGAGGCACCGCCGGCGGGGTACGCGGCGGCCATGATCTCTCGCTTGAAGATTCTCGCGCGGCTCGATATCGCCGAGCGGCGTCTCCCCCAGGACGGACGCATCATGATCCGCATCCAGGGTCGCGAACTCGACCTGCGTCTCTCTACCGTGCCGACCGGCTTCGGAGAATCGGTGGTCATGCGACTGCTGGATCGCCAGACCGTGAGCCTCGACTTCGCCAGCCTTGGCATTGCCAAGTCGACGATTGCCAACATCGAGCAGCTGCTCGAGCGGCCGCATGGTGTCTTTCTGGTGACGGGGCCCACCGGTTCGGGCAAGACCACTACGCTCTATACGGCGCTATCAGGGTTGAACACCGAAGAGCGCAAGATCATCACCGTCGAGGACCCGGTGGAGTACCAGTTGCCGGGTATCAATCAGATTCAGGTAAAGCCGGCGATCGGGCTCGGCTTCGCGGAGTCACTGCGCTCCATCGTTCGCCAGGACCCGGACGTCATCATGATCGGCGAGATGCGGGATCTGGAGACCTCGCGGATCGCGATCCAGTCGTCATTGACTGGCCATCTGGTGCTCTCCACCTTGCACACCAATAGCGCGTCGGCGAGTATCACCCGCCTGCTGGACATGGGGGTGGAGTCGTATCTCCTGGCCTCGACGCTTGAGGGGATTCTCGCTCAGCGGCTGGTGCGACGACTGGATCCCGAGAGTCGTATTGCCTTTGAGGCATCCGAGGCATTGATCCGGCGTCACGGCCTCGATCGTCTCACCGAGGCCCGCCCGATCATGCTCTATCGTCCGGATACGACACAGCCGGGAGGCGGCTACCACGGCCGCAGCGCGCTGACCGAGCTACTGATGATGGACGACGAATTGCGCGGTCTCTTGATGCAGCAGGTCGATGCGGCGTCGCTGGAGGCCGCGGCGCGGCGCAAGGGACTGGAGACGCTTTACGAGGACGGTCTGCGTCAGGCGCTCGCCGGCACCACCTCGCTCGACGAAGTGCTGCGCGTCACCGGAGGCGACTAACGTGCCGAACTATGCCTATCACGCCCTCGACGCCGACGGTCACAAGCAGCAGGGCGAGCTCGAAGCGGCGGACGAGCAGAGCGCTGCCGACGCCCTGCAGCAGCAGGGCTTGCTGGTGCTCAATCTTCGCCGGGGCGGGCGCGGCTGGCGTCCCACGCGTTCGCAAAGCGTCTTTAAGGCCGGTGAGCTGGTTCTCTTCACCCAGCAGTTGGCAACGCTGATCGGCGCCGGTCAGCCGCTGGACCGGGCCCTGACGACACTCCTCAAGCAGCTTGATGGTGAACGCCGGCGGCGTGTCGTCGAGCAGATTCGCGAGGCCGTCAAGGCGGGAGAGCCGCTCTCCCAAGCCCTTCAGGCGCACAGCGATACGTTCTCGCCTTTCTACATCAGTCTGGTGCGAGCGGGGGAGGCGGGGGGCGTTCTCGACGTCACGCTGAAACAGCTCAGCGACTACCTCGAGCGCACCCACAATCTGCGAAGCGAGGTGATCAACGCCTCGATCTATCCGCTCTTTCTGGTCGTCGGTGTCATCGGCTCCGTCGCGCTGCTGCTGACCTACGTGGTGCCGCAGTTCGAGCCGATCTTCAATGACCTGGGTGTCACTCTGCCGCTGATTACCCAGGGAATCCTCGCCGTCAGCAGCTTTCTCGAGAGTTGGGGGATGCTGCTGCTGGCAGGACTCGTCGGTGGCGGGTGCCTGCTGCTCGCCACGCGCTACCAGCCTCGGCGCCGGCTGGCGCAGGACCAGCGACTGCTCGGCATGCGCGGTATTGGTCCGCTGCTGACGCGACTCGAGACCGCCCGGCTGGCCAGAACGCTGGGGACCCTGCTCGGCAACGGCGTCACGCTGCTCACCGCACTCCACATCGCGCGTGATGTCAGCACCAACCGAGCGATGCGCGCACACCTCATCGAGGCAACCGACGCGGTCAAGCAGGGTAGTGCCTTCGCCGATGCCATCGCGACGCCGGCAATGCTGCCGGAGCTGGCGGTACAGATGATCGAGGTCGGCGAGCAGTCCGGCACCTTGGGAGAGATGCTGATGCGCGTCGCCGATGTATTCGACGTCGAGGCCAAGCGGGTCATCGATCGACTGCTCGCGGCACTCGTTCCCACACTGACGCTCGTCATGGCCGTGCTCGTGGCCGCCATCATGCTTGCCATCATGCTTCCGCTGATGAGCCTGACCAGTAACATTTGATTCACGAAATCGGGAAAACTTGATGCCGACATCCAACAAACTGCCGCCCCGCCAGGCGGGTTTCACCCTTCTCGAGATGCTGGCGGTCATCGTGCTGCTGGGCGTCATCGCCACCATCGTGGTGAGCCAGGTTGGCGGCAACGTCGACAAGGGCAAGTACGGCGCCGGCAAGGCGCAGCTGGCGAGCTTGAGCATGAAGATCGAAAGCTATGCCCTGGACGTCGGTGCGCCGCCACGGTCTCTCGACGCTCTGGTTCACGAGCCGGAAGGCGCGAACCAGTGGTTCGGCCCCTACGCCAAGGCATCGGATCTGCGCGATCCGTTCGGTCACGAGTTCGGCTATCGCGTGCCGGGTGAGCATGGCGCCTTCGACCTGATCTTCTACGGTCGCGACGGCGTCGCGGGCGGCGAGGACTTCGACGCCGACGTGGGCAACTGGGAGTGAGACTTGCCCGCTAAGCCGCAAGGTCAGGGCGGTTTCACGCTCCTGGAGCTGCTGGTCGTGATCGTGCTAGTCGGTGTGGCGGCGTCGATCCTTGCCGTGGGTATCGGACGCGGCATGCATGCCGCCGAGGAGCGGCGGACGCTGGCAGACCTGGTCTCGGGGCTGCGTGGCGCTCGTGTCGAGGCGATCACTGGTGGCAGCCCGGTGCAGGCCAGGTTCGACCTTGCCGGGCGTCGACTGGAGGTGGCCGGGCAGCCGACGGTCACCTGGCCGGAGGCTTTCGAGCTGCATCTCCATACGGCTCGCGAGCTGGGCGCTGCCTTCGCGTTCTACCCGGACGGCGCGTCCAGTGGCGGTTACGTGGAAGTGGCGCACGCGTCTCGTCATTGGCGTATCGATATCGCCTGGCTCACCGGGCGAACGCAGCTGCAGTCGCTGCCATGAGGCGAGAGCGAGGCTTTACCCTGCTGGAGATGCTGGCGGCTATCGTACTGATGGTGATCTTCGCGTCGGTACTGCTGGGGGCTTTCGGCCAAAGTGCGCGCTCACTGTCACAGGTGGCGGCCAGCGATCGGCTCGACGTCGCGGCGCGCTCGGTGATGGACGAACTCGACAGTCAGCCGATCACCATTGGTGAGCGTCATGGCCAGTGGGACGACGTCGAGTGGACGCTGATCACGACACGCGAGAACGCCGCAGCGATGCACGATCCCGCCCTCTATCGACTTGCGCTGCAGATCCGGGACGGTCGACGCCAGGTGGACTACGTCACGCTGCGCGCCCGAACCGAAGGGACGGCGCCATGAAGCGTCAGTCCGGCTTCACGCTCATGGAGATCCTGGTGGTCATTGCGCTGCTGGGATTGTTGCTGACCCTTATCGGCACCGCGATGGTGGCGGGTAATCAGGCGGTCAGCCGAGCAGAACGCAACAGTGAATCGCTCGACGAAATCCGTGCGGCGCACCGCTTTCTGCGCCACTCGCTGAGCCGTACGATGCCGCTCAGCGCTGGCAACGACGAGCAGACCCGGGTCACGAGTTTTCAGGGGGAGGCGACGGAGATGGTCTTCTACGCGCCGCTGCCGAGTTCCGTGGGGGGCGGCCTGTTTCGTCAACGGCTGGCGCTCGACGGTGAGCGACTGCAGGTCCGACTGTCGCGGCTCGACGGTGATCATCTTGCCGCCTGGGGCAAGCCCCAGCGCCTGCTCGATGGCGTCACGGGCGTGGCATTCACGTATCGTGGCCGTTCGCCGCTCGGTGAGCCGACGGGGTGGCTCACCGAGTGGCCCTGGCCGTCGCGACTGCCGCAGGCGGTGCGCGTGAGGCTCTCGCTGGATGCAGGACGTACCTGGGTCACTCAGCAGGTTCGGCTACGCCTGGATCTTTCCGGTGGCGCGGGTTGATGGCTCGCCAGCGCGGTGCCGCCCTGCTGCTGGTCCTTTGGGTCCTGGCACTGGCTAGCCTGCTGCTCGGCAACCTGGCCGTGTCGGTGCAGCTACAGCAGCGGCAATCGTCGTGGCAGCGCCACCATACGCAGGGCGACTTGGCCGCAGAGGCGGGGCTTCATCTGGCCGTCGCCGCGCTCATGCGTGACGCCCGGGAGGCCGGGCGTGGCGACGATCAGGCATGGCGTGTGGACGGCGCCACTCATGACGTGCGCTTTGGCGACAGCTCGCTGCGCATCCGGATCCGCAGTGAACGCGGCAAGCTCGATCTCAACGCCGCCGACGCGCGAGATTTGAATGCACTGATGACCGCTTGTGGGGACGGCGGCGGGAGCCAGCGAATCGTGCAGGGGCTGCTCGCCCGGCGGGAGGCGCTGCCGCTGCGCATGCTGAGCGAAGCACGGGCGCTGCCGGGGATGAGTGACGCGCGCTACCGCTGCCTGTTGCCGGAAATCACTGTGTGGTCGGGATATCCCCGGCCCGATCCGGCGCTGGCGTCATCGCGGCTGCAGACACTGCTCGGCCTGCCGCGTAGCGAGTCGCCGCTGTCGGATCCGGGCCAGATCGTGACCGTCAGCGTCGTGGCGGTGCAGCCGGGCGGCTTTCGTACCCAACTGAGTGTCACGCTGGTCCTGCAGGCCCGCGGCGACGGACAGAAACCCTTTCGAGTGTTGAGATGGCAGCAATGAGACGTGGGTTGAACGACTGCCGTCGCGGCATCGAAGCGTTCCGGCGCCAAGCGCGGGCTCGCTGGGCCGACAGTGCATTGCGGCGGGGCTTGCAGGCCTGGATCAGCGAGCTGATCGGTCTGCTGCCGCCGCGCCTCGCCGCGCAGCTGGATCGTCAGGGGCAGACGCGCTGGCTCCATTGGCCGCTGGCGGCGACAGAGGTGGATGCCCGGCCGGCGATTCTGCTGCTGCCGGCACCCCACGCCATGGTTCAGCGCATCACGCTGCCGGCGGCGGCGGTGCGTCATCTGAATCGTGTGCTGCGCTACGAGCTTGACCGGTATTTTCCGTTCGCGCCGGACGAGCTGCACATGGTGGCTCGCGTGCTGCGAAAGGACGGCGACTCGGCACAGGTGCAAGTCGTGGCGGTGGCTCAAGAGCGCCTCGACGCGATAGTGACGGCGTGCCACGAACGGGGCGTGCGGCTGAAGGCGATCGATGTCCTGGACGCCGACGGTGAGCGACTGGGGGTGGATCTGTTGCCGGCCGGCGCCGGGGCGCGTGCCTCGTCAGCGGTGCGGTTGGATCGCTGGCTCGGCGTCGCCTGTCTGGTACTGGCGGTGGGTCTGGCCGCGACCTTTCTGTACCGCGAGCAGCAGCGTCTCGAATCGATGCAGACGACCGTTGCCGATCAACGCGAGCAGGTGCAGCGGCTGCAGACGATGCGCCAGCAGCTCGAGGCCACAGTGGGCGCATCCCGCTATCTGAGCGAGCGCAAGGCGTCTCGGGCGACGCTTAGCGAACTGCTGGCTGAGCTCACGACCTGCCTGGGAGAGGAGGATTGGGTGAGTGAACTGTCGCTCGAAAACGGCAGCGATATCACTTTTTCCGGTCAGAGTTCGCGGGCCAGCGCGCTCATCGCGCGGGTTCGGGAGTGCCCGAATCTCGAGCAGGTCCGCTTTCAGGGAGTGATACAGTCCGACGACTCGACGGGGCAGGAGCGCTACTCGCTACGCGCATCGTTGCGGGAACGCGACCCCACGTTAAAGGAGGGTGCCAATGCGAGCGCTGACGAGTCGTGAACGCAAGATTGCGGCCCTGGGGGGGCTGGCGCTGCTGGTGTGGTTGGTCTGGTATGTGTTGGTCCAACTTGCCTTTCTCGCGCCGTTACAGGACATTCGAAGCGCTCAGTCGGAGCTTCGCCAGCAGCAGCAGCGCTACGCCCGGTTCATTGCTCGCAGCGACGGGCTGGCCGAGGCACTGGCGCAATCGCGAGAGCACCCCGAACGTCAGACGAGCCTGCTGCCGGGCAGTGACCCGAACGCGGTCGCCGCGGATCTGACACAACGCGTACTGGAGCGGGTCCGACGCCACGCCGATGAGGGGCCGGGCTGCGAGGTGACGCAGCGCAGGCCGATCGCCGCTGCCTCGGCCGCGCCGGGCGAGCCCTATCGGCCAGTCAAGGCGAGTCTGACGCTGGCTTGTGCCATCGAACCGCTGGCCCATGTGCTGCATGACCTGGAGTACGGCCACCCGAGCCTGTTCATCGATGAAGCGAGTATCCACCGGCGCGACGCCGCGGCCGCCGGCGAGGGCCCGGGGCGACTACAGGTCAACCTGCTGGTGCGAGGTTATCTCCAGGCGGCGTCGGAGGACGATACATGACCCCGTCTCGCGTCGGAGGCACGGCCTCTATCCGTCGCGTCCCGCGCGCGCTGACGCTCGCCCTGATTCTGCTCAGTGCAGGGCTGCTCGGCGCGCTGGTCTGGCTGCTGCGCACGCCCGTCGAGCCTGACTGGCTGCCGCCGGGATCGACGCCGGCCCAGTCCTATGACAGTGCCGAGATCACGCCGCCGTCGCTCAGCGCTGCGGAGCTCTCCGCCATTGGTCAGCGACCGATCTTCAGCCCGCAGCGCCAGCCCGACCCGGCCGCCGAGCGCCAGCCGACCCAGCCTTTTCCGCCGGTGACCCTGACCGGCATCTTCGCCAACGGCGAGTCGCGCTGGATCTATCTACATCAGCCGGGCAAGCCCGGCACCCGGCTCGAGCCGGGAGAAACACTGGAGGGGGGCTGGAGGCTCAGTGAACTCGGTCCACGCTCTGCGACTTTCATCCGACAGGATGAGCGTCGCACGCTCAGTCTACCGATGAAGCGTCTGCCGCCGCCCGCCGAAAACTCCGCCATGACACTGCCGTCGTTCAAGACACCATGATGCCAACGCTACCGATTCGATTGTTTCGCCCCTCGCTGCACTCACCCCTGGCGGGCCTGGTGCTGCTGCTTTCCGTCGCGGGGTGCGCCTCCACGCCGCACGAGCTGACGGGGGATCCCGCTCTGCTCAAGGAAGCCTTCAGCGGTGCCGACCGTCCGGCGCCGTCACCTGACCTTGCTGCCGATGCTGCGCGATCCGAGACGGGGGGCGCGGCGGTCGGGGAAACGCCGCCACAGCAGCGGATCATCACTGGCAGCCAACAATTCATCGATCCGCAGGAGGCCCGGCCCGCCGCCAACGCCGGCGAGGGCGATGTGGTCTTCAACTTCACCGACCAGCCGATCGAAGCGGTGATCAATAGCGTCATGGGAGATTTGCTGGGCGAGAACTACAGCATCGCCCAGGGGGTAGAGGGGTCGGTGAGCTTCTCTACCGCGCGGCCCGTCGATCAACAGCAGGCGCTGTCGATTCTCGAGACCCTGCTGTCGTGGACCGGCAACGCGATGATTCGCCAGGGGGATCGCTATGTGATTCTGCCGGCGAACCAGGCGGTTGCCGGCAAGCTGGTACCGCAGATGCCGATGTCCGAGCCGGCCGCGGGCCTCTCTGCACGGCTCTACCCGCTGCGCTATATCGGTGCGACGCAGATGAAGAAGCTGCTCGAGCCCTTCGTCCGCGAAAATGCCTTCCTGACGGTTGACTCGACGCGCAACGTCATCGGACTGGCCGGCACGCCGGACGAGCTGGCGAACTACCAGGACACCATCGATACCTTTGACGTGGACTGGCTCAAGGGCATGTCACTGGGGGTCTATGGCCTGCAGCGCGCCTCGGTGGCCGAACTCATGCCGCAGCTACAGAAGGTGTTCGGTGAAGATAGCGAGACGCCGCTGTCGAGCATGGTGCGTTTTCTGCCCAACGAGCGGACCAATTCGATCATCGCCATCTCCTCGCAGCCGGATTACCTCCAGGAAGTCGGGCAGTGGATTCGCGCCATCGACGAGGGGGGCGGCAACGAGCCACAACTCTACGTCTACGACGTACGCAACATGAAAGCGGCAGACCTCGCGGGCTACCTGCGCCAGATCTACGGTGGCGATGGGGCCGGGACCGAAGCACCCGCCGACGTCGCCCCGGGTCTCCAGACCACCGATCTCTCGACGCTCAATGGCTCCGGCGGCTTCGGCGGGACCGGAGGCAGCGATTCGATGCTGGGCGGTAACGGTAACGGTGTCGGCCTGTCGACACAGACGGAACGAGACTCGGACAGCGTCGACGAGCCCAGCAGGTCTTCGCGCGGCGGCGGGGTTTCTCTCGGTGGCAACGGCAACGGCACAATGCCATCCGTGCGCATCACCGCCCAGCAGAGCAGCAATCAGCTTCTGGTACGAGCACGGCCCGCACAGTGGAAAGAGATCGAATCGGCGATTCAGCGGTTGGACAATCCGCCGCGTCAGGTACAGATCGAGACCCGGATCCTCGAGGTCCGGCTCTCCGGCGATCTCAATATGGGTGTTCAGTGGTATCTGGGCCAGCTCGCCGGCAACGCCTCGAGCGGCGGCACCATCAATGAGAGTGGCAGCCAGGGGGCGTTGGGTGCAGGGGGCGCGGCACTGGGCAACAGCTCGGCCTTCTACTCGTTCGTCAGCGACAATCTGCAGGTCGCGTTGCGGGCCCTTGAGCGTCGCGGCCTGACGCAGGTGCTCTCGGCGCCATCGCTAGTGGTCCTCAACAACCAGCAGGCGCAGATCCAGGTCGGCGACAACGTGCCGATCAGCCAGACGACGGTCAACACAGCCAATGCCGACACCACACTCAGCAGCGTCGAATACGTGCAGACCGGTGTCATTCTCGACGTTGTGCCGCGTATCAATCCCGGCGGGCTGGTCTACATGGACATTCGACAGCAGGTGAGCGACGCCGACGACAGTGGCAGCACTGCCGACCAGTCCAACCCGCGCATCTCGACGCGGGCGGTCTCGACCCAGGTCGCAGTGCAGAGCGGTCAGACGGTCCTGCTGGGTGGCCTGATCCAGCAGAACAACTCCGAGTCCGATACCCGGGTGCCCTGGCTCTCCTCGATCCCCGGACTGGGTTGGCTCTTCGGCAGCCGTTCCGAAGGGCGCGACCGCACCGAGATGATCGTGTTGATTACCCCCAAGGTGGTCAACGACCCGGTACAGGCGCGTCAGGTCACCGACGACTATCGTCAGCGGATGCAGCTGCTCAAGGCGCAGATGGACAACGCCGAGGCGCGCTGACGCCAGGGGAGTGACAGACGGTCAGCCAATGAAAAGGGCGCCCCGATGGGGCGCCCTTTGTCGTCATGCGAGCGAGGAAATTCTTCCGGCGCTCAGGTCGTGGCGGCCTCGCCCTGGCGATAGGCATCGCGCTGCCTGACCCGGCCGCGCTTGAACTTCTCGCGCATCAGCGACTCCATCCCCTCCAGGGGAATGCCCTTGGTCTCGGGGACAAAACGCCAGACGAGCAGCAGGCTGACCAGCGTAATGGCGCCAAAGAGCCAGAACGGGAAGGCACCGTTGAAGATGGCGTTGAGCCACTCGCTGCCGCGCATCATCGGGAAGGTCTGGGCGACGATGAAACCGGCAGTCCACTGGGCGCCCATCGCCATGGCCATCCCCGACCCGCGAATCGCGTTGGGGAAGATCTCGGAGAGCAGCGTCCAGCTGCAGCAGCCCCAGGAGATGGCGTAGCCCACGACGTAGACCATGATGGCGAGCATCGCCGTATAGCCCTGAATGTCGAACCAGAAGATGGCGCCGAGCAATACCATGCTCGCGATGCAGGCGAGCGACCCGACGGTGAGCAGCTTGATACGGCCCATACGGTCGATCATGTACATGCCGGCGAGGTTGCCGAAGATGAAGACGATGCCGATGAAGCCGGTCTGCAGGAGTGCGCTATCGGTGGAGTCGGTGACGCTGGAGAGCACCGTGGGGGCGTAGTACATCACCACGTTGACACCGGAGAACTGCTGCGCCGCGGAGAGGAAGATACCCACCAGGGCGATCCCCATCATGATCGGGCGACGCAGGGCGCTACGCGAGCTGCGCTGCTCGTCGCGGCGCTGGCGATTCATCGCACGTCGGCCGGTGGAGTTGCCTTCGTCGAGAGAGCGACGCACGTCCTCGACCATCGGTTCGACCTGATCGCTCGGAGTAAAGCGCTTTAGGATGCCGCGTGCCCGATCGTACTGGCCGCGCATGATGCACCAGCGCGGCGATTCGGGAACCAGCAGCAATAGCAGGCCGAACAGCACCGCCGGAATCGCCTCGGAGCCGAGCATCCAGCGCCAGCCGTAGTCGGTCAGCCACGCCTCGGCGGCATCCCGCGCAATGAAGTAGTTGACGAAGAAAACGATGGTCTGGCCCACCACCAGCGACTGCTGGAACATGCTCAGCGTGCGGCCGCGCCAATGTTGCGGCGCCAGCTCCCCCATGTACATCGGCGAGACGACGCTGGCGATGCCCACGGCGACGCCGCCGACGAGCCGCAGCAGGATGTAGATCAAAAAATCCGGTGCCAGCGCCGAGCCGATCGCCGAGATCAGAAACAGCACGGCGGCTGTCATCATGGTCATGCGCCGGCCGAGGACGTTGGCAAGCCAGCCGGCCCCCAGGGCGCCGGCGATACTGCCGATGACCACGCTGGACACCGCCCACCCCTTGAGCGTGGGTGAGAGGTCGAAGTGGCGAGTGATGCCGTCTATGGCCCCGGAAATGACTGCCGTGTCATAGCCGAAAAGAATGCCGCCGAGTGCGGCGACAAGGCAGATTGCGAAGATGTAGCCGATCCCGCTCTGCGTTGAATGATCCGTCATATCTAACCGTGTCTTCCTGACAAGTGGT
Organism: Salinicola aestuarinus; assembly: GCF_003206645.1. Taxonomy (GTDB): domain Bacteria; phylum Pseudomonadota; class Gammaproteobacteria; order Pseudomonadales; family Halomonadaceae; genus Salinicola; species Salinicola aestuarinus. The sequence continues at coordinate 90,274 of NZ_PZJP01000006.1, read as the reverse complement.
TGGGTCGCCTAGCGATGTCGAGGGGAGACTTTAGTAGAACAACTTGATCTTCGCCAACGACTGGCTGGCGCCTTGCCGTCCGCCTGTTTCGATGCAGTGAGTGTCGGCGCAAGCCGTTCTTCCAAAACAAAAAAGGCGCCACAGTGGGCGCCTTGGAGTCACCGTCTTCGTGGGAGGTGTCAGGTCGACGTGGCGACCTCCTGCAGCGAGACCACCTGTTCGATATCGAGGTGGCTGCGGAGCGTCTGCGTATACCAGTCGATGAAGTCGATGACGCCAAACTCGTAGGTCTTGGAGTAGGGTCCCGGCTCGTAGGCGAGGGAGTTGATACCCAGCTGGTTCTCCTCCGCGAGCTTGCGGTCCTGATCGTTGGTCGCGTCCCACACCTGACGCAGACGGTTGACGTCGTAATCCACGCCTTCGACCGCGTCCTTGTGCACCAGCCATTTGGTGGTCACCAGGGTCTCCTGCGGGCCGAGCGGTAGCACGCGGAACACCACGGCGTGATCGCCCATGAAATGGTTCCAGGAGTTGGGCAGGTGCAGAATCCGCAGCGAGCCCAGGTCGGCGTTGGGCAGATGCCCCATCAGGCGCTGGCTGCCCTGCTTGCCATCGAGAGTCATCGAGACGATGCCATCGAGCAGCGGCGTGCGGGTCAGGCGGTTGCGCTTGCCAAAGCGCTTGAGCTGCCAGGGCACGTCGCACTGCGTCCAGTCGGCCTGCTTGCGTGCGACCAGATCGCGATACTGGCCGGTGGAGCGCGGATCGTCAGTGTCGTCGAACTCGATCAACGAGTTGAGCAGTTCCGGGTGCGAGCCGCTGCAGTGGTAGCACTCGCGATTGTTCTCGAGGACCAGCTTCCAGTTGGCCCGCTCGACGATGTTCGACTCGACCGCGACCTTGACGTTGTCCATCTCGTAGGGAGAGAGGTAGTGCTCCAGCGAGACCAGGAAGTCGTCGATCGGCTCCGGGTCGTCGCTCAGATTGATGAACGCGAACCCGCCGGCGGTCCGGATGGCGACCGGCTTTAGACCGTAGGCGCTGGTATCGAAGTCCTCGCCCATGTCGCTGCCGGCAAAGAGCAGGCGGCCGTCGAGTTCGTAGGTCCACTGATGATACGGGCAGACCAGCTTGGCGACCTTGCCCTTGTCCTTGAGGCAGAGTCTGGAACCCCGATGGCGACAGACGTTATGGAAGGCGTGGACGCGGTTCTCCGCGCCGCGAACGACGATAATCGAGTTGTCGCCGATCTCGACCTTGAAGTAGTTGCCCTTGGCGGGTATCTCGCAGGTCATGCCGGCGAAGATCCACTGCTTCTCGAAGATCTCCTGCATGTCCAGGCCGAATACGTGCGGATCGTTGTAGAACGGCTGGGGCAGCGAAAACGCCGGCTTGCGCTCGTCCAGCATCGTGGCGACCGCCGCGCGGGTCGCCTCGGGGGAGGTGCCGAGACCCTGGCGGCCGAAGCTGTCGCGGGGAGTTACTGACATGGTCGCATCCTCATCAAATGCAGTGCTCATCAATGCTGTGGGGTCATCCCCGAACACGTCCGTGGGATCGACCGGGCGGTTCGCCCGCGGCCTCGGTCACGGCCGATGACCAGGGTCCAGGTCGCGTGTGGCCCTGCGGCGAAGTGTCGCCCAGCCCTTGTTCGACGAATTGTCCAGCCGCGACATCCAGCGATGCCTGCACGACTCGAAGATGTCATAAATGGGGGCGACGAACGCCGGCGTGAGCTTCGACCTTTCAGCAGGACAGCGCCCGACGTCCCGCGCGGGGCAGGGGAGGCAGGCCACGTCGACCGCTCGATCGGCGATTCGCGCTGTCACCGCCATTTATCGCGGCGTAAAAACGACACGGAATGGTCCGAATCCTGGCGTGATTGGAGTTGGCAGGTATGCCCGTGTCGTTACGGGAAAAGTCGTCGGCTGCGGCGTCGATCAAAATCCGCCTTCATGGGCAATCCACCGGGAGCGCGTGCACGGGCCGCTTCCTCGATCGAGTGCGATGACGATGCAATTTTCCAATCCGGTCAATACGCAAACCTGGACCAACGGTCGCCATCAGGTCCGCTGCGTGAAAATCATCCAGGAAACCTGGAACGTTAAGACTTTCTGTTTCATGGCCGACCAGCCGGTGATGTTTTTCTTCAAGCCGGGCCAGTTCGTCACGCTCGAGCTCGAGATCGACGGCAAGCCGGCGATGCGGTCGTACACGATCTCCAGCTCACCCTCGATTCCCTACAGTTTCTCGATCACGGTCAAGCGCCTGATCGGCGGGCAGGTCTCCAACTGGCTGCACGACAACCTGCGCGTTGGCGACGAGATGGTGGTGCATGGTCCGGTCGGCGACTTCAACGTCATCGATCACCCGGCGGAGAAGGTGCTGATGCTCTCCGGTGGGGTGGGCATCACGCCGCTGATGTCGATGACACGCTGGTTCTTCGATACCAACGCCGCGGTCGATCTGGAGTTCGTCCACTGCGCTCAGGCGCCGGACGACATCATCTATCACCGCGAGCTGATTCACATGTTCTCGCGGCTGCCGGAGTTCAAGCTGCACATCGTCTGCGAGCGCTCCGATGCCATCAGTCAGGCGTGGGCCGGGTTCCGGGGGTATCTCTCCCGCCAGATGCTGAGCCTGATGGCGCCGGACTATCTCGACCGCGAGATCTTCTGCTGCGGTCCGTCGCCTTTCATGAACGCGGTGCGCCAAGTGCTGCTCGAAGACGGATTCGACATGTCGCGTTACCACCAGGAGTCCTTCGGGGCGACGCCGGTGGATGTTCAGGAAGACGTCATCGAGCTTGCCGAACAGGCAGAAGCGGATGCCGAAGAGGTCGACATGGCGGATCTGGTGCCGATCGAATTCAGCGCCAGCGGCAAGAGCATTCGCATCGGCGAAGGGGAAACGATTCATGCGGCCGCCGCCAAGCTGGGACTGCACATTCCCAAGGCCTGCGGCATGGGCATCTGCGGAACGTGTCGCGTCATGAAGACGGAAGGCGAGGTGGAGATGGAGCACAACGGGGGAATCACCGAAGAGGACGAAGCCGAGGGCTACATCCTCTCCTGTTGCACCAAGCCGAGAGGTCCCGTGGTCATCGATTTCTGAACGTGACAGGCGTTTCAGCGGGGGCCGGCGGCGGACCAGTCTACGACTTTTGGACGTCGCCGCTGTCGCAACCACGGCCATGAGTGACGCAAAGAGACAGTTTCCCCCGGGCCTCCGCTCCTACGCTGGGTCGGTAGGCTCCTCGACGAGAGATCGCGCCGGCAGCGACTGGCGGGGAGTCACCAGAGACCAGTCACAGGAGCGCCCTCATGTCATCACCCGCCAACCGTGGCGTCGTATTCCGCGGCGCCGGCAAAGTCGCCGTCGAGAACATCGCCTTTCCCGAGCTGGCACTGGGCAATCGCCAGTGCGAGCACGGCGTCATCCTCAAGATCCTCACCACCAATATCTGCGGTAGTGATCAGCACATGGTGCGTGGGCGCACGACGGCGCCGGAAGGCCTGGTGCTCGGTCACGAAATCACCGGTGAAGTCATCGAATGCGGTCGCGACGTCGAGTTCGTCAAGGTAGGTGACGTCGTCTCGGTGCCGTTCAACGTCGCCTGCGGACGCTGCCGCAACTGCAAGCGCGGGGACACCCATATCTGTCTGCACGTCAACGACGACCGTCCCGGCGGGGCGTACGGCTATGTCGACATGGGCGGCTGGGTCGGCGGTCAGGCCGAATACGTGATGGTGCCGTATGCCGACTTCCAGCTGCTGGTGTTCCCGGATAAAGAGCAGGCCATGGAGAAGATCCTCGATTTGACCATGCTCTCTGACATCTTCCCCACCGGCTTCCATGGCTGTGTGACCGCCGGCGTCCAGCCGGGCTCCACCGTCTATATCGCCGGTGCCGGCCCCGTGGGGCTTGCCGCCGCCGTGTCGGCTCAGCTTCTGGGCGCGGCCTGTGTCATTGTCGGCGACATGAACGAGAAGCGTCTGGATCAGGCAAAGAGCTTCGGCTGCGAGGGGCTCGATCTCAAGCAGGATGCCAGCATGTCGGATCTGATCGAGTCGGTGCTCGGCCATCGTGAGGTCGACTGCGCGGTCGATGCCGTCGGCTTCGAGGCCAACTGCCACGGTCACAATCACTCGCACGAGCAGCCGGCCACCGTGCTCAACGCCGCCATGGAGATCACCCAGGCGGGGGGGGCGGTGGGCATTCCCGGGCTCTACGTCACCGAAGATCCGGGGGCGTCCAGTGATGACGCCAAGCACGGCAATATCTCGATGAAGTTCGGCCTCGGCTGGGCCAAGGCAATGTCGTTCCACACCGGCCAGACGCCGGCAATGCGCTACCAGCGCCAGCTAATGCAGGCGATCCTGCACGACAAGGTGCACATCGGTCGCGCCGTCAACGTCCAGACCATCTCGCTGGATGACGCGCCCAAGGGTTACGCCGACTTCGACGGCGGTGCGGCGAAGAAATTCGTCATCGACCCCCACGGCACGCTGGGCTGAGCGGCTGGTGACAAGCCATGGGCCGGGGCGGATGTCGGCTCCCGGGGCTTGTCGCCTTCGCCGTTGGCGCCGCCTTCAGGGTGCCACAGGCAAGCCCGATAGCGCCGACTCGAGGCGCAGACGAAACAGCCGGCGACGCCTTCGAGCGTTGCCGGCTGTTCTATTGTTGTCCGGCGGCCAGGTAGTCCGGTGGTCCGGTGGTCCGGTGGTCCGGTGGTCCGGTGGTCCGGTGGTCCGGTGATGCGATGATGTTGGAGGCTTTGGCATCCGACGTTCGCCACGGCAGAATCGAGCTCTTATCCTGTCGCCAACGAGACCGACCATGCCCGAACCCATCCGCTGCGCCTGGGCGCAAACCCATCCGCTCAATGCCGACTATCACGACGCCGAGTGGGGGGTGCCTGAATACGACAGTCGTGCGCTATGGGAGAAGCTGATCCTCGACGGTTTTCAGGCGGGCCTCTCGTGGCTGACCATCCTCAAGAAGCGTGACGCCTTTCGCGAGGCGTTCGACGGCTTCGACCCCGAACGCATCGCGCGTTACGACGACAGCGACATCGAGCGTCTGCTGGGCAACGCCGGCATCGTTCGCTCACGGGCGAAGATCGAGGCGACGATCGGCAACGCGCGGGCCTATCTCACCATGCGCGACAACGGCGAAGACTTCTCCGAGTTTCTTTGGGGCAGGGTCGGCGGCAAGCCGATTCAGAATGCCATCCCCAGCGGAACGCACGCGCCCACGCAGTCACCGCTTTCCGTCGAACTCTCCAAGGCGCTCAAGACGCGCGGCTTCAAGTTCGTCGGGCCAGTGATCGTCTACGCCTGGATGGAGGCGGTTGGCATGCTCAATGACCACGCGGAAGATTGTCATCGCCGCGAGCCGGTGGCGCGACTGGGGTAGCGGCAGTGAGCGTGTCGTCGTTGTCGCAAATTCGTCACCGGTGTCGCAAATGAATCCTGGCGTGACGTGACCGCGCATTCCGCACTCTCGGGCGGGCGATACTATCGCCAAAAATGACGTCAAGAATGATCACCCGCCGATCGCCGCTGCCGTGGCACAGAGAGGGCATATGCAACGCTATTCCGGTTTCAGCCTGGTCAAGCATGCGCTGAGTCACCACGAGAACTGGCAGCGCCACTGGCGCAATCCCACACCCAAGAAGCGCTACGACGTCATCATCGTCGGTGGTGGCGGTCATGGTCTCGCCACTGCCTGGTATCTGGCGAAAGAGTTCGGCATTACCAATGTGGCGGTGATCGAGAAGGGCTGGCTGGGCGGCGGCAACACGGCGCGCAACACTACGATCGTGCGTTCCAATTACCTGTGGGACGAGGCGGCTCAGCTCTATAACCACTCGCTGGATCTGTGGAAGGGGCTCTCGCAGGATCTGAACTACAACGTGATGTTCTCGCAGCGGGGCGTGCTCAACCTCGCCCACACGCTCCAGGACATGCGAGACGTCCAGCGCCGGGTCAACGCCAACCGCCTCAATGGCATCGACAGCGAAGTCGTCACTCCGGCGCAGATCAAGGAGATCGAGCCGGCGCTGGATACCTCCAAGCGCGCGCGCTACCCGGTCATGGGGGCCTCGTGGCAGAAGAGTGCCGGTGTCGCGCGTCACGACGCCGTTGCCTGGGGCTACGCGCGCGGCGCCGACTCGCTGGGGGTCGATCTGCTGCAGAACACCGAGGTGACCGGCTTCAAGATTCGCGACGGCAAGGTCTTCGGCGTTCATACCAACCGCGGCGATATCGAAGCGAACACGGTGGGCTGTGTGGCGGCGGGCAACTCCGGCGTTCTCGCCAGCATGGCCGGATTCAAGCTGCCGCTGGAATCCCACCCGCTGCAGGCGCTGGTTTCCGAGCCACTCAAGCCGATTCTCAACACCGTCACCATGTCCAACCATGTGCATGGTTACGTCAGTCAGTCCGACAAGGGCGATCTCGTGATCGGCGCGGGTATCGACGGCTATCTGGGCTACGGCCAGCGCGGCAGTTTCCCCACTGTCGAGCACACGCTGCAGGCGATCGTCGAGATGTTCCCGATGTTCTCGCGGGTGCGCATGAACCGTCAGTGGGGCGGCATCGTCGATACCTGCCCCGACGCCTGCCCGATCCTCTCCAAGACGAAGGTCAAGGGGCTCTATTTCAACTGCGGCTGGGGCACCGGTGGATTCAAGGCCACCCCCGGTTCGGGGCACGTCTTCGCTGCGAGCCTGGCGAAGGGGGAGATGCATCCGATCGCCGCCCCGTTCTCGATCGACCGTTTCCACACCGGCGCGCTGATCGATGAGCACGGCGCCGCGGGTGTCGCCCACTAGGACCACCCCCTGCGCTCGACGATGCCGCGCCAATGGCGGGCGTGTCGTCGCGCGCGACGTCTTCAAGCGAGTGATCGCCCCAACAATAGCGTGAACGCCTGCCGCCACTGGCGGCGGATGACGAGTCGGGAGACTGCACCATGTTCTATATCCACTGCCCCTACTGCGGCGAGCGACGTGAGGAAGAGGAATTCCACCCCAACGGTCAGGCGCATCTGGTGCGCCCCGCCGATCCCGATAGCGTCAGCGACGAGGAGTGGGGTGACTATCTGTTCTTCCGCGACAATCCGCGCGGGATTCACCACGAGATGTGGGTGCATCGGCTGGGCTGTCGCAAGTTCTTCAACATCACCCGCAACACCACCACCTACGAGATTCTCGAAACCTACCCCATGGGGGAGCAGCCGACGATCACGGCCGAGACCGCGAAGGTTCGCCACGAGCAGGGCGTACAGACCGCCGACGGCGGCTGGCAGACCGTGGGTGCCCGACCCGAGAACAGCACGCTCAACGAGGAGACGCCGTCATGAGCCAGAACAATCGTCTCAGTCAGGGCGGACGCATCGATCGTTCGCGGGTGCTGACCTTCACCTTCAACGGCCAGCAGTATCCGGGGTTTGCCGGCGACACCCTGGCCTCGGCACTGCTCGCCAATGGCGTTGACGTCGTCAACCGCAGCTTCAAGTACTCGCGGCCTCGCGGTATCACCGCCGCCGGTCCCGAGGAGCCCAATGCCATCGTTCAGCTTGGCGCCTCCGAGGCGGCGCAGGTGCCCAACGTGCGCGCCACGCAGCAGGCGCTCTACGACGGGCTGGTGGCGCGGAGCACCAACGGCTGGCCCAACGTTCAGCGCGACGTGATGAGCTGGGTAGGCAAGCTGGGGGGCAGCTTCATGCCGCCGGGCTTCTACTACAAGACCTTCATGGCCCCCGCCTCGATGTGGATGACCTACGAGAAGTTCATCCGCAAGGGGGCGGGGCTCGGCCGCTCGCCCGCCGAGTCGGACCCGGACATCTACGACCACCTCAATCAGCACTGCGATGTGCTGGTGATCGGCGCCGGCCCTGCCGGCCTCACGGCGGCGCTTGCCGCCGCCCGGGCCGGCGCGCGCGTCATCCTCTGCGACGAGCAGGAGGAGATGGGCGGCTCGCTGCTGGATAGCCGCGAGGTCCTGGAGGGGGCCTCGGCGACCGAGTGGGTCGAGAGAGTCGTCGCCGAGCTGGCGGACATGGAGAGCGTGACACTGCTGCCGCGCACCACTGCCAACGGCTATCACGATCACAACTTCGTCACGCTGCATGAGCGCTGCACCGAGCACCTCGCCGATACCGCGGCGGACGCCGGTCGCGCCGGCGAAGTGCGTTCACGACTGCACCGGGTCCGCGCCGAGCGAGTCGTGCTTGCCAGCGGCAGCCACGAGCGTCCGCTGGTCTACGCCAACAACGACGTACCGGGCAACATGGTCGCCGGGGCGATCTCGGTCTATCTGCGTCGCTACGGCGTGGCGCCGGGGCAGCGGCTGGTGCTGACCACCAATAACGATCACGCCTACCGCACGGCGCTGGACTGGAAGGAGGCCGGCCGCGAGGTGGTCGCGGTGGTCGATTCCCGCGCCAATCCGGACGGCGATCGGGTCAAGCAGGTGCGCGATAGCGGTATCCGCGTCATCACCGGCAGCGCAGTGATGGAAGCGAGCGGCAGCCAGCGGGTCAGCGGTGCGCGCGTGGTGGCCATCGACACCACGCGCTTCGTGGTGACCGGCAAGATCGAGGAGCTGGCCTGCGACACCATCGCCAGTTCCGGCGGCTACAGCCCGGTGATCCACCTTGCCTCGCATACCGGCAAGCGCCCGCAGTGGCGTGAAGATCTGCTCGGTTTCGTGCCCGGTGAGGTCAAGGGCATGCACTTCGCCGGCGGCGTCCAGGCGGTCTACGCCCTCGGCGAGACCCTGGCCGATGGCGCCCGTGCGGGTGGCGAAGCCGCCAAGGCAGCGGGCTTCGATCAGGCCGAAGCCATCACCGTGCCGAGCGTCGAGGCGTGCGCCGAGAGTGCCACCAGCGCGCTCTATCAGGTACCTCACGAAAAACCGACGCTGCGCGCCCCCAAGCAGTTCGTTGATCTGCAGAACGACGTCACCGCCGCAGGGGTGGAGCTTGCGACCCGCGAGGGCTTCGAGTCGATCGAGCACGTCAAGCGCTATACGGCACTCGGTTTCGGCACCGACCAGGGCAAGCTCGGCAACATCAACGGCATGGCGATCGCCGCGCGCTGTCTGCACCGCTCGATCCCCGAGGTGGGCACCACCGTCTTCCGGCCCAACTACACGCCGGTCAGCTTTGGCGCCATCGTCGGTCGTCACTGTGGTGAGCTGTTCGATCCCGAGCGCTACACCGCGCTGCATCAGTGGCACGTCGAGAACGGTGCCGAGTTCGAGGACGTCGGCCACTGGAAGCGTCCCTGGTACTTCCCGCGCCAGGTCGACGGCAAGACGGAGACGATGCACGACGCGGTGGCCCGTGAGTGTCTGGCAGTACGCCAGGGGGTGGGGATTCTGGATGCCTCGACGCTCGGCAAGATCGACATCCAGGGACCGGACGCCCGCGAGTTCCTGGGGCGTATCTACACCAACAAGTGGGCCAAGCTCGCCCCCGGGCGCGTGCGTTACGGGCTGATGTGCAAAGACGACGGCATGCTGATGGATGATGGCACCACCAGCTGCCTGGCCGAGAACCACTTTCTCATGACCACCACCACCGGCGGCGCGGCCAGCGTGCTGGAGTGGCTGGAGCTTTGGCACCAGACCGAGTGGCCGGAACTGCAGGTCTACTTCAATTCGGTGACCGATCACTTCGCGACCATGACGGTGACGGGGCCGGAGGCGCGCAAGCTGATGGCGGAAGTGACCGATATCGATCTCGACCGCGAACAGTTCAAGTTCATGGACTGGAAGCAAGGCACGGTGGCGGGCGTGCCGGCGCGAGTGTTTCGCATCTCCTTCACCGGCGAGCTGGCGTTCGAGATCAACGTCCAGGCGAACTATGCCCTGCACGTCTGGAAGGCGCTGTTCGCCCACGGCGAGAAGTACGATCTGACCCCCTACGGCACCGAGACCATGCACGTACTGCGTGCCGAGAAAGGCTTGATCATCGCCGGTCAGGATACCGACGGCTCGGTGACGCCGGAGGATCTCGGCATGCAGTGGGCGGTGGGTTACGACAAGCCGTTCCCCTGGATCGGCAAGCGTGCGCTGACCCGCCCGGACACCGCCCGGGAGGATCGCAAGCAGCTGGTCGGTCTCAAGCCCAAGGATCCGAAGGTGGTGCTGGAAGAGGGCGCGCAGATCGTGCTCGACCGCGAGCAGAAGATCCCCATGACCATGATGGGGCACGTCACCTCCAGCTACTACAGCCCGGTGCTGGAGAGCGGCTTCGCCCTGGCGGTGCTCAAGGGAGGGCGCAACCGCATGGGTGAGACCGTCTATCTGCCGATGTCCGACGGCACCACTCACGAAGCCGAGGTGGTGAACACCGTATTCTTTGATCCCAAGTGGGAGCGCCAGAATGTCTGAAGCCGGTTCTGAAACCAATGTCAGCAACGTCGCCGTGTTCGATACGCATCCCGCCGAGCCGATCGACGCCGAGTCGCCGCTCGCCTGGAGCCGTCAGCGCGGGCTCGTCGATGCCGCCGGCGGCAGCGGTCAGGTGAGCGCGATCGAGCGGCCCTTTCTGGGCCACCTGATCCTGCGTGGTGGCGCCATCACCCTCGACGAGGCGGTCCGCGCCGAGCTGGGGATCAACCTGCCGGGCCAGCCGCTCGGCCTGAATGTCGATGCCGAGGGCAGCCGCTCGGTGCAGTGGCTGTCGCCGGACGAGTGGCTGGTGATCGTCCCCGGGGGGGAAGAGTTCGCGCTGGAGAACCGTCTGCGCGAGCGTCTGGGCGATGCCCACTTTGCCATCGTCAATGTCAGCGGGGGACAGACACTGGTGGAGCTCTCCGGCGACAAGGCCCGCGACGTGCTGATGAAGTCGGTGACCTATGACGTGCACAGTCATGGCCTGCCGGTGGGCAAGGCGGTAGGTACCGTGTTCGCCAAGACCAGCATCAACCTGCGTCGTCCCAGCGAGGCGTGTTTCGAGCTGGTGGTGCGGCGAAGCTTTGCCGACTACTGCGTGCGCTGGCTAAGGGATGCCGGACGCGAATACGGCGTGAGCGTCGAATCCCCGACATCCTGATGATCGGCCGCCATTGCGCAGGCGATGGCGGCCGTGGCTGGAGCCACCATGCAAACGAACAACGACAGGCAAGCCGAAAGCGACAGCTGGATCCTTGCTGCCCAGTGCCCGAGCCGACTGGGGACGGTGGATGTGGTCACGCGCTTTCTCAAGGAGCAGGCGTGCTATATCACCGAACTTCACTCCTTCGATGACTATCGGGGCGGACGGTTCTTCATTCGCGCCGCCTTTCGCCCGGAGCTTGGCGATTTCACCGAAGCCGCCTTCCACGAGCGCTTCGACGCCCGCGCCGCCGAGTTCGACATGACCTTCGAGCTGATGGCGCCCGGCACCCGGTTGCCGGTCGTGATCATGGTGTCCAAGGCGGATCATTGCCTGAACGATCTGCTCTATCGCTACCGTACCGGACAGCTGGCGATCGATGTGCGTGCCATTGTCTCCAATCATCCGGATCTGGAGCCGCTGGCCGCCTGGCACGCGATTCCGTATCACCACCTGCCGGTGGCGCCTGACACCAAGGCGGAGCAGGAGGCGGAGATCCGTCGGGTCGTGCACGACAGCGGCGCCGAGCTGGTGATTCTCGCCCGTTACATGCAGGTCCTCTCGCCGGATCTATGTCATGAATTCGCCGGCCGTGCGATCAATATCCATCATTCGCTGCTGCCGGGGTTCAAGGGCGCCAAGCCCTATCACCAGGCCTACGAGAAGGGCGTGAAGCTGGTCGGCGCCACGGCGCACTACATCAACGACGATCTCGACGAGGGGCCGATCATCGCTCAGGGGGTGGAGACGGTGGATCATGCGCACTACCCGGAGGACCTGGTCGCGCGGGGGCGCGACATCGAGTGTCTGACGCTGGCGCGAGCGGTTCGCTACCATCAGCAGAAGCGGGTTTTTCTGCACTCGGGGCGCACGGTGGTGCTGTCAGGCTGAGCGATACGCCGTCTCTCTCTCCGACTTCGTTTTCGCCTCTCCAGGCCCGCCCTCGCGCGGGCTTTTTTCTGCTTGCCACGGTGCGGGGGCCACGCCACAATGCGCCGGCACGGAAGGGGAGTATCCCACGGGCCGGATCGCTGATTCGCCCCGGCAATAGCGTCGTCAGCACGGGCCACATGCCCCGGCGCTATCGGTCACTTCGAGGCACCCGGCCTCGGCGCGACGGGAGAGACTTTCGGTGACGTTCACCGTCTACCGGAGGTTCCCGTATGCATGTACCCCTTTGGGTCTGGCTGGCCACGATTGCCGGCATCACTGCGCTATTCGTCTTCGATTTCGTCGCTCACGTGCGCAAGCCGCACGAACCCTCTTTCCGAGAAGCCGCCTGGTGGTCGGTGTTCTTCATCGCCCTCGCCGTGGTCTTCGGTGCGGGGCTCTGGTGGGTCTGGGGGGCGCAGCATGGCGCCGAATACTTTGCCGGCTTCATCACCGAAAAAAGCCTGTCGGTCGACAACCTCTTCGTCTTTCTGATCATCATGTCGAAGTTCGCGGTGCCGCGAGCCTATCAGCAAAAGGCGCTGCTCATCGGGATCATCATTGCCCTGATCCTGCGCGGGCTGTTCATCGCCGTCGGGGCGGCCGCCATTGCTCAGTTCAGCTGGGTGTTCTACCTGTTCGGGCTGTTCCTGCTCTACACCGCCGTCCAGCTGGCACGCGAGGGAACGGGAGAGCACGACGAGAACGAGGCCTATGAGCCCAACGCCATGGTGCGCTGGGTGCAAAAGCGCCTGCCCGCGACGGACGAGTTCGACGGCGACCGCCTCTTCAGCGTCAAGACCGGCAAGCGTCTGGCGACACCATTATTCATGGTGGTCATCGCTCTCGGCATGACCGACGTACTCTTCGCGCTGGACTCGATTCCGGCGATCTTCGGGCTGACCAAGGAGCCCTACATCGTCTTCACCACCAACGCCTTTGCGCTGCTGGGGTTGCTGCAGCTCTACTTCCTCATCGGCGGGTTGTTGAAGCGACTGGTCTATCTCAGTCTGGGGCTATCGTTCATTCTGGCCTTCATCGGCGTGAAGCTGATCGTCGAAGCGATGCACACCAACAGTCTGCCCTTCATCAACGGCGGCGAGCCCGTGCATCTGGTGCCGGAGATTCCGATCTGGCTGTCGATGACGATCATCCTCGGCACGCTGGTGATCACCACGGTCGCGAGTCTGATCAAGAGCCGTCATCACGCCGGGGGCGTGTCCGATTCGCACTGAAGACGCCTGCCCGAGCATGCCTTCCCGACACGCTACGGCGCGGCGTTTCGCGCCTCGCCGTAGAGTCGATGCAGCAGTCCCCTCATCGTCTCCATCGGACGCGCGCTCTCGGGGCCGGGCGGCAATGTCCCGGGCCGAAAACCCGCGTCCAGGAATCCCGTCAGCAGAGCCGGGTCGCCACTGATGACATGGATCGGCACGTCTCGTCCCGGGTTGCTGCCGATCACCGCCGGAGCAGCCTGATGGTCGCCGAGCACGATCAGCAGGGTGTGATCGTCGACGTAGCGACTCGCGAAGCCGGCTGCCGATGCCAGGGCATAGTCGATGGCGGGGGCGTAGTAGTCGCGCATCCGATCCGGGTCCTGCCATAGCGTGGCGTAGTCGTCACCGACACCCGTCCAGCGCGCAAACGCCTTGCCATCGCCGAGCGAGTGCCAGTCGTCGAGCGGCTCGATGACGGGATACCAGGGCGCGTGGCTGGATAGCGTGGCGAGCTCGGTGAAGGTCGGCGAGCCGATCCCAGTCAGTGCGTATTCGGCGACGCGCTGCCAGGTGAACTGATCCGGCATGCTCGCCCAGCCAATCGGGGGGCCGCGGTAGTGCATCGAATTCTCTGTGTGGATGGCGTCATAGCCATAGCGTTCGCCCTCCGGCCAGGCGCGGGTGATCCCCGGCATCACTGCCAGCGTGCGGTGGCCGGTGGCGGCGAAATCGTCGATCAGCGTCGGCCGCGAGCGGTTCATCATCAGCTCGAAACGAAGCTGTGAAGTGATCGGCAGGCCGCTGAGGAAGGTCGCGTGGTTGAGCCAAGACTGCCCGCCGAGCGTTGCTGCCGTCACGCGTCCGGTGACCACCGAGAGCCCGGCGTCGTCGAGTGTCCGCTGCAGTGATGCCAGGCGCCGCTTCACGGTCCCGGCGAAGGGATCACGCTCGATCGCCGCGACCCCGTAGGACTCGATGAAACCGAGGATGACATGGATGTCAGCAAGCCCCGAGAGCGGCAGGCCCTCGGCGGGGTAGGGTGTCTCTGCTGCCAGTCGTTCGCCGAAATTATCCAGTGCGATCCGGGTGTCGAGAGCGCGCTGCCACTCGAAGTCGATGAATCCCCACACCGGCCGACCGATCGACGATATCGCGGCCTTGGCAGCGCTTTCCGTGGCTTCGCTCTCACTCAGCGGCACGATGCCCGCGAGACCGCCCACGCCGAGCACGGTCAGGCCGAGCGCCAGGGGCCAGGGCGTGTTGTGCCCGTGGAAGCTGCGCAGCAGGTGCTGTAGCCCGAGCCCCAGGAGGAAAGCGGCGATACCCAGCGCGACGATGAGAGCCGTCGCCACGACCATGCCCAGATTGGAGACCATGAGCTCGATCAGAATCGGGATCAGGCCGAGGTCGGTATAGAGATTGAGCGAACGGCCCTGCATGCGCTGCACCAGCGTGTCACCGATCGCACAGAGCGCGATGACGACGGCGAAGAGCGCGATCGCGCCCGTCAGCCAGCGGCGGCCGCGGAAGGGCGGCAGTAGCGCGGCGAGACCGACGCTTGCCACGGCCTCCAGTGCCAGCGCGTGGGCCGGAGGAAAACCCGCCCACGGGAACTCGAGGGCGAGGAAAACGCCGTTCAGCACCGCCAGGGCGACCAGTAGCGCCAGCAGCGGCGAGCGACGAAACGGTGAGCGCATAGGAGATCCTTGAAGCGATCCAGTGGTTGAGCCAACGCCTGGACGAGCCGACGGAGCGTGTGGGGGGCCGACAGCTGCCAGGGCACGTCGGGCGTCTGGTGATCGCGTCTGCTGCCCGAAAGTGAAGTCGGCGGCGGTTGGGGCCGACGAGGTCGGGCAAAGCGCTTACCGAGCCGTTAAACTGATCGCCATCACCGTAACGACTCATCTTTTCATCGACTCTACACAAGGATGCGACACATGGCTCACGCGCAAGAGCTGATTCTCGAGCCTGCCAATCAGCGCGAGGCCGATGCCTGCGTGATTCTGCTTCACGGCCTGGGTGCCGACGGTCATGACTTCGAGCCGCTGGTGCCGGCGCTCGGCCTGGACGACGCTCTCGCGATCCGTTTTGTGCTGCCTCACGCGCCGCAGCTGCCAGTCACCATTAACGGCGGTACGCCGATGCCTGCGTGGTACGACATCCTGGAGATGAACCTCGGGCGCCGGGTCGACGTGGCGCAGCTTCGCGCCTCCGCCGAGCGCGTTCATGCCTTGATCGACGCCCAGATCGAAGCGGGCATCGACAGTCGTCGCATCGTCATCGCCGGCTTTTCGCAGGGCGGTGCGGTCGCCTACGAGGCGGCGCTTTCCTACGCCCAGCCACTGGGCGGGCTGCTGGCGCTGTCGACCTACTACGCCACTGCCGACAGCATCGCGCCGGCCGAGGCCAACCGGAGCGTGCCGGTCGAGGTGCATCACGGCACCGCCGACCCGGTGGTGCCGGAGAGCCTGGGCCGGGAGGGGGCCGAGCGTGCCGAGGCGCAGGGCTATCCGGTCACCTATCGCACCTATG
This sequence comes from Salinicola aestuarinus, assembly GCF_003206645.1. GTDB lineage: Bacteria > Pseudomonadota > Gammaproteobacteria > Pseudomonadales > Halomonadaceae > Salinicola > Salinicola aestuarinus. The sequence goes on along the minus strand of NZ_PZJP01000006.1, from coordinate 74,483 downwards.
AGATGGGCCACAGCCTCTGTCCCGAGCAGGCAGGCGATATCGCCAAATGGCTCTCGGACCGGCTGGGCTGACACCGTGAACAGTATGGACAAGATCGGCTCGCAGGCGAACGACGCGCTGACCAGCCCGGCCGCCCAGCGCAACCGCGAGCCCATAGCCGAGGTGCTACGCCAGGTGTTGCCGGAGACCGGCCGGGTGCTCGAGATCGCCAGCGGCAGTGGCGAGCACGCCCTGCACTTCGCTGCCGGCTTCCCGACCCTCGAGTGGTTGCCCTCCGACGCCAGTCCCGAGGCGCGGCGTTCCATCGCCGCCTGGCGGCGGACAGCGGGGCTTGGCAATCTCGCCGAACCGCTGGCCCTCGACGTGACGTCCGACTGGCCGGTCGAAGCGCCTCTCGCAGCCATCGTCTGTATCAACATGCTGCACATCTCGCCATGGTCGGCGAGCGAGGCCCTGTTTGCCGGCGCCGGACGCACGCTCGGCGAGGGCGCGCCGCTCATTGTCTACGGTCCGTTTCGGAAGCAGGGGCAGCACACCGCGGCAAGCAATGCGCGGTTCGACGCCGATCTGCGCGCACGGGATGCCAGCTGGGGCATTCGCGACCTCGAGGCCGTTGATGCCCTGGCGGAGACAGCGGGGCTGGTGCGAGAGGCCGACTACTCGATGCCTGCCAACAATGCCTGTCTCGTCTGGCGTCGCCGGGCGTGCTAGGCCGCGGTCCGCTACACTCAATGCCAACCGTCAGCGACTAGGAGGATTCACGCGATGTCGGACTTTTCCGAAGAATTTCGCATGCCCAAAGGGTGCCCGAACTGCGACAGCCACTCGATGAAGGTATCGCAGGCGAAGAACGACGATGATCATGTCTACTGCACCTCGTGCAATACCGACGTCTGCACGTGGGAAGACGCGCAGCGCATCATGGCAGAAACGCCACGCACCGAGGCCGAGCAGCTGATCGAGGACGTCAAGAACAACAAGAAACCCGGCACTCAGGAGAACCACTGACGTCGAGATCGCGCGCGACAGGCGATCCGCCTCGGTTCAATGACAAACGCCCCGGCAAGCCGGGGCGTTTGTCGTTTCTGGGTTGATGGGTCGAGCGTTAGAGCAACTCCTCCGCGGCGAGCGCAAGACGCGAGCGTTCGACGCTCTTGAGCGTGATGTGGCCCGCGTGAGGCCAGTCACGGAAGCGTTCGACGACGGCAGCCATGCCGCAGGTGTTGGCGGTCAAATAGGGGGTGTCGATCTGCCCGACGTTGCCCAGACAGACGATCTTGGTGTTGCGCCCGGCTCGCGTGATCAGCGACTTGAGCTGTTTGGGCGTGAAGTTCTGCGCTTCGTCGATGATCAGGATGGTGTCGTTGAGTGTGCGCCCTCGCATGAAGGTCGGCGAGCGGATCTGGACCCGCGAGCCGATAAGCTGGCGAGTCGCTCCGTCACTCCAGCTCGTCGAACCCTCCCGTTCGTCGCGCAGGAGATTGTCCATGTTGTCGTGGAAGGCGCCCATCCAGGGCGACATTTTCTCCTCCTCCGTGCCGGGCAGAAAACCGATGTCCTCACCCATGGGGATCGGCGCGCGAGTGAAGACGATGCGCTCGAAGCGCTTGCCGTCGAGCGTCTGCTGAAACGCCGCGGCCAGCGTCATGAAGGTTTTGCCGGTGCCGGCGCTGCCGGCGATGGTCAGGATGTCGATCTCCGGGTCCATCAGCAGGTTGAGAGCGAAGTTCTGCCGGCTGTCATGGGCGTGAACGCCCCAGACGCCGTCGTGATGCCGATAGTTGGTCAGAAGCTCGAGCGTGGCGCGCTTTTGCCCCAGGCTTCTGACGATCGCTTCGAAGTCGGCCCCGTTTTCGCTGTCGGCGACCAGCATGCCGAGGTGCCAGGCGTCGGGGATGTTTCCCTCCAGGTGGTAGCGAGTGTGTCCTTCGGTTCGCTCGACCAGCACATCGACGTCCAGCGACTCCCAGAGCCCTCGTCCGCCTCGTCCCGCTTCGACGTAAACCTGGGCCCCTTCGATCATGGTGTCGAGGTCATCGAAGGCTCGATCGTTGAGATAGTCCTCTACCGGGACCTTGAGGGCGGCGGCCTTGACCCTCAGATTGATGTCCTTGGTTATCAGGATGACAGAAGCGTCGGGGCGTTCGTCACGCAGCCGGCAGGTTTCGGCGAGAATGCGATTGTCCGGCGAGTTCTCCAGTGTCTCCAGCGGCGCGAGATCCGAGTAGCAGAGAAAGCGCAGACGTCCCGCGGGGTCGCCGGTGACGCGGGGAATGGGAATGCCTTGCTGAATCTGTTGCGGGGTGACGTTGGCTGTCAGGTCGGAGAGGGTTCGGCTGATCTGTCGGGCGGTCCGCGCGATCTCGCGCATACCGTTTTTATGCTTGTCGAGCTCTTCGAGCACCGTCATGGGGATGACGACATCGTGTTCGTCAAAGTGGTAGAGGGCAGCGGGATCGTGAATCAGGACATTGGTGTCCAGCACGTAGAGCCTGTGGGCCTTCTTGTCGATTCGCACCATCGGCAAAAGCACTCCTGTGAGATCAAGGCGTCTCGACCCTGACAGAGTGCAGCGACAAGTCGGTCTCCGCCTTGTCCGCTCCATCAGTGCCGCGATATCGGACATCAGGGAAGGGGCTTCGGCGTTACCTCTCTAGCGAGTGGCTTCTCCTGCAGAATGACGCGGTCTGACCAAAAGTGCCAGTGTCATGAACGCGTCCATCGACCGTGGGGATTCTCGGCAGGTGAGGTGCCATGGCTGGCTCGCCGAGGATTCGGTGTCAAGACGACAAAAAAGCCACCCGAGGGGTGGCTTTTTCAGGCGGCGATACCGTGTTCGAACGTCGAGCCGTCAGATGCTGTCGTCCGCTCGCTGGTCGTTTTTGACGTTGACGTTGGCGAGAGCGGGTTCGTCGTCTCCCCCCTGATCGAGTTTGGCCAGCAAGTTTTCCGACTCGCGCTGGAAGGCAGCCAGGGCATCGCCACTCAGACTCTGGGACTCCGGCAGCGGCACGCGCATGGCGTCGACCTGACGGTCGTTGACCAGGACTTCGTAGTGCAGGTGGGGGCCAGTCACTCGCCCGGTACTGCCGGACAGTGCGATCTCCTGGCCCATCTCGACGCGATCGCCGGGGCTGACCTCCGTCTTGCTCAAGTGGAGATAACGCGTTTCATAGCCGTTGTCGTGCTGGATGAGAATGTACTTGCCCGCGATGGGGTGATTGACAACCCGTTCGACTCGGCCGGCCGCCGGTGCCTCGATCGGGGTGCCGGTACGCATGGCGAAGTCGGTGCCCTTGTGCGGACTGATGCGGCCGGTCACCGGATGGTGGCGGCGCAGGTTGAACGGCGAGCTGATGCGATAGCTTCCTTCGAACGGGTAGCGGTTGAAGGCAGGATCGAGGCTGTTGCCGTCCGGGGTATAGAAGTGATCGTCGGCGCTGTTGCGGATCACCGTGAGATCCATGCGCTGGCCCTGATACTCGGCTGCGAGGATCTTGGAGTCCAGCGACTTGCCGTCGATCATGTCGGCCTCGACCAGCACCTGAAACTTGTCGCCAGCGCGGGCGTCGCGACGAAAATCGAGTTTCTTCGAGAGGACCTGGACGAGCTTGGAGACCTCGCTCTGGGAGAGCCCGGTCGACTGGGCCGACGCGGCAAACGAGCCGTTGACGGTGCCGCTGAACATCCGCTGCGTCGCTTCGGTCGCATTGACGATCGGCGAGTACGCGAAATCGTTATCGTCGACATCGCGCTCGATCAAGTAACCGTCACGCGGATTCTTCATCACTCTGAGTGCCAGAAGCTGACCACTTTCGTCGAGCTTGTAGTCGAAGCTCTTGCCGACACGCCAGCGGGTCAGCACCTTCTTGTCCGGCACGGTGTCCAGAATCTGCATCACCGTTGAGTAGTCGAGCCCCAGTGTTCGCTCGGCGGTCAGTGCGAAGGAGTCGCCGCGCTGAATCGTGTAGCTCTGCCATGAAGGAACATAGTGCTCATGGGAGGCGATTTCGTCGCCGAGCTGAGTGTCGCCGCTGGGATCGAGGGTCGTGTCGAAGGACCAGTCCTCATAGGAGGTGCCACCGATATTGCCCGCTTCCGCCGCGAGCTGGGGAGAGTCGTCACTCAGGCTGATTGCCAGTGCCACCACGTTGGCGGCCAGCGTCGGGGAAGCGAGGTCCAGGCTCTGGACGGTCGGCACGTCAGTGTCGGCGCGGGCGCTCGGAATGACATCGACGTCGAGCACCTCCAGCGGCTTGAGGTCGGCCAGCGGGATGTCATTGGACAGCGCAGCAAGCGGCGGGATCGACAGCGAATCGCCCACTCCATTGGCCGAATGGCCAATCGAATGAGATAGCGTTGTCGTTGCCAATGCTTGCGTCGTGGCAGCGGGATCCTCAGCGGAATCGAAAACCCCAAGTATTTTTTGCGTACCCAGCACGGTGACCATTGTGGCGACCGGAAGTAGTAGCACCTTGTGCGCGCGGGGTAGCGAACGAAAAATTCGCAACATGAAAGTGAAGGCCCGAAGAAAAAATAGATGACAGAAACCATCAAGGCCGGGGAACCTTAACCTAACGCGGTGTTAACTGCCTAGTCTGTATTTATATACACCGCTGTAAGCCCCGTGCCACGCGGCTTCTTTGAAAACTCGGTATCACGTCTAGTGCTTCGTCGACTAATGGTGTGGACGCACTTTAAAGTGAGAAAAGTGGCTCAATTGCACCAATATGGTGCTTGATTCCAAGCCCAATTCTCTTTGATATCTGATCTCGTAAAAGTGTTGTATCACTTTAATTCCGGCCGCCATTGAGACGTTCGCTTCCGATGTTATTCTGCGTGACGTTTTGTCACCTACCGAGGTCGCGCGGCAAGTGTGACGCACACCGCGATACATTAGGGCATCGAGGGTTACCGTGGGAATGCCCCATCGTGACTGATACCAGGAGAGAGAGCGTGCCGAAAGTCACCTTGCTTCAGTGGCAAATGCTGGCGGCGGTAGCCGATCACGGTGGTTTTGCCAAGGCGGCAGAAGTGGTCCACAAAAGTCCCTCCACCCTCAACCACGCGATCCACAAGATCGAAGAGCAGTTAGGTGTGCGGCTTTTCGAGCCTCGCGGGCGCCAGGTGGTGATGACGGAAGCCGGACGCATGCTGCTGCGCCGAGCGCGGCAGGTGATCGAGAGCGCGGCGTCGCTCGAGGAGGTCGCCGAGCACCTGGCGGGCGGTCTCGAAGCAGAGGTCGTGCTGGCGGTCGATCAGGTCTTTCCCCGGGATGCGCTGGCGGCGGCACTGCTCGGTTTTTCGCAGCGCTTTCCCCACGTCAGAGTGCAGTTACACGAGACCGTACTCAACGGCGCTGTCGAAATGTTGTATGAGTCTGCTGTCGAGTTGGCGATCTCCGGCGTTAACGCGCAGGGCTTTTTGGGCCAACCGCTCGTCGATGTGCCGTTTGTCGCCGTAGCGCATCCCGATCATGAGCTGCATCGTCTCGAGCGGTTACTCGACCTGCGTGATCTCGAGCGCCACCGCCAGATCGTTACCCGCGACTCGGCGACACGTCATCGTGCCGATATCGGATGGCTCAAGGCGGAGCAGCGCTGGACGGTCAGCCATCTCTCGACCTCGGTCGACATGCTCAAACGGGGGCTGGGCTTTGCCTGGGTGCCGCAGACCGTGATTCAGCCGGAACTCGATGCCGGTACCCTGAAACCCTTGGCACTGCGCATCGGGGCCACCCGCCACGCCACGCTTCAACTCTATTATCGCGATCTCGACAGTGCCGGGCCGGCCACTCGCGCGCTCGCAGGGGCGCTGGTAGAGGCGTCGTCGTCGAGCGGCACCAGCCTGGTCCGCGACTGTGTCCACGGCGACGGTGACGGCGAGCCGCGTTGACAGTGTGGCGCGCGCCGCGCCGGCATTGGATCGAGGGCGTCGACCGCCTACGCTATACCCACTGTTGATGGGCGACGCCATTTGCGACGCCCAGCCATTAATGAACGCGAGGAGAGTTTCATGGGATTGCTGATTAACGGCGAGTGGCGCGATCAGTGGTACGACACGGCGGGCAATGGCGGCGAGTTCGTCCGTGAATCCGCCAAACTGCGTGACTGGGTGAGTGCCGATGGCAGTCCCGGGCCAGAGGGCCAGCCCGGCGTTCAGGCGGCGCCCGATCGCTTTCACCTCTACGTGTCGCTGGCCTGTCCCTGGGCGCATCGCGCGCTGATCCTGCGCCAGTTGAAAGGGCTCGATACGCTCATCGGCGTCTCCCATACCAGCCCGCTGATGCTCGATCAGGGCTGGTCCTATCACGTTGACGAAGGGTCGAGCGGCGATGAACTCAACGGCGTCGAGTTTCATCGTGAGCTGTATACGCTCACCGACCCGCGCTACACCGGCCGGGTCACGGTGCCGGCGCTATGGGACAAGCAAGAAGGGCGAATCGTCAGCAACGAGTCGGCGGATCTGGTCCGCATGTTCGATGCCGCCTTCGATGCGTGGACCGACAACCGGCTTACGTTCTATCCGGAAGATCTGCGCGAGACGATCGATGCGGTCAACCAGGACGTCTACGACAACGTCAACAACGGGGTCTACAAGACGGGGTTCGCCACCGAGCAGGGGGTCTACGAAAAGCATTTCACGGCGCTGTTCGACTGTCTCGACCGTCTGGAATCTCGTCTGGCGGAGAACCGTTACCTCGCCGGTGCCTGGCTGACCGAGGCGGACATCCGTCTGTTCACCACGTTGATTCGTTTCGACGCCGTGTACCACGGCCATTTCAAGTGCAACCGCCAGCGAATCGCTGACTATCCTAACCTCTCCAACTACCTGCGCGAGCTTTATCAATGGCCCGGCATCGCCGAGACGGTCGACTTCGATCACATCAAGCGCCACTACTACTATAGCCACCCGATGATCAACCCGACGCGAATCGTGCCGGCCGGACCTGCGCTCGACCTCGAGCGGGAGCACGACCGCGAGCGGTTGACGGGCTATGGGATTCGCGAGCGCGACTGAGTGACGCCAGGGCGGTTTCGAGGCAGGGGGGCGGGACATCCGCTCCGCCCGGGCCGTTTGGCCCAAAGTGCCTAGGCGTTACGCCGCAGCCAGCGATCCAGCGCGTTGGCAAACTCGCGGCGATCGACATCGCTGTAGGCCGAGGGGCCTCCGGTCTGCTGCCCGCTGGCGCGTAGCGTCTCCATGAAATCGCGCATCTGAATCTGGGCGCGAACGTTGTCGGCGCTCAAGGGGTCGCCACGGGTCGTCATCACGTCGGCGCCGCGCTCGATGACTTCTCCGGCGAGCGGCAGATCGCTGGTCACGACCAGGTCGCCGCGGGCGACGCTCTCGACGATGGCCTGGTCGGCGGCGTCGAAGCCATGCGCGACGGTCCATGATTTCACCCAGGCCGACGCCGGTAGCGGCAGGGCATGGTTCGCCACCATCCAGGTGACCGTCTGCGTACGCTCGGCGGCGCGCAGGATGATCTCGCGAGCGGGCCGCGGGCAGGCGTCGGCGTCGATCCAGAGTGTCGGCATGGGCTGTGGTCCAGTGATCGGGGAGTGCAGCCGTTCAGTCTACGCGATCGGGGCGAGCGTGACGCGGGGCGTGGCATTGCCTCGCGCCGACCGGCACCGCGATGCATCGCCGGGCCGTCCGCTCGGGTGTGTCGACCGTTGCCCACGGTCTCTTGTAGGAAATTTACCAACAAGGTGGAGAATGCCATTCGCCAATGGTATAGTGCCGCCTCCTCGCATGTGTTGACCCCGCCATCCTGCCGATATGTCTGCAACCCACGCCATCGACGGGTAAGTCGATGCCACTACCGGACGTATCTTTTTTACGACGCACGGCACAAGCCGGTTTCTGCGTCCGGATGCAACGATGGAGCGCTTCAATGATCGTGTTCTTCACGATCGGGCGCATTCAGGTCGCCACATAAGTCATCGACGCAGCCTCAGGGTGCTTGCGTTGGATGCGATGCCAGGTGCGACCGGCATCCAGCGGACCTCGAGTTCGCGATGCCACGACATTTTCGCCGGTGCCCTGCCGGCTACTCCAAGGTGTGAAATGACCTCGACCGACGCGACGCCGAAGTTCGGCGATCTGGCGCTATTGCCGGAAGTACTGTCTGCCCTCGATACGCTGGGCTATGAGACACCGTCACCTATTCAGACAAAGACCATTCCGGCGCTGCTCGAGGGCCGGGACGTGCTCGGCCAGGCGCAGACCGGTACCGGTAAAACGGCCGCCTTCGCACTGCCGCTGCTCAGCCGAATTGAACTCGGCCGCCGCGAAACGCAGGTGCTGGTGCTGGCACCGACCCGTGAGCTCGCTCAGCAGGTCGCCGTTTCGTTCTCCAAATATGGCCAGAACCTCAAGGGTCTGGAAATCGCCACGCTCTGCGGTGGCCAGGAATACCGTGAACAGCTCTCCGCGCTCAAGCGTGGCGCGCAGGTTGTCGTCGGCACGCCGGGTCGTGTGATCGATCACCTCGACCGCGGCAGCCTCAAGCTCGAAGGCCTGTCGGCGCTGGTGCTCGACGAAGCCGACGAGATGCTGCGCATGGGCTTCATCGACGACGTCAAGCGCGTCGTTTCCGAGACGCCGGAAGGCTCTCAGCGCGTGTTCTTCTCGGCGACACTGCCGAGCGAGATCGAGCGCATCGTCAATCGCTACCAGGTTGACCCGGTCAAGGTGGCCATCGAGTCCAAGACCAGCACGGGCGAAAACATCGAACAGCGTGTGGTTCGCGTCGAAGGGCCGAGCAAGCTCGAAGCGCTCGCTCGCGTCCTCGAAGTCGAGCCGGTCGATGCCGCCATCGTCTTCGTGCGGACCCGTGCCGCCTGCACCACCCTGGTCGAGCAGCTCACCGCGCGCGGCGTCAATGCCGCCGGGCTCTCGGGCGATCTCGACCAGAGCCTGCGTGAGCGGACCGTTACCCGCCTGAAGCGCGGCAAGGTCGATGTGCTGATCGCGACCGACGTCGCCGCTCGTGGCCTCGACGTGCCGCGTATCACGCACGTGATCAACTACGATCTGCCGCAGGATTCGGAAGCCTACATCCACCGTATCGGTCGTACCGGTCGTGCGGGTCGTAACGGCACCGCGATCACCTTCGCCGGCGGTCGTGAGACCCGCAAGGTGCGCTGGGTCGAGCAGGCCACTGGCCAGGCAATGACTGAAATGCCGCTGCCGGACGAGTCGGCGATTCGTTCACACCGTGACGAGAGCTTCAGCGCTCGCCTGCGTGAAATGCTCGACGCCGGGGGCGACCATCAGCGTGCGCTGATCGAGAAGCTGGTCGAAGAGGGGCATGACCCCGTCGATCTGGCCGCGGCACTCGCCACGCTAGCGCGTGCCGGTGAAGCGCCTATCGGTCGCATTACCGCTGGTCCGGCGCGTCGCGACAACGGTCGTGATGGCGGCCGCGACGGTGGCAACCGCGACCGTGCTCCGCGTCGTCGCGAAAGCGGCCCGCGTGAAGGCATGACGCGCTATCGCGTCTCTGTCGGTCACAAGGACGGCATCAAGCCGGGTCAGCTCGTCGGCGCCCTCGCCAACGAAGGTGGCATCGAAGGCGCGCGTATCGGTCGTATCGATATCCGCAACGCCTTCTCGGTGGTCGAGCTGCCGAGCGGTCTGCCCTCCAGCATCCTGGCGAAGATGTCGCGCGCTCGCGTCGGCGGTCGCACGCTGGAGATCGCCGAGGACCAGGGCGCACCGGAACGTGCACCGCGTCGTCGTAACGACGGCGATGCGCCGGTTCGTCGCTCGCAGGCCTAATCGCTAGCCGATCGCGCCAGGCAGAACGCCGCTCACCTCAGGTGGGCGGCGTTTTTTTATGTCTGACTGAACGTCAGTGGGGAAGTAGCGTGACGCTCAGGTTACCGGCAGCGCGTTGTGACGTCTCAGCTCGCGAATCAGTCCGCTGTGGTCGAGCTCGCCGTCACCGTGGTCGAGCATATCGCCGAATAGCGCATCTGCGGACTGGCTGACAGGCAGGTCGAGACCCAGTGTCGTCGCGGTCTCCAGTGCCGTGCGCGTGTCCTTGTGCTGCCATTTGGCGGGGCCGCCAGGGGCAAAGTCCCGCTCGATCATGCGCTGGCCATGAAGTTGCAAAATCCGCGAATCGGCAAAGCCCCCCAGGAGCGCCTCACGCACTCGGGCCGGGTCGGCGCCGCCGCGCTCGGCGAGCAGAAGCGCCTCGGCCACGGTGGCAATGGTGTTGGCGACGATCAGCTGATTGGCGAGCTTGGCGAGCTGACCGCAGCCGGCGGGTCCGACGTGGGTCGGCCGTCCCAGGCAGCCGAATACGGCCGCGAGTCGGGCGAAGGCGGTGGCTTCACCGCCGGCCATGATGGCCAGCGTGCCGTCGATGGCGCCGCGTTCCCCCCCGGAGACCGGCGCGTCGAGATAGTCCACGCCGTGCGCCGAGGCGGCGGCCGCCTGTTGCTCGGCGCTCGCGACCGGTATCGAACTCATCACCACCAGCGCACTGCCCGGCGTCATCGCGGCAATCAACCCCTCATCGCCGAGCAGCAGGGCATCACAGACCGGCCCGTCGCTGAGCATGACGATGACGATATCGGCATCCGCCCCTGCCCTGGCGCTCGGAAGGGGTGTCACGTCGAACGCAGCGAGAGCCTCGAGTTTGGCCGCCGTCCGGTTCCAGGCGCTGACTGTGTGGCCGGCGGCAGCGAGATTGCGGGCGATCGGCGTCCCCATCAGGCCGGTGCCGATGACGGCGATACGCGTGGGTGAAGTCATGCCGTTCCCCTGAGATCGAGTCGGTGTCGAGTAAAGGTGAAGTAGATTGGCAGTGGATGACGCGTGGCGGGTGCCACGCGTCATGTCACGGCGGCGGTGCCGGCAGAATACGCCCGGGGGCGATCAACCCGCGCGGGTCGAGCAGGTGCTTCAAGCCGCGCATCAGTTCGAATTCCGGCGCTGAGAGATGCTCGAGAAAGGGCGCCTGCTTCAGCCGGCCGATGCCGTGCTCGGCACTGATGCTGCCGTCGAAGGTGGCAACGATATCGAAGAGGATCGTCTCGAGCTCGTGGAGCAGCGCTGGCCTTTCGGCTTCCGGCATTGCCGTCGGCGGCAGGATGTTGAAATGCAGATTGCCATCCCCGATATGCCCATAGGCGATGACCGTCGCGTCGGGACAGGCATCGAGCACCGCTTGGGTTGCCCGCTCGTGGAACGCCGGCAGCGAGGAAATCGGCAGCGAGATATCGGTTCGAAGATGCTCACCGGTTTTGCGCTGACCTTCGAGCATCGCCTCGCGAATCAGCCAGAGCTGCTGCGCCTGGGTCTCGCTCGCGGCGAGCACACCGTCATCGAGCAGTTCCTGCTCCATGCCACGCTCGAACAGCGTCTCGATCATCGCGTCGAGATCGGCGGGACCGCTGGCGCTCACTTCGAGCAGCACGTAGGTGGGGTGTGCCGTATTCAGCGGGTCGCGCAGGTCCGTCGATGCCTCCATCGCCAGCTCCAGGCAGCGCCGGGGAATCAGCTCGAACGCTGTGAGCAAGTCGCAGCAGCAGCGCCGGGCCAGCGCGTAGAGCTTGAGTACCGCCTCGATGTCGTGGCAGGCAAGCAGCGCCGTGCGGGTTACCTGCGGGCGGGGAAAGAGCTTGAGCACCACCCCGGTGACGATGCCCAGTGTGCCCTCGGCACCGATGAACAGCTGCTTGAGATCGTACCCGGTGTTGTTCTTGTGCAGCGCACGCATGCCGCTATAGATGCGCCCGTCCGGTAGCACCACCTCCAGCCCCAGCACCAGCTGGCGGGTCATGCCGTAGCGCAGCACGTTCAGCCCGCCGGCATTGGTGGCGACGTTGCCGCCGATCTGGCAGCTCCCCTGGGCGCCGAGGGAAAGTGGCAGATAGCACTCCGCTTCCTCGGCGGCTTCCTTGAGCGTCTGCAGCACGCAGCCGGCGTCGGCGCTCAGCGTGAAGTTGATCGGGTCGATCTCGCGGATCGAGGCGAGCCGCTCAAGGCTGACCACCAGCTCCGGGATCTCCTCGTCCGGCATGGCGCCGCAGACCAGGCCGCTGTGCCCACCCTGGGGCACCAGCGGCACGTCGTTACGGTGGCAGTAGCTCACTACCTCGGCGACCTCGGCGGTCGAGGCCGGGCGTACCACCGCCAGCGGCACGCCGCCGGTGCGACCGGTCCAGTCGGTGCGATAGCGCGCCATCGCCTCGACCTCGGTGAGAACGCCGCGCTCGCCCAGCAGCGCGCGGAGGTCGGCGATCAAGGTGTCGCGGGTCGACATGGTTCTCTCCTCGCTCAGCGGTACCACAGCACTAGGCCGGGGAAGACAAGAAACAGCGCCAGCAGCGCCAGCAGGGTGAAGTAGAACGGCAGCAGGCTCTTGACCAGACTCTCCATCCCGACCTTGCCCACGCCGCAGCCGACATAGAGCACCGTGCCAACGGGGGGCGTGATCAGGCCGATCCCCAGCACGAAGGACATCAGCACGCCGAAGTAGACCGGGTCGATGCCGAGCTTCACCACCACCGGCGTCATCAGTGGCGCCAGAATCACCATCGCCGGCGTCAGATCCATGAAGAACCCGACGACCAGCAGAAAGGCGGTGAGCAGCAGCAGCAGCAAAAACTTGTTGTCGGTGAGCGCGGAAAGCGTCGCCACCAGCTGCTGAGGAATCATGTTGGCGGTCAGAAGCCACGCCAGCACGCTGGCGAAGGCCAGCAACAGCATGACCACGCCCGTGAGACGCCCGGTCGCGATGCAGAGCTGGAAAAAGCGCTTCAGGGTCAGGCTGCGGTAGATCACGAACGACACGACAAAGGCGTAGACCAGTGCAATAGCGGCGCTCTCGGTCGGTGTGAACACCCCCGAGAGAATGCCGCCAACGATGATCACCGGAAGCAGCAGGGCGAGTATCGACTCCTTCAGCGCGCTGACGAGTTCGGGAAAGGAGAATGACTGACCGCGCCCGTTCTTGCGCGACTGCACGTAGGTGGTCGCCGCCAGACCCAGGGTAATCATCACCCCAGGCACGATTCCGGCGAGAAACAGCTGGGAGATCGAGGTATTGGTGACCACGCCGTAGAGAATCATGGGAATGGAGGGCGGAATGATAATGCCCACCACCGATGCCGCGACGACGATCGCTGTCGCCAGTGGAGCGCTGTAACGATGCTCTTTCATCGGTCCGATCATCATGCTGCCCACCGCCGACGCGTCGGCGACCGCCGAGCCGCTGATGCCACCGAAGAACATCGACGTCAGGACAGCGACCTGACCCAGGCCACCGGCGACGAAACCCACCAGTGCGCTCGCCAGGCGAACCAGTCGTGTGGCGATGCCGCCTTCGCTCATCACCTCGCCGACCAGGATGAACAGCGGAATGGCGAGCAGCGGAAAGGAGTCGAGACCGTTGACTGCCTGCGAGATCAGCGGCGACAGCGCGTAGTCCGCCTCGAAGAAGATGAATAGCGTAATGGCCGCGAGGCCGAACGAGATCGGCATGCCGATGACGATGCAGATCGCCAGACCGACCAGAATGCTCCAGAGAATCATGACGTTTTCCCTCGCAGCAGTGAGACCAGCGCCACGGTGTTGGCGATCAGGGTCAGAATCGCCATCACCGGCATGGCGCTGTACAGAAAGGCGTGAGGGATGCCGAGCATCGGAGTGGCGCTGGTGTAGCCCGAGATCAGCTCGCGGAAACCGAGCAGCACACAGATGCAGACCACGTAGACGATGGCGATGGCGAGCAGGCTCAATACTTTCTGCAGGCCCGCCGGAGCCTTGTCACGGAAGAAGGTGACGGCGACGTGCTCGCGGTCGAGACTGCCGACGCCGGCGCCGAGAAGCACCAGCCAGATGAAGAGCACCCGGGAGAGTTCTTCCGCCCAGGTGTAGGAGTAGTTGAGTACGTAGCGTCCGAAGACGTTGGCAGTCACACAGAAGACCACGCCCAGCACCAGGATTCCGAGGGCGATCTCGAGGGTCAGTTTCAGCCAGCCGAGTAGCGGCCGGGCAGCGGGTGAATCGGCGTTCATCGTGGGCTTCCTCGACGGAGTGACGGAGATTGAGAGCGCCAGCGTCGGCAACAGCGCCCGCCGCCGGGCCCGACCACGCGCGAGCGGCGTCGGCTTGACCGGGCGTGAGTGGCGGCGGGCTCGATAAGGGAGCGAGGCCGCGCGTCGGCGGCCCCGGGGGTCACTGCTGTTCGGCTGCGGAGCGGATGCGATCGATCAGATCGCCGCCGATCTTGTCGCGCCACTGGGCGTAGACCGGTTCGAGCGTCTCCTGGAAGACCGACACCTGCTCCGGTGTGAGGGTGGTGATCTCCATGCCGCTGTCGGCCAGATCCTGCTTGATCTGATCGCTCATGCTGCGGCTCACCTCACGCTCGTAATCCCCCATGTCGCCGGCCGCTTCGCGGAGCAGGCCCTGATAGCTTTCCGGGAGGCGATTCCAGAACCGCTCGGAGACCAGCGTGATGAATGGGGTGTAGACGTGGTTGGTTTCCGTGGCGTACTGCTGAACCTCATTGAAGCGCGAGGACTTGATGGTGTTCCACGGATTCTCCTGACCGTCGACCACGTTCTGCTCGAGCGCGGTGAAGAGTTCGGCGAAGGACATCGGTGTCGGATTCGCGCCCAGCGTGCGCCAGATGTCGAGGTGGATCGGGTTCTGCATGGTGCGGATCTTCAGTCCTTCGAGATCCGAGGGCTCGCTCACCGCCACGGTGCTGTCGGTCAGCTGACGATAGCCGTTCTCCGCCCAACCGATGGCGACCAGCCCCTTCGACGACGCCTCTTCGAGCATCTGCTGGCCGATCTCGCCGTCGAGCACGCGGTCGGCGTCTTCCGGCTGCGGGAACAGGAACGGCAGGTCAAAGACCGCGAACTGCGGGAACATGCTGACCATCGGCGAGGTCGACGGCGCGGTCATCTCGAGGGTCCCGGCCTGCAGCGCGCTGACGGACTGCAGGTCGTCACCGAGCTGGGCGCTGTGGAACATCTCGACGGTGATGTGGCCGTCGCTGCGCGCTTCGACGATCTTCTTGAAGTACTCGAGTCCGCGGTATTGGGCGCTGGATTGCGTCAGCCCGATATTGAACTTGAGGTTGTAGTCATTGCCGTCGCCCTCGACGACGTCACCCTGAACCTCCGGGATCGGCGGCATTTCGGTAGCGGCGTGGGCGGCAACGGCGGTGAAGCTCATGGCGGCCGCCGTGACCAGCGCGGCGAGCGGTCGCCCGGCGCGCTGGGCGAGATGGGAGAAGGGGAGTGCGGTTGTTTTCATCGTGGGACTCCTGACTGGCGCGAGTGCGTTGTGGAACGTTTGTCGTCTACAGCGGTGTCGCCCTGGCGACGGTCTTGCGGGTGAGGCGAATCAGCTCGCCGGCGGCGCATCACGCCAGGCCGGTCCCTCGGGAAACCGGTGCTCGGCGAGCGAGGCGGACTTCATGGTCACGCCGTAGCCGGGAGCGTCCGGGACGAGATAGCGCCCGTTGCGGATCGTCACCGGATCGACGAAGTGCTCGTGAAGATGGTCGACGTACTCCAGCAGGCGCCCCTCGAGATCTCCCGAGACCGCGATGTAGTCGAACATCGAGATATGCTGGGTGTATTCGCAGAGCCCGACGCCGCCCCCATGGGGACAGACCGGAATCCCGTACTTGGCGGCCAGCAGCACGACGACGATCACCTCGTTGAGCCCGCCGAGGCGTGCGGCGTCCAGCTGGCAGTAGTCGATGGCGCCAGCCTGGAAGAGCTGCTTGAACATCACCCGGTTGTGGCAGTGCTCGCCGGTGGCCACGCCGATCGGCGCGAGACGCCGACGAATCTCCGCGTGGCCGAGAATGTCGTCCGGGCTGGTGGGCTCCTCGATCCAGTGCGGATCGAATTCGGCGAGCTTCTCCATATTGGTCACCGCTTCGTCGACGTCCCACATCTGATTGGCATCCATCATCAGCGTGCGCTCGGCGCCGATCTCGTCCCGCAGGATGGCGGCACGCCGGCAATCCTCATCGATATCGCCGCCCACCTTCTGCTTGAAGTGCCCCCACCCCTCGGTCAGTGCTTCGCGGCAGAGTTTGCGCATCTTCTCTTCCGAGTAGCCGAGCCAGCCGGCGGAGGTGGTGTAGCCGGGGTAGCCGTGCTCCCGGAGCCACGCCTCGCGGTCGGCCTTGCCGCTCTGCTTCTCCTCCAGCAGTGCAATCGCCTCTTCGGGGGTGAGCGCATCGGTGACGAAGCGAAAGTCCAGGCAGGCCACCAGCGCTGCCGGGCTCATGTCGGCCAGCAGCTTCCACACCGGCTTGCCTTCTTGCTTGGCCCAGAGATCCCACACCGCATTGATCATCGCCGAGCAGGCGAGGTGAATGACCCCCTTCTCCGGGCCGAGCCAGCGAAGCTGGCTATCGCCGCTGGTGAGATCGCGCCAGAACGCACCCATATCGTCGGTAATCGACGCCAGCGTGCGTCCCTCGAGTCGCGAGGCGAGCGACTGCACCGCCGCCACGCAGACCTCGTTGCCGCGACCGATGGTGAAAGTCAGACCGTGGCCCTCGATACCGTCGTCGGCATCGGTGTGCAGGATGACGTAGGTCGCCGAATAGTCCGGGGCGGCATTCATCGCATCCGAACCGTCCAGCTCTCTGGAGGTGGGGAAGCGGATATCCTGCACGTCGACGCGTTGGATGGTGGGGCTCAATGCGGTGCTCCTTGTCGTATCGCTACGGAATCGTGACGGTGAATGACTGCCGGCATCGTCTACTCGAACGTTGCGAGACGTCATGCCTTTAATCGCCGGGATTGATACCCGGTTTCAATTACCGATAAGAACTGAAATGGCATTCGAGTCACGAATTAACTGTCGATTATCTAAACGTCTAATCGCTGGCTTTCGCATCATCGACTAGCGGCAAATAACGGGAAATCTCCAGTGCATTTTCAACGTGCTTCTTCTTCTCTTTACCTCACCAATCCGGACCTTTTTTGACGCTCTTACTGTCAGTGACTGCGTTGTCACGGTCGCCGTGGTATCGATGTTGCGTTGCGCTGGCAGTGATTTCCTGACTGATCGCAAACGCGAGAGCCGTCAGGTGTTTCCATGACGTTGAGGTCAGCGTACGGGAGGCAGGGCGGCGGTAACCAATCGTTTTTTTTGCCACGCGAATAACGCAAGGTTATCGTTTATGACCAAAGCCTAAGAGCGGAAGACTCGATGTCCCACGATAGTCGAATTCACATCAAGAGCTGGTTGCGAACCAAGCATCTCGTGCTATTGGTGGCGTTGGACGAAAGTCGTAACCTTCATGCCACCTCTCGGCGGATGAGCATGAGTCAGCCGGCGGCGAGCAAGATGCTCAAGGACATCGAGAATTTCTTCGGAATGACACTCTTTCTGCGTCAGACGCGCAGCATGGAGCCCACCGACGCCGGCGAGCTGCTGGTGCGCTACGCGCGCAGCATTCTCAATGACACTGACCGGCTGATCGACGACCTCGTGTCCCTGCGTGAGGGCGGCCAGGGCAATCTGATCATTGGTGCCGTCCCGGGGGCAGCGCCGGTGCTGCTGCCGCAGGCGATCAATACGCTCAAGCGTGAGCGGCCTCGCCTGGTGGTGCGCGTGTTCGAGAACTCCAGTGACCAGCTCCTGGGGGATCTCGAGTACAAGCGTCTGGACCTGGTCGTGGGACGGCTGACGGAACCTGCGCAGCGTCATCTTTTCGACTTCGAACCGCTGGCGGCTGAGCCGGTCTCGCTGGTCGTGCGTGCGGACCATCCGCTGGTCCTGGGAGAGGCCGATACCACCACCGCCCGCACGCCGACCCTGTCGGAGATCGTGCGCTGGCCCTGGGTGATGCATCCGGTGCAGAGTCCCATGCGCGGGCGCTTTGAAGCGGCGCTGGCGGAGGCGGGTGTCGCCTCGCCGCGCAACGTCATCGAGACCACGTCGACGCAGACGACACTGCAGCTCATCGGCTCGTCGGACGCCATCGCCCTGATGCCGACCTCAGTGCTGCGCACGGCGGTCTCCGCCGGGCGGTTCGTGGCGTTGCCGCTCACGGTGGGCGAGCCGCTGGGCTATTACGGCATCCTCACGCGCAAGGGCGAGGATCGCTCGGAGGTGGTGCGAGCGTTCCTCGAGACGCTCGACGCGCTGGAGCGCGCCGGCCAGGGTTGATCCCGATCCGGGGTGATCCCGACGTCAATGACGCCGGGGGCCCGTGCCGGATGATCAGCGCCCGGCAAGGTGGGCGATCAGCGCACCGATACCGAAGGTCCAGGGTGGTAGCCGGTCGCTGCGGTCGACGACGTTGCTCAGTTTGCCCAGCGTCGGCGTCGAGATGGTGACGCGATCATTGATGTGATGGGTGAACCCCTGGCCCTCGCCGTCGCGGTCCTGGATCGGCGAGAACATGGTGCCGAGAAACAGCATGAAGCCGTCAGGATACTGGTGGTGCGTGCCCCGTGTCTGGCGCACCAGATCCAGCGGGTCGCGGCTGATCTCGCGCATGTCGCTCTCACCCTCGAGGACGAAATCATCATCGTCGCCGTCGATCCGCAGCGATACCTTGGCCGTGCGCACGTCGTCGAGGGTGAAGTCGTCGTCGAAGAGGCGAATGAAGGGGCCGAGCGCGCAGGAGGCGTTGTTGTCCTTCGCCTTGCCCAGCAGCAGGGCGCTGCGTCCCTCGATGTCACGCAGATTGACGTCGTTGCCGAGCGTGGCGCCTTGCGGCTCGCCGGAGGCATCCACCGCGAGCACGATCTCGGGCTCCGGGTTGTTCCATTTCGAGGCCGGGTGCAGGCCGACGCGGCTGCCGTGACCGACCGACGACAGCGGCTGGCCCTTGGTGAACACTTCTGCATCGGGACCGATGCCCACCTCCATGTACTGCGACCAGCCACCGCGCGCCTGCAGCTCGGCCTTCAGTGCCATCGCCTCGTCCGAGCCGGGCTGGATGCGTGACAGGTCGCCCCCGATCAGCGTCTGGATCTCGTCACGAAGTGCCGCTGCCCGCTTGAGGTCGCCGCCGGCCTGCTCCTCGATCACACGCTCCAGCAGACTCACGGCAAAGGTCACGCCGCAGGCCTTGACCGCCTGGAGATCGCAGGGGGCGAGCAGATAGGGCGCCGTTCTGGTGTCCTCGAGGCTGCCGCTTGCCTGAGAGTCGGCGAGGATGTCGGCGAGCGACCCGATGTCGGGTGCCTCGACATCACGGACCAGCGTGGTCGCGTCGTCCCGCTCGAGCAGCTCGGAGACCGTGGCGACGTGGGCGGAGAGATCGACGAGACGCTCGCCGCGAACGGCGACCACCGCGGGGCCATCGCCGCGGCCATCGCATCGCGCCTCACGCCGGAGCCAGACGCGGCCAATGAGCAGCGCGCGCGCCGCATCCGTGGGAAGGGTGTCGAGCGGGTCGGGATGGCGGGGCATGGTGGCTCCTGAATCGGAAAAGGGGAGTGAAAAGGTACCGGGGGCCGGCGCGACACCAGCCCCACGGGCGCTCAGCCGAAGGGTGTGGTGCCGACCAGCGAGGAGCCCTGGACCGCATCGCGCAGCGAGTCGACCACGTCCTGGGGAAGCGCCAGGCCGTGATCGAGCGCGTCGCGTCGGCGCGCGAGGGCAGCCTGGCCCGGCAGGCGCACCGGACGTTCGGTGTCGGCGGGGCGTGATGCCTGGCACTGCCGGGCGACGTGGTCGGTCTCGTCGAGGAATGCCTCGGCGCCGCCGAACTTCGACGGGTCGATCACCATCACCATGACGGAGGCCCCCCAGCCGTCCGGCGAATCCTTGCGCCCGAAGCCGGAGAGTGCCGAGGTGAGAGCCTCGACCATCAGCCCCAAGGCAAATCCCTTGTGGCCGAAGGCGAGCTCGCCCAGCGGCAGAATGCTCCCCGGCGGCTCGGCGAAGTAGGCCTCCGGATCGTCGCTGGCCTGACCGTGTCCGGTGAGGATGGCCGGGTGGGGGAGCGTGTCACCGGCGGCGCGGGCCTTGGCAACGGTGCCATTGGTGATCGTCGACATGCTCACGTCGATCAGCAATGGCTGCTCGCGGCCGGGAATGCCGATCGCCAGTGGATTGGGCGTATAGACCCGATCCAGGCCGCCGAATGGCGCCACCGACGCCACCGCAGGATCCGAGGTCAGGATCAGCGGGATCAGGTTCGCCTCGACCAGTGGCTGCAGATAGCCCGCCAGGCAGGCGATATGGTGCGACCGCTTGAGGCTTACCATGCCGATACCGAAGGTGGCAGCCGCCTCCCGGCACTGATCGAGCGCGCGCTGAACCAGGTAGGGGCCGAGTAGATAGTGGCCATCGTAGAGCGCCGCCACCGCGCTCGTCTGGGTTATCTCGAGGTCGCCGGGATCGCCGCTGGCGTGACCCGCGGCGAGATCCTTGAGGTAGCCATTGGCGAGCTTGGTGCCGTGGGTGTGGTGGCCGAGCAGATCGCCTTCGACCAGCACGCGGGCGGTGACCTCGGCGACCTCGGTGTCGGCGCCACCTTCGACGAAGAGGGTCTTGAGCATCTCGCGCAGTGCAATCGGATCATGGCGTGTCATGAGAAACCTCGGTCTTGGGGCTGCGTAGCCGTCGGTAGCCCTTGAGCAGCGTCGGCAGCAGCCAGACGAGAATCACCAGCGCGCCGAGCCCGGCACTGATGGGACGCTCGAAGAAAGCGAGCAGATCGCCGTTGGATTTGAGCATCGAACTCATGAAGCTGTTCTCCAGCGTGCCGCCCAGCACCAGTCCTAGGATGGCCGGCGCCATCGGGAAGTCATTGCGTGCCAGCACATAGGCCGCCATGCCGATGAGCAGCATGATCCAGATGTCGGTGACCGCGTTATTGATGGCGAAGGCCCCGACGATGCAGAACATCAGGATGACCGGCATCAGTATCTTGCGCGGTGTGAGGATGAACACCTTGGAGGCGCGGATCGCCATATAACCGAGCGGCAGCATGATCAGGTTGGCGACGAAGAACACCGTGAACAGCGCATAGACCTGGCCGCCGCCTTCCATGAAGATCGTCGGCCCCGGATTCATGCCTTTCATGTAGAGCACGCCGATGACGATGGCGGTGATGGTATCGCCGGGGATGCCGAAGACCAGCGCTGGCACCCAGGCACCGCTGATCCCCGAGTTGTTGGCCGAGCTCGCATCGACGATGCCCTCGATATGGCCGGTGCCGTACTTGTCCTTCTGCTTCGAGCGGCTCTTGCCCAGCGCGTAGGCTATCCAGGCGGCGATGTCGGCGCCAGCGCCCGGCAGCGCACCGATCAGCGTGCCCAGCGAGCTGCCCCGCAGCACGTTGCGCCAGTAGGCACGCAGATGACGCGGTGCTTCACGGAACACACTGTCCTTGGCCATGGCCGGCACGCTGCGCGCCTCGTCCCGGGAGGCGTAGAAGCCCATGATCTCGTTGAGGGCGAACATGCCGATCATCACCGGGATGAAGTTGATCCCGGCCATCAGGTCCGGCACGCCGAAGGTGAAGCGCGGCGCGCCGCTCATCATGTCGAGCCCGACGGTAGAGAGCAGCAGCCCCACGAGCAGCGACAAGAAGGCTTTCAGCCGCGAGCCGATGGCAATGAAGATCGAGCTGCTCAGACCCAGCAGCGCCAGCCAGAAGTACTCGAACGAACTGAATTTGAGCGCGACCTCGGCGAGCGACGGCGACACGAAAACCAGTACCAGCGTGCCGAACAGCCCGCCGATCACCGAGCAGACGAGGTTCGTGCCCAGGGTCTCCCGCGCACGGCCCTGCAGGGCCAGGCGGTGGGATTCGCCGACATAGGCCGCGGAAGCGGGCGTGCCGGGGATATTGAGATAAGTGCCGGGAATGTCGCCGGCGAAGATTGCCATTGCCGAGGTCGCGACGATTGCGGCGATCGCCGGCGTGGCATCCATGTAGAAGGTGATCGGTACCAGTAGCGCCACCGCCATGGTGGCGGTGAGGCCGGGAATGGCGCCGACGAAGAGACCGAAGGTCGCGGCCGCGACGATCACCAGCATCGTCTGAGCGTTGAAGACCATGGCTAGGCCCTGCAGGAATGCATCCATTGGCGATCACCCGGCGAGTGTGAGTTGTGGGAGAAGGACGCCTTCCGGCAGCGGAATCAGCAGATACTGCGAGAAGAGCCAGACGATGGCGCCGGAAACGACAGCAGCGACGACCAACGACAGCCAGAGCCTGGCGCCGCGCATCTGCATCAACACCAGCATCGAAATCGCCATGCAGAGCATCGCCCCGAGCGTCTCGGCGGCAACGATGTAGAAGACGATCAGGGCGCAGGGGACCAGCGACACCAGCAGGCCCCGTATGTCATAGCGCCCCGTCAGGCCACGAGTGTCGCGTGACGCGGCGCGCATCGCGGTGAGGTTGGTCAGCGCCAGCAGCGCCCCGCCGAGCATCATGCCGACGCCGATGATCGTCGGAAAAAGCGACGGACCGAACTGAAGCGTCGGCATCGTCGGGTAGGTGCTGGCGACGGCGACGACCACGCCGCCGCCGATCGCGAATAGCAGACCGAGTAGAAAATCCCTCACGATAGGCGGCCTCTCATGGTGTGATGTCCCTGTCGCTCAGCGTTACCGCGACAGCCCGACCTGCTCGACGATCTCGCCGAAGCGTTCGTCCTGCTCGGCCATGAAGTTGCCAAAGTCATCCGCGCCCCGCCACTGGGTGCCAAAGCCCTGACGGGACATGAAGTCCTGATAGGTGGCGCTTTCGTAGGCGGCCTGGATGGCGCTCTCCAGCGTCTCGACGACGTCCGGATCCATGTCCTTCGGTCCGGCGATACCGCGCCATTCACCGATGGTGTAGTCGCTGTCGATCGCTTCCTTCAGGGTCGGTACGTCGGGGAAGGTTTCCAGCCGCTCCGGCGCCATGATCGCCAGACTCTCGACGCGTCCGGCGTCCATCATCGAGCGCGCTTCCGGCACCGAACTCGGCACGATGTCGATGCTGCCGGCGGCCATCTCGGTCATCGCCGGTGCGGCCCCCTGACTGGGAATCCACGACACCCGGTTGGGCTCCATACCCTGGTCGAGCAGGAAACCGGCGAAAGCGAGATGCCAGACGCCGCCCTGACCGGTGCCGGAGGCGTTGTAGGTGCCGGAAGACTCACTCTTGACCTTGTCGACGAGGGTCTCGACCGAGTCGAAGGGGCCGTCGGCGGCGACCTGGATGCCGGCATAGTCGTAGTTGATCTGGGCGATCGGGGTGTAGTCGGCGTAGGTGAGCTGCGTCAGCCCCTGCCAGTGCATCATGTTGATCTCGCCGGTGATCAGACCGAGCGTGTAACCGTCCGGGCGCGCCATCGCCATGGCCGTGTGGCCGACCACGCCACTGCCGCCAGTGCGGTTGACCACGTTGACGGTCTGACCCAGCTCTTCTTCGAGTGCGGCGGCAATGGTGCGCGCGGTGGCGTCGGTGCCACCCCCCGCGGCCCAGGGAACGATCAGCGTGATCGGTTTTTCCGGGTAGTCGGCCAGCGCCGGCAGCGGGGCGACCATCGCCGCGGCGAGGAGCGCAAGCCACGGCGTTTTGAACGAGGGGCGTGTGAGTGAGGCGAACGGCATGGCGAGTCTCCCGGCCCGGGGGCCTTGTCGATTATTTTGCTCGCAAGTGACCGGGTCCTGAGTGGGTCGCGTTCAGGGGTCACAGCGCCACGCCAGCCTAACCCCATTGAGTGGGAGCGTATTTGCTCCAAAAGTCTATGTTGTACTTATTGTGTATATGTTGAACATAGAGGGCCAAGCATCGTGTCGTTGTTTCCACGCTGGGCGATCTCGGTATCGACACTCGCCCTGCGCTGCCCCCATCGCATCACGTTAGGCAATGTGCCAGGAGAGTTTGCATGCGTCTGATCCAGTTTCTTCAGGAGAACCGTCTGACGGTCGGCTGCGTCGAGAGCGACTCGCAGGTCCGTGTCGTCGAGGGGGAGGGAGGTGTCTATGCCCTGGCGCAGCGTGCCATCAGCGAGTCGCGTCCGCTGACCGAGGTCATCGAGGCTGCGCTCAGCGAGACGCGCGTCGATTACGCCGAGCTGGTCGAGCATCGCCGACTGCTGCCCCCGCTGACCCACGTCGATCCGGCGCACTGTCTGGTTACCGGTACCGGGCTTACCCATCTCGGTAGCGCCGACACCCGCTCTGCGATGCACGCAGCGCAGAAGGTCGACGAAAGCGAACTGACCGACTCCATGCGCATGTTCCGCATGGGATTGGAAGCGGGGAAACCGGCGCACGGCAAGGTCGGCCCGCAGCCGGAGTGGTTCTACAAGGGAGACGGCGACTGCGTCGTACCGCCGGAAGCGGATATCCCGTCCCCCGCGTTCGCCCAGGACGCCGGCGAAGAGCCGGAGCTCGCCGGGCTCTATGTCATCGGTGAGGACGGCACGCCATGGCGGGTGGGCTATGCCATCGGCAACGAGTTCTCGGACCACGTGACCGAACGCTTCAACTATCTGTGGCTCGCGCACTCCAAGCTTCGCGCCTGCAGCTTCGGCCCCGAGCTGCTGATCGGCGAACTGCCGGAGAGCCTCGAGGGCACCAGTCGCATCGTCCGCGATGGCCGCGTGCTGTGGGAAAAGCCGTTCGCCACCGGTGAGGCCAACATGGCGCATAGCCTGGCGAATCTCGAACACCACCACTTCAAGTACGACAACTTCCGCCGCGCCGGCGACGTCCACGTCCACTTCTTTGGCACCGCCACGCTGAGCTTTGCCGACAATGTGGTGGTCGAACCCGGTGATCGTTACGAGATCCAGCTCGATGCCTTCGGTCGCACCCTGCGCAACACGCTGACGCTGGCGGATGATCGCGGCTATTCGGCGGCGACAGCCCTTTAGAACCGCCCGGCGTCCCGGCGATCCGGCGATCCGGCGATCCGGCGCAAGGTATTCGGCCCGATACGAACAGAGGCCGAAAGCGACAGACAGAGAGAGCGACGAGCCATGAGTGATCACCCCCGCGTCACCCCCGACCGTCTGCGCTCGCGCTGGTGGTTCGACAACCCGGCGCACGCCGGCACGACCGCGCTGTGCCTCGAGCGCTACATGAACTACGGCATTACGCTGGAGGAGCTCTCCTCCGGTCGGCCGATCATCGGTATCGCCCAGTCCGGCTCGGATCTCACCCCGTGCAATCGCCACCACATCGACCTGGTCGAGCGTACCAAGGCCGGAATCCGTGCCGCCGGTGGCGTACCGTTCGAGTTTCCGCTGCATCCAATCCACGAGAACGTCCGCCGGCCGACGGCGGCACTCGACCGCAATCTCGCCTATCTCGGGCTGGTAGAAGTGCTCCACGGCTACCCGCTGGATGGCGTGGTGCTGACCACCGGCTGCGACAAGACCACGCCGGCGTGCCTGATGGCGGCGGCGACCGCCGATATCCCAGCGATCGTGCTCTCCGGTGGGCCGATGCTCAACGGTTGGCGAGGTGCGGAGCGGGTCGGTTCCGGTACCGTGGTCTGGGAGCTGCGCAAGCGTCTCGCGGTCGGCGAGATCGACTATCCGGAATTTCTCGCGCGTATCGCCGATTCGGCGCCGTCGGTGGGGCACTGCAATACCATGGGCACCGCCTCGACCATGAACTCCATGGCCGAGGCGCTCGGCATGAGCCTGCCCGGCTCGGCGATGATTCCCGCGCCCTACAAGGAGCGGCCGATGGTCGCCTACGCGACCGGGGCGCGGATCGTCGAAATGGTGTGGGAGGACCTGCGCCCGAGCCGCATTCTCACCCGCGAGGCCTTCGAGAACGCCATCGTCGTCTGTTCGGCGCTGGGCGGGTCGAGCAACGCGCCGGTCCATATCAACGCCATCGCCCGCCACGCGGGTGTCGAGATCGACAACGACGACTGGGAACGCCTCGGCCACGCCATTCCGCTGCTCGCCAACGTGATGCCGGCGGGGGCCTACCTTGGCGAGGAGTTCTTCCGCGCCGGTGGCGTACCGGCGGTAGTCAACGAGCTGCTCGGCGCGGGGCGGCTGCACGCCGAGTCGCCCACCGTGAATGGTTCGACCCTTGGCGATAACTGCCGGGGCCACGAGACGCAGGACAGCGACGTCATTCGCCACTTCGACGATCCGCTGGTCGCTTCCGCGGGCTTCATCAATCTCAAGGGCAATCTGTTCGACTCGGCGCTGATGAAGACCAGCGTCATCTCGGCGGCGTTCCGCGCGCGCTATCTCTCCAATCCCGCCGATCCCGAGGCGTTCGAGGGCCGGGTGGCGGTGTTCGATGGCTCAGAGGACTACCACGCTCGCATCGACGACCCGTCGCTCGCTCTCGATGCGGATACGATCCTCGTCATGCGCGGCGCCGGTCCGGTGGGGCATCCCGGCAGCGCCGAGGTGGTCAACATGCAGCCACCGGAAGCGCTGATCAAAAGCGGTATCGACTCGCTGCCGTGTCTGGGAGACGGTCGCCAGTCCGGCACCTCCGGCTCACCGTCGATCTTGAACGCCTCGCCGGAAGCGGCCGCAGGTGGCGCGCTGGCGCTGCTCGAGACCGGCGATCGCCTGCGGGTCGATCTCGGCCGTGGCGAGGTCACGCTGTTGATCGATGAGGCTGAACTCGACGCCCGCCGTACCCGGCTCGAGGCGGCCGGTGGCTATCCCTATCGGGACCATCAGACCCCTTGGCAGGAGATTCAGCGCTCGATGATCGAACCACTGGACCGCGGCATGACGTTGAAACCCGCCACCAAGTACCGCGCCATCGCCTGGGACTTGCCGCGGGACAACCACTGACACGAAGAGGCAACCCCTGCTGGTCGAGCGCATCGACGAGACGCCATCGATCGCCCTACGACAACGCCCCTGNNCAGGGGCGTTGTCGTGTCACGCTGGCAGGGAGCGGCGTCTCGCTGTCTAGAACGTCCCGGGATAGGCGCCGCCATCCAGCAGCACGTTCTGCCCGGTCATGTAGGCGGCCTGCTGGCTGCAGAGAAAGGCGCACAGCGCACCGAACTCTTCAGGGTTACCGAAGCGGCCGGCGGGTATGGCCTCGGCCTGTGCCCGGGAGAACTCCTCGAGGTCGCGGCCGTCCTGTGTCGCTGCGCGCTGCAGATTGTCGCGCAAGCGTTGCGTGTCGAATCGTCCGGGCAGCAGGTTGTTGAGGGTCACATTGCAGCGGGCCAGACTCGACTGCCGAGCGGTGCCGGCGACGAAGCCGGTCAGCCCGCTGCGGGCACCGTTGGAGAGCCCCAGCACGTCGATGGGGGCCTTGACGGCCGAAGAGGTGATGTTGATCACGCGACCGAACCCCCGCGTCGCCATGCCATCGACACAGGCCTGGATCAGGGCGATCGGCGTCAGCATGTTGCCGTCCACCGCGGCGATCCAGTGTTCCCGTGACCAGTCGCGGAAATCCCCCGGCGGTGGGCCGCCATTGTTGTTGACGAGGATGTCGACCTGCGGTGCGGCGGACAGGACGGCCTGTTGCACGCCGGGATCGCCGATGTCACCGGCCACCACCCGGACTTCGACGCTGGCGTCGAGCGCGCGAAGCTCAGCGGCCACTGCCTCCAGCGTCTCCGCTCGGCGGGCGTTGATGACCAGATTGACCCCCTCCTGCGCCAGCGCGAATGCACACCCTTTTCCCAGCCCCTGGCTGGCAGCGCAGACCACGGCCCAGCGGCCGCGAATTCCCAGATCCATGTTGGTTTCCTCGCAATCGTGATGTCGCCGCCGACCGGTAAGCCGCGGTCGATCCTCTGTTGACCGCACGCCACGCCGACGCACTCGCCGGCGTGACATCCCCCAGTATCAGCGAGCGTTCGGCTCTGTGTCTCTCGTTTAGCCGCCGACGCCTGCCTGTCGTTCAGGCGAGGAGGTCGACCGCCATTCGCGTGAGCGCCACCGCGGCCTGGCCGATGAAGCGTTCGTCCGGTTGGTAGTCGGAGTTGTGTAGCCGATCGTCGCGACCTGCCTGGCCCGCCCCCAGATAGATCTGGATCGACGGCATCCGCTCCGAGAAGTAGGAGAAGTCCTCGGCCCCGAAGTCCGACCCCACCTCGACGGTCGCCGGTTTGCCGAACTGGGCGCTCAGGGAGCGTGCGGCCTGATCCACCAGCCCATCGTCGTTCTGGACCGCCGGGGCGCCGCGAACGTACTCGACCTCGGCCTCAAGCTGAAGCGCGGCCGCGCCATGCTGGCAGATACGCCGAAACGCCGCCTCCGCGATGTCCCGCGAGACTTCCGAACGGCAGCGCACCGTGCCTTCGAAGGTGCAGCTATCGGGAATGATGTTCTGACTCTCTCCTCCCTGTATCTGACCGACCGTGAGCACGGCGGACTGCGCGGGATCCATGTTGCGAGAGATCACCGTCTGTAGCTGCGAGATCAGCGAGGCGGCCCCAACGATCGGGTCGATCGCCTGATGCGGACGGGCGGCATGTCCGGAAACGCCGCGTACGGTCACTTTGAACTCATCGCTCGAGGCGGTGCTGGCCCCGCGCAGCAGGCTCACGTTGCCGAAGGGGAGCTGCGGTTGGTTGTGGAAGGCGATCGCCATCGATGCGCCCTCGGCTGCCCCGTCGGCAACCATCGCTTTGGCGCCGCTCTCGAGGGTCTCCTCGGCAGGCTGGAAAATCAGCCGCACCGAACCTTGCAGCTGAGGGGCGAGCTCGCGCAACGCCGTGGCGGCACCGAGCAGCGCGGCGGTGTGGGTGTCATGGCCGCAGGCGTGCATTTTGCCCGGCACCGTGGAGGCAAACGGCAGTCCGGTCCGTTCGGTGATGGGCAGGGCATCCATGTCGGCCCGAAGGATCAGGCAGGGGCCCGGGGCATTGCCAGGGATGTCGGCGACCACGCCGGTCCGACCGATGCCTGTCTTCACGTCAAGGCCCAGTGCCTTTAGCTCCCTTTCGACCAGTGCCGCCGTTCGCACGGTGTCGAAGCCGGTTTCCGGATGGGCGTGAATCTCTCGGCGAATCTCGATCAGTTTGGGCTCGATGGTGTCGACGAGACGCTGGATACGCGAGTCGGTGTTATGGCTGTTATCCGTAGGCATTACCAGGCTCCTTATGATGGCAGTCGCCGCGGCATGGCACGGCGTCCCAGATAGCGAACGTCGATTCTCTCACGAAGCGCTAGCGGGCTTACCCGTAGCAGGTGAGTGTTTTCGACTTTCGTTAATAGTTATACAATCGAATAACAAACAGCATGTACTGCTGGGTTTCGTGTGACAACCCACGGCCAGGGATTCGGCGCCACAAGGTGACTCGAATCCGATATCGGCACGACCATCACAAGGAGATTTCATGGGGAAGGCGGATACCATCGTCGGCGTCTATCTGAGCGATTCGATCGATCTGGAGGCAATCTACGGAGAATCGCTACGGGCCGAGGCCGGGGACGTGGTGCTGCGCCACCCGTCCCAGATTCAGTGCCCCGAGGAGGTTCGCTTTGCGATCTGCTGGCTGCCGGTGGACGACGCGTTCGCCCCCTATCCGAATCTGCAGCTGGCGATGTCCATCGGGGCCGGCGTCGACGCCTTGATGAGTCATCCAGGCTTGGATGAATCGGTACGTATCGCACGAGTGAGAGACCCGCATCAGGCCGACCTGATGGCCGGTTTCGCCGCGCATGAGGTGCTCCATCATGAGCGTGAGTTCGACAGGCTGCGCCGCCAGGCAGAGCGTGCCACCTGGCACCCGCTGCCCATGCGGGCGCCGGCGTCGAGAAGGGTTGCGATCCTCGGGCACGGGACGATGGGGCGGGCCGTGGCTCGCGCCCTGGCGGCGCTGGGCTTCGACGTGCGAGTGGCATGCTCGCGAGCGCCACAGGCGCCGGTTAACGGTGTTCACTACGAGACAGGGCCGGGGGCGGTTGAGGCGGCCGCAACGGACGCCGACTACCTGATTAACGTCCTGCCGCTGACGGCGCAGACCGACAATATTCTCTCCACCGCACTGTTTGCGCGGCTCAGGCCCGGCGCCTGGCTCATTCAGATAGGTCGTGGCGAGCATCTGGTGGAAGAGGATCTGCTCGCGGCGTTGGCAGAGGGTTCGCTGGCCGGCGCGTCGCTCGACGTGTTCCGCGACGAGCCGCTCGGCGCCGATCATCCGTTCTGGTCTCACCCCAAGCTTCGCCTCTCACCGCATATCGCCAGCGACTCCTTGCCGGAGGTGGTCTCGCAGCAGGTGATCGAGAGCGCGCGAGCACTCAGGGACGGTGGCGATCTGGCCCTCGCTGTCGATCGTGCCAGGGGCTACTGAGCCTGGCCGCAACGCGGCCCATTCACTCACATGAGGAGATCAGCGAATCATGCCAGACAACGCAGAGAGTGCAGCGATGATCAGTGACGCCGAGTGGCAGGCGCGTATCGAACTGGCGGCCTGTTATCGGCTGGCCGCCCACTATCGGATGACGGATCTCATCTACACCCACATCACCGCGCGAGTTCCCGGTGAGCAGGATCGATTTCTGATCAATCCCTACGGCTGGCGATGGGAGGAGATAACCGCGTCTTCACTGGTCAAGATCGACGTCGATGGCCACAAGGTCAATGCCGGCGAGGCGCGCGTCAATCCGGCGGGGTTCACCATCCATTCGGCGATTCATCGCGCCAGTCACGACGCGGCGTGGGTCATGCATACGCACACCCGTGCGGGTGTCGCCGTCTCGTCGTTGAAAGACGGCCTGATGCCGCTCAACCAGATCGCATTGCAGTTCTACGGCAATATCGCCTACCACGACTACGAGGGCATCGCGCTCGATCTCGACGAGCGCGAGCGTATCGTGGCGAGTCTCGGCGACAAGCGGGCCCTGGTGTTGCGCAATCACGGCCTGCTGACGACAGGCGCGAGCGCCGCCGAGATGTTCAACAATATGTTCTACCTGGAGCGGGCCTGCGACATCCAGGTCGCCTCCCTGGGCATGGGGCAGGCGCTGGCGCCAGTGCCGGATGCGCTCGCCCGGCACGTGGCGCGACAGTACGTCCAGACCACCCATGAGGAGGGCGATCTGGCGCTCGAGTGGGCGGCGCATCTGCGGACCCTGGAAGCGTTGGATCCCGGTTACAAGGCGTAGCGCGCGAAGGTTCGAGGCGCCGGCCTAGCGAGAAAGCCGGTCCTCGAGCCGCCAGCGCCCGTTGTCTGCCGACGGGCGCTGAACGTCTCCGCGTGCAGTTCGACACCCCAAGGGAGTTGGTTCGACACCCCAAGGGAGTTCAGTTCGACACCTCAAGAGGGTTCAGTTCGATACCCCAGGCGAGTCCCTGTCAACGCGCGTCCCATCGCTGCGCGCTGTCGGCGATTCGCTGACCGCTCGCCGTCGGCAATCGCGGTGCAGAGGGGCCAGGGCGACGCTTTCGAGACGTTGCCCTGGCATCCCGGCCGCGCCTACTGGCCGGTAGGGACCCGGTTTTCCAGCCAGCGCAGGGCCAGGATCAGCAGGCCGCTCAGGCAGAGATAGACGGCGACCAGAAACAGCAGCGGCTCATAGGTCAGGTAGGTCGCTTGCCGCACTTGGGTGATCACGGCGTAGAGGTCGGTCACGGCGATCGTTGCGACAAGCGGCGTCGACTTCAGCTGCAGAATGATCTCACCGGCCAGCGTCGGCAGGGCGCGATGAACCGCGCGCGGGAACCAGACCCGGCGAAAGATTTGCCAGCGCGACATGCCGAATGCCTCGGCGGCCTCGAGCTCGCCGCGCGGTACGCCGGCGAAGGCGCCTCGCATCACTTCCCCCTCGTAGGCGGCGAAAGAGATCGTCAGGGCGAGGAAGCCGTAGGGCCACGCCTGGCGCAGATAGTCCCATGCCCAGCTACCCCGAATCTCCGGGAACTGTGCAAAGACGGCGCCCAGACCGTAATAGAGAAGCCACATCTGGAGCAGCAGCGGTGTGCCTCGTACCGCGGTACAAAACGCGGTCGCGAGCCAGCGCAGCGGCCAGATGCCTCCGACCTGGACCAATCCCAGCGGCAGTGCCAGCAGAAAACCCACGATGACACTCGCGACCAGCATCATCAGCGTCATCAGTAGGCCGTCGCCGAGCTTGGGCAGATACTGAGGCAGCCACGCCCAGTCCATGAGATGAATCGCCATGACCAGGCCAGAGAGCCCCAGCAGCGCCAGTACCACGCGATGCGGCTCTCCCAATATCACCAGAATACGCTTCGGACTCAGCGCGGCAGGGCTTGAGGGCGGGGAGACAATATCGAGTTCGGCCACGGGGTCTCCTTATTGTTGTCGTGCGGATACCAGACCCCGACGGGCCCGGCGCTCCACGCGGCGTAGAATGACGTTAGAGATCAGGGTGAGGGCAAGGTAGAGCGCGCCCGCCGAGAGGAAGAACAGCAGATAGGCACGTGTGGCGCCTGCCGCCTGCCGAGCGGCGAGAGTCAACTCGCTGAACCCGACCACTGCGAGCAGCGCCGTGTCCTTGGTCGCGATCATCCAGAGGTTGGCCATGCCCGGCAGCGCATGCGGCAGCATTGCCGGTAGCGTGACGCGACGCATCACCAGCGAGCCGCGCATGCCGAAGGCGTGGGCCGCTTCGATCTGGCCCGTCGGCACGGCGCGAATGGCGCCGCGAAAGACCTCGGTGGCGTAGGCGCCTTGAACCAGACCTATGACCATGATGCCGGCGCTCAGGCCGTCGATGTCGACGCGGGAGAAGCCTAGTGCGACCGAGGCGCGGCTGAGCAGATCGGTGCCGACGTAGTAGAACAGGAGAATCAGTACCAGCTCGGGGACGGCGCGGATCACCATGGTGTAGATCTCGAGCAGGTCACGGACGACCTTGCCGCCGTAGAGTTTGCCGGCAGCGCCGAAGATGCCGATCACGATCCCAAGGCAGTAGCCGCCGGCGGCGAGTTCGATCGATCGCCAGAAGCCGACCAGCAGGACCCGGCCCCAGCCGGGCGGGTCGTACGCGAGCAGGCCAAAATCGAACACGGTTGTCATGGGGCTGACATCCTTCTAGATCGGGGGGTGAAAAGGCGCGCCATCGCCAATGCGGCTGACGATGGCGGCATGCAGGGCGAGGTCTCACTCGCCGTAGATGCTGACGTCCCCGAAGTAGCGCTGGGAGATGGCTGCATAGGTGCCATCGCTCAGGAGGTCCTCGATCGCCGTATTCACCCGCGACCGCAGTTCGTCGTCTTCCTGACGCAGGCCGACGCCGACCCCTCGGCCGAGAATAGCCGGGTCGGCCTCCACGTTGCCGCGGAACTCGCAGCACGCCTGGCCGAGGTCGGATTCCAGGAAGGGCTGCATGGCCAGGGTATCGCCTAACACGGCATCGATACGCCCAGCGGTCAGATCCTGGAGCTCCTCATCCACCGTCTGGTAGACCTTGATGTCGGCGGCGCTGTCGGCGAAATACCGATTGGCGTAGTTCTCCTGAATGGAGCCGGACTGAACACCCAGGTAGACGCCCTCGACCCCCTCGGGCGTGGGCTCCATGTCGATACCCTTGGCAGCGACGATGCCCGTCGGGGTGTCGTAATACTTCTCCGAGAAGGCGATCTGTTTGGCCCGCTCGGGTGTGATGCCCATCGAGCCGATGATCATGTCGATCTTGCCGGTATTGAGCGCCGGGATGATCCCCTCCCAGGCAAGCGGGACGATCTCGCAGTCGGCCTGCAGACGCTCACAGAGTGCATCGGTGAAATCGATCTCCCAGCCGGACCACTCACCCGACGCACTGGGGCTGTAGAAAGGCGGGTAGGGCTCGGCCGAGATGCCCACCTTGTAGGTGTCGGCAGCCATCGCCGGGGTGATCAGGACGGCGAAAAGAGGAAGGGTAGCGGCTAACGTGCGTTTCATCGTGTCTGGCTCCTGTCGAGACGGGTAACGGGGATCGCGAAATCGGATCGGATAGATGGGGTTCACAGGGCAAAGGCGCCAAGGCAGTCCCGCGCGGCGAGCGTCCCTAGTCGCCGTAGATGTCGAAATCGAAATAGGGGGCCGACAGGCGCTCGAAGGTGCCATCGGCGCGGATGTCGGCGATCGCAACGTTGACCGCTTCCTTGAGGTCCTGGTCGCTCTTGCGCATACCGACGCCGACGCCGTAGCCGAGAATGCTCTGATCGGGCGCCACCGTGCCGCGGAACTCACAGCACGCCTGGCCGCGCTCGGATGTCATGAACGCCTGCATCGCGACGATATCGCCGAGCACGGCATCCAGACGTCCGGCGTCCAGATCCTGGAGTTCCTCGTCGAGCGTCTGGTAGACCTGTAGGTTGGCACTCTCGGCATAGTAGGCGCGGGCGTAATTCTCCTGAATGGAGCCCGACTGCACCCCCAGATAGGCCCCTTCCAGGCTGTCGGCACTGGGCTCGACTTCGCTCTGCTTGAGCGCCAGCAGGCCGGTGGGACTGTGCTTGTACTTGTCGGAGAAGGCGATCTGCTCCTGGCGCTGCGGGGTGATCGCCATCGAGCCGATGATCATGTCGATCTTGCCGGTCTTCAGCGCCGGAATGATGCCTTCCCACGCCAGTGGCACGGTCTCGCACTCGCTGCCCAGCCGCCGACAGAGCTCATCGGCGAAGTCGATCTCCCAGCCCGACCATTCGCCGGATGCATCAGGGCTGTAGTAGGGCGGGTAGGGTTCGGAAGAGATGCCGATGTTGTAGTCGGCGGCGGCAGCGGGCAGCGCGCACAAGGTACTCAGGGAGACGAGGGTAAGGGCGAGGCGATGCGCCCGGCGAGAGGCGGTAGACGCCGTCTGGTTCTGTATCCGTTTCATGGAGTTAAGCAACTGATTTTATGAATTGTTTGAGATGTTCCGAACGTGGTGATTCGAATATCTGGGTGGGACTGCCCTGCTCTTCGATAATCCCGTCACGGAGGAATACGACATGGGTGGCGACATCTCGCGCAAACGCCATCTCGTGAGTGACCAGCAGCATGGTGCGGTGCTCGGCGGCCAGGTCGCGAATCACCGACAGCACTTCGCCGACGAGCTCCGGATCCAGCGCCGACGTCGGTTCGTCGAAGAGCATGGCAAGAGGATCGACGGCGAGCACCCGGGCGATGGCGGCACGCTGCTGTTGTCCCCCCGACAGAAAGCTCGGGTAGGCATCGAGCTTGTCGCCCAGCCCTACCCGGTCGAGCAGCGTGCTGGCGCGGGCCCGGGCTTCCTCGCGCGGCGTCTTGAGGACGTGAACCGGCACTTCCATGACATTCTCGAGTACCGTGCGGTGAGGCCAGAGGTTGAAACTCTGGAACACCATGCCGAGGTGTGCGCGGATGCGCTGGATCTGACGGCGGTCGGCGGGTACCAGGGCCCCATTCTTGCCCGCTCGCATGCGGTAGGGCTCGCCCTGGATCGCGATCTGTCCTGACGTCGGGGTCTCGAGCAGATTGACGCAGCGTAATAGCGTCGATTTACCCGATCCCGAGCCGCCGATGATGGCGACGACATCACCCTGGCGGGCGGTCAACGATATGCCCTTGAGGACATCGACTCCGCCGAATGACTTGTGAAGATCATGAATCTCCACTGCGGATTCCGCAGTTGCCGATTTCGCGGCATCGTTTTGCGGTTGCGTGACAACCCGGGTCGCGGATTGGTGTTGCATAGGGTCTCCCTTTTAGTGGACCTGCCGAGCGCAATAGACCGATTTACTCAGGACCTTGCAGCACGACAGGCGGGGTCTTGCAATCTTTATGTTGTTATACGACAGTATAACAACTGTCGCGAGATTCAAAGGCCACATGCCATTCAGTCGCTTGGCGTCAGTCCCAGAATCCGCGACTCGCAGCCCGGTCCATTCCGAATTCCGGCCGATTCCTTCCTGACTTGATTGAGAACGACGCCATTCATGAGCCGCAAGAATTTCCAGCGCCTTTCTCTTGATGAGCGCCGGCGTAGCCTGCTTGAGGCAACCTTGGAGTGTATCGCAGAGCAGGGCCTGGACGGGGCTTCGGCGCGGCGAATCGCGGAAAAAGCGAACGTGACCGCGGGGCTGATACGGCATTACTTCGGCTCGAAGGACGACATGGTGCTGGCGGCCTACGGCTATCTGGTGGGGCAGATGACCACTCAGGCGGAACAGGCGGCTGCGGACGCCGGCAAGAGCCCGGAAAGGCGGCTGGCCCAGTTCGTCGTTGCCAATGTGACGCCGCCCAACCTATCGGCTCGCAAGGTGTCCCTTTGGGCGACGTTCATTGGCCGGATTCGAGCGACGCCGCGCTACGCCGACATCCACCGCGAGAGCTACCGCGAATTTCTCAGCCTGCTCGAGACGATGGTGCACGCCGTGCTCGCGGCACGACAGCGGCCGGCGCCGCCGGATATCTGTCAGGCGCATGCGATTGCGCTCAACGGTCTCATCGATGGGCTCTGGCTCGAAGGCTCGCTCAGTCACGGCCTTTACAGCATCGACAGGCTGCCCCGAATCGCGCTCGGCGCAGCCGAAGGCATTCTCGCGCTTCCGGCCGGCGATCTTCTGCAATATCTGGATTTTCACGGCGACCCCCTACCCGACAGGAACTGATTTTTCATGCGTTACACTGCGATTATCGATCGTCTCCAGGATCTCGGTGGCGACAAATGGGCGCTTCACAACGAGTCACGTCGGCGCATCGCCGCAGGTGACGAGATCATGGAGCTGACCATCGGTGAACCCGACATCACCACCGACCCGGCACTCGTCGAGCACTGCGTTGCGGCGTTGCGGGCCGGCCGGACTCGCTACTCCAATGGCCGTGGTGAGACCGGGCTGGTCAATGCCCTGATCGACCTCTACGCGGACCGCCTTCCCGGGATTGAGGAGGAGAACGTGCTCTGTTTCCCCGGCACGCAGACGGCCCTGTTCGCAGTGATTCTGGCGCTGGCGGGAGAGGGGGACGGCGTTCTGACCGGCAACCCCTTCTACGCCACTTACGAAGGGGTCATTCGGGCCGCCGGGGCGTCGCTGCAGTCGGTGCCGCTGCGCATCGAGCACGGTTTCGTGATGCAGCCGGCGGATCTGCGAGCGGCGATCACACCGGAGAGCCGGGTTCTGCTGCTCAACACCCCCCACAACCCGACGGGCGCGGTGATGGATCGCGATGCGATCGCGTCGCTGGGGCAACTGTGTATCGAGCACGATCTGTGGATCGTCTGTGACGAAGTTTACGAAGCGCTGATCTTCGAAGGTACCTTTGTCTCCCCGCTGGAAATCGCCGAGCTGCGCGAGCGTACGGTGGTGGTTTCCTCGATCTCGAAGAGTCACGCCGCCACCGGGTTTCGCAGCGGCTGGTCGATAGGTCCCGTCGCGTTCTCGCGCCGGCTGCTGCCGCTGTCCGAAACGATGCTGTTCGGCAACCAGCCGTTTATCGCCGACATGACCGAAGCCGCGCTGCGCGGCGATTTCGACACCGCGGAGCGACTGCGTGAAGCGCTCGGCCGGCGCGCGCGGCGAGTCGCAGCCGCCGTTGCCGACCTGCCGATGCTCTCGGCCAGTCTGCCGCAGGGCGGTATGTTTCTGATGATCGATGTGTCGCGCACCGGTCTCGATGGCGAGGCCTTCGCCGAGCAGTTGCTGGAGCGCCACGATGTGGCGGTGATGCCAGGCATCTCTTTCGGTGAAAGCGCCGCCGGCCTGGTCCGCGTGGCGTTGACGGTGCCGGACGACACGCTACTCGAGGCTGTGCGGCGGATGGGCTGTCTTTGCGATGAGCTGGCCGAAGCCGCAGCTGATCGAGAGGCAGTGACATGACCGCATTTCCCTTTAGCCTGGAGAATCCCATCGAGTGGCCCGGGCCACCGCCGGCAAGCGCTGATGTCGTCGTGGTTGGGGCAGGGGTCATCGGTGTGACCTGCGCGCTCTTTCTCGCCAGGCGGGGCCTGTCCGTGACCCTGCTGGAGAAAGGCCGAGTCGCCGGCGAGCAGTCTTCGCGCAACTGGGGCTGGATACGTCAGCAGGGACGGGCGCCGGAGGAGCTGCCGATCGCCGGCGAGGCGTGCTCGCTTTGGCGGCAGCTGGCGCGAGAGTGCGGCGAGGATGTGGGGTTGGCGCCAGGGGGAGTGACCTACTTTGCCCACACCGACAAGGAAATGGCGGCGCTGCACGAGTGGATGCCTCACGCCCGGGCGCACGGCCTGGACACGCATTTGATGGATGGCGCGCAGACCGCGGCGCTGATTCCGGGGATGTCGCGACAGGTGATCGGGGCGATGGAGACCCCTTCCGACATGCGGGCAGAACCCTGGAAGGCGGTACCCGCGCTGGCCCGGCTAGCCGCTCGCGAGGGTGTCACGATCGTCGAGAACTGCGCGGTTAGAACGCTTGATGTCATGGCCGGGCGCGTCGCCGGCGTCGTCACCGAGGCAGGGCGGATTCAGGCAGACGAGGTCGTGGTGGCCGGCGGCGCCTGGAGTTCTCTACTGCTGCGCCAGAGCGGCATCGACCTGCCGCAGCTTTCGGTGCGCGGTACCGTGATGGCCACCGAGCCGCTGAAGCAGGTCTACGCCGGGGCCGCGACCGATGACAAGGTCGCCTTTCGCCGCCGGCAGGACGGCGGCTACACCCTGGCCGCCGCCGGTTTCCATGAGCTTTTCCTCGGCCCCGACGCCTTTCGCCACTGTCGCCGCTACCTCCCCGCGCTGCGCGAGGATCCGCTTGGCACGCGCTTCAAGCTCGCCGCACCGGCCGGATTTCCCGATGCGTGGCGGCTGGCGCGGCGCTGGTCTGCCGATCGGCCAACGCCGTTTGAGCGCATGCGGATGCTTGACCCGGCACCCAACGCACGCGTGGTGCGCGACACGCCGCGCGCTTTTGCCAAGCGGTTTCCGGGTCTGGGTGAGGTGCGCGTCAAGGCCGCCTGGGCGGGCATGATCGATGCCATGCCTGACGTGTTGCCGGTGGTCGATCGCTGCACGGCGCTGCCGGGATTGACGGTCGGGACCGGCATGTCGGCCCATGGTTTCGGCATCGGCCCCGGTTTTGGCCGTGTCCTTGCGGATCTAGTTGTCGGTCGGGAGACGGGGCACGATCTGAGCCGCTTCCGTTTGACGCGCTTTAGCGACGGCTCCCCGATCCGGCCCGGCCCGGCGCTCTGAACGGGGGCGACCTGACGTCGGCCGGGGCATCGGACGATGATCCGGTGACACGCGCGGGGTGGCTCTGGCCTGCAGTGCGCAGGGCTTGCATACTCGCCGCTCGCCAAACGGCGTTTTCAGAGATTCCACCGTCGGGACCGCCAGACCATGAATGACCCACTTTCCGCCGTGACGCTCGGCGACAATCCCATCGCCGACATCGCGACACGCTTCGGCTTCATGATCGTCGATGGCGCGCTCGCCACCGAACTCGAGCGGCGAGGCTGCGATCTCAACGATGCGCTGTGGTCGGCGCGAATCCTCAGCGAGTCGCCGCAGATGATTCGAGACGTTCACCGCGCCTACTTCGAAGCCGGGGCCGACTGCGCGATCACGGCGAGCTATCAGGCCACGCGGGAAGGTTTCCAGCGCGCCGGTATCGACGCCGAGACCGCGGATGCGCTGATGATGCGCTCGGTGACTCTGGCCGTCGAAGCCAGGGAGGCGTTCTGGCTTTCGCACGAGCAGACCGCGACGAGACCCCGCCCACTGGTGGCGGCATCGGTAGGGCCTTACGGCGCGTTTCTCGCCGATGGCAGCGAGTATCGCGGCTACGCCGGACTCGCGATCGATCGCGCCGGCCTGGCCGAGTTTCACCGACCTCGACTGGAGACGCTGCTGGCGGCGAAGCCGGATCTGCTGGCGGTGGAGACGCTGCCGTCACTCGAGGAGGCGCTGGCGATTGCCGATCTGCTGGAGACCCTCGACGCCCGTGCGTGGATCACCTTCTCGGCGCGCGACGGCGACTGCATCAGCGATGGAACGCCTATCGCCGAGTGCGTTCGCGCCCTGGACGGGCGGCCCAACGTCGTTGCCATGGGCATCAACTGCACGGCACTGGCGTCCATCGAGCCGCTGATCGCGACGATTCGCTCCCAGACCGCGCTGCCGATCGTGGTCTATCCCAACTCCGGTGAGCACTACGATCCCGTGACCAAGCGCTGGCACGCGGCCACTGAGGTGGCGAGTTCGGCGCCGGCGGATCTGGCCGATGGCGTCTCGTGCTGGCTGGCGGCGGGGGCCAGCGCCATCGGCGGCTGCTGCCGGACGGGGCCGGAGGACATTCGTGCGCTGGCGGCGCGACGCGCGCAACCAGCGCCATGAAGTATCGCCGGCTCGTCCGCCGGCGAGCGGGCTAGCTCGGAATCTCGCCGAGGCGCATCTGCGGCATCTCGATACCCAGCGCGGTGGCCGTCCCCTCGAGCAGGGTGACGGAAGCGAAGAAGGCATCGCGGGCGCGGCGGGCACGAATGCACTCCATCAGCTGCCGGTGGCGCTCCAGGCTCTCGCCGGGCGCGCTCTCGCTGACGTTGGAGGTCTCCACCAGCAGGTGAATCGATGGCCGCAGGATATGCGATAGCTGAGTCCAGACAATGTTGTGCGTCGCCTTGAAGATGGCGACGTGGAACGCGACGTCCCAGTCGTTGTGTAGCCGGGCGCGCTCGGCAGCATCAGTGGGGGCATCGCGCAGGTGCTGCCCCATCCCCTCGAAAGCCTCTTCCATCGCGACCAGATCCCTGGCCGTGGCACGGCTCGCCGCGGTCATCGCCACGTAGGGCTCGACGTCGAAGCGAAACGCCAGGATGTCGCGCTGAATGCCGGGATTTGGTGTCGCGAACTGGGTCATCCAGGCGGTGACCTGGGTATCGAGGATGTTCCAGTCGGAAAACTCGCGAACTCGGGAGCCGTAGCCCGAGATGCGCTCGATGAGACCGGCGTCGACCAGTCGGCGAAGATCGCTGCGAACGGCGGAGCGGTTGCGTTCGAAGCGCGTACACAGATCGATCTCTCGTGGCAGGAAGTCGCCGGGGCGGTAGTGGCCGGTGAAGATGTCGCGGACCAGAGATTCGGCAACGCCAAGCGACGGCACCGTCTCGGTCTGCGCGGCGGCATTCGAATGAGTGTCGTAGCGGGAAGATGTCACGCGGTGGAGTGTCTCCGGTCTCGAAATCTTGGCTGTCGACTGCCGGGCGCCAGCATCGATCGACGGGGGTGACACCGACTATGTTCAACATAGCGGTCAATAATGCCATCTTACCCACCAACCCGAGCGACGGCGAGGGCGGTCGCCTCGTCGTTTGGTCCCATACCGATTCGGATGAGAGGCGTCGTCCGTCGCCCTGCAAGCGGGTACCGCTTCGTCGCGCACGCGGGGGGCGGGCGCGAAGACGGCCAGGGACTGCCGCGGGCGGCGAAAGCGCCGCTTCCGGCTTGTCGTTGGCCTGCCTGGCTTGCGGCTCAGAACACCCAGTTCGGCAGCGTCATCGAAATGGCCGGCACGAAGGTTACCAACAACAGCAGACCCACCATTAGCGCCCAGTAGGGCATCACCGCGCGGATGAAATCCGGAATCGAGACCCCGGTGATCGAGCAGGTGGTGAACATCACCGTCCCCAGCGGCGGGGTGATGGTGCCGATGGAGGCGTTGAGAATGAACACGATGCCGAAGTGCACCGGATCGATACCGAACTGCGCCGCCACCGGTGCCAGCAGCGGAGAGAGAACGATCAGAATCGCGTTGCCCTCGAGAAACATCCCGAGCAGCAGTAGCAGCAGGTTGGCGATGAGCAGAAACGCGACGGCGCTGCCCACTTCGGAAGAGAGCAGTAGCGCGATCTGCTGAGGGATCTGCTCCCAGGTCAGCACGCGGGCGAAGCCCGAGGCCACGGCAATGATGAACAGCACGTTGACCGCGGCCATCAGCGACTCCTGGGTGGCGAGCGCGACGCTCTTCAATCCCATCTGGCGATAGACGAAAAGCCCCACGATCAGCGCGTAGAGCACGGCGATCGCGCCGGCCTCGGTCGGGGTGAAGATGCCCACGCGAATGCCGCCGATCACCACTACCGGCAGCAGCAGCGCGATCAGCCCGGCGCGGGTGACGCTGATCCACTCCTGCCGCGAGACCCGCTCGCGCCGCGGGGTCTGATAACCGAGCCGACGACACTGGCGTGAGACCAGACACATCAACGCCAGCGCCATCAGGACGCCCGGGACGACGCCGGCGAGAAACAGCCGCCCGATGGATACGTTGTTGACGTAGCCATAGACGATCAGCGCGATCCCCGGGGGGATGGTCGACGTCACCAGCGACGACGAGGCGGTAATCGCACTCGAAAACGCCTTGGGGTAGCCGGCGGCGGTCATGCTGGGTACCAGCAGTTTGGCGTTCATCGCGGCGTCGGCGATGTTGGAACCCGAGAGTCCGCCCATGAAGGTGCTCAGCAGCACGTTGGCCTGGGCCAGCCCGCCGTGGAGTCGCCGGGTCAGGAGTTCGGCCAGGGTCAGCAGCCGCTCGGTGATGCCGGAGTGGTTCATGAACACGCCGGCCATGATGAAAAACGGGATCGCCAGCAGCGAGATCGACTCCAGCCCGCCGGCGAGGCGCTGGATCAGCATCACCATGGGCTGATCGGCGCCGACCAGGAAGTAGACCAGGCTCGAGGTGAAGAGCGCGAACGCCACCGGCGTTCCCAGGCAGAAAAGAATGAACAGCGCGACGAGTGCGAAGCCAACGGCCATGCGTTACTCCTTGCGCTCACCGGCGCTGGCGGCCGGGACGGGAGAGGTCGTGTGGCGGTTATCGGTCATCAGCCGCACCACCGCGTGATAGAGCATCAGGGCCGCGCTGATCGGAATCGCGATATGGACCCAGTAATAGGGGATCTGCAGCATGGGCGTGGCGCGAAAGCGCGAGAACGGCAGCAGCTCCAGACCCCAGAACAGCATCGCCGAGGCGCACACGGCGACGATCCCGACGTTGAACACCCGCACGTTCCAGCGCGCCAGTCCGGCGGGGAGCCTGTCGTTGAGCAGGCCGATCAGCACGTGCTCGTTACGCCGAACCAGCGCGCTGGCGCCGAGAAAGCTCGTCCAGACGAGCAGTAACTGGAGCACCTCTTCGCTCCACGCCAGCGGCGCGGCAAACAGATAGCGCATGAAGACATTGGCAATGGCCACCACAAAGAGCCCGAATAGGGTCAGGCTGGCAACGACCTCGTCGAGCCGCATGACCCTGTCGAGCGCCCGAAAAAACGCAGGCATGAGGTATTCTCCCGGCGACGCTTCGACAGCGCGTCGCGATTGACGGCTCGCGACCGCCTGTAGAGACGCTGTCACGGCCGGCGCGAGTGGGTGAGTCGGGAGCGCCTCGGAACGGTCATCACGCAACCGCTCGAGGCGCTGGGTCAGCGCGGGGGATCACTCCTCCATGATCTGACGGATGCGCTCGTAGAGACCATCGCTCCACTGCGGGAAGGCGGCGGGGATCTCTTCGGCGGCGCGCTCGCTGAAGGCGGTGGTATCCAGTTCGTGGGTCTCGACACCGGCGTTGGTCAGCGCCTGCAACGATTTGGCGGTCTGCTGTTCGACCAGACCGCGCAGGTTGGTCGCCATCTCTTCACCGGTCTCGGTGAGGATCTGCTGCTCCTCCGGCGAGAGTTGCTCCCAGAACGCCTGGCCCGTGACGAAGGGCGCGACGGTGTGCATGTGTCCGGTCAGATTGAGCGTCTTGACCACCTCGTAGAACTTGCCGCCGTAGAGCACCGGCAGCGGATTCTCGACACCGTCGACCAGCCCCTGGGCGAGGGCCGGATAGACGTCCCCCAGTGACATCGGCGTGGGCACGGCACCCATCGCCTCGATGGCGGCGACGTACATCGGCGAGTTCTGGACCCGAACCTTCACCCCGGCGAGATCCTCCGGCGTGGAGACGGCGTTGCGCGAGAGCAAGTGGCGCACGCCGTAGACCGTGTTGGGAATGACGATGTGATAGCCCGCGGCCTCGACCTTCTGCTCCTGCTCGGCGAACCAGTCGGAATCGAAGATCTTGAGCTTGCTGTCGAAATCCTTGGCGAGATAGGGCGCGTCGAGTACCGCGAGATCCGGCACCGAGCTCATGAAGTTGGAGTAGGCGGTAATGGTGATCAGCGGCGAGCCGAAGCGTGCCTGCTCCATCACCTCGGTTTCTCCCCCGAGCTGGCTGGCCGGGAAGGCAGCGAGGGTGAGT
Organism: Salinicola aestuarinus; assembly: GCF_003206645.1. Classification (GTDB taxonomy): domain Bacteria; phylum Pseudomonadota; class Gammaproteobacteria; order Pseudomonadales; family Halomonadaceae; genus Salinicola; species Salinicola aestuarinus. The sequence continues at coordinate 30,428 of NZ_PZJP01000006.1, read as the reverse complement.
TCACCGTCGCTCTCCTCGGCGACGCGTTCTGCCCACGCCTTGACGGCGACATCGACCGGCTCGCCGGGCTGGTTGCCGTAGGCAACGCGAATCTCGGTGGCGGCGGCTGCCGTCAGTGGGACGAGGGAGAGAGCGACGAGCGTGCTGAATCCGGCAAGCGTCGCGGTCAATCGGGTGCTGTTGAACGGTGTCATGGCGTGCTCCCTGGATGGGGTCGGGTTCTTGGTCATCGTTATCGGACGGGTAAGGTCGTGCCGCTGACCGCTGACCGCTGACCGCTTGGCTGCGGTGTCGGCGACAGCGGGGGCATACCGAATCCCCGCCTGTTGTTGTTGGAATCGTTGCGCGCGACCGACGGCATCAGCCGGTCGCCCGCGAGGCATCGTCGCGCATGGCCTGGGTCAGTTGCGGTGTCGGTAGCCCCGCTGCCTCGGCCATCTCGATGACCGGCTTGATCCGGCGTTCGAGCTTGGTGGCGTGGTTCTGGGCGATGTCAGCGAGACGGTGGTCGAGATAGGGGTTGGCGAAGCGCTCGAGCGTCACGTCGCGGTACGTCTCGAGCGTGGCGATCGGCAGCCGGGTGGCAAGCGCGGGTAGTGCCTCAGACGCCAGCACCTCACGGAGGGCGACCACGAGCGTCTCGTTTTCCATGGCGTCGCGGACGAAGGTTCCCGGCTCTCCGGCGCGGCGCCACTGGTCGACAAGAAAGGTGTGAGCGAGATTGAGTACATGGAGTTTCAACAGCGCCTGCGGTGTCAGGTCATCGACGACTTCGACGTCCGGGTGCTCGCAGGGAATCGCCATGCCCGGCTCGCGCTGGATCGCCCACAGGGCGTACGGCTCGGCGATGGCACCCAGTGGCTCCAGCGGGGCAGAGACGATGCGATCCACCAGCGTGTTGGCCCACACGCAGGCGCTCGTCAGCCACTGAACGAAGGCCTCGGTATCACCGCTCGAGTCCGCTTCGCAGATGGCGTCATCAGGAACCTGGCCACCGGCGGCAGTGGCATCGCGGCGTGTCATCTCGATGACCAGTGACTTGAGCGTGTCGGCGTTCCGATCGATCAGCTCGCAGGGGAGAATCGTCAGCCCCTCGCCGCCCGCATCGAAGCGGGCGCGCAGAAGCTGCGTCAGCTTGCCGGGGTAGCTCGTCGGTAGCGGGTTCAGGCTCGAGTCGGCGCCGATCTCGTAGCCGCTGTCGGCGGTATTGGAGACGATGATCCGAGCGTGCTCGACGACATGGCGGGTAATGGCCGGCCACGCTTCCTCGGCGATCGCGCAGTCGGCAACGCTGTCGACGATCTCCTCGCGGTCGACGATCTCGCCGTCGCGGCGGCCCCGAATGCGAACCGGATAGCGGCGCGCCCTCGCGAGCGCGCGCGCCTTGTGTTTGCCCTCCTCGCGGGGGGAGGTCTGCACCACCAGAATGCGCGCCTCGCTCGCCCCGCGAGCGAGCGAATCCGACACCATCGCGTCGACGTGGGCGAGCAGAAAGCGCCCGGTGCCGAACTGGACGATCGTCGCGTCCGGCGGGAAAGTGGCGAGATCGGTCGTCATGGCATCGCTCCTTATAACGTCGCCCTTCATCGCGTCGCCCTTCATCGCGTCGCACCTCATAACGAGACGCCGCGCTTCCAGGGGATGAAATCGTGCTGAGAGAGGCGCTGGGCGTGGGATAGGTGGCGGCCGGAGGCGACCTCGATACAGAGCGTGAGCAGTGCGTCGGCGAGCTCCCCGATATCGCGCTCGCCGCGCACGATGGGCCCGGCGTCGAAATCGATGATGTCGCGCATGCGTTCGGCCATTTCGCTGTTGCTGGCGATCTTGAGCACCGGTGCGACCGGGTTGCCGGTGGGCGTGCCGAGTCCGGTGGTGAAGACGATCAGATTGGCACCGGATCCTGCCAGCGCGGTGGTGGACTCGACGTCATTGCCCGGCGAGCAGAGCAGGCTGAGCCCGGCGCGGCGATGCGGCTCGGTGTAGTCGAGCACGTCGACCACCGGGCTATCGCCGCCTTTCTTGGCTGCCCCGGCGGACTTCATGGCATCGGTGATCAGGCCGTCGCGGATGTTGCCCGGGGACGGGTTCATGGCGAAGTCCGCCCCCACGGCGGCGGCGTGACGCTGGTAGGCCTCGATGAGCTGGCGGAAGCGCTCGGCCGTGGGGACATCGACGCAGCGAGCGATCAGCTCGTGCTCGACGCCGCAGAGCTCGGGAAACTCGCTCAGAATGCCGCTGCCGCCGAGCGCCACCAGCCGGTCGACCACGGCCCCCACCAGTGGATTGGCGGAGATGCCGGAGAAGCCGTCGGAGCCGCCGCACTCGACGCCGAGGGTGAGCTTCGACAGCGGCGCCGGCTGGCGGGTCACCCTGTTCGCCGCGGCCAGACCGTCAAAGATCGAGCGCAGGGCGTCGCGGATCAGCGCGTCCTCGCCCGACGATGACTGCTGATCGAAGTAGTCCACCGTCTTCAACGCCCCGGGGTCGCGCTCGGCTACTGCGGCCTTGAGCATGCCGATTTGCGCCTTCTGACAGCCCAGGCTGAGTACCGTGGCCCCGGCGACGTTGGGGTGGCAGATGTAGCCCGCGAGCAGCTGACACAGTGCCTGGGCGTCGTCGTCGGTGCCGCCGCAGCCCAGGGTGTGAGTGAGAAAGCGCACGCCGTCGACGTTGGGGAAGCGCCCCGGCGCGCTGGCGGCGATGGCGTCAGCGCCCGTGTCCGGCACCGATACGTCATCCGGGGTGTCGTCCAGCATCCGTCGCGCCATGCGCTTGTAGTCCCGATAGGGGTCATCGCCCAGCGCGTCGGCGACGCACTGGCGCAGCACCTCGATATTTCGGTTCTCGCAGAACACCAGCGGGATCACCAGCCAGACGTTGGTCGTCCCGACACGGCCGTCGGGACGATGGAAGCCTGCGAAGCTCGCGTCGGTAAAACGTGAAACGTCCGGTGCCGTCCAGCCCCGGGAGCCGGGTACGGCCTGCTCGTCGCCGGTGGCATGGGCAAGGTTCTCGGTGGTGATGACGCCGCCGGCCGCAATCGGTCGGGTCGCCTTGCCGACGACCACGCCGTACATGGTGACGATGTCGCCCGGGGCGAGCGCGCTCAATGCGAACTTGTGCTTGGCGCGGACGTTGTCGGCCAGCTGCAGGCACTCGTCGTCCAGCGTGACTTGGCGCCCGGCGGGCAGGTCGGTCAGCGCCACGCCGACGTTGTCTCGCGGATGAATGCGCAGGCACGTCCGCGCCGGGGCGTCGCTGCCGATCACTGGCCTGTCGATATCGCTCATGCTGGCGCGCCTCCGGCAGCGGTGTCGTCGAGGGTGACCATCGCCTTGACCACGCCGCTCGCGGGATCGCACCAGCCGGGCATCAGCGCCGGCAGTTCGTCGAGCTTTCCGCGGTGTGTGATCAGCGGGGCGGTCTGGATATCGCCGCTCCCCATCAGCCGCGTCACCGTGTCGAAATCCTCCCGGGTGGCGTTGCGGCTCCCCATCAGGGTGAGCTCTTTGCGGTGGAAGTCCGGATCGCTGAAGCGGATGTCGGCCTTGACCACGCTGACCAGCACGTAGCGCCCGCCGTGACCGGCGAAGTCGAAGCCGCGATTCATGGCGGCCGGGTTGCCGGTCGCGTCGAAGACCACGTCGGCGAGGGCGCCGTCGTTCATCGCTTCGATCTCGGCGACGACGTCATCATCGGTCGCGTGCCACACCGCTTCCGCACCGAGAGCATCGCGGCACAGGGCGAGACGCTCGCGGTTGGTGTCGACCATCGCTACCCGTGCCCCCCGGCTCCGGGCGACCTGCAGAACGCCGATGCCGATGGGACCGGCGCCGACCACCACCACGAAATCATGCTGCTCGACCTGGCCGCGGCGCACTGCGTGGGCTCCGATCGCCTGGCACTCCACCAGCGCCAGCGCCTCCGCCGAGAGCCCGGGCACCGGCACCAGATGCGACGCCGGGACGTTCAGGCTGTCGGCCATGCCGCCGTCGCGATGGACGCCGATCACCTCCAGGTGCTGACAGCAGTTGGTGCGCCCCTGGCGGCAGCTGCGGCACTCGCCGCAGTGCAGATAGGGGATGACATACACGGCCTGGCCGAGCAGGCCGGCGTCGACGTCCTCGCCAACGGCGACAACCTCGCCACTCAGCTCGTGACCCAGCACCCGGGGGTAGCTGAAGTAGGGCTGATTGCCGCCGAAGGCGTGAATGTCGGTGCCGCAGATCCCGATGCGCTGAATCGCGACTCTTGCTTCATGGGCGGCGCAGGCCGGCACCGGCCGCTCGGTCACGCGCATCTCGCCGGGCTGAGAACAGACGACGACTTGCATAACACCCTCCTCCCGCACCGACCGAGGATTTAAAGGAGCAATGGTCGGACCAATGAGTTGACGGTTGGCCCGGTGACGTCACGACGTACCGGGCGTGAAGCTCGTAAGGCGGGGGAGACCTCGAAAGGCGTACCCCGCGGTAGGGACTACTCCGCTGCCGCCGCGCTCGCGGTCGGCGCCAGATAGGGCGTCAGTTTGCGTTGGCTGGGATCGAGCAGGCCGGTAAAGTCCGGTTCGTCGACGCTCTCGGTCGTCGCGACGTGAACGCCGGTGTCGACACTGCGTGGCAGCGACACGCCCTGGGAAGCGGCGTAGGCGAACCAGACGCCGGAGTAGCCCATCATGTAGGGATCCTGAACGACCAGTGCGTCGATGGTGCCCTGGCGCAGGAAGTCGACCTCCAGCTCGCTGGAGTCGAACGCCACCAGACAGACATCCTCGGCGCCCTGCTCGGCGAAAGCGGTGCCGGCACCGTCGCCCATCAGCTGGTTGTCGGCAAAGATGCCCTTGAGATCGGGGTAGCGATTGAGCAGGTCGAGAGTGTCGTTCATCGCCTTCGCGGTATCGTTGTTGGCCACCCGATTGTCGACGACCTCGATCTCCGGATACTCGCCGATCGCATCGAGGAAGCCGTTGTCACGGGAGACCAGTGACTCGCCATTGGGATTGGTCCGTAGATAGGCCACCTGGCCCGCCGGCTCACCGCCGGTTCGCTCCATGCACTCGGCCAGCGCATGCCCGGCGCGCTGGCCGGCGGCGAAGTTGTCGGTGGCGATCAGCGAAGCGTAACGATCGGTGGCGACACCGGAGTCGATGATTACCACCGGAATGCCCGCCTCGGTGGCGCTCTCAACGGGGCCGGCCATGGCATCGGTGGAGACCGGGGCGAGAACGATCGCTGACGGTTGGCGGCTGATCAGGTTCTCCATGATCGAAATCTGACGCGCGACCTCGGTTTCGTTGGCCGGCCCCAGCTCCTCGATCTGGATGCCCAGGCGGTCAGCGGCCTGATGGGCACCGTCGAAGACTGCCTGCCAGTAGGAGGCCGTAGTGGCCTTGATCACCACCGGAATGGTGATCTCGCTGTTCTGCGCGCTGGCGAGCGGGCTGGTGCAAAGCCCGGCGAGCGCGACGCCCAGCGCGAGCGGGGCGAGTTGGCGTGAGCGTGGCGTGTGGCGTGGCATGAGCGTTCTCCGCAATCTTGTGGTGGTTTTTGGGTCCTGCGGTCCTGCTGCCCTTCAAGCGGCGCGTGCGCACCGATGCCGCGCTCAGGCGGCGGTCTCCCGGCGTTCGCTGTAGCCGGTCATGTACTTGATCAACTCCTCCTGTGTCGTCTCCTCGGATCGAGTGACATGGACGATGCGGCCGCGGTACATCACGGCGATGCGGTCGGCGACCTCGAGTATCTCGACCAGGTTGTGGCCGATGTAGATGACGCCGACGCCCTTGGCCGCCAGCATTCGCGAGAGCTTGATGACGTTCTCGCGCTCCATGACTGCCAGGGCCGCGGTGGGCTCGTCGAGGATCACCACCTTGGCGTCCCAGTAGAGGGCGCGAGCGATCGCGACGGCCTGCCGCTGGCCGCCGGAGAGCCCGGCGACCGTGGTCGCGCCGTCCGGGATGTGACTCTCGATGCTGTCGATCAGGCGCTGGGTCTCCTGCTGGATGCGCGCCCGGTCGATCACCGGCAGCAGGCCGAGCCAGCGGCGGACCGGCTCGCGTCCCAGAAAGATATTCGCGCCCACGGAGAGCTCGTCGGCCAGCGCCAGATCCTGATAGACCGTCTCGATACCGGCGCGACGCGCCTCCTTGGGAGAGTCGAAATCGACGGCCTCGTCGCCAAGGGTGATCTCGCCGCCGTCGCGTCGATACACCCCGGAGATGTGCTTGATCAGCGTCGACTTGCCGGCGCCGTTGTCACCCACCACTGCGAGGACCTCGCCGGCCTCGAGGGTGAGATCGACCCCGCAGAGCACTTCCACGGCACCGAAGCGCTTCTTGAGATCTTTGACTTCGAGTAGTGACATGGTCGGTCTCCTATTTCACGCCGCTCTGGCGTCGCTTATGCAGATTGTCGACGTAGACGACGGTGGCGATGAGCACGCCGGTGGCGACCATCTGCCAGAATGAATCGATGCCCAGCAGGTTTGCCGCGTTGGCGATGGTGGCGAACAGCAGCGCGCCGATGAAGGTGCCGAGCACGCTGCCGCGGCCGCCGAAGAGACTGGCGCCGCCGACCACGGCAGCGGCGATGGCGTTGAGCTCGTAGGCGACGCCGGCGGTGGGCGAGCCGATGCTCATGCGTGCCATCAGCAGCATGCCGGCGATGCAGGCGGTGACGGAGCTGACGATGTAGGCGAAGAAGACGATGCGCTTGATGTTGATGCCGGCGCGGCGGGCGGACTCGTGGTTGCTGCCCATGGCGACCATGTAGCGCCCGGTGCGCGTGCGGCTGAGGATGAAGTGCAGCACCAGGCCGATGACCAGCATGCTCCAGAACAGCGAGGGAATGCCGAGCCACTCGGCGCGGGCAAAGGTGGAGAGCGCCCGGGGCAGGCCAAAGACGCTGGTGCCGTCGCTGACCAGAAAGGCGCCGCCGCGAAACGCCTGCAGCCCGGCAAGGGTGATGATGAACGCCGGAATCCCCAGCCGGTACACGGAGAAGGCGTTGAGCGAGCCGATCGCCACGCCCAGCACCAGCGTCAGCGCGATCGCCAGCGGGATGGGGACGCCCGCGGTCAACAGGCTGGCGCAGACCACGCCGGAGAGGGCGACCACCGAGCCCACGGAGAGATCGATACCGCGGATCAGGATCGGAAACAGGACGCCGAAGGCGATGATGCTGTCGATCGACACCTGACGCAGGATGTTGACCAGATTGTTGGTGGTCAGAAAGGTCGAGGTCGTCAGTGCCATGACGATCCACAGCAGCAGGGTAAGACCCAGTACCAGCGTCTCGACGGGCAACCCCCACTTGCGCATGGGGCGCGTGCGGGTGGCGGCCGGCGCCTTCAAGACGCGTCCAGGCGATAGATTGGCGTCATGGCTTGCCATTTGTTGTTCTCCTCCGTCCAGGGCGTCGGGCGCTGATAGCGCCACATTGCCGCTTCCCACCGTTGCACCACCGGGTTGTCACGCTCGGCGGCGGCCATGGCGTCGAAGCTGAATCGGTCATCGTCGGTCTCCATGACCATGACCAGCCTCGAGCCCAATCGAAAAATCTCCAGCCGCTCGACGCCGCAGTGGCGTAGATGCGACTCGACCTCCGGCCACACCTCCCGGTGGCGCTGTTCGTACTCGGTGATCAGCGCGTCGTCGTCGACCAGATCCAGCGTCAGGCAGTAGCGCATGGCGTCGCTCTCCGCGATCAGGGCGCCGTCATGGCGCGGTCGAGATGGACGTAGCCACCGTCGACGCACAGCCACTGCCCGGTGGTGTGTGATGCTCTGGGCGAGAGCAGAAACAGCGCGCTGTCAGCGATCTCCCGCGGTTCGGTCATGCGCTGGCCGAGCGGGATGGCGGCCTCGATCGACGCCAGCCGGGCATCGCTATCCTCGAAGCTGTCGATCCAGCGGCGATAGAGCGGCGTCATCACCTCGGCCGGGACGATGGCGTTGACCCGAATGCCGTCGGCCGCGAGGCTCACCGCCCACTCCCGAGTCAGCGCCAGCTGAGCGCCCTTGGCAGCGCTGTAGCCGCTGGTGCCGCCCTGGCCGGTGAGCGCGGTCTTCGAGGCGACGTTGACGATGGCGCCACGGCTTTCGCGCAGATGCGGCAGGCTGTGGTGCGCCATGGCGTAGTAATGGAGCAGGTTGCGATCGAGCGAGGTCTGAAACGCCGCGGCCCCGGCCTCCAGCCCCACGCGGTCATTGACCCCGGCGTTGTTGACCAGCCCGTCGATTCGCCCGTGGCGGGCGACGGTTTGCGCGACGGCTTGGCGGCAGGCGTCGTCGTCGGTCAGCTCGGTGGCGATGAAATCGACGCGGGCATCGCAGCCCACCCCGTTTAGCCAGGCTGCCGGTGGCGTGTCGCGGGCCACGATGACGACGATGGCCCCCTCGGCGACGAGACCTTCGGTGATCGCCGCGCCGATGCCCGAGGCGCCGCCGGTGACGATGACGACCTTGTCGGCCAGCTCCAGATTCATGAACGGCGCTCCTGGTGGCGAGAATCGGCGTAAGTGTCGAGAGGCAAAGCGGGCGGTGTCAGGCCGTACCAGCGCTGAGCGTTACCGCCGAACAGGGCGTCCCGGTCGAGGCCGCGGGCGCTGGCCCAGTCATCGATCAGGGCGAAGACGTCGCGGTAGTCGCCGGCGACGAGGCACACGGGCCAGTCGGAGCCGAAGAGCAGGCGCTGCTCGCCGAAGGTCGCCAGCGCCACGTCGAGATAGGGCCAGAGATCCTCGGGGCGCCACCGCTGCCAGTCGGCCTCTGTGATCAGCCCGGAGAGCTTGCAGACGAGGTGGGGCAGTTCGCCCAGCCGAGTGAACTCTCCCCGCCAGGCGGTGAAGGCCGCGCTGCGGTCAGCATCGAGATGGCCGCGCACCTCGGGCTTGCCCAGGTGATCGAGGATCAGGGTGTGATCATCGCAGGCGCGGCAGAAGTCGTAGGTCGCCGTCAGATGGGCCGCGGTGACCAGCACGTCGTAGCACCAACCGGCGCGCTGGAGCTGGCGAACGCCGCGCTGGACGCCCGCACGGCGCAGATAGTCGCCGGGATCGGCTTCGTCTTGAATCAGATGACGAAAGCCGCAGAGTCGCGAGGCGTGCCAGCGGCTCGACTGGGCGTCGAGATCGTCCGCCTCCAGATCCACCCAGCCGACGACGCCGACGATCGACGGATCGTGCTCGGCCAGGTCGAGCAGGAAGTCGGTCTCCGCCGGGACCGGCCGCGCCTGCACCGCGACCGAGGCAGCGATACCGCAGGCGCGCCGGTTGACGGCCAGATCCTCGGGCAGGAAATCCCGTTGCAGCTCGCCCATCGCATCATCGATCCACGCAAAGTCGCTCGCCTGATAGCGCCAGAAATGCTGGTGGGCATCGATACGCATGGCGTTGACCTCCGTGAACGATGGACCGGCGCGACGGGCGCCGGCGGTCTCAGCTGTCGATGCAGCGCTGCTGCTGTTCGCCGAGCCCTTCGATGCCCAGACGCATGACCTGCCCGGCCTTGAGGAACACCTTGGGGGTCTGACCCATGCCTACGCCCGGCGGCGTGCCGGTGGAGATGACGTCGCCCGGCTGCAGGCTCATGAAGCGGCTGAGATAGGCGACCAGATGCGCGACGCCGTAGACCATCGTCTGCGTCGAGCCGTTCTGGTAGCGCTTGCCGTCGACCTCGAGCCACATGTCGAGATTCTGCGGGTCGCTGACCTCGTCGCGAGTGACCAGCCAGGGCCCGAGCGGGCCGAAGGTGTCGCACCCCTTGCCCTTGTCCCAGCTGCCACAGCGCTCGAGCTGGAATTCGCGCTCGGAGACATCGTTGATCACGCAGTAACCGGCGACGTGGTCGAGCGCGTCGGCTTCGTCGATGTAGCGCCCGCCGGTGCCGATGACCACGCCGAGCTCTACTTCCCAGTCGGTCTTCTCCGAGCCCCGGGGGATCTCCACGTCGTCATTGGGCCCACAGATGGCGCTGGTCCACTTGTTGAAGATGACCGGCTCCGAAGGCACTTCCGAGCCGGTTTCGGCGGCGTGATCGGAGTAGTTCAGGCCGATGCAGATGAACTTGCCGACGCGGCCGACACAGGGGCCGAGACGTGTGTCGGCAGCGACTTCCGGCAGGCTGGCCAGATCGAGCCTGGCAAGCATCGAGAGACCCGAATCCGACAGCGTGTCGCCGGCGATATCGTCGATCTCGCCCGAGAGGTCGCGGATGACGCCGTCGGCGTCGACGATGCCGGGTTTTTCCTGGCCCTTGGGGCCGTGGCGCAGCAGTTTCATGAAGACTCCTTTAGGGGGAAATAGGGGTGAGTGACTCGGCGATGGGCTTTGCCAGAGGGCGATGCCTCCCTAGTTGGACCAGCCACCGTCGATCATCTGGATTGTGCCCGTAATGAAGGCGGCGTCGTCACTTGCCAGGTGAGTCACCAGCGCCGCGATCTCCTCGGCCTTGCCGAGTCGCCCCATTGGCTGGCGGGCGATGAAGGCGTCGAACACGGCCTCGACGCTGCGGTTCTCGCGGCGGGCCTGGTCGGCGATGCGTTCATGGAGCGACGGCGATTCGACGGTGCCGGGGCAGATCGCATTGCAGCGAATGCCGCGGGTCATGAAGTCGGCGGCGACAGACTTCGTCAAGCCGATGACCGCGGCCTTGGTGGTGCCGTAGGCAAAGCGGTTGGGGACGCCCTTCACGCTGGAGGCGAGCGAGGCCATGTTGATGATGCTGCCGCCGCCGTTGTCGAGCATCGCGGGGAGGGCAGCACGCAGGGTATAGAACATGGAGTCGACGTTGAGCCGCTGGGCAAACGCCCACTGATCGTCATCGCACTCCAGGATCGAACCGGCGGGAACGGTGCCGGCGCAGTTGAACAGCACGTTCAGGGCGGGCAGCGACCCGATCAGCGCCGTGACCGCCGCGGGGTCGGTCACATCCAGCACGTGGCACTCGGCCCCGGGGAGCCCCTCCAGCTTGGCGGCGTCGATGTCGGTGGCGATGACGCGCGCTCCCTCGCTCAGAAACCGCTCGGCGGTGGCACGACCGATCCCCTGGCCGGCGGCAGTGATCAGAGCGGTCTTGTGGGCGAGGCGCATGGCGGTGGCTCCCGAGGGCGATGACGAAACGAAATTTTGCGGTGAGGCCCGGAGTTGGTTCTAATGTCTAAAGGCCTGACCTTTGAGCCGAGTTTTATCCCGCGGTGGTGACGCCCGCAAACCGCCAAACGTCTAATAGCCTGGTGAAAGCCCGATAATTCGCCGTTTTTTTCGACCTATGTCTAATCCAGCGCCCGTTCCAGGAGATCGATAGATGCCGATTCAGACCATTCGCGCCCAGCGGCTCTATCGTCAGATCGCCGATCAACTGCTGGTACTGATTCGCGAGGGCGAGTTCCCCCCGGGGACGCTGCTGCCCGCCGAGCGGGATCTCGCCCAGCAGCTCGGGGTGAGCCGTGCGTCGGTTCGCGAGGCGCTGATCGCGCTCGAAGTGGTGGGGCAGGTCGAGGTTCGGGTGGGGCACGGCGTGCTGGTGCTGGAACGCGACGAAACGGTGGCGAGCTCGGTGATGAGCGAGGCGCGGCGCAAGGAGCCGTGGGCGCTCGATCCGGAGTTCGATAGCGAGATCGAGCTCGATCTGGATCAGGAGATTCCGCCTTTCTCGCTACTTCAGGCGCGCCGCTATCTCGAGCCGGAAACGGCGGCGCTGGCCGCACTCAATGCCAGCGACGAGGAGCTCGCCGCCATGCGCGACGCTTACGCCCGCAACGTCGAGGACAACCGCTACGGCGGGCGCAATCAGGCCGGTGACCGGCTACTGCATATTCGTATCGCCGAGGCTTCCGGGAATGCCGCCTACGCCATGACCCTCAAGCATCTGCTCGGCCATCAGTACGGCATGATGTTTCGACGCCTGCAGGAGCTGTTCATGGCGACTGACATGCCTTGCGAGTCGCAGCGCGATCACGCCTTGATTCTCGAGGCGATCGAGCGCCGCGACCCGGAGGCAGCGAGACGCGCCATGGAGGTCCATCTGGATCACGTGCTGCGGGTGTTTTTCGAAGTCGACGGTAGCGAGGATAGCGCGCGTCGCGCCTGATCCGCCGATCGTCGTTCCGCGGCGGCGGGGCAGACGTCGGCCCACCGTCTGCCGGCTCCCGCCGACATGGCGCCTCGGCCCGGTTTACAACCGTGACAGGACCCGTTCGATGCCCTCGACCAGCATCTGGCTGTGTTCCGCCTTGAAGACCAGCGGCGGGCGAATCTTGAGAATGTTCGAGTGCGGGCCGGAGGCGCCGATCAGGATGCCCTCGTCGCGGAGGCCGTTGACCACCGCGAGCGCCATCTCGGGGTCCGGCTCGCCGTTGGGTGTGACGAACTCGACGCTGGCATAGAGCCCGACCCCTCTGACGCTGCCGATGGCGGGGAATCGCGGCGCGAGCGCGCCGATGCCGTCGACGATGACCCGGCCGGCCTGCTGAATCGAGGGCAGCAGATTCTCCTGCTCGATCACCTCCAGCACCGCGAGCCCCACCGCCGCCGAGACGGTATTTCCCCCAAACGTATTGAAATAGCTCGACTCGTTGCCGAAGCGTTCGAGGATGTGGGGTTTGACCACGGTCGCCGCCATCGGATGGCCGTTGCCCATCGGTTTGCCCAGTGTCACCAGATCCGGCACCAGCCCGTGACGCTGGAAACCCCACATGTGCTCGCCGCTGCGGCCATAGCCGGGCTGGACCTCATCGGCAATGTAGAGCCCGCCGGCTTCACGGATCGCTTCGACCGCTTCCTGGAGAAAGCCGGGCGGATCGAAAAAGCCACCGTCGCTGGTGAAGAAGGTGTCGATGAGCAGCGCTGCCGGCTTGATGCCGTGGCGCTGCATGTCGGCGATCGCGGCGCGGACGTCGGCGGCGAAACGCTGGCCCACCGCGGCCGGATTGGCGGGGTCATGAACCGGCGCGGGTACGGCGCGGGCGTCGCCGGCAAGCTTGACGTAGGGGCCCATCGACGCCGACAGGGCGGCGATGGATTTGGTCATGCCGTGGTAGCTGTAGTCGGTAACGATGACGCCGGTGCCGCCGGTGTAATCCTCGGTGATCCGCAGTGCCAGATCGTTGGCCTCGCTGCCGGTGCAGGTGAACATCACCTGGCTCAGGGCGTCCGGCATGGTATCGATCAGCTTCTCGGCGAAGTCGAGCACGTTGTCGTGCAGATAGCGGGTGTGGGTGTTGAGCTCGCCGGCCTGGCGCGTCAGCGCGTCCAGCACGTGCGGGTGACAGTGTCCCACCGATGGCACGTTGTTATAGACATCCAGATAGCGGTTTCCCTCGGCGTCGAAGACCCACACGCCCTCACCACGTACCAGATGCAGCGGGTCCTTGTAGAAGAGCTGATACGCCGGACCCAGCAGGCGCCGGCGGCGCTCGATCATGTCGCGCTTTTCCGCGCTCAGCGCGTCACCGGCGCTGGCATCGAAGGCATTGGTCTTCAGCATGCGGGTACTCCCTCCACGGTTGGCATCCTCGATCTTGACGCCGGTTCGATGACGTCGTCTCGACAGTCGACATCAAAAAGCGCATTCCGCGACGCGTCTTGCGACGTCGCGCGGAACACGTTGCACGACTCATCTCATGGTGCCTGCTGGCGGCCGCGGCGACTTGACCCTACGGGGCAGCGGGGCGCTCGCTAGCGTCAAGACAGTGCGTGGCCGCGGTGCCTAATCTGGAAGACGCCGTTGCATGACGGCGAGCAACAGAGGCCGATGAACGCAGACAGCGGCAACAGCGATCGATAACAGCAGCGATCGCCGGCAATAGCCACCTCCGGCAACAACAAACTCCGACAACAACAAACTCCGACAACAACAAACTCCGAGGCCAACATGTCCAACGTCGATACCTCCAGTGCCAATGGCACGGTCGGCTATCAGTCGGTCGACGCCGACTATCTCGAACGCCGTCAACTCAAACAGGGGGCGGCCGGCTGGTTCCTACTGGCCTCGCTAGGCGTCTCCTTTGTCATCTCCGGCGACTTCGCCGGCTGGAATCTCGGGCTGGCCGTGGGCGGGTTCGGTGGCATGCTCATCGCCACGCTGCTCATGGGGACCATGTACACGGCGATGGTGCTCTCCATCGCCGAACTCTCCTCGTCACTGCCCACCGCGGGGGGCGGATACAGTTTTGCCCGCCGAGCCATGGGCCCCTGGGGTGGCTACATCACCGGAACCGCGATTCTGCTCGAGTATGCAATCGCGCCTGCCGCCATCGCGATCTTCATTGGTGGCTATCTCAGCGAACTGATGGGGATCGATGGCCCGCTGGTCTATGCCGGCTGCTACCTGCTGTTCGTCGGACTGCATCTCTGGGGGGCGGGCGAAGCCTTGAAGATCCTGCTGGTGATTACCGCGCTCGCGGTGCTGGCCATCGTGGTTTTCACCCTGGGAATGCTGCCGCACTTCTCCACCGCCAATCTGTTCGACGTGGCCGTCAACGAGACGCGGCTCGGCGCCTCGAGCTTTTTGCCCCAGGGGGTGATGGGAATCTGGGCGGCGCTGCCTTTTGCGATCTGGCTATTCCTGGCCGTCGAGGGCGTGCCACTGGCGGCGGAAGAGGCCCGCGACCCGGGCCGTGACATGCCCCGCGGCATCATCTGCGCGATGGCGGTGCTGCTGGTGTTTGCCGCCAGCGTGCTGCTGCTGGCGCCGGGGGGGGCCGGAGCGGCGGCCATGGGCGAGCATCCGGCGCCACTGGTCGGTGCGTTGCAGAGCGTTTACGGGGAGAGTTCGCTGGCAGCCGGGTTCGTCAACGTGGTCGGACTTGCCGGACTCATCGCGTCGTTCTTCTCTATCGTCTTCGCCTATTCGCGCCAGGTCTTCGCGCTGTCGCGGGCCGGTTATCTGCCACGCGCGCTGTCGATCACCAACGGACGACGGGTGCCGTTTCTGGCGCTTATCGTCCCCGGGGTCATCGGCTTTCTGCTCTCGCTCAGCGGTGCCGGCGATCTGATGATTACCATGGCGGTGTTCGGCGCCACGCTCTCCTACATGATGATGACGCTCTCGCACCTGCTGCTGCGCCGCCGAGAGCCATCGCTCGCGCGTCCGTACCGCACCCCGGGCGGGGCGCTGACCTCCGGGGTCGCTTTCGGGCTTGCCGCCATCGCCTTTCTCTCCACCTTCGTGGTCAGCCTGCAGGCCGCGCTCTGGTCCGCCGTCTTCTTCGCCGTCGCCCTGGCGTATTTCGGGCTTTACAGCCGACGTCGACTGGTCGCCCAGGCGCCGGAGGAGGAGTTCGACGCCATCGCCCGGGCCGAGAAGGAACTCGGCTGAGAAACCCTCGCGGCGCGCCTCTACCTTCCACCAGCAAGGGGTGGGCGCCCGCGATCTCCCAAGAAAGACGCTGACCGGCGAAAGGGCAGCGAAAGACAACGATAACGCGACGAAGAGAGTACCGACATGGCTTCCCCTCAGGCCGAGACGCTTGCGCAAGACACTTTGCTGAACCTGGCCCGCCAGGCGTTAGAACGATTCGATGCACCGCTTCGCGGCGACGTGCGGCTGCTGTGTCAGTCGGAAAACGCGACGTATGTCGTGGAGAGTGGCAGCGAGCAATACGCCCTGCGGCTGCATCGCGGTAATTACCACGACCGCGAAACGATCGAGGGCGAACTCGCCTGGCTGGCGTCACTGCGCGAGTCAGGCATCGCCGTGCCCGTGCCGGTGGAAACCCTCGACGGTGAACGGGTGCAGACACTGACCGAGCCCGGTGGCGAGCAGCGTCACGCGGTGATGTTTCACTGGATTCCCGGCGAGATGCCGACCAACGCCGTCGACCCTGAGGCCTTTCGCGAGCTGGGCCGCATCACCGCTGCGTTGCATCACCACAGCCGCCGCTGGGAGCCACCGGCCGGGTTCCGGCGCATCGTCTGGAATCACCAGACCATGGTGGGCGCGGACGGCCATTGGGGCGACTGGCGCGACGCGCCCAATCTTCGACGGGAGGATTGGCCCGTCATCGAGGCGGCGATCGAGCGGATTGCCGCGACCCTGGACGGCTACGGGCAGGATCCGGCGCGTTTCGGGCTGATCCATGCCGACCTGCGGCTGACCAATCTGCTGCTCGACGGTGGGTCCACTCGGGTCATCGACTTCGACGACTGTGGCTTCGGCTGGTACATGCATGATCTCGCCGCGGCGCTCAGCTTCGAAGAGCACCATCCGCAGGCCCCGGTGTGGCTGGAGTGCTGGCTGGCGGGCTACGCCGAGGTGGCGCCGCTCTCCGCCGCCGACCGCGATGTCATCCCGGCACTGATCGCGCAGCGGCGAATCCAGCTGCTGGCATGGACCGGTTCCCACGCCGATACCGAGCAGACCCGCGAACTCGGCCCCCACTGGGCGGATGAGTCGGTCAGACTGGTGCGACGGTATCTCGACGGAGCGCTTCCGCTGGGCGCCTGACAACCCAACGGGCGCCGGTGGGTCCCGAGGGACGCCGTTGGCACCCGCAAGAGGCTTCATTGGCACCCGCAAGAGGCTTCGTTAGCACCAGCAAGAGGCGTCCTTGGCACCAGTGAGGGGCGCCCGGCGTCCACCCTGGAAGTGTTGGCGGCGCTAACCCCGTGTCCTGGCTTGGTGTTGATCGCGCTGGTACGTCCTTTGCGTGGCGAAAGCTGGGCGCCGTCGTGGCGCGACCGAGGATACACCCAGCGACCAGGCGGGGAGGGCAGCGATCGTGCACGTTTCACCGGGGCAGAACGCATCATCGTGTCAGAACGCGATCGGCATGGAGAACCAGGAGGGCAACCGCGGCGTGCTCTCCGCCGCCGCCTCGGGGCTGCAGGCGTTCATTGCCGCCAACGGCGGTGACACCGACCGCGTGCTGGGCAACAGCGGCGTCGATCCGGAACTGCTGGTGGCACCGACGCTGAGTCTGGCACTGCCCAGCTACTGCGAAGTCATGGAGCAGGCCGCCCGGGACTCGCGCTGCGACAACTTCGGGCTTTACTACGGTCAGCAGTTCACCCCGCAGGCGCTGGGACTGATCGGCTATATCGGCATCTGCTCGCGCACCCTTGGCGAAGGGCTGGCGAACTGGGTGGCGTATTTTCCCTTCCATCAGCACGACACCCTGATCCGCATCGTAGAGGCCGACGATCACTGGCGACTCGACTATCAGGTGCGCGACGGTGCCATTCTACACCGGCGTCAGGATGCCGAATTGACCATGGGCATGGTGCTCAACCTGGTGCGACATGCCGCCGGTCGACGCTGGGCACCCCGCGCCGTCTACTTCGAGCATCCCCGGCCGGAGCAGTGGCGTGACCACGAGCGTGCCTTCGACGCGCCGGTCCATTTCGACCGGCCGTACAATTCGATGCTGATTCCCCGCCGCGATCTCGACCTTCCGATGCCGAGCCACGATCCGCTGCTGCTGGGCGTGATGATGGATGCCATTCGCCGACTCGATGGCCGCCATGCCGATGTCGGCTGGAGCAACCGCCTGCGCGATGCCATTCGCCGCGCCTTGCCGCAGGGCGAGCCGCGTCTCGAAGCCCTCGCCGAGGAGATGATGCTGTCGCCTTGGATGCTACGCCGGCGGTTGGCCGGCGAGGGGGTGAGCTTCTCCGAACTGGTGGACGACGTGCGCCAGGCACTCTCCCGGCACTATCTGGCGCAGCCGCATCTCTCGGTATCGGAAATGGCGCTGCTGTTGGGATACTCCGAGGTCAGCGCCTTCTCCCGTGCCTTTCGTCGCTGGCACGGCGTCAGCCCCCGGCGCTGGCGAAGTCACGGCAGCTGAGCTGCCGCGCTGGGCGACCGCACGAGTGGCCAGGGCACAGCGGATGACGCCGGCGTTGGCGAATCGGTGGGGAGCGAGTCAATGGGGAGCGAGTCGCGTCACGACGAGAGCCGCTCCCCGAGACGCTGCATGAAGCGCTCGCCGGCGGCCAGCTGTTCGACCTCGATGTATTCGTCAGGCTGGTGTGCCTGCTCGATGCTGCCGGGGCCGCAGACCAACGTGGCGAGCCCGGCACGTTGAAACTGCCCGCCCTCGGTGGCGTAGGCGACGCCGCCGGTCTCGACGTCGGGATCGTCGAGCAGTTGGCGGCAGAGTGTGAGCGCCGGTTCATTGTCGCGATCGGCCAATGCCGGCACGGTCTCGATGAGCCGCTCGGTGACGATCGAGACTTCCGGGGCGCGTTCGCGCAGCTCGGCCTCGAGCGAGGTGGCGAACTCGGAAAAGCGCGCGAAAAGCGCGTCGAAGCCGTCGCTCGGCAGATGTCGAATCTCCCAGTCGAAGTGACACGCCCGCGCCATGATGTTGATCGCCGTGCCGCCTTCGATGGTGCCGACATGCAGGCTCGAGTGGGCGACGTTGAAGACGTTCTCCAGCGCCCCCTCGTCGATCAGCTCCTGCATGATGTTCTCGATCCGGGTGACCAGCTTGGCGGCCACATGGATGGCGGAGACACCCTGATAGACCTGGCTCGAGTGGGCGGCGCGGCCGGTCACCCGGGTGCGCAGCGTGGTGATGCCCTTCTGAGCGACCACCGGCTGCATGCGTGTCGGCTCGCCGATGATCACGGTTGCCGGCGTTGGCTCGTCCGCCATCAGCCGCTCGATCATGGCCGGGGCGCCGAGACAGCCAATCTCCTCGTCATAGGAAAACGCCAGGTAGATCGGGCGTGACAGCGCCATCGCCTGCCAGTTCGGCACCTCGCCCAGCGCACAGGCGAGAAAGCCTTTCATGTCGCAGCTGCCGCGGCCGTAGAGGCGACCATCCCCGCCGTCGATCAGCTCAAACGGATCGGTACGCCAAGGTTGACCGTCCACTGGGACCACGTCGGTGTGCCCGGAGAGCACCACGCCGCCCGCGACCGCAGGGCCGATTCGCGCCAGCAGGTTGGCCTTGCTGCCGTCGGCGTTGGCGATTCGCCAAGCGGTGACGCCGTGCTCCGCCAGATAGCGCTCGACGAAATCGATCAGTTCGAGATTGGAGTGGCGGGAGACGGTATCGAAACCGATCAGCTGCGCGAGCAGGTCGCGGGTGGACGTGTCGAATGCGGACATGAGGGTTCCTGACAGCTCGGGTGTGCTACTAGCGTAGCGGCGCGGCTGGCGCCGACCAAGCCGACGGCTGCCATTCTCCGGTGGGCGGTGCCGAGCGCTTCGTCGGCTCGGTGGTATCGCATCGAGATCGATGCGCGTCTAACCTGTGAGAGGTTTCACCGCGCCCGCGCGGCGAGTGCGGGCGCATGCCAAATTTTTTGATTCTGATGCGGGAGCATGTCTCATGAGCAAGGTCCTGGTTCTCTACTACTCGAGCTACGGTCACGTCGAAACGCTGGCCGAGGCGATCGCCGAAGGCGCTCAGGGTGTCGCCGGCACCCAGGTCGACATCCGTCGGGTGGCGGAACTGGTGCCCGACGCCGTCGCTGACCAGTCCGGCTACAAGACCGATCAGAAGGCGCCGGTGATGGACGATCCGGACGCGCTGGCTCAGTACGATGCGATCATCGTCGGGACGCCGACCCGCTTCGGCAACATGGCTTCGCAGATGCGCAACTTCTGGGACACGACTGGCGGGGTCTGGGCCAGTGGCAAGTTGATCGGCAAGATCGGCAGCGCCTTCGCCTCGACAGCGACTCAGCATGGCGGCCAGGAGACGACGCTCACCTCGATGCACACGACGCTGCTGCACCACGGCATGATGATTGTTGGCGTGCCCTATACCTGCCCCGAACTCGCCAACATGGACGAGATTACCGGTGGCACGCCGTATGGCGCGACGACGCTTGCCGCCGCCGACGGCAGCCGCACCCCGAGCGAGAACGAACTCGCCATCGCCCGCTTCCAGGGCAAGCACGTCGCCGAACTGGCCGCGAAGCTTGCGGGCTAGATCGCGGGGTTGCTGGTGACGCGTCATGCGTTGGTAACGAGGAGGCCCGCNNGCGGGCCTCCTCGTTTCAGCCTAACAACGTGGGTTGCCTTACTCGTAAACCATCTCCTCGAGTTCTCGTCCCTTGGTCTCGTGGACGAATTTCACGACGAAGAAGATCGACGCGAGCGCGCAGAGGGCATAGAAGCCGTAGGCGCCGGTCAGACCAATCGTCGCCAGCATGATCGGGAAGGTCATGGTGATGGCGAAGTTCGCACCCCACTGGAACAGCCCGGCGACGGCGAGACCGGAGCCGCGCACCTGGTTGGGGAACATCTCGCCTAGCATCACCCACATCACCGGCCCCCAAGAGACGTTGAAGAAGAAGACGTAGGCATTGGCGGCCAGCAGGGCGAGCACGCCATTGGCCGAGGAGAGTGCCAGGCGGCCGTCGACGATCTCGGCGGTGGAGAAGGCGTAGACCAGCGTTGCCAGCGTCACCGCCATGCCGACCGAGCCGGCCCACAGCAGCGGCTTGCGCCCGAGGCGATCGACCAGACCGATAGTGATCAGACAGGCGGCGATGCTGACCGCGCCGCTGATCACATTGATCATCAGCGCATCGCTCTCGGAGAAGCCCACGGCCTGCCACAGCACGGCGCCGTAGTAGAACACCACATTGATCCCCACCAGTTGCTGGAAGACGGCCAGCCCGATGCCGACCCAGACCAGCTTCAGCAGTTTGTTGGTTGCCGGATTGATCAGGTCCGAAAGCCGGGGCTGACGCCGCTCCGAGAGCGTCGCACGGATCTCTTCGAGCCGCTTGTGGCTCGCGTCCTCGTCGTAGACCAGACGCAGTACGCGCTCGGCCTTGTCGTAGGCGCCGGCGCTGACCAGAAAACGCGGGCTTTCGGGGATGAACATGAGCGCGACCAGAAAGATCCCGGCGGGAATCAGCTCCATCCAGAACATGCAGCGCCACGCGTCGAAACCGAACCACAGCGGTGCCGTCGAGCCGCCGGCGATGTTGGCCAGCCAATAGTTGTTGAGAAACGAGAAAAAGAGCCCGCTGATGATCGCTACCTGCTGAATGGTCGCTAGTCGACCGCGCAGATGGGAGGGGGCGATCTCACTGATATAGGCCGGTGACATGACGCTCGCTGCGCCGACGGCCAGTCCACCGAGGATGCGGTAGATCACGAACTCCAGTGATCCCCCCGCCACGCCGGAGCCCCAGGCGCTGATGATGAAGAACACCGCCGCGACCAGAAGCAGGGTTCGGCGCCCGAACTTGTCCGCCAGGCGACCGGCAAAGAAGGCGCCGACGGCGCAGCCGAGTAGCATCGAAGCGACATTGAAGCCGGTGCCGACGCTTTCGGACTGAAAGGCCTGCTGCAGGCCGTCGACGGTGCCATTGATGACACCACTGTCGAAGCCGAAAAGGAAACCGCCGATGGCGGCGACGCAGCAGGTGAGAAGAACGATCACAGGGCGTGGTGACGCCGTTTGGGTTGGCGAGATGGCGTGGCTGGTTGAAGCAGATGGCGTTGGCATTGTTTAGCTCCAGTGGCGGGCGAGACGAACAGCGGGCTCAGAGCCAGCCGGCATCGACCCAGTAGTTGTGAGCGGTGCAGGCGGCCGCGGCGTCGGAGGCGAGGAAGAGCACCATGGCCGCCACGTGATGCGGGTGGATGCGGATCTTGAGCTTCTGCTCGGTTACGATCTGCGCTTCATCCTCGGGGCCGTACCAACGTGACTGCCGCGGCGTTTTGACGTTGCCCGGGATCACGCAATTGACCCGAATGCCGTCGCCGCCGAGATCGCTGGCGAGCGCCCGGGTCAGTCCCTCGATGCCGGCCTTGGCGGTTTCATACAGCAGCAGGTCGGGCTGGCCGAGATGCCAACTGATCGAGCCCAGATTGATGATGGCGCCGCTGCCTCGCCGACGCATGGCAGGCGCGACTTCGCGGGCGGCGAGCACCAGGTGACGCAGGTTGACCGCCATCCGCTCGTCCCAGTACTCAGGCGTGATGTCCTCGAGCCGGTGGCGATCGTCATTGGCGGCGTTGTTGATCAGCACGTCAATGTCACCGATCTCGGATAGCGTCCCGGCCAGTGCCTTGGCGTCCGTCAGGTCACAAGCGTGGAAGTGCACGCTGCCGCGGCCGGCGTCGGAGCGCCGCTCGACCGGCTCGAGGATGTCGAGATAGTGGACTTCCGCGCCCTGTTCGGCGAAGGCCTCCACCAGGCCCGCGCCGATGCCGGAGCCTCCGCCGGTAATGACGACCCGCTTGTGCTCGAGGTCGGGGTAGATCGCTGAAGGCATGGGGGCTCCTAAGTCAGTGAGTTCGGAATATTTCGGTTAGTAAATTCTGTGAACTAATAGGGCGGGAGCATGGGCTCTCCGTTGTCGCGGCGCCATTGACCATTGGTATCGAGACGTTAGTCATAACGACTCGACGCCTGGCCAGGCAGCATTCGGAGGCGAGCGTGCGGCTGCGGTATAGTCGCCGGATATGCCGTTACCCGAGGCTGCCGCCGCCCCATGCCGCACTCCTTCACGCCGCCGAGCGCTGGCGACCTCAACTATCTGAAAAGCCTCAATCGCAGCACGGTGCTGAGTACCGTGAGACGCCACCCCGGCGTGTCGCGGGCCGATATTGCGTTGCGTACCGGCCTGACCAAAGCCACGGTGGGTGGCGTGGTGCAGGCGCTGGTCAAGGGCGGCTGGCTCCGCGAGGGGGAGCTGCACGCGCGAGGTGGCGGGCGACCGGGGCGGTCGCTCCATCTGGACGGCGAGCGCCACTGCATGCTGGGGGCGGAGGTCGGTGTCAAAGGCTTGCGGCTGGTCGCCTGCAATCTACTGGGTGAGGTTCTGGCGAGCTGTCATTGCCCGGCGCCGCCCACTGATCCCGAGAGCACGGCGGTCCGGCTTGCCGAGCTTCTGGTGGCGCTTCGCGAGGAACCGGCGGTGTCGGCACGTCATTGTCTCGGGCTGGGCGTGGCTGTGCCCGGTCCGGTATCGACCCGCGCGCCCATTCTGAGTCTGGCGCCCAACCTGGGGTGGGTGGACGTCGATTTCCTGGCGTTACTGCGCCGTGAGCCCGGCCTGCCGGCGGGGACCTGGCTACTCGACAACGAGGCCAATGCCGCCGCGTTCGGCGAGTTCTACTTCTTCGAGGGGGTGCCGCCGGAGTCGATCGCCTATATCAGCGCCGGTAGCGGGATCGGCTGCGGCGTGGTGAGCGGCGATCACTTCCCCGTCGTGCCGCGCGGGCATCAGGGACTGGTCGGCGAGATCGGACACACCGTGATCCAGCCGGACGGTTCGCGCTGCCACTGCGGCAATCGTGGCTGTGCGGAGACGCTGGTCAGCGGCTGGGCACTCCGTGAGGCGCTGGATCTCGACAGCGAGGCGAGCCTGGGCGATGCGGTGGCCGCCAGGGCGGAAGAGCCGGCGGTGCGGGCGCTGATTCAGCGCGCCGGGCAAGCACTCGGACTGCTGCTGCTGAATCTGCACCACACGCTCAACCCGTCGATGCTGATTCTCGGCGGCTCCCTGATGCAGCTGGGAGAGCCACTGACCGGTCCGGCGCTCGATTACTTCACGTCGCACCAGAACGATCTGCTGCGTCAGTCACAGTCGGTTCCCGTCAAGATCATTGCCGACGGCACCTTCACCGCCGCGCGAGGCGTGGCGGCAGAGGTCATGGCACGCTCGGCAATCGATATCTGAGCGTGATCGATAGCGGTGCAGGATCGAGACTCCCGCCGCAGTCACTGCTTGTCGACCACCATTCGGCTGGCGCCGTTGCCGCGCGGTTCAACCCGGATCTGCAGCGGGATGCGCTCGTGCATCTCCTGAACGTGGGAGATCACGCCGACACGCCGCCCCTGCGCCTGCAGGCCGTCGAGGGCGTCCATCGCCAGCGCCAGCGAGGTGGGGTCGAGGCTGCCAAAGCCCTCGTCGATGAACAGCGATTCGATCTTGAGCTGATGCGAGGCCATCGACGCCAGCCCCAGGGCGAGCGCCAGCGAGACGAGAAAGGTCTCGCCGCCGGAGAGCGAGTGCACCGAGCGCTGCTCGTCCGCCATGTCGCCATCCACCACCAGAATGCCCAGCTCGCTGCCGCCGCGATGCAGGCGGTAGCGGGGTGTCAGCGCGCGCAGATGTTCGTTGGCGTGGGTCAGCAGCCGGTCGAGATTGTAGCTCTGGGCGATACGCCGGAACCGCTTGCCATCGGCGCTGCCGATCAGGCCGTTGAGCCGCTCCCAGCGGTTGACCTCGGCCTCGGCGGCTTCCCGCTCGCGGGCGCCTTCCCGCTGCGCCTCGCGGCGGCGATCATCCTCGCGCAGCACCTGCTGCGCTGCCTCCCGGGCCTCCTGCTGCGCGTGGCGCCGGGCATCCAGTTCGCCCGCCGCTGCCTGGCGCGCGCCAAGGCGCGCATCCAGCGTCTGGTCGGTCGCTTCACTCATCAGCTCGGTTTCGTCGCTTTCATCGAGTAGCCCCCGGCGCTGGATGATCAATGCCTGGCGGCGTTCGTCACTCGTGATGTCGGCCGCCGTGCGTTCGCGCTCGGCAGCCTCGAGACGCTCGCGTAGCCGGCGGTGGTCCGCTTCCGGCCAGTCGAGCAGGCGGGTCAGCTCGGCGTCGTCGAAGTCGGGGTGGGCTTGGCGCCAGCGCTGCCAGGCGCCGTCCAGCTCGGCGAATTCGTGCTGGTCTTCCTGCTGGCGCTGGGCGAGATGCTCGACCTCCTGACTCACTCGCATCTGCGCCTGCATGGCCTGCTGGGACCGTTCCTGCAGCGCCTCGAACTGCTGCTGGGCCTGCTGGCGGCGGGATGCCAGCGCCTGCTGCCAGGCATCGACGGAGGCGTGATCGCCGAGCTGCGCTTTCAGCGCTGCGGCGCTTGCGTCGCGCTCGCGGGTCAAAGTCGGAATCGCCTCGTCCAGCGTCGCCAGGCGTTCCTGATTGAGGGCCTGACGCGCCTCGATGCTGCCGAGCGTCAGCGCCTGCGTCTGTTTCTCTTGCGCCAGCGGCATCAGCGCCTGATCGATGGCGTCGAGGCGGGCAAGCCGGTCGTTGCGTTGGTCGAGTCTCTGTTCGGCGTCGTCAACGGCCGCCTCGAGCCACGCCCGGGGATCGTCGGCGGCGCGCAGCGCGTGCGCCTGCGGATAGCCGTCGAGTTCACGCTCGGCTGCTTCGCGGCGCGGGGCGAGCGCCTCCCGTTGGCGTTGGCGCTCGATCAGCCCCTGACGGCCGCTGCGCCAGTCGACGGTGAGCTGCTGGTGATGCTCCCGCGCGGCGTCGACGTGCGCGGTCTGAGTATCGAGCTCCGTGCGTTCCTGGCGCTCCATGGCCGCGATCATCGCCTCGTCGGGGCGCGTCGGCGGTGTCTGTCGGTAGGGATGGTCGCGGCTGCCGCAGACGGGGCAGGGCGTTTCGTCATCGAGAGCCGCGCGCAGCCGCTCGACTTCGTCACTGCGTGCCGTCCGGGCTCGTGCCACCTGTGCCTCGACCTGTGCGGCCTGGGCTTGGGCCGCTTCCAGTGCGGCCTTGGCGTCCAACCCTTCGCGCTCGAGTCGCGCCAATCGCGCCTGATCGTCGGCAATCTGCGTCTCGAGTGCCTTGTCTTCCGCCTCGAGCGTCGCCAGCGCCTGCCACGCCCGCGCCAGCGCGCCCAGCGTCTCCTGCGCTTCTCGGGCGCGTTCGCGACTCTGGTCGAGGCGCGCGCGGAGGGGTTGGGTGTCCGCCGCCGCTGGATCGCCAGCCGCGGGGTCGCCAGCCGCGGGGACGTCATGTGACACGTCGTTGCGTGCCTCGGCATCCAGCTGCTCTCGGGCACGTTGCTGCGTGCCGATCCTGTCGTCGAGCTCGCCGAGCGCGGTGGCCAGTTCCCGCTGCCGCTTCGCGTCCTCGTCGGCCGCCACCGAGAGCTGGCGCTGCTCGTCAAGCTGGCGCTCGAGTTGTGCTTGCTGACGGTCGCGGGCGGCGAGCCACTCCCTTGCTGTCTCCAGGCGCGGCTGGTCGGCCTGGTAGCCCCGCTCGGCCTCGTCCCGACTCTCACGCGCGGCCGTCAGTTGTGGCGCGAGCGTGGCGCACTCGCTGTCGTGTTGCGCTAGCGTCTCGCGGGCGGTGGTCAGCGTCCGTTCACGCTCAGCGAGCTGGCGGACGAGGGTTTGCCGGCGCAGCGCCTTGTCGCGCCAGGGTGCGATGGCGTCGAGCCGGGCCAGCGTGTCGCGCTCGTCAGCCTGTTCGCGCCAGGTCGCTTGCGCCTGCTGCCGCGCGCATTCGGCCTGCTGCCACGCCTGACGCAGCGCCGTCTCGCGTTCGAGTTCAGTGGTCTCGGCCTGATGCCGCACGATCTCGGCCTCGGTGGCCGCCAGTGCCTGAGCGCGGGCCTGGGCGTCGCGCTCTTGCTCGGCGCGGGTCTTGTCATCGACGGGCAGCGCATCGGCGAGGCGCGTATCGATGGCGTCGAGCGCGACCCTGGCGTCACGCACCCGGGCGTAGGCGGCCTTGGAGATGGCGGAGTAGTGCTGGGTGTCGGTGAGCCGCTCGAGCAGCTCACTGCGGGCGTTGTCGTCGGCCTTGAGAAACGCCGCGAACTCGCTCTGGGCGAGCAGCACGGCGCGGGTGAACTGCTCGAAAGTGAGACCCAGCCGCTCGGGCAGCAGCCTGTCGAATTCGCGTTTCTGGGCGGTGAGCACGCGGCCGCTGTCGAGCTCGGCCAGCGACTGCTCGGCTTTCTGCAGGCTGCCGCCCGCCTTGCCGCGTGCCCGCCTGACTGCCCAGCGGGCGCGGTAGCGCTCGCCGTCGCGACCGACGAAATCCACTTCGGCGAAGCCGCTGGTGCAGCCACGGCGCAGCAGCGTGCGGGCGTCGGCGGTGGTCAGCGTATCGTCGCCGACGTCACCGATCTGCGAGTCTCGTGTCGGCGCCTGGCGCAGCCGCGGCGTGCTGCCGTAGAGCGCCAGACAGAGCGCGTCGAGCAGGGTGCTCTTCCCGGCGCCGGTGGGGCCGGTAATGGCGAAGAGCCCCTGATCGGCGAGCGGGGCCGTCGTGAAGTCGAGCTCGAACTGCCCGGCGAGCGAGGCGAGGTTCTCCAGGCGAATGGCGAGAATTTTCATCGCGTGGTCTCCTCGTCGGCGTCGTTCTCCTGGACCTGTTGCAGCAGCGCATTGAAATCCCGCGTGACGGTCTCAGGCGGGGCCTCGCCGTAGCGACTCTGCCAGGTGCGGGCGAAGACCTCCTGCGGGGTGAGACTTTCGAGATCGACGCTGGCCGGCGCCTCATGACCATCGGCGTTGGGATAGCGGGTGTGAATGCGCAGCAGGCGCAGCGGCTTGTCGCCGATGGCCGCTTCGATCCGCGCACGCAGATCCGGCCTCGGGGTGTCGAGATCGACGCGTACCTCGAGCCAGGGCCAGCGTTCGCGGGGCAAATCGGGCAGTGTCTCGTGGGCGGCAAGCACGGCCTCCACCGTCTCGAGGTCGGCAGGGCCGACGCGGGAGAGCGCCACGTGGCGCGGTATCGACAGCGGCTCGATGGCGGCGACGGCATCACCCGCAAGCGTCACCTCCAACACCTGGTGTGGGTAGTGGCTCTCGCTGAAATCCAGCGGCAGTGGGGAGCCGCTGTAGCGGATGCGGTCCTCGCCCACCTGCTGCGGACGGTGCAGATGGCCGAGCGCCACGTAGGCGATGGCGGCGGGAAAGAGCGAGGCGGGTACCGACTCCTCGCCGCCGATGACGATGGGTCGCTCGCTCGCCACGGAGACGGCGGCGCCGGTGAGGTGCGCGTGACTCATGGCGACCAGCGCCTCGCCCGGCTCACGGTGCGCCTCGGCCGCGGCGAGCAGTTCGCGATGGACTCGCTCGATCCCTTCCGGGTAGGCCGTGATGTCGCCGCCGGTGACCTCCGCCGGCCGCAGGAACGGCAGCGCCAGACACCACGCCCGGCGCTGACCCTTCACGTCGTGAAGCGGTACCAGCAGGCGCTCGGCGTCAAGCGTTCCGTCATCGAGCCAGAGAACACGCCCCAGCGCGGCAGTGTTAAGGCGCTCGAGCAGCGGCCCGGGTAGCTCGATGCGCGCGGCGCTATCGTGGTTGCCGGCGATCATCACGATCTCGAGCTGGGGCAGCGCGGCGTGGGCGTCGACGATGAAATCGTAAAGCAACGCCTGCGAGCGTAGCGACGGGTTGACCACGTCGAAGATATCCCCGGCGATCAGCAGCGCATCCGGGCGACGTGCTTGGAGCGTCTCGAGCAGCCAGGCGAGAAAAGCGCGGTGCTCGGCGTGGCGCTCCTGGCCGTGGAAGGTCTGGCCCAGATGCCAGTCGGCGGTGTGAAATAGCTTCAAGACGCGCTCTCGACGGTGGATGGCGGATGCATGACGTATGACGGCCCCTAAGACGACCCGAGGCGGCGGCCCAGGAGCCGCCAACAATCGTGGCGGCAGTGTAACGTGGCACCCGCGGAGTGACGACGCCGCGGTGGTCGCCTGGCACATGGCGGACTACGCTTTCGCTTTTCCGCCGCCTGACGACCGAGAGCGAGGTAACTGATGGATGACGCGCGCACCGAGCCCCTGCACGACTGGGATCTCTCGCCGGAAGCGGCGATCGCCCTGCAGAAGCGGCTCGCCCCGCGGGTCCGCCGCGATGACGCGATCGGCGAGGTCAAGCTGATCGCCGGCATGGACATCGGCTTCGAAGACACGGGTGAGACCACGCGAGCGGCACTGGTGGTGCTCGCGTGGCCGTCGCTTGTGCTGGTCGAGCAGGTGGTTCACCGCGAGCCGACGCGGATGCCCTACGTGCCGGGGCTGCTGTCGTTTCGCGAGATACCGGCGGCGCTCGGCGCCTTCGCCAGGATCGAGAGCCGTCCCGATTTGATCATGGTCGACGGGCAGGGCATCGCCCATCCGCGAAGGCTGGGGATTGCCGCACATCTGGGGTTGTGGCTCGATCGACCGACCATCGGCGTCGGCAAGAGCCGGCTCTGCGGGCGTTACGGCGAGGTGCCGGAGACCCGAGGCGAATGGACGCCGCTGACCGATCGTCGACGCGACGAAGACCCGGTGGGTGCTGCCGTCGACGCCGACGGCCGCGTGATCATCGGCGCGGTGCTGCGCTCGCGGGAGAACGTCAAACCGCTGTTCGTCTCCGGCGGCCATCGGCTGTCACTGGAAACGGCCGTCTCCTGGGTGACCGCCTGCCTCGGCAGAACCAAACTGCCGGAGCCGACCCGGCTGGCGGACCGGCTGGCGTCGCGAAAGGGGGAGGTCGCCACCCGCGGGCAGCTGTCGCTGTGAGGCGGTTATGATAAAACGCCGACGGCAACGCCAAGCAGTCAGTCAAGCGCATACACCCGGAGCTATTTTTCGGGCAATGCGTTGTTGAAGGCATGAGTCAGAAGTACGGATTCATCACCCTGCTCAGTTCCAGTCTACCGGCTGGCCGTTGGCATCGACGAAGTCGATATTCGAGCCACCCATCGCGCGGTAATAGAGATCGGTGCGCGGCTTGACCGGGGAGGTGTCGATTCCCGAAAGGTCGGCATCCGGGGCACAAAGTCGCTCGACCTCTTCCGGCCAGTAGAACTTTTTGGCCCGATGCGCCAATGCGCGATCAATGAGCCGTCCCCAGGCCAGAAAGTGCAGGGTCTTGAGGATCGGCCCGCGGGGCTGTGGCAGGTAGGGCTCCCGAATGGGCTGATAATTGGGCAGGCGTTCGGGGTCGGGCTGTACGGCTTCGAGCCCCTCTTCCATATAGCGGCGGTAGAATTCTAAGCGGTGCATGCAGCCCTGAGGGCCATGGTCGCGGGAGTCCATGGCAGCATCAATGCTGTTGGGCTTTTTGGCCTCGAGATTTTCTTCCGATCCCCACTCGAACCCATAGGTCTTGAGTGGCTGTAACGGGAAGCAAAGTTTCAATTTGCCGGTGGTCTCGATTCCGCCCCTCAGGAAGGGTTTGACGTCACGCCAAGCATAAGTTTCTGCCATCCCATAACTGAAACCCACATGGACCAATTGGGCTTGTCGATCAAATATGACCCTGCCTCCGCTCGCCGTCCAATAGACGATGGAAAAAAAATCACAGGCATGCTGAAAAACATGAAGAGATCAAAAATCAAATCTCCCCATTCTATTGGTGAGCGGGTTATGTCATTAAAAAAAAACAAAAGGCCAAAGTTTCCGAAAACCCCAATGAAAAAGTAAAGGATATAAGCAGCCTCGTGCGGCTGATTCTTTTTAGGTTCCAAGAACCGTTCGTTGAACCGTTCATGGTTGGAAAGATCATCATAAAAGGCCACGTCCTCGGGCCACATGGCGATCTCGGCGCCAGGCAGTTCGGCGTATTCGCGGTCACGGCGAAGATTGTTCAGCAGCGCTTCGTAGCTCGGCGGCGTTTGCGCTTCGTTGGCGTCACTCATGATGCCGATCCTTGCTGGCGGTTTTGAAACTGCTCCAGACGTTCGATGCGGTCCTGTTCCCTCCGTTTTTCCATTGCCTCATCGTGCAGCACGCAGGTGGGGTCGGCGAAGCGATCGGCTGAGCCAATG
>NZ_PZJP01000005.1 GCF_003206645.1 Salinicola aestuarinus | reverse complement strand
GACGGCACGTTCAGTGTGGACCTCTCGGGGCTCGCCGACGGCGAGATCACCAGCGCGCTGGCAATCACCGATAACGCAGGCAACACCGCGGCAGTGACCGGTGAGAGCGTCACGCTCGACACCCTGGAACCGATGGTCGATGACGCCATCACAACCGCGGATGAAGCGAATCTTGGCACGCCGATTTCCGGCACGCTGGCCATCGACGAAAGCGGCACCGGGGTCGAATCCATCACTGTCAGCGGTCCCGCCGGCGTGACGGCCGACGGCGTGACCGTCGTCTGGAGCGGTGATTTCAGCGATGAAACCTACACCCTGACGGGTGTGGCTGATGGCACGACCGTTGCGACACTGACCGTCAGTACGACGGGTGCCTACCAATTCACCCAGTCACAGGCGCTCGACCACCCGCAGGCTGGCGACGATGTTCTGGCGCTCGGATTCAGCGTCACCGCCACCGATGCGGTCGATAACGAGAGCACGGGCGAACTCACCATCAACCTGACGGATGACATTCCAACGGCGGCCCAGCCGACACTCTTCGAGATCGACACCGGCTCGACGACCGCCGCGGGCAGTTTCGTCGAAAGTTACGGTGCCGACGGCGGCTATGTCTCCGAGCTCACCATCGACGGCTACACCTTCAACTACGACCCGGCGACCGATAGCGTTTCGACAACAGGCAGTTCCGATCGGGTCGCGCCTTTCGCGGCGGAAGACTACGACAGCGCCTCCGGCGAATTGACGATCCAGACCGTCCAGGGCGAGACACTGACGGTCAACCTGCAGACCGGCGATTACGATTATGATGCGTCCGGTGCCAATCTGCTCGATCCCGAGCCGGAGGCGGCGCCCGTCGTCTCGCTGGGCGCGGACGACAGCCTGCTGGGTCTGGTGGGGGTCGAGGCGTTGGAGCTTATCGACCTGAGCGATGAGCAGGCGTTCGCAGCGACCGATGCCAATAATGACATTACGTCGGTCACCGTCTCGCTGGAGGCACTGAATATCAGTCTCGGGGCGGGCTTCCGCGCCTCCGATGCCATGGCCGACGACCTTGGCCTGGCCTACACCGTCGACAACCTTGCTGTCCTGGACTCCTACGCATCGATCACGGTGTCTGCCAGTGATGGCGGCACGATCGACAATCAGGCGCTCAACGAATTTCTGGGCTCGATTTATTTCAGCTCTGGCGTGCTGAACTTGGGCGTGGGGTCGACACTTTCGATCTCGGCGCAGGATGCACAAGGCAATGTCGATAGTGTCTCCAATAGCGACCTGCTCAGTCTTGGATTACTCCAGAGTAATTCTCCCTCCTACCTGATCGAGGATTCCGACGCGGATAATTTCCTCATACAAGGGGGCACCGAGGCCGACCGTATTTACGGGTATGGCGGTATCGATGTTCTCTTCGGGGAGGGTGGCAACGACCTGCTTCGCGGCGGGGCGGGGCGGGCAATGACACGCTCAACGGGGGGAGCGGCAACGACATTTTGATCGGCAGCACGGGCAACGACACGCTGACCGGTGGCAGCGGTAATGATGTCTTCCGCTGGGAGGATGGCCATCAGGGCAGCGTGGGGTCGCCGGCCAACGACACCATTACCGACTTCAACACCAGTCGCGTCTCTTCCGGCGGCGACGTTCTCGATCTTGGCAGTCTGCTTCAGGGCGAAGGCAAGATCGGCAATAACGCCGGCAATCTCACCAACTTCCTGCACTTCGCGATGGTGGGCACCGCCACGCTGATCTATATCAGCAGCGCCGGCGCGTTCCAGGGCGTAACCGACGCCACGGCCAAGCAAGCGGCAGCCGACCAGATCATCACGCTGGAGGACGTCGATCTGATCGGCAGCGCCGCGAGCGATCTCGCGGTCATCGAAACACTGCTGGCCAACGGCAACCTGATGGTCGATGACGCCTCGGGCGATACCGATCTGTCCGGCAGCGTCTCGACCGCGGTCGAGGCGGTCATCTCGGATAACGATGGCGATACGGCCGGTACCCGCGTCGAGTTCGACAGCACTGGCCAAACGCCACCGCAACCCGATCCCGGCAACGTTGCCCCGGTGGTTCAGGCCAACGCCGGACTACTACTCGGCATCGCCGGCGTGGATCTGCTGGGACTGATCGATATCGGGGGGAGTCAGGATCTCTTTGCCGCGGATGCCGATGGCAATCTCGAATCCGTGACCGTGGCCTACCAGCCACTGCTCAGCGTCAATCTGACGGCCCTATCGTTCACCGCTTCTCAGCAGATGGCCGATGAGCTGGGCCTGGCTCTGGCCTTTGACAGTGATCCCGGCCTGCTCGGTCTGGTCGCCCCGTCCGCCAGCGTCACCATCACTGCCGCCGACGGCGGCGTGATCGACAACCTGGCCGTCAACGAGCTGCTGGCCACCGTCGCCTTTGCCGACACCGACGGACTGCTCGGACTGGACGCCGACCTGCAGCTTTCCCTGCTCAATGCGACGACCATTGCCGCCACGGACAGTGACGGCCGAACCGCCACGGACTCACTCGGCGAGCTGGTCAGCCTGGATGCATTGAGCACCCTGCTCGGCGACGATGACGATATCTTCGAGGGGGATAGCGGCGACAATGTCCTGAACGCCGATGACGGCGGCCAGCGTCTCTACGCCTACGCCGGGGACGATACGCTCAACGGTGGCGACGGTGCCGATCTGCTGCGGGGTGGTGCCGGCAACGACACCCTCAACGGCGGTACCGGTAACGACCTGCTGATTGATGGCAACGGGGCGGACACCTTCAATGCCGGGGCCGGCGACGACCTGATCGTGACCCAGGGGGACGGATTCACGGCCATCGACGGCGGCGAGGGATTCGACACCCTACTGCTCGACGGCGGTATCGATCTCGACGGTGACGTTGGCGAGATAGCCGGTATCCAGCGGCTCGATCTCGGTCGGGGCGATGGCAGCAGCAGCGTCACGTTCAGCGAAGAGGACATCCTCGAGATGACCGACGCCGACAACGAGCTGCAGGTGACGGGGGACGAGCTGGATACGCTCAATATCCAGGGTGCCAGCTACGACAGCGACGTCACGCTGGGCGGTGTCGCCTACGCCCAGTACACCTTCGGCGACGCGACCATTCAGGTCGAGCAGGAGACCGCGATGGTGGAGACGTGAACGTGGGCCAGCCAGGGCGAGCGGGTCAGCGCAGCCGGTGTGCGGCGGTTCTCGCCGCCGGCTGTCTGGCGTCATCGGCAGCGCTGGGAGCGTCGTTGGGCTGGGTCGATGAAGCGACCCGGCCCTCCGCCGCCACTGCCAGCGTTCTCCCTCTCGATACCCGGTTGGCCAACACGATCTGGTCACGAACCCCGCCGCGGCCCAGCGCCAGCGCGGCGGATAATGGCCTGACCGACACTCAGCGCATACCGAATACTGACAGCGTGGCCTCCCGGGGGTCGACGCTGACACTGGCCGACGCGATCCGCGAAGGACTCGCTGCCAACCCTGCAGTCCGCGCAGCCGTCGCCGAGGCCAGAAGCGCGGGCACCGAAGTCGATATCGCCGAGTGGGGCTACTACCCGGAGGTGAATCTTTCCGCCGGGCCGGAGGAGTTCCCGTTCCAGGAGTGGGGCTATGACGCCTCGGCGCGTCAGATGCTCTACGACTGGGGCCGAGTGGCAAGCCAGATCGATAACGCCACCGCCGCCGAACGCGAGGCACTGCGCGCGCTCGCCGTCGCCGAGGAGGAAGCCGCGCTGGATATCGCCGAGGTGTATCTCGATATCCTCCTGGCTCAGCGTCAGGTCGCACTGATCAGCGAGTACACCAGCGAGCTCGACACCCTGGGCGAGCTCACCCAGGCGCGCGGCCAGGACGGCTACTCCGATCGCAGCGAGCGCGGCCGGGTGGCGCTCGATCGCGCCCAGTCGAGAGACGAGCTGGCAACCGCCCGCGGTCAGTTGGCCGAGGCGGAACGTCAGTTTCGAATTCTCGTCGGGCTGCCCGCCACCCGCCTCGAGACGCCGGACCCCGCCGAATTGACCGCACTGCTGGGCGAGGCGCAGTTGCAGCAGTGGATCGTCAGCGCGCCCAGCTATCAGCAGGCCGTGGCCAGCGCCGAACAGGCCGAGGCGGACGTCAAGGAGGCTCAGGCGTCGCTCAAACCACAGCTCAATCTCGAAGGCTCGCTCGAGCGTCGGCCGATCGGCGGCGAGCTGCAGGACGACCAGGTCATCGGTCTACGCCTGCGCATGGACACCTTTCAGGGACTGGCCAACTTTCAGCGCCCGGGTGCCGCCAGGCAGCGGCTGGAGGCCGCCAGGTACCGCATCGACGATCAGCGGCGAGAGATTCGACGCGCCGTTGCCACCTCGATCGCCAACGCGGCGGTCTACCGTCAGCGCGAGGTGGCGCTTCGCGAGCAGATCGATCAGGCCTCCGACGTCGTCGATCTCTACGACGACCAGTTCACGGTCGGTCTTCGCGACATCAATGACCTGCTGACCATTCGCCAAGAAGCTGTCACTGCGCGCCGCCAGCTCGCCGACATTCAGATACAGCAGAAACGCATTCAATACCGCACGGCTTCGCGCCTCGGATTGATCAACCCGCTGGTCAGTGACCGTTTCGAAGGAGATCTGCCATGAGCACATCTGCGAAGCCGACATCAGCCAGTTTCCACCATGGCGACGGCGCCACCGATAGCCACTTCGGCGATCCGCTACGGGAGGGGCTGGCCCTTCTCTGCCACCGTCTCGATCACGATATTTCGGTTGCCGAACTGGGTGACGGCCTGCCGCTGGAAGACGGTCGGCTACCGCTCGACGAAGTGCCGCGCGCGCTGCGCCGGGCCGACGTCAACGCCCGCGTGATCGATCAACCCCTCTCGGAGATCTCGGCGCATCTGCTGCCGGCGCTGCTGATCCTGAACGGCGACGAGACGGTCCTGCTGGAAGCGATCAACGACAGCGAGGCGACGATCGCGCTGCCGGAAACCGACGGCGGTGAGCAGACGATCGATACCGAGGCGCTCGACGAGCGCTATCAGGGGACGGTCGTCTTCGCCCGCCCGCGTCATCGCAGCGATACGCGGGCCGGGCATTTTGCCGAGGCCGAGCCCACTCACTGGCTGAAAGGCCCACTGCGAGCCTGCTGGCCTGCCTATGCCGAAGTGGGTCTGGCGGCGCTGACCGCCAACCTGCTGGCGATCTCGACGGCGCTCTTTGCGATGCAGGTCTACGACAGGGTGGTGCCCAATGCCGCCTTCGATACTCTCTGGGTTCTGGCAAGCGGTGTGGCGTTGGCGGTCTGTCTGGAATTCCTGCTCAAGGGGCTACGTGCCCACCTGCTGGAGGTGATCGGCAAGCGACTGGACCTCAAGCTCTCATCGAAACTCTTCGAACAGGCGATCCGGCTCAAGCTCGCCGCCAAACCGGCCTCGACCGGGGCCTTTACCAGCCAGGTGCGCGAGTTCGAAGCGGTTCGGGAGTTCTTTACCTCGGCCACGGCGGCGGCAATCAGCGACATTCCGTTCGTCGCCATCTTCGTGCTCGTCATTGCCTGGATCGGCGGGCCCGTCGCTTTCGTTCCGGTTGTGGCCATCATCGGCATGATCCTGCCGGGCCTGCTGCTGCAGCGCTATCTGGCACGGCTGGCGCGGGAGAATCTGCGCGAGGGCGCGGTCAAGAATGGGGTGCTGCTGGAGTCGCTGGAACAGTTGGAGACCGTCAAGGCGACGCGAGCCGAGGGCCGCAATCTGGCGATGTGGGAGTCGCTCTCCGCCCAGCTTTCGAGCGCCTCGATCCGTTTGCGCTCGACCACCAGCCAGCTCGCCCACGCTGCGTCGCTGTTCCAGCAATTGGGTTATGTCGGCATCGTCATCGTCGGCGTGTACAGCATCAGTGCCGGCGAAATGACGGTCGGCGCATTGATCGCCTGCTCGATTCTCGGCTCTCGGGCCATCGCACCGATGGCTCAGACCAGCGCGCTTCTCGCCCGCTGGCAGCACGTCAAAGCCGCCATCGAGGGCCTCGATGACATGATGAGCACGCCAACCGAGGAGACCACGGGACAGTCGGTACACAAACCGCATCTGCGCGGCGACTACCGACTCGAAGAGGTCGTGGTACGTCATGACGAGAACGCCCCGCCCGCGCTGAACATCGGCGAACTGACCATCGCCGCGGGGGCCAAGGTTGCCCTGCTCGGCGGGAATGGCGCCGGCAAGTCGACACTGCTTCGGCTGCTCTCGGGGTTTACCAGCCCCACGAGCGGTCGCGTCATGCTCGACGACGTCAACATCGCCCAGATCGAGACCGCCGACCGGCGTCGCGCTATCGGCTACCTGCCCCAGGACATCGCTCTCTTCTACGGCACCCTGCGCGACAACCTAACGCTCGACGGCGAGCACCACAGCGACGATGAGATATTCCAGGCCCTCGACGGGGTCGGGCTAGGGCGCTTCGTCCGTGGCCACCCTCTCGGTCTGGAGATGCCCATCGCCTCGGGCAGCAGTGTCTCCGGCGGCCAGCGACAGGCCATTGGGTTGGCCCGACTGGTGCTGCAGGACCCGCACATCGTGCTACTGGATGAGCCGACTGCCGCCTTCGATCAGACCAGCGAGAAACGTGCGGTGAGCTTCCTGAAACAGTGGCTCGTCGGGCGCACGCTCATCGTTTCGACCCACAAGAAGTCACTGCTCGCCCTGACCGAGCGCGCCATCGTCCTGCGCGAGGGGAAACTCACGATGGAGGGTGACGTCGATCAGGTCGTCTCGGGGAATCGCGTGGCCGCCCAGAAGGGAGCACAGCGATGACTACCCACTATCGCGATCAGGCGCTTAAGCGCGAGCTGGGAGACGCCAGCGAAAGTCTGTGCCATCCGCTGGCCCGCCCGACCCTCTGGGCGATCGTCACAGTGCTGGCCTGCTTCATCGGCTGGTCGGCATGGGCGGAGATCGCCGTCGTCACCCACGGCGAAGGCCGTGTCGTGCCGGTTAGCCGCATCCAGTCCATCCAGAGCCTGGAGGGGGGCATCATCGACCGAATCCCCGTTCGCGAGGGCGACATCGTCGACCGGGGACAGACGCTGGTCAGCCTGGATGCCACACGCTTCGAGAGCGCTTTCGAGGAGACCCGTAGCCAGGTCATATCGTTGAAGGTCGCGATCGCGCGCCTGCAGGCGGAGGTCCTGGAAGCGGATGAGATCGCCTTTCCCGATACCGTGGACCCCGAGAGCTCGATGGCCATCGCCGAGCGCGAGCTTTTCACCGCCCGCCGGGCCAAGCTCGAGCAGGCGACCCTGTCGCTGGATCAAGAGATCAACATCGCGAACCGCCGGCTCGACCTGATCGAGCCACTGGTCCGGCGTCAGGCGGTCAGCGAGATGGAGTCGCTGCAGCTGCGCCAGGACATCGCCTCGCTACGCGGCAAGCGCGCCGAGATCGAGAACAGCTACGTGCAGGAGGCGTATACCGAACTCTCGGAACGCAAGGGCGAGCTCTCCTCACTCGAACAGGTGCTGGTGCAGAAGCGGGACCAGTACCGACGAACCGAGATTCTCTCGCCGGTGCATGGCCGGATCAACGCCATCAATTACACCACCGAAGGCGGCGTGGTCCCGCCCGGCGAGACCATCATGGAGGTGATTCCCCTCGAGGATCAGCTATTGATCGAGGCGAAGATCAAACCCAGCGACGTGGCGTTTCTCGCGCCCGA
Organism: Salinicola aestuarinus; assembly: GCF_003206645.1. GTDB lineage: Bacteria > Pseudomonadota > Gammaproteobacteria > Pseudomonadales > Halomonadaceae > Salinicola > Salinicola aestuarinus. Next base: position 950,989 of record NZ_PZJP01000005.1, on the reverse strand, counting down.
CATGCCGACCAGCGTCAAGATCACCGCCTACGACTACACCATCTACGGCGACCTGGCGGGAACGGTGGAGCAGATCAGCGCGGATACCATCGAAGAGGAGACGCCGCGGGGCACCGAGTCCTACTACAAGGTCTATATCCGCACCCAGAGTGGCTCGCTCGCCCATGGCTCACAATCGCTTCCGATCATTCCCGGGATGATCGCGGAGGTCGACATCCAGACCGGCAAGCGCAGCGTGCTCGACTACCTGCTCAAGCCGCTGCTGAAAGCCAATCTCAACTGACGTCGCAGGGAGGGCGTCGTCTGTCACTGGGAGTGCGTCATCTCTCGCGGCAAGGGCGTCATCTCGCGCGCAAGGGCGTCATCGACGCGGCAGGTTAGCGGTGCGCTTCTAGCCACTGCTCGACTTCGCCTCTGAGCGCCTCGTCCGAGGGCCGCTGGTCCCGCGCCTCGCCGCTGATCGCGCGCTCGGCATAGGCGACCGCCTGATCATGCTCGCCCTGATCCTCGAGATACTGCGCGTAGTAAAAGTTGGTATCCACGCCGTCAGGGCGGGTCTGCACGGCACGCTGGAACAGCTCACCGGCCCGATCCTCGTCGCCGAAAGCGATGGGCCAGCCCGGCACGTGCTGATAGAGCGCACCGAGTGTGACCAGCGCGGAGCCGTCCTCACCCTGCGGGTCGAGCTCGACGGCCCGCTCCAGCGCCGCGCGCGCTTGCTTGGCGAGATCGAGGGCGCCGAGCCCCCCTTTCGCGCGTGCAAAGGAAGCGAGAATCACGCCCTGGGCCGTGAGCACCTGCGGATCGTCGGGATGCGTGGCGGCTAACGCATTGATTTCATCCGTCAGCGCCTCGAATGCCTGCTCCTGGGCGTTGCCCTGCATTTGATACTCCACGTTGCCCCACCGCTGCATCAGCGGAAACAACGAAGGCGTGGTGTCCTGCGCCTGAGCCGTGCTCGCTATCGCAAGCGCGGCCGTCAGGCTGCACGTGCCAATCCAGTGTCGCAGTCGCATTGCCATTCGCTCCATCAGGTCTGGCCGGGCCGAAGCCAGGCAGGAATCGGATCGTGTCGAGAATCTAACGGCCGTATGAAATTAGAACCATGCGTTTATGGTCGTAGGGCCGGTCTCGCGAGGCCCCGCGGCGCTCGATGGCACGCTCGATACGCTTTGGGTTAGGCTTCGCGAACCCGAACGATGTTAGAGAGATTCCATGCAAGGTCGCAACATGACGCGCTGGCGCGATCCCAAGAAGGATCCGCGTCAGGAGAAGAAGAGCCACCTGATCACTCCGCAGGGCTATGCGCGCCTGGAGGGCATTCACGACCATCTTTCACGAGTCAAACGCCCCGCGCTGTCGGTCAAGGTCGGCGAGGCGGCGGCAATGGGCGACCGTAGCGAGAACGCGGATTACACCTATAACAAGAAAGAGCTCAACCGCGTCATCGCGCGGATTCGCTATCTGCAGAAGCGCCTGGACGAACTTCAGGTCGTCGACCGACTTCCCGCCGACACCCAGAAGGTCTATTTCGGGGCCTACGTGACACTCGAGGACGACAACGGCGACACCATGGAGGTCCGCATCGTCGGCCACGACGAGACCGATACTCGTCGACACTGGATCAGCATCGACGCCCCGCTGGCCAAGGCGATGCTGGGCAAGGCGCTCGACGACGATATCAGCGTCGCCGCCCCCGGAGGCGAGACGCACTACATCATCACCGATATCACCTACGCCGACCCGCAGACGTGAAACCGACTCGATTTCGATGGGTTATGATGCACTCGCCGGTGGCCTGAAGGCCCCCGACACGGGGACCCGAAAAAGCTCATACCGACGTCCGATTTGCCCCGGGTTTCATTCAGCCAGACGCGCCAGGGGCGATAAGATAAGAAGGGTTCTACGCCGCCCGCTCCCAGATAGACCCGTATCGACTCGAGAGTAATCATGTCGGATGTTGACCCCGCTACCCCACCTCCGGTGCTGTTCGCCCGCCAACCGATCTTCGATGCATCACGTAGGATCGTCGCGTTCGAGCTGCTGTTCCGTCCCACCGACGGGGGGCCCATTCCCTCGCCTTTCGACGGTGAGCGCGCCACCAGCACCGTCCTGCTCAACGCCTTCACCCAGAGCGATCTGGAGAGCGTGAGCCACGGCAAGCCGCTGTATGTGAACTTCACCGCCGAGACGCTCGCCAACGAGCTTCCCTTCTGCAATTCGCAGCTGGTGATCGAGGTGCTCGAGGACACGCCAACGGATGACACCATTCGTGAACGGCTGATGGCGCTGAAGGCCAAAGGATTCACGCTGGCGCTCGACGACTACACGCTCCCCGACGCCGGCCATCCGTTTCTGGCCCTGGTCGACATCGTCAAACTCGAGTATCCGCACTACGACAGGGAAGGATTCCAGCGGATAGTGAGCCTGCTACGCCACCACTTTCCGCACTTGAGGATTCTGGCGGAAAAACTCGAGAACGAAAGCGACCTGACGAACTGCCTCGAGGCGGGCTGCGATCTTTTCCAGGGCTACTGTCTCGCCCGGCCACAGCTGGTACACGGCAAACCGATGACCACGGATCGGTTGGCGACACTCGAATTGATCGCCGCGCTGAATCAACCGGAGGTCAGCGTTCAGGACATCACCGCGGCGATCAGCCGGGATCCGAGTCTCGGGGTACGGCTCCTGCACATGGTCAACACGGCGCAGTATCAGCGGCGGGGCAGCATCACCTCGCTCTATCACGCCGTCACGCTCATCGGCACGCAGCGGATTCGCAGCCTTGCCACGCTGCTGGCACTCGCCGGCATGCAGGACAAGCCGGAATCGCTGCAGCAGCTCGCGCTGGCACGCGCCTGTCTGTGCCGGGCGCTGACAGACCACGACGATGACCTGGCCGAAAAGGCGTTCATCGCCGGGCTGTTCTCCTATCTCGAGGCGTTCTTCGATCAGCCGATGCACGTGCTGATCGGCTCACTGCCGCTGCACCCTTCCATTGCCGAGGCGGTGCTGAACCACCGGGGCCCGGTGGGCACGCTGCTCGATACGACGATCAAGCTGGAGAACGGCGAGTGGAACGAGATCGACTGGGAACGGCTCGGTGCGCTGGGTATCGACGCCCAGAGCGTGAGCGCCGCCAACCCGAGCGCACTGCGTGAGCTGGAAATCCTGCAGACTACCGCCGGTTTTTAGTCGCCCGGTAGACCCGGAAGCGCCTGTCGTCGGCCAGCGTCTCGAACCCGCCGAAGGCGGAACTCAGCCAGTCCGGATAGGGCAGAAAGGCGTTGGCGACCAGCGTTAGCGTGCCGCCGGGGCGCAGATAGAGCGGGGCTTCGAGAATCAGCCGCTGAGCCGGCCCATAGTCGATCGCCCGCTCCTGATGAAACGGCGGATTGCTGACGATCGCCTCGAACTCGCCTTCGATGCCACTGTAGACGTCGCCCTGCACGACGCGCCCCTCGAAGTGATTGAGTGCCAGCGTGCGGCGCGTGGCCGCCACCGCAAAGGCGTTGATATCGGTCGCGGTCACCGCGTGCCCCCGCCGCGCCATCCAGGCCGCGACGATGCCATCACCGCAGCCTACGTCGAGCACGCGTTCGCCCTCCCCGTTGCCCGGCTCGGCCGCCAGTGTCTCCAGCAGTAGCCGCGTGCCGGCGTCGAGCTTGCCGTGGCCGAACACCCCGGGGTGCGAGGCCAGCGCGAGCCCTTCCGCCTCAAATTGCGTCCAGCCGTCGTCCGGCGCCAGCGAGAGACCACTGGCTGCGGTCTCGAACAGCGCACAGCGCCTGGCGGTGTCGAGCTTGCGACCCGCCTGGTCGAGCCCTGCCAGCACCTTGGGCAGCCGTTTGATACCGCCCTGATTCTCGCCCACGATCTGAATCGGCGTAGTGGGCGCCAGCCGTGCATTGAGCGCGCGCAGCCACCACTCGCCGAGGGCATGGCTCTTGGGCCAGAACAGCACCGCCCCGGGCACCGCGATCGGCGTCGCATCGAGTGGCGCGAAAACGCCCCGATCGGCCCGCTGCCAGGCACTGACAATATCGAAGTCCGCGCTGAGCACCGCCCCTTCGCCGGACGCCAGCCAGGCGTCTCGCGGCGGCGCGACCCACAGCCAGCCGCGGTAGTCGGCATTCTGGCGAGCAAGCAGCTCGACCGGTGGCGTCTGGGGCGTCATCGCGATTCTCCTGGAACCGGGTTGTCAGGGCAGTGAGTCAAGGGGCGTTCAGGGCGGCGAATCCGGTAGTGCAGGTAGCGGCCGAGCCGCCAGTAGGGCTCGCTCTGGCAGTAGCGCTTCTCCAGCGCGATCAGCGTCTCCAGTCGCTCGCCCCCGATCCCCCGCTCGCCGAGATAGTCGTGAAACACACGGACGCCGCTGACCTGCTCGATCACCAGTCCCGCTTCGCGACACCAGGCAACGATATCGTCATGCGTGAGCGGCGAGATCGGCGTCAGCCGCTGCCGTTTGCCGGTGCCGGAGAGACGATCCTCCCATGCCTTGTCGAGGTTGCCCTTGACGATATTGGAGAGCCGCAGCGCATCACGGTTGAAGACCATCAGCGACAGCCGCGCCCCCGGCGCCATCAATGCGGCGAGCGTGGCAATGGCAGCCTGCGGCTGGGCGAGCCATTCGAGCACCGCGTGACACACCACCAGCGGCCAGGGCCCCGGTGCCGCCGCCGGCAGTGCCTGCAGCGTCGAGGCCAGATAGGTCACGTCGCGCGTCCCCATCCCGGTTCTGGCGGCCGCAAGCATCTCCGCCGAGGGCTCAGCGAGGGTGACCGCATGGCCGCGGTCCGCCAGCCAGGCGCTCATCTGCCCCAGCCCCCCGCCGACATCCAGCGCCGGCGAGCCATCCGCCGGCAGCGCCGAGTCGAGAAGATGATCGAGCACCGCCAGCCGGATGGCGCCGCGAGCGGTGCCGTAAAGACTGTTGGCGAACTTGTCGGCCAGGCCGTCGAAGATCCGGTCGTCGGCGACCGGAAGATCGTTGCCATGATGGCCGGAGGCGCCGGCCGGCGCGCGAGAGGGATCAGAGATCGACATGAACCGGAGCCGTGAGAACGAGGCGCGCATTGTAGCAACGCCCCCTTCGAACGTCCTTCCCAACGGCGCCGCGGGTTTATCTCGACGAATCCGGCGCTTATACTATGCGCCGCTTGCGCAACGCCGCACGGCTTGGCATTGCGCCCCCATAGCTCAGCTGGATAGAGCGTCCCCCTCCTAAGGGGAAGGTCTCAGGTTCGAATCCTGATGGGGGCGCCATATCGACTACCCCTCTTGTTGCCTCTTCTCCTTCGCGCTAACCGCGGCACATCACGCTCGACAGGTTTGATCCCCCCGCTGATTCTCGCGCCTTAGTCGACCAGATTCCGGCGAATCCAGGTCTTAACGTCGACCGTTTCAATACCTTGATGATGATTGAATGTCGCGCCTTTGGGCCAGGCGACGCCAGTGCCCGCTGCAAACACCGCGCGATACTTGAGCAGGTTGTTATCACGGTCACCGGCTATGGCGTCGGCGAGAAAGTCCACTGTCCATACGTGACGGGTAAACGGACGGTCGAGCTGGTGCTCCAGCTCATCCGCCAACTCCCCGTAGCTGATGGTGTCTCCTGCGACGAACACGGTTTCGTTCTGGAACCGTGGCTCGTGAAACAGTATCGCCGTGGTCAAGCGCCCGATGTCTTCCGGCGTTGTCACGGTGACCTGGTTATCCCAGCTGCCCAGTGCGTGAACCTCGCTCTGCTCAAGATCCACGACGCCAAAAGCCGATTCGAACAGGAAGCTGGTGAACATGCCCGTTGCGACGATCACCCACTCTGTGCGGTTCTGCGCCCGGAGCAGGTCGCGCACGTCGAGTTGTTCATCGAACACGTCCTGCGCGCTACCTCGGCCAATCGTGTCGTAGTCGACGCCAAACTGCCACGGCACATAGCGCTTCACGCCGGCCTCGAGCACTGCCTGGGTAATCTTGGTCTGGATACCGGCACCCGCCGAGAAACCGACGCAGGAGACGATGGTATCGAAGGGAGCGAAAAGTGCCGCGAGCGTCTCCTGGCTGCTGGATACGATATCTCCCGCGATCGGCTCGATACCCCACGCCTGTAGCTGGTCGATCTGCTGTCGTTTGCGCGGATCGGTCGTCTCCGACGCCGACTGCCGCAGCAGTACATGGACACGCGCGGCCGGTGCGGTGTCACCACGATTAACGAGATGGCGCAGGATCTCGACCCCCAGCTCGCCCGCGCCCAATACCAAAATCAATTCATAGTCGTTCGTGCGATTCATGCGTTTGCCACCGTTGCGGTTCCTTTCGAGGTGGCGGATGTTGGCACGTCAGGATTCCCCACATAAGTAGGTACATCAGTGATACCGAAAGACGAAGACGACCTGCTCACTCGCTCCCGTGCGCTCTGTGACGCGATGGAAAACGAGGACGACTGGCTGAAAAGAGAGGTGCTGACCCACGCCGGCAATCGCTGGGCTTTTGGGGTAATTCACGCGCTCAAGGAGGGAGGACGGCTGAGACACGCCGAGCTTCGCCGACGGCTCGGGGGTGTCACTCAGCGAATGCTAACCAGAACGCTACGGCAGCTCGAGCGCGATGGGCTGATTCTTCGCCAGGATTACGAGGAAGTTCCGCCAAGAGTCGATTACGAGCTGACTCGACTGGGGGAGGAATTTCTCCTGAAGATCATTCCCATGTGGCTCTGGATCTTCGAGCATGCGGAGGATTTCCGTCAGGCTCGAGAGGCTTACTCTACGACAGCGAGTGAGTAGAGAGACGCTTCGTTGCCTTGAGCGTTCAACAAGTCGTGGTGCCCTATTCGGGCTCCCCCAGCAGTAGCCGCAGCGTCTGGCGGTTTTCGATGAGATCCGCGAGCACGTAGCGGTCGAGCACACTTAAAAATGCCTGTTGCGCTTCGAACAGCACGCCCTTGAGTCGACAGGCGGGGTCGATGGGACACGTCGAGTTCGCACCGAAGCACTCGAGCAGTTCGAGGTTCTCGGTCTCTCGCACCAGGGGGCCAATGGCGATCTCGTCACTGGGGCGGGCAAGCTTGAGCCCGCCGCCCCGCCCTCTCACGCTGACGAGATAGCCGAGCTGCACCAGCGTCTGCGACACCTTGGCGAGATGGTGGTTGGAGATGCCGTAGTGCCTGGCGGCGGCGGGTACCGTGGCGGGCTCGTCGTCCGCCCTCACCCCGAGAAAGATCAGCAGGCGCAGGGCGTAGTCGGTATGTGTCGTCAGTTTCATCGTCGTCGATCCTTGGCGCGTCGCGCTCTGTTCCCGCGAGTGAGGCGTTCGCCATTGCTATTCGTCGCCCCCGGCCGAGGTGGGCTTGGCGTATCAGCATACTGGGTCACACCCGCGACGTTGACCGCCCCGTGGCGAGATGTCGCGCACGGCTTCCGGCGCTTGACGCTCTGAATCGAGCTGCGGATACTCGATCTTAAAGAGGTATTTTACGTACCACTTTAAATCATTATCGATTCCTCGCCTTTCGGCGAGACATCGCTTCCGTGGCCTGCCTTTGGAGTCTCCATGCTCAGCCCCGCCCAGATTGCTATCGTCAAACAGACCGTCCCCGTGCTCAAAGCCCACGGCGAGACACTGACTCGCCACTTCTATGCGCGCATGTTCGAGCACAACCCGGAGGTGAAACGCTACTTCAATCCGGCGAACCAGCGTTCGGGGGCGCAACAACGGGCGCTCGCGGGGGCCATCGTCGCCTACGCCGAGCACATCGAGAACCCTTCGGTGTTGGCAGACGCCGTGGAGCTGATCGCTCAGAAGCATGCCTCCCTGACGATTCGTCCCGAGCACTACCCCATCGTGGGCGACAACCTGCTGGCGTCGATCCGAGAAGTACTGGGCGAGGCGGCAACGGATGACATCATCGATGCGTGGGCGGCGGCCTACGGCGAGCTGGCCGCGATCTTCATCGACCGGGAGAGCGAAATCTATACCGAGCAGGCGCAGCAGCAGGGCTGGAGCGGTTTCAAGCCGTTCACGATCGTCGATCGCCGGGTCGAGAGCGACACCATCGTCTCGTTCTTGCTGGCGCCCACCGATGGCGCGGCACTGCCGCCCCACCGGGCGGGCCAGTACGTCAGCGTGCGGCTGCCGAACGCGAACGGCGAACCGGTGATGCGCAACTACAGTCTTTCCAGTGCACCGAACGCTGCGAGCTACCGCATCAGCGTGAAACGCGAGCGCGGTGGGGAAGGCCCCGATGGCGAGGTCTCGGCGCGACTGCACGAGGCGTACGCTGTCGGCGACATGCTGGAAGTCACCCCGCCGTGCGGCACTTTCGTGCTGGAGCTGCCGGAAGATGAAACGCGACCGCTGATTTTCATCGCTGGCGGCGTCGGCGTGACGCCGCTGATTTCGATGGCGCACGCGGCGCTGGCGGCATCGAATTCACGACCGGTGATTTTCGTGCAGGCGGCGCGGCACGAAGGTGTTCGCGCGTTTGGTGAAGAACTCGAGACGCTGCAGCGCGAGCACGCCAATGTCGACGTACGGGTTCGCTATAGCGAGACGTCAGCAACCGGTTCGACAGCGCCGGGGGCGATCGACGGCTCGGAGATCGCCGACTGGACGGCGGGCCGCGAGTCGACGTTCTATTTCTGCGGCCCGCACGCCATGATGCAAGAGATCGACGCGCTGCTGGCGAGCCGGGGTGTGGAAGCCACTGACCGGCGTTTCGAGTGCTTCGGCCCGCTGCATCCGCTCGCGGCCTGATCGCTGCGGGCCGCCACGTCAGGATAGGCCGGCTCATCACCCGCCACTCCCCATGACCTGCCACACCCTGAGAGGAGCCTTCGCATGCACCTCGAGAGACCCGATCCGCTCTACCCCACCATCCCTCTCTATCAGGCGCCGATGGCGGGCGTCTCGACGCCGGCGATGGCGGCGGCAGTTTCCAACGCCGGCGGTCTTGGTGGACTGGGCCTGGGGGCGATGTCGCCCAATGCCGCCCGCGATACGATCCTCGAGACGCAGGCGCTGACCCGCCGCGCATTTAACGTCAATCTGTTCTGCCACGCGCCAGCGGTACGTAACGAGCGGTTAGAGGCTGACTGGATCGAGCGCAGTCGCGAGCTATTCGCGGCGTTCGGTGCAGCGCCCCCGGCGAGACTCGAGGAGATCTACACCCCGTTCACCGCCAACGACGCCATGCTGGATGTGCTGCTGCAAACGCGCCCGGCTGTCGTGAGCTTCCACTTCGGTTTGCCAAGGCCCGGGCAGATTCGCGCCCTTCGTGATGCCGGCTGCCGCTTGATCGCGACGGCCACGTCGCTGGAGGAGGCGCGACGTATCGAGGCGAGCGGTCTCGACGCCGTCATCGTCCAGGGGTGGTCGGCGGGCGGCCATCGCGGTGTGTTCGACCCTCGCGCTCATGATGACAAGCTCTCCACCGAGGCGCTGACTCGCTTGCTCGCCCATGAGATCTCGCTGCCGGTCATTGCGGCCGGCGGTTTGATGGACGGCCGAGATGTCACGCGGGCGCTGAGCTGGGGCGCCATCGCCGCGCAGTTGGGGACAGCCTTTGTCGCCTGCCCGGAAAGTGCCGCTGACGACGCCTACCGCGAGCGCCTGCTGGAAGGAGGCGAAACGCGGATGACCACGGCAATCTCTGGACGACCGGCGAGGTGTCTCACCAATCGCTTCACCGCCTGGAGTGAGGGGATACCTGCCGAGGACGTTCCCGCCTACCCGTGCACCTACGCGTTGGCGAAGGCGCTCCACGCGGCCGCCAGAAACCAGGGTGAATTCGGCTATGGCGCGCAGTGGGCCGGCACCCAGGCAGCCAAAGCGCGCGCCATGCCGGCCCAAGCGCTGACTCTCGAGATAGAGGCCGCGCGCTACCGATGATTCCCACCGGGCCGTCGAGGCGGATTCCTAGCCATCGACTGGGCACTATCCAAAAGTATTGGTTGACTCAAAAGGCTGTAGGGCTCAGGCTAACCGCAGTAGGTAGCAAGTCGCATATTGTCAGTAGCAGTCGAATTATTCGGTAGCCTGGTTATATCCCCTTGTTTTGCCCACTATCTCGGGTATTACCCGGCAACTTTGAAACATGCATTGCGCATAAGGAATTCGACAGATGGCAACTGGCACAGTTAAGTGGTTCAACGACAGCAAAGGTTTTGGCTTCATTTCTCCGGCAGACGGTGGCGATGACCTCTTCGCACACTTCTCCGAGATCCAAGCGACTGGCTTCAAGTCGCTGCAAGAAGGCCAGGAAGTGTCCTTCGACGTTACTCAGGGCAAAAAAGGCCTGCAGGCTGCGAACATCAAAGCCCTGTAAGTAACGAGTAAGCTCTAGCGTTTACGCTTGAGAATTACTGTCGACGAAGCCCGCATCTGCGGGCTTCGTTGCGTTTGAGGCCTTGAGTTTAGCCCAACTGACCTACACGGCAAACGCGCCGTCTAGAGCACCTGCCTCGCCTTCAGGCACTCTACCCCGCTTTTTTCTCTCTCCTTCTCGTTGTCGCTGATTCACTCACTCCCCGCATCCTGATGGTTTTGTCGTCCCCTGTCGCTGTCTCCCTGAGCGTCACCTACCTCCATGCCGGATCGATTCATGGCCGGACCGATTCATGGCCGGACCGTAGCCCATTGTCGTGCCGATTCGGGCTCGCGTCGTCGGGCGCCAATCCGTTGGATGGCGTCGCGCCGCAAGGAAAAGTTTGACGCGGCAGCAGAACAGGAACTAAGCCTATGAGGCCATTGGAAAACCGACGAGGAAACGCGCATGGATATCTTCAACATCACGTTCAAGCTGCCGGGTGACCAGGAGACGCGCAACGAGAAGGTCGAGGCCGAAAGCGAGCAGGAAGCTCGGTCCATCGTCGAGACGCGTCACAAACCGTCTGAGATCGTTAGTGTCGAGAGGGACAACGCCTGACGCCTTGATGCCCAGCCGGGCCCAGGCGCGGGACTGTGACCCAGGACAAGGAGCGCCCGATGGCGCTCCTTTTTCGTCAGCGACAGACGCATGGGGCGCTTGCACTGACCAGAGAGCGTTGGCAGTCCGGGGTCAGCGCTGGCGGCAACGTTCCCGCAGGCTTGGTCTGGCGGGGCCGGCGTCGTATGCTGCTTCGCATCATCAGGAGAGCGCAGCCAGGCTGCCGGAGCCCATCATGCGAATGATGAGACTTGAGCGTTATCGGGCGCACTGCATCAGTCAGAATCTCGAAGCCACCTATCTCTACGTCCTGGCCGCGTGCTGGCAGCAAGCCGCGATCCTGGCGCAGGAAGAGATTCATCGCCGGTACGGACAGGCGCTCACCCTCGAGCACCTTGAGTGCCTGGCCAAGCGTGAAAGGCAGCGACGCCCGCTGCCGCCGCCGAGCCGTCGCGTGACACTGTTTGACTGAAACACGCTCCGTGGGGATTTAACTGAGAAAGGCCCAGTGGGAATGTGACAGAGACACGCTCAGTGGGCAGAGACGGACGCCGATTCGGGCGACCACGCCATGAGCTGGCCGATCTTGTAGAGATCGTGCAGATAGCGATCGAGCCAGGCGACGCCATGTGTCAACGCCACCAGCGCGTAGATCAGCCCCATCAACACGACCTCACTGTTCATCCAGGCAAAGGTATCGCCCGGCACCTGGTAGGCCACGGTGTAGAGGCTCAGGCCACCGAGGAAAAGGACCAGCAGGCAGTTCACCAGAACGACGCTAAGCAGGGTCAGACGCAGGTCCCGTCGGGGTAGCGACGACGTCCAGAACGGCAGATGCCTTACCTTGAGGCGATCTTCGAACACCAGCCGTTGGCGGCGACGACGAAGCGGCTGGAGAAACCGCGCGGCATCCTCACGGGCCGTGACGGCCTCCAGAACCCGAGGATCCACGTTGGCTTCGCGAAGTGCCGCAATCGCCGGCGCGCCACCCTGCCAGCCGGCCTCGTTCGTTTCCGCCCGCTCTCGCTCCTCGTCGCCTACGTTCTGCTCGTAGTAGATGTCGTACACCTGATAGACGGCGATGGCGACGCCAATGAAATTGAGCAGTAACACCAGTGCGGTCAACACGTCTGACGAACTCCCGTTCAATGGTCGATAAAGGCATCTGCTCGAATCGAGTAAAGCCCTGAAACCCTTGATAGTGCTGGCAAGGGTTGCCGGGTTCAATCGCTGGACAGACGGTGTGCGCTTACGCCGCAGGCGCCAGCCGCTTGACGGGCGCCATCCGGAATGTCACGCCAGCTGCCCCCCACTTGTCCTGCACACATCGCGAAGCGCCGCGATGTGCCACGAATCTGTCGGGGCAGACGCCCGTCAGCGCCATTGATCGAGGAGTACCGAGCGCGTTCGTCCCTCTGCGGGATCGAAGCGTCTCACAGCTTAGCGTCTCACCTTGGGGCGGGGCAGCGCCTGCGGGTCACGTTCCGGTATTCAGCGACATGCGCGTCTTGTGAGACTCCAGAGATGACTGCTGGCCAATCATCTCGTCGTAGGCTGTCTGCTGGATAAGATAGAGCGGAAGCTTTTCGAGCCCGCCAGCCGCTCTGAGAAGCTTTCGCGCGTGCTCGAGGGAGTCCGGGCGCAGCACCCCGCCCGAGGCGTTCTCCAGCGTATGCGTATCCTCATCGACGATGGCGTGAAACACGTAAATATTACCCTCCATCGCCTCGACCTGCAGCTCATCCACGCCACCCTGGCGAGCACGCTTCACGAATTCATCGAACGTCATTCTGTCCACTCCTGGATCGCGTGGCGGCATCGCTCACGCCTGCCCTACTGTTACGCTGCATCGCGCCGGTTGGATCAACCCTCAGGCTTTCTTAAGCTCGCTCTGCAGTTTGAGGACTCGGGTGCCGTCCTCCTGCTTGATCAGGTAGGCCGGGTTGTCCTGGGTGCCCTTGCGTTTGACCTCGCTACCCTGCAGTTGACGGGTCACGGTCTCGCAGAACTTCTTGGTCACCGTCCCCTCCGCCCAGTGGGGCCCCCACTTCCATTTCACGGTTTGACGCTGCTTGAAATGGGCCATGATTATTTCCTCAAGGATTGTACATGAAACCAATGCTTGTACAGCTTAGGCGGTTATGCCAAGTTTAATTTGCATGACGGGGGCAGGAGGCTCTCGGGGCGTAGCGGCTGGCGCTGTCGTTACGCTCACTGGCAAGGATGCCTGTCTCGAGCAAGACCCGATATCGTCAGGCTATGTCGGCGACCATCGCCAGGGAGGGAGTGTCATGAACTATCGAATTGCCTGTTCTCGCTGCGGCTGCACAGACGCCATCGCACCCGATGCCGCACGCGACTGGGATGAAATCAGCTGCAAGGAATGCGGCGACTTCATCACCACCTGTGGTCAGTACCGTGATCGGCAAGGGCCCAGCTATTCTCTCCAGGCGCTCAACATGTCTCGCGGCCTGATTCTCAAGATGGCGCGGGAGACCGCTGTCCAGCACGACACGCAGAGAGAATGGAAGGTGTCAGCCTGAGCGCCGCCGGTGATGCCACCGGCACGGTCAGGCATTCCCAACGCGGCTTCACCCGCTCCAACAAAAAAAGGCGCCCTGCGAATGGCAGGGCGCCTTTCTCTCGTCCGGCAGACCCGGCGAAGATGCCGGGCAGCCGAGTCGGTCAACTCAGGCGCTGGCGGTAGTCGTCATAGCCGAAGGTCTTGACGGTCGTCACCGCGCGAGAGCGCGCATCCACCCGGCAGATTGCCGGTAACCGAATGCCGTTGAATGTCGTGGTCTTGACCATGGTGTAGTGCGCCATGTCGGTGAAGACCAGACGATCACCGATCTCGAGCGGCGCATCGAAGGCGTAATCGCCGATCACATCGCCGGCCAGACAGGTGGTGCCGCCCAGTCGATAGGTGTGCGGCTTAGCGCCGGGCTCGGCGGCACCGATGATCTCGGGGCGATACGGCATCTCGAGCACGTCCGGCATGTGCGCGGTCGCCGAGGTGTCCAGAATCGCGATCGGGCCATCGTTATCGACGATATCCAGCACCGTGGCGACCAGAAACCCCGTGTTGAGCGCGATCGCCTCGCCCGGCTCCAGATAGACCTCGAGATGCGGATGACGCGCCTTGAAATCGCGCACCACCCGAATCAAACGCTCGATGTCATAACCCGGCCGGGTGATGTGGTGGCCCCCACCGAAATTGACCCAGCGAAGCGCACTCAGATACCCACCGAACTTCGTCTCGAAAGCATCAAGCGTCGCTTCCAGCGCGTCGCTGTCCTGCTCGCAGAGCGCGTGAAAATGCAGCCCCTCGAGGCCCTCGAGGTCGCCCAAGCGAATGTCCGACGCCCGGGCACCGAGCCGTGAGCCTGGCGCACAGGGATCGTACAACGCCACGTCGCCGGTGGAGTGCTCCGGGTTCACCCGTAGCCCGCAGGACACCGGACGCGGCGCCGCTGCCACCGTCTGGCGAAAGTGACGCCACTGCCCCAGCGAGTTGAAGCTGAGGTGGTCGGCATAGCGCAGCACCACATCCATCTCCGGGGCGGTGAACGCCGGCGAGTAACAGTGCACTTCGCCGCCGAACGTCTCGGCGCCAAGGCGTGCCTCGTCCTGCCCGCTGGCCGTGGTTCCCACCAGATACTGACTGACCAGCGGGAACGTATCCCACATGGCGAACCCTTTGAGCGCCAACAGGATCTTCGCCCCGCTGTCGGCCTGCACTCGCGCCAGCAGCTCGAGGTTACGCTGCAGCCGGGCGTCGTCGACCACGTAGGCCGGCGACGGACAGGCGGCGATATCGAAGCCGCAGACCTCGCCGGCCTGCGCACGCGCGTCGTCGATAGCCCCCATCAGGCGAGCGGGTCGACGTCGGGGTCGAGCTCGACCATCTGCCACGGCAGTCCCATCTCACCGATGCGCTCCATGAACGGATTCGGATCGAGCTGCTCGACGTTGAACACGCCCTCGCCTTTCCAGATACCTTCCAGCATCAGCATGGCACCGGTCACCGCCGGCACGCCGGTGGTATAGGAAATGGCCTGCGACTGCACTTCGGCGTAGCACTTCTCGTGGTCGCACATGTTGTAGATGTAGACCTTGCGGCGCTTGCCATCCTTGATACCGTCGAGGATGACGCCGATGTTGGTCTTGCCCTTGGTGCGCGGGCCGAGCGATGCCGGATCCGGCAGCACGGACTTCAGGAACTGCAGCGGCGACACCTCGGTACCGTTGACCTCGATCGGCTCGATGCTGGTCATGCCGACGTTCTCGAGCACCTTCAGGTGCGTCAGGTACTTCTCGGAGAAGGTCATCCAGAAGCGAATGCGCTCGATGCCCTTGATGTTCTGCGCCAGCGACTCGAGCTCTTCGTGATAGAGCAGGTACAGATCCTTTTCGCCGATACCGTCGAAGTCGAACTTGCGCTTCTCCGCCAGCGGCGCGGTTTCCACCCACTCGCCCTTCTCCCAGTAGCGACCGTTCGCGGTAATCTCGCGAATGTTGATCTCCGGGTTGAAGTTGGTCGCGAACGGATAGCCGTGGTCGCCGCCGTTGGCGTCCAGGATGTCGATGCGATGGATCTCGTCGAACAGGTTCTTCTGGCCGTAGGCACAGTAGATGTTGGTCATGCCCGGGTCGAAACCGCAGCCCAGCGTGGCCATGTTGCCCGCTTTGGCGTAGCGATCCTGAAACGCCCACTGCTCCTTGTACTCGAACTTGGCTTCGTCGGGATGCTCGTAGTTGGCCGTGTCGAGATACGGAACGCCGGTGCGCAGACAGGCTTCCATGATGGTCAGATCCTGATACGGCAGCGCGACGTGGATCAGCACGTCCGGCTTGAACGACTCGATCAGCGCGACCAGCGCCTCGGTGTCGTCCGCATCGACCTGGGCGGTCTCGATCGCTCTCGGGAGCTGTTCGGCGATCGCCTTGCATTTGGCTTCGTTACGGCTGGCGAGGCAGATCTGAGCGAAGACTTCGGGATGTTGCGCGCACTTGTGAGTGACGACGCCGCCGACGCCGCCGGCGCCGATAATCAGGACTTTGTTCATGGTTCGATTCCAGATCGGGAAAAGTCAACAGAGATAAGGTCTTATCGGTAGTGGGCAACTCTTGAGCGCACCCCGACCCGATGCCACCCCGGTCATGGTTCCCGTCATGAGGTCAACGCATGACGAGGGCGCAGATGATGGCCTCGTCGGCAGCGAGGCTCAAGACTTTTTGACGCCAATTCCCCTTACCGGCGCTATCATCCGGCCGGCCGGCGAGTTCACGCTTCCGGTGAGACCGGGCGGCGTCTCGCCATGGGCCGAATGCTCGCCATTGGCGTGACATCAACTAATCTGATCCCATCATCCGAGGCCTGCCGACACGCAACCTCGACTCTCCGCCCCTCTGGCCATGAGGCATGCGACTGTGAAAACGACGCCCACTCACTCTGCGGCCGATCGCCCCGGTGACACGCCTGATATCAAAGCGACACTGATCGCCTCGATCCTTCTGGGTATCGGCTTCATGGCGGCCATCGACGAGATCCTCTTCCACCAGGTGCTTGGCTGGCATCACTTCGTGGAAACGGACAGTTCGGCACTGGCGCTGGCCTCGGACGGCCTGCTGCATACCCTGGAGCTCGTGGCCATCATCGCCGGCGGTGTCATGATGCTCAGACTCCACGAAACTCATCGTCAGGCACCGGGATTTCGCGGGGCGGGCTTTCTTCTCGGCATGGGCGGGTTTCAACTGTTCGACGGCATCGTTGATCACAAGCTTCTGGGCCTGCATCAGATCCGCTACGTCGACAACCTGCTGCCGTACGATCTGACCTGGAACGGCGCGGCTATCGTGCTGTTGCTGATCGGCTTCTGGCTCTACCGACGGGCCGCTCGCGGACAAGCGCTGAGCCAGCGATGACCGGATTGGCCACGCTGTTGGGGCTGGCACTCGGGCTCTACGGGCTGGGCGTGTGGCGTCTTCATCGACGCCGGCGGGCGTGGCCACGGTGGCGTCTGGCGGTATTCGCCCTTGCCGCTCTCGGCACCATCGCCGTTCTGGTGCCGCCGCTCTCTCACTGGGGGCATCATGACTTTCGCGGCCACATGATGGTGCATCTGGTGGTCGCCATGGTGGCGCCGGTGGGCCTCGTCTTTGCCGCCCCGGTGACGCTGGCACTGAAGAACCTGCCGGCGGCGTGGGGGAAACGCTGGGTGAGGCTTTTGAACACGCCGACTCTGCGGTTGCTGTGCCATCCGATCACGGCGGCCGTGCTCAACGTGGGCGGTCTTTACGCCCTCTATCTCACGGATCTCTACAGCCTGATGCTGAGAAGCCCGGCGTTCGCCGTCTGGCTTCACTGGCACTTCCTGCTGGCGGGATGCCTCTTCACCTGGGCGATCGCCGGCCCGGACCCCGCCCCGAGACGCCCTGGCATCCGCCTGCGCTTGGCGGTACTGGTCGTTTCCATGGTGGCGCATGGCGTACTGGCGAAATGGATGTATCGCTTTCAGCTCCCGCGTGAAGAGCACTGGCTCGTCGTCCAGCAGGGGGCGGAATGGATGTTCTATCTCGGCGAGCTGCCGGAGGCCTTTCTGGTCTTTGTGCTGCTACGACAGTGGTCGAAGTGGCGCTTCCCCACGCCGGCGCCCCCCACCCCGCAGCGCACCCTGTAACGACAACGCCCCGGTATCGAGATACCGGGGCGTTGCATCGACGGGCCGACTATACCGCCGCCGACCATGACGGGGTCACGGTCGAGACGGCTGTCGTCTCAACGGCGGCCGAGAATCAGGCCGATAAAGACACCCACGCCGCCGGCAATGGCCAGCGCGCTGATCGGGTTCTTCACCGTGGCTTCGCGCATGCTGTCGACGGTTTCGCCATAGTTGGCCTGCACTTTACCGGCAGCCTGGCGAGCCTTGCCTTCGCGTCGCATGTCGTCGTCCTCGGAAAAACGACCGGCCGCTTCCTGAGCGTGACCCTTGAGTTCTTCGGTGCGTCCCTTCGCTTGATCTTCGTACATACGGACCTCCTTGGCAGCGGTGATGTCAGCGGATTCATTCCACTGATCACTGAGCGTAGTTGCAGGCTGGCAAACCCACAACGATAGACGCCGCTCGTTCATCCGCCGCGCGTTGAAACCCGGCCTCTGACGACCTTCGCCACGGCAACTTTCGAGGGCGCATCTATACTGCAGCAGTCACTCACTCAGTAAGGAAGATTGCGATGCGGACTCAAGGAATGATCGGCGCCGGCATTCTCGGGCTGGGATTGGCACTCGGTGGCTGCGCCAGCACGCCGCCCTCGCCCTACGAAAAGGCGGCCGGTGAATACGAAGGCGTCCTGCCGTGTGCCGACTGCTCTGGCATCCAGGTCGATCTCGAGATGATGAACATGGACGATACCGGCGGCGCCTACGTGCTTGACAGCCTCTACCAGGGACGCAGTGAAGAGCCGATGAAGACCCAGGGCAACTTCCTCATCCTCAACGACGCCGGCCCGCAGCATCTGCCCACCGTCTACGAGCTCAAGGGCAGTGGCGGCAATACCATCTACTATCTGCGCCCGCTGGACAACGGCGATCTCGAGGTGCTCGACACGCGCATGGGCGTGATCAGCTCCGGTGCGGACATGACCCTCAAGCGTCAGTAACGTCCCACGACAAGCGCTACGCGTCAGCGAAAAAAGCCGGGCCTAAAGCCCGGCTTTTGGCTGTTCCCAATTCGAAACGCTAAGCCATGAAAGGTCGTAAGAGGGCAATCAAGGCGGCGGCGTCAAACCGGGCCAAGCTTTGAAATACTTACTTGTGGAAAGACCCGTCCAGCTCACCTGAGTACGTCCCGGCATCCGACGGTATCCCCTGCTCGAGCGTCGGGCGACTGGACGTCGATCCCCCCTCTAGCGCCTCGACGACACCGAGTAGCGCCTTGGCCCGCGCCCTCAATGCGCTGATGGCATCGCTACGGTCGACAGCGCGTCGAAGCGCGGCAGGATCGCTCAATGGCAGATCGGGATCGAACGGCGGCCAGATCGCCGCGACCTCATGCGTAAAGACGATCACGCCAGAGCCGTCGGTATCGATCTGGACCCAATCCAACACCTCGCCGAGGCGCTCGATCGCCGCCGCAGCGCCCGGTGGCAGCGAAGTATCGGGGGTGATGTTCTCGTCGTCGACCTGCTTGGGATAGCGATACTTGAGCGGATGATCAAGTCGCGTCGGCAGCGCGATGGCGTCGAGAAACGCGTAATGAACCGGGTCGCGCAAGCGTTCGTCCACTTCACCGTCGGTGCACTCAGGGGTCGTGAAATCGAAAATCAGGAACTCGGGATCGCTGCGGCTACCCGGCGTGCCTCCTTGCAGGCCAGGATCGGCAGAGTCCGACTCGGCTATCCGGTGGGCCATGACGCTTCCTAGCAGGTGACGCATCAACGGAGCGTCGCTCGCAACCTCACTTCCGACCTCGACGGAAACCGCCCGCTGATAGAGCTGATTGGCCGTTGCTGTCGGCAGCGGCCTCAAGCGTCGCGTCTTGGCCAGCACCAGCGCGCACGGCGTGTAGAGCAGGGCCAGGACGCCGAGCACGATGGCCACGGCTCCGGAATGCAAGAGGATCGACAGGATCAGCACGACAATCCAGACCAGCGTGATCGTACTCAGCAAGATAGGCCGGCGGTAGGCGCGGGACGGTTTCAACGAGCCGTCGTAGCGTTCGATCGTGGTGAAAATGTCGCGGATCGCGTCTCGCGTCGTGGCGTTCATGATCTGCGAGTCGAGCGACATCAAGAACTCGTCGAGTCGGCGGTCGTGTCTCATACCGGTATCTTCACCGTTGCGGCCAGCCCCTCAAAAAGGGCCGGGTAATGGAAATGCCCCTCACCCCTTGAGAGAACGATGGACGTAGAGATCGTAGCGACTGGTTTTCTCTTCGATGACGTGATGCGGGGCGGGACCTTCAATCGGCGGTGCCTTGCGCGGGCGCTTGACCACAACGCGATGGGTGGCGATAGCCAGCGCGGCTTCCAGCAGGCGCGGCGCGTCGTCGTCGGCACCGGCCAGCTCACGGAAAAGACGCATCTCCTTTTTCACCAGCGCCGACTTCTCGCGGTGGGGAAACATCGGGTCGAGGTGCACGACCTGCGGCGGATGCGGCCAGTCGGCAACGGCGGCGCCGAGCCCGGCGGCGCTGTCGGCGTGACGCAGCGCGAGGCGCGAAGCGATCTCGCCGACCTCTGGGTCATCGCTGGCTCTGACGAGCGCGTCGGCCAGCAGCGCATGAATCGCCGCCACGCGCTCGACCATCAGCACCTCGGCGCCCAGCGACGCGAGCACGAAGGCGTCACGCCCAAGCCCGGCGGTGGCATCGACCACGCAAGGTGTCACACCCTT
The DNA here is from genome assembly GCF_003206645.1 of Salinicola aestuarinus. Classification (GTDB taxonomy): domain Bacteria; phylum Pseudomonadota; class Gammaproteobacteria; order Pseudomonadales; family Halomonadaceae; genus Salinicola; species Salinicola aestuarinus. The sequence goes on along the minus strand of NZ_PZJP01000005.1, from coordinate 930,671 downwards.
GCCGAAACCGCAGGCGCGAGCGACGAGCTGGCCGCGCCCCCCGCCAAACCGACGCCGGTGCGCCACTCGGCCGGAAAGAAAATCCACACCGATAGGATGGCCGTAGGTGCCCGGGTCTCCGGCGATGACGAGGTCCCCGGCGTCCTGGCGAAGCGATAATCCCGTCGCCGGCTGAACGCCCCGCCACTCGAGACCGTAGCGTTCAGCAAGGGGCTGCAACGCGTCACCGACGACAACCAGACCGCTCACGTTGCCCACAGGAACAGGGCCACGCCGAGAAGCAGCCGATAGATCACGAACGGCAACATGCCGATCCGGTCGAGCGCCGCCAGAAAGAGCTTGATGCAGACCCAGGCGGCGATAAACGAAAAGACCACCCCCAGCACCATCTCGTACCAGAGGGCGACGCTGCTGTCCGCCTGGACGAGCTCGATGCTCTGGAAAAGCCCCGCTGCGAGTATCAGCGGGATCGAGAGCAGAAACGAGAACCGGGCCGACGCTTGACGCGTGAAACCGAGCATCAGCGCCGCCGTCATGGTAATGCCTGACCGCGAGGTACCGGGGATCAGCGCGACCGCCTGCGCCAGGCCGATCAGCAGCGCTGCCTTGAGCGTCATCCTGCCCAGCGGATGCTCACGGCTGCTCTTGAGATCGGCGATCCCGAGGACCACACCGAAGACCAGCGTGGTGGTGGCGATCACCAGCACCGACCGTCCCGAATCCTCGACCCAGTTCTCCACCAGTAATCCGGCGACCACCGCCGGTAGCGTTGCGATGATCACCGCCCAGCCGAGCCGACTCTCCTCGCTCTGGCCCTGTTCACCGAACTGCGCGAACCAGGCGCAGACGATTCGCCAGATATCGCGCCGAAAGACGCATATGACGGCGCCCAGCGAGCCGATGTGGACGGCGACGTCGAAAGCGAGCCCCTGATCGGACCATCCCAGCAGCTGGGAGGGCAGTATCAGGTGCGCGGAAGAAGAGATGGGGAGAAATTCGGTGACCCCCTGAATCACCGCCAGCACTACCAGGTGAAATACATCCATGATCGCTCGGGATCCTTATCGATGAGCCGTGAGAGTCGCGTCGCTCACGCCTTGCGCCAGGCCACCTCGTTACGCAGATAGACGGGGGTCGCCTCGTGAGGCGGGACGCCACGCTCGCCACGTGCCCAGGCGCCGGCTGCAAGGCGGGCGATATCCTGCGCCGCTGCCAGCTCGTCCGGCAGTATCTGAACGAGCGACGCCCGTGTCTGGACAGACATTTCGGACAGAAGTTGCCAACCGCTACCGATGCCGACCCATTCCCGGTCGTCTTCTTCGCCCGGTAGCTGCAGTTTCGATGGCGGCATGACCCGCTCTTCAAGGCAGCGCGCGATTTCGCCCTCTTCGCAGCGGTAGGCGCCGACATAGATCTCGTCCATGCGGGCATCGAGCGCGGCGACGATATGGCGCGCGTGGCACTGGCGGTGCGCCGAGAGGGCCAGCGCCTCGAGCGTGGAGACGCCGATCAGCGGCAGGTCGGCGCCATAGGCGAGCCCCTGTGCAATACCCGCGGCAATGCGCAGCCCGGTAAACGAGCCTGGCCCGTGACCGTAGGCGATGGCATCGAGGTCGGCGATTGTCACCCCGGCTTCATCGAGCAGTTCGTCGATCATCGGCATCAGCCGTCGGGTGTGTTCGCGCGGGGCGATCTCGAATCGATGGATCAAGGTCCCGTCGCGCCACAGGGCGCACGAGCAAGCGTTCGAGGAGGCATCAAGGGCCAGCAGGGAGGGCATCGATTTACCGGTCATTCAGGAGTGAGGGGCGTGAGCCCAGGGCCCAGAGCCCGCGATCGATCTCACGCCGCCGGGCGGCGGCGTGAGCCAGGAGCGACGGCTCAGCCCTCGAGGGCGGCGAGAACCTGACCGCGGATATCGTCGACGGTACCGACGCCGGCGATACGGTGATACGTCGGGGCGGCTTCGGGATCTTCTGCGGCCCACGCCTGGTAGTAGTCGACCAGCGGTGCGGTCTGGTCGTGATAGACGGAGAGGCGATGGCGGATGGTGCTCTCGCTGTCGTCCTCGCGCTGGACCAGCTGCTCACCGGTGACATCATCGAGACCGGTTTCCCGCGGGGGATTGTACTCGACGTGGTAGACCCGCCCGGAGCCGGGATGGACACGCCGGCCGGCAAGGCGCTTGACGATCTCTTCGTCAGCGACGGCGATCTCGACGACATGATCGAGCTTGATGTCGGCGTCCTTCATCGCGTCCGCTTGCGGCAGAGTGCGCGGGAAGCCGTCGAACAGAAAGCCGTTCGCACAATCCGGCTCGGCGATTCGCTCCGATACCAGCGCGATGATCAGCTCGTCCGACACCAGCGAACCACTGTCCATGGTCTCCTTGACCTTCACACCCAGCTCGCTGCCAGTCTTGACGGCGGCTCTCAGCATGTCACCGGTAGAGATCTGCGGGATGTTGAAATGCTCGCAGATGAACTGGGCTTGGGTACCCTTACCAGCGCCCGGGGCGCCCAAGAGGATCAAACGCATGGGATAGTGCTCCTTGAAGAATGGCATCGGTTCGAGACCGGTCAATGGAGCAAAACGATACCTGCCGTGCGACAACCGCACAAGGCTCGGTTCGGCGAATACCGGAGCTCGCTCGATGCCAAAAAAAAACGCCAACGGCCCGGGTGGGCCGCTGGCGTGAGTCCCGCACAGGGCGAGCTTAGATCAGGATACGACGAATGTCGGTCAGCACCTGGGCCAGATAGGCCGTGAAGCGCGCCGCATCCGCACCGTTGACTGCCCGGTGATCGTAGGAGAGCGACAGCGGGCACATCAGCCGCGGCTTGAACTCGGCCCCGTTCCAGACCGGCTTCATCTGGGACTTGGAAACCCCCAGAATGGCCACTTCCGGCGCGTTGACGATGGGTGTGAAAGCCGTGCCGCCGATCGAGCCGAGACTGGAGATCGTGAAGCAGCCGCCCTGCATCTCGTCGCGCTTGAGCTTGCCCTCCTGGGCCCGCCCGGCGAGGTCGATGACCTCTTTGGCGAGTTCGATGATCTCTTTCTGATCCACGTTGCGGATCACCGGCACCATCAGACCGTTGGGGGTATCCACCGCAACGCCGATGTGGACGTACTTCTTCTGGATCAGCTTGTCACCGTCCGGGTGCAGCGAGACGTTGAACTGCGGGTACATCTCGAGCGCCTTGGCGGCGGCCTTGATCATGAACGGCAGCGGCGTGAGCTTGGCGCCCTGTTTCTGCGCCTCTTCCTTCATCGCCTTGCGGAAGTTCTCGAGCTCGGTGATGTCCGCCTCGTCGAACTGCGTGACGTGAGGCACATTGAGCCAGCTGCGATGCAGGTTGGTCGCCCCGGCCTTCATCAGCCGACCCATCGGCTTCTCTTCGACTTCACCGAACTGGCTGAAATCGACGGCCGGGATCGGCGGGATTCCGGCACCACCGCTGGCAGCCGGCGCTGGCGCCTGGCTCGAGCCACCGCTCTTGCGCGCCTGCATGACCTTCTTGACGAAGCCGTCGACGTCGTCTTTCAGGATGCGACCTTTGGGTCCCGAACCCTCGACTTCGCTGAGCTCGACGCCGAGTTCGCGGGCGAGCTTGCGGACTGCCGGGCCGGCGTGCACATGCGCGCCTGCCGTCTTGTCATCACCGTGCTTGTGACGCGCCTCCGGGCTCGGCTCGCCGCCGGCTGCGCTCTTGCCGCCGCCGGATTTCTTGGCGCCTTCGGACGATTTGGCCTTGGCGTCGGCCTTGTCGCCAGAATCCGCTTTCTTGCCAGAATCCGCTTTCTTGCCAGAATCGGCCTTCTTGCCAGCGTCGGCTTTCTTGTCCGAGCCGGCCTTGGACGCCTTCTTGCCACCCGCTGTCTCGACATAACCGATCAGGTCGCCTTCGGAGACGCTGTCGCCCTCCTTGACCGACACTTCGACGATCTTGCCCTCAAAGGGGCTGGGGACGTCCATCGACGCCTTGTCGGACTCCAGCGTGATCAGCGTGTCCTCCTTGCTGACCTCGTCGCCTTCGCTGATCGCGACTTCGATGACTTCGACGTTATCGCTGCCGATATCGGGAACGCGAAGCTCCTGACGACCGCCGCCTTCGTCATCGCCGTCATCGCCGTCGGCGTCGGATTCGTCGTCATCGGACGCGGTGTCATCTTCCGAGGTCTCGCCATCGTCACCGCTGGTGTTGGACGGCGCTTCCTCACCGTCGTCACCGGCATCGTCGCCTTCGCCGGCGATCTCCATGGTGCCGATCACGTCGCCTTCGGAGACCTTGTCGCCTTCCTTGATGGAGAGCGACACCAGCTTGCCGCCATAGGGGCTGGGGACGTCCATGCTCGCCTTGTCGGACTCCAGCGTGACCAGCGTGTCCTCCTCGCTGATCTCATCGCCCTCGCTCACCGCGACTTCGATGATCTCGACCGGGTCGTCACTGCCGATGTCCGGCACCTTGACCTCAACGGTGCGCTTGCCGGAACCCGAGGCGGATTTCGACGACTTGGGCGCGGGCTTCTCGTCTTCGGCGTCTTCGTCCGATTCGGCGTTCTCTTCGCTCTTGCCCGGAGAGGCCTTCTCGGTCTCCTCCTGGTCGCTGTCGTCGCCGTCTTCCGCGTCGTCCTCGCCGCCACCCTCGGCTTCGAGTTCGAGGATGTCGTCACCCTCGGAGACGGTATCACCCTCTTTGACCAGCAGCTTCACCACCTTGCCGCCCTTGGGCGCAGGGACGTCCATGCTGGCCTTGTCGGACTCCAGCGTGATCATGGTGTCTTCGGCGGAGATAACGTCGCCTTCGCTCACCACAATCTCGATGATTTCGACACCGTCGCTACCGCCGATGTCGGGAACTTTGATGATTTCGCTACTCAAGGTCGCGCTCCTTTATCATCCACCGGCTCGCCGCGCGGGCGAGCCGGTTCGTCTGGCCGTGGCCGCTACCACTCACTGTAGCGGCCCTTCGGAGAGTCGCCGATCAAACGGTCAGCGGGCTGGGCTTGGCGGGATCGAGGCCATATTTCTTCATGGCGTCGTTGACCACCTTGCCGTCGACCTCGCCGCGCATCGCCAGCGCGCGCAGCGCCTGAACGGTGACGTAGTAGCGATCGACCTCAAAGAAGTGACGCAGCTGTTCGCGAGTGTCAGAGCGTCCGTAGCCGTCGGTACCGAGCACGTGGAAATCGGTGGGCACCCAGGCGCGGATCTGATCGGCATAGAGCTTCATGTAGTCGGTCGAGGCAATGACCGGCCCTTCGATCGATTCGAGCTGCTGAGTCACCCAGGGCTTCTCACGCTTGTCGTCGAAGTCGAGGAACTGCGCACGGTCATACTCCAGCGCTTCGCGACGCAGTTCGTTGAAGCTGGTCACGCTCCAGACGTCGGCGATGACGCCGTGCTCTTCGGCGAGCATCGCAGCGGCGGCTTCGACTTCGCGCAGGATGGTGCCGCTTCCCATGAGCTGTACCCGTGGCTGCTTGCCGCCTTTGCCCTGCTCGCCCTGCTTGAGCCGGTACATGCCGCGAACGATGCCTTCCTCGCTGCCTTCCGGCATTTCCGGGTGCGGGTAGTTCTCGTTCATCACGGTCAGGTAGTAGAAGCAGTTTTCCTTGTCCTGGAACATCCGCTTGAGACCGTCCTGGACGATCACCGCAAGCTCGTGGCCATAGCAGGGATCGTAGGAGCGGCAGGTCGGTACCGTGGACATCAGGATGTGGCTGTGACCATCCTGGTGCTGCAGGCCTTCACCATTGATGGTGGTACGCCCGGCAGTACCGCCGACCATGAAGCCGCGGGCCTGAAGGTCACCGGCGGCCCAGACCAGATCACCGATGCGCTGATACCCGAACATCGAGTAGTAGATGTAGAACGGCAGCAGCGGCAGATGGTGGTTGGCATAAGCGGTTGCCGCGGCGATCCACGCGGACATCGAGCCGGCTTCGGTGATGCCTTCCTCGAGGATCTGACCCTTCTTGTCCTCGCGGTAGTACATGATCTGGCCGGCATCCATCGGCTCGTACTTCTGGCCTTCGGCGGCATAGATACCGAGCTGGCGGAACATGCCCTCCATGCCGAAGGTACGCGCCTCGTCGGGAATGATCGGCACGACCCGCTGACCGAACTGCTTGTTCTTGACCAGACCGTTGAGCACCCGCACGAACGACATCGTGGTCGAGACTTCGCGATCGCCGGAGCCCTTGAGCTGGGTCGCGAACATCTTGTCTTCCAGCGTCGGAATCTCGATCGCTTCGAAATCGTTCTTGCGCGCTGGCAGGAAGCCACCGAGCTTGTCGCGCTGGAGATGGAGGTACTTCATCTCCGGGCTGTCGTCTTCCGGCTTGTAGTACGGAATATCGCCGCTTTCGATCTGCTTGTCGGAAACCGGAATACCGAAACGGTCGCGGAAGGCCTTGAGCGCGTCGGTCTCCATGGACTTGATCTGGTGCGCTTCCATGTCGGCTTCACCGCTGCCGCCGCCCATGCCGTAACCCTTGACGGTGTGCGCCAGCACCACGGTCGGACGACCGTTGGCGTTATTGACCGCCTCGTGGTACGCCGCGTAGACCTTCTGCGGATCGTGGCCGCCGCGATTGAGACGGAAGACCTCCTCGTCGGAGTAGTCCTTGACCATCTCCGCGGTCTCTTCGTACTTGCCGAAGAACTCGTCGCGGGTGTACTTGCCACCCTGGGCCTTATAGTTCTGGTACTCGCCGTCGACCGCCTCGTCCATGCGCTTTTGCAGCATGCCCTTGGAGTCTTTTTCGAACAGCGGGTCCCAGAGACCACCCCAGACCACCTTGATGACGTTCCAGCCGGCACCACGGAAGACGCCCTCGAGCTCGTCGATAACGCGGGAGTTACCGCGCACCGGGCCATCGAGACGCTGCAGGTTGCAGTTGATCACGAAGATCAGGTTGTCGAGCTTCTCGCGGCTGGCCAGGTGCAGCGCACCGAGCGACTCCGGCTCGTCGCACTCGCCGTCGCCGAGGAACGCCCAGACCTTACGGTCCTTCATGTCCTCGAGTTCACGCGAGTTCAGATACTTCATCACGTGAGCCTGGTAGATCGCCTGGATCGGCCCAAGCCCCATAGAGACAGTCGGGAACTGCCAGTAATCCGGCATCAGATAGGGGTGCGGATAGGACGGCAGACCTTCGCCATCGACTTCCTGGCGGAAGGTGTCCATCTGCTCTTCGCTGAGACGGCCTTCGAGGAACGAACGCGCGTAGATACCCGGCGTCACGTGACCCTGGATATAGAGCAGATCACCCTTGTGGTCGCCATTGTCAGCGCGGAAGAAGTGGTTGAAGCCCACTTCGTAGAGCGTCGCGCTGGACTGGTAGCTGGCAATGTGGCCGCCCAGGCCCTTGTGCTTCTTGTTGGTCCGCAGCACCTGCACCATCGCATTCCAGCGGATCGCCGAACGAATCTTGCGCTCGATGAACATGTCACCGGGGATCTTCGCCTCGCGGTGCAGTGGAATGGTGTTGCGGTGCGGCGTGGTCCCGGAAAACGGCGGTGAAGAGCCGTCACGGCGCAGACGATCCGCCAGTCGGCTCAGAATGTAGCGAGCGCGCTCTTCGCCCTCATGCTCCACGACCGAGGCTAGGGAATCCAGCCACTCCGTGGTTTCGACCGGATCGAGATCTTCTCGTGTCTCCAGACTCATAGACAACTCTCCGAATGGGAAAGGGTTTGCCATTCGCCCGGCCATGGCGGGTAGCCGCAGCAGGACTTGGAATATGCGCTCTTCGGTGCGGATGCGGCTCTTTTGGGACCGCTTTTTTGAGATTTCTGAGCCGTCGCGACGTGACGGCGGGCGTGCGTGACGCGAAAAATCAGGCGAGAAAGATACCGCAATCCGCCACAACTGCCAATTCGTCGCACCGCCACACGCCATAAAACGGCCGTGTTAAATCAGATTTTTCAGCGACTTGCGAGACCACCACGCGAACAGATCGCCACTGCGGATCAGTCGCGGCAACGCCAGCCGGTTTCATTTGTCCCTAACGATAGCAGCCCGTACCGGATTGTCAGGGCCCTGCCCGCTGCGTCGTGAGGTGCTGCAGCGAGCGACCGACCCTCGTGCCAGCACCACCCGCGGGGCCTCAGACCGTGCCGAGGCGGCGCCGCAGGTAGGCCCAGTCGAAAGCCGGCCCCGGGTCGGATTTGCGCCCCGGGGCAATCCAGGCATGGCCGGTCACACGCTCGGCGCTGATCGCCGGATAATGCTGCATCAGCGTGCCCAGCACGTCGGCGAGCGTCGCATACTGAGCCTCGGTGTAGGGACACTCATCGGTGCCCTCCAGCTCGATACCCACCGTGAAGTCGTTGAGCCCGTGGCGCAGCCGGTCGCCGTCCTGCCAGCGCGAGCGGCCGGCGTGCCAGGCGCGGCGGTCGAACGGCACAAACTGGACACTCTCGCCGTCGCGCCGAATCAGCAGATGCGCCGACACCCGAAGCGCCGCGATCGTGGCAAAAGCCGGGTGCGCGTCTGGCGCCAGCGTATTGGTAAAGAGCCGCTCGATCGCGTCGCCGCCGAATTCACCCGGTGGCAGGCTGATCCCGTGCAGCACCACCGCGGAAATCTCCCCCTCGGGGCGCGCATTGGCATTGGGTGACGCCACCCGACGCGCGCCCTGCAGCCAGTGTGCATCGATCTTCATGACTCGCTTGCCTCTACTGTTGATCCGATATCCCACCACGCCCGCTTCTTACGCCAGCGCCCTCTGCCTCGAAAGACCGGCGGCGACGCGCCGAGACGCTCATCCGCCGAGACGCTCATCGCGGGGACTGATGCCGAATCGATGCCGGTAGGCAGTCGAGAAATGCGCGCCGGATGAGAAGCCGTGAGCGAGCGCGATGTCCCCCACCGGCGAGTCGGTCTCGCGGAGCGCGCGGCGTGCTCGCTGCAGTCGCAAATTGAGGTAGAAACGGCTGGGCACCGCCTGCAGGTGCTTCTTGAACAGTCGCTCGAGCTGACGCCGCGACATGCCCAGATGCGCCGAGAGCTCGTGGGTGGTCAGCGGCTCCTCGATGTTCGCTTCCATCAGGGCCACCGCGTCGAGCAGGCCCGTCGGCGCCTGCCCCAGCCCCGACTGCAGCGGGACCTGCTGAGGCTCGTCCGCCATCCGAATACGCTCGCAGACGAAGTGCTCGGAGACCCGCCGCGCCAGCGCATCGCCGTGCTGCTGACCGATCAGCGTCATCATCATGTCCATCGCCGCCGTTCCCCCGCCGCAGGTGAACCGGTCACGATCGATCTCGAACAGTTGATGGCTGACACGAATCGCGGGATGCCGGCGCGCGAACGTCTCGCTGCCGGCGTAGGGAATGGAGGCGCGATACCCCTCGAGCACGCCGGCCTGCGCCAGCCAGCGCGTGCCGCCGGCAATACCGCCGAGCGCCACGCCACGCTGTGCCAGCCGCGCGAGCCAGGCCAGCAGGGAGGCGATCTGGGACGACGTGGGCCCAGCGTCGCTGGCCGGATCGACCAGCGGGGCGCAGACGATGACGGCATCGAGCGGTTGCTCGTCACTGCCGGCGGCCGCATCCGGCGTGAGTGCCAGCTCGGAGACGCTGACGACCGGGGCGGTGTTCACGGCCAGTGTCGTCGCGGCATAGAGTCGCCCCCCGGCGAGGCGGTTGGCGACAATGAGCGGCTCAATGGCGCAGGCCTGGGCCAGCAGCGAAAACCCCGGCAACAGCAGAAAGCCGACCCGCCGCGGAACGTCCCGGCTCACGAATCCAGCGGCCTTGCCATGTGCGCCGCGTCAGACCTGAACGACATCGAAGTCGACGGCGGTGTCGACATCGGCGTCGTAGTCGACGTCGTCACGCTCGAAACCGAAGAGCTTGAGAAACTCATGCTTGTAACCGGCATAGTCGGTCAGGTCGAAGAGATTCTCCGTGGTCACCTGCGGCCAGAGCGTCTTGCACGCCTGCTGAATGTCGTCACGCAGCTCCCAATCGTCCAGACGGAGTCGGCCCGCGTCATCCACCGGCGCCTCTTGCTCGGCATAGAGCCGATCACCGAAAAGCCGGTTGAGCTGGTCGATGGTGCCTTCGTGAACGCCCTGCTCCTTCATCACCTTGTAGACCATGGAGATGTAGAGCGGCATGACCGGGATCGCCGCGCTCGCCTGGGTCACGACGGACTTGAGCACCGCCACATTGGCGCTGCCGCCGCTTTTCCCGAGACGCTCGTGGAGTTCGCTCGCTGCGCGATCGAGATCTTCCTTCGCCTTGCCGAGCGCGCCGTGCCAGTAGATCGGCCAGGTGATGTCGGTGCCGATGTAGCTGAACGCCACCGAACGAGCCCCTGGGGCGAGCACGCCGGCCTGATCCAGCGCATCGATCCAGAGCTCCCAATCCTGGCCACCCATGACGTCGATGGTGTCGGCGATCTCCTGCTCAGTGGCAGGCTCGACGGACGCTTCGGTAATGGCATCCTTGTTGGTGTCGATCGCGGTGGCGGTGTAGGTCTCGCCGATCGGCTTGAGTGCCGAGCGCTTGAGCTCACCGCTCTCCGGCATCTTGCGAACCGGCGAGGCCAGTGAGTAGACCACCAGGTCGATCTGGCCCATATCCTCGCGAATACGCTCGATCGCTGCCTCGCGCACTTCGTTCGAGAAGGCATCGCCGTTGATCGACTTGCTGTAGAGCCCTTCCGCCTTGGCGAACTTGTCGAAGGCCGCCGAGTTGTACCAGCCGGCGGTGCCCGGTTTTTTCTCGGTGCCCGGTTTTTCGAAGAAGACGCCGAGCGTGTCGGCACCGTAACCGAACGCGGCGGTGACGCGAGCGGCGAGGCCATAGCCACTCGATGCCCCGATGACCAGAACGTTACGCGGCCCGCCTTCGACGCCGTCGAGGTTGGCACGGGTGGTTTCGATCTGTTCGAGGACGTTGCGCTCGCAGCCTTGGGGATGCGTCGTTGTGCAGATGAAACCGCGGACCTTGGGCTTGATGATCACGTTGAACCTCGTAGCAAAAGCCGAAACAAAACGCCCCAACGAAGCCGTCGGAACGTGACATGTCGTGCATTCTAACAGGGTGGCGAAACGCCGGGCTAACTCGCCGCCGCGTGCGGGCGAATGGGCGCCGCCGGAGAGACCGGCGAGCTTGAGTCTGGGCAAAGGCTGATTGATCATGCTGGCCCCACTTCCACGAGGCGGCCGCGGTATCATGAACGAACAGGAGATCGAGGCACTGGTCATCGAGCGAGGGGCGCTGTGGCTGACGCTCTCTGTACTCTGGCTGGAGCGCGAGCCCCGCGAGGCGGACTACGCCGCGATGGTGCGCGAGATCAACGCCAGCGGACTGACGCTCAAGGCGCTGGAACAGGTCTATCGACTGGAGATGTCGCCGGTGATGGCGCGCTATCAGTTCTCGATGGCGGGCGAGTGGCGTGAATTCGACGAAAACGTGCTGCTGACGCGACTGGTGCGCCACTACCGTCGCCTGAATGGCTGGCGCCGCACTAGCTGGTCACTGTTTTCGGGGCTGACCACCATGATGAGCCGCTACCGCTTCAACGAACTGGTCGTGCGGGTCATGGTCGCCCGGGGCGAACGCCCGCCCAGCTAACCGCCAGTGGCGCCTGAAAGCCCGCTCATGCCGAAAATGGCGTATCCAGCGCATCCTCGATGGCCGTTCGCAGCGAACGCGGCTGTGCACGGGGACCGAATCGTCGAATCACCTGGCCGTCCCGGCCGACCAGAAACTTGGTGAAATTCCACTTGATCGGCGTACTGCCAAGCACCCCGGGGGCCTGCCGGCGCAGGTGAACGAATAGCGGATGGGCACTGCGGCCGTTGACGTTGACCTTCTCCATCAGCGGGAAAGTCACGGCGTAGCGCTGCTCGCAGAATGCGCCGAAATGCCCCGCCGACTCCGGCGACTGGCGGCCGAACTGGTTACAGGGAAACGCCAGCACGGTGAATCCCTGATCGCGGTAGTCGCGATAGAGCTTCTCCAACCCCTCGAGCTGGGGCGTAAAACCGCACCGGCTGGCGACATTGACCACCAGCAGCACCTGCCCCCGCAGCGCCCGCAGATTGAAAGCCTCGCCGGCCCGTGTCCGACAGTCCTGGGTATAGATCGACATGATGAACCGATAGATGAGTCCGATGAGCGGCCGGCGGCGGCGGGCAATCAAGATCCCGCGTGTTTCGATCCCGCGGGCCGCGTTGAAACGACAACGAAGAGTGCCATGGCGCTCACGACATCACCAACCATTCTCGCGAGCCGCCAGCGTCAGCGCGACGCGGGTGTCCGGCGTAGCCATCTCCAGCGCCAGCGCCTCATCGAGCGGCAGCCAACGTACCGCAGCGACTTCCGAGGCCTGGAGCCGAAGCGGCCCGTCGTGATGCACCCAGTAGAGGCTGCCGAAGGCGTAGAGCCCGTCCTCGGCGAAGCGAAACGTGTGACCACCCTCCAGGCGGCACCCGCGGATTCCCAGCTCCTCTTCGAGCTCTCGCCGCGCCGCCGGCAGCGACGACTCTCCCGCACCGACGACCCCACCTGCGGCGAGATCGAAACCGCCGGGATAGGTCTCTTTCTGCAAGGTGCGCTGCTGAACGCAGATCTGGCCGGAACGACTGCGCACGACCACGTAGGTCGCCCGATGCCAGCAGGCGAGACGACGCATGGTCCGGCGCGCGGTACTTCCCCGCGGGCGATTGCGGGAGTCGACGAGCTGGACCTGCTCATCGGCGATGACGACATCGGTCATGAGGACCTCTTCCCTGCAGTTGGCGAGCGAAAGCCTAGCACGTGACCGCGGCAGGCCAAGAGCCGGCAGCGAGCGGGCCGTAAACGGGCGACGCTCACCCCACCGCGACCCGAGCCGCCAGCAGCAACAGCACCACGCCGGTAACACGCTGGATGCGGCCAGCGTGCCGACGCAGCCAAGGCAATACGCGAGAGTGCGAAAGCGCCATTGCCACCAGCGCATACCAGGCACCATCGACACCGCCAGCCGTCGTGACGACCAGCCAGCGCCCGCCCGCTGCCATATCGGGACCGACGAATTGACTGAGCAGGGCCACGAAGAAAATGATCAGCTTGGGATTGCCCAGTGCGACGGCAAAACCATCGCGGGCGGCGCGAAGACCAGAAGCCGCGACGGCTCGCGGTTCGAAGGCTTCGCTTTCACCGCCGCGCAGCGCGCACACGCCCAGCCAGGCCAGATAGAGCGCCCCCGCCCAGGTAACCAGGCGGTAGAGCCATGGCTGGTGCACGATGACTGCCGCCAGTCCGAGCACGGTCAGACCGGCGTAGAGCGCAACCCCCAGGGCATGCGTCAGCGCCGTGATCAGCCCGTTCCGCCGTCCACCTCCCAGGGTATGACGCACGACGACGGCAAGACTCGGTCCCGGCGACATCGCCCCCAGCCCACAGATCAACAGCAGCGATAGCCAGAGCTCCAGCGACATCCCCCTCTCCTCGTTCGGTCCGTTTTCCGCCACATCATCCGTTGATCGTCCTCGCCTGTCGCCCGCGCATGGCAGGTCGCGGATAGGCGACTCTGCGACTACGCTATCAAGGCTGTACGGCTTATCCATATCAGGGAGGTGACCATGGGCCTTTTCAATCGTGAAGACCGCCACGCACGCGCCGAACGGATCCGGGACGATTTCCGCGATATCGGCGACCAGGGGCGTGAGCTGGGTCGAGGCCTTCGCCATGACAGCGAAGATGCCATCGAAGAGGCGCGAGCGCGCAGTCAAGCGCAGTATGCGCGCATGGCCAAGGATGCACGTCGGCGTCGACAGACCATGCGTCAGTCGACGCAGCGTTCGATGAACGAAGCCGACCGTTACGTTCAGGATCATGCCTGGTCGGGCATCGGCGTTGCCGCAATTGCCGGTGCCGTCGTCGGATTCCTCGTCAGCCGCCGCTGAACGTCGGACCGACAGCGCTGCGTGCCGGACGCCCCGCCCTTGAGCGGGGCGTCTGCGTTTCACCAGACGCCAAAGCGACCTTTCGCCTATCGTCTGTCACTCAGCTCCGCTAATGCGTCAGTGCGGCTCGATGCCCACGATGGCGGGCCTTACCCGATATAACCTTCGTTTTAAAGCTTAACCGTGATAAAACTTCTCAATCGCGGCTGTAGAATGCAGCCAATGATCAGCGTCTAATGAACGAAACAGCCAGTGGGAGCGCGAGATGAGTACCGAGAAGTGGCAAACCATCGACGTTGAAAACATCGATAAGTCGGCGCGCGCCCTGCACGCCTGCTCGCTCGATCCCTCCATTCGCTGCCTCGCCGAGCTCCGTACGTCCCAGATCAATGGTTGCCTGACCTGCACGCATTTCCGCCAGGAGAAGGCCGAGTCGCTCGGTATCTCCGCCGAGAAGCTGTCATCGCTGGCCACCTGGGCCGAGTCCGATGCCTTCAATGAGCGTGAAAAGGCGGCGCTCGCGTGGTGTGAGTCCTTCACACATTTTCGCCCGGCCAATCCGGCCACCCGCAAGCTTGCGCTGACCGCGTTCTCGCCGCGTGAGCTGGCGGACCTGACCATGGCCATCGAGATGACCAGCGCCCTGAGTCGAGCCTCTCGCCGCGCCATTGGCTGAGAGGCCACCGGCGACTACAGGCCGGCGATCAGGTAGCCACCACGCAACGTGGCGCTCGACTCTCTCGGGCGCCACGTTTTTTATGCCCGGTAGGGTTTGGCACCGGTTGACCCGCGCCAACACCACGGGCGGGGTTCGTGGTGCGCACACGGGGCGACGATGACGCCCCTCCGCCTCGCATAAGGCTCTGACGATGGAAAAGCTCTACCGCGCGGCCGGCGCCTGGCCTTATTCGATCGCCATCTTTCTCAACGCCTTCGTCGATCTGGGGCACAAGATCGTCATCCAGAACACGGTCTTTCAGAGCTACACCGGTGATACTCAGGTCGTGCTGACGGCGCTGATCAACGGTCTGATTCTGCTGCCCTTCGTGGTGTTTTTCACGCCGGCGGGCCAGCTGGCAGACAGCTACCCCAAAGTACGAATTCTGCGCCTCTCGGCGTGGGCGGCGGTGATTCTCTGTGTAGGTATCACCGGCGCCTATTACGCCGGCTGGTTCTGGATGGCATTCGCGTTGACGCTACTGCTCTCCATCCAGTCGGCCTTCTACTCGCCGGCCAAGTACGGCCTGGTCAAACCGCTCTTCGGCAAGGCCCGCCTCGCCGAGGCCAATGGCGTGGTTCAGGCGATCACTATTACCGCAGTTCTCGCCGGCACGGCCATTTTCACCCTGCTCTTCGCGCTTCGCGCAGCCGCCACCGACGCACCCGGCGCCACGCTGGCAGAACTGGTACCGCTGGGCGGGCTACTCGTGGTCAGCAGCCTGGCCGAAGCGCTGGTACTCCATCACCTGACACCGGACGAGGTCACCGGCTCTCGGCCACGGACTGCATGGTGTGAGCACGTCACCGGCCGCATCGCCCGGGCTCAGCTCAGGAGCGTCCTGAGCCAGCCGGTGCTGCGGGTGTGCATCATCGGCTTGGCAACGTTCTGGTCGGTAGGCCAGGTCATGTTGGCGACATTCCCTGCCTACGCCAAAACGTATGTCGGTATCGACAGTGTGCTGGTGCTCCAGGGCATACTCGCGGCCAGCGGCATCGGCGTCGCTCTCGGCTCGGCGTTGGCAAGCCGCCTTTCGCCCAACCGAATCGAAACCGGGCTGATCCCTGTCGGCGCACTCGGGGTTGCGCTGGGTCTTGGCCTTTTGCCGCTACTCGACAGCGCCTGGGCCCAGGCGGCGAACTTTGTCGGCATCGGTCTGATGGGGGGACTCTTCATCGTGCCGCTCAACGCGCTGATCCAGTTCCACGCTCGCGAGGGCGAGCTGGGCCGCGTTCTCGCCGCGAACAACTGGATTCAGAATCTGGCCATGCTCGGCTTTCTGATCCTGACCGCCGGCGCCGCGCTCAGCGGCATCGACAGCCGTTATCTGCTCGCGCTGATCGCTGTCTTGGCAATCGTCGGCGGCGGCTATACGGTAATCCGGCTCCCCCAAAGTCTGATCCGCTTCGTGCTCGCCTTCCTGCTCACACGGCACTACCGCGTCGGCGTCCAGGGGCTGGAGAACCTTCCCGCCCAGGGTGGCGTGCTGCTCCTTGGCAATCACATCAGCGGGATCGACTGGGCGATCGTGCAGATCGCGAGCCCGCGACCAATTCGCTTCGTGATGCTCAAGCGCGTTGATGAACGGCGCTATTTCAAGGGGGTACTCAAGGCGCTCGGCTGCATTCCCGTCGAGCAAGGTGCCGACGCGGAGAGTGCTCTCGAGGCCGTCGCGGACTGCCTGAACGCCGGTGAGGTGGTCTGTCTCTTCCCGGAAGGTGCCATCAGTCGAAGCGGGCAGTTGGAGGCATTCCGCAGGGGGTTCGAGCGCGCCTGCGAGCGTGCCGACGACAGCGTGAGCCTCGTCCCCTTCTATCTCCGCGGTCTGTGGGGCAGCCAGTTCTCTCGCTCGTCGCGCAAGCTGAAAGCACTGCGCGACGCCCCGCTTCATCGCGCGGTGGTCGTTGCCTTCGGCGCGCCGATGCCACGGAGCACCCCGGCGGCCGTGATCAAGCAACGTCTCGTCGAGCAGGCTAGCCACTCCTGGCAGGGGGCAATGGCGGCGCTTCCCTCGCTACCCCATGCCTGGATTCAAAGCGTCAAGCGCCGCCCCCGAGAGCTTGCGCTCGTCGATGCCGACGGCCAGCGCTTCGACGCCCGTGGCGCACTGACGACAAGCCTGGTAATGGCCGCCCAGCTACGACAGCGAGTGACGGCGGCAAACAACGAGCCCCCAAGGGTCGGGCTGCTACTACCCCCCAGCAGCGCCGGCGCGCTCGCCAACATGGCGACACTGATGATGGGAGGCATCGTGGTCAACTTGAACTACACCGCCTCGCCTTCGACGCTTGCCGGGATGATCGCCCGCGCCGAGCTTGTCACGATCGTGACCTCGCACGCGTTCGTCGAGACGCTCACACGCCGGGGTCTCGATGTCAGCCTCCTGCTCGAGGCGCATCGCCTCCAGTACGTCGAGGATCTGATCCGACCAACGGCACGCTGGCGGCGCAGGCTCACCGGACTCGCGGTAAGCCTGCTTCCCGCTTCGCTGCTCTGTGCACGCTATTGTCAGGCGGCGGACTCCCGGGCCACCGCAGCGATCCTGTTCTCCAGCGGCAGCGAAGGCGAGCCCAAGGGCGTGATGCTCAGCCATCGCAACATCATGGCGAACATCCAGCAGACGTCCGATGTGCTCAACACCGAACATGACGATGTCGTCATGGGATCGCTTCCGCTGTTTCACGCCTTCGGGCTCACGGTGACGCAGTTCCTGCCGCTGATCGAGGGGCTGCCGCTGGTCTGCCATCCCGACATGACCGATGCCGCCGGCATCGCCCAGTCGATCGCCAGGCACCGCGCGACGATACTGTGCGGCACCTCGACCTCGCTGCGACTGCTCATCCGCCAGCGCAAAGTGCATCCCTTGATGCTGGTCAGCCTGAGAATCGTCATCGCCGGCGCAGAAAGGCTCGACACTCAGGTACGCGAGGCCTTCGAGCGCCGGTTTCACAAGACCCTTCACGAGGGCTACGGGGCGACAGAGACCGGGCCGGTCGCCTGCGTCAACCTACCAGACGCGCTCGACATCCGTTACTCCCAGATACAGCGTGGCGGCAGGGTCGGCAGCGTCGGCATGCCCCTGCCCGGGACCCGCTTTCGCATCGTTTCCCCGGAGACCTTCGAAGCGTTACCCACCGGAGAAGCCGGCATGGTGCTGATCAGTGGGCCACAAGTGATGCAGGGCTATCTAGACGATCCGGCGCGCAGTGCCGAGTCACTCATCGAGCTCGCGGGGCACCGTTGGTACGTGACCGGCGACAAGGGCATGCTGGACGAAGATGGCTTTCTCACCCTGATCGACCGTTACTCTCGATTTGCCAAGATTGGCGGGGAGATGATCAGCCTCGGCGCCGTCGAACGGGCCATCAAGAACCTTCTCGACGAGGGAGATGGGGAGATCATGGCGGTGAGCCTGCCGGATGCGACCAAGGGTGAGCGGATCGTGCTTCTCTCGGAGGTGCCGCTGGATGGCCCCGCGCTGGCACGGCAACTGCGTGGAAACGGGATTGGCGCGCTCAGCATACCCAGTGAGTGGCTGACCGTGGCGGCGTTACCCCGTCTGGGCTCGGGGAAGGCGGATATCGGCGCAGCGGAGCGCCTGGCGAGCGCTTCAGAGAACGCGCCTCCCTGACGCTCGGGCGGGATCGATGAACTGCCGCACCTGCCCAATCGTCAACGACACCTCTCTCCCGGGCTGCATCGCCCGGCCAACCACCCGGAATAGTCAACAATGACAGCCGCTGGCCAGGGGGTCACAAAACACTGGCAACCGAAACGGTACGCCTGAACCCCACCATGACGCCGTCTTGTCGCGATCGGGGACACCGCCTGCCGGTGTGGGGTCACACTCATAACTGAGACTTCACTGGCCGCTGGTATTAGCGAAATTTGAAAGCGCAGTGAAGACCGACCAGGCATGTAAAGATTTATGTCTATTCGCCGGAAAATTGCCTATTGTTTGAGCTTTGAACTTTGAAATCTGACATTTGATCTGAGTATCCCAAGGCAAAATTCTCATGCGGATAACGAGCCAGGATCGAACCAAGCTCACGGGCACGAAGCGCCGGCAACGACAACCCGGCAGCCTTGCCAGTCTCGCCGAAGAAGCCGGTATGCCAACGAGCACGCTAAAAACCCGAATCAAATCACTGATGAACGCCGGTCACTCGAGAGAGGACGCCATCGAGCAGGCGCTTCGCAAACCGATCGGCCCGCAGGGCCGGCCGCGCAGAGAGCCGGGCTAACCGCCCACCATCACGGGGCAAACCCAGCGCAAACGTTCGATCGGTAGTGTCTGACGACGAGCAGCACAAGCGCGAAGGTTAACCCGGACACGCAAAGCCACACCGCCATCACGGAGCAGAGTCTTGCGGACGTACGGTGCAAAGTTTTGCGGATGTACGGGGCAGAGTCTTGCAGACGTGAACTGGCAACGCTTGGATACCACGAAACGGCAAATCACCGATCTCGCCCCTGGGCGGGCGACCAAACTGCGACCAAACACTGAAAAGAAGGTGAAACGAGAGGGAGCGAAATAACGCTAAGGTACTGATTTTGCGGATGGTGCCGGCGGTCGGACTCGAACCGACACACTGTTTCCAGCGGCGGATTTTGAATCCGCTGCGTCTACCAATTCCGCCACGCCGGCAGCGGAGACGCATTATACGGACGCCTCGATCAGCGTCAATTGCCACGCTGACTTAATCCACCGTGTGCTTTATCATGCGCGCTCTTCATTCACCCGAGCCCATGACGCCCGGGGTCCTCGTTTTCAGCCGATCCGTGATAACCATGCAGCGCGCCGACTTCCATTTCGACCTGCCCGACGAGTTGATCGCTCGCTATCCTTCCGAGCAGCGGACCGACTGCCGTTTGCTCTGCGTCGACGGGAATAGCGGCGCGCTCGAACACGCTCGCTTCCCCGCCCTGCTCGACCGGCTCGAGCCGGGTGATGTCGTGGTCTTCAACGACACGCGCGTGATCCCGGCTCGTCTCTTCGGCCAGAAGGCCAGCGGCGGGCGCGTGGAGATGTTGCTCGAGCGCCCGCTCGACGCCCATCGAGGTCTGGCCCATCTTCGCGCCAGCAAGTCGCCGAAGCCTGGCACCGAACTGATTTTCGAAGGCGATGTCCGAGCCGTGGTCGAGGGCAGGCAAGACGCGCTGTTCGAACTCCGTTTTGTCGGCGACACGCCGATGATCGAACTGCTCGAGCGCCACGGGCACATGCCGCTACCGCCCTATATCACCCGCGAAGACGAGCTCGAAGATCGAGAGCGCTACCAGACGGTCTACGCACGCCGCGAAGGAGCGGTCGCGGCACCCACGGCGGGGCTGCATTTCGACGAGGCGATGATGGAGGCCCTGCGCGCCAGAGGCGTGGAGACTGCGTTCGTGACCCTGCACGTCGGCGCCGGCACCTTTCAGCCGGTGCGCGTCGACGATGTTCGCGAGCATCACATGCACAGCGAATGGTTCGAGGTCGGGGAAACGGCCTGCGACCAGGTCAATCGCGCCCGGGCGAACGGCAACCGGGTCGTCGCCGTCGGCACGACCAGCGTGCGCTGCCTCGAGTCAGCCAGTCAGGAAGATGGACAACTGACGCCTTACCGCGGCGAGACCGCTATCTTCATCTATCCCGGCTACCGCTGGCGCTGCGTCGATGCGCTGGTGACCAACTTCCATTTGCCGGAATCGACACTGCTGATGCTGGTATCGGCGTTCGCCGGTTACGACACGATGATGCGCGCCTACCGGGAAGCGGTTGCCGAGCAATATCGCTTCTTCAGCTACGGCGATGCGATGCTGCTCGAGCGTCGCCGCGCCAACTGACCCTCACCCCCGCCGCTGACCGCGTGGGTCGATGATTTCTCGCCGGGCCCGCGCAGCAGGCCCGAGCCCCGACAGTTCGAGAGTAGAGTATGCGAAACGAGTGCTTCATGAACTTCGAGCGCCTGGCGGAAGACGGCCGCGCTCGCCGTGGCCGCCTCACCTTCCCGCGCGGCTCGGTCGAAACCCCGGCGTTCATGCCGGTAGGCACCTACGGCACGGTCAAGGGCATGACACCGCGAGACGTGGAGGGCATCGGGGCCGAGATCATTCTCGGCAACACCTTCCACCTGTGGCTGCGCCCTGGCACCGAAGTGATCGAAGGCCAAGGCGATCTCCACGACTTCTCGCAGTGGCACAAGCCGATACTCACTGACTCAGGCGGTTTTCAGGTCTTTTCCCTCGGCGCAATGCGCAAGATCACCGAGCAGGGCGTGCACTTCCGCTCGCCGGTCGACGGCGCCAAGGTCTTCATGGGCCCCGAGGAATCCATGGCCGTGCAGCGCTCGCTCGGGTCCGACGTCGTCATGATCTTCGACGAGTGCACCCCCTACCCGGCCACCGAAGCCGAGGCGCAGAAGTCGATGGAGCTGTCGCTTCGATGGGCGGCCCGCTCCCGGGCGGCCCACGGCGACTCGCCGTCGGCACTCTTCGGTATCGTTCAGGGCGGGATGTATCCGGAACTGCGCAAGCGCTCCCTCGAGGGGCTGCTCGATATCGGCTTCGACGGCCTGGCGATCGGCGGTCTCTCCGTCGGCGAGCCCAAAGAAGAGATGATCCGTGTCCTCGACTACCTGCCAGAGTGGATGCCGAAAGAGAAACCGCGCTATCTCATGGGCGTGGGCAAACCCGAGGATCTGGTCGAAGGCGTCCGTCGCGGGATCGACATGTTCGACTGTGTGATGCCAACGCGGAATGCGCGCAACGGCCATCTCTTTACCGCCGACGGCACGGTGAAGATACGTAACGCCACCCACCGTCATGACACCGGTCCGCTCGAGCAGGCATGCGACTGCTACACCTGTCAGCACTTCTCTCGCGGCTATCTCCACCACCTTGATCGGTGCGGGGAAATGCTCGGTTCGATGCTCAATACGATCCACAATCTACGCTACTACCAGCGCCTGATGGCGGGTTTGCGCGGGGCTATCGAAGCGGGTACATTGGCCGACTTCGTAGCACAATTCTACCGGCAGCGCGGGCTTTCCGTGCCGCCCATGATCGAATAACCCGTCGCCACGACGATCACGGAAAAGCGCCTGCGTCCTGCGTGATTACCGGGTTACGGTCTGCAACCGAATCATGTCAGACGGGCAGTTCACGATCTGACGAGCCTGTTCAATACAACGGTCGGAGATACATCCATGCTGGACTTTTTCATTCCTGCGGCCCACGCCCAGGATGCCGGCGGCGCCGCCGGCGGTGGCATCGCGCAGATCATCATGCTGGTCGGCTTTGTACTGATCTTCTACTTCCTGCTCTGGCGCCCGCAGTCCAAGCGTGCCAAGCAGCACAAGAACCTGATCTCGAATCTGTCCAAGGGTGACGAAGTCGTCATCGGCGGTGGCCTCATGGGCCGGATCACCAACGTCACCGACGATTTTCTCAGCATGGAGATCGCCGAGGGCACGGAGGTCAACGTCCAGAAGAACGCCGTCGCTTCCGTCCTGCCCAAAGGAACGCTGAAGTCGATCTGACTCTCCTCGCCGCCGGCACACTCCCCGCCGGCGGCCTCCTTTTCCGCGACTCTCTTCGCACGACGATCACCTCGCGATCGTCACTGATTGAAAGGACAGGGCTTCCATGCTCAATCGTTACCCCCTGTGGAAGTATCTGCTGATACTCGTCGTCATCGTTGTGGGCGTCGTCTACGCGCTCCCCAACCTTTATCCGCAGGATCCCGCCGTCCAGATCAGCTCTACCGGCGGCAGCCTCGACAGCGAGCAGCTTGAACGCCTCTCCCAGGCCCTCGATAAAGAAGGCATCGACGTCAAGTCCGCCGAAATGGTCAGCGAC
Source organism: Salinicola aestuarinus (assembly GCF_003206645.1). Classification (GTDB taxonomy): domain Bacteria; phylum Pseudomonadota; class Gammaproteobacteria; order Pseudomonadales; family Halomonadaceae; genus Salinicola; species Salinicola aestuarinus. The sequence goes on along the minus strand of NZ_PZJP01000005.1, from coordinate 908,197 downwards.
AGTACCGGCCTGATCCGCCTGAACGATGCCGAACAGCAGCTACCCGCCCGCGATGTGGTCGATCAGACCCTCGACGACGACTACACCGTTGCACTCAACCTGGCCGACTCGACGCCCGACTGGCTCGCAAGCCTCGGTGCCGCACCGATGAAACTCGGCCTGGACCTGCGCGGCGGCGTGCACTTTCTGCTGGAAGTCGACATGGACGCCGCCGTCGAGCAGCGTCTGGAGGCAACGGCCAGCGCCATCCGCGCCGACCTGCGCGATGAGCGTATCCGCTATCGCGACACCCAGGTGGATGACGATTCGCTGCATCTGGAGTTCGCCAACGTCGAGGATCGTGACGCCGCTCGCACTCAGATTCGGCAGAACTTCAGCGAGTTCCAGATCGACAGTCGGGAACAGGGCCGCCGCGCCTTTCTCGACATGACGCTCACCGAGCAGTCTATCCAGGATATTCAGGACTACGCCGTCCAGCAGAACTTGACGACGATCCGCAACCGCGTCAACGAGCTCGGCGTCTCCGAGCCGCTGGTGCAGCGTCAAGGTCCCAACCGCATTGTCGTCGAGCTTCCGGGCGTGCAGGACACCGCCGAGGCCAAGCGCATCGTCGGCGCCACGGCGAATCTCGAGTTCCGACTCGAAGCCCGGCCGGACACCCCGGACGCCGATACCGAAACGCTCTCCTTTCGCAACACCCCGTCACGTACCGCGGCACTCTCCCGCGACGTGATCATTACCGGTGACCGCGTCTCCAGCGCCAGCCAGAGCTTCGACGAGAACGGCCGCCCGCAGGTCAACATCAACCTCGACGGCACCGGCGGCTCGCTGATGAACCAGGCCACGCGCACCAATATCGGGCGCAGCATGGCGGTGGTCTACATCGAGCACAACACGGAAACCCGCACCGTCATGCGTGACGGCGAGCAGGTCCAGGAGCGAATCCCGAGCACCGAGCGGGGCATCATCAGCCTGGCAACGATCCAGAGCGCGCTGAGCAACCGTTTCCGGATCACCGGGCTCGACTCCCCCACCGAGGCGAGCGAGCTGGCCCTGCTGCTGCGTTCGGGCTCACTGGCGGCGCCGATCTACTTCGTGCAGGAGAGCACCATCGGGCCAAGCCTGGGGGCCCAGAACATCGAGCGCGGCATCTTCTCGGTGCTGGTCGGTGGTCTGCTGGTCATTCTGTTCATGCTGGCCCGGTACAGGGCGTTCGGCGTGGTCGCCAACATCGCCCTCGGGGTCAACCTGATCCTGCTGATCGCGGCGATGTCGGTTCTCGGCGCCACGCTGACGCTGCCTGGCATCGCCGGCATCGTGCTGACACTCGGGATGGCAGTGGATGCGAACGTATTGATCTATGAGCGCATTCGAGAGGAGGTTCGCGCGAAGACCCCGGCCCAGCAGGCGATCCACGCCGGTTATGGTCGCGCCTTCACTTCTATCATCGATGCCAACCTCACCACCCTGCTGGTCGCCGTCGTGCTGTTTTCCATCGGCACGGGGCCGGTCAAGGGCTTCGCCGTGACCCTGTCGCTCGGCATTCTGACGTCGATGTTCACCGGCATTCTGGTGTCGCGTGCCCTCGTCAATCTCTCCATCGGCGGCAAGCCGGTGAAGAAACTCTGGATCTAGGAGCCGCGAGCAATGCGCCAACTCGACTTCATGGGCAAGCGTCGACTCGCTTTCGTCGTCTCGATCGTTCTGACGATCGTCTCGATCGGTGCCCTTGTGTTTTTCAATCTCAATCTGGGTCTCGACTTCACCGGCGGCACCGTCGTGGAGCTCCACTATGCCGCGGCACCGTCGCTCGATGACGTCCGCACCCTGCTCGCGAGCCAGGGCTTCGAGAACTTTTCGGTGCAGACCTTTGGTGCCACCAACGAGATCCTCGTGCGCCTGCAGCAGACGTTCAACAGCAGCGTCGGCGATCAGGTCGTCTCCGCACTGAACGGCAACGGCGCCTCCATCGACCTGGTTCGGGCCGAATTCGTCGGCGCCCAGGTGGGCGATCAGCTACGCGATCAGAGCGGCCTTGGCATGATCGTCGCGCTGGCGGGGGTGGCGATCTACGTGGCGTTTCGCTTCCAGTACAAGTTCGCCCTGTGCGCGTTGATTTCGCTGGGTCATGACGTGTTGATCGTTGTCGGCCTGTTCGCGCTGTTTCAATGGGAGTTCGACCTCACCGTACTCGCGGGGATCATGGCGGTGATCGGCTACTCACTGAACGACACCATCATCGTCTACGACCGGATTCGGGAGAACATCCGCCTCTCGCAGAGCAACGACATGGCGGAGATCTTCAACGGCGCCATCAACCAGACGCTGGCGCGGACCTTGGCGACTTCGGGTACGACCTTGCTGGTGTTGTTCGCGCTGTTCTTCCTCGGCGGGGACATGATCCACAACTTCTCGATCTCGCTGATTCTCGGGATCGTCGCGGGGACCTTCTCGTCGGTCTACGTAGCCGCCGCCCTGCTCATCGTGTTCAAGCTCGAACGCCAGGATCTGATCCCGGTGAAGAAAGAGAACGTCGAAGAAGAGCTGCCCTAGTCGCACTAGGGTTCGCTTGATGAAAAGGCCTCCCGATCGGGAGGCCTTTTTTTTATGCCCGGGATCGACAGGGCTGACGCTTACAGACGCCCCGGCATTCTCGCTGTCCACGGCGCACCGATCGTCAGCCAGGAGTCGGCAAGTTCGACCTTTCTCTTACAGCGATGGACTCGGCGGCATGGCATAAAGCAAACGATTGCACGGGGATCGATGAGGGGCTCACCGACGTCAACGATTCGCCCCCGGCAAAACATAACAACAGCCGCTATCGGGGGATCAACGCTATGCAAACGTCACGCTATGGGTGGCTGACTCTTGGAGTCGTCATCGCGGGCGCCAGCGCCCTGCCGCTACCGGCCTTGGCTGCCCCCAGTCGCGTTCAGGAAAGCTTCGATGAGACCGTCTTCTTCGGCGACAGCCTCAGCGACAGCGGCTACTATCGCGACGCCATAGGCGATCAGCTCTCGCTGCCCGCGGCGCAACGCAACTTCATCGGTCGGTTTACCACCAATCCCGGCCCGGTATGGGCCGAGCGCGTCGCCGGTCACTATGGCAGCAACGCCGGCACGAGCAACGACGGTGGCAACAACTATGCTGTCGGCGGCGCCCGAGTGACCGAACCCGTCATCACGACCTTCGGACAGGCCCCCGCGCTGAGCGAGCAGGTCGCGACCTATCTCGCAGCGACGGGCGGCGTCGCCGATGGCGGGAATCTCTATACGATCTGGGGCGGTGCCAACGATCTCTTCGCAGTCGCCAGCGGCGCCGAGGCCACGCGCACCATTGCCACGGCCGTCGCCGGCGAGGCCAACCTCATCGCCACGCTCGAGAGCGCCGGTGCGAATCACGTGCTGCTGTTCAACACCCCTGACTTCGGTTTAACCCCCCGCTTCAACGGCGATCCCTCCACTAGCGGCGGCGCCACGGCGCTTGCTCAGCAGTACAACACGGCACTTTATGCCGCCGTCGCCGATGGCGGAAATTCGGTGATACCGGTGGACACCTTCAGCTTGCTACAGGAGGTCGTCGACTCTCCCGATGCCTACGGCTTCACCAACGTGACCGAGCCTGCCTGCACGCAGACGCTACCGCTGTGCACGCCTTCCACGCTGGTCGAACCCAACGCCGATCAGACCTACCTCTTTGCCGATGCCGTCCATCCGACAACAGCGACCCATCGCATCATCGGCGACTATGTCGTCTCACTGCTCGAAGCGCCTCAGCTGCAACAGCTTTTGACACATTCGGCGGTACTCAGTGGGCGTACGCGTGCCAACCGGGTCGCGGCGCACCTCGACGCGGGCACACAGGCCGACGGCCTGCGCTGGTGGGGCGATCTGCGCGGCGAAAGTCAGGAACTCGACTCGGGGGATCTCTACGACGCCACGATGCCGGCGGGGCTCTTAGGCGTGGACTGGGCACGCGGTAGCCTGGTGCTGGGCGGGTTCGTCGGCTATGGCAATCAGAACGCTGACTTCGGCAACCGCCGCGGCGACTTCCAGCGGGAAGAGACGACGGTGGGGCTCTTTTCCGGCTGGTACACTGAGCGCGCCTGGGTCAACGCCCAACTGAGTTATAGCTGGCTCGACTACGACATTGACCGCCAGGTGCCGCTGGGCGCAGCCACCCGTCACCAGCGCGGCTCGCCAAGCGGTGATAACCTGACGGCCGCGGTCCATACAGGCTACGAGTTCAGCGCCTTCTCCATTCCGCAAGGGGACATCCGCACCGGCCCCATTGCTGGCGTGACCTGGCAGACAATCCAGCTCGACGGCTACGACGAAGACGGTCAGCCCTCGACCTCGCTGAGCTATCCCGATCAGAAGGTGGACTCGCTGGTGGGGCGGGTAGGCTGGCAGATTCGCCGCAACGGCCCCACCTTCAATCCCTACCTGCAGCTCGCCTACAACCACGAGTTCGAGAAGAGCCGTGGCGTCGAAGCCACCCTGCAAAGCCTACCGGAGCTAGGGGCCTATGAAGTCCCGGCACTCAGCTTCGATAGTGACTATGCCGAACTCACCGTCGGGGCGCGGACTTCCTTATGGGGCGTCGAGACGCAGGTGGGCGCCAGCGTCGAGCCCACCGATTCACGTACGACGACCCTGTTTCTGGGCCTGGGCAAGACTTTCTGAACCACACCCGAGCGTCGCGACGAGCGAGCCCCAAACGAAGACGCCCCGCCGGGCAAACCCGGCGGGGCGTCTTGAATGGCGTCACGTCTCGCGTCAGACAGCGACGCGAAGCTGCTGGGCCAGCGCTTTGTAAAGCTTCGGTCCGGCGGCCATCAGGCTGCCATCGACTTCCAGGCTCGGCGAGCCATCGATACCGCCGGAGAGCGCGCCGGACTCCTTGAGCAGCAGCGAGCCGATCCAGCGATCCTGCTCTTCGAGGCCCAGCACAAAGGCGCCGTCGGTGCGGCCGCTGGCGAATTCGATAAGGTCGAGAATCGGGCAGCCGCTGCCGATCAGGGTCTCGATCTGCGGCCCGAGGCGCTCGACGATGGTGAGGTACTGGGGAAGCCAGCGCTCGCGCTGATCGACACTGGGCCAGGAGAGCGCGATGCGCGCGCCGTTGACACCGCCGGCCTTGGAAACGCGCATGCGCTTGCCGTTGCCCTGGGCACCGCGACCACGGCTGATGAGGAACTCGTCATCGCTGAACGGGCAGACAATGACGGCATGCTCCGGACGCCCCTTGACCAGACAGACCATCGACAGGGCGAACTGTCGACCGCCCACGCCGAGGTTGGACTCGCCGTGGAAAGGCTCGATGTGCCAAACGGTCTCGCTGTCGGCGCCTTTGCCGTCGCGGTGCGGGGTGAAGCGTCCGCTGACGCCGTGCTGTGGATAACCGCGGGAGAGCTGATGAACGATCAGGGTTTCGGCGTTACGCGCGGTATCCTGCAGCAGGCTTTTGGTTGCCTGCTCGTCGTGGCTGACCTCGAGTCGGTCGCGAATACGGACGAACTGCTCCGCGGCACTACGTGCAGCGCGCAGCGCATACTGAACCATAGGATGCATGGATCTGGCCTTGGGGTGTCTGGGGGCTGTTAAAGAACGCGGCGAATTCTAGCAGATGGCACTCATGCTAGACTATGCGTTTTCCTCTCAAGCCCGATCGCTGACCTCATGCTCGACCGTATCCGTATCGTTCTCATCGGCACCAGCCACCCCGGCAACATCGGCGGTGCCGCCCGCGCCATGCGCAACATGGGCCTCGCCGATCTGGCACTCGTTGCCCCACGCTGCGACCCCAAGGACCGCGACGCCTTCTCGCGAGCCTCGGGTGCGCTGGAGCTGGTCGATGGCGCCCGCGTCTTCGACTCCCTCGAAGCCGCAGTCGCCGACTGCACGCTGGTGGTCGGCGCCAGTGCCCGTTCCCGCCATCTCCCCTGGCCGATGGTCGGGCCGCGCGCGCTGGCGGAGAGCCTGCCCGACGCGCTGGCCCCTGCCAACGCGCAGGCGGCGCTGGTCTTCGGCCGCGAGGACACCGGTCTGACCAACGCCGAGCTGCAGCGCTGCCACCGTCACGTGCATATCCCGACCAACCCGGATTTCAGCTCGCTCAATCTCGCCGCCGCGGTCCAGGTGCTCGCCTACGAGTGCCGTCAGGCCCATCTGGCGCTGGACACCACGCCCGCCGACGAAGAGGCGAGCCAGCCCTTCGGTGTCGAGTGGGACAACCCGCCGGCGAGCCACGCCGACATGGAGCGCTTCTTCGTGCACCTCGAGAAGACGCTGACCACGCTCGAGTTTCATGATCCGGACAATCCGCGCCAGTTGATGGCTCGCCTGCGCCGGCTATTCCTGCGCGCGCATCTCGACAGCATGGAGATGAACATTCTCCGCGGCATTCTTGGCACCATGGACAAGCGCCTCGCCGCCACGATGCCAGCCGCACAGCACGACAGGCCCTCGAAGCGCAGCGATAGCGGCCCAGACGACAGCGCCTGACCGGCATTCGATGGCAGACGACCGGCGTCGGCAGAAAGGTTGACCGTTTCACTCGGGTTTTCCATAATGCCGGCACTTTCGCAGTGACCATTGACTCCCGCCGATGCGCTTGACCACCAAGGGCCGCTACGCCGTCACCGCCATGCTCGATCTGGCTCTGAATGCCAATCAGGGCCCGGTCTGCCTGGCAGATATTTCCAAGCGGCAGAGTATTTCGCTTTCGTATCTGGAGCAGCTTTTCGCACGGCTGCGCCGGGCCGAGCTCGTTACCAGTGTGCGCGGCCCCGGCGGCGGCTACCGGCTGCGGCGTGCCCCCGGCGACATTTCGGTCGCCGGCGTCATCGATGCCGTCAATGAGTCCGTCGACGCCACCCGCTGCCAGGGCCAGGCAGATTGTCACCAGGGCAGCAAGTGCATTACGCATCATCTGTGGTGCGACCTCTCCGACGAAATCCAGCGCTTCTTGAGCGATATCAGCCTCGAAGAGCTGGTTCGCCGCGAAGAGAGTCGCCTCACCGCGTCGCGACAGCCCGCCGAGGATTCCGCCCTTGCGGACGATCCGGCGACCATCGCGCTATTGCAGTGAAGAACGACGCGCATGACGAACGACGCACGGTAAAGAACGACGCTGTGGAATAACGCGCCAACGGTTGCCTCCCTTTCACGGGGTCGCACCGGCGCCGGTATCACGATCGACCCGGAGACACGTCGCCCCATGAGCGCTCCTCTTTATCTGGACTACGCCGCCACGACCCCTGCCGACCCGCGGGTTGTCGAGCAAATGATGCGGCATCTGAGCATGGACGGTGTCTACGCCAATCCCGCGTCGCGCAGCCATATGCCCGGCTGGCTTGCCGAGCAGGCGGTCGAGGGCGCGCGGCGTCAGGTTGCCGACCTGGTCAATGCCGATCCGCGAGAGATCGTATGGACCTCCGGCGCGACCGAGGCCGACAACCTGGCGCTCATCGGCTACATGCGAGCGAACCGCAGTCGCGGGCGACACCTGATCACTTCGATCATCGAGCACAAGGCGATCATCGACACCGCCCGCGCGCTGGAAGCCGAGGGTTTCGACGTTACCTGGCTCGCGCCGGAGCGTGATGGCACCGTCTCGCCGGCGCGGCTGAGAGCCGCAATGCGCGACGACACCGTGCTGGTTTCGCTGATGGCGGTGAACAACGAGCTCGGTAGCGTCAACGACATCACCGCACTCGCCGAAGTCGCCCACGCGTTCGGTGCGCACTTTCATACCGACGCCGCCCAGGCCTCGGGAAGGCTGGCACTCGACGTCGAGGCAATGGGTATCGACATGATGTCGCTCTCCGCGCACAAGGCCTACGGCCCCAAGGGCATCGGCGCACTCTACGTGAGGCGGGACCCGGCGCTGCGCATCGAGGCACTGATCCATGGTGGCGGTCACGAGCGCGGCATGCGCTCCGGCACCCTGGCCACGCACCAGATCGTCGGCATGGGAGAAGCCTTCGCGATTGCCCGGGACGAGCGCGAGCGCGATGGCGAGCACGTTGGCGCCCTGCGCGAGCGTTTTCTGGCGGGCCTTGCCGGGCTTACGGGCGTTCATCAACACGTCCCGCAGGAGCGCTCGATTCCCAATATCGTCAATCTCGCGTTCGACGACGTCGATGGGGAGTCGCTGCTGATGGCCCTGCGCGGGTTGGCGCTGTCGACGGGCTCGGCCTGCAACTCCGCGAGCGTCGAGCCTTCCTACGTACTCAAAGGTGTCGGCGTTCCCCATTTGCAGGCGCTGGCGTCCATTCGTTTCAGCTTCGGCCGATTCACGTCCCTCGACGAGATCGACAGCGCCGTCGACGAAATCCGCCGAGCGCTGACGACATTGCGGGCCAGCGCCAATCAAGTGTCGAACTCGCGCTGACCGCGAGCCAACCTCGCTTGCGCCTTCACTACCATTACCGCTTTCATCGACGTCAGGGAGAGTCATGATGCAGAACATCACCATCAGCGAATCCGCCGCCAATCAGATCCGTAATGTGCTCGCCGAGCGCGGCAGCGGCGTCGGGCTTCGCGTCGCCGTCAAGCCGAGCGGCTGCTCCGGCTATAGCTACGTGCTCGACATCGCCGACGAGCCGCGTGCCGACGAGATCACCTTCGAGGAGCGCGGCGTCAAGGTGCTGGTCGACAAGGAAGCGCTGCAGATTCTGGACGGCACCGAGGTCGACTACGTCAGCGAAGGGCTCAACCGCTTCTTCCGCTTCAACAACCCCAACGTCACCGACGAGTGCGGCTGCGGCGAGAGCTTCAACGTCTAGCACCCACGCCGCACCTGCCGGGGTGCGTGGTATCGGGCCTTGAGCTACAATGGCGCGCTTTCGACCGGGCAGGCCACGCTTTGGCCTCTGCTCGATCGACGCGCCGCCTCGCAACCCGAGCCGCGGCCCACAGACGAACTCGACCGACGCGCCATGTTCTAACCCGTGGCGCGTCGCGCTTTCATGACCCGGTCGCACGCGACCTCACCCTCAATCAGGAGTCATTCATCATGGCCACCGAACGTACACTCTCCATCATCAAGCCGGACGCCGTCGCCAAGAATGCCATCGGTGACATCTACAGCCGCTTCGAGAACGCCGGTCTGCAGATCGTCGCTGCCAAGATGCTGCACCTCTCCCAGGAGCAGGCCGAAGGTTTCTACGCCGAGCACGCCGAACGCGGCTTCTTCAAGGACCTGGTTGCATTCATGACCTCCGGCCCGGTCATGGTGCAGGCTCTCGAAGGTGACGGCGCGATTGCCAAGAACCGCGAGCTCATGGGAGCCACCAACCCGAAGGAAGCCGAAGCGGGCACCATCCGCGCCGACTTCGCGACGTCCATCGACGCCAACGCCGTTCACGGCTCCGACGCCCCAGAATCCGCCGCTCGCGAAATCAGCTACTTCTTCAGCGACGACGAGATCTGCCCGCGCGGTTAATGCCGCCGACCGGTCGGCCGCCCGGCCGACCGGTTGTTCGCAGCGGTCCCCCTTTCACACTTCCAGCCGGTCCCCTTTGCCATGAGCGCAGTCACCGTCACTCCCCGCACCAACCTCCTGGGTCTCTCCCGCGAGCAGATGGAGACGTTCTTCGTCTCGCTGGGCGAGAAGAAGTTTCGTGCCGCCCAGGTCATGAAGTGGATTCATCAGGAGGGGTGCGACGACTTCGAGTCGATGACCAACCTCTCCAAGTCGTTGCGCACACGGCTGGCCGAGCACGCGGAAATTCGCGGCCCCGGTGTCGTCTACGAGGGCACCTCGAGCGACGGCACACGCAAGTGGGTGCTGGAAGTGGAAGATGGCAGCTACGTCGAAACGGTGCTGATTCCCGCCGACAACGGCACGCGGCGCACGCTCTGCGTCTCGTCTCAGGTCGGCTGCTCGCTCGACTGCAGTTTCTGCTCCACCGGCAAGCAGGGTTTTCAGCGCAACCTGACCAGCGCCGAAATCATCGGCCAGGTCTGGGTGGCGCAGCAGCGCGCCGGCGGCCGCATGAGCGCCGCCGACGGTCGCCGTGCCATCACCAACGTGGTGATGATGGGCATGGGCGAACCGCTGCTCAACTACGACAACGTCGTGCCGTCGATGAAGCTGATGCTCGACGACAACGCCTACGGCATGTCCAAGCGCCGGGTGACGCTCTCGACCTCGGGCGTGGTGCCGATGATCGACAAGCTCGGCGATGACATCGACGTGAGCCTGGCGATCTCGCTGCACGCCGCCAACGACGAGCTTCGCAACGAGCTGGTGCCGCTCAACCGCAAGTACGATATCGCCAAGCTGCTCGACGCCTGCAAGCGCTATCTCGCCAAATCCGACAGCGCTCGACACGTGACCATCGAGTACACGCTGATCAAGGACGTCAACGATCAGCAGCAGCATGCCGAGGAGCTCATCGCCCTGCTTGAAGAGCTGCCGTGCAAGATCAACCTGATTCCGTTCAACCCGTTCCCGCATTCGGGTTACGAGAAACCGTCCCGCAATCAGGTCATGCGCTTTCAGACCTGGCTCTACGAGCTCGGACACACCGCGATGGTGCGTACCACCCGCGGCGACGACATCGACGCTGCCTGCGGCCAGCTCGTCGGGCGCGTCAAGGATCGCACCAAGCGCCATGAGCGCTACATCCAGTCGATCCAGCTCGATGCCGATTGAGCGTGGCACCGGGACGAGGCAAGTTGCCCCCTGGGTGTCGCCTTGACTTCGCCTCGGTGCGGCGCTTTGATGGGAGCCCCAAAACCGCTTCGTTTTCAGCCGCTCGGGACTCGATGAACCACACCGCGCCGTCCGTTCCCGATTCAGGGGAGAGTCATTCATGAATCGCCCACTGCGTCCCACGTCGATACGCACGACCGGTATCGTCCTTGGGCTGGCGATTCTACTGCATGGCTGCGCGACGCCGGTTGCCTCCAACAGACCGGAAAGCGCGTCGCCTGAAGACGCTGCGGCGGCCTACACCCGTCTCGGCAAGGCGTATCTGGCTGAAAATAACGGGCCTCGCGCGCAACAGGCCCTCGAGCACGCGCTCGAAATCGACGCCGACAACAGCGAGGCGATGGAGGGGCTTGCGCTGCTCTATCAGCGTCAAGGCGAGCTTGAACTCGCCGAGCGCTTCTTCGAGCGTGCGCTGCGCGCCGACCCGGAGGCCACTCGGATCCGCAACAACTACGCCGCGCTGCTCTTTCAGCGCCAGCGCTACGCGCAGGCGTGCCAGCAGCTCGAGCGGGCCAGCCACGACATCACCTATACCAATCGAGCCCAGCTCTTCGCGAATCTGGGCCAGTGTGAGATCGCTCAGGGCGACACGGCCGCGGCCGAACAGCACTACCGCCGCGCGCTGGACATCGATCCACGCAGCGCACGGAGCCTGCTGGCCCTGGCGACCATCGATCATACGCAGGGTAACAACGAACAGGCCTGGGAGCGCCTACAGCGCTATTTCACCGTGGCAGGTCCCAGCGACGACAGCCTGAGGTTGGCAAGCGACATCGCCAGCGCCCGGGATGACGACGCCCGCGCCGCCTTTTACCGTCAGCAGCTCGACGGCGCCCAGGCAAACCGACCCTAGAATCGATAAGGATTTTCGCCCATGAGCGAAATGGACGAACAGCAACGCAACGCGCAGGCCGCTTCCGACGGTTCTCAGGAACTCGCGGGCGCCATGCTGCGCCGCGAGCGCGAGCGCCAGGGCCTGAGCCTCGACGAAGTCGCCCTGCAGTTGAATCTGCGACCCGTCGTCGTTGCGGGGCTTGAGGAGGAGCGCTTCGACCAGGTGCCCGTCGCCGCCTACCGACGCGGCTACATGCGCGCCTACGCCCGACTGCTGGGCATGGACGACGCCGCCATCGTTCGCGCCTTCGATGCCGCTCACGGGCGCGCCGACATCGACCGCAAGCTCTCCCCCGTCAACACCACACGTCAGCCGTCGCGCGCCGGGGCGTGGGTCTTTCGGCTCTTTACGCTGCTGGTTCTCGTCGGCCTGGTGTCATTGACGCTACTCTGGTGGCAGAGCCGCGAAGGCAACGACGCCCTCGGCGGCGGCGATGACCCCATCTCCGTCGACGCCCGCGACGGCCAGAACGCCAACACCGACCTCGAGCCGAATACGGACACCGCGCTGCCGCCGGTTCCGAACCCGCAGGACACACCGGCCAGCGACACGCCCGCCGCCTCGGTAGACGATGACATCGAGGGTACTGACGGCGGCGTTTCCAGCAACGCCGAAATCGACACACCCAGTGTCGACGCCCGCCAGGCCGAACAGGTCGCGGATGCGGCGGTCACGCCGGACACCGCTGTCGAGGACGACCAGACGGCCGCGGACGGCGACGGTGACACCGGCGCTGCCGAGACCGATGACAATACCCTGAAGCTCAGCTTCGACGGCGAGTCCTGGACCCAGATCATCGACGCCACCGGCAGTACCGTCTTCAGCGCGCTGCAGCCGGCCGGTAGCGAAGCGACCGTCACCGGCGAGCCGCCCTTTCGCATGACCATCGGCGAGTCCGCCATGGTCACCTTGAGATATCGCGGCGAAGAGATCGACCTCGATCAATACACGAGCGGTAACGTCGCTCGCTTTACCCTGGGAGACTGACAAGCGCCATGCATTCGCAATCTCCAATCGTCCGCCGTCACTCGCGCCAGATCCACGTCGGCAAGGTGCCCGTTGGCGGCGGCGCCCCGATCGCCGTCCAGAGCATGACCAACACCGACACGCTGGATGTCGACGCGACCGTCGATCAGGTTCAGCGCCTCGAGCAGGCCGGCGCCGATATCGTCCGCGTCTCGGTGCCCGACATGGACGCCGCCGAGGCTTTCGGCAAGATCAAGCGTCGCGTCAACGTACCGCTGGTCGCCGACATCCACTTCGATTACAAGATCGCTCTGCGCGTCGCCGAACTCGGCGTCGACTGCCTGCGTATCAATCCTGGCAACATCGGTCGCGAGGATCGTGTCCGCGCGGTCGTCGATGCCGCACGCCATCACGGCATTCCGATCCGCATCGGCGTGAACGCCGGCTCGCTGGAGAAGGACCTGCAGAAGAAGTACGGCGAGCCGACGCCGGAGGCGCTGGTCGAGTCCGCCATGCGCCACATCGATCATCTCGACCGGCTCGACTTTCCCGACTTCAAGGTGAGCGTCAAGGCCAGCGACGTCTTCATGGCGGTCTCCGCCTATCGGCTGCTCGCCAAGCAGATCGAGCAGCCGCTGCACCTGGGCATCACCGAAGCCGGCGGCCTGCGCTCGGGAACGGTCAAGTCGTCGATCGGTCTGGGCATGCTGCTGATGGACGGCATCGGCGACACCATCCGTGTCTCGCTGGCCGCCGACCCGGTCGAGGAGATCAAGGTCGGCTACGACATGCTGAAGAGCCTGCGGCTTCGCGCCAAGGGCATCAACTTCATCGCCTGTCCGAGCTGTTCGCGTCAGAACTTCGACGTCATCGGCACCATGAACGCCCTCGAGGAGCGCCTCGACGACATCATGACCCCGCTCGACGTCTCGGTCATCGGCTGTGTCGTCAACGGCCCCGGCGAAGCCAAGGAGACCGATGTCGGCCTCACCGGCGGCAGCCCGGCGAACCTGGTCTATATCGATGGCAAGCCGGCGCACAAGCTGCGCAACGACCATCTCGTCGACGACCTGGAGACGCTGATCCGCGAGCGTGCCAAGGAGAAAGAGGCTCGCGACGCCGCCGTCATCACCCGCGAGGTCTGACATCACGACCGAGCAGTGCGGGATCATGTCACAAGAATCTTCCAGCGCCCGGGCACCACGCCCGAGGCGCTTCGTTTTGGGTAGGAGTGTGAGTTGAGCAACCAGTCATCTAGCAGCGAGTCATCCAGCAAGAAATCTTCACGCGGTAAACTCCAGGGCATCCGTGGCATGAACGATCTGCTGCCGGATCACTCCTCGGCCTGGCAATACCTCGAGCGTCAGTTGCGCTCGCTGGTGGATCGCTATGACTACCGTGAGATTCGCACGCCCATCGTCGAACAGACCGGCCTGTTCGCCCGCTCCATCGGCGAAGCGACGGACGTGGTCGAAAAAGAGATGTATACCTTCGACGACCGCAACGGCGAGAGTCTCACCCTTCGCCCGGAGAACACCGCTGCCGTGGTGCGCGCGTCACTGGAGCACGGGCTGCTGCACAACCAGACCCAGCGGCTCTGGTACATGGGTCCGATGTTTCGCTACGAGCGCCCGCAAAAAGGCCGCTATCGCCAGTTCCACCAGATCGGTATCGAAGCCTACGGGATGACCGGGCCGGACATCGATGCCGAAATCATTCTGCTGTCGGCACGGTTGTGGCGACAGCTCGGGATGTCCGAGCACGTCACCCTCGAACTCAATTCGCTGGGCACCGCAGAGGCCCGAGCCGATTATCGCCAGGCCCTGGTCGACTATTTCAAAGCGCACAGCGAGCTGCTCGACGAGGATTCCCAGCGCCGTCTGGTCAGCAACCCGCTGCGCATCCTGGATTCCAAGAATCCGGCGATGGCGGAGATGCTGAACGCCGCCCCGCAGCTGCTGGACCATCTCGACGACGAGTCCCGCGAGCATTTCGAACGCCTCAAGGCGACCCTCGACGCCGCCGGCATCGGTTACCGCATCAACCCGCGGCTGGTGCGTGGCCTCGACTACTACTCGCGCACCGTCTTCGAGTGGACCACCACGGCGCTCGGCAGCCAGGGCACCGTCTGCGGCGGCGGACGCTACGATGCGCTCGTCGAGCAGCTTGGCGGCAAGCCGGCCCCGGCGGTGGGCTTCGCCATCGGCCTGGAACGGCTGATGCTGCTGCTCGAGACTCTGGAACTGATTCCCGAGGAGGCCAAGGGCGGTGCCGATGCCTATTTCCTCGCGATGGGTGAGGACGCCGAGCGCCAGGCGCTGCTGATCGGTGAGCGCCTGCGCGACGCTCTGCCCGACCTGCGACTTCAGGTACACTGCGGCGGCGGTAGCTTCAAGAGCCAGATGCGCCGGGCCGATCGCAGCGGTGCCGCGTTCGCCGTGATTCTCGGCGAGGACGAGATGCGCGACGAGACGCTCACGCTCAAGCCGCTTCGCGGTGAGGGCCAGCAGGAGACGCTGGATTTCGACACGTCCGTCGCCCGTCTGCGCCGCTTCATGGACGAAGACGCTCGCGACTGACCGCGACATTGGATACCCGAGCCGCGCGCTCGAAGTCGAAGTGCGAAGCTCGAAAGCAACAGTGTAAGGAGACCGCCCGTGGCGGAGCTGAGAACCGAAGAAGAGCAGCTGGACGCAATCAAGCAGTGGTGGAAAGCCAACGGCAAATCGCTGATCGCCGGCGTCCTGGTCGCGTTGGTGGCCGTACTCGGCTGGAACGCCTGGGAGCGCCATCAGGCGAACCAGTCCGCCAGCGCCTCGGTCGCCTATCAGCAATTGATGGCGATTGCCGGTAGCGACTCGCTCGACGAGAACGCACGCGAGCAGGCTTTCTCGCTCGCAGATCAGCTCCAGAGCGACCACGGTGGTTCGCTCTACGGCGACCTCGCCGGCCTGCTGGAAGCGAAGATCGCTGTCAACGCCGAGGACTATGACCGCGCCCGCGCAGCCCTCGAGGAGATCAGCGATCGATCCGAGCGTCCCTATATGCAGGGCCTTGCACGCGTCGATCTCGCCCGTCTGCAGCTTGCCGCTGGCAATGCCGACGTCGCGCTCGACACGCTCGACACCGCCGTCCCCCAGGCCCTCGAAGCGCAGCGCCTGGAAGTCCGCGGTGACGCCCTGGTGTCGCTCGAGCGACCGGACGAGGCCCGTGACGCCTATCAGCAAGCGCAAACACAAGCTCAGGATGCCGGCCAGACGCTCTACGGCATCGATCTGAAGCTGGACGATCTCGGTGCAGAGGAAGCCGCCCAATGAAACTACATCGCCTACTTCTGCCGGTCGGCCTGACCGCCACCCTGCTCGCAGGCTGCGCAGGCAGCGTGGAACCCCAGTATCCGCCCAAGGATCTGACCGACTTCGATACCCAGGTCGACCTCGACGCACGCTGGAGCGACGGTATCGGCGAGGGCCTCGGCCGCGCCCGGTATCCGCTCACCCCGCTGGTCGACAGTGGCACACTCTACGCCGTCGATCAGACCGGCGAGCTTCGCGCACTGAACACCGATAGCGGGGAGACCGAGTGGCAGGTCGAACTCGGCACCGCCATCTCCAGCGGTATCGGTGCCGACGGCGGCCGACTCTACATCGGCACCCGCAACGGTGAAGTGCTGGCCATCGATCGCGACGATGGCAACATCGAATGGCGCTCGCGGGTCTCGAGCGAAGTGCTCGCCCCCCCGCAGGTCAATAGCTCGCAGGTCATCGTGCAGAGCGTCGATGGTGCCGTGACCGCGTTGAATCGACTCAACGGCAGCGAACAGTGGGTCTACTCCAGCTCGCAGCCCGCGCTGACGCTGCGTGGCACCGGCTCGCCACGCGTCATCGACCAGGTCTCCTTTGCCGGCTTTGCCAACGGCCGACTGGTCACGCTCGACAATCGCAGCGGCCAGCCGCTGTGGGACATGCGCGTCGCGGTGCCCAAGGGCCGCACCGAGGTCGACCAGCTGGTAGACATCGACGGCCAACCGGTACTGACGCAGGACGGCCGCCTCTATGTCACCAGCTACAACGGTCGCCTGCTGGCCCTGGAGGCCACGTCCGGCGAAGTCATCTGGGAGCGTGAGGAATCCAGCTACCTGACACCGCTGGTCGTCGGCAACTACCTGTTCACGGTGAACGAGGCGAGTCACGTCATCGCCGTCGAAGCCGATACCGGGCGCGTCATGTGGGATGCCGACACCCTGGAGGGTCGCGAATTGACCGCGCCCGCCTTCGTCGACGGCAACATTGCGGTCGGCGACAGCGAGGGTTATCTGCACCTGCTCGACGCTGCCAGCGGCGAGATGCGCGGACGCACCCACGTCGACGGTAGCGGACTGAGTCTTCCGCTGCTCACCGGCAACCAGCGTCTCTACGCCCTCGCCAACGACGGCCGTCTGGTCGCCTACGACCTGGAAAACGTCGCGGCGCGCTGACGACAACCGCTGTCGGCAGGCACTCTCGACAGTGACTGTCGAGAGGCCAGGGTTCGGCCCCGCTCAGGCGGGGCCGAATGCGTTTGTCAGCCGCCACGTGCCGCCATCCGCGGTTAGCGCTGGCGGGACAATGCTGTGCTAGAATGCCGCGCTGACGCCGCCACAAGGCACACTCGACAGTCCGCAAGCGTCGTCTCTCTTGCCACCCGCCTCTTTGCGAATCGCCATGATCCCCGTTATCGCCCTCGTCGGCCGACCCAACGTCGGCAAATCGACGCTATTCAACCGTCTCACCCGCACGCGCGATGCGCTGGTGGCCGACTACCCAGGCCTCACGCGGGATCGTAAATACGGCAGCGGCCAGCTCGGCGACAAGGCCTATACGGTAATCGACACCGGCGGCATCAGCGGTGACGAGCAGGGTATCGACGCCGCCATGGCCGAACAGTCGCTCACCGCGATCGACGAGGCGGACATCGTGCTGTTCATGGTGGACGCTCGCGCCGGTCTGATGCCGGCGGACGAAGCGATCGCCAATCACCTGCGGGTGAACCAGAAGAAGACCTGGCTGGTGGTCAACAAGACCGACGGTCTCGACGAGCATATCGGCATGTCCGACTTCTGGGGGCTGGGCATCGGCGACCCCCGCCCCATCGCGGCATCCCACGGCCGCAACGTGACCACGCTGATCGACGAAGTGCTGGCGCCCTTCCCCGAGCGCGACCCGGGCGCTGGCCCTCAGGGTGAGCATCAGGGCATCCACATCGGCATCGTCGGACGCCCCAACGTAGGCAAGTCGACGCTGGTCAACCGCATGCTCGGCGAAGATCGTGTCGTGGTGTTCGATGAGGCCGGCACGACGCGTGACGCCATCGAGATTCCGTTCGAACGGCGCGGCAAACCCTACGTGCTGGTCGATACCGCCGGCGTCCGGCGGCGCAAGAACGTCAGCCTCACCGCGGAGAAGTTCTCCATCGTCAAGACGCTGGAGGCGATCAAGGAGTGCCATGTCGCCATCATGGTGCTCGACGCGCGGACCGGGCTGGTGGAGCAGGACATGCATCTGCTCGACTTCGTGCTCTCGAGCGGTCGAGCTCTGGTGCTCGCGGTCAACAAGTGGGACGGCCTGGAGCAGGAAGCTCGCGACAAGATGCGCACCGAGATCAAGCGCCGCCTGGGCTTCGCCGACTACGCCGAACTCCATTTCATCTCGGCGCTGCACGGCACCGGGGTCGGCGATCTCTACAAGTCGGTGGACAAGGCCTTCGACAGCGCCAACACCCACTGGTCGACCAATCGCCTGACGACGATTCTGCAGGACGCCGTCAGCGAGCATCAGCCGCCGATGATCCATGGCCGTCGGATCAAGCTGCGCATGGCGCATCAGGGCGGCACCAATCCGCCGATCATCGTCGTTCACGGCAATCAGACCGCGTCGCTGCCCGAAGCCTACAAGCGCTATCTCATCAATACCTTTCGCAAGGTACTGAAGGTGCGCGGCACGCCGATTCGCTTCGAGTTTCGCTCCGGTGACAACCCGTACGACAACAACCCTGACGCCAGCGACCGCGAAAAGGCTCGCGCGCGCCAGCTGAGTCGGACCAAGGAAGCTCGCAAGAACCGGCGCTGAGCGGGGGTCAAGCCTCGCTCGACGGCGCCTGCTGCCGCGATGACGACGCCCCGGACCGCTTGGCGGCCGGGGCGTCGTCGTTTGCGTACGGGGTCATGGGGCAGGCGCCGTCGAGCCGGGAAGTGACTCGCTCACGCCTCGCCGGTCTTGGGGGACTGAGGGGAATGTGCCAGACACACCTGGTCGCGCCCGTTCTGCTTCGCCTCGTACATCGCACGATCAGCCGCCTCCAGCAGCCCGTCGGCATCTCCCCAGTCATCCGTGCAGCTGATCCCCGCGCTGAAGCTGGTATGGAAGGTCTGCGCGCCAGCGACACAGTCGAGCCGTGCAAAGTTCTGGCGAATTCGCTCCACCACGTCACGCGCCTGAATCAGCGAACACGCCGGCAGAATCGCCACGAACTCCTCACCGCCGTAGCGGCCGATATGGTCCACCCGACGCAGACGCTGTCGCAGCAGATTGGCGAGCAGCCGAATGACGTAGTCGCCGGTGGCGTGGCCGTAGGTGTCGTTGATCGACTTGAAGCGATCGATATCGATCATCACCACACAGGCACTGCTCTGCGTGCGCAGACTCCGCGCCAATTCGATCTCGATCAGCTCCTTGATCGCCGGATGCTTGATCAGCCCGGTCAAGCCATCCCTCGCCAGCGCCAGGCTGAGCTGACGCGAGCGTTGCGCCCTCGCCGTCACCGCCGCGATGAGAGAGACATCGGTAATTGGCTTGACCAGGAAGTCATCGCCGGCCTGCGCCAGCGCCTGGGCCTGCCGCCTGGCATTGGACTCCGCAGAGAGATAGATCAGCGGAATCTTCAACCAGTCGTCATCGAAGCGGATGATACGCGCCAGCTCGGGGCCCGAGCAGCCCGGCATATTGATATCGATCAGCACGAGATCGGGCACGAAGTCCCGCAGGACCTGCAGCGCAGCTCGGGGCTCGTTGATCACACGAGACTCGATGCCGGCGCTCTTGAGCGTCAGTCGGAAGTGCTCGGCGAGCTCGACGTCGTCATCGACGATCAGCGCCCGGTAAGGGTCCTGCTGGGGCAGGTTGATCAGATGCCGCAAACCCCGCTCCAGCGAGGGCACATCCACGGGGTGGATGAAGAAGCCCTGAGCGCCGTGGCGAACGGCGTGCAGGCGTGCGTCGAATCCGCCATCGTCGCTCAGCAGAATCAGCATCGCGCTGGGCATCTTTTCCAGTGTCGCCTTCCACTGCGACTCGTCGATGCGCGCCGCGTCGACGATCACCGCATCGGCTGCCTCCATGGAGGAATCCTCGGCCGACGGCGACAGCTTGTGACAGGTGTAGCCGAACCCCTTGAGGGATCGGATCAGATGGTCGCTCACCTCCTCCTCGGCCAGCACGGCCACACTGACCGCACGCTCGCCGCTGGCCAGCTCGTGACTGTTGCGCGCCTCGGTGACGGCGGCATCCGGCGTCTCCAGCAACTCGCGCAGAATCTCCTCGAGACGGTGATACATCGCGGTGAGCATGGACGTCGTCGGCGCGATGTCACTCTCCATCGCCGCTTGCAGCCAGAGCTCGAGCTCGCGCATCTCCTGGCCGAGCTTGGCATAACCGAACGTCCCCGCGGAGCCGGCATTGCGGTGGAGCCCCTGACGCAGGGTCTCCAGCGATGCCGGGTCGATTCCCTGGTCGTGGGTGCTCAGCTCCCTGGCCTGGGCGAGCAGTGTCTGCAGGTCGTGGGTCAGCCGCAGTCGATACTGCTCTCGAAGCGCCGCGAGCTTCGCCTGAACGTTATCATCCACCATGAGCCCGCTCCCAGATGTCGCGCAGCTGGGCGGCAAGCGTCATCGGATCGAAGGGCTTCACCACCACGTCGAGCGCGCCGATGGCCCGATAGTGCGCCTGCTCGCTGGTCTGCACCTTGGCGGTCATGAACACGACCGGAATCTCGCGGGTCGCGTCCTGCTCACGAAGCCGTGCCAGCGTCGTGGGTCCGTCGATGCCCGGCATCATCACATCCAGCAGGATGAGATCCGGCTGCCACTCGCTGGCCCGTTCGAGCGCCGAGTAGCCGTCGTCACAGGTCTTCACCTCGAAGCCGCCAACGATCTCGAGCGCTACGCGCGCCACTTCCTGGATCGAAGGATCGTCCTCGACGTGGAGTATCCGTTGCAGAGTCGTCATGTGAGCTCTCCCGTGAGCGTCGAATCATTGCCGCGCGCCTTTAACTGACGCTCGAAAGCCTCCCTGAGCGCTTCGGGCGACAGCCCCGGCGCGGCGATCGCGGTATCGACCTGACCCAGCAGCGTCGGGGAAAGTGCCTGTTCAGAGAAGATAATCACTGCCGGCTGATGAGCCAGCTGGCTCAGTAGCGGAATCATCTCCCACGCGACGCTGTCGCCCGCGGTCAGATCCAGAGAGATGAGATCGTAATCGTTGTTCGCCATGAGATAGCGCGCCTCCTGCAGCGAGCGGGCGACATCGAGGGTCAACGCGGGCGCGAGGTAGCCCGCGATGCGCTGGGTCAACGCCGTATCGCTCTCGAGGTGAAGAACGCGCTCGTAGCTCGACGCGCCCCGGGTCGAGCCCTGTAGCGCTGCCGCCAGGCGCTTTTCGTCCAAGGGCTTGCCGAGCCAGTCCACGGCGTTGAGCTCGCCGCCGATCTCGAGTCGCCCCTCGTCGGCAATCGCCGAGAGCACCAACACCGGAAGATCCCGCGTTCGCGGCTGCTCGCGTAGCTGGCGCAGTAGCGTCAGGCCGCTGCCGTCGGGCAGTTTCAGATCCAGGGTGATCGCATCGAAACTGCGCCGTTCCAGCCACTGGGTCGCCTCATCCAGCGTGTGCGCGGTCTCTGCGCGATAGCCCCACTGACGCACCAGAACCGCCAGCAGCAGGGCGGTATCGGGGTCGTCCTCGACGATCAAGACTCTGGCCCCCGAGGGCAGGTCTTCACCCGCGAGCACCGTCGGCTCTGCCTGCTGTTCCGGCTTGTCGAGTGCCACGACGGATGACCGCTCAAGCAGCGGCAGCTCGAAGAAGAAGCACGCGCCGTGCCCCTCCTTGGAGAAGAAATTGATGGACCCGCGCATGCGCTCGATGAGCTCGCGGGTGATGGAGAGGCCGAGCCCGGTACCGCCCTGCTTGCGGGTGGTCGAAGCATCGGCCTGAGAGAACTTCTGGAAGATCCGCTCGTGGAAGGCCTCGGGAATCCCGGGGCCGTGGTCGACGATACTGACCCGAACGCAATCCCCCAGCGGCTCGACGCGGACCTCGACCTGCATGTTCGGCGGTGAGAACTTGGCCGCGTTGGAGAGCAGGTTGCTGAGCACCTGCTGCAGCCTCATGGCATCGATGCTGACCCAGGCATCCTCGACACGCTGTGTCACTGCATAGTGAACCTGATACTGATCGGCGTAGCCCTGATTGGACTCCACCGCGAGATCGATCAACGGCATCAGCGGCTGGGCCTCCATCTCGAAGGCCATCTTGCCGGCGGCGAGCTTCTCCATGTCGAGCAGATCATTGATCAGCAGGATCAGCCGCTGGGCGTTGTTGTGCGCCACGGCCAGCATCGAGCGCATCGATTCGGGCGGCGCACCCAACGCACCGCCCTGAATCAGCCCCAGCGAGCCGGAGATGGAAGTCAGCGGCGTGCGCAGCTCATGGCTCACCGTCGAGATGAACTCGCCCTTGAGACGCTCCCCCCGCTTGCGCTCGGTCACGTCGTGGACGAAGCCATGCCAGAGCGTGCCGCCGTCGGCCTCCCGCTCCGGTATCGACTGACCCGCCACCCAGATCACGCGACCGTCCGGATGACGAATTCGATACTCGGAGTGCCAGGGCGTGAGATGCTTCTGAGACTCGGCAATCGACTCGACGACCTTGGCGCGATCCTCCTCGGGAATCATCTCGATGACCTTGGAGGCATCCGCGGCCGCCTCGGCCGGGGTCATGCCGTAGTAGCCGTTGATGGCGTCACTGGCATAGGGAAATGAGGCATGCCCGTCGGCATCGATTCGATACTGAAAGATCAGCCCCGGCGTCTGCGAGGCGATCTTGGACAGACGCCCGGACAGCTCCTCACGTGCTTCGACCTCCTGCCAGCGCATCAGGGTCCCACCGACCCAGCGCGCCAGCAGGCGCACGAACTCGTGGTCGGCCTCGTCGAACGGATGCGTGCGTGCGCTGTCGCCGCTGAACGACAGCGCACCGAAGCGTTGGCCGTGGACCCAGATCGGCGCGCCGATATAACTCTTAAGCTGGAATAGCTGATGACAGCGATGGTCGCTCCAGCCTTCGGCATCGGCATCGGCGAACGCCACCACGTCGTTACTCGCCACCACCTCACTACAGTAGGTATCGCGGGTTTCCAGCACCTGACCGCGCACGAAGCGATTGTCCGGCGAATAGCCGGCCTGGATGATGTAATCCTCGCCATCGATCTGGTTGGCGACCGCGAACGGCATATCGAGATGCGCAGCCCCCATCTTGAGCGCACGCTCCATCAGCAGCGGAAACGAGATCTCCTGCTGGGCCGCGATGTCGTTGAGCGCCTGCAGCGCTTCCTTCTGCGCGGCTAAGCGGTGGTTCAACGCCTCCAGCGTTGCCTTCTGGCTCTCGAGACGCTCCTGACTGTCGAGCATGGTGCGCCGCGTGACTCGACGCGTGGCCCACAGCAGTGCCAGCAGGCAGGCTTCGGCGATCAGCCACGCCACCCCCCAACGGATCCAGGTGGCGAGGAACAGATCGTCCAGGCCTTCGACCTGCCAGGTAATGTCGTTCCAGACCGCCGCCGCCGCGACTGCCGAGCCGTCGTCATCGCCGCTGGCACCGAAAGGCACAAGGGTCAGCAGATAGCTGAACCCGTCACTATCGGTCAGGACCGTGTGACCTGGACCATCCGTGACTGCAGGGAGTCGCCTCTCCTGCTGCCAGCGCTCGATTTCCGGGCGTGAGGCGTCATCGATGCGCCACCGTGAAACGCCCGTTTCCCCCGGTTCCCGCGTCAGCAGCGCGACACCGCTCTCGAGACGCTCATCCAGGTATTCGGCGTCCGGCGTGATGCCAAAGGCCACCTCCAGCAGACCGACCAGGGGTAGCGAGTCAGTCTCGTCATCGATCGACCGAATGGGCGCGATGCCCACCGTGGTCGCGTTTTGGCCATCGAATTCGGTGCCGAAGATCGCCGCGCGTCGATCGCGACTCTCGCGCAGGAGGTGACGCGGGACGGGGGCGTCCCGCACGACGGGTGCTTCACGGGCCGCACTCAGGCTCAGCAGGACCTGAGGGCGATCCCCGTCGAGAAAGACGTTGAGTTCGACGGCCCCGCCGTCGTTGATCGCGCCCCAGTAGGGTGCGATCTCGTTGCGCAGGGTCTCGCGGAGAGGCGCCAGATTCGTGGCACTACCGCTCTCGCTAGCCCGTGTCACCAGCTCACGGATCCTCGGATCGAGGGCGAGCGTCGAGGCGAGTACCTGGACCCGACGCTCGAGCCCTGACTTGGACGCGTTGACCGTAATCGCCTGCTCGCCCGATTGAAAAGCGATGTCACGCTGAAATGACTTGCGATCGTTCTGGAGTGCTTCGGTCAACATCCAGCCAAAGAAGAGCGTCAGCAGCGCACTGCCGATCAGGCTCAGCTGCAGGGGCAATCGAACACGTTTCACGGCAGGTTCCTCGGTCGTCTGATGCACAAACGGACGTCAGGCCGAACGAGATTATCCAGCCTTTTTCATGAGCCTAACGCATTCACCGGTTTTTGGAATCGAGAACAGCGTGAGAACCGACACGTTGACAGGCGAATTGCCAGGCCGCGCGCCCACTTCGCACGCCACGGAGGGTGGCGAAACGGATCGCCTCCTGGCGTGCCTGATCATCCCAGGCGCCCTCACCGCCGAGGTGCACCACCCAGTGGTGACAGGCGTCGAGGTAGGCCCGCTGATCAAAGGGATGGAACGCCAGCCAAAGCCCGAAACGATCCGACAGCGAAATCTTCTCCTCGACCGCATCACCATGATGCAACTCACCGTCGACGAGCTGCGTCTGCTGGTTATCGGCCATCGACTCCGGCAGCAGGTGGCGACGGTTGGAGGTGGCATAGAGCAGCACGTTCTCCGGCGGCCCGGTCAGGGTGCCATCGAGCACGCTCTTGAGCGCCTTGTACGCATCGTCGCTCCCCTCGAAGGAGAGATCGTCGCAGTAGACGACGAAGCGTTCGTTCCGCCCCCTGAGTCGCTGAACCAGCGTCGGCAGCGCAACCAGATCGTGGCGATCGACCTGAATCAGCCGCAGCCCCTCGCCCGCAAGGGTGTTGAGCAGCGCCCGCACCATCGATGACTTGCCGCTGCCGCGGGCGCCCCACAGCAGCGCGTGATTGGCGGGGTGTCCGCGGAGAAACGCCCGCGTGTTGTCGAGCAGGGCGTGCTTCTGACGCTCGACGCCGATCAGATCGTCCAGGCTCACGGCGTCCCGCGGTGCGACCGGCACCAGCTGACCGCCGAGCGGGTGGCGCTGCCACAGCGCGGCGATGTCATGCTGCCAATCCACCGCCACCGGCGCCTCCGGCAGCCACGCCTCGACCCGATCCAGAAGGCGGCTAAGCCGCTGACTCAACTCCTGATCCATCGTTGTCCTTCCTCTGCTGATGCGTAACGGCAGGCATCGGTCCCGAGCCTGCGAGGGCGCGACGGACTTGCCCGCCGGGCCTTTCCGTGCGAGAACGCCAGACCGAGAGAGTCTCCCGGCGGGACGATACCGACTCGGCGTATCTTGTCCGCCCGTCCCGCTCGGGTCCACCCGCGCCGGCCTATCCCCCATGCGTTCGCCGCTGCCCCGGCGACCGGAGTCACGTCGATGATGTCTCGCTCCCGTTTTCGCCCCTCCCTCGCCCTGCTGCTATGCCTGTCGCTCGGTGGCTGTCTGGCCCTGCCGCAGGTCGGCTTCCTGCTGGGGCGGATCGCGCTCTCCTCGATGGGCGTGGAGAACGTCCGCATCGGTAACTACCACTTCGACCCCGGCCTCGAGCAGATCAATGAAATGACGCTGCTGAACTCCGGGCTCGCATTGGCAGGACTGCCGGTGAACTTCAATCTGCCGTTAGCGCTGTCGCTGCCCATGAGCGCCCCCCCCATCCAGCTTCAGGGGTTCGCCTGGTCGCTCGAGGTTCCCGGCGCCGAGCCTGCCCGGGGCGAAGTCAGCGAGCCGATAACACTGGGTGGCGGTGACAGCGAGACGGTGACCCTGCCCATCTCCCTGCACCCGGACACCGCCGGCTCGCCGGAGCCCAGGGTCTCGGCGCTACTGGCGCTGGCGCGGGAGCTCAGCGCCGACAATACCCTCCCCGCCGGCAGCCGACTCGCCTTCACACCGACGCTTCCCGCCGAGATCGCACGGATCATCAAGGCGCCCACCCTGCACTTCGATATCGGCAACGGCGGCAGCCTGAATGAGGAGGATCGAGACGACAGCCCTGACTCGAGCGGCCTATAGTGCGAATCCGCCTCACGCCCACAGCGCCCCCGCGCCGACGCTGACACCGCAGCGCCGGCGTGCGCTCCAAGGTTGACCGCGGGGGCGGGCCGGGTATCTTGAGCGGGTCGACGCTCCCATCTCGACATCGGCGCCCGGCCTCGGCCAACTCGATCGCCGACGATCACCACGATAACGACCTATCCGTATTCGGAGACCACCATGCCTGCAAGACCCACACGTTGCGCCGTCGGCGCCCTCGCCGTGGCCGCTCTGCTCAGCGCCTGCAGCACGTCACCGCTTGGCCGCAACCAGCTCGCTTTCTACTCCGACGGCGATCTGGCCGAGATGGGCCAGCAGAGCTTCGCCCAGTACCAGCAGGAGCTGCCGACCGTGGGCGGTGCCCAGGCGCAGTACGTGCAGTGCGTGGCGAACGCCATCACCGCCGAAGTGCCCGCCAGCGAAGGCATCGACAGCTGGCAGGTCAAGGTCTTCAAGGATGATTCCGCCAACGCCTTCGCGCTGCCGGGGGGCTATATCGGGGTCAACACCGGGCTACTCGATGTGGCGAGCAATCAGGATCAGCTCGCCGCGGTCATCGGCCACGAAGTGGGCCACGTTCTCGCCCACCACGCCAACGAGCGGGCCTCGACTCAGGCAGTGACGCAGGGCGGCCTGTCGGTGCTGCAGAGCGCGGTGGGTCTGCAGGGCGCGGGCGGCCAGCAGGTCATGGGGCTGCTCGGCGCCGGCGCGCAGTACGGCGTGGTACTGCCGTTCTCGCGCAAGCATGAATCCGAAGCGGATCTGATCGGGCTCGACCTGATGGCGGATGCCGGCTTCGATCCGTCGGCGAGTCTCGCGCTGTGGCAGAACATGGCCGCCAACAGCCAGGGCGAGCAGCCGGCGTGGATGTCGACCCACCCGAGCAACACGCAGCGCATGGAAGATCTGCGCAACCGTCTGCCCGAGGCCACCCCCCGCTTCGAGCAGGCCAAAGCCAACGGCAAGCGCCCCAGCTGCCGGGCCTGAGCCATCGCCCCCACGACAGGGGCGACAAGCCCCCGCCAGGCAGGGCGTGGCAAACGCCTGTCAGAAACGCAGAAACCGCTGCCCGGGCAGCGGTTTCTTCGTGGGTCGGTCGCGGGGCAAGACGGGCTATAGAGTCTGGCGAAGCGCGGCGTAAAGCGGTGCGGTCTCAGGCTCGACGCCGCGCCAGAGCGCGAAGGAGGCCGCTGCCTGCTCGATCAGCATGCCCAGCCCGTCCACGGTGCGCGCGCCCTGCGCCCCGGCCCAGCGCAGAAACACCGTGGGTTCGGCGGCGTACATCATGTCGTAGGCGAGCCCGCCCACGCCGAAAAGCCCCTCCGGCAGCGGTGGCAGATCGCCGGCAAGGCTCGCGCTGGTGGCGTTGACCACCAGATCGAACGGCCCGGTGACGGCTTCGAAGCCGCAGCCCTCAACCTCGCCACGCTCGGCGAAGAGCTGTGCCAGCGCCTCCGCCTTGGCCACCGTGCGGTTGGCAATCGTCAGCGACGCGACACCCGCGTCCAGCAGCGGCTCGATCACGCCCCGCGAGGCGCCGCCCGCCCCCAGCAGCAGTACGCGCGCGCCATCGAGGGGGGCCGCGTGGGCCTCGAGATCGCGCACCAGCCCCACGCCGTCGGTGGTATCACCGTGAGTCCCGCCCTCGGGCGTGACGCTGAGTGTATTGACCGCGCCGGCGAGGCGCGCCCGCGGCGTCAGCGTGTCTGCCAGCGCAAACGCGGTCTCCTTGAACGGCACGGTGACGTTGGCCCCCCGCCCGCCGTCGGCGACGAATCGCTGCCAGGCAGTGGCGAAATCCGCGACCGGGGCCTCGATCGCCTCGTAGCGCATCGCCTGGCCGGTCTGCTCGGCAAAGGCGGCGTGGAGTCGCGGCGATCGGGAGTGGCCGATCGGGTTGCCGAAGACGGCGTAGCGGTCTGTCATCGAAACATCGCTCCTATTGGACGGCTTGGCGTTGAGAGTCTTCCGCCGGGGCGTCGAGGCCGAGCCAGTCCCGCGGCACCAGAAAGGCGTCGAGCCCGGCCTCGTCACTGTCTGCTTGGGGCGCCCACTGATACTGCCAGCGCGCCATCGGCGGCATCGACATCAGGATGGATTCGGTGCGCCCGCCGCTCTGCAGGCCGAACAGGGTGCCACGGTCCCACACCAGATTGAACTCTACGTAGCGCCCGCGGCGGTAGGACTGGAATTCACGCTCGCGTTCGCCGAACGGCACCTCGCGGCGGCGCTCGACGATAGGCCGGAACGCCTCGATGAAGCTGTCGCCGACCGAACGCTGGAACGCAAAGCACTCCTCGAAGGACCACTCGTTGAGGTCGTCGAAGAAGAGCCCGCCGACGCCGCGGGTCTCGTCGCGGTGCTTCAGGTAGAAGTACTCGTCGCACCAGCGCTTGAAGCGGGGATAGACCGACTCGCCGAAGGGATCACAGGCTGCCTTGGCCACTTGATGCCAGTGCTCGACGTCTTCCAGGTAGGGGTAGTACGGCGTCAGATCGTACCCGCCGCCGAACCACCACACCGGCTCTTCACCCTCTTTGTCCGCAATGAAAAAGCGGACGTTGCCGTGCGAGGTGGGCACGTGCGGGTTACGCGGATGCAGCACCCAGGAGACGCCGACGGCATGGAAGCTGCGCCCGGCGAGCTCCGGGCGCGCAGCACTGGCCGAGGCCGGCAGCTCGGCGCCGTAGACGTGGGAAAAGTTCACCCCGCCCTTCTCGAACAGCGCGCCCTCCTCGATCACCCGTGAGCGACCGCCGCCTCCCGCCTCACGCTCCCAGCTCTCTTCGCGGAACGTCTGCGCGCCGTCCAGCGCTGCCAGGTCCTCGCAGAGCCGGTCCTGCAGGCTCTGCAGGTAGGCTTTGACGCGTTCGAAATTGGGATGGGCCACGGTCGATCTCCTGAGTCGGTCGAAGGGTTCGGTCGGAAAAGTCCGTTCGGTTGCATGGGTCGACCGCCACGCGCACCTGCGCGAATCGGCCGGCGATGACGTCACTCTCGCAGCGTTCGATTGCTCGCGAGATCGCGGATGGTACTGGGCCGATCGCGCCCGCCGAGTGCGCCGTCGACGACGACATCCACCGCATCGCCGAAGAGCGTGCGGATGGCATCGCCGCTCATGGCAGGTGCCTCCCCGGCGCGGTTGGCGGAAGTCGAGACCAGCGCCCCGCCCCAGGCCGCGCAGAGCTCGCGAACCAGCGGATGATCGCTGACCCGCACGGCCAGCGTCGGATGCGCGCCGTGCAGCAGCGCCTGCGCGCGACCGTTATCGGGAATCAACCAGGTATTGGGGCCGGGCCAGCTCGCCTCGAGTCGCTCTCGGGCCTCGCTGTCGATGCCGGCCAGCCAGGGCTCGAGCTGAGCGATCTCGCCGGCAATGAGGATCAACCCCTTGTCGCTGGCCCGCCCTTTCAGCGCGATCAGCCGCGACAGTGCGGTGGCGTCGTCGGGATTGCAGCCGAGCCCCCACACGCCCTCGGTCGGATAGGCGATCACGCCGCCCCGCTGAAGGGCAGTGACCGCTGCCGCCATCTGCCCATTGTCTGAACTCTCGCGCATACCCAAATCCTGCCGATTCGATCGTCGTTGCGAACCCGCCGGCCAGCGCCCCGTGGACAGCCGGCAGCACGCGTCCCGTTGATGCGATATTACCATGCGAGACGGCAGGGCTTGGGCGTGCCCAAGCGTCGCACCTGCCCAGCGGATCGCGTCGCACCTGCCCAGCGGATCGCGTCGCACCTGCCCAGCGGATCGCGTCGCACCTGCCCTGCGAATCGCGTCGCACCTGCCTGATCATCGAACCGCTTGCGGATCCCTGCCGACTGGCGAGAGCCGGCGCGGGTGGCCATAGTGAAACGTCAAAGCCCCTTGAACGATGACCCAGGAGTGATCGATGCCCCGTTTCTCCCCGCCAAGTTCCGTGTTCGTCTCGTCACCGTGGTGTCGGTCGCTGGTCGGTCTCGTCTGTGCCGGTGCCCTCACCGCCTGTGCGCAGCAGCCCGCCGAGCCGGCAGCGCCACAACCTTCGCTCTCCGACGAACTGGTGATGGCGACGGCCTGGATGCAGACCTCGGGCGAATATGCCGCGCTCAGCCATCAGGCCTTCAACCTGGCGCGTCTGAGCCTGGATCGCGCGCTGGCCGCCGACAGCGGCGAGCGCCAGCCGGCGATCATCGTCGATGTCGACGAGACCGTGCTCGACAACTCGCCCTATCAGGCGTGGCTGATCGCCAGCGGCAGGCACTACGAGAGCGACACCTGGAACCAGTGGGTCGAGCAGGCCAGCGCCCAGCCGATGCCCGGGGCGAGGGACTTTCTGGACTACGCCGCCTCGCGGGGCGTCGAGATCTTCTACGTCACCAATCGTCGCGACGGGGAAACCGACGCGACACTGGCCAACCTTCAGCGCGTCGGCTTTCCGGATGCGGATGTCGAGCACTTCCTGCCGCGAACGGACGCCAGCGACAAGACCGAACGACGACAGCGGGTGGCCGCATCGAACTGGGTCGTGCTGCTGATGGGTGACAACCTGGGGGATTTTTCGGCGGGATTCGACCGCGAGACGGCTCAGGCGCGGCGGGCAGCGGTCGACGCCCAGGCCAACGCCTTCGGGGCACGCTACATCGTGCTGCCCAACCCGGCCTACGGGGCCTGGGAAGGCGCGATCTACGGCAATGACTTCAGCCTGGATGACGCGGAGAAGGCTCGGGCGCGGCGCGATCATCTCGACGC
This sequence comes from Salinicola aestuarinus, assembly GCF_003206645.1. Lineage (GTDB taxonomy): Bacteria > Pseudomonadota > Gammaproteobacteria > Pseudomonadales > Halomonadaceae > Salinicola > Salinicola aestuarinus. Next base: position 877,294 of record NZ_PZJP01000005.1, on the reverse strand, counting down.
CTGGAGCGGCCCGACCACGCCCTGAAAGGGGCCCTGTCGCGCGGCGCAAATAGCGCCGGCCGGCTCAGCGCCCGCGACGCACCCAGCCGCCACTGGTCTGGGCCACACGGCCCTCGAGCTCCAGTTCCAGCAGCGCGAGCTGGAGCTCGCCCACGCCCTGCCCGGTGGCCTCCACCAGCAGGTCGACCGGGGTGGGGGCATCACTGAGGTGTGCCAGCAGCGACGAGGCTTGGGACTGATCGACCGGCAACTCGTTCAGCGACGACTGACGCTCCTCGGGTGTCGCCAAGCCCGGAGTGCTGGTATTCCCCGTCCGGTCGGCGGCAGTCGCCGCGCTCGCGTCCCAATGCCCCAGCTCAGCGAGAACGTCTCCGACCTCCTGTACCAGCGCCGCTTCCCCGCGCTGAATCAGGCGTAGGCAGCCGCCCGCCTGAGGGTTATGAATCGAGCCGGGAATCGCGAACACGTCGCGGCCCTGCTCGAGCCCCAACCGGGCGCTGATCAGCGAACCGCTCTTCTCCGCCGCCTCGACCACCAGCACCCCAAGCGACAGCCCCGTAATGAGGCGGTTGCGGCGCGGAAAGAAGCGCGAGTGCGCGCGAGTCTCGGCGGGATGCTCGGAGAGCAGCAGCCCGCCCTCTTCCACCAGTGCCCGGTAGAGTCCGGCGTGTCGCGGCGGGTAGATCACCTCCACGCCACAACCGAGCACGCCCACCGTTCGCCCGCCGGCCTGAAGGGCAGCGTGCTGGGCAATGCCATCGATCCCCAGCGCCATGCCGCTGGCGATACCCAGGCCCTGTGTAACCAGCTCGCGCGCGAATGCCGCAGCGTTGTCGCGCCCTTCCCGCGTGGGGCGACGCGTTCCCACCATCGCGAGCAAAGGCGGCGTGAGCGCGGCCAGGTCCCCTTTCGCCCAGAGAATGACCGGCGGGTCAGGGAGCTGATCGAGTAGCGCAGGCCAGGCCGGATGACCGGGATGCAGCAGATGATGCCGCGGGCTTTCGGCTTCCCAGGCGAGTGCGGCCTCGATCTCGCCGGCGAGCGGACTCTTGCCGGGATGATCGAGCCACAGTCGCAGGGGCTGCGCCAGCGCCGCCGGCAGTGCCGCAAGCCAGCCGTCGGGCCAGACGGGCGCCTGATGCTCGCGCCAGCGGGCGACGAGCGGCGCCAGCGTCGACGGCCCCAGCCCGGGGATCGCGCGAAGCGCCAGCCAGTCCGCCACGCGCGGGTTCACGACGACGCTCCGCCTTCGAGCGTGGCGCGCAGATCGCGCGGCACGACCAGCCGGTCGCCGATCGACAGCGGCTGCGAGGCACGCATCACCAGCGCATAGCTCACTCGATCGAAGATCCGGAAGATCATCACCGCACCAGCCTCGGTATCCGGCAGCGTGACGACGCTATCCCGGTGGTCGTCGCGAACGCGTTCGCCCTGGCGCATGACCTGCAGCACATGCCCCACCGCCAGGCCGTCACGGCGGCCGCGGTCCAGCGCGATGACATCGTAACGGCCGGCATGACGAACGCCCGCAGGGGCATCGATCAGCGTCGCGACGAGCGGAACTGTCGGTGCCCGTGGCGCGAACTGCGTCGTGATGCCGCCTTCGTCCAGCGACAGCAGAAAGTCGCCATCCCGAATCTCCTGCACCGCGTCGAGCACCACGAGTTCGGCCACCGCCCCGACATTGCGCTTCACCTGAACATGCCCCAGGCGATGGAGTTCGAGCCCCAGAAACTCGCCGCTGGCCGCCGCCCGATAGCGGGCACCGGGGCGATAGACCCCCAGCGTGGCACCCGCCGTCGGCAACCGGCCGCGCGCATAGAGAGTGTCGCCCGCGCCGCTCAGCAGCCGCTGCGCCTGCCCCGCCACCACCGTCGGCGCATCGACGAGCACGCCGGGATCCACCACCCGATAGGCCGAGAGAAAGACGCGGATGCGATCGAGCGGCAGCCCCGGCACCGCGTCCCGCGCGGGGGCCCGGCGTACCCCGGGCGAGAGCTTGACCGCCTCACCGCGCCCTCGGTCGAGGGAGACCCGCGGCGACGCCGGTGGCCCCTCGAGGCGGATGACGTCGCCGGCGTAGAGCCGATCCGGCGCGGTGATGGCCGGATTGCTCGCCATCAGCTCGCGCCAGCGCCAGGGCGCCTCGAGAAAGCGCGCCGCGATACCCCAGAGCGTATCGCCCGCGCGGACGGTGTAGCGCGTCGGTGCATCGGGCTTGAGTGACAGCGCCTCGACGCTCGGGGCCAGCAGCAGCAGGCAGAGCGCGGCGGCGCGAAGCAGACGGCAACCGACACGATCGACGGCGACAACAGTATCCATGAACGGGTCTCGACAGCGGATTGCCCAGTAGATCGGCGTCTCCCGGCGAGACTTGAACGACGCCCATGGGTCACGATTAGCCGCGCCTCGCCGATTTCCGGACCCGCGACCGGTGCCGCGTGCCACGCAAGGTTTGAGAACCGTGGCGCCCGGCTTACAATGGCGAGCTATTTCATTACCTGCCGACGGGCGTCCACGCTATGGCCATCAGAACCATCCTCGAATATCCCGATCCACGTCTGCGAACCCAGGCCGCTCCGGTCGAGCAGGTCGACGACGACATCCGCGCCCTGGTCGACGACATGATCGAGACCATGTACGACGCCTCCGGCATTGGCCTGGCGGCGACGCAGGTCGACGTGCACCAGCGAGTGATCGTGATGGACGTCAGCGATGACCGCAGCTCGCCGCTGGTGCTGATCAACCCGAGCTACGAGCCGCTCGACGACGAGCGTCAGCCGCTGCAGGAAGGCTGCCTGTCGATTCCCGATTACTACGCCGAAGTGCCGCGCGCGCTGCGTGTCCGGCTCAAGGCCACCGATCGCGACGGCAAGGCCTACGAGCTCGAGGCCGACGGCCTGCTGGCGCACTGCATTCAGCACGAGTACGACCACCTCGAGGGCGTCCTGTTCGTCGACTACCTGTCGCCGCTCAAGCGCGACCGCGTGCTCAAGAAGATGCAGAAGCGCCACCGTCAGGATCAGAACGCCTGACCTTCGACGCCCGCCGTCGACATCGACTGCTATACGTACCGGGCCGGTCATCACTGCGATGCCGGCCCGGGTACGTTGGCCCCAGGCGCGCGCCGAGACCCGCCGCCGATCCCGTGACCTGAGCGCCCCCCCATTCCGACAGAGGACCCCCGCCGCATGAGCGACTGCTCCGATGCGCCCGCCCTGCGAATCGTTTTCGCCGGCACGCCCGATTTCGCCGCCGAGAGCCTGAAGGCGCTGCTCGCCTCACGCCACCGCGTGGTCGGCGTCTACACCCAGCCCGATCGCCCCGCCGGACGCGGACGCAAGCTCACGCCGAGCCCGGTCAAACGCCTCGCCCTCGAGCACGACCTGCCGGTCGAGCAGCCCGAGACGCTCAAGGACGCCGACGCCCGCGCCCGGCTGGCGGCGTTCGAAGCCGACGTGATGATCGTTGTCGCCTACGGCCTGCTGCTGCCGCAGGCGGTACTCGATATCCCGCGACTCGGCTGCCTCAACGTGCACGCTTCGCTGCTGCCGCGCTGGCGCGGCGCCGCCCCCATCCAGCGCGCCATCGAAGCCGACGATGCCGAGACCGGCATCACGTTGATGCAGATGGATGCGGGGCTCGACACCGGGGCGAGTCTGATGACCGCGTCAACGTCGATCGATGCCACCACGACCGGCGGCTCGCTGCACGACACGCTGGCCGCACTCGGCGGCAAGACACTGGTCGACGGGCTGGATGCGCTGAGCGAAGGGCGGCTCACCGCGACGCCGCAGCCGGAAGCCGGCGTCACTTACGCCGCCAAGCTCTCCAAGGCCGAGGCCGAGCTCGACTTCACCCGGACTGCCACCGAACTGGCCAGTCGCATCCGCGCCTTCAATCCCTGGCCGGTCGCCTGGAGCCGCCTGGCGGGCGAGACGCTGAGGGTGTGGTTCGCCGAACCCGAGTCGAACGTGGCCTCCCAATCGCCGAGTGCCCCGGGCACGCTGCTGACGCCGGCAGAGGATGCCCTGCGCATCGCCTGCGGCGAGACAGGCAACGACGTGCTGCGCATCACCCGCCTGCAGCTACCGGGGGGCAAACCGCTCACCGCTCGGGATCTACTCAACGCCAATCATTCGCGGCTCGCACCGGGCCAGCGCCTCGGTAGCCCCGCCCAGGAGACACCGTCTTGAAATCCTCCCAATCCAGCCGTATCAAGGACGCGCGCGCCGCCGCCGCGACGCTGCTCGCCCCGGTGATCAACGGTCAGGCATCGCTTGCCACGCTCGACCAGCGTCTCTCCGGCATGGCGGTCAGCGACCGCGACCGCGGCTTCGTCAAGGCGCTCTGCTTCGGCGTCTGCCGCACCTATCCAAGACTGGATGCGCTCGCCGGCGAGCTGCTGCGTCAGCCGTTCAAGCAGCGTGATGCCGATGTCCAGGCACTGCTGATGCTCGGGCTCTACCAGCTATTGCACATGCGCGTCCCCGCCCATGCCGCCGTCAGCGAGAGCGCCGGCGCCGCCCGCGCGCTCGGCAAGACCTGGGCGACCCGCGTGCTCAACGGCTGCCTGCGCCGCTTCCAGCGCGAGTCCGCCACGCTGGAGGCGAAGGTCGATCGTGACGAGGCCGTCGCCTTGATGCACCCTGCGTGGCTGGTCGACGCGCTGCGCAGCGCCTGGCCGACGTCGTGGGAGGCGCTGTGTCACGCCAACAACGAGCCCGGCCCGATGACGCTGCGGGTCAATCGCCGGCACACCACGCGCGACGCCTATCTGGAACGCCTTGCCGCGGCGGGTATCGACGCGACCGCCTGCGTCCACGTCGAAGACGGCATTCAATTGGCGACCCCGTTCGACGTCGAGCAGCTACCCGGCTTCGCCGACGGCGACGTCAGCGTGCAGGATGAAGCGGCCCAGCTCTGCGCCAGCCTCCTCGCGCCGGCGCTGGCCGATGCCCCCAACGCGCGGGTACTCGACGCCTGCAGCGCCCCGGGAGGCAAGAGTGCGCACCTGCTGGAGCGCTTCGATATCGCGCTCACCGCCGCCGACATCGACGCCGAACGCCTGTCGCGGGTCGAGGCGACGTTGGAGCGGCTCGGTCTCTCCGCCGGCCTCGAGGCGGCCGACGCCAGCGCCACGCCCCCCGAAGGCGCGGCAGCGTTCGACGCCATTCTGCTCGACGCCCCCTGCTCGGGCACCGGCGTCATTCGTCGTCATCCGGACATCAAGCTGGCCCGGCGCGAAAGTGATATCGACGCGCTGGCCGCCCTGCAGTCACGCCTGCTGGACGCGCTGTGGCAGCGCCTCGCCCCCGGCGGCACCCTGCTCTACGCCACCTGCTCGGTGTTGCCGGCGGAGAACGATGAGCAGATCGCCGCGTTTCTCGCGCGCACCGCGGACGCCAGCGCGGACACCCCCGCGGACGTCACCTGGGGCGCGGCTGCCGGCGCCGGTCGCCAACTACTGGCGGCGCAGAACGGGCACGACGGTTTCTTCTACGCCCGACTCGTCAAGGCCGCCTGAGCCGGGCTGAGTTGCACCCGGTGTGACTTGCACCGGGTGTCAAGGGCTCCGATACTGGGCCGACACGCGACTGACGCGCCAGCGGGAGTTCTACCCAGATGCACGACGAAGTCATCGATGAAAGCCCCGAACCGCAGACCCAGCCCGCGATGCCGACGCTCGAGGGCAGCGCCGCCGAGAGCGCGTTGATCGTGGTCGACGTCCAGCCGGACTTCATGCCGGGCGGCGCGCTTGCCTGCACCGAGGGCGACGCCATCCTGCCGGGTATCGAGTGGCTGCTGGGCCAGCATGCCTTCGGCCACGTGGTCGCCACGCAGGACTGGCATCCGACCCGGCACGTCTCCTTCGCCTCCAGCCATCCGCCGCATCAGCCGTTCGAGGCGATCGAGCACTTCGGCCACAGCCAGACGCTGTGGCCGGATCACTGCCTTCAGAAAAGCGAAGGCGCCGCGCTGCACCCCGCCATCGACTGGTCTGCCTGCGACGTGATCATCCGCAAGGGCACCCACCCGCGGATCGACTCCTACAGCGCCTTTCGCAACAACGTCGGCCCCGATGGCCAGCGCCCCGCCACCGGGCTCGCCGGCTGGCTGCGGGATCGCGGCGTCACCGATGTCTACCTCTGCGGCCTGGCCCGTGACGTCTGCGTGCTATGGACGGCAGAAGACGCCGTCGCCGCCGGTTTTCGCACCCATTTTCTATGGCCGTTGACGCGTCCGGTCACCTTCGAGACCGATGACGACACCCGACAGCGTCTGGAATCTCTCGGCGTCGTCATCGTCGACGAGTGAGTCTGGCCCGACGCGCCGCCTCGATCCTTTCAGTCCGCTGTTTTCACCCAGACCAAGGAGCGTTACATGAGCGATCACGTCTACAAGCAGATCGAGATCACCGGCTCATCGCCGACGAGCATCGAGGAGGCGGTTCAGAACGCCATCACCAAGGCGAGCGAATCGCTCCACGGCATGCGCTGGTTCGAGGTCACCGAGACCCGCGGTCACCTGGAAGGCAACCGCATCGGCCACTGGCAGGTCACCGTCAAGGTCGGCATCACCCTCGAATGACCCCGTCGCCGCGCCGCCTGCCGGGCGCGGCGTCCCATGTTCCGATGTCATTTTCGTCGTGGTGTCATTCACGCCACGGGGTGTTTATCCTACGCCCTGACAGCGGCGCCTCGGTGCGCCGCGTGCGACCACGCCCACTTTCGTTTCTCTTCCTATACGGTTTGGCATGAAAATCATCATTCTTGGCGCCGGCCAGGTCGGCGGCACGCTGGCCGAGCATCTGGCACACGAAGAGAACGACATCACTGTCGTCGACATCGACGAAGAGCGCCTGCGCGAGCTGCAGAATCGGCTCGACATCCGCACCGTGATCGGCACCGCCTCGTACCCGAATATTCTGCGCCAGGCGGGCGGCGAGGATGCCGACATGCTGATCGCCGTGACCAGCTCGGACGAAATCAACATGGTCGCCTGCCAGGTCGCGCATACGCTCTTTCGCACGCCGACCAAGATCGGTCGCGTGCGCTCGACCGCCTACCTGACCCGCAAGAGCCTCTTCTCCAACGACGCCATGCCGGTGGACGTGCTGATCAGTCCCGAGCAGGTGGTCACCGACCACATTCGCCGGCTGATCGAGTACCCCGGCGCCCTGCAGGTGCTGGACTTCGCCGGCGGGCTCGCCCAGCTGGTGGCGGTCAAGGCCTACTACGGCGGTCCACTGGTGGGGCAGGAGCTGGGCTTCCTGCGTCGCCACATGCCCGACGTCGATACCCGAGTGGCGGCGATCTATCGCCGTGACCGGCCGATCATCCCTACCGGCGATACGGTCATCGAAGCGGACGACGAGGTCTTCTTCATCGCCGCGCGCCGCGACATTCGTACCGTCATGGGTGAGCTGCGCAAGGTCGACCGCAACTTCCGCCGCGTGCTGATCGCCGGCGGCGGCAACATCGGCGAGCGCCTGGCCGAGACGCTCGAGCACAAGCATCAGGTCAAGATCATCGAGCACGATCTCACCCGCTGCGGGGCGCTGTCGGAGAAACTCGACCGCACCGTGGTGCTGCACGGCAGCGCCACCAGCAAGCGGCTGATGCTCGAGGAGAACATCGAGGACTGCGACATCTACTGCGCGCTGACCAACGACGACGAGGTCAACATCATGTCGTCGATGCTGGCCAAGCGTCTCGGCGCCAAGAAGGTGCTCACGCTGATCAACAACGCAGCCTACGTGGACCTGGTCCAGGGCGGCGAGATCGACATCGCCATCTCGCCGCAGCAGGCGACCATCGGCAGCCTGCTGACTCACGTGCGCCGCGGCGACATCGTCAACGTCCACTCGCTGCGGCGCGGTGCTGCCGAGGCGATCGAGGCGATCGCCCACGGCGACAAGCGCTCGTCGAAGCTGATCGGGCGCGCCATCGGAGAGGTGGAGCTGCCGAGCGGTACCAGCATCGGTGCCATTGTGCGCGGTAAGGAGGTACTTATCGCCCACGACAATGTGATGATCGAAAGCGGCGACCACCTGATTCTGTTCGTCGTCGACAAGCGCCGGATTCGTGATGTCGAACGGCTGTTCCAGGTCGGTCTGACGTTCTTCTGATGCCGTTGTCGCCCCCTGACGCCTCGCTCCCCCCCGTCACATTCGCCCATGCCGACACGTTGACCCGGCGTGTCGCACCGCCTCGACCGACAGGAAGCCCGGCGCCGTGAACCTTTTCGTCATTCTTCGCATCGTCGGGCTGTTGCTGATGCTGTTCAGCCTGACCATGGTGCCGCCGATGGTGATTGCGCGGATCTACCACGACGGCAACTGGTACGCGTTCGCCAGCGGCATGGCGATCTCGGTGCTGACCGGGGCGATGCTCTACTGGCCCAACCGCCGTGCCCGACGCGAGCTGCGCACCCGCGACGGCTTCATCATCACGGTCCTGTTCTGGGGCGTGCTGGGGCTTTTCGGGACGATTCCCTTCATGGTCTCGGCGGCGCCGTCGATGTCGTTCACCGACGCCGTCTTCGAGTCGTTCTCCGGACTCACGACCACCGGGGCGACGGTACTCAGCGGCATCGAACACCTCCCCGCCTCGATTCGCTTCTACCGCCAGCAGCTGCAGTGGTTGGGCGGCATGGGGATCGTGGTCCTGGCGGTGGCGATTCTGCCCACACTGGGCATCGGTGGCATGCAGCTCTATCGCACCGAGATCCCGGGACCGCTCAAGGACTCCAAGCTCACCCCGAGAATCACCGAGACCGCCAAGGCGCTGTGGTACATCTACCTGATCCTGACCATCGTCTGCGCGCTGGCGTACTGGCTCGCCGGCATGAACGCCTTCGACGCCATCGGCCACAGCTTCGCGACGGTTGCCGTCGGCGGGTTCTCGACCTACGATGCCAGCATCTCGCACTTTGATAGCGCCACCATCGAACTGATCTGCGTGTTCTTCATGATCGTGTCGTCGGTGAGCTTCGGGCTGCACTTTGCGGTATGGCGCGAGAAGCGCCTGCTGCAGTACATCCGTGACCCGGAATTCCGCTTTTTCGCCGTCTTTCTCATGCTGCTGGTCGTGGTCACCGTGACCACCCTGTTCGTCACCGGCACCTACCACGACGCCACCGGCTTTCGCCATGGCCTGTTCGAGTCGGTGTCGGTGGCAACGACCTCCGGATTCAGCGTTGCCGATTTCACGCTCTGGCCCGGCGTGCTGCCGATCCTGCTGTTCATGGCCGCATTCGTCGGCGCCTGCTCCGGCTCCGCGGGGGGCGGCATGAAGGTCATTCGTATCCTGTTGATCGTCAAACAGGGGATCCGCGAAATTCACCGTCTGATCCATCCCAACGCCATCTTTGCGGTCAAGGTGGGCAAGATGCGCATCTCCGAGGGGGTTGCCGAGGCCGTGTGGGGCTTCTTCTCGGTCTATCTCATGCTCTTCGTGCTGATGCTGCTGGGGCTGCTCGCCACTGGGCTCGATCAGGTGACGGCGTGGTCGGCCGTGGGATCCGCGCTCAACAATCTGGGCCCTGGCCTCGGGGCGGTCTCCACCGATTACGGCAGCATCCCGGATACCGCCAAGTGGATACTGGTCGTGGCGATGATGCTGGGGCGACTGGAAATCTTCACGGTACTGGTACTGTTCACGCCGGCGTTCTGGCGACGCTGAAGCGGGTCGAAAGGCGTCGCCCCAACGGTGGCGTGCGACAGGCGTGGCGGTGCTAGAATGCGCGGCTTCGCCGGTTTTTCCCGGGTATCCGCGGTCGCGCCTGCGCACCCCACGTCTCGGCCTACAAGAGAGCTCCATGTCCGCCAGTTCCGCTCGTCGTTCCGCCCTGCCCCGGCTGGGGCTGATTCCGCAGATTCTCATCGGCATCATCCTCGGTGCGGCGCTGGCGATGAAAGCCCCGGGTATCGCGCAGTCGTTCGCCATCCTTGGCGACCTCTTCATCAACGCGCTCAAGGCGATCGCGCCGATTCTGGTCTTCGTGCTGGTGATGGCGGCCATCGCGGCGCATCAGCGGGGGCGGCCGACGCAGGTCCATGGCGTCCTCGGCCTCTATCTGGTCGGCACGCTGGTGGCCGCGCTGGTGGCCGTGGTCGCCAGCTTCGCCTTTCCGACCACGCTGTCGATCGACGCGCCGCCGGCCGACGGCACGCCGCCGTCGGACATCATCGAGGTGCTGCGCAATCTCGCGCTCAGTGCGGTCGACAATCCGGTCAATGCGCTGGTGGAGGCGAACTTCATCGGCATTCTCGCCTGGGCCGTGGGTCTCGGGCTGCTGCTGCGCAAGGCCAGCGACACCACCCGCAACGCCCTTGGCGATCTCTCCGATGCGGTGTCGGGGCTGGTGCGTTTTATCATCCGTTTCGCGCCGCTGGGTATCTTCGGACTCGTCGCCAACACGCTGGCCGATACCGGCCTGGGGGAACTCGCCAACTATGCGCACCTGCTCGGCGTACTGCTGGGCTGCATGGCGTTCGTGGCGCTGGTGACCAACCCGCTGATCGTGTTCGCCTACACCCGCAGGAACCCCTATCCGCTGGTCTTCACCTGCCTGCGCGACAGCGCCATCACGGCCTTCTTCACCCGCAGCAGCGCGGCCAACATTCCGGTCAACATGGCGCTGTGCCAGCGTCTGAAGCTGCACCATGACACCTACTCGGTGTCGATTCCGCTGGGCGCGACAATCAACATGTCCGGCGCTGCGATCACCATTACCGTGATGACGCTGGCCGCGACCCACACGCTCGGCCTTGGCGTCGACTTCCTGACGGCGTTTCTGCTCTGCGTGGTGTCGGCCCTGGCGGCCTGCGGTGTCTCCGGCGTCGCCGGCGGTTCGCTGCTGCTCATTCCGATGGCGGCGAGCCTGTTCGGCATCTCCGCCGACGTCGCCATGCAGATCGTCGCCATCGGCTTCGTCATCAGCGTGCTGCAGGATTCCACCGAGACTGCGCTCAACTCCTCCACCGACGTGCTCTTCACCGCGGCCGCCTGCCGCTCCCCCGGTGCCAGGCGGCGCCTGGGCGACGAGGCTGACACCGCGTCCCCGGACCGGACCACCGGTCACGTCAGCCAGGCCGCAAGCGATTAGTCCGGGCGGCGGCGCTGCCAGCGGCGGTAGAGCATGGCCGCGTAGAGCCCCCCGTTGAGCGCCACCACGATGACGCCGAGCCACCACTGAATGGCCGGCGTCAGTCCCGTCGGGTAGAGAATCGGCAGCAGATAGTGGGCGATGAAACTCTCGCCGATGCCCGCCTCGCCACCCCACTGACGCAGCCGGTTCTCCAGCGGCGTCAGCGGGCAGAGCCAGGCATTGAGCTCGACCAGCGTCCCCCACACACAGGCCGGCAGATGGCAGAGCGCCAGCCACGGTCGCTGCCAAACCGCCAGGGCGCCGAGCAGCACCCACAGAATGAACCCCAGATGCAGGATCAGCACCGCATCCGCCATGACGCGATACCCCATCGATTCCTCCCGAGTCGCTTGCGCCTCGATCGCTGCGGTCGATTTGTTCCCCGCCAGCGCTTTGGCGATAATCCGCTCACCTTCGTCTCGACGCCATCCGCGTCGTCGGCTCCTCTGACAGCGAGACACCATGACCGACCCCACTCAGGGCCCGCGCGAGACCGCCGATCTCGCCGCCCACCGCCTGACCCTGCTGGGCACCGCCCACGTTTCCGAAGCAAGTGCCAACGAGGTGACGGCGATGATTCGCTCCGGCGAGTTCGACGCCGTCGCCATCGAGCTCTGCGCTTCCCGCCACCAGAGCCTGGTGCAGCCCAACGCCATGGCCAAGATGGATCTCTTTCAGGTGCTCAAGCAGGGCAAGGCGGGCATGGTCGCCGCGAGTCTGGCGCTGGGCGCCTTTCAACAGCGCGTCGCCGAGCAGTCCGGGGTCGAGCCCGGTGCCGAGATGCGCGCCGCGGTGAAAGGTGCCGAGCGCGCCGGCGTGCCGCTCTACCTGATCGACCGCGAGATCGGCGTCACTCTCAAGCGAATCTATCAGAACGTGCCCTGGTACAAGCGCGCGGGGTTGATCTCGGGGCTGCTCGGCAGCGTGCTGTCCCGTCAGAAGGTCTCCAGCGAGGAGATCGAGAAGCTCAAGGAGGGCGACGTGCTCGAGTCGACCTTCGCGGAATTCGCCGAGCAATCGCAGTCGCTGTATGAGCCGCTGATCGCCGAGCGCGACCGCTACATGGCGCTCAAGCTGGTGGAAACACTGCCCGACGGCGGCGCCCAGCGGGTGCTGGTCGTGGTCGGCGCCGGCCACCTCAAGGGCATGACCGGTCATCTGCGCGAACTGGAGGCGGCGCCGATCTCCCCGGACAGCGCGCGTCAGGCGCGCGAGACGCTGGAAACCACGAAACCCCGCTCGCGCGGCTGGAAAGCGCTGCCCTGGGTCATCGTGGCGCTGGTGCTGACCGGCTTCGCTATCGGCTTCAGCCGCGACGCTGGCTTCGGCTGGTCGCTGGTGGCCGAGTGGGTACTGATCAACGGCACGCTCTCGGCGCTGGGCGCGGCGGTTGCCCTCGCTCACCCACTCACGGTGCTGGCCGCCTTCGTCGCCGCCCCGCTCACCTCGCTCAACCCGACCATCGGGGTCGGCTTCGTCACGGCCGGCGCCGAGCTCTACCTGCGTCGGCCGACGGTGGGCGACTTCTCCAAACTGCGCAGCGACGTCGGTCACTGGCGCGGCTGGTGGCGCAACCGCGTCGCCCGCACCCTGCTGGTCTTCCTGCTCTCGACGCTGGGCTCCGCGGTCGCCACCTGGGTCGCCGGGCTGCGCATCGCCGGGCAGCTATTCGGCTAGATTCCCCCCCCAAGTGAGGACTGACGCCGGTCTCTGCTTTCTCGAGAGGCTCGTCATCCTCATCAGGCGCCCCGCCCAACGTGTTGGCCACGCAGGGCGCTTGCCAGCGGTGCAAAAAAATAGCGTTCGCAATCGATCGCGCCCCTTGAAAGCCGCGCCGAAGCCACTATTTAACAGAGCGTCGAGGCGGCGCGCTCGCGCCGACGACGTGTCGAATGCGTCATTTCCTCGACGGCGAACGCCGCCAAGCGGGTTCGCTGACGGTGACCCGAGATGGGCTCGGGCCCGCTATGACTTCGCTGAGTTTCAGGAGGTTGTACATGAACACGATGTCTCTTTCTCCACTCTTCCGTCGCTCCATCGGCTTCGATCGCCTCAACGATCTCTTCGAGAACGCCGTGCAGAACGACGTGCCGAGCTACCCGCCCTACAACGTCGAAAAACATGGCGAGAACGACTATCGCATCGCCGTTGCCGCCGCGGGCTTCAGCGAGGAGGAGCTCGACGTCAACGTCGACAAGCGCGTGCTGAGCATTAGCGCTGCTCGCCGCGAGCGAGAGCAGGACGATGCCATCCAGTATCTGCATCAGGGCATCGCCCAGCGCGGTTTCAAGCTATCGTTCCGTCTCGATGAGAACATCGAGATTCAGGGAGCCCGCATGGAGAACGGCCTGCTGATCGTCGATCTACTGCGCGTGGTGCCCGAAGAGCAGCGTCCGCGCCAGATTCCGATCAGCACGGGTCAGAGGCAGATGACCGATGTCTCGTCAGCGCCCGTCGCCGAGACAGCCACCGCCTGACACGGTGACATCGCCGCGATAACGACGGCATTGGCCTCTGCATGACAACGCCCCGGTGGAGTGATCCACCGGGGCGTTGTCATTGGGGTCAGCACACCGTGTCCGAGCGCGCTCGGACACGGTGTCTTCAGCTCGCCGGTCTGGCCGGAGTCGAGACTTTCTCGGGCAGCACGCCCTGCTCTCGCGCCATGGCGTAGGCGGCCTTCGGCCCCAGCCAGAGCGTGGGGACCAGGACAATCGCCACGGGGACCGCGGGAATGACCACGAACTGCTGCAGCACGCTGACCTGCCCCGCGCCCATATAGAGCAGGATCGCCGCCATTGCCGCGAAGGTGATACCCCAGAACGCGCGCAGCAGCGAACCGGGACTGTCGTTACCGGCGCAGACGACGGCGACGGCGTAGCTCATCGAGTCACCGGTCGTGGCGACGAAGATGGTGGTCAGCACCAGAATCGCCAGCGCCATCCAGACACCGCCAGGGAGCGCCTGGGCCACCGTGAGCGTGGCGATATCGAACTGGAAGTTCTTGAGCGGCTCAGTGAGTTCGATCACGCCATTGAGCTCGTAGAAGATGCCCGAGCCGCCGAGGAGCGTGAACCACACCGTGGTGACGACCGGTGCCAGGATCGCGGTGGCGACGATCATCTCGCGCACCGTGCGGCCCCGCGAGATCCGCGTGACGAAGATCGCCATCGGCGGCGCGAAGCCGACGAACCAGGCGAAGAAGAACACCGTCCACCACTTCATCCAGTCCGGCGAGGCAGTGACCGTGGTCATTGCCGAGAGCGCGAAGAAATTGTCGAGATAGCTGCCAAAGCCCTGGAACCAGCTATCGACCAGAAACTGCGTCGGACCGAAGACCAGAATGACCGCGCCGATGGCGATCGCCAGCCCCACGTTGAAACGACTGAGTATCTGGATGCCCTTGTCGATCCCGGTCACCGCGGAGGTGACATAGATGGCGCCGAGCCCCATCAGGATCATCAGCTGAATATTGTAGCCCCGCGGGAAACCGAACAGGTCGTGCAGACCGAAGCTCACCTGCGTTGCCAGAAAGCCGAGCGGTCCGACCGTGCCTGCGGTGACGGCAACCGCGCAGATCGCATCGACCACCCCGCCGAGCGGCCCGCGGACGAGGCGGTCGCCGAGCAGCGGCGCCAGCAGCGTGCGCGGCTGCAGTGGCATCCCGCGATGATAGTGCTGATAGGACAGAATGGTTGCCGGGAGCGTGCCGAGGATCGCCCAGCCGGTGAAGCCCCAGTGGAAGAACGCCTGCGCCAGCGCGTTGGGAATCGCCTCGGCGGTACCGGGCTCGGTGTCGAATGCCGGTGGCGTCACCACGAAGTGGTAGATCGGCTCACCCGCGGCGAAGAAGACACCGCCGCCCGCCAGCAGCGTGCAGAGAATGATCGAGACCCAGCGAAAGGTGCTCATGTCCGGTCGGTCGAGAGAACCGATCCTTGCCCGGCCTGCCGGTGAAAAGGCAACCCCGAGGGCAATGAAGAACGTCAACAGCATGAGAAGCTGAAAAAGCGAGCCAAACGTCTTGGCGGACCAACTGAAGGCCACATCGATGATACCGGCGACGGTCTCTGGCGCTATCGCCGAGCCGGCCAGAAACAGCAGTATGAAGCCGAATGTCAGAATGAGAACGACAGGATCGCCAAACCGGCCACCTGTATTCGATGGCGCGTTGGTGTCGGGGGTCATAGACAGGGGTTCGTTAGGCATGAAGCGCGACACACTACCGTGAGGTAGGCGCGCCGGCAAATATAACTGAAGAAAAATTGGGTTCAGGAACGAGCGTGAGCGCTGTCGGAATGACACGCCGACTCGAAGTGAGCGATTTTCCAATAGCGTTTCAGTCGTTTGCGCATCGGCTTGGGCGGCTCGGCGAAAAGCCGCCGCCCCAGTGGCCAGGCCTCGGCCTGACAGGCGTCACGGCGACGCTGAATCAAGCGCTCGAGCGCGGCCAGGCGCTCGGGATTGACCCGCGAGAACGCCTCGTGGTCCAGTCGGGCCGCCAGCACCGCGAGATCGTGATCCTCGCCCAGGCAGTCGGAGAGACGATGGGCCTCGGCCTCTCGTGCCTTCAAGGGCGCCGACCAGAGTGCGGTCAGCAGCGCGCAGTGATAGCGGTGATACTTCACTCGCTTTCGCAAGGCATGAAGGGCCTCGGTGGTGGGTGAGACCCTCGCCGTTGCCAGCGCCTCCCGCCCTCTTGCATAGGTCGCTTCCCACCCCACGACGGCGTCGAAGCCCGGGGTCGAGAGTTGCCATTCGTTGAGCGCTTCCTTCGCCTGGGACAACCCCGCGATTAGCGTCTCGCGCGCCGGCATGTCGGCGAGCGAACGCTCGCGCCAGTCGCTCAAGCGCTGACGGATGGCCGTGAACTGGCGCTTGTCGATCTCGGGCTTGTAGTGCGCGAGCAGGCCCTCGAACGTCTCGATCAGCACCTGATCGTCACGCTGGCCGGCGACACGGCGGGCCAGGTCTCGATACCGCAGGTTCTCCTCGGTATAGCGTTCACCCAGCGCCGGCCGGACTAGGCGCACCAGGGCTCGGAGCTTCTTGCAGCGTCGACGCAATTCGTGAACCGCCTCGACGGGGGGCTCGCGCTCAAGCGCCTGGGCCGCCCGCTCGAGCTGCTCGAGCGCGATTCGTTGAATGCCGGACTGAACGCGCTCCTGGGGCTTCAGGCGATAGGGCATGCAATCCTCCCCTGAGGGTGAGAGTGACTAGGCGATGGCCGCTCGGCGATGACCCCGCCGCGTCCGATTCCGGGCAGCGAGACGCCCTGGCGCCGGCCACCGGGGACCCGGCAAGGCGGAGGGGGCCAAAAGCGCCGCTCTTTACGTCGTCAATAAGTCTTATTCTAGTCGCGCCTGCGCGGGCCGGCGCGTCCGAGCCGTTGCCGCCGCAGGCATTTCCTCTGCGCCGCGGCGCGCCGAATAAATACCTTTCCACAGCAGTCAGTTAGCCGGAATGGCGACGGCTCGACCGGCTGACGACCTGGCAAATCGAAGGCCCACCATCGACGTAAAGTTGTCGCGAAAAGAGGCAATTGCCGGTTTTCGCGGCGCATCAGTGCACGATCTACGCCCAAAGGTTGATAGTCGCTCTCCGCTGCTTCGGCTTAGCCTCAAATGGCCCCATTGGAGGAGATCGGCAATATGAAGAGTTCGAGTTTCATCACTGAAGAGCTGCTCCGACGCTGTCGCAAGGAGCAGGCCAACCAATTTGAGCGCTCGCGTCACCGCTTTGACCCGGCGTCTCTGAATGACCGCAAGGAGCTCTCGCTGCTGGTGGAGCAGGCGATTCGCGAGGGCGAAACCTACACCTCCATCGCGCGAGGCCACACGCATCTCGGTCTGACGGAGAACGACCTGAATGATCTCATCGGCCCGGAGGATGTCGTGAGGCTGCGCATCGAACGCTTTCAACAGTGCTGATCCCTGGTCTGCAAGAAAAAACCCTCCTCCCGCGTCGGCGGCCCCGCCGCCGGCGTTATCGCTTCCCGGGCTGCCTCGGGTCTGACGTCGATCGCCCTGCCTGCGCGGCCTCGAGTCACTAACGCGCCCCCGACTCGGAATCGCGATCCGCACCGCACCGCACCGCACACCAGACTTTGCCGAGATCTGCTACCGGGTTTCCCACCATGGCAGTTGCGGTTTCCCGCTATCGCAGTTGCGGTTTCCCGCCATCCGGTTTGCGGTTTCCCGCCAGACATTGGTCGCACGACGGCTCGACTTTAGTAAGTGCGAAAACCGTTAGTCGGTTTACCACGCCCTGAATCACGGGTGGGTCCTTCCTCCGATAACCGAACGTATATCACCTGCGTGCCGTCATCTATTAGAGAGGCTGACTCGCGCTCACTAGAGTCAGAAGCCTAACGCGACCGTGGGCTGACAACGAGAGACCGAGGGTCGCGGCGCCTTTCTCAACCGGAGAACGTCATGGCTCAGAAAACACTCGAGTGGGGCAACACAAGCCCCGGCGGTTCATCCACCGGCGCCAGCGGCCGGCGTGACGACGCCGCCAGTGCCGGTTCCGCTCCATCGGCGATCACCTGGAAGGAGAAGATCGGCTTCGGCATGGGGGACGCCGGCTGCAACATGAGCTTCGCCGCCGTGGTCATGTATCTCTCCTATTTCTACACCGATATCTACGGCATCTCCCCGGCGATCGTCGGGGTCATCTTCCTCACCATGCGGATCGTCGACGCCGTCACCGATCCGCTGATGGGATTCGTGGCCGACCGTACCCGCACGCGCTGGGGCAAGTACCGCCCCTATCTGCTGATCATTCCAATACCGCTGGCGATCTCGATTTTTCTGCTGTTCACCACCCCTGACTGGGGTCAGAACGCCAAGATCGCCTACGCCTTCGCGACCTATTTTCTGATGTCGTTGCTCTACACCGCGGTGAGCATTCCCTACTGCTCGCTGGGGGGTGTGGTCACCTCGGATCACAAGGAGCGGGTATCGTTTCAGTCCTATCGCTTCTTCTTTGCCGGCGTGGCCTATCTGATTCTGACTGCCTCGCTGCTCCCGCTGGTGGAGCTGCTCGGCGGTGGCGACGAAGCGCGGGGGTTCCAGCTCACCATGGGGCTGATGAGCGTGATCGCGCTGGGCATGTTTGCCTTCTGCTTCGCCACCACCCGCGAGCGAGTCGTGCCCATCAACGAGACCCGCAAGCCGCTGCTGGATTCACTCAAGGCGCTGGCACGCAATGAGCGCTGGCTGATCATTCTCGGCATCACCTTTCTGCAGGCGCTACAGTTCTTTCTTCGTCAGGGCGCGGCGATCTATTTCGCCACCTACGTGCTGATGCTCGACGCCGGCGCCATTTCGTTCTTCATCACCGCAGCCATCGTCGGCAAGATGCTCGGCTCACTGGTCTCACCCTGGTTTACCAACCGCTTCAGCAAGCGGCGCGTCTACATGACGGCCTCCGGCATCATGGCGTTGGGCTCGATCCTGCTGTTCTTCGTGCCCCACGACTGGGCGCTGCTGGCGACGCTGTTCTTCGCCGTCATCAACTTCATCCACGGCATCGGCACGCCGATCTCCTGGTCACTGATGGCGGACGCCGAGGATTACGGTGAGTGGAAGACGCGCGAGCGCAACACCGCCCTTTCGTTCTCCGGCAACCTCTTCTTTCTCAAACTGGGGCTGGCGGTAGCCGGTGGACTCGTCGGCCTGCTGCTGTCGGTCGGCGGCTACGAGGCGGGCGTCGAGCAGCAGGCAGACAGCGCGATCCTCGCCATCTCGCTGATGCTGACACTGATCCCCGCCGGCATCATCGCGCTGCTGATGGCACTGATCGCCTGGTTCGGTCTCGACGACCGCCAGATGGATGACATACGCCGTGACCTCGACAGCCGACGCGCACAACAGGACCCGGCCGCCGACGGGCAACTCGCCTGAGCGCCAACGCACGAAAGACTCACCAACCGGGCGGCCTGCTGCGCCCCCGGTTGGCTTTTCGCTCTCCCGCGACCGCGAACGTAGCGATCTCCCCACACCCCAGGAGCCGGTTATGAAAGCCAGCGTCAAACTGCATCGTGACTACGTCATCAGCCAGATCGACCCGCGTCTCTACGGCGGTTTTCTCGAACACATGGGCCGCGCGATCTACGAGGGCATCTACGAGCCCGATCACGCCACCGCCGACGAGGATGGCTTCCGTCAGGACGTGCTGACGCTGGTCAAGGAGCTGGCGCCTCCCATGGTGCGCTACCCGGGCGGCAACTTCGTCTCTGCCTACAACTGGGAGGATGGCATTGGCCCGCGCGACCAGCGACCGGTGCGACTGGATCTGGCGTGGCACAGCCGGGAGTCGAACCAGATCGGCATCCACGAATTCGCCGACTGGGCGGCCAAGGCCGGCACCGAGATGATGCTTGCGGTCAATCTCGGCTCACGCGGGATCGACGCCGCGCGCAATTTTCTCGAGTACGTCAATCATCCGGGGGGGAGCGCCTGGAGCGATCTGCGTATCGCCAACGGCCGCGCCGAGCCGTGGAACGTGAAACTCTGGTGTCTGGGCAACGAGATGGACGGCCCCTGGCAGATCGGCCAGAAGAGTGCGGCGGAGTACGGGCATCTCGCGCACGAGACTGGCAAGGCGATGAAGGCGTTCGACCGATCGATCGAGCTGGTGGCGTGCGGCTCCTCCAATCCCTACATGGAGAGCTACCCGAGCTGGGAAGCGAGCGTGCTCGACGAGTGCTACGAGACCGTCGACTACATCTCGCTGCACATGTACTTCACCAACTACAGCGATCAACTCGGCGACTATCTCGCGCTGAGCGAGCAGGTCGATCAGTACATCGTCTCCATCGGCGGCGTGATCGACTATATCAAGGCCAAGAAGCGCTCCCGGAAGTCGGTCTATATCTGCTTCGACGAGTGGAACGTTTGGTATCACAGCAAGGAGCGGGACCGTCAGGTGCTGGAGGGCGACGACTGGCCCTTCGCCCCGCCGATCCTCGAGGACGTCTACAACCTGGAAGACGCCCTGCTGATCGGCTGCGTGCTCAACACCTTCATTCGCCGCTCCGATCGGGTCAAGATCGCCTGCATGGCGCAGCTAGTGAACGTGATCGCACCGATCATGACCGAAAAAGGAGGCGCTGCCTGGAAGCAGAGCATCTTCTATCCGCTCTACTTTGCCTCCCGCTACGGCCAGGGCAATGCGCTGAGGCTCGCCGTCGACAGCCCCACCTACGAGGCAACGGACGTCGGCCGCGTCTCCTATCTCGACATCAGCGCGGTCCACGACGAATCCGGCGGCTGGTTGACGCTGTTCATCGTCAACCGCCATCCCGACGAGGCCCTCGCCCTCGACACCGAGCTACTCGGCTTCGAGAGCCTGGCGCTGGTCGAGCACCAGTGTCTGCGTGGCGACGATCTCAAGGCGGTGAATGATGCCGGCCACCCCGAGCGCATCCAGCCGGTCCCGGGCAGCGGCCTTGCGGTCGATGCGCACACGTTGCGGGGCGAGGTGCCCCCGCTGAGCTATCACTGCCTGCGGCTACGCGCGTCCTGAGGACGCGCACCCGTCGCGCTCAATCCATGCAGTGGTTCTGTAACTCGCGGGCGTCGGTGTCGAGCACCACCCGCTCGTCGACCTTGCTGAAATAGAACGGCGCGGGAGCGGCACCGTCGGTAACGTAGGTGCCGCAGAACCCGTAGCCCTTCTGGACCGACTCCATGGTTTCGATACCCACGCCGGTGTCGGTACCCAGCGAGGCAGCGATCTTATCGGCGATATCGTCGTCGAGGTGACTCTCGGAGAAGGCCTGAAAGCCGAAAATGGCGGCGAAGGCGACGACGATGGCGACGACGGGGACGTAAACGTTGTGCATACAGGCTGCTCGGGCGACATGAAGTTAGCATGATACCGGAATGCGCACGGGCCACGCATTCTCCCTCGGGCAGGGGCCTCTGCGCTCGCCCCACCGTCACGCTGTCGCGGGACAAGGCGCTTGCCGCAATATTGTAATGTAATAACATTGCGCATATAGTGCGCTTCAGCCCGCTCACTATCCACTCAGGAGGCACTATGCGCAGTGGTATCCATCCCGATTACCGTCAGGTCATCTTCTACGACAGCAGCGTCGACGCCTACTTCAAGATCGGCTCGACCATGACATCGAACGAAACCATCGAGTGGGAAGACGGCAATACCTATCCGCTCGTCAATCTGGATATCTCCTCGGCCTCTCACCCCTTCTACACCGGCAAGCAGCGCGAGGTCGGCAGCGAGGGTCGCGCCGCGCAGTTCCAGCGTCGCTTCGGCAGTGTCTCTACCCGCCGCAAGTAACTCGAGGGCGCCATGCCGCACTTGGCACGCCGGGCGCTGCGATATCGGCACGGTGGCGGGGTCAGGCCCCGCCATCGTGCATGCGCCGGCACAACAGCGAGTAGATCCGCTCCCCAGCGAGCTCTCGGGTCTGCCGATCAACCCGCTCGGTGAGCCCGGCGAAGGTACCTGCCGTCTGCCCGTCGTCGTTGCCGACCCAGCCCATCGACCAGCTCTCGAATACGCGGCGTGGCACGATATCGTAGGCCAGTATCGACACATGGTCATGGCGCTCGTCCATCTGAATGCGCTCGAAGGTCGCCTCGAGGGCGTCCTGCCGCCCTTCCAATACCTGGGCGAAATAGCCATGGTTGAACATCAGCGCCCCGGTCACCCCCGACTCGGCATTCCTGCGTCTCGAGGTGGCGAGAATATCTTCCACTTCGGGAAGCAGCAGGCGCATCTCCACTCCCAGCGTCGCGTGGCTCAAATAGACGAGCTTGCGTAGTCGCTCGGGCATTCATTCCTCCCTCACCGCAGTCGTTGATCGGTCTATGGCTATCAGCAACCGCTTATCCTGCCAACGGTAATATCGCCCCCCATCACCTTTGCGTCAGCGACGGGGGAGCGCGGGCGTTACCCGGCGCCTACCGTCTTCGCGACGCCGGCGCAGTAGGCCGCGATCGCGCCCGGCGGCATCGGCGGCGCGAAGAAATGCCCCTGCGCCCGGACGCAGCCACTTTGGGTCAGAATCTGATGCTGCTGCTCGGTCTCGACCCCGCCGGCAATCGTCGTCATGTCCAGCTCGTTGGCCAGTACCAGAATGGCGCTGACCAGGGTCCGGGACCGCTCGTCCGGCGCGCCGCCAACGAATGACTGATCGATCTTCAAACGCGAGAAGGGGAAATTCCGCAGATAGCCGAGCGAGGAGTAGCCCGTGCCGAAGTCATCCATCGCGATGCACACACCCATCTCGCGCAGCGTCCAGAGCTGTTCGAGAATCTCGCGCGTCTTGTCGATCAGCGCCTCCTCGGTGATCTCGAGCTCGAGACGCCCCGGGTCCAGGCCGCTCTCTTCCAGCGCCGAGGCCACGGCCGTGACCAGCCGTCCGCCCTCGAACTGCAGCGGCGAGACGTTGACCGCGACGCTGTAGGGCGCATCCCACCCCGCCGCTTCCCGGCAGGCAGTCCGAATCGCCCACTCGCCGATCGCATGAATCTCGCCGATCTCCTCGGCGAGGCCAATGAACTGCGCCGGCAGGACGACCCCGTGATCCTCGGAGACCCAGCGGATCAGGGCTTCAAAGCCGGAGATCGAGCCATCCGAGAGACTGATCTGAGGCTGATAGACGAGCTGGAACTCCTCGAGTGCCAGTGCCCGCCGCAGCCTCACCTCCATGTCGCGGCGCGCCTGCGCCGCCGACTCGAGATGGGGTTCGAAGAAACAGTACTGGTTCCGACCGCCGGTCTTGGCCGCGTAGAGCGCCAGATCCGCATGCATCAGCAGCCGCGAGGTATCGCCCTCTTCCGGATCGAAGCACGCGATCCCCACGCTGGCGGAGATATCGATCTGGTGGCCACCGATCAGAAAGGTGCGGGCCAGCCGCGAAACGATGGCCTGCGCCATCCGCTCGGTCTGCCGGGGGTAGTCGTCATCGCGGTAGACCACGATCATCTCGTCGCCGCCCAGGCGCAGCACCGCGCCGTCCCCATCGAGAGTGCGCTCGAGACGGCCCGCCACATGGACGAGAAGATCGTCGCCGATGGGATGTCCCAGCGTGTCGTTGACCTGCTTGAATCGATCGAGATCGATCATCAGCACGACGCGCTCCGCCTCGGGGTCCGCCTCGGCCTGCCACTGCGCCAGAATCTGTTTCAGGGCGTTGCGGTTACCGAGCCCGGTCAACGGATCGCTGACCGCCTTGTCGATGCAGGGCGATTCCAGAAAGGGCATCAGCGTGACAAGGCGCCCCACGGGTTGCAGAGAGCCCAGGCTGAGCGCCAACGGGCCACCGGAGTGCTCGATTCGAAGCACCCCGGCGCCATCGCTGGCGAGCCCGGCGGCCAGACGATGGTCATCGGGCGAGAAAAGCGCATCGAGCCGCAAGGCACCACCTGCCTCGACCGCCTCCGGGGGGAGTAAGTCGATAAACGCGGGGGTCGCATCGACAATGGTTCCCTGGGCGTCGACCAGCGCAATGGCCAGTGAGCCCGATCGCACCGCCTGCTCGAGGAGGCCGCCGGCCGCCGATGTCGCGCCGTCGGTGCTGGTGTCAGGCGTCAAATGATCCGTCATAGTCATCCCCAATCCCTATCTCCCCCGAGCGAGTCCGGTGTCAGACTTATCTCCGGCGTCGAGATCAGCTATCGGCCGCGAGGCGATAATCTCCAAAGTTTTCTTCAGATATCTTATCGAC
Source organism: Salinicola aestuarinus (assembly GCF_003206645.1). Taxonomy (GTDB): domain Bacteria; phylum Pseudomonadota; class Gammaproteobacteria; order Pseudomonadales; family Halomonadaceae; genus Salinicola; species Salinicola aestuarinus. The sequence goes on along the minus strand of NZ_PZJP01000005.1, from coordinate 853,437 downwards.
ACCTGACCCATCCCATCCGTTCACCGCCAGCCGGGGAGACACCGATGACGCAGGCCCGGCCCTCGCGGGTCGAACACGGAAGTCAGGAATCAGCGTCCGGCGTTGGCGACGTAACGCACCGGAATCTCGCGGCACTCGGGCTCTGCCAGCCGGCAGTTGATGGCAATCAGCGGGTCGGGGTCGCCAGACAGCGTGCGGTAGTGGGTGACGCCGCCACAGTCAGCGCAGCGCACGAACTCGATGACGCGCTCGTTTCGCTGCCAGCGTTCGACGCCTGGCTCGCCAATGCGAACCGTGACGGCGTCAGGAAGATAATAGGCCCACAGCGCCATGTAGCGCCGACAGATACTGCAGTCGCAGAGCGTGACGCTGTCGGGCCGGGGCGCCTCGATGATCACGTTGCCGCCGTCGCAGCGACACTGCAGCGTCTCACCGGTCACGCGGCTTGCCATCTCGTTCGTCGCCGTCGCCTCATTTGTCTCTCGTGTCAGTCACGACGTTACCTCAGTCACAACGTCGCCTCACTCTCCGCTATTGATGACCGCCTGCAGCGTATCGACGGGTGAGGTGATCAGATTTTCCAGTGATTCGGTGATCGCCTGCCAGACAACCACGCTGACATCCACGCGGCTGCCGTCGATCGTGGTATCGATGGGAATATCGAGATCGATCTCGCCAGACTCGCCCTGCAGCAGCGCCACGAAGTTCTTGAGGGGCAGCGAGGTTTCCCCGGGCGCGACCTCTTCACCGAGATCCAGCCGGTGCAGGACGATATGGTTGCGCGCGCTCAGACGCTCACCCTTGAGCCGGTAGTCGAGGTCCAGATCGGCGATGCCGTGGTCGATGCGATAGCCGGCAAGCTGGCGGAAATAAGGTGCAAACTGCTGCAGCGTCAGCCGCTGGCTGGTCAATCGCAGATGGGCATCGAGAGCCTCGCCGAAGCCGACATTGCCTTCCAGCATCACCGGTGTCCGGTCGCTCTCGGCGCCCTGAAAGTGAAAGCGCGCGGGATTGGCACTGCGCGTGTCGAAGCCCTCGATCTCCCCGGCGATACTCGAGACATCGAGCGCGACGACAGGATCCATGCGGTGATCCTCGAACTCGAACACGCCCTGTTCGACGGTGACCTGCTGCAGCGCCAGCGCTATCTCGGCGGCGTCGCTCGCGGCCGATGCCTCGCCCGCACTCGTCTGAGAGGCGTCGTTGCCCGACTCTTTGCCGCCACTGAACGGCGCGGTCAGATTGAACTCGCCCTGGGCACTGACCTGGGCCATCAGGTCCGGCGCGCTCAAGGTGGTGGCATCGATGATCAGGTGATCGCCCAGCTGCCAGTCCAGTCCCTCGAAATCTCCGCGGTCGAGGGTCAGCAGGGTCGTCCCCGCCTCGTTCTGCAGCGCCAAGCCGGTAAGTCCCACACCGCCCTGGTACGCCAGCGCTCCCGCCTCGCCGAAGCGCACACGCCCCTCGCCGCTGACACTGCCGCGCCGAATGCGCAGCGCCGCGACGGGGTCGAGCCAGGGCTGAACGGTGGCGAGCGCGACCTTGTCGGCCTGAAGGTCGAGGTCACCGGTGAACGGCGCAATACCGAACTGCCCCTTCAACGTGAACGACCCCTCGCCAAACTCCCCGCTCATTTCACCCTGCATGGGGCTGTCGCTGCCGCGGGCATAGTCTTTTAGAGCGAGGTCGATACCGAATGCCGAGACCGAAGCCTCGGAGGCGCCACGCCGGTCGGTCCAGTCGATGCGCCCGTCATTGGCCGAGAGGCGCTCGATCGTGAGCGACGACGCGCCCTCCTGCGAACTCGTCGAATCATTGGGCGCCGAGCCATCGTCGCTTGCCCCCAGACGCGTGACGTTGAGAGCACCATCGTCTGGCGACACCAGACGCAGCCGCGGCGAATCCAGCGACACCTGCGACAGATGCACGCCGCTCTGCCAGAGCGTCGACCACTCGAACGTCGCCTCACCGTGGCCCACCAAAATCATTGGCGAGTGGACTTCACCGATGCGCAGGTGGGTGAAATCCGCCGTGCGGGTGAACGGATTGAAGCTCAGGTGGCTCACGCGCACCGGTTGGCCCAGGGTCTGGGTGAAGTGATTCTGCGCCCACTGCCGCAGCGCCCAGGGGCCGGCGAAATAGAGCGCCAGCACCAGCGCGGCGATGACCGTCAGCGTCGTGAGCACTTGGCGGCGGGCAGACGTAGACATGACACACTCCCTGGCATCAATGGGGCGAGCCGGCGGCAGGCAACAGCGCCGACAACAGTGCTGCGAGAATAGCACGCAAGGCTCATCGGGCACGCCGGGAGAGCCGGGGCACCGAAGCATATCCGTGTCTTTGGGGGCGCTGCAGGATCGTTCAAGACCGGGCCTCTTCAGCGGCGCTACGCTGCTCACCCGATCCATCAAGACAGGCTGCCGACACCCACCATGGAAATCCTGCTCTACGCCTTCACCGTGATGTACACCCCGGGGCCGGTGAACCTGCTGGGAATGAACGCCGGACTGCGCGCACCGCTCGCCAGAACCTGGGGCTTCTTCGCTGGCGTGGCGCTGGCGATCTTCTGCTGGTTCGTGGTGGTCGGGTTCGCCGGGCAGCTCTTCGTCGTCGAGCGGCTGATTCCCTATATCGCGCTGGCCGGCAGCCTCTATATCCTCTATCTGGCATTCAAGGTCTACCGCGCCACGCCGGAGATCGACGCCGCCGATGCCGCCAACGACGACGGCGCCGCCAGGGCGCTGGGTTTTCGCGACGGTTTCCTCATGCAGCTACTCAACCCCAAGAACTCGCTGCTGGTGGTTCCCATCACCACGGTGATGTTCCCCGGGCGCGGCTACACCGGCCTTGCGATCGTCGCCGTCTCCGCGCTGATTGCCGTGGGCGGCGGTGGCGCGCCGGCGACGTACTTCCTGGCAGGCAAGGCGCTTGGCAAACGCATCACGCAGCCGAGATACTTGCGCAATGCCAATCGGTCGATGGCACTGCTGCTGGTCGTGGTCGCCGGACTACTGCTCTACGACTACGGACTCCCTCTCTTGCAGGCAAGATGACATGACTTACACTTCCGACTGGTGTGTCGTCGCGCCCGCCACTCGCATCGACCGGCTCGAGGCGCGCTTTCATGGCCACGCCTACAGCCCGCATCGTCACGACACCTTTGCCATCGGGATTACGCTCTCGGGCGTCCAGAGCTTTCACTATCGACGCAGCCACCGCAGCAGCCTGCCGGGCACGGTGATCGTGATCCACCCGGACGAACTCCACGACGGCCACGCCGGCGGCAATGCCGGATTTCAGTACCGCATGCTCTACGTGTCGCCGGCGCTGATCCAGACCGCCCTCGACGGCCGGCCGCTGCCCTACGTGAGCGGCGGGCTGACCCAGAACGACGCGCTGCGCCGCGCGGTCTGCGGGCTGCTCTACTCGCTCGATGCGCCGCTCACCCCGCTCGAGGAGGAGAACGGCCTCATCGACCTCGCCGCCGCGCTGGACGCAAGCGGCGACGCCCGGCGGGCGCGCTCCCGCGTCACGCCCGACCGTCTGGCGGCGGAGCGAGTCAGGCACTATCTGGAACGCCACTATCGACACTGGGTCACGCTCGAGGATCTCGAACGCATCGCCGGCCAGCCACGCTGGACCCTGACACGAGACTTTCGCGCCCTCTATGGCACCAGTCCGTATCGCTATCTGACGCTGCGTCGACTGGATTTTGCCCGCCGTCTGATTACCGGCGGCAGCGGCCTGAGCGAGGCCGCGCTGACGGCAGGCTTCGCCGACCAGAGCCATCTGACCCGCGCCTTCAAGCAGGCCTTCGGCGTCACGCCCTCGCGATGGCGAACGCTACTGCGTCAGGGATAAAGCGCAAGGCGCATGATCGGAAGAACCGCGGCCGGAAGATGCGCTTGAGGCGTCACGGGGCACGGGGCACGAACCGACATCACGACTATCGACATCATGACTCGCGACACGCTGACCCAGCGCCGGCGACGAGAGCGACCGCCGCCGGCCAGGGCTCAGAGGAAGTCGTCGTCACCGAAGTCGTCGAGACCGCCGTCGGCGCCGGCGTCCAACCCCTGGTGCTCATCGGACTGAAAGTCGGTGTCCTGCGCGGCCATGTCCGCTTCCATGCCCGGCTCGCCGCCGCTGAACATATCCATCAGCATGTTGCCGAGCAGCACGCCGCCGGCCACCCCCGCCGCCGTCTGCAGCGCACCGCCGAGAAACCCGCCCCCGCGGCCGGCGCGAATCGCCTTGCCGAAACTGGAGTCGTCCGACGGCGCACGCCGCGTGCGTTGCGGCGTGCCGGCGCGGCTCTGATCGCCGCCGAAAAGCCCCGCCAGAAAGCCGCCGCTGGACTGGGATTGCGCGTTACGCTCCAGCTCTTCGACCCGGTCATTGAGACGCTTGAGCGCTTCTTCCTGAATGATGATCGTCTGCGCCATGTAGTACGGCGACTGCGGCTGCGCCGCGACGCGCTGCTGAATCTGCTCGCTGGCCTGCGGGTCGCGCTCGCCGGTCTCCCGCTCGGCCTGCGCCAGCCGGTCGAACAGCCCATCGATCAAGCGCTTCTCTTCGTCGTTCATCGCCATCGTCATCACCTCTCGAGTGAGTCCGCGCCGACGGTGCATCCGCCGGTTCCTGCTGAGACTCGCGACGGGAAGTTGCGTTCCCGCGGCGAGCCCGCACGTCATGGACGTCGATCATTGACGTGCTGAGCCAACGTCCTTAACGGGCAGACGTCAGACACATCGTTCCAAGACGGACTTCATGGCCAGAATGGATAGCCTCACTTCATAGCGTAGTCATCTCCCAGGCAGAGAGTCAGGGCGTCGTCTGTCGACGATCTACCTCATGGCGTGAGGACCCTGTCACCGGCCTCTCTACGCCTCGGCGTTGCTGCCGCCACACCGAGGCTTGCCGGCGCGCCCCTCACCGATACGCAGACCACCCGGGACCTCAACGAGAGCGATGTTGCACTGCCGAACCGTAGGGCGCCGGATAAGCCCCGTCCGCACGGCGGACCCCGTTCGAGACCCTGCGTTTTGGGCTAGGCTAATTTGACGGCGCAGCGCCTCAACGAGGAAGGACTCCGCGTTGAAGCGCTTACCCATTTTTCGGTCTCAGGGGGCACCCATGCGCGCGATTTCGAGCACCACATTTGCCGCCTTCGGCGCAGGGCTCGTGGCCATCAGCTACGGGCTTGCGCGATTCGCCTTCGGGCTTTTCGTTCCGCAGATTCGCAACGAACTCGCGCTCTCGCCCTATCTCATCGGGATCATCGGGGCGCTGCCGCTCATCAGCTTTCTGCTTGCCACCCTGGCCGCACCCACCGTCGCCAACCGCCTCGGCGCCCGCTACGCAGCGGTACTTTCAGGGGTGTTCGGCGTTGCCGGTCTGGCACTGATCAGCCAGGCCACCAGCGCCCTGATGCTGGGAACAGGCGTCTTCGCCTGCGGCATCTGTACCGGTCTGATGATGCCGGCGCTCACCACGGGCATGCAGGCGATGGTCAAACGCGCGCTGCACGCTCGCGTCAGCTCCGTCATGAACGCCGGCACCAGTATCGGGATCATGGTAGCCGTGCCCACGGTGCTGTTCATGGCCGATGCCTGGCGGCTGGCCTATCTCTCGTTCACCTTACTGGCGGTGGTCGGGGTGGCCGCCACCTGGGTGTTTCTGCCCTCCATCACGCCCTTCACGCCCGCCAACGCCGCGGCCCCGCCGCCCCTGCGCGAGCTACCCTGGTCGCGGCTGACACGGCTGACGCTGTTTGCCTTTCTGATGGGCTTCGTCTCTTCCGCCTACTGGATCTTCGCGCCGGATCTGGCGATTACCCTGGGCGGTCTCTCTCCCGAAATGACCGGGTGGCTCTGGTTCGCCGTGGGGCTCGCCGGCCTTGGCGGTGCCGCCGCCGCGGACCTGGCGGACCGCAACAACCCGCCTATCACCCAGGCGCTGATGCTGATGATGCTCGCCGCCAGTCTGGCGCTGCTGGCGGCCAGCCCCGCCCAGCCGCTGCTGGCGACATTCTCCGCACTGCTGTTCGGCCTTGCCTACATGAGCCTGACGGGGCTCTACCTGATGACCGGCATTCGGCTGTTGCCGGGACGTCTATCGGTGGGGCCGGTACTGCCCTTCATGGCAGTGTCGGTCGGCCAGGCCACCGGCTCCCCGGTGATGGGCGCCCTGATCGACGCCGTCGACTACGCCGATGCCTTCTCGATCATGGCCGCGCTCGGCATTCTGGTGGCGATTCTCTCGCCCTTCTATCCCGGCCATATTCGTCAGGAGGCAGATGACGAGGCCGACAACGAACCCGGCCTGCAAGCGGCCTACGACAGCCAGCTCCAGAACGAGGACGGCGAACCGCTGGAGGATATCGAGGAGACGACGGCGCAAGAGGCCCCCGCGCGTTAGGCGTTGCCCGAGAAGTGCCTTGGTAAGCGACGTTAAGCCATGGCCGCTCGGCAGTGCTCTGCCCGTGTGCCATGGCATCGACCCCCCAGCGGCTTCACCGGCACGCGGCGGGGGCGTATCCTGCCCCGCCCTCTCAACGCGCCGGGAGCCAGCGCCCATGAAGATCAACGTGGTCGGTACCAGCGGTACCGGCAAGACGACCGTCGCCTATCGTCTCGCCGAGGCGCTCGACCTCCCGGTGATTTCGATGGACCGGCTGCAGTTCCGACCGAACTGGCAGATCGCCCCCAATGACGAATTCTTCGCCGACCTGCGCGCGGCGCTTTCGGCCACGCCGGGCTGGATTCTCGACGGCAACTACCACCGCACCCGCGAGATCAAATGGCGCGACGTCGACATGATCGTGTGGGTCGATACCGGCTTCTGGCGCACGCTGCGTCAGGCACTGGGCCGCGCCATCCAGCGCATTCGCACCCGGGAAGAGCTCTGGCCCGGCACCGGCAACCGCGAGAGCGTGCGCCGTACCTTTTTCAGCCGCGAGTCCGTCCTCCTCTGGACGCTGAAGACATGGCGAAGCCACCGCCGCCGCTACGAGACGGTGATGCAGGACCCGCGCTACGCGCACATTCGGTTCGTGCGGTTGCGGACACGGCGGGGTGTTGACGTGTTGGTGAAGGAGGTCACTAGGCAGGACTAAAAATAACGATAACTAACTGTTTTTATTAAAAAATCAGTACAAAAACCAATGTTATGCCATTTTTTATACCACCTCTCCAAAAATCTTTATTGACGTGATAGCGAGGTACTTTACGTCTCAGAGCCTGACGGTGGCCGATAAACTAAGCGCAGGCTTAGATACATCACATAAGGCCATGTCCGGCAAGAAAACGGGGGGACAAAAACCGCTAGGAGGGGAGGCCGTAGTAGGGACGTCGTGTGTGTGGCATGTGGTCACAGCCCCCGTGCACGTACCTATACACGCTATGACCGCCGACGAATAAGTGCCTAGTACAATGCATCCCATTCGTACTACAGACAATTTGCCTGCAAGACCCTACTACGACCTCTGTTAACAACTTACCACTAATCGTACGCGGGCATACCCTCTTTGCGCTTTAACATGACCGGTAGATATTCGTTACCCCCCCAATCGCAAAACGCTAAATTATCAGCGATAAATTTTTTTACTTGATTCCTGTCATTAACCTTCAATGGTTTTAACTGAACGCTGACCGAAAGCCTATCTAATACAGCAGACTTCACCTCATCCGAGACATAGGGACAAGAAATCAAATCCATTGCTAAAACAAAGGCTTGCGTGTCTGAGCAAACATCTTTGTCTGCCGAATCTATTATCTGCAATGCCCTCTCAACCGCTACCCTCCTCACTCTGTCGTAACCATGTTTTTGCTCTGCACAAAACAAGGCTGCAACTATACAAAAGTAATTCGCCTCAACCGACTCATCTTCCAAGCCTAGAAAATACACCAAATCATCTGGTGAAATAGCACGAGGGCCCGATATGTAGTACAAACAAGGAATTAAGGTTGAAATCTCGCAAGACCCAATTTCAACTTGTCTTGCCTGCTTCAGCACAGACATACCATGATCAAGAACTTCATTTTTCAATATGCCTGACAAACCGCCAAAATAAGAAGCGACCTCATTAACCTTAATTAAAATAGACACCAGCCGATAAGTTGTATTAACCCTAATATCCATCCTGTATATAAAGAAAACCACCTCTAACAAATAATTCATCACAGCTAACACGCGCGATGGATTTTCTAACACCACATCCTCTCCTTTTAAAACCAGAACCCCCTTATAAAGCATACGAGAGATCACGGACAATGAATAAGAGGAGATATCTGAGTACCCCACATCATGCAGCTTAACTATTTTCTTTATAGCCTTTATAAGATAATCTGGAGACCGATGATTAACTACCGGCCTAACGACATGATCTTCAGTTGGGGCGTCCCACTTCGCGACCGCATCAATTCTCTCTCGAAACAATTCTCTTAACGAGTCTCTAGCCATCGCTAAGCCGCTAATCAATGGGGAGGAAAAATACTCAGTCTTGGATTCATTTAAAAAAAGTTTATAAAAATCTAGAGACTGCTCAACAGCCTTTTTGGCCTCTATCGCATGGTCGTCGTGATTATAAAAAATCATATAATCATCAACATACCGATAAATGGATATCTTATCCGGCCACATAGCTTTCCGAGAAAGATCTTCTTTAATCTTCTGATCAACATCTTGCAGGATTATTTCAGCAAACAATCTTGAGACTTCAGGCCCCACCAGTATCCCGTTGGTTTCAGACCAATTAACCCTTTGCATCAGCTTGTCAAAATCGTTGTCAAAAGTTTTGGCATCGCGATACTTCTTTGCCACTGACTTATTTTTTACAGCCCAAGATATTGAGTGGGTATAAATATTATGAAAACATTTCGAAATGTCAAGCTTAAGCATTTTTCTAAAACTTTGCTCAACACGCCTAAATTCGGTCGAGTCGAAAAACCGCCAGATTTGATTGTACCTAATATAATAAAAATAGGATGACGCGCTGGACCTTTGGTCAGCAGTACTGCCTGGAGCTATATCACCAGCCACATCACCTTCAATAGGGTTATGATCCTGTAAACTGGGTTCAAAAAAAACCGACCCAACCTGAAATGGGCGCCTGAGGCTGAACTCGCTCTTTGAGCACTGATTGAGAATATAATGATCCCACTTTGAATAAAAATCAGCGAATTCCAACTGACTAAAAGGATGCATCAACGAGATAGTTCGTAACTTCCCACCCCCTCTCGAGATTGTGTATGTAAAAGGTATCGTGTAACTTCCAGCCGCTTTCAACATAGTATGTATAAAAGCTGGGAAAACACAAGCAGCGTCCAACCTTTTCTTAAACCCATACAAATTATAATTCGTAAAAAAAATCGGCATTTCATAGGGCAAAACTTCTGTCAGAAGAACTCGGGCGCGATCTGTTTTATCAACTTGGACAACTCTATAACTCATTCCAACACGCTCCTATACGCACGATCTCAGATGGAGTAAAAGCGCGCCTACGCCTCCACTTAAACCCATTACTAAAGGTAAGAGAGAGAATTTCCCTAACTGTTAGACGCGTTACAGGACATATTTTGAAGGCTCGCAAAAGGGCCTTTTCCAAAAAACGGTCCAATGAAGCAAGCTTGTTATCGAAGCACAAACCCGGCTCAGCCAAAGAGGCATACAAGTTAAAATTATAATAAATCCCACCGTATAACGCCGAACCATCATCAGACTCTGCTATTTTATGATTCCCCGTCAGATACATGATTCGCTTCAAGAGCATCTCTTGATCTTGGGTTCGAAGAAAATCCTCGACGGCCCTCCACACTCTACGCTTATACTTGTCAACCTTCTTATCTGCTAAGTAGACACCAATGTCATTAGGCTTGCTTTGATTCGGACCGTTAACATCTGGAAAAGCCAACTTGTAGCCTAAAAAATCTAGCTCTCGCATACTATTGTTGGACAAGATAGGTTTACATGAACATTTTCTCGCGCATGGGCAACCATTTTTATGACTACAGCCCTCACTGCACCGACATTTGACACTATGCTCCAACAACTTCTTATCGTTCAGAGATAGACCGTGAAACGCAAATTTTCGCGAAATATCTGGAATTAAATCCGACTTCACGTTATTCGTAAGAATAATTATATCGTCTACGTACCGAGCGACATAATAAACTCCATCAATCTCTCTTAAATCCTGCTCCAACCTTCGAGCCACCAACTCAGAAAGAGTAGCGCTGATCTGCAACCCTCTAGGCAACCCCCTAGCACCTAAGTGGCTTGTATATTTAAACAACTTATCAATAAGATCCAGAGTGACATTAGACAAAAGGCGGTCTTTCTTCAAACTCGACAAAAGTTTTCTCTTTGGCACTGACTCATAAAAAGATTTTATATCTAACTTATATATACGCTTGGGAACTGACTCTTCCAAAGCTTGCTTTACCTGGACGACCGTATCGTGCCTGTTTGCCTGTCTAACTCGATAAGCCCTACGAACATTGTCATTTATTTTTCTTATGACCAGAATGTTTTCTAAGCTTTTCGTTGTAAAAAGAAGCTTTTTATCTCCAAGCTTCTTTACATTAAAACTCCGGTAGCGGTACGACCCTTGGATAATTTCGTCTTGCACTTTATACAGGACTTTCCGCCACTGATCTTCACTGATCGGGATGGTTCCGTCATCAGCTCGATAATCAAACTGAGCACCACGCCTTCGAAGACGATTCATTGCACTTGCACTAAATTCCTGGGAAATCATTATCTTCCTTATCCTGCCAAGTCCCATTTAGCATAACTGAAGCGACAAAAGCGAAAAGCAACCAAGTTCACCGAACTAGGTGAATTAGCTCAGCAAAACTGCGAGTTCAGAATGCATCCTTCCGCTTCGTTTATCACGCCCCGGCGGATCGCCCCGTCGTCCCAGCAACGGCACATTTTGAAGCCATCTGCAACGCTGCATCAAAACCGGCCCATTTAGCTCGCAGGATGGGCCTGGAGTCGGTAGCACGCCGGCCCCAGTAACGGCAGAGGCTACTGCTCTATTACCATTCAATAACACTTTGGCTTACTCTGGCTTTCTCCGGAATGCACCTTAAGTCTATCTGGCGCCATACCGACAGACTTAAGCGTTATTCAATCGCTTCCCACCGTCAGGGATAGGTAGAACCGCATCAATCCGCATATTTTTTTGTACCCTATTCACCTCTTCTGCGCCAACAGTGGTGCGGCTCGAGGCCATTTTTGCACCTGCGTAATTTTTAGCCCATTTAGCGCACGAGTGGGGAGAGGTGCTGATCGCGCACGACCGGCTAAAGTTAGCCCTGCTCGCAGCTCGAGAGCGCAATGATAGAACCACTCGCGAATGCTCTCAGGAAAAACTAAAGCGTAGACAGGTCATAATCAGAATTGCCCCACGACGCATCTTCAAAATGCATCATTCCGCAACATTTTTCGGCCTACCTATAAGCCTGCTTCCCCGGCAACGGCGCGGGCTAGCGCTCTCTGCAACGCTACATCAAAACCGACCCGTTTAGCGCGCAGGCGGGGCGGGGAGTCGACAGCGCGCCGGCGGGGAGCAGCGCTTGAGCGGCTAGCGACTGACCACAGCGAACGGGGATCTCAAACGAGCAGTCCATAAGTCCATTACCGCCGCTTTTTCTCTTATCCAGCCCATTGGGCCACCTAAGTCCATAGCCATCCGTTATTTCAGCGCGGCGCTGGCCGGTGGCAATATCCGCGATCCTTTTGATCGACCATTGCGGAGGCGTCTTGAAGAATTATCTGGGCAAGATGAAGGGCGCGCCGGTCTCCCGGGGCACACCGTGCTGGCGCGATGCGCTCTGGTCGTGGATCGGTGCGTTTCTGGGTATGGCGGGGGTCGGCTGGATCAGCTCGCAGTCGATCGAGGCGCATCCGCTGCTGATGGTGGGCTCGTTCGGGGCGACGTCGGTGCTGCTCTACGCGGCGCCGGAGAGCCCGCTGGCGCAGCCGCGCAACGTGCTCGGTGGTAACGTGCTGTCGGCGCTCTGTGGCTTCGCCACCTGGTCGCTGCTGGGCGATACCTGGATCGCGGCGGCGGTGGCGGTCTCCACCTCCATTCTCGTCATGCAGTTGACGCACACGCTGCACCCTCCGGGCGGCGCCACGGCGCTGATCGCGGTCATCGGCTCGGGCGAGCTGCACGAACTCGGCTGGGCCTATGCGTTCTTCCCGGTGGGTGCCGGCTGCCTGCTCATGCTGGTGGTGGCGGTGCTGATCAACAATCTGGCGCGGCACCGGCGGTATCCGCAGCACTGGCTGTGAGCGTGTTAGTGTCCTGTCGTCTCCCCCTCGATAGCTTCCCTTCGTACTGACCCCGAGGATCCATGCCCGTGATCGTGAGACAGGCGACAGAACACGACATCGACGCTCTCGCCGCCCTGAGTCGAACCACCTACACCGAGACGTTTGCCGCGCACTACTCGGCGCAGACGATGGCGCAGTACCTCGAATCCGCTTTCGATACGGCGACGCTGGCGCGTGAACTCGCGGCGAGCCAGTCCGAATTCTGGCTGCTGGAGGTCGACGGCACGTGCGGCGGCTATCTCAAGGTCAACTGGGGGGAAGCGCAAACCGAGCGTCAGGACGTGAATGCGCTGGAGATCGAGCGCATCTACCTGCTCGCCTCGCTTCAGGGGCAAGGCTACGGCAGAACGCTTTACGACAAGGCGTTGGCCATCGCCGAGCGCCGCGGGGCCGCTCTCGTCTGGCTGGGAGTGTGGGAACACAACCTCGCGGCGATCGCGTTCTACCAAAAGCTCGGTTTCGTGATCGATGGTGTTCACGAATTTCGCATGGGCGACGTGGTGGATAACGACTATCTCATGAAGCGCCACCTCTGATCGCCCGACGCAACTGGCGTTAGTTGAGAACGCTCCCAGCCGAGAACGCCCCCAGCCGAACGCTTACCCAGCCGAACGCTTACCCAGCCGAACGCTTACCCAGCCGAACGCTTACCCAGTCGAGCACGCGCCAGGCCGAGAGCGAGCCGGCCTACGATGCCGAACGCCGGTCTCTGCCTCGGCGACGTTCGACGTCTACCCTTCCCCGCCATTTCGGGCTAGTTTCGGGGTTTCCCCTGGAAGCCTCGAGCCTCTCATGCCACTGATCGACCGCCGTAAACTGCTGACCGCGACCGCCCTGCTCCCGCTGGCGCTGACCCTTCGACCCGCTTTTGCCCACTCGACGAATGCCGCCAGCGGCGGCGACCTCGAGCGTGCGCTGGCAGCGCTGGAGGCACGCCACGGCGGTCGCGTGGGGGTGGCGCTGATGAATGTCGCCACCGGTGCGGTCGCGAGCCATCGCGGTGACCAGCGCTTTCTGTTCAACAGCACGGGCAAGTTCTTCATTGCGGCGGCGGTGCTGGCGCGGGTCGATAGCGGCGACGAGTCGCTGGACCGGCGCATCGAGGTCAGCCAGTCGGATCTCGGCGGGTGGACGCCGATCACGGAGCAGCATCTCGGCAGCCCGGGCATGACGGTGGCCGAGCTTTGTCAGGCAGCGGCGGCGTGGAGCGACAACGCCGCGGCCAACCTGCTGGTGGAGAGCGCCGGCGGCCCGCAACGCATCACCGCCTTTCTGCGCGGTATCGGCGACGAGACGACTCGCCTCGACCGAATGGAGCCCGAACTCAACGCGCACGGCCATGAAGGCGACGAGCGCGACACCACCACCCCGCTGGCGATGATGCAGACGATTCGCACGCTGCTGCTGGGGGAGGCGCTCTCGCCGATGTCTCGCCATCAGCTTGCCGCCTGGATGATCGAGGGCAAGACCGGAGACGCTCGCCTGCGGGCGGGGATGCCGACGGGCTGGCTGATCGGCGAGAAGACCGGCACCAGTGGCGCGGGCAACGCCAACGACATCGGCATCGCCTGGCCGGGGGATCGCGGAGCGGTGATCGCCGTGGCATACACCTACCTGCCGGACGCCAGCAAGACGCAGCGGGACGATGTGGTCGCCGAAATCGGCCGGCTCGCCGCGTCCGTTTGAACCGCCGCAAGCCGGGCCGAACGTCGCCCGGCTGAACGTCGGCGGGTGTGCTGTCATCGCCATGGGCACTTCGTTGCCCAGGCACGCTTTCCAAGGAGGCTATCGTGGTTTCGATCTACATCTTGACCTGGCTCGGTGTGATGGCGGCGCAGGCAGCACCCGGGCCGAACCTCGCCGCCGTCGCTTCCGTGGGGTTGGCCCAGGGGCGGCGGCCGGCGCTCTTCGTGGTGACGGGTGTCGCCTCCGGCATGCTGGTGTGGTCGCTCGCCACGGCGCTGGGCCTCGGCGCGCTCATTCAGGCGTTTCCGTCGTCGCTTCTGCTGCTGAAGCTGCTCGGCGGCGGGTATCTGCTTTATCTCGCGATCAAGGCGGCGCGGGCGACGCTGCGTGCCGGCGCCAGCTCGGCCTTCATGCCGGAGGCTCGGACCTTCAGTGACGGCGAGGCCTGGCGTCGCGGCTTCTGGGTGCTGCTCACCAATCCCAAGGCGGCGCTGATGTGGACGGCGGTGGCCGCCTTCCTGTTCGGCAAGGGGTTGAGCGGGCTTCAGGTCTTCGCCTTCGGACCGCTGGGGGCGCTCTCGGGCCTTGCAATCTACGGCGGCTACGCCTGGCTCTTCTCGACCGGCGTGGCGGTACGCGGCTACGCCCGCGCCGGGCGCTGGTTCGAGGGCGTCTTCGCGGCGTCGTTCGGCGTCATGGGGGCGAGTCTGGTGTGGTCCGGCCTGCGCGAAGCACAGCGTTAGCCGAATCGACGCAATCCGCCTGAGCGGTCACCTTAGTGGCCCACCCCGAATCTTACTGAACGCCTTTGAATAACAGGAATCCCCGATGGACCTCGCTGTCTGGCTCACCTATCTCGGCGTCATCACCGCACTGATTCTGTTTCCCGGGCCGGTGGCCCTGCTCTGCATGAGTCACGGGCTGCGCCACGGTCGCCGCCGGGCGCTAGCAACGGTGGTGGGCGGCGCGCTGTCATCACTGGCGCTGATGGCGCTGTCGTCACTGGGACTGGGGGCGATCCTGGCTACGTCGGAAACCGCCTTCGTCGTGCTGAAGGCGGTAGGCGCGGCCTATCTGATCTACCTCGGCGTGCAGGCGTGGCGGGCACCCGCCGAGCCGATGGCTGCGCCCGGCACGACAGAAGAGACCTCGACAGACCTTCGCGCCACCCGGCGGTTGTTCGCCAAGGGCTTCACCGTGGGGATCAGCAACCCCAAGGATCTGCTGTTCTTCGGCGCCCTCTTCCCCAACTTCATCGACCTGAGCCAGCCGCAGTGGTCGCAGTTCGTGATTCTGGCACTGACGTGGCTCATGGTGGATCTGGCGACGATGACCACCTACGCCTCGCTCGGCTCGACGGTGAGCCGCTGGTTCGGCACCTCGCGCCGCGTGCGCATCTTCAACCGCGCCACCGGGGGGCTGTTCGTGGCCGCCGGTGGGGCGCTTGCCGCTTCGCACCGGTGATGACCGTTCTCTCGGCCGGTCGGCCGCGATACCGCCGGCGGGCTAGGAAAAGGCATCCGCGATGAAGGTCCACGAACGCGACGGGGTGTGCTCCATCAGGTATGACAGGCGTTAAAGGCGGGAGGAAATGTCTCCCAGGCGTTAGCGCTTCTGGTGGGGGATCAGACCCCTGACAGGCTGGCAGTCAGAGCGGATGCCAACCGTTCGCGAGGCTTTGCGATTATCGCTGCTTCATCAACGCAACGGCCAGCCCGGAAGAGACGAAGGTGACACCGGCGCCCACATTCAAACCGGACGCTAATCGGGGCTTTTTTCTCAGCCACTCGGACAAGTGAGAAGAAAACACACCCATCAAGCTAAAACCGATCGCAGTCAATCCGGCAAACCACACCCCATAGCCGATCATCTGAGTTGTCACCGAGCCTAAGCTGGGATTCACGAACTGAGGGACAAAGGCCAGAATAAACAGGCCTGGCTTCGGATTGAGCGCAGCGGATAGGAAACCCGTCGAGAAGATCACTTTCAAAGACTGTTTTTCCGTTGGCGCCAATGAGAACAGATTCCTCGAACGAAGCACCTTCACACCCAACCCTATCAGGTAAGCCGCCCCCACCAGCTTGACGACATAGAAGGCCAACTCGGATGTTTGAATAAGCAGCGTGAGTCCGAAGGTCGCGGCGACGACATGAAACAGGATACCCGCCCCAGAAGACATGCCTGACATGACCGCCGCCAATCGCCCCTGACTCAAACCTCGGCCGATGGCGAGCAGGTTATCCGGCCCCGGTGAGATAACCAGCAGCAAGCACGCCACTGTATAAGTCACAAACATGTCCAATGGAAACATGAAACTTCCTCTTTCTTGACGACCCGTTCGATGGTCATACGTTTGGGATGTTGATCCATTGGGGATGCTCGTACGTTTCGAATATTCTTACGTTTCGAATATTCCTACGTCGACTTAACCGAGTTTCGATAGCGGGCACGTTGTCTCACTGGAACGAGGGTGCACGGGTCAATGAGCCCACGGCCCTTGCCTGCATGCCCTCGGGTGCAAAGCCCAGTGGACTTCTCAAGCGTTCCCAATAACACCGTTTGCCACATTCCATCCCCTTTATCTATCCCACGTCACCCCGCCTTTCGTCGATGAGCTGACGAATACCCCCTCCCGCGTCGTGTTGCCTGACACGCAGCCACCGCCCCACTGAGAGCGCGGCTTGGTGCCGCCTGCAACGCGGCACCCTGTCTGAGCCATTGAGGCACTGCCTGAACAATCGACGAGCGACGTCCTAAAAACGCATAAAAGGACAAAGCGTGGCGGTTACCGGGTGTCACTGAGCGTCTGGCGCCAAGGGTTAACGGCGTGAGGGTCGAACGCAGGTACTTTTCAGACATCGCCTGGCGGGCAGGCGGCGCGCGGGAAAGCGCGCCAGCAGGTGGTGGCGAGATAGGGATGGTGGCGAGATAGGGGTGGTGGCGAGATAGGGGTGGTGGCGAGACAGAGAGAGGATGGTGGACACAGGACGTGGCCACCGACTCCCCAGCGTCAGCGCGACAGCGATTCGATGATCTTGCACTCGCCTATCGTCTCCGCCTTGCAGCCCCGTTCGAGGCGGCCGAGCTCCTGCTCCAGCTTCAGCAAGTCCCGAACTCGCGACCTAACGCGCTCTAGCTGTTCGTGAATGATCGAGTCGACCTGCTCACACGGCGCGTTCTCGTCATCGGCAAGCCCGAGCAACGATTTCACGTCTTCCAGACTCAACCCCAGTTGCCGGGCGCGCTTGATGAAGAGCAGTCGATCCTTCTCGCGATCCGTATACAGCCGGTAGCCACCCTGCGTTCTGTTGACCGGCGAGATGAGCCCCGCGCTTTCGTAATAGCGGATGGTGACGGCTTTCGTGTCGGTTGCCTTGGCAAGCCGACCGATGGTGATCTGCCCGCTCATGATGCTTGACCTTATAGTGGCTAGAACCTTCATGCTAGCAGGCCATCACCCAGGGAGGCATCGCTATGGATTCCTGCTGCGAGAACAAGGCTGGGGAGCTGGCGCAACTGCGGGGGGCGCAGGCTCGGGTGCTGTATTGGGTGCTGGGTATCAACGGCTCGATGTTCCTGATCGAGAGCCTGGCGGGTTGGCTCATCGGATCGACGGCGCTACTCGCGGACTCGCTCGACATGTTCGGCGACGCCACCGTTTACGCCTTGACGCTCTATGCGCTGGACCGAAGCGGTCGAACGCGAGCCGGCGCGGCACTCATCAAGGGCCTGTTCATGCTCGTCTTCGGTTTGGCGGTCATTGCGCAGGCGATCCATAAAAGCCTGTGGGGCACCGTCCCCGAGGCTGGCGCGATGGGGATCGCGGGCATCGTGGCGCTGGCGGCCAACGCGGTCTGCTTTGTCATGCTGCTTCGTTACCGCTCGGCCGATCTCAATATGCGCTCGACCTGGATCTGCTCGCGCAACGATCTCATCGCGAACACCAGCGTGGTGCTGGCGGCGGTGGCCGTGGCGATCACCGACACGCTGTGGCCCGATGTGATCGTGGGCCTGGCCATCGCTGCGCTCTTTCTCCATTCAGCGTGGCAGATATCAACCGAGGCCATTGTCGAATGGCGGCGAACAGGGGCGGAAGCGTTCGAAGGCACCGCGCCTTCTCAGCAGGAGACGGCCGCAGGGTCTTGCTGTGAGTCAAAGACGTCATGCTGTGACTGAAGCGCCATGGGTAATGTCATGAGGTCGATCGAGGGAAGGTGCGACTTTCCAGGGAGAGAGCGACTGTCGAGCGAGGGTGCAACTTTCTAGGAAGAGAGCGACTTTCTAAGGAGGATGCGACTTTCCAGTGAGAGAGCGACTTGAGGAGGGACTGCTAACGCCGACCAAGACAAGACCGGCGTTGAAAAAATGGCGCCCGAGGCAGGACCACAAAAACGCCATAAATTACTGATATTAAAAGCAGAAACCGGAGAGGATGTGAAACCCTATACCACGTAGTATGCCTGGTCTATTCTTCCAACTATTCATCGCGAATGGAATCATGGGAACTTGCTTTATTCTTTTCAGTGAGATAGAGCACAAATGCGGTGCCCAAAGCCAGCACTAGCTCTGCATCCTCAAGGCTGGGTCGGGTGCCATTCGTGTGGCCATGCCGAACTAATGGCGTTGCGTTAGCGTAAGTGCTTACCTGCTCCAAGGAGTTTATGAGAAATCGAGGCATTGTTTCATTTTGACGAAATAGCTTTAGAGCATCCCCTAAGGTTTTGGCTTTTGGAAATAACACTCTTGCAACGCTTTCAATCGATGCAACCACCTCTTTTATGGAATTTGCTTCATCCACTGGATGGCGGTGAAGATATGCCAGCGCTTTCCTGTAATGCTCACGCGCATTCTCATAATCATCATCCAAGTTCTGCTTTACAGAAGATATTTTATCCTGCAAAGACTTATAGACAACCCTAGTTAGCTGAGAATCCTCTGATAAACTCCAACCAATATTATCTTCGATCAGAAGAGAGTTAACAGACCCTCTATAAGCTTCAAAAGCGCCAAACGCTCCAAATGGATTCGTCTTTTCTCGCTCAGCCATTAAATGGCCAAAAAACTCAACAAAATCGTAAAACTCTAACCATTCACATTCGAGCAAATGATATTTTAGACCGTCCCAGGCATCTCGATCATCATATTCCCAAGGCTCGCTTTCATCTCTAATCAAAGCAATAAATTTCAAATGGACATCATAAATATCGAAACCTTCGCTCTTAACACCGAACATGCTACTTTGTGGCTTCAAATACTCAGCAAGCACGCCTTTTACAAATCCTACTCTGGTAGCTCTAGGGGCATCTTTTATAATCGACGAATGAGATGAGTTAGAAACAAATCGTGACGAAAATCTAGGCCCTCTCATTATCAAAAGAACCCTCGTAGAAATTCATTACTTTCCCCGTGTGATACGCCAACGCAATTCCAATGGCGCTTATAGCTATAACCTCGCGCCGAAACCGGCAAAAAAGGATCAGAATTGATGGTAATATCATATTCTTTGAGACAGTTCCCAATTTTTCCCAGAGCCACACAAGAAACTGTCTTCGCGCCTGCGGCTTTCAAGAAAGCGGAAGCAACGCCAAAAGATAGACCATAAGTTGCGCAGTCATCCACAACAATAACATCCTTGTTTGAAACTTTTCCCCTGTAAAAGGGATTGATATGCAATGTTTCTATTTGCTCTTTAGGATCTATTCGACTTCCACCTTGCCCATATGATCTTTTTGAAGACTGGCTATGCCTTATAAACAATGGATTCCCTTGCGAGGCCAATCTTTTTCTAGACACTGTAGTACGGAGCCGATGGACAAATTCGCTCAACACCTCTTGATCTTTATTAGTACTGTTCGACGATGGATAAACACCCCACAACTGGTCATCAAGAGATGAGAATTCTGAAAGACAGGAACGCGCCATCACTGTTAAGAGTGCGTTGAGCTGAGCTCCACCCTGTTTAACTAACCGAGTTAGGTCTCCTGCGAAGCGTTGCTGAGATTCGTCAACCCCTTTTCCCGACAAGTTAGCCAGCGCATAAATAGCATAATCCCCATCAGGCGATGTATACCACCAGTCACCGGACCATTCGACTGCCAAATCAACTATAGTCGATAGGTCTTGAGGGCTATCAACCTTAATACCCCATTTCGAGATTTTAGGGTCTCTGCTCCAGCCCGCCATTATCATCACAGCGCCGCCATTTTTACTCATCTGAACGTCTTCAGGACTAGAGCTCAATACCAAGACATTTTGGACGTCTATTTGGTAATAATCAGCCGCTTGCTTAATAACATCTCCATTTTGGCGACCCACAGCTTTCACGAACGTAACTTTTGTTCCTTCGAAGCATTCGCTAAACCAATCAGGCTCATCTTTATTGGAAACGATATGAACGGGCAGTCTTTTAGAGTAATGCACGAGCGTACTGACTAAATCGTCGCTTATAGTACTGCCAATTTTAAGCGCGCTCGGCGAGGTTAGAAGAATACTCATATCGCCCCCTAATTTAGGAAAAATAACTTAGTATGTCTGAAGGACTCTTGACTCTAACAGCCCCTTTCTTTAAAAGATCCCATGGCCATAGGGCCCCATCTTTCTCAAAACAGCTATTTAGTATAAAAAGCTTACGCCCCTGCGCTATCGCATGCTTAGCTTGTGTTAATGTTCCAGACTTATCACTTGCCTCGATTATGACCGTAGCGTCTGCTATTGCGGACATCGTAGCGTTACGCTCCGGAAAAAAGTGTCTGTTAAGCTTAAAGTCTTGGCTTTTATACCTCAGAGCCGGTACTTGACTAATTAAAAGGTGATTTCTCGCAACCTTGTTTTGCAATTTCCAATTTTCTTTTGGATAATAGTCTAAGATTGGAGTACCAATTACGCCTATCGTCCTTCCCCCGTAATGCATAGCTGCTTCATGAGCAATACTGTCCACTCCACGAGCCAGCCCGGAAATAACCACAAACCCATTTTCTACTAGAATTTTTGTTAATCGATGGGCTCTTTGCAGACCATCAAAAGATACACTTCGCGAACCGATGATCGACACTTTCTTAGCACAAGAACAAAGTTGCCAATCGCCTATACTGTAAAACAGATTGATCGGATTAACTGCGTCGAGAAGGTTGTTAGGATAATCAGCATCACTAATTAGCTTTATATTTACTAACTCGCCAAACTCTCCTGACAAGTAACCACTCAATTCTTTTTCCGAATGATAGAGCTCGCCATCTGACACTAGGTCTTTGAGATCAGATGTCGCGCCGGACCTTCTTAAGTCAGAGAAATATTTGAAGCTAGCTTTTTCACGTAGCCACAACGCCTCGTAAGCGGCAGCTTGAAGCACCCTCTCTCTATCAGCATCCAATTCCATAGGTTCATCCATGTGTCGACCTTCGTGGCCGTTCCTCGTCGACTTTTGAAAAATCTTTTCTCAACAGGCCTGTGCAGGAATGCTCAAGAACCTAGCTTTGCAGCACTATCGCATACCTATATCCGGTGTCCAACGGCAGCCGGTCATGTCGCACCCAAGTATTTCAAAGTGCATCATTCCGCACTGTTTTTCATAGAGCCAAATCGCTTCTCCACCCCAGCACCGGCGCGGCCTGACGCCCTATACAACGCTGCATCAAAACCGACGCATTTAGCGCGCAGGCGGGGCGGGGAGTCGACAGCGCGCCGGCGGGGAGCAGCGCTCGAGCGACCAGCAACTGGCCACAGTGGGCGGATATCTCGAGCGCGCAGCCCATAAGCCCATCACCTCCGCTTTTCCCCTTTATTCAGCCTAGCGGGCTACCTAAGTCCATAGCCATCCGTTATTTCAGCGCGACGCTTGCCGGTGGCACTATCCGCGATCCTTTTGATCGACCATCGCGGAGGCGTCGTGAAGAACTACCTGGGGAAGATGAAGGGGGCGCCGGTCTCCCGGGGCACGCCGTGCTGGCGCGATGCGCTCTGGTCGTGGATCGGTGCGTTCCTAGGTATGGCTGGGGTCGGCTGGATCAGTTCGCAGTCGATCGAGGCTCATCCGCTGCTAATGGTGGGATCGTTCGGGGCGACGTCGGTGCTGCTCTACGCGGCGCCGGAAAGCCCGCTGGCGCAGCCGCGCAACGTGCTCGGCGGTAACGTGCTGTCAGCGCTCTGTGGCTTTGCCACCTGGTCGCTTCTGGGCGATACCTGGATTGCGGCGGCGGTGGCGGTCTCTACTTCCATTCTTATCATGCAGTTGACCCACACGCTCCACCCGCCGGGCGGGGCCACGGCGCTGATCGCGGTGATCGGCTCGGGCGAACTGCACGAATTAGGCTGGGCCTATGCGTTCTTCCCGGTCGGCGCCGGCTGCCTGCTGATGCTGGTGGTGGCGGTGCTGATCAACAATCTGGCGCGGCATCGGCGGTATCCGCAGCACTGGCTCTAGTCTAGCGGCGACGTTCGGCGTCTACCCATTGCCGTCGTTTCGGGCTAGGTTCGATATTTTCCCGACAAGAGCCGTGAGCCCCATGCCATTGATCGACCGACGCAAGCTGCTAACTGCGACCGCCCTACTTCCGCTGGCACTGACCGCGCTTCCCGGTTTTGCCAACAAGCCGAGCGCCGCAACTGGCAGCAGTGTCAAGCGCGAGCTGGAAGCGCTCGAGGAGTGTCACGGCGGACGCGTCGGCGTCGCACTGATGAACGTGGCCACTGGCGCGGTCGCGAGTCACCGCGGCGACGAGCGGTTTCTGTTCAACAGTACGGGCAAGTTTTTCATCGCGGCGGCAGTGTTAGCGCGGGTCGATAGCGGCGACGAGTCGCTGGACCGGCGCATCGAGGTCAGCCAGTCAGATCTCGGCGGCTGGACGCCGATCACGGAACAGCACCTTGGCAGCCCGGGCATGACAGTCGCCCAGCTTTGCCAGGCAGCGGTCGCGTGGAGCGACAACGCCGCCGCGAACTTGCTAGTCGAGAGCGCCGGCGGCCCGGAACGCATCACGGCCTTCCTGCGCGGTATTGGCGACGAGACGACCCGCCTGGACCGGATGGAGCCCGAGCTCAACGAGCACGACCACGAGAGCGACGAGCGCGACACCACTACGCCGCTGGCGATGATGCAGACGCTGCGCGCGCTGCTGATGGACGATGCGCTATCGTCGGCGTCTCGTCATCAGCTCGCCGCCTGGATGATCGCGGGCAAGACGGGAGACGCCCGTCTGCGCGCTGGCATGCCCGCCGGTTGGCTGATCGGCGAGAAGACCGGCACCAACGGGGTGGGCAACGCCAACGATATCGGCATCGCCTGGCCGGGGGATCGCGGTGCGGTGATCGCCGTGGCGTATACCTACCTGCCGGAAGCCAGCAAGACACAGCGGGACGACGTGATCGCCGAGATTGGCCGACTCGCTGCCGACGTGTGAACCGCTCGGCATGAGCCTCGACACCGCCGCCCCACTCCGAACACTCGACGTAAGGACAAAATGCGATGGACCCCGCCGTCTGGCTTACCTATCTCGGCGTCATCACCGCCCTGATTCTCTTCCCGGGACCGGTGGCCCTTCTCTGCATGAGCTACGGCCTACGACACGGGCGCCGGCGAGCGCTGGCAACCGTGGTAGGCGGTGCGCTGGCGTCGCTAGCGCTTATGGCGCTTTCGTCGCTGGGGCTGGGGGCGATCCTCGCCACCTCGGAAACCGCCTTCGTCTTGTTGAAGGCGGTGGGGGCGGTGTATCTGGTCTATCTCGGGGTACAGGCGTGGCTCGCTCCCGCCGAGCCAATGGCAGCACCTGAGGCGGCGGCGCTCTCCACGGCAAGCATTCGCTCGGCGCGGCGTCTGTTCGCCAAGGGCTTCATAGTCGGGATCAGCAACCCCAAGGATCTTCTGTTCTTCGGCGCCCTCTTCCCCAATTTCATCGACCTGGGGCAGCCCCAGTGGTCGCAGTTCGCGATATTGGCGCTGACGTGGCTAGCGGTCGACCTGGCGACGATGACCACCTATGCCTCGCTTGGCTCAACTGTAAGCCGCTGGTTCGGCACCTCGCGCCGCGTGCGGCTCTTCAATCGCACCACAGGCGGGCTGTTCGTGGCAGCCGGTGGTGCGCTGGCCACGTCACATCGCTGATGGCTTGTCTACCCATCGCCTAGTCGTCGGCCCGATCTTGCTGGCCGATGCCGACGTCGTGGATACCTCACCCCATTCGCTCGCCAGGGGGTGAAGTGTTCGGCGCTCGATTGTGCATATCACATGCCTCTGACACCTCACCCTCTCAGAGCACATATTCACACACGTGATTTTTGAGTGGGAACAGTGGGAACACCGGGAACAAGGCTCAACCATGCGGGTTACAGCGTGGGTACACCGTTCCCCGTTTTGGGAACAGTGGGAACAGAATCGCCTTCGATCGAGGGGGAGCGAGGCCCGTACCCATTGTTGTACCCACTTGTTCCCGTTTACACACTCACTAGTGGGAACAAGGGAACCGCTCAACCATGCGGGTTGTAGCGCGGTGTTCCCACTGTTCCCGGTGTTCCCACTTTTTTTCAGGTTCCTGTGAGAAGTTGCCTAGATGTTCCTGATCGACGCGCCGAGCGTGCCGACTGCCGGAATCGTAGGATTAGGCAAATCCCTCTTTCCTGGCGAGCGAAAGGGGTTCGTGATTGGGTCGCCGCGCTGAGCCATTCCCAGGCGCCGGGCGATGGCTGGCGCGCCACGCAAAAAGCCCCGCACGTGGCGGGGCTGTTCGTTGGGTCAGGCAGGGCCGGGGCGCTAGGCGCGGCGATGCTCGCTCGCGTTGCCTTCGGCGGCGTCGATCTGCCGGCGGCGGTTGGCCATGTCCAGCTGGCCAGCCGTCTTGGGTCCGGTGTAGCCCTGCTCGCAGGCGAGTTCGGCTACCGGCTGTAGCGCGTCGAGGCTATGGAGCTGTGCCGGGGCATCGATCCCCTGGGCTTGCTCCTGCTTCGCCAGCCCGTCGGCCAGCCGGCGCGGGAAGCGCCGTTCGACCTCGGCATCCACGCGGCGGCGTGCGTCGGCAGGCAGGCCGCTGTACTGGTCATCGCCATAGGCCGGATCGACCATCACGTCGCGCTCGCTCTTGCGCTGCATCAGCCGCATGGCGGACAGCAGGCGCTGGCCTTCGGGTGTGGCGGTCACCGCCGCCAGGGCGTGATCGAATTCGTTCTCGACCTCGGTATCCCAGGCCGCTTGCCGAGCATCCCGATACGCCCTGCGCGCCGCGATCACCTCGACCTGACGGGCTTCGTACTCCCCGGTCAGTTCGGTGGCCATGGTTTCCAGTTCCTCGGCCGTCTCGCGATTGTCGCCCACGGCTCGCTTTAGCTGCCGGATCTCCTTGGTGACGTCGCCGTGGTTCTCGCGCAGCAGTTCGCGCCACCGCTTGTCGCTGGTGTCGGCCTCTTCACGGGCAGCGGCGGCGCCCTTGCGATAGCGCTCGAGACGATCGGTCAGGGTCTTAAGCGTGTCGCGTTTGGTCAGGTAGGCCGTGCGCTTCTGGTCGTGGGCGATCATGTGACGAGGCTGGGTCATGTCGGCGCTCTCTCCAATCGGTTGCGTCGGGGTTTGGGTGTCCTGGCTGTTCTCGGTTGGCGTGGTCATGCGGGCTCGCTCCTGGGGCGCGGTGGTGGCGTTGGCGTCGGCTGGCTGCCGGGCGGTAGTCATACCGCCCGGGTGTGTGTGGCTTGGGGCCGTGTCGATCGGCACGTCATGGACGTGCGGGGCGTTGTCGGGTCGCATCAGGTACCGCCCTCCGGGTCGAGGCGGTCGGGATCGATAACGAAGAAGCGACCCATGCCGCCCCCTGGCAGGCGGTATTTCTTCTGCTTGCGCCCCTCGTCCATGCGGGCGAGGACGTCGTGATCGCCGAGCGTGCGCAGGATGCGGGCGCGGCTGTAGCCCTCGGCGGCCTCGGTCAGCGCGGCGCGGTTGAACAGATAGAAGCGCTTGTCGCCCTCGATCTCGTAGTAACCGGCGCGCTGGCGAACGCCGGTATCGGCGATCTGGGCGTGAATGCTCGAGAAGCGGCTATCGCCGTGCAGGGCGATGAAGTCGGAGAGCGCGGCGAGGATCTGGCGATCCTCGGCGTTGCCGTCGCCGATGGTGGCCAGCCACTCCGCGAAGAGCTGCCGGCAGCCGTCGGTGGCGGTGCCCGCCGGCCAGGGCAGGATGCCGCTTTCGCTGGCCAGCTCGCCGGCGAGTGCCATCACCGCGAAGCGGTCCGCCACGCGCCCGGCTTGCGAGCTGGTCACGTCGAAGGCGCGGCGGATCTCGCCGAAGCGCCAGGCCAAGCCGTCGGCGATGCCGTCCTCGAGCAAGCGCTCGACCAGCGCCGGGCCGGCATGGCCATAGTGGCGCCCCAGTGCGCCGGTCAGGGTGCGGTGGAAGGCTTCGCCGCTGGTGCCATGCACGTCGTCGAAGGCGCGGTAACGGCGGGTGCCGGCGTTGATGTCGACCATGCGCAGCTCGGCGCCGGCGTGGGCGGTGCTGCCGCCCATGGCGGCGTGATCGGCCAGCGATCGCTCGCCGCTAGAGAGCGCGAGCAGGCGCCAGTAGTTCTTGGGCCGGCCTTCCCGCTCCCGAGTCATGGTGCCCTTGCCGGTCCCGTTGGCGATGGCGTAGGCGTGGCCCTGGATCTGCTTGGGGCTCGCCCGGCTCATCTCGTCGTTGATCATCACCGTGTCGTTGCGCGAGGAAGCCTCGATCTCGACGCCGCCGCCGGACATGTCCCAGGAGACTTTGAAGCGGTCCGCCGGCCCCCACACCGTCGCGGCGATGTCCTGGGCGAGCGATTTACCGCTCGAGGAGTCGCCGACCAGATGCACGCCGCCACCGTTGACGCCGACCTTCTTGAGCAGCGGCCCGGCCAGCGCGCAGCACACCGAAAGGATCAGGACCGGATTGCCCAGACATGGCGTGGCGATCTCCTCCTGCCAGCCCTCGAGGCTGCCGAGCGTGTCGAAGATGCGCGCCTCCCGTCCCGAGCTGTGGAAGCGCACCTGGTCGCTGCCGATGATGCGATGCGGCAGCACGAAGGCGCCGCTGCGGTCGTGCCAGCCGGGCCGCGTCACGGTATCCAGCACCAGCGCCGGCGTGTGGTGGCTGGCGATGTAGGCCGGGACGTGCTTGCGGTGGTGATACTCGACCACCAGCCCTTGGCGCATCAGCGTCTTCAACACGTCTTCGCCCTTCCCGGCGAGCGCTTCCATGGGGATGACGCATTCGCACTCGCGCCCCCGGTGCTGGAAGCGCAGTAGCCGCCCAATGCTGCCGTCGTCGCTATCCACGGTCTCGGCGATGACGTGGACCGGTCCACAGACCCACAGGTCGAACGGCTGGCCCGGCTCGTCCGGGCTCGTTTGCTTGCTGCCGTGATACCAGACGCCGGCGCGGTAGACGCGCCCGTCGACGGTGGTGGGACCGGCGTAGACCTCGTAACCCGGTCGGTCGACGCTAATGCGCTCCGGCGCGGCGGGTTCGCCGACCACGGTGAGGTGGGGCTGTGACTCACTCATGGCCACCTCCCACGCTGCCCGCCTGCCCAGAGTCGGCGCGGGCCGCTTCGTCGAGTCTGGCGCGGTGCCAGCGATACAGGTCGTTGAAGTCGGTGAGATCGCCGGGGCAGCCGTCGGGCCACTTGGGATAGAGCACCATCGCGCCCACGGCGAGGGCGGCATCGTTGGCCGCCTGGCGCCCGGGGTTGCCCGCCGTCTGGCGATCGTCGTCGCCGGCGATGACCAGATCGAGCGAGCCATTCAGGACGCCGCGCATGGTCTCGGCGACGGCGCGCAGGTTGCCGGCGTTCATGGCGCAGACCACCGGGTCGCCGGTGAGGCGATAGAGCGTCGCCCCGGTCGCCCAGCCTTCGCAGACGAACAGCCGCCCGCCCGCGACGGGCTCGCCCAGCGCCGCATGGGCGCCCTGGACCTGGCCCCCCTTGAGAAAGCGCTTCTTGCCGTTGGGGGTGATCCACTGGAGATTGACCAACTCGCCACCGGCCAGCAGCGGCACCAGCAGCCACCCGCGCCGGCACTGACGCAGACCATAAGCCGGGACACCCCGGCTCATCAGGTAGGGATGCGTCGAGGGCGCCGGCTTGGCGGCGGCCCACGCGGCTTGCGCTCGAGACGCCGCTTCCTGGCGAGCGTTCTCGCGCTCGGCGGCGTGCGCCTCGAGGCGTTGGCGATGCGCCGCCTCACTGGCGAGCGAGGGGGTTGGCTGCGCCGCCGCCGGCGCCGCGCCCCAGCGGAACACGCCCAGCCCCAACCGGCGATCGATCGCCATGGCGGCGTCGACCTGGCGACAGCCGTGCAGGTAGCTGTAGAGCGACACCAGATCGCCGCCGTGGGCGCTACGGTCGGCGAAGTCGTTCCACTTGCCGCTGACCAGCGACACCCCAAAGGAGCCGCTGGCCCGGTCGCCCCGGGCGACGTTGCGGGCGACCCATTCGCTCCCCTGACGGCTGCCCTGGGGCAGCCATTCGCGGGTGAGGGTTTCGGCATGGGCGAGCGAGGCGCGGGACACGCGCTGAATCTTGGCGATGACCTCAGACATGGCCACCTCCCGGCGTCGTCTGGCGCCGCGACGCCGCCCGGGCGTGTAGGTCTTGCTGACGTGCCGCCACCAGTAGATCGGAGGCATCACCGACGAGGAGTCGCGACACCATGGCCAGGTTCGACAGATCCACCGATGTCAGATCGTTGTCCCGCCCGTTCATGGTCGAGAGGGTGAACATCAGATCCTTGATCGCATCCAGACGCATCTCCGCGTTATCCAGCAGCGTCTCGCGGTCGGTGCGGGGATCGATCAACAGACACTCGGTCTCGGTCAGGCAGTTGGCATCCTCGAGGCGCTTAGCCATGGGTCACCCCCTCGGCCATCAGGGCGTCGAGATCGGCGAGGAACTGCTGGCGCTCGTCCGGGGTGATCGCGCCGAGTTCGGCGGCCATGCGGGTCATGCCCAGCAAATGGGCGAGCTGGTCGGGACGGCGGTTGACGCGAAAGGCGATCAGCTTGGCGCCAATGACGGCGGTGGCGATCTGGTGCGGGGGAATGACGGATCGTGCGGACGCACTTGTGGCGTGTTCTGCCATGGGTGTGGCTCCTAGATAAATCCTGGAACCGCCCCGGCTGTCGCCAAACAGACTGGGGGCGGACTGTGCAGGGTTGGCGAACCGGCTATCTAGGAAACCGGCAGACCCGTAGGTCTCCCCACACAGCCCGCCATAACCACTTCTCACGGGCACAAAAAAAGCGCCTGCAAGAGTGTTGGCGCTACTGCGCCTAGATAAGCTCGGGTCGCCAAACCCGGTCGCGGATTTTGCCGCGACGCGAGCATCGTAAGCGGAGCGCTCAGGAACGCGCAAGCCTTCCCCGGCGTTGGATACGTGAATCGATAGCCCGACCCCGTGGAAAAACGGCGCCACGCCGGGCGTGACAGCGCCCCGGAATTTGCTAGGATCGAGCGTGCATTGAGTGTCTTCGAGAGCCCCGGCAGCCCCACGCTGACCGGGGTTTTCGCGTTTGTTGGGCACAAAGCCTCCCTATTCCCCTCGGCGCGAGCGCCGAGCGGCTGGATGATTCGCTATCGGTGGGTGTTGCGGGTGCGGCGGGCGGTCTAGCAGTCGGTCTCGACGGGCGGGCCGCGACGCTGATCGCGCATCAGGACCGTGTTGGGATCGCGCGGTAGCGCCGAATGCTTGCCGCCGCTGCCGGCGCGCTCCATCAGCACCGCCACGCGGGTGCCGCCCTCACTGTGGCGGACCACTTCGCGCCCGGCGCGGTTGGTGGCGACGTTCAGCGCCTCGTCGAGTGCCGGGATGTCCTGCTCGGTGAACTGGAGCGATTGACCGCCCACGGTGAGCGTGAAGCGTTTCATGGGCGGGCCTCCTGGGCGGTGGCGAAGTGTTGGATCTTGCCGGTGTTCAGCGTGCGGTTGCGCTCGGCGAGTCTGGCGGCGATCCAGCTATCCACCTCCTCCTCGAGCCAGGCGACGCTCTTGTCGCCGATGGGTACCGGCGCCGGGAAGGTGCCGTTGCTCACGCCGGCATAGATCGCGGATCGGCTCTTGCCGGTCTTGAGCTCTACATCGCGGCGGCGCAGTAGGCGGTTGCCGAGCTCGATACGCTCGACCCGGCGGTAAGGGGCGGTTGTCGATGGGGCGTTGGCCATGGGTTCCTCGCTGACTGTCTTGGTATGTCCGGGCGTTGCCTCGTAGAACACGGACAGCATGACGAGGTGAGGAAAGCGCTTCGAGCGGCTGGCGTTGTAGAACTGCCGTTCTACAACGGAATACAACATTGGTGTGTCATTCCCTGCTAGCCCACTGAGGAAAAGTCGATAATCGATGAGGGAATGAGGATTAGCGCAAAGATCTAATCAACCGATGAACAGAGGTCGGTTGCTTTGGCCAAAAAAAGTGCGATAGGTCTGGCATGGGGGAAGTACGTACATCGGCACGCAGGCTCCCATCACATCCCGACGCGGTGCAGGCGAGATAGAAAATCTTGTGATTTCCAGCAATCAGCCGGCTGGTACGAATGAACATGTAGGAATGGCACTTCGGGCAAGCCTCACCTAACCCAAAAGTATCGGAGTCCATCTCGTCTTTCGTTCGCCCCAAAGACATACGACGGGGCCTTGGCTGACGATCGATTGCGTCCGTGGGCCGTGGCGAGTTGCCTTCTGATTTCTTCCGGTACGCTCTAAGCCGTCGCAAGGTGACTTTGAAACGAAACCGACGGTCGCATAGGGGGCATTGAACGATAGCGACTCGTTGCATTTCGGATGTTCGCCAATTGCCTTGGGTAAGCATCCAAAACTTGCAGTCCGGGCACTTCCCACCAAATCCCCGCACGTCAAAGCTCTGTGGTCTGGGGATAAAGCTTGTCCGCCCAGAACTGCATCATCGCCGGACGCTGCTCGACAGCCATGTGCTCGGCGTGGGTATAGACGCCTTGAATGCCCGGCAGCTTGTGGGATAGCTGCATCTCAATCCACTCGCCCGGATAGCCCGCTTCCTTCAGACCCGTCGCAACGGTGTGACGTGTGCCGTGAGGGACGTGGCGGCCCTCGAATCCCATTCGCTTCAGCGCCATGCTGAACGTCATGTTCGACATGATCTTGCTGGCGTCGTTACGGCTGGGGAACAGGTGCGGATAGTGGCCGGAGATGGGCTGCATCTGGCGCAAGGTGTCCATCGCCTGGCGCGGCAGTGGCACACGATGCTGCCGGCCCATCTTCATGCGGTCGGCAGGGATCGTCCAGACGGCTCGGTCGAAGT
This sequence comes from Salinicola aestuarinus, assembly GCF_003206645.1. Lineage (GTDB taxonomy): Bacteria > Pseudomonadota > Gammaproteobacteria > Pseudomonadales > Halomonadaceae > Salinicola > Salinicola aestuarinus. The sequence goes on along the minus strand of NZ_PZJP01000005.1, from coordinate 822,139 downwards.
CGAATTCCTTCCACTCGGCAAGCCTTAGCTCGCCAGGTCGCACCGCCGTCAACAACAGCAGCTTGAGGCCGTGCTTCACCAGCTCGTTACCCGTGTAAACCTCGATGGCTCGCACCAGCTCTGGCAGTTCATCGGCGTCGAGGTGAGCCATATTCTTGGACTTGCCACGCACCAGCGCCACGCCCAGATCGTTGAGCGGGTTGTTCTTCGCCCTCCCCGTCACCACGGCGAGGCGGTAGATGTCTCGGCAGAAGAAATGAACCTTCCGTTTCTGCTCGTGCTTGCCCTGCTGCTCAAGCCTGCGCAGCAATTCGAGCCAGTCCATGGGCGTGATGTCATCGAGCCCCTTATCACCGACGAAGGGAAAAACGTGGCGCTCGAGCGCTGCCCAGCTTCCTTGCGTCCGCCGCGATGACGCCTTCCACTGCTGGGCCTTACCGGCGTGCCATTCCTCGGCGATGACGCGGAGGGTATGGGCGTGCGGGTTCTCCTGCTGCTCTCTCTCGGCTTTGCGGTGTTCACCTGGGTCGATGCCGTCAGCGAGTTGGCGGCGGATGTCCAGCGCAAGCTCTCGCGCCCTGGCGAGCGTGATGGTCGGATAGACGCCCAGGCTGATCATGTTGCGACGTCGAGAGCCGTCGGGACGGACGTAGCGGAAACGCCAGCCACGCTTACCGTTGGGCGTGATCCTGAGTTCTAGTCCCGAACCATCGGATAGGGTTATCACCTTGTCCACTGGCTTGGTTGTCTCGATTTTCCGGGCAGTTAGCGGCATGCAGGTATAGCGACCCTATTCGAACAGGCAGTAGGCCAAAAACTATACCGTTTGTATGCCAGATTGAGTAGGAATAATGAGGAACAGCGAGGAAGGAAATTCTCTAAAAATCTAACCGTTTCAGCGTCTTATCGGAACATCTAGGAACGTTTAGGAAGTCGATCTGGCGCCCGAGGCAGGACTCGAACCTGCAACCCACGGCTTCGAAGGCCGTTGCTCTATCCAGTTGAGCCACTCGGGCGCACGGCGCAAACGATAACATCGTTCGGGGCTTCGGCGCGAGAGCCAATCGCGTCGAAGTGCCCATCGACAGAGAGGGAAGTCGCTGTTCCCGTTCGTCTTTCCGGTAACGCGCCTTCCCCGTAGCGTCGGCTTAGTGAGCCATCATCTCCGCGGCGACTTCTTCCCCATCGAGGTCGGCCGGGTAGTAGGTCGGCCAGTTCGTCACCTCTTCGAGCAGCGCGGCGCGATCGTCACCCATGTAAAGGTGATAGTGGCCAGCGTCGGTCGGCGCGATGGTGTGATCGCTGAACTGGATGTACTCGGGCGCTTCGTCGTCCCCGGATTCACGCTCGAAGATATAGCGAACGCCCCGATTGCCGGCCTTGTAGGTCAGAATCTCGTAGCCGTCGGCAACATACTCGCCGCCATAGCTATCGTCGCCCCGGTAAAAGGTGACCTCGCCGTCATCGATGGTGATGCGCTCGACGTCGGTGCGATAGCCGGTGTCGTAGTAGGACTTGTACTCGGCGGCGGTCTTGTCGCCCTCCTCTGCCTTGTGGGCGAACACCTCATCGAGGGTGCCGTCCTGCAGGTAGGGATAGACGGACTGCCAGTCCCCTGCCCAGTCGCTCAGTGCCCGCGCTTCGACCTGGCTGTCCTCGAAGTGACCGTGATAGATATCGTCGTCATGCGAGTGGCCGTGAGCGTCGTGGTCGTGGCCGTGCGATGACTCATGGGCGTGATCGTGATCCCCGTGGCTGTGGTTATCGTCGGCCATGACAGAGCCGTAGCTGGCCATCGTCAGCAGGCCGACGGCGAAGGTGGCGGCGTGGCGCGCGGTGGTCGCTTTCATGAAATCAATCCCTTTTTCGACTGTTGGCTCGGATGAATACCGAACGACGGCGTCAGCCCCCAGGTGCCTTACGTTGAACGTCGCGTGTTGAACGACTGACGTTGAGCGGCTGACGCTCGACCGTCAGAACATACGTTATAACATAACATTAAGGCAATCGATAACATCGCCCGTGAACCTCGCGGGGATGACAACGGCAGAAACAGAAAGGCGGAACGACGACGCCAGCGCCGTCGTCGCTCCGGGGGCGGTCAGCGGCGCACGCCGGCTTAGCGGGTACCGTCGGCGCGACGTGCCAGCAGACGCTGCATGGCAGGGGTTGGCGCCTCCAGCTTGCCGTGACGCCGGCTGGCGGCGTAGCTGTCGTTGAAGGCGTCGAAGTAGTCATCGAGCACGTCGCCGGCCAGCCTGTCGCCGGTATTGCGCAGCAGCTCGGCGGCGACTTCGGCGGTGCACAGATGCGCCGCGGAGGCCGGCTTGCGCAGCCGGTACCGGGTCAGCCGCTGGGTGTGCAGCGGCAGGACCGGCAGCCCATCGAGATAGGGGCTACGGCGAAAGATCCGTCGTGCCTGACGCCAGGTGCCGTCGATCAGAATGAAGACGGGAATGAAGCCGTCCTGCTTGGCGCTGGTCACCGCCCGCTCGTCGACCACCCGGTGTTGATAGTCCGGCTGGTCGTCGGGAAAGACGACGAATGGCACGTAGCGGCGATCGGCAAGCCGGGCGAGCAGCCGCTCGTCCGGCGCTGTGCGGTGCCAGTTGAACGTCTCGGTGGTCGACAGCACGTCGCCAATCAGCCGGCCGGTATTGGTCGGCTTGTTGTGCTCCAGCGGATGCGTCAGCAGCCAGATCTGCGCATCACTGGTGGCGGTCACGCGAAACGGACAGAGGCAGTTGAGCGCCGGCAGTCGGCAGCCGTCGCAACGCTCGACGAAGCTGCCTCGGGCCTTGAACTCGCGCCGCGGGGGGTTGTCGACCGCGCCCAGGCCAATCGGCGTGACGGTCTCCGGAAGCGAGTCCCAGCTGGCGCAGGCCTCGTGAAGGGTGTCGGCGTCGTCGCGCATCGCGTTCGGCTCTCTGATCGGAAAACGGAAGGCATTCTAGCATCGCGCTCCGCCGTCTAAAGGCCGAATTAAGGTTAGGATTTGGTGCAATCAGCCGCCGTGACGATCACCGCTCACGCCACGGGTACCGTCGCCAGTGGCATCGGTCACACCGCGACGCTTCCAGTAGCCCGCCAGCAGCGAGCCTGAGACGTTGTGCCAGACCGAGAAGAGCGCACCGGGCAGCGCCGCACCGGCCGTGAAGAACTGATTGGCGAGGGTCACGGCCAGCCCGGAGTTCTGCAGGCCGACCTCGAAGGCGATGGTGCGCGCGGTGCGAACGTCGAAGCCGAGCGCGCGACTCGCCCAGTAGCCGCCGGCCAGGCCGATACCGTTGTGGGCGATCACCGCCAGCGCGACGATCGGGCCAAGGGTCGCGAGGTTACCGGCGTTGAGCGCGACCACGATGGCGATGATCACGACGATGGCCGCCATGGCGAGCGTCGCCAGCGCCGGCTCGATCCGCCGAATCTGCGCGCCCAGCAGGTGATGGACGATGACACCGAGCGCGATCGGCGCAATGACCAGCTTGGCGATGCTGAAGAGCATGCCCAGCACCGGCACGTCGATGCTCTGGCCGACGATCAGCCAGGTCAGAAACGGCGTCGCCACTACCGAGATCAGCGTGGAGACCATGGTCATGGTGACCGACAGCGCCACGTGCCCACCGGCGAGCCACGCCATCACGTTCGACGAGGTGCCGCCTGCCGTCGCACCCACCAGCACCATGCCGGTGGTGAGCTCCGGGCTGAGGTCGAGCGCGCGGGAGACCAGCAGCGCCGCCACCGGCATCAGCAGGAACTGCAGAACCACCCCGACCGCGATGGGCTTGGGTGATTTGATCACGCGGGCGAAGTCTTCACGGGTCAGTGTCAGGCCCATGGCGAACATGATCACGATCAGCAGCGTCTGGATACTGCCCTTCAGGCCGACGAAGAGCTGGGGTTGGAAAGCGGCGATGGCCGCGAGCAGCACGGCCCAGACGGGAAAGAGCCGGTTGATGCGTTCGAACATGGTATGAATCCTGGCGTAGGGTAGCCGTCGAGCGCGGCCTTGAGTATCGGTTCGAGTGTGATTTGGCCGGTCATCATGCCGTAGGGCTAGAGACAGCGAAAGACGTTCTTTGTGGCGCACAGGCGGCTCACGACCTTACGGGATAGCCCTTCTCCGTGCGTCCACCTGCCGCCGGCTGTCCGGAGCCGAACCAGCGCATCACGTCCTCGATCAGTGTTCGCATGAGACGAGTTCGGTACCGATCCGGGCGATAGATGAAATGCACCGGCCGCGTCGGCCCGCTGTAGTCGGCAAGCAAGGGCGTGAGCGCCGCCTCCGCCAGATGGCGACGGACCATTACCTCCGGTGCCATGAGAATGCCTCGACCGGCGAGCGCTGCTTGAAGCAGCGCGTGACTCTCATCGATTCGGAGCCTCGCGCTCACTGACACCGGATGACTGAGCCCCTTTCGATCCACGAACACCCAGATGTTGGGCGTCGCGGGCGATGAAAATCGATAGTCCAGACAGTGGTGGTCGATGAGGTCGCGGGGGTGCCGGGGCACGCCGAAGCGCTGCAGATAGCCTGGGGTCGCGCAGCAGACCAGCCGATACGGCGAAAGCGGTCGCGCAATGAGTGATTCGTCTCCAACGGGACCGATCCGGAATGCGGCATCCAATCCCTCTTCGAGCAGGTTAGCTCGCTGCTCGCCCAAACTCAGTTCAACATCGACGCTAGGATGGCGTGCCATGAAGTCGTTGATGAACGGCATCAGACTGTGAATGCCGAAGGTTTTAGCCGCCCCGATACACAGGCTGCCGCTAAGAGACGCCTCCAACTCTCGAGGCAGACTTTCGGCAGCGTCGATCTCCTGCAGGATCTGCCGGCACCGTTGGTAGTAGCGTTCCCCCACCAGTGTTAGTCGCTGCCGCCGCGTGGTTCGCTCCAGTAGACTCGCCTGTAGGTGGGCTTCGAGATCGGCGACCCGCTTGGCGACCCTCTGTTGAGAAAGACCGATTCGTTCACCCGCGGCCGTGAACGACCCCGATTCCACCGTCGCGACGAACGCTTCCATGCCTCGGATCTTGTCCACGATTCACCACTTTATGTTGTAGGTGTTTCAAAAAACGACCGATTTATCGCCTAAACGTTTGCCGATAGCTTATACCCGGTGCCGCTCCACGAGAAAACGGCCTCGCTCACCACTAAGGGGTTTCAACATGAACATAGGCATCGTCGGTGCCGGCTTCATAGGTCAGGCCATGTCTCGCCTGCTGTTGGCTAAGGGATATCGGGTGATGATCGCTAATTCACGCGGGCCAGAGACGCTTCGCGCCCTCCAGCCCGAACTGGAAGGCCTAGAAACCGGGACGGTGGAACAAGCTTGTCGATTCGCTGACCTGCTGTTGCTGGCCATTCCCTTCTCTCACTACGGTCAGCTCCCGGTCGCCGTCTTCGACGGAAAGGTCGTCATGGACGCCGGTAATTACTATCCGCAACGCGATGGTAGAGAGCTGGACCTAGATGCCCATCGGACAACGACCAGCGAACGGCTCGCGGCGCACCTTACGGGCGCGACCATAGTCAAGGCAGTCAATGCGATACTGGCCAGCGACATTGTGGCGGACGCGAGACCACCGGACGCGAACGATCGTCGCGCCCTGCCAATCGCTGGCGATGACTCGAACGCTAAAGCAAGAGTTAGCCAGTTGCTGGAGACCCTCGGCTACGACGTCGTCGACGTCGGCTCACTTAGCGAGGGCTGGCGCTTCGAACGCGCTCGTCCGGCCTACTGCATCCCTCTACATGCGCAGACATTGGCGCGCACGCTGGCAGCGACAGAACGATACGTGACGCTGCCCGATACGCGCTGGAACGACGGATGATTGAGCGAACGGGTCTTACGCAATCCCGAACCCGCCGTCTTGGATGAATCGCGCGATGAGTTCAGGCACACCCCGGCTCGCGGGTTCGGCGACGGGACTGACACCGGCGGGGGCGAGATCCCGTGCCTGCGGGTCGACCAGCCAGCACGGCGCCCCGAGGGGCGCCTGCTCGAGCAGCAGTGCCGCCGGCATCACCGCCAACGAGGTGCCAACCACCAGCAGCGCGTCGGCCTCGGCGACGATATCGCAGGCCTCGGCGTAGCGCGGCACGGCCTCGCCGAACCAGACCACGTCCGGGCGAAGCTGGCTGCCGTGATCGCACAGATCGCCAAGACGGATGGCCTCCCCCGCCGGGTAGCGGAGTTCGGCATCCGCCGACGAGCGCGCCCGGGTGATCTCGCCGTGTAGATGCAGCACATCGCGGGAGCCGGCCCGCTCGTGCAGGTCATCGATGTTCTGAGTGATGACGCTGACGCGAAAGCCTGCCGCTTCCAGCTCGGCCAGCGCCCTGTGAGCCGGGTTGGGCTCGGCCTGGCGCGCCTGACGCCGGCGCTCGTCGTAGAAGCGCAGCACGGTCTCCGGGTCCCGAGCCCAGGCCTCCGGTGTGGCGACATCCTCGACCCGGTGGTTCTCCCACAGGCCGTCGCCGTCGCGAAACGTCTTCAGCCCGCTCTCGGCGCTGATGCCGGCGCCGGTGAGTACGACGAGATGGCGTGCCGCAGATTCAGACATGTGGCGCCTCCTGTAGGTCGATGATTCTGGAAAACGATCGGTGATCCGCCCGTGGCACATGACACGTCATGCCCCTAGAGAAGCCCGCGCTGCTCGTACTGCCAATGCCGGCGCAACGTCCGACACGGGTCCGAACGAAGAATAGAGTTGATCCGAGCGTAGAACGCTTTAAAACGCGCCGGGTCGCACGCGAATTCCGCGTTGGCGTCGGTGCGTTTCCTGAGGGAATATTCCGCAACGAGAATGTCGTAGGGAATATTGTCGACTCGGCTTTTGAAGGCGTAACGATTGCCGGGTAGGATTTCTTGCGTCTCGAGCCACGCCCACAGCGACGAGGATTCGGCGAGGGACATGGCTTTGTGCAAGTGAGCCAGCTGCTGTGTCGGCTGCCCCTCCTCTGCCAAGGTGACGTGCGCGATCATCGTCACGGTACGAACTGCCTCTGCCGGCATGTCGTCGATGCCCTCTTTGCGCAAGAACCCCTGGGCCGCGCGTTGCCTGAGTGCGGCAACGCGACTGTCACTCCCCTTCTCGACCCACTGGCCAATGTAGTAATCATCACAGCGCAGCAGGCAGTCGGCATAGGCCTGAGCCTTATCGGCTCGCATTCCCTCGGCGATCGCCAATCCCTGGTGCTTGTGTCGCTGATGGCTCTGATAACTCCTCCAGGCTTCCTTCGCGGGAATCCACGCCACGGCGACCATGAGCGCCAAGGCAGTCAGTGCGATACATAGCCCCCACCAGCGCCGCCAGTGGGCGACACCAACGGCAACCGGTATGGACAGCACCAGGAGGCTAAGTGGCCAGGCGTAAATCACCATCAACAGGAGTGCTTCCCACCAGGTGAACTTAAATAGCATCGATGACAACCTTGACCGTATAGGGGAGATCGTATCGGCCAACCTCGATACGACTTTGTGGATGGCCGTCAAAATATCAAAATCGTACGTGAACCGCTGTCCGGCAACGCATTCTCAACCGATACACCCTGTTTCCCTCCTCATCGAGAGAGCGCTTGCCGAGTGTCTATTACGCTCGCCATGCCGACAGCTAGCCGGTTAAGTAACGCTTGTGGTCGATGCTCGCCGCCTCGACAATAGCGGCCCGTTCAACATTGTCGTCCGCCATGCCATGAGTGACTGCCTCTTCAACGCCTCGACTCTCGAGGTGATCTACCAGGACGAGTCTCTGGTGGCGGTGGTGAAGCCGCCGGGCATGCTGGTGCACCGCACGGCGCTCTCCCGCGGCGAGACGCGGTTCGTGCTGCAGACGCTGCGCGACCAGCTCGGCCGCCACGTCTATCCGGTGCACCGGCTCGACCGCCCCACCGGGGGCGTTCTGCTGTTCGCGCTCGACTCGGAGACTGCCGCCGCGCTGACCGAAACCTTTACCCGTCAGCGCACGACCAAGCGCTACCTGGCGGTGGTGCGCGGCTGGGGCCCGGAAGCGCTGACGGTGGACGCGCCGCTGCGGGAGGAGGACGGCACCCGGCCCAAGGCCGAGATGCCGGCGCAGCCGGCGGTGACGCATCTGAAGCGGCTGGCGACGGTGGAGATCGACGCCGCTGTCGACCGCTACCCGCGCTCGCGCTACTCGCTGATGGAAGCCACGCCGGAGACCGGGCGGCGGCACCAGATTCGTCGCCATCTCGCCCGCGCGGCGCACCCGATCATCGGAGACGCCAAGCACGGCAAGGGCATTCACAATCGCTACTTCCGCGATCATTTCGACTGCCCGCATCTGCTGCTCGCCGCGGTCGAGCTGACCCTGCCGCATCCAGTGAGTGGTCGCTCGCTATCGCTGAGCGCCGCTTGCGATGCGCATTTTGCCGCGCTGCTGGCACGTTTCGGCTGGCAGACCCACGCGCCGGCCAGCGGCTGGTGCTGGGCGGATGAGGCCGAGACGCCGAACGCTCCCGCCGCCTCTCATGCTCACGGCGGGACGCAGGCTCTCGACGCCACTCACACTTTTGACGCCACCCACACGTTCGACGCCACGCCATGACCCACGACGATCACGCCAGAGACGACGCCCCTCAGGACGTTACCGCCATCACGGCGAACGCCGCTGAGGCGGTACAGGAGACACAGGCGGCCACCGCGCCGAACGACGACTACGAATTCCGCTTCGGCGGCATTCGACGTCTTTACGGCCGGCGTGCCGCCGACGCCTTCCGCGGCGCTCACGTTGTCGTGGTGGGCGTCGGCGGCGTCGGTAGTTGGAGCGCCGAGGCGCTGGCCCGCTCCGGCATCGGCAAGCTGACGCTGATCGATCTTGACGATGTCTGCGTCTCCAACGTCAATCGCCAGCTTCACGCCCTCGACGGCCAGATCGGCCGGCCCAAGGTCGAGGTGCTGGCCGAACGCTGTCGAGCGATCTGGCCGGGGATCCAGGTGATCGCCGATGCCGCCTTCGTCACGCCGACCAACCTGGACGAGCGCATCCCGGCAGACGCCGACCACGTCATCGATGCCATCGATCACGTGGGGGCGAAGGCCGCGTTGATCCACTATTGTCAGCGCCGCAAGCTGCCGATCACCGTGACCGGCGGCGCCGGCGGCCAGACCGACCCCACGCGCATCCGTGTGGCGGACCTCACCCGTACCCAGCACGACCCGCTGCTTGCCAAGGTGCGCTCGAAGCTGCGACGCGATCACGGCTTTTCGCGGAATCCCAAGCGGCGCTTCAGCGTCGAGTGCGTCTACTCCGACGAGCAGCTGGTCTACCCGGGCGAGGATGGCGAGGTCTGCCTGCAGAAACCGGCCCCGGGCGAATCCACCCGGCTCGACTGCGCCTCGGGCTTTGGTGCGGTGAGCGTGGTCACCGGCAACTTCGGCTTCACGGCGGCCAGCCGCGTGCTGACCCGGCTGGCCGAGAGGGCGCGGCGGAATGCCACCGCCAGCGAAACTTTGCAGACATCGACAGGAGTCCCACCCGATGAGTGAGCGTTCACACCCCGTCCCCGGCATCTATCGCCACTATAAAGGCGCGCTCTATGAGGTCGTGGACGTCGCGCGCCACAGTGAGACCGAAGCGTGGCTGGTGGTCTACCGCGCGCTCTACGGTGAATACGGCCTCTGGGTACGGCCGCTTGGCATGTTCTGCGAGGAGGTCGAGATCGACGGCGAGCCGGTGGCGCGCTTCGCGCTGGAGAAGGCGTTTCACTGACGCCGGGCCCGATGGGCGTCGCCGCGCACGAACGGATGCCGTCCCCGGCGCGATTTTAGCGTTTTCGGCGGTTCGCGGTTTCCCGTCGGTTTTGGATTTCCCGTCAGTTTTGGATTTCCCGTCAGTTTTGGATTTCCCGTACAATGCGCTGCTTTCCGAACGACGCGCACTCACCGGGTGGCGTCGGGGTCGTTCTCAGAGGTGGAAGCACAAGAGGAAGCAAGCATGAGCGTACGCGTTGGCGTGATCATGGGGTCGAAGTCGGACTGGTCGACGCTCCGCCACACGGTGGAGACCCTCGAGCAACTGGGGATCGAGCACGAGACCCGGGTGGTCTCCGCACACCGTACCCCTGACCTGCTGTTCGAGTACGCCGAGACCGCCGCCGAACGCGGCCTCGAGGTGATCATCGCCGGTGCCGGCGGCGCCGCGCACCTGCCGGGCATGTGTGCCGCCAAGACGCGTCTGCCGGTGCTCGGCGTGCCGGTAAAGTCGAGCACGCTCTCCGGCGTCGACTCCCTGCTCTCCATCGTGCAGATGCCGGCGGGCATTCCCACCGCCACGCTCGCCATCGGCCGCGCCGGGGCGGTCAACGCCGCTCTGCTCGCCGCCGCCATGCTCGCCAATCACGATGCGTCGGTGCGTGAAGCGCTGGAGGCCTACCGCGCCGCCCAGACGCAAAAGGTGCTCGACGCCCCCGATCCCCGTCCCATTCAGGAAGACGACAGCGAGGCGACCCAATGAGACTCGGCATCGTCGGTGGCGGCCAGCTGGGGCGCATGCTCGCCCAGGCCGGCGCGCCGCTGGATATCCGCTTCACCTTTCTCGACCCCTCCGAGGCGCCCTGCGCCAGCGCTCACGGCGAGCATCTCCGCGCCGACTGGCAGGACGAGACGGCGCTCTCGCGTCTCGCCGAGCAGTGCGATGCCATCACCTTCGAGTTCGAGAACGTTCCCACCGCGGCAGTCGAGCGCCTCGCCGAGCACCGGCCGGCCTTTCCGCCGGCCCAGGCGCTGGCCACGGCGCGGGATCGTTGGGTCGAGAAGTCGCTGTTCCGCGAGCTCGGGATTGCGGTGCCGCCGATCGCCAGGATCGACGATCAGGCGGATCTCGACGCTGCGGTTGCCGAGATCGGCCTGCCGGCGGTGGTCAAGACCCGCACCATGGGGTACGACGGCAAGGGGCAGAAGGTCCTGCGGGAAGCCGCCGATGTGGCGGGTACGTTCGCCGAGCTGGGCGAGATGCCGCTGATTCTCGAAGGGTTCATCGACTTCGATCACGAGATCTCGGCGATCGCCGTCCGCGGCCGTGACGGCGAGATCCGCCACTGGCCGGTGGCGCGTAACGAACACCGCCAGGGGATTCTGCACCGTTCGGAGCCGCAGCCGGGCCACCCGCTGCAGCGCCAGGCCGAACAGGCGATTGCCCGGGTGATGGAAAAGCTCGACTACGTCGGCACGCTGGCGTTCGAGTTCTTCGTCACCGGTGAAGGGCTGCTTGCCAACGAGATCGCCCCCCGGGTGCACAACTCCGGTCACTGGAGCATCGAGGGCGCGGCCACTAGCCAGTTCGAGAACCACGTGCGCGCTGTCGCCGGGCTGCCGCTGGGCGACACCACGCGGCTGGTGCCATGCGCGATGCTCAACGTGATCGGCGCCTTCCCGGATCGCGACGCCGTGCTCGCCCTGCCCGGCACCCGCTGGCACGACTACGGCAAGGCGCCCCGCCCCGGCCGCAAGATCGGCCATATCACGGTGCTCGCCGTCGACGATAGAACGCTTGCCGAGCGCGTCGCGGCGGTCGACGCGCTGCTGGTCAACGATCTCGGCTGAGCCGTCACGCAGCGCCGACCGGCCCGTTGCGCTACGTGCAGCAAGCGGGCCAAAAAACAAAGCCCCGATGTCGATGACATCGGGGCTTTTGCGTGGGCGCTCGACGAATCGGCGCCGCTGGCGGCAGGCTCACGCGGACGGCGAGAGCCCGACCGGCCGGACTTACTCTTTGCGGGTCTTACTCTTTGTCGGTCGCGAACATGTGCTTCTGCAGGTAGTTCTGGATACCGACCTGATCGATCAGCTTCAGTTCTGCCTCGAGCTTGTTGATGTGCCCTTCCTCGTCTTCGAGGATCTTGATGAGCATGTCGCAGGTGACATAGTCGTTGACCGTTTCGCAGTGGTCGATGGCGGCCTTGAGATCGGCGCAGGCTTTCTGCTCGATGCGCAGATCGCACTCGAGCATCTCCTTGGCGTTTTCACCGATCTGCAGCTTGCCCAGATCCTGCAGGTTGGGCATGCCCTCGAGGTGCAGGATGCGGTCGGTCAGCCGGTCGGCGTGCTGCATCTCTTCAATCGACTCATCGTACTCCCACTTGGCCAGTACGCTCAGGCCCCAATTCTTGTACATCTTGGCGTGCAGGAAGTACTGGTTGATGGCGACAAGTTCGTTGCCGAGTACGGTGTTCAAATGTGCGATGACCTGGGGGTCGCCTTTCATGATCGTGATCTCCTCGAATGAAATAAGGGGAGACACCGAAAAGCGCCCTCCCGTACAGCCGAACCGATGCTATCGGCTCGCCCGCTGTGCGGCAAGTATCCTTGGAGTTATCGAAAAACTCAAGCATAACAGCTACTTACGAAACCCTCTCATCTGCTATCGATTGGCAGGTGAGAACGCGGGTGATAACGACTCGCGCTGGGATCCCGGCGGGAATGGCCGCCAGCGAAGAAATTCTCCAACGCGATCAATCGCCTGGCACCAGACGCACGCGTCAGCGAACAGCAGGGGCCCGAGGGAGTGACAATCTGAAGAAGGGAGAGCCACAGTCGCGACGGTCGAAAGGGGGCAGCCTCAGAGCGACTGATTGAAGACCGACGCCGTGACGGTCCTGGAAAAGAAGGCGGCTTGCGCGCCGGGGCAAACCGGCTGACTACACCGCGTAGGCGAGATCCGGCTCCATCTCGAACTCACGGCTGATCGCCTCGCGCATCACCTGCTTGCCGGTGCAGGCACACTTGCCGCACTGGCCGGCACAGCCGGTCGCCTCGCGCACGGCGCGCCAGCTACGCGCACCGTCGCTGACGGCACTTTCGATATCCCGATCGGTAACACCCACGCAGAGACAGACGTACACGGCAAAACCCCTTGAGCGGCTCTGCGGTGAATGTAAATGATTCGCATAGGCAGTTTCAACTACGAATCTAAGTCGATTGCGCATTTCTATCATTGCCAGATCATTGCCAGAGTCACTCGCCCCGCCCTCCGGTTTTCGAGCCAGCGGCAGGCGCTGATCTGACATGACCGGCCCCCTGGAACGACAAACGCCGCGCCCTGGCGGGCGCGGCGTGTCGAGGATCACATTCCGCTGGCGCGGGTCGTCATGGCGCGACGCCTGCGCAACTTCTCGCTACGCAGGCGCTGGTCTCGCTCAGCCGGTGCGCCGCAGCAGCCAGAACCCGAGCAGATAGCAGGTTGCCGTCGGCACGATGACCGCCACCGCGGGCGAGAAGCCGAACAGCACCGAGGCCGGCGCCAGCAGATCCTGCAGATACTTGAAGGTCAGCCCCACGATCACGCCGTAGAAGATCCGCGTGCCGGCAGCGACGGTTCTCAGCGGTCCGAAAACGAACGAGGCCGCCAGCAGCACCAGCCCCGCCAGCGTCACCGGCAGCAGACTCTTCTGCCAGAAGTAGAGCAGCGGCTGGGTTGCTTCCTGACCCTGAGTACGCAGGTAGCTTGCATACTTCCACAGGCTCGTTAACGGCTGGCTATCCAGCGGGCGCAGCAGTCGGTTGAGCTGGGCGGGCGTCAGCGCAGTTTCCCAGGTTTCGCTCGCGTGTCTTTCGACCCGGGTGGCATCGTCATCGAAGAAGGTCGTCGCGACGTTCTCCAGCTGCCAGGCGTCACCGTTCCAGACCGCCCGTTCGGCTTCCGAGGCCTGTGTCAGCTCCTGGTCGTCGAAGACATAGCGGCGCACGTTGATGACCGTATCGTCGGCGCGGATGGTGCCGAAGCGATAGAAGTCGTTGCCCTCCCGCTGCCAACCGCCGCCCCGGGAGAGAACGGCATCGGCGCCTTTCGACTGCTCGAGCCGCCAGGCCGCGGCGTGCTGTTCGGTGACGGGGCTGACGTACTCGCCGATCGCCATGGTGACCAGGATCACCAGCACCAACGGCTTGAGGACGCCGAGCAGAATACGTCCGAGCGAGCGCCCCGCCGCACGCATCACCGTCAGCTCATTGCTGGAGGCCATGGTGCCCAGTCCGATCAGCGAGCCGATCAGCACACCCACCGGCGCGTATTCATAGAAGCGCCACGGCAGCCGCATGAGCAGATAGACCAGGACGTCGAGCGCAGAGTAGTCGCCCGACACGTCGCCGAGATCATTGATGTAGGAGATCACCAGATCGAGCCCCAGCACCATGGTCTGCACGACGAGCATGGCACCGAGGACGTTGCGGGCGATGTAGCGGTCGAGACGATCGAACATCAGCGGCCTCCCCGTTTCTGGTCGCGGCGAATCAGCACCAGCCCGAACAGCGCGTAGACCGCGTGGATCGGCCACATGCCGATACTGGCCGGCAGACTGCCGCGGGCGATCGCGTCCTGCGCGGCGAGCAGCAGGCTCAAATAACTCACGTGGAGGAAGATGGCCGGCATCAGTTTGGCGAAGCGGCCCTGACGCGGATTGACGCGAGAGAGCGGCAGCGCCAGCAGCGTCAGGATGGGGATCATCAGCGGCATCGAGAGTCGCCACTGTAGCTGCGCCATGGCCTCGTCACCGCCATCGGCAATCAGCGCGGGCGTGCTCATGAGCTCGCGGTCATCGTCTTGCTCCTGCTTTTCGTCGACGGAGAGGCGCACCGCATAACTGCCGAACGCCAGGCGCTGGCCGGCGGCGCTGCCGGGGTCGACGCTGTAGCGCGACCCGTTGGAGAGCACCAGATAGCGGCTACCGGTGTCGGGGTCGACGGTCTGATAGCCGCCCTCGGCCCGGGTGAGCACCTGTGTCTCCGTACCATCGGCCTGGGTCTCCTGCTCGCTGATGAAGACCCCTTGCATGCGCGAGCGGTCGTCGTTGAGGCTCTGGGTGTAGGCGGTACGCCCGCTGCCGAAGTCCTGAAAACGCCCCGGCGAGAGCAGCGAGAAGTCGAGCTGGCTCTCCTGCTCGTCGATGAGCCGCTCGTTCTTCGCCGCGCCGTAGGGGGTCGCCCACAGACTGCAAGCGCCGACGAGCACGGCAATCATCGCCGCCGGCAGCAGCGTGACGCGCAGCAACCGATTCGGGCTCATGCCGCAGGCGACGAGCACGGTGATCTCGCTATTGAGATAGAGCTGGCCGTAGGCGAGCAGAATGGCGAGAAAGAATGACAGCGGCAGCACCAGCTCGAGAAAGCTGGGCATGTGGAAAAGCATCAGCGAGCCGAGCGCGCCCAGCGGCAGCTCTCCCTGCGCGGCATCGGTGAAGTAGCGGATGAACCGGCTACCCATGATGACCAGCAGCAGAATGCCGGCGACCGCCGACATCGTCAGCAGAATCTCGCGTGTCAAATAGCGGAATACGATCAATCTAGACTCCTGGCAACATCCACTCCCGATCTGGCTTCCTGCCAGTCGCTCGATGGCATCGGGACGAGGCCATCCCGGACGATACGGAGCGCCACTCGAGAGTCGCCATGCGATCGGGACAACGCTCTCGGGGGCTTGTGCAACCTCGGCGCGCATTGCGTAAACTGACAGAGGATTGGTTCGACAGTGACCGACCGAGGCCCAATACCGCGGTCGGCTGGCGCGATGCGACGCTCGTCATCTCGCGATTTCAAGCGACGTCGCCGCGGCGAACCGGTCGCCATTATCCGGGATCATTAAGCACTTGTCTCGCCGCCGAGACCTGTGACGCAAAGCCAGCGCAATCGTTCATTGGAGACGACATGGAATTTTCCGTACTCACCGTCAATCCGGCCAAGGTCGAGACCGACTGCCTCGTGGTACCGCTGTTCGAGGATGGCGATCTGCTCTCCGCGGCGGCGAAACTCGACGATGCGAGCGAGCGATTGATCGCGCAGCTGCTCGAGCGCGGTGACTTCACACCGGAACTCGCCAACGTCCAGCGGGTGCCGTTCGCGCCGGGCCTCTCCGCCGAGCGGCTGATGCTGGTCGGTCTGGGCAAGCGCGAGGGATTCAACGAAGGCGGCCTGCGCAAGGCGCTCGACGCTGCTTTCGCCAGCCTTGCCAAGCTGCCGGTGGATAGCGCCGCCGTGGCCTTCTCCGACGCCACGCTCGACGACCGCGACATCGCCTGGAACGCGCAGATGACGCTGGAAGCGGCGACCCGCGCGGTCTATCGCTTCGATCAGTGCAAATCGACGCCGATTCCCGCCGCCGCGCTCACGCGCGTTGAACTGCTCATCAACAGTGCCGATCACAGCCAGGCCGCCGAGGCCGGTGCGCGCATCGGCGCCGCGCTCGGCGAGGGCGTCAACTATGCCC
The DNA here is from genome assembly GCF_003206645.1 of Salinicola aestuarinus. GTDB lineage: Bacteria > Pseudomonadota > Gammaproteobacteria > Pseudomonadales > Halomonadaceae > Salinicola > Salinicola aestuarinus. Next base: position 805,921 of record NZ_PZJP01000005.1, on the reverse strand, counting down.
GCACGCTGGGTAACCTGCCGGGCAACATCTGCACGCCGAGCTACCTCGCCGCGCAGGCCGAGGAGCTGGGTGCCGGCTCTCAGGGCCATCTCTCGGTCGAGATCCTCGACGAAGCCCAGCTCGAGGCCCTCGGCGCGCACTCGCTGCTGTCGGTGGGCCGCGGAAGCGAAGAGCCCTCCAAGCTGATCGTGATGAAGTACCAGGGCGCGGAAGACGCCGACGAGGCGCCTCACGTGCTGGTCGGCAAGGGCATCACCTTCGACAGCGGCGGCATCTCGATCAAGGGTGGCGCCGGCATGGACGAGATGAAGTTCGACATGTGTGGCGCGGCGAGCGTGTTCGGCACGATGAAGAGCGTTCTCGCCCTCAAGCCGAAGATCAACGTGATCGCCATCGTCGCCAGCGCCGAGAACATGCCGGACGGTCGGGCGATCAAGCCGGGCGACATCGTCACCACGCTCAAGGGCCTTACCGTCGAGATCCTCAACACCGACGCCGAGGGCCGGCTGGTGCTGTGCGACGCGCTCACCTACGCCGAGCGCTTCCACCCGGCGAGCGTGGTCGATATCGCCACGCTCACCGGGGCCTGCATGATCGCGCTGGGCGACCACGCCAGCGGGCTCTTCTCGAACGACGACGACCTGGCGCTCGACCTGCTCGACGCCGGCGAAGCTTCCTGGGATCGCGCCTGGCACATGCCGCTGTGGGACGACTATCAGCAGCAGCTCGACTCCAACTTCGCGGACCTGGCCAACATCGGCGGGCGTCCGGCCGGCGCCATCACCGCCGCGTGCTTTCTCTCGCGTTTTGCCGACAAGTACCCGTGGGCACATCTCGACATCGCCGGCACCGGCTGGACCGGCGGCAAGCAGAAAGGGGCCAGCGGACGCCCGGTCGGTCTGCTGACTCGCTATCTGCTCGATCGCGAGAACGAGCACGTCGTCACCGACGAAACCTGAGGCCATGGCGGCCTGAAGCGGGGCCTCGCGCCCCCTTCGCAGCCAACTATTTGCATGCTAACTTGAACGGCCCGCCGGCGATCGGCGGGCTTTCGTGTCATCGACCGTATTCACCCACGGATTCCATCGAACGATTATCGTGACGCCGCCGACCCGACGCCGGCGTCACCGCCGCAGGAGAGACGCAGTGTCCACTCAAGGTTTCGAAGCCCGCCCCTCGTCCAACCCGCTCGACGCGAGCCTTCGCGACGGCATTCTCGCCAACCCGGGCTTCGGGCGTTACTTCACCGACAACATGGTCCACGTACCCTGGAGCAAGCAGACCGGCTGGCAGCGCGGCGAAGTCCGGCCCTACGGGCCGCTGCTGATCGACCCCGCGTCGCCGGTGCTGCACTACGGTCAGGAGATCTTCGAGGGCATCAAGGCCTATCGTCACGCCGACGGTTCGGTCTGGACCTTCCGCCCGGAGAAGAACGCCGCGCGTTTTCGCGCCTCCGCCAAGCGTCTCGCCCTGCCGGAACTCGACGACGAGACTTTCCTGGGGTCGCTCAAGGCGCTGCTGGCCCACGACGCCGCCTGGGTGCCGACGCCGCAGAACGACAGCGAGGAGTGCAGCCTCTACCTGCGTCCGTTCATGATCGCCAACGGCAAGTCGCTGGGCGTGAAGCCCGCCGCCGAGGTCGACTACTACCTGATCGCCTCGCCGGCAGCGGCCTACTTCAAGGGCGGCGGCAAGCCGGTCTCGATCTGGCTCTCCCAGCACTACAACCGCGCCGCGCCCGGCGGCACGGGAGCGGCCAAGTGTGGTGGCAACTACGCCGCCTCGCTGTTGGCACAGGCCGAGGCCGAGGCTCACGGCTGTGATCAGGTCGCCTTCCTCGATGCCGCCGAAAACAAGTGGATCGAAGAGCTGGGCGGCATGAATCTGTTCTTCGTCTACCGCGATGGCCGCCTGGTCACCCCGGCGCTGACCGGCACGATCCTCGAGGGCGTGACCCGGGACTCGATCCTCGAACTCGCCCGCGACGAGGGGCTGACGCCTGAGGAACGCGCCATCAGCATCGACGAGTGGCGCGACGGGATTGCCAACGGCGACATCGTCGAGGTTTTCGCCTGCGGTACCGCGGCAGTGATCACCCAGATCGGTGAACTGGTGACGGAAGAGGATCGCGTGGTCACGCCGGCGCCCGGCGACGAGGCGGTCAGCGCACGGCTGCGCAAGCGCCTGCTGGATATCCAGTATGGTCGCAGCGAAGACACCCGCGGCTGGCTGATGCAGCTGGCCTGAATCCGGCCTACGCTCAATGCCTGAGCGCCGGCTCAAGTGACGATGACCGCCCGGGAGGCGGTCATCGCGTTTCCAGGCGCTCGTTCAGCCAAGGAGAGACGCATGTTCAGCCACGTCATGATCGGCACCAACGATATCGGCCGCGCCAAGCGCTTCTACGACGCCGTGCTGGGGACGCTCGGCGTCGAGGAGGGCCAGCTCGGCGAACGCAAGGGCGTTCAGCGAGTCTTCTACCGTCACGACGGCGATGTCTTCGCGGTCACCGAACCGGTCGACGGTCAGCCGGCCACGGTGGGCAACGGCAGCACGTTTGCCTTTCACTGCACCTCTTCCGAGCAGGCGCAGCACTTCCACGATATCGCCGTCGCCAATGGCGGCACGTCTGCCGAGGACGCGCCGGGCGTTCGTCACGCCGCCATGGGTGAGATGTTTCTCGCCTACGTTCGCGACCCGGACGGCAACAAGCTCTGCGCCATCCACCGTCTCGAAAGCGCCGAGTGAGTCGAGCGGCACCGACCGCTGACGACAACGACAGCACCAAGGAGAAGCGCAGGATGAAACCCGTGATGATCATTACCGGTGCCGGCCGCGGCATCGGTGCCGCGACGGCCGTCATGGCCGCACAGAAAGGCTATGCCGTGGCGGTCAACTACCGCAGCGACAAGGACGCCGCCGATGCCGTCGTCGCCGAGATCGAGGCCGATGGCGGACAGGCGCTCGCCATCCAGGCCGACATCGCCAACGAGTCCGAGATCGTCTCGCTGTTCGAGACGGTGGATCGCGAGCTGGGTCGCGTCGACGTGCTGGTCAACAACGCCGGTATCGTCGATCAGATCAGCCGCGTCGACGAGATGAGCTTTGCGCGCGTCGACCGCATGATGAAGATCAACGTGGTGGCGCCGTTCGTCTGCGCCCGCGAGGCGATCAAGCGCATGTCGACGACGCATGGCGGCCAGGGTGGCGCCATCGTCAACGTCGGCTCCGCCGCCTCCCACCTGGGCGGTGGCAGCGAATACGTCGACTACGCCGCCTCCAAGGGGGCCATCGACAGCATGACCGAAGGGCTCTCCAAGGAGGTCGCCGGCGAGGGAATTCGCGTCAATACCGTGCGCCCGGGTGTCGTGCGCACCACCATCCACGCCAGCGGCGGCAACCCGGACAAGCCCGAGCTGGCCGGTGACGTCATCCCCATGGGTCGCATCGGCGAGCCCCAGGAGATCGCCAACGCGGTGCTGTGGCTGGCAGAAGCGGGCTTCACGACGGGGGCGCTGGTCGACGTCGACGGCGGCGTCTAGTCGAGATCGGGCCTGCGCGAGCGATTGGCGTCATTGCCCGTCATCGGGTGTCGCGTCACGTCCTCGCTCGGCGACGCGGCGGCGAATCCGGTAGGCTAGTCCTCTGTGTTTCGCCGCTCGCCATCAACGGAATCCCATGACCCAAGTCGATTTCTACATCCTCCAGGACACTACCCTCGACGCGCGGCTCGACTTCGCCTGCCGACTGGCGGAGACGATCTATCGCAAGGGCTACAAGCTGCATATCCACACCCAGGACGAGGCGATGGCACGCCAGGTCGACGAGCGGCTCTGGACGTTTCGCGACGAGAGCTATGTCCCCCACGTCGTCGCCGGCGACGCGATGGAGCCCGCGCCGCCGGTCACCATCGGCTGGGAGAGCGTGCCGGAGCCCGGCGTGCAGGCGATGCTCAACCTTCACGACGACATTCCCGAGTGGTTCTCCCGCGTCGAACGCGTCGCCGAGATCATCAACCAGCACCAGGACGTGTTGCGTACCAAACGCGCCTGCTGGAAGACCTACAAGGATCGCGGCTACAAGGTCGAGGCGCACAAGCTCTAGCGCGGTGAGCGTTCTCATGGCGTCAAAGCGGGGACAGGCGACACCCGGCGATCTGGCCTGACCGGCGGGTGCCGACCCTGATTCAGCGCTGAACCGACGTCGGCACCACCGTGCCGGCCGCCCTTCGGGTGACGCGAGCGCCCGCCCTGGGCCCCGCGGGGCGCAAATGTCGCTCGTCGCCGCACCGCGCGATCACCCCACCCTGACGCCGCGCCCCGCCAGCGGTTATAATTCTCGCCATTTTTGCGATGCCACACCCCGTGTGTGGCGCACCGTACGCCGTCGTCACCGTTGCCAAATCGAGTCGCTCCATGGAAAAGACCTACCAACCCGATCAGATTGAAACCCGCTGGTACGAGCGCTGGGAGGCGGACGACCGCTTCACGCCTTCAGGCAAGGGCGCGCCCTTCTCGATCATGATTCCGCCGCCCAACGTGACCGGCAGCCTGCACATGGGCCACGCCTTCCAGGACACGATCATGGACACTCTGGTGCGCTGGAAGCGGATGCGCGGCAACAACACGCTCTGGCAGGTCGGTACCGACCACGCCGGTATCGCCACGCAGATGCTGGTGGAGCGCAAGCTGGCGGCGGAGACCGGCGAGACGCGTCATGACCTGGGCCGAGAGGCGTTCACCAACAAGATCTGGGAATGGAAGGCGGAATCCGGTGGGCACATTACCCGCCAGCTTCGCCGCATGGGCGCCAGCGCCGACTGGAGCCGCGAACGCTTCACCATGGATGACGGCTTCTACCGGTCGGTGCAGGAAGTCTTCGTGCGCCTGCACGAAGAGGGCCTGATCTACCGTGGCAAGCGGCTGGTCAACTGGGACCCCACGCTGCATACCGCGATCTCGGACCTCGAGGTCGAGAACCGCGAGCAGCAGGGTCAGTTCTGGCACTTCCGCTATCCGCTCGCCGACGGCGCCAAAACCGCCGATGGCCGGGATCATCTGGTGGTCGCCACCACGCGTCCCGAGACGCTGCTGGGCGATACGGGCGTGGCGGTCAACCCGGAAGACCCGCGCTACGCCTCCCTGATAGGCCAGTTCATCGAGCTGCCGCTGGTGGGCCGGCGCATCCCGATCATCGCCGACGAGCACGCCGACATGGAGAAGGGCTCGGGCTGCGTCAAGATCACCCCGGCGCACGACTTCAACGACTATGAGGTCGGCAAGCGCCACGACCACGCGCTGATCAACATCTTCTCCAAGGATGCGACGATTCTCGACCGCGCCGAAGCGTTCGACCTGCAGGGTCGCGTGCTCGACGACGTCGACGTTACGCTGCCCGCTGCCTATGCCGGCATGCCACGCTTCGAAGCGCGTGAGCGTATCGTCGCCGACATGGACGCGGCGGGTCTGCTCGCGCAGGTCGAAACCATCAGCAACACCCTGCCGTACGGCGACCGCTCCGGGGACGTCATCGAGCCGCTGCTGACCGACCAGTGGTTCGTCGCCGTCGAGGAACTCGCCAAACCGGCGATCGCCGCGGTCGAAAACGGCGACATCGAGTTCGTCCCCAAGAACTACGAGAACATGTACTTCGCCTGGATGCGCGAGCTGCAGGACTGGTGCATCTCGCGTCAGCTCTGGTGGGGGCATCGCATTCCGGCCTGGTACGACGCCGACGGCAATGTCTACGTCGCCCGCACCGAAGCGGAAGTCCGTGACAAGCACGGGCTGGCCGACGACGTGGCGCTGTCGCAGGACGAGGACGTGCTGGATACCTGGTTCAGCTCCGGGCTCTGGACCTTCGGCACCCTCGGCTGGCCGGAGAAGACGCCAGAACTCGAGACGTTCCATCCCTCGAGTGTTCTGGTCACCGGCTTCGACATCATCTTTTTCTGGGTCGCCCGGATGATCATGATGACGCTGAAGTTCACCGACGAGGTGCCCTTCAAGCAGGTCTATGTCCACGGTCTGGTGCGCGATAGCCAGGGCCAGAAAATGTCGAAGTCGAAGGGCAACGTGCTCGACCCCATCGACCTGATCGACGGCATCGACCTGGAGACGCTGGTCGCCAAGCGTACCGGCAACATGATGCAGCCGCAGAAAGCGCGCGCCATCGAGAAGGCCACCCGCGCCGAGTTCCCCGACGGGATCGAAGCCCACGGCACCGATGCGCTGCGCTACACCTTCCTGTCGCTCGCCACCACCGGACGCGACGTCAAGTTCGACATGGGCCGGCTCGACGGCTATCGCAACTTCTGCAACAAGCTCTGGAACGCCTCGCGCTACGTGCTGATGAACGCCGAGGGCGAAGACGTCGGGCTGAACGCCGAGGGCGTCGAGCTGTCGCTGGCGGATCGCTGGATCACGTCGAGGCTGCAGCAGACCGTGACGCAGGTGACCCAGGCGCTCGAGGAGTACCGCTTCGATCTCGCCTCCCAAGCGCTCTACGAATTCGTCTGGAACGAGTATTGCGACTGGTATCTGGAGCTCTCAAAGCCGGTACTGTGGGATGAAAGCGCCACGGCCGAGGCCAAGCGCGGCACCCGGCAGACGCTGGTGCGCGTCCTCGAGACCATTCTGCGTCTCGCCCACCCGATGATGCCGTTCGTCACCGAGGAGATCTGGCAGCGTGTCGCCCCGCTGGCCGGCACCCTCGCCACCGCGGACGGCGAGAGCCTGATGACGCAACCCTGGCCGGAGACCGACGACGCACGGATCGACGCGCAGTCGATTCACGACATCGAATGGCTCAAGGGGGTGATCGTCGCCGTGCGCAACATCCGCGCCGAGATGAATATCGCCCCGGGCAAGCCGCTCGATGTGCTGCTGACCAAAGGTGAAGCCGAGGACCGCGAGCGCCTGGAAGCCAACCGGCGATTCCTGTCGAAACTCGCCAAGCTGGCCAGCGTCACCTGGCTCGACGACCCGACGAGCGCCCCGCTCGCCGCCACCCAGCTGGTCGGCGACATGGAAGTGCTGGTGCCGATGGCTGACCTGATCGACAAGGACGCCGAGCTTGCGCGACTCGCCAAGGAGATCGACAAGCAGGACAAGCTGATCGTCGGCATCGAGAAGAAACTCGCCAACGAGGGCTTCACTGCCAAGGCGCCGGAGGCCGTGGTGGAGAAGGAGCGCGGCAAGCTCAAGGATCTTCTCGCCGCCCGCCAGCTACTGGTAGAACAGCGCGACAAGATCGCGGCGCTTGAGAGCTGACTGAGCGATCGGGACCGCCGCTCAAATCTGGCGCCATCCCGCGGCGCCTTGTGCATGACCCCGCAGCGCTGTCGCTGACAACCCTGACGACGCCGGCTGTGAAAGCCGGCGTCGTTCGTCATGAGGTTCCCCCAGCATCCCGTCTGGCCCCCACTCGCCGTTCGCGGCGCATCAACCCTCGCAAACAGTTTAGAAACACTGTTCCTTATGAATGGCTTAAATTATACTGGCACAAACCGTTTCGAGATGTGCCATGCAAGTCCGCCGAATCCTTTTCTATAACGCGCTCGCGCTCGTCCTGATCCTGAGCTGGTGGCTTCCCTCCGTGCTGTTCTGGACCCGGCTCGACGACGACGTCTTCTATTTCTTCAATCAGTTCATCGGGCCGGTCTACCCCCACTGGACGGAGACCCTGGCGCTACTGAATACGCGTGCCTTCGATAAGATCATGTTCGGCGTGTTGGTGGTGATGCTCTTCGTCGCGATGGTTCGCGACCGCAACGGCGGCTGGCAGAAATGGCTGGCGATCGGGCTGATCATGTCGGTGGTCGGCGCGCTGCTCAACGAGCTGCTGCACACCCACTTTCTGATGACCCGGCCGAGCCCGACGCTCTGGCATGGCCAGGTCAACCTGCTCAGCGACTATACGGCACTGAATGCCAAGACCACGGCGTCGAACAGCTTCCCCAGCGACCACGGCGTCATGGCGATGGTTTTTGCCAGTTTCATGTTGCGCTTCGCCGATCGGGTGACCGCGTCGCTGTCAGTGGCTCTCACGGTCATGGTCACGCTGCCACGCATCATGGTCGGCGCACACTGGGTGAGCGACGTCTATTTTGGCGCGCTGGCCATCGCGCTGGTCGTGCTGCCATGGGTGCTCTGCAACTCGCAGATTCAGCGCCTGATTGATGGCATGGCCCAGACCTTCGACCGGATCTATCAACGCTGCCGCCCCCACGCCTTCTGAGACATTCGATATGAGCCCGACGCGATTCCATCTCAAACGTATCGTTGCCTTGAACGCCACTGGCCTGCTGCTGCTGGTGAGCTGGGCCTGGCCCCATGGCGTTCTCTGGAACGACATGGACGACCGTATTTTCTGGTTTTTCAACACATTGATCACGCCGGAGCCCAATACCTGGGACGACGTACTGGCGCTTCTCAACCACCGCGCCTTCGATATGGTGTCGCTGGGGATTCTGGGGGGGCTGTTTGCGCTGGCAATACGCCGGGATACGCAGCCACAGCGGCTCGAGCGCTGGCTGGGAATCGGGGTGACCATGCTGCTGACGGCGGGTGTGCTGGCCCTGTTTACCACCAAGGGCATTACCTATGGACACCCCAGCCCGACGCGCGCCTTCGATCACGCCATGCGTCTGACGGATCTGGTGTCGATCAAGACCAAGGATTCCGCTTCGAACAGCTTCCCCGGCGATCACGGGCTGATGCTGATGGTGTTCGCCGGATTCATGCTGCGCTTCGCGGACCGACAGGTGGCCGCATGGAGTGTCGCCTTCGTCGTGCTGCTGAGCGCGCCGAGGATCATGGTGGGGGCTCACTGGTTCAGCGACGTCTACATGGGCGCGCTCACCATCGCGCTGATCGCACTGCCATGGGTGCTGTGCACGCCGCTGGCCGGACGGATCGCCGCGACGATCCAGCGCGGCGTGTCACGACTGCTCCGGCTGGGCTGACCGGCCGATCCCGAGACCGTTCATTGCGGGCTACCCAGCCTGGCGCTCGTTGGCAGACGCCCTCCCACCTCACGTGCGCCCGAACGGCGGCGAGTCGGTCGGGGTGCCAGCATTGGCAGCGATGCTGCCGGCCTTGATCGAGCGCTCGCAGAGCGCTGTCTTCACGCCGCTGGAGAGTCGCACGGCATTACGCGAGGCGGCGCTTTGGAACTCGCCGTCGGCGATCACGCGGTCACGCCCGCCGGACTTGGCCGCGTAAAGCCTGCGATCCGCCAGCTCGATCAGGGCATGCAGGCTTTGCGCGTCCGTCGACTGGGCGATGCCCATGGAGAGCGTCACCGGCAGCATCTGCCCGTCGAAGCAGCACGCCTCCTGCGCCAGGCGGTCACGAATGCGCTGCGTGATCTCCAGCGCCTGGGCGCGAGAGGCGCCGGGTAGCAGCGCGAGAAACTCCTCGCCGCCCACTCGGCCGACCGCATCATCCCGACGAAGGGTCTCCTTGAGCGCCGCGGCCAGATGTCGAAGCACCGCGTCGCCCGCGGTGTGCCCATAGGCGTCGTTGACCTCCTTGAAGCGATCGGCGTCGACCAGCACCAGCGAGAAAGGCGCTGACTGCTGCCACAGACTCGAAGCCCGCTCGAAGATCGCCCGCCGATTGAACACCAGCGTCAGCCCATCGTGCATGGCGTCGCGGCGATGGCGATGTTCATGGCGGTCGGTAATCGCCAACATGCGCAGAATCACCATGCAGATCATGAGGAATACAGCGGCCAGGCCCACTTCGGACATGAGCACATCGAGCAGCGGGAACTCCGCCGGTGGCAAGAGGACGCGCTGGGTGTGCACGACCGTCAGCGTGACGGCGATCAGCCCCAGGGTCCCCGCGACTTTGGTCCGCGGCCGCAGTCCGGATAGCATCAGCTCGATTTCGGCGAACAACAGGTAGTAGATGATGGAGCCACCGCTCTCGCTGGCGAGACTGGCGTAGACGACGAGTATCAGAAAGCTGCCCAACTTGCAGGCAAGCGCCGTGGCGAAGTACAGCCGCCGGTGAAGCCACAGCGCGCCGACGTAGGCCACCAGACAGACGAGATTGAGATGACCGACGATGGGTTCATCGGTCAGGTAGAGCAGCGGGGCGATAAGGATCTGCAGTACCAGCGCCAACAGATAGATCTCCGCCATGATCTCGAAGCTGCGGCGGCGCTCGACCGCGAGTGTCTCTGGCGGCGTCGTAATGCGCTGCCAAAGGGAAAGAGGCAATCTCCACATGCTTTGGGACTCTGGGGTTTGTTAGCGTCCTGGCACTATCAATTCGTCGCTGAAATCGCGCCGTGCCGGGGACGAACGACCGGCTGAGCGCTGAGTGCCGTTTACATTATTATCACTATTTTTACTGTTTAGTAACATAAGACAATTTCTTGGTTTTATGCCAGTCGGCCGCCCCAGAGACGACCCTCCAATGCGCGGCGTGGCGTGGGACGCCAATGCGGGTCCCGGCCCCAAGGTCGCTGCCGGGAGCTTTCCAAGGTCGAGGCAAGGCTACGTTCCTAGGTCAATGTTACCCTGCCGCGATTCATCGCCTGCCGCCCTCACCCACTACCCGCGAGACATTCGTGACCCCGCTGCCACTGGACAAAGACGATATCGGCCGACTGGCGCTACGCCTGGGCCTGGGCCTGACGCTACTGCTTCACGGCCTCGCGAAGCTGACGACGCCGTCACTGCTTACCGCCATCGCCCATACCCTGGAGACCGCAGGGTTACCCGCCTTTCTCGCCTACGCCACGCTGATCGCAGAGATTGGCGGGTCGCTGATGATCCTGCTGGGGTGGCGCGCACGCCTGGGCGCCTTGCTGGTCGCGGCGGAGATCGCGGCCGCCATCGCCCTGGTGCCTCTGTCCCAGGTGTTGTCGTTGCGATCAAACGGCGGGTGGACGCTGGAGCTTCCGGCCATGCTGCTCGCCGGTGCGGCCGTGATCGTCCTGCTCGGAAGCGGTCGGCTGGCGCTCAGGCCCGACTGACGCCATGCCCCGCGCGCCTGTGCGGAACAACAACGATCGCCGTGACGAGCGGTCAGCCGCCGAGCGCTTCGAGACGGCGGTCCATTAGCGCCGGAAAACGCGTGAACCAGCGCTGGTTGAGCGGCGATGGGTGAGGCAATGGCGCCAGCGTGAACGGCCGAGTGGTTCCATCGTCGAGCGTGAGCGTGATCCGATGCGTCGACTCGAAACGCGTTTCCTCTGCCCAGAAGCGCTCGAGATCATGGCGCACCGCACGCGGCTGACCGATCCCGAACCAGAAGAACGCCTCCCGGCCGAGCGTGATGATGTATTCGCCCTGCCAGCACTCGACCAGCAGCCTTGCCATCAGCGGCTGGAAGCGTTTCTTGACCGCCATCGACCACGCTTTGTTACCCACAGGCTTGTACGGCACGGTATTGATCCAGAAACAGGCGTCACCGACCGCCAGCGAGGCCTCGATATCCGGCAAGGGCGTGCCGTGGGCGTGGCGATGGAGTGCGGCTCTGACCTTCTGACCGCCGGCACCGACGAATGGCTGTCCGAGCTCGACCTCTTTGCGACCGGGGTCGCGGCCGAAAATCGCAAACGGGGCGTCGCTGGGGCCCAGGCCGACGATCGGTTCGCTCGGATCACGGTCGAACTGGCGATAGACGTCGCGATCGAGACGATCGAGCTCGAGGGCCTCGCGGCGAAGCGCGTGCTCGATGTCGGCGGGCAGCCCCGCGGGACCGGGTGGGGGAACAGCGAGCAAATTGGCCTCTCGATCATGCGGGAAAGTTGAGTACCAGCAGCGCTGCATTGAGATACGCGGCGAAACTGACCCAGACGAGGTACGGCAGCATCAAGGCGAATGCCAGCGTCGAGTAGCGCCGAAACGTCATCAGCGTCCACACGATCAGCCCCCAGAGCGCCAGCAGATCGAGCAGGCCGACCACCATCCAGTTCAGGCCAAAGAACAGGATCGACCAGAGCGCATTGGCAAGGAGCTGGGCGACGAATGGCGTCAGCGCGCGCCGCCGCTCAGCGACGGGGGCAACCCGAGTGACGCGCCAGGCGGCCACCGCCATTGCCAGGTAAAGCAGCGTCCACGCCGTCGGGAAAAGCCAGTTAGGCGGTGTCAGCGGCGGTTTTTCCAGCGCGGCGTACCAGTCGCCGGGGGGCGTCACGATACCGCTGCTGGCGGCGATCGCCACCAGCAGCAGCCAGCCGAGAAAGACGGCGAGCGAGCGACTCATGCGCCTACCACTCCCCCGTGTTGGACATCGACGCCCACGGCTCCTGCGGCTCGAGCGCATCGCCCTTCTGCAGCAGTTCGATCGAGATGCCGTCGGGCGAGCGAACGAACGCCATGTGCCCGTCGCGGGGCGGACGATTGATGGTCACGCCAGCACTCTGGAGCTTGTCGCAGAGCGCGTAGATGTCGTCGACGCGATAGGCCAAATGACCGAAGTTTCGCCCACCGGTGTAGGTTTCCGGATCCCAGTTGTAGGTCAGCTCGACCATCGGCGACTTCTCGGCCTCCGCCCGCGGGCGGTCGTTCGGCGTCGCCAGAAACACCAGGGTAAAGCGCCCTTTCTCACTCTCCTTGCGATTCACCTCCTCGAGGCCGAGCAGATCGCAGTAGAAGTGCAGTGATGCGTCGAGATCGCTGACGCGCACCATCGTGTGTAGATATTCCATGATGATCTCCTGCCATGTCAGTAGGTTGCGCATTCAGGGTAGCGCACGCAGCGACGTTGATGAATGCCGACTCGACGCCGGGGAGCGGGTTGAGCACACTTGAGCCAGGCCGGTCCCGGCGCCAGCCTCCCGGTCAGCCCCCTGTCAGCCCAGGAACCCCGAATGGACTCAGTGACCCAAGCCTGTCTCGGCGCCGCCGTCGCCGGCGCCGTGATGCCCCGCCTTGGCCGCCGGGCACTGATTCTCGGCGCGGCGCTGGGGACACTCCCCGATCTCGACGTCATGATCGATTACGGCGACGCGGTCGCCGACTACACCCTTCATCGCGGTTTCAGCCATTCGCTGTTCGTTCTGACCGGGCTTGCCACGCTCTTCGCCGGCGCGACCCGGCTCGCCTCGCGTACTCGCGCACTCGCCTCTTTTGGCCACTGGTGGTGGCTCTTCACGCTCTGTCTTTTGACCCATCCCCTGCTCGATGCCTTCACGACCTACGGCACTCAGCTGCTGTGGCCAGTCCCGATGCGCCCGATCAGTTGGAGCAGTCTGTTCATCATCGACCCGCTCTACACCCTGTTGCTGCTTGTCGGCGTCATCGCCTTCGCGATTCGGCCGCGCGATTACCGCACGCTGGTGACGCTGCTCTCGGCCTCATGTCTCTACATCGCCTTCAGCCTATGGGCGCAGGCCAGCGTCGAGTCGCGTGTGGCCCGGCAACTGGCTGAACAGGGCATCGAGACCGCCGATACGCTGGTGCAACCGGCACCGCTGACCACGCTGCTGTGGCGAGTCACTGCGGTCGTCGACGGCACGGCCTACGAGGGGTGGGCAAGCCTGTTCGACGGCGACGTACCGCTGGCACTCACGCCGTGGCCGCTGGGCGAACGCTGGCGCGCCGCCGCCGATGCAACCGAGAACGGCCGACGTCTGGCCTGGTTTTCCGCGCCCTACCTGCGCTACCGGGTCATTGACGATGGCGGGGGCCGTGAGCGGTTGGACGCGACCGATATCCGGCTCGGCCTGCCCGGCACACATCCCTTCGTCTTCCCCCTCGCCGCGCGTCAGCACGCTGGCGATTGGCGGGCGATCCGCAGTCAACGCGAGAGTGGTGGGCGCCCGGATCTCGCCGTTCTGCAGCGACTCTTCGCTCGACTCTTCGATCCCAGCGTCGTGCCGGTGCCACCGCCGCCGAACTCGACAACGCAGCCTCCCGAATGACCCCCGAGGCGCCGATCCGAGTCCTGAGTTCCCGCTAACGATACGATCGGTCGTAACGATACGATCGGTCGCCTCGTTCGCCAGGCTTTTAGCGGCGCCCCCTTGTATTCCCGGGCCCCAACGACAGCCGCCCGACACCGTGAGGTATCGAGCGGCTGCGCGGAGGCGGCGCTGGCATCGGGCTTTCGAATAGAACTTTCAAAAAGGGCTTTCGAACAGAACTGTCGAACAGGGCTTTCGAATAGAACTTTCGAATAGATCTGACGAACAGAGCTATCCGACCGGCATCAGTCCGGATTGATGGCGAAACGCCCGCTTCCCAGCAGCATCACGGCGACCGCGGCGGCGAAGAACATCGCCTGCAGTTCCAGCGTCCAGCCGCCTTGACCATTGAGGGTCCAGAATTCACCCAGGTGCGCGAGCAGCACGGCGACGACCATGTTGCCGGCAATCAGCAGGCCACCGATCCGCGCTCTCGATCCGAGAATCACCATCAGCGGGCCGACGATCTCGCCGAGGAGCACGCCGTAGGCGAGAAACGTCGGCAGGCCGACGTTGGCAAGCAGGCTGCCTAGCCAATCGAAGCTACCCGGGTTGAGCACCTTGTGGATGCCGTGCAGCAGGATGGTGACGCCGACGGCGAGGCGCAGAATCAGCTTGCCGAGGCCATCACTGTGCAGTCGTTGAAGCATGGGTGAATCTCCTTGCCGAGGCGCTGGCGATCAGCAGCGACGGTCGACGAAGTCGACGATATCGCGCTGAGCGGTTTCCAGCGCTTCAGCCTTGACCGCATCGCCCATGTTGAGGCCTTCGGCATAGATGGCCTCGACGTCGCCAATGCCGATCAGCTTGAGCATATGGCGCAGGTGCGGGGTCTGGGTATCCATCTCGGAACCGGCGTACTTGCCGCCGCGAGCCGCAAGCAGCAGGCCGGACTTGCCCTCGAGCAGCCCCACCGGCCCGTTTTCGGTGTAGCGGAAGGTCCGTCCGGCGCGCAGCACGCGGTCGAACCACGCCTTGAGCTGGCTCGGGATACCGAGGTTGTAGAGCGGCACCGCAAGCACGATCAGATCGCTACGCTCGACGTCCGAGAGCGCCGCGTCGGAGCGCTCGGCCAGCGCGCGCTGGGCGGCGGTGCGCTCGGCCGGATCGGTCATCCAGCTCGCCATCTCCTCGGCGTCGAGGTGCGGCAGCGGGTCGGCAACGACATCACGCTCGATGAGTTCGACATCGCGCTCGGCAAGTGCGGCCTTGAAGTGTGCGGCAAGTCCGGTGGACTGACCGTTGTCGCCAAACAGGGAGCTGGTAATCAGGAGAATGCGTTGGGTCATGTTGGTCCTTTAGATGAATGACTGGGAATGACATCATTATCGGTGCGGCTTATCGATAACAAAATCGGGTTTTTTAGCCAGATTCGTTCGATTTTTTCGTCCTTTTAGCCTTTGGCCTCGACACCTTGTCCGCACCCCTTCCACTCCTGACGGCCGTAGCGCAGTGTCACTTCCACCGGCCAGGGCTTACGGGTGACGCTGTCGAAACACGCCTTGGCCGTGAGATGCATCTCCAGCGGTCGCCGACCGCTGTCGCTGACCAGCACCATTTCGGCACCGGCACCGTTGCGAAGCGATGCGACCCGGTAGTCGAACGTGTCCTTGGCCTGGCCGTAGTCGGAGATCAGCGTCAGGGTCGTCCGACGCCGATCCAGCGAAATGTTCCAACCCGGATCGCTACCGCTGGCGTAAAAAATGCTTTCGGGTCGGTCTTCGCGGGTGACCGTGCGGCGCTCGCCCGCCAGCGTGCAGACGAGCCGGGCGCTGTCGCTTTCGACCAGCGCATCGCGACCCAGTCGCTTGAATGACAGACCGCCCTGCGTGTAGCGCTGCTGCGCGCTCCCGCTCGCCGCGCGGGGAAGCTGCGTGCCGCCTTGCGCCGTCCATAGACGCAGCCGACGATCGTCGGGGGCGGTGGTGACCAGATCGCGCGATGGCGTGCAGCGCCAGTTTGCGAAGGTCTCGCCGCCGTCAGCGAAGAAGAGACTCGGCAGCAGCGGCGACTGCGGGGCATCGTCGGCTACCGCCAGCGGCGAGGTGGCATCGACGGTCTGCGTCGTGCCACCGGCACAGCCAGAAAGCAGCGCCGCCAGCGCGAGGGTGGCCGCAGCGAAACCGCGCGTCCGTCGACTCGCCAATGGCCATTGCGGGGGTGTCATGGACACGACGGACGCGCCCGTCGCGGTCTGAGAGACGCCAGCGGTGGGCGCCGTTTCGCCAAGTGGCTTGTTGTTCGACATGCTGTCTGTTCCCGGGCCGGTTCGATCCCGTCCGCGGCTTTCGGCCGACGTCGCCGACCGGCGCGGACAAAAAAGCGCGCCGCGGGATATCACCCGCGGCGCGTCACAAAGCCTACCATGCGGCCAGAGCTTGAGTGAGGCCCAGGCCATCTCCGAGCGCACTACCGGCCGCCCCCACCGCCAGGCTGACGAACGCGGGCTTCGCATCGTCACCAGTGGGGTCGTTGGACGTTAACAGGTAGACTGGCGATTATATTCGCAGGCAGGCCGTCTTGCCCGCCCTGAACCGAAACCTACGCGTTTGTCGTATCATCAACGTGACCCCTATTCCTAGCATGCTCGAACTTCGCCACCTGCGAACGCTGATTGCCCTGCGCGACACCGGTTCGCTGGTCGAGGCGGCGGAACGGGTCCATCTGACCCAGTCGGCGCTGTCGCATCAGATCAAGGATCTCGAGTCGAGGCTCGGGATGCCGCTGTTCGCGCGCAAGACGCGCCCCGTCGCGTTCACCCGCGCGGGTGAGCGCCTGCTCGCGCTGGCGGAGCAGGTCCTGCCACAGATCCGATTCGCCGAGCGCGATCTCGCGCGCCTCGCCGGCCATGAGCAGGGACGACTGCACATGGCGATCGAGTGCCACAGCTGCTTCCAATGGCTGATGCCGACGGTCGACCATTTCCGCGATCACTGGCCGGAAATCGAGATCGACATCCCCAGCGGTCAGAATTTCGATCTGCTTCCCGGTCTCGCCCGCCAAGCGCTGGATCTGGTGATCACTGACAACCCGCAGCCGCTGCCCGGGGTCCACTATGCTCCGCTGTTTCGCTACGAAGGCCTGCTCGCGGTCTCCAATCATCACACCCTGGCCCAGAACGCCTGGGTCGAGCCGCATGAGCTGATCGAGGAGACGTTGATCGTCTACCCGGTGGACCACTCCCGGCTCGATATCTTCACCCAGTTTCTCGATCCGGCGAGCCAGCAGCCCCGGGAGATCCGAAGCGCCGAACTGACGGTGATGATGATGCAGCTGGTCGCCAGTGGCCGTGGCGTGTGCGCCCTCCCCAACTGGGCACTGACGGAGTATCTCGAGCGTGGGTACGTCAAGGCGCTGCCGCTCGGCAAGGAGGGTGTCTGGAGCACGCTCTACGCCGCGATTCGCGAAGAGAGCCGTGAGCTGCCCTGGATGCAGGATTTCGTGCGCACGGCGCGGGAGACCTCGTTCTCCGTGCTGAGCGGTATCAAGCCGGCAAGCGAGGACTGAGCCGGGATGGAGCCGCGACGCCCGCACCCGGGCAACGCCATGGCCCCGATCGCGGGTTGCCGCCGACAGACCCGACCGCCCAGTGGCGGTCAGTGGTCATCGGTAAGATGAGCCAGTGGTTATCGCTGAGCGGAGTCAGTGGTCATCGGTGAGCGGCGAGATCGATTCGAGACCGTGAAGCGGCAGCAGTAGGCTGAAGCGGGCGCCATCGAGGCGCTCGCTGCGATCGACGACCACGTTGCCGCCGTGCCACGCCATGATCTTCTGCACGATGGAAAGCCCCAGACCATAGCCGCCGGAGCGCCGAGTGCGGCTGTCATCCAGCCGAGCGAAGGGTTTGAAAATAGCCAGGCGCTCTTTTTCGGGCACGCCCGGGCCATCGTCCTCCACATCGATGCGGACCGCTCGCGGTTCGCGATGCACGGTCAGCATCACCTGGCGCTCGGCGTGGCGGCAGGCGTTGGCAACTAGGTTCTGGACCGCGCGCTGTAGATAGCGCGGCTCGGCCTCGACCTCGAGCTCGGGGCCATCGGCGACCTCGAGCGTCAAATGTGGATGCAGCGGACTCAGCGTATCCACCACCCGCCAGGCAACGCTGCGACACTCCACGCTCTCGGTATTGAGGCTCATCCCCTGCGCATTTTCGCTATCGAGTTTGGCGTAGGTCAGGATCTCGTCGATCAGCCGATCGAGCTCGGCGATGTCTCCGTCGATCCCCTCGAGTTGCCGCCGGGAGCTGTCGTCCCGGCTCAGATCCTCGAGCATCTGCACCGCAAAGCGAATCCTCGCCACCGGTGTGCGAAGCTCATGCGATACCGCGCGGATCATCTCCTGCTGACTTCTCAACAGGGACTGCACCTGGACCGCCATCCCGTTGAGCGCCATGCCCAGGCGCCCCAGGAAGTCGCTGCCATCGACCCGCACACGGGAATTGAGATGCCCGCCGGCAATGCGCGTGGCCGCCCGTTCGAGCCGCGCGACGCGCCCCTCGATACTCCAGACAATGAGATAGATCGCGCCGGCCAGCGTGACCAGCACCGTGATGAGCAGGGCAAAGGCCAGCGACAGCGGCACCGACTCGAAGCTCGGGAGCGGGCCGATATGCAACCAACGGTCCGAGCCGACGCGGGCGTGAATGTGCAGCGTGCTCAGGCTGGGATCGAGCCTTACGACCACTTCGCCGGCCGCAAGACGGGTGGATTGAATCGGGTCGACATCGGCGGGCGCCATATCGGAAAGCGTCACCGGCACATGGAACTGATGCTGGACCCGCTTCAGGCGCTGCCGCTGGACCTGAGCCGACTCCCCGCTGAGCCAACTGCGAAGCACCTCGGTGATCCCGCGCAGCTGCATCTCGTTGAGCGAGTTGATCCTCGCCGCCAGCACCCAGTCCGAATGCGGTAACTGGTAGAGCGAGCGCCAGCCATCGCTGTCCGATTCGATCACCGGCCGGGCGTCGGCAAGCCGCGCGCGCTCGAAGTAATTCAGCGAGAGATCATCGAGTTCGAAAAGTCCCAGCGGCATGCCGAGTGTCGAGGCCATCGAGGCCAGCCAGTCGTCGCGATTCTCGAGCGGCTGGCGCGAAACGAGGTCGGAGAGCAGCGCCAGCGGGCCGCTGACCAAGCTCTCGCGGTACTGCTCCTGGCGCACCTTGTCGACCACCAGAAAGCCGAGCAGCGCCAGGCCGAAGGTGATGACCAGTGCGGCGAGCAGCGCGAGATAGAAGCGCAGGAAGGTACTATCGGTGAACGATCGCCGCATGACTGCTCTCGCCTGGAGGATGTCGCGAGCGCGTCAACGCGCTCGGACGCTTCCGATTGTTCGATTCATCGAATCGGGTGGACGTACGGTGGCGACGGACGCCGCCACCGTCGATCAGCTGTCGCGCACGAAGAGGTAGCCCTTGCTGCGCACAGTCTTGATGCGGTGAGGGTGGTTGGGGTCGTCGCCGATCTTCGGACGAATACGCGAGACGCGCACGTCGATGGAACGATCCTGACCGTCGTACTTGATCCCGCGAAGTTGAGAGAATATCTCCTCGCGAGTCAGGACGCGCCCGGCGTTGTCCGCCAGCAGCCAGAGCAGATCGAACTCCGCACTGGTGAGATCGATGCGCTCATCTTCCAGCCAGGCTTCGCGTGTCGCGCTGTCGACCACCAGATTGTCGAAGGTGAGGCGCGTGGCTCCGCTGGCGGAGACCAGACTGTCGGCGCGACGCATCAGTGCCCGCATGCGCGCCAGCAGCACCCGCGGCTGAACCGGCTTCGGCACGTAGTCATCGGCGCCCATTTCGAGACCGAGCACCTGATCCATATCGTCGGTACGTGCGGTCAGCATGAGAATCGGCCCGGCGTAATGCGGGCGCGCGCGACGGCAGATCGACAGACCATCCTCACCCGGCAACATGAGATCGAGGATCACCATGTCCGGTTGCTCTTCGATGATTCTTTCCACCCCGTTGGTACCGTCGTGTTCGAGCCCGACATGAAAGCCGTTAGCCTCGAGATACTCACGCGTGAGATGGGCCAGCCGTTCGTCGTCTTCGATGATCAGTACGCGATCTTGATGTGCAGTGCTGTCCAAGCTGTCTTCCATCCCTATAGTTGGCCTCTAAACCCTGCATACCGTCGGTTCTTTATAATTTGGCGATGCGTTTCACTGCTGCTATCGCTCGAGTGTTGACGCGCTTCGGCCGATCTCGACGTCTTTTGCGTCATGTCCCTGGCGGCCGAATATCGCGTGCGGTCATCATGCACCGCAGAATAGAACGCATGATACCCGAATTGTTCCGTTCATAGATGGCTACGTAAACACGTCTTTAATCGGATTACGATATGCAAAACGAGTTCTTACCTAGCCGCCGCCATGGCGCCACCGACGAGTCTTCTCAGTCTTTGGTATTGACCATCGCTGCCGCGGTCATCGTCGACGGCGAACGTCTGCTGCTCGTGAGAAAGCGCGGAAGCCCCTATTTCATGCAGGCCGGCGGCAAGATCGAGCCCGGCGAGTCGGCGCAAGCCGCCGTCGCACGGGAAGTGTTCGAGGAGCTCGGGGTGCCCCTCGCTGGCTGCGAGCCGCTGGGGCAGGCCAGTGCCACGGCGGCCAACGAAGCCGGTCATCGGGTCGATGCTCACCTCTTCTGGGGATGCCTGTCGGGCGAACCGACGCCGGCTGCCGAGATCGAGGAGCTGCGCTGGGTGACTCTGACCGAGGCCGGGGCGCTGCCGCTGGCGGCGCTGACTCGCGACACCATCCTCCCCATCGTGGCCGAGCACCTCGTGGCCGAGCACCTCGTGGCCGAGCACTCGCCTCTCAGCGACTGAGGTCGACGTCCCGGGCCTGGCCGGCCGTGAGTTCCACCTGGCGGATGATGATCGGGCTGCGGGCGTCGCCACCGGGCAGCAGCACGCTACCGGCAACGTAGAACACCCCGGCCGGGAGGCCGCGAACGACGAAGTAGCCGTCGGCGTTGGTCCTGGCGGTGTGGGTGTAGGCGCGCGCTCGCGGATCGGCGGGCTCGATCTTGCGCCCGGAGAGCGCCACATCGGCCGCTTCTGCGGCATAGCGGGTGGCCGGTGCCACGGAGATGAGTTCGTCCGCCCCGATGACGGTGTCTCCCCCGGGGGCGGTGTAGGTGAGCCGACCCTGCACGGCGGCGCTGCCCTGCTTGTCGAGCTTGGCGTACTCGTCGGCGGGAAATTCGACCTGCCGCGCCACCACCGTTTCCTCGTCGCCGGGACTGTCAAAGATCTGCGGCATCGATAGCGAGCCCGTCGACAGACTCTCGCAGCCCGCCAGCACCAGCGTCATGAGTGTTAACGCGCCGATGGCCCTGAGTCGTCTTCCCGTCATCACTGCTCTCCGCTGATCGTCGATGCCCACGCTGCGCTGGCCGGCGCGGGGCTACCTGGAAACGCGCCATCATACGACGCCCCCGACGGGAAGACGAAGTCTGTCCGCGTGTGGGTGAGTCAGCGCTGCGCCCTAGCGCGAAGTCGCGACGAGATGCATCGAGTCGCCGCGGATGGAGATATCGAAGCGGCCCAGAAAGCTCATGCCGAGCAGCACGACATCATCGTCGATACCGGCGTGGATGGAGCCGGTCACGTCGCGCGCCGCCAGCCCGCCGAGCCGGACCCGATCCAGCGTCGTGAGACTCCCGGTGACACGGCCGTTGGCAGTCGAGAATGTCGCCTCGCGCCCCCGCGCCAGACCCAGGGTGTCGGCGAGCGAACTGGACAGGGAGACATAGGTGGCGCCGGTATCGACGAGAAACGTCACCGGCTGGCCGTCGATCTCCCCCGGGGCGACAAAGTGACCGTAGGCATTGCGCAACAGCGTCACCGGCTCGCCGGGCTCGACCTGCTCGACCCGTGCCGCGTTGGGGTTCTCGCGGCGCGCCTCGAACCCTCGAAACCACCACATCGCCAGCCCGATGATGGTCACCCAGCAGAGCAGCATCATGACGATGCCGGCGCCTCGCCCGCCGGTTTCACGCATCGCCACGCTCCGGGGTGTCATCCGACGGGCCGGCGTTGTCGGCACGTTCGGCATCGCGCGGCAGCCGCAGCCGGATCGGGCCGGTCCACGGCATAGCCGGCGTCAGCACCTGACCTCGCTGGCTGACGATCAGCTCACCGCGCCGGGCGAGCGAGCGCGCCGCCTCTCGCGTCGCCGGCATCCATTCACGCCACGCCACCGGGTCGAGCCGCCGTGCGGCTTCCGAGGGGCAGAACGTCTTCTCCGCACCGCGCGCCTCGGCGAGCGCCAGCAGCGCCTGTTCCAGTTGCGCCGGGAGGGAATCGGGCGACGGGTCTCCGCTCATGGATGGCGTGAAGGACTCAGGTCAGATCCGGATTGAGGGTATAGGTACCGGTCACGCTGGACTCCGCCAGCACGTGGCCCTCCATCGCCTCGCGGACCTGATCGCCGGTGAAGTCACCCTCCAAATGGAGCGTCTCGACGTCGAGCGCAAAGACGCTGAAGGTGTAGCGATGGACCATCTCGTCGTTCCACGGCGGGCAGGGGCCGTCATAGCCGCCATAGGTGCCGGCGAGGTCCGGGTCGCCCGCCATGAAACCGGTATAGCTGTTGATGCCGGCGATCCCCTTCGACGTCTTTCCCGGCGTCTTGCCGCGGGGCACGACGCCATCGGCCGCTTCGCCCTCTTCGATCAGGCTGACATCGTGAGGAATGTCGATCAGCACCCAGTGGTAGAAGTCGACCCGCGGCATGTCCGGCGGCAGCGTCTTGCCTTCCTGATTGACATCATCGGCGACGCCGGGCACGTCCGGGTCACACACCAGCACCACGAAACTTTGCGTCTGCTTGGGAGCGTCGAGCCAGCGAACTTCCGGATTGCGGTTGTCGCTGAAGCGCATGTGCTGCTCGGGGTCCGGCACCGCGAAAGCGAATTCCTTGGGAATGGGCTGGCCTTCCTCGACACCTTTGACGTTGAATCTCATGACTCTCTCCTTGCCTGCTTGGGACGCCGATTGACGCTATGAAGGTGCATCCGATGAGGCCCTGACGCAACGCCTGCCCGTAGTAACGCTTTTCGGCGAACGCGCTCACGTAAGGCCCCCTGCACAGTGCTACAGTCGGCGCCACGATCCATCGATAACCTTAGGGTTCCCAAGGGCGTTTGTCATGAGCGATCTCGTTTCACCCCCGGTCTCCCCCGCCCGCCAGGGTTTTCGCATGCCGGCGGAGTTCGCGCCCCACGATGCCTGCTGGATGCTCTGGCCACAGCGGCCGGACAACTGGCGGCTAGGCGCCAAACCGGCGCAGCGCGCCTTCGTCGAAGTGGCCCGCGTCATCGCCGAGAGCGAAACCGTCATCGTCGGTGCCAGTGACGAGCAGTACGAAAACGCCCGCGATCAGCTTCCCCCCCCGGTGCGCGTGGTGGAACTCTCCAGCAACGATGCCTGGATGCGCGACGTCGGCCCGACCTTCGTCACGCACCCGGATGGGCGCCTTGCCGTGGTGGACTGGGATTTCAACGCCTGGGGCGGGCTCGGGGGTGGGCTCTACTTTCCGTGGGACAAGGACCAGCGCATTCGGCGCAAGATCGCCGGCATGCTCGGTGTTCCCTGCTTTTCGGCGCCGATGGTGCTCGAGGGAGGCGCGATCCACGTCGACGGTGAAGGCACGCTGATCACCACGGAAGAGTGCCTGCTCAACCCCAATCGCAACCCGGCGCTGACACGCGACGCTCAGCAGACGCTGCTGGCCGAGTACCTGGGGATCGAAAAGGTGATCTGGCTACCCGCCGGCTGCTATCAGGATGAGACCGACGGCCACGTCGACAATCTCTGCTGCTTCGTCGCCCCCGGGGTCGTCGCACTCACCTGGACCGACGACACCGCCGATCCGCAGCATGCGATATCGCAACGTGCGCTAGCCGTGCTGGAAAACGAAAGCGATGCCCGCGGCCGACGCCTGACGGTGCACAAGCTGCCCCAGCCGGGGCCACTTCACCTTGCCGAGGAAGAGGCCAGCGGTGTGGATCGGCTCTCGAGCTCGCGGCCTCGGCGTGCCGGCGATCGCCTCGCTGGCTCCTACGTCAATTTCTATATCGGCAACCGGATCGTCGCGATGCCGCTGCTCGACCCCCGCTGGGACGAGATCGCCCGCGAGCGGCTGCAGGCGCTCTTCCCCGAGCGTCGCGTCGTCGGTGTGCCCGCCCGCGAGATACTCCTCGGCGGCGGCAATATCCACTGCATTACGCAGCAACAGCCGCGCCCCTGACCGGCGCCCCGACGCGCGCAGGTGGCATCACCTGAAAACGCCGCGCTGACGATTGCGCCGCGACATCAGACAGCTACGCTGGAGGGCATTCACGGCTCACGGCGCCCGCCGGTCGTCGTTCCGACGGCACACGACCAGCGCGCTGCGGGCCGTGGCCACGCACGTATCGACCCTTTCCGACATTCGCAGGAGACACTCCATGTTGCGCACGATTCCTCTCATGCTCGCCGCCGCCCTGCTGCTCAGCGCCTGTGGCACCGGCACCGGCGAACGCACCGCCAGCGGCGCCGGCATCGGTGCAGCGGTAGGTGCGGGTGCCGCCGCCGCGACCGGCGGCAGCGTGACGCAAGGTGCGGCAATCGGTGGCGGTGTCGGCGCGGCAACCGGTGCCGCGACCGACGAGGACGACGTCAACCTCGGCGACTGAACCCGCCGCGATCAGGCGCTCAGCGACAAAACGCGATGCCGCGCATGCCGAGATGGAAGTGATTGGCATGGGCGGCGTTGTAGTCCGGCCCCAACACCGTACCGAAATAGTGACACGCCCCCTTCTGCGCCTCCTTGAGAAAGCGCGAGGCATCATCATCTCCCTCCCAATCCTCGAGCAGGCCGATCCGCCGGCCATCCGCCAGACGAAACGCCGCCACGTCCAGCGCCGAGGCCGTCGCGTGGTCGCTGCGCCGGGCATTCTTGCGGTGATAGATGTTGCGGCAGGCGAACGAGCCGTAATGCTGCACCGATGCCACACGCTGACCGAAGGTTCGTTCGGCCAGCGGCTGCAGCTCATGTCGCTCGAACATCGTCCACGCCAGCGCCATGGGACAGGTCGCCACGAAGCTCGCGTTGAAGGTGACGCCGGTCCGCGCAAGTCTCACCACGTTCTCGAGCGGACAGCCCGCCACTGGGGTGTAGTCCTCGAGCGGGGCATAACTCACCTGGGGGGCCGTGTTCAGCGCGGCGAGGCAGCCGTCACGGTCGCCTGTCAGGCGCTTGAGCTTGAGCGAGGTCATCACCGTCACCGGATCGTCGACGTTGAGCGGCGCCAGCGGGTTCCATTCTCGCGGTATCTGCCAGACCCCCTTGTCGAGGGCGACACCCAGGGCAATCAGCAGCAGACAGCCAACAGTGGCCAGGGAAGGTTTCATGTCACCTCAGGGCAATGGGGAAGCGAGCCGCGCCGTCAGCGGCCGGTGCTTTCAGGCCGGGCGGCCGTTCGAGAGTTGCGACGCAGCGTTAACTACAGTTCACATTTTTCATCCCGATAACGCTATTCGTCCCGATCATTCACTTCTAAGCTGTGAACACCCTTGGCGGACCATTTTGCATAATAATTAATCATTTTATCGTCTCTGCCGATCAAGCAATGATGCTGGGCCGTGAAGGCTCGATCCGCCGTCAAGGAGGAATGGATGTCAGGATGCGCGAGACACGACAGCGTCTGTGGCCGTTGCGACCGCCCGCTGGAGTTCGATTTCACGATGGCGTTTCAACCGCTGGTCGATATCGACCAGGATCGAATCTACGGCTATGAAGCGCTGGTACGGGGTACCGCGGGAGAGTCAGCCTTTTCAGTCCTTTCCCGACTCGATGAGACGACACTCTACCGCTTCGACCAGGCCTGCCGGGTTCGGGCAATCGAGATCGCCGATAGCCTGGGGGCGGATTCGGTTCTGTCCATCAACTTTCTGCCCAATGCGGTCTACGAGCCCCAGGCCTGCATCCAGGCCACTCTGGAGACCGCCAAGCGGGTCGGCTGGCCCCTGGAGCGGCTCTGTTTCGAGATTGTTGAGACCGAGAGCGTCCGCGATCGGCGCCATCTCAAGAATATCGTCGAGAGCTATCGCGCGATGGGCCTGAGTGTCGCACTCGACGACTTCGGCACCGGCCACGCCAATCTCAACCTGCTCATCGACATCGCTCCCGACATCTTGAAACTCGACCGCCAGCTGATCAGCGACATTCCTCAGTCGCCGCGCCAGCAGATCATCATCGATCAGATCATCACCCTCGCCGAGCGGCTCGATATCAGCCTGATCGCCGAGGGTGTCGAGACCCTGGAAGAGGCACGCTGGCTCTATCGGCGCGGCATCGTCAGACAGCAGGGGTATTGGTATGCCAGACCGGTCGCCGAACAGCTGCCTGGGTGCGCCGACGGTCAATTCGCTCTGGTTCGGGGAGAGCATTGACCCTTGACGCAACCGACCGACCGTCGAGGCTAGAAGATCGCCCGGACGCCGAGAAACAGCAGGGTCGGGGCGAGAAGAATGCCGAGTCCGGTGTAGAACGTCGCCGTCATCGCGCCATAGGGCACCAGTCGGGCATCGGTGGCGGCGAGACCGGCGGCGACGCCGCTGGTGGTCCCGATCATGCCACCGAAAATCATCGCCGAGCGCGGGTTGTCCAGCCCGATCCACTTGGCAGTCAATGGCGTGGCGATCATGGTGAGAATCGATTTGACCAACCCCGCCGCGATCGACAATGCGATCACTTCAGAGCTCGCCCCTAGCGTGGCCCCCGTCACCGGGCCGACGATGTAAGTCACTGCCCCCGCGGCAATGGTGGTGATATCGACCGGGTCGGTGTAGCCGAACCCCACCGCGACGACGGCACCCGCGACGAACGACACGAGCACGCCGAGAAAGAGCGCGACCACGCCACGCAACCCGGCCTTTTTCACCTCCTGCAAGCGCACGCCGTAAGCGGTGGCGATGATCGCAAGATCCCGCAGCATGCCGCCTCCCATCAGCGCAAGCCCCGAGAAAAGAGTGACATCGGCGAGGCCATGGCTGCCTCCGGTTGTGATACCGCCAACATAGGCGAGCGCCAGTCCGATGATGATGGCGATGGCGCTGCCATGCAGCCGGCCGCCGGTCAGATTGCGACTCATCCAGTAGGCGACGTACATGGCGAGGCCAATGACGGCAAAGGCGGCGATCAGGTGATACTTGTCGACCAGCGATACGATGGAATCGTTCATGCAAGGCTCCCCTTAGCGGCCGGTGGGCGGATGAGACGGTGGGCGCGCATCCAGCGGCGCGGCATCATCGACCTTCTTGCCGGTCAGCACCGGCACGAGGGCGAGCCCGAGTACCACGGCCAGCGTGCCGGCCAGAATCGCCACCAGCCCGCCGCTGAAGGCGGCGGCGACGTTCTGGCTCGCCGCCATCGCGACGACGATGGGGATGTACATCGCGTTCCAGAAATTGATGCCGCTTTCAGTCGCCTCCGGCAGCTTGCCGCGATCCTTGAGGTAGCCGGTGAGAAAGATGAGCAGCAGCATGGCGATACCCACACCGCCGAGATTGGCATCGATACCCAGCAACTGGCCGAGTACATCGCCGATGATTAGCCCGGCCAGCATGCAGCCGGCCAGTAGTGCGACACCGTAGATCACCATCGTTGTTCACCTCTCGGGGCGTTGTTTCGGGTGTCCTGTCGGACGCGTCTGGCGTGCCGCGAGTCGCAGCCTGTCAGCGGCTCGCGGGCAAAGGGCATGGCGCCTGTCGGCATGACAGGGAAAAACGGGCGCTGCGGACTCGCGCTCAGTCGCTAGAGGCGCCGGAAGGTTGGTAGAGATCGGCGTAGCGCTCTCTTAGAACGTTCTTCTGGACCTTGCCCATCACGTTTCTGGGCAGGCTATCGACGAAGAAGACCCGCTTGGGCTGCTTGTAGCGCGCGATCTTGTCACTGAGCGCGGCGAGCACGGCCTCCTCATCGAGACTCGCATCGGGCTTGAGCACGACTGCCGCCGTGACGCCTTCGCCGAGATCCGGATGGGCGACGCCGACGATCGCCGATTCGACGACGCCCGGCAGCTCGTCGATCCACTGTTCGACCTCTTTCGGATAGACGTTATAACCACCGGAGATCACAAGGTCCTTGTCGCGCCCGACGATCGAGAGATAGCCGTCCGCGTCGATCACCCCTAGATCGCCGGTGATGAAGAAACCGTCGTCACGGAACTCGGAGGCGGTCTTTTCCGGCATCCGCCAGTAACCCTTGAAAACGTTGGGCCCACGGACTTCCACCGCC
Organism: Salinicola aestuarinus; assembly: GCF_003206645.1. Lineage (GTDB taxonomy): Bacteria > Pseudomonadota > Gammaproteobacteria > Pseudomonadales > Halomonadaceae > Salinicola > Salinicola aestuarinus. The sequence goes on along the minus strand of NZ_PZJP01000005.1, from coordinate 777,706 downwards.
CCCGTCTCGCCAGGCAAGAGCGTGTCGCCACTCTCCCGGTCGGTGATGCGAACCTCGCTACCCGGTAGCGCGAAGCCGACGGTCCCCGGGCGGCGCTGGCCGTCATAGGGGTTGGAGGTATTCATGTTGGTCTCGGTCATACCGTAGCGCTCGAGGATGGCGTGACCGGTGCGCTCGCTGAATTCGCGATGCGTCTCGGCGAGCAGCGGCGCCGACCCGGAGACGAACAGCCGCATGTTGGCGGTGGTCTCGCGATCCAGCCGCGGACTCGCCAGCAGGCGCGTGTAGAAAGTGGGCACTCCCATCAGCACCGTCGCCCGCGGCATCAGATCGAGCAGCTGCTCGGCATCGAGCTTGGGCAGGAAGGTCATCGACGCACCGACGGTGAACACGATGTTGCAGGCAACGAACAGGCCGTGGGTATGAAAGATCGGCAAGGCGTGCAGCAGGTGGTCCTCGGCGCTGAACTGCCACGTCGTCGCCAGCGCCTGGCTGTTGGCGGCGAGATTCTGGTGTGTGAGCATCGCACCCTTGGAACGTCCGGTGGTCCCGGAGGTGTAGAGAATCGAAGCCAGAGCGTCGGGGCCGACGTCTGCAACGCGCTCGTCCTCAGAGGCAAGGTCGACGAGCGCCATCAGCGAGCCGTCGCCATCGACCCCCAGGGTCTCCACCGCCTCGACGCCACACGCCGCCGCAAGCCGGCGCGCGCTCTCCTCGGCCTGGGGTCGGCAGACATAGAGCCTGGGTTCGGCGTCACCGAGAAAGTAGTCGATCTCGGCATCGGTATAGGCGGTATTGAGCGGCAGGTAGACGCCGCCAACCTGCAGGCACGCCAGATAGAGCATGATCGCCTGCGGGCTCTTGTCGACCTGGACGACGACCCGGTCTCCCGGTTCGACGCCTCGGTCGTGCAGCACATGGGCCATGCGCTGGGAGAGGGACAGTACGTCGCGATAGCGATAGCGATCACCGTCAGGCGTATCGATCAGCACCTTGTCCGGCTGACGGTCGAAGTGGCTCGACAACTGAAGGTAGAGGTTGTGGTTCATGCGAATCTCCCGCTGTGCCGCCACCTGCGTGGCTTGCGATCTCGAATCAGGCGTCGGCCTTCGTCGTGCTGTTGCGCAGTCGCGCGCGGCCCTGCTTGGCATCGCGGCGGATCTCTCCGGCGCAGGCCACCGTGCCCTCGCGGCTGAACGCTTCGTGGTTCTGTTCGATACGGTCCAGCTCGTAGAGGTAATTGACCATCAGTCCATGAGACTGCTTGAGGCCCTTGTCGGAGGTGTCGCCGGGCCAGTTGAGACGATGTAGCGTAGCCCCGTTACCCAGATGAAACCGGGCGACGGGATCGAGCGGTAGACCGCTGCCGTGCTTGGCGTCGACCAGGTAATGGGCGGCCAGTCCACGCACCGCCGGCTGCAGTTTCTCCCGCGCCTTGGCGTCGGCCAGCCAGGGCCCGTCTTCAAGCCCCGAGGCGATCTCGGCACCGCCCCCTTCCGGATGCGCCTTGCGCTCCTGTTCCAGCCATTGGGCAAAGCCTGGGACCGGCGATAGCGTGACGAACTTCTCGAGGTTCGGCAGCTCACGCTTGAGCTCCTGCACCACCTGCTTGATCAGGAAATTGCCGAAGGAGATGCCTTTCAAGCCGCTCTGGCAATTGCTGATGCTGTAGAACGCAGCGGTATCGGCGTCTTCGGGGCGCACGTCGTCGCCACCGGCGAGGATGCCCTGAATGTTGTTGGGTATACCGCGACACAGCGCGACTTCGACGAAGATCAGCGGTTCGTCACCGGTGGCCGGATGGAAGAACGCGTAGCAGTGCCGATCATCGGGATCGAGACGTCGGCGCAGGTCGGACCAGTCGTTGATCGCATGGACCGCTTCATAGCGGATGATCTTTTCCAGTACCGCCGCCGGCGTGTTCCAGTCGATGCTCTCGAGCACCAGAAAACCGCGGTTGAACCACGAGGCGAACAGATGCGCGAAATCGGCATCGAGCGGTTTGAGTTCGGGGTTGGCCTTGAGCAAGCCGAGGAGATCCGAGCGCATCTTGACCAGCTCGTAAGTACCGCCGGGGCAGAGATTGAGCCGCCTGAGCAGGTGCTGACGGCGAGGCTCGCAAGCGGCGAATAGCGTCTCCAGGCTGGCGTTGTCCTCATGCGTCCGGTACTCGGCGTAGGCCGCGTGAATCTCCTCGGGCACCGCCGCGTAGTGATCGGCAAGTAGTCTGAAGAAGGCCAGTCGCCCGGCGTCGTCGAGCGTGGCATACCGCTCCAGCGCCTCCTGGGCCGTCAGTATCTGGGATGCCTCCCCGACCGGGTGCATCAGCGTTTCGCACAGCGTGCTCAGCCGTGACAGCCCATTCGACGAGCCTTGCTTGTCGGCGTGCGACCCCTGGCCGCGGCTGCGCCGACCGATACTCGACAAAAGTTCCTGAAGGAAATTCATATTGACGTTCATGCCGGCCCTCTCGGGTCGATGACTGGGCACCCGTTAGCGACGAGCGATCGATGGACTGGAGCAGAAACCGTTGCAAGACCGACGGCATCGCGAGACGCTGATGCGCAGGCAGACAAGACATACAAGCCACGGCCCTGATGTATACAACAGTTGGGCATGGCGCTGAGGGTGTCAATATAGGAGAAAGTCTAAGGTGGCCGAGAAATCGACCCGGGAAGTCTCGATGACAGCGTCGCGAAATGCGCCCGAGACGACGCCTGAAGACAGGGCCGCAACACGGCCGGAAGGTCGCACCGCGGCGGCGCCCAGACTGTCACGCCTCTCGCGGGCGCAGTGGCTGCGAGAGCAGCTCGAAAACGCCATCGTCGACGGCCACTTCGCCCCGGGAGACCGGCTCGATCCGGTGGCGCTGGCGCGTGACTACGCCTGCTCACGAACGCCGATTCGCGAAGCCCTGCAGCAGCTCGAGGCATCCGGCATGGTGCGGGTTTACCCCAAGCGAGGGACCTTCGTGACCCAGCTCGGCGTTGCCGATCTAATCGAGCGCTTCGATGTGATGGCAGAGCTCGAGGGCATGTGCGCCCGCCTGGCGGCGCGGCGGATTACGCAGGAAGAACTGGCAGGACTCAGGCAGGCTCACGAGTCGTGTCGCGACTGCCTCGACGGTAGCGATGCCGACCGCTACTACCACGCCAACGGCACCTTTCATCATCTGATCTACGCTGCCAGCCACAACGCCTTTCTTACGCAAGAGGCGACCCGGCTGCACGCGATTCTCAAGCCCTATCGCCGCCTGCAGCTTCACGTGCATCACCGCCTGCAGGAGAGCTTCGCCGAGCACGAGGCCATTCTGGAAGCCATCGAACGACACGATGCCAACGCCGCGCGTCGCGCCATCCAGCAACACGTTCAGCTACAGGGCAATCGCTTCAACGATCTGATGGCGACCATGCCGCAGTTGAGAGAGGACCCTTTGGCGTGAGCCCTGCGCCCTAACCTGTCTGCGCCGGGTCAATCGAAGAACAGTGTCACCAGCACCGCCATCCCACCGACAACGGTGGCGGTGACGACGGCGATACTCACCAGTCGGTCGAGCCAGCGATCGAAGCGAGACGACGCGGGGGCGATCGGCCCCTGGCGTCGTGTCGCGCCCTGCCGGCGCTTTGCCGGTCTCACCGCCGGTTGCATGATTGAAGCTCCAAGCCGCTGAAACACCCAGAAGGGCGTGGCGTCGAGTAACGCCACGTAACACTATAAAACTAAGCGTTTGTGACGGCTTTCTCCAGCGGTAATCGACGTTACGGCCGCGACTCCCTTAAAAAAAGCGCCCCACCGCCAGACGGTAGGGCGCGGTCGCTCGGCGTGACGCCGAGTGGGCGCTTGCTGGCATCAGCGGGCGTTGATCCGGCGATTCTTGACGTCCGGCGCCCGTCGATAGCGATCCTCGTCTGCCAGGGTCTCCGCCTCGAAGGCATCGGCCCCCACCGGCGTCTCGCTATGGCGTCGATAGAGGGCGGTCAGCATCGCCTTGCGATCGGCACGCAGCTCACGAATCATCACCAGAATCATGCCGTAGAGGATGAAGGTAAACGGCAGCGCCGCGAGCACCGCCGCCGACTGCAGGCCCTTGAGCCCGCTCTCGCCCCCCGCCGACAGCAGGGTCAGGCAGATCGCCGCGATCAACACGCCCCAGATGATGCGCTTGATCAGCGGCGGGTTCAGCGAGCCGCGGTCGGTCATCTGCGAGACGATGTAGGTCGCGGAATCGGCGGAAGTGACCAGAAAGATGAAGATCAGGCAGAGCGCAACGACGGAGAGCACGCTGGAGAACGGCATCAGATCGAACATCTGGAACAGCGCCGAGGTGAGGTTGTCCTGTGTCGCCTCCGCCAGCCCGACGTTGCCGTTGAGCTCCATCTGAATGGCCGCGCCGCCGAAGACACCAATCCAGAGACACGCCAGCAGCGGCGGCACGATCAGTACGCCGAAGACGTACTCCTTGATGGTGCGCCCGCGGGAAATTCGTGCCACGAAGGTACCCACGAACGGCGACCAGGCGATGACCCATGCCCAGTAAAAAATGGTCCAGCTGCTCGCCCACTCATTCTCTTCGAACGGCGCCATCCGCAGGCTCATGCCGATGAAATTCTGCAGGTAATCGCCGATGCCCAGGGTGATCGTCTCCAGAATGGCCACTGTGGGGCCGGTGAACAGCACGTAGAACATCAGCGCGAAGCAGAGGGCCAGGTTCAGGTTGGAGAGATACTTGATCCCTTTATCGAGGCCGGTTGTCGTGGAGATCATGTAGCAGACGAACATCGCCCCCATGATGATGAACTGCCACAACACGCTTTCAGGGATATCAAAGACCGCATTGAGCCCGCCATTGATCTGCAGCACGGCCAGACCGATCGAGGTCGCGACACCCATCACGGTCGCCACGACGGCGAACACATCCAGCGCCGGCCCGAGCTTGCGTAACTTGGGTCGCTTGGCGGTCACCGAGGACAGCACGTTGGAGACCATGCCCGCCTGCCCCTTGCGGAACTGGTAATAGGCGATGATCAGCCCGACCACCGAGAACGCCGCCCACTGGTGGATTCCCCAGTTGAAGAAACTGTACTGAATGGCGTAGCGCGCCGCCTCCGGCGAGGCGCCCTCGAGATCGCCGTAGGGCGGGTTCAGGTAGTGGCTCATCGGCTCGGCCATGCCATAGAACACCAGCCCGACGCCGAAACCGGCGGCCAGCAGCATGCTGATCCAGGAGAAGAAACTGTAGGTCGGCCGACTGTCCTGAGGTCCGAGGCGAATCTTGCCGTATTTGCTGAACGCCAGCGTGAACAGAAAGATCACGAAGCCGAAGACAGAGATGAGATAGAACCAGCCAAAGTAGTAAGTGGTTGCGCTGAGCAAGCGATTGGCGACATTGCCGAACCCTTCCGGAAAAATCGCGCCGAGCGCGACGATGGCAGCGACCACCAGCGCCGAGACGATGAATACGCCCTGCTTGTCGAATCTACCCATGTTCTCTCCTTTTCTCTTGTTGACATGCCTTGGAGACGACCCACCCCTATCCTTGGAGATCGATCCGTTCACGCGCGAAAGCGGGCTGTCGCGGCGCACGGCAGAGCGGTACGTGCACACCGAGTGCGGCGTGACGGGTTCAGTGTAGACGCCGAGTTCGCTATTGCGACGTGCGACGGCGAGACCCGGCAAGGCTTATCGACACCCCACGTCTCAGCGTCGGTTGCATTCGACTTTTGCGCCCTCATGATGTGACACACTGAGACGAAACAATGAGGGCGCTAACGGAGCACTCCGTTGCCGCCATCACTCCCCGGACCGAGGACGACCATGTCACGACTCGCCGATATTCCCCTTTCCGTGCTGGATCTCGCGCCGATTACCCGCGATGGCACCGCTGCCGACACCTTCCGTCACAGCGTTGACCTGGCGCAGCAGACCGAGCGTCTGGGCTACAACCGCTACTGGCTCGCCGAACACCACAACATCGACGGGATCGCCAGCGCCGCCACCAGTGTGCTGATTGGGCATATCGCCGGCGCGACGTCACGGCTGCGCATCGGCAGCGGCGGCATCATGCTGCCCAACCATCCGCCGCTGGCGATCGCGGAGCAGTTCGGCACGCTGGCAACGCTCTATCCCGATCGGATTGATCTCGGGCTGGGACGCGCCCCCGGTTCCGACGGCATCACCATGCAGGCGATGCGCCGCGACCCGCGCGCCGGGGTCAACGACTTCCCTGACCGTCTCGACGAGCTGCGCCGCTATCTCGGCGACACTGTGCCTGGCCAGCGCATCCGCGCGATTCCCGGGGAAGGCACTCACGTGCCGATCTGGCTGCTCGGTTCCAGCGGCTACAGTGCGCAACTCGCCGCCAGACTCGGTCTGCCGTTTGCCTTCGCCGGGCAGTTTGCGCCGGGCTACATGAACGAGGCGCTGCACCTCTATCGCGAAGGCTTCCAGCCCGGTGTTCTGGACAAGCCCCATGCGATGATCGGCATTCCGCTGGTGGCTGCCGACAACGACGCCTACGCCCACTACCTCGCCACCACCCAGCAGCAGAAGTTTCTCAATCTGATCCGCGGCAAGAGCACGCGCACCCTGCCGCCGACCGATCACATGGACTGGTCGCCGCAGGAAGCGGGGATGGTGAGACAAAACCTGGGTGCCGCTGTGGTTGGCGGCCCGGAGAGCATCCGTCAGCAGCTCGACGAGCTACTCGAGGTGACCGGCGCCGATGAGATCCTGGTCAATACCGACTGCTACGACCACGCCGACCGCGTGCGTTCCTACGAGATTCTCGCCGGCATTCAGCGCGACGCGGGCTGACTGCCCCGAACGCCGAGTGAGACGGCGGGCACGCAGCCCGCCGTCCTGCCACCGGAAGGATTCGCAGGTTCAGTGATCGAGAGGGAGGCGCAGACCCAGTGATCGAAAGTGACGCAGACTCAATGATCGAGGTAGAGATAGTGCTGCCAGCTAAGCATGCGCAGCAGTACCTTGCGCATGGCCGCGATGTGGTGAGCGTGTTCGCTATAGACGGCGGCCTGTCCGCTAACGCCGAGCGGCAGCGGCGGCAGTGTTTCCCCGGGCTTGAGCGCCAGCGTGACGAGTGCCCGGCTATCCATGTTGGCGAAAGCCTCACCGCCTACCAGCCTCTCGCCAGCGGCTAGCTGCGCCTCGGCGATGGCCGGCAGCACCTCCACCACTTCGGCCTCGAAGATTCTTCCCGGAAGCGCATCGAAGACCAGTTCCGCCGGGGCACCGGCTTTGATGCGTGCCAGCGACTGTTGGCGAAATGCCGCGGTAAAGGTCCCGCTCTGCTCGTGGAGGAATACCCCGAGCGGCCGCAGGGGTAGCGGAACCGCCATCATGCCCGGCCGGACTGCCAGCTGCGAGAGGTAGCCGTCCGTGGGTGCCCGGATCACGGTATTGGCCAGATCGAGCTGCGCTTCCTCCAGCTCAGCCTGCTTGGCGGCAACGACGGGATCCACTGATTCGTCGAACGTCTCCTGCTGCGCCCGCGCGCGCTCCACTGCCGCTTGCGCCTGAACCACGCCAGCCTGCGCCGTGTCGCGCCGCTCCTGGGCCTGATCCACCTGCTGGCGACTGAACGCCGATGCCGCGCCGCGATAGCGATCGAACGTCCGCTGCGCCTGATCGCGCCGGGCCTCAGCCGCCACCAGGGCAGCTTCTGCCTCACCGACACTGGCCACCCGTCCCTGAGAGTTGCGCAACGCATCCGCCAGTTCCGCGGTCAGTCTCGCGACGCGCATTTCATGACGCGATGGATCGAGCGTGAACAGGGGCGTCCCCGCCTCGACTCGCGAGTTGGGCGCCACATCGACACTCAACACTTTGGCCCGGACTTCAGAGACCAACGGCGTGACCACGTAGGCCTGGCGGACCTGACGCGTGAACGGGTGATTGTAGTTCATCACCAAAACCAGGGTGGCGACTAGCACGATGCCGCCCAGAATCGCCGTGGGTACGGTCCATTTGGTCAGCGGAATTCGGAATATCTTGAAGATGGCGATGCAGATCGCGGCATAGGTGAGGACGATCAGGGTCTCCATGCTTATGCCTCCCGGCTGCCGGGCGTCGGCGCCGCCGACTCCAGCGCATCGACTCGCGCCCGCATCCGCTCCAGCTCCTCACGCAGCTGCTGGAGCTCTACCGCCTCCTGTTGCTGCGCCACCTGAAGCTTCTGGAATCCCCAGCCGCGCTCGGGACGATAGAGCGTGGCCCAGATCCACAGGAAAGGCCAAAGCACGTGAAGCGTGAACAGGCTGACCCAGCCCGCCACGTGAATCGCATCCTGATGAGGATGGTCTCGCCCTTTGGCGATGAGGTAGGGAATGTCGTGCACCGCGATGATGCCGTAGAACAGGACGAGTGCCACGAAGACCATTAGGCCGAGTGCAACATAGCTAAGCATGGTTAAGCCTCTACAATGCGCCGACCCGAGAACGGGCCGGCGCAGAAAAAGAACCATCGTCTTGCCTGTCGTTCCGGTCATCGCGAGACCGGTGTCGGCCGCTGCTCCGTGGCAGAGGTCCGTTGCTGACTAGCTCACCCTAGACGCTTTTCCAGCATTCCTTCCAGCTTTCCCTGATCGGCGGCGAACTTGCGAATGCCCTCGGCGAGCTTCTCGGTCGCCATGGCGTCCTCGTTGTGCTCCCAGCGGAACTGCGTCTCGCCGATCTTGCCAGGGTGCTCCTCACGGCCGCTTTCATCGCTCACCTTGCGGGCAACCTCGCCATCGCTGGACGCGAGTTCCTCGAGCAGCTCCGGCGAAATGGTCAAGCGGTTGCACCCGGCGAGCGCCAGGATCTGGTCGGTGTTACGGAAGCTCGCGCCCATCACCACGGTCTCGTAGCCGTAGCGGCTGGCGTATTCGCAAACGCCGCGCACGAATTTCACACCCGGGTCTTCGTCCGGCGCGTAGGATTCCGTCCCGGTGGATTGCTTGTACCAGTCGGTGACACGACCGACGAACGGCGAAATCAGATAGACCCCGGCTTCGAAGCAGGCACGCGCTTGAGCGTCGGAGAACAGCAGCGTCAGGTTGCAGTGGATGCCCTCTTTCTCGAGGCGCTCCGCCGCGCGAATCCCTTCCCAGGTGGACGCCAGCTTGATCAGCACGCGATCCCGCGACACCCCCTGCTTCTCGTAGAGCGAGATCAGATGATGCGCCTTGTCGTAGCTCGCCTGCTCGTCGAAGGAGAGCTTGGCGGCGACTTCGGTCGATACACGCCCCGGAATCAGCTTGGTGATTTCGGTGCCGATCGCCACGCAGAGTCGGTCGACCGCTTCCTCGACCTGTTGGGCCTTGTCGCTGACCTCGGCCTTGACCTGGGTCAGCGTCTCGTCGATCAACGACTGATAGCCCTCGAGATCGAACGCCTTGAGGATCAGCGAAGGGTTGGTCGTGGCATCATGCGGCTCGTAGCGACGAATGGCGTCGAGATCGCCGGTGTCGGCGACCACCATGGAAACCTGCTTGAGAGAGTCGAGTTGCTGAGTCATGAATCGCTCCATCGTCGTCTGATAGAAATCGCCTCGGGAAAATCGCGGCACGCGGTCGTGTCGAGCCGTCGTGCGGGCGCGATATCGATCCCAAAAGCATAACACCGTTGGTTGAGGCTCGCCGACGCGATCCCTGATCGCGCCGCCGGCTCGCGGGCCGGGTCAACGGATGTCGTGTTGCGCGGCGAGCGCCTCTCGATAGCGCGCGTAGACGTCGTGATAGCGCGCCACGATCTCCGGCTGCGGTTGGGTGAGCGTCGCCTCGTCGAGTTTGACCCAGCTGCGGCAGAGCGACTCGAGCGTGACGGCGCCCTCGCGATCGTCGCACCAGCGCGCCTGAATCGCGCCGCCGAACGCGGCCGCCTCGGTCACCCGTGGGCAGACCACTTCGACATCCAGGATATCGGCGACGATCTGGCGCCATACCGGACTCTTCGCCCCTCCGCCCACCAGCCGCACCTGAGTGGCGTGATCGGCAAGCGGCCCAAGCAGCTCGAGCCCGTAGCGCAGACCGAAGGTCGCACTCTCGACCGCCGCTCGACAGAGGTTCGCCGGCGTGGTGTTGAAGCTCGTCAAGCCGCTCAGACTCGCCTGCGCCTGGGGCAGCGCCGGGACCCGCTCGCCACTGAAGAAGGGCAGCATCGTCACACCGCCGGCGCCCGGCTCGGCGCTGGCCACGGCGCGGTTGAATCCGTCGAGATCCAGCCCGACGAGCTCACGCAGCGTGGTGGTCGCCGAGGTGACGTTCATGGTGCAGATGAGCGGCAGCCAGCCGGCGTGACTGGCGCAGAAGTTGGCGACCATGGCATTGTCCGGCACGACCGGGTCCGGCGAGTGCACGGCGATGGTGCCGGACGTCCCCAGGCTGATGGTCATCATGCCGCGTTCGATATTACCGGTGCCGATAGCGCCCATCATGTTGTCGCCGCCGCCGCTGGCAACCCACACGTCGTCACCCAGGCCAAGTTCGCGGGCAAGCTCGGGGCGAACCCGGCCGACCGGTTCTCCGGAGTCGATCAGCCTTGGCAGTACGGCATCCGCGTCCAGCTCGGGCGCGATGAGGTCGAACACGTCGCGACGCCAGGTTCGCGCGCGGGTGTCGAAATAGCCGGTGCCCGAGGCGTCTCCCGCCTCCGCCACCCGTTCCCCTGTCAGCCAGAAGTTGAGATAGTCGTGGGGAAGCAGCAGTGTGGCAATCCGTGCATAGGCGTCGGCGTGCGTCTCGCGTAGCCAGGCGATCTTCGATGCGGTGTAGCCGGTCTGCAGCACCAGCCCCAGCTTGTCGAGACAGCCGGCCTCATCGCCAAGGCGCTTGATCAACCGTTCGTTGTGCTCGGCAGTCTCGGTGTCGTTCCAGAGCTTTGCGGGGTGCACTGGCTCGCCCTCGATATCCAGCGCCACCATGCCATGCTGCTGTCCGGAGACACCGATCCCGCGGACGGCACTCCCCTCGACGCCGGCATGGGAGAGCGCTTCCTGCAGCGCCTCGCGAAAGGCACCGGTCCACTCGTTGACGTGCTGTTCGCGCCGACCGTTGTCCCCCTGCTCCAGCCGATGGGGACGAGACGCCTCACCCAGAATCTGGCCGTCGGGATCGACCACGACGACCTTGGTGCTCTGCGTACCGCAATCCACGCCGATGTACATCGTCTCGCTCCCCTGTATGGCTGATGTGAACATTCCCTGGCTGTCAGGCAGGGCTCAGCGAGCGACGAGCCACTCGACGCAGGCACGGGCGCCATCGCGGTGAAGTCGTTCGAGCGCCTCGAGATACGCCTGGCGAAAGCGCGGATTGTCAGCCAGGTCACCGAAGAGCTGGCGATTTTCGATGAAGGCGGCGGGCTCGCCGCGGTTGCGCTGGGCGATCGCCGTCAGCTCGTCGTGGAGGCGGTCGACGACCGTGATCGGCTCGCCCTGCTCGTCGGCTCCCTCAGCATAGCGCGCCCAGCTCGCCACCACGGCGGCACTCCGCTGGATCTCGCCACCACTCTCAAGCTGCGCGCGAATCACGGGCAGCAGCCATTTCGGGATGCGATCGGAGCTCTCGGCACAGAGTCGTGCCAGGGTGTCCCGGATCTCGGGGTTGGCAAAGCGCTCGATCAGCGTGTGCTTGTAGTCGTCGAGGTCGACACCCGGCACCGGCGACAGCGTCGGCGTCGCCTCCTCGTTCATGTAGTCGAGCAGAAACTGCACGAACAGCGGGTCCTGACAGACTTCGTGCGCGTAGCGATAGCCGGCCAGGTAGCCGAAGTAGGTCAGCGCCTGGTGGCTCGCATTGAGCAGGCGCAGCTTCATCAGCTCGTAGGGCATGACGTCGTCGACCACCTGGACATCGGCCTGCTCGAACGGGGGACGCCCGGCGTTGAAATGATCCTCGAGCACCCACTGGGTAAACGGCTCGCAGACCACCGGCCAGCGGTCGTCCAGCGCGAAGCGGCTACGCACTTCCTCGATGTCCTCAGCGGTGGTCACCGGCGTGATGCGATCGACCATCGAGTTCGGAAATTGGACCTCGGCGTCAATCCAGGCGCCGAGTTCGGCCTTTCGAGCCCGGGCGTAGGCGACAAACATCTTGTGGGCGACCTCGCCGTTGCCCTGGATGTTGTCGCAGGACATCACGGTGAACGGCTCGACACCCTGCGCCCGGCGACGCGCCAGCGCCTCGACGATGATGCCGAAGGTCGTCGTGGGCGTCGTCGGTGACGCGAGATCCCGGGCGACGTCGGGATTGTCGAGATCGAACTCGCCGGTGACGGGATGGAAGTTGTAGCCGCCCTCCGTCACGGTCAGCGAGACGATGCGAATCTGCGGATCGACGAGCGTTGTCAGCACCTTCTCGACGTCATCCGGGGCGAAGAGGTAATCGACGATCGACCCGATGACCCGCGCCTGGTAATCGCCATCGGGATACTTCACCACCAGCGTATAGAGATGGTCCTGCGCGGCGAGCGCCTCCTGCATTCGGCGATCTCCCGGCATCACGCCAATGCCGACAATGCCCCAGTCCAGTGCCTTGCCCTCGTTCATCAGGGTGTCGAGCACCATCGCCTGGTGGGCCCGGTGAAAGCCACCGACGCCGAAATGGGCGATGCCGGGCGTGACCCGGGCACGGTCGTATTCGGGCTTGGCAACGGTCACGTCGAGGCGATCGAGGGCGGCGGCATTCAATGTCTGCATGATTCAGCTCCTGTTGGGCCGGCGGACGAAAGCATGAGGATTCAGTCACTCGCTTGAGGACGGCAAGGGCCGCCGCTCAGGTCGCGACGGCATTCAGGGCGGAAACGCTGTTACGGGCGATCACTTCATCGCTCTCGACATCGAAGAGATGCAGTTTGTCGCTCGCACAGCCCAGCGTCAGCCGCTCACCGACCTCGATCCGGCGATGGCCCGAGAGCTGCGCGGTGACGAAGCGCTCACCCACGCGAAGCTGGACGACGGTCACCGACCCCAGCGTCTCGACCACCTCGACCTCGCCGGCGATCGCATTCCCCTCGCCGTCGGTGTCCTCGAGATGTTCCGGGCGCACGCCGACCCAGACATCGCCGGCGCGGGCGGCCATCGTTTTTGCGTGAGCCGGATCCAGCGTCAGTCGAAACCCCTCTCCCTCGAGCACGCCGTCGACATGACTCGCCCGCAGGAAGTTCATCGAGGGGTTGCCGATGAAGCCCGCGACGAAACGGTTGGCAGGATGTTCGTAGAGGTTGATGGGGGTATCGATCTGCTGGATCTGGCCGTCCTTCATCACCACGATGCGCTCGCCCATGGTCATCGCCTCTACCTGATCATGCGTCACGTAGAAGGTCGTGACCTTGAGCCGCTTGTGCAACTTGACGATCTCGGCGCGCATGTCGACCCGCAGCTTGGCGTCGAGGTTGGAGAGCGGCTCATCCATCAGAAAGACCTGCGGACTCCGCACGATCGCCCGACCGAGGGCCACGCGCTGGCGCTGGCCGCCGGAGAGTTCGCGTGGCTTGCGCTCGAGCAGTTGTTCGATCCCAAGCGTCCGGGCCGCGTCGTCGACCTGGGCCTTGATTTCGGTCGCCGAGCGTTTCTTGAGCTTGAGGCTGAAGGCCATGTTCTCGGCGACGGTCATGTGCGGATAGAGCGCGTAGCTCTGGAAGACCATGGCGATGTCGCGCTCTTTCGGCGGTACCTGGCTCACGTCGCGGCCGCCGATGAGGATCTCGCCGTCGGTGTTGCGCTCGAGTCCGGCGATCATGCGCATGGTGGTGGACTTGCCGCACCCCGAAGGACCGACCAGCACCACGAACTCGCCGTCGCGAGTGGTCAGATTGAAGTTCTCGACCGCGTTGCTGCCGCTGCTGCCGTAGCGCTTGGCGACGTTCTTGAGTTCGACGATGGCCATCTCAAAAACCCTCTGATAGAAATTCTCGACCCGCGCAACCGCCGGTCATTTGACGGCCCCGAACGTCAGCCCACGAACCATCTGGCGCTGAGTGAACCACCCAAGCACGATGATCGGTGCGATCGCCAGCACGGAGGCGGCCGACATCTTGGCCCAGAAGAGCCCTTCGGCACTCTTGAAGGAGGCGATGTAGACGGCGAGGGTCGCCGCCCGATGGTCGCTCATGGTGATACTCCAGAACGACTCGTTCCACGCCAGAATCAGCGCCAGCAGGCCGGTAGACGCAAGGCCAGGCAGCGCCAGCGGTAGCACCACCTTGAACAGCGTCTGCAGAATGCTGGCGCCATCGATGTCGGCGGCCTCGACGATGTCCTTGGGGATGTCGCGAAAGTAGGAGTAAACCATCCAGATGATGATCGGCAGGTTCATGGCGGTGAACAGCAGCGTCAGCCCCAGCGGATGATCGAGCAGGCCGACCGTCTTGTAGACCAGAAACATCGGGATCAGCACGCCCACTGCCGGGATGAACTTGGTCGAGACCATCCACACCAGCAGGAAATCGGTTCGCTTGTTGGGATAGAACGCCATCGCATAGGCCGCCGGTACCGCCAGCGCCAGACCGACCAGCGTCGAGGCAACAGCGGTCAGCGCCGAGTTCCAGGCGTAATGCCAGTAGCCGTTGCCCTGGGCGAGCGCGGTCCGGAAGCTCTCGAGCGTTGGCGTGAACCAGAAGGTCGGATCGACACTGAACGCCTGCTGCTCGGTCTTGAATGCCGTCAACAGCAGCCAGAGGATCGGGAAGAAAATCAGCAGCGCGACGCCCCAGGCGAGCACGCCGAAGGCGAAGTTGGAGAATCGGCTCGAAGTCATCGTGCAGCTCCCGCGTTCAGGTTTCCGGCGATGAACCGGATCAGCATGATGGCGAAAATGTTGGCGAGGATGACGGCACCGATCGCCGCTGCCGAGGCGATGCCGATGTCGGACTGCTGGAACACCGTCTGGAAGATGTAGTACGGCAGATTGGTGGTCGCCGTGCCGGGGCCGCCACTGGTCGTGGTGTAGATCTCGGCAAAGGAGGTCAGAAAGAAGATGCTCTCAAGCATCACCACCACATAGAGCACCTGGCCCAGGTGCGGAATCACGATATGGCGGAACTCCTGCAGGGCGCTGGCGCCGTCGAGCCGCGCGGCCTCCAGCTGATCTTCCGGCAGCGACTGCAGCCCGGTCAGCAGCACCAGTAGCGCGAACGGCGTCCACTCCCAGGTGATAGTGATGATCACCGAGACCATCGGGTACTGATCGAGCCACACGATGGGCTCGAGTCCGAACTGTCGTGCGATCCAGGCGAACAGCCCGAAGACCGGATGGAGCAGCATGTTTTTCCAGATCAGCCCGGTCACCACCGGCATGACGAAAAACGGGGCCACCGCCAGCGTGCGGGCGATACCGCGACCCATGAAGGTGCGGTTGAAGAGCAGCGCCAAGAGCATGCCGAGCGACACGGTGATGGCAAGACTCGCGACCACGATGATCAGCGTATTGCCCAGCGAATCCCAGAAGACGGGATCGCTCAGAAGAATGGCGTAGTTACCGAATCCGGCGAAGCCGTCGTACATCGGCATCATCAGGTTGTACTGCTGAAACGAGTAATAGATGGTCATCAGCAGCGGGATGAGCATCCAGATCAGCAGAAAGATCACGGCAGGCGCCATCAACAGGCGCGTGGTGCGCGCGAACGATCGCGCGCCGGGAGCCTCGGCAGCCGTCGTCGCCGAAGCAGTGGCAGTAGTGGCTTTCATGGGCGGTTCCCGCGGGTGTCGGCTGCCCTGTTGCAGCCAGAGAGTCCAACCGCTGCGCGGCGCCGTCGACCGGGAATGAAGGTCGACGACGCGCGGGCACCGGTTGCGGGTCGGCGCCGTGATCTCACGGCGCCGGTCGGCGATCTACTCCGGCTTGCCGGTCTGCTGCATCAGCCGCTCGGTGAAGGCCTGGCCCTGGCTCAGGGCATCATCGACGCTCTGCTGCCCGGAGAGCATCGCCGCCATCAGCTGACCCATGCGTGTCCCGATCGCCTGGAACTGCGGGATAGTGACGAACTGCACGCCGGTATAGGGCACTTCCTGCGCGCTGGGGTCGTTGGGGCTCGCGCTGCTGATGGCCTCTTCGACCAGCGGGGCGAAGGGGGCGGCCTCGACGTAAGCGTCACTGTCGTAGGTAGACTGACGCGTCCCCGGGGGCACCGACAGCCAGCCCTTCTCGCTGGCCACGGCTTCGATGTAGTCCTGCGAGGTTGCCCACTCGATGAAGGTGGTGGCGGCTTCCTGATGCCGGGAGGACTGAGGCACGCCCAGCGCCCAGGTGAAGAGCCAGTTCGATCCCTTCTCGGTGGTCTGGTAGGGCGCCTGCGCAAAGCCGGCGCTGTCGGCGACTTTCGAGGTCGCAGGATCGCTGACATAGCTGGCAGCCACGGTGGAATCGACCCACATGCCGCACTGACCGTTGGCGAACAGCGTCTCCGACTCGGTGAACCCGTTGGACGTGGAGCCCGGCGGGCCATAGTTGTCGAGGAGCTCGACATAGGCGTTGGCGGCGTTCTTCCACTCTTCGCTATCGAGCTGCGGATTCCACTCCATGTCGAACCAGCGTCCGCCGAAGCTGTTCACCATGGTGCCGAACAGCGCCATGTTCTGACCCCAGCCTGGCAGGCCGCGCAGGCAGATGCCGTAGACGCCGTCGGCGGGCGAATGGATCGCCTCGGCGTACTCACGCATCTGATCCCAGGTCGGCTTGTCCGCCATCTCGATGCCGGCCTTCTCGAACAGGTCGGTCCGGTAATAGGTCATCGAGGATTCCGCGTAGAACGGCAGCGCGTAGAGCTCGCCATCGACGCTGAGTCCTTCCCGCACCGGTGTTAGCAGGTCATCGACGTCGTAGTCGTCGGGCAGCTCGGTAATCGGCGCGAGCCACTCGTTCTGCGCCCAGATCGGCGTTTCATAGTTGCTGACCGTCACCACGTCGTACTGACCGGCGCCGCTGGCGATATCCGTGGTCACTTTCTGACGCAGCTCGTTCTCCGGCAGCGTCACCCAGTTCACCTGGATGTCGGGGTGCGCGTCATTGAACGCCGACATCATGCTCTGCATGGTCACCATGTCCGGGTTATTGACGGTGGCGACGGTAATTTCGGTGCTCTGCGCCATCGCGGCGGAGCAGGCGCCAAGTCCCACGACCAGTAAGGCTGTTCTCATGCTGGCGTTCCTCTCGTTTCATTCGTTGTTGTGCTCAGACGTCGGGCCGACGCGTTCCGCTGAAACGTCGTGATGAGACCGGCTGCGGCGACGGCCGCCGTGCCCGCGGGCGCCGGCACAGAACGCGCTGGCTGCCCGCCTCGGCTGGACCGTTCGATCGCGGTTTCATCACCTCGGAATCGCCCAGAGACGATGCCACCCATGATGCGGCTCAACTCATCGACATCACCGAAATATCATAGAGACAACGGCCGGTTTATCAAGCCGCAAGTAATTCGCAAAGTTCTTATCAAACAATAGTTTATAAAAAATAAGACCAAGGTATAAAGCGCCAACATAGACTTAGTAATCATCACGATTCATCGATAAAGGGGGTTAAAAATGATTCAGAATGATGCCAAATGATAAGGCGACAAGAGCTTAACGAACGGCGACGCACGCCCCCTGACCCGAGTCATATCGGGTGGCGTGGCGCCGGTGGACATTGCGCGGCCCGGCACATCGTTCACAATCACCGGTCGATCATCGAAGGAGAGAAGGCGGATGGCGCGAACCACGCTCGAGGACGTTGCCAGAGAGGCGGGCGTCAGCAAGATCACGGTGTCGCGGGCGTTCAGTGCACCGGACAAGGTGCGAGCGGACACGCGCGACCAGATCCTGCGTGTGGCGCGCGACCTGGGTTATGCCCCCGCGTCACGACCGGCGCCCGCAAGCCCCGCCAGGACGCGCACGCTCGGCCTGGTCAACCCCAACATGGGCAACCCCTTCTTCGGCCGGCTGACGCGGGAGATAACACTGGCCGCGCGGGAGCACGGTTACACGGTGCTGGCCTTCGACTCCTACGAGTCGGAGACGCTAGAAGCGGAGTCGATCGAGAAACTGATCGAGTTTTCGGTGGATGCGATCGTCC
The DNA here is from genome assembly GCF_003206645.1 of Salinicola aestuarinus. Classification (GTDB taxonomy): domain Bacteria; phylum Pseudomonadota; class Gammaproteobacteria; order Pseudomonadales; family Halomonadaceae; genus Salinicola; species Salinicola aestuarinus. Next base: position 759,669 of record NZ_PZJP01000005.1, on the reverse strand, counting down.
TGTCGGTGATCTCCTCGGACATCGACTATCACCCGTCCTACCTGGATCGGCTCGACCGCGCCGGAATTCCCGTGGTGCTGGTCGATCGCGAACTGAAGGCGCCCCATAGCGGCGGTGTCTACATCGACAATCTGGACTGTGGCTATCGGGCGGGACGCTACATGCTGGAGCGAGGGTTCGAACGGCTGCTGGCGGTCTCGGGACCCGCCGACTCCATGGTGTCGATCGGTCGCATGTCGGGATTGCGCGAGGCCATCGGGAGTCGCGACGTTGCCCTCGACGTGGTCTACAGCGACTTCAGTTTCGATCCTGCCTATCGCGCGCTGCGCGCCTATCTCGAAGACCACGACTGGCCACAGGGCATCGTGGGCGCCAACAACCAGATCACAATGGCCATTCTCAAGCTCTGCCATGAACACGGCATCACGCCCCAGCGCGACGTGCATCTCTTCAGCGTCGACGATATCGAATACAGCGAAGTGTTCGGGCTGCAGATACCCTGCATTCGCCACGACCTCGTGAAGATCGCCCAGCAGGTGCTCGAGCTCGCCCTGGCGACCATCGACTCCCCGGCGCGGCGCGGCTTTCGCTCGGTGGTCAGGGGGGAGCTACGCGGCGACTGAGACGTTCAAGCCGGCGTGTAGGGGGAGACCGGCGAGGCCGGCAGCCAGACATCGGCGGCCAGGCCGCCGATAGCGGCCGTCTCGAGCGAGAGGCGTCCTCCGTAGAGCGCCATCAGATCCTCGACGATGGCGAGCCCGAGTCCCGACCCCGCACCGGCCGCATCCAGCCGCACCCCGCGCGCCAGCGCCGCCTCGCTCTGGGTCGGCGTCATCCCTGGCCCGTCGTCCTCGACGCGAAGCCGCACCCCCGCCTCGACGCGACGCACGACCAGCGTGACGCGACCGTCGGCCCAGCGCAGCGCGTTCTCCAGCAGATTGCCGGTCAGCTCCTGCAGATCCTGCGGGTCGACCCGTGCCGTGGCTCGCGGATCGATCTCCGCGGTAAAGCGAATTCCCCGACGCTCGGCGAGGCGGGTCAACCCCTGAATCACCGGCTCGACCGCCTGATCAATGGCGACCCGACCGGAGAAGGCCACGCCACCGGCGGCGGAGGCGCGTGCCAAGTGGTGGCGCACCGCATCATCGATGCGCGAGAGCTCCACGTTAATGGGGTCGCGTTGCGCCGGCGGAAAGCGCTCGGCCTGTGTCTTGAGTACGCTCACCGGCGTCTTGAGCGCATGGGCCAGGTTGCCGGCGGCCGCACGTCCCCGCTCGATAAGCCGCCGGTCGCGCTCCACTACGCTGTTCATCGCCAGCGCCAGCTCCTTGAGCTCGGCGGGCAGTTCGGTCTCGAGTCGCTCGGCGTCGCCCTCCTCCACCGCCTGTAGATTGGCCGACATCCGCCGCAGCGGCGCCAGCCCCCAGCGCATCTGCAGCGCCATCCCGGCCAATAGCAGTACGGCGAAGGAGGCCAGCGAGAGCGTCAGCAGCCGTTCGAATCGCGCGACCTCGCGATCCAGCTCGCGGGTGGAACCTGCCAGCGAGACACGAATGACCTGAGTGAGGTTGGGCAACCGAACGTCGCGTTCGATCATGCGCAGTGACTGACCACGGGGCCCATCGACTGCGTAGACATTGATACCGTCGTCACTGGAGACCAGCGGTAACCGTTGATCCCAGAGCGAACGCGAGGTCAGCGTCAGATCGTCACCGTCGGTGACCTGCCAGTACCAGCCGGAGTAGGCGCGCTCGAAGCGCGCGTCGCCCAGCGAGCGGTTGAGCTTGAGCTTCTGGGCGGCGTTGTTGATCTGGATCCCCGCGAGCAGGGCATTGAGCTGCGATTCCAGGCGGCTGTCGAAGGAAGCGGTCGCCGACTGACGAAAGGTCCAGGTCAGCCCGGCGCCCGCCAGCGGCAGCAGCACGATGACCAGCATCAGCGCCCCCAGCAGCAGGCGGGCCCCGAGTGGCGCGAGCATGAGACGACGCTTCAGCCGCTTCAATAGACGAGCGTCGCTCAAGCCTGCGCCTCGAGATCCACCAGCCGGTAGCCGAGCCCGCGCAAGGTCTCGATACGAGCACGCCCGAATTTTCGCCGCAGCCGACTGATCTGGACGTCGATGACATTGGAGTCCGGCTCGTGGTCCCGGTTGTAGACGTGCTCGGCAAGCTCGGCGCGACCGACGATGCGCGGGGAGGCGTGCATGAGGTACGAGAGCAGCCGCGACTCCTGCGCCGTCAGCGTGATCGGCCGGCCGGCAAGGGTGACACTGCCGGCGTGGGTGTCGAGGGTGAGCTCGCCCACGCGGATCACCGGGTGCGCGTGGCCGTGGCTGCGGCGAACCAGCGCCCGCAGACGGAACAGCACCTCAGCCGTCTCGAAGGGTTTGACCACGTAGTCATCGGCACCGGCGGAGAAGCCCGCCGCCTTGTCTGACCAGCGTTCACGCGCCGTGAGCACCAGCACCGGCAGGTCGATATCGTCCTCGCGCCACTGCGAAAGCCAGCGCGTGCCATCGCCATCGGGCAGGCCCAGATCGAGTATCACGGCATCGTAGCGCTCGGTTCGCACCAGAAAGTCCGCCTCACTACCGGTGCCCGTCGTCTCGACGAGCAGCCCCGCTTCTTTCAAGGCTTCCATCAGCGCCTGGGCCAGCGCCGTGTCATCTTCGATCAGCAGGATCTTCATCGACCTCTTCCTCTTGTCTACCGCTCGGCGCCGTCTTGGGCTTGGGCAGTGATAGACCGGCGCGAACGGCCGGCCCCGGGTTGCGGCGACGGGTTCCGACGGCTAGGGGCGACGGGGCGTGTCGCCGACCGACGGTTTCCGCATCGCTTCGATGTTCACGCCCTCGACGCTCAGCAGCTTGCCGCTTCGGGCGTCGAATTCGAACGCCACCACCTGCCCCTGCGGCCCGATCATCTCAACCTCGTATTTGAGGCTGCCGTTGTCGTCATTCTGTTCCAGTTCGACCTCGAGGATCTGCCCCTGATAGCGGGCCTCAAGCCAGTCCATGATCTCATTGAGCCCCACGAGATGGCCGGCCTCGACCTGCTGGTGCAGATCCCGCCAGTGCGTACCATCGGCGCGCGCCACCGTCGGCGGACCACAGGCCGCGGCAACTGCCAGACAGACGCCGGCCACAAGGGAGGAGAGGCGAAGGGAACATTTCATGCCGCGAGTCTGGCGCAATCGGGATTAACCGCCAATGAACAGCTCGAGATCATTGAGGCCATCCGTGGGTGCCGAGATGAACCCAAGATGAAGCGCACTGTCAGTTATTGGCAAGGTCGTCGCGCGTATAACGAATGCGACGGCTCGCCGAACAACCCGCAGAGCGCGGAATGATTGTCGGCGAGGCTTGAGTTCATCGGCCAGGAGTCAACGCATGAAATATCGTCTCTGGATGCTTCCCGCGGTCGCCCTGGGCAGCGGTCTGAGTGCCGGCGCCATGGCCAACGACGCCACACTCTCCCAAGGTGACCTGGCGGCGCTGCTCAGTCAGTCGTCTCAGTACGGCTTCAGCCGCTACGAAAAACTGGAAACGGACGCCGACGACGGCGAACTCGAGATCGAAGGCTGGCGGGAGAACGGCTGGGCACTCGATGCAAGCCTGGCGCTCGAGGACGGCGCCCTGATGCGCGAGCGTCAGCGACAATCGACGCTACCGGACTGGAGCCTGACCGGCGATGAACTGACGGTGGCACTCGATACCGCACGCCGCCGCGGACTCGAAAGCATTGATGAGCTGGAGGTCGACAGCGATGGGCACATCGAGATCGAGGGCTACGACGCCAGCGGCGGCGACCTTGATGTCGATCTGCCTCGCGATGCGCTCGCGTCCCACTAACTCGTCACCCACTCGTCACCCACTCGGCACGCGACAGTCGGGCGCCACGAGGGCTAAGCTGGAAGCCATGGCACCGACCGCGCCCACGCTACGGGGAGAACCGCAATGACCCAACATCGTCGCACCGACAACGCCGCCTGGCACGCCGCCGAGCGCTGGCGAGAGCGAGTCAACCAGACCCGCCCCAATCGCGGCTCCGGCGGGCTGCGCCTGGTCCTGACCTGGCTGCTGTTCGGCGCCGTACTGATCATCGGCACCGTGCTGGGACTCTTCTTTCTGGTGGTGGGCTGGGCGATGCTGCCGTTCCTGCGTCACCGCATGAAAAAGCATGCCGAGCAGGTCCGCGCCTCTCAGGCCACCTACGCCGGCGGTAGCGCCGATACGCCTCATTCAGCGGGTGATCAGCGCGTCCTCGACGGAGAATACGAGGTGCGTAACGAGCGCTAAACCTCTCCGGGTGCCGTCGCATCGACGTCAGCGTCGCCTCTCGCGACACATGACAGTCATGGCGTTACCGCGGTACGTCAGCGACTCTGTCCAGCGCCAGCCGAGCCTCGCGTAAAGCGACTGACGATCCGGCGTGAAAAGGTAGCATCGCGCGACGGCTGAGGCCTCGGCCTCTTGCCACACGCGCTCGACGAGCGCAGACGCGATTCCCTGTCCGCGCCACGCGGGCAGCACCAGCACCGAGGCCAGCCACGGCGAGTACGCTGGCCGCACCGGCAGATCCGCCTCCAGCAGGCTGGCCGTTCCCACCACCACGTCACCGTCTCGCCCGGGTGCGGTGGCGACAAACACCGACGGGACACCGCCACTGCCGCAGCTGGCACGTAGATCGTCGGTCCACTGCGCCAGGCTCTCATGGGGATAGAGAGCCCCCCATTCGGCGTACGTCAAACCGGCGAGCGTCTCGACATGGGGGGAATCCGACATCAACCGCGATAAACTCCACGCCGACATGCCCCAGTCTCCCTGGTCGTTGCGGTTACCCTGACAAACACACGAGCCGGATTGTCACCCGTTCTTGACCACGACCCGCCCCGGCCTTCCTCACTGCAGAGCTTCGCATGGCATTTCGTCGCGCCGATCGATCGGACTACCACCGGCTTACCCAGATCTGGGAAGCCGCGACGCGCTCATCGCACGCGTTCCTGGAAACGTACGAGATCGCGGTACTGAAACCCCTGATCGCCAGCGCCTATCTGCCGATGCTCGAACTGGTCGTCCACCTCGACGACGCAGGCACCGTGACCGGCTTTTACGGGGTCGATGGCCATCAACTCGAGATGCTGTTCATTGCCCCTCGCTGTCAGGGGCTGGGCGTGGGTCGCGCCCTGGTGAGCCACGCCATCGCCACGCACGGCATCGAGCGCGTCGACGTCAACGAGCAGAATACGCGCGCCGTCGGATTCTACCGCCACCTGGGGTTCGAGTGCGTCAGCCGCTCCGCGACCGACGGCCAGGGTCGCCCCTTCCCGATCCTGCATCTTCACCGGAAGCGGCACCCGGCGCCGCAGGCCGTCGGTCGGTCAGTCAGGCCTTCTTGACGAACTCGGACTTGAGTTTCATCGGGCCGACGCCTTCGATCTTGCAGTCGATGTCGTGATCACCGTCGACCAGTCGAATGCTCTTCACCTTGGTGCCGACCTTCACGACCTGAGACGTCCCCTTGATCTTGAGGTCCTTGATCACCGTGACGCTATCGCCGTCGACGAGGGGCGTACCATTGGCGTCAGTCACGGTATTGACTTCTTCCTCGACGGGAGCCGCCGCCTCGGACGACCACTCGTGGGCGCATTCCGGGCAGATGAAGAGGCTCATGTCCTGATAGGTGAATTCACCGCCGCACTGCGGGCAGGGAGGAAGCTGGCTCATGCGATCGTCCTGTCGTGGGGAAAGCCGCGCAGTCTAACCGGCGCGGCACTCACGGCCCAGTGACATTTCGGCGCTGTTGGCGTCACGGGGGCTCGGGCACCGCCCGCAGCCTGAGTTCGATGGCGTCGTGGCGCCAGTACTCGTCGTCGCAGTCGACGACGCGTCCGTGCTGGTCACGATTGATCCGCGTGATGCGCTGGGCGGGAGCGCCCGGTGCGACGCGCAGGGCTTCGCCTGCGGGCCCACCGAAGACGGTGGAGCCAAGTTCGAACGTTACTTCGACAATCCGGATGGCGTATTCGTGGCGATAGAGTGCGGTCAGTGACTGCGCTTCAAGATCGAAGTCGAGAATGCCCGGAAAGCAGTCGGGGCGCAGATGATGCTCGACATAGACCACCCGTCGTCCATCCACCGAGCGGACCCTGACGATACGGATGACCGGCGCCCCGTTGGCAAGGCCAAGCCGACCGGCGATATTGGCGGGTGCCGCGACCCTGGCGGCAGAGCGCACCTCGGTGGCAACACGCCGCTGCTGCGACGTCACCATCTCGGGAAAGGGAATCCCTGCCAGCAGGTCGTAGCGCAGCCTGGGTGGGGCAACGAACCAGCCACGACGACTTTCACGATAGATCAGACCTTCGTTCTCGAGCTGACCCAGCGTCGCCCGCAGGGTGATTCGTGTGGTCGCCAGTGAGCGCATCAGCTCACGTTCCGCGGGAAGCTTCGACACGCCGCCGGCACGCAGCTCTCCGATTCGCTCGATCAGGGCTTGCCGTAGCCCGGCGACCCGCGACGGCGGGGCCGCCTCCGTCGATTCGAAGTCACTCGTCGACACCATCCCGGCCTCCTCGGGTCTCGATCAGACATCCGGAAACGCTAACGGTCGGGCGTGTCGCTCGCGTGACACCCTTGCCGGCGCGAAGACCTTGCGCCGAGGGCAGCGCGACCGTCATCGACGCGCCATCTGGCTGACACGGGAGCGTCACAGGTTGGCGATAGCCTCGTTGGCGGTCCACTGGACTAGACCAGCTCGCTATCGAGCTCAACGTCATCCTCTTGTCAGGAGCGCTCGTCGTGAAATCGCCTCGCCATCCTCTCTGTTTGCTCTCCACGGCCACGCTACTCGGCCTCTATCTCGTTGCCGGTCATGCCTCGGCCGACAGCGCCGCTCCACAGTCGCTCATCGATGCCGCGCAACAAGAGGGACAGGTCGACAGCGTCGGCATGCCCGATAGCTGGGCCAACTGGAAAGACACCTGGGCGGACCTGCAGGCGCAATACGGTCTCGAACACAGGGATACCGACATGAGCTCGGCCGAGGAGATCGCCAAGTTCAAGGCCGAGGGCGAGAACGCCAGCGCGGATATCGGCGATGTCGGCATCGCGTTCGGTCCGATCGCCGTTCAACAGGGCGTCACGCAGCCCTACAAGCCTACGACCTGGGATCAAATCCCCGATTGGGCAAAAGATGACGATGGGCACTGGATGCTCGCTTACACCGGCACCATCGCCATGATGATCAACACGGATCTCGTCGCCGAGGACGAGCGTCCCCACGCCTTCTCGGACCTGCTCGAGGGCGACTACAACGTGGCGGTCGGGCCGGTGGGCCAAGGCGCACAGAACAATAGCGCTGTACTGGCCGCGGCTTTCGCCCGGGGCGGAGACGAGAGTGATCTGCAGCCAGGGCTCGAGCTCTTCGGTGAACTCGCCGAGCAGGGACGTCTCTCACTGGCCGACCCCAACATCGCGGCGTTCGAGAAGGGAGAGATCGAAGTGGGACTCTTGTGGGACTTCAACGCCCTGAACTATCGCGACCAGATCGACCGTGACCGTTTCGAGGTGGTCATCCCGTCGGATGCCTCGGTCGTCTCTGGCTACTCGACGATCATCAACAAGCACGCCAAGCACCCCAACGCTGCCAAGCTGGCACGTGAGTACATTCTCTCCGACGAGGGGCAGGCGAACCTCGCCAAGGGCTATGCGCGCCCCATCCGCGCGGAGTACCTGACATTCGACGACAGCGTCGCTGCCAAGCTGCTGCCGGACAGCGAATACGCCAATGCTCGCCCCATCGAGGATTTTCAGGCGTGGGAAGCGAGCGCCCATCGCCTGCCGCAGCTATGGCAGTCCGAAGTGCTGATGCACCAGCGTTAGCCAACGCGCCCCACGCTAAATCTCTCGTCTCTCGTTTCTCGCTAGATGCCGCCCCGGCCGGGGCGGCAGGAGTCACTATCATGTCCGAACGCGTCATCCTGGTCGTGCTCGACGGTCTAAATCACGACGTGGGTCAGCACGCCATGGGTTACCTGCACGCGCTGTGCGAGGCCGGCCGGGCGACCTACCACGCTCTCGACTGTGAGTTGCCGGCCATGTCCCGCCCGCTTTACGAGTGCCTGCTCACCGGCGACCGCCCGGTCGACTCCGGCGTCGTCAACAACGACGTCGTGCGCCGCTCCACCGGAACGAGCCTTTTCGATCTGGCGGTGGCTCAAGGCCGGCGCACCGCAGCCGCCGCCTACCACTGGGTCAGCGAACTCTACGTCGAAGCGCCCTTCGATCGCACCCGACACCGCTTTCGCCACGACACCGACGCCGCGATTCAAGCCGGACTGTTCTACTGGCGAGACCACTATCCCGACGATCATCTCTTCAGCGATGCGGAGATGCTGAGGCAGCTCCACGCGCCCGACTTTCTGTTGGTTCACAGCATGAACATCGACGACGTCGGCCACCGCGACGGGGCGGACTCGCCGGCGTATCGCAATGCCGCACGTCGGGCCGACATCGCTCTGGCCGACTATCTGCCGCTGTGGATGGCTGAGGGTTATCAGATTCTGGTCACCGCAGACCACGGCATGAACGCCGATCGCTCCCACTCGGGCACGCTGGCCGAAGAGCGCCGGGTGCCACTCTGGACCCTTGGCGGAGCGTTCACGAATCAGCGCGTGACCGGACTGTCACAGACCGAGCTCTGCGGCACGCTGGCGACATTGATGGGCCTGTCCCACGATAAAGCCGTGGCTAGCGCCCTGCTCGCCCCGGAGCGAGCCTCGTGAGACGACGTTTCCGTCCGCCGCTCGCACTCTGGTGGCTACTCCCCTTCGCTCTGGTGTTCGGGGCGTTTCAACTCGCCCCGCTCGGTTACGTGGCGCTTGGCGCGTTTCGCGTCGATGGTGGCTGGGGGCTCGATCACTTTCGCGAGATAGCGACGTCGGCGTTCTACCGCCAGGCAATCCTCAGAAGCCTGGAGATCGCCCTGGTCTCGAGCCTCCTCGGCATTGTTATCGCCGCGTTTGCCTGTTACGGACTCACCCGCACCGGCGGCCGGGTGCGACGCGTGCTGATCGCCTTCACCAACATGACGAGCAATTTCGCCGGTGTACCGCTGGCATTTGCCTTCATCATTCTGCTAGGTGCCAACGGCACCCTCACCCTGGCGCTCGAACGTCTTGGGCTGGTCGACACCTTCAACCTCTACTCCCGCACCGGACTGATGATCATCTACACCTGGTTTCAGGTCCCGCTGGGCATTCTGCTGTTGCTACCCGCCTTCGCCGGGCTGCGCCGGGAGTGGCGCGAGGCCGCGAGTCTGCTGGGTGCCGGCAGGTTCGACTACTGGCGGCATATCGGCCTACCCGCCCTTTGGCCCAGTCTGGTCGGCACCCTTTCCATTCTGCTCGCCAATGCCATCGGCACCTATGCCACGGTCTTCGCCCTGGTCGGCAACAACTACAACCTGCTGACAATCCGTATCGCCAACCTGGTGTCGGGGGATCTCTTCCTGCAACCGGATCTCGCGAGCGCCCTATCGCTCATCACCGTGGCACTGCTGACACTGATGACCCTGATCCAGCAGCGCCTGATGCGCGGGAGGCCCCATGCCGGCAAGCGCTAACAACCAAGCCCCGCGTGCCCTGCCGCTGCACTGGTGGGTTCTGGTACCCATCTTCACGTCGCTGGCCCTACCGCTGGCCGCGACGCTGCTGTACGCCATCTCCACCCGTTGGGGGGCGACGCTACTGCCGGATGGCCTGACGCTCGAGTGGCTTCAGCGGCTCTGGCAGACACCACGATTTCTCGCGGCGTTCGGCCGTTCGCTGATCGTCGTCGCGGGTGCCCTGCTGCTGTCACTGGTGCTGATTCTGCCGGTGGCCTTTCTCGCGCACACCCGCTTTGCCTGGCTCGAGCGCGGGATGAACACCCTGGTCCTGATGCCTTTCGCGGTGCCGCCGGTGGTCACCTCGGTGGGGCTACTTCAGCTTTACGCGGGGGGACCTCTGCCCCTGGTGGGCACGCCATGGATTCTGATCTTCACCTACGTCTCGATCGCCCTGCCCTTCGTCTATCGAACGCTGATCAACAGTCTGCGGGGCATCGAAGCGACAGAGCTGATGGAAGCTGCACAGCTGCTCGGTGCCAGCCCCTTCGTCGCGTTCCTGCGCGTGGTGCTACCCAATCTGCGCCTGGGGATTCGTATCGCGGTGTTTCTGTCACTGTCGTTTCTCATCGGCGAGTTCGTGTTCGCCAATCTGCTGGTCGGCACGCGCTTCGAGACGCTTCAGATCTATCTATTCAACGTCCGGCGCGAAAGCGGCCACTTCACCAGCGCGCTCGTGATCACCCTGTTCACCTTCATACTGATCCTCACCTGGCTGGGTAACGGCAAGAGCGAGATCACCGACTCAAAGGAGCGTTCACTATGACGTCTTCCTCGCCCGCTTCGCCCACCGCCGACGCCTCGACGTCGCCCTATCTTCGACTCCGCGGCGTACACAAGTCCTATGGCGATACCCCCGTGCTTCAGTCGATCGACGCCGACATTGCTCGCGGCGAGTTCGTGACCCTGCTGGGCCCTTCCGGCTGCGGCAAGTCGACCCTGTTGCGGGCGATTGCCGGGCTGACCCCCATGGATGCCGGCGATATCGAGGTGGCGGGCGAAACGATCACTCATCTGCCGCCCCAGCGGCGGGACATCGGCATGGTCTTTCAGCACTACGCGCTGTTCCCCAACATGAGCGTGGCCGATAACGTTGCCTTCGGATTGAAAATGCGTCGGGTGGACGCTGCCGAGCGGCGAGAGCGTGTCGAGCAGGCCCTCGCGCTGGTCGAGCTCGACACGCATGCGCTGAAGTCCCCGCATCAGCTCTCCGGCGGCCAGCGTCAGCGCGTGGCGCTGGCGCGAGCGCTGATCACCCGCCCCCGCATTCTGTTGATGGATGAGCCGCTCTCCGCACTCGATGCCAAGATCCGCCAGCATCTTCGCGAGCAGCTCAGGGAGATTCAGCGCCAGCTTCAACTGACGACCCTGTTCGTCACCCACGATCAGGAAGAAGCCATGATGCTCTCCGATCGAATCTTCCTCATGGGCGAGGGGCACATCCTGCAGCACGGCGACGCCGAATCGCTCTACACCCGGCCCAATAGTGAGGCGGTCGTCAATTTCGTCGGCGCCTACAATCGCTTCGATGCCGAGCAGGCGTCACGCTTGCTGGGGCGAGACATTGAAGGCCAATGTTTTGCCCTGCGCCCCGAGGCGCTCTACCTGGTGAGTGAAAAGAGCGCCCCGGCGCTCCCGGCCAACCCGGGCCCGGGGTGTCGAGGCACGATCGCCGCACGTCAGCTATTGGGCAGCATCGTGCGCTATCGCATCGAGTGTGAGGGACTGAGCATGAATGTGGACACGCTCAACCGCGGCGTTCGGTCTCTGATGACCCGCGGAAGCGACGTCGTGGTCCATGCCGATATCGATGAGGCACGCCTGCTATAGGCGACAGGCAGCGCGGGATAGCGGCAAGTGAAGCGCAAAAAAAACCCGCGCAATAGGGGGTGCGCGGGTGAGGCGGGGTGTTGCCTAGGAGATGCATCGACGATTCGAACAGCGGCTGGCGGTCTACATCGACACACATTACAACCGGCGCGGCAGCGTCGACCGCCGCGCTATGGATTTATATTAGCGCCCTTATATTTTTCTTGCAATGCGGTTTCGCTCAATCCCGTGACTCGGGGGGCCGGTCATCGTCACCGTAGCCTTCCCGCTCGCGCCGTTCACGGCGGTAATCCTGGAGCTCCTGGCGCAGGGCATCGATCTCCAGTCGAAGGTCGCCTACCTGATCGATCATGTGGCGCATCATGCGCCGATTGGCCTTGTGCTGACGGGAGTCCGACTCGCTTTGGTCCTCGACGAACAGCGAGCTGACATAGGCGGCAAAGCTACCGAAAAGCCCGACACCGCAGACCATGAGCAGCACGGCGACGACCCGGCCCAGCGTGGTAATCGGATAGTAATCGCCGTAGCCCACCGTCGTCACCGTGACGATCGCCCACCACAGCGCTTCCTCTGCCGTGTCGATAGGACTGTCCGGGTTCGGTGTCTCGACCATCAGCACGGTGAGTGCCCCGAAGATCACCAGCAGCACGGTCGCCGTAGCCGCCGAGGCGAGAACCCCCTCGGCACGATTGCGGAACAGTAGCTGCCAGATCAGCTCGAGAGAGCGCAGCGCCCGCAGCACGCGCAGCACCTGGACCACGCGAGCGAGTCGGGCAGCCTGGAACCAGCCGGCGGGAATGCAGGCAAGAAGATCGAGCCAGCCCCAGCGCATGTAGCGCCATTTGCTCGGCGCACGGTAGAAACGCTGGCAGAAATCGCCGAAGAAAACCGCACAGACCACATAGTCCATGTAGCCGAGCAGACGGGTGATCTCCGGGGGGAGCTGAAAGAACGTATCGGCGACCAGTGCGCCGAGGACGTAGAAGGAGAGCGCGAGGACGAAGAATTGAAACGGGGTGACCGACTCTTTCATCCGCAGTGCGTTCATGGGCGATCCGCCGGGTGGAGATCCTTACCGCCCCCGTCACCACCGAAGCGGCAACGCCGCGCTCGAGTACCGTTTACGCCGAGCAGGGGCTGGTGGACTGAAGCTTGACGAAACTGGTGACGAAATCGTCCATCTTCTCAGCGTCGTAGGGCTGCAGACCGCTGATGACCAGCTTCTTGGAACCGATGCCGACCGCCTTGCCGTGGCAGTACATTTCGAACTCCAGGTGCGCCTCTCCCCGTTTACCACTCACCCCGAGCGTTGCGCCCGCGAAGGTCAGATCCAGATCGCAGGGATCGTGATCCTCGAGGCTGAAGCCCATGCTGTCATAGATCACCAGCGGGCGCTGCGGGTTGAACATGACGCCCTTCTCCTCCAGCAGCGGCTTGAGGTAGTGCGGGAAGTTACGCCCCGAGAAGGCCACGTAGCGGCGCGTGAAGGTCTCAACGGTGGCGGGATCACGGATGGTCCAGCCTTCGCGGCGCACGCTCAGGTAGCGCTTGCCGGCCTGATCGACCACCTCGACGGTGCCGTCGGCGTCCTCGACGAAACCGAGGCTTACGCTGTCACCGACCATACCGCAGAAATGAAACGTCATCCGCTGGGATAGGCCATAGCGCGAGAGCACCAGCGCGAACAACAGATCCCCCGGCACGCAGAACCGCCGCGCGCAGGGATCATGAATCGGGTTGAAGTCCCCCGCGATCTCTCTCGCGAAGCGACTGGCCTGCTCGGCCGTGATGCAAACCCGATCCGCATCGGTAGAATGAAACTCGTCCAGAAACATAGATAGTCGATCGACACGTCGCGTGGCTGGTACTGGAACCCAAGAAGCGCTTTGTATCACAAGCTGCTGCTAAGTTCAGCGTTCTCGTAACATTTTGAGACAAATGACCGTGCTTCACACTCAAGATCCCACTGTCGATGCCGCCCATGCCGACACCGGCGTCTGTCCCTGCGGCTCGGGCCGAGTTTACCGCGATTGCTGTCGCCGGTTGCACCAGGGCGAGGCCATCGCCACCGCCCCGGAAGAGCTCATGCGCTCGCGTTACAGTGCGTTTGCACTGGGCGGCCTCGGCGACTATCTGCTCGATACCTGGGCGCCACGGACGCGCCCGGCGCTGACCGCCGAGGCGCTCGACGTCCGCGACAGCCAGTGGCTGGGTCTCGAGATCGTCGCCACGCAGACCGAGGCAAATCGTGGAACGGTCGAGTTCAAAGCCTACTATCGGCCGATTCTCGATCCGGCGGCAGCGATCCAAGTGCTTCACGAGCGCTCCCGCTTTCGATGCCAGGGTGGCGTCTGGCGCTATCTCGACGGTGTCATCGACCCGCCGCCGACGCCGGTCTCGCGCAACGCCCCCTGCGCCTGCGGCAGCGGCAAGAAGGCCAAGCGCTGCTGTCAGGCGTGAGTCCGACCGCCCCCGGCTGCCGACTGGCGCGGGGAGATGGCCCCGGCTAGGCTGACCACGGTCATCCCGGTCGAGTCGCCACCGCTGTCACTCACCGCCCTTTTCGCTCTCTTCTGCCACTCGGTCAAGCCCATGGAAACCCCCGATAGCGCGACGCAGTTCTTCAACGCTCTTCAACAGCAATTCGGTGAGTGGCTCAACGTGCCCGGCTGGATTCTACTGCCGCTATCGGTCCTGATCTTCGCCGCGATCCTCGATCTCGTCCTGCACTTCACCCTGGGCCGACTGGACCGACGCCTGCAATCCTCACCGCGGCGATGGGACGACCCCATCCTCCACGGGCTGCGGCTACCGCTGCGCTGGTGGGTCTGGCTGACGGCGCTGTTTGTCGCCGTGGGCACGCTGGGGGCACATTTCGGCATCGGCCAGCTCACATCGGCGCTCTACAAGGTTGGCGCCCTAACCACGCTCATCCTCGTTGCCTGGGGTGGGGTACGCCTCTTTCGACGCCTGGAGCAGCGCCTGACCTTTCCGCCGGCGCAATGCAAGGCCAAGCCAGTGGATCGGACCTCGGCCTCCGCGCTGACCAAGATCGTGGGTGCTGTGCTGCTGATCACCCTGACACTGATCGGCCTTCAGGTACTCGGCGTCGCCATGTCGAGCATCCTCGCCATGGGCGGCTTCGGCGGGCTGGTCATCGGTTTCGCCGCGCGTGACGTCATGGCCAACTTCTTCGGCGGCATGGTGGTTCACCTGGACAAGCCCTTCGTCGTCGGCGACTGGGTTCGCTCTCCCGAGCGCGAGATCGAAGGCATGGTCGAGGATATCGGCTGGCGTCTGACCACGGTGCGCACGTTCTCCGGGCCACCGCTCTATATTCCCAACGCCTGGTTCAGTCAGATCTCGGTGGAAACACCGACGCGCATGGTCAGCCGTCGCCTCTGGGAAACCATCGGGATTCGATACGAGGACGCCCTTTCGCTGGAGGCGATCGTCAAGGCCATTCGCGATACGCTGCTCGATCACGAAGAGATCGATCAGGACGAGCTGGTGACCGTCAACTTCGTCACCTTCGGCCAGTACTCGCTGGACATCATGGTTTACGCCTTTACGCACGAGACCGACTGGCAGCGATTCCACGAAATCAAACAGGATATCCTGCTCAAGATCCGCGACATCATCCATGACCACGGCGCCCAGCCGGCGATTCCCGCTTCCCGTCTCTATTTCCCGGACGGGATCGAGCGCCGGACGACTCGCGACGAGAACTCACGCCGCGATGAAGAACGGGCCGACGATAATGAATCGAGCCGCGACGATCACTCTGGCCGAGGCAAGGCCGACGACACTGAAGAGGACGGCGAGGACTCTCGTGACGAGAATGAGAACGCCGCTCGGCAGCGACATCGCCACGCCACCGGTCGCCAAGCCGCTGACGCTTCCCGTCGCAGCGAGCGGGACCGACAGGCATCGCGCCGCGGTCCCGCTGACGACGACCAGGATGCCGATGCCTGAATCCATCGGCGGTCAGCGTTTGCCAACCCACTCGAACCAGGCGTCACTGAGCCACGCCCCGGCGGTATCGATCTGCGCCTCACTCGCCGCCGCGTAGCCGAGCACCAGCCCTGGCTCACCCGGCGCTTGCAGATAGAAACGCGATAGCGGTGAGAGCTGAACGCCTGCCTCGCGCGCCCGCGTCACCAGCGCACCTTCCAGTTCGACCGAATCGAGTCTTGCCACTAGATGCATGCCCGCCTGCCCCGACGAGAGCGACAGCCCCGCGGCGACCGCCGGCGCGAGCGCGTCTCGCAGCCGCGCCTGACGCTGACGGTAGCGCTCACGCATTCTGGCGACGTGACGAACGAAATGGCCCTCGGCGATGAAGTCGGCCAGAGCCGCCTGCACCACATACTGACCCTCGCGATGGAGCCGCGCGTTGGCGCGGCGAAAGGGGTCGACCAGCGCCGGCGGCAGCACCAGATAGCCCAGTCGCATGCCCGGATACAGCACTTTGCTGAAGGTGCCGACATAGATTACGCGGGCGTCCTCCCGCAGCCCCTGCATGGCCGCGATGGGCGCACTGGCGTAGCGAAACTCGCTGTCGTAGTCGTCCTCGACGATCCAGGCGTCGTGACGCTGGGCCAGTTCGAGCAGTGCCGTTCGCCGTGGCAGCGAGAGCGTGACGCCGCGGGGATACTGGTGTGACGGCGTGACATAGATCAGTCGAGGCGTGGGCGTATCCGTTGGCAGCGATGCCACGTCCATTCCCGCCTCGTCCACCGGCACCGGCGTCATCGCGAGCCCCGCCGAGTGAAAGCACGCCTGGGCCCCGCCGTAGCCGGGCTCCTCGATCCAGACGCTATCGCCGACGTCGGCCAGTAGACGGGCAATCAGCTCAAAGCCCTGCTGCGCGCCCTGAGTGATCACGATCCGCCCGGGATCGCAACGCACCGACCGCGACAGTCGCAGATAGTCGCAGAGCGCTTCGCGCAGCGCCGGCAAGCCGCCCTCGGTCGTGTAGTCGAACCAACCTGCCGGGGCCCGCTGCTGGTGGCGCCGCAACAACCGCTGCCAGCGCTCCCGCGGCAGGCAGTCGAGTGCCGGCACTCCGGGGGCGAAAGCGGCATGCCGCTCGCTGAGCGTGGCGCTGAAATCGAGAATCCGCATACCGCGACGCGACAGCCGTGACACCGGCACGTCGCCGGCGTCCAGAGCCTCCGCCATCGGCTGCCAGTGAGCGACGAAAACGCCGGCTCCTGGCCGTGACAGTAGAAATCCTTCCGCGATCAGTCGGTCGACGGCGGCCAGCACCGTATTGCGCCCGACGCCGAGGGCAGTGGCTAACTGACGCGACGACGGCAGGACGCTGCCCGGCGTCAGCCGACGCTGCTGAATCAGCGCGCGCAGCTCGGCGTAGAGGCGCTGCGACAGCGTGTCGCCAGCGGGCTCGGCGAGTCGCATCCCCAGCGCCTCGATGATCCAGAGCCTGGCATCGCTGGCTTCCATCACCGGTTCCCCCTATTTGTCTGAAATTGGCTCTTACTGCAGAACCACTATCGCGGCAATCTGTGATCGACACCAGCCTCGTTCTCGAAGGGCGGGCGGTGTGATGGATCAACACTGTTCATTCGAGGGAGTGCCCGATGATAATGACTCGCCCCGCCGATCGAGACGATCTCGACACCCTGGTCCCGCTGGTCGACGCCTATCGCCGTTTTTACGGCAAATCCCGGGATATCGAAGGCGTGCGCGACTTCATGCAGGCCCGACTGGCAAACGACGACGCCGAGATCCTTCTCGCGTTCGATGACGCCGCCGAGGACAAGCGGGCTTTGGGATTTGCGCAACTCTTCCCGGTACCTTCGACCACCGATCTCGCGCCGCGCTGGATACTCAACGACCTCTACGTCGAACCCGCGGCTCGCCGATGTGGGGTCGGCACGGCGCTGCTCGAGAGCGCCCGCGAACTCGCCGCCAGCCGTCAGGTTCCCAAACTGATGCTGCGCACCCAGGTCGGCAACGCCGCCGCCAAATCGCGCTACGAGGCGCTCGGTTGGCAACGCGATGCCGCATTCGATACCTACCTGCTGAGCGTATGAACCTGGCGCCGAGCCACCGCGACTCGCCCCCGACGGAATCTTTCAACGCCACGCGCCGCACCATGCTCCGCCCCACTCTCAACGCCACTTTCAGCACCACGCTCGGCACCGCTTTCAACGCTACCGTCGACGCCGCCAGGAGCTTGCCATGAACCCTGTTTCCCGTGTTCTCGACACCCCGCCCGCCGCCCCGGACGTCATGGCTGCGGCCATGGCCGAAAAGCTCGCACTGCATACGGATGCCTCGGATCTGGCGGTGGATCTCGCCGCCGGCGTCGAGACGTTGGTCGTCATCGACACCCGCTCACCGTCGCACTATGCCGCCGGCCACATCCCCGGCGCCCACAGCCTGCCCCACGTCGAGATGACACCGGCGCGCCTCGCCACGCTCGCCACGGATCGCGTCTACGTCTGCTACTGCGACGGCATCGGCTGCAATGGCTCGACCCGCGGCGCGTTCAAGCTGGCGAGCGCCGGGCTGCGGGTCAAGGAGCTGCTGGGTGGGCTGGACTTCTGGCAGCGCGATGGCCACCCCGTGGCGACCGGCGAGGAACCCGGCGCGCTGCAGCCGGACGAGATCGCGCGCTGTGGCTGCGGGGTGGCACCGTGAACGAAACGACCAATCGCTACGGCCAGCCGGTGGGAAACGCCATCGACAGTTGGCAGGCGCCACCGGCGCCGGCCGCGGTCACGCTGAACGGCCGTTTCGGGCGACTGGAGCCGCTCGACGCCGACCGTCACGGCCCGTCGCTATGGCGAGTCTGGCAGCAGCCCGATCCCGGGATTCCCGAAGATACCGATGCCGGTGCCCGCTGGACCTATCTCGGTGGCAGGCCGTTCGCCGACGAGCCGGGCTGCCTCACCTGGCTTGCCGGGATGGGGGCCGGCAGCGACCCGCTCGCCTTCGCCATCGTCGACACTGAAGGCGTCGCGCTGGGCATGGCGACCTATCTGCGAATCGATCAAGCCAACGCCAGTCTGGAGATTGGCCATCTCAATTTCTCGCCCCGGCTGGCACGAACGGCACTCGCCAGCGAGGCGCTGATGCTGCTGATCGATCACGCCTTCGCGCTGGGCTATCGCCGGGTGGAGTGGAAGTGTGACGCGCTGAATGCTGCCTCACGGCGCGCCGCCGAGCGGCTGGGATTCCGCTTCGAAGGGATCTTTCGCCAGCATCGCGTGGTGAACGGGCGCAACCGCGACACCGCCTGGTTCTCGATCGTCGACGCCGACTGGCCAGCGCGCCAGGCGATCCACCGCGCCTGGCTCGCGCCGGAGAACTTCAATATTGCTGGCCGTCAGCGGCGCTCGCTATCGACGATCGCCGCCACCCTCCACGAGTCAGGGGACTGAGCCATGCACCAACCCCGCCAGTTTCGAATCGGCGATCCCAGGGCTCTCGCCCAGGCCATCGACGACGCCCCCTTCGCCACGCTGATCACCTCGGATGGGGATGGTGGCATCGACGCCGATCATCTGCCACTCCTGCGCGACTTCGGTGCAACGGCCGCCGCCGGCGAGCGCCTTCTGGGTCACATTGCCCGCGCTAACCCGCTGGCCGAGCGTCTGAATGAGGCGGGAGCCATCGAGGCGATGGCGATATTCCACGGACCCCAGGCTTATATAACGCCCACCTGGTACCCGGCCAAACGTGAACATGGCCGGGTCGTTCCCACCTGGAACTACCAGGTGGTCCACGTCCACGGCGTCGTGAAGCGGATCGAGGATGCCGACTGGCTCCTCGCCCATCTCAACAGCCTGACGGCGCGGTTCGAGACCGACCAGCCGTCCCCCTGGTCGGTCGACGATGCCCCGAGTGACTTCATCGCGAGGCTCTGTGGCGCCATCGTCGGCATCGAACTAGTCATCCAGCGCATCGATGGCACACGCAAGGCCAGCCAACACAAGTCACTCGCCGAGCGCGAGGCGATCTATCGCGGGCTGCAGGTAGCGCCTGGGTTCGATCCGGCCACTGCGCGAACGCTAAGCGGGATGGACGACGCATGAAAACCGGCGGATTTCGTGGCCGGCGACTGTCGCGGCCACGGTCGCTGCGTCACTGCCAGTCGTCGAGCCAGGCGCTGGCGCGGCACTGCTCCGCCAGTATCTCGAACGCTGTCTCCAGGGTGGCCATGAACTCCGTGCTATCGCGGCCCACGCGCATCGGCTCGCCCACGGCAACGTCGCAGTTGCGTGGCACCAACAGCGCCTCGCCCTTGGGTAGCGCCCGCCCCAGCCCGCGCAGCATGACCGGTGTCAGCGGTATCTGGGGGCTCTCCTTGAGAAGATGAAACACGCCCTTTTTCAAAGGCTGCATCGACTCCGGCCGCCCCCGGCTGCCCTCCGGAAACAGCACCACGATATCCCCCGCCGCCAGCGCCGCGCGGCAGTCAGCCATCACATCTCGACGGCTACCGCCGCCGTCACGACGAATCGGAATGATGTCGAGTACATGGGTCGAGAACCACGCCAGCCAGCGGTTGGCGAGAAAATAGTCCGCCGCCGCCACGGGGCGCACGCGATGCAGGTCTCGCCAGGAGAACAGGCTCATCAGCACCAGCGTGTCGAGGTGGCTGTTGTGATTGGCCACCAGGACGTGAGGCCCCCGCCGAGGCAGACGTTCGCGCTGAAACACGTTGAGGCCGATGACGAGCACGATCACCGGCTTCACGATCAGCAGGAAGAAGAGCACTTTTAGCCAGCGCTGCATGACGCCCCCTCAATACGCAAAGTAGCGGTAGAAATGGAAGAAGATCGGCGCCGTGTAGATGATGCTGTCGAGCCGGTCGAGAATCCCGCCATGTCCCGGTATCAGCTGCCCGGTGTCCTTGATGCCAAGGTCGCGCTTGACCGCGGAAATCACCACATCGCCGAAAAAGCCGCAGACCGCGAGCAGCGCGCCCGCGGCCAACGCGAGCGGCCAGGTCATGCCGGTCAGGTAGGGACCGACGAGACCGGCGCACAGCGTGACCGTCAGGCCGCCCCCAACAAAACCGCCCCAGGTCTTGTTGGGGCTGACCTGAGGCAGAATCGGCCGTTTGCCGATGCGCTTGCCCCACACGTACTGGCAGACATCATTGAACTGGGTGATGAACAGCACGAACAACACCGGCCCCAGGTAGCCCGCTACCGGATTGAGTACCGGCAGCGTCAGCAGTGCCGCCAGATGGCTGAGACAATAAATCGCCAGCATCGTCATCCAGTGGATCACCCCCGCCGCGCGGATGAAGCCCTGACTGTCGCCCAGCAGTAGCATGCGCACCGGCAGGAACAGAAAGACGTAGACCGGCACGAAGATGCTGAACATGCCGTACCACCCCTGCCAGATCCACAGGTACTGCAGCGGGATTGCGAGGTAGGCCCAAAACAGTACGCGGCGATCCACCAGTCTTGTCGGGACGATCGAGAAAAACTCCTTGAGCGCCAGATAGCTGAGACAGGCAAAGAAGAGAATCCCGGCGTTACGACTGAGGAGCAGCACCACGAACAGCAGGCCGATCATCCACCACCAGGAGCGAATACGCTGCTTGAGCTCGAGGCCGTCCCCAGCCGGATGGCGCTGTCCGAGCCAGACGCGGGTCAGGCTGGCGACACAGAGTAGTGCCAGTACTGCGATAATCACGGTCTCGACGTGCGGAGCGATCTCAAACATCACCGGCATCCTTTGACCGATCAGCGGCGTGATCCTCACAGTAGGCGTGGATGTCGCGAGTTCGCCGGGCGACGGTCAGGGCACTGCCGAGGGCGATGACGGTCACCGCCAACAGCAGCACGCAGCCCTTCGGCCAGAAGGCAGGCTCGAACACGCTGAGCAGGCAGGCAGCGCTCAGCAACGCCATGCGGTGTTGCTTGGCCATCGGCCCGGAAAAACGCATCGGCGCCCCCATCGACGCGCCCAACACGCGCACGTAGGCCGTCACCACCGCCAGCAGCGCCGCCAGCCATCCCATCCAGGGGGCGAGACTCCAGAACGCGCCGGCGGCATAGCCCGCAGCGACCAGCAGCAGTGCATCAGCCGCCCGGTCCGGCATGTCGTTATAGAGCTCGCCAGCGGGCGTCGAGCGTCCCCCTTCCACCGCTACCATGCCATCGAACAGATTGCACAGCAGGCGCCCCTGGATGCCAAGGATCGCCAGCAGCGGCAGAATCCACTGAATGCCGTCGGCGGCATGGCGCCAAGCCACCAGCATGAGTGCGGCCACCGCGGCGAAGCCGATACTCGCCAGCGATATCTGATTGGGCGTGATGCCACGCTGATTCAGCCAGGCAGCGGTGCGCTGCGCGAGACGATGATCTCGACTCTTGATGGGCCGCCGATTGGCGGAGGTAGATGGCACGGTAGTACTCCTGACCGAGGCAAAAAGGTTGAGAAAGTGTCACCCCTGAGGCGATGGGTGACAGCGTGAGCCACATCATGATGCAGGCCGTTCGACATCGCTGGCACCGGCGGGGAGCGAACGGTGCCGCGACGCTTGCCAGGCAAGCCACTGACAGTAGCTCCAGGCCACCACGATGGGCGGCGCAATGGTGCGCGCCAACGCCGGGGTCCCCAGCGTCCGGTGCAACAGCCAAAGACCGCTGCCGGTCACCGCGACGACGCCGAGTGGCACCAGCCAGCGCATGCCCGGTCGCTGACCGATGCCCGCCATGGCAAGCGCTACGACACGTGCCAGGCCCCAGGTCATGGCGCCACTGGCGAGTGCCTGCGCGAGCGCGATACCCAGACGAACGGGCCAGACCGCCTCGGCATTGGCGAGAAAGCACCAACTGCCCCATAGCAGCATGGCGGCGAGCATGGCCCGCCTCGAGGCTCGCCCCGGGTTGCCTTCCGGCGCGATGTTATCTTGCGTTGTCACGACGTCACTCTTGCTGACATGAGCCGCTATCCTTAACGGCTTGTGACCTTGATGTCCATTATCTATCGACGCTTCGTCGATCGCCGCGACCCTGCGTCGCTGGACCTCGCCCGCCAGCGGCGTAAAATGCCGGGCGTTCATCTCGGTACCCATGGGTACCCCACCCGGTCCGCCCTTTACGTGGGCGACTGCCTGGAGCCACTGCATGTCCTCAACCGATCAGCCGATCGTGGTCGCGGCGTTGTACCGCTTCGTGACCCTCGACGATTACCAGTCCCTGCGCGAGCCACTGCTCGACGAAATGAAGCGCCTCGACGTCAAGGGCACGCTGCTGCTCGCCGCCGAAGGCATCAACGGCACCGTCTCCGGCACGCGCGACGCCATCGACGCGCTGCTCGACTGGCTCAGACGCGACGAGCGCCTCGCCGCACTGGACCACAAGGAGTCCTACTGCGAGACGCACCCGTTTTACCGTACCAAGGTGAAGTTGAAGCGCGAGATCGTCACTCTCGGCGTCGACCAGGTCGACCCCAACCACCGGGTAGGCACCTACGTCGAACCGGAAGCGTGGAACGCACTGATCGATGACCCGGAAGTGCTGGTGATCGATACCCGCAACGACTATGAGGTCGCCATCGGCAGCTTCGAGGGTGCCGTCGATCCGGCAACCCGCTCGTTTCGTGAGTTCCCGGAGTATGTCCGCGAGCACTACGACCCC
Organism: Salinicola aestuarinus; assembly: GCF_003206645.1. GTDB lineage: Bacteria > Pseudomonadota > Gammaproteobacteria > Pseudomonadales > Halomonadaceae > Salinicola > Salinicola aestuarinus. The sequence continues at coordinate 736,541 of NZ_PZJP01000005.1, read as the reverse complement.
GCCCAGCACAAGAAAGTGGCGATGTTCTGCACCGGGGGCATCCGCTGCGAGAAAGCGTCGAGCTTCATGCTCAATGAAGGATTCGAGGAGGTCTTCCACCTGAAGGGGGGCATCCTCAACTATCTGGAAAAGATGCCGGAAGAGCAGACCCGCTGGCGCGGCGACTGCTTCGTCTTCGACAACCGGGTGACGGTACGCCACGACCTGAGCAAGGGCGAGTACGACCAGTGCCACGCCTGCCGTCGACCGATTTCGGCACAGGATCAGGCCTCCGAGAAATACTCGCCGGGCGTGAGCTGCCCCCACTGCTGGGATTCGCTACCCGAGAAGACCCGGGCCAGCGCCCGCGAGCGTCAACGCCAGATCGAACTGGCCAAGGCACGCAACGAGCCGCATCCGATCGGCCGCGACCCGCGCGCGACCCACGACGAAACCGCCTGATTCCTGTGCGACGCGATCATCACCCTGCCCGGCCGGTGCCTCTGCAACGGCCGGGCCTTTCGGTTCGGCAGGGGCACTCGACGCAGGGTTAATCCGCCCCCCTCCCACCGAGCTATTTCACGCTGGCGAGGATCGACTTGCGGCTCGTGGCCGGTAGCAGTCCGTAGCCGATGAGCTTGCCGAAGAAGCGAGCCATGCGCCGATCGATTTTCTGCCGTGCAAACCACGGCCAGACGTTGGCCAGCGGAAGAAAGTCGGGGTTGGAGATACCGTCGATCAGCCAGAGCCGGATGCTGCCGTCGGCGCGGCGCTGACAAACGATGTTGCGATCGTTGATGTCGGAAGGAACGATCCAGTTCTCGCGCAGATAGCGGTAGAGCCGCGCGAGTTCATCGCGAAAGGCCACGCTCTCGAGCCAGCTGGTCTCACCGCGATTCCGCCACTCTCGCACCGTCTGCGACAGGCCACCGCCGGCATCGCAGACCAGCCCGAAGATCAGCCCCTCGCCGCGATCCGTCTGCAGCGTGCCATGGTAGGCCGGCACATAGCGCCAGTCGCTCATGCCGCGACTCGTTAACCGCTCGAAGTAGGCTTTCTCGCGAGCGTTCTGCTCGCTGCCGCGCTCGGGGAAACGCGCCACCTTGATGCAGCGATCGACATGATCCGGATGACGATAGACTGCCCGGTCGTTTCCGTGGGCGAGCTCCGTCGCCGAAGAGAGAGACAACATGCAAACCTCGATGTGACGCGACGATGACAGGCGCATGAAGCCTGCGTGAAGTCGAAATGATAGCGCGGGCGTCCGCCCGTTTCATGTCGCGACCTACCGTGTCACCGCATCACGCCGAGCGCATCCACTTGTCCCAGAGTTCACGAACCCGCTGACGATGCGTGGCGAACGTACGCTCGTCGACCAGACCACCGGATTTAGCCAGCGCGGCACGGTGCGTCGCGTCACGATAGGCGAGATAGGCCGCCTGCAGATCGCGCGCCTCGTCTTCCGGCAGCCGCGCGCGCTCGGCCAGCACATCGAGAATTCGCATGTTGTCGGTGAACTTCAGCAGTGCCGGCGTCTCGTGCGACAGGGCCAGCACCGCATACTGGTTCATGAACTCGATATCCACCAGGCCGCCGTCGTCCTGCTTGAGATGAAAGCGTCCCTCGGCCCTCGCCTCCTTGCCGCTACCCAGGTGATCGCGCATTTTGGCGCGCATCTCGATCACGGCCCGGCGCAGCGCTTCGTCGTCGCGCCGCTGACCGAGAATCTCGGCCCGCACGGCCTCAAAGCGCTCGCCCAGCGCGGTGTCGCCGGCCACGGGACGCGCCCTCACCAACGCCTGATGCTCCCAGGTCCACGCCTCGCGTCGCTGATACTCGGCAAACGCCTCCAGCGAGGAGACCAGCAGCCCCGCACTGCCCGACGGACGCAGGCGCAGGTCGACCTCGTAGAGCGTCCCGCTCGGGGTGGTAGCCGTCAGCAGGTGGATGATGCGCTGCCCGAGCCGGGTGAAGAAGACCATGTTGTCGATCGACTTGGCACCGTCGGTGACGCCCCGGGGTGCGGCATCGTAGAGAAAGACGACGTCGAGGTCCGATCCATAGCCGAGCTCGATACCACCGAGCTTGCCGTAACCGACGATGGTGAACGCCGCATCGCGCTCGCCGTCACGCGGGGCGGGACGGCCGTAGCGTGCCGTGAGCGAGCGCCACGCCATCTGCAGTACGCTCTCCAGCACCACCTCGGCGATGGCGGTGAGATAGTCGCTCACCTTCATCAGCACCCTGCCACCTGCCACGTCAGAGGCGGCAACGCGCAGCACCTGAGTCTGCTTGAACACCCGCAGCACCTCGAGCAGGCCCTCGTCGTCGTCTTCCGGTACCCGCGCCAGCGCCTGACGCAGCTCGTCCGCCAGCTGCCCCTTGTCGGCGGGGGAATAGAGCGTTGCCGGGGTGAGCAGTTCGTCGAGCAGGATCGGATGACGGGCCAGCTGCTCGGCGATCCAGGGACTGGCGCTACAGAGCTTGAGCAGCGCCGGCAGTACCCGAGGGTTCTCGCGCAGCAGCGAGAGGTAGGCAGTGCGCCGCAGCACCGCCTCGATCAGCGGCAGTACCCGCTCGAGCGCCAGGCCCGGCGAATCACTCTCCGCCGCGGCCTGCAGCAGCAGCGGCATGACCGCCTCGAGCCGCTCGTAGCCGATACGCTGCATGCCGCGGACGCCGCGAGAATCGCGAAAGGCGCCCAGACGCCGGGATGACTCGGGCAGCGTGAAGCCGGCATCCACCAGCAATTGCTCGCCCGTCGACTCGTCGAGCTCGCCACGCCAGAGCTGCCCCCAGTGCATCAGCGCACGCTCCCGCGCGTCGGCCGCCGACTCGTCCCCCCCGCTATCCCGCGCCCCGTTCTCCGGGGCTTCGTCGTCGCTCTCCTCGGGGTCGGCGACAACCGCATCGAAATGATGACGCACCCTCGCTCGCGCCTCTGCCAGCGCGGTTGTCAGAGCCGCCCAGTCATCGAAGTCGAGCGCCATCGCCAGCCGCGCCCGATCCGTGTCATCCGCCGGCAACTGCTGCGTCTGGCGGTCGTGCTGCGCCTGCAGCGCATGCTCGAGATTGCGCAGGAAGACGTAGTCGTCACTCAGCTCGTCGACGACGGCCTGGGGCAGCAGTTCGAGCTCGATCAGACAGCGCATGGCGCGTCGTAGCGAGCTGACCTGTAGCTCGGTGTCGCGCCCGCCACGAATGAGCTGGAACGCCTGCACGACGAACTCGACCTCTCGGATGCCACCGCGGCCGAGCTTGATGTTGTCGTCACGCCCGAGCCGCGTGACCTCGCGATGGATCATCGACTTCATCTCGCGCAGCGAAGCGATCGCCCCGAAATCCAGATACTTGCGATAGATGAACGGTTTGAGGGAGTCGAGCAGCGCCTGCCCGGCGGCGATATCACCGGCGATGGGCCGCGCCTTGAGCATCGCGTAGCGCTCCCACTCCCGCCCCTGATCCTGATAGTAGGCATCGAGAGTGTTGAAGCTCCCCACCAGCGGGCCGCCGTCGCCGAGGGGACGCAGCCGCATGTCGACACGGAACACGAAGCCGTCGGCAGTGATCTCGTCCAGCGCCGCGATCAGCTTCTGCCCCAGCTTGGTGAAGTACTGCTGATGGTCATACTGTCGCTCTCCGTTCTGGCTTGTGCCCTTTTCGGGGAAGGCGAAGATGAGGTCGATGTCCGAGGAGAGGTTGAGCTCGCCGGCGCCGAGCTTGCCCATCCCGAGGACCACCAGCCGCTGCGCCTCGCCATTCTCCCGTGGCTGGGGCGCGCCCCAGCGTTTGGCGAAGTGGCGTTCGAGCCAGACGAGCGCGCCCTCGACGCAGACCTCTGCCAGCGTCGAGACCGCCGCCGCCGTCTGCCACATGTCGCCCCCGTTCAGATCCCGCCAGACGATGCCGAGCATCCGTCGCTGACGAAAGCGTCGCAGTTCCGCATGCAGCGCCGCTTCGTCGTCGGCGGCGTTCAACAATTCCGTCAGCAAGGCCTCGAGCGCCTCTCGCGGCAGGGCAGCGTCCAGCTCACCGTGCTCGAGCAGCGCCCCCAGCCGCGCCGGCTCATGAGCGAGCGTCTCAAGGGCAAAGTCCGACAGCACCGTCGTTGTCAGCAGCGACCGGCGCCGAGCCGGGTCGAGGTCGCGCCAGAGGGCGACCGTCGTCTCGTCGTCACAGGAGGACAGCGCTTCTCGAAGACGACGCACGGTCGTTTCACGCGCCTCGTGGAGCGCATCGGGAAATGCCGGCTCGGCGAACCAGGCGTCGTCGAGGTCATGAGACTCGGGTCGCGGCATCGTCAACTCCATGGCGAGGGGCGGGATCGGAAGTGGCGGTTTCGACAAGCCAGCATAGCGAATGGACCGGGGCGGGCCAACGCGGCACGCAGTATCTCGAAGGGGTGGCGTGACGCGAAATCCCGGCTCTGCCACCAAGGTTGCATTACATCCTACAACTCGTCCGGGTATACCTGCTTCACACCTCGATCGCCGCGCCGAGCATCGAATCGCTCTCTTCCCCGTCGGAGACCCGCCATGATCGTCGACCAACGCACCTACACCCTGGTGCCTGGCAGGCTGCACGCCTTTCTCGAACTCTACGAACAGGAAGGTCTCCCGATCCAACGGCGCTATCTCGGCGAGCCGATCGGCTACTTAACCGTCGAGACCGGGCCGCAGAACCAGGTGGTGCACCTCTGGGGCTACGCCAGCGCAGCCGAGCGCGAGCAGCGACGTGGCGAGATGGAGCAGGATCCCGACTGGATCGCCTATCGCCGCAAGAGTGCCGATACCGGCAACGTCCAGTATCAGGAGAACAAGCTGCTGCGCTCCGTCTCCTTCTCGCCGCTGTAGATCGGCAGCATCCGGAACGCGCGCTTACTGAGACATCGCTCACCAGCGTACCGGGCGATGCGAACCTCCGGCGACCCGCGTCAACAGTCCAAGGTCGCCGACTCGTGAAACCGATGGAACGGCGAAAGCCAGCCTCAGGGGAACGCCTCATGATACTCAAGACAGTCTGTTTCGGACTCACCGCACTGACCGCTCTTTCTACCGGAGCGGCCTACGCCGACTACCCGGAACGCGATATTCGGGTGATCGTGCCCGCCGCTGCCGGCGGCGGCACCGACGCCATCGTCCGCAAGATCTCCAATCTCGCCGAGGAGCCGTTGCCGGTCTCGATGTACGTCGAGAACGTCGAGGGCGGCATGACGGCTACGGGCCTGCTGCAATTGATGAAGGCGCGCCCGGACGGTCAGACCGTCGCCGCGATCACCTACGACAGCATCATCACCATTCCGTGGAAGGAGATGCTGCCGGGCTTCACCATGGACAAGATGCGCATGATCGCGCGAATCACCAGCGAGGCGGATGCGATCACGGTCTCCGAGCGCGCGCCCTACGAAACCTTCGAGGACCTCATCGACGCGGCCAAGGAGAACCCCGGCACCATCCGTGTCGGCGTTCAGAACCTGGGCGCACGGACGCACCTCACCATGCTCCAGCTTCAAGAGCAGACCGGCACCGAGTTCAAGATCGTTGCCTACGACAACAGCGCGGCAACGCAGAAGGAAGCGCTGCTCAACGGCGAGGTCGATGCCGTGGTGACCAGCCTCGGCGATCTCGCACCGCTGATCGAGTCCGGACAGGCGCGCGGCCTGGTGGAGTTCACCGACACCCAGAACGAGGGGTTTCCCGATGTGCCGCCAGTGACCGAGACCGACACGGGCATCGATCTCGAGATGGGCAGCTTCATCATCATGGTGGCGCCGGCGCGCACCCCGGATGACATCATCGAGAAACTCGAGTCGACCTATCACGACGCCTACGAGAGCGACGAGTTCCAGCAGTGGCTGGAGAATATCGGCGTCACGCCGGCCTGGCTCGGCACGGACGACGTCACCGAATGGGCGAACGAGACTCAGCAGCAGCTCTTCACCACCATGGACGATCTGGTCGACCAGGGCGTGCTCGAGAAATAACCCCTCGGGTCGGCAGCGATCCCCGCGCCGGGATCGCTGCCCCAATGTCTCGGCTCGGCCGAGAGGCCACCCTCGCCCTGTGCCGGCCACTGGCCCGGCAAGGGGCGCACTTCGGAGGTTCGCCACCATGCCCTCGAGACACGCTCTCCGGTCACGCCTTCTCGACGGCGAGTTCCTGCTGCCGGCGATCATTGCCGTCATCACGCTGATCTATCTGATCTCCGCGCTGCAGCTCGGCCCGCCGATGCGCGACGGCAACATGACCGCTTCGTTCTTTCCTATCGCAACGGCCGTCGTCGTGCTGATCGCGCTCGCTGTCGCGATGTTCCATGCTCTGCGCCCCCGCGCGCCAGCCACCGAAGAAGCCCCCGCAGACTCCGCGAAAGCGGCCAGCACTGAAGCGCGCAACGACGCCCCCACTGAAAGGCGGTATCTCGGCCTCACGCCGGGGGCGATCGGCGTCATCGTTCTAACGGCGGGCTATCTGCTGGCGTTCGATCGGATCGGCTATGTCGTCGCGACGCTGGTCTACGTACTGCTGCTGACCGGACTCTTCAGCGGCAGCCTGCGCAATCAGTGGCTCTCGAAGCTGGTCGCCACGTTGCTCATCACCCTCGCCGGCTATCTGCTGTTCGAGGTCGTCTTCCAGGTTCGCCTGCCCACCTTCTGGAGCCAGTGATCATGGAGACTCTCTCTGGCCTCATGGGCGGCTTCGCCGCGCTCGCCAACCCCGAAACCCTGCTCTACATGGTCGGCGGCTTTCTCATTGGCACCTTCTTCGGTGCCGTGCCCGGCCTTACCTCGGTGCTCGCCATCGCCCTGCTGCTGCCTCTGACCTACAGTCTCGACGTCACCACGGCACTGGTCGCCTGCGCCAGTATCTTCATGGCCGGCATGTGCAGCGGCAGCATTACCGCCACCACGATCAACATCCCCGGTGCGCCCTCATCGATGATGACGGCACTGGAGGGCTACCCAATGCAGCAGCGTGGCGAAGGCGCCAAGGCGCTGGGTCACGCGGCACTGGGATCGATGATCGGCGGTTCGGTGGGTGCGCTGCTGCTGATGGTGGTCGCGCCGCTGGCGGCCGACGTGGCGCTGCTCATTCGAACGCCGGGCAAGTTCTCGCTGATCGCCTTCGCCCTGATCGTGATCATCATTTCCCAGCGCGGCTCGATCACCAAGGGCATGATCGCCACGCTGCTGGGGGTGATGATCGCCACCATCGGTATCGATGTGGTCCAGCCGCTGGCGCGCTTCACCTTCGGCACCAGCACACTGGTGCAGGGCATCGACATGATGCCGTTGATCATCGGCACCTTCGCTATCAGCGAGCTTCTGATCCAGGCGGACAGCCGCAGCACGCGCACCGTCGACCCTGACATGATCAAGGCAGCGCCGGTGCGCCGGCGTGACTTTGTCCCGCCGCTCTCCGAAGTCCGCGAGATCGGATTCCTGCGCTACCTGAAAAGCGCGGTGATCGGCTACGCGGTCGGCATTCTGCCGGGGGCCGGTGGTTCGATGGCAGCTTTCGTCTCCTACGCCGAGTCGTTGCGCTCGTCCAAACATCCCGAGCGCTATGGCAAGGGCACTCCCGAGGGGATCGCGGCGGCGGAGTGCGCCAACAATTCGATGTGCGGCGGCGCCTTCGTGCCGATGCTGACCTTCGGGATCCCGGGCGACCCGACTACCGCCATCGTGCTCGGCGTACTGGTCATCAACGGGCTCCAACCGGGGCCGCAGTTCATGACCCAGCAGCTCGATCTCGTCGCGCCGATGTTCGCCTCGCTGTTCGTCAGCGCGCTGATCCTGGTTCCGCTGACGCTCTACCTGCTCGGTCCCTACTTTCTGAAGATCGTGTCGATCCGCCGCGACGTGCTCTACTCGAGCATCGCGATCGTCGCTCTGGTGGGCAGCTACGTGGCGACCTACTCCACCTTCCAGATGGCGCTGGCGCTGGTCTTCGGGGTGCTGGCCTACTTTCTGCGGCGTCAGCATTATCCCATCGTCTGCCTGCTGCTGGGCTTCGTGCTCGGCCCAAGCCTGGAAGAGTACTGCCGCCGTGCGCTGTCCATCAACGACGGCAATCCGCTGATCTTTCTGACCAGCCCCGACAGTCTCTTCTTCATCGCGCTGACCGCGGTGTTCTTCTATTTCATGGTGATCCGCAAGCCCAGGGATCATGGCTTGGGCCCCACTCCCGCGTGACGTGACCCCCGGTTGGCATGCCCGCCGGCCTGCCGCCGCGGGGGCACCTGACAGCCGCAAAAAAACCCGGATCGCGGCGACGCGCGATCCGGGGTTTCATTGTCGGCGTGACCGACTGGGCCGGTTTGGCGTCTTTTCTAGAAGCTCACCTGCAGGGTCGTGCCCGCGACCCAGGCGTCGTCGACGTCGTCCACGGCGGAAGGATTAACGACGTACTGCAGATTGGGCCGCACGGTGAGATAGGGGGTGAGGTTGACGCTGTAGTAGAGCTCGGCGTTGTACTCGTGGCCCTGATTCGGCAGCGGCGTGAGCGATCCTGCCGGCGTGGCGTTGTAGTAATCGACGTAGTCGTTGACGTCATCGTTGACGTGCAGATAGGCAAGGCCAACACCGAGATCGTCCTGCGGACGGGCATCGAACGGCCCTTCGTACATTGCGCCGAGGGCGAAGTAGCGGTCGATTCCGGCAGTGTCACCGTGATTGACGTTACCCATGCTGAAGAGCGTCAGGCCGCGTTCGGTATCGCCCCCTCGCTGGGACACCTGCTGTTCGACCACGTAGAAAAGACCGCTGCTGGTGTCGTTGGTGCTGTCGGCGTCGCGGGCCCCGTAGGCACGATTCTCGACGTCGTTGTGGTAGCCCCCCAATCGATAGGCGCCGGGCAGACCGTTGATCGTCGGCGTGACGCCCACCTCAACGGGCAAGAGCGTCCCATCGCTGCCGCCGGTGCGTAGATCGAAGCCGTCGTTCTCCAGGTTGCGGTCGTTGATGTCGAAGGCGCCGACCTGGGCGTACCAGTCATCAGCGAAATCCGTGCGGACCACGGCTGCCCACTGCGAGATCGGCCAGTTGTAGATGTTGTTGCCCCAGTTACCCGGCTGATTGCTGCCGAGCGCCAGGTTCTGGAAGTGATTGTCGAACACCGCAAAGTCGTCGCCGAACGGAATGCGCCCCAGCTTGATCGTGAGGCTCTCCTGCAGAAATTTCTGCTGGTACCAGAGCTGCGTGACGCGCGTCACCGGCCCGCGCCCCTGCACTTCCTGCACGTTGGAGCCGCCGACGATGGCGTCAGGATCGCTCATGCGGTCGTTGACCGAATGCCCGTTGCGGTTGGTCAGCGTGACCTGGAAGACCGCGTCGGGGATGCCGGCGAGACGGTCGAGATCGAGCTGCGCACCGACGGCGAACTGATCGGCGTACTTGGTGACGTGGCTGTCGTGATAGCCGCCGTCCAGCAGCGTCGCCGCCTCACCGGTGTAGTTGAAATCGAAGTCGATACCGGCCTCGCTGAGGGCCGTGCGATTGCCGCCCCAGTCGCCGAAGAGATAGTCGCCGTCGGCGGAAAATGGCTCGGCGGCATGGGCGCTCCCCGCCAGAGCCACGCTGCTCAGCATCACCAGCGGCACCCACCGCCGTTTCGCCCCACTCCGATGACTGGCTTCGATATCTCTCTGCTCGACGTTGCTCATAGAGCTCCCTGTCTTCCGTTAGTTAGCCTGTTATCGGTCAGATAAATGATAGAGACCGGCTCCTCGGCTGTGAAACATAAACCCATGAGAGCGGGCTGAATTAGACGAAAGGATGAGAGGGTCGACCCGTAGACGCAACGGCAGGGTCGTTATCGGTGGGGACCGCGTCGTTGCCGACCTCGGCGGGCGGCGCCAGACTGGGCGAATCGTTCGAGGAGTCCTGCCATGCCACACACTGTGGATATTGTCGTCTATCCGGACTGCCAATTGGTGGATGCCAGCGGTCCCTGGCAGGTGTTCGCGACGGCCAATACGGAAAGCGAGGAAGCAAGCGAGGGCGCGCGCTATCGGCTACGCCTGCTCGCCGAGGCCCCCGGCCCCGTCACCACCAACGGCGGAATGACGCTACTCGCCACCCACGCGCTGGCCGGCACGCCTCCCGGCGACACGCTACTGGTTGCCGGCGGCCATGGCGTACACGACCTGCCCGACAGCTTCATCGCGACACTCGGCGAGCGCGCGGCAAGCACACACCGTGTCGGCTCGATCTGCAGCGGCGCCTTCGCGCTAGCCAGAGCGGGACTGCTCGACGGCTGCACCGTCACGACTCACTGGCGCGACGCCGACCGCCTCGCCAGGGAGTTCCCACGCGTTCATGTCGCCGCCGACGCGCTCTACCGTCAAAGCGGCGGCCTCTACACCAGCGCCGGCGTCACCGCCGGGATCGATCTGGCACTGTCGCTGGTGGCACGCGACCACGATCACCGACTCGCCGCAGCGGTCGCCCGCCAACTGGTCATGTTTCTCCACCGTCCCGGCGACCAGGCGCAATTCAGCCAGGGCTTGCGCTGCCAGATCAACAGCGTGGGTCGGCTTCGCGCGTTGCTGGACCGCGTGCTCGCTGACCCGCTGGCCGACTGGCGGGTCGAGACACTGGCAGAAGCCCTGGCGGTGACACCTCGTCACTTCCAGCGGCTGTTTCGCCGCCAGCTCGCCATGACGCCCGGTACCTTTCTCACCGAGCTGCGACTGGAAGCCGCGCGGCAACTGCTCGCCGAGAGCGACGCGTCGCTGACCCATATCGCCACACACTGCCGGCTGGGCGGCCCCGAGCAGCTACGGCGAGGCTTTCAACGCCGCTACGGGCTCGCACCCAGCGTCTACCGCGCCCGCTTTGGCCACACCGACGACCTCGCCCGGGAGGCTTCATGAGCACTATCTCAAGACCGTCTCTGCCACTGACGGTCTGGGGGCTGACGCTCTGCCAGGCGCTCCTGATCACCGGCAACGTGCTGCTGGTCACCGTCAGTCCGCTGGTGGGCGCTTGGCTCGCGCCGTCGTCAGCGCTCGCGACCCTGCCCGTGGCCAGTCAGCTGATCGGCCTGACCCTTGCCACGCTGCCTGCGGGCTATCTGACGGCGCGATGGGGCCGCAAGCGCACCTTCGTCATGGGGAATCTGGTGGGGCTGGCTGGCGTCGGCCTCTGCATGACTGCCCTCCTCGGGGCCTCATTCACGGGCTTCGTCGTCGGCACGCTGGGCATCGGGGCGAGTATCGCCACCGGCATGCTCTATCGCTTCGCCGCGGTGGACGTTGCCGAGCCGGCGCAGCGAGACAGTGCACTGAGTCTGGTGATGGCCGGCGGTGTGCTCGCCGCCTTCGCCGGTCCGTGGCTCGCACGCCACTCTCGCGACATCCTCGCGACCGAATTTCTGGGGTCGTTCCTCGGTCTTGCCGGGCTCTATGGGATCGCTTTCGTCATTCTGCTGCTGCTTCGGCTGCCGCCAGCCGGCGGCCGCGATGCTCCCGAAGCGTCGCCGCGGCCGCTGGTGTCGATGCTGCGCCAGCCAACGCTGGTCGCCGCGGTCGTCTGCGCGGCCCTCGGCTACAGCGTGATGAACCTCGCGATGACCGCCACGCCGCTGGCGATGGACGAGGCCCGACACCCGTTCGGTCACATTGCCGACGTGATCCAGTGGCACATGCTGGCGATGTTCGCCCCCTCTTTCCTCACCGGCCGGCTGACGCGCCGCCTCGGCCACGGACCGATGATCGCGGCAGGCGCGACCTGCCTGCTGGCGAGCCTCGCCTGCGCGCTGCTGACGCCGGCACTGATCGGGTTCGTGGCGGGATTGGTCTTACTCGGGCTCGGCTGGAACTTCACGTTCCTGCCGGCGAGCGCCTGGCTGACGACCCTGCACAGCGCCAGCGAGGCGCCGCGACTGCAGGCAATCAACGACTTCAGCGTCTTCTCGCTGGCTGCCCTGTCGGCACTGATGGCTGGCCCGCTCGAGGCCTGGCTGGGATGGCAGACCGTGAATCTGCTGCTGCTGGCGCCGGTGCTGCTACTGCTCTTTCTAGCGATTCGCCACGGCGGGAAGCCGAAGGCGGCGCCGGACGTCTAGCGGCCCGCCGCAGCGAGAAACTCCTGCGCCCGCACCGACGGCGCCCGCGTCACGAGACTCGCGACGACGAACAGGGTCACCGCTACCGGCAGCGCCCAGATGCCCGGCGGCAAACCCAGCGGCGTGACTCCGGTAGCGTAGAGCGCGATCACCGCCAAGCCGCCGCCGCCAATACTCGCCAGCGCCCCGCCAGCCGTTCCCCGTCGCCAGTAGAAGGCGCCGATGATCGACGGCACGATCACGACCAGACCGGTGGAGGCGGCAACGGAAAGCACCGCGATCAGATCCAGCTGCAGCTCGGCAAACATGAGCGCCAGCAGCGCGATCACCGGCAGCACCCATTTGCCGACCCGGAGCTGTCGCGCGTCACTCGCGCCGGGGGCGAGCTGGGCGTAGACGTCCCGCGACAGCATCGAAGAGAGCGTCAGCATGATCGAGTCGATGGTGGAGACCGCGGCGGCGAGAATGCCCACCATGACGATCACGCCAAGTATCGGTGGCACGTGCTCGGAGGCGAGCAGTGTCGGCGTCGCCAGGTCCGACTGGTCCAGGCCTGGAAAGGCCACCAGCGCGGAGAAACCCCACAGCACTGACACCAGGGTGTAGACGAAGCCAAAAACCAGGAAACCGATCAGCATCTGGCGCATCGATTTCAGCGAGGCCGGCATGAACAGCCGCTGACTGACCTGCGGATTGGAGAGACTGAAGAAGAACCACGGAATCGTGAGGCCGACAAAGGTCGTCAGGTTGAAAAGCCCTGGCCCCGGAACGGTGAGTGACTGCGGATGGTCGGTGGCAAGGGTATCAAAGAGCGCGGCGAACCCACCGAGCGACTGCACCACCAGCAGCGCGACCAGGGTCGACGCCACGATCATGAACAGCGCCTGCAGCGAATCCGTCCACATGACCGAGCGAATGCCAGCGATGAACGAGAACAGGATCGCCAGCAGCGCGGCGACCACCACGCCGGTGGTAAAAGTGATCGCCCCCTCGCTCATGCCCGCCAGTAGATAGCCGACACCCGCCAGCTGCACCGCGGCATAGGGAATCAGAAACAGGCAGCTCGCCAATGCCGTGACGATGGCCACCCGGCGATCCTGATAGCGATGGCCAAGCATCTCGCTGGGGGTGACGTAGCCGAATCGCTTGCCCACGGCCCAGAACTTCGGGCCGAAGATCGCCACCAGCGACACACCAGCGAAATAGACGATCTCGAAGCCGAACGCACCGACGCCGCCGGCGTAGGTCAGGCCGGCCAGACCCACCATCATGAAGGCGCTGTAGGTGGTGGCACTGTAGCTAAGCGCAGAGACGAAGCCATTCATCTGGCGATTGCCGAGAAAGAACCCCGACATGTCCACACGCGCGCCGTTGGTGCTCTCCGAGCGCGACAGAAAAGCGATGGCAAGGCCAAGCAGTAGATAGACGCCGACCGCCGCCCAGATAAGTCCAAGCGACATCGGTCACTCCTCGAATCGATCGTTGAAATCAGCGGTCATCAGCACGTTGAGAAGGATGATCGTTAGGCCGGCGATTCCCCAGAAGAGAAAGCTACCGTACCAGTGGGCGACGTCCCGCAGCAGGGCGTAGGGTACGGCGTAGCAGAGCACAACCACGGCCCAGATGCCCCATTTGAGTCGTCGGGGATTCATCGACACTCCTCTCACTCTTCGGCTGGAAAGACAGGTCCGGCGAACCCACGCCGGATGCCAGAGAGTGCCCCGACGGCCTGCAAAAGTCATCTTGAAAGGTGAGTCCGCCGCCTCGCGCAGGAAGCTGGGCGAGGACCCGGGCGCTGTTCACGACCCGGCAGGTCGGTCAGTAATCACCGACGTCATCGAAGGGCGGAGTGAGCTTGTCGTCGGTTGCCGAGACTTCGCTGTCGGTCATCTTTTCGAGCAGGTGGATCAGCGCGACCCGTTCTGCCACGTTGAGCCCTTTCATCGTCATCGAGGAGACCTGCCGAGCACGCGGCCACATCTCCACCAGCAGTGCGTTGCCGGCGGCAGTCACGCCAACGATCACCTTGCGCTGGTCGCTGGGGTCAGACGTCGTCTCGATCCAGCCGCGACTCTGCATGCGCTTGATGACGCCACGAATCGTCGCCAGGTCGATCGAGGTCGCCTTGACCAGCTGGGTCAGCGAACTCGCGCCGCGATCATGCAGCGCGCTCAGCGTCACGAACTGAATCGGTGTGAGCTGCGAGTCCAGACTCTGCTGCTGGAACAGCGCGGTGTGGCGTTGATAGGCGCGACGCAGCAGGTGTCCGACCTGGTCGGTGAACGTATGGCACTCGCTACGCGGGGCGTCTTCGGACGAGCCGTAGAACGAGGTGGGCGGGACAGCGCTGTCGCCGACGGAGTATCGATAGGGCATGAGTGAAAGCTCCCCTCTTTATTGTCGTTGCACGGCGGTCCTGTGGGGCCGAGTGGCGTGACGGAGGCAGCGATGCCATGGGGTAACATGTCGCATCGTGACTCACAGTATGGGGCAAATTGGGAGCAAATCGAGCGTCGCTTGCGCAACGACACCCGCAGCCACCCTCGTCCCGTCCGCATCGGCATCTCATCGGGCCTGAAACCTTGGCGCGTCGCACGCCGTCAGCCAGACTCTCGATACGGTACCCTTTTTTAGACGCGATGCGCGGCCGATCGCGAATTATACTGAAGTGTTTTTCCTCTTTTTCTCTGCTACCTGTCGAGCAGCGCGCGACATCAAGACGCGCGGATTCTCAAGGAACGAGTCTCTATGCAGCACATGGATCTCCAGGTCCTCGACGCCGCGCTAGCGTGGGCCAACGGCGGTGAGACCGTCTGGCTCTGCAGCGTTCTCGCCACCTTTGGCTCATCCCCTCGCGAACCCGGGTCGATGCTCGTCGCCAAGGCAGACGGCACCTGTGTCGGCTCACTGTCGGGGGGCTGCATCGAGGAAGATTTCCTGGCACGTGTCGCCCAGGGGCGCTTCACTGAGGCGTTCGAAATCGTTCGCTACGGCGATGGCGCCGACGAATCGCCCCAGGTATCGCTCCCCTGTGGCGGCATTCTGGATGTGCTGGTCGAACGCCTGGCACCCGGCGCCGAGACGCTGACCCATCTGGAGGTCCTTCACGCCACCCTGCTCGGCCAGCGATCACTGGTGCGCCACATCGACCTCCAGCGTCAGCGCAAACGTTTCGTCGAGGCCGACGAAAACGGTCCGCGGGTCGAGCGCGACGGCCAGGTCGTCAAATTGCGCGTCGGGCCGGCGCTGCGACTCATCATCGCGGGCATCTCGCCGGTCTCTCGCTTCTGTGCCGAGTTCGCCCGAACCCTCGGCTTCGAAGTGATTGTCTGCGACCCACGCGATGCGCTGCGCCGCGACTTCGTCATCGAGGGCGTCGAGGTACAGTCCGCCCTACCGTCACTGTTCATCGCCTCCGGCGCCTGTCACGCCGCCACTGCCGTGGTGGCGCTGACCCACGACCCGCGTATCGACGACCTGGCGGTGATCGAAGCGGTACGAACACCGGCTTTTTACGTGGGGGTCATGGGATCAAAGCGCACCTCCGCCAAACGCGCCGAACGTCTCGCCCGCTCCGGCGGACTGAGCGACGAAGCCATCGACCGCATTCACATGCCGATCGGACTGGATCTCGACAGCAAGACACCAGCGGAGATCGCCCTTGCCGTGGTTGCCGACGTGCTACGGGTACGACGGGGCAAGGCGCGCGATGCGCTCTGACCTGCCCGGCGACGTCATTGCCGTGGTGATGG
The DNA here is from genome assembly GCF_003206645.1 of Salinicola aestuarinus. Classification (GTDB taxonomy): domain Bacteria; phylum Pseudomonadota; class Gammaproteobacteria; order Pseudomonadales; family Halomonadaceae; genus Salinicola; species Salinicola aestuarinus. Next base: position 720,745 of record NZ_PZJP01000005.1, on the reverse strand, counting down.
CCGCCGGCCAGGGCCGGCGCTTTGGCGCCGACAAGCGCCACCACCGGCTCGAAGACGGCCGCACCCTGCTCGCGACGACCCTCGACAACGTCTCCCCCGCCTACCCCCGGGTTTATGTGCTGACGCGACCGGGTGAGACATCGGCCTCGCTAGGGATCGATTACCGCAACGAGGTCGAGGTGTCGACGCCGACCGGCGCGCCCGCCGCCGAGACAACGCGATTCGAGTGCGTGGAGGCGATATCGGCGATGCAGGGGCTGGGCGGATCGCTGGGCGACGCCTTTCGACACCTGCAGGCCATCGAGGAGCCGGCGATGGCGGCGGCGGTCATCCTTGGCGACATGCCCTGGCTGGAGGCAACGCTGTGTCAGCAACTGAGTGCCGAGGCCAAGCCGAAGGCAATCGTGATGCCGCGCTTTGCGGGCCGCGGTGGGCATCCGGTGGTGTTCGGGCGAACGTTCTGGGGGGCGCTTGCCACCCTCACCGACGGCGAGGGCGCACGGGATATCGTGAATCGTCATAGCGCCGCACGCCACTGGGTGGATGTCGAGACGCCCAGCATATGGCGTGACGTCGACCGGCGGGGGGACCTTGACTGAGGCGCAAGAACATCGGGACGGGAAACGTTTGCGCGCCGCGAGCTCAGCCGGAGAACTTGTCCCAGGCGAGCAGCCCCCATGTGGTCGCCGCCATCCCCAGCGCCAGCATCACCGCCGCCGAGCCGATGTCCTTGGCGCGCCCCGACAGCTCGTGGTGCTCCGGCCCAATGCGGTCGACCACGGTCTCGACCGCGCTGTTCAGCAACTCGACGATCAGCACGAACACGCAGCTACCGACCAGAACCAGCCACTCCACAGGGTTCTTGCCGATCCACCAGGCGAAGGGAACCAGCACGGCGCAGAGCGCCACTTCCTGACGAAACGCGGTCTCGTTACGAAATGCGGCGACCAACCCCTTCAGAGAGTAGCCGGTGGAGTAAACTAGATGGCGAAAGCCGGTATCGCGAGATTTCATGGCGTCCCGTCGCGGCCAGAGGCGACCGCCCTCGTTCGAATCAAGGGACCCGGCGGCAGCTCGCACTGGAGTCGCAGCGTACCTTTGGGTCAAAGTGTCGAGATGTTAGCAGAGCCGTGGGGCGACATCACCGCCCTCGCGCGCCGTCTTTCATTCACTCTCTGGTCAAGGTCAACCATGTCAGTCAATGCTTCACAACCCGCCGAATCGCCCCTTTATCCGCCGATCGACGCGCACACCAGCGGACATCTCGATACTGGCGACGGCCATCAGGTCTACTGGGAGCGCTGCGGCAACCCGCAGGGCAAGCCGGTGGTGTTTCTCCACGGCGGCCCCGGCGGCGGCGCCAAGCCCATCCATCGTCAGCTGTTCGACCCCGAACGTTACGATATCGTGCTGTTCGATCAGCGCGGCTGCGGGCGCTCCACCCCGCACGCGAGCCTCGACAACAACACCACCTGGCATCTGATCGACGACATGGAGCGCCTGCGCGAGATGATCGGCGCCGACAAGTGGCAGGTCTTCGGCGGTTCCTGGGGCTCGACACTGGCGCTCGCCTACGCCGAAGCGCACCCGGAACGCGTCAGCGAGCTCGTGCTGCGGGGCATCTTCACCATGCGCCAGCAGGAGCTGGACTGGTTCTACAAAGACGGCGCCCGCAACGTCTTCCCCGAGAAATGGGCTCGGCTGGTTGAGATCCTGCCGGAAGAACGGCGTGACGATGTCATCGCCGCTTTTCACGAGCGACTCAATGGCGAGGATCGGAAGGTGCAGCTCGAGGCCGCGCAGCGCTGGAGCGTCTGGGAGGGCGAAACGTCGAAGCTACTCCCGGTCGATGCCAGCCAGTCCCATGCCGATGCGCACTTCGCGCTCGCCTTCGCGCGCATCGAGAACCACTACTTCGTCAACAAGGGCTTCTTCTCGCTCGACAACCAGCTGATTCGTCAGGCCGACCGGCTGAAGGGCATTCCGGGAATCATCATTCACGGTCGCTACGACATGGTCTGCCCACTGCGCAACGCCTGGGAACTGAAGCAGGCCTGGCCCGAAGCCGAGCTCGAGATCATCGAAGCCGCTGGCCACGCCTTCAGCGAACCGGAGACCATGGCGGCGCTGGTGCGCGCCACTGATCGCTTTGCCACCCGCGGCTAGCCACCCTGCGTGACCCCGAGTCGCGACGCGACCCTCACCGGATGCCCGCGCGTTGCGGTGGCGTTCGGTGAGGTCGAGCGTTCTGACTTCAGCGGTTGTCGATAAGATCCAGAATGGTCAGCGCGATAGCCTGCGTTCGTGGCACGAAAGTCTCGAGCCGGCAGTACTCGGCGTCGGTGTGCATCTTTGCCCCCACGGGGCCCGTGCCGCAGAGGGTCGGAATGCCCAGACTCGCGGTCGTGCCCGCATCCGAGCAGCCGCCGGTGAATTCGCCATCGACGTCAAAACCCAAGGCTCGTGCCTGCGCCTGGTAGCGCAGAAACAGTCCCTCACTCATGGCGGGTTCCATCGGCAGAAAACCGGAAACCTGCGTGAGGATTGCCCGCGTCCCGGCCACCTCGACCGCTTCGATGATCGCCTCGATCTCGGCCAGCAATCGCTCGCGCTGCGCGTTGGTGACGAAACGCGTATCGAGCTGCGCGCTGGCTGACGGCGCCACGGTATTGCGCGAGACACCGCCATCGATCAGCCCGACATTGGTGGTCACGCCGGCCTCGTAGTCCGTCAGGGCATGCAGCTTGACGATCTTGCGCGCCAGCGCCTCGATGGCACTGGCCCCGTCGGCGTGGCTGACACCGGCGTGGGCCGCCTGCCCCTCGACCTCGATGCGGAAGGCTGCACCGCCCTTGCGCCCGGTGACGACATTGCCACTGATCCGTCCGGGTTCGGCGTTGAAAACGGCTCTGGCACCCGCTGCCGCCTCACGAATGAATGCCGTTCCATCCTGAGACCCAATCTCTTCGTCCGCGGTAAACAGTACCCGCACCGGGAACGGTAGCGGGTCGAGTCGTTTCAAGGCGCGGAGCACGAAGAGGTTCAGCACCAGTCCCGCTTTCATGTCGGCGACGCCGGGCCCGAAGGCGGTCTCCCCCTCCTGGGTATAGCCGCGCTTGGCCACCGTCCCGGTGGGAAAGACCGTGTCACGATGCCCCATCATCAGGACATGGCCGCTGGCCGCATCGCTGCCGTCCCCTTCGAGTCGGGCCTCGAGAATATCTCCCGAGTCCGGCCGCGGCAGGCGCCGCACATCGATACCGTCGTCCTCCAGCCAGCCCGTGATGACATCCGCCACGGCATCGGTGCCCGCCTTGTCGTAGCTGTTGGAGTCGATATTCACCAGCGTTTCGAGGCAGGACACCATCGCCGCCTGCTGCTCGGCGAGCCAGCGGCAGACGCTTTGACGCTTCTCATCGGACATCGAACCTTCTCTCTCCCTGTTGTGTTGATCCTGCGGCCCTGCCATCGAAGCCGACGGCAGGCACCTCGGCAGTCGGGTTCGTCCGCCGCTACTTCATCTCGATTTCGACGAAGACGAATTCGAAGTCATTCCCGTTGACCACATTGTGCTCGGCCCCCTTGTCCCGGTAGTAGGAGACGCCGGTTTCGAGCGTGGAGAAGGTATGCCCGTCGAGAGTTTCGAGTTCCAGTTTGCCGGTGGTCTGCGGGACCACGACATAGTCGTGGCCGTGTTCGTGCCAACCGGTCTCGCCACCTGGGGGAAAGCGCCACTCGGTAACGCGCACGCGGTCGTTGTCTACCTGCACACTGGGCGTCGCTTGGGGGCGTTGAGTCACGATGAATCTCCAAGTCGATGAAAACGCTCGCCGCGAGGGCGAGCGACAATTGTCGGATACAAAGGGATGGGGCTGAAGTGCCGGCGAAGACTGGCGCCTTTCGGGTAGCGCCTAGTAGCCGAGATCGTTCAGGATCGTCGATGGATCGCCAGCGCCACGACCGTAGAATTCGAGCAGCGCTGCGGGGCGGTTGGTAAAGAAACCATCGACACCTCGCTCGCGATAGCGCTCGAAATCGACGGGTTCATCCACGGTGTAGGGATGGATCAACAATCCTTCGTCGTGAGCCATGCCGATCATCCACGGTTCGGCGAGATCGGAGTAGCTGAACTGACTGCTGAACGTGCCGTCATGATCTTGCTGCACGGTCGAGGGGCCGATACCGACGGCGCCGTGTGACTTGGCGAAGTCGATCCACTCGGCGTACGCCTCGGGTGAGGCGACGGTCTGGCGAGCGTAGTAGTCGGCGACGCTCTCCGTATCGCCCTGCGGATCGCTGGGGGCGGCATCGATTCCGCCCTCCCCGAGCCAAAGTAACAGCACCCGTGGCACGTCAGGCAGCGACGTTTCCAGCTCGGCGAGGCTCTGGCGAGAGAACGTCTGCATGATCACCCGCCCGGGGCCATCGGCAACGTCGACGGCACCCTCGGCAGCCGGCTCGCTTGTCGTCGTCGAGTCACCGGCCCAGCCGCGCGCCTCGAGAGCCGCGCGCAGGTCCGACTCGATGCCGGGGAACTGCTCAGGGACCTTGGTCTCGATGTAGAGCCCGGGTCGGTTGTCACCGCCCTCGGCGATATCGATCACTTCGTCCAGGGTGAGAATATCGAGCCCGACGTAGCTGTCTCGCGCCCGCTCGGGGTAGGTCTCGTTGAACCAGCTGCCGGCATCCAGCTGCTTGAGCTCGGCCAGGGTAAAAGCCGATACCGGGGCATCGGCGCGATCCGGGAAGACCTTGGCAACGTCGGTGTTTCGCCCGAGCGCGTTATCGTGAAAAGCGATCAGCTCGCCATCCTTCGTTCGCTGCAGGTCGAGTTCGAGGTAGTCGGCACCGAGTTCCCGGGCGAGGCGATAGGCAGGGGTGGTGGACTCCGGCGCCTGGAAAGAAGCGCCTCGGTGGGCGATCACGGCGTCGCAGGGAACCGGCAATTTGGTACAGAGAGTCGAGCCTCTGGGCTGATCTGTGGTTTCACTCTGCGCGTTGGCACCGGCACTTGCGACGAGGCCACCAAGGCCGATCGCGGCGACGAGCGCCAGACGTGATGACGCTTTGGCAGCGGTCCCACCGACCGCGTAGCGAGAACGGTTCGACACCATAATAGTCTCCTTTAGAAGTGACTCCGCGAGCGTTGCCCGTTGGAAACCGTGGCCGCCAGCCCACCGGCGCTCGCTCTCGGGCGTCACCCTACATTGTTGTTATGACAGGAAGACGTTAGCGGGATTATTAACGGGGTTCAATTGCGCGGGGTAAACGCATGCCTTGGGCTCAGCAACACCAGCGCGTTGCCAACCCTCGTGCTCAGCCTCGGGAGAACGTCTCATGAACGTCTCGAGTCAGACGTTCGCCGGCGCGAAACGCCACCGCCCGGTTGGCCGGCATCACTTGCCAGCATGGCTCGTCGGTCAGCGGCTGGGTAACGATCAGCGTGTGGACGTTCGCTTCGTCGCAGTGAACCGCTAGATCCAGGCGTTCCCCGCTGTCGAGCGCGTTGGCGACCCCAAAGGGCGCGCGCCGTGTCAGCCAGTGCATCGGCTTGCTGGCGTAGGCGTAGAGCGTTCGACCATCGCTGAGCAGCGCATTGAAAACGCCCATCCCCGCCAGCCGCTCGCCACAGACATCCATAAGCGCAGCCACTGCGGCCGAGTCGCTCCTGTCGATCTCAGAGAGCCTGTCGAGCAGCCAGCAGAAGGCGTGTTCACCATCGGTGCTGCCCTGGGGCGTGAAGCGTCCGGAGAGCGGTAGCGCTTCGTAGCCCGCGAGCTGGCCCTGCATCGCGTAGCACCAGAGACGCCCGCCCATCTCTCGAGTGAACGGATAGGTATTCTGCAGCTCGATGCTGCCTTCGTTGGCCTGGCGAATATGCCCCAGCAGCGTTGTCGCGGGGACGATGGTGTTAGCGAGAAAATCGGCCAACGGCGATTCGGCCGCCGGGGACAGGTCGTGGAAGTCGTGATAGCCGTCGTCACGATAGACGCCGACACCAAAACCGTCGCGGTGGGGCCCGTTGCCTCCGCCGCGACGACGAAATGCGCGCCAGCTGAAGCGCAGATCCAACGCCGCATTCGCGCTCATGCCCAGTAGTTCACACACGGTCATCGCTCCCAGGTTAACCGCATCAAGAATCGGTTCTATCGACAGTCAGAAGCTGCGCGAGCCCGCCGCACCGAGAGCGACGATACTCTGCCTTCCGATCACGATACGTTCTACGGTGAGCGGTGGATATCGGATCAAGACCAGACGTTGACCCTGTCGTCGGCGTCGAAATCGACCCGCTGGGGATGCACGACGCAGAACCGGTGCCCGGTCGGCGCCTGCATCACCACCCAGCGCCGCAAGCGTTCGACCACCGTCGCCCCGATGGCGGTGAGCCGGGCGACCTCGGCATCGATATCGTCGGTCTCGATATCCAGATGGACTCGGCTTTCGTGGGCGACCCGCTGTACCAGCACGTCGGGCTGGTCGGTGGGTGTCTCGAGATGGCCGTACTGGCCGTCGACCTCGCGGCAGGGATAGCCCAGTGCGGCCGCCCAGAAGTCGATGGCGGTTCTTGGGTCATCGACGCGGCTATCGATGACGAGCGCAGCGAGGCGGCTTCGGTGCATGGGGTCTCTCCGGGTGTGATGTGAGGCATTGGGGCGGATGGGGACTCTCCCCCATCGAACCCGGCACATCAGCAAGATAGCCGTGAAGAAGCACATGCGTTAAGCTGCCGCCCACTGAATTTACCCGTCTGGCCGTCGTCACGCGAAGCGCATAGAGATGACGACCCTCCGACTCGGCGCCACTTCGGCGCACCCGCCAGTCTTGGCAACTTCCGGCAGCGCGTAGCCGCTTCGCTTCGCCTCTGCCGCGACCTAGAGAATTCCGAATGCGTTTTGACTCGCTGGGCCTTAGCGCCCCGTTATTGAAAGCCGTGGCCGAACAGGGCTACGACACGCCGTCCCCGATCCAGGCGCAGGCGATTCCCGCCGTGCTCGAGGGTCGTGACGTGATGGCCGCCGCCCAAACCGGCACCGGCAAGACCGCAGGTTTCACCCTGCCGATTCTGCACCGTCTGTCCCAGGGCGAGGCGCCCCGCGGCGCGCGCCCCGTTCGGGCACTGATCCTGACCCCGACACGGGAACTCGCCGCCCAGGTCGCCGAGAGCGTCGAGACCTACGGCCAGCACCTGCCGCTCAACAGCGCCGTGGTCTTCGGGGGCGTCAAGATCAACCCGCAGATCGCCAAGCTCAAGAGCGGCGTGGACATCCTGGTGGCGACGCCCGGTCGTCTGATGGACCTCTACCAGCAGAAAGCCGTGCGCTTCGATCAGCTCGAAGTGCTGGTACTCGACGAAGCCGACCGCATGCTCGACATGGGCTTCATCCACGATATCCGCAAGATTCTGGCGGTGCTGCCCAAGCAGCGTCAGAGCCTGCTCTTTTCGGCGACCTTCTCCAACGAGATTCGCAGCCTGGCCCGCGGTCTGGTGAACGATCCGGTCGAGGTCTCGGTCACGCCGCGCAACACTGCCGCGACCACCGTCACCCAGTGGGTGCATCCGGTCGACAAGAGCCGCAAGCCTGCCCTGCTCTCGCATCTGATCCAGACGCACCAGTGGCATCAGGTGCTGGTCTTCACTCGCACCAAGCACGGCGCCAACCGGCTGACCAAGTATCTGGAAGGTCAGGGCATCGAGGCCGCGGCGATTCACGGCAACAAGAGCCAGAACGCGCGTACCAAGGCGTTGGCGGAGTTCAAGAGCGGTGACGTACGCGCGCTGGTGGCCACCGATATCGCTGCCCGCGGCCTGGACATCGACCAGCTGCCGCAGGTCGTCAACTTCGAGCTGCCCAACGTCGCCGAGGACTACGTCCATCGCATCGGCCGTACCGGCCGTGCCGGCGCCAGCGGTCAAGCCGTCTCGCTGGTGAGCGTCGACGAGAAGAAAGAGCTGGCCGGGATCGAGCGCCTGATCAGCCAGCGTCTGCAGAGCCAGATCATCGAAGGCTTCGAGCCCACCCCCGGTGGCGGCCCCAAGGTCGACGAGAACGAAGGTCGTGCCCCGCGTCCGGCCCAGCGCCGCGGCAACGGCGGTGGCGGTCAGCGCCGCGGCGGCGGTGGTGGCAGCAACAACGGCGGTGGTAACGGTGGCGGGCGCAGCGCGTCCTCACAACGCAATGATGACAATCGCGGCAATCGTGCCGCCGGCAATGAAGGCAATCGTCGCGACGACGCTGGCGCGCCGCGCCGGCGCCGCTCGCGTGGCGGCCGGGGTCGTACCGGTAACGGCGGCTCGGCCGGCGGCAACGTCTGAAGATCCGGTTGCGAGGGTAAAGCGCTGGGATTCAGGCGCTTTGCCTCAAGCCTCAGGCCCTGGCTCGCCGGGTCCCTGGAAACGACAGCGCCNNTGGCGCTGTCGTTGGTGCGATGGGGTATCGAGCGTCGACCCAGCGACCGTCACGGGGACGACACTGAACGACGCCGCGCTCACTCCAGTATGACGAGCCGGTTGGGTAGCTCGTTACGTTCATGGGTCGCGGGCACATGGGTCTTGAGCAGCTCACCGCAGGCTTCTACGCAGTCGAGAAAGCCCTGTTGGGTGTGGCCTTCGTGAACCTTCTGCGTGAAATCCGCGACGATGCGCTCCCAGACGCCGTTATCGAGCCGGCCGGAGATGCCCCGATCCACCAGAATTTCCACGTAGCGCTCCGCTTCCGAGACGAAGATCAGTACGCCGGTCTCCGCTTCGGTGTGATGCAGGTTCTGTTCGAGGAACTGACGCCGGGCGAGGTTGGAGGCGCGCCAGAAGCGGACATGGCGCGGGATCAGCCGCTGCGTGACGGCCGGCAGCCGAAACACCACGCCCAGCACCACGAAGGTGAGCCACTGCCATAACAGCAGCATCCAGCCACCGACCCACTGCGCCGTCGCCGCATCGATCCAGCTTGCGACCACGGCCACTGCCCCCGGCACGATCAGCGCCACCAGCCCCGCCCATAGCAGCGGAATGTAGGCATAGTCGTCCGCCCGCGCGGCAAGCACCGTCACGATCTCGGCATCCGTATCGCGCTCGACCCGGGCGATCGCTTCGCCCACCTCGCGCTGTTCGCTCTTGTTGAGTAATGACATGCCGCTTCGTCCTTGTTGAGTCACCGCCGTTACCATCCGCCGGAGGCGCCGCCGCCGCCGAAACCGCCGCCGCCGCCGCTGAACCCGCCGCCACCGAAGCCGCCGCCCGAGCCACCGAAACCGCCACCGAGGGCCCCGCCTATCGCGGCCCCGCCGAGCATGCCGCGTCCGCGCCGACGGCGTCCGCCGCCTTTACCACCGCCCCCACCGCCACTGCGGACGATGATCATGACGATGAAAAAGAGAATCGAGAACCAGACGCCGGCCCCACCGAGACTGGCACCACCGCTACGCTCTCTCGGCGATTGTCGCTCGGGTTCGGCCAGCGGGTCGCCGCCGAGCACCTGAACGATCGCGTCGGTGCCATCGACGATGCCCTGAGTGAAATCGCCGTTGCGAAAGGCCGGGGTAATGACCTGATTGATGATGACCGAGGATTGCGCGTCGGTCAGCCGGCCTTCCAGGCCATAGCCCACTTCGATTCGCACGGCGCGCTCGTCCAGCGCCACGATCAGCAGCGCGCCGTTGTCCTCGCCCTCCTGACCGATCCCCCAGGCCCGGCCGAGCTGATAGCCGTAATCCTCGATGGGCTCGCCCTGCAGGTCGGGCAGCGTCACCACCACGACCTGTTCGCCGGTTGCCTCTTCATGCGCCGCAAGGGTATCGGTGAGACGAGATTCGGTTGCGGGATCGAGCAGCTCGGCATTGTCCACCACCCGCCCGGTCAGCGCCGGGAAATCCGGTGCGGCCTGAGCGGTGGCGGCGCAAAGCATCAGCCAGAGGCCAGCGACGAGGGCAAAACCCAACCCTTTGCCAGTGTCGAATCGCATCAGAAATCGACCTGTGGGGCCTGATCGGCGTTCGGCGCCGTGGCCTCGAAGTTCTCACGGACCGGCATGTCGCTGTACATCAGGCTGTGCCAGATCTTGCCGGGGAAGGTGCGAATCTCGGTGTTGTAGGCTTCCACCGCTCCGATGAAATCACGCCGCGCCACCGCGATACGGTTCTCGGTGCCCTCGAGCTGCGACTGCAGCGCCAGGAAGTTCTGGTTCGACTTGAGGTCGGGGTAGCGCTCGGAGACCGCCATCAGCCGGCTGAGCGCACCGGTGAGCTGGCGCTGCGCCTGCTGGAACTGCTGCATCTGCTGCGGATCGTTGAGCGTGTCCGCATCGACCTGAATCGAGGTCGCCTTGGCGCGCGCCTCGGTCACCGCCGTCAACGTCTCTCGCTCCTGGGTGGCGTAGCCTTTCACCGTTTCGACCAGATTGGGGATCAGATCGGCACGCCGCTGATACTGGTTCTCGACCTGCGACCAGGCGGACTTCACCTTCTCGTCGAGCGTCGGGATATCGTTGATTCCGCAGCCGGAGAGCGTGAAGCAGAGACAGATCAGCGCCAGCCACTGGAGCCGCCATCCGGTCGGCGCGAGCGCTCGGCTTGGCGTGCGGGAAGAGAAGGAACGTCGATCAAAATGCGTTGGCATGGGTCGGAACTCTCGAACGGTCAAAGCTTGGCGATCCCGCACCTGGCGGGCCAGCGTCACGCCTGCCGGCGCGGCCCTCAGTCTACATGCCAACCTCGTCATCGTCGCCGGCTCCCCGCGATTCGACGCGCGAGCGGCCAGCCACCGCGACACGGGCGCGCCCCACCGAGCGGTTGCGCGCCCACGCCGTTGGCGCCAAGCTAACCGGCCCGGGCAGCGTCGGCGCCCGGGGCTCGTTACGTCAAAATACCAAGGATAAATGCGTTGAAATCACGATCGTTCACCGGGATGGCCGTTGCGCTCTCCCTTGCTGCACTGAGCGGCACTGTCACCTCTTCCGCCATCGCCGCCGATACCCAGCATGTTCGTCTTGCCGTGGACGTCCCCTACCCCCCGTTCGAGTACCGCAATGCCGACGGTGAACTCGAGGGCTTCGAGATCGAGCTGGGCAACGAACTCTGCCGCCGCGCCGAGCTCGACTGCGAGTGGGTCGTGCAGGGATGGGACGGCATCATTCCGGGGCTGCTCGCGCACAAGTACGACGCCATCATGTCGTCGATGCGAATCACCCCGGCCCGCGAGCGTCAGGTGCGGTTTACCGAGCCCTACGCGATGTCGCCCAAGGTGTGGGTGGCGCGCAAGGGCGCCGACATCGACCTCGACGATCCGGCCTCACTCGACGGCCATTCGGTAGGCGTGCAGCGCGGCACGACGCAGGACGCCTTCATTACCGAGCGCTATGCCGACACGCTGGACGTTCGTCGCTATGCCACGGCAGCGGAAGTCGCGCTGGATCTGGAAACCCAGCGGCTGGACCTCGCCTTCCTCAACTACCCCGTCGCGCTCGATACTCTGTCAATCGGCGATGCCGACAGTGAATACGAGCAGGTTGGTCCGCGCATCAACGAGCCCGAGTCGATCTTCGGCCTGGGGAATGCGATTGCCGTGCATCCTCGCGACGAGGCACTCGCGGATGCCTTCAATCAGGCACTCGACGAGGTCTATGCCGACGGTACCTTCGAAACGCTGATGGAAGAGTACTTCGACTACGACCTGCGACCCGCCTCACGTCGCTAAGCCGCCACCTGCCGCAGGCCAACGAAAAACGCCGCCGGGNNCCCGGCGGCGTTTTTGATTAGGCGAACGGCCCCGTGACCGGATAACAGCCCGTTCACGGCGCGAGAGCACCTTAGAACTCCAGGCAGATCTTGCCGAAGTGCTGTCCCGACTCCTGGTGACGGAACGCGTCGGCGATCTCGTCGAGTCCGAAAGCACGGTCGAGAATCGGCTTGATGCCCATGACCTCGAGCGCGCGAATCATATCGATCTGATCGCGACGACTCCCAACGATCAACCCTTGAAGCTTCGCCTGTTTCGCCATCAGCTTGGCCGTCGGCACGTCGCCGGCCGTACCGGTGAGCACCCCGATCAGCGAGATGTGTCCGGCAATCGCCACCGCCTCGATGGACTGCGGCAGTGTACCCGGGCCGCCGACTTCGATGACGTGGTCGGCGCCATGACCATCGGTAAGCGCCTTGACGCGCTTGCCCCACTCCGGCTCTTCGCGATAGTTGATGGTCTCGTCGGCGCCGAGTTCGCGCAGTCGGGCGAGCTTGTCATTGGACGAGGACGTCGCGATAACTCGCGCGCCCATCGCTTTGGCGAGCTGGACGGCGAAAATCGAGACGCCGCCGGTACCGAGCGTCAGCACGGTGTCACCGGCCTTGAGACCGCCATCGACCACCAGGGCACGCCAGGCAGTCAGCCCGGCGGTGGTCAGCGTCGCTGCCTCGGCGTGGGTGTAGCCCTTCGGCGCATGGGTAAACCATGCCACCGGCCGCACCACTTGCTCACGGGCATAGCCGTCGACGCCATCGCCCGGCACGGTCTTGAAGTCGGCGACACGGGCGGGACCGTCGAGCCAGTGCGGAAAGAACGTGGAAACCACCGAGTCACCGACCGAGAACTCATCCACGCCCTTGCCGATGGCTTCAACGACGCCGGCACCGTCGGACATCGGGATACGGTTCTCTTCGGTGGACATGGCGCCGCTGACCACAAGATAGTCGTGGAAATTGAGCGAGCTGGCGTGGAGGCGGACGCGAATCTCGCCCGGGCCGGGCTCGCCGGGCTCATCGACCTGATTGAGCGTGAGCTGATCCAGGCCACCGGGTGAGCGAAGATTGACGACTTGCATGAGCGAACTCCTTGATCACGACGGGCCGTCGAACGGCGCTCCGTCTCACTTGCGTGCAGGGCTACCATTGTAGACGCTCATGCGCACTGTCCAACCCTCATCGCGAGACGCTGCGGGCTACCACTCTTCGACGTCGTCCTGCTGCCTGGCATCACGCTCCGCCGCTTCTTCCCGCGCGTCGTCGATCGAACGCATCACGTCATCGACGTCGATCAGCGTGGTATCCGGGGTGAAGCGCCCGGTCAGGGTCACGTCAGGGTGTAGCTGGCCCGCCTCGTAAAGCGCCCAGATCTCTTTGCCGTAATCGGTCGCGAGAATCTCCGGGGCGATCCGGCCAAAAAAGGCACGCAGGCGGTCGACATCGCGCACCAGCATCCACGGGGCGTTGTTGTTGCCGGCGGCATCCACCGCCTGCGGCAGATCGATCACCACCGGGCCGTCAGCGCCGACGAGGATATTGAATTCCGACAGGTCACCATGGATCAAGCCGGCGCAAAGCATGCGCACGACTTCGTTGATCAGCCGCTGGTGATAGTCGAGCGCCGTGGCGGCATCGAGCTCGATATCATCGAGGCGTGGCGCCACGTCACCGTCGCCGTCGGCGATCCGCTCCATCAGCAGCACGCCGTCGACGAAGCCGTGAGGCGTGGGGACGCGAACGCCGGCCTCGGCCAGCCGGTAGAGCGCATCCACCTCTGCATTGAGCCACGCCGACTCCTGCTCGCGCTGGCCGTAGCGGGTCTTCTTCGACATGGCACGGGCGCGGCGGCTATTGCGCACCTTTCGCCCTTCCTGATAGGTCGCCGCCTGCTTGAAGCTGCGGCTCTTGGCCTCCTTGAAGACCTTGGCGCAGCGCAGCTCCGCGTCGCAGCGAACCACAAACACCTGGGCTTCCTTGCCGCTCATCAGCTGGCTGACCACCTCGTCGATCAGACCATCTTCCATCAGCGGCTTGAGTCGCTTAGGGACTTTCATGCGCTTGGCGTCTCCCGTTTTCCAATTGGCGCCGTCATGCGGATTCGTCGACCCGGCGCGCGCGACAGCGCCGCCCTTTCAACGTGCCGGCGTTGAGCGTGGCAAGCGCCTGTCTGGCGACCTCGCGGTCGACGGCAACGAACGCGTTACGCGCCAGCACCTTGATCTTGCCCACCTGATCGCCGCGCAGCGCGCGGGCGTCTTCGCCGGTGGTCAGCGCGCCCAGAATGTCACCGGGCCGGATCTTCTGCTTCTTGCCGGCATCGAGCTCGAGCGTAACGCGAGGCGCAATGAACGGCACTGTCTGCTTGGCGCTTCCTGGCAGCGGTTCGAGCTCGAGGGTCTGCTCGAGAAAGGCCTCCAGCCGCTCGAGGCGGTAGCGCTCGGCGGCCGTGATCAGCGTACACGCAACGCCGCTGCCGCCGGCTCGACCGGTGCGGCCAATACGGTGCACGTGGACCTCCAGCTCGCGGGCGATCTGATAGTTGAACACGGCATCCAGCGAGTCGATGTCGAGACCGCGGGCGGCGACATCGGTGGCGACAAGCACCGAGAGACTCTGGTTGGCAAAGCAAATCAGCGTGCGATCCCGCTCGCGCTGCTCGAGATCGCCGTGGATCGCCGCCGCACTGAAGCCCATCTCCGACAGCGCCTCGGCGACCTCCTGGGTCTCGCGACGCGTGTTGCAGAACACCACGCTCGTGGCCGGGCGATGATGCAGCAGCAGCTGACGTAGCGCCTTGAGCCGCGCCGACTCGTCGGCGACTTGATGGAAGTGCTGGCGAATGCTGGTGTCGTCGTGGGTCGAGGCGATCTCGACCGCTACCGGGTCACGCAGCAGGCGCTCGGCGACGGGACGCACGCTCTCGCCGTAGGTGGCGCTGAACATCAATGTCTGGCGGGCCCGCGGCGTCGCCGCAACGATCGCCTCCAGGGAGGCCTGAAACCCCATGTCGAGCATCCGGTCCGCTTCGTCGAGTACCAGCACCTTCAGGGCATCCAGCGACAGCGTTCCCTTGCGCACGTGCTCCTCGATGCGCCCCGGCGTCCCCACGACCACGTGGGCCCCATGAGCCAGCGAGTTCGACTGTGGGCCTAGCGGTGCCCCGCCGCAGAGCGTGAGCACCTTGAGGTTCGCCAGGCGTCGCGCCAGACGCCGGATCTCATCGGCGACCTGATCAGCGAGCTCGCGGGTCGGGCAGAGCACCAGCGCCTGCACGTCGAAGCGTTCGACGTCGAGTGACGCGAGCAGACCAAGGCCGAAGGCGGCGGTCTTGCCGGAGCCCGTCTGTCCCTGACCGAGCACGTCGCGCCCGTCGAGCACGGCCGGTAGCGTCGCCGCCTGGATCGGCGTCATCGACGTGTACTCGAGCAGCGCCAGCCCCTCGAGCAGTTCGGCAGGCAGTGCCAGGGTGTCAAAACCGTCGCGGGTCGTGGCGGAGCCAGTCGCGGCGGGGGTCGAACGGTCAGTCACGCAGAAACTCCCGGATGGTCGAGGCGAGCCGCATTAGGGCTCGCGAACGGTCGGTGGCGCCTCGCGGCGTCACCGGGCGGCAGGATAACAAAGCTCGGGCGGCGACGCGGCGTTTCCTCGACGAACATCCCGCGTGCCGTCGGGCGGTTAGCGGCGTAAATTATCCTGCAACAGGACGGCAAAGTTGCGTAAAATCGCCGCCGTCGTTGACAACCGAACAAGGTGTGACAATGGGTAGGGCTTTTCAGAACCGCAAGGAATCGATGGCCAAGACGGCCGACGCCAAGACCAAGGTCTACAGCAAGTACGGCCGCGAGATCTACGTCTGTGCCAAGTCGGGCGGCACCGACCCCTCCGGCAACCTCACGCTGCGCGGGCTGATCGAGAAAGCGAAGAAGGATCAGGTGCCCTCCCACGTCATTGATAAGGCGCTGGACAAGGCACGGGGTGCCGGTGGCGAGGACTTCTCTCCTGCGCGTTACGAGGGCTTCGGGCCCGGCAACTGCATGGTCATCGTCGAGTGTCTGACGGATAACCCGAACCGCACCTACGGCGATGTGCGCGGCTGCTTCACCAAGAACAAGTCGAAGATCGGGACGCAGGGCACGGTCAGCCACATGTTCGACCACTGCGCGATCTTCGCTTTCGCCGGTGAAGACGAGGAAGCGGTACTCGAAGCATTGATGGAGGCTGACGTCGACGTCACCGACATCGAAAACGAGGCGGGCCGCATCACTGTCTTCGCACCGCATACCGAGTACGCCAAGGCAAAGCAGGCGCTGATCGACGCGTTCGGCGAGCTCGACTTCGAAGCCGACGAGATCCAGTTCCTGCCGCAAACCACTACCGCCATCGAAGGCGACGACGTGGCGCAGTTTCAGAAATTCATCGGTATGCTCAACGATCTCGACGACGTGCAGAACGTCTACCACAACGCCGAACTGCCCGAAGAGGCGTAAGCCGATAGCCGGGTGACCCTGCGACGGTGCCGTCCGGCATGTGTGACGTACCAGCGCCATGACGCAAGAACCCACCCTCGCGGTGGGTTCTTGCATTTGTGGCCTCCTCCGACCGAACGTCAGCGGTCGATCACGGCCGAACCTTGGTGATTTTGGCCCCATTGAGCGAGACGCCACCCTGGATGCCCTGATTGTTCATCACGAAGGCGACGACCTCTTGATTAGCGGTGTCGTTGGTGATCTGGCCGTTGGCGCCGATATCCGCCACCGCCACGCCGGCGCTGGCCCCGACCGACCAGCCGTTGTCGCTGCGCACGCGATTCAGGGCGCGCTCGGTCATCAGTAGATAAATGATCGCCTGGGACTGCGCACCGGCCTGGAAGCCGATCGAGCCACTGGTGGTGGTGTAGTAGCCGGCCTTGGTGCCGTCCATCAAGAGCCCGCCGTCGCCATGGCTGGCGCCGACAATGAAGCTGGCGCCAAGCACGCCCGGGAATACCAGTATGCCCTGGGCCTCATCGGCCATCGAGCGCGCTTCCGGCACGGAGCGGTACAGGCGCGACAGCGTTTGCTGAATGTCCTGATCGAGCTGCCGGCGCTGCTCGACGTTGCTCTGGCGATCCTCGGTTGAGGTGGTAGTACAGGCGGTCAAGCCGCCGACGGTCAGAGTGGCGACAACCAGCCCGAGCGCGAGTCGCCGCCATGCGATGATCGAAGTCATGTGTCGGTCTCCTGGTATGGCACGCTGCGACGCGCCGGTATCATTCGAATCGTCCTCTCTATCCCTATAGCTCAACCCGACCGCTCGCGCCCGGATTCGAGACTAAGCGACCGACGGTCACAGTCGCCTGGCGTTTTCGCCTACAATGAGCGCCCCCAAGTCGTCACGAAGCAGGGCTTTCATGAGTCATCAGACGCCAAATGCCAGCGAGTCACAGCCTCGCATCGAGACGCCGTCAGCTTCTTCCGTCATCGAAATCCAGGGACTGGCCAAGCGCTACGACTCTGGTTTCGAGGCGCTCAAGCGCGTCGACCTCGAGATCCAGCGCGGCGAGATCTTCGCGCTGCTCGGCCCCAACGGGGCCGGGAAGACCACCCTGATTAGCATCATCTGCGGACTGGTCAACCCCACCGAGGGCCGGGTACTGATCGACGGCCACGACAACGTCATCGACTACCGTGCCGCCCGCGCCAAAATTGGTCTGGTTCCCCAGGAACTGACCAGCGACGCCTTCGAAACCGTCTGGAATACGGTGAGCTTCAGCCGTGGGCTGTTCGGTCACAAGGCCAAGCGCTCCCACATCGAAGACGTCCTCAAATCGCTCTCGCTGTGGGAAAAGCGCAAGAACAAGCTGATCACACTCTCCGGTGGCATGAAGCGCCGGGTGCTGATTGCCAAGGCGCTGGCTCATGAGCCGGAAATTCTGTTCCTCGACGAGCCCACCGCCGGCGTCGACGTGGAGCTGCGCCGTGACATGTGGGAGGTAGTGCGCAAGCTCAGGGAGCGTGGGGTAACGATCATCCTCACGACGCACTACATCGAGGAAGCCGAAGAGATGGCGGACCGCATCGGGGTGATCAACCGCGGCGAGATCGTGCTGGTCCGCGAGAAGGCGGCGTTGATGCGTCAGCTCGGCAGCAAGCAGTTGACGCTGCAGCTACACAAGCCGTTGGCGAGCGTCCCGCCGGCACTGTCGCATTATCCGCTGTCGCTCGCCGACAATGGCAGCGTGCTCGTCTACACCTACGATGCCAGCGAGACGAGCGAGACGCGGGTCTCGATCAGCACGCTGCTCAACGATATCGAAGCCACCGGTATCCAGTTCAAGGATCTGCAGACCAAGCAGAGCTCACTGGAAGAGATCTTCGTCGACCTGGTCAAGGAGCGTTAATGAACCTGCAAGCCGTACGCGCCATCTACTGCTTCGAGATGGCGAGGGCCGGCCGCACCCTACTTCAGAGTCTGGTGTCACCGGTCATCTCCACGTCGCTCTACTTCGTCGTCTTCGGCGCCGCCATCGGCTCGCGCATCCAAGAGGTCGAGGGCGTCAGCTACGGCGCCTTCATCGTGCCGGGCCTGATCATGCTGATGCTGTTGACCCAGAGCGTGTCGAACGCCTCCTTCGGCATCTTCTTTCCCAAGTTCACCGGCACTATCTATGAGGTGCTGTCGGCGCCGATCTCGTATTTCGAGATCGTGCTGGGCTACGTCGGTGCCGCGGCGACGAAATCCGCCGTGCTGGGCCTATTGATACTGGCCACCGCGACCTTCTTCGTCGACCTGCAGATACTCCACCCGTTCATGATGCTGCTGTTTCTGGTGCTGACGGCGCTCACCTTCAGCCTGCTCGGATTCATCATCGGTATCTGGGCGGACAGCTTCGAGAAGCTACAGCTGGTGCCACTCTTGATCATCACCCCGCTGACCTTTCTCGGCGGCAGCTTCTACGCCATCGACATGCTGCCACCGGTCTGGCAGACAGTGACCCTGGCTAATCCGGTGGTCTACCTGGTGAGCGGTTTTCGCTGGAGCTTCTACGGCATCAGCGACGTCAACATCATCGCAAGCCTGGTGATGGTCGGTCTGTTCCTCGCGATCAGCCTCGCGGTCGTAAGCTGGATCTTCCGCACCGGCTACCGCCTGCGCCCCTGAGCCGGCGACGCTGGCCCCCACTCTCTCGTCTCTCGACGCGCCCGGCTTGCCGGGCGCGTCGCTCTCTCTTCCGATTGCGGAGTCGCTTCATGCCGATACTCAACGCCTGCGCCCATCGCATCGATAAATCCGGCAACGACCAGCCCGCCAACCTGACCGGCGGCCAAGCGAGCGGCGACACCGATGCCGCCGCCGCGTTGCTCGCCAGCTTCAATGCGAGTTTTCATCAAAAGCCCAAGGCCTGGGGATACTTCGCCACCGCCGATGAGAGCGTGGAAGTCGAGACCGATGCCGAGGGCGCCGAGATCGATGCCGCCGCTGAAACGAGCACGGGAGGGTCTCGCTTTGCCGTCGAGCTCGAGCGCTACCGTCAGGGCGAGCTGGATTTCACCGCCTTCACTCGCTGGGCCGCCGAGGGCCTGATGCCGATCATCGATGCGCACCTTTCGACAGGGGGACACTGGTGGTTCGTGCATTCCCGCCAGGGCGAGGCGGAATTTCTGACACTGGCGCTGCTGCACCAGCGTGAAGGCTACGCAATAGACGATACCCTTGGGGTGGTCGTCGCCCAGCAGCTCAACCTCGGCCAGCTGATGCTCGCCGCACGTATCGACCTGACCCAGTGGCAGCGCGGCCAGTCGCGCCAGTACATTGCCCACGTTCAGGACCGCGGCGGCAAGAAAGCCAGCACGGCCTTCGCCGAGTGGCTGGGGTGTCATGAGGGCGTGGATGCGAGTGCGGAGACGCGAACGCTGCTGAAGGCATTCAGCGACTACGTCGAGCAGGAGGACCTCTCCGAGGAGGCCAGTCGCGAGAAGACCGTCAGCCTGATCGACTACGCCAATGCACAGGCTAAAAACGGAGAAGCCATCACGCTGGATGAGCTCTCGGAGCTGGTCGACGAGACCCAGCCCAAAGCGTTCTACGACTACATCCGCAACCAGGACTACGGACTCGCCGAAGAGATCCCCCCGGACAAGCGTACCCTCCAGCAGTTCAAGCGTTTCGCCGGACGCGCAAGCGGTGTCTCGATCAGTTTCGACTCCCACCTGTTGGGCAACAGCATCGAGTATGACGAGACCCACGATCGACTGATCATTAAACAGGTTCCCGAGCCGCTCAAAGCGCAGATCAAATCCCGCCACTAAAATAGTGCCACCGGATCGGTCTTGGATCGGTCGCCCAGACTCATGCCTATCATCAAATTAATTTTAGTTAGGATCTAAGTAAAATTGTCAAGTTGATTTTTCTCATGCCGATAACTCGGGTCAGAACGTCCTCAGCGTTGAGGGGACGATAACAACGCGATTACTGACAGAGGGTAACGGAGATGAAATCGATGGGTATGGGGATGGGGAGTCGCGGTCGAAGCGTGAAAACCAAGCTCTCTGCCGGTCTCGGCTTCATGATTCTGATGCTGGTCGGCGTCGGCACGGAAGCAATTCTTTGCAACAGTGAAACCCAGGACACGATGGCGCAGATCGTGGACCACGAGTTTGCCGCCATGATCGATCTGGCGACGGTGCGCGCGACGATTGGCGACAACCGGACACTGATGGCCGCCGCCGGCGATGAGCCGCTGACGGAGCGGCAGCGCCAGGAGCTCGAAGCCAATCGCGCGCGTACCGACGAAGCCTGGAACCGTTACTACCCGCAAATGGTCAACAGCGATACGGAGCGTAACATCGCCGAGGCCTATCTCGCCGAGTTGAGTTCTCTTCGCACACTTCTGGACAGCGGACAGGCCAGCGAAGACCAGATCAATGCGGCCTACGACGAAATCTACACTCAGGTGACCGGTCTCTACCGCGAGTCCCGCGCGCACGTCCAGGAGGCGTATGCGGGAAGCGTCACCGCCTATGAGTTCAATCGCAATCTGACCATCGCCGTCCTGCTGATCGGCATCATTCTGGCCGTTGCCATTGGACTCTGGCTGGCGCGGGGCATCATGCGTCCGCTGGCCGAAGCGACGGCGTTCTCGAAAGCGCTGGCATCGGGTGACCTCGGCTCTCGTGTCTCCAACCCTTACCGCGATGAGTTTGGCGAGCTGCTGGGTGCCATGACCACCATGCGCGATCAATTGACCGGCGTGATCGGCGAAGTGGCCCGGAACGCCAAGACCGTCGAGTCGGTCTCCGGCGAACTGGCGGCGAGCAACGAGAACTTAAGCCAGCGCACCCAGGAGCAGGCCGCGAGCCTGCAGCAGACGGCCTCGGCGCTCGAGGAGATCACCAATACCGTCAAACAGAACGCCGACAACGCCAGCGAAGCCGATCAACTGGCTGGCACCGTCAGCAACAGCGCGCAGGAAGGCGGCGCAGTGGTCAGCCAGGCGGTCACGGCGATGCAGGAGATCGACGCGTCCAGCAAGCAGATTTCCAACATCATCGGCATGATCGATCAGATCGCCTTCCAGACCAACCTGCTCGCGCTCAACGCCTCCGTGGAGGCCGCCCGTGCCGGGGAGCAGGGCCGCGGTTTCGCCGTGGTCGCCCAGGAAGTTCGCCAGCTTGCCAGCCGCAGCGCCAATGCCGCCGGCGAGATCAAGCAGCTAGTGTCGGAGAGCGCTGAACGCGTCCGCAAAGGCTCCGAGCTGGTGCAGCGTTCCGGCGACACCCTCACCGAGATCGTCTCCAGCGTGGAGAGAGTGACGTCGCTGGTCTCCGAGATCGCGACCGCCAGCCGAGAGCAGTCTGCCGGCATTCAGCAGATCAACCTGGCCGTGGGCGAGATGGATAGCGTGACACAGCAGAATGCCGGACTGGTCGAGGAGTCCACGACCGTGACTAGCCACCTGCAGACGCAGGCCGAGAGTCTGGCCCGAGAGATCGGTTTCTTCAGAAACTACGACCTTCAGGCGCCCGCCGCCCGTCAGCAGTCGCAGCACTCGCCTCAGCAGCCGGCCCAACCGACGGCGAGTGCCCGGCCCGCTTTCCCCACGTCTCGCAGCCCCGCCAAAAGCGAGACCAGCGATACCGATGAATGGAGTGAATTCTAGGGCGTCGACCGCGTCTAACTTCACGACGCACGATCGTCCAGCCACAACCCACGGCTCGCTGCAAAGCGAGCCGTTTGTCGTTTCTGCCAACGCGCAAGCGCGTTCTTCCACCAGGCTTCGGCCCACGGCTGGCGACGGGTGAGCGTCGCCTCCTGTGACCAGACCTCTTATCCAGCGCGCAAAAAATGAATAATTATAATTAGGATCTAAGTAAAGTTGTTAAGTCAATTTTACTAATGCCGATAACTGAGGCCGGAACGTCTTCCAGCTGAGGAAGGCGATGAGAAGCAGCCAAGAGGCTGGAGGCACTGGGGATGAGACTGACAAAAACAGGCGGTGCTGGGCCACGCAAGGGCAGCGTCAAACTCAAGCTTTCCGCGGGCTTGGGGTTCCTGATTCTGATGCTGGCGGGCATCGGCCTGGTCGGCATCATGAGTAACCGGGCCACGCAGCACACGATGGAAGAGATCGTCGATCAAGAGCTCGCCACGATGATCGACCTGACCACCGTGCGCGCGTCGATCGCCGATAACCGGGTGATCATGGCGGCTGCCGGCGACGAGCCGCTGACCACTGCTCAGCGTCAGGACGTCGAGGTCAACCGCGGTCGCACCGACGAAGCGTGGGACCGATACTACCCGGCCATGGTCACCAGCGACGCCGAGCAACAGACTGCCGAAGCCTATCTGGCGCAACTCGCCACGCTGCGTCGGCTGCTGGATTCGGGACAGGCCAGCCAGGCGCAGATCGACACGGCCTATACCGAGATTTATAACCTCGTGACGACGCTCTATCGGGGAGCCCGGGACAACGTTCAGCAGGCTTATGTTAATAGCGTCTCGGCCTACGAGTTCACTCGCAACCTGACCATTGGCGTGCTGTTGGCGGGCATTCTGGCGGCGATCGGCATTGGTCTATGGCTCGCGAGAGGCATTATCCGACCGCTGAACGAGGCCACCACCTTCTCCAAGTCACTGGCTTCCGGGGACCTTGGGACGACCGTGTCCAACCCCTACCGCGATGAGTTCGGCGAGCTGCTGGGCGCCATGACCACCATGCGTGACCAGCTAACAGGGGTCATCGGTGAAGTCTCCCGCAACGCCAAGATCGTCGAGTCGGTCTCCGGTGAACTGGCGGCCAGCAACGAGAACTTAAGCCAGCGCACCCAGGAGCAGGCCGCGAGCCTGCAGCAGACGGCCTCGGCGCTCGAGGAGATCACCAACACCGTCAAGCAGAACGCCGACAACGCCAGCGAAGCCGATCAACTGGCGGGTGTCGTCAGCAACAGCGCACAGGAAGGCGGCGCGGTGGTGGGTCAGGCAGTCACGGCGATGCAGGAGATCGACGCGTCCAGCAAGCAGATTTCCAACATCATTGGCATGATCGATCAGATCGCCTTCCAGACCAACCTGCTCGCGCTCAACGCCTCCGTGGAGGCCGCTCGTGCCGGGGAGCAGGGCCGCGGTTTCGCCGTGGTCGCCCAGGAAGTTCGCCAGCTCGCCAGCCGCAGCGCCAATGCCGCCGGCGAGATCAAGCAGCTGGTGTCGGAGAGCGCTGAACGCGTCCGCAAAGGCTCCGAGCTGGTGCAGCGTTCCGGCAACACCCTCACCGAGATCGTCTCCAGCGTGGAGAAGGTGACGTCGCTGGTCTCCGAGATCGCGACGGCCAGCCGAGAGCAGTCTGCCGGCATTCAGCAGATCAACCTGGCCGTGGGCGAGATGGATAGCGTGACACAGCAGAATGCCGGACTGGTCGAGGAATCCACGACCGTGACGAGCCACCTGCAGACGCAGGCCGAGAGTCTGGCCCGAGAGATCGGTTTCTTCAGAAACTACGACCTCCAGGCGGCCGCTGCCCGTCAGCCGGCGCAGCAGTCGCAGCACTCGCCCCAACAGCCGGCCAAACCGGCGGCCAGCGCCCGGCCCGCTTTCCCCACGTCTCGCAGTCCCGCCAAAAGCGAGACCAGCGATACCGATGAATGGAGTGAATTCTAGGGCGTCGACCGCGTCTGACTTCACGGCGCACGATCGCCCAGCCACAACCCACGGCTCGCTGAAAACCGAGCCGTTTGTCGTTCTGCCCGCCGATGCCCGGTCGCTCGACAGGCCCGCGCGGGCGTCGGCCTATCGACGAGTGACGATAGCGACTTTCCGCGGCTCATTGTGTGATCTTTGAGGCACCAAAAGCCATTGAAGTTAGCTCCGCGACATAGCGAATTCATTCGTTTTATTTGTTTTTATTGGCGCCGATTCGGGTCACAGATATTGGCCGGACTTTGCTATCCAGTCCCGACGTCAGGGTCAGCTGGCACGCAAAAATGGCACGACTGTCCAATCTCGCACATCAGCTATAGCCGATCACTGACAACCCTACCGGCTCTGAAATCGCGGGTGGCAGCCAGCGATGGCCCCTCGCCGTCGTTCACTCTTCCGATATTTGTTACAAGTTAAATTTCCGCGTATATTCGCGCGCTTTCTTTAGCGTTAATTTAACGTTTTTTTGACTTACATAATGTATCAATCGTCTACAAAAGAGACATTGACCAATGATGGATGACAACTTGCTGATGGGCATTTATGCCGCCCTGGGGCTTTTTGGCCTGGGGGTCATCGTGGCGGAAAGCGTCGGCCTGAGCGCCGGCGATGGCGACCCTGATGGCGGCGATGCACCGGCGCAAGACGGCGCTTTGGCCAACGGCGATGCCGGTGCAGACGGTGGTGATACGCAAGGAGACGGCGCCGATGGGGTCGCTTCCCGTGGCGGCCAGTACAGCCGCAGCATTCGTGCCGGCCGTCACATCTTCCAACTGCTGTTCCTGCTGCGGCTATTCATCTATTTCTGCGCCGGCTTCGGACCCATGGGACTGATCGCCACGCTGCGCGGCGAGCCGCTGATGACGGGGCTCGCCTGGGCCGTGCCCTCCGGGCTCTTCGTCATGGTCTGCGCCTGGGCAATCCTGAAGTTCCAGCAGCGTGAGTACGACTCCTCGATCACCGACGACGAACTCGTCGGCCGCGAGGGCCACGTCACCATCGCCATTCACCCCAATGAAACCGGCCGTGTGAGAGTCGCGTTTGGCCAGTTAACCCGAGATCGCTACGCCAAAGCCGATAGCCACAAGGTGCTTGCGAAAGGGACACCCGTTCGCATCGTCACCGTGAACGCCGCTGATGTTTCCGTAGAACCCCTGACGCCCCCCGACAATCTGACGCCCTCCGACAAGAAGGAACTCTGATGGATATCGACTCTATCCTCTTCACCATCACCCGAGCACTGCCCGGGCTGGGCAATGCCACGCTCGGCACGGCCGGTTTCGTTGCCGCCGGCGCCGTGGCCGTGGTCATCTTTCTCGGCCTGCTCGCCATGCTCAAGGCGGTCATTCAGGTCTGTCCGCCGAATCAGGTAATGGTCGTTCAAGGCTCCAAGACCAAGACCAATGGCCGCGAGTACGGCTTCCGGGTGATCCTCGGCGGCACCGCCATCGTTATCCCCTTCCTCAATCGCGCGGAGTTTCTCGACCTGAGCGTGCTGCCGATCAACGTCCGGGTCGAGGGCGTCAATTCGGCCAACGGCATCACGGTTGGTGCCGATGCCACGGCCTGCGTCGGTGTCGATATCGAGGATACCGCCCTGCTCTACACCGCGGTCGAGCGCATGCTGGGCAAGTCCCGTGCCGAAATCCACGACCAGATCCACCAGACGATGGTGGGCAACTTCCGCGGCGCCATGAACCGCACGACGCCGCTGCAGGCAATGGGCATGGTCGAGAGCGTGGAGAAGGTCAACGCCGGTGAAACACCGGAAGAGGAAGTCATCTCTTCCGACGAAGGCGAGCGCGCCCGCTTTCGTCAGGACATGCTGGACGATGCCAATGAAGACCTTGCGAGCTTCGGCTTCCGGGTTTTCTCGGTCTCTTTCCAGCGCATCTGGGATAGTTCGGACTACATCAGCAGCCTTGCCACCAAGGCAGTAGCCCACAAGCGCCAGGCGGTCGAAATTCAGGAAGCGAGGCTGCAGGCGGAAGCGGAGAATGCCGAATCCGACGGTCGACGTCGCGAGTCGATTGCCCGCAGCCAGGCGGACGAGTCGATCGTCGAAGCCGAGCAGAACCTGGGGATCGCGCAGGAAGAGAGCCAAGCGAGGATCGATCAGGCACAGAAAGAGGCCGCCGCGCAGGTCGCTCGTGCGCAGTCGCACGCGCAGATCGATGTCGAGAACGCCCAGAATGAGCTGCAGACACTGCGCAACCAGTCGGACGTCACGCTCAAGCCGGAGTTCGAGGCCAAGGCCGCGGAAATCGTCGCCGAGGGTAACGATCAGGCGATCCGCATCCGCCAGGGCGTGCGCAACCAGATGCTCGAGCAGCAGGCAGAAATGATCGGCAAGGCTGGCCACTACGGCCGTATTCCGATGTTCGTGCAGGGCCAGCTGCCACAGCTATTCAAGGCGTACCACCAGAACGCCAAAGAGATCCAGCTCGACAATCTGACCTTCATGGGCGACGACGCCGACAACGGCATGAACGCGGCCATCAACCGCGGTCCCGCCGGCTTCGTCGACTTCCTCGACCGCTTCGAGCAGGCCTTCGGCATCCGTGTCAGAGACTTCACTACCGCTCAGAACACCGCCCCTTCCTCCTCCACCGATACTGAAGCGGAGAGCAACTGATGGCCACGCTCGCCCTATCCTTCTTTCTGCTCGTCACGCTGATCATCATCACGCTGACCTTCCAGTTCGTGCGCAACTTCCGCGTCGTCGGCGCCAACCAGGTCGCCGTCGTCGCCGGCAAGAGTCGCGGCGGCTACCGGACCTACCAGGGCGGCCGAGTCGTGGTATGGCCGATCATCAACAAACGCTTCGACCTGGATCTGCGCCCGCGAACGGCCACCGTCGAGGTTGAGTCGGCGATCGCTCGCGGCATGGTGCCGCTGAATGTGGTCTCCACCGTATCGTTCGCGATCTCCTCCTCCGGCGAAGTGCTGCAGAACGCCATTCGCCGCATTCTCTCGCTCAACGAGAACTGGAACGATCTGGAGAACGTCGCGGCGTCGATCATCGAAGGGCATCTGCGTGACTCCATCGCCACCATGACGCCAGAGCAGGTCATGCGCGACAAGGATGAGCTGGTCCGCAACATGATCCGGGTCTGCAAGAGCGACCTGGAGGCGATCGGGCTGGAGATCACCACCATGAACATCGCCGACGTCGATGATCATCGCCTCACCGGCATGGGCGAAGGCGATCTCTACATTGGCCTGCTCAACCGGGTCGAGTCCGCCTCAGCGCGCTCTCAGGCACGCTCCTCGGAAGCCCGCGCCAAGGCAGACTCCGCAGAAGAGAGCCACCGTCGTCGTGGTGAAGTGGAAGTCCGTCGGCGCGACAACGATCGGGAAGCACTGGAGAACCAGACCAGCGCCTCGGTGGCCGACGAGCGTCAGCGCGGCGCGGTTGGCGTCGAGAAGGCCGAGCGCTCGGGTGTCGCCGACCTGGCCGGCGTCAAGGCGACAATCGAGGCCGAGCGCAGTCGCATCGACTATCTCAACGCCCAGTATCGTGCCGAGATCCTGACTCCAGCGGAGGCCGAGAAACAGCGTCTGGTGCTGGTTGCCGAACGCGAGGCCACCGATTACCGCGGTGTGCGGGAGTCGGAAATCCAGCAGCTCGGCGAGACCATTCGTATCCTCGAGGAGGGTGGCGAAAACGCGCTCAACGCCTACCTCATCGACAACTTCGAATCGCTGATCGAGCCGTTCAGCGGCACCATGATGTTGTTCCCGGCGGACAAGGTGAACGTGCTCGCCGGCTTCGGTGGCCAGCAACACGACCAGATTTCCGCAGTGGAGGCACACCCTATCGAGGCGCACAAGGCGTTCGCGTTGGACGAAACGCTCGGCCACGCCCCCGGCCAGCGCCAGAGTGGCGTCAGCCCGAGCACCGCAGCGGCGTCACAGCAGAGTACCGACCAGCGTCGCTGAGCGCTTACCCTGCCCCAAAAAAACGGCTCGCTTTTCAGCGAGCCGTTTTGCGTTACTGCATCAGATATTGCGGTACTGGCCGCTGGTCACTGCTCGTTACGCTTGGCTTTAACGCCCTCTTCAACGCGACGACCGATGGTTTCGTCGACGTTCTTCCAGTACTCGAAGACGCGCGACAGTACCGGCTCTTCGACCCCACCAGCGACGTGGCCGACGATGTTGTTGACGAGACGATCACGGGCGGCATCGTCCATCACCTTGTTGACCAGGTCATTGGCCTGATTGAAGTCGCCGTCGTCCGGACGCAGCGTGTAGGCGGCGCGGACGAATTCGCCATCGGCCTGCCAGGTCGCATCTTCCGGATAGCGCGCAGAATCGGGTGCTGCCCCGCCTTTGCTATTGGGCGCGTAGACCGGATCGGTCGAATTGTGAATCCGCATCCGACCGCCCTTGCTATAGCTGTGAACCGGGCTCTTCGGCGAATTGACCGGGATGTGCTTGTAGTTGATCCCCAGACGCGCCCGGTGGGCATCAGCGTAGGAGATGGTCCGCGCCAGCAGCATCTTGTCCGGCGAGAAGCCGGTGCCCGGCACAGAGTTGTTGGGCTCGAATGCCGCCTGCTCGATCTCGGTATGGAAATCGGTGGGGTTGCGGTCCAGCGTCATCTTGCCGACTTCGTGCAGCGGATAGTCGCTGTGTGGCCAGATCTTGGTCAGGTCGAACGGGTTGATGCGATACGTCTTGGCATCCTCGAACGGCATTACCTGAACGTGGAGCGTCCAGGTCGGGTAGTCGCCGCGCTGGATGGCGTTGAACAGGTCGCGACGGTGGTAGTCGGCATCCGACCCCGCCATCTGATCCGCCTGCTCCTGGGTCATGCACTTGATGCCCTGGTCGGTCTTGAAGTGGTACTTGACCCAGAAACGCTCGCCCTGGGCGTTGACCCACATGTAGGTGTGGCTTGAGTAGCCGTTCATGTGGCGCCAGGTGGCAGGCACGCCACGATCACCCATCAGCCAGGTCACCTGGTGCGCCGACTCGGGAGACAGCGTCCAGAAATCCCACTGCATGTCGTGGTCGCGCAGACCGTTATCGGCACGACGCTTCTGCGAATGGATGAAGTGCTGGAACTTCATCGGGTCGCGCACGAAGAACACGGGGGTATTGTTACCCACCATGTCGAAGTTGCCTTCCTCGGTGTAGAACTTAAGCGAGAAGCCACGCGGGTCGCGCCAGGTGTCCGGGCTACCGGACTCGCCGGCGACGGTCGAAAATCGCGCGACCATCTCGGTCTTCTTGCCCGGCTGGAGGAAGTCCGCCTTGGTGAACTGGCTGACGTCATGGGTCACCTCGAAGTGACCGAAAGCGCCGCTGCCCTTGGCGTGCGGCTGGCGGTCGGGGATCATTTCCCGATTGAAAGCCGCCATCTGCTCCATCAGGTAGTGGTCGTGCAGTACGATCGGCCCGTCCGGGCCGACCGAGAGGGAATATTCCTGACTGGAAACCGGAACCCCGGCGTCCGTCGTTGTCGGCTTTTGGTTATCGCTGCTCACGGTGATCTCTCCCTGTTCATCGATGTGATGCATGGCGCATCACATGGGTCACTCCATGGCCATCCCGTAAACGGTGCCGCGACAAGCCAAGCTGGCTGTCAGGTTCGCAGCATGATCGCCATGTCCTGCCTACACACAACATTTCCAGGTTGGTGATCAGCGACAGGGCAGCACAAGGTATAGATAGAAACAGGGGTCACTGTCCACAATGCCAAACCGTACTTGGGCCGTCTGGCGCGCATGAATCAGCCAGGTCGGCCCATCGGTTGTGCTCGACCCCCGGCCGACAGGCCGGTGGTGATGGGGACCAGAGATAGTGACAGGCTTTTTGAAGGGTGCTCAGTGATAGCTGTTAAACATGCTACCCATGGCCAGGTTTCATCGGGCACCGCACCAGCGTGCCAATTGCCGACGTGTCGCAACGAGCGCGCTGGAAACCGAGACATTTCTTAGAGATCGTCTTCTCAACGTCATCGCCGGGGCGATGACACGCCCTGGATGCGGACCCCGCCGACCACACCATGGCGTGATTCAGAGGCGGATACGCGGCGTTATCGACGCCCCAGCGTTGTCAGGCGCACGTCGAGGGTGACCGACAGCGACGTCAGCGCTTCCGCCCTCGCCCGCCCTTCGGCGCTGGCGCGGTAGAGATGCGGGGTCATGGTCAGCAGGTCGGCGATCGCCTCGGGGGTTTCGAGGCTGAGCGTAGCGCGCACCGACGTTTCGTATTCCAGGGTGAGCGCCGGGTGGCGCACCGGCTCTCGCTCGGTTGCCTCTTTCACGCTGGGGTAGATGATCTCGCGCAGCTCGCGCAGATGGTCCGGCCCTACCTCCGCCAGCAGCAGCCGACCGCCAGGCTTGAGTACGCGAGCGAACTCGGCGTAGACGGGAAAGCCAAACAGGCAGAGTACGCGGTCGAGCGCGGCATCCTGCACCGGTAGCTTGGCGTTACTGGCGACTACCCAGGTCGCGCCCTCTCGCTTTGCAGTCGCGTCAGCGGTCGCATTGGCTTGCGCGTCGCGGTGCAGCGCGCGCGCCTGCCTGGCCCCGCGCAGCACCGCCCACTTGGAGATGTCCAGCCCCATCAGTGAGAGCGCCACGTTCCGATCGCCGGCGCTGGCCGCGAGACGCCGCAGGTAGTAGCCCTCGCCGCAGCCAGCATCGAGACAGGCCAACGGCCGTTCGGGCGAAGCCCCGGCCAGCACGGCCTCGGCAATGGCATCGGCGATGCCCTGGTAGTGGCCCGCGTTCAGGAAGCGCTCGCGGGCGGCGACCATCGCCTTGCTGTCGCCGGGATCGCGGGAACGCTTGTGCTGCACCGGGAGCAGATGAAGGTGGCCCTCTCGGGCGACATCGAAACTGTGGCCGGCCTCGCAGCACCAGCGACGGCCTTCACGGCGCAGCGGCAGGGCGTCGAGGGGGCAGGCAAGCGCATCGAAGGGGGTCAGACGCATGACATTCTCGTGGACTGGCAAAGCCGCTCAGTCTACGCGACACCGCGGCGCCTAGGCAGCCGAATGCCGCGAGACTCGCACGCGATGAGCGCTGGGGCGCCGCGCTTGCCAGCGTCACCCACGCTGACGACCGGCGCTAGATCACCGCGCGACGAAGTTTCGCCGACACCCACTCGCTGACCACCACCGTGCCCAGAATCAGCAGTAGGATCATCGTCACCTGCGGCCAGGCGAGCACGTTGATCGACGACTGCAACTTGAGGCCGATACCGCCGGCGCCGACGAGTCCGAGAATCGTGCTCTCGCGAATGTTGATGTCCCAGCGGAAGACGCCGATGGCGATGAACGTCGGCACGATCTGCGGAACGATGGCGTAGTTCAGCACCTGCACCGAGCTGGCACCGGTGGCGGAGACCGCCTCGACCTGCTTGGTGTCGATCTCCTCGATCGCCTCATATAGCAACTTGCCGACGAAGCCGATCGAGCGCAACGCGATGGCGACGATACCGGCGAGCAGTCCGGGGCCGATGATCGCCACCAGCAGCAGTGCCCAGATAAGCGAGTTGATCGAACGAGAGGCAACAATGATGAACAGCGCCACGGGCCGAAGAAAGCGCGCCGATGGCGTGGTATTGCGCGCGGCGAGAAATGCCACCGGCACCGCCATGACGATGCCACCGAGCGTGCCGAGAGTGGCAATGTTGAGCGTGTCCCAGAGCGGCTCGAGCAGCTCCGGTAGATAGCCCCAGCGCGGCGGCACCATACGGCTACCGATGTCCATCGCCTGGCGCGGCGCGTCGCTGACGAACGCCCAGATGGTGTTCTCGGTCATCACCTGCCAGCAGTAGACGAACAGGGCCACCAGCAACAACCAGGCGAACCAGACCATGAGACGCGTCCGCGGCGGGCGTGGCGCCCAGACCTCTCGATAGTGAGTCATCTCGCTCATTGTAGAAACTTCCTCACGTAGCCGGAGGCGTACTCCGACAGCATCACGATGACGATGATCAGCAGCAGAATCGCCCCGGCGCTGTCGTACTCGTAGCGATCGATCGCGGTATTGAGCGTCGCCCCGATCCCCCCGGCACCGACGATGCCGATGACCGAGCTCTCGCGAAAATTGATGTCCAGGCGATACAGCGAGAGCCCGATCAGCCGTGGCATCACCTGCGGCTGGATGGCGTAGTTGATCAGCTGCCACCAGGAGGCACCGGTGGCGGCAATCGCCTCGGCCTGACGCTCGTCGATCTCCTCGATGTCGTCAGCGAGCAGCTTGGCGAGAAAGCCGATGGTGGCGAACGAGAGCGTGAGAAAGCCGGCGAAGGGCCCGAATCCGAACATCGCCACCAGAAAGATCGCGATGATGATCTCCTGGAGCGAGCGGCTCACCGCGATGATGCCGCGACACACCAGATAGACCGGCGGTGGCGTCAGATTGCGTGCCGCTCCGATGCCGATGGGCACCGAGATCAGGATACCCACGACCGTCGAGGTCAGCGTCATGGTGAGGCTCTCGATGAGCCCTTGGGCAATATCGTCCCAGCGGCTGACGAAGTCCGGCTGCAGGAAGCCCGCGACGAAGCGCTGGCCTCGCTCGAGCCCGACCACCACCCGCTGCCAGTCGATGTCGATGGTGCCGAGTGCCAGCATCAGATAGATCACCGCTCCGACTGCCAGCCCCCAGCGCCAAGCGCGCCGCTTGACGATCTGGGGTGGGCGGCGCCAGGTATCGGCGTACGTCACCTCGGTCATGTGCCGACTCCCACCAAGCGCAGCGCACTCTCGGCTTCGTCGTCATCACGGCTCTCTTGTTGCATGGCGTGCCAGTCATCGGCGCCATAGATCGTCGAGAGCGCCGTCTCGTCGAGCGTCGAGGGGTCACCGTCGAATACCACTTTGCCCGCGCTGAGACCGACCACGCGCTGCACGAACTGGCATGCCAGCGGCACGTCGTGAATGTTGACGATGGCCGGTAGCTTGCGCTCGGCACAGATTTCGGTGAGCAGCCGCATGATCTGGCGACTCGTCTTGGGGTCGAGGCTCGCGGTAGGCTCGTCGACCAGAAGCAGTTCCGGCTCCTGCGCCAGCGCACGGGCGATCCCCACCCGCTGCCGCTGGCCACCGGAGAGCGCATCGGCGCGTTTGTCCGCGTGCTGCAACAGTCCCACGCGGTCGAGCAGTGCATAGGCGCGGCGGACATCGTGAGGCTCGAAGCGACGCAGGCAGCTGCGCCAGAACGGCACGTAGCCGAGTCGGCCGGAGAGCACGTTCTCCATGACCGTCAGCCGTTCGACCAGCGCGTACTCCTGAAAGATCATGCCGATACGTCGACGCTGGCGACGCAGCGGCCGTTTGCCGAGTCTGGCCAGATCGCTGTCACCGAGCAGAATGCGCCCCTCGGTGGGTTCCACCAGCCGATTGATACACCGAATCAGGGTCGACTTGCCCGCCCCGGAAGGGCCGATCAGACCGACGATCTGGCCTTTCGGCACGCTCAAAGAAATATCGGTCAATGCCTTATCGCCGGTGCGATAGGTCTTGGAAAGGGAGTCTATCTGGAGCATGACGTTTCCTCAGACGAGCGGCAAAGCCGACACGCGAGTGGCCTTCGGCATCCTCTCGCCCATGCCCCCGCCCGCCGTGCCATACCACTCGCTTCTGTCAGCGAATGCGACGCTCGGCCGTGACGGTCGAGCGCCGCACCGAAGGACCAATCAGTTGCAGCTATAGCTGACGCCGTTGGCCTGATCGATCTTGCGGATGACGTCCCAGTCGTCCTTGAAATTGATCTCGATGAACTGGCTCTCACCGGAGTTGGCGAACTCTGCCTCGAGCCCCGTACCACTCCAGTCAAAGTCGAAGAACGCCTGGCGAATCTTCTCCTGAAGTTCCGGCTTGAGGTTGTAGACGGTGCCGTAGCCAGTGGTGGGGAAGGTCTGCGATTGGTAGATCGATTCGACCTGATCTTCGTCGATCACGTCGCGGTCGATCATGCGTGTCAGGACCGAGTTGGCGATGGCAGCCGCCGGATAGTCGTGGTTGGCGACGCCGAGAATCGAGGTGTCGTGGGCGCCGGAGAAGACCGGTTCGAAATCGGTTCCCGCTTCCATATCGAAATCGGACTTCAGAATCGCCGACGGCGCCTTGTAGCCGGAGTTGGAGGTCTCGGAGGTGAACGCAAGTTCCTTGCCCTCTAGGTCCTCGACCGACTCGATGCCCGAACCCGGATAGGTGATGATCTCCATCTCGTAGCCGAAGGAGCCATCGTCGGCCGCCATCATCGCAAAGGGCCGGAAGCCGGCGCAGGCCACCGCCAGCGGGTTGGAGCCGGTGTTGAAGCCCGCGACGTGCAGGCGTCCGGCACGCATCGCCTCGATCTGGGCGGCGTTGGACTGCACCGGGAAAAACTGCACCTTCTTGCCGGTCTCCTCGGCCATGTGGTCGAGAAACTCCGACCACACATCGGCATAGACTGCCGGGTCTTCCACCGGCGTATAGGAGAAGATCAGCGTGTTCGGGTCGAGCCATTCGGACGCGTCGGTGGGCACGTCGGCAACCAGATCGCCGTCCTGATCGGCATAACGATCGCTGAGCTGGAAATCGGCCGTGGCCGGCAGTGCGAAAGCCGCACCGAGCAAACCCGCGAGCAGTGGAGTCGTCAGTTTCATAAGCTGTTTATCGCCTTGTTTTTGCGGAAAGCGTTCCCTGAAAACCCCAGTACGCTATCGCAACGGCCATGACAGTTTGACGACATCCCCTCGCCCGACATCAGACGCCCAGAGTCTTTCCCTCCCTCTCGCGGGCAGCGTCATTCGAGTCGGGCGCCTCCTCTGGCTCGGCCCGCTCGATCATCATGAGCCGCCCGCGCCTCGCATCGTAGGCGTCCTCTCGGGTGGCGGCGGTGGCGAAGCCCTCGCAGATCGGTGCCTGCGCCAGCGAGATGAACTGCACTCGCCACAGCCAGCGAGCATGGCCTTGCCGACCGAATTGTCCCCGAGCGTCCATAAAAGCAACGAGGCGAGGTGCTCGGGAGGTATTGGCATCAGCCGGTGTGACAGCGCCGGTGCAGCGCATACACTCGCTGATCGTAACCTTCGATCGGACCGATGACGTCGGCACTTGGCAGGACGTCACGAATCGAGAGCATGGCCACCGGCGCCGGATCGACGCCGAACTCGGCGAGCCATTGTGTGAGCTGTGCAGCAGAGCTGGCGTAGACGATGCGCCCCAGCCCCGCCCAGCCGTGGGCGGCGGCACACATCGGACAGTGCTCCCCCGAGGTGTAGACCGTGGCCACCGCCCTGGCCGCCGGCTCGAGGTTGTCAGCGGCCCAGCGGGAGAGCGCGAACTCGGGATGTCGAGTGGCCTCACCGGTGTTGATGCGATTGCGCGCCTCGGCGAGCACGCGACCGTCGGCGCCGACCAGGACGCTGCCGAAGGGCTCGTCGCCCGCCTGCAGCGCGGCCTCGGCCAAGGAGATCGCGCGCTCGAGGTGGCGTTTCTCGTTGGCTTTGATCGTCGGGGATTCATCGCTCATCGCAGTTACCTGATGACAGGAGTGGCGACACGAACAGCGTGTCTTTAGCCGAAGCGCGCGAGGCCGAAGGCCCCGAGCGCGGGCGAGGCCCGCTCCGATTCGAGCCATTGCCCCAGCGACTCGCCCAGGGCACTGGCGAACTTGAACCCATGGCCGGAGAAACCGCCGGCGACGATCAGCCCCGGTAGCGGCTCGTCGATCAGGAAGTGCTCGTCCGGCGTGCGGATGTACTGACACACCGCGCCATGCTTCATTACGCCGACGCCAGGCAGATAGCGGTCGATCACCTGCTGAAGCTCCGGACTGTCGTCAGGATGCTCGCCGAAACCAAGCATCGGCTCCCCTGGCTGCAGCGGCTGACCGGCATCGTGGCGGCCGATCTTGAAGCCGGCGCCGTCGATATCGGGGAAGCCGTAATAGACGCCCAGCGCGTCGTCGGTGAGGCTGAAACCGGCGAAATCGGTGCTGGTGTAGCGGGCATCCGCCTCGAACCAGGCAAATGTCTTGCGCACCCGCGTCAGCGGCAGCTCGAATCCCAGTCCGGCCATCAACGGCGCCACGTGCTGGCCGGCGGCGAGCAGCACGCGGTCGGCGCCGAAGCGGCGGCCGTCGGCGCAGCGCGCGACATAGCCGCCACCGGGTTGCGGCTCGAGCGTGACCACCGGCGCATCAGCGGTGAGCGTGACGTTGGCGCTCTGCGCCACCCGCTCGCGCCAGCGCGCCAGAATACGCTCGACCCTTAGCACCCCCGCCTCGCGTTCGAACGCCACACTCATCGTGTCGTCGAGCCGCCAGCCGGGCCAGCGCTGCGAGGCCGCCACCCCGTCGAGCACCTCCAGCGACAGCCCATGGGTGTCGGCACTGGCCGCTACCTGGCGCACGAAGGGTGCCGTGGCGGGGCCGATATTGGTGATGCCGACAGGCAGGAACAGTGACTCGCCAGTCGCCGCCTCCAGCTCGCGCCAGCGCTCGAGCGCCCGCACAGCCAGCGGGACGTACCCCGCTCCTTCCCCGTAGGCCAGCCGGATCAGGCGCGTTTCGCCGTGATGGGCGCCCTGGTCGTGGGGCGGGCTGTGCGCGTCGAGCACGTTCACGGAACCATTGGCGTTTTCCGCCAGCCAGTCCGCAGCGGCGAGCCCCATGCTCCCTCCGCCGATGACCAGGCAGTCGGTCTTTGCCTCGAGCGTCATCGTCTTTTCTCCCTTTCAGATTCGGCCGGCGTCGGTTTCGCGAGGCGCAGGAGCGGCATCCGGCTCTCGCTCGCTCTGAGCGATAATCGCCGTGCCGGTGAGATCACCGGTGACGTTGAGCGCGGTGCAGCCCATCCCCACCAGCGCATCGATGGCGGTAAGCATGGCCACGATCTCGATGGGCAGGCCAACCTGAGCGAAGACCGTCGCGATCATCACGATGCCGGCACCTGGGACCCCTGCCGTGCCGATCGAGGTGAGCGTACCGATCAACACGATCTGGATCATGCTCGAGAGGTCCAGCGGAATGCCGGCGACGTTGGCAGCGAAGACGGCGGAGATGGCGATGCGGATCGCCGCGCCGTCCATGTTGACGGTGGCGCCGAGCGGCAGGCTAAAGGCGTAGAGCGATCGGGAAAGCCCCAGGCGTTGGGCGGCGTTGAGCGTCAGCGGCAAGGTGCCGGTGCTACTCTGGGTGGCGAAGGCGGTCGCCATCGGCGTTCGCGCTTCACGAAAGAAGGCACCGAGCTGCACGCCAAAGAGTTTCATCAGCACGCAGTAGACGAAAAGATGCACGGCCAGCGCGACATAGAGCACCACCACCATGGTACCGAGCGACAGGATCGTATCGAGGCCCTGCTCGGCGACCGTACCGGCGACGATCGCGAACACGCCGATCGGCACATATTGCAGCACCCCCGCCATCACCTTCATGGTCACCGCGTTAAGCCCGTCGATCACACCGAAGAGTCTCTCCGCCGCCGCCGATGACGGCCCATCGCTCTGACGCAGCTTCAGCAGCGCAATGCCAAACACGAACGCGGTGAAGATGATGCCCAGCAGATTGGGCGCGGCGAAGGCGGCGACGATGTTATCTGGCACGATCGACAGCAGCACGCTGACAAGCCCCGGGTTGTCGGGGACATCGAACGTCGCATCGGCGGGTGGCGACAGCCCACTGCCCGGCTCGAGCCAGGTCGCCACTATCAGCCCCACCACGATGGCAACCGCCGAGGTGGCGACGTAGTAGAGAAATACCTTGCCGCCGATGCGGCCCATACGCCCCAGTTCCGCCTGGTTGATCCCGACGATCAGCGTGAACAGCACGATCGGTACGATCAGAAACTGCAGCAACCGCAACAGCAGATCGCCGAAGGGGGAAAGCCACGCCGCGACGCTATCGCCGCCGATCAGTCCGACCGCAACGCCGAGTATCAGCGCAAGGGTCACGCGAAGAATGAGAGAGGCGTCGAGATAGCCTCGAAGCAGTGATTGCATGCCTATGCCTTATCGATCGACTGGAGAAATCAGCGTCGTTTACGCCATCGCCCCATTATCACCGTTTTGTCCCCGGAAACGAAAAGCCCGGCGCGAGGCCGGGCTAGGAGTCATCGACGACTTTCAGCCGCCGATCTTGTCCTGCGTCTTCGTCTCGAAGTCGCTGGCGTCATGGCGCTCATGAAGCTGCGTCTCCGGCTCGCCGAAGGTCCGATTGACCATGCGCCCGCGCTGCACCGCCGGACGGGCGTCGATCTGTTTGGCCCAGCGCATCACGTGGGTGTAGCTCTCGACCTGGAGGAATTCGGCGGCGTCGTAGAGCCGGCCGAGCACCAGCTGGCCGTACCACGACCAGGTCGCGATGTCAGCGATGGTGTACTCGTCACCGGCCAGATACTCGGTCTCTGCCAGACGACGGTCGAGCACATCGAGCTGTCGCTTGGTTTCCATGGTGAAGCGATCGATGGCGTACTCGATACTGACCGGCGCATAAGCGTAGAAGTGCCCGAAACCGCCACCGAGGTAGGGGGCGCTCCCCATCTGCCAGAACAGCCAGTTCATCGTCTCTACGCGCGTGGCAGGGTCGCTCGGCAGAAAGGCGCCAAACTTCTCGGCGAGATGGATCAGAATCGAACCGGACTCGAACACGCGCAGTGGCGTCTCCCCGGTGTGATCCACCATCGCCGGAATCTTGGAGTTCGGATTGATCTCCACGAAACCACTGCCGAACTGATCGCCATCGCCGATGTTGATCAGCCAGGCGTCGTACTCGGCCTCCTTGCCCAGCGCCATTAGCTCCTCGAACATGACACCGACCTTGACCCCATTGGGGGTGGCGAGCGAGTAGACCTGAAACGGATGCTCGCCGACCGGCAGCGCCTTGTCGTGCGTCGGGCCGGCTACCGGCCGATTGGTCTTGGCGAATTTTCCACCGCTCTCTTTCGGCTCCCAGACCTTGGGGGGCGTGTAATCGCTCATGCTCTCTCCTGAATCGATTGCTAGATCGTGTGCCGATGACTGTCGGGCCCGTTAGCGGCCCCATCGGCTGTGTGACCTGAAAGGTAGCGGGTTAATGAAAAAGCATCGACCGCTGTTTGTCACACGTCGCTGACCAAAAACGCCGAAGATAACCCCGACTGTCCACCTTGCTGCGTCGCGGCGGCCTTCAGGGCGAAGAGACCCGCGCTGCCGAGACTGGCTTCAACCTGTTCTAAACCATGCCGCCATTGGCACGGAGTATCTGGCCGTTGATCCATGAACCCTGGGGACCTGCGAGAAAGGTCACCACGCCGGCGATCTCGTCGGGTTGGCCCACGCGCTCGAACGGCGACATCGCGGCGATCTTCTGCACGGTTTCCTCGCTCTTGCCATTGAAAAAAAGCTCGGTCGCGACCGGCCCCGGCGCCACCGCATTGACCGTGATCTCACGGCCGCGGAGTTCATTGGCGAGGACACGAACCAGCCCCTCGACGCCGGCCTTGCTGGCGATATAGGCACCGTAGCCGGGGAACGACTTACCGATCACCGAGGACGTCAGAGCAATGATCCGCCCGCCCGACGAGAGCGTTTCCGCCGCTTTCGCCATGACCAGCCAGCTACCGCGCAGATTGGTGGCCAGTGTCCGGTCGAGCACCTCGACGTTGTCGCTCGTCATCTCCGCCATCTGCATCATGCCGGCATTGTTGACGACCACATCGAGTCGCCCGAAGCGCGCCAGCGTCTGCGCGAAAAGCCGCGCCACCGCCTCGGTGTCGGCGATATCGGCCTGGATCGCTTCGGCGACCCCACCGCTCGCGGCGATCGTCTTCACCGTCTCCTCTGCCGCTGCCACGTTGCTGGCATAGTTGACCACCACCGCGAATCCGTCTGCCGCCAGCGCGGCGGCGGTGGCTCGGCCGATACCGCGGGAGCCGCCGGTAACCAGCGCCACCTTCTGGCGAGTGTCCGTTATTGGGGCATCGATCGTTGAGTCAGTCATCAGCTTTCTCCAAGAATTGTAGGCTGCGGGCTATCGTTGAAGGCGCGAAGGATAACCCGCGCCTCGGCCGAGATAGGCAAAG
Source organism: Salinicola aestuarinus (assembly GCF_003206645.1). Lineage (GTDB taxonomy): Bacteria > Pseudomonadota > Gammaproteobacteria > Pseudomonadales > Halomonadaceae > Salinicola > Salinicola aestuarinus. The sequence goes on along the minus strand of NZ_PZJP01000005.1, from coordinate 680,830 downwards.
TGCATCGGCGATCGTCAAAGACTTAATTAAAGCCCGAAATCGGCAGGTCGATAGTGAAAGCGAGCACCAGCGAGTCTGGCTGCCCCGCCGTTCGAATCTTTCCCATGGGTCGATGAGCCTTAGCATTAGGTCGACCCCCCCGGCGTATCGATTGCGAAGACGGCATGATGCGTAACGCAGGACCGTCCCACCGCCGTCGCGGTCGATACTTCAGGAGAGTCTCATCAAAACGTCAATCTTCGCACTCAGCGTACTGGCAATTGCCACCTTGTCCGGCTGCGCCTCCACTCGCCCGCCGGGAGCGGGAACGGCGCTCGACGCCGCCACCACGGCCTACGCACTCGATCACGGTTATAGCGAAGCGAATCCGCTGCTTTCCGGGATCGGTGACCCCTATCTCACGGCACTGGCCGTGGTCGGATTGAAACAGGGCGTGAAGTACGCGCTTCACGAATACGGTGGCTTGAGCGAGGAGTGCGCCCACGACGGCATCGAGACGGCCGGCATGGCAGCCGGCGGCTGGAACCTGGCCACCATCGCGGGGGCAGCGACGGGGCCAGGGCTATTGGTTAGCGCACTGTTCGGCGGCGGCTACTGGCTGTGGAGCGACGGTCAGAGCGCCTGTCGCTGATCGAACCCGCCGAGGCGATATCGGCCCCAGCGCACGTCACGCGCCGCCAGCCGCGGGTAGCTATCGGGTAACGCGACACACATGGCTAGCGTGGAGATCGTCAATCTGGACAAGGGGCTTGCCTTGAGCGATTGAATCGCCGTCGACGAACGCGCTACAGTCGCGCAGTTAACTTTTACAGAAATAAAGGGTAACTGATCGATGGTGATGCTCTCTTCCCTCGCGACGCCCCAAGCCCAGGGCCTGACGTCTCGATCGCGCACTTGGCAGCTCGGCGCTATCGTCGCGGGCACGCTGGCATTGACGCTTTCGTCCTATGCCCAGATTCCCATGGTGCCGGTACCAGTCACGCTACAGATGCTGGCGGTGACGCTCATCGGGGCGCTCTACGGCTGGCGCCTGGGCGCACTGACGGTCATGGCCTGGCTGGGCGAAGCGGCAGTCGGGCTGCCGGTACTGGCCGGGGGTGCCAGCGGCTGGAGCGCCTTCATGAGCCCCAGCGCTGGCTATCTCTTAGCCTTTCCGCTCTGTGCGGCACTCTGCGGCTGGCTCGCCGAACGCGGCTGGGATGGCCATCGTCCCTGGTTCGCCGGCATCAGCCTGCTGGCTGCCAACCTGCTCTGCCTGCTGATAGGGACGGCCTGGCTAACGCCACTGGTGGGGATCGAATCGGCGATCGCGGTGGGGACAGTGCCGTTTCTGGTCGGAGCATTGCTCAAGTCCGCGCTCGGCGCCGTCACGCTCCGGCTACTGGCGCAGATCCAGGCGCGCGGCCGCCGATGAGCGTGGCGCTACGCGCGCATCATCTGCTCTGCGTGCTCACCTACGTCGGCCGGGGTTACAGCGAAGCGTTCGTTGCCAACTACGACGCTCTGGCGCGGCGGATCATCGCCGGCGAGCCGATACGACTGGTCGCGGGGCCGGACGATATTTGCGCCCCGCTACTCGCCCCCACCGCCAGCGCGCCGGCCCACTGCCGGCAACCGAGCGTGGTCGAGCGCGATGCGGCGGCCCGCCACGAAGTCGCCGCGCTGCTCGGGCGAGCGCTTGCCGTGGGTGACACGTTCACGCTGGACGCCGACACGCTTTCCCGTCTTCGCGACGGGTTCCGCGCCAATGAGATCCGCACTGCTTGCGTGGACTGCCAGTGGAGCGCGCTGTGTACGCGTGTCGCCGACACCGGCTACCGGGACGTTCGCATTGTCACCGCACCGACTGCCGAATCGCCGGCGACGTGACTGACGGCTAACGCCTACCCTCCTCATCCTCGTCAGAGGCTTTATCATCCTCAGCGCCGCGGCGGCCCCGGCGTCGCGTCTCGTCGGTTTTACGCCCATCCGCGTCTCGCCCGTCGGAACCTGGCTCATCCGCGCCATGCTCATCCGCGCCATGCTCATCCGCGCCATGCTCGTCCGCGTCATACGCGTCCGTCTCGTGAGCGTATCGCCGCGACGGGGCGATCTTGTGGCTCTCATCGGCATCGGTATCGTCCCAGTCCGGCGCACCGCCTGATTCCCCGCGCGGCTCGCTCGCCTCGTCATCCTGACGATCTTCGTCGCTGGTGGGCCCGGGCGGCTGCTCGTCCTCACTCTCCTCGGCATTGTCATACCCACTCTGGTTAGCGTTGCCCGTTGCGCCATCCTCGTTGTCGTGACGAAACGCTTGTTCGCCGTGTTCGCGATTTTGCGTGCCCTTTTCAGCGGTTGGCGCGCCATTCGTGCCACTGGCATTGCGCTGATTGGCGCCCAGGGTAATGTCTTCCTGACTGATCACCATCACGTCACGCGGCCACCAGTCCGGGTGGTTGTCGCGCACGAAGGCCATCAACTTCTCCAGCACGCTCATCTGAGCGGCCCACCCCGACAGCGGGTCGGATGTCATCAAATAGCAGGTGATCGTCTGCGACGTGCCGCTCTGCGCGGTGACGTAGGAGAGCAGCTTGTGATGCTCGATGACGCTCTCCTCCTCCTTGGCGAAGGCGAAAAAGCGCTCCCGAATCACGGCCACGTCGGCATTCAGGTGCAGCGACAGCTCCAGACTGCGGTACTCCTTGACGTTCTTGGAGGAGAGATTCTCGAACGGCTGGGAGGCGAAATAAGTGACCGGCACGACGATGCGGCGTTCGTTCCAGGCGCGAAGTCGGATAAAGGTGTAGAAGATGCCCTCGACATAGCACCACTGCCCTTCGAACATCACGAGATCGCCGATCCGGATGGGCTTGGCGAGCGAGAGCTGAAACGAGGAGAGAATGTTGCCGAGCACGGCCTGACCCGCGACACCGACCAGCACCGCCAGCACACTCGCCGATGCCAGGATCGAGAGTCCGAGCGTCTCGAACAGCTGTACCTGACCCAGAACGTAGACCGAGACGACCGACACGGTGATCAGAATGATGACCCGCCGCAGCGCATAGAGCGATGTGAGCAGTCGGCGATCATCCTTGAGTTTGAGGTCGTCGATCTGTCCCATCAGTCGGCGCATCATCTTCAGCATCACGGCGTCGACCACACGCAGTGCGATGGTGCCGATCCCCCAGGCCAGCACGCCCATCAGTATCACCCGCAGCGTGGTGGTTGCTGCCGCCGAAAACGAGACGACGTAGTCGAGCAGGGTCTGGGTCGTCAGCGACATCGCGATCAGCGCCAGCGGCACACGCACCTGCCCGGCGAAGACACTGCGCGAGCCGGATGGCAGGAGTTTCGCCAACCACCCCACCAGGCTGTAGACGGCCCATCCTACGAGACCGATGAAAAGGAAGACGATCGGCAGCGCGATCCACTCCCAGATTCGAAGCATCCCGAAGGTGCTCTTGAATCGATCAGGGATGAAATCCTCGAAAGCCGACGGTCCGTACTCGGTATAGAGCCGTGGGATGGGTTCGATACTGTCCGACATGAACAGCCAGACCGGGTCCGCCTCTCCCACGCGGTAACGGCCGAGGCGAATATCGTAGGCATCGTTACCGAGACTGAGCGAAGCCAGCTCGATGTTGCGTCGCGGGTCGCTGGTCTGGGTGCTCTGCTTGGTGATCTGTTCGGTCGCGCCGTCGGGTCGTCCGGAAAGACTCCTCGAGGTCAGCCACTCCCCGCGTCGCAGCACCTCAGAGAGTTTCCGCGCAAGCTCCGCACCGCGTTCGCGCTGATCCGCTGGCGAAAGATCGGAGAGGTTGAGGATATGCGCCGCGGCGGCATAATCACCGCTATCAGTCAGATCCAGAAAACTGCGGATCGCCTCTCGGGGCGTCCGCAGATTGACCGCGTCCGGCACCGCACCGAGGCCTTCGTTGATGGCATCGGTCACGTACCAACTGCCCTCGTCGACTTCTCTGACCTGCGCCTGCGCCGCCGCACTGGCGAGCGTCATCAGCAGGGTGACGAGCGTGACCGTCAGCCATCCCCGCAAAACGCCGTTTCTCTTCATCATCCGTTATCGTGTCCTTGGGACTTCCGTTGTGCCCTGACGGATCGTCATCGATCCGATGGTTGTTTGTCATGTCTCATCGGCGCAAGGCCTGACCAGCGAGTCATTGCTTCCCCTGCGTCGGCGGAGAAGCTTAAAGGTCCTGCACGCCCGAGACTTCAACCCAAGTATAGAAATCGCGCGACATGACCCACGCCGCGTCTCTCAAACGATCTCCTTCTCCTAGCAATCCCCCTCCCTTAGAGATCCCCCTCCCTTAGGCTTTGCCCCGGCGCCGACACCGCTCGGAGCAGTAGACCACATGCTCCCAATCTCGTGCCCACTTCTTGCGCCAGGCGAAGGACCGTTCACAGACCGGGCAGATCTTGGTCGGTAGATGAGGTTTACGATGCGCCAATATTGGCTCCTTCGCGAAGAGTGAAGGACTGAAAGTCCAGGCCGTTGCTTTCCTACCGGGTTCAAAGCCCCGGATCTCGAGCCCGGGGTGACGTCAATCCGGTCTGTCATGCGTTTGACGGTTTCGCGTCTGGCGCCAGCCTGGCACGAAACCTGACTGCGCACGTCAACCCGTTTATTCGGGTAAAACACGAGAGCTGAACTAGACTTAGCCTGCGCGACGAGGGAGTCGGTCTCGCGGTGAAAACAAAGACCGATGCCGTCAAGGGAAGTGGCGCGAGCGGCGCTTTTCCTGTCCCCGATATTGGATCAGCCTAAGGAGTTCTTCGTGAACGCGATTGCCGAACGCCCCCATCGAAGCGGGCCGAATCCGCTGCACGGCATGCTACTCGCCGGTGCCTTCCCCCTCTTCCTGGGCGCTGCACTGAGCGATTATGCCTACTCCACCAGCTACCACATCCAGTGGCAGACCTTCGCTTCCTGGCTCCTCGCCGGCGGGCTGGTGTTCTGCGGACTGGCGATGATTTTCGCACTGATCGGCATCTTTCGGCCGGTGGCTAGCCGGGGACTCTCAGTCGTCTACTTTCTTCTGCTACTGGCAACCTGGGGTCTCGGCTTCATCAACGCCCTGATTCATGCTCGCGATGCCTGGGCCATGATGCCCACCGGCTTCGTGCTATCGATCGTCGTCGCCATCCTGTCGTTCGCCGCCATCTGGATCGGATTTACCAGTCGCAAGACCGGAGGCCATTCATGAAGTACGCCCGCATTCGCCACATCGCCCCGCTCACGCTCGTACTGATGGCCAGTGGTGCCAGCGCCGCCGACGGTGACATGCAGTACGGTGCCAATCCGGACCTTCCCGAGCCGCAGCGCGGCCTGCTGCCCAACATGGGGGTGCCCGAACGCGCCCCCTGGGATGACCGGCTTCCCACCGTGCCGGAAGGCTATAGCATCAGCGCCATCGCCACCGACCTGAAGATTCCGCGACAGACACTGGTGCTGCCCAACGGCGATATCCTCGTCGCCGAAGGCAGCGGTGGCAATGCCCCCAAGCTCAAGCCCAAGGACTTCATCGCCGGCGTGATCAAGGCCAAGGGCAAGACCTTGGTATCCGGCGGCAACCGGCTGACACTGCTGCGTGACGCCGACGACGATGGCACCTACGAGGAGCAGACGGTATTCGCCGAAGGGCTGAATGCGCCCTATGGCCTGGCGCTCGTCGACAACGCGCTCTACGTCGCCAATCAGGATGCGCTGGTCCGCTTCGACTATCAGCAAGGCCAGACGGAGGCCGATGGGGACCCCGAGGTCGTGACGCCGCTACCTTCAGAGATCAACCACCACTGGACCAAGGCACTCACCGCCAGCCCCGACGGTGAATATCTCTATGTCGGCATCGGTTCCAACAGCAACATCACCGAGCGCGGCATGGCCGCGGAAGTCGATCGCGCCGAAATCTGGGAGATCGACGCCGACACCGGCGCACACCGCGCCTACGCCACCGGCGTTCGCAACCCCACGGCGCTCACCTTCCAGCCGGACAGCGACGAACTCTGGGCCGTCGCCAACGAGCGTGACGAGCTCGGCCCGCACCTGGTGCCGGACTACCTGACCTCGATTCAGGACGGCGGTTTCTACGGCTGGCCCTATAGCTACTGGGGCCAGCACGTCGACCCGCGCGTCAAACCGGAGAATCCGGAAAAAGTGGAGTCGGCTATTTCCCCGGACTACAGCCTCGGCTCCCATATGGCGCCGTTGGGTATCGCGTTCTCGAATGACACCGTCGGCGGCGACTTCTCGGACGGTGTCTTCGTCAGTGAGCACGGTAGCTGGAACCGTGCCGACCCGGTGGGCTACAAGGTTGTCTTCATCCCCTTCGACAACGGCGAACCAGCGGGTGACCCGGTCGACTTCGTGTCAGGGTTCTTGACGGACGACGGCCGCACCCGCGGCCGACCTGTCGGCGTGACCGTCGCCCCGGATGGCTCGGTCATTATCGCCGACGACCTGACCAACGCCGTCTGGCGCGTCACCCGCGACGATGCCGGCAACGAGCCCGCCAGCGCCACGACCGGCGACAATGCTGCGGGTAACGACGTCTCCATCGACGCCGATGACAGTGCGGCGTCGGACGTCGATACCGGCAGCCAGGAAGCGACTTCGGCCGCTGACGACGACGGTTCGGCTGAAGCCGATGCGAGGGAGACGGACGACGAGAGCACGACGACGTCCAACTGATCGCACCGCAAGACTGATCGTCCTTCGCTGGGCGTGAGACGACGACACCCCGGGGTCTGTTCCTCGGGGTGTTTTTCGTCAAGCCCTCGCCTTTTCTTCTCCGGGGCTCCGCGTCATGAGCACATCGCGCGCTTTTGAGCCATCTTGAGGCTAACGGCAACAAGACACTGACCGCAGACGAGAGAGGCACGCGAGCGCCATGACGACATCCTCCGAACCGACCCGCAGGACACTCTACGCCGAGGCACAGCAGCGCGAGATTCCCGGCCGCGCTTCCATGAGCAAGGCCGAGCTCGCCGCCGCCCTGGCGCGTCATACGTCGGAAACCGCTACGCCAGAGCCCCCGGCGCCAGAGATCGCCTCTCGTTATGCGACCTTCAAGCGCCTCGCCGAAGCCGTGGCCAGCGGCGAGTTCGTGCTGCGACCCCGGGCGCTATCCGGGCACGAGAGACGCCGACATCTGCGCCAGACCCTGCGCGAGGATCACCAGACCCGTATCGCCGAGGGCTGCGAAGAGGCCGGCGACAAGTTCGATAAGCTCGCCGGTTCAATGTTCTCTTTCTTCCGCGGCACGGCGCTGCTGTTCTACCGCGATATGGCCGGCGACGACGCCTGGATGCCGACCGTGCTCGCGCTCGGGGATGTCCACCCCGAGAACTTCGGCGTCATGCCCAACGCCGACAACGTGCCGATTTTCTCCGTCAACGACTTCGACGAGGCCTACTACGCTCCCTTTACCTGGGATCTCAAACGCGGGGCCACCGGCTTCATGATCGCCGCCGAGACGGAAGGCAAGCTCGAGCGAAAGCATCAGGCCAAGATCGTGCGCCATTTCGTGAAAGGGTATATCAACGAGATGCAGCGACTATCGCGGGAGGGCACCGAGCGCGATGAGGAGATGCGCCATGACAACGCGCCAAAGCTGATTCGCAAGCTGTTCGAGGACGCCGACGAGGCTCGCGACGAGTGGCTGATGGATGACTACCTCGACGAGACCCGCAGCGGTTTCCGGCCGACGAAGAAATTGGTGCCGATCTCCTCTCGCCGGGACGAGTTTCAGCGACTCACCGACCAGCTGGTCGCCGAGAACGCCATCGAGGTGCCGCACCGGGCGCTTGGTGCGGACGCGGCCACCATGGGTAAAAAGTCAGCGCCGGGTAAAAAGAAGGCCCAGAGCGGAAAGAAAGCCCAGCGCGGACAACCCGGCATGCGCGTCAAGGACGTCGCCATCCGTCTGGGCCAGGGCACCGCCTCGCTCGGGCTCAACCGCTACTACGTACTGATCGAAGGGCCCGAGGGCGATGGCACCGACGACCTGATCATCGAATACAAGCAGGCCCGGCGCTCCGCGCTCTCCGGCCTGGCCCCACCTACCGCCTATGAAGTCGATACGCTCGCCGAGCGGGTGAGTCATGCGCAGGCCGTGCATCTGGTTCGTGGCGACGTCTTCTACGGCCATGTCGAATTCGAAGGTCAGAGCTATCTGTCTCGCGAACGCGCGCCGTTCCGCGACGACATCGATCTCGACGACCTCTCCAAAAGCGAGTGGAGAGAGTATGCCCGTATCTGCGGTCGTGTACTTGCCACCGTGCATGCCCTCTCCGACGAGCTCGGCAAGATCGACTACGACATCGAGCCTGCCATCGTCGACGCCATCGGCCCGCCCAAGCTGTTCGCTGAGGATATGGTCGAATTCGCCAGCGAAGCTGCCGATCGCGTCCGCCGCGATCACGCGCTGTTCTGCGAAGACCACGCTCGCGGCGCGTTCCAGCATCTGGACTGGGTCCATCGCTGAATCAGCGTTGCAATGGGTCGGAGTGCTGTCCATGACTCGGTGAGGACCGACAGTGTGTCCCAGAGCGCCGTGGTTACCGCTCTGCACAAGCCTCTATCGAGAAAACCGCTACCGCACCCATACCCCCTAAAGGCCCTTTCCCGTAAAGAAGCGCTGCACCCTGGCCATACAGGCTTCGCGCTCCTCAACGTGAGGCATATGACTGGATGCCTGAAATACCTCCCATTCCACATCGGCGATATGGTCTGCGTAAGGCTTCACTGTTTCACGCGTCGCTTCGTCGTAACGCCCGGAGATCAGCAGTGTCGGTACGGAGATGTTCCCCAGCCGATCGATAATGCTCCAACTTTTCATCGTGCCGATGACATGAAACTCCGTTGGACCGTTCATGGCGTGATAAACGGTGGGATCATTATCGATGGCATCGAAAGTTCGCGTGACTTCGGCAGGCCATTGCGCCAGACGACAGACGTGTCGCTTGTAGAAAACGTCCGATGCCGCCTTGTACTCGGCGGAACTGAGGGTTCCCGCCTCCTCATGAGCGAGAAGTGTCGCCTGGACATCGGTCGGCAACTGAGCACGCAGCTGGCAGGCTGCATCAAGCCAGAGTGACATGGAAGCCGGTGAGTTGGCGACGACCAACCCTTTTAACCCGCCAGGCCGACGTACCGCATGTTCAGCGCAGAGCATGCCTCCCCAGGACTGCCCGATTAGCAGATAGTCTTTTTGGATGCCCAGCCACTGCAGCAGGTTGTCCATTTCGTCCAGAAACAGTGACACCTGCCAGAATGCCGTTGGTTTTTCTGGCAGGTGAGTCGAGAGACCGTTGCCGATTTGATCGTAATGAATCACCGGTCGGCCGGTGGCGGCCAGATCCTTGAAGGCCTCGACATAGTCGTGCGTGCAGCCAGGGCCACCATGAACCACTACCACCGGCGTCAGCGACGATGTTTTCAAGTCTCCCGTGATCCGGTACCAGGTCTGGTACTCTCCGAACGGGGCCCACCCCTCAGTGACTGACATCATTCACTCTCTCCTGACTCATGAAGAATGACGCCAGACTAAACAAATCCTGGATGCACGTGACCTAACAAAAATGCTAGTTCATCGCCACTTAATCGATAAGGCGATAGTGAATGGCACGCACCACGGCCTGAACACGATTGCTAGCCCCAAGCTTATGAATGGCCGAATTGAGATGCAGATTGACCGTCGCCGTGGAGCGGTTGAGCTGACGTGCAATCTGCTTCGCCGTCAGCCCCTCGGCAGCGTATGCCAGACACTCTTTTTCTCGACTACTAAGGGACACTGGACTGCTATTGCGAGCATCACTGCCAAAACATGAATACGCACGATCATGAAACTGATGAGCTAAAAGGCTAAATTCAGCCATTGTCTCCTCCAGCCTCGCTTCATGAGTTTGCCCATGCTTCATTCCCGTCAATGTCGCAAAACTACCGTCTCTAAGATGCAGCGGCACTGTCAGGCCACAGGCAATATCATTATCGTTCATGTATTCCGCCACCCGATCGCGTTTCGTCACCAACGCTTTTAGCGCAGTGCGTTCCGGATGGCGATAAGACCATACAAATGGAGCACAACACTGTAGCGCTAATTGTTGAACAGGATCGATCTGATAGTAGCCATCATTGCACCATAGCCCCTGCATGTCCGGGGGAACTCGCTCCATGTGCAAAAAAGACGGTGTTATCAAATCCCCTTCAATCGAGGTAGGGACAGGGGAATAGTCATAGATAAAGGCTTCAAACCCCAGCGCTGCCGTCTCCACCTGCAATTTCGATAACTCGGCATCAAGGGCATGTCGATCACTGGCCGGCGGCATGGCTTTCCCCAATGAGAATGGAATACTAACCGCATAATGATGCAAGATGAGTGCCATCGGTTCACCTGGCATCGCCTCCTCCTGTAGCGACGATAGCTCGATTCTCGCTGGCAATGACGTATGGCGAAAAGAGGCGGAAAATCTGTTGCACCAAGTTGGAAAATAAAGTGAATATACGCACTAAAAGTGTGCGGAATTTCTTCGCTTTTCTAGTCCTTGTCAAAACCTATCAATTTTTCTAGTTACGATACCCTTGTTCTCTTTCGTAACGTTGATGCCATCAATAACCGAATCGAGACAGGCATCGACAGCATGAACTATCGGGAAATCGCTGCAGACGACATCCACGAGATTACTGTGGACGGCTATAAGATCTTCGCCTACGAGTTCGGCAAGGGAGAAGAGGTCATACTCTGCCTGAATGGCGGGCCGGGTTTACCCTGTGACTACCTTCGCGAAGCGCACGCTTTCCTAAGTGAATTTGGCTACCGAATCATCGCTTTCGATCAGCTGGGAACCGGGGCATCCGATCGCCCGGATGACAATAATCTCTGGACGATTGAACGCTATGTAGAAGAGGTCCGATCGGTTTGCGAGGCGCTCAAGCTGGACAAAGTCCACATGCTTGGCCACTCGTGGGGCGGCTGGTTGGCCATCGAATACGCGCTCACCTACCCGGAACACCTGAAAACAATGATCCTGGAGAACACCGTCGCGGATATCCCCCACCTCTCTCGTGAGCTGGGTCGTCTGCGAGAGGCGCTTGGCCCCGAAACCGTCGCGATGATGAACCGGCACGAGGCACTGGGCCAGCTAGACCATCCCGCCTATCAGGCCGCGCTCACGCTACTCAACTATCGCCATGTCTGCCGGTTGGATGACTTGCCAGCGCCGGTAGAACGCTCGCTGAACGACTGGAACAAGGCGCCTTACGAAGCCATGCAGGGGCCTAATGAGTTTCTCTACAACGGCAACTTGAAGGACTGGTGCCGCGTCGAAGCGCTCAAGTCGGTCAAGGTGCCGGCGCTGATCACGACCGGACAGCATGACGAACTGACACCGGCCTGCGCGGCACGAATCAAGGAAGGGTTGCCGCACGCAGAGCTGCAGGTCTTTCCCAACAGTAGCCATATGCCCTTCTACGAAGAGCCACAGGCCTACTATCCGGTACTCCTTGATTTTCTGCAGCGTCACAGCCGTCAGACGCATTAACCGAGGACTGACAGCCAGTTATGCATCGATATCGATTCTTGCTACTGCGACCGCTTCAGCTGATACCCGTGCTGTTCGGTATCAGTGCGATTTCCTTTGTGCTTGTCCGCGCCATTCCCGGTGACCCAGCCAGGGTACTGCTGGGCACCCGGAGCACGCCGGAAGCGCTGGCCCGTATCCATGCCGAGTACGGTCTGGATCAGCCGCTACCGATGCAATACCTACTGTTTCTCAAGCATCTCTTCGATGGCGAACTGGGCCGTTCGATCATCTACAAGACGGACACGCTGACCTTGCTGTTGGAGCGATTGGAACCCACGGCGATGTTTATCTTGGGTAGCGTGCTGCTGTCGGTTCTACTGGCGCTTCCTCTGGCAACGTGGGCAGCAAGAAGTCGTGGCGGGGTCGCCGACCACGTGATTCGCTTACTCACCACGGCAGGCCTTGGCTTACCCCCGTTCTGGCTTGGCATCATGCTCATCATTCTGCTGAGCATCACCTGGCGCCTGTTTCCGGTCTCCGGCTATGGCGATAGCCTTGGCGAGAAGCTTTACCACCTGTTCATCCCCTGCCTCACCGCAGCGCTATCGCTGTCTGCCGTGCTCACCCGCAGCCTGAGGTCAGCGCTGATCCGCGAGATGCGTGCCGACTACTTCGTCGCGGCACTCGCCCGAGGTCAGTCAGAGCGCTATATCTTCTGGCGGCATGTGATGCCCAACGCCATCGTACCGATCATCAATCTGCTGGCCGTTAACGTCAGCTGGCTGATCGGCGGCTCGGTGGTGATCGAATCCGTTTTCGGTATCCCCGGGCTTGGGCAGTTGCTGATCAAAGCCATTTTCAGCCGGGACTACATGGTGGTGCAGGGCGTGGTGCTCTTCTTCGCTCTTTCTACCGTGCTGGTGAACCTGCTGGCGGACATCCTCACCGTGTTCATCGACCCGAGGATCAAGCTATGACGGCCCTCACCTCGACTCAGATCTCCATGGGACAGCGCGTGACGGCTCCACTGCGCAGGCTGAGCCGAGATCTGTCTCAACGCACGACCCTGAAAATTGGTCTGGCGATCGTGCTGGGGTGGGTCCTGGTGGCACTGCTGGCACCCTGGATTTCGCCTTACGACCCTGTCTATCAGGATCTCACTACCCGCCTTGCCCCCATGAGTTGGGCCCATCCGATGGGTACCGATAACTTCGGCAGGGACATCCTCTCCCGCGTCATCTACAGCGCCCGGGTCGATCTCCAGATCTGTCTACTGGGTGTGATCTTCCCGTTCATCATCGGCACGGTGCTGGGCACTTTCAGCGGCTATATCGGCGGCTGGTGCGACGCGATCGTGATGCGGCTGATCGATATCGTGCTGGCCTTTCCATTCCTGGTGTTGATGCTCGCAATCATCACGATTCTGGGTCCGGGTCTCAGCAGCTTCTTTATCGCCATGGCACTGGTGGGCTGGGTCTCCTACGCACGCCTGGTCAGGGCGCGCGTTCTGGTACTCAAACAGAGCGATTTCGTGCTGGCGGCAAGAAGCCTGGGGTACAGCCACAGCCGAATTATCTGCAAGCACCTGCTGCCGAATGTGTTGACCGATGCCGTGGTGTTTTCCATGTCCGATGTGGTGCTGGTACTGCTGAATGGCGCCGCCATCAGCTACCTCGGGTTGGGCGTTCAACCACCGGTCGCCGAATGGGGGGTGATGGTCACCGAAGGTCAGGGTTTTATCACCACCGCCTGGTGGCTGACCGCCTTCCCCGGTCTCGCCATCGTACTGCTGGCCGTGGGTTTCAGCTTTATTGCTGATGGCTTGAGCGAAAACCGTGGAGGCACGCAATGAGTCCGCTGCTGACTGTGGATAGCCTAACCATCACCACGAGGGCCGGTCTCAACCTGGTCGATCAGGTGTCGTTCAGTTTGGCGCCGGGTGAAATGCTGGGCCTTGTCGGCGAGAGCGGCTCTGGCAAGACATTGACCTGCCGTGCCCTCTTGCAACTGCTGCCGGAGGGCGCGTTGCAGATTACCGGCGGCCGTGTGGATTTCGACGGTCGCGATCTACTGCGACTGAGCCCGCGGGAGATGAGACAACTTCGGGGTGCCGGGGTCGGCATGATCTTTCAGAACCCGTCGACTCATATCAATCCCTTGATGACCATCGGCCAGCAGATGGCGGAGAGTCTGCGGCTACGCGGGCGACTGTCTCGCAAGGAGATCAGAGCCCGTTCTGTCTCGCTACTCGAGCAAGTGGGAATCCCCTCGCCGGAACAGCGACTGGACAGCCATGCTCATGAGTTTTCCGGCGGTATGCGTCAGCGCGCCATGATTGCCATTGCGCTGGCCTGCTCACCGCGAGTTCTGATCGCCGATGAGCCGACCACGGCGCTGGATGTGACCGTACAAGCTCAGATTCTGAAACTGCTCGACGGGCTGCGGCGGGAGCATGGTCTGAGCATCATCATGATCACTCACGATCTGGGGGTGGTGGCGCAAACCTGCGACCGGGTCGCCGTTCTCTACGGAGGCCGAATCTGTGAGATTGCAGCGACCGCGGATCTGCTGAAGCATCCCGCTCACCCCTACACCCGCGGGCTGATCGCTTGTCAGCCACACGCCAACGTCAACGCCCAAGGGCCTTTGACCACCATTGCGGGTGCGCCACCGACCGCCGAGGAGATGCCAGCGGGCTGTCGTTTCCATCCCCGTTGCCCCGACGCCCAACGGCGTTGCCAGACCCGTCAGCCCGTCGTGCACGATGTCGCGCAAGAGAGCGGGCATCGTGTCGCCTGTCACTACCCCCTCCAGCGACTGATCCACAGGGAGCTCGATCATGAGTAGTCATCCGCTATTGGAGGTGGAGCGCCTCAGTGTGAGCTTTCCGGTGACCGGTCCCGGGCTCAAAGGGCTGTTTCTGAAGCAGAAATTGCATGCGGTCAATGCCGTATCACTGCAGGTCGAGCCCGGCTCCGTCGTGGGTCTGGTCGGCGAGTCGGGAAGCGGCAAAAGCACACTCGGCCGCGCCATGCTCAAGCTCGAGCCATCCTGCGCCGGATCGATCACCTTTGATGGCCTGCAGCTCGACAACGCGACGCAGAGCGATATAGCACGCCTGCGTCAGCAAACGGCCATGATCTTTCAGGACCCTTACTCGTCACTCAATCCACGCCAGACCCTCGGTGAGGCCATTGCCGAAGTGCTCAAGGTGCACCGCAAATGTTCCGCGGAGAAGCGAGCGTCGAGAGTCGACGAGTTGCTGACCCTGACCGGGCTGAGTGGCGACTATAAAAGTCGCTATCCGAAGCAGCTCAGCGGGGGGCAGTGCCAGCGCGCAGCGATCGCACGCGCCCTCGCCATCGAGCCCCGCCTCATTGTCGCGGATGAGTGTGTTGCCGCACTCGATGTCTCGATCCAGGCGCAGATCGTCAACCTGCTGCTGGAGCTGCAACGCAAGATCAATTTAACGCTGCTTTTTATTGCCCATGATTTGAGTATCGTCCGGCGACTCTGCGACCGGGTAGCGGTCATGTACTTGGGCCGAATCGTCGAAGAGGGGCCAACGGAGAGCGTGTTTTCCCATCCCCGACACCCCTACACCGCCGCTCTGATCAGCGCCATACCGGATATCGACCCTGAGCGCCGATTACCGGACACGCTGCTGCGGGGTGAGCCACCGAGCCCACTCGACCTGCCTGATGGCTGTGCCTTTCATACTCGTTGTTGCTTCGCTCGGGAGGCTTGCCGAAAGGGTGAAGCCCCCGAGCTGAGAGGCGATGGAAATCACCAGTACGCCTGCCTTCTCGAGGCTGGTGAAGCCGAAAGACTGACCGACCCAATGAGGTAACAGAGACATGCCGACACCGTTCAAGCGCCACCTACTCAACTGCTGCTGCCTAGGTTTGTTGTTGGCCAGCTCACTGGTATCCGCCGCGACCCTAACCATCGGGCGCAGCGCGGACAGTACGACGTTCGACCCGATCAATACGACTCAGAACGCTGACAACTGGATCTTTTCCAATATTTTCGACCCATTGATCGCGTTGGATAGAAGCGGAACGGAATTAGTGCCAGGACTGGCGGAGAGCTGGACTATCTCCGAAGACGGCAAGACTTATACGCTGACCATGCGGGATGCCAAATTTTCCGATGGGACGCCCGTCACCGCAGAAGATGCCGCATTCAGCCTGATGCGGATTCGCAATGACGATAAATCGCTCTGGGCGGACTCCTACAAGATCATCGAGTCGGCAGATGCCGAGGATGACCACACGCTGGTGATCACGTTAAGCGCACCTTCAGTGCCTTTCCTTTCGCAACTGGCACTGCCCAACGCCTCCGTCATCCCCAAGGATTATTTCCAGGAGGTGGGGGAAGAAGCCTTCTCTCAAGCACCTGTCGGTTCAGGCGCCTTCATGCTGGAGGAATGGAATCGCGGCGAAAGCGTCATCCTGCGCAAGAACCCTCACTACTGGGATAGGGATCGTATCGAACTCGATGGCGTGAACTGGCTGACCCTGCCGGACAGCAATACGCGCATGCTGAAAATCCAGGCCGGTGAAATCGACGCGGCGATCAACGTGCCCTTTTCGCGTATCAGCTCACTGGAAGCGGACCCGAATCTCACGGTTCATCTGGATGCCTCTACTCGCGAGGATCACCTGCTGATCAATCACTCCCATCCGCCGCTCGATGACGTCAAGGTGCGTCAAGCGCTGGACTACGCCATCGATAAGCAGTCAATCATCGATACGGTCACGTTCGGCTACGGCACGGTTGCCAACGCCTACATCCCCATGGGCGCGCTGTACCACAACGCTGACAACCTCTCCCGGGGTTACGATCCCGAGAAAGCCAAGGCACTGCTGGAAGAAGCTGGCGTCGACAATCTCACGCTGGATTATGTCGTCAATGCCGGTGATGAAGTGGACGAACAAATTGCCGTACTGCTGCAGCAGCAACTCTCCGCAGTCGGCATTCGAGCCAACCTGACCAAAGTAGACCCAAGCCAGAGCTGGGGCATGCTGGTTGATGGTGACTACGATATTTCGGTCATGTACTGGACCAACGATATTCTCGACCCCGACCAGAAAACCACCTTCGTGCTCGGCAACGATGCCAACATGAACTACATGACGCGTTACGATAATCCTGAAGTGACTCAGTTGGTGGCCGACGCACGCCTTGCAACGGACCCGGACGTGCGCGAGGAGATGTACACCAGACTGCAGGAGATGGCGAAGCAGGACGTCAACTGGATCGACCTCTACTACAGCCCCTATCGCAATGTATCTACCAAGGCGGTGAGTAACTTCTATCAGAACCCCATGGGGCGTTTCTTCCTGGAAGACGTTTCACTCAGCGAATAGTCACCAGGGAGTCAGGGCACTCGAAAGGACCGCCTGATGCGGTCCTTTCGAGCCGTGACACGAAACACCAAAAAGCGCCTTCCTCCCCTTCTAGCCCAACCTGAGCGTCTCGAGCACCCGGCGAAACGCCAGCACGGCGGGAGCCTGCGCCTCGCGTCGCATCATCAGCGTAACGTCGAGCTCCAGCTCGACGTCGGCCAGCTCGCGATAGACCACACCCTCCGGGAAACGAGGCGCGAGTATCGATGAGACCAGTGTCACCCCCAACCCGGCCTCGACCAGCCCCAGGGCAATGACCGGACTTCGGGCCTGCATGCCGATCACTGGCTGATACCCCAGCGCCCGCGCCATCAGATAGCCGCCCTCGTCATCGTGTTCGCCAACGTAGCCGATAAAACGCTCGTGACGAATGTCCTCCGACATGAGCGTTTCGCGCTTGGCCAGCGGGTGTGCCTCGGGTAGCGCCAGTCGCAGCGGGAACGCGGCCAATCGACGGTATTCGAATTCGGGATCCGGGGTCAGGGAGAGCATCGGGCCGAAGGTCGCATCCAGACGGTCTTCGCGAAGCGCCGTCTGTTGACTGTGTGGATGCAGCTCGCTCACCTGCAGTTCGATATCGGGACAGGCCGCCTGAACCGCTTTCACTACCCGACCGAGGACGCCGGCGTAGAGCGCACTGGCGGCGTAGCCCAGGCGCACGCTGCCGAGCACCCCGGCCGCCGTCTGGCGAACCACCTCCCCGGCGTGCGTTACCTGTTCGAGAATTCGCCGCGCCTCCGGCACCAGGGCCAGTCCGGCGGCCGTCAGACGCACCTGCCGGCGGTTGCGGATGAAAAGCTGCGCCTCCAGCGTCGACTCCAGCGCCTTGATCTGCATGCTGAGTGCCGGCTGCACGATATTGAGCCGCTCGGCGGCCCGGCCGAAATGCAGCGTCTCGGCGACGGCCAGAAAATAACGCAGATGTCGTAGCTCCACTCTCGCTCCTTGCTCAGCGTCTCTCATCTTGTGATCAACTTGAATGATCACAGACGACAGAACAATCTATTTCACTGAAGACTCTGAGCTAACTATCCTCGCGGTCATCGTTAGATCACAGCAAGAGGAGTGTCGACATGTCTCAGAACACCGCCCCCGACCCGCAAGACGCCGGTCCGGTCACCGGACCGGAAGCCGCCCTGCTGGCCAACGGCACGCTGCCCGGTTGCGAAGCGCTCTACGCCCTGCGCGACGGTGAAGGTGAGTTTCATCGGGTGGGTGGCCAGGTGGTGACGCTGATCGCTCGCGGGGAGGAGTCCGCCGGGCAGTTCGAGGCGGCCGTAGTGACCGGCGGCAAGGGGGCCTACCTTCCGCCCCGCGCTCATGCCGAGAGTGACGCCGCCTTTCTGGTGCTCGACGGCAGCGTGGAGTTGCTGATCGACGGCGAGCGCCACCTGCTCAATCGGGGCGATTACGCCTACGTGCCGGCGGGTACGGTCTACGCCCATACCCTGATCGACTGGCGCACCCGCTTTCTGACCTGGACCACCGGCGATCGCGTCGGCGCCATGTACCCGGCCCTGGGCGTTGCGTTCTCGCGCCCGGTCCAACCGGAGCAGGCCGATGTCTCGATCGACGAGGAACGGCTCCGCGCAGCCGAGGCGGTCGCCGACGTCACCTTCGTCGAGGCGGCTGTGCCGGCGACCCCCGCGGTGCGCGTGACCAACGACCAGGTGCCGACCGACAAGGTCCCCTACGTGCTGGCCGCCGGTACCGGCGAGCGTCTGGTCGCCGCCGAACAGCTTTTCTCGTTCCTGCAGACCCAGGCCTCCAGCGGCGATCAATTCATCGCCATCATGAACGAGGGGCCAAAGGGCGAGGCCATTCCGCCGCACTACCATCGCGAGCACACGGAGAACTTCTTCTGTCTGGATGGCCACATGACCATGTGGGTCAACGGTCAGGAGGTGAAGCTCCTGCCCGGCGACTATCTGCAGGTACCCGCTCGCCACGTCCATGCCTACCGGCTGGATGCCCCCTACACGCGCTTTTTCGGCTGGCTGGTGCCGGGTATCTTCGAGCCCTTCTTCCGCTATCTGGGTGAACCCTACGACGGCCACGTGTTCCCGCTGAATCCGCCCGCTTTCCGATTCGACCGGGTGCTTGCGCATCTCGACGAGCTGGACCTGCAGCCGCTGGGCCAGGGCGACGGGCCCGCGACATGAACCGATGTCGGGCCATCGTTCAACGGCTCGACAGACACCGATTCTCGAGGAGAACCCTGTGAAAACCGTGCTGGATATCACCTACATCACCATCGACGATGTGGCACTCAAGGCCGATCTCTATCTGCCTGAGCGAGACGACAAGCCACCGGTGATTCTCTTCCTGCACGGGGGCGGCTGGAAATTCGGCGATCGCAAACTGGCCCCGGACCTGTCGCGCTTTTTCGCTCGCGAGGGGTTCGCCATGATCAGCGTCGACTACCGCCTATCCGATCAGGCGCCCTTTCCGGCGGCGATCGAGGACGTCAAGACCGCCATCCGCTGGGTCAAATCCGTCGCCGACACCTACGGCTTCGACGCCGAGCGACTCGGGCTATGGGGCTCCTCCGCCGGCGCGCATCTGGCGACGCTGGCCGTCACCGCGGGTCCTGCGCGCTTTCCTGGCCACGACTACGGCGAATTCGATGAGCAGGTACGAGCGGTGGTCGATGGCTACGGACCGACCGATTTTCTGCAGCAGGATGCGTTTCGCGACCCCGACGGCGTGCCTTCCGACGACCCGGAGTCCATCCAGATGCCGGCGGGCAAGTTCAGCGCCGATGCCGACTCGATGGAATCGCTGTTCATCGGCGTTCCCATCGAGGACGCGCCGGCGCAAGTGGCGGCGGCCAATCCGATCACGTATCTGGAATCCGGTCTGCCACCGATGCTGATTCTGCATGGCCTGAGCGACACCGCCGTGCCGTGGCAGCAGAGCCGGCTACTGTTCGAGGCGCTCTCGCGCAGCGACAATCCCGCCATCCTGGGGCTGATCGAGGGGCTGGGGCACGGCTTCTTCAACCGCAACGCGCTGGACGATGACGGCCCGCGGACGTGGCATGTCTCTCAGAGTGACGCGCCAGAGCGGTCGAGTGTCGAATGCCACGAGGTGTTCGCCTACGTCGGTCGATTCTTTGCCAACCATTTGAGACACCCCTGACCCCCAGCGCTGCTGCCCGCCGGATGGGGTAACCCCCGAAGCGCCCCTGCCGGCGAACCGACAGGGGCGCTAATGGCCGGGGCGCCAATGAAAGGCGCGACCCGTGCTCTACGTGAATCAAGCGCTTAGAAGTGAGTGCGAAGCGTGACCGAGGCGCTGCGCGGATTGCCGTAAATGGCGCCGGCATAGAATCCGTAGCGGGTGTAGTAGTGCTGATCGAAGAGGTTGTCGACGTTCACCGTCAGGCTGGTGGCATCGGTAATGTCGTAGCGGGCCATGGCGTTCCAGATCGCGTAGCCCGGCCATTTGACGTCGGTGGGTCCGGTGCTGACCCCGTTGGACGGCTGACCGGCCGGGCCCGAGACCGCGTCGATGTGGCTTTGGGCGTACACGCCGCCGCCGAAGGTCCAGCGGTTCAGGGATCCACCGGGCGCGTAGGTGGTAGAAAGCTTGAACAGGTGCGAGGGATCGCTGCGGCCGTCGGAATCCACCCGGCGGAAATGCAGATAGGTGTAGCCCCCGTAGACGTTCCAGTTCGGTGTGATCGCCCCGGCAACCTCGACATCGAGCCCTTCGGTTTCGTTACCGGTGCCAGCGGTATAGGCCTGATCGCCGGTCGGCGTCAGGCTGGCGCCATCGCGCACCGCGGTATTTTCCTGCTTGGTGCGGAAGTACGCCGCGGAAGCATTCAGGCGCCCATCGAACCACGCCCCCTTGATACCGGTCTCGTAGCTCTCGCCTTTGATCGGCTCGACCATCGACCCGCTGGAGGTTTCCTCGCTCTGCGGGGTGAACTGATTGGTGTAGCTTGCGTAGACCGAGTAATTGTCCGAAAGGTCGTACACCACACCGGCATAGGGCGTGAAGACGCCATCTTCGCTGCGGCTGGTGTGATCGCCGGACGCGCTATCGCTCACCGTTTTGTAGTTGCTGGTCCGCGCCCCGAGAATGATCGAGAGCGGCTCGGTCACGTTCAGGCGGGTCGCGGCGTAGAGACCGCGAAGCCGCGTGACGGTCTTGCCGCTGCGTCCGGTCCGGGAGGCATCGAGGTCGATATCGCCATCGACACCGTTTCGCCAGTCGGAGATCGGCAGGCCGTTGGTGGCGCGGTACATGCAGCGCGAGGAGTCGACCGAGGCGGTGGCGCTGGACATGGTGCACGAATATTCCGGGCTTCGCTCGACGGTGCGGCTGTCGTTGTAGCCGACCATCACCTCGTGCTCGCGCCCGAACAGGTCATAGACGCCGTCCAGATCGACACGGACCGAGCGCGTGCGGGTGTCGGTGCTGTTGTGCAGGCCGTTCAGGATCGCGCCGCTACCGTCCTGATCCCAGTAGCCGATAAAGGTGCCACCGCCCCCCCGGTTGACCTTGGCCAGACCGCGATGATTGACCGCTTCGGTGTCGCTTTGCGCTGCGCGTACATCAAGCGTCCAGTCCTCGTTGAAGCGGTGGCTCACCGAACCGAACACCGTGTCGGTCTGGTATTCGCCATAGCTCCAGTCAGGCGCCAGATTGGTACTGCGGGAGAGATCGGCCTTTTCTCCGTCGGCGTACCAGATCGGCACGTTGGCGCCCCACCCTGCCCCGAAGGTCTTGTTGTACTCGTACTGATAGCCAAGTCCCAGCGTGGTGTCCTCGGTGACGTCGGCTTCGAAGTTGGCCAGTGCGGCGCGGGCGCGGGTCGACTCGTTGTCGCGGAAGGCGTTGCCCTCCTGCTGCGTGATGACAAAGCGCGAGCGAACGCTGCCATCCTCGGTCAGCGGCACGTTCAGATCGGCACCGATGCGGCGCTGGTCCCAGCGACCGTAGCGGCCGTAGGCGCTGCCGCCAAAGGTCTTTTGCGGGCGTTTGCGGATCAGATCGACCGTGGCCGAGGGGTCGCCGGTGCCGCCGAGCAGTCCATTGGCGCCGCGCACGATGTCGACACGCTCATAGAGATCCATGTTCAAGGCGTTGCCGCCGCCGCTGAAATCCGAGCCCCCCGGAAACTGCAGGCCATCGACCTTCCAGTTGCTGATGTCATAGCCGCGCGCTCGAAACGCCGTTCGGCCACCGACCTCGGTCTCGTTCGACGTGACGCCCGGCGTGAGTTCAAGCGCCTGGGCGATGTTGACCACCTGACGGTCGTCGAGCTGCTGACGCGTGAGACTGGTGACCGACTGCGGCGTCTCCCGCTGTGACAGGCTAAGGCCGGTCGCGCTGCTCGTTTCGGAAACCGTATAGCTTCGCGACGGATAACCCTGGTAGGTGCCCTGAACCGTTACCGGCGCCAGCACCGTCGTCGAGTCGTCAGGCGTCTCGGCCCCAGCGGACTGTGCCAGAGCCGGCGTGCTCAGCAGACAGCCGCCGAGGGTGGCGGCGATCGCCGCGGCGAGCGGCGTCCTTGATCCGTGGAAGACGTTGCCGGTGGCTTTCGAGGCGCGATACGTCATGACTGACCCTTGGTTGAATAATAATGATTAGCATTTACTGCGCTGAGGCCGACAATTATATTGGCGACTTACCGCGACAACCTTGGCGTCTGTGTGGCAAATGTAATGAATTGTATTGACGATGTGCTTCCCGCGGCTTCCCACGCCGTGGCATCCCTCGAAGCGCCGCTGGTTCTCGTGGTGGATGACGATGACGAAATCCGTGAATTGATCAGCGACTATCTGGCGGGCATGGGCTACCGCACGCGACCGGCGGCCAACGGTCGCGAGATGTGGGCAAGGCTGGATGATGCCGTCGATCTGGTGATTCTCGACTTGATGCTGCCGGGCGAGGATGGGCTCAGCCTGTGCCGCGCGCTGCGCCACCAGGGCGATCTGCCGGTGATCATGATCAGCGCCCGCGGCGCCTGCTCGGAGCGCATCGTGGGTCTCGAAATCGGCGCGGACGACTATCTCTGCAAGCCTTTCGATCCTCGCGAGCTGCTCGCCCGCATTCGCGCCGTGCTCCGCCGCCAGCCGTTGGCCCGAGAAAGCCGTCATCCAGGCGGACAGCCGCAGAGTCACCCGGGCTCGAGGCCGACCCCTGGCGGTGGAGCAAGCGACGCGCACCAGCGCCGATTCGCCGGCTGGCAGCTGGATCTCGGCACTCGACGGCTGCACTCGCCTCGCGGCCAGGCGTTCGATCTCCCGCGCTCGGACTTCCGCGTGCTGGAAGCGCTGAGCGCGACGCCAAACCGGATCGTCGACCGGAACTGCCTGAGTCAGCGCGCCTTCGGCCGCGACTACTTCCCCGACGACCGTTCCATCGATGTCTGCATCAGCCGCCTGCGCCAACTCTTCGAGGACGACGCCCGCCGGCCTCGGTTCATTCGCACCGTGCGCAACGAAGGGTATCTACTCGAACTACCCGCCACCGCCGACTGATGCGGACAACGACAGCCTTTCGCCGCCTCTGGCCCGACTCGCTCTTCGGTCAGCTCTGCGTGATCGTCGTCGCCGGCGGGTTATCGATCCAACTGCTGTTCAGCAGCATCTGGTATGACGTGCGCTACAGCCAGGTGCTCGAGGTGCCCACGCGCCTGGTGAGCTTTCGCACCGTCGATACCCTGCAGCAGCTTGCGAGCGGCGCACCGCTCGCTTCGCTGGCCACTGAGACGTTCCATCCCGAGCGCCTCGACGCACCGCTTCCCGCGCCGCGTCGGCTCGATGCCGGGCCCGAAAACGTCGAACGGATGCTCCGGGAAGCCCTGGAACGAGAGCTGGGGCATGACGTGACACTCGAGCTACTCAACGTGCAGATTCGCGACGAGAACGGCCACGCCAGAACCTGGGCCGGCCTGTTCGGACTCTCCCATGTGGTGGGGCATTTCGACTTTCAGCTTCGGCTGGCGCCGCATCGGTGGTTGCATATCGAGGCAAGGCAGGAACAGGGGTGGAACGCTCGCTCCGTGTGGCGGGTGCTGCTCGACTACGGGCTGCGCGTCTATCTGCTGCGCGCCCTCGCCCTAGTGGCCGTGGCGCTCCTCGTGGTGCGTCTTAGCACCCGACCGCTCAGGCGGCTGGTGCGCGCGGCTTCGGCGCTGGGACACAATCTTCAGCAGCCGCCAATACCGGTGGAGGGGCCGAAGGAGATGCGCCAGGCGGCGGAGACCTTCAACGCCATGCAGCATCAGTTGATCGACCTGCTGGAGGCCCGCACCCAGTTGCTGGCGGCCGTTTCGCATGATCTGCGCACCCCGCTTACCCGCATGCGGCTGCGCGCGGAAGGCATCGGTGACGAGAGACTTCGCGGCAAACTGATCGACAACATCGCGCAGATGGAAGGACTGATTCGCTCGCTGCTGGACTCCGCCAGCGAGAACACGACACCGACCGGCAACACCACCTGCGACCTGAGCGGGCTGATCACCGCCGTCGCCGATGACTTCACCGAGACCGGCAGCGACGTTCACTGGCACGCCAGCGAATCCGTGCCCGTCGCCGGCCACGCCGCCAGCCTGCGGCGGGTGCTGCATAATCTGATCGACAACGCCCTGCGCCATGCCGGCAACGCCCATCTATCGCTGCGAACGACAGGCGCCTGGGCCGAGGTAACGATCGAAGACGACGGCCCCGGCCTTGATGGCACGGAAACCGTCGACGTCACCCAGCCCTATGTTCAAGGCAATGGCGGGCAGGGCGACGGTTCGCCCACCGCCAGCGGCGGCTACGGTCTGGGGTTGAGCATCGTTCGAAGTATCGTGATGGCGCACCGCGGCCGGCTGACGCTGACCAACCGCCCGGGGGGTGGACTACGAGTGGTGATGGCGCTGCCACGGGCCGAGACTTGACCGCGGGTCACGGTGCCGCGCGCTAGCCCAGCAGCAGCTCGCCTTCGATGGGCATGAACTCGCTCGCCGAGCGGATCAGCGAATTGGCGGTCAGCCGGGGTACGCCGTAGACCTCGACGCGCTTGCCGTGCGCCTCGCGAATCTTCTGTGCCAGCAGGTCGAAGTCGCCGTCGCCGGAGACCAGCACGATGACATCTGCCCGCGCCGCGAACTCGATGGCGTCGAGCGTGATGCCGACATCCCAGTCGCCCTTGGCGGAGCCATCCGCGCGCTGAATGAAGGGCTTCAACTTCACCTCGAAGCCGATCGTGCGCAGCGTGTTCTGGAAGCCGCGCTGCTTGGCGTCTCCCTTGTCGGTGGCGTAACAGCGCGCGGTGAGCACCTCTCGCCCCGCCGTCGCCTTGGCCCAGAAGCGGCGATAGTCGAAGTGCTTGCCGTAGGCTTCACGCGCGGTGTAGTAGACGTTCTGGGTGTCGACGAAGATGGCGACGGTGGTCATGGTGAGGTTCCCGGCAGGCAGTGACAGGCCAGCCCAACCGGGCCGGCTCCCTCTCGAGGGTATGCCACCCTGCACCCGATGCACCGCAAAAGGAAGGGTGGCACTGTCATGCCCGGGCCGGTTTGCGCCGGCCCTCGTGTTCTAGCGGGTCTGGAGCTCCCGGCGAACGATCGCCGCACCGGCACTCAAGGCCTCGAGCTTGGCGCTCGCGACGCGCCGCGGCAACGGCGTCATGCCGCAGTTGGTGCAGGGATAGAGCTTGTCGGCGTCGACGAACTGCAGGGCCTTGCGCAGCGTGTCGGCGACCTCTTCCGGCGTCTCGACGGTCTGGGTGGCGACATCGATGGCTCCCGCCATGACCTTCTTGCCGCGGATGAGCTCGATGAGCTCCATCGGCACGTGAGAGTTCTGGCACTCCAGCGAGACGATATCGATGTTGGAAGCCTGCAGCTTGGGGAACGTCTCCTCGTACTGGCGCCACTCCGACCCCAGGGTCTTCTTCCAGTCGTTGTTGGCCTTGATGCCGTAGCCGTAGCAGATGTGCACGCCGGTCTCGCACGTCACGCCTTCGATGGCGCGCTCCAGGGCCGCGATACCCCAGTCGTTGACCTCGTCGAAGAAGACGTTGAATGCCGGCTCGTCGAACTGAATGATATCGACGCCGGCGGCCGCCAGCTCTCTGGCTTCCTCGTTGAGGATCCGGGCGAACTCCCAGGCGAGCTTTTCGCGGCTCTTGTAGTGGCCGTCATATAGCGTGTCGACCATGGTCATCGGTCCCGGCAGCGCCCATTTGATCGGCCGGTCGGTCTGCTGACGCAGGAAACGGGCGTCATCGACGAACACCGCTTTTTCACGCGCCACCGGCCCCACGACCGAGGGCACGCTCGCCTCGTAGCGATCACGAATCTTCACCGTCTGACGTTTCTCGAAGTCGACGCCGCTCAGGTGCTCGATAAAGGTGGTGACGAAGTGCTGGCGGGTCTGCTCGCCGTCGCTGACGATATCGATTCCCGCCTGTTGCTGATCGGCCAGCGTCAGTCGAAGCGCATCCTGCTTGCCCTCGACCAGGGCGTCACCCTCCAGCTTCCACGGCGACCAGAGTTTTTCGGGCTCCGCCAGCCAGGCAGGTTTGGGCAGGCTGCCCGCCGTCGACGTGGGTAACAATGTTTTCATGAAAACGCGACCTTGTTCCTGGGTTGATCAACGGTGTCTTTGGCCGACCACCGTTCGAAGACGTGGCGGTAGGGCGTGATGAAGTGCTCTTCGGCGAACTTCCCCTGCTCGATGCCCAACTGGCTGCGCTCTTCCCGGTCATAGACCACCCGCGTCAGCGAATAGTCAGCGTGCTCCAGACTCGGGCGATAGCACTGTCCCGCCGGCGAATTGGCATTGTAGATCTCGGGGCGATAGATCTTCTGGAACGTCTCCATCGTGCTGATCGCGCTGATCAACTCGAGCGTCGTATAGTCGGTGAGTAGATCACCGGCGAAGTAGAACGCCAGCGGGGCGACACCGTTCGGCGGCATGAAGTAGCGCGCCTCGAGCCCCATCTTGCCGAAGTAGAAGTCCGTCAGCGACGCGTCGTCGTTGACGTATTCCACGCCCAGCACCGGGTGGTGATTGTCGGTGCGACGATACTGCTTGCTGCTGGAGACACTGAGGCAGATGACCGGCGGCTTGCCGGCGATGCTTCGATACGCCTCGGAGTCGATGAAGCGTCTGAACAGCGTGCCGTGCAGGTCGCCGAATCCCTCCGGGATGCCGAATGCCGCACGATCTCGATTGTGCTCGGCGAGGCGCACGCTGAAGTCGTAATCCCGCACGTAGGACGAAAAGTTGTTGCCGACCATGCCCGGGATTCGCACGCCCGCCTGCCTGTCGACGATCGTCGTTTTCAGCACCTCGATAGCCGGAAAGCGCGTCTCGCTTGCCTCAGCGCCCACCTGCACGTCGCCGGTGATGATCTCGAGTTCGACCGCGTACCGATCGCCGGTGGGGTTGTCCCAGTGGGCCAGGCTGTTGAAACGGTTCTCGATCATCGTCAGCGCATTGCGCAGGTTCTCACGACGCCGCTCGCCTCTCGCCAGGTTGGCGAAATTGGTCGTGGTCCGCGTGTTGTCGGCGGGACGATAGTGCTCGTCGAACGCGACACTGCTGACGGTAAACGTAAAGTCCTGGCTCATCGTTGGTGCCCACCCTGGTCACTGGGATCGATTCTGATGCTTCAGAACGAATCCAACCGCTTATCGAATTCTTTCATCGAACGGACCGCACGGGCCCATCACCGGAAAACATTTGACCCTTTATGACAGAGCCTCCGCATGAGGTGTAGTGATTTAATTTCACCGCAACGTGAGCCACGTTCATCAACCGCTGCGCGGCGTGAATGGCCGCCCCTCGCGGCGAGGCTCTCAGCTTAAGGTCGCGTTGTGGAATAGCGGGCAGCGGCCTAGTTTGACTCGCAGCCGCACGGTTACCCGTGTCGCCACCCGGCGTCTCGCCGCCCACGCGGCGAAGCGGCCCGCACGCTACCGACGAACAAGGAAGACCCATGCCAAGGATGAGGAACCAGGCCGTCAGTTGGCTCACGGGAGGCGCACTGCTCGCCGCCTGTCTGAGCGCTCAGGCGGCGACCTACGTCTATGTCTCCAACGCCGACGACGGCGTCATCGCAAGCTATACGCTCGACCGCGACAGCGCGACGCTGACGCCGCTGACCACCACCAAGGCGGAAGACTCGGTCATGCCGATGGCACTCAGCCCGGACCTACACCATCTCTACGCCGGCATCGGCAGCGAGCCCTACCGCGTGCTGAGCTACCGCATCGACCCGGAGAGCGGCGAGCTGACGCGAGAAGGGAGCGGGTCACTGCCCTCTCCCATGGCCTACATCGATACCGATGAGAGCGGCAATTACCTGCTCAGCGCCTCCTACTCGGACGACATCGCCAGCGTCGGCCCCATCGACGCCGACGGCGTGGCCGGGGATTCGACACAGACCGTCGACACCGGCCAGCGTGCCCACGCCATCCAGACCACGCCGGATAACCGCTTCGCCTTCGTTTCCGTGCTCGGTGACGATCAGATCACCCAGTTCCGCTTCGACGCCGACTCGGGCGAACTCAGCGCCAACGAGCCCGCCACCGTGGACACGCCGGAAGGCACCGGGCCGCGCCATTTCCGCTTCGCCCCGGATAGCCGCCATCTCTACGTGCTCGGCGAACTCACCGGCGCCGTCACCACCTACGCCATTGATGCCGACGACGGCACGCTGACGCGCCAGGGCACCGTCGAGGGCGTCCCCGAGGCGCTCGATCTGGCCCACGGCATCCCGCAGGAAGACATCCCGGACGGTGACGAAACCCTGCGCATCTGGGCCGCAGACATTCAGGTCACCCCGGACGGGCGCTACGTCTACATCTCGGAGCGCACCAGCAGCCTCATCAGTACCCTCAAAGCGGACCCGGAGACGGGCGAACTCAGCTACCAGCGCAGCCTGCCGGTGGAGCTCCAGCCCCGCGGCTTTCGCATCGACGACACCGGGCGCTACATGGTCGTTTCCGGCCAGCTCGACGGCGAGCTGGGGCTCTACCGAATCGACCCCGAAAACGGCGGGCTGGAGAAGGTCGACAGCGCCGCCACGGGAGACAACGCCAACTGGGTCGAGATCGTCTCTTATGAGTGATCGCCGCGGCGAGTCGCGCTATCGATGAAGGATGCCCGGCCTTCACGATGCGCTTCGTTACCCACCCGAGAAGCCCTGCGTCGTCAGGGCTTCTCGGCTATCGGCGGGTGAGATTCCTTATCGGCGGGTAAGATCCCTTGTCGGTAGGTGAACCACAATAACCGGCGAAAGACCGCTCTTCGGCGCGCGACACTCTGGCGCGGGGACTCTACTGAGGTGCGGCCAAATGGCAGCATTCGCGCAGCGCCTGCATGCCCTCGGCTTCGGGTTTCAGCTCGAGATTGGCCCCCCCGACGAAGACGCCCAGCTTGATGTACTGCTCGACGAAATAGTTCTTCCCGGCATTCGCCGAGAATCGGATCGCGTTGTCGCTGAACTCCGATTCCGTTGCCAGTTCGTGCTCACCCGGCGCGATCGTCTCGTAGAAATAGACGCCATTGGCGGTCTTACCCAGAGGGCGGCCATCTAGCGTCAACGTCTTCTTCAGCGCCTTGCCCATGAAGCTGTCGCGGTAGACGTAGAGCCCCGCCTGATTGTCGGGCGGCACGGGAAACTGCTTGAGTGCCCGGTCTTCTTCACTACTCCCCATCGGCACCGAGGCGCACCCCGACACCAGCAGCGTGGCGGCAATCAGCCCGCCCAACACTGTGCGTTTGATCATCGATGTTCCCTTACGGCATTGCTTGGTGGTCATGGCGGCGAACCGCCGCGCCAAGTATCGGCCGGTAAAGGCATTTCCTGAGGAAGATGTCGTGACGGCCACCCGTTCGACCATCGACACCGGCCAGAGGCTGCCCAGGCTTACCCCGGGCAGGCACGACCGACAGCTAACGGGAAATCGCGGCCTCGACAAACTCGGCCAGATCGCCGCGCTGGAAGCACAGCGCCACCGCTGGCGCCAAGTGATGCAGGAAGGCGCCCTACCGCCCGAGTGAGAGGCGGCGCGCGTCCACTCTGACCAGAAGCGACCAAGGGGTCAGCGATAGTCGCGAACGTGATCGATCAGTGCGCGCAACTTGGGCGTGACGGTGCGCCGGCTCGGGTAGTAGAGCGAGAAGCCGGCGAAAGGGGGCAGCCAGTCATCCAGCAGCGTCATCAGCTCGCCGCGCTCGATGTAGGGCCGGAACGTCTCTTCCATGCCGAAGGTGATACCGCCGCCGGCCAGCGCCGTGCGGATCATCAGCAACAGGTCGTTGGTGGTCACCTGCGGCGCGACCGCCACATCGAATGCCTGGCCGTCACGCTCGAACTCCCAGCGATACGGCGCCGTGTCGGGTCGCGGGCGCCAGCCGATGCAGCGGTGATGCGTCAGTTCCCCGGGGTGCGCCGGGTAGCCATGACGCGCCAGATACGCCGGCGAGGCGACGGCGACCTGTCGCTGCTCGCCGGTCAGCGGCACGGCGACCATGTCACGCTCGATCACCTCCCCCAGACGAATGCCGGCGTCGAACCCCGTGGCGACGATGTCGAATTCCTCGTCGGTTACCGTCACGTCGAGGGTGACGTGCGGATAGCGTTCGGCGAAGTCGGCGATCAGCGGCCCGGAGAGGAATCGCTCGGCAATCGATGTCGCCGTGACCCGCAACGTGCCGTGGGGCGCGCCGGGCGCATCCCGCGTGGCTCCCAGCACCGCGTCAATCTCCCCCAGCGGATGGACAAGCGCCTGATACAGGCGCTCGCCCTCTTCCGTGAGTCGAACGCTACGCGTGGTGCGGTTAAATAGCGGCCGCGTCAGGTCGCTCTCCAGCCGTCTTACGCCCTGGCTGACGGCGGAGCGCGTCACCCCCAGCCGATCCGCGGCGGCACGGAAATTGCCCGCCTCCGCCACGGCAATAAACAGTGTCAAAAGATTGAGATCCATCGCGATTGGCAAGCCTTGCTAACCATTATGTCCAGCGTGCAGCCTATTCTACTCAACGGTGCCGCGCCCTATCTTGTCGCTCACGGGAGCCGGACATTCGTCCGCTTGAGAAACGACGGGAAACAGAATCATGAGCGCTAGCACAAACCTGAACGACAAAGTCATCCTGATTACCGGCGCCAGCAGCGGCATAGGTGAAGGCATCGCCCGTGAGCTGGCCGCCGCCGGCGGCCGTGTGCTGCTCGGCGCGCGCCGGGTGGACAAGTTGGAGCGCATCGCCGCCGAGCTCCGCGACAGCGGCGGTAGGGTTGAGGTTGAGGTGCAGGCGCTGGACGTCACCGACCGCGCCGACATGGCCGCCTTCGCCGATACCGCGCTGGAGCGCTGGGGTCGAATCGACGTGCTGGTGAACAACGCCGGCATCATGCCGCTCTCCCCGCTCTCTGCCGGCAAACGGGACGAATGGGAGCGGATGGTCGACGTCAACATCAAGGGCGTGCTGTGGGGTATTGGCGCCGTGCTACCGGTGATGGAGCGACAGGGCGAGGGGCAGATCATCAACATCGGCTCCATCGGCGCGCTGCAGGCCGTGCCTACCGCCGCGGTCTACTGTGGGACCAAGTTCGCCGTCCGCGCCATCTCCGACGGATTGCGCCAGGAGACATCGAACATTCGCGTGACCTGCGTCAATCCCGGCGTCGTGGCGAGCGAGCTTGCCTCGACCATCACCCACGGCGACACCGCCGCCCTGATGGATGAGTATCGCGCCATCGCCCTAAAGCCCAGCGACATCGCCCGCGCCGTTCGCCAACTCATCGAAGCGCCGGCCAGCGTCGACACCACCGAGATCACCATTCGCCCGACGGCATCGGCGAATTGAGTCGACACCACCGAGATCACCATTCGCCCGACGGCATCGGCGAATTGAGTCGACACACGCGATAGAGGAAGAGGCGATAGAGAGAGGCGTTCAGGTCTTTGAGGGAATGGGATTGGTCGTAGGAATGGATACGTTCGTGGGAATCCAGAGAGAAATAGACCGGGCAAACGCCCGGTCCAAAGTACTCAGATCTGACCAACCTTGACCAGCTTGTCTTTCATCTCGGTGCTCACGTCTTCCATCATCACCAGGTTGAGCGACGCCCCCTCACCCTGCATGGAGACGGCATCGCCGAGATCGGCGCTGATCTCATCGGGTGACAGCGTATACATGCCGCCATTGAACGGGTCGACGACCAGCCAACCGATGACGCCACCGAACAGAATATTACCGCCGATGAACCAGCCGTTCGGCGACGTCGTCAGCGTGATCTGACGCATCTGGTAGCCCGGCTTGTCGATCTCGACATGGTAGGTCTTTCCACCGAAATAGCTGCCGTCAGACTTCTTGAGTGTGACGGTGGTCGGCGTCGTGCCGGTGAAAATTTGCTTGGCAGTTTCGTCAGTGATAACAACCGCCGCATCGGAGGGTGAACTACTGATCGTCATGCTTTGATCGCTGTCGCCAACAATAGATGCGCAGCCGGTCAGGCTGATCGAGGCGCAAGCTGCCACAAGAGCGGCAAGGGTTTTGAAGCTCATTAATCAACGTTCTCTTGAAGTGCAGGTAGGCTCTTTAAGGCCTTCGTGAACGCAATGCGCGCACCTTCAAAGCGCAAGTTCCTGTCGAATAACGACCCTTTCTTGCACTTCTTTAGGCATCAAATGAAAATAATTTTATTGGTCAGCAGCCGTTGTCGACAGGGGCATTAATTCATGAAAAAACCCGCTCAATGGCGGGCTTTTTACTTACAGGTTTGTAGGAAAAAACCTACAATTTAAACCTCACTCCCACTCGATCGTCGCGGGCGGCTTGCTGCTGACGTCGTAGGTCACGCGCGATACGCCACTGATCTCGTTGATGATTCTTCCGGAGACCTTCTCCAGCAGCTCATACGGCAGGTGGGCCCAGCGGGCGGTCATGAAGTCAATGGTCTCGACGGCGCGAATGGCGATGACCCATTCGTAGCGGCGGCCGTCACCGACGACGCCAACCGATTTCACCGGCAGAAAGACGGCGAACGCCTGGCTGGTCTTGTGGTACCAGTCGAAGTTGTGCAGCTCTTCGATGAAGATGGCGTCGGCTTCCCGCAGGATGTCGGCGTACTCCTTCTTCACTTCACCCAAAATGCGCACGCCGAGGCCCGGCCCCGGGAAGGGGTGACGGTAGACCATGTCGTAGGGCAGGCCGAGTTCGAGGCCGAGCTTGCGCACTTCGTCCTTGAACAGTTCCCGCAGCGGTTCGACCAGCTTGAGCTTCATTGTCTCCGGCAGACCGCCCACGTTGTGGTGCGACTTGATCACGTGCGCCTTGCCGGTCTTGCTGGCGGCGGATTCGATCACGTCCGGGTAGATGGTGCCCTGAGCGAGGAACTCGACGCCGTCGATCTTGGCGGCTTCGCGGTCGAAGACATCGATGAAAGTGTTGCCGATGATCTTGCGCTTGGCCTCGGGGTCGTTCTCCCCTTCCAGCTTGCCGAGGAACTCGTCTTCGGCATCGACGCGGATCACTCGCACGCCCATGTGCTGGGCGAAGGTGTCCATCACCTGCTCGCCTTCGTCCTTGCGCAGCAGGCCGTTGTCGACGAAGACGCAGGTGAGCTGATCGCCGATCGCCTTGTGCAGCAGCGCGGCAACGACGGAGGAGTCCACGCCGCCGGAGAGACCCAGCAAGACGTGGCGGTCGCCGACCTGTTCACGCACGCGCTCGGCGAGGTCTTCGATGATCTTCGCCGGCGTCCAGAGCGTCTCGCAGCCGCAGATCTCGAGCACGAAGCGCTCGAGAATCCGCTGGCCCTGGGTCGTGTGGGTCACTTCCGGGTGGAACTGCACTGCGTAGAGGCGCTTCTCCGCCCAGCTCATGGCGGCGATGGGGCAGCTCGGGGTGGAGGCGGTCACTTCGAACGCCTCGGGCACGCGGGCGACCTTGTCGCCGTGGCTCATCCAGACGTCGAGCAGGGCGTCGCCGCGCTCGCCGATGTGGTCCTTGATGCCGCCGAGCAGGTCGTCTTCCGCCGCCACGCTGATCTGGGCATAGCCGAACTCGCGCTTGTCGGAGCCTTCGGTGGCGCCGCCAAGCTGCTCCGCCATCACCTGCATGCCGTAGCAGATGCCGAGTACCGGCAGGCCCATCTCGAACACGCACTGCGGCGCGCGCGGGGAGTCCAGCTCGGCCACCGACTCCGGCCCACCGGAGAGGATGATGCCGTTGGGGTTGTATTCGCGGATCTCGTCTTCGGTGATGTCGAAGGCGCGCACTTCGGAGTAGACGCCGAGCTCACGCACGCGGCGAGCAATCAGCTGCGTGTACTGGGAGCCGAAGTCGAGAATCAGGATCTTGTGCGAATGGATGTCGGTCATCGAATGGGCCCTGAGATGTAGTGCTTAAACAAGCAGCGGCGCTTGCAGACTCAGCCTGAAAAGCGACTGCGCTTGTCCATACAGCGTTGAAAATTGTCTCAAGATGCTCATTTACAACCGTAAACTCCGCTCTTTCTTCAATTTTCGCCTTGCCTGGACTTCGCTCGTCAACGTTTCAGACGGAGCCTGGGCGCCGCTGATGAAGCCGGAAATGGCTAGAAACTGATTCCATGGCCGAGCCCATACAAGATGAACTCAACCATGGAAAGAAACCCTTCGAGCGATGCTCAGGCGAGCCGACGTTCAACAAAGCCCGAGCGAGCGCAGAGGGTTCATTACGCCCCGCGGTAGTTCGGCGCTTCCTTCGTGATCTGCACGTCGTGCACGTGGGACTCGGTGATCCCGGCGCCGGTGATCTTCACGAACTCCGGCAGCGTGCGCATCTCGTTGATGTCGTGGCAGCCGGTGTAGCCCATGGAGGCGCGCAGGCCGCCCATCATCTGGTGGACGATGGCGCTCATCTGGCCCTTGTAGGCGACGCGCCCTTCGATCCCTTCCGGCACCAGCTTCTCGACGCCCTCTTCCTTGCTCTGGAAGTAGCGATCCGAGGAGCCCTGGGTCTGGGACATCGCGCCCATGGAGCCCATGCCGCGGTAGGCCTTGTAGGTCCGGCCCTGGAACAGCTCGACCTCGCCCGGGGACTCTTCGGTGCCGGCGAGCATGCTGCCGAGCATCACGGTGCTGGCGCCGGCGACGATCGCCTTGGCGATATCACCGGAGTAGCGGATGCCACCGTCGGCGATCAGCGGGATGTCGAACGGCTTGAGCGCTTCGGCGACGTTGGCCACGGCGCTAATCTGCAGCACGCCAACGCCGGTGACGACGCGGGTGGTGCAGATGGAGCCGGGGCCGATGCCGACCTTGACCGCGTCGGCGCCGGCTTCGGCCAGCGCGACGGCGGCGTCACCGGTGGCGATGTTGCCGCCGATTACCTGCAGCTCCGGGTAGTGTTCCTTCACCCAGCGCACGCGGTCGATGACGCCCTTAGAGTGACCGTGGGCGGTATCGACGACGAGCACGTCGACACCGGCCTCGACCAGCGCGGCGATGCGATCCGGCGTCTCGGCGCCGGTCCCCACGGCGGCGCCGGCGAGCAGGCGACCATCGGCATCCTTGGCGGCCATCGGGTAGGTGCGGGCCTTCTCGATGTCACGCACGGTGACGAGACCGCGCAGGTGGAAGTCCTTGTCGACGACGAGGATCTTCTCGATGCGGTTTTCCTGCAGCTTCGACTTGATCACGTCGAGGCTGGTGCCTTCCGGCACGGTGACCAGCTTCTCGCGCGGGGTCATGATCGCCTCGACGCTGTCGCTGTAGTCCGGCTGGAAGCGCATGTCGCGGCCGGTGACCAACCCGACCAGGGTTTCACCCTCGACGACCGGGAAGCCGGAGTAGCCGTACTCCTGGGCCATCTCCAGCAGATCCTGCAGCTTGGCGTTGGGCCCGACGGTGACCGGGTCCTTGACGATGACGCTCTCGTGTTTCTTGACCTTGCGAACTTCGGCCGCCTGCTGGTTGATCGACATGCTCTTGTGAATGATGCCGATACCGCCTTCCTGCGCCATGGCGATCGCCAAACGGGCTTCGGTGACGGTGTCCATGGCGGACGAGAGCAGCGGGATGTTCAGCGTGAGCTTGCGAGTCAGGCGGGATCTCAGGTCGACGTCTCTGGGCAGGACATCCGAGTAGCGGGGTACGAGTAATACGTCGTCGAACGTAAGAGCTTCTTGCGCTATACGTAGCATGGTCGGAAACCCAATCTGGCAGGTGGTGAGGGACCGGTGGCAGCATCCGCGGGAAGCCGGTTAGGCTGGATACGGCTCGGCGGGTGGTGCGAAAAGTTAATCGCGCATTATAGACATTTGACGACACCCACTCAACGCCGAAGCCACCGTGCGTGTTACGCTGCCACGCTTTCGTGACCGTTCCGAGACTTGCCATGCCCGCCCCGACGCCCCAGGCGATCTCCGTCAGCGACCTCAACCGTCAGGCCCGCCAACTGCTGGAACGCGGCTTCGGCGACTGCTGGGTAGAGGGCGAGATCTCCGGGCTGGCGCGCCCCGCGTCCGGTCATATCTACTTTTCGCTCAAGGACGCCAAGGCGCAGCTCAAGTGCGCTTTCTTCCGCAATCGCGCGGGGCTGTCGCGCACGCCGTTGAAGGATGGCGACCGCATCAGGGTGCGCGGAAAAGTCTCGATTTTCGAACCGCGGGGCGACTATCAGCTGATTGTCGAGGCGGTGCAGCCAAGCGGCGAAGGCGAGCTGATGGCGGCCTACGAGCGCTTGAAGCAGACGCTGCAGGCCGAGGGCGCCTTTGCCAACGCGCGACCGCTGCCCTACCCGCCGCAACATCTGGCGCTGATCACGTCCCCCACCGGTGCAGCGATTTGTGACGTCCTCGCGGTGCTGCGGGCGCGCTGGCCGATGGTGCGTGTCAGCGTTTTCCCGGTACCGGTACAGGGTCGCGAGGCGCCACCGGCGCTGATTCGCGCACTGGCGCTGGTCAACCGTCAGGCTCGACGCGACGCATCGGAAAACGACGCACAACGCCCGAACGGCACGCCGTTCGATGCCATTCTGGTCACCCGCGGCGGTGGCAGTCTGGAAGACCTGTGGGCCTTCAACGATGAGCATCTGGCGCGGGCGATCTTCCGCTCCGCGCTGCCGGTGATGGCGGCAATCGGTCATGAGGTGGACCACACCCTGGCGGAGTTCGCCGCCGACGTGCGCGCCCCCACTCCGTCGGCGGCGGCGGAACGGCTGGTACCGGACCGCCGCGACCTCACCGCGAGCCTTGAACAGGCCCGCGCGCGGCTGGTGCGAGCGTGGCAGGGCCGCGCCAACGCCGAGTCGCAGCGGCTCGATCACCTCCGCGCCCGCCTGCGTCACCCCGGAGAGCGTCTCGCTCAACAGCGTCAGCATCTGACGACGCTGGAGCAGCGGCTGAACAGCGCGATGCAACGTCGGCTCGGTGACGAACGCCAGCACCTATCCGCGGTCGCGCAGCGCTTCACTCGCCACGACCCGGCGCGAACGCTCGCCCGCACCCGGGCACAGGTGGCCGATCTGCAAACACGACTGGAGACCGCCCAGCGTCGCCAGCTACAGCAGGCGCGCCAGCGACTGGAGGCCGGCGCGCGCGAGCTCAATGCCGTCAGCCCGCTGGCGGTGCTCGGCCGTGGCTACGCCATCCTGCAGGATGACGACGGTCAGGTGATTCGCGCCGCCAGTCAGACCCAGCCCGGCCAGACGCTCACCGCCCGCCTCGGCGACGGGCGACTCAAGCTCGAGGTAAAGCGTCGCCTGAAGCGCTAGACGCTTGAACGCTTGAACGCTTGGACGATAAAAAGTGATCGCTCACTTACGCAAAAGCCCCCACCGGCTCACACCGATGGGGGCTTTTGCGTTGACAGCCACTTTGCTGTCAGCGTCGTTTCGCGCTCGGCGCCGTTTCTCTTTAACACCTTCTGGCTGCCACAACCTTCTGGCTTCCCCAGCCTTCTGGCTTCGACACTTTTTTTTTGCTCAACGCGTCTTTGGGCGTCACGCGTCAGCGGCTTTTACCCCTGGCGCGAGGCAACTCCAAGCGCTGCCCCGAGTGGCCGGGTTCAGAGCGCGTTCGCCCCCGTTTTGAAGGTGCCGGGGTCGAGATCGTGGCGCGACAGCAGCTTGTAGAAATCGGTGCGGTTACGCCCGGCAATGCGCGCGGCCTGGGTCACGTTGCCTTCGGTGATCTTGAGCACCTTGACCAGATAGCTGCGCTCGAAACCCGCCCGGGCCTCGCTGAATGACGGCAGCGCGTTCTCCTCGGCGACCAGCGCCTGGGAAACCAGCGCCTCCGGAATCATCGGCGTGCTGGTGAGCGCCACGCACTGCTCCACCACATTGACGAGCTGGCGCACGTTACCGGGCCAGGCGCTCGCGGCGAGCAAGTTGAGCGCGTCCGGCGAGAAGCCTTTGACGAACGGCTTATGGCGCGCGGCGACCTGCGCCACCATGTGCTTGGCGAGCAGCGGGACGTCCTCGGCGCGCTCCTTGAGCGGCGGCAGGCGCAGATTGACCACGTTGAGGCGGTAATAGAGATCCTCGCGGAAATCGCCCTCGTGCATGGCGCGGTCCAGATCGCGATGGGTCGCGGAGATGATGCGCACATCGATGGGGACGGATTGGGTGCTGCCGAGCGGCCGAATCTGGCGCTCCTGCAGGGCGCGCAGCAGTTTCACCTGCAGCGTCAGCGGCATGTCGCCGATCTCGTCGAGAAACAGCGTACCGCCGTCGGCCGCGAGAAAGAGGCCCTCGTGCTGGGTCACCGCGCCGGTGAAGGCGCCGCGGGCGTGGCCAAACAGCTCGCTCTCGAGTAGCTGCTCCGGCAGCGCGCCGCAGTTGATCGCGACGAATGGCTTATCGGCGCGGGGGCTCGCCTGATGCATGGCGTTGGCCAGCAGCTCCTTGCCGGTGCCGCTGGGGCCGGTCACCAGCACGCTGACGTCGGATGCCGCGACCATGTAGGCCTGCTCGAGAATTCGCTCCATCTGCGGGCTGCGGGTGATGATCTTGGAGCGCCACAGCTCGCCGCCCTCGCCCCGCGGGCTCGGCGCCTGTGCCAGCGCCTCGTCGATGGCATCGAAGAGTTCGTCGCGGTCGATCGGCTTGGTCAGGAAGCTGAAGACGCCCTGACGCGTTGCGTTCACCGCTTCGGGGATCGACCCGTGGGCGGTCAGAATGATCACCGGCAGCCCCGGCACGCGGCGCTGAAGCTCGTGAAAGAGCGCGAGCCCGTCCATCTCGTCCATGCGCAGGTCGGAGAGCACCAGGTCGGGGACACTATCGACCATGAGCCCCAGCGCTTCACGACCGCTCTCGGCAGTAGTGACCTGAAAGCCTCGGCTCTCTAGGCGCATGCCGAGCAGTTTGAGCAGGCTGGTGTCATCGTCGACCAGCAGGATGTGCGCGCTGTCGGTGGACTGGCCGGGCTGCATCGCCGGGGTCCTGACCGCCCGGCGGTGAGACGCTTGGGAATTCACTGACATCGGTTGGGTACCTCTTGCCATCGCCGGGCCGCAGCCCGGGTGCCGAATCCGGCGGGTGACGCCGGCGGCGTTGACTCGCCCGCCGGGTCACGGCGGAACGGTCGGTGACGTCGACGAGCGCGCGTCGATCAGGTGTCGACACACGCTCGTGGTGTTTTCCTCACTCCAGGCGTCGCGGGGCCCGAGCGAGTCATGACTCTATTCGAAGTAAACGTTCACTGACGCCGTTTTAAGAGTCACACAGAAACAGTGACCACTCACTGACGGTTGCGTTCCACCGCTTACGCTCATGCCTCGAGCCGCCATTCGCGTACGTGGATCGGTCACTCGCGTGCGTTGACCGTTATCTTGCGTGACCCAAACGTTCACTCGCGTGCGTTGATCGTTCGCTCGATATCGGTGAGCGCCTCGAGCTTGGCGGAAACCGTTTCGAGCTGCTGCTTGAGTCTCTGGTTCTCCCGCTTCAACGCCTGCATCTGACCGCCGGACGCTGCCGCGGTGGGCGCCGCTGCGGATTGCGATTCAAGACGCCGGCGCGCTTCCAGCGCGTTGAGCCATTGCCGCAGCAGCGGCTGCAGTCGAGGCGGCGCCTCGTCAATGCTCGCCTTGTAGAGCTCGGAGGCCTGCGCCCACTCGGCGGGGCTCCCCTCGCCGAGCACCACGGCACGGGCCGCCTTGCGCTCGGGCTGCATGCCCTTGAGCGCGCGCAGGTGCGTCTGGCGCCACATCGCGTCGCCGCGCTGGGACTCAAGGCCAAAGGCCACCCAGGTGTCGAGCAGGCAGACGTTGTCGGCAAAGCGCGGAATCTCTCCGCAGCCGCGCGGCACCGCCTGCTCCGGCAGCGACTGGCAGCCGGTGACGACCGCCAAAATGGCGGCGATCACTACGACTCTCGTTATTCCCATCATTGCGTTATCAAAGCCATGTGTCGTGTGTGTCGTCTCGTTCGAGAGCCCGGGAACCGGCGTTCTCGTCGGTCTCGTGTTGCTGTGCCGTCGTCGGCAAATCCACCCAGGGTAGCGTCAGCCGAAAGCAGACCGGCAGTTCAGCGTCGTCGACCAGCGCGAGATCGCCCCCCTGCAGTCGCGCGCAGTCGGCGGCCACCGACAGCCCGATTCCCGAGCCTTTGAGCGGCCCTTTGCGCCGCGCACTGCCCTGATAGAACGGCTTGAAGAGATGTTCGCGATCGTGTTCCGCGATTGCCTCGCCGCTGTTCGCCACTTCCACCGACAGCCAGTCGTAGCGATGCGCCACGCGCACGATCAGCTTGCCACCATCCTCGCCATAGGCGATGGCATTGGAGATCAGGTTATCGATAATTCGCGCGCTGCGCTCGCAATCTGCCTGCCACTGACAGGGCTGATGCGGAGCGGTCAGCGTCATCCCCTTGTTGTCGAGCGCCAGGCGATGCTTCGACAACACCTCCTGCACGACGGTGGCGATGTCGAACTGCGACACGTTCATTCGGTGCCCGCTCTGGAGCAGATTGTAATCGAGCAGCTGCTCGATCAATGTCTGTAGCTCCTGGCCGTTGTCGTCGATCAGGCCGAGAATCTCGTCCTGCCGGGCATTGAGATCGCCGGCAATGCGATCCGACAGCAGCGCCGTGCCCTCGCGAATGCTCGCCAGCGGCGTCTTCAGCTCGTGCGACATGTGGCGAAGAAACTCACGCTTCTGGGCTTCGAGCTCGTTGAGCCGGTTGGCCAGCCAGTCCAGCCGGTCGCCGAGATGAACCAGCTCTGCCGGCCCCTGAATCCGTACGACGCCCGCGTCCCGCTCGCTGCTACCCAACGTGAAGATGCGCCGCTCGAGCTGACGAATCGGTCGAGTGATCAGCCAGGTAAAGAAGAGCATCAGCATCAGGCTCGCAGAGACCAGTGCGGCAGTCTGCATCCAAAGCCTGGCGCGAACTGTATCCGCCCTGTCCCGGATCGCATTGATCCGCGTGTCGATCAAACCGTTGGTCTTGTCGCGGACGGCGTCGGCCTCGGCGCCGAAGTCGGAGAAGCGCTCGAGAAACGGCGC
Organism: Salinicola aestuarinus; assembly: GCF_003206645.1. GTDB lineage: Bacteria > Pseudomonadota > Gammaproteobacteria > Pseudomonadales > Halomonadaceae > Salinicola > Salinicola aestuarinus. The sequence continues at coordinate 639,433 of NZ_PZJP01000005.1, read as the reverse complement.
CATCGAGTCGGTCGGCATTTCCGGCAGGACCTTGAGCGACTGGTAGCGCGAGACCAGCGAGCGGTAGTCCGGGTCGTCGCGCATCAGCGCTTCATGCTGATCGAGAAGCCGGCCGAACTGGTTCGACTTGTCTTCGTAGATATCACGCAGGCCCGGCTCCTCGATGACCGCGTACTGGCGAGCACTGCGCTCCATCTGCAGCGCCAGCGAACTGAGCATGCGAGAACGGCGGGTCTCTTCGACCGCCTGTCGGGCACTCTGATTGGCCAGCGCCGACAGTTCGGACAGCGCTTCGCCGGCCTGAAACATCAGCACCGCGATGGGTAACATGACAACAGCGAACGCCAGCATCACCAATTGCATCAACGAGCGCGGGCGCCAGCGTCGGGAGAGCTCGGTGGACATGACAAGGACTCTGGGCAGAAAGCCGATGCGGCTCATGGGTCGGTACGCAAGAATAACATTTAATCACGCTGCCCATTTTTGCTGGCGTCACTGTGGGGGACCGGAGACGGCATTCATTGGTCGGAGGCAAGGCGTTAACCCCTGCGGTCAGGGGATGAACCTTTGCGGGTTCGACGGAATGGTGCCTCGAAAACCGGGCAAAAAAATGGGCCGGCAAGAGCCGGCCCAAGGTACGCAGGGAACTGAAGGGTCAGTCAAAACGCCCTTGAATAACTGCCTGAATCAGCTGTTCGAAGGCGTTCCATCGGGCCCGAGGGCCCCCAAAGCGGAGAGTCGACTGCTGCCATTCAGGGGCGTCTCGTCTCGTGGCGATCACTCGCCGGCCTTGGTTCCTGCCGGTCGTCGGTCATTGTTGACCCACGTCCGGACTTGATTCGTCCCGCCATTCGATTCTTCCCGCATCGGGGATCGTGAATCGAAGGGGAGGCATCCATGCCAGAGCATCCATGCCCTAAAGTGCGTCTCCATGCCCCGAGGGCTGCACCCGTCTCATCGCAACCTGAGTCGCCTATCGCGTGAGCAGAAGCCGGAGTGGTGACGGCAACCGTTTCCGGCGACGCCAGGCACTGACGTGATCAGCATCACCCCGCCTGCTCTCGTCAAATACTATAGCCAAGAGTGTGCCAAAAAATAGTTATTGCTTATTTTTCAGTAGCTTATAGCTTAACGGGAGGCGGGGGAAAAGGACGTGACGCGATCAGCGACGAAAACACCGCCTTAGACACGGGAAAATCGTCGCCGAATGCGGACGCTAAAAGACGTGAAAATAAATATCGCTTTATTAACAGACACTTAGCATGTCTCCGATTGGCGACAACCGCGATAGGCGGCGCGTTACGCGCTATCGGAGTGACTTCACAAGGACTTTGGAGCCCCTGGCCTGGTTGTAGGCCTCGCGCTTGCCCGCCGGCAGCGAGCCGAGCTCACCGAGCGCGAAACCCCGCTCGAAGAACCAGTGGGTCGTGTGAGTAGTGAGCGCAAAGAGCTGGGACAGACCGGCCCGTCGGGCGCGCCGCTCGACCTCGGCGAGCAGGGTTTCGCCTCGCGATCCTCGGCGATAGTCATCGTGCACCGCCAGACAGGCGAGTTCACCCATGGCGTTGTCGGCGTAGCCGTGCAGCGCGGCACAGCCGATCACCATGCCGTCACGCTCGATCACCACGTAGTCGTCAATGTCGTGTTCGAGCCGCTCGCGGGTCCGCGACACCAGCATGCCGCTGTGCTCGAGCGGCTGCAGCAGTGCCAGCAGCCCCCCGACGTCGTCGAGCACTGCCTGGCGTAGCTGCTCGTAGCGATTCTGGGTGATCATGGTGCCCACCCCGTCACGCGTGAAGAGTTCGCCCAGCAGCGCATCATGGTCGTGCCAGGAGAGCAGGTGTGTCCGCTCGACGCCGTGGCGGGCCGCTTCACAGGCCGCGCCAAGGTGACGCCACTGTTCGCTGCCCGCTTCCGACTGCGCCCGCAAGGACTCCGCCTCGCTCGGCGACAGCTGGCGCTGTAGCTGACCGCCATCGTCATGCAGCCCGGCGGATTCGCCAAGCAGCACGAGTTTGTCCGCCCCCAGCGAAATCGCCACGTGCTGGGCGATTTCGGAGGCATCGAGATCGAACACCTCGCCGGTGCGGGAGTAGCCAAGCGGCGGCAGCAGCACGAGGTTGCCACCGTCGAGCAGTGTCTGAATGGCGGGGGCGCGTACCCGACGAACTTCACCGCTATGGTCGAAGTCGACCCCGGCACGAACGCCGAGCGGCTTGGCGGTGACGAGATTGCCCGACACGGCGGTGAGCTCGGTGCCGTGCAGCGGCGTGTTGGGCAGGCCCAGCGAGAGCTTGGCCTCGAGATCGAGCCGCTGACGCGCCGCGATCCGTTCGACGTGGTCCATGATCTGGCGCGTCGCCACCCAGCGTCCGTCGGTCCGATAGGGGGTCACGCCGTCGGCATCGAGCGCGGCGCTCACCTGCGGCCGAATACCGAAGACGATCACCAGACGCACGCCGAGGGTGTGCAGCAGCGCCATGTCCTGCAGGAGCTGATCCGAGCGCGAGGACGTCATCGCCTCCCCCTCGATCAGGACGACAAAGGTCTTGCCTCGATGGGCGTTGATATAGGGCGAGGAGTTACGGAACCAGTCGACGAAAGGAAAGCGCGAGTCCAATGCAGTAACGCTCCGGCAGGTGCATGGCTGAGTCGAGCCATCACTATACCAGAGCGTTATCGCAGGGGGCCCCGCACTGACACGCGCAAAGTGGCGTCGGGCGGGGGCGTGGCCGAGACCGCTAGCTGAACATGCCCTTCAACATGAAGAAGAAGATAATGGAGAGCAGCGCCCCGGCCGGTAGCGTGATCAGCCAGGAGAGCACGATCTGCCCCAGCACGCGCAGGTTCAACGCGGCCATACCGCGGGCGAGTCCCACGCCGAGAACCGCGCCAACCAGCGTATGCGTGGTCGAGATCGGCAACCCGGTCCCCGAGGCGAGCACCACCGTGGAGGCGGCCGACAGCGTGGCGGCGAAACCGCGGCTCGGTGTCAGTTCAGTGATGCCGGTACCCACCGTCGCGATCACCTTGTGGCCGTAGGTCACAAGCCCGACCACGATACCGCCACCGCCGAGCACCAGCACCCACCACGGCATCGAGGCGGAACCACCCACGCTGCCGGCGCTCTCCACCACACTGATCACCGCGGCCAGTGGCCCCACCGCGTTGGCGACGTCGTTGGAGCCATGCGCGAACGCCATGGCGCAGGCGGTGAACATCATCAGCACGCCGAAGATGCGCTCGACGCCGGAGAAGTCGTAGTTGCTGCGCGAACGGCGATCGCCGCGATTGATCCGGTTCTCGAGCAGAAGCCCCATCAACATGATGATCACGCCGAAGGCCACCGCCAGCAGCAGGCTTTGACCGAAGCTGAGATGCAGCCCCACGTGTGACAGCCCTTTCACCAGCGTCACCATCGAGACGATGAAGCCCACCAGAAAGATGTAGCCCGGCACGTAGCGTTTGGCGGCGGCGAAGGGATCGGGATTATCGAAGATCAGCACCTGTACCGAACGAAACAGCACGTAGGCGAACACCCCGGCGATCAGCGGCGAGGTCACCCAGCTCATGGCGATCGTGCCCACCGCGTCCCAGTGCACCGACCCCACGCCGAGCCCGGCGATGGCGAAACCGACGATCGCGCCGACGATGGAGTGCGTGGTGGAGACCGGCCAGCCCTTGAGCGAGGCGACCATCAACCACGACCCGGCCGCCAGCAGCGACGCGAGCATCCCGTAGACCAGCAGCTCCGGATTGCCCTTTAATAGCTCCGGATCGATGATGCCTTTGCGGATGGTTTCGGTCACTTCCCCGCCGGCGAGCCACGCCCCCAGGAACTCGAAGATCACCGCGATGATGATCGCCTGCTTGATCGTGATCGCCTTGGACCCGACGGAGGTGCCCATGGCGTTGGCGACGTCGTTGGCGCCGACGCCCCAGGCCATGAAGAAACCGAAGGCACAGGCGAGGATGATGAAGACATCACCGTATTGCGCAATGATGGACATAGGCTGATTTCGCTAAAGTGGCGTGTCGAAGACTGACGTACTGGGGACGCAGAAGAGAGAGGCCCGCTGTTCAGCGGGCCGTCAGGATCTGGAGACGACTGCCGACTCTCTCGGCACGATCGGAGAGTTCCCCGATCCACTCGATGATCTTGTAGAGGAAGATGACATCGACCGGGGGCAGCTCGGACTCGAGCTGAAAGAGCTGGCGGCGGATCGCGATCTGTTGATCGTCAGCCTGATGCTCGAGCTCATGGAGCTCGCGGATCAACGTGTGCATCACATCGGACACGTTGCGACCGAAGCCGGACTCGAGTAGATCCTCGAGCTCTTCTAGTGCCTTGCGCGCCTGATCGACCGTCGCCACGGCGGTTTGCAGGTAGGCACGCATCGGCTCGGCCAGCGACTCGGGAATGTTCATGTTGCGACCCAGCATGATGCCGGTGATGTCGCGGGCCTTGTTGGCGATCTTGTCCTGGACGCTGATCAGCTCGAGCAGATCCGATCGCGACACCGGCAAGAACATGGTGTTGGGGAGATTCAACCGAAGCTGCGTCTTGAGCTCGTCGGCATCGTGCTCGAGCTGCGTGATCGATTCCCGGTGCCGGCGCGCCGCTTCCCAATCGCCACCGAGCGCGGCGTCGAAGAACGGCAGGAGTTCGGCAGCACACTCACTGGTCTTGACGATGTGCGCCAGCAGCGGCTGGAAAGGGGAACGTCCAAACAGTGCTGAGAACGGATTGGTACTCACCATGACTTGGCCCAAATGCGTTGGAAGTGGCGGCGCCAGTATAATGACTGCACCTTGGCCCGTCATGAAAAATTCATGTTCGCGCCCGCGACCCTGTTGGCAGCGAAGTGGCCGACGTCAGCGATCGAACGTGACACCCTGGCTTCACGCGGCAAGCCTTGCGGTTGCGCCGCCACGGTCGTTGCCCCCTGTTTCATGCACCCCTTGCGGAGTTCCCATGAGCCAAGAAATCGAACTCAAACTGGCCCTCGACACGAGCGCCCCGACGATGCTCGATGCCCATCCCGAGCTGGCTGACTGCGAGCGCGAGACGCTCACGCTTGGCAACCGTTACTACGACACCCCAGACGGCGATCTGGAAGCGGCGAAGGTGGCACTGCGCGTGCGCCAGAGTGGCAACCGGCGCCTGCAGACGCTGAAGACCGCCGCCGCCAGCCAGGGCGGCCTCTCGAGCCGCGGGGAGTGGGAATGGTCACTCGACGGCCGCGACTGCAACGCGGCCGGGCTGGATATCGCCGGGCTTCGCGAACTCGGCCTGCCCGCGCTGGAAGGAATCGATCTGGATCGCCTGGCCCCGGTGTTCTCGACCGACTTCGAGCGGCGCCTCTGGCGCTACCGTGAGGCGGAGTCGAGCGGCGAGATCGAGATCGCGCTCGATCAGGGCGAGATCACCGTCGGCGATCGCTGCCTGTCGATTCTGGAACTCGAGCTCGAATTGAAAGCCGGCGAGCCGTCGTCGCTGTGGGCCCTGACCCACCGACTCTGCGAGGGAGAGACGCCGCTTGCCGCGCGCCCGGCCAATCACAGCAAGGCGAGCCGAGCCGCGGCGTTGCGTAGCGGCTGGCCGGCACCGGACATCCCTTCGGCACCGAGCCTCGACGACGTCATCGACGCCGTGGATTGCTGGCAGGACAGCGAGGAGCCGCGCTGGCTGATTTCGGCGGTCGAGCGGATCGAAGCGCTGCGCGAAGACACACCTCACAAGGATGACACCCTGCGAGCGGCTTTCGACCATATCGCCGAGGCGCTCGCCGCCGGTCACATCCCCTGGCAGGCCAGCGCCTGGCTGATACTGCGCCGGGATCGATAATCCCGTCCGACCTGCCCGACGCGTCGCCCGCCGTCGTCACGAGCACGAGGCGCCGCTAGCGCAAGGCGGCGTCGGTCGGTGGCTCCCAAGAGACATCTCGCGGCGGCTGTGGGTGTGGGCTTGGCTGCGTAAAGGTCTTGATGAAGTCCGGAAACGCCATCGGGCGGGCGTAGTAGTAGCCCTGGATATCGCCCGCCTCCCATCCGCAGAGCAGGTCGAGCGTCGCGGCATCCTCGATGCCTTCGACCACCACGTCGTATTCGAGGCGCTGACAGAGCGCGACGACCGCCGCGAGGACGTGCCGTTTGCGTGGCGACTCGTTGACACCGACCACCAGCTGCCGATCGATCTTGACGGTATCCAGCGGCATCGACGTGAGCTGTGCCAGTGACGAGTAGCCACTGCCGAAGTCGTCCAGCGCGACCCGCACGCCGGCGGCGCGCATGCGCTGAAGGATGCGAAACGCTTTGGCCGGCTCACTCAACACGGCGGTTTCCGTCACTTCGATCTGTAGTCGGCGGTGAGAGACCCCCTCGCGTTCGCAGCGCAGGATGATCGATTCGAGCAGCGATGAATCCAGCAGCTGACGCGCCGAGAGATTCACGCTGAGCAGAAACTCGTTGCCGAATCGCTCCGCCGCTGCGGGGTCCTTGAGCAGCTTGAGGGCCTGGTCCATCAGCATCTCCCAGAGCGGCGTGATCAATCCGGTGCGCTCGGCCACTTCGATGAAAACCGCCGGATTGACCAGTCCATCCACCGGATCCTGCAGGCGCATCAGCGCCTCGACGCAGCGCACCTGACCGCTCAACGGGTCGACGATCGGCTGCAGGAAGCAGCGCACGCCGTTGGCGGCAATCGCCCCCCGGATCATCTGCTCGGCGCGACTGTTGGCACGCGCTCCCAGCCGCAGCGCCTCGCTGTAATAGCGCCTGGCACCACTGTCCGACGCGCGGGCACTGGCCTGGGCCAACCTGGCCTGCTGACGCCACTCGTCGGCGGAGATCGGTTCCTGCGGGTTGAGAATCGCCACCCCGCTGATGTGGGAGAGCCACACCTGCTGCCCCTCGATCTCCACGGGCTGCCCCAGTAGCTTCTCGAGCGGTTCCAGCAGACGTTCGAGCGCAAGCACCTCGGCAGTCTCGAAGATCATGGCAAAGGTGTGCTCGGGAAGCGCCACCAGGCTCACGTTGGGGGGCAGTTGCCGACGCATGCGCTGTACCAGCGAGCGTAGCGCCTTGACGGCGTCTTCCACCGCCACGCCGTCGAACAGCGACGCGACATTGAGCAGTTGGAACTTCACCAGCGACATCGGCTGACGTGATTTTTCGACCAGGCGCTCGTTCAGCAGCAGGTCCAGGTAGTGACCGTTGGGCAGCCCGGTCAGCGAGTCGCTCAACCGCTGCTCGGTGGTATCCGTCTGCGTGCCTGCCATGCGGACCGGACGTCCCTGTTCGTCGCGCTGACACAGACCGCGGCAGAGCACCATCCGCCAGGTACCGCGCGCGTCGCGAATGCGATACTCGACGTTCACGGCTTTGGTCAAACCGTCGAGATGGCGGTAGAGCGCGCGTTCGACGGCCTCGCGATCCTCTGTGTGAACCAGTGACAGCCAGTCGTCGAGCGGCCTCGACTCCTCGGGGCGCGGTAGACCGAGCATGCCCGTCCAGCGCACCGAGAGGGTGACGAGTCCGCTTTTCAGATCCCACTCCCAGATCCCGTCATTGGTGGCTGTCAGCACCAGGTCGAGACGCTGGGTCCGCTCCACCACGCGGGCCTCGAGCTGACGATGCGAGTCGCTCAGCTCCCCCAGCGTGCGATGGGCGGTTTCGAGCAGGAAATTGTTGAGCTGCGCCAGTTTCTGGATCGCGATCTCATCGCTGTCGGCCTCGACGTAGAAGTCGAACGTTCCGTCGACGGCCTGACAGAGCTGGTTGCTGATGGCGTCGATCTGATCGATGAGGTGACGCTCACGCTCACTGACCTTGGGGGGCTCGTTCAGGCTCATTCTGGCGCCTCGTCGAAGTGCAGGACGAAGCGGCATCGATCGTCGCCGCGGTGACGACAGAGTGTCTCGGACAGCGTACCGCTCTGCTGATACTCCTCCAGCACGCGTGCAACGATCGCCCGATAAAGCGCGCAAAGACCATTGGCCGAACGGTAATCGACGGTCAGCGATCGCTCGCCCCGCTGCAGGATATGAAACTTGTCGCTCACCCGGTCACGGGCGACCGGCTCGTGGAGACTCGCGCCGAGTGAGGCGTGAATGCAGGGCTGACGCGCCAGAAATGACTGCGCGGAGTCCGCCATGGTAAAGAACATGGGATAGTGGCGTTTCGCCCAGACGATGAACCAGTCAGCGTAGCGCGCCATCAGGGCTTCGTGATCGATAGACAAATAGCGCTGTGTCGCCTCGAACAGCGACAGGCATTCGATGTCGGCGTAATCGGTATCGATCCGCCGTCCGGGCGAATCGATACCTGCTTGCTTTGCGATGCTCGCCATCGCATCCTCGCCGTGGTCCGCTTCGATGCGGTCGATCAGCACGCGCTGAATCAATCCGATCATGACACTGGCCTCTTGTCGTCAGGCGTGAGTTCTCGTCGATCCGTACCAACGATTCGCCAACTCGCTGCTGGAAGCCGTTCGTCCCTGTCCTACGCGGCAGAACGTCGAGTGGATGTCGGCGTGGCCGCTATCGATTATGGGACTGTTATCGGCGCGGCGCGCCGATTGTTAAGTGCGCCCGATGTTCGCCGGGAGTCCGACACTCTCTTCATCACTTTAAAACAACCCACGAGCCCAGCCAGCCATGCAATCCGGGGAATCCGCATTTCGCAAAAAACTGTTTCAGGTCATCTTCGAATCGGACACCCCGCTCGCCAAGGGCTTCGATATCGCGCTGATCAGCCTGATTCTGCTGAGCGTACTGGTCGTATTCATCGACAGCGTCCCGCACCTGCACGCGCGCTATGGAGAGTGGTTCTACCTCCTGGAGTGGGGCTTCACGCTCATCTTCACACTCGAACTCGCGCTTCGCCTCTACTGTCTGGAGCGCCCGCTCACCTATCTCAAGAGCTTCTACGGCATCCTCGATCTGATCGCGATCCTGCCGACCTGGCTCGGGCTCGTCCTGCCCAGCGCGCAGTCGTTGCTCGTCCTGCGGGTACTGCGGGTGCTGCGGGTCTTTCGCGTGCTGCGACTGATGGAGTTCGTCGGCGAGGGACGGCTTCTGGTGCAGGCGCTTCGACGCAGTCAGCGCAAGGTCATGCTCTTTCTCATCACGGTGCTGTTGATTATTACCATCTTCGGCGCCCTTATCTACATGATCGAGCCGTCGGAAGCCGGTTTCACCAGCATGCCCCGCTCGATGTACTGGGCGATCGTCACCCTGACCACGGTAGGCTACGGCGATATTGCGCCCATCACGCCGGTGGGCCAGTTCATCTCGGCGCTGATGATGATTCTCGGCTACTCGATCCTGGCCGTTCCCACCGGCGTCTTCTCCGCCGAAGTGATCCGCTCAATCCGCGAGGACCGCTACTCCGAAGAAGCCTGCCCCGGCTGCGGTCATGAAGGGCACGAGCAGGACGCCAAGTACTGCCGCTTCTGCGGGACCTGGCTCGACGAGAACACGCCCGACCCCCACGCCCCCACGCCCGAGAAAGACGACGATCAGGAGAAGGCCGGCGATACGGATGGCCGTGCTTCGGGTGATGACGACAGCGAGGCTGCCGGTCACGATGACCCCCAGAGCAACGGGGCTCGGTAAGCGACGCTCGCCGTTTCCCGCCACGCCTTCTGCCCTGCCCGAAGTTGGCTGACAGCGCCTCTCGATGACACCTGGTGCAACCTGTGCCAGCCGCACGTAAACCGACGTGGCCGCCGCCACGTCGCCCCCCTTACACCGGCGCCGTGACCGGACAGCGCTAGCGCCCGGGCAAGCCTCGGCGTGCGCGCGCTTTTATTGACCACCTGTTCAATAACATTTAATAATAAAAAAGCCGGTTACCGATAACGCTACGCTACGACCGGCGTTCGTTCATTGCCTAACGACAAAAGGGGAACTCATGTCTGTCGTCACCCATAATCCAATGAAACCCCGAACGCTCTCCGGGCCGTCCCTCACCGGCACGCTGCTCGCCGGCATGCTGACGCTGGGCGCCAGCAGCCTCGCCCTTGCCGATACCCCGACGCCGTCAACCGACTGCCCGCCGCAGGACTACGCGATGGCGCTGCGCTATCAGCAGCAGTCGGCCGAGATCCAGGCCCTGCAGCGGCAGAGCTACGCTCTTGCCACCGCGCGTCTGGCGCAGACACTCGCCGAACGGCCGGAAGCGAACAACCTCGCGATCATGACCGACCTCGATGAGACGGTGATCGATAACAGCGCGCTTCTGGTGCGCGACATGCAGGCCTGTCACGACTTCACCCGCTGGGATACCTGGAAGACCTGGGAGCAGGAGGGCCATCCGCGGCTGATCCCGGGCGCCCGCGCGTTCCTCGATTACGCCGACGCGCATGACGTGACCATCTTCTACGTTTCCGATCGCTACGAAGAGAACAAGGCAGGAACGCTGGCGACGCTCGACGCGCTGAGACTCCCGCAGGTCAGTGACGCGCAGGTCCGGCTCCTCGGGCCCTCGAAAGGCGAACGCCGAGCCGCGATCGAGAAGGATTACGACCTGGTGCTGCAACTGGGGGATTCGCTCGCGGATTTCTCGCGCGATTTCCACCACGCCGATCTCGCGAGCCAGCAGCGGCAGGTCGTCGATCAGGCAGCGCACTTCGGCGACGACTGGATCATGTTCCCCAACGCCAGCTATGGCAGCTGGAGCGACGCCGACCTGGAGGCCTGGGCGAAACCGCTCGAGGCGCAATAGCGGATCAGGTGTTGACCTGACCCACAGGAAACCGGCGCCACTGGCGCCGGCTCTGGTTTACAGGAAGGCCGCCGTGTCGCCGCGGCCCTCGCGGACGACCGTCGGCGGCGTCTCGCGCAGGTCGACCACCGTGGTGGGTTCGAGATGGCAGGCGCCGCCGTCGATGATCAGGTCCAGATGGGCGCCGTAGCGATCCCGGATCTCCTCGGCATCGGTCATCGGTAACGCTTCACCAACCGGAATCAGCGTCACGCTCATCAGCGGCTCGCCCAGCGCATCCAGCAGCGCATGCGTGATCTTGTGGTCCGGCACGCGCACGCCGATCGAGCGACGCTTGGGATGCAGCAGCAGCCGGGGCACTTCGTTGGTGGCATTGAGGATGAAGGTATACGCCCCGGGCGTGTGGGACTTCAGCAGGCGAAAGACGCTGTTGTCGACCTTGGCGTAGGTGCCGATCTCCGAGAGATCCGAGCAGACGAGGGTGAAGTTGTGGCGGTCATCGAGCTCGCGCAGCCACTTGATCTTCTCCACGGCCTTCTTTTCGCCGAGACGGCAGCCAAGCGCATAGCCGGAGTCGGTGGGATAGGCGATCACGCCCCCCTTCTGCAGGATAGCGATCGACTGATCGATCAGGCGCTTCTGCGGGTTCTGCGCGTGAATCTGGAAAAACTGGGTCATATTGGCCTCCTGAAGCGAGACGTTCGCTCGTCGATGGGGAAGTGTCTCTCACTCTCAACGCTTTCGGCTGGCGATCGACATTGCCCCGGGGTCAGAGCGTAACAGATGGTGCGCTGCCGCCCGTGGCGAAATCGGCCAGTGCCGGGTGACGCCACACCGGGACGACGTGCGACCGCGGCGGCGGGCTGATCGTGCCCGGCGCCAGCGCCCCGCCGGGATAGTGAAAATCGCTGCCGAGGGAGCCATAAAGGCCGTGAAAATGGAGCTGGCGAGCAAAATCGAACGTCGCGTTCGGATTCTGGTAACCGCTGACCAGCTCTGCGGCCTCGCCACCGGCCTCGATGAACGCCGTGAACAGTAGATCGCGCTTTCGTCGGGTCATGCCGTAGCGCAACGGGTGCGCGATGACGGCGACGCCGCCACTGTCGCGAATCCAGCCGACGACGGTTGCGAGTTCCGGCCAGTGCATCTTGACGTCGCCGCGCTTGCCCGCGCCCAGATAGCGTTTGAATGCCGTCGGCATATCCGGCACCAGACCCGCCGTCACCAGCGCGGCGGCGAAGTCCGGCCGCCCGAGCGGACGCTCGCTGCCGGCTTCATGCCGGGCTCGTGCCAGCCCATCCTCGAGACCGATCTTTTCGAGCCGATGGGCGATCTCTCGGCTGCGGGCCTTGCGCGCATTGGCCAGCACGCCAAGGCCCGCGGTAAAGCCCTCGGAGACCCCGGCAGGCAGCATCGCCACGATATGAATGCCCTGCCCGCGCCACTGACACGACAGCTCTGCCGCCGGCAGCAGCTTGAGACCCAGAGAGCGGGCGCGCTCGCTCGCCTCGGCCACGCCGTCGAGCGTGTCGTGGTCGGTCAACGCCATGTGTCGGATTCCGCGGACGTGGCAGAGATCCACAAGCTCGGTCGGCGTGAGCTTGCCATCGGAGGCGCGCGAGTGCATGTGCAGGTCCACGCCGGCGGCGACGTCGAGGGTCTCGGCGAGCGGCGATGATAAGGGGTCGCTGATAGGGTCACCCGGGCGGTGCGAGGTTTCGGTGGGCATGCGCATGACGCCGCATGGCGTCTTTGTCAGAATAGGCCACCAATGGTGAGGGTCGCGACAGACCCGGTCAATCGACACCCCGCTTAACATCCTGCCAGTTCCCTCAGAGCGCTCCGCCCATGAAGCTGCTGTTCGACTTTCTCCCGATCGCGATCTTCTTCGCGGTGTACCACTTCACGGGCGACATCATCACCGCCACGCTGGTGCTGATACCGGCAACGCTCGCCCAGCTTGCCATCACCTGGTGGCGCCAGCGGCGCATCGAGAAGACGCTGCTGGTGACCTCGATCATCGTCCTGGCGTCCGCCGGGGCAACCGTGGCCTTCAATAACCCGGCGTTCATCCAGTGGAAGCCGACCGTGGTCAACGCGGCCTTCGGCATCGCCTTTCTGCTCTCGCCGCTATTTGGCGGACTGACCCTGACCCAACGCATGATGGGCAAGGCGGTGACGCTGCCGGCAGCGGCCTGGCGGCGGCTCAATCTTGCCTGGGTCGCCTTCTTTTTTGCGATGGCCGCCCTCAATGTCTACGTCTTCACCCATTACAGCGAGGCCACCTGGGTCGACTTCAAGCTGTTCGGCATGCTGGGTCTGACGCTACTGTTCGTGGTGGGACAGGCGCTTTACCTGGCCCGTCACCTTTCCCGCTCCCCCACCGAGGAGAATCGCTGATGCTGTATGCCATCATGAGTCAGGACGTCGAGGAGAGTCTCGACAAGCGCAAGACGGCGCGCCCGGAACACCTGGCAAGGCTCGAACGCCTGCGCGACGAGGCGCGTCTGGTGCTTGCCGGTCCGCTGCCCGCCACCGACAGCGCAGACCCGGGCGACGCCGGCTTCACCGGCAGCCTGGTCGTGGCCGAGTTCGACTCCCTGGAGGCGGCCAAAGCCTGGGCCGACGCCGACCCGTACGTTGCCGCCGGGGTCTATGCGGACGTCATCGTCAAACCGTTCAAGCACGTCCTGCCTTGAGTTCCCCCCGGCGCGCGGTGTCGCGCGCCGGGTATCTGCCGCGCAACGGCCGATCCACCGCATGTTCAATCCATCACAGGCCCAATCCATCACAGGGGCAGATCCCAGCGATGAGATCGCCATCGGGTTTTGCACAGTGGCTGTGGATAACACTGTTGAGATCCCGCGGACGTCTGGACGAGCCGCCGACATCACGCCGACTGGCGCCAATTGATCAATTTTTGAACCCCCGCCGAGACGCTACCGCATGTCCGATACCCCGTCCCGCCCTGCCCAGACCGACGCCGATACCGGCACCCCGGCGCTGACCGTCGAGCCCGCTGAACTGGAGTGGCGACGGGATGCGGAGGACCGCGAGGCCCCCTTCTCCGCGCGCTACGACGACGTCTACTTTTCTCGCCACGATGGCCGGGAAGAGAGTCGCTTCGTCTTCCTCGCCCACAACCGGCTGGCCGAGCGGTTTGGTGCCTGGCAGTCGGCGCGACCGTTCGTCGTCGGCGAAACGGGCTTCGGTACCGGGCTCAACATGCTGCTCGCCTGGGCATGCTTCACCGACAACGCGCCACCGTCGGCACGGCTGCACCTGGTCTCGACCGAAAAGCATCCGATGACGCGCGAAGCGCTCGCTCGCATCTGGCAGAGCTGGCCGGATCTCGCCCCCCGCGCCGAGACGCTCATCGCCCAGTGGCCGGACGCCGTCGCGGGCATTCATCGGCTTCGACTCGACCCCCGCGTCACGCTCGATCTGCACATCGGCGACGCCGCCGAGTCGCTCAGCGCGCTGGAAGGCCAGGTCGACGCCTGGTTTCTGGATGGCTTCGCCCCCGCCAAGAATCCGGACATGTGGCACGCCGGGCTGTTTCACGCCATGGCGAGCGCCAGCCATGGCGAGACGACGTTCGCGACCTTCACCTGTGCGGGATTCGTTCGCCGCGGACTGGCCGAAGCCGGTTTTAGCTGGCGCAAGGTGCCGGGGTTCGGCCGCAAGCGCGAGATGCTCTGCGGGTCGCTGGCCTCGGCACCCGACGACGAGGCTCGCGCCGCGACGCCCTGGTTCACCCCACCGGCGACACGCCGAGCTGCCCACATCGCGGTGATCGGCGCGGGCATCGCCGGCACGAGCATGGCCGAAGCGCTGGCCCGACGGGGCAGCCAGGTAACGCTAATCGACCCGAAAGGCATCGCCGGCGGCGCCTCCGGGAATCCGCAGGCGGCGCTTTACGTCAAACTCGCCGCCGAGCCGAACCGGCAGAGTCTTTTCTATCTGGCGGCCCTGCAGCATGCGCATCGCTGGCTCTCGACGCTCGATCCCGAGCGCACGTTCTGGTCCGACTGCGGGCTGCTGGCCCTCGCGCCCCACGAGCGGGAAAACCGGCGCCAGCGACGATTTCTCGACCACTACGGCCTGCCGCCGAGCGTCGTTGCTGCCTGCAACACGGCTGACGCGTCACGCCTGGCAGGCATCGCGGTGGAGAACGACGCCCTGCACTATGGCAGCGCCGGCTGGGTCGACCCGGGCGCGCTCTGCCGACGCCTGGCCGACACGCCGAACGTGACGCTGCGCCAGGCCTCGCTCGCGGGATACCACGCGCACGGCGACGGCTGGCAACTCGAATTGAGCGACGGTGACCTCACCGTGGATCAGATAGTGATCACCGCCGGTCCCGCCAGTGCCGCCTGGCTCGATGGCCTGCCCCTGCAGCCGATTCGCGGCCAGGTATCGATGCTCGAGCGGGACGCGCTGCCGGCGCTCAACCGGGTGCTCTGCGCCGAGGGTTATGTACTGCCGCCGCGACACCGCACGCTCACCTTTGGCGCGACCTTCCACCCCAACGACGCCGATACCGCGGTGACGGAGGCGGATCATCGGCGCAATCTGGAAGAGCTCGCGCGCACGGCCCCGGCGCTCGCCGAGGCGCTCGGCGACATCGATCCGGCAAGCCTCGACGGTCGCGCGGCCGTCCGCGCGGCGAGTCCGGACAAGACGCCCTACGCCGGGCCGCTGCCGATGGCGGCGCAGTGGCGAGAGGACTACGCCGCCCTCGCCAAGGATGCCCGCCGACGCTTCTCGACGCCGGGGGCGCACTATCCAGGGGTGTGGGTCAGCGCCGCCCACGGTTCGCGGGGCATGGTGAGCGCACCGCTCTGCGCCGAGCTGATCGCGTCGCGGATTCACGCGGAGCCGCTGCCGCTGCCACGGGCGCTGGTCGATCACCTCCACCCCGGCCGGCGCCTGATCGCCGAGTTGATCCGCGGTCAGTAGCGGCACAGGCCGCGTGTGCGCTAATGGCCGATGTATTCGAGAGCGGCGATATCCAGACAGCGGTAGGTGAACGAGGGGCGGCCAATCTGGCCGTAGTGAAAGGACTCCTCGAGCAGGCCGCGATCCACCAGGTGCTTGAGGTACTTGCGAACCGATACCCGCGACATGCCGCTCTCTTCACTCAGCGTTTCGGTGGTGAAGATATCGCCGGCGTGAACGACGGCCGCCCGCGCGACCTGGGCGAGAGAATTTTGCGTCAGTCCCTTGGGCAGATCGCCCGGGCGCGCCGGCGCCCCGGCGTCGCGCCGGAACAGCGCATCGACGTCGCGCTGGTGCGCCCGCGCCGGCAACCCCGAGAGTCGATGGTGGGTGTCGAGACACTGGCCGAGCGCTTCGCGAAAGCGGGCGAAGTCGAACGGCTTGACCAGATAGTCGGCGACGCCCAGATGCTTGGCCTCGCGGACCGTATCGATCTCGGAGGCGGCAGTGATCAGCACGATCTGCACATCACGGGCCTGACGGCGAAGCTCGCGGACCAGCGTCAGTCCGTTCTGGTCGCGCAGATAGACATCCAGCAGCAGGAGATCCACGGCGTCGCGGGCCAGGACGTCGCGGGCGGTCGACAGATCCTCGCACTGGGCGACCAGGCTCACACCATCGACGCGATTGAGAAATTCGACGTTGAGTCGCATCACCATCGGATCGTCTTCCACCACCAGTACACGCATGCTCATCTCGCTCAGGTCACTCCGTCGGTTACCGGGTTAACGGTCGCGGTGTAGGGCAGTGTCACTTCGACCAGGGTGCCACGCCCCGGCGTCGAGTAGAGGGCGAGCGTGCCGCCGCGGGATTCGATATGGGTCTTGACCATGGCGAGGCCGAACCCCCGCCCCTCGCCCTTGGTCGACACGCCCTGCGACAGCACGCGGGCGCACTGCTCGGCGCTCATTCCCGCGCCGCTGTCGGCCACATGCAGCGACAGCGCATCGGCATCGAGCGCAAGGGTGAGCGTGACCCGCCGCGACTCACGCCCGGCCAGTGCCTCGAAGGCGTTCTCGAGCAGGTTGCCGATGATCGTCACCAGCAGATGGCACACCTCCTCTTCCGCCGCCGCGGGCAAGGGAGTCTCGAGCTCGATCTCAAGCTCGATACGACGCTCCCGCGCTTCGCTTCCCTTGGCGAGCAGATAGCCTGCGAGTACCGGATCTCGCACCTTCTCGACCCGCTCCGCCGCGGGGGCGATCAGGGTGCTGTCGAGCTCGCGCAGGTAGCGCTCCAGCCGGTCGAGATCGCGCAACTGGACCAGGCCGAGAATGACGTGGAGACGATTCTTGAACTCGTGGGTCGAGGCTCGCAGCGCCTGAGCATAGCGGCTGACACCGGTCAGCTCCTCCGCCAGACGATTCACTTCGCTGCGGTCGCGAAGCGTCACCACGCTACCCCCCACGCCCTCTCCCGCGTGGCGAATCGTTGCTCGGTTGACGACCAGCGCCCGACCGTTGAGCGTCAGCCGTCGGTCACGGACGAGCGAGTCGTCGCCGAACAGGGTGTCGAGGGTCTGTTGCGGGACCGAACCGGTGGCGTCGACACCCAGTAGTCGTTGCGCTGCCGGATTGATCAGGGTGAGCTCGCCGTCCGCACCGACGGCCAGCACCCCCTCGTGCAGCGAGGCCATCACCGCCTGACGCTCCTGCACCCAATGCGATATCTGATGCGGCTCGAAGCCCAGCAGCACGCGTTTGATGTAACGCGAGAGCCAGCCCGCGCCAATCCCGCCGACGATCGTCAGCAAGAAGACCCCGAGCAGGCCGATCTGGCGATTTTCGGCGACCAGCAGTCCCAGTCGGCTCAGGGTCACGCCCGTGGCGACCGCCCCCAGGATGCTGCCGTCCTCGCCGCGCACGGACGAGAAGCCGCGCAGGCTGAGCCCCAGCGTACCCGGTGCCCGCGACACGTAGGACTCACCGTCGAGGGCAGGGTCCTCGTCGCCGCCGCGAAATCGCTGGCCCACCGCGTCGGGGTCGGGATGCGTCAGGCGCAGATGATCACGATCCATCACCGTGATGAAGTCGACGCCGAGCCGCTCGCGCAGCGATTCGATGTCACGACGCAGCGAAGAGCCCGGATCGCGCACGATCGGCGCTGCCGCCAGCGCATCGCGTACATCGCGTCGGGTCGCGATGACGCTCGCCAACCCCTGGACCCGCTTGGCCTGAGCCCGCTCGACGCTCTCGCCGAGCTGGTAGTCGAAAATCAGAAACGCCGTTCCCAGCGTCAGCACGATCATGCTGGCGACGAGGAGGAATATCTGGGCGCTCAGGCGTAAGCGTTTCATGGGCCCTCAAGACAAGGCATCGATGGTCAGGATCGGCGAAGTGGGCGCAGCATACCGTGCCATCGAAATCACGCCTATCACACGGACTCGTTGCCCCGGTTGGCCGGCTCATGGCACCCAGGCTTCGCGCAGCGTGGACGCCGGCTCGCCTCGAGTTTCTCTCTGACTGGCACCGATTTCGCTTCTGACTCGCGCCGGGATCGGCGCCGAGTCCCGCCGATGCACGTGGCGAATCGCAGCGGGCAAAAATCCTGCGGCTTAGACCAACGTGGTATTCCGACGCTCAAGGGTTTGTGCAGCGCCATCTCGCGCTGCTTTCAATAGTTTCTAAAGACTTAATTAAGTTGGGAAAATTTGGCTCAGCCGGCTCCCCTTTTATCCTCGGCGACCAGCCGTTCGCGGCACACTTTCGTCCACCGCCCACCGGGCGCTCACCTTCGGGGAGCCAATCATGACTTCATCCGTGTCGCCTCGTGCGCACGCCGAATCGGCCGACCGACGCCACTGGCTGGCGACGCCGATTTTCGGTATCCCTTTCCCCCTGTTTGCGATCGCCTCCGCTGTCCTCATCCTGTCGATGATCACGGAAACGCTACCGACCGGCATGATCGGCGCCCTGCTGGTGATGATGCTGTTAGGCGAGCTGTTCGGCTTCATCGGCGATCGGCTGCCGATCGTCAAGACCTACCTGGGCGGCGGGGCGATCCTCTCCATCTTCGGCTCCGCGGCGCTGGTCTATCTGCAGTGGCTGCCGACGAGTGTCGTGGACAACGTGACCCAGTTCATGAAAGGCGGCGGCTTTCTGAATTTCTACATCGCGGCGCTGATCACCGGCAGCATTCTGGGCATGGATTCCAAGGTGCTGGTCAAGGTCGGCTCACGCTATGCCCTGCCGCTGACCTGCGCGGTGCTGTTCGCAGCGCTGTTTGCCGTCGCCGTGGGCTACGTCATGGGTTTCTCGCCCCAGGACGCGGTCGTCGTCATTACGCTGCCGATCATGGGCGGCGGCATGGGCGCCGGTGCGGTGCCGATGAGCCAGATCTACGAGCAGCTCCTCGGCCAGCCGGCGAGCTACTACATCTCGATCCTGGTACCGGCGCTGGCGCTGGGTAACGTCTTTGCGATCATCATCGCCGGGTTGCTCAACGGTCTGGCCAATCGGGTGCCGAGCCTGACCGGCAATGGCCAGATGATGCCCGGCGTCGAGATCGAAGAGCGGGAGACCAAACCCGATCTTTCCAAGCTGGGGATTGGCGTGATCGCGGCGCTCACCTTCTTCGTCGGCGGCGAGATCCTGGGCAGCGTCATCCCGCTGCATCCCTATGCGTTGATGATCGTTCTGGTCGCCGCGCTCAAGATCGCCAACGTGGTCCCGGAGTCGATCAACGAGTCCGCCGCTCAGTGGTTCCAGTTCGTGGCCAAGAACTGGACCTTCGCGCTGCTCTTCGGCATCGGCATCGCCTACACGGACCTGGGGCAGGTCATCGATGCGATCTCGATCACCTACGTCATGATCGTCTTCGCCGTGGTCGCCGGTGCGGCTTTCGGTGCCGGTCTGGTCGGCAAGCTGGTCGGCTTCTACCCGATCGAATCCGCGATCACGGCGGGGCTGTGCATGGCGAACATGGGCGGCACCGGCGACGTCGCGGTGCTATCGGCGGCGAAACGCATGCAGCTGATGCCGTTCGCCCAGATCTCCTCGCGGCTCGGCGGCGCGCTGATCCTGCTGATCTCGAGCATTCTGGTGCCGATCTTCTTCGCCTGACGGCTCGACTCGGCCGGCAAGACCGCTGCTGCCAACAACGGCGCCCCGTTCAGGAACGGGGCGCCGTTTGTCGTTGAAGTCTGGCATCGACTGCCCGCCTGGCCGCCGTGACTGAGGGCATCAGTCGCCCTCCTCCTCGTCGTCGCCAATCTGACGCCCGAAGCTCTTCCACTGGGTGAGTGTCATCACTTCGGTGAGTTCTGTCTGCAGATCGTGGACGATCAGCAGCTCGCCCCGCTCGAGCTGGCGTCGGAGCTCACGCACCCAGTCGTGCATGTCGGTGACGACGTCCGTGGTGTCATAGCCCTGCCGGGTGACGAAGACCTCGAGCAGCGCGTCCAGCGTGTCGGCGGGCAGCATGGCGTGCGGTACGTCGATGAAGCGGCTCATGTCAGGACTCCCATTCGGTCAGACGTGCGATAAAGGTCGCCTCGTCGATCACCTCGACGCCGAGTGACTCGGCCTTGTCGAGCTTGCTGCCGGCACCGGGGCCGGCGACGACGGTAGCGGTCTTCTTGGAGACGCTGCCGGCCACCTTGGCACCCAGCGCCTGCAGGCGTGCCTTGCCCTCGTCCCGAGTCATCTCCTCGAGTGTGCCGGTGAGCACCCAGGTCTGGCCTTCTAGCGGCTGTGGGCGATCGGCGACCGCCTCTTCTTCCCAGGTCACACCGACACGAATCAGATCGTCCAGCGTCTCCTGGTTATGCGCCTGGCGGAAAAACGTATGCACGTGACGAGCGACCACCGGACCCACGTCATTGACCGCCTCCAGCGCCGGCAGCTCGGCGCCGCGGAGTGCCTCCAGCGTGCCGAAGTGGCGCGCCAGATTGGCCGCCGTGGTCTCGCCCACCTCGCGGATACCGATGGCGTAGATGAATCGTGCCAGCGTGGTCTGTTTGGCGGCGTCGAGGGCGTTGACCAGATTGCTGGCCGACTTCTGCGCCAGTCGGGGCAGCTCGGCGAGGCTTTCGGTCTCGAGCCGGAAAAGATCCGCCGGCGTCTGGACCCAGTCACGCTCGACCAGCAGATCGATCAGCTTCTCACCCAGACCGTCGATATCCAGCGCGCGTCGGCTGGCGAAATGCTTGAGCGCCTCCTTGCGCTGCGCCGGGCAATAGAGACCGCCGGCACAGCGCGCGGCAACCTCGTTGTCGAGGCGTTCGACGGCGGAGCCGCAGACGGGGCAGGCCTCGGGTAGCTCAATGGTGCGTGTGTGCTCGGGCCGCTGCGACTCGACCACGCCGACGATCTGCGGGATGACGTCACCGGCACGCCGCACGATGACGGTATCGCCGATGCGCACGTCGAGCCGGGCGATCTCGTCCATATTGTGCAGTGACGCGTTGGACACCGTGACCCCCGCCACCTGCACCGGTTCGAGCTTGGCCACCGGCGTCAGCGTCCCCACCCGGCCGACTTGGAAGGCGACGTCGTTGAGCGTGGTGGTCTGCTCCTGGGCGGGATATTTCAGCGAGATCGCCCAGCGCGGGGCGCGCGAGACAAAGCCGAGTTCGCGCTGGGCACGCAGGCTGTCGATCTTGATCACCGCGCCGTCGATGTCGTAGTCGAGCGAATCGCGCTGCTCGCCCAGGCGCCGACAGAATTCGATAACGCCTTCGTCGCCGGTGACCACGTCAAGCAGCGGACTGGTACGAAAACCGAGCGTGCGCAGCCGCGCGAGATAATCCGAATGCGAGCGTGCGACGTCGTCCCCCTCGAGCCGGGCAACCTGATAGGCGCAGAACTCCAGTGGCCGCTGGGCGGCGATGCTCGAGTCGAGCTGGCGCAGGCTACCGGCGGCCGCGTTGCGAGGGTTGGCAAAGACCTTGTCGCCACTCGCCCGGGCGCGGTCGTTCAACGCCTCGAAGCCGGAGTGACGCATGTAGACCTCGCCTCGGACTTCGATCAGCTCAGGAATGGCATCGCCACGAAGTTTCAGCGGGATCGAGTGAACGGTGCGCAGGTTGAGCGTGACGTCCTCGCCGCTGCGACCGTCGCCGCGCGTCGCGCCGCGCACCAGACGGCCGTTTTCATAGATCAGCGAGACGGCAAGACCGTCGAGCTTGGGCTCGCAGCAGAATGTGACCTCGGACGCCTCGCTCTCGAGCTTGTCCGCGGCGCGCTTGACGAAGGCCCGCAACTCCTCCTCATCGAAGGCGTTATCGAGCGACAGCATGGGAACCGCGTGACTCACTTCCTCGAAGCGGTCGGCAGGGGCAGCACCGACCCGCTGGGTCGGTGACTCCGGCGTCACGAGGTCAGGGTACTGGGCCTCGAGCTGCTGGAGTTCGCGCAGCAGCGTGTCGTACTCGATATCGGTGAGACGGGGATCATCTTCGACATAGTAGTGATAGTTGGCATCATCCAACTGCCGGTGCAGCGTCTCCGCCCGCTGGCGGGCCGCTTCGGAAATCTGACTCATGGCGCTCGATTCGATCGCGTGAAAGAAAGGCTCGCGGTATCGCGAAGAGGAGTTTCTGACAGAGAGCGATTGTAGCGGATGGCGGGCGCCGCGCCGATCACGAGGAGGTCATCGGTGGGACCGACGCTGCCAAGGGCGAGGCCCGGACCCGGCGGCGCCCCCAGCACAAACGACAACGGGGCCCGAAGGCCCCGTCGTTTCCGATTCACCCGCCTGGCGGGCGCAATCAGTTGGCTTGGTAGCGATGCAGCCGATGACGACGTTCGAAATCCTGAACGCGCTGACGGGCGAACTCGATCGTCTGGGCGGTCATCACGCTGTGATTCTCGTCCTTGAGCTCACCGCCCAGATGGCGCACCAGCACCATCGCAGTCTCGAGCATCGCCTCGAAGGCCACCGAGGTGTCATTGGCACCGGGCAGAGGCATCAAGAAGCTCACCCCGGGGGTGACGATCTCGTCCATCTTGTCCAGGTCGAAGACGCCGGGCTTGAGCACGTTGACCATCGAGAACTGGAGCTGGCTATCGCTCTCTTCGGTCTCGAAACGGTGGAAAATCCCCATTTCGCTGAATCGCAGACCGCATGCGAGCATCAGTTTGAGCAGCGTAGTGCCGTCGAAACCTTCCTCGCTGCGCGCCAGCACGCTGATGACGATGATCTCTTCTGCATCCGCCAGCGTTTCGCGCGCTCGTGCCGCGTTGACATGGTGGCGCTTGGCGCGCTCGACCACCGGATGAGGCGTGACCACGTCATCGCGACGGGCGGGCGCGTCATCGGCGGCAGGCGCCTCGAGGGACTCGGACCGGACGCCCGTGTCGCCCCGCGTATCGGCCGCGGACCGGGCTGGCTGCTCGTCGCCGATCTGGTCGGGATCGAGATCCACCGGTGTCAGCGTCTCGATCCGCAGCCGCTCGGCGTCCGCCGCCCGGGTGTCGGGCTCGACGTCGGCCTCGAAGCCGGCGAGCCGCGGTTCTTCGTGAATCGCCTCGTCGTCATGCTCGATATCGTCACGCTTCTGGCCGAGGCGCTGTGCGGACTCGCTCATGCGCTTGGCCCCGGCGCGCATCGCGCTTTTGACGTTCGCCTGCATGTTGGCAAACGACGAGCGAGAGCGGCGATCGAGAATGCTGCTCTGAAGAGACGCTTCCGGGATCCGCTCCTGGCGTTTCGGCTCGGTCGGCCGGACCGGCTCCATGGCGTCCTGGCTACGCTCGAACGTCGCCGCGCGCACGACACGAGCGCCGCCATTGGGAAGTTCCCAATTCATTTCGGCCTCGCGGGCCTGCTCTTCCGTATCCTGCGCGTCGGAGTCGACGGCGTCCCCCTCGGCCTCAGCGGCGTCAGTGGTCGCGCGGTCGAGTCGCGGTACGCGACGTTGGCGCTGTAGGCGACGAAAGCCATCGATCACGATGGTCGCTACCAAAACCAGCCCCAGGATGATGAGCCACTCTCTTAGTTCCATGGGTCGTCTTGCCTGTTCGCGATGCCGCTATGCCGAAGGGAAGGTTTACATGCCGGGGCATGCGGGCCTAAGCATAGCGTGATTTGTCCGAAGTGAGCTATTTTTTTTCGTTGTCAAGGACTGTTTTGCTCACCTGCCATCGCCCTTCAATTATCCCGTTTGGAGACTAGTCTATTACGCCGTCGGACGGTTTGGCTATTTTCCCCAATGCCCCGTCGAGCGCCAGTCGACTTTTCGCTAGGGGTTTCGTCCATCTCAAGCGGACTCCGCCAGCGACGCTGCCTCGTCCACGCCCACCGAGACCAGCCGGGAGACACCCGGCTCCTGCATTGTCACACCCATTAATCGCTCTGCGGCTTCCATGGCAATCTTGTTATGGGTGATGAATATGAACTGCACGCTTTCCGACATCTCTTTGACCAGCCTGGCGTAGCGTCCGACATTGGCATCATCCAGCGGCGCATCGACTTCATCGAGCATGCAAAACGGCGCCGGATTGAGCTGAAAGATGGCGAAGACCAGCGACAGCGCGGTGAGCGCCTTCTCGCCGCCGGACAGCAGATGAATGGTGCTGTTTTTCTTGCCGGGCGGGCGCGCCATGATCGCCACGCCGGTCTCCAGCAAATCCTCGCCGGTGAGGGTCAACCACGCGGCCCCGCCACCGAAGACTCTTGGAAAAAGCGCCGCCAGTCCGTCGTTGACTTGCTCGAATGTCTGCTTGAAGCGACTGCGTGTCTCTTGATCGATACGCTTGATCGCCCGCTCCAACGTCTCGATCGCCTCGCTGAGTTCGGCGTGCTGGGCTTCCAGGTAGTCGCGGCGCTCCGCCTGCTGGTCGTACTCCTCGATCGCTGCAAGGTTGATGGCACCGAGCCGCCGGATGCGCTCGAGCGTCTCGTCGAGGCGTGCCTGCCAGGCGGACTCGGTGGCCGCGGGGTCGAGCGCGTCGAGCAGCGCGTCACGGTCGTGCCGCGCCTCCTCCAGCTGGGCGGCCTGCGCCTCGGCCTTGAGCGTCAGTGCCTGAACCTGCATCCGCACTTCCTGCAGCCGCTCGCGTCGCTCGTTCAGCGTGCGCTCATGTGTCTGGCGATCGGTCTCCGCCTGGCGCAGACTCTCGCCCACCTGATTGGCGCGGTCGCGACACGCCTCGAGCGTCTGCTCCTCGCGACTGCGCTGGTCGAGCAGCGAGGCGAGTCGCTCACGCTGCTCGTCGTCCGGCTCGTTGAGTGCCTCGCGCTGGGCCTGTAGGCTCTCGCAGCGCTCATCGAGGGTGGCCAACTGAACCCGGCTACGTGCCAACTGCTGGGCCAACTCGCTGCGCTGCGTCTCGAGACGCTGACACTCGAGCCCCTGGGCCTGATGCTGCGCGCGCACCTTCTGCTGCTCCCGACGCAGCGTATCCAGCGTTTCCTGCGTCTCGCGGCGGGCATCGTCGACCCCACCCCGCTCGATAGCGGCGGCCTCGACAATCGTCAGCGCCTGCTGCCAGCGCTCCCGCGCCTCTTCCCACTCGAGCCGGGTGCTCTCGCATCTTTCGCGACGCTCGGCGAGCTCTTCGTCGATCTCCTGCGCCCGCGCCTCGGCGTTCTCGAGCCGGCCATCCAGCGTCGCCAGACGCGTTGCCGCCTGCTGGCGCTCGCGAGCCAGTACCGCTTCCTCCTCTCTCGAGGCTTCCAGCGCCGCTTCACTCGACGCAAGCGTCGCCTGGGCTTCGGCCAGTGCGGCATCGATCGTTTCGATGCGGGCGTCGAGGGTCTCCAGACGCGCCAGCCGTGTTGCCCGCCGTTGCCGTTGAAGGACGACACTGTCGCCGGCGGCATCGTCGCGGCCCAGGCGACGCGCCCAGCCCCGGCCGAGCCAGAGCCCCTCCGCGGTGATCACGCTCTCCCCGGGCGCCAGACGCTCGCGCCAACGCCAGGCATCATCGAGTGCCTCGGCGCAGTGGATGCTGTCCAGCAGCGGCGCAAGCGGGCCGGCCCCAGCCACCTTGTCGGCGAGGGTGCCGCTCTGAGGTGTCTGTTGCGGTAGCGACGGCGTCGAAGCCTGACGATCTGGCGCGACATCGGCCGTGTCGACCACCGGCAGCTCGCCACTGATCAAGCCCTCGAGCGGTGCCCGCGCCTGATCGATCTCGCCGAGGCGAGCGTGCAGCCAGGGCCCCAGCACCCAGGAAACGGTTCGCTCCCAGCCCGCCTCGACATCGAGGCGCTCCGCCAGCCGCGGTGCCCGGGCAAGGGCATGATCGGCGAGATAGTCGGCCACCCCGGCGTCACTGTCGGTCAGGGCGGCATCGATCAGCGCGTCGAGGGAGGCGATCTCGCCCTGCAACCGGTGACGCTCGGCGCTCACGTCTTCACGGTCACGCCGCTGCGTCTCGACCGTTTGCCGGGCCTGGTCACGCGCGTCGGTGTGGCGCTGGCGCTGCTCGTCGAAGGTCCGTTCGCGCACCGCCACCGCCGCTTGACTCTCGACGAGTGCGTCGCGCTCTCGCTTGAGCTCGCTGACGTCCGGTAGCTCGGCGCGCTGGCGGCGGCGACGCTCGATCTCACCATCGAGGTCGGTGACGAGGCGTTCGAGCCGCTGGATGGTCGCCTGCTCGCGCTCCGCGGCGTAGCGACTGTCTCTCTCCTTGCCGCTGGCCTCTTCCCAGGCCTGCTGGCGCTGGTTCATCTGAGCTTCCGCTTCCGCCAGTCGACTCTCCAGTGCCTCCAGTCGCTCCTCGACAGCCTCGGAATCCGGCGCCAGTGCCTCAAGGCGCGAGGCGATCTCACCGCGGCGGCGCTCGTCCTCGGCGACGAGCTCGGCCAGCGATTCCCGCTCGCGGTACGCGGCCTCGAGATCGGTGGCGAGTTGATCGTCGCGCTGGCGCGCGTGTTCAAGAGACTGCTCGAGCCGGGCGATGGCGGCCCCCGTTTCGTAGAAACTCGCCTGATGTCGCTCGAGTTCCTGGGCGATTTGATCGTGCGTCTCGCGCCCTTCCACCAGTTGCGTCTCGCAGGCGCGAAGCCCCAACGTCTCTTTCTCTATCAGGGTCTCGAGCTCGCCAGCCCGCGCCGTTTCCTCGGCGAGCTGACCGCGCAGGGCGCGTTCACGCAGGACCGCGAGTTCGCCGCGGAGGCGGTGCGCCTCATCCTGGAATCGCTGGTATCGACGGGCGGCTTCCGCCTGGCGCTTGAGCCGTTCGAGCTGCTTGTCGAGCTCCTCGCGAATATCGTCGAGGCGTTCCAGATTCTCCTGAGTTCGCCGCAGGCGATTCTCGGTCTCGCGCCGCCGCTCCTTGTATTTGGAGATGCCGGCCGCTTCCTCGATCGTGCTGCGAAGCTCTTCGGGACGCGCCTCGACCAGCCGCGAGATCATCCCCTGCCCGATGATGGCGTAGGAGCGCGGCCCCAGGCCGGTACCGAGGAAGATGTCGGCGATATCGCGACGCCGGCATTTCTGGCCGTTGAGGTAGTAGGTGGACTGCCCCTCCCGCGTGACCTGACGCTTGACCGCGATCTCGGCATAACTGGCATAGGCGCCGCCGAGACTGCCGTCGCGGTTGTCGAACAGCAGCTCGATGGCGGCCTGCCCCACCGGCGAGCGCCCGGTCGAGCCGTTGAAGATGACGTCCGCCATCGACTCGCCGCGTAGGGTCTTGGCGGAGGACTCGCCCATCACCCAGCGCACGGCATCGATGACGTTGGACTTGCCACAGCCATTGGGCCCGACGATGGCGGTCATGTTGCCGTCGAAGGGGACCGTCACCGGGTCGACGAAGGATTTGAAGCCGGCCAGTTTGATCGATTTGAGGCGCATACCGCCGCTCTGTCTCCTGGTTCAAGATTGCGATCCCGGGGGCCTGGGCCCGACCGCCGGCAAGCCTACGGCACATACCTCGCGATAGCCAGCCACCGCGTCGCTCGGGGCCTGGGGATGGCTTGTCCGTCTCGCCTAGCTTGCTATGATGAGCATCACCTGTCGGGAGAAAACGATGAATAACCGTGCACCGAGCTACCTGCAACGCCACCCCAATCTGCCGCTCATGGCGGGGGACTGGGAGACCATCGATGCGACCGACCTGGTGGAGATTCCGCTGCTCGGCCAGGTCGCCGCAGGACTGCCGATGGAAGCCTGTCTCGACGATGCCACGGTGCAGGTTCCCGCACGACTCGTCCGGCGCAACACTTACGCGCTGCGGGTCCGCGGCGATTCGATGATCGACAGTCATATCTTCGACGGCGATATCATCATCATCGAACGCTACGAATCCGCCGAAAACGGCGAGACCGCCGTTATCCTGATCAACAATCAGGAGGTCACGCTGAAAAAGCTGTTCATCGAAAAGAACGGCGTACGTCTGCAGCCGGCCAACGACACCATGCCGCCGATCTTTCTCAAAAACGAGGACGTTCAGGTGCTGGGGCTGGTCATGGGTGTCATGCGTCAACCCTCGCAAGCCGCCTGATGCGCTACCCCACACCGGCACTCGCCCCGGACGAGCTGCACGTTCATACCCTGGAAATCGAGAAGAGCCGCTTTATCACCTGGATTGGCCAGGTGGCGACGCCGCAGGCGTTCGAGCAGCTACTGACACGGGCTCGCGGGCACTATCCCGACGCCAGCCACCACTGCAGCGCCTTCATCGCCGGTGCACCGGGGGAGCAGGTCGCCATCGGTTTTTCCGACGATGGGGAACCCGGCGGCACTGCCGGCCGGCCCATGTTTCAGGCCCTCGATGGCAGCGGCATCGGTCGTATCGGGGTCGTGGTCACACGCTACTTCGGCGGTACCAAGCTGGGCACCGGTGGCCTGGTGCGCGCCTACACACAGGCCGTCGTCCAGGCGCTGGATACCCTGCCCCTCGCCACCCATACCGAGCGACGCGAATGTCGCATTCGCGTCGGGTTCGGTCAGGAGGCGGAAACCCGTCACTGGCTTGCCGAGCGGGAAATCCCGGTCGACGGCGTCAGCTACTCGAGTGACGGCGTGTTGCTCAGCCTCGGCTGGCCGGACGACGATAGCGTCTCGATGGAAGCGCTCGAACAGCGTCTGCGCGGCGAGTTGACCCGGCTCGACGCGTGACTCACGCATCGTCGCGGCAGGCGCCGCAGGCGACCTCGTAGGAGAGCTGGATATGCTCGTGAATCAGCGCACGCGCGGCCTCGGTACGGCGATCCAGCGCCAGCTCGACCAGCTCACCGTGCTGGGCGTCCAGCGTCTTCCGCAGACCGGGAATCGCCGGCGCCAGGCGGCGGTAGCGGTCGAACTGATCATGTAGCTGCTCGATGAAGCGCAACAGCCAGCGCGACGCACAGGGCTCAAGCAGGCGGCGGTGGAATTGCAGATGCATCTGCTCCCAGTGTTCGAGATCCTCGGCCTGATCATCGGCCCGCTTGAGCCGATGAAAAGCCGCCAGCAGCTCCGCTTCCCACTGGTCGTCGCCATTGTCCAGCGCCTCGACCAGGGCCTGACGCTCGAACCGCTGTCGTAGCGTCACGATGTCGTCGAGGTCAGTGCGCGTCAGCGCCGGCACGCGAAAACCGCGCTGATTTTCCTGGGTCAGCAGACCGTAGGCAGAGAGCCGATTGAGCGCTTCGCGCAGCGGGCTCAACCCGACCTGGTAGTGGTCCTTGAGCGACTTGATGGCGAGCTTCTCCCCCGCCGCGAACCGCCCCTGAATGAGGTCGCGTTTCAGGGCGGCGTAAATCTGACTGGCGGCAGTGAGCCCTGCAGGTTCTCTTTGCGACATGACCGACTCTTGTTGGTGTTTCGATGTCAGGTGATTTCGATGTCAGGTGATTTCGATGTCAGGTGGTTTCGATGCCGGGTGATTCTGGAACGCATCGCCCGTGGTCAGAGCAGTGCCGGTAACCGGTCGGAGGATCGCTGACGGCGAGACCCGACAATCCCCCTCAACTATTGCCGAATTCGCGTAAAGGTGCGAATTCGCCGCAATGCGGCGAGCCAGCTTGACCCTTCACGCAAGAGAACGTCATAGTAAAAATCGATTTTTGTTGCGACATCGATCGCCCTTCGGCCCATAACAACCGAGAACGCCCGCATGACGACCGCTACCGATGCCGCGGCAGCCGCCCACGGCGCTGCCCCCTTCGACACTCTGCGCTTTTCTTCCGACAGCCCCTACGCCTCACAGCGTAGCGCGACCTATTCGAAAAACGGCATGGTCGCCGCCTCGCAGCCGCAGGCAAGCCAGGTAGGTCGTGACATTCTCATGCAGGGCGGCAACGCCGTAGATGCCGCCATCGCGACAGCCGCTGTCCTCAGTGTGGTCGAACCAACGGGCAACGGCATCGGCGGTGACGCCTTCGCGCTGGTGTGGCTCGCCGACGACGCCCAAGGCGGCAAGCTGCACGGCCTCAACGCCAGTGGCCATGCCCCAGCCGGCCTCACGCCGGAGGCGGTCAAAGCTGCCGGCTTCGATGAGATGCCACTGCACGGCTGGACGCCGGTCACCGTGCCCGGGGTTCCGGCGGCATGGGCAACGCTGTCGAAGACCTACGGCAAGCTCGACTTCGCTACCCTGCTTGCCCCGGCCATTCGCATCGCCCGCGAGGGATTCCCCGTCTCGCCGGTGATTGCCAAGCTGTGGGCGCGCGGCGAGCGCCAGTTTCGAGCCGAAGCCGATGACCCCGCCGTCGCGCCCTGGCTGGATGCCTTCGCCCCGCACGGACGCGCACCGCGCGCCGGCGAGATCCATCGTAACGAGTCGCAGGCCCGCACGCTGGAATCCCTCGCCGCGACCCACTGCGAAAGTTTCTATCGCGGCGAGCTGGCCGAAAAGATCGACGCTTTTTCGCGACAGACCGGCGGCTATCTCCGCGCCGAGGATCTCGCCGGCTATCAGCCGGAGTGGGTCGAGCCGATTTCCGTCAACTATCGCGGCATCGACGTCTGGGAGATTCCGCCCAATGGTCAGGGCATGGTCGCGCTGATGGCACTGCGCCTGATGGAGGGCTTCGATCCCGCGGTTCGCGACGATCCGGAGCTGCTTCACCGCCAGATCGAGGCGATGAAACTCGCCTATACCGATGGCCATCATCACATCACCGATAGCGCCCACATGGCCACCAGCGTCGCATCGCTTTTGAGCGACGCCTATGCCGAGACACGTCGGCGGCTGATCACCGACACCGCGATCGACCCGACGCCCGGCGAGCCCCAGGCCGGCGGCACGGTCTATCTGGCAACGGCGGATGCCGACGGCAACATGGTCTCCTACATCCAGAGCAACTATCACGGTTTTGGCTCGGGTGTGGTCGTGCCGGACACGGGGATCTCGTTGCAGAACCGCGGCCACGGTTTCAGTCTCGATCCGGATCACGTCAATACCCTCGCCCCCGGCAAGCGTACCTTTCACACCATCATTCCCGGTTTTCTGACCCGCGGCGACACGGCGCTAGGCCCCTTCGGCGTGATGGGGGGATTCATGCAACCCCAGGGGCACATGCAGGTGGTGATGAACCTGGTCGATTATCATCTGAATCCGCAGGCGGCACTGGATGCGCCGCGCTGGCAATGGATGGGCGGGCGCAAGGTCGGGATCGAACCGGGCTACCCGCTGCACCTGGTTCGCGACATGGCGGAGCGCGGCCATGAGGTGACACTGGCGGTCGATTCCACCGCCTACGGTCGCGGCCAGATAATCCTGCGCGACCCGCAGACCGGGGTCTGTTGCGGTGGCACCGAGCCGCGTACCGATGCCTCGATCGCGGTCGTCTAGACGATGAAACGACAAGGGCAGCTTTTCATGGCGTTTCTGCGTATCGGCCTGCTCGGCTTCGGCGGCGGCCCGTCGATGATCCCGCTGGTGCGCGCCGAGGCGGTCACCCGCTACGCCTGGATGACCGATGACGAATTCGGCGATGTTCTCGCCATCGGCAATACCCTTCCCGGCCCCATCGCCACCAAGATGGCCGGCTACATCGGCTACCGTGTCGGCGGCGTGTTCGGCTGCATCAATGCCGTCGTTGCCGTCGTGCTGCCCTGCGTGCTGGCCATGATCGCGCTGCTGGGACTGTTCACCCGCTACCGCGATCAGCGCTGGATTCAGGGCATGAGCGAAGGGGTCATCCCGGTGGTCATGGTGATGATGGCGCAGCTGACCTGGGATTTCTTTGCCAAGTCGCGTGCCGCCCTGGGGTGGCTGGCGACGCTGATCATGGGGGGGATCGCCGGCGGACTCATCTACTGGCTGGATGTTCATCCGGGGCTGGTCATCGGCGCGATTCTGGTGGCGGCGCTGCTGCGTCCTTCTCGCAAGAAGGGCACCGGCGCGGCGTCATCCGCCACTGTCGAGGAGCGCAAACGATGATCTACTGGGAGATCTTCCTCGCCTTTTTCATCCCCAACATCATCGGTTACGGCGGCGGACCGGCCATCATTCCCCTGATCGAGAACGAGGTCGTCGGTCACTACGGCTGGATGAGCTCGCAGCAGTTCGCCGAAACGCTGGCACTGGGCAATACGCTGCCCAGTCCCATCGCCACCAAGGTGGCCGGCTACATCGGCTACGAGGTCGGAGGCATTGGCGGTGGCCTGATCGCTACCTTCGCTACCGTCGCTCCGTCACTATTGCTCATGCTGGTCGCCCTCGGCACGCTCTATCGCTACCGCGACTCGATCAAGGTCAAGTCGATGAGCCAGTGGGTGCGTCCCGTGATCATGGTCTTGATGGCCTATCTGACCTGGTCGTTCTTTGACGAAGGGGTCGAGAGTGCCGGGGTGATCCACGTACTCATCATCGGCGCGGTCGCCACGCTGATGCTCTGGAAACTCAAGCTGCATCCGGTATGGGCCGTGGCCGCGGGTCTGGCCTACGGCGCCCTGCTGCTAGGCTGAACGCCACCCGGTGGCACCACTCGCAGGATTAGACGATAACCATCGCTAGAGACCGTCGACGTTAGCCAACTCCAATAAAGGACGCATCGATGCTGGACTACACCACACTGAAAACGACTGCCAAAGACGCAACACGCCATCTCACGGGCTCGGCCTGTGCGCTCGGACTGGCGCTAGGGGTCGCCGCCACGGGCGTGGTCCCCGCGGCCGTGGCGGCCGATTACCCGGATCACGCCATCGAATTCATCGTGCCCTGGTCGCCGGGCGGAGGGAGTGACGCGCTGATGCGCATCATCTCCAACGCCGCCGACGACCACATCGGCCAGCCCATGCCGGTCATCAACATGCCCGGTGTCAGCGGCACGGTGGGCCTTGAAGCCCTCGCCGAGAGCGAGCCGGACGGGTACACCGTCGGTCAGATCCACGAAGGGTTGATGGCCGCCAATGCCACGGGGCTGACGCAGCTGAACTGGGATGACTTCGTGCCCATCGCCTCGCTCGCCTCCTCGCCGCAGTACCTGGTCGTCAATGCCGACAGTGACTGGAATACCTTCGAGGAATTCGCCGAGTATGCCGAATCTCATCCCGGCGACATCCGAATCGGTACGACGCTCGGCGGCATTCCCCATGTCCATTCGGCGATGATCGAAGACGCGATCGATGCGGACTTCCGCTACGTCGGTTTCGAGGGGACCGGCGCGCGGATTCGCGCACTCGTCGGCGGTCACATCGATGCCGCCATCGGCGATGTCTCATCGAGCCTCGAGTTCGTCAAGAACGGCGATTTGCGCTTTCTCGCCGTGGGCACCCAGGAGCGGGTCGAACGCACGCCGGAGGTGCCGACGTTCAAGGAACTCGGCTACGACAACCTCAATCTGACCATCAATCGCGGCATCATCGCGCCGAAGGGAATCGCTGAGGACAAGATCGAGACGCTGGCCAACGGTCTCGAGGCGATGTCCGAAGACCCGGCGTTCATCGAGCGCGTCAATCGGGTAGGCGCCGAGGTCGACTTCATGGGGCCGGATGCTTATGCAAGCTACCTGAGCGGCGTCGACGCCACCGTGAAGCGCCTCTCCGGCAAGCTGGCACGATGACAGCGACACCCAAGATGACCACCGGCGACACGCCGGTGGTCGAAGGGGGCTATGGGCAAGCGCTCGCCAACGCGGTGTTGAACGCCGTTCTGGCGGCGCTCTTCGCCGCGCTGTTCGTGCAGGCCGACGCCCTGCCGTCATCGATGTGGGAACCCTTGGGCTCGGGGTCGTTTCCGCGTCTGGTGCTGGCAGCGCTGGTGGTGTTCAACGTGCTGATTCTGGTGCAGTCGGTACTCTCCCTGCGGCGCCACGACCCGGCTGGCGGCCCGGGAATGATCGCCTGGTGCCTCCAGCGCCGCCTGGCGTTTGCGACCCTCGCTGCCTTCACCCTCTATGCGCTGCTGATGCCCTGGCTTGGCTTTCCGCTCGCGTCGCTGCTCTTTCTAGCCGGTGTGCAGTGGACCCTCGGCGCGCGGCGCGGCAAGCGCCTCGCTATCGCGCTCGTCGTCTCGGTGGTCTTCAGCCTGGGCCTCTACTGGCTTTTCGGTGAGGTCTTTCGGATTTCGCTACCGGCGGGAAGACTCTGGTAGCCGAGCTTTTTTCAGCACTTCGCAACGAGACAACGCGCCATGCCAATGACAACTGCGCTGCTTTCGAGCCTGGATCAACTCTTCACGCTGGCGACCCTGCTCAGCATGGCGATCGGGGTAGTGGCCGGCGTCATCGCCGCCGCGATCCCGGGCTTTACCGTCACCATGGCGATCGTGTTGACGCTGCCGGTGACCTTCACCATGCCGGCCCTGCAGGGCGTGGCGACAATGCTCGCCGTCTACGTGGGCGGCTGCACCGGCGGCCTGATCAGCGCCGCCCTGCTCGGCATTCCGGGCACGCCCTCTGCCGTCGCGACAACCTTCGACGCCTACCCTATGGCTCGCCGCGGCGAACCCGGCAGAGCGCTTGGGCTGGGCATCTGGGCGTCGTTCTTCGGGGCGCTGATCAGCGCGGTGATTCTGATCGTGGCGGCGCCGCCACTGGCAATGATCGCGGTCAAGCTCGGCCCCTGGGAGTACTTCTCGCTGATTCTCTTTGCCGTCACCGTGGTCGCCAGTCTGGTCGGCAAATCAGTCCTCAAGGGGTTGATGATGAGCCTGCTGGGCCTGTTCATCGCCACCATCGGTCAGGATCCGATGATGGGCGTTCCCCGCTTCACCTTCGGCCTCGACCTGCTGGCCTCAGGCATCCCCTTTCTGGTCGTGCTCATCGGCATCTTCGCCGTCAGCCAGCTCGCCGGCGAGGTGGAGAACCCCGACGAACTGCGGCAGAACAAGGCGCTGATCCAAGGCCGGATTCGCTTCGAGCCGTTCAAGGTGATGCGTGAGGTGTTGAGCCGACCGGGCAACCTGATCCGCTCCTCGCTGGTCGGGGTGGTCATCGGTGCCGTACCGGGGGCCGGGGGCAGCATCGCCAACCTGATCGCCTACGATCAGGCCAAGCGCGCCTCCAAGACACCCGAACAGTTCGGCACCGGCATCGCCGACGGCGTGGTCGCTTCGGAGTCCGGCAACTCGGCGACTGCCGGCGGTGGCCTGATTCCCATGATCGCACTCGGCATACCGGGCAGCGCGGTGGACGCGGTGCTCATGGCGGCGCTGATGGTGCAGGGTATCAGCGTCGGCCCTCGGCTGATCATGGACAACGCGGATCTCGCCTACGGTATCTTCCTGGCGATGTTCCTCTCCGCGGCCATGGTGCTCGTATTTTGTCTGCTCAGCATGCGCTGGTTCCTGCGCATCACCGAGATCCCCAAGTCGATCATCGTGCCGGTGGTGCTTATCTGCTGCGCGGTGGGGGCGCTGGCGATGAACAATCGCGTGACCGACCTCTACCTGCTGGTCGGCATCGGCCTGGTCGGCTACCTGTTGGCGAAGCTGGACTATCCCCTCGCACCGCTGGTGCTCGGCGTGATCCTGGGGCCGATCGCCGAAACCAATCTTCGCCGTGCGTTGATGACCAACGAGGACTGGACCCTGTTCCTGACGCGTCCGATCTCGCTGGCACTACTGATTCTGGCGCTGCTCTCCGTCGCCTTTACCGTCCGGCGCGCGCTCCGGCAGCGCCGCGCCAGCTAGGCGACTGGCGAGTCAGACCGCCCCCGTCATTGATGCAACGTCATGGGCCATCACGCCAGGCGTTGCGTCAACCGATAGCTGTGCTAGCGTAGCGGCCCACTTCTCAGGCCGGATGAACCGCTTCTCGATGGTCAAGCCCTCTTCGCTCCCCGCTCCTCTCTCTGTCGGCACCGGTCGCCTAGGCCTGGCGCCCATGGAGGGGGTGATCGATGCCGATACGCGTGACCTGCTCAGCGCCGACGGTGCGCTCGACTGGTGTGTGACCGAGTTCGTGCGCGTGGTGGACGCCAAGCTACCGCCACGCGTCTTTCTCCGCCACTGCCCGGAACTCGCCACCGCCTCGACGCGCGGCCCACTGACGCCATCCGGCGCGCCCGTCACCCTGCAGCTACTCGGCTCCGATCCGGCGGCGCTAACCGCCAATGCCGAACAGGCGATCGCGCTGGGCGCGACGCGGCTCGACATCAATTTTGGCTGTCCTGCGAAGCTGGTCAACCGCCACGATGGCGGCGCTTCGCTGCTACGAACGCCGGCACGGGTCAAAACGGTGGTCGCCGCTGTCGTGGCGGCCGCCGCGCCGCACGGCGTGGCGGTCAACGCCAAGCTCAGACTCGGGTTCGATGATCGACGCGTGGCGCTGGCCTGCGCCCTCGCCGCCGAAGCCGGTGGCGCCAAGGAGCTGGTCGTGCACGCGCGTACGCGTCGCGACGGATACCGTCCCCCGGCGCACTGGGAGTGGGTGGCAAGGATTCGTGCCGCTGTGAGCGTCCCGGTGGTGGTCAACGGCGATATCTGGACACTGGAAGAGTACTGGAAGGCGTGCACGCTTTCCGGCTGCCGTGACGTCATGCTCGGCCGTGGCATGCTGGCCGATCCTTGGCTTGCAAGGCGTATCCGCCACTGGCAGCTGAGCGGTGAACGGCTGGCGGCAACGCCCTGGTCGGCACGCAGCGAGATCCTGTGTCACTACGCGGCGCGCAAGCGAGAGAGAGGCATGCCGGAAAAGGTCGTGGTCTCGTTGCTGAAACAGTGGCTTAACCACATGCGGGCACGAGACGCCGAGGCCGCTGAGCGGTTTCGTCTGCTGCGCCGGGAAACCTCTCTCGCGGCGTTTCTCGAAGGACTGTCGGCGCCACGCCCCGAAGCGACTGACAGCCTGCCCGCCTGATCCGCGGCGGGACGCCGTCGCACCTCGAGTGACGCCCGCCCGTCGCAACGATCGCTGAGGGGTCACGCGGCCGTGACGTGACGTGACGTGACGTGACACAAAGTCTCGGGGCCGTTTCGCAGGCTCTTGGGCTAGTTCGGCGTCGTGCCGACGGCTGGGTGACCCTTCACAACAGCGAACGTTGGTGTACCGGAAGGTGTGCCCAAGCATCAGCGACGGGTTGTTCGTCGAGATTCCACGGAATGACGCGCAAACAAAAACACCCGCACGTTGCCGTGCGGGTGTCATTGATATGGTGCGCCCGGGAGGATTCGAACCTCCGACCCCCTGATTCGTAGTCAGGTACTCTATCCAGCTGAGCTACGGGCGCTTATAACCTGGATGACGATCCGAGCCAATCACAGCTCGTGATGCCAATATTGACTGACTGCAATCTGTGGTGCGCCCGGGAGGATTCGAACCTCCGACCCCCTGATTCGTAGTCAGGTACTCTATCCAGCTGAGCTACGGGCGCTGATCACAAATTGTTAGGTCTTAAGCACCATCTCGGAAGTCGAACTTTTTCGAGCGTTACGACCCAGCGTTGATGTCATCACCTGAAGTGATGTTGGCGGAGAGGGAGGGATTCGAACCCTCGATGAGGCTATAAACCCCATACTCCCTTAGCAGGGGAGCGCCTTCAGCCGCTCGGCCACCTCTCCCTCATCAACACGGCGCATAGGTTACCGATTTCATTAGGCTTTGTCTAGAAGCTGCCTAAACTTTTTTGAGATTCTTTAGCGGCTCGCGACAGGCTGTGAATCGAGAATGAAAAACGAGAGATGGGCGAAAGCGTTTGGCGCCAGAACCCGAGCCGATAAAGGGACGACTTCACCAGCTCAGGCGGTACCAGACTCACACATGGCCATCTAGACGTCCGGACCGCCGTCATCGTCTTCTGATTTCTCGCGCTGTATGCGCTGATAGATCTCTTCACGATGGACAGACACATCCTTAGGCGCGTTGACGCCGATGCGCACCTGGTTCCCCTTCACTCCCAGAACGGTGACAGTGATTTCGTCGCCGATCATGAGAGTCTCTCCCACGCGACGGGTCAGGATGAGCATTGTCTGATCTCCTTCTCAGGCCTTCTTCCATTCTCGGGGTGCTCTCGGGCTGCCTGCTGCGATTAGACCTACCACCCGAGGGGGGCGATTATGCGTCATACAGACCGGTAGGCCAATCACGTCGTTGCCGACGACCGAGGGCGACATTGAAAAAAGCGTTCGAATCCCTTCACTTCATCCAATTCTCCCTAAGCGTAGAAGGCTTGAGACAATCTTGAAGTTGTTATTGGGTTATTCGCTCTGAATACTGTCCTTGTCGAGACCGAACGCGGTGTGAAGCGCGCGCACGGCGAGCTCCATCGCCTTTTCGTCGATGACCACGGAGATCTTGATCTCGGAGGTGGAGACCATCCGGATATTGATATTTTCCTCCGCGAGCACGCGAAACATCTTGGACGCCACGCCGGCGTGGGAGCGCATGCCGACACCGACCAGCGACACCTTGGCGATGTTGTCGTCGCCGCGCAGCTCGCCGCCGCCCAGGGCCGGGATGACGTCGTTCTGCAGGATGCGGAAGGTCTGCTTGTAGTCGCTCTTGGCGACAGTGAACGTGAAATCGGTGTAGTCCCCCGTCGGGGCGACGTTCTGCACGATCATGTCCACTTCGATGTTGGCATCGGAGATGGCGCCAAGAATCCGCGAGGCGACACCGGGAACGTCCGGCGTGTTGAGAAGCGTCAGCTTCGCCTCGTTGGCGGTAAAGGCGATGCCGGAGATGAGCGGTTCTTCCATGGATGCAATTTCCTCGTCTGCAACGATAAGCGTACCGGGGCCTTCCTCGAAGCTCGACAGCACGCGCAGGGGCACGTTGTACTTGCCCGCGAACTCCACCGCACGAATCTGCAGCACCTTGGAGCCGAGACTGGCCAGTTCGAGCATCTCTTCGACGGTAATGCGAGACAGACGCTGCGCCTTGGAGCACACCCGCGGGTCGGTGGTATAGACGCCGTCGACGTCGGTGTAGATCTGACATTCGTCGGCATCGAGAGCCGCCGCCAGCGCCACGCCGGTGGTGTCCGAGCCGCCACGACCGAGCGTCGTGATATTGCCGTCGTCATCGACGCCCTGAAAACCGGCAACCACCACGACCTGCCCTTCGGCCAGGTCGTCCCTGAGGTCATCGGTCTCGATGCGCTGAATACGCGCCTTGGTGTGCGCGCTGTCGGTGCGAATGCCGATCTGAGCGCCGGTGTAGGAAGTGGCGGGCACGCCGAGCTGATGCAGGGCCATTGCCAGCAGCGAGATCGTGACCTGCTCGCCGGTGGAGACCAGCATGTCCATCTCGCGTGGCGTGGGGTCCTCGTTGATCTGTGAGGCCAGATCGATCAGCCGATTGGTCTCCCCGCTCATCGCGGAAACGACGACGACGACCTGGTGGCCCGCGTCCCGATCGCGCTTGACCTTCTCCGCCACCGCCTTGATCCGCTCGACCGAGCCGACGGAGGTGCCTCCGAATTTTTGTACGTATAGCGCCATGAGTCTCTCTATCGCTCCCTAGCGTTGAAGGCCGCCACCCCGGTAGCGGCCCGGTGCATTCAGCCTAGTCGATCCACGATCCAGGCGGGCACGCTCTCCAGTGCCTCGGTCAGACGGCTCGGATCGCTCCCCCCGGCCTGTGCCATGTCGGCGCGTCCACCGCCCTTGCCGCCCACCTGACCGGCGACGTGATTGACCAGCTCGCCGGCCTTGAGGGTCGCCGTCAGATCGTCGGTCACCCCGGCAATGAGGCTCACCTTGCCTTCTTGCGCGGTTGCGAGCACCAGCACACCCGAGCCGAGCTTCGACTTGAGCTGGTCATGCAGGCCGCGAAGCTCCTTGCCAGAGACGCCCTCGACCTGGGTTGCCAGCACTTGCACGCCGGCGACTTGCTGAGCGTGATCGAGCAGATCGTTGCCGGCAGCGCTGGCCAGCTTGGCCTTGAGCCGCTCGAGCTCCTTCTCCAGCGTGCGCTGGCGCTCGAGCATGGCGTCGAGACGTTCGACCACCTGCTCTGGCTTGGCCTTGAGACGCTCGCCGACGGCGTGAATCTGACGTTCCTGGCCCTGGAACCAGGCGAGCGCGCCCTCGCCGGTCACCGCCTCGATACGGCGTACGCCGGAGGCGGTGCCCGACTCGGCGACGATGTGGAAGACACCGATGTCGCCGGTGCGCGCAATGTGTGTCCCGCCGCAGAGCTCGATGGAGAAGTCGTCGGCGCCGATGGTGAGAACGCGAACGCTGTCGGCGTACTTGGCCTCGAACAGCGCCTGAGCTCCCTTCGCCTTCGCCTCGTCCAGCGTCATCTGCTCGGTGATCGTGGGGGCGTTGGCGAGAATCTGCGCATTGACGATGCGCTCGATCTCGACAAGCTGCTCCGGCGTCACCGCTTCGAAGTGACTGAAGTCAAAGCGGAGCCGCTCGGCGCTGACCAGCGAGCCCTTCTGCTGGACATGATCGCCGAGGGTCCGACGAAGCGCCTCGTGCAGCAGGTGCGTCGCGGAGTGGTTACGCATCGTTGCCTGGCGCAGCGAAGCGTCGACTTGCGGCGCCACCCGCTCGCCGACGGCGAGATGCCCGCGAATGAGGACGCCCTCGTGCAGGTGGTGGCCCGCCTGCTTGCGCGTATCGCCGACCTGGAAACGTCCGGCATCGGTGTCGAGATAGCCCGAATCACCTACCTGACCGCCGGACTCGCCGTAGAACGGCGTGCGGTCGAGTACGACGACGCCGCGCTGCCCTTCTTCCAGCGCCTGGAGCTCGCGCCCTTCAGCGTCGACGATCGCCACCACGGTGGCACTGTCCTCGAGGCGGTCGTAGCCGGTAAACTCGGTGGTACCGTCGAGCGACAGCGCCGCCGTGTAGTCGCCGCCGAACTGGCTGGCGGCGCGGGCACGCTGGCGCTGCGCTTCCAGCTCACGCTCGAAACCGGCTTCGTCCAGCGTCACGCCGCGCTCGCGGCAGACATCAGCAGTCAAGTCATACGGAAAACCGTAGGTGTCATAGAGCTTGAAGACGGTCTCACCGGGTAGAACGTCGGCATCGAGCGCCTTGAGGGCTTCGTCGAGCAAGCCCATGCCGTGATCCAGCGTCCGCGCGAACTGCTGCTCTTCTTTCAGCAGGATCTGCTCGATGCGCTCGCGGGCGTCTCGCAGCTCCGGGTAGGCCTCGCCCATCTCGGCATCGAGTGCCGCCACCAGACGGTGGAAGAACGGCTCGTTGGCGCCCAGCTTGTGACCGTGGCGCACGGCGCGGCGAATAATCCGGCGCAGCACGTAGCCGCGACCCTCGTTGGAGGGCAGGACACCGTCGACGATCAGGAAGGCGCAGGAGCGAATGTGATCGGCAATGACGCGCAGTGACGGCGTGGCGGTATCGTCATGCCCGGTGACCTCGGCGGCCGCCAGCAGGAGGTTGTGGAAGAGGTCGATCTCATAGTTCGAGTGCACGCCCTGCATCACCGCCGCCATGCGCTCGAGCCCCATGCCGGTGTCGATCGAGGGCTTGGGCAGCGGCGTCATGGTACCCGTGGCGTCGCGATCGAACTGCATGAATACGAGGTTCCAGACCTCGATGAAGCGATCGCCGTCCTCTTCCGGCGTCCCGGGGGGCCCACCCCACACTTCGGGGCCATGATCGTAGAAGATTTCGGAGCTCGGCCCGCACGGCCCGGTATCGCCCATCTGCCAGAAGTTGTCCTCTTCGAGCCGCGACATCCGCGCCGGATCGACGCCGATCTCATCGGTCCAGATGGCAGCCGCTTCGTCGTCGCTGACGTGAACGGTGACCCAGAGTCGCTCGCGGGGGATGGACAACACCTCGGTGATGAAACGCCAGGCGAAGCGGATGGCATCGGCCTTGAAGTAATCGCCGAAGCTGAAGTTGCCCATCATCTCGAAGAAGGTGTGATGACGAGCGGTATAGCCGACGTTATCGAGATCGTTGTGCTTGCCGCCGGCGCGCACGCAGCGCTGCGCCGAGGTGGCTCGCACATAGGGCCGGGGGTCGCGTCCCAGGAAAACATCCTTGAACGGCACCATGCCGGCGTTGGTAAAGAGTAGCGTCGGGTCGTTTTCCGGTACCAGAGAGGCGGAAGGCACGATGGTGTGTCCGCGCTCCTCGAAGTAGCTCAGAAAGGCCTGTCTGATATCTGCACTTTTCATGAAGGGATCCGTGGCGATGAGCGCATCCACGGCGGCAAGCGGACCACGTGGTGACGCATGAACGAGCGCCGGCCAATGCGGCCGACACAAAGCGCATTAGTATAACGTGGTCGCCTGTCTCTCTGTCGAGTGCAGGCCCTGGCCCGGCCGCTCACGCAGCGCCAATCGGCACCGACCGGGGGCCGGGTCGGCTGACACCGTGGGCGCGTTGGCTGCGCATCACGCCCCTAGAATACCCAAAAGATGCCTGCGATCTCTCCCATGAACGCTCACCGAACCCACGAGTGGGGATTCGACGACATCACAAGACCCGTCGGCGCCAACGAGACAGGGGAAGTCGACAACCCGCAGGAGGGCATCGACACCGTTGAGGGCATCGACAAGTGAAGGCGTCGACAAGTGAGGGCGTCGACAAGTGAAGGCGTCGGCAGGCAAAACACGCCGATACGGCAAAGCCGGGCGTGTCGGGCGATAGCCACACACGATAGCCACACACATGGAAGGGAAAGATCGCGTCAGCGCGCGGCAGGATCCTCCCAGGCGTGTTGCATGGCGTGGCGCACCTGGTCGAACTCGAAGCCGCGACCGGCGAGGAATCGTTCTCGCTTGGCACGCTCTCGCGGAGACGCGCCGGCATCGTCGAAACGCTTGGCGAGCGCCTGCGTGGCAAGCTCGCACCAATCCGGTGACTCGGCCTCGAATGCCAGGTCCGTCAGCGAGTCGTCGATACCCCGCTGACGAATGTCGGCGCGGATTCGGTTGGGGCCCTGCCCGCGCACGAGGCGCGAGCGGACGAACACTTCGGCGAATCGCGAGTCCGACTGCAACCCCTCTGCCGCCAGGCCATCGAGGGCGGGGTCAATCGCCTCGATGGCGACCCCTTTCGACTGCAGGCGCTGAACCAGTTCGGCCCGAGAGTATTCTCGCCGGGCCAGATACTGGATCGCCATGTCACGGGGGGACGTTTCAGGGGAATGCGTCATGCTGCGATCACTACCGAGAGGCGATCAGATCAGGGAGTCGCTGTCGTCTTCCGCAGCAGCGGTCTCTTCGACTTTCTCTTCGCCTTTGGCCACTGGCGCTGCCAGCAGTTGCGCGCGAATCTGATCCTCGATCTCCTTCATGATCTCGGGATGATCCTCAAGATACTGCGCGGAATTGGCCTTGCCCTGACCGATCTTGCTGCCTTTGTAGCTGTACCAGGCGCCCGCCTTGTCGATGAGGCTGCACTGCACGCCAAGATCGATCACTTCGCCGGCATGATAGATGCCCTTGCCGTAGAGAATCTGGAACTCGGACTGGCGGAACGGCGGTGCCACCTTGTTCTTGACCACCTTGACCCGAGTCTCGTTACCGGTGACTTCATCACCCTGCTTGACCGAGCCGACGCGTCGGATATCCAGACGCACGCTGGAGTAGAACTTGAGCGCATTACCGCCGGTGGTGGTTTCGGGGCTGCCGAACATCACGCCGATCTTCATGCGGATCTGGTTGATGAACACCACCATGCAGTTGGCGTTCTTGATGTTACCGGTGATCTTGCGCAGCGCCTGGGACATGAGACGCGCCTGCAGACCGACGTGGGAGTCGCCCATCTCGCCTTCGATCTCGGCGCGGGGCGTCAAGGCTGCCACGGAATCGATGATGATCACGTCGACGCCGCCGGAGCGAACCAACATGTCGCAGATCTCCAGCGCTTGCTCGCCG
Organism: Salinicola aestuarinus; assembly: GCF_003206645.1. Lineage (GTDB taxonomy): Bacteria > Pseudomonadota > Gammaproteobacteria > Pseudomonadales > Halomonadaceae > Salinicola > Salinicola aestuarinus. The sequence continues at coordinate 595,632 of NZ_PZJP01000005.1, read as the reverse complement.
GTGTCCGGCTGCGAGACCAGCAGCTCGTCGAGATCGACGCCCAGCTTCTCGGCATAGCTCGGATCGAGCGCGTGCTCGGCATCGACGAATGCGCAGGTCTTGCCATCCTTCTGGGCCTGAGCGATGACCGACAGGGTCAGCGTTGTCTTACCCGACGATTCCGGGCCGAAGATCTCGACCACACGACCGAACGGCAGGCCGCCCACGCCGAGCGCAATGTCGAGCCCCAGCGACCCCGTGGATACCACGGGTATCGCGGTACGCGGGGTGTCACCCAGACGCATCACGGTACCCTTGCCAAATTGGCGGTCGATCTGTGACAAAGCCGCGTTGAGCGCCTTGCTGCGGTTTTCGTCCTTTGCCATGAAGGTCTCCTAGGAGTGCACTGAGTGAAGGCGCCGGGGTGGCACCGTCCGTCGAGCGAGGCGGCCCAACCGGTTTCAAATACTGTATGGCTAGACAGTATTATGGAGAAAAAAATGCGGCGCGACTATCCCTGACCCCGCTATTTTAGCCGAGCTTCCACAGGGCCGAGACGCCAGGACTCGATGCCCCAAGGGTTCTCGGTGCCCCGTGTCGCGACGCTTCAGGTCGCGGCCAGCCAGTCGATCAAGCCGGCGAGCGCGATCGCCACGGCACGTTCACGGACCGCCGCACGATCCCCCTCGAACCGGTAGCGCCGGGCGCGTTGCGCCTGCGTGTGACCCCAGGCGATCCAGACGGTACCCACGGGCTTGTCGGCACTGCCGCCGCCCGGCCCCGCCACGCCACTGATGGCGACGCCGAGACCGGCACCGCTGTCCCGGCAGGCGCCGGCGACCATTTCACACACGGTCTGCTCGCTGACGGCGCCGTGGTCCGCAAGGGTCGCTTCACGGACACCGAGCAGCCGGGTCTTGGCGGCGTTGGCATAGGTGACGTAGCCGGTCTCGAAGTAACTCGAACTGCCGGCGACCGCGGTAATCGCCGACGCCACGCCCCCGCCGGTACAGGACTCGGCGGCGGTGACACCAATACCGGCGGTGAGACAGCGCTCGGCCAGCGCATGCGTCAGCGTCTCGAGGGACCGGTCGGCCTCGTCGGGTGGGACAAAGGCAGCGGGAATGGACATGGTGGGCGTATCCGCTCGCAGTGAGGTCGATGCCCAGTATGGAAGGCGTGCCGAATTTGACAACCCACTGCCCGGCCGACGACATCACTTCTTAGACGGTGGTAACGGCGGTGGGCGCGGCGTCTCGGAGGAAGAAGAGGATTGCCAGGCTGCCTCCTCCTCTGCCAGTTCCGCCACCGCAATCTCGAGCAGTATGACGGCGAGTTCACTGACGTTGACGTTACGCCGTTCGGAGGCGAGCACTAGCTGTCGGTAGGACGATTCGCTGAGGTGGTTGAGCACCAGCCGGGCCATGAACGATTCCTCGATGCCGATTTCAAAATACTGTAACGGCTTATCAGTGATCGACCCGGCTGAAATCACTAGACCCGCACGCATGAAGCGCCTGAACGCCTCCCCTTCCGCGGTCTGTCGGATGTCGGCATCGCGGCTGCATGGTACCCTTGCCGCTTTGCCCAATTCGCCGGGAGCGAGGAGCGTCGTCACGAGCGGCAGCGCAGTCACTTTCTGCAAAATCCTCGCTCCCGCCTCGCCTGCCAAGTTACCCACGGAGCGATGCGACACGCCATGCAGGACGCGGCCGCCAGCAAGTCTTCCCAGCACACGCCGATGATGGCGCAGTTTCTCAAGATCAAGCGCGAACATCCCGATGTACTGCTTTTCTATCGCATGGGCGATTTCTACGAGCTCTTCTTTGACGACGCCAAGCGCGCCGCCAAGCTGCTCGACATCACCCTGACCGCGCGCGGCCAGTCCGCCGGCACGCCGATCCCCATGGCCGGCGTGCCCTACCACAGTGCCGAAAACTATCTGGCGCGGCTGGTGAAGTCGGGCGAGTCGGTAGCGATCTGCGAGCAGATCGGCGACCCCGCCACTTCCAAGGGGCCGGTGGAACGCCGCGTGGTGCGCATCGTCACCCCCGGGACGCTGCACGACGAAGCCCTGCTCGACGAGCGCCGCGACAACCTGCTGATTGCCCTGCATCGCCATGGCGAACGCTGGGGAATCGCCGGGCTCGAGCTCTCCAGCGGGCGCTTCAACGTGCTGGAAGTGGATACCGAGGCCGACCTGATGGCCGAGATCCACCGTCTGCAGCCTGCCGAGGTACTGGCCGCCGAAAGCCTCAGTCTCCCCATCGCGCTCACCGAGCGGACCGGCCTGCGCCGTCAGAGCGACTGGCACTTCGATCTGGAGACCGCCCAGCGGCTGCTGTGCGATCAGTTTGGTGTCGCCGACCTGCGCGGTTTTGGCTGCACCCACCTGGAGACCGCCGTCGTCGCCGCCGGCGTGCTGATCGACTATGCCCGTGACACCCAGCGCTCGCGGCTGCCACACGTCACCGCGCTCGGCGTCGAAAGCCGCGACGATGCCGTGGTGATCGACGCCGCCAGTCGTCGCAATCTCGAGATCGACATCAATCTCGGTGGCAACAGCGACAACACCCTGGCGAGCGTGCTCGACACCAGCGTCACGCCGATGGGCTCGCGCCTGCTCAAGCGCTGGCTGAACCGCCCGTTGCGCGACCACGCGCAGATCGGCGCACGCCAGGCCGCCGTGCAGTTGCTGATGGAGAACGACGATCACACCCTCCTGCGCGAGCCTCTGGCGACAGTGGGGGACGTCGAGCGTATCCTCGCCCGCGTCGCGCTGCGCAGCGCCCGGCCCCGCGACCTCGCTCGGCTGCGGGATGCCCTGGCCGCACTGCCGACGCTCAGGGACGATCTCGCCCGCATCGACGGCGCGAGCGCGCTGGACGACCTGGCGCAGCACATCGTGCCCTACCCCGAGCTTGCCGACACCCTGGCCCGCGCCCTCGTCGACAACCCACCGGTAGTCATTCGCGACGGCGGAGTGCTGCGGGAAGGTTTCGACGAGGAGCTCGACGAGTATCGCGGCCTCGCCGAACACGCCGGTGACTATCTCGTCCAGCTCGAGACACGGGAGCGGGAACGCACCGGGCTCAGCGGACTCAAGGTCGGCTACAACCGGGTCCACGGCTACTACATCGAAATTCCCCGGGCGCAGGCGCGCGAGGTACCGGCAGACTACATTCGTCGCCAGACGTTGAAGAACGCCGAGCGCTTCATCATCCCCGAGCTCAAGGAGTTCGAGGACAAGGCGCTCTCCGCCAAGTCACGGGCGCTGGCCCGGGAGAAGCTGCTCTACGAGAGCCTGATCGACACGCTCAACGCCGCGCTCGACGCGCTGCAGGCCACCGGACGCGCCCTCGCCGCCCTCGACGTGCTGTGTACCTTTGCCGAGCGCGCCCAGGCGCTGGATTTCGTCCGTCCCGCGCTACGCGAGACGCCCGGCATTCGCATCCTTGGTGGACGCCACCCGGTGGTCGAGCACGTCAGCCAGCACCCCTTCGTGCCCAACGATCTGGTGCTCGACGACGACCGCCGGATGCTGGTCATCACCGGTCCCAATATGGGCGGCAAGTCCACCTACATGCGTCAGGCGGCGCTGATCGCGCTGCTGGCCCATACCGGCGCTTTCGTGCCCGCCGAGCGGGTCGAGATCGGCCCCATCGATCGCATCTTCACCCGTATCGGTTCCAGCGACGATCTCGCGGGCGGGCGATCCACGTTCATGGTGGAAATGACCGAAACCGCCAGCATCCTGCACAACGCCACGGCCGAAAGCCTGGTGCTGATGGATGAGATTGGCCGCGGCACCAGCACCTTCGACGGCCTGTCCCTGGCCTGGGCCAGCGCCGAGCACCTCGCCGCCCAGCGTGCCTTCACGCTCTTCGCCACCCACTACTTCGAGATGACGGCCCTCGCCGAACATGAGGAAGGCGTGGCCAACGTCCACCTCACTGCCGCCGAGCACGGCGACGGCATCGTCTTCATGCATCGGGTGGAAGAGGGACCGGCGAGTCAGAGCTATGGGCTGCAGGTCGCCCAGCTCGCCGGCGTCCCGCAGAACGTGATCGCGCGCGCTCGGGAAAAACTGTCGAGTCTCGAACAGCCCGCGGCGACGCTGGAGGCGCGTCCGAGTGCGACACCGGCGCCGCAGCAGGCAGACCTTTTCGCCGCTACGCCTCATCCGGCGCTCGAAGCACTGGAGACGCTCGATGTCGACTCGCTCACGCCGCGGGCGGCGCTGGAGCTGCTCTATCGTCTCAAGGAGATGGACGCCAAATAGTCGAGAGCGCCCGTTCACTCGCGCTCGACACGGCAGGCGAAACAGCCTGGCGCGGCGTAGTGAAAGTGCAGGTAGTCGATTCGCGCGTCCTCGAGCAGCGTCTCAATCGGTGTCGCGACATCATGCCTCTGGCAGAGTGTCGCCACCGTCAGGAAGCCGGCCGCATCAAAGGCTCTCAGCGCCAGTGAGCGTTTGGCCAGCGACGGTGGCACCTCGCCATGCCGGTAGATGCCGCGGGTCGCGCCCTGCGTGATGAAGATCGGCCCGGCGGCGCGGTAGGGTGAAGCCACCGCATGATGCCGAAAATGCACCAGCCAGACCGGACTGCCCGGCTCGGCATCGTTCAGCGTCGCGCGACACGGCAGGTTCGCCTCCGGCGTCACAGGGAAGCGTGTCGCGAGACCGCGACCCGCGAGATGGTCGAAATCGATCGATTGCGCATCGATACCGACGAAACGAAAGGACATGGGGCAGCCTCCTTGGGCAGCGCGATCAGCAAGGAATCTGCCCCGACCACCCTTTCGGCGCCGGCCATTTCCGGAACTCGAGCTATAACGCCATAGCGAGACGTTCCCTCGCCCGGCTTGCCGCTATTGGCGCGCCACGCCTAGAATATGGCGCCACTGTTGGACCCCGGCGGCGCCGCGATTCGCGGTGACTATCAAGAAGAGGGGTAATGGGTCGGTCGAAAGGCCGGCGATATGACTCACCCTCGTCGTCATTACACTCCGCCGACGACCGTACCGCGACGCGCCCGGCCGAGAAGCGCCAAATCAGCCGCTCGGCCTCGTAAAGGAGAGAAGATCCATGACGTTCGTCGTCACCGAGAACTGCATCAAGTGCAAATACACCGACTGCGTCGAGGTCTGCCCGGTCGACTGTTTTTACGAGGGGCCCAACTTCCTCGTCATTCATCCGGACGAGTGCATCGACTGCGCGCTCTGCGAGCCGGAGTGTCCCGCCGAGGCGATCTTCTCGGAGGACGAGCTACCCGAGGGACAGCAGCAGTTCATCGAGTTGAACGCCGAGCTCTCCGAGGTGTGGCCGAACATCACCGAGCAGAAGGACCCGCCCGAGGATGCCAAGGAGTGGGATGGCAAGCCGAACAAGATCGAGGTGCTCGAGCGCTGATCCGGCGAGACCGTTTTATCGCGTGAACGCAAGAAGGCCGCTCGATGAGCGGCCTTCTTCGTCTAGACGCTGAACGATCAGCCTGTCTACCGATCAGCGGTTACTGCCCCTTGATGGCCTTGCGCCCCGGGTAGGCCGCCTGACCGCCCAGCTCGTCCTCGATCACCAGCAGCCGGTTGTATTTGGCCACGCGGTCGGAGCGGCAGAGCGAACCGGTCTTGATCTGACCGGCGGATGTGCCGACGGCCAGATCCGCGATGGTGGTGTCCTCGGTCTCGCCGGAACGGTGGGAGATGACCGCGGTAAAGCCGGCATCGTGGGCCATCTTGATCGCATCCAGGGTCTCCGAGAGCGAGCCGATCTGGTTGAACTTGATCAGGATGGAGTTGCCGATCTTCTCGTCGATGCCCCGCTTGAGAATCCGCGTATTGGTCACGAAGAGATCGTCGCCGACCAGCTGTACCTTGTCGCCGATCTTGTCGGTGAGCGCCTTCCACCCGTCCCAGTCGGACTCGTCCATGCCGTCTTCCACCGAGACGATCGGATACTGATCGCAGAGGTCGGCCAGGTAGTCGGTGAAGCCCGCCGCGTCGTACTGCTTGCCCTCGCCGGCGAGGTCGTAGACGCCATCCTTGTAGAACTCGCTGGAGGCGCAATCGAGTGCCAGGGTGACGTCCTTGCCCAGGGTGTAGCCGGCGTCGTCGACCGCCTGCTTGATCACCGCCAGCGCCTCGGCGTTGGAGGAGAGATTGGGCGCGAAGCCGCCTTCGTCCCCCACCGAGGTGGAGAGCCCCTTGGCAGAGAGCACCTTCTTGAGGGCATGGAAGATCTCGGCGCCGGTGCGCAGCGCTTCGCGGAAGTCCGGCGCGCCGACGGGCTGGATCATGAACTCCTGAATGTCGACGTTGTTATCCGCGTGCTCGCCGCCGTTGAGAATGTTCATCATCGGCACCGGCATCAGGTACTGACCCGGCTGGCCGTAGAGTTCGGCAATGTGCGCGTAGAGCGGCAGGCCCTTGGCGATGGCGGCCGCCTTGGCCGCGGCCAGCGAGACGGCGAGAATCGCGTTGGCGCCCAGATTCGCCTTGTTGTCGCTGCCATCGAGGGCGAGCATGGCGTCATCGAGCGCGCGCTGATCGCTGGCGTCCATCCCCAGCAGCTGCTCGCGGATCTGACCGTTGACCGCCTCGACGGCCTTGAGCACGCCCTTGCCCAGATAACGAGACTTGTCGCCGTCACGCAGTTCCAGCGCTTCACGCGACCCGGTCGACGCGCCGCTCGGCGCGCAGGCGCTCGCCTCGATCCCCCCGGCCAGCACGACCTTTGCCTGCACTGTCGGGTTGCCTCGGGAATCGAGCACTTCGAGGCCACGAATATCTACGATCTCAGCCATGTCACATCGTCCTGTCAGAGGATTGCTTAACGCTTGAACGCCTGGACGGTCGAACGCCTGGATGCTCGACCGTCTGAAAGCCGCGCGATCTCGCGCCGGGGATGCCGCGACTCGCTCAGCGGCGAGCCGACGCCGGGGCGAATGCGCCGCGTCCGGAAGGCTTCGAGCTTAGCCAATCGAAGCCATCGCGGTCCATCGTCTACAACGCAAGCGGGGGATGAATCGCTTCATCCCCCGCAACCGGTCACTCCTGGTGGCTATGGCCATGATGGCGCTGGCGCTGCGCCTTGTGCTCCACCGCGGCATTGACGAAGCCGGTGAAGAGCGGATGGCCGTCCCGCGGCGTGGAGGTGAACTCCGGATGGAACTGACACGCCACGAACCAGGGGTGATCCGCCAGCTCGACCATCTCGACCAGCGACTGATCGCCGCTCTTGCCGGAGATGACCAGCCCGGCGTCCTCGAGCGCATCGACGAACTGATTGTTCACTTCGAAGCGGTGGCGATGACGCTCGGTGATGGTATCCAGACCATAGATCTCGCGCGCTTTGGAGTCCGGCTTCAGCTGACACTCCTGACCGCCGAGGCGCATGGTGCCGCCGAGATCGGAGGCTTCGTCGCGCAGCTCGATCTGCCCTTCCGCATTGATCCACTCGGTGATCAGACCGACCACCGGATGCTGGGTATCGCGAGTGAACTCGGTAGAGTTGGCGTCTTCCCAGCCGGCCTTGTTGCGGGCGAACTCGATCACCGCCACCTGCATGCCGAGGCAAATGCCCAGGTAGGGGATGCCGTTCTCGCGGGCAAAGCGGGCGGTGGCGATCTTGCCCTCGACGCCGCGCTCTCCGAAGCCGCCCGGGACCAGAATCGCATCCTTGCCAGCGAGACGTTCGACGCCCTGACGCTCGATCAGCTCGGAGTCGACGTACTCGACGTTGACCTTCACCCGGGTCTGGATCCCGGCGTGGATCAGCGCTTCGTTGAGCGACTTGTAGGCGTCGAGCAGCTCCATGTACTTGCCGACCATGGCGATGTTGATCGTCTTGAGCGGGTTGAGCTTGGCGTCGAGCACGTGGATCCACTCGCCCAGATCCGCCTGCGGCGCTTCGAGCCGGAACTTGTCGCAGACGATTTCGTCGAGGCCGTGCTCGTGAAGCATCAGCGGGATGCGGTAGATGGTGTCGGCATCCTGCAGCGGAATCACCGCCCGCTCCTCGACGTTGGTGAACAACGCGATCTTGCGTCGCTCACTCTCCTCGAGCTCGACTTCGCTGCGGCAGATCAGGATATCCGGCTGAATACCGATCGAGCGCAGCTCCTTGACGCTGTGCTGAGTCGGCTTGGTCTTGGTCTCGCCGGCCGTCTTGATGTAGGGCACCAGGGTAAGGTGCATGAACAACGCGCGGCTGGCGCCGACTTCGCTGCGCAGCTGGCGGATCGACTCGAGAAACGGAAGCGATTCGATGTCGCCGACGGTACCGCCGATCTCCACCAGCGCCACGTCGTATCCCTCTCCCCCCTTGATCACGCGGTGCTTGATCTCGTCGGTGATGTGCGGGATCACCTGCACCGTGCCGCCGAGATAGTCGCCGCGGCGCTCCTTGCGGAGCACGTGTTCGTAGACGCGCCCGGTGGTGAAGTTGTTGCCCTGGGTCATCTTGGTGCGGATGAACCGCTCGTAGTGGCCCAGGTCGAGATCGGTCTCCGCGCCATCCTCGGTGACGAACACTTCGCCGTGCTGGAACGGGCTCATGGTCCCGGGATCGACGTTGATGTACGGATCCAGCTTGAGGATGGTGACCTTGAGGCCGCGGGCCTCGAGAATAGCCGCCAGCGAAGCCGACGCGATGCCCTTGCCGAGAGAGGACACAACGCCGCCGGTCACGAAGATATATCGTGTCATGGAAAACCTGTCGAATCGTGGTCGTAAAAGCTCGGGGGGAGAAAGTCGAGCCAGGATGGGACGTCAGGTTACCAGAGACGCCCCAGGCGCTCAATTTGCTTTACCGGTTGGCACGCCGTGGCCTTTTGTCTCAGGCCTTTTGTCTCAGGCCTTTTGTTTCAGGCTTTTTGTTTCAGGCTCTGGCGTGGACGGCTCGCTGGAGGCTCTCCAGGCGCTTGTCGCGGATGCCCAGCGCCGACAGATCCCCCACCGTGTTGTCCAGGTATTCACGACAGCTGCCCAGCACGCCACGCCCGGTGCTGAGCAGCTCGATGACCGTCTCGTCCGGCTGTCGGCCGATGTAGCGCTCGCCGTGAGGATTGACCACGAAGGCGATGCTCCAGAGCGGTCCTGCGTCGCTGACCAGCCGAACCCACCGCGGCCGATAGGCCCCGGTGAGCATCTCCCGCCGCCAGACCAGCAGCAGTTCACGCTTGAGATCTCGGGCCGGCACGCGCAGCGCCACGCCCTGGGAGGAGCCGCCCGGTGCCAGCGCCAGCATCAACCCAGGAAGATCCGGGGTGCCGCGACCATGCTCGAGCTTGAGGCAGAAGTCGCGATGGTAGCCGTAGAGCCGGCAGGTGTGGCGCTCGGCGACTTCCACGCAGGGGTTCCAGATCAGCGAGCCGTAGGCGAAGAGATAGACGCCGTCGGTCTCCTGTGCCGCGGCCGGCATCGTCTCCAGCATCTGCTGGATCGACGCCTCGAGGGCGGCCTCACTGAGCATTTCGACATCCGGATAGGCGTGCTCGAAGTGGCGACGGATCAGGTCCTGCTCCAGCACCTCCCGGGTCATCGCGATCGATTTTTCGCCGGGGTCGGCGCTGTCTTGCGGATCACTCATGAACGTTTCTCGCCGGGTGGCATCGGAATGGGCGCGTCAACGACGCGCCAGGCAAGTGACCAGCGTAACCGGACTGAGCGCGGGTGCAAGGGAGCGACGGCCGCGCTGCCATCAACCCCTGCGTCCGAGCCGGGCGCCTCGGCGCAGCAGCAGATGGAGTCCGATCGCGCCGAAGGTCGCCGTACCGATACCATCGAGGGTGAAGCCACCGAAATCGATGGAGAAGTTGCCCGCCCCCAGCACCAGCGTCACCGCCGCGACGATCAGGTTGGTGTTGTCGCTGAGATCGACCTGATTCTGGATCCAGATGCGTGCGCCGGCCACGGCGATCAGACCGAACACCACGATCGACGCACCGGCCAATACCGGCCCCGGAATGGTCTGGATCAGCGCGCCGAAGCGCGGCGAGAAGCCGAGAAGAATGGCGAAAGCCGCTGCGGCGACGAAGATCAGGGTCGAGTAGACCCGGGTCACCGCCATCACCCCGATGTTCTCGGCGTAGGTGGTAACGCCGGTGCCGCCGGCCGACCCCGACACCATGGTCGCGATCCCGTCGCCGAGAAACGCCCGCCCGATGTAGGGGTCGAGATTGCGCCCGGTCATCGCCCCCACCGCCTTGATGTGGCCAAGGTTCTCCGCCACCAGAATCACCGCTACAGGCGCGATCAGGATCGTGGCATGCCAGGTGAACGTCGGTGTACTGAAGGTCGGCATCCCCAACCAGGCGGCCTCGGCGACCGGGGTGAAGTCGATCGCCGGTCCCAGCCCCAGCCCATTGGTGACGAGCGCGTATAGCGCATAGGCCGCCACCAGCCCGACCAGGATCAGCAGCCGCTGCAGCATACCGCGGGTCAACACCGCCGCGAGCCCGATACACAGAATCGTCACCAGCGCCATCGCCGCATCGAAGCTCGAGTCGGCGACACTGGAGACCGCCACCGGTGCCAGATTGAGACCAATGGTCATCACGATCGCCCCGGTGACGACCGGTGGCAGCAGCACCTCGATCCAGCGGGTGCCCAGCGCCATGACGACGAGTCCCACCAGCGCATAGATCAGCCCGCAGACGATGATCCCGCCCAGCGCCAGACCGATGCCGGGGTTGGCTCCGCTACCCGCGTAGCCGGAGGCGGCGATCACCACGCCGATGAAGGCGAAACTGGAGCCGAGGTAGCTCGGCACCCGCCCACCGACGATGACGAAGAACAACAGGGTGCCGATACCCGACATCAGGATCGCCAGATTGGGATCGAACCCCATCAGCAGCGGCGCCAGCACCGTTGAGCCGAACATCGCGACGGCATGCTGGATGCCCATCAGCAGCGTCTGGGGCGTCGACAGGCGTTCATCAGGGGCAACCAGCCCGTCTCGGCTGGGGCTCACCCGCCGCCAGTGGGGAAACCAGGATGACATCGAAAAGCTCCGTTTTGGGCGCGCCGACACCCCCTGAACCGGGCTCGGATCAGGGGCGACATCGGGCGGTAGCGAGTGCGATTGGCGACGCATTCTACCCGCGCGGCAGCGCCGCGCCCACTCCCGCGGCTTCTCGGGCACACGTTCGCCCCTCGCCGATCACACCCCCGACCCGAAGCAGGTCACCCAGCGCTGATCTATGCTGAGGCCACGGCTGACACGCAAAAACGGCCAGGGGGAACGTGACGAAGCGCACGCCACGGGAGTCCGCGTCGGGATGGCGCGCCCCGGGCAAGGGCCACCGTCCCCCAGGCCCGTCGTCAGCTCCGCGAGCGCAATTACAGGGAGACGTTATGCAACGCTATGACTACCTCATCGTCGGTGCCGGCATGGTGGCCGCCAATGCCGTCGCCGGCATCCGTGAGCACGACCGCGATGGCAGCATCGGCATTCTGGGCGAAGAGCCCAACGGCCCGGTGACGCGTCCGGCGCTCTCCAAAAAGCTCTGGACCGACCCGGAGTTCACCTACGACAAGATCTGGATGGCGCCGGAGGCGGATGACGACAACACCACGCTGCATCTCGACGCCCGCGTCACCCAGATCGACCGCGATGCCAAGACGGTCACGCTCGAGACCGGCGACCGTGTCGGCTACGGCAAGCTACTGCTCGCGACCGGCGGTGCCCCGGTGCGCCTCGACATCCCCGAAAGCGAGCGCGTGCGCTACTTCCGCACCGTTGCCGACTACGACTATCTGCGCGAACTCGCCGGGCACGGCCTTCACATCGTCGTCGTCGGCGGCAGCTACATCGGTACCGAGCTCGCCGCCGCGCTGATCCAGAACGACTGCCGCGTCACTCTCGTCTACCCGGAAGCGGTGCTGGCCGGGAGCATGCTGCCGCCCTCGCTGGCGGACCGCTTTCACCAGACCTATCTCGATCACGGCGTCAATCTACTCGGCGGACGCAAGGTCAAAAGTGGCAGCGAGAGCCATGGCAAGGTCACGCTCGAACTCGACGATGGCAACCAGCTCGTGGCGGACGCGGTGGCGTTTGGCCTAGGGGTTGCGCCCTGCATCGAGCTGGCCGAGAACGCCGGGCTCGAGATCGACGGCGGTATCGTCGTCGACGAGCGGCTGACCACTGCGGACGCGGCGATCTTCGCCGCCGGCGACGTGGCCACCTACCCGGACAGAATTCTCGGCCGCTGGCACGCCGAACACGTCGACAACGCCAATCAGATGGGGAGCACGGTCGGTCACATCATGGCCGGCAGCGATGAAACCTACGACCATACGCCCTACTTCTACTCGACCGTTTTCGATATCGCCTGGAAGGCAGTGGGCACGCTCGATAGCCATCTCGACATCATCGAGGACGCCGACGCCGACGGCGACTCGGGGGTCTATTATTACCTCGAGGCGGGCCGGGTAAAAGGCGTCCTGCTGCTCAATCTCGACGCCGATAAGCTCGACGACGCCCGCGCCGTGCTCGCCGATACCTCGACGCAGGATGAAACGACGCTCATCGGCCGCATCTCCCGCGATTAGTCACGGTGCACCTCAACGACTCACGCCGGGCAGGAGGCCCGGTTCATGCGTCAACGCGGCCCGCCTCATGCCTCAACGAGACCCGGTTTACGCCTCAACGAGGAGAGCCCGCAACAGGCCAAAAAAAGCGCGCCGGCAGTGATGCCGGCGCGCTTGTGGTTGGACCGCAGGGCCGAGGCCCGGCCGGTTCAGTCGAACGTCAGACGCGACGTGATGATACCGGCGCGGCGCTCGATCTCCTCGAGCATGCCCTGACACTCTTCCGACATGCCGCTGTCGTGCGTCTTCGGCAGCGTGTAGAGCGCCTGAAGCTTGTAGAGATCCGACATGACCTGATCGCGATCGTCGCTGCCTTCCAGCACGTGTTCTTCCAGCGCCCGCATGTAGCCGTTCGCCTGGTCCAGAATGCTGCGTTCAAGCCTGATCATATCGACCTCCTTGCTGCTCGTGATGCGTATGAAGCGCGCCACTGTATAGATTTGACCGGCGCGATACTACCGCCGATCTCATCGATCCCGCGCCCACCTGTCATACCTTGAGGTAGTCGAGAATGCCCTCGGCCGCCTGACGACCCTCGAAGACCGCGGTCACCACCAGATCGGAGCCACGCACCATGTCGCCGCCGGCGAACACCTTTTCGTTGCTGGTCTGGTAGGCGTAGCGCTCCATCTGTGCCGGGATTTCCGGTGCCAGCACCCGGCCGCGTTCGTCGACCTCGATCTGATGCGTGTCGAACCACTCGATCTCGCTGGGCTGAAAGCCGAACGCGATGATCACGGCGTCGCACGCAAGCACCTCTTCCGAGCCCGGCACGACCTCGGCGCTACGGCGCCCCTTCTCATCCGGCTCGCCCATGCGCGTCCGCACGAGCTTCACGCCGTCGACTTTGTCATCCCCGACGATGGCCACCGGCTGGCGATTGAAGAGAAAGTCCACGCCCTCCTCGCGGGCGTTGGCCACCTCCTTGCGTGAACCCGGCATATTCTCTTCGTCGCGGCGGTAGGCGCAGGTCACGCTGGTCGCACCCTGGCGGATCGAGGTGCGGTTGCAGTCCATGGCAGTGTCGCCACCGCCGAGCACCACCACACGCTTGCCGGTCATCGAGACGTAGTCGGCAGGATCCTTCTCGAAGCCTAGCGTGTGGTTGGCGTTGGTGATCAGAAAATCGAGCGCCTTGTGGACGCCGTCGATATTTTCCCCCGGGAAGCCCCCGACCATGTACTTGTAGGTTCCCATACCCAGGAATACCGCATCGAACTCGTCGTCGAGCTGCTCGAAGGTGGTGTCTCGACCGATCTCGACACCCAGTCGAAATTCGACGCCCATCTCCTCGAACACCGCACGGCGACGCTCCATGACATGTTTCTCGAGCTTGAACTCGGGAATCCCGAAGGTCAGCAGGCCCCCGATTTCCGGATAGCGGTCGTAGACCACTGGCGTCACGCCGTTTCGGATCAGGATGTCGGCGCAGGCAAGTCCTGCCGGGCCGGCACCGACGATCGCCACCCGCTTGTCGGTCATCACGACCTTGGAGAGGTCGGGGCGCCAGCCCATGGCGAACGCGGTATCGGTGATGTACTTCTCGATCGAGCCGATGGTGACGGCACCGAAGCCGTCATTAAGCGTGCAATCCCCCTCGCAGAGCCGGTCCTGCGGGCAGACGCGGCCACAGACTTCCGGCAGCGAGTTGGTGCGGTGCGACATCTCGGCGGCTTCGAGGATGTTGCCCTCGGTCACCAGCTTCAGCCAGTTCGGAATGTAATTGTGAACCGGGCACTTCCATTCGCAGTAAGGATTGCCGCAATGGAGGCAGCGATGCGCCTGGCTGGCCGCCTCGGCCGGCTTATACGGCTCGTAGATCTCGGCAAACTCTTTCGAGCGGCGGCGCGCGTCCTTTTTCTGCGGATCTTGGCGCCCCACGTCGATGAACTGAAAGTCGTTGTTGAGACGATTTGGCATGGTCTATCTCCTCACTCCGACGCCGGTCGCTACCGGCGCCGTGACGCATTCGCGGCTAACGCCGGCTCACTCGGGCTGGCGCCGGGATTGGGCCATAAGCCCGTTGAGACTCGCGGCCTTGGGCTTCACCAGCCAGAAGTGACGGATGAAGTTGGAGAAATCTTCGAGAATCTCCTGCCCGCGGGCGGAACCAGTCTCCTCGACGTACTCGGTGATCACCTCGCGCAGATAGCGCCGATAGGCCTCCATCGACTCCGTGTTGACCCGGTGAATGTCGACCAGCTCGTGGTTGTAGCGGTCGACGAAATCACGGCTCTCGTCGAGCACATAGGCGAAACCGCCGGTCATCCCCGCGCCAAAGTTGACGCCGGTATTGCCGAGTACGCAGACCAGTCCCCCGGTCATGTACTCGCAGCAGTGATCGCCCGCCCCTTCGATGACCGCCAGCGTGCCGGAGTTGCGCACCGCGAAGCGCTCGCCGGCCGTCCCGGCCGCAAACAGCTTGCCGCCGGTGGCGCCATAGAGGCAGGTATTACCGATGATCGCCGTCTCGTGGCTCTTGAAGCGGCTAGCGGCCGGCGGCGTGACCACCACCTTACCCCCATTCATGCCCTTGCCGACGTAGTCGTTGGCATCGCCCTCCAGATAGAGATGCAGGCCGCGGGCGTTCCAGACGCCGAAGCTCTGCCCGGCGACGCCGGTAAAGCGCGCCGTGATCGGTGCATCCTCGAGCCCCGCTTCGCCGTAGCGCTTGGCGATCTCACCGGAGACCCGAGCCGCCACCGAGCGGTCGCAATTGGTAATACGAAAGCTGAAATCGCCGCCGGATTTGGCCTCGATCGCCGGCAGCAGCGCGTCGAACACTTCCTGGTTCTTGGCCGCAGGGTCGTGCGGTTCGTTGCGGCTGACCTGGCAGAACTGCGGCGCCTCCTTCGGCACGAAGTCGTTGGCCAAAAGCGGCGTGAGATCCAGTTTGCGCTGCGCCGCCGTCTGGCCTTCGAGGAGTGTCAGCAGATCGGTGCGGCCAATCAGGTCGGTCAGCTTGGCCACCCCGAGCAGCGCCATCAGCTCGCGCACCTCTTCAGCGATGAAGCGGAAGTAGTGCTTGACCATGTCCACGGTGCCGCGGAAGTGCTCGTCACGCAGATCCTGGTGCTGAGTGGCGACACCGGTGGCGCAGTTATTGAGATGGCAGATCTTCAGATACTTGCAGCCTAGCGCGACCATCGGCGCGGTGCCGAAGCCGAAACTCTCGGCGCCGAGAATCGCCGCCTTGACCACGTCGAGCCCGGTTTTCAGGCCGCCATCGGTCTGCAGGCGAATCTTGTCACGCAGTCCGTTGATACGCAGCGCCTGATGCACTTCGGGCAGACCCAGCTCCCACGGGCTACCGGCATGGCGGATCGAGGTAATGGGGCTCGCCGCCGTTCCCCCGTCGTAGCCGGAAACGGTGATAAGGTCGGCATAGGCCTTGGCCACGCCGGCGGCGATGGTGCCGATGCCGGGTTCCGAGACCAGCTTCACCGAGACCTGAGCGGTCGGATTGACCTGCTTGAGATCGAAGATCAGCTGCGCCAGATCCTCGATCGAGTAGATATCGTGGTGCGGCGGCGGCGAGATCAGCGTCACCCCGGGGACCGCATAGCGCAGCCGGGCGATGGTCTCGTTGACCTTGCCGCCGGGAAGCTGACCGCCCTCGCCGGGCTTGGCGCCCTGCGCGACCTTGATCTGCAGCACCTCGGCGTTGGCGAGATAGGCCGGCGTCACGCCAAAGCGGCCCGACGCGATCTGCTTGATCTTGGAGGAGCGGATGGTGCCGTAGCGCACCGGGTCCTCGCCGCCCTCCCCGGAGTTCGAGCGCCCCCCGGTCTCGTTCATCGCCTGCGCCAGCGCCTCGTGGGCTTCCGGCGACAGCGCGCCCAGGGACATGCCGGCGCTGTCGAAGCGCGGCAGCAGGTTCTCGACCGGCTCGACCTCCTCCAGCGGCAGCGGCTCGGGAGCCGGCTTGAGCGCGAGCAGGTCGCGAATGGTCGCCACCGGACGCTCATTGACCAGCCGTGCGAACGCTTTCCATTTGGTGTAATCGCCCTGCTGCACCGCCTGCTGAAGCAGCATCACCACGTCCGGGTTGTAGGCGTGGAACTCATGGCCATGGACGTACTTGATCAGTCCGCCCTGCTTGATCTCCTTGCGCGACACCCAGGCATCGCGCGCGGCCAGCGCCTGCTGCATCTGCAGCTCGCTGAAGCCGGCCCCCTCGATGCGCGACTTCATGCCGTCGAAACACATCGCCATCACCTCGCCGCCAAGCCCCACGGCCTCGAAAAGCTGCGAGCCACGGTAGGAGGAGATCTGCGAGATCCCCATCTTGGAGAGGATCTTGAACAGCCCTTTCTGCATGCCCTTGCGATAGTTCTCGCGGGCGTCCGCCGGGTTGCCCACCAGCTCGCCGGTGCGGTGCATGTCCGCCATCACCTGATAGGCGAGATAGGGGTAGACCGCGGTGGCCCCGACGCCGAAGAAGACCGCCATCTGGTGAGCATCACGGGCATAGCCGGTCTCCACGACCAGATTGACCTTCGGCCGCAGCGCCAGCTTCGCCAGGTGGTGGTGTACCGCGCCCGTGGCCAGCAGCGCCTGGATCGGCTGTTTGCCCTTCTCAAGCTCGGCATCCGACAGCACCAGAATCACCTTGCCGTCGCGGGCGGCCTGCTCGGCGTCATGGCAGAGAACCTTGAGCGCCTGCTGAAGCGAGGTGGTCTCCGGATCGTAATGCAGGGGCAGGTGATGCGAGGCGAACGCCGGATCGTCTCGGCCCAGCAGCGCGGTGAACTTGCGCGGCGAGAGCACCGGCGTGGTCAGGATCAGGCGATTGGCGTGCTCGGAGGTCGCCTTGAAGACGTTGAGCTCGGAGCCCATGCAGGTCTCCAGCGACATCACGATCGCCTCGCGCAGCGGATCGATCGGCGGATTGGTGACCTGAGCAAACTTCTGACGGAAGAAGTCGGTGAGCAGACGGTTCTGGCGCGAGAGCACCGCCATCGGCGTATCGTCGCCCATCGAACCCACGGCTTCCTGGCCGCTCTCGGCGAGCGGGCGCAGTAGCTGGTCGCGCTCCTCGAACGTCACCGAGTACATCTTCTGATAGACGTCGAGCTCGTCGGCATCCATCGGCTGGAAACGCGCCAGCTCGGTGAGCGCGGACTCCAGATAGTGCGCATGATCCTTGAGCCAGCGACGATACGGATACTGCGACTTGAGCCGCTGATCAATGTCATCCGTGTGCAGCACTTCACCGGTTTCGGTGTCGACGGCCAGAATCTGCCCCGGCCCGACGCGCCCCTTGGCGACCACCGACTCCGGCGCATAGTCCCAGACGCCGACTTCCGAGGAGAGCGTGATATAGCCGTTGTCGGTGATCACCCAACGCGCCGGGCGCAAGCCGTTGCGGTCGAGCATGCAGAGCGCATGCCGGCCTTCGGTCATGACGATGCCGGCGGGGCCGTCCCACGCCTCCATGTGCATGGAATTGTATTCGTAGAAGGCGCGCAGATCGCCATCCATGGTCTCGACGTTCTGCCACGCCGGCGGCACCATCATGCGCACCGCGTTGTAGAGCTCCATGCCCCCGGTCAGCAGCACCTCCAGCATGTTGTCCATGCTGGAGGAGTCGGAACCGCTGGTGTTGACGATCTCCTCGAGACCGTCAACGTCCGGCAGCAGTTCGCTGACGAAGTTGGCCTTGCGCGCGTTGGCCCAGCTGCGGTTGGCCTCGATGGTATTGATCTCGCCGTTGTGCGCCATGAAGCGAAACGGCTGCGCCAGCGGCCAGCGCGGTGCGGTATTGGTCGAGAAGCGCTGGTGGAAGACGCAGATCGCCGTCTCGAGACGCTCGTCGCCGAGATCCTGGTAGAAGGTCGGCAGGTCGGCGGGCATCATCAAGCCCTTGTACGAGACCACCTTCGAGGAGAGCGAACAGATGTAGAAGTTCTCTTCGTGCCGCAGCGTCTCCTCCGCCCGGCGACGCGCCATGAAGAGCTGAACGTTGAAATCGGCATCCGACTGCTCGGCGTCGCCCTCGACGAAGACCTGACGGATTCGCGGCAGGCAGTCGAGTGCCATCGGTCCGCAGACGCTGGGGTCGGTCGGTACGTCTCGCCAACCGCGCACCTCGAGACCGCGCGCCGCGAGCTCGTTTTCTACCGTCTTGCGCGCTTCGGTTTCCAGCGCATCGTCATCGGGAAAGAACACCACGCCGACGGCAAAGCGCTCGCCGAGCTCGGCGCCGAGCGCTTCTTGCGCGATGTCGCGCATGAACGCCGTGGGCATCTTCAGCAGCAGACCGCAGCCGTCACCCGTCTTGCCATCGGCAGCGATACCGCCGCGGTGCGTCATGCACGTCAGCGATTCGATCGCCGTCTCGAGCAGATCGTGACTGGCCTGCCCCTCCATGTGTGCAATCAACCCGAAGCCGCAGTTATCGCGGAACTCCCCGGGCTGGTGAAGACCTCTCATCATGGGCGTGCCTCACAAAGCTTGTTCAAAAACCGAGCACCTGACCTGGGGCCATGGGGCTTGCATTTGGTCGATCACCAAATATACTGGAGGGTTTTTTATTATTACCGTCACCGGTCACTGGCGTATTTTGGCGCCTCAGGACGCTCTGTCGCGATCACGTTGATTCGCAAAAAGGTCGGCCAGAATAGCCAGTCCGGCTCGGTGGCGCAATCTCTCAGCCCCCCGTTACCCCGGGCATTTCCATTACAAATCGGCAACTTATATCAAGCGCTCGCAAAATTACCTGTCATCTCAAGTGGTTAAGAGGCGACCTTAGACCAAAGTCTAATGTCGACACCTCGCCCCGTACTCGGTATCTCGCACCCATGCCGATCCGACATGGAACATGCCAATAAAAGAATAATGAGCCGACAGCACGCAAAGACCTCCGCCGACTGCGCACCGCCGGCACGATGACGAAAGAGCCGCGAGGCATGCCCACGGCCGCGCACCGCGCCGACAGGACGCGCCGGCACGATGACGAAAGAGCAGCGAGGAGTGGAAAATGGGGAGTGAAGAGTGAGGAAAGAGAGACGGGAGAAAGTCTCGACCGACAGTGACCGCCGGGCGATCACCCGGCGAGAGGCACTCGGCCGCGAATCAGCACGACGCCCAAACGGGGGCCAGCGGCCCAGGACGCCGGTCGTGAGCGACGATCAGTCGCGAGGAAAATCGCGAATCAGGGCTTCGAGCATCTCGCTCGGCGTGTCATCGCGGATGACGGCGCGCCCCAGCGACTCGAGGAGGATCAATCGCAGACGAGCATCGACGTTTTTCTTGTCCAGACGCATCCGGGCCAGAAAATCCTCCACCGTCATGCCGGCGGGCGCCACGACGGGGAGACCGGCTGCCTGGAGCAGCGCCTGCACACGCGCGACATCCGTCGCATCGAGCCAGCCGCGGCGCTCGGAGAGACAGGCCGCCATCAGCGTCCCCGCCGCTACCGCCTCACCGTGAAGCCAGTTGCCGTAGCCCTGATGCGCCTCAATGGCGTGCCCGAAGGTATGGCCGAGGTTGAGCAACGCACGCACGCCCTGCTCGGTCTCGTCCTCAGCAACAACCTCTGCCTTGATTTCGCAGCTGCGCCGAATGGCGTGGACGATCGATTCGTCATCCAACCCGCGCAGCGACTCGACGTGACCTTCCAGCCAGGCCAGAAACTCGGCGTCGCGGATAAAGCCGTACTTCACCACCTCGGCCAGGCCTGCGGAGAACTCTCGCGGCGGCAGCGTCGCCAAAGTCTCGGTGTCGATGATCACCGCTTTCGGCTGCCAGAAGGCGCCGATCATGTTCTTGCCACGGGGATGATTGACGCCGGTCTTGCCGCCCACGGAGGAGTCGACCTGTGACAGTAGCGTGGTTGGGACCTGAATAAAGGCGACGCCACGCTGGTAGCTTGCCGCTGCATATCCCGCCATGTCACCGATGACGCCGCCACCGAGGGCGATCAGCGTGCAGCGGCGATTGAACCCTGCCGCCAGCAGCGCATCCCAGATCCGCTCGACAGAGGCGATCGTCTTGGTCGACTCGCCGTCAGGAAGGATCACCTCGCGCACGTCGAGATCGGCGCCGGCCAGCGTGGCCTTGAGCGATTCGAGATAGTGTGGCGCGACGGTCTCGTTGGTGACGATCATCACCTGACGCCCGGCGAGATGCCCCACCAGCCGCTCGCGGTCGCCCAGCAGACCGGCGCCGATATAGATGGGATAGCTGCGCTCGCCCAGCGAAACAGTCAGCGTGGTCGCGGATCGCGGGGACGCGGCAGGCGAGGTTGCGGATGACATGAACAAATTACCTTGAGTGGTAGAGCGTTGCCTTGACCGCCAGCGGCTCGTGAAGTCGTGTGGCACGGCGAACGATATCGGCGACGACGCTGCGCGGGCTGCGCCGATCGGTACGGATGATGAGATCTGCCGTATCGCGGTAGAGCGGATCGCGAATGGCGAAGAGATCGCGCAGGACCTGCTCGGGATTGGCGTTCTGCAAAAGCGGACGGTTACGATCGCGCGCCGTGCGGCGAATCTGCTGCTCCACCGTGGTCGCGAGATAGACCACAATGCCACGTTCGCGCAGCAGCGCCCGGTTGACCTCGCGCATGATGGCGCCACCGCCGGTCGCCATGACGATCTCGTCGCGCCGACTCAGCTCGTCGAGCATCGCCGTCTCACGATCGCGGAAGCCCACCTCCCCCTCGACGTCAAAAATCCACGGGATATTCGCCCCGCATCGCGCCTCGATCTGATGGTCGCTATCCAGGAAGTCGCGCTGCAATTCGGCCGCCAAAAGGCGGCCGATCGTGCTTTTGCCAGCCCCCATGGGACCGACGAGAAATAGATTGGGGAGCGAGCGCATTAGCGAATGGCCAGTCCGTCCTCGATGATCTTGGGCGTAATGAATACCAGCAATTCTACCTTTTCGTTGCTTTCCTGGGTATAGCGGAACAGATTGCCGATCAGCGGCAGGTCCCCAAGCCACGGCGTCTTGAACAGCGTGCGCAGCTGTTCGGAGGTCAGAATGCCGCCCAGCACCACGGTTTCGCCGTTTTCGACCAGCACCTGGGTCTCGATTTCGTTGGTATCGATCGCCGGCGCACCATCGAATCGCGTGTCAGAGATATCGTCATTGTTGATGCGCAGATCCATGATAATCCGGTCGTCCGGGGTGATCTGCGGCGTCACCTCCAGCGACAGCACCGCCTCCTTGAACTCAGTGGTGGTCGCGCCGCTGGAGGAGGCTTCCTGATAGGGCACCTCCTGCCCCTGCTTGATCACCGCGGTGCGCTGATTGGCGGTGATCACCTTGGGCTGCGAGATCGTCTGACTCTTGCCCTCGCTCTCCAGCGCGCGCAGTTCCAGATCGATCAGCACGTCACCGGAGAGATAGCCGAAACTGAAGGCGCTGGCGGGATTGATCGCGTTGCCCAGATCCACCGCCAGCCCACCCCCGTAGGGCGCCGGATCGTCCGATGTCGTGGGCACTGACGCCGGGTCACCATTGGCGGCACCGCTGCCGCTACCCCGCGGGCGATTGCCAAGGTCGAAGTGACGACCGGCCGCAGCGGAGACGCCCCAGTTGACGCCGAGTTCACGGGCGGCGCTGTCACGGGCGATGACGATGCGCGCTTCGATCTGCACCTGCTTGACCGGCACGTCCAGCTGGTCGAGCGTCCGCCGGATCGCTTCGAGCTGCTCGCGGGTATCCTGCAGGATCAGGGTATTGGTGCGCGGATCGACCGCCGCCCGGCCCCGCTCCGACATCAGCCCCACACCCTCGCCGCCGCGCAACAGCGCGGCGAGGTCCTCGGCCTTGGCGTAGCGGACCTGGAGAAACTCAGTGGCGAGCGGCGCCAACTGCTCGGACTGCTCACGGTTTTCGAGGGTCTGGCGCTGCAGGCTCGCAAGCTCTCCCGCCGGAGCGACCATCATCACCTCGCCATTGCGGCGCGATGCCAGCCCCCGGCTCTGAAGGACCAGATCCAATGCCTGATCCCAGGGCACGTCGACCAGGTTGAGCGTCACACTCCCCTGCACGCTATCGCTGGCGACCACATTGAGCCCCGAGACATCCGCGATGATGGAGAGCACGTCGCGGACCGCGATATCCTGAAAATCGAGCGTAATGCGCTGCCCCGTATAGCTCGGCCCCGCTTCCTGCTGCGGGCGCTGAATGCTGCCGACAGGCGCCAGCTCCACGCTAAGCCTGCGTCCGCTCTGCGTGACCAGCGGCTCGACGTCGTCTGTCGAGCGAATATCGAAGCTCACGCCATCGGCCCGGCGACGGGGAACGATACGCTGGACCGGCGTACCGAAGTCGCTGACATCGAGCGCCTGGTACTGCTCGTCGGGCAGCGTCACGCCCGGCAGAGTCAGCGTGATATCCCGCCCGCGACCGCTCACTTCCGCGGCAACGCCGGGGCGGTCGAGCCCAAGCACCAGCTGACCGACACCGCCTTCGCCACGCCGAAAGTCGATCGAACCCACGCGTGGCTCGCCGGTCGTGAGATCGCGCCCCTGCGCCAGCAACGACGCGCCGCGCCCGGAGGCATCGACTGACTCGCCGATGGCGGCTGCCGCCAGAAACGATGTCGGTGGCTGACTGCGCTGCGCCGTTTCGCGGCGGGAGGCGTCGCCACCGATATGCACGATGACCCGACTGTCGCCGCGCTCCAGTCGGTAGTCGCTGGCGGCGGCGAGCGCGAAGACCAACCGCGTCCGCGCCCCGGCGCCGAGTACGCGGACCGACTCGACGCCGCCGGTGTCGACGGCGAATCGCGGTTCGGCGAGGCCGCTACGCGTCCCGGCCAGATCGAGGACCAGCCGCGGCGGAGCGTCGGTGCGATAGCCGCGAATCTCCGGTAGCCCGCCGACGAAGTCGAGTCCGACATCAAGCCCCTGACTGCCGCGATCGGTGAACGCCATCGCCGTCAGCGTCGGTGCTGCCCAGACGAGCGGCGCGACACCCCAGAGCGCCAGCGCCAACAGCCAGGCGATGGGAGAACGTATCACTGTCATCGACTGCTCCTCTCTCGACCGCCGCCGGCGTCGCCGTCGGTGTCGCGTGGTGTCATCAGTAGTTGGCGAGGCCGCTCCATCCAGTGCCCCTGGGCGTCGCGCACGGTCTCCACGAGCGACAGCTTGCGCTCGCCGACCGCGACGACCTGGCCGTCGTCTCGCCCGAGGTAGTCCCCAACGAAGAGGCGATGCACACGGCCCTCCGGCGACCGAATCAGACCCGAATCACGACCGCCGACGCTGAGCGTGCCCACCAGCTCGAGACTCTCGAGATCGAACGCCTCCAGCGGCTGACTCGCCCGAGCGGCGTCCGGCAGCGGCGCCGCTTCGGTGGCACTCTCCCTGGAGGCGGCAACGTCGGCAACGAAGGGGCTGCGCCGCTCGCGCTGGCGATAGTCGACCGCCTCGAAGGACGGCATCTCGGGGAGCTCGGCAATCTGACCCTGGGGCGCATGGCGCAGGGCATCGAGGTGTGACTCGAGCGCGCCGAGATCGGCATCGGCACAGCCGCCGAGCGTGAGCCCGAGCAGCGTCGCCAGCGCGAGCGGCCGCGAGCGACTCATGGCACACCGCCGGCGGAATCGGTGTCGGCATCGTCGCGGTAGCGGTAGGTCTTCGCGAGCATGACCAGACTCAGACGATCACCCTGTGGCGCGAGGGTAAAGTCGTGAAGCGTGACGATGCGCGGCATCGCCGCCACGTCGGCCAGGAAAGCGGCGATGGCGTGATAGCTGCCCTGCACCTGGATATCGAACGGCTGCTCGTAATAGAACGTCTGCGCCACGGCGGGCCGAAGCTTGATGCTGTCGATGTCGAGCTGATGCTCTCGGGCCGCATCGCTGATCGCGTCGAGCAGCGCCGGCACTTCGGCGTCCGACGGCAGCATCTCCAGCGCGTGATCCATGCGCGCCTGCAGCTCGTCGCGTTGCGCCCGCATGTCGGGCAGATTGATCGCCTGATAGGAGAGCGACTCGAATCGCTCCAGCGCCTGCATCTCATCGCGAACCAGGCGCGCGTGAGCCTCTCTCGGCTCTGACCCGAGCCACCACTGCACGCCACAGGCGACGACCGTGAACAGGACGAGTGCCATCAAACCCTGCAGCAGCAGCGGCCAGCTGCCCGCCTCCCGGACGTCGAGCTCGCGAAGCGGCGCCTGACGCAACTGGCGCCACTGTTCACGGCTGGCCCGCCCAAGTCGTGCGAGGGCGCCGCTGTCGCCGAAACGGCTCATGGCGTCGCCTCCAGGGTCGTCGCGCCCAACGCCCGCTCGTCGACGCTCATATGAAACTGCTTGGGGGCATTCGGCCCGTCACCGGACTTGACGTTGGCGAGCAGCGGCGTACTGAAAACCGGGCTCTGCGCGAGTGCGCGCATCTGCGACGAGACCTGGCGATTGGCGCTGGCGACGCCGCTGATCTCGAGCCGCGCCCCGCGGCGCTCGAGTGCGGTGTAGACCACGCCGTCGACCAGCGTGGCGGCGAGCTGGTCGACAACGCGGACGGTCAGCGGCCGACTGGCCTGGAGCTGGGTGATCAGCTCGATCTGCGCGAGCATGCGCTCGCGCAGACGACGAAAGTCGCGCACCGCTTCGATGTCTCGACTCAGCACCGCGGTGTGGCGCTCGATCATCGCCATCCTCGCCTGCTGCGCGCGCAGTAGCGCCTTCTCGTGCTGGGCAACTCCCCAGCCAAGCAGCAAGCCGAGTAACAGCGTGAGCAACATCGCCTGCTTGAAGCGTCGCGTGCGCTGCTCGCGACGTCGCTCGCGCCATGGCAGTAGATTGATCGTGATCCCGGCCTTCCGCGCCTGGGTCGCGTCGGCCAGGGTCGACGCCCCGGGCAAGACACCGGCACTCCCACGAGCGTCGGCCGGCTTGCGAAACGCCCTGCTCTCGGCCGGTGTCATCGGTGACTCCGCATGGCGAGACCGCAGGCGGTGAGCATGGCCGGGGCGTCGGCGGCGAGCGCGCCGCGGTCGACCCGAGAGTGCACGCGCATGCTGGCGAAAGGATTGGCGAGAATCGACTCCAGCCCGCTCTGGGCGCGCAGACGCTCGGCGAATCCCGGCAGCGCACTCGAGCCACCGGCGAGAATGATGTGCCGGATCTCATCCTGCCCGGCGGCGGTATAGTAGAGCTGTAGCGAACGGCCAATGTGCTGGATCAATGTATCGAGGAAAGGGGTCAGCACTCGCTGCTCGTACGCGTCGGGCAGCCCCCCACGCTTCTTGGCCCGACCGGCTTCCTCGAAGCTCATGCCGAAGCGCTTGCTGATGGCGTCAGTCAGTTGGCGACCGCCGTAGAGATTGTCACGGCTATAGACGATGCGCCCCGCCTTCAATACGTGGAACGCACACAGGTTGGCACCGATATCGACGAGCGCAGTGGCGTTGTCGTCAGGCACGTTGATCTGGGTCACGAGCTCTCGCCAGACCCGCTCCAGCGCGAAGCCCTCGACGTCCACCGCGACGACCTCTAGCCCGGCTTCCTCAAGGGTCGCGGTAAGCGTCTCGATATCCTGCATCCGACAGGCGACCAGCAGCACCTCCTGCTGGTCGTCATACCGGCCCCGGGTCCCCAGCCGCTGAAAATCGAAAGCGACTTCATTGAGCGGGAACGGCACGTACTTCTCGGACTCCATCTGGATACGCGCTTCAATGTCGTCGTCACTGAGTGACGCCGGCAGCGTGAGCGTGCGGGTAATCGCCGCCGAGCTTGGCACGGCGACGACGGCCTGGCGGGATTTCAGGCTGGCGTGCTCGAGCGCGCGGCCCAGCGCATCGACCACCTCGGCGCGGTCGCGGATGCGACGCTCGATGACGGCCCCTTCGGTGAGCGGGCGCACCGCATAGCTGTCGATACGAAAGCCATCGCCGCGGCGTCCGAGTTCCAGGAGCTTGACGGTGGCGGAAGTGATGTCGACCCCGACCAACCCCTTTGCGGACCTTTTCAGACGCAGCACTGTCCCACCCCGTTGAAGCCGAGAACCCAGATATCGGTTAACGGCCTCGAACCGGTCGACTTGAGACATTTCGTTACATTTATTCCGCATAACTTGCAGGAAGCGGTCTCTGCGAAACTGGCCCCGGCTGAGCCGCGTCCATATAATGCCCGCATCATTTCGGGACCCCGAGCGGTCACGCGCGCTCCCTTTCCCGCGGCCACGCCACTCCACGGCCGGATCGCCACCAGCCAAGGAATCACGTTCAGACCATGAAGCTTTTCACCCGCCTACTCACGACCGTGTTCTGGCTGATCGTCTCGCTAGGCGCAGGCGCCGTGCTGGCGGTCGTCGGCGCCGCGCTCTATTTTGCGCCCGGCCTCCCCGACGTCCATCAACTGCAGAACTACGAGCTTCAGACGCCGCTCAGGATCTATACCGAAGACGACAAACTGATCGGTGAATACGGTGAAGAGCGCCGGATGCCGGTCAGTTACGACGAAATTCCCAAGCCGCTGGTGAATGCCCTGCTGGCCGCCGAGGATGCGAGCTTCTTTACCCACCCGGGCGTCGACCCCAAGGGCCTCGCCCGCGCCGCCGTCGAACTCGCCTCCTCCGGCAACATCCAGTCCGGCGGCAGCACCATTACCATGCAGGTGGCGCGAAACTATCTGCTGACGCTCGATCAGACCTTTACCCGTAAGATTCGCGAGATTCTGCTGGCGCTGCAGATGGAGCAGATTCTCGACAAGGGCGAGATCCTCGAGCTCTACGTCAACAAAATCTATCTCGGCCACCGCTCCTACGGCGTGGCGGCGGCGGCGAACACCTATTACGGCAAGCCGCTCGCCGATCTGACCCTCCCCCAGTTCGCGATGATCGCCGGGCTGCCCAAGGCCCCCTCGAGCCTCAATCCGATCGCCAATCCGGAGCGCGCACTGATCCGCCGCAACTGGATCCTCTATCGCATGCGTGAACTCGGGTCGATCGATCAGGCGACCTACGACGAGGCGGTGAAGGCCCCCATCACCGCGAGCCGTCACACCGCCCAGGCCGAAGTCGACGCGCCCTATGTCGCCGAAATGGCACGCGCCTACGCGGTCGAGCGCTTCGGCGACAAGGCCTACACCGACAACATCCGCATTACGACAACGCTCGATAGCCAACGCCAGACGCTGGCCCGCGACGCTCTGGTACAGGGACTGATCGACTACGACACCCGCCACGGCTGGCGCGGTGCGGAGGAGCAGGACATACCGCCGAGTCTGGTCGAGGCCCAGGACCGCACCGAACGTCAGGGCCTGGAAGAAGAGCTCTCGGAATCGCCGGAGGTGATTCAGACCGCCCGCCAGGCGGCGCAGAGCAGCCAGGCAAACATCGAGGGCGTCGACGGCGACGTGAGCAACTGGCTCAAGGTTCTGCAGCGCACCCCCAACTACGGACCACTGCGCCCGGCGATCGTTATCGACTCCAGCGGGCGCGAGATGCGCGTTCTCAATGCCGATGGCGAGGTCATCACGCTCGACTGGGACGGCCTGAGCTGGGCTCGTGAGTACAAGAGCGCGAAATGGCGCGGCGGCGAGCCGGCCAATGCCGCCGCCATTGCCGACCGCGGCGATCTGGTCCGCATCATGCGCGACGGAGATCAATGGCGACTCTCGCAGCGCCCGGGGGCCGAGGGGGCGATCGTCGTCCTCGATCCCAAGACCGGCGCCATCGAAGCGCTGCAGGGTGGCTTCAGCTTCGAGGCAAGCAAGTTCAACCGTGCGATCCAGGCCCAGCGTCAGGTCGGTTCCAACTTCAAACCGTTCGTCTACCTGGCCGCTCTGCAGGAAGGCGGCATGACGGCGGCGACCATCATCAACGATGCACCCATCGTCATGTCGCAGTTCAGCGGCGAGGACTGGCGCCCGGAGAATGCCGAACAGCGCTTCCAGGGACCCACCCGCCTTCGCGTCGGCCTGTATACCTCGCGCAACCTGGTCACGATTCGCATCCTGCAGTCGCTCGGACTCGACAATGCGCTCAACTTCCTCGAGCGCTTCGGCTTCTCCCGTGACCGTCTTCCCCACGGGCTGTCACTGGCGCTGGGTAGCGCCTCGCTGACACCGCTGGAGATCGCCAACGCCTACGCGGTGCTGGCCAACGGCGGCTTCCAGGTCTCGCCCTGGTACATCGACCAGATCACCCAGGGTAGCCAGAACACCGTGGTCGAAGAGGCCAACCCGCTCGTGGCGTGCCGCGACTGCGCGCCGGATGCCACCCAGACCGACGTCGACGGCGAACCTCGGCGTGTAGCGCCGCGCGTGGTCGACGAGGACGCGCTCTATATTCTGCGCAGCATCTTGCGCGACGTCATCGAGCGGGGCACCGGGCGTGCTGCACTCACCCTCAATCGAGGCGACATCGTCGGCAAGACCGGCACGACCAACGACCAGCGTGACGCCTGGTTCTCCGGGTTCAACGATGCACTGGTGACGACGGTCTGGGTGGGCAAGGACGACAATACGACGACCGCGGAGTACGGTGCTCAGGCGGCGCTACCGATCTGGAAAGCCTTCATGGGCCCCGCACTGGAGGGGACGCCGGAGGCCACGCCGCCGCGTCCGGCGAACATTGTCTCCGCGAAGATCGACCCCGATACGGGCAAGCGTCTTCACGACGATCAGCCCGGCGGCATCAGCGAAATCTTCCGCCGCGACAATCTGCCGGCGTACCAGCCGCGAGGCATGCGGCCCGAGCTCGAAGACGAGAGCGGCTCTCAGGGCACCGGCACCTACGAAGCGATTTTCTAGCGGCTCTGGCCCGGGGTGCGACGCCCCGGGCCGATCACGCCTCCACTCACCCTGGCTACCGACCGCCGCCGCGCCAAGAGAGACGTCATGCCCCTGCCCCGCTGTCGATGGCTACTCCTGTCCGGCTGTCTCCTGTCGATGCCCGCTACCGCCGACCTGTTCTACGCACCACCGGCACCCGAGGCCGATGCGCCGAACTTCAGCGGCAGCGCCGAACTCGGCTATACCCGCCTTACCGGCAACACCGACACCCAGACACTGCTGGCCAGAGGGCGTTTGACCTGGCTCACGGGACGCTATACGCACACCTTTCGCGCCGAGACGCGAAGCGTCCAGGATCAGGAAAGCACCACCTCGGAGCGCTATCTGGCGGCCGCGCGTGAGCGCTACGAACTCGCCGACGACAACTACCTGTTCGGCTTCGCCCGCTGGGAACGCGACCGCTTCAGCGGCTACGCGTCGCAGCTCACCACCATTGCCGGCTACGGCCGACAACTGCTGACGGGACCGACGCACACCCTCTCGGCGGAAGCCGGCCCCGGCTATCGCCACGACGCCTACGCCGAGGGCGGCAGCGACAATCTCGCCCTGGCCTACTCGGCGCTGGACTACACCTTCAACTTCAGTGACGACATCTCGTTCGAGCAGGAGATGTCCGCGGAAGCGACGCACATCAGCGTGACCACGCGGTCGCTGTCGACCATCACCTCGCAGCTCAACTCGCATCTCGCGCTTCGCGTGGCCTACGACGTCAAGAGCAACACCCACCCACCGCCGGACGCCACCGCCCGCACCGACACCACGACGTCGGTCTCGGTCCTCTATAGCTGGTAACCCACCGCCAGCGGTTTTGAATCACTGAGCACTCACTGAGCACACCCCGGACACGACGATGCCGCCCCGAGAGGCGGCATCGTCGTGTCTGCAAGGCGCGCGTCGCTCAGCGCTCGCCGTAGATATCCTCGACGCTTTTCAGCGGATAGTGCGCCGGGTAGGGCTTGGTCGCCACACCGGTCTCCACCGCCGCCTGCGCGACCGCCGCCGGAATGCGCTCGAGCAGCCGCGAATCCACGGGCGTGGGGATGATGTAACCCCGGCCGAATTCGAGCGATTCCAGTTCGTAGGCGTTGAGCACTTCCCGAGTCACCGGCTCGCGGGCGATATCCTTGAGCGCGTGCACGGCAGCAATCTTCATCGCTTCATTGATCGTCGATGCACGTACGTCCAGCGCACCGCGGAAGATGAACGGAAAGCCGAGAACGTTATTGACCTGGTTCGGGTAGTCGGAGCGCCCGGTCCCCATGATCACGTCGTCGCGAGTCTGGCGCGCGAGATCCGGGTGAATCTCCGGATCGGGATTGGAGCAGGCGAAGACGACCGGGTCGGCCGCCATTTTCTTGAGCTGCTCCGGCGACAGCAGATTCGGCCCGGACAGTCCGACGAAGACGTCGGCGCCATCGATGGCGTCATCCAGCGTTCGCCGCTCGGTCACGGTAGCGAACTGCGCCTTGTGTGCGTTGAGGTCGTCACGGCCGCTGTGAATCACGCCCTTGCGATCGAGCATGTAGAGATTTTCGGCTCGCGCCCCGCACTCGATGAGCAGCTTCATGCAGGCGATCGCCGCCGAGCCCGCCCCGAGGCAGACGATACGCGCCGACTCCAGGCGCTTGCCGGCAATGTCCAGCGCGTTGAGCATGCCGGCCGCGGTGACGATGGCGGTGCCGTGCTGGTCGTCGTGAAAGACCGGAATGCTGCAGCGCGACTTCAGCGCCGCCTCGATCTCGAAGCACTCCGGCGCCTTGATGTCCTCGAGGTTGATGCCACCCCAAGTGTTGGCGATATTGGCAACGGTATCGATGAACGCCTGCGGGGAGTCCGCTTCCACTTCGATATCGACAGCGTTGATGCCTGCGAAGCGCTTGAACAACACCCCCTTGCCTTCCATTACTGGCTTGCTCGCCAGCGGCCCGAGATTGCCGAGTCCCAGAATCGCACTGCCATCCGAAACCACCGCCACGAGATTGCCCTTGCCGGTATAGCGATAGGCGTTCTCCGGATCGGCGGCGATCTCGCGACACGGCTCGGCGACACCCGGGCTGTAGGCCATGGCGAGATGCTTGGCGGTTTCCGTCGGCTTGGTGATTTCCACGGAGAGTTTTCCGGGGATCGGCTTGGCGTGGTAGTCGAGCGCCGCCTGTCGCTTATCGTCACTCATGAGAGCGGGTATCCCTGTTGGGTCGGCAGAAGTGCCGCCAAGCGTATAGAAAAAAACCGGATCTCACAATCTTACAAGATATTCACTTTTGACGATTTTTAATCGCTCGTTTGAAACTTTTGGAGCCATTTGGCAACACTTATACATGTTTATTCAGGCATAACGCATTGCTTATCGACGGCGCCGGGTCGCGACGGTTCAACGCCGGATTCAGCGGCTGTGCATCAGGATGATAGACACAAAAAAGCCCGCCGAAGTGGCGGGCTTTTCGATCGACCCCCGAAGGCGTCGACGGGCGATCAGTTGCTGCGAACGGCACCGAAACGCTTGTTGAAACGCTCGACGCGGCCACCGGTGGTCGCCTGCTTCTGCTTACCGGTGTAGAACGGGTGGCACTGCGAGCAGACATCGAGATCGAAGCCGTGGTTCGCGGTGGTACCGATAGAGTGAGTCGCGCCACAGGAGCAGGTCGCTGTAGCCTTGTTGTACTCAGGATGGATACCCTGTTTCATCGTGAAGCCTCGCTTTGCGGTGCACCGCCACCTGGTCATCTGCCAGGCACCGTACACGGATTAGGAAGTAGCGGTTAACTCCCGCGGGTCCGGCACGCCTAGAATCCCGAAGTTGTCGCCATGAGCGTATAATCCGCTCGCGCCGTCAGCGATCTCGATCACTCTGATCGCTGGAAACCCCGGATAAGAGACGCATCCTACGTCGGAAGGCGAAATATTTTAGCAGCATTCTTCATGGAGGCCAATTGGCTGATACTGAGGCCCCCACGACCGTTGCGCACGCCGAACCGCAGGTATTGCGGGTCGCCGTCCCCACCCCGCTGCGCCGGCTGTTCGATTATCGCCCCGGGCCGGTCCCTCCGGCCGGCGGCTGGCGAGCCGGGCTGCGAGTCAAAGTCCCGTTCGGCCGCCGCGAGCTGGTGGGCGTCGTCGCCGAGTGCGCCGCAACGAGCGACCTCGACGCCGCCCAGCTCAAGCCGATCGTCGCCTGTCTCGACGACGAGCCGCTCCCGGCGGACTGGCTCTGGCTCTGCGCCTTCACCGCCCGCTACTACCAGCACTCGCCAGGGGATACCTTCCAGCACGCCATGCCCGGCCCGCTGCGTCAGGGCCGCCCGCTGGAGGCGCGAACCCGGGAGCGATGGCATCTCGAAGCCGAGCCGACGCAGGCACTCGCGAGACTCACCCGCGCGCCGAAACAGCAGGCGCTGGTCGAACTGCTCGCCCAGCACCGGCACGGCCTGGTGACATCGGCCATCACCGCCCAGGGGTTTACCCGCGCCCAGCTCCAGAGCCTGCTCGACAAGGCGCTGGTGACACGCAGCGAGGAGCCGCTCGCCGCCGCCCCCGCGGCGGCAGGACCGCTGCTCGCCGAACCATCGCTATCGCTCAACCGCGAGCAGGCACAGGCGCTCGCCACGATTCATGAGGGACTGGAGCGCTTTCACCCCTGCCTGCTCCACGGCGTCACCGGCAGCGGCAAGACCGAGGTCTATCTCCAACTGATCGAGAGTGCGCTGAGTCAGGGCCGACAGGCGCTGGTATTGGTACCGGAAATCGGCCTGACCCCGCAGACGCTGTCGCGCTTTCGCAAACGCTTTCGCGCCCCCGTGGTCGCGCTGCACTCGGGGCTGACCGATCTCGAGCGACTCGATGCCTGGGAGGCCGCGCGCAGTGGCCGCGCGCCGATCGTGATCGGCACCCGTTCAGCGATCTTCACGCCCTTGGCGCACCCTGGCGTGATCATCGTCGACGAAGAGCACGACGGCTCTTTCAAACAGCAGGACGGGCTGCGCTATCACGCCCGCGATCTCGCCATCGCCCGCGCCCATCACGAGGGCATCCCCGTGCTGCTCGGCAGTGCCACGCCGTCGCTGGAGAGTCTTGCCCATGCGAGAAGCGGGCGCTACCGGCACCTGCGCCTGACCCAACGCCCCAGCCGTCACGCCCCGGCCAAGCTGGAACTCGTCGACCTGCGAGGACGAATGCGCCAGGGCGGCCTGATCCCGCCGGTGATCGATGGCATCCGTCAGGCGCTCAACGCCGGCGGGCAGGTGCTGGTCTTCATCAATCGTCGCGGCTTTGCGCCCACTCTCGCCTGTCACCAGTGCGGCTGGATCGCCGAGTGCCGCCACTGCGACGCACGCATGACGCTGCATCGCCAGCCGCCGCGACTGGTCTGTCATCACTGCGAGCACCAGACGCTGCAGCCTGACGCCTGCCCCACCTGCGACAGCGCCGATCTGCGCCCGATGGGTGCCGGTACGGAGCGAACCGAAGAGACACTCTCGACGCTCTTCCCCGAGGTGCCGATTCATCGGGTCGATCGTGACAGTACCCGCCGCAAGGAGGCGTTCGATCAGGTGCTCGGCGAGATCCGCCGGGGTGAACCGAGTCTGCTGGTGGGCACCCAGATGCTTGCCAAGGGCCACCACCTTCCTCACGTCACCCTGGTCGTCGTGGTCAACGCCGATGCCGGCCTCTACGCCAGCGACTTTCGCGCACTGGAGCACAGCGCCCAGCTGCTGGTGCAGGTCGCCGGTCGCGCCGGTCGGGCGGATCGCGCGGGTCGCGTGCTGGTCCAGACGCTTCATCCCGACGACCCCAACCTGCGACTGCTGGCGGACAACGGCTACGATGCACTCGCCTATCAGCTGCTCGAAGAGCGGCGTCTGGCGATGCTGCCGCCATTTCGACGCCTGGCCCTGGCACGCTTCGAAGCGCCGCGAGAAGGCGACGCCACCACCGAGGCAGAAGCCGCCGGCGACGCACTGCGCGCCTGGCTCGGGGAACGCCGGGAGCGCGGACAGGCGCTCGACGTCCACTGCCTCGGTCCGGTACCGGCCCCCATGGAGCGGCGCCAGAACCGCTACCATCTGCAGCTTTTGCTCTCCGCGGATAAGCGCAGCGAGCTGCACGAGGCGAGTGCCTGGCTGGTGGCCTATCTGGAGCAGCACGCCTCGCGGCGGGTGCGCTGGTCGCTGGACGTCGACCCCGTGACGCTGGTGTGAGCCCCATTCCAGCCGCACCCCGAGCCGCCCCCAGAGCCGCACGTTGCACGCATTGCGCGCACCTGCCGGCAGCCAGGTGGCTTCCGGTCGCGCGGCAGGGTTTAAAGCCATGCGCCAATCGCTGATAATGAGCGCCTTTTGCGGTGCCGAGATATCCGTTCGACGGCGTCCACTCCCATGAATCACCGCGCCGATCGCGGGCGAGAGCCCGTCAACTCCCGGCCCTTGAGACCCAATCAGGCAATGAAAGAGACGATCACCGAACTGCTGCACGCCGCCGTCGCCGAGCTCAAGGGCTCGGGTGAACTGCCGGCCGACGTCGACCCTTCGATCAAGGTCGAACCGACCCGCGACAAGGCCCACGGCGACTACGCGAGCAACCTCGCGCTGATGCTGGCCAAGCCGGCCGGCGCCAAGCCACGCGACCTGGCCGAACGGCTCATCGCCGCGCTGCCAAAGAGCACCGCCGTCAGCCGCACCGAGATCGCCGGCCCCGGCTTCATCAACTTCTTCGCCGCCACTGACGCCATCGCCAGCGTCGTCAGCGACATCATCGACGCCGGCGACATCTTCGGGCGCAGCCTGATCGGCGCCGGTGAGAAGGTGCAGGTCGAATTCGTGTCGGCCAACCCGACCGGCCCGCTGCACGTCGGCCACGGTCGCGGCGCGGCCATCGGCGACTGCCTCTGCCGCCTGCTCGAGGCGACCGGCTTCGATGTCACCGCAGAGTTCTACTACAACGACGCCGGCGCGCAGATCAACAACCTCATGCGCTCGGTGAAGGCGCGCGCCCAGGGCCTGACGCCCGACGCCCCCGAGTGGCCGGAAAACGGCTACCGGGGCGACTACATCAAGGACGTCGCCCACGCCTATCTCGCCGGCGAGACGGTGACCGCCGACGACCGCGAAGTCACCGCCGAGGCGGACCCCGAGAACGATGCGGCGATTCGCGATTTCGCCGTCGCCTACCTGCGCCGTGAGCAGGACCTGGATCTCAAGGCTTTCGGGGTCGAGTTCGACGTCTACTTTCTCGAGTCCTCGCTCTACGCCGAGGGTCGCGTCGAGGAGACCGTGGCCGAGCTGATCAAGAAGGGCCATACCTACGAGGCAGACGGCGCGCTCTGGCTGCGCACGACCGACTTCGGGGACGACAAGGATCGCGTCATGCGCAAGACGGATGGCGACTACACCTATTTCGTGCCCGACGTCGCCTACCACTACAACAAGTGGCAGCGCGGCTTCACCACGGTGATCGACGAGCAGGGGGCGGATCACCACTCGACCGTCACCCGCGTGCGTGCAGGCCTGCAGGCGCTGGAGACCGGCATTCCCCAGGGCTGGCCGGACTACGTGCTGCACCAGATGGTGCTGGTCACCCGCTCCGGCGTGGAGATCAAGCTCTCCAAGCGGGCCGGCAGCTACGTCACCCTTCGCGACCTGATCGACGAAGTCGGCCGCGATGCCACGCGTTACTTCCTCGCCGCGCGGCGTGCCGATTCGCAGCTCACCTTCGACATCGACCTCGCGCGCGCGCAGACCAACGAAAATCCGGTCTACTACATCCAGTACGCCCACGCCCGCGTCTGCAGCGTGCTGCGCAAGGCCGAGAGCGAAGAACAGCCCTTCGACCACGCGGTGGCGATGGCCAACCTCTCGCGTCTCGACGCCGAGCAGGAAAAGGCGTTGATGAACCGCCTCGCCCGCTACCCGGAAACGGTGGAGCGCGCCGCCCGCGCCCGCGAAGTGCACCAGATCGCGCAGTACCTGACCGATCTGGCGAGCGACTTCCACACCTGTTACAACGCCCAGAAAGTCATGGTCGACGACGCCGAGTTGCGCAACGCGCGCTTGGCACTGGGTCTGGCGACTCGCCAGGTCATCAGCAATGGACTGTCGCTTCTCGGCGTCAGCGCCCCGGAGGAGATGTAATCGATGGCACGCCGCCCTGCTCAGAGCCAACGCCCGCCCCCAAAGGGGGCGACCACCAAGTCGCGCCAGCGCAGCAACGCCAAGCGCAACGACAGCGGGGGCGGTTTCGCCGGCATTCCGGGCTGGCTCTGGGCGATCGCCGGTCTGATCGGCGGTTTCTTCCTGTCGCAGTATCTCGACCGCTCCTCGCCGGAGCCGGTGGCAGCGGTGGTCCCCAGACCGACCGCCAGCCAGCCGGCGTCCAGCGAGTCGGATTCAGCGCGCACCGGTGACACCCCCGCTGCCGGGAGGGACGGCGAAACAGCGCCGTCGCAGCCGGCCACCCCAACCTTCGAGTTCTACACCCTGCTGCCGGAGACCGAGGTAATCGCCCCCGGCGGCGAGGACGTCTCCGAGCCCGCGCCGCCCCCTGAACCGGCAGCGGCGGCCGACGACGCTGCCAATCAGACCCAGCAGCCCAAGGCGACCGGGCGCTACATGCTGCAGGCGGCGTCGTTTCGCGAGATCGACGACGCCGAGCGCCTCGCCAATCGGCTGAAGGACTTCGGCCTGCTGGCCAAGATCACCGACGTGCGGGCCAACGGCAACCAGCTCTGGCACCGCGTGCAGGTCGGTCCTTACGAGGACACGCGCGAGCTCTCCCGCGCCCAGGACCTGATGATGACCCAGGGGATCGAACCGCTGATGATCCGGCTGCAGAACTGACATCGCGGCCGCAGGGCCGCCCAACCGGGCGGCCCTGCGGCCGCAGCGCGGCTCGCTGGCCTCTCGTCATCAGCGACTCACGCGCCTCTCTTGCCTGCGACGCTCTCCCTTTTCAGCGACGCTCTCCGACACCCCCTCAGTGACGCCGGCCGCTCTTTTTCGGGTAACGCCGCCCGCGACACCTCGAGCCAGCGCCGATTCGCCTAGCCGTTGTCATCCGCGCCTGTCGCTCAAGTTGGCTGATCTCGTGCCACATTTCGCCCGCGTGATCTCTCCTCAGCACACACTCTCTTCATCGTCTCACCGCAGACGGCGGCTTGATTTCCGATTCCGCGCCCGCATATGCCAATCATGTCGCATCGCGGCGCTCGCCGAGCCTGTCGCGATCGCACCCGTTTCTACAGTCGTCGTCGGTTTATGGACGACGAGTCATTGGGAGTGACTGCATGACCACTATCGTATCCGTGCGCCGCGGCGAGCAGGTCGCGCTGGCGGGAGACGGCCAGGTGTCCCTGGGCAACACGGTAATGAAAGGCAACGCCAGCAAGGTGCGCCGACTTCATCGCGGCCAGGTTCTGGCCGGCTTCGCAGGCGGCACCGCTGACGCTTTCACCCTGTTCGAACGTTTCGAAGCACAGCTCGAGAAGTATCAGGGCCACCTGACCAAGGCCGCCGTGGAGCTGGCCAAAGAGTGGCGCACCGACCGCGCCCTGCGCCGACTGGAAGCGATGCTGGCCGTCGCCGACAAGACAGCGTCGCTGATCATCACCGGTAACGGGGATGTCGTCGAACCCGAGCGCGGCATCATTGCCATCGGTTCCGGCGGCCACTTTGCCCAGGCGTCTGCCCGGGCGCTACTGGAGAACACCGAACTCGGCCCGCGCGAGATCACCGAGAAGTCCCTCAACATCGCCGCCGACATCTGTGTCTTCACCAATCACCAGATCACGCTCGAAGAGCTGTGACGAGAGCGAGAGCCATGTCTCAGGAAACCTCCAACGCCCAGCCGGCACTGCCGTCGAGCCAGACTCAGACTGCCATGACCCCGCGAGAGATCGTTCACTCGCTGGACCAGTACATCATCGGGCAGCACGACGCCAAGCGTGCCGTGGCAATCGCCCTGCGCAACCGCTGGCGTCGCATGCGCCTCGACGAGGAGCTGCGCGGCGAGATCGTGCCCAAGAACATTCTGATGATCGGCCCCACCGGCGTCGGCAAGACCGAAATCGCCCGCCGTCTGGCGAAGCTGGCCGGGGCGCCGTTCCTCAAGATCGAGGCGACCAAGTTCACCGAGGTCGGCTACGTCGGCCGTGACGTCGAATCCATCGTTCGCGACCTGATGGAGATGGCGATCAAGATGGTGCGCGAGCAGGCCAAGGCGGAAGTCCGCGTCAAGGCCGAGGATGCCGCCGAGGAGCGGATTCTCGATGCGCTGCTCCCCCGCCCTCGTGGCAGCGAGTACGACGCCGGCCGTGACGACTCCACCACGCGTCAGACCTTCCGCAAGAAGCTTCGCGAAGGTCAGCTCGATGACAAGGAGATCGACATCGAAGTGACGCCGGCGAGCCAGGGCATGGATATCGCGACCCCGCCGGGCATGGAGGAGATGACCAACCAGCTCCAGAGCATGTTTGCCAATATGGGCAAGCAGAAGGCCGAGAGCCGTCGCGTCACGGTCAAGGACGCCTGGAAGCTGCTGCAGGACGAGGAAGCCGCGAAGCTGGTCAACGAGGAAGAGATCAAGCAGCGCGCGCTGGAGTCTGTCGAGCAGAACGGCATCGTCTTCATCGACGAGATCGACAAGGTCGCCAAGCGCGGCGACTCCGGTGGCAGCGGCGGCGACGTCTCCCGCGAAGGCGTGCAGCGCGACCTGCTGCCGCTGATCGAGGGCTCCACCGTCTCCACCAAGCATGGCATGGTGCGCACCGATCACATCCTGTTCGTCGCCTCGGGGGCATTCCACCTCGCCAAGCCGTCGGATCTGATACCGGAACTGCAGGGCCGCCTGCCGATTCGCGTCGAGCTCACCGCGCTGTCGCCCAATGATTTCGAGCGCATCCTGACAGAGCCGTCGGCGGCACTGACCAAGCAGTACCAGGCGCTGCTGGCGACCGAAGGGCTCGACGTGCAGTTCACCCAGGACGGTATCTCGCGTATCGCCCAGATCGCCTGGCAGGTGAACGACGGCACCGAAAACATCGGCGCGCGGCGTCTGCATACCGTCATGGAGCGTCTGCTCGAGGAGGCGTCCTATCAGGGTGGCGACTTCGAGAGCCCATTGGTGATCGACGCTGACTACGTCAATTCGCAGCTCGGGGAGCTGGCAGTGGACGAGGATCTCTCGCGCTACATTCTCTAGGCGACTCTCTCTAGTCGCAAAGCGATGCTTATCGTCCCGATCGACAACAGCGGCTCCGGCCGCTGTTGTCTTTTGTCGCGCCACGGCAGGATCGATACTCTCGAACATTGCCCCTCCTTTACTGGCTCGATAGCAGGAGTCCGATATGAGCGCCCCCGTTCCCAACCGCGTTCACTACCACAAGCAGCAGCGAGCGCTGGAGCTCGGCTATCCCGATGGCGAGCGCTTCGAGCTACCGGTCGAGCTGCTGCGCGTCTACTCCCCTTCCGCCGAGGTTCGCGGTCATGGTCCCGGCGACGAGGTGCTGCAGACCGGCAAGCGTCATGTGGGCCTGCTGGATATCACGCAGGCTGGGCGTTACGCGCTGAAGCTCCACTTCGACGACGGCCACGACACCGGTCTCTACACCTGGGCGTATCTCTACGACATGGCGCGCCACCAGGAGGATTGGTGGGCAGACTATCTGGCGCGGGTCGAGCGTGCCGGCGCCTCCCGCGAGCCGAGCACCATCCAGATCCACCAGGTCTGACCGGCCCTGCCGCGGATGAGCGAGACGCCGCCGCCGGCCCGGCCTGCGAAGACAAGGTGACGGCCAGACGCTACAATGCGAGCTCGGTTCGCGTTCGCGAAACGACCGATCACACCGTCGACAGCGTCACCCGGGAGAGCAGCACATGGATAAGCGCACGACCGACTTCGGCTACGAACAGGTCGCAGTCGAGGAGAAGGAGGCCCGCGTGGCCGATGTCTTTCACTCGGTGGCTGCTCGCTACGACGTAATGAACGATCTGATGTCGTTTGGCATTCATCGGGTCTGGAAACAGATCACCCTCGAGCGCAGCGGCGTGCGCGCT
The DNA here is from genome assembly GCF_003206645.1 of Salinicola aestuarinus. Classification (GTDB taxonomy): domain Bacteria; phylum Pseudomonadota; class Gammaproteobacteria; order Pseudomonadales; family Halomonadaceae; genus Salinicola; species Salinicola aestuarinus. The sequence continues at coordinate 555,253 of NZ_PZJP01000005.1, read as the reverse complement.
GGCCACCGCGTGCTCGACATCGCCGGCGGCACGGGTGATCTGACCCGCCAGTTCGCCAAGCGAGTCGGCCCCAAGGGCCAGGTGATCCTCGCCGACATCAACGAGTCGATGCTGCGTGTCGGCCGTGACAAACTGGTCGACAACGGCGTCGGCGACAACGTGCGCTACGTTCAGGCCAACGCCGAGAGCCTGCCCTTCCCGGACAACAGCTTCCACTGCATCACCATCGCCTTCGGCCTGCGCAACGTCACCGACAAGAACGCTGCGCTCCGCTCGATGGCCCGCGTGCTGAAGCCCGGTGGACGCCTGCTGGTCCTCGAGTTCTCCAAACCGAACAACGCCTTACTGTCGAAAGCCTACGACGAATACTCCTTCCGCGTGCTGCCACGGGTCGGCCAGTACGTCGCCGGCGATGCCGACAGCTACCGCTATCTGGCCGAATCCATTCGCATGCACCCGGACCAGGAAACGCTCAAGGGCATGATGCAGGCGGCCGGTCTGGAGCGGGTGGAGTACACCAACATGACCGGTGGTATCGTCGCGCTTCACCGCGGCATCAAACTCTAGGGTGGCCGGCGTGCTGGATACTTTCGCTCTGGTCGCGCTCGAGCGCGCCCTCACTCGCCTGCTCGCGCGTGACCCCGCCACGCCGAAGCGGCTCGAGACGCTTGCCGGCAAGACGCTGCGCGTGGAGATCGAGTCTCCCGGGATCACACTGCGCGTCGCCTTTCACGAGACCGGTCTGACACTGATGCGGATTCGCGACTGGGAGGGCGAGGACGATCTTCGCATCACCCTCACCCAGCACGCGCTAGAGCGTCTCGCGGCCGGTGACTCGCTCGAGCGGCTGCTGTTCAGCGGCACGCTGCCTGTCGCGGGCGACACCGGTATGCTGCCCGCCATTCAAGCGCTCTTTCTGGATCTCGACCTGGACTGGGAAGGCGCGCTGGCCGGCGGCGTCGGCAACGACGGGGCCCACGCCGTGGCCCTGGCAGTCCGCAACCTGACCCGTCAGGCGCGCACCCTGGGCGACGCCTTCCAGCACGACGTTCGCGAGTATCTCTTCGAAGAGAGCCGCTGGCTGCCCGGTCAGGATCAGCTCGAGGTGGCCCGCGACCAGCTCGGTGAACTCAAGCAGCGCCTCGATCGCCTCGAGGCGCGGGCCAATCGGCTCGAGCGCGTGAGCGCCCGAGCCCCCCGAGCGCAGGAGCCGCGCCCATGAGCCTGCGCCTGTTCCGCATCGGCTGGACCGTGGTTCGCTACCGACTGGACAGTCTGGTTCCGCTCGAGCGCCTGCCGCGCAGCATCCGCTGGCTCTGGCGCTTCTCGCCGGTACGCCTGGTTCCTACCGGCAATCACTCCCGCGGGGAGCGGCTACGCGTCGCGCTGGAGTCGCTGGGTCCGATCTTCGTCAAGTTCGGTCAGATGCTCTCGACCCGGCGTGACCTGCTGCCACCCGACATCGCCGATGAGCTCAAGCGGCTGCAGGACCAGGTACCGCCGTTCCCCAGCGACATCGCCAAGGCGACGGTGGAGCGCGAGCTGGGCATGAGTGTCGAACAGGCTTTCGCCCACTTCGAGACGGAACCCATGGCGTCGGCCTCGATCGCGCAGGTGCACGCCGCCGAGCTCCATAGCGGCGAGCAGGTCGTGGTCAAGATCATTCGCCCCGGCATCGAGCGCACGATGCGCGAAGACATCGGGCTGCTCTACACCTTCGCGCGGCTGATGCGCCGCGTCCCCGAGGCACGTCGACTACGCCCGGTCGAGGTGGTTCAGGACTACGAAGCCACGCTTTTCGACGAACTGGACCTCAACAAGGAAGCGGCCAACACCTCCCAGCTCAAGCGCAATTTCAAGGACTCACCGCTGCTCTACGTGCCGAGCATCGACTGGTCGCTGACTCACCGCCAGGTGATGGCGCAGGAGCGAATCAACGGCATTCCCGTTGCGGATATCGAGGCGCTGCAGGCGCACGGCATCAATCTGAAAAAACTCGCCGAGCGTGGTGTGGAGATCTTCTTCACCCAGGTCTTTCGCGACAATTTCTTCCACGCCGACATGCACCCGGGCAACATCTTCGTCTCACGCAACGATCCGGAAAACCCGCAGTACATCGCCATCGACTGCGGCATCGTCGGCAGCCTCACGCGGGAGGATCAGGACTATCTGGCACGCAACCTGCTCGCTTTCTTCCGCCAGGATTATTACGAGGTAGCGGTGCTGCATATCGAGTCCGGCTGGGTCGGCGAGGGGACGCGAGCCAACGAGTTCGCCTCGGCGATTCGTGCCGTCTGCGAGCCCATTCTGGAAAAACCGCTCAAGGACATCTCCTTTGGCCAGGTTCTGCTGGGGCTCTTTCAGACGGCGCGGCGCTTCAACATGGAGGTGCAGCCACAGCTGGTGCTGCTGCAGAAGACGCTGCTCAACATCGAGGGGCTGGGTCGTCAGCTCTATCCGGACCTCGATCTCTGGAGTACCGCCCGCCCCTATCTCGAGACCTGGATGCGCGAGCGCGCCGGGCCGCAGGGCTTCTGGCGCTCACTCAAGAAACACGCCCCGGAACTCTCCCACCAGCTGCCGGAGCTGCCGGTACTGGCGCACCAGATGCTTGCCGGCCACGAGGAGCGCCAGCGTCAGCAGCGCCGCCAGAGCGAGGCGCTCGCCAGTCTGCAGTCGCGGGTGGAGAATGCCAGCGGCCGAGCCCGGCGGCTGAGGGTCGGCGCCGTGCTGCTGGCGCTGGCGCTCGCCTGGCGACCGCTTTTCGAGTGGGCTCAGCACCAGCCCTGGCCGATCCTCGTCGCCGCCGGGCTCGGCGTAGTGCTCCTCGCCTGGCGCTAAGTGTATGATAGCTCGCGACTGTGACAGGCCTCGGCGCACCGACCGCTTGCAACGACGACTCTCAAGCTACAGGAACCTTCGTCATGAGTGATACGCTCGAGCGACTGACTGACGTACTCGAATCCCGCCGCTCGGCCGACCCGGATAGCTCCTACGTGGCCGGGCTGCATCACCGCGGACTCAACAAGATTCTGGAAAAGGTGGGGGAAGAAGCGACCGAGACGCTGCTTGCCGCCAAGGACGTCAAGGCGGATGATGCCGAGAGTCGTCAGGCGCTGATCGGCGAAGTCGCCGACCTCTGGTTTCACAGTCTGGTCATGCTGTCGCATCTAGACATCGATCATCGCGAGATTCTCGACGAGCTGGCGCGCCGCTTCGGCGTCTCCGGGCTCGACGAGAAAGCGTCTCGCCAACAACCCTCTTAAGCCAAACATCGCGCGTCACGGCGCCAGTGCAAGGAGAACGTCATGCTGGGTGGTATCAGTATTTGGCAGCTACTTATCGTCCTCGGAATCATCATCCTGATCTTCGGCACCAAGAAGCTGCGCAACATCGGCGGCGACCTCGGCGGCGCGGTCAAGGGCTTCAAGAAAGCCATGGACGATGACGACGGTAAGGACAAGGCCGACACGACGGCTCAGGGCCGGATCGACCAATCCCGCCAGGAGCCGACGGACAGCCAGTTCGACGCGCACGACGACGTCAAATCGACGTCTGACGACAAGGCGGGGCGACAGTAAACCTCGATGTTCGATATCGGCTTCTTCGAGCTGCTGCTCATCGGCATTGTCGGCCTGCTGATCCTCGGCCCGGAGCGCCTGCCGGTCGCCGCGCGCACCGCCGGGCTCTGGATCGGCAAGATCCGGCGTAGCGTCTCCAACGTACAGCGCGAGATCTCGTCTCAGCTCGAGGCCGAGGAGCTGCGCCAGAAGGTCGCCGAACAGCAGACTAAACTCGACAACGGCGTCAATCAGGTGCGCCGTGGCGTCGAGAACACGTTCTCCTCTTCCAGCCAGCGCGGGGACTCGTCGCCGACGGCCACGTCGTCGTCGGAGGTCCCGTCGACTTCGAGCACCGCATCACCGGCTGCGGTGTCGACGAGCGAGTCACCGCCAGGTCATGACACCCGCGAGTCAGTCGACGACGGGGGGACCCATGCCGCCGATGCGCCCCCCTCGCCGATCCCCCAGCCCACCAGCGGCACTGACCGGCACGCGCCGGCTGCCGAATCGCCGACCGAGGACAAGGACCACCGTGACCGATGAGTGACGCATCCCGCCAGCCGGACGAAGAGCAGGCGCAGGCGCCGCTGATCGAACATCTGATCGAACTCCGTTCGCGTTTGATGAAAGCGGTGATCGTGGTCGTCGTGATCTTCGCCGGTCTCTACGCCTTTTCCAACGACATCTATCGTTTCGTCGCCGACCCACTGGTCGCTTTGCTGCCGCCGGGTTCGCAGATGATTGCCACCGAAGTGACGTCGCCGTTTCTGGCGCCGTTCAAACTGACCATGGTGGTGGCGGTCTTCGCCGCGATTCCGATGATTCTCTATCAAGCCTGGGCCTTTATCGCGCCGGGGCTCTACAAGCACGAGAAGGCCATCGCCTTCCCGCTGCTCGCTTCGAGTATCCTGCTGTTCTACGGCGGCGCGGCGTTCGCCTACTACGTCGTCTTTCCGCTGCTGTTCAGCTTCTTCGTCCATACCGGGCCGCAGGACGTGACGGTGATGACGGATATCAACGCCTATCTCAATTTCGTCCTCAAGCTGTTCTTCGCCTTCGGTGTCGCCTTCGAGATCCCGATCGCCACCTTCCTGGTGATCTGGACCGGCATCACCGACGTCAAGACCCTGGGCAAGAAGCGCCCCTACGTGATCCTGGTCTGTTTCATCATCGGCATGGTCCTGACCCCACCGGACGTCATTTCCCAAAGCCTGCTGGCCGTGCCGATGTGGCTTTTGTTCGAGGTCGGCATCTTCTTCGGCCGATTCGTCCGCCGACGTCCCGAGCTGCGGGAAGCCGACTGAACCCGGTCGCGGCGATCGCCGGGCCGGCTCTCGCTGCGACCATCCCACTCAGGCCCGTCGACGGCAGCGTTGCTATACTAGACCGTCACTGTCACCCAATTGTCATACCGCGCTGATAGCTTTGCCATCGGCGTTTCGGGCGCGCGCATACCGCCCCGTCGCTTCGTGGAGATTCTCATGCGTCATACCCTCGCCCGCCAGTATCCCGCCACTCGCCTGCGCCGCCTGCGCAAGAGCGACTTTTCACGCCGACTGGCGCGAGAGTCGGCACTGACGACGGACGACCTGATCCTGCCGGTCTTCGTGCTCGACGGTGAAAAGCGCCGCGAGTCCATCGCCTCGATGCCAGGAGTCGAGCGTCTCTCCATCGACGAGCTGCTGCGCGAGGCGGAAGAGATCAGCGAGCTGGGGATTCCGGCGATCGACCTTTTCCCGTATACCCCGGCGGAGAAGAAGACCGCCGACGGTGCCGAGGCGTGGAATCCGGACGGTGTGATTCAACGTGCGATCCGCGCGCTGCGCGAGCGTTTCCCAGAGCTCGGCATCATCACCGACGTTGCCCTCGACCCCTACACGACCCATGGGCAAGACGGCATACCGGACGAGAACGGCTACCTCGTCAACGATCGCACCATCGAGGCGTTGATCAAGCAGGCCCTCTCGCATGCCGACGCGGGGGCGCACGTCATCTCGCCCTCGGACATGATGGATGGTCGCATCGGCGAGATTCGCCGCACCTTCGAGCGAGAGGGGCTTCACGAGACCCAGATCATGGCGTACTCGGCCAAGTATGCGTCGAAATATTACGGCCCGTTTCGTGACGCCATCGGCTCCAGCGGCAATCTCGGCAAGTCGGACAAGTTCAGCTATCAGATGGACCCGGCCAACACCGACGAGGCGCTGCACGAGACCGCCCTCGACATCCAGGAGGGCGCCGACATGGTGATGGTGAAACCGGGAATGCCCTATCTCGACGTCGTGCAGCGGGTCAAGGAGTCCTTCGGGGTGCCCACCTTTGCCTACCAGGTGAGCGGCGAGTACGCGATGCACATGGCCGCCTTCGAGAAAGGCTGGCTCGACGCCGACAGCGTCATTCTCGAATCCCTGACCTGTTTCAAGCGCGCCGGCGCGGACGGCATTCTGACCTACTTCGCCAAACGCGCGGCCCAGTTACTCAACGACTAAGCCTGCGGGCGTGGCCGCTCGCGAGGCAGGAGACGCTTGCATGATCGATTCGGACGCGCCCCAAAAGTCTTCCTCCTCCTCGTCGGCCGAGCAGGCCGGCGAGGATCGCAGCGACGCCGAGACGATGGAGACGCTCGAGGAGAGCACCCAGCCGCTGCGCGTTAACCGCACCCGCAAGGGGATTCACGCCAAGGCGCCCCCCTCTCCACACGCCGACCCCAGCGATCCCTCGCTCTACTTCAATCGTGAGCTATCGCACCTGCAGTTCAACATCCGGGTGCTCGAGCAGGCACTGGATGCCTCTCACCCGCTGCTCGACCGGCTGATGTTCCTGCTGATCTTCTCGTCGAACCTCGACGAGTTCTTCGAGATCCGCGTGGCGGGTCTGAAGCGCCAGCTCGCGCTCGGCCACGACGAGGGCGGTGTCGACGGTCTGGGGCCCGCGCGCGTGCTCAACGCGATCTCACGCATCTCCCACGAGCAGGTCGAACGCCAGTATCGCGTTCTCAATGACACGCTCGTGCCGGCACTGGAGGAGTACCGGATTCGGTTTCGACGCCGTGCCCAGTGGACGCCGGACCAAGCTGCCTGGGTTGCCGAGTACTTCGCCGCGGAGATCGCGCCGGTCATCAGCCCGATCGGCCTCGATCCATCACATCCGTTCCCGCGACTGGTGAACAAGAGCCTCAACTTCATCGTCGAACTCGACGGAGTCGATGCCTTCGGGCGCGACGGCGGCATGGCGATACTGCCCGCGCCACGCTCCCTGCCGCGTCTGATTCGGCTCCCCGACTGGCTCAGCGATGAGGGATTCACTGACTATGTGTTTCTCTCCTCGATGATCCACGCCCATGCCCACGAGGTATTCCCGGGCATGGAGGTGGAGGGCTGCTATCAGTTCCGGCTCACCCGGAACGCCGACCTGTCCGTCGACCCGGAAGAGGTGTCGGATCTCGCCTCGGCGCTGCGCGGCGAATTGCTGGCTCGACGCTACGGCAGCGGCGTGCGACTCGAAGTGGCCGACAACTGCCCCGATCATCTGATCGACTTTCTGCGACGTCAGTTCGAACTTGGCGAGGAGGATCTTTACCGCGTCAACGGGCCGGTCAACCTGACCCGCATGATGGCAGTGCTCGGCGACGTCGATCGTCCCGAGATGCGCTATCGTCGCTTCTTCCCGGGCCTGCCCAAATCACTCCGTGGCGAGGTCGATATGTTCAGCGTCATCGCCAGTGGCGATCTCCTGCTGCACCATCCGTTTCAATCCTTTGCGCCGGTGGAAGAGCTGGTCCGCCAGGCGGCACGGGACTCGGACGTGATGGCGATCAAACAGACCCTCTACCGCACCGGCGCCGATTCCGCGCTGGTGGGCGCGCTGGTCGAGGCCGCTCGTGCCGGCAAGGAGGTCACGGTGGTCATCGAACTGCGCGCGCGTTTCGATGAAGCGGACAACCTCGCACTGGCGTCGCGCCTTCAGGAAGCCGGCGCGATCGTGATCTATGGCGTGATGGCCTACAAGACCCACGCCAAGCTCATACATATCGTGCGCCGCGAGGGGGGTACGCTGCGCCACTACGCCCACCTCGGTACCGGCAACTATCACGCCAAGACCGCCAAGCTCTACACCGACTACAGCCTGATGACCGCCAATGAAACGCTGTGCGAAGACGTTCATCGTGTCTTTCAGCAGCTGTCGGGCATGGGCAAACCGCGCAAGATCAACACGCTGCTCCACGCGCCCTTCACGCTGCACGAAAGGCTAGTGGCGATGATCGACCGCGAGACGAAACTCGCCGAGGAAGGCAAGAAGGCGCGCCTGATCATCAAGTGCAACGCCATTACCGAACCCAAGCTGATCCGTGCGCTCTATCGCGCGTCACAAGCGGGCGTGCGCTGCGACCTGATCATTCGCGGGATGTGCTGCCTGCGCCCCGGCGTGCCGGGCATTTCGGACAACATCCACGTGCGCTCGATCATCGGACGGTTTCTGGAGCACACGCGCGTCTACTACTTCCACAATGCCGGGGACCACGAGGTATGGTGCTCCAGCGCCGATGCGATGGAGCGCAACATGTTCCATCGCATCGAGACCTGCTTTCCGCTGCTCGACAGGAAGATCGCCCAACAGGTGCGCAAGGATCTCGATACCTATCTGCTCGACAACTGCCAGAGCTGGGTGCTCGATGCCGATGGGCTCTATCATTTGCAGGAGAGCGGCGACGCCGAGCCGATCAGCGCTCAGGAGACGCTGCTCTACGCCTACGCCAGTCAGGCCTGACAAAGACTCGACAACAGCTCAACGACAACGGGCGCCGCTGATGCGGCGCCCGTTGCGTTTCATATCGGCGTGATGCGAGGTTCGCTCAGAGTCCGATCTCGCCGCCGTCTTCTTTCTGGATGACCACCGTCGAGGCCCGCGGGCGTACCTGCCCACTCGTCTGTCGTGTCGCATCCTGAGTCAGCTCGTCGCCGTTGGCAGGCCAGTTGCCGGGATGCTGGATGTTGATGAACAGCGACGTCTTGTCCGGCGTGGCGAAGATGCCGGTGACTTCACAGCCGTTCGGCCCGACCGCAAAGCGCTTCAGATACTGCTGATCGGCACTGTCGATCACGGCGCGATCGCCATCGGCCAGCGACACTGCCCCCGGCACCACCGCAAGCACCTGGTCATTGGTGTACTCGGCCACGTCGTTACCGCTGTTGTCGGTCTCGATCCAGAGAATGCCCCGGCCGTCGCCTCGATCGTCGTACCACAGGCCGTCCGGACTCGCGAACTGATTGAGTTCGGTGAGTCCGGAGAAGTTGTCCGTGGCGCTGGCAGCGGCCCCGAAGACGAAGACCTCCCACTCGAAGGTCGTCTCGGCGGGCGTTGGCTCCCGCCAGCGGATGATCTGACCGCTCTCATTATTGGCACGCGGATTAGCCGCATTGGTCGGCGCGGTGGCATAGCCAACACCCAGCGCATCGATGTCGTCACCACTGGTGAAGGTCGCTTGTGTACCTTCCGGAGTACGGTCGCTGTTATTGGTCAGGGTCATGTAGACCTCGCCGCTCACCGGATCGACGGTTCCCCACTCGGGACGGTCCATCGGCGTCGCGCCCATCAGGTCGGCCGCATCCGCCGTGTGGATGATGACGCCCGCCAGATCGTCGTCCGCCAGCTGCAGCGCCTGTGACAGACGACGGCCATCCTGTGTGGTGGCCTCCGGCGTCAGCGGCAGCCACTCCCCTGTACCATCAGCGTCGAAGCGTGCCGCATAGAGCGTCCCTTCGTCGAGGTACTTGTCGCCGATCGCCAGGCGGTCGTAGTCGCTGCCGATTCGACTCGCATCGGCGGGGTCCCACAGCTCGCGGGAGACGAACTTGTAAATGTACTCATTGCGCGAGTCGTGCCCCGAGTAGAAGACGACAGGCTCGCCCTCGATCAGCTTGCCCGGCCAACAGCCCTCGTGGCGGAAGCGCCCCAGATGGGTGCGTTTGACGGCTCGCGCCTGCGTGTAGGGGTCGATCTCGACGATATAGCCGTAGGTACGCGGCTCGTTACGGTAGTCGTCGGCGGCCGAGGCACCGCGCGGCGTGGCGTCGAAGCGGGCGAACTCGCCATCGACCTCGTCGGCGCTACCCGCGGCGGTCTCCCAGCCGTAGCGACCGCGACCGGTCTCGATCCCCAGACGATCGTCGTCCGCTTCACGCCCCGTGTTCTTGATGAAGACCGAGGGCCAGTTCTCTTCACAGGTAAGGTAGGTGCCCCAGGGCGTATAGCCGTTGGCGCAGTTGTTGTTGGTGCCGCGGGTTTGTGTACCGTCTCTCGAATAGGCGGTAATCACGTAGTCGGTGCCGGCGACGGGACCGGCGAGCGTCATCGGCGTTGCCGTGGTAAAGCGACGGTTGTAGGGCGAGTCGGCGACGTGACGCCAGCTACCGTCGTCTCCTTTCTGAACCCGAACCACCGTGACGCCGTGAGCGTTGACCTCGGTACGGACTTCGTCGGCCGGACGGTTGCCTTCGTCGGCGTTGGTCGGACCACCCTGGGGCGCCCAGAGTGCATCTTGATCGATGTATTCGTTGTTGAGCGCCAGCAGGAAATCCCGCGAGGCGGATGATTCACTCAGCGCGAAATTGTGCATGCCGTCGTGATGCATGCCGAGGCTTGCGGCCTGCTGCTCGGGGGTCATGCGCAGGTCCGAACGCCAGTCGCGGGCGCTGGCGTTGAGCGGCGTTCCCCACGGAACGAGTACCTGGGCGGTATAGCCTTCCGGCACGACGATGGCGTCGGTGCGCGAGCCGGCAATGGACTCGAACGCCAGCGCCAAGGGCGTTTTTTCCGGTGCTGTGTCGTTGTCGCGATCGACGTCGTCATCGCCATCGCTGTCGCTGCACCCCGCCAGGCCGAATCCACTCAGTAGCCCCATCGCCGCCAGCCCGGCGCCCCCTCGCATGATGCTCCGGCGTGAAACGTGTCGCTCCAGCACCGAGGAGAACGGTTCGTTGCAGCTCGGGTTCAGCAGGCGATGATCTTCGATCTCTTTGCTCATGGTTCCTCGCTCATCCTGTCGTCAGCGGTCTTTTGGCCAGCGGGCGGGGCGCGTTGGGTCAGTCCCGAACGTCTTCACCCGCTGGCCCCGGCATTCGCCATCAACGCCCAGGTGCCCAGAGCCGGCATATCCCGTGCCGTCTCCCCCTTCGCGCTGCATTGCCCTGCGGCGAACGTGGCAACGGTAGACGCCATCGGTGACAGGATGGTGACCGAAGGGGAGCGCTCGCTCTCACCATCATCAAAATGTCATGAAGTCGTCATTAAGATGCCCAGCCATGCCGACGAGAGCACGGTGTTCCTCACCGGCAACGACACCTTTACGCTCGCTTGATTAGGCCCCGTTTTGACCCACCGTCCCGCGACACCGAGCCATTCGAAGATCGATCTCCTGCGCCGCCGCCTGCTCCAGGGCATCGGGCTCACCTTGCCGCTCTCCATGGCGGGATGCACGGGAATGACCGCACCGGGTCCCGGACGATCGGCTCCCCAGGGGGCCGCAGTCGAACTGCTCTATTACGCCGACACGCTGGATGCGCTCGCGCCGTCGATCCCGCCCGTCGCCGCGACCCGAATCGGGCCCTCGAGCCGCATGGGTCGCGCGCCCTGGGCCACCGGCGCCGGAGTGTCGGCAATCGCCGGCGTCACGCCGCCGGATTTCTCGACAACGCCTCGAGCGGCGACGACTCGGCCGCTCGGCGGTTACGCGACGCTGGCCGCACTGCTGGCAGATTGGCGCCAGCGCCTGGGTGAGAAGCGCTGCCTGACGCTCGAGAACGGCCAGTGCTGGAACGGTGCCGGCCTGGGGCATCTCTCCCAGGGCGATGGAGGCGTCGCCAGCAGTCAGCTTTTCGGCAGCGATGTTCGCGTCAGCAGCGAGGAGCGCGTGCTATGGCCGGAGCGTGTCGAGGCGCTCTATCGGCGCTATGCACGCCCCGTCCTGGGTCGATCCAACGAGAGCGCCACCGCGGCTGGCGTCGTGCCCGTCAGCTACTTCGAACGCGGCGGGGCGCGTATCGGGGTGGTCGGCGCAACCGACCCCTACGCGGCGGACGAGACGCGGCCGCTGGATGCGTGGTATCTCGCCATCGAGTCCGACGTCGCCAAAGCGCGCGCGAGTGCCGATCTGGTCATCGTCCTGGCGGATACCGGGACCGGTCCGGGACTGTGGTTGGCGCAGCGTCTCGATCAGGCGGATCTGCTACTCTGCGCCCGCGGCCAGGATTTCTGGCCCACCCTGGTGGAAGTCGATCAGGCGCACGGCGAGCGTCTGCCGGTCTGCTTTCCCGGTTCCCGCGGGATGGGCGCCTATCGTATTCAGGCGCGCTCGCAGGCGGGGCGATGGCAGTTCGAGGCCACTTTTCTGCCGGCCGACGCCGGACAGCTATCCTCTGCGGCACAGACCCAGCGGCAGACGATGGCAACCGAGGTGGGCCGATGGCGCGCGCCCTATGCCGACTGGCTCGATCGCCCGGTGGGACGAGCGCCAGAGTGGCTCTGGCGTCGTGATACCACCGGCGGCAGCTGGGACGCCCTCATTGCCGAGGCGCTCTCCGGCGGTGACCCGGGCACTCCCACTCTCTCGCCGGGCCTGCGCCACGACGTGGTCCTGCCCCCCGAGGCGACGCTTACCCGAGACCACCTCCTGGCTCTCAGCGGCGGCCACGCGGCCCTCGTCTTCCCGGTCTCGCTCGATCACGCCGCATTGACCGGGCTACTCGAACGCGCCGCCGATCAGTGCTTCGGCACGCCGATTCTGCTCGACAACAGCGAGGACCTGCCGCGCCTGACCGGCGTCGACTGGACGTGTCGCTACGGCGCCGAGACCGGTCAACGCATCCAGCTGGCCGACGCCCCCCGCACCGACTTCGTCACATGGAGCGCCCGGGCCCACCCCCACCCCTCGAATGGCGAACCGCTCTGGCAGCTCATGGAGCGCCATCTACAGCAGCGCGACAACCGCCACCTGGCATCGCCGAATCGTCCGCGCATGCAGTTCGTCGAAGGGCATCCCGGCTGGCACCCCGAACTGCGCCTGGAAAGCTGATGCTGCGGTTCATGCCCCTTTCATCTTCCTGGCCGACAACGCTGGGGCGCTGGCTGCTCTGGTGCCTCGTCGCCTGGCTCGCAGCGCGCGTCATTGCAGGCTCAGCGCAGCTGATCTGGCAGTTGGCGCACCCGCCGGTTACCGCCGGCCATCAGGTCGTCTCGCCACCGCCGCACAGTCTGCCGGCCACGGCGGATCGCGCCTGGTCGAGCTCGCCGACGGAAACGACCACGACCGATCTGGCCCTGACGCAGCTACCGCTGAGCTTTCTAGGCATTGTGCGCGCGACACCGGTATCGCGTTCGCTGGTCATTCTGGACACCCCCGAGGGGCAACGCGTGCGTATGGCCGGTGAGGAGATCTTTTCGGACGTGGTGCTCGAGCGCATCACCGAGACGGGGCTGATCCTCGACAACCGAGGAACGCGGGAACGCCTCCCGTGGCCGCAGTCTGAAGCCGCTCCCGAGAGCATCTTCATCGTCGATCAGCGGGTCGCGTCACCCTCGCGCCGGATCGAGGCGAGATGGCCGGAGGTCGCGCTGCATCAGGTTTTCGGCGAGGACTACCGAACACGGCTGCTGGCCGAGCCGCAGCGCCTCTCGCCGCACCTTGCCGTGGTGCCCGTGGTAGAGAACGGGCGCCTGCAGGGCTATCGCCTGGCAGCGGGCGATGACGCGACGCTCTTCGACGCTCTCCCCCTCGAGCGCGGCGACCTGATCACCGCCATCGGCGAGCGCCCGATCGCCGAATTCTCGCCGGCCGACGTCGCCAGGGCCGTCGGCGACCTCCCCGTCTCGCTACAGCTGGTTCGCAACGGCGCGCCCCTCACTCTGGTTCTGGAGCCTTCCTCATGACACTGCGCCCGCTGCTCGGCCGCATTCTTCTAGCGGTGCTAGTCGCCACGTTCACCGCCTCCGTCCAGGCGCAGACGGCGGCAGAGGCATCAGACGCACGCTACACGGTGGACTTCGATAACGTCAGTCTGCCCGACTTCATCCAGAGCATAGGCCGTATCACCGGGCGCGACTTCGTCGTCGACCCGCGGGTTCGCGGTGAGATCAGCCTGACCAGCCAGCGCGCACTCACCGCCGACGAGCTCTATCGCGTGTTCCAGAACGAGCTTCAGGTCAACGGCTTCGCCACGGTGGCGCTCGCCGACGGCAGAGTGCGCGTCGTCCCCGACCAGGTCGCCCGGACCCAGCCGTTGCCAGTTGGCGGCGGTGACGGCCAGTCCATCGCAACACGCGTGATCGAGACTCAGTCTCTCGACGCGGCAACGCTCTCGACGATCATCGAGCCGCTGGTCGACGCCCGCGTGGGCGCTGTCAGCGCCTATCCCAACAGCAACCTGTTGGTCGTCACCGATTGGCAGGACAACCTGGATCGATTGACCCAGCTGGCGGCCCGGCTCGACAGCCGCCGGGACACCGAAGCCGAGGTCATTCCGGTGAACTACGCCGCCGCCGACGAGCTAGCGGAAACGCTCGACGGGGTGATGCAGGAGAACGGCAGCGCAACGCGCATCGTCGCCAGCCCCAGCGGCCAGGGCCTGGTCGCCTACGGACCGGCACGCGAGCGGGCGCGGCTGCGCCGACTCGTCACCTCGCTGGATACCCCGACCAGCACCCAGACCAATACCCGCGTCGTTTACCTCAATCACGGCAGTGCCGAGGCGGTGGTCAACGTCCTGCGCAGTCTGCGCGACGGCGGCGACTTCGATACCGGCGTCTCCCACGCCGCAATTGGGGCCGATGAAGCGCGTCCCGCGCTCGCCGGCGACGATCCGGTCGAGCAGTCGCGCCTGCGTTCGCCGAGCGGTACTGCCGGTGGCGGGGTCGGCGGTGAGGTCAGCTTCGCCGTCTATCCCGAAACCAACGCGCTGGTACTGACGGGGCCATCGAGTCGCCTCGACGCCGTCGAGGCGATCGTCAAACGGCTCGACGTGCGGCGCGCCCAGGTCGCCGTCGAGGCGATCATCGCCGAGATCAGCGAGAGTCGCGCCCGCGAGCTGGGCTTGCAGTGGCTCTTCGCCGACACCAGTGGCAGCGGTTCCGTGCCGATCGGCAGCGTCAACTTCCCGGTGTCAGGCAATCCCGGCATCAATGACATCGCGGCGGCAGCGATCAGCGACGACACCTCCGCACTCGGCAGCCTGCTCGGCGGTCTCGACGGCATCACCGCCGGGGTCGGGCGGCTCAGCGACAGCGGTATCAGTTTTGCCGCCCTGCTCAATGCCCTGCGCAGCGATACCAGTACCAATCTGCTCTCGACACCATCATTGATGACGCTCGACAACGCCGAGGCCTACATCCTGGTGGGTCAGGAAGTTCCCTTCGTCACCGGCTCCACCACGCTGGACAACGCCAACCCCTACCAGACAATCCAGCGCGAAGACGTGGGCATCAAGCTCAACATTCGCCCCAGCATCAGTGCCGACAACACCATCCGCATGGAGATCGGTCAGGAAGTATCGTCGATCGCCAATAACGTCGATGCCAGCGACGTGGTCACCAACAAGCGCGAGATCGAGACCACCGTCGTGACCCAGGATGGCGGCATGGTCGTACTCGGTGGGCTGATCAGCAACAACACCAGCAGCACGCAGCAAAGCGTACCGCTGCTCGGCGACATTCCCCTGGTCGGCAATCTGTTTCGCTACACCAGCAACGAGAACGAGCGTCAGAATCTGATGGTCTTCATCCGCGCACGGGTACTCCGCGACGGCCAGCCGCTGGATGCCGCCACCGCGGAAAAGTATCAGTACATGCGCGCCCAGCAGGTACTTCAGAAGCTCGACGCCGATCAGCAGCTGCCGCCGCTTGAGACAATGGTCGAGGGCAACACCGGCGCGGGTAACCTTTCGAACGCCCCCCAAGGCGCCTCGACGGCGAGCGCATCCTGGCAGCAGCTCTACCCCTCCGCCCGCGATCGGCTGGGGAGCCTTGCGCCATGAAGCCGAGCGCAACCCGCCAGCCGGCCAGCGATACCCTTGTCGAGGGGACAGACGCCGGCGGTGCCGCCTCGCCGGCGCATGAGGCGGGACCGCTTCTGAGCTATCGCAGCGCGCAGCGTGCCGGCATTGCCGCCGTCGCGGAATCCAAGGGGTACCGGCTCTACTGCCGCGAGGGTGGCGCGGCGGCGCAGATCGACACGCTTCAGGAGCTGCAGCGAGTGCACGGCACGGCCCTCGGCTGCGAGTGGCTCGACGACGAACGCTTCGAGGCGCGTCTGGCGGCCCTCTACGACAGCGACCGCGCCAGTACGGCCGCGCTTCTCGAGGGGATCGCCGAGCACGTCGATCTCGACAGCCTGATGCAGGAGCTGCCGCGCGCCGAGGATCTGCTCGACGCCGAGAACGACGCGCCGGTGATCCGGCTGATCAACGGGGTCTTCTCCGAGGCATTGAGACTCGGCGCTTCCGACATCCACGTCGAACCGTTCGAGAAGACGCTCAACGTACGGCTTCGGGTGGACGGCGCGCTTCGACTGGCGCTGACGCCGCCCCGAGCGCTGGCGCCGATGCTGATTTCGCGTATCAAGATCATGGCCAAGCTCGACATCGCCGAGAAGCGCCAGCCCCAGGACGGACGCATCGCCGTTCGCACCGCGGGCCGGCAGGTCGACATTCGTGTCTCCACGCTGCCCGGCATTCACGGCGAGCGCGTGGTCATGCGCCTGCTCGACAAGCGCGCCGAACTGCTCGAACTCGACAGTCTCGGCATGCCGCCGGCGGTGCTCGAGCGCTACCGGCAGGTGCTCCGCCAGCCCAACGGGATCCTGCTCAATACCGGCCCCACCGGCTCCGGCAAGACGACCACGCTCTACGCCAGTCTCAACCGCCTCAACGACCGTGAGCACAACATTCTCACCGTCGAGGATCCGGTGGAGTACGCCATTCCCGGCATCGGTCAGACGCCGGTCAACCACCACGCCGGGTTGACCTTCGCTCGGGGGCTTCGCGCCATTCTGCGCCAGGACCCGGACGTGATCATGATCGGCGAGATTCGCGATCTGGAGACCGCGGCCATCGCCGTGCAGTCGAGCCTGACCGGCCACCTCGTGCTCTCGACGCTGCACACCAACAGCGCGCTTGGCGCCATCGCCCGGCTGCGCGACATGGGCATCGAATCCTACCTGCTGTCGACCAGTCTCAAGGGGGTCATGGCACAGCGACTGGTGCGCCGGCTCTGCCCCCACTGCCGACAGTGGCACGACCCCAACGGCGTCGAGGCCAAGCCCTTCGCGGAACTGCCGGCGCTGGCGCGTCTTGCCGCGCCGGTCGGCTGCGATTCGTGCGACCAGACCGGCTATCGCGGACGCCTGGGTCTCTACGAATTCATCGCCATCGACGACACCCTGCGCGAAATGATTCACGACGGTGCGGCCGAAAATCAGCTCGCGCGTTACGCCTTCACGCACCAGCAGTCTCTTGCCGAAGCCGCCCATCGGCGCCTGGAAGCCGGCGATACCAGCCTCGAGGAGGTGATCCGTGCGATTCAGCTCGGTAACGATTGAGTCCGACCGCGGCGGCGAGGCGCGCTGACGTGCCGACCTACCGCTACGTCGCACTGACGGTAAACGGCGCACGGCGTCGCGATGTCGTCCAGGCCGACAGCGAGCGCCAGGCGCGCCAACGCTTGCGCGATCAGGGCCTGTTCCCTCGCAAGCTGCAGCGAGTGGAGGCCGGCCGCCAGGCACGGTCCGCCCACGCCGGTACGCGGGGGGCGCAGATGGACGCCACCCAGCTGACGCTGATGACGCGGCAGCTGGCGACGCTGATCGAGGCAGGCATCCCGATCGGTGATGCGCTTCAGGCGCTGACCGACCAGACGGAAAAGCCGCGCGCGCGCGCGCTACTGCTTGCGGTGCTCGATCGCGTACGCGAAGGACACAGCCTCGCCGACAGTCTACGCGCGCATCCGACGACGTTCTCCACGCTCTACTGTGCGCTGGTCGCCGCCGGCGAACGCGCCGGGCGTCTCGCCGTGGTCCTCGAGCGCCTCGCCGACTATCTGGAACGCGTTCAGGCTCAGCGTCAGAAAGCGCGCACCGCACTGGTCTACCCCACCGTGCTGATCGTCGTTTCGGTCGGGGTCGTGATCGGCCTGATGACCTATGTCGTGCCGCGCCTGGCGGATCAGTTCGCCAACGCCGACATGACGCTGCCCTGGATCACCCGGTTCATGATCGCCCTCTCCGAAGGGCTCCAGAGCAGTGGGTTATGGCTCGCGATCGTCGTGCCGCTGGTGATCGTCGCGATCAACCGTGCGCTGCGCCGAGCGGCCTTCCGGCGACGCTGGGACGCCGGCCTGCTGCGGCTGCCGCGGATCGGCGAGCTGGTGTCGCTGCTCGATACCGCCCGCCTCACGCGGACCCTCGCCATCCTGACGCAGAGCGGCATTCCCCTGCTGGACGCGCTGCGGGTCAGCCGGGACACGCTCGGCAATTGCCTACTGCGGGAAAGCGTCGATCACATCGCCGAGCGTGTCACCACGGGCGTCAGCCTGCACAAGGCGATGGGGGAAGTCGGCCGTTTCTCACCGACGATGCTGCACATGGTGGCCAGCGGCGAAGCCAGCGGGAGACTGGAGAACATGCTCGAGCGCATCGCCGACAACCAGGAGACGACCTTCAATCGCCGGGTGGACATGGCGCTCGCCCTGTTCGAACCGCTGATCATTCTCGCCATGGGCGGCGTGGTGCTCGCCATCGTGCTCTCCATTCTGCTGCCGATCATGCGACTCAACGGCGCGATGGCCATCTGATGCCCGGACTCACGTCATCTTTGTGAGACGCGCCGGGTTCACCCTTGGCGAAAGACGCGGTGTTTCACTCACTTCCCGACCCTCAGGAGATCACCATGCACGACCGCCGGCCAGCCCCACACGCTCAACGTGGCAAGACGACCGATACCCACCGCCAGTCGGGTTTCACCCTGCTGGAGATCATGGTCGTCATCTTCATCATCGGCCTGCTGGTGGCGATCGTCGCCCCGAACGTGCTGAGCAATCAGGACGAGGCGATGCAGCAGAAGGCGCGCGCCGACATCTCGACCCTAGAGCAGGCCCTCGACATGTATCGGATGGACAACTACCGCTACCCGACGACGCAGCAGGGTCTGGCAGCCCTGACCGAAAAGCCGACGCAAGCCCCCGAACCCAAGAACTATCGGGACGACGGTTACATCCGACGCCTGCCGGAAGACCCCTGGGGCAACGCCTACCAGTACCGCAGCCCGGGGGAGCACGGCAGCGTCGATATCCTCTCGCTGGGCGCCGATGCCGCCCCCGGTGGCGACGGTAACGACGCCGATATCGGCAACTGGATGCTATGACGTCGAGGTCGGACATCCGCGCAGCACTCGGTCGCCGCCAGCGCGGTATGACGCTGATCGAGCTGCTGGTGGTCATCGTGATTATCGCACTGGCGGCAGGGCTCGGCATCGCCTGGCTCGGCGGCGGTGAGCGCGATCGTCTGCAGACGCTGACGGATCGGCTGGCGCGCGACTGGCAGCTGGCCGCCGCGGTGGCGTTGGGCCAGCAGCGGGTCATCGGCTGGCGCCCCGTCGAAGGGGGTTATCGATTTGTCGCTTGGGAGCCGGCGCGCGCTGGCGGCGCGCCAGTGGTCGCGCCCCGTCGCACTCGAGATGACAGCCGCCCCCGACGAGGCGGATGGCGCCGAGCCGTGGCTGGCCTGGTGGCCGCAGGGAGAAGTTCTCGGCGGCACGCTGACGCTGTCGAGCCGGGGCGAGACACGCACCCTCGCCGTCGACGCGCTGGGCGTCCACGAGCTGGCGGCACCATGAATCTCGGTCGAGCAAGTCATGCCACCGAACGCGGCTTTACACTGCTCGAGGTCATGGTGGCGCTCTTTCTGCTGGCGATCATCGCCGTCGGGGTCTCCCAAGGGATCAATCAGCGCACGCGTATCGCCGTCGCCGAACGGGACCGGCTCCCCATGGTGCTCTGCGCTCGCTCCCTGGCGGCGGAGTTCCGTCTCACCCACTACTGGCCACCGGTCGGCTCGAGCGAAGGCGAAACGACCCAGGCAGGTACGCGGTGCTACTGGCAACTCGACGTTCAGTCGACCGCCATTCGCGCCATGCGCCGCGGCGACCTCACGCTGTTTCACGACGACGCTCGAGAGCGAGCCGAAATCACCTTCACGCTGTTCTTTTCGCCGCGATGATCTCCAAGCCCTACTCACCCGTTCCCCATTCACCTCCGCCCCATTCACCCAATGCGGTCGCGCACGGCGCCGAGCGGGGATTCACGCTGCTGGAGGTACTCATCGCCATCGCCCTGACGGCGCTGGTCGGACTGGGCGTCGCCGCGCTGGTCAACGGCCTCACCAACGCGAGGGAGCGTTTCGACGAGCCGCTGGCACTCAGTGACGATCTCCGTTGGCTGCGACGGGTCGATCGCCGCTTGAAAGCCGTGGTCATGCGGCCGGTTCACGAAAGCGGCCAGCCGCAGCTCAACGCGCGGCTCGACTACGCCACCGACTCTCGGTCGCTGGAGTGGGTCGCCCTCGCCGATACGCCGGTACCGCTGGGCGACCACTACACGCGCCTGCGCCGTCAGCGGCTGACCTGGCTGCCCGACCAGCGACGGCTGATGCTGACAAGTGCCGGTCTGCTCGACGCGGCGACGACGCCGGACTGGCAAGTCGTCGCCGTGCTCGACGACGTCTCCCGGATCGACTGGGCCTTCTTCGACGGCAGCCGCTGGAATCCAGTACCCGCGACGCCCCTGACACTCGGCGCGCGCCTCACCTGGTGGCGAGACGGAAACCCGGTGACGCTCACTGTCCGGCTGCCGGAGGCGACGTCGTGAGCCACCACCGACAGGACGGCGCGGCGCTGCTGATGGTGCTGATGTGCCTGGCACTCTGCGCGCTGCTGCTCACCCAGCTCGCCGAAGAGGGAGGCGATCAGGTCACGCGCATGCGGCTGCTGCAGAACGAGACCCAGGCCGACTTCTACGCCGCCGGCGCCGAAACCATCGCCATCCGTGCGCTGACCGACGGCAACGTGCGTCAGGCGAGCCTGTGGTGGCAGACGCTGGCGGGACGGCCGCTGGACTACCCCACCGACGAGGGCGACCTGCGCCTGCGCGTTCGCGATCTGCGCACCTGCTTCAACGTCAACGCCCTGGCGGGCGACGACTCGAGACTCGCCGAGCGGCAGCTGCGCGATTTTCTTTCCCGGCTGCCGGCAAGCCGGCTGGACGGGCTGACGCCGTCGACGCTCGCGGCGCGCCTGGCGGACTGGGTCGACGACGATACCCAGGCTCGTCCGAACGGCTTCGACGGCGCCGACTACGCTCGAGGCGATCCGCCGCGTGTCAGCGGCGATACGCTCATGCAGGACACGAGCGAGATCAACTGGATAGAACCGCTGAACCCACAGCGCTTCCAGCGATTGCCCGAGCTCTGCGCGCTGCCCGAGACCGGGCCCTGGCGGCTCAATCTCAACACGTTGTCTCTCACCGAGCTCCCCCTGCTCGAGGCGCTCTTCGAGGGTCGGGCCGGGCGCGGTACGTTGATTCGCCTGATCAACGCCCGCCCGGCCACCGGCTATCACAGCGCGGAGGCGGTGAGGGCGCAGCTCGGCGATAACGCCGACTGGTTCGATACCGACGGCGACCGGCTGACGTTGACCCCCGACTACGTCTCGCTGGACCTTGCCCTGACCCTGGGGGGCGAGCGCTTCCACTACTGGCGGCTGCTGAAAGCCGAGGGCATCAGTAGCTGGTCGCCGCTCTCCGCTGCCGCCCGGGTTCGGGTTCTGCAACGCCGCGATGGCTACGTTTCCAGCGCGCCCGACGCCGGCACCGAACCCGCCAACGTTTTCCAAGAGAACGCTTCATGAGCCGTTTTTCGAAGCGCGCGCGGCGCAGGCTGCCGACCCGCGCCAGCCGCCCTCGCCTGCTACTTCAGGTGGCGTGTCCGTCGGCGGCCGACCGTGGCACGCCCGATAGCCGTGTCGAATGGCGAGCGCTATGGTGGGCCGACGGCGGCGAGCCAGAACCCCGCTGGCGGCATCTGACGCCGGACATGACCGATGAACTCGCAACGCTGCGTCAGTGTCTGCAGCGCCGGCAAGGCGTACTGCTGCTGGATCCTGCAGCGACGAGCCACTTCCATCTGGCGACGCCGCCGGGGCTGCGACGCCGAGAGTGGCCGACGCTGCTGGAAGAGTCGCTGTGTGGTGACGTCGCTGCGCTTACGCTGCACCCGCTCTCCAATCAACGCGGCGAACTCGAGATCCTGGCGATCGATACCGCTCGGCTTCTCGCCTGGCGTGACTGGGCAGACCAGCTGGATCTGGCGATCGATAGCTGGACCACGGCGTTCATGATGCAGCCGGAGGCCGACGACACCGATCGGCTCAGCGTGATGGCCACCTCGGATCACTGGCTGCTCAAGGCGCTGGGCGAGCCGCTGGCCGGCCGGCCATCGCGCCAACGCCAGTGGCTTGCGTGGCCCCGCGGCTGGCCGCTTTCCCAACTGCCGCCGGCCTGGCTGACGCGCCAATGGCGCTTGGCGCCGGAAGGCCGGCTCGTCGAGCCTGCCGCGCTCGATGCCGATGACGTCGAGGATGTCCATCGGCAACCCCGCCTTTGGCTCGAACGGCTCCCGGCGACGCTCCCCAGACTCCCCGACGCCGAGCGATCGCGACCGCGCGGCTTGCGTGGTGTCTCGCCGGGCCGCTCGACACGTCGGCTGGGCGTTGCCGCCGTCCTGCTGGGCCTGATCCTGGGCGGGATCACGCTGACTCAGTGGCAGCTCGACCGGCGTGCCCACACCGAGCAGTCCAGGACTCTTCTCGCGTCCCGCTTTCTCGACGGCGCGATCCCCCGCGACGCCGGCGCACGTCTCCTCCAGCGTCGTGAAGCCCTCGACCGTCTGAGAGAGCGCAATCAACGCATCGACACCTGGCAGACGGAGCTTGCCGAGCGCTTCGAGCCGGACGACTGGCGGCTCATCGCACTTTCCGTCAAAGACGGCGAGCTGACCAGCGAGTGGGAGCGACTCGGTCGTGAGCCGATCCCCCCGCCGTCGATCCCGCAGGCACGCTTCGATTGGTCGACGTCGAAGCGACTCATCGTTCATCTCCCGCTCGAGGCGGAAGCCGCAACCGCGGCCGCCGAGCGTGCAAACGCCGAGGAAACGTCATGACGGCACTGGACGCTCTGAGAAGCGCATGGAACGACCGCTCGGCCGCCGAGCGTCGTCGACTTGCCGTTCTGCTGCCAATCGTCGTGCTGCTCCTGGCATACTGGTTCATCCAGTCTTTCGCCGACGATCAGAATCGGTCGACCGTCTCCCCGCCTGGCGAGACGCCACCGGCAACCGCGCGCCTGGTATCGCAGCTACCCGCCATCTCACCCATGAGCGAGGCGCGCTGGCGACAGGCGGGCGACGCGAGCGGCATCGCGCTGGACGAGATCCGCCGCAGCGGGCGAGGCTGGCGACTGCAGGGCCAGGTCGCCACCCGCGACGACTGGCGTGCGCTGACGACCTGGGCCGCCGATCGCGGCTGGTGGGCAACCGAATGGCGATTGGCCCGAGAAGCCGATGACAGCGTCGTGTTCGAGACACGTTTCAGCGCATCGCTCGAAGGCGACGGGGAGGGGACGCCGTGACCCGGGTTCGCCGAGCGCTGAGTATCGTTGTCATCGTCACCCTCTTTCTGGTGACGCTGCTGCTGAATTGGCCCGTCGGCCCCCTGTTGGCCGCGTTATCGAATCGCCTCCCTTCGGAGGTATCGATCGCGCCCGCCCACGGCACGCTGCTCTCGGGCAGTATCACCGAGCTCCGTATCGTCCCCTCTCAAGGCTGGCCCATCGGGCTCGGTCCGTTGCGCTGGGAGTGGACGTCGCCGGCATCGATACGGATGACGCTCGGCGACCGGCAATCATGGCAGCTGACCGGAAAGTGGCGAGGTATCGACAGTCACTGGCGTTTAACCGGCGGCAGTCTCGAAGCCTTCGCGCTTCAGCAGTGGCCCGCCTCGCTGGCGGGGAACTGGCAGGGTGAGTTAGTGGCCGACTTCGAGGGGGCGAGCTGCAAAGCGGCGCAGGGCTCCCTCGTCTCCAGGGACATCCGGCTGGTCACCCCTGCCCCGTTGGCGCTCGGACGAGGACGCTTGACCCTCGACTGCGATGGGGGGGCAGTGCCCCGGCTTGATTTTAAGATCGAGGACAATCCGAAGCTGGACATGACGGCCACGTTCGAATTGAGGCCGAGCGACGTTCGGGGAGAGCTGCACGGTCACCTCGATGCGAATCACCCGCTCGCCGACTGGTGGCGGTTGGTCGATAGACAGGCAAATTTCCCCGACCTCCATCGGACATTCGCTCGCTAAATTCCGGGAAATTCCTGATCGAATTTAACTTCATAAAACGTCGAAAATCGAAGACTGTCATGTCTACCGCCGACGATATTTCTGTCGGTATAGCGGTGGTGTCGTCACATCGAGCGAGCATCATTTTAAAGAATGCCCGGTTCTACTCGAGGTAAAAACTGCCATATATCCATGAAATGCAATGGCGCTATTCACTATATCGCTCGAAATTCTCTCGACATCGAAATGTCATCATGTCAACACATTGCGCCTTTATGTTGCTTTTGCATCTCCCTTTCGTTGGTCTTTCGCATGATTCCACGCTGGACCGACGCTAACTCTCTCGACTCATAGTGACAATATGTGCGATATGACATCATTCAAGAAACGCCCGCTTTTCCTTGCCATTACCGCAGTGATGGCGCTGGCAATCGCTGGCTGCAGTGACAGCTCGAGCGATGACGACGGTGACTCGATCAGCGTCAGTAAACCTGCCAAGCCCACCGGAATAGGATCGTCGTTGGAGGTCGAAGAGCCCGCGGTCGCCTTTCCGCTTCCGACACTGGACTATGCCGCCAACAATGCCGACGGCGACCTGCGCTACGATCTCAATCAGAACGCCATTGCCTACGTCCTGCGCGGCATCAATAAGATCTGGAAGGGTACCTCCGACCTCTGGCAGAGCGGCGCCAACGGGAACGGTCCCGATCGCTATCTGAACGACCCTATCGTCGACGCCGACATCTGGAAAGAAAACATTCAGTACGTTATCGACGTCACGAAAAACCGCTCCGACGAGCAGGCGATCCTGGCCTTTCTCGACGATCAGCGCAGCAAGAACTACAGCATCATCGACGGCTACGGGCCGCTCACCGAAGCGTACGTCGAAGGCTCGGGCGCTAACGTCTCTATCCCCGTGCCTACCGTCGATCAGGTGCTGAACGATCAGCACTACCAAAGTGTTCACGACGACAACATCTCCTTCGCCGGCGACATGAGCTCCAAGCTGGGCGACGTGGTGACGCTGGTCGATGCGTTTCGTCAGCGCGCGCCCGCCTCTACCAGCGCCTCGAAGTATATCTTCTCGACGCCACGCCCCTGGCGCATGAACGATGAGGGTGCCATCGAATTCCAGGGCACCGACAAGCAATACCGCTGTATTCAGCAGAATGGCACCGATGCGTCGGCCACCTACGATCGTTATCAGAGCAGCGTGTCAGTGGTACCCGGTTTGATGTGCTCGCGTCGCGCCCATAACCCGGAAAAAGAAGCGCAGGGTCTTTACAGTGTCGACACCGAGAATCGGCGCAAGGACGGAGGCTATCCGAGCGGGCACACCAACGCGGGTTATCTCGCCTCGATGGCGATGGCGTACGCGCTACCGCAGCGCTATTCGGAGATGCTGACTCGCGGCTCCCAGCTGGGCGAAGATCGAATCGTCGCCGGCATGCACTCCCCGGTCGACGTGATCGGCGGACGCATCCACGCGCTCAACGTTGCAAGCTTCGCCCTCAATCAGCCGGACATCGCCAGCGAAGCGCAAGCCGCCTATGACCGGGCCCAGCAGTACTTCGGCGATCTTGCCGACGCCGCGGGGATGAGCCTCTACGACTTCGCCCACCGGGACGTAGAGGACGAAGCCGGTCTGATCGACGGCGACCGCGTCAACGTCGAAGTCTACGACAACGATGACTACGATGATCATGAAGCCAACAAGCGACTCTACCGCGAACGTCTGACCTACGGTCTGAGTCAGAATGCGAGCCAGGCGGGTCAAGAGCCGGTCGTCCCTGCCGGTGCGCAAGCCTTGTTGAAATCCCGTCAGCCTTACCTCAGCGACGACCAGCGACGCGCGGTGCTCTACACCACCGAGATCGACTCCGGTTATCCGATTCTGGACGATACCAACGGTTGGGGACGGCTCGATCTCGTGACGGCCGCTGACGGCTACGGCGCGTTCGATGGCGACGTCAGCGTGACGATGGACGCAAGCGAGAAAGGTTTCAATGCCAAGGATTGGTGGCGTAACGACATCACCGGCGACGGTATGCTGACCAAGTCAGGCTCGGGGCATCTGGTGCTCACCGGTGACAACCGCTACGCCGGCGGCACGCTGCTGCAGGAAGGTACGCTCGAGGCGGCATCGACGTCAGCATT
Organism: Salinicola aestuarinus; assembly: GCF_003206645.1. Classification (GTDB taxonomy): domain Bacteria; phylum Pseudomonadota; class Gammaproteobacteria; order Pseudomonadales; family Halomonadaceae; genus Salinicola; species Salinicola aestuarinus. Next base: position 529,113 of record NZ_PZJP01000005.1, on the reverse strand, counting down.
CGGTCGCGGCGACCTTTACGTCGAGAACGGCACGGTTCGCGTGGATACTACCGACGCCGATGCGCTACAGATCGCCGGCAACTTTACGATGGACGACGGCACACTGGCCGTTGCCGATGGCAACCAGATCGTCGTCGACGGTCTGGTCTATCTGTCAGGTGGGCAACTGCAGCTCGACTTCGACGGCGAAAAACCCGAAACCGGCACGGAGATCGCAGTGATCAAGTCAGGCTCGCTGCACGGCGAGTTCGCCGAGGTCGATGCCGAGGGCGTGGCAGTCGAACTGCAATACGACAACGGCAGCGTCACCGCCGTCGTGCAGTAACATCGCGACTCGCCCAAGGCTCGCGTAAACCACCAGCGCCCGCGACGGTTCGCCGTCGTGGGCGTTTTCGTCGATTCCCTTCATCCATGCAAGGCAAGGGCTTGGCCGGTTGGCTCAGCGCAGCTTGTCGGCAGCCAGCAGCAGCTGCTGCTCGGTGGTCTCCCAGCCAAGACAGGCATCGGTCACCGAGACACCGTAGCGCAGCGCGGCGGGATTCAGCGGTTGCTTACCCTCGAACAAATGGCTTTCGAGCATTACGCCGATCAGACCCGAGCCTTCCGCCAGACGCTGGTCCACCACGTCGTGGAGCACCTGGGTCTGGCGGCGATGATCCTTCTGCGAGTTGGCATGGCTGCAGTCCACCATGATCCGCGGCGTTAGCCCGGCCGCCTGCAGCGCGCGCCGGCTCGCCGCGATGCTGGCGCTGTCGAAGTTGGTCCCATTCGCCCCGCCTCGCAGGACGAGATGCGTCGATGGGTTGCCAAGGGTCTCGATGATCGCCTGGCCGCCCTCGGGGGCGACGCCGACGAAACGGTGCGGGTGAGCGGCGGACTGCATGGCGGCGATCGCCACGTCGACGTTGCCCTGGGTGCCATTCTTGAAACCGACGCTGGCATCCAGCCCGCTGGCCATCTCACGGTGAATCTGGGATTCGGTGGTTCGCGCACCGATCGCGACCCAGCTCAGTAGATCCTCGAAGTAGGCCGCGGCCATCGGCTGAAGCAGCTCGGTGGCGACCGGCAAGCCGAGCGCGGCGATGTCGCGCATCAGCCGGCGCGCGTTTTCGAGCCCGGTGGCGATATCGTCGCTGCCATCCAGCCCCGGGTCGTAGGCGAGTCCTTTCCAGCCTACCGTCGTGCGCGGCTTCTCGACGTAGACGCGCATCACCAGCAGCAGTCGATCGCTCACCCGTTCGGCAAGAGACACCAGCCGGCCGGCGTACTCCAGCGCCGCCTCGGGATCGTGGATCGAGCAGGGCCCGGTCACCACCAGCAGACGGTCGTCACGACCCTCGAGCACATCGCTGACAGCTTGGCGCTGATGTGCGATCCGGTCAGCAAGCGCGACATCCAGCGGAAGCTGCGCCTTGAGCTCGCTGGCACTCGGCAGCGCGCGGATTCGGGTCGTTCGGGTCGATACGGCGGGCTCGGACGTCGCCGACGACGAGGCGGGGTCGGATGCGGGTCTTGCGGCAGTGGTCAGCGCGTTCATTACTCATCTCATTTCAGGTTGGGCCCGAAACGCGAGAACCCCCGGAGGGCTGCCGTCCGGGGGTTCTCTCGACGCGGTGGCAGCCCCTTGGGGGCGTGCCTCGCGGTTCAGGTCATGTCGACCGTCCAGCGGGCACGCCAGACCTAAACCAATAGCCATAGCCAAACGTCACGACATCACCGCCGACCGGTGTGGCGGCAGTGATGAGTGAAGCTGAATGGCAGTGCTGGGTCATGGGGCGTACTCGCGTCGTAGTCGCTCCATCCTAACCGATTGCCGGTGTTTGGCAAGTCCTCCCCGAGACCGCGTTGCCACGGCGCGAGACAAAGACAACGCGGCGGCAGTTGTGGTAAACCCTAGAGGAACCCGGGAACCAAAAAAACCAAGGACATCCATGGCCTATCCGCCATCCGAGGCGCTGGTCGAACAGCTCGAGTCGATTGCTCAAGGCGATGAACGCGCCTTCGAGTCGCTCTACCGTGCAACGAGCCCGCATCTCTATGCGCAGTTACTGCGTATCGTTCGCCAGGAAGCCGCCGCACAGGACTGTCTGCAGCAGGTCTATCTGCGTATTTGGCAGGCTGCCGGACAATACGATGTCTCCCGCGCGCGCCCCATGACCTGGCTTTCGACCATGACGCGCAACATGGCGATCGACTGGATCCGCCGCCAGCGGCCCCAGGAGGCCGACAGCGAGGCCATCATCGACACGCTGCCCGGCGAGGGCGACATCGAACACGAAAGTCATATCGGTCAGCAGGCCGAGGTGCTTCAACAGTGTCTCGGCGAGCTGTCCCCCCAGCAGCGCCAGACGCTGGAACTGGCGTTTTTTGAGGGGCTGACACACCACGACCTGGCTGCTCGACTGGCAACGCCGCTGGGAACCGTCAAAAGTTGGGTGCGACGCGGCCTGGAGAGATTGAAAGCATGCATGACACGTCTGGCTTGAGCGACCCCGAGGTGCGCGACCTGGCTGCCGGCGAGTACGTTCTCGGCACCTTGAACGCCGCCGACAGCGCCGCCTTCGAAGCCGTTCTCGCGGTGAGCCATGACCTGCAGCGTCAGGTCGACGCGTGGCGAGAGCGTCTCCAGCTACTCAATGACGAGCTGGAACCGGTCACCCCGCCGGATAACGTCTGGACGCGCGTTCGTGCCCGCCTGCCGGTCCGTGAGCGCCCGGCACGGCACTCGCGCTGGCAGCGCGCGGGCGTCTGGTGCAGTGCCACGGCGCTTGCCACCGCCGCGGCACTCGCGCTGGCGGTGCTGGTCTTTTCGCCGAGCGATGACTCCTCGACCCTCGGCAACTATGTCTTTGCCGCCACCGCGCCAAACCAGCAGATGGGGTGGGTGGTCAATGCCTCGAGCGATGGTCAGATGCAACTGCTCGCGCTCGCGCCCGGCGGCATGCCCGACGGCAAGGGATGCGAACTCTGGATGATGGATGACGGCGAACCGGTGTCACTGGGGATGCTACCGCTGAAAGGGGAAGTCGTCATGCAGCTCCCCGAACGGTTGATGACCAAGATCGACGGCGCGGACCTGATGATCACCATGGAGCCGAGCGCCGGCTCACCGAATGGCAAGCCCACCGGCGCCATCATGGATCGAGGAAAGCTCACGCCGAAGCAGGGCAAGACGGTACTGCTCTGACGCCGCCGGCGCCCGCACCGGCGGGTGCCGGCCGCCCACCGAAAGCGGCTGGTCGAAGGCGAATCGCGGGACGCGTCAGCTCAATGGCTGGTCACGGTCCAGCGGCAGTACCGCGCCGGTGACGTAGTCGTTGTCGAGCAGGTAGCGAAGCGTCTGATAGAGCACGCCGGGACCGGGCACCCGTCCCTGCACGGTGCCATCGTCGCGCTGCATGATGACGCCGGGCGCAATCGCGTTGACCTGAATGCTCGGCGCAAAGCTCATCGCCAGCGAGCGCGTCAGGCTCTCAAGCCCCGATTTGGTCGCCAGATACGCAGCCTGCCCTGCCGCGCCACGCGGCACTCGGCTATCGGTAATGTGAACGATGTCCCGCTGCGGCTCCGGGCAAGCCTCCAACAGTTCGCGGGCCTGGAGGTTGATCGCGTAGGGCGCCTGCATATGGACTCTGAATAGCTGCTCCAGGGTCTCGCAGGCCGCGTCCGGCTCGGGATCGGCCAGGAACTCACTCGCATTATGGACAATCGCTCTGAGGCTGGGCGTGGCCTGCTTGAGCCGCACCATGAAATCCTCGATTCCCGACCGCGACGAGAAATCCGCGGTCAGCGTCATCGCGCCCCGCTGGCGCAGCGACTCGAGGCAGTCGCGCTCGGTACGGTAGGTGACGATCACCGGATGACCATCATCGAGGAGCCGCTGAGCGCAGTGCAGTCCGAGCCGCTGGGCCCCGCCCGTGATGAGAATCGGCGACTGGCTCATGACTCGTCCTTGGCGCCTGCCTCGGGGTCGTTACCCTCCAGCGCCAGCGCCTCGCCCGGCGACAGCGCTTCTCGCGCCGGCTCGCCGTCGGGCAGCGGGAGAAACGGCACCCGCGGCGCGTAGTCGAAGACGTCGGAGTGACACTGGGCCTCGTTCAGCCCCTTGGCCGCCAGAGTATCGACACAGGCATAGACCATCCCCGGCGAGCCCGCGAAGTAGATCTCGCGCTCGTCGATAGACGCGACTTCGCTGGCGAGCACGACATCGACTCGTCCTCGGTGCCATTCGATCCCGTCCCTCGGCTCGAGTTCGGCCTCCGAAGACTCGACGATTGCATGAAAGACGACATTCGGATGATCCAGCGCCCACCCCCGTGCAAGATCCTCGGCATACAGGTCGCGGCGCTCTCGCACGGCCCACCAGATCGCGATGTCCCGCGCGGGATTCTCTGCCAGCGCCGCCTCGACGATCGCTTTCATCTGTGCAAACCCGGTTCCCGCGCCGATCAGCATCAACGGCGCCTCGCTCGCCGGGGGCAGATAGCAGCCGCCACTCGGCAGGCGCACGGAGAGTCGTGCCGGATGCGTGAGCATCTCGCGCAGGCGCGCAGAGTGGGTTCGCTCCGGCCAGTGCTGGATATGCAACTCCAGCCGGCCTTCCCCGTTGTCGGCACAGGCGATGGAGAATGGCACCCAGGTCTCGTCATCGACCGCCAGTTCGAGATATTGGCCCGGGGCATGGGCGATGGCTTCCGCGCGTCCTTCGAGCATCACCCGAAAGACATCCGGCGTCAGGTCCTCGACCGATTGCACCTGGCAGGTCAAAGTTCTGACCGTCATGTTCACCTCTTTGCTTTGAATACCCGCCGCTTATCGCGCCGACACAGTTCGCGCCGACCTCGTCTCTTCAGCCACACCCGCGGAGACTCGTCAGTCGCGCTCCAGAGATTCGTCACTCACGCCGACGCGTCACCGCCCGGCTTGCCGGTGCGCGGCGCCGGCGGTGAGATATCAATACCGTACTCGGCCCAGCGCTCGTCGACGCGATGCTTGACCGTCGGGTCCATGGTGATGGGCTCTCCCCACTCACGGGTGGTCTCACCGGGCCACTTGTTGGTGGCGTCCAACCCCATCTTGGACCCCAGCCCCGCCGTCGGCGAGGCGAAATCGAGATAGTCGATGGGGGTGTTCTCGACCATCACCGTATCGCGAGCCGGGTCCATACGCGTGGTGATTGCCCAGATCACGTCTTCCCAGTTGCGCGCATCGACGTCGTCATCCAGCACGATCACGAACTTGGTGTACATGAACTGACGCAGGAAGCTCCAGACTCCCATCATCACGCGCTTGGCGTGCCCGGGGTACTGCTTTTTCATGGTCACCACCGCCATGCGGTAGGAGCACCCTTCCGGCGGCAGGTAAAAGTCGACGATCTCCGGGAACTGCTTGCGCAGAATGGGGACGAACACCTCGTTGAGCGCGAGCCCCAGTACCGCCGGCTCGTCCGGTGGGCGGCCTGTGTAGGTCGAGTGGTAGATCGGGTCGCGACGATGCGTCAGCCGCTCCACGGTAAAGACCGGGAACGACTCTACCTCGTTGTAATAGCCCGTGTGGTCACCAAACGGCCCTTCCGGTGCCATGTCATCGGGGTAGATGTAACCCTCGAGCACGATCTCGCAGGAGGCAGGCACTTCCAGGTCGGCGTGACCACACTTGACCAGCTCGGTGCGCGAGCCGCGAAGCAGCCCGGCAAAGGCATACTCGGAGAGCGTATCCGGCACCGGCGTCACCGCCCCCAGAATGGTCGCGGGGTCGGCACCGAGGGCGACCGCTACCGGGAACGGTTCGCCGGGATGGGCCTGCTGCCACTCGCGAAAATCCAGCGCACCGCCACGGTGCGACAACCAGCGCATGATCAGTCGGTTCTTGCCAAGCTTCTGCTGACGGTAGATTCCCAGATTCTGGCGTGACTTGTGCGGCCCTTTGGTGACCACCAGCGCCCAGGTCACGAGGGGCGCGGCATCGCCTGGCCAGCAGTGCTGAATCGGCAGACGGTCAAGATCGACATCGTCGCCCTGCCAGACCACGTCCTGACATGGCGCGGAACGTCGCGTCTTGGGCCCCATGCTCATGACCTGCTTGAAGATCGGCAGTTTGTCCCAGGCGTCCTTGAGCCCCTTGGGCGGGTCCGGCTCCTTGAGAAAGGCGAGCAGCTTGCCCACTTCGCGCAGGGCCCCGATGCTCTCTTGGCCCATGCCGAAGGCAACCCGTTCCGGGGTACCGAAAAGATTGCCGAGTACCGGCATCTCGCTGCCTTTGACGTTCTCGAACAGGAGTGCCGGGCCGCCCGCACGTAGTGTGCGGTCGCAGATTTCGGTGATCTCGAGGTACGGATCCACCTCAGCGGTGACGCGCTTCAGCTCACCGCGCTGCTCCAGCGCCGCGATGAAGTCTCGCAAGTCGTGATATTTCATGGCGTTTTCCGCACCGAGTATCCAAGAACGCAAAAAGGGCAGCATAGCATGCCGCCCTTTCACTGTTCGCTTGCCCTACCTTATTCGATGATGCGCCTTCGGGATCCTGGCAGCGCATCGAATCGAACGGGGCAGGACCCGGCGAACGCCGGCCAGCCCATCGCGACGGCGGTGGCTCATTGGCATGGCCACCGCGTCGTCGACATCAGCGCCGCTTCATGGCCTCGAAGAACTCCAGATTGGTCTTGGTATCCTTGAGTCGATCGATCAGAAACTCGGTCGCTGCCACATCATCCATCGGGTTGAGCAGCTTGCGCAGAATCCACATGCGCTGCATTTCGTCCTCGGAGGCGATCAGGTCTTCGCGGCGGGTGCCGGAGCGGCGGATGTTGAGTGCCGGGTAGACGCGACGCTCGGCCAGCTTGCGGTCGAGGTGGGCTTCCATGTTACCGGTCCCCTTGAACTCCTCGAAGATGACTTCGTCCATCTTGGAACCGGTATCGACCAGCGCAGTGGCGATGATTGTGAGGCTACCGCCCTCTTCGATGTTACGCGCGGCACCGAAGAAACGTTTCGGCTTCTCGAGGGCGTGGGCGTCGACACCACCGGTCAGCACCTTGCCTGACGACGGCACCACGGTGTTGTAGGCACGCGCCAGACGCGTGATGGAGTCGAGCAGGATCACCACGTCTTTTTTGTGCTCGACCAGGCGCTTGGCCTTTTCGATGACCATTTCCGCGACCTGAACGTGACGCGCCGGCGGCTCATCGAACGTCGAGGCCACCACTTCGCCGCGCACCGTCCGCGACATCTCGGTCACTTCCTCGGGCCGCTCGTCAATCAGCAGCACGATCATGTGGCATTCGGGATTGTTACGCGTAATCGATGTGGCGATGTTCTGCAGCATCAGCGTCTTACCCGCCTTGGGCGGAGAGACGATCAGGCCACGCTGGCCTTTGCCGATAGGCGCGGTCAGATCGATCACGCGGGACGTGATGTCTTCGGTCGAACCGTTGCCGATCTCCATGTGCAGGCGTTCCTGCGGGAAGAGCGGCGTCAGGTTCTCGAACAGGATTTTGTGCTTGGCGTTTTCGGGCTTGTCGAAGTTGATTTCATTAACTTTGAGCAGCGCGAAATAACGTTCGCCCTCTTTGGGCGGACGAATCTTGCCGGAGATCGAATCGCCTTTGCGCAGATTGAAACGACGAATCTGCGACGGTGACACGTAGATATCGTCCGGGCCGGCCAGATAGGAAGAGTCGGCGCTGCGAAGAAACCCGAAACCGTCCTGCAGAATTTCCAGCACCCCGTCGCCGTAGATGTCCTCGCCGCTCTTGGCGTGCTTTTTGAGGATGGCGAAGATGATGTCCTGCTTGCGAGAGCGGGCCAGATTGTCGATGCCCATTTCACGGGCAGTTTCGAGCAGCTCAGGGACGGATTGTTGCTTGAGTTCGGTTAGATTCATGAGTTCGATCAGAAATGGCTCGTGTCGCAGGCAATGGAGATTGCCGAGGAGAAAGAAGGACAAGAGGCGATAGATTCAAACGCCGCGCGGTGCGTTCAGTCTTCCCAGAAACTTGGCTTTCCTTGAAGCAATCGGATCACGCAGATTGCGCGCCGAAAGACATGGCATAGTGGGAGAGCGGTTCGATTCGCCTGTTATTTCACGACTAAGACGTTCGTGAAATAGCTGTTCACGGAGCTTTCCATGAAACAACGCAAGATCTGATGATCAAAATAAAACTAGAGCAGACTGACGACTTGGGGGACCGCGAGGCGGTCAAGAAGCTATTCGGAACAGGCGAACGACCCGATGTTAGACAAGCCTTGAAGCGAACGCAAGCGTTAAACCCGGAGAGAACGGCGAGTATCAGCTCTTGTCGATCTCGGCATATAACGCCATGAGCTGACTCTCTGACAATCCTCCTACCCGCATCGCTTTCATCTCTCCATCGACGAATAGACACAGCGTCGGCGTGCCGCGTACGCCGTAGCGCTCGGCGAGCTGCGGTTCACGATCAACGTCGACCACCGCAACATCCAGATCGGGCGTCGCGGCAGCCGATAGGCGCGCCAGCAACCGCTCGCAGGGCTGGCACCAAGGGGCGACGAAGACCCCGAACCAGGGCGTCGGATGCTCGCGGCGCCGACGTTCGAAGGCGTCACCGTCGAGTGCGATACGCTTTGTCATATACCGGAAGTCCCTTCGTTGCACACTGACGGCAGAATGCCCAGCTGCCGCGCAATTGACAAGCTAACGGGGGCACCGCAACCTTGCCCGAAAGAGCGGCCGTCGGCGTCCATCGTGGTCGGTGCGCACTCACTTTCACCGTGTATCCAGACACGCCTTCAAGGACGTCACGCCATGAGCGGGAAGTCGACCGCCAAGGAGGCGACTCGTCGCCTGGCCGCCATCGATCTCGGCTCCAACAGTTTTCATCTGCTGGTCGCCAACTATCAGGATGGACGGCTACAGGTCGTTGCCAAGATGGGCGAGAAGGTTCAGCTCGCCGCCGGCCTCGATGACGACGACAACTTCACCCCCGACGCCATGGCGCGTGCGCTTGCCTGTCTCGAGCGCTTTGCCCCCTTTCTCGAGGACGTCGCCGATGATGACATGCGCATTGTCGGCACCAACGCCCTGCGTGCGGCCAACAATGCCGACGATCTGATCCGCCGTGCCCAGTCGTCGATCGGCCACGCCATCGAGATCATCGGCGGCCGCGAGGAAGCGCGCCTGATCTACCTGGGCACGGCGCACGCGCTGGCCGAGGTGCACGGACGCCGGCTGATCGTCGATATCGGCGGCGGCTCGACGGAGCTGATCATCGGCGAGGACTTCGAGCCTCAGGCGCTGGAGAGTCTTCACATGGGCTGCGTCGCCTACACCGGCAGGTTCTTCGCCGATGGCAACATTACCGAGAAGCGGTTTCGCCGCGCCGAGATGGCGGCGCTGTCGGAGATCGCTAATATCCAGCGTCAGTACCGTCGCCTCGGCTGGCAGGATCCGATCGGCTCCAGCGGCACGATCAAGGCCGCCGCTGCGGTGATTGCCGCCAACGGTGACGGCGACGCTTCGGTGATCGAGCGCGACGCCCTGCGCAAGCTGCGCAAGCGGCTGATCGCCTTCGGTCAGCTCGACAAGGTGGCGATGAACGGACTCAAGGAAGATCGCGCGCGCGTCTTCCCCGCCGGGGTGGCGATTTTGTGTGCGGTCTTCGAGGCCTTCGACCTGGAGCGTATGCGCTACTCCGACGGCGCCCTGCGCGAAGGCGTGCTCTTCGATCTGGTCGGCCGCGATACGCCCGAGGACTCACGTCGCCATAGCGTCGAGTCGATGATGACGCGCTACAGCGTCGACATCGCGCAGGCCGACAATGTCGCCCGCTGCGCGCTGATCGCGTTCGACCAGCTCCAGAAGGCGTGGCGTCTGAGCGACGAGCAGCGGCTGTTTCTCTACTGGGCGGCTCAGCTTCACGAGATCGGGCTGGCAATCTCCCACAGTCAGTTTCATCGCCACGGCGCGTACTTGATCGAACACTCGGATCTCACCGGATTCTCGCGCCCCGAGCAGCAGTCGCTCGCGTTCCTGGTCCGCGCCCATCGGCGCAAGTTTCCGCAAAAGGAGAGCGAGACGCCAGACAACGCCAAGTACTGCGATGACTGGCGCCTGGTTCGCCTACTGCGACTGGCCGTCTGTCTGCATCACTCGCGGCCGGAGCGCGGAGTCGACGACGCCAGGTTCCGCGCCGAGGGCGAGTCGCTGCACGTCGAGCTTCCGCCCGCGCGCCGCCACCCGCTGATGATCAACGACCTCGAGCAGGAAGCGGTCTATCAGCGCGCCGTGGGACTGACGCTGACATTCGATGCCTGACAAAAGCGCCGTCTATCTAGCCCGATCTCGCCGGCGCGATGCGACAGCCGGCGTTAGAACGGCAGCTGTCGCCAGCCCTTCGCCGTCGCGACCCCGAGAACCGCTATTAGCTCGTCAGCGTGCCAGACCAGCGGCACGCTGGCCCTCTCCCACGGTGGCACGCCCGCTTCCTGCAGCAGCCGCTTGACGTCTCGCCTTCCGCGTCCCTCGACGACCAGCGTCTCCCCACCCTGTCGCAGCGTGACGGTAAACGTCGTCGGCAGCTCGGTAACGCTCGATTCTAGCCGCCAGCGGTAGGTTTTTGCCGGGGTGGTCAGCGGTGTATTGCCCTGCCAGCGCATCGCCCACCCGGCAGGCATCGGTTCGGTAGGCGCTTGCAGATAGAGTCCGCCACGCCAACGCCGCCCTTCGCCACCGGGCCAGCCCACTCGGGGTGTCCGCTCCGGGGCGGCATCGGCGCACTGGCGGACCAGCTCTTCGAGTCGCGCCGCCGGCGGCAGAGGCAGCGCCAGCCGCCTTGCCGCGTGACGAATCAGCAGGCGTCGCCGCGCTTCGCTCAGCGCGTTGAGCACGGCAAGTGGCAGGCAGGCAGGATCGCCGCCCGCCGTGGCCAGATCGATCGACGCCAGCTCCTCGAGCAGTGCGTCAGCTTCTCGTGCCTGTTCGGCAGCGCGAGAAAGCGCATCGACCGCCCCAGGCCAGCGCGCGCTCAGCGCCGGCGCCACCCGGGCGCGAAGATAATTGCGATCAAAGCCGAGATCGGCGTTGCTGGGGTCATCACACCAGGCGATACCGCGGCGCTGGACCTCGGCGAGCAGTGACGCGCGCCGACGCGTAAGCCAGGGACGCTCGACAACGACGCCTCGTGCCCGGCGCCTCGCCGGCATGCCGCCAAGGCCACGGACGCCACTGCCGCGAAGCGCCGCCAGCAGGAACGTCTCGGCCTGATCGTCCGCATGCTGGGCGAGCCAGAGGCGATCCCCCTCCCCTAGCACCTCGGCAAACGCCCGGTAGCGGGCCTCCCGCGCCGCCGCCTCGATGCCACGGCCGTCCGTCTCGACCGTCACCGGCACAACCGTCAGCGTCACGCCGAGCGCCTCACAGGCGCGACGACAGTGCGCCTCGAAGGTCGCTGCGGCGGCCTGCAAACCGTGATTGATATGGATCGCCCGCAACGCGATTCCCCGGGCCGCGGCGAGTGGCGCGGCAATATGCAGCATGAGCGTGGAGTCGACGCCACCGGAGAGTGCCACCCAAACACAACGCCCCGGCGCGGTCTGCGCCAGGGCGTCATCGAGCAGCGAGCTTAAGAGAGCGTCCGACAACGAATCGACCTCCTGGTCCTGCAACGCTCCACTCTCGCGTCTCATCCTCAGCCGCGCCAGAGTGGGTCAGATAAGGCGAACGCCAGCGGGGACCCGCGGCGCAGCAGGCGTCATGCGCTGCCCGAGCGAGCGTTCAACGCCGCATGAGAAGGCGTTACCGATCCTCAGCTACTGAGGGGCTCCGTAGGACATCAAACGCGCGTACCGCTTTTCTAGCAGCGTGTCGGTATCCATCGACTGCAGTCGATCGAGGCTGCCGAGCAGCGACTCACGCACGCGATCCGCGGCCTTCTGGGGCTGGCGGTGGGCGCCACCGAGCGGTTCGTCGATCAGCGTATCGACAAAGCCCAGCTCCTTGAGGCGGGCCGCGGTAATTCCCATGGCCTGGGCCGCTTCGGAGGCCTTTGCGGCACTCTTCCACAGAATCGAGGCGCAGCCCTCCGGCGAGATCACCGAATAGGTCGAGTACTGCAGCATCTGAAGCTCATCGCAGACCCCGATGGCCAGCGCCCCTCCGGAACCGCCCTCACCCACCACGGTGGCAACGATCGGCGTTTTCAGGCGCGACATCACTGCCAGGTTGTAGGCGATGGCTTCTGACTGACCGCGCTCCTCGGCATCGATTCCCGGATAGGCGCCGGGGGTATCAATGAAGGTGAGCACCGGCATCTTGAAGCGCTCGGCCATTTCCATCAGGCGACACGCCTTGCGGTAGCCCTCGGGACGCGGCATCCCGAAGTTGCGCCGGACCTTGTCCTTGACCGTGCGCCCTTTCTGATGACCGATGACCATGACGGGGCGGTCGTCGAGGCGAGCAACCCCCCCCACGAGCGCGGCGTCGTCGGCGAAGTGACGATCCCCGTGAAACTCCTCGAACTCGGTAAAGATGCGATCGAGGTAATCCAGCGTGTAGGGACGCTGCGGGTGACGCGAGAGCTGGGTCACCTGCCAGGCGCTCAGATCGCGGAAGATCTGCTCGGTGAGTTTACGGCTCTTCTCCTCGAGCTTTCCGATCTCGTCGCTCAAACTGATGCGACTGTCGTTGCCGACCAGGCGCAACTCTTCGATCTTGGCCTGAAGTTCGGCGATCGGCTGTTCAAAGTCCAGATAATTGGGATTCATAGAGCTTCTACTGTGTGATCCTGGCAACCGGTGGCGTCTGGCTTGCGGCGAAACGCGTCATTATCGCACCCTCACGATACTTGGCAACCGCTCACCCGCCGCGATAGCGAAGTGCCACCGACTCATGTCCTTCGACGTCGCGTAGCGCCGTCAACAACTCGTCGCTCGGAGAGACCCGCCAGTCGGCGGCGAGTTCAAAGCAACCGCTGGCGCTGTCGTTACGGTAACGCACCCGCACCGGCAACCCGTCCGACTTCACCCAGGGCGTGAGGCTGTCGTGAAGCGAACGGGTAAAGCGTCCATTGAGCCGGGCGCCATCGACCGACAGCTCGACCGCCTCGCCAAAACGCGCGCGGGCATCGGCCATCAGCGTGACCTCCTTGCTGCGAAGACGCAGACCGCCAGAGTAGTCGTCGCTGGAGACTTCGCCCTCGATGATCAGCACCTGATCCGCCGCCAGCTGCCCGCGCACCTGATCGAACAGCTCGCCGAACAGTGATGCCTCGATGCGTCCGGTGCGGTCGTCGAGCGTGACGAACGCCATGGTATCGCCACGCTTGGACTTCATGGTGCGCATGGCGATCACCAGCCCGGCGACGCGCTGCGGCTCGCGGGAGGGCTTGAGATCGACGATTCGCGTGGCGACGAAACGCTTGAGTTCGTGCTCGTACTCATCGATCGGGTGGCCGGTCAGATAGAGCCCGAGGGTATCCTTCTCGCCGGCCAGACGCTCCTTGTCGCTCCAGTCGCGTACCTGGCGGAAGTCGGCGAAAACGTCGGTCTCGGTCTCGACGAACGCCTCACCGAACATGTCCATCATGCCGATGTTCTGGTTGGCCTGATTCTGGGATGCCGCCTTGAGCGCGGACTCCAGCGAGGCGGAGAGCACCGCGCGGGAGGGCCCCAGATGATCGAGTGCACCGGAGCGAATCAACGCCTCGATGGTTCGCTTGTTCATCCGCTTGGAGTCGATGCGTCGACAGAAGTCGAACAGATCGCTGAACGCGCCTCCGCTCTGGCGCGCCTCGACGATCGCGCCGATCGGTCCTTCGCCGACGCCGCGAATCGCCCCGAGTCCGTAGACCACTTGCCCGCTGTCGTCGACGGTGAACTTGTAGGCCCCGATGTTGACGTCCGGCGGCGTCACCGTCAGCCCCAGATGGCGGCACTCCTCGATCAGCGGCACCACCTTGTCGAGGTTGTCCATCTCGGTAGACAGCACCGCCGCCATGAAGGGGGCGGGGTAGTGGGCCTTGAGCCAGGCGGTCTGGTAGGAAACCAGACCGTAGGCGGCCGAGTGCGACTTGTTGAAGCCGTAGCCGGCGAATTTTTCGACCAGGTCGAAGAGGTTGCCCGCCAGATCCTTGTCGATCCCGTGATTGGCACACCCTTCCATGAAACCGGCGCGCTGCTTGGCCATCTCCTCGGGCTTCTTCTTGCCCATGGCGCGGCGCAGCATGTCCGCCTGCCCCAGGGTGTAGCCCGCCAGGACCTGAGCGATCTGCATCACCTGCTCCTGGTAGAGGATGATGCCGTAGGTCGGTCCGAGCACCGGTTTTAGCGCTTCGTGCTGGTAGTCTGCGCTGGGGTAGGCGATCGCCGCCCGACCGTGCTTACGGTTGATGAAATCATCCACCATGCCCGACTGCAGCGGCCCGGGGCGGAACAGGGCGACCAGCGCGATCATGTCCTCCAGCGAGTCCGGCTGCAGCCGCTTGATCAGCTCTTTCATGCCGCGGGATTCGAGCTGGAAGACCGCTGTCGTGTCAGCCTTCTTGAGCATGTCGAAGGTCAACTTGTCGTCGAGCGGGATGGTGCTGATGTCCAGCGGTCCCTCGCCATCCCGCGCGCGCACCGTATCGACCATCTCCAGCGCCCAGTCGATGATGGTAAGCGTACGCAGCCCGAGGAAGTCGAACTTGACCAGCCCCGCCTCTTCGACGTCATTCTTGTCGTACTGCACCACCAGCCCGGAACCGTCCGGCTCGCAGAGCAGCGGCGAGAAGTCGGTCAGCTTGGTGGGCGCGATCACCACGCCACCGGCATGCTTGCCAGTGCCGCGGGTAATCCCCTCGAGCTTGAGCGCCATCTCCCAGATCTCGGCGGCCTCCTCGTCGTACTCCAGGTACTCCTTGAGCTGAGGCTCCTGCTCGATCGCCTTGCCGAGCGTCATGCCGACCTCGAACGGGATCAGCTTGGAGAGTTTGTCACCCATCGAATAGGGCTTGCCCTGGGCGCGGGCGACGTCGCGCACCACCGCCTTCGCCGCCATGGTGCCGAAGGTGACGATCTGGGAGACCGCATCACGCCCGTAGCGGTCGGCGACGTAGTCGATCACCCGGTCGCGCTTCTCCATGCAGAAGTCGACGTCGAAGTCGGGCATCGAGACACGTTCGGGGTTGAGGAAGCGCTCGAACAGCAGGTCGTACTCGAGCGGATCGAGGTCGGTGATCTTGAGCGCATAGGCGACCAGCGAGCCGGCGCCGGAGCCGCGCCCCGGCCCTACCGGAATGTCGTTGTCCTTGGCCCACTGGATGAAGTCCATGACGATCAGGAAGTAACCGGGAAACCCCATCTCGAGAACGATATTCAGCTCGAAATCGAGCCGCTCGCGGTAGGCGGGCTCATGCTCAGCAAGATCACGCCCCGGGTAGATCGGCGTATCACCACCGAAGAGCTGCTCGAGGCGGGCGGTCAGGCCGTCGTGAGAGATCTTGCGGAAGAACTCGTCCTGAGTCATTCCCTCCGGAATCGGATATTCCGGCAGGAAGATCTCGCCGAGACGCACGCTGGCGTTGCAGCGCGCCGCTATCATCACGCTGTTCTCCAGCGCTTCGGGGACATCAGCGAAGAGTTCGGCCATCTCCTCGGGCGTTTTCAGATACTGCTCTTCGCTGTACTTTCGCTCGCGCCGGGGATCCTCGAGCGCCTTGCCCTCGCCGATCGACACTCGGGTCTCGTGCGCCCAGTAATCCTCGCGTGACAGAAAGCGCACGTCGTTGGTCGCCACCACCGGCGTACCGGTTTCAGAGGCCAGGTGGACGCTAGCGTAGACGCACTCTTCATCGTACTGGCGCCCGGTGCGCTGCAGCTCGAGATAGAAGCGCCCCGGAAAATGCTGGTTCCACTCCGCGAGCAGCGTGCGCGCGGTATCGACGTGCTCACCGATCAAGAACCGACCGATCTCGCCTTCGCGTGCGCCCGACAGACAGATCAGTCCCTCGTTCTGCTCGAAGACCCACGCCCGATCGAGAATCGCCAGATTCTGGCGCTGACCGTCGGTCCAGGCGCGCGAGATCAGCTCGGTGAGATTTCGATAGCCGGTATCGTTCATCGCCAGCAGCGTGATCCGGTACGGGTGGCTCTCGTCGAGGGCGTTATGGAGCCAGAAATCGGCGCCGATGACCGGTTTGAGCCCCCCACCCTGCGCCGCCTTGTAAACCTTGACCAGCCCGAAGAGGTTGGTGTCGTCGGTCACCGCGACCGCCGGCATCCCCGCCTCGGCAGTGGCCTTGATCAACGGTTTGAGGCGAACCAGACCGTCGACGAGTGAGTATTCGCTGTGGACACGAAGATGGACGAAGGGAGTTGTCATGGCGAGCTCGGTTCGAAACGACGAATGGATTCCGGCGGCAGCGATGCGGGCAGACTGTCTGTCAGCGCTGTCTCAGCATGCCCAAAGCCAGAGGGGGTCACAATGCTTCAGTGAGTCGGGCCACGTGGGCCAGGCTCGATATGATCGAGGCGTGTGCCGCCGGCGCGTTAGTTCATTCGGCGCCAGCGTCACCTCGCGCTCAGGCGAACATTTCGAGCTGCTTTCGCACCGGGGCGAAAGAGCGACGATGCGCCTCGAGCGGCCCCCACCGACGCAACGCGTCAAGGTGCTGGGCGGTGGGATAGCCTTTGTGCCGGGCGAACCCGTACTCGGGATGCGACACGTCCAGCGCCATCATCTGCGCGTCCCGCGCCACCTTGGCCAGGATCGAGGCGGCGCTGATAGCGGCGTGGCGCAGATCGCCCTTGACCACCGCCTGCCCCGGACAGGCATGCCCGGGTAAGCGGTTGCCATCGACCAGCAGATACTCCGCCGGAACCGGCAGGGCATCGATCGCCCGACGCATCGCCAGATGCGTGGCGTGATAGATGTTGAGCGCGTCGATCTCTTCCGGCGTGGCCTCGGCGATGGCGAACGCCAGCGCCTCGTCGCGAATGCGGCGGTCGAAGGCCTCTCGTCGCTTGGCGCTGAGCGCCTTGGAGTCCGTCAGCCCTTCGATCGGCCGCGCGGGATCGAGAATGACCGCGGCGGCGACCACGCTGCCGGCGAGCGGGCCACGCCCGACTTCGTCGACGCCAGCGAGGCGGTCACCGGTATAGGCGATCTTCAGCGCCGGCCAATCGCCGGACGATGAGGGAGTCGGCATCGTCGTCCTCGTCAGTGGATAGTCGAGAGATTGCGGCAGTCAGACACTGGGGCACGCTCAGGCGGCGGCGTCGGGCGCCAGCCGTCCATCGCGAACGAGCGAGTCGATCGCCTCGGCGGCGCGCTCGCTGGCACCGCGCTGCAGCGCGGCGTGCATCTCGGCGAACCGCAACTCGAGTGCCTGCCGTTGGCCGGCGTCCTCGAACCACGGCAGCAGCGTATCGACCAGCGACTCGGCGCTGACCGCGTCCTGAATCAGCTCGGGTACCAGCGTCTCCTGAGCGATGAGATTGGGCAGCGAAATCCAGCGCGTCTTGACCAGCCGCTGCGCGAGCCAGTAGGTCGCTGGCGCCATTCGGTAAGCGACGACCATCGCCCGGTGGCACAGCAGTGTCTCCAGCGCTGCGGTGCCCGAGGTGAGCAGCACCGCATCCGCCGCGACCATCGCCTCGCGGGATTGCGCTTCGATCAGCGTGACGTTGTCGGCGAGTTCGGGGGCGCGCGCCAGCAGCGCATCGAGTTCCCGTCGTCGCTCGGGAGAGGCCGCGGGGATGACGACCTGCAACGCGCCAAGGCGATCTCTGAGCCCGAGCGCAGCCCGCAGGAAGATCTCTCCCTGAAACTGGATCTCGCTGCTGCGCGATCCCGGCAGTAGCGTGAGCGTTGGCATCTCGGTGTCGAGACCGAGCGACTCGCGCGCCGCTCGGCGGTCATTGGTCAACGGCAGTTCATCCGCCAACGGATGGCCGACGTAGGCCACCGGCACCCGATGCTCGCTGTAGAAATCGGCCTCGAAGGGCAGGAAGGTCAGCATGGCATCGACAGCCCGAGCGATCTTCTTCACCCGCCCCTGGCGCCAGGCCCATACCGAGGGGCTCACGTAGTGCGCCGTGCGGATTCCCCGATCGCGCAGCGCAAGCTCCAGCCCCAGATTAAAGTCCGGCGCGTCGATACCCACCATGACGTCGGGCTGCCAGGCGAGGGCATCACGCTTGAGATGGCGTCGCACCTTGACCAGTCCCGGCAGATGCCTGAGCACCTCCACCAGCCCCATGACGGAGAGCGTTTCGAGCGGATACAGGGATGTCAGCCCTTCGGCCTGCATACGCGGCCCGCCAATCCCCCGAAATTCGATATCGGGATGGCGGTCTTTGAGTGCGCGCATCAGACCGGCGCCCAGGATGTCTCCGGAAAGCTCTCCCGCGACCAGATAGATGCGCATCGGCAGTTCCTAGCGGAGGATGCCGCGCTGGGAGCTCTTAAGGGTCTCGACGAAGCGCTGCGTTTCGTCGAGCGAAAACCGGCTCTCGATCTCGCTGATGGCCTGCTCGAGCGTCAGCCCCTTGCGGTAGACCAGCCGGTAGCACTCGTTCAGCGCTCGTACGCTCTCGCTGGAGAAACCGCGACGCTTGAGGCCAATGGAGTTCAACCCGTGGGGCGCGGCGGGGTTGCCGTTGGCCATCACGAAGGCGGGAATGTCCTTGGTGATCGCCGAGCAGCCGCCGACCATGGCGTGTTCACCCATGTGGCAGAACTGGTGAATCGCCGAGAGACCACCGAGGATGGCGAAGTTGCCGAGCCGAACATGACCGGCCAGCGTTGCCTGGTTGGCCAGGATGCAGTCGTCGCCGATGATGCAATCGTGCCCCACGTGGGAGTAGGCCATGAACAGGTTACGGCTACCGATAGTGGTGACACCGCGGTCCTGCGAGGTGCCACGATGCAGCGTCACGCTCTCGCGGATGACGTTGTCGTCACCCACCTCGAGCCGAGTGGTTTCGCCGGCGTACTTCTTGTCCTGGCAATCCTCGCCCACGGAAGCGAACTGAAAGATGCGGTTGCGCTTACCGAGACAGGTTGGCCCCTTGATCACCACGTGCGGCCCAATCACGCAGCCCGCATCGATCTCGACATCGGGACCGATGACGCTGAACGGGCCGACTTCGACATCGTCGGCCAGGGTCGCGGCGGGATCGACGATGGCGGTGGGATGAATCAAGCGATTTTCCTCTCGGCGCAGATGATTTCAGCTTCACAGGCGAGCTCGTCACCGACTGTGGCTCGACATTGGAACTTCCAGATACCGCGCTTGCCTTTGATGACAACGGCTTCGAGACGCAGCTGATCGCCCGGCATGACGGGGCGCTTGAAGCGGACATTATCGCTGCCCACGAGGTAGTACACGTAGCCGTCGGCGGGCAGTTTGTTGACCGTCTTGAACCCCAGAATACCGCAGGCCTGGGCCATCGCTTCGATGATCAACACCCCGGGCATGATGGGGTGATGGGGAAAGTGGCCGTTGAAGAAGGGCTCGTTGATGCTGACGTTCTTGTACGCCACGATCGATTCGCCAAGCGTGATCTCGGTCACGCGATCTACCAGTAAAAACGGGTAACGATGCGGTAGATACTCACGAATCTGGTTGATGTCCATTATCATCAATACGACCTCAAAAAAAACGAAATGCCCGCCAACAAGGGCAGGCACAGGGCGGCAAAGCGGCGTTCACCCGTGTGGGCCGGCATTATACAGGCGAGGTCATCAGCCGCCAGTCTTAACCCAGTGCCGTTCCGTTACCGGCCACGGGTCAATCGTCACGGGCGTTGCGCTCGAGCCGGTTCAAGCGCTTGGCAATATCGTCGAGCTGCTTGAAACGGACCGCATTCTTGCGCCACTGACTGTTCGACATCGATCCCGTTCCGGAAGAGTAAACGCCGGCTTCGTGAATCGAGTTGGTGACCAGGCTCATGCCGGTGACCTGCACGCCGTCGGCGAGCGTAAGATGCCCCGACAGGCCGACCCCACCGCCGAGCAGACAGTGCCGTCCGACCTTGGTCGAGCCGGCAATGCCGACGCATCCGGCCAGCGCACTGTGATCGCCGATCTGCACGTTATGGGCGATCTGGACCTGGGAGTCGATCTTGACGCCATTACCGATACGGGTATCGCCCAGCGCACCGCGATCGATACTCGAGCAGCTGCCGACCTCAACATCGTCACCGAGCGTGACACCGCCTAGCTGAGCGATCTTCTCCCACTGCTTGCCGTCATGGGCGAAGCCGAAGCCGTCGCCACCGATGACACAGCCGGCGTGCAGTATGGCGCGTTCGCCAACGATCACACCGTGGTACAGGGTGACATTGGCGTGAAGCCGCGATCCTGCGCCGATGATGCAGTCCGCGCCGATGCTGCAGCCTGACCCGATGACGCACCCGTCGGCAATCTCGACGCCGGCGTCGATGACGCTGTTGGCACCGATCTCGACGTTGGCACCGATGTGCGCCTCTGGAGAAACCACTGCCGCGGGATGGACGCCTTGGCTGCTGCGCTGGTACAGCGGGTCAAAAAGCCGCGACAGACGCGCGTAGCCGAGATACGGATTGTCCAGCTCGAGTCTGGCGCCCGGGCA
This sequence comes from Salinicola aestuarinus, assembly GCF_003206645.1. GTDB lineage: Bacteria > Pseudomonadota > Gammaproteobacteria > Pseudomonadales > Halomonadaceae > Salinicola > Salinicola aestuarinus. Next base: position 508,547 of record NZ_PZJP01000005.1, on the reverse strand, counting down.
CCCTTCCCCGTGCGCGGGATGCACGAGCACCGCGCCCGCACGCGTTTCGTCCAGGTACTTGATGTAGGCTCGATTCGCCAGGAAAGCCAGTTCCTGGGGGCCCGCATCGGTCAGCGTCGACAGCCCCTCGATACGAATATTGGGGTCGCCGATCAGGCGGGCGTCGATATGCTCGGCGAGCTCGCCGAGCGTATAGGAGGCGTTAGCAGCACTCTTCATGAATGGGCGCCGGTCTCAGAGCATCAGTTGAGCGAATTGAATATCTGGGTCACTTCGTTGGTCACGTCCAGGCTGTCGCCGGAGTACACCACCGCATCACGGTCAACGACCATGTCCAGATCGTGCTGCTCGACCACGCGTTCGATCGCTTGGTCGAGCTTGGGCTTGGCACCCTGAAGATACTGCTGCTCGGCCTGCTGCTGCGCCTGCGAGATCTGACCGCGAAGCTGCTGGAACTGCCCACCCTTCTGGCGCAGCTGCTGGGTCACCGAGTTACGCTCGGCTTCCGACATCACGTCGCCATCCTGCTGCAGGCGCTGTTGCAACTGCTGCAGCTCCTGGCTCAGCGACTGTGCCTGCTGCTGCTGTGCGCTGATTCGATTCTTCAGCTGGTTCATCGACACCTGCGCCGAATCGGAAGACATCAACGCTTCGCGCCAGTCCAGCACGCCGACTTCGGTTGCCATGGCAGGCAGCGATACGGCCGACAACAGTCCAAGCCCTAGGGCTCCTACTACTTTGCGCATGCAACGCCTCCTTGAGAGCGACTCTCCTCGGTTGCGGTGCTCGACCAGAGCACCGGACCAAACCGGAGAGTTAAAATGAGTCGCGGCGAAAGTCGCGAATACTGGCATCCTTCGCCACGACCGTTAATACGATCACCCTGACACAGCGAACTGTTCAGCGGCGAGTCGACTCGATTTCACGGTCTTCGAGATCAGAACGTCTGTCCCAACGAGAACTGGAACACCTGCGGATCGTCACCATCCTTCTCGTTGAGCGGCTTGGCCACGCTGAACGTCAACGGACCCACCGGGGTAAGCCATGAGAGCCCAAGCCCCACGCTGTAGCGGACATCGTCCAGATTGACGCCGCTGTCACAGCTCGACGGCCCGTCGCCCTCGACGACGTCGTAGCAGTCGGTGAGGTAGGTGTTACCGGCATCCAGGAAGATACTGGTCTGCAGCGAGCGCCGATCCTCGACCCAGGGGAAGGGATAGATCAACTCCGCCGAACCTTCCACCAGCACGTTCCCGCCGAGGGTGTCATCGTCGCCGTCACCGCGTTCGGTGGTCCGCGGTCCCAGCGTGTTGCTGGTATAGCCGCGCACGGAACCCAGTCCGCCGGAATAGAAGTTCTCGTAGAACGGGAACGGGTCGTCGGAGCCCAGCGTATCGGCATACCCCAGATTGCTGCTGAACTTCACCGACCAGTCCGGGTTGAGCTCGAACAGTCGCTGACCGCGGTAGCGCAACTTGTAGTACTCGGCATCGGAACCGGGCACGGCGGTCTCCAGCGACACGCGCTGGTAGCTGCCATCGGTCGGCATGATGCCGCGGTTGAGATTGTTGCGCGTCCAGCTGGCCGTCAGCTTGTAGTTAAGGAAATCTTCGCCCTCGTCATCCGTATACCTGATGATCTCGGAGGGCGTGTCGTCATAGGTATCGATCGACAGCTGCTCGAGGCCGACGCCGAAGTTCAACCGCGACAGATCGTTGATGGGGTAACCGAAGTTGAGGTTACCGCCGTAGGAGTCGGTCGAGTAGGTCGAGATATCGGAGTCTTCGTAATCCGTCTCGCGATAGAACAGGTTGTACCCGCGTGAGATACCGTCGAGCGTCCAGTACGGATCGGTGAAACCGAAGTTGATGTTGGTGAACGTATCGCTGCGCTGGGCGCCGATGTTGACCCGGTTACCCGTACCCAGGAAGTTGTTCTGGGAGAGTGCGGCACCGTAGATGACGCCCGCCGACTGTGAGAAACCGACACTGGCGGAGATCGAGCCGGAAGGCTGCTCCTGCACGTTGTAGGTGACATCGAGCTGATCCGGCTCGCCGGCGACGGGGCGCGTATCGACGTCAACCTGCCGGAAGAAACCGAGCCGCTCGAGACGCTGCCGCGACTGGCTGATTTGATCGGTCGAGGCAGGCGCCCCTTCCATCTGGATCATTTCACGACGCAGCACCTCGTCCTGGGTCGTGGTATTGCCTTCAAAGCTGATACGGCGCACGTAGGCGCGGCGACCGGGATCGACTCGGAAGGTAATGTCCGCGGTGCCGGCGGCATCGTTCAGCGTCGGCACCGCATTGATATCGGCAAAGGCAAAACCATCGGCACCGAGCCGCTGACGCAGCGCCTCTGATGACGCGGTCAGTGCACTCTGTGAGAAATAGTCACCCGGCTCGGCAGTGACCAGCGAGCGCGCCTTCTCGTCGTCCATCTTCAGATCACCATCGAAGTTGATCTGATCGAACTTGTAGCGTTTGCCTTCGTCGACGTTGATGGTCACGAAGATCCGCGACTTGTCGGGACTGATGGAGACCTGAGTCGAGGAGATCGAAAAGTTGGCGTAGCCGCGATCGAGATACCAGGACCGCAGCGTCTCCAGATCCCCGGAAAGCGCCTCACGCGAGTACTCGTCGTCGGAGAACCAGCCAAAGAACCAGCTGGGTTTGTCTTCGAGCTGGAAAAGATCGCGCAGGGTGTCGTCATCGAAAGCGTCATTGCCGACGACGTTGATCTGTCGAATCTTGGCGACGGCACCTTCGTTGATATCGATATTGACGCGAACGCGGTTGCGCTCGAGCTGTTCGACGGAGGAGTCGATACTCGAGCTGTAGCGACCCTGGGACTGATAGAGACGCTCGAGCTCACGCTGCATCTCTTCCAGCGTGGAGCGCTGCAGAACCTGACCTTCGGCAAGGCCAGAATCCCGGAGACCGTCACGCAGGTCGTCTTCGGAGATCTGTGAGTTGCCCTCGATGTTGATCTCGGCGATCGAGGGGCGCTCGACCACGTTGACAATCAGAACATCGCCATCACGTGAGAGACGGATGTCGTCGAACAGACCGGTATCGAACAGGGTACGCGCTGCGTCACCCAGCTCTTGGTCATTGACGGTCTCGTCTGCGCTGACGGGAAAAGCGTTGAACACGGAAGCCGCCGAGACGCGCTGCAGTCCCTCCACGCGAATGTCCGAAATCTCGAAAGGTGCCGCCAACGCCAAAGGGGAGCTGGTCAGCAGCAGTCCTGCCAATCCGATGGTCTTGAGTTTCATGCAATCAGTCGCTTCTCTGGGGGCCCGCCCGCATATGGAACAGGCACCTTATACATTTCCCCTAGTGACTGACAAGGCTCGCTCGTCACCACCGGGTACTGAATGATCGTCGGCCCGGCGACTCGGCCGGACGCAAAATCGCGCCTCATCAAAAGTCGACGTCCTGCCCGGCCGGGACGTCGAGCCGCCATTGGCCAACCTTCAAAGCCGCATCAGATCGAAATAGAGCGCGGCAATCATCAGCGTGGCGACGAGCGCCACGCCGATACGCAACCCCATGGCCTGCACCGTTTCGGAAACGGGCCGCCCTCGTATCAATTCAACGACGTAGTAAACCAGATGCCCGCCGTCGAGAACGGGAATGGGCAGCAGGTTGAGCACGCCGAGACTGATCGACAAGTAGGCAAGAAAGCCAATGAAGGTTTCCAGGCCACTGCGCGCCGAATCGCCGGCAATCCGCGCGATCGTGATCGGTCCCGACAGATTGGACGGCGAGATCCAGCCGACGATCATCTTGCGGATCGAGTCTGCTGTCAGCCAGGTCATCTCGCCGGTCTTGCTCACGGCTTGACCGATCGCCTCGATCGGCCCATAGCGAATCTCGCGCTGGTAGCGCGCCGGCCAGGTCGGCGCCTGCGACGCAGCGCCGACATAACCGATCGAGGTCTCCCCGCTCTCCCGCGATGCCGGGGTCAACGTCAGAGATTGACGCCGGCCGTCGCGTTCGACCACGAGCGCAAGCGTTCGTTCGGGATTGTCGCGGACGACGGCGACGAACGCCGACCAGTCGGCAATCGGCGCGTCGTCCACGCTGATGATACGATCGTTCGCGGCCAACCCCGCCTGCGACGCCGGACTCTCCGGCAGCACGCGATCGAGCACCGCCGGCACCGGCGGCCGCCATGGTGTAATGCCCAGCGACGCCATGGGCCGGGGCGGATCCTGACGCACCAGCCAGTGCTGTACCGGCACGGCGTGAGTCGCCAGCCCAGCGTTAGCACTCGAGGGGCCGGCCTCGCCCGCATCGGCATCCCGAGTCGTGACGCGAAGCTCGCCATCAACGCCAATGGCGCCGATCAGCCGCAGATTGACGTCGTTCCAGGAGGGCGTCCGCTCCCCCTCGACGCTGACGATCTCCTGTCCGCTGGCAAGCCCGCCCATGGCCGCGGGGGAGCCGGCGTCCACATCACCGATCACGGGCGCGACCGTCGTCGTGCCGTAGACGAACAGCGCCCAGTAGGCGACCAGCGCCAGCAGGAAATTGGCGATCGGCCCCGCGGCAACGATGGCGATGCGCGCCCAGACGCTCTTGCGATTGAAGGCGCGATCACGCTCGCCGGGATCGACCGGCCCTTCCCGCTCATCCAGCATCTTGACGTAGCCGCCTAGGGGAATGGCAGCGATAGCGAACTCTGTGCCGTGCCGGTCGACGCGCGACCACAGCGGCTTGCCAAAGCCGACCGAGAACCGCAGCACCTTGACGCCACAGCGGCGGGCGACCCAAAAATGGCCGAACTCGTGAAACGTGATCAGCAGGCCGAGCACGACGATCACCGCCAGTACGTTCTGAAGTGCATCCATCACGCTCGCCCTCCTGTTAGCGCGTCACGGGGCTCGACCGCCGGCGAAATCAGACCCAGGCCCCGTTGGCGTGGCGCTGGGTTAACAATTCCTGGGCCACTCGGCGTGCACGGCCGTCGTCGTGCAGTATCGTCTCGAGCGAATCTGCCCCGTGAGTCGGCACCCTGTCGAGGGTCCGGGCCACCACCTCGGCAACCTCCAGAAATCCCAGACGGTTGTCGAGAAATGCGGCGACCGCGACCTCATTGGCCGCATTGAGGCAGGCCGGCGCGGTGCCGCCCGCCTGCATCGCCTCTCGCGCCAGGCGCAGACAGGGAAAGCGCTGCTCGTCCGGGGCCTGGAAGTCGAGACGCCCCACCGCGAAGAGATCCAGCGCCTCGACGCCGGCATCGATGCGCGACGGCCAGGAGAGTCCGTAGGCGATCGCCGTACGCATGTCGGTATTGCCCATCTGGGCGATCACCGAGCCATCGGTGTAGCCCACCATCGAGTGCACGATACTCTGGGGATGAACGACCACCTCGACCTGCTCGGGTCGCGCGTCGAAAAGCCAGCAGGCCTCGATCAGCTCGAGCCCCTTGTTCATCAGGGTGGCGCTGTCGACGGAGATCTTGCGCCCCATCGACCAGTTGGGGTGAGCGCAAGCCTCGGCGGGCGTGACGTGATGCATGTCGGCGAGGGTCCGCTCGCGAAACGGGCCACCGGACGCGGTCAGCAGGAGTCTCGACACGCCGAGCGGTTCCAGACCGCCGCGGTGGGACGGCGGCAGACACTGATAGATGGCGTTGTGTTCGGAGTCGATCGGTAACAGGCAAGCGCCGTGCCGCTCGACGGCGTCCATGAAGAGCGCGCCGGACATGACCAGCGCCTCCTTGTTGGCCAGCAGCACCCGTTTGCCCGCCTTGACCGCGGCGAGCGTCGGCAACAGCGCCGCCGCGCCCACGATGGCGGACATCACCGTGTCGACCTCACTGGCGCCAGCCACCTCGACGAGCGCCTGCTCGCCGGCGCGCACCTCGATATGCGACAGCGAGACATCGCGCAGTGACTCGCGCAGCCAGTCGGCGTCAGCCTCGGTTTCGAGCACGGCGACCGCCGGCGAGAAACGCCGACAAACCTCAAACAGCGCCTCTTTCGAGCGCCAGGCCGTCACCGCCTGCAGGCGATAGCGTTCGGGATGTCGCGCAATGACATCGAGCGTACTGCGCCCGATCGATCCGGTCGCACCGAGGATGGCGACATTGTGAGGTGCAGTGGAGGTCATAGGAGCCTTGTTGTCAGCACGGCGACAGCGCGCGGGGTCAGCCAAGCCAGGGCCGAATCAGGGCGAAGATAGGGATAGCGGCGGTGAGGCTATCGATACGATCGAGGATGCCGCCGTGGCCGGGGAGCAGTTGACTCGAATCCTTCAGACCGCGAAAGCGCTTGAGCATGCTCTCGAGCAGGTCCCCGATGACCGAGACATAGGCGACAAACACCGCGACGAGCAGCAGGCCCAGCGTCTCGGCGAGCCCCATCCCGAGCCAGAGTGCATAGCCGAGCGACAGCAGCGCCACGGCGACCCACCCCCCGTAGACGCCTTCCCAGGACTTGCCCGGGCTCACGCGGGAGGCCAGCTTGCGCCGGCCAAAGCGCCGGCCGGCGAAATAGGCCCCGATGTCAGCGACCCAGACCAGCAGTAGAACGAACAGCAGCCATTCACTGCCATCCTGACGCAGCTGATGGAACCCGATCCAGCAGGGAAAGAGTACCCAGCCGCCCATTGCCAGACGTATGGCCGGATGCTGCCACTGTGCCGTGGCGTCGGGGTAGCGCGAAATCCACCAGGCGTTGACGAGCCAGCCGAGCGCCCCAAGCCAGAGCGGCCACTGATCGTCCATCCAGCCGGCTTGCCAGGCAACGAGCATCAGCGCCCCGAAGCCCGCCGCGTAGAGAAGACGCGGTGCATGAGCATCGAACCCTGCCAGACGCGCCCACTCCCAGGCACCCAGCAGCAGGACGATGGCAGTGAAGAAGGCGAAGCTTGCCCCTGTCAGGCCAAAAAGCCCTACCAGTACCAGCGGCGCCAGTACCAGCGCCGTCAACACGCGCTGTCTAAGCACCGCTCACCTCGATCTGTTGTTGGGTCATGCCGAAACGGCGCTGGCGACCCTGGAAGGCATCCATGGCGGCGTCGAATGCCGCCGCGTCGAAATCGGGCCAGAGCTCAGGCGAAAACACGAACTCTGCATAGGCAAGCTGCCACAGCAGAAAGTTGGAGATGCGCTGCTCGCCGCTGGTGCGAATGCAGAGATCGACGGGCGGTTCGCCGTGAAGACAGACCTCGTCGTTCAGCGCTGCTTCGTCGATGGCCGCGGGTGCGAGCTCGCCGTCAGCGACGCGCTGGGCCAGACGCTGAGCGGCGCCGGCGATGTCCCAGCGTCCGCCGTAATTGGCGGCGACAATCAGATGCAGCCCTCCGTTGTCCTGGGTCAGGACTTCGGCCTTCTCCATCTGGCGCTGAAGCGACGACGAGAAGCGCTGGCGATCGCCGATGATGCTCAAGCGGATATCGTTCTCATGCAGCTTTTTGACCTCGCGCTTGAGCACGAGCATGAAAAGCTCCATCAACGCGCTGACCTCGGCGCTCGGCCGGCGCCAGTTCTCGCTGGAGAAGGCAAAAAGCGTCAGCGCCTCGATGCGACGCTGCACGGCACAGCGAATGACAGCGCGCAGCGACTCGACGCCTGCGCGATGCCCCTGGGCACTGGAAAGGCCCCGAGCGCGTGCCCAGCGATTGTTGCCATCCATGATGATCGCCACATGGCGTGGCATCGACGGCATCGCTTGCGCACCGCGCGACTGCATGTCTGTCATGGTATCTCGCAAGCCAGGTGGAATTCGGCGCCACACGCCGGTCCGGTACGTCGCCCGGACTTACACCTGCATCAGGTCGTGTTCTTTGGACTCCAGCAGCTTGTCGACTTCGGCGACATGCTTGTCGGTCAGCTTCTGGATCAACTCCTCGCCGCGACGCTGGTCATCCTCGGTGATGTCCTTGTCCTTGAGTAGCGACTTGAGATCGCCGTTGGCATCGCGACGCACATTGCGCACGGCCACACGGGCGTTTTCCGCCTCGGCGCGAGCCTGCTTGATGTAGTTGCGGCGCGTTTCCTCGGTCAGCGGCGGCATCGGCACGCGGATGACGTTACCGTTGGTGGCCGGATTGAGCCCCAGATCGGAAGTCATGATGGCCTTCTCGATCTTGCCGACCATGGACTGCTCCCACGGCATGATGCTCAGGGTGCGCGCGTCCTCGACGTTGACGTTGGCCACCTGGTTGAGCGGCATTTCACTGCCATAGTACTCGACCGTCACCGCATCCAGAATGCTCGGATGCGCACGGCCGGTCCGGATCTTGTGGAAGTTCGACTGGAGTGTTTCCAGCGTCTTCTTCATACGCCCTTCGGCGTCCTTCTTGATATCGTCGATCATGTCCTAAACCTCAATCAATCAGCGTGCCTTCTCGACCACCCACCACTAGATTCAACAGCGCCCCGGGCTTGGTCATGTCGAACACACGCACCGGCATATCATGGTCACGTACCAGACAGATAGCGGTCAAATCCATGACACCGAGCTTCTGGTCCAGCACGTCATCGTAGCTCAGACGCTCGTACTTGGTGGCATCGGCGTGCGTGACCGGATCCTTGTCGTAGACGCCATCGACCTTGGTGGCCTTGACGACGACGTCGGCGTCGATCTCGATCCCCCGCAGGCAGGCTGCAGAGTCGGTAGTAAAGAAGGGGTTACCGGTACCCGCGGAGAAGATCACCACGTCGCCGGAGGTGAGATAGCGAATGGCCGTACGACGATCGTAATGTTCCACCACACCGCTCATGGGAATGGCAGACATCACCCGCGAACGGATATTGGAGCGCTCGAGCGCATCGCGCATCGCCAGCGCGTTCATTACCGTCGCCAGCATCCCCATGTGATCGCCGGTGACGCGCTCCATGCCCGCGGCGTGAAGCGCCGCACCGCGAAACAGGTTCCCCCCGCCGATCACGATACCGACCTGAACACCAATCCCCACCAGCTGCCCGATCTCGAGCGCCATGCGATCCAGCACCTTGGGGTCGATACCGAACTCCTGCTCGCCGGTCAGCGCTTCGCCGGAAAGCTTGAGCAGAACGCGCTTGAACTTCGACTTCTCGGCAGGTTTGTTCGGACGGTCGATGACGTCGGACATGACGGTTTCTCCTGGTTTGACGGATCGTGTCGGTGGGATCGGACGAAGACGCTTCTCATCTGCCGGATACGCAATGGCGTGCGCTTTCGCGCACGCCATTGGCGGTTGAGGTGACCGACGACGTCGGCCACCGCACCGGCACTAAGGGGAACTGACTCAGCACAGATGTCGCTTAGCTGCGACGAGCCTGTTCCATGACTTCCTTAGCGAAGTCGACTTCTTCCTTCTCGATGCCTTCACCGACTTCGAAGCGAGTGAACCCGAGCACTTCGCCGCCAGCCGACTTGGCGTATTCGGCGACGGTCTGGTTCGGATCCTTGACGAAGGGCTGCTCGGTCAGGCTGTTCTCGGCGAGATACTTCTTGAGACGGCCTTGGACCATCTTCTCGGCGATCTCCGCCGGCTTACCGGCCATGTCCGGCTGCGCCAGAATGACGGCCTTCTCCTGGTCGAGCTGCTCCTGCGGCATCTCTTCCGGACGCGCCACGACCGGATTGATCGCTGCCACGTGCATGGCGATGTCCTTGGCGACATCGGCACTGCCGGCGGTGAGGCGCGTCAGCACGCCGATGCGATCGCCATGGACGTAAGCGCCGACGACACCGCCTTCCGGCGCTTCGACCACGACTGCACGACGCACGGAGATGTTTTCACCGATCTTCTGAACCAGCTGGTTGCGAGCGTCTTCGAGCTCGGCATCCATGATCTCGGTCATGTCCTCGGACTTGGTCGCGAAGACCTTGTCCAGCACCTTGGAAGCGAAGCTGGTGAAGTTTTCGTCACGCGCGACGAAGTCGGTCTCGGAGTTGACTTCGAGCATCGCACCATAGCTGCCGTCGTCGGCAACGCGGGTGAGGATCGCGCCTTCAGCGGCGGTACGGCCGGCCTTCTTGGCGGCCTTGAGGCCCGAGTTCTTGCGCAGGTCGTCGATCGCACGCTCGATGTCGCCGTCGGCTTCGGTGAGTGCCTTCTTGCACTCCATCATGCCGAGCCCGGTACGCTCGCGCAGTTCTTTGACTAGAGAAGCGCTGATAGCTGCCATTACTGTCCCTCTGAATATCGCTGTTTCGTCTCGTGGCAGACGCCGAAGCGCCGCCCCAGGTAGCAAAAGGGGGCTCTAGAGCCCCCTTGGTCTACACCGGCGCTCGATGGCGCAGGCGATGCGGATCGCCTTGCCGGCGGTTGCTCAGTGTAGACTCGCTCGAATTGCCGTCGGGCTTACTCGGCGACTTCGCTCGGCTCGTCCACTTCGACGAACTCGTCGGGACGGCCTTCCTTCGCCTTGGCGCAGGCATTGGCAATCGCCTGCACGTAGATCTGGATGGCGCGGATGGAGTCATCGTTACCCGGGATGACGTAGTCAACGCCATCGGGATTGGAGTTGGTGTCGACGACGCCAATGACCGGGATACCCAGCTTGTTGGCTTCGTTGATGGCGATGCGCTCGTGGTCGACGTCGATCACGAACAGCGCGTCCGGCAGGCCGCCCATCTCCTTGATACCACCGATGGAACGCTCGAGCTTGTCCTGCTCGCGAGTCGCCATCAGGACTTCTTTCTTGGTCAACTTCTCGAACGTACCGTCTTCGCGCATCGTCTCGAGCTCACGCAGACGCTTGATCGACTGACGAATCGTCTTGAAGTTGGTGAGCATGCCGCCCAGCCAGCGATGGTTGACGAACGGCTGACCCACACGGTTCGCTTCTTCCTTGATGATCTTGCTCGCGCTGCGCTTGGTGCCGACGAACAGAATCTTGTTGCTTGAAGAAGCCATACGCTCAACCACACCCGTCGCTTCGAGCAGTGCCGGCAACGTATGCTCGAGGTTGATGATGTGAATCTTGTTACGCGAACCGAAGATGTATTGACCCATCTTCGGGTTCCAGTAACGGGTCTGGTGACCGAAGTGTGCGCCTGCCTTGAGCAGATCGCGCATATTTACCTGTGCCATGATGACTCCTGGAGAATCGGGTTAGGCCTCCACACACCCCATGGATCCGACCGCGCGGCGAAACCGCTACGGCACCCGGGACCATGTGTCGGTGCGTGTGTGTTTTTAATGACGCCCACCGCCTGAACGATGACCGCCGCTGTCGGCTCGAGCTTTCTCGCTGCACCCTCTCGACTCGCATCGAGCGGCTGATTCGGCTGCAGGACGGGAATTGCAGTCGAGCGCGCGGCTTTATACCATACAACGCATACAAGATGAAGTCGCCGGTCGCTCGAGCGCTACTCGGGCGACCCGTTGTGTCGCCCTTGAGACACCGCGCGACCCCCTCCGAACCCCGCTGCGAGAACGCATGAACATTCCCCGCAAGACCCCAGACGAAATCGAGAAGATGCGTGAAGCCGGCCGCCAGGCCGCGGCCGTTCTGGAGATGATCACGCCCCACGTTCGCGTGGGTGTCACCACCGGCGAGCTGGACAAGCTGTGCGATGATTTCATCGTCAACGAACTCGGCTCGGTTTCGGCGTGCCTCGACTACCACGGCTTTCCCAAGTCGATCTGCACCTCGATCAACCACGTCGTTTGCCACGGCATCCCGGACTTCGACAAGAAGTTGAAGAACGGCGACATCATGAACATCGACATCACCGTGAAGACGCCGGACGGCTACCACGGCGACAGCAGCATGATGTTCGTCGTCGGCGAGAGCATCCAGGGCGACCGCCTCTGCCGGATCACCCAGGAGTGCCTCTATAAAGGTATGGCCGAAGTTCGCCCCGGCGTGAAGCTCTCGACCATTGCTCGCGCCATTCAGGCGCATGCCGAAGGCTTCGGCTACTCCGTGGTCCGCGACTTCTGCGGTCACGGGATCGGCGCGGGTTTCCACGAGGAACCCCAGGTGCTGCACTACGACGGGTACGCCGCCGACGCTGACGCCGAGCTGGCCGCCGGCATGTGCCTGACCATCGAGCCCATGGTCAACGCCGGCGGGTACCGCACCAAGGTGTTGAAGGACGGATGGACCGCCGTGACCAAGGACAAGAGTCTCTCCGCCCAGTGGGAGCACACGCTGCTGGTGACCGACAACGGCGTCGAAGTCCTGACCGCGCGCAGCGACGAAGACCTCTCCTTTCTCACTGCCTGAACGGTAGACGCTCGCCGGGTGCGCTCGGCGAGCACTGGCGCCATCACGTCGCACCCGGCATGATCGTCGACCGACACTTTCCCTGCCTCGCCAACGGGAGCGCGCGCCTTCATGCTGTTGCACCACTACCGATTCCAGCCCGACGACTCCCTCTTCGACGTGGCAGCGTTTCGCGAGGCCTCAAACAGTAGCCGCAACCCCATTGCACTCTATAAGCAGGCGCTCGAGACCATTCGCGAGCGTCTCGACACCCGCTTTCGCAACGGTACCGATATCCGCGACCTCGTCTACGGCCGGGCGCGCTGTCTGGACGGACTGCTTCAGGTGGCATGGGAGCGCTTTGAGTGGCCTGAGGGCATTTCGCTGCTCGCCGCGGGCGGCTACGGTCGCGGCGAGCTGCACCCCTGCTCCGACATCGACCTCCTGCTGCTGCTCGAGGCCGACGACGACACACCGTTTCGCGAATCGCTCACCGGCTTTATTACCTTTCTCTGGGACATCGGCCTCGAGATCGGCCAGAGCGTGCGCTCGCTCAATGACTGCGAGCGCGAGGCGAAAGCCGATATCACGGTCATCACCAACCTGCTCGAGACGCGCACCATCGCGGGCCCGGAGCGGCTTCGCGACGCCATGCGCAAGCGCCTGGCGACCGATCGCATGTGGTCTTCCGCCAGTTTCTTCGAAGCCAAGTGGCAAGAGCAGATCGCTCGACATCACAAGCACGACAACTCCGAGTACCACCTCGAACCCAATATCAAGAGCGCGCCCGGTGGACTTCGCGACATCCAGATGATCGGCTGGGTCGCCAAGCGCCATTTCGGTCCGTTGCGCTACGAAGACGTGGTCGCCCAGGGCTTCATGAACGACGCCGAACTGCTCATCCTGAGCCAGGGACAAGCGTTTCTGTGGCAGATCCGCTACGCACTGCACATGCTGACCGGACGGGCCGAGGATCGGCTGCTGTTCGACCACCAGCGGGCCCTGGCCACGCTCTTCGGCTACCGCGACATCGAGGGACGGCTCGCCGTCGAGCAGTTCATGAAGGCCTACTACCGCCACGTCACTGCGCTCGCCGGTCTCAATGACATGCTGCTGCAGCACTTCGATGAGGTCATTCTCCGCGGCGGCGAAACGCTTCAGGTGCACCCGATCAATCCGCGCTTCGAGATCAGGGGCGGCTACATTCAACTGCACGATGCCAACGTGTTCCTGCGTCGCCCGAGTGCGCTCCTCGAGCTGTTTCTACTGATGGCTCAGCACCCGGAAATCGAAGGCGTCCGTGCCGATACCATTCGCCAGATTCGCGATCATCGTCACTTGATCGACAGCAGCTTTCGCGACGATCTTCGTCATCAGTGTCTCTTCATGGAGCTGCTGCGCAGCGGCGGCGACGTGCCGACACAGCTTTCGCGGATGAATCGCTATGGCGTGCTCGGCAAGTATCTGCCGGAGTTTGGCGAGGCGGTCGGCCTGATGCAGCACGACCTCTTCCACGTCTACACCGTCGATGCCCATACCCTGCGGCTGCTCAGCTTTCTGCAACGTTTCCGCACCCAGCGCGACAGCGACGAGTACACCGTTGCCAGTGAAGTGATCCACAAGCTGCCCAAGCTCGAACTGCTATGGATCGCCGGGCTCTATCACGATATCGGCAAGGGGCGCGGCGGGGATCACTCGCTGCTCGGCGCCGTCGATGCCGCCGACTTCTGCCGTCGTCACGATCTGTCGGCCTGGGATACCCGGCTGGTCGCGTGGCTGGTGGAACAGCACCTGCTGATGTCGAAGACCGCCCAGAAGCGCGACATCTCCGATCCCGACATAATTCATGCTTTCGCCCGCACGGTGGGCGACGAGATTCACCTGAACTATCTCTACGCCCTGACCGTCGCCGATATCAGTGCGACCAATCCCTCGCTCTGGAACGGCTGGCGCGCCTCATTGATGCGCCAGCTCTACACCGAGACACGCCGCGTCCTGCGGCGAGGCCTAGACAACACGGTGGACCGTCACGACTGGGCCGTCGAGACCCGTCAGGAAGCGAAGGCACTGCTCGAAACGAGCCGAGACGATGTCGACCGCGTCGAAACGCTGTGGCAAACCTTCGGCGAGGACTACTTCCTGCAGTACACCGCCGGGGAGATCGTCTGGCAGACCCAGGGCATTCTCGATCACCATGATACGGGGCTGCCACTGGTGCTGGTCAGCGCACCCAGCGAGGAGATCAGCGAGGGCGGCACCAAGACCTTCATTCATACCCGGTCGGTGGATGACCTGTTCGCGGCCACCGCCGCTGCGATCGAACAGCTCGGGCTCTCCATTCACGACGCCCGCATCGCCACCTCCAGCGACGACTGGACGCTCAACACGTTCATCCTCCTCGACGACAATGGCGATGCCATCTGCGACCCGGCCAACCTCGAGGATATCCGCCGCCATCTGGTCGAGGAGCTCGACGATCCGGACGACTACCCGCAGATCGTCACGCGTCACACGCCGCGACAGCTCAAGCATTTCAAGGTACCGATCGAGGTCACCATCGAGCAGGATCCGGCCAACGCGCGCACCGCGCTCGAGCTCGTCGCCCCGGACCGCCCGGGACTGCTGGCCCGCGTCGGCCGGGTCTTCATGGAGCAGGACATCGCGCTCTCCGCCGCCAAGATCGCCACTCTCGGCGAGCGTGTGGAGGATGTTTTCTTCATTACCGACAAACAGGGCCAACCATTGACCGATGCCGCCGCGCAGGCGCGCCTGCGTGAACGGCTTTGCGAAGTGCTCGACGTATGACGGGCGTCCGGGACGCTAGCCGGGGCGCTGCCTCGGACGTCCCGGTTTGAGCCCCCGTCGACGCGCGCCTATAATCGGCGCCCTCGAACCCGCGACGATCGGCTGTCATGACTACCACGCTCTACGGCATCAAAAACTGCGACAGCTGTCGCAAGGCGCGCCGTCTCCTCGATGCGCGCAACGTCGACTTCGACTATCACGATCTGCGTGACGACGGTCTCGATGCCGCGACGCTCGACGCCTTTCTCGCCCGCGTTGACTGGCAGACGCTGCTCAATACCCGCAGCACGACCTGGCGTCAGCTCGACGCCGCCGACAAACATCCCCTCGACAGCGACCGGGCCCGCGAGCTGATGCTCGCTCATCCCACCTTGATCAAGCGTCCGCTGCTGTCCCGTGACGACGCCCTCATCGTCGGTCTGGACCGCAGCGTCTACGCAGGGGCCAGCGACTGAACCGGCGCCGGGCCGCGCTTGCTCGGACGGCTCCCCCGAAGACGATCCGACACCTCTTTCACGACGTACCGCTACGACAGGAGTTAACGATGCTGAGCTTCGCGCTAGGAATCGGCACCCAGAACGGCCAGGGCGACTGGCTCGAAGTCTACTATCCGGCACCGCAGTACCGCCCTGATGCCAAGCTCGTCGAGATCGTGCGCGGGGCGCTCGGTGATGACGAGAATCGTAGCGACGCGGAAGCGGTGAGCTTTCTGCCCGAGCACTGCGCGAGCCTGGCACTGGCACTGCGCGAGGGTGGCTTCGTCGACCAGGCCGAGATCGCCGAGACGTTCGCCGATTCGCAGCGTCCGCTGGTCGCGGTCTTTCTCGCCGAAGACCACGCCCCGGCCAGCGTCCCAGAGGTCTACCTCAAGCTGCATCTGCTCTCGCACCGGCTGGTGAAGCCTCACGGCATCAAGCTGGACGGCATGTTCGGTCTGCTCAAGAACATCGCCTGGAGCAGCGAAGGCGCCATCGACGTCGAAGAACTTCCGGGGCGCCAGCTCAAGGCGCGTCTCGCTGGCCGCCCGCTCTCCGTCGACTGCGTCGACAAGTTCCCCAAGATGGTGGACTACGTCGTACCCAAGGGGATCCGCATCGCCGACACCGCCCGCGTGCGCCTCGGCGCCTACCTCGGGGAAGGCACCACGGTCATGCACGAAGGGTTCTGCAACTTCAACGCCGGCACCGAAGGTCCGGGCATGGTCGAAGGACGCATCGCCGCGGGCGTGTTCGTCGGTCAAGGCTCGGATCTCGGCGGCGGCTGCTCCACCATGGGCACGCTCTCCGGCGGAGGCAACATCGTCATCAAGGTCGGGGAAGGCTGCCTGATCGGCGCCAACGCCGGCATCGGCATTCCGCTGGGCGACCGCTGCACCGTGGAAGCAGGTCTCTACGTGACGGCCGGCACCAAGGTCACCCTACTCGACGATGAGAAAAACGACGCGGGTGTGGTTGCCGGACGCGAGCTGGCCGGCCAGGACGATCTGCTGCTGCGCCGTAATTCGCAGAGCGGGCGCGTCGAGTGCCTGACCAACAAGAGTGCGATCGCCTTGAACGAAGCGCTCCACGCCCACAATTGATTCGCGCCGACCGGAAGCCCTACATGACTCAAGCGTCCCCGACGCCCGCGCCAACGTCCACTGCCCACTCGGCCACACTGGCGCTCGCCCTCGAGCTGATCGCGCGGCCGTCGGTGACCCCTGACGATCACGGCTGCCAGGCACTCATGATCGCGCGGCTGGAGCGCCTCGGCTTCAGCGTCGAACGGATGACGATCAGCGGCATCGACAACTTCTGGGCGACCCGAGGCCAGCACGGCCCCACGCTGGCCTTTGCCGGTCATACTGACGTGGTACCGAGTGGCCCGGAGAGCGAGTGGGCCTCGCCGCCCTTCTCGCCACACGTCGACGAAGCCGGCTTCCTGCGCGGCCGCGGTGCCGCCGACATGAAGGGCAGTCTCGCGGCGATGGTGACGGCCGTCGAGCGCTTCGTTGCCGATCATCCCGACCACGACGGGCGGCTGGCGTTCCTGATTACCGCGGACGAAGAAGGGCCGGCGATCCACGGAACCCGCGCGGTGGTGGAACGCCTGCGCGAGCGCAACGAAGCCCTCGAGTACTGCATCGTCGGCGAGCCTTCGTCCACCCGCCACGTGGGGGATGTGATCAAGAATGGCCGCCGCGGTTCGCTCGGCGGCGTGCTGCAGGTACGCGGTATCCAGGGGCACGTCGCCTACCCGCATCTGGCCCGCAACCCGATCCATCAGGCGCTGGGCGCACTACAGGCACTAGTCGAGGAGCACTGGGACGAAGGCAACGACTTCTTCCCGGCGACGAGCTTCCAGATCTCCAACGTTCACGGCGGCACCGGCGCGACCAATGTGGTGCCGGGCGCACTCGAGGTGACGTTCAATTTCCGCTACTCCACTGAGGTGACCGCCAAGGCGCTTGAGCAGCGGGTGGAGGCGATCCTGGAGCACCACGGTCTCGACTACCGCCTCGACTGGACGCTCAACGGCAAGCCATTTCTGACCTCGGGCGGCGCGCTACTCGATGCCGCCCGGAGCGCCTGCCAAGAAGTCTCGACACAGCAACCGGCGCTCTCGACCGCCGGGGGCACCTCCGACGGGCGCTTCATCGCCACGCTCGGCACCCAGGTCATCGAACTGGGGCCGGTCAATGCAACCATCCATCAGATCGACGAACGCATCCGTGCCAACGATCTCGACACGTTGAGCCGTATCTACGAAACCATTCTCGTCCGGCTGCTTACCTGAGGAAGTCATGGAGCGTTTTCCCGATATCGAAATCTATCTCGCCGACGTCGACATCGACGCCATCGCCGCATGGCTGGGGGAGCGCCTCGGTGACGATGCCCTCACCCTCTCTAAGGGCAAGCGAGGGATCTGGCATGCGCGGGCCAGCGGTGAGTCGACAAGCATCGGCATCATGCTGGTCGAGCGTGCCGCGGACCGCTTCGCGAGCCTGTGGTTCGACTGCGATGCCACCCCCTGGCCTCGGGACACCGACTGTGCCCGCGAGGCCGCAGTGGCTCTCGGCTGCGAGGCTCGCTGCTCGCTCGGTGGCTGGCAGCCGGGAGACGATCCCGACCGTTTCTGGCAGGTGCTGCCGGATGGCACGGAGAACGCCATCAGCTGGCCGGACTCCGGTCGCTGACGTGTCAGCGACCTGACAATCGACGAATCCATACCCCCTATCAGCCGGTGCCCCCGCACCGGCCAGGGGTGGCAATAGCCCATCACGCCAGCGCCGCAAACCGCGGCCAGGACAGGGAGTCTGACAATGGCGGAATCCAAAGCGGTCATTTATGCGGCCATGGGCGGCAACCTAGCCATCGCCGTCACCAAGTTCGTCGCCGCGACCCTCACCGGTAGCTCGGCGATGCTCTCCGAGGGCATTCACTCCGTGGTAGACACGGGCAATCAGATTCTGCTGCTGCTGGGCATGAAGCGCGCCCAACGCCCGGCAAGTCCCGAGTTCCCGTTCGGCCACGGTAAAGAGGTCTACTTCTGGAGCTTCGTGGTCGCGCTATTGATCTTCGCCATCGGCTCTGGCGTCTCGCTCTACGAGGGCGTGATCCACATCATGAATCCCGAGCCGATCGAGTCGCCGCTGATCAACTACATCGTCCTCGGGCTGGGAATCCTGTTCGAGGGCGCTTCATGGGCCTTCGCGCTCAACGCCTTTCGCAAGACCAAAGGCAAGTGGAGCTATCTCGAAGCGGTTCACCGCGGCAAGGACCCGTCGCTGTTCGTGGTCGTCTTCGAAGACTCTGCTGCGCTGCTGGGATTGACGGTAGCCCTGGCCGGCGTCGGGCTGAGCCAGTGGACGGGCCTGGCGATCTTCGACGGCATCGCCTCGGTGGTCATCGGTCTGATCCTCGGCGGCACCGCGATCTGGCTCGCCTCGGAGACCAAGGGTCTGCTGATTGGCGAGAGCGCCAACCGCCACGTGGTCGAGGACATTCGTCAGTTGGCACGCGCCGCCGACGGTATCGACGAGGTCAACGAGGTACTGACCATGCACATGGGCCCCGATTTCGTGCTGGTGAATCTGAGTGTCCGCTTCGCCCGAGGCACTCAAGCCGAGCGTATCGAGCGGACCATCGCCGAGCTGGACAAGCGAATCAAGCAGCAGCACGAGAGCGTTAAACGCGTGTTCGTCGAGGCGGAAGCCCGGGCCGGCGTCGATGACGAGCCTGCCAGCGTGACGGCGAGCTGAGTCGGCCCGGCCAAGCGGTGGCGACAGGCTTCTGGCTGCCACCCAACGCAACGCCCCCCGCTGCTCGCGCAGCGGGGGGCGTTTCGGTACTCACCATCGAATACCGGCGGGAAGCCAGCGATCCGATCAGGTGATGACGGTCACATCGTCAGCTTGCAGGCCACGGTCGTTCTCCACCACGTAGTATCGAACCTTCTGCCCCTCGGCGAGCGTGCGATGGCCCTTGCCGCGAATGGCCCGAAAGTGGACGAACACGTCCTCCCCACTGGCCCGCGTGATGAAGCCGTAGCCTTTGTTGACGTTGAACCACTTCACCTCGCCGAGCTCGCGGTCGTCGTTCTCGACGTCGGCCAGCATGGCCGCTGTCACGGCATGTGTCTTCTGGGGGGCCAGCGCCGTTACCGCGAGCGTACCGAGCAGCAGGATGATAAACACGGCAAGCACGGTGGCAGCGTAAAGCGCCGAGACGCCCTCGAAGTCCAGGAACCAGGTGAGATCGTGCGCCAACATGCTGCTGATCAAGGTGATCACCAGGCCGATGAGCAGCGGAGAGGGAATCGACAGCAGTAAACTGATCAGCGTACAGCGTAGAAGCGTCTTACTATTCATGGAGTCTCAAATCTCTAAAGTCGAATCGGTGGAGCGCGCAGCACCGTCGAGTGGCGGTGTGGAGCGCGGTTGGCACTGACGTCGAAACGCTTGCGTTAAAACGAAATGGCTTACTTACATCCAACAACTCAAGTACATCCAACAACTCACGTACAGCGAATAACTTACGTACATCCATTAATTTACGCACGTTCAGTGATTTACGTACATAAAGGTGCCGTCAATGACCTATGACACGCAGCGGGAAAAGTCTAACACGGCAATCGGGGAGCAGCGCACGCCGCTGGAGGAGCGCGTCGAGGCGCTGGAGAGCCGGCTGACCTTTCAGGAGGACTGGCTGGAAACGCTCGATCGTCGTCTTCGCGAACAGGATGCCGAGATCGAACGCCTCACCCGCTTGAACGCCCTGATGCGAGAGCGTCTACGCGAGCAGGGTCAGGTGCTCGCCGACCTGGGTGGAGAGCAGTCAACGTCCCACGACGACTTGCCTCCTCACTACTGACGCGCTCGACACTGGGTAATGACGCGCGGCAGGAGATCGCCCTTCCAGGCCGGACGCGCCGGGAGGAGAAACCGAAAGGCCCGGCAATTGCCGGGCCTTTCTGTCTGCGGTCGCCAGCGGTTGCGAGTTACTCGAGCCCGTCGAGGAATCGCTCGGCGTCCAGCGCTGCCATGCAACCGCTGCCGGCAGACGTGATGGCCTGACGGTAAACGTGATCCATGACGTCGCCGGCGGCGAAGACACCGGGCACGCTGGTGGCAGTCGCATTGCCCTCGAGTCCGGACTGAACACGGATGTAGCCATTGGCCATCTCGAGCTGGCCTTCGAAGATGCCAGTGTTGGGCGTATGGCCGATCGCGATGAATACGCCCATGACGCCGAGATCCTTCGTCTCGCCGGTGAGTGTGGAGCGCAGCCGGGCACCGGTGACGCCGCTGCCGTCGCCGAGCACTTCGTCGAGGGTATGGTTCCACTCGATTGCCATGTTGCCGTTCTCGACTTTCTCCATCAGCCGATCCTGCAGGATCTTCTCACCGCGCAGCGAATCCCGGCGATGCACCAGCGTCACCTTGGAGGCGATGTTGGAGAGGTAGAGCGCCTCTTCCATCGCGGTATTGCCACCGCCAACGACCACCACTTCCTGATTGCGGTAGAAGAAACCGTCACAGGTCGCGCAGGCGGAGACGCCCTGCCCCATGAACTGCTGCTCAGACGGCAGCCCCAGATAGCGGGCGCTGGCACCGGTGGAGACGATCAGCGCGTCGCAGGTATAGGTCCCGTTGTCGCCCTTGAGCGTGAACGGCTTCTCACGAAGCTCGACCTCATTGATATGGTCGAACAGCACTTCCGTCTGGAACCGCTCGGCGTGCTTGCGCATGCGCTCCATGAGCTCCGGTCCCTGAACGCCCTCGTCGTCACCGGGCCAGTTGTCCACATCGGTGGTGGTCGTTAGCTGGCCACCGGCCTGCATGCCGGTGATCAGCAGCGGCTTGAGGTTGGCGCGCGCAGCGTAGACCGCCGCGCTGTAGCCCGCCGGCCCGGAGCCCAGGATTATCAAACGTTCGTGGCGCACGTCGCTCATGGCTACCTCGATTCAATCAACGATTCGGAAGACGGTTTCGCTGTCCCGCGCCGATCCGGCTCGAGGCGAGACAGGGAACGCTCTGCGGCATGGCCCGGTTCTCGAGCCATGCCGCAGAGCGCTGAAAAGCGCGCATGATACCAGAAACACGGAAGGCGGCCCGCAGGCCGCCTTCTCGATCACCCACCTTACAGGTTGGTGGAGTACGTACCGAGGTACTTAGCCACACCTTCAGCGGTGTCCTTCATGCCTTCCTGGCCCTCTTCCCAGCCAGCCGGGCAGACTTCGCCGTGGGTCTGGTGGTACTTGAGCGCCTTGACCATACGCAGCATCTCGTCGACGTTGCGGCCCAACGGCAGGTTGTTGACCGTCTGGTGCTGTACGACACCGTCTTCATCGATGAGGAAGGAGGCGCGCAGTGCCACGCCGGCTTCCGGGTGCTCGATGCCGTAGGCCTGGCAGATCTCATGCTTGACGTCGGCCACGATGGGGAAACCGACTTCACCAATGCCACCGGCATCCGGCGAGGTCTTACGCCACGCGTGATGCGTGTACTGCGAATCGATGGAGGCGCCAATCACCTCAACACCCAGCTCCTTGAACTGCGCCAGACGGTTGTCATGGGCAATGATCTCGGAGGGGCAGACGAAGGTGAAGTCGAGCGGCCAGAAAAAGAGGACGCGCAGCTTGCCGTTGGAGTCGGACAGACGGAAGTCGTCCTTGATGGAACCGTCGGGCAGCGCGGCTGCGGCTTCGAAATCGGGGGCTTGACGACCTACGAGTACGCTCATGAGTTCTCCTTCGAGAGTTGAGGTAGATAGCGGCGTTGAATACGAGACTAGACTAAAGGCTAGTGCTTAATAGTCCCATTGGATTACGGCAATAGGATACATAGTGCGTTGCTATTGCCATCGCCTTCTGGCGCGATTCACATCACATCATCGTCACTGGCGAGCGTCACATCTTCCAGCTCGCCGGCGGTCGAGACGGCGACCGCGACCTGAATTGGCTGACAACAGACGGCACAGTCTTCCCACGTCGTGTAGCTGTCGGCGCTGATGTCCAGCAGCATCGTGAACGGTGCGTCGCAGTAGGGGCAGTGGACGGGCCACTCGACTACGCCTTCTTGCGTCATTGCTGCCTCCGGGAGATCGAACCAACACCGTCATTTGCGTGGACTACGCTGAAGTGGAGCCAGTGATGCGATGTTTCAAGCCTTGGCAGGGACTACCGCCATGATTTCGGCTCGCAGGCGGCGCGCGAATCCAGGCAAGCGTCACCGCGGGCGCGTCAGCGATTGAAAAGGCGGCGCA
Organism: Salinicola aestuarinus; assembly: GCF_003206645.1. GTDB lineage: Bacteria > Pseudomonadota > Gammaproteobacteria > Pseudomonadales > Halomonadaceae > Salinicola > Salinicola aestuarinus. The sequence goes on along the minus strand of NZ_PZJP01000005.1, from coordinate 485,838 downwards.
TCACGCCCATCTTTATTGTCGACAACTGCCGTGGGACCATAATGACGCACATAGCCGAGTGGCGACGCCAGAATCGCCACAGAACGCCGACAGCCGTGTCTGCCGCGCGTCGCTAAGCAACCGGACCGGTACGCCGACGCCTGTGAGTCGACGTCGACGCTGCCATCATGACGAGGAGGACTCTATGTCTACATCACCCAGTCACACGCTGTCGTCGCTGGACGTCGCGGGCAAGACATTCCACTACTACAGCCTCCCCAAGGCCGCCGAGAGCCTGGGTAACATCGACAAGCTGCCGATGACCCTCAAGGTGCTGTTGGAGAACCAGCTGCGCTATGCCGACGACCCCACCGTCGCCGAGGAGGACATGCAGGCGCTCGCAGCCTGGCTCAAGGAAGGCAAGTCCACTCGCGAGATCGGCTACCGCCCCGCTCGCGTGCTGATGCAGGATTTCACCGGTGTGCCCGGCGTCGTCGATCTGGCGGCGATGCGCGATGCGGTCAAGAAGCTGGGTGCCAAGGCCGAGCGGATCAACCCGCTCTCGCCAGTGGATCTGGTGATCGACCACTCGGTCATGGTCGATCACTTCGGCGACCAGTCCGCCTTCAAGGACAACGTCGCCATCGAGATGGAGCGTAACCAGGAGCGCTACGAGTTCCTGCGCTGGGGCCAGAACGCCTTCGACAATTTCCGTGTCGTCCCGCCGGGCACCGGCATCTGTCACCAGGTCAACCTCGAGTACCTCGGCAAGACGGTCTGGACCAAGGAAGTCGACGGCAAGACCTACGCCTTCCCCGACACCCTCGTCGGCACCGATTCCCACACCACCATGATCAACGGCCTCGGCGTTCTCGGCTGGGGTGTGGGCGGCATCGAAGCCGAAGCGGCGATGCTCGGCCAGCCGGTATCGATGCTGATTCCCGAAGTCGTCGGCTTCAAGCTCACCGGCAAGCTCAACGAAGGCATCACCGCCACCGACCTGGTGCTGACCGTCACCCAGATGCTGCGCAAGAAAGGCGTCGTGGGTAAGTTCGTCGAGTTCTACGGCGACGGTCTCGAGGATCTACCGCTGGCCGACCGCGCCACCATCGCCAACATGGCGCCGGAATACGGCGCGACCTGCGGCTTCTTCCCGGTCGACGACGAGACGCTCAACTATCTGCGACTCACCGGGCGCGACGAAGAGCAGATCGAGCTGGTCAAGGCCTACTCCCAGGCGCAGGGCCTGTGGCGCGAAGCGGGCGCCGAGCCCACCTTCACCGATACGCTGCATCTCGACATGGATGAGGTGGAAGCCAGCCTTGCCGGCCCCAAGCGGCCGCAGGATCGTGTCGCGCTGAGCAATCTCAAGTCCACCTTCGAAGCGCTGATGAGCGGCAGCAAGCCGGACGCTCCCGCCGAAGAACAGGGCAAGTGGCTCTCGGAGGGCGGTGACACCGCGGTCGGCGCGCCGCCTGCCGACGGCGAAGACTACCAAACCGGAAACGACTACAAGACCGGGGACAGCCAGCAGGTCGAGTACGACGATGAGTCCTTCTCGCTCAACCACGGCGCCGTGGTCATCGCCGCCATCACCTCCTGCACCAATACCTCGAACCCGAGCGTGATGATGGCCGCCGGTCTGCTGGCGCGTAAGGCACACGAGAGAGGCCTGACCACCAAGCCCTGGGTCAAGACATCCCTCGCCCCCGGTTCCAAGGTGGTCACCGACTACCTTGCCGCCGGCGGCGTGCAGGACGACCTGAACGCGCTGGGCTTCAACCTGGTCGGCTACGGCTGCACCACCTGCATCGGTAACTCCGGCCCGCTGCCGGAGCCGATCGAGAAAGCGATCAACGACGGCGATCTCACCGTCGCCTCCGTGCTCTCGGGCAATCGCAACTTCGAAGGTCGCGTCCATCCGCTGGTGCGCACCAACTGGCTGGCGTCACCGCCCCTGGTCGTCGCCTATGCGCTCGCCGGCAACGTGCGCAAGGATCTGTCGAAGGAGCCGCTGGGTAACGACAGCGACGGCAACCCGGTCTATCTGCAGGACATCTGGCCCTCGCAGGCCGAGATCGCCGAGGCGGTCGAGAAGGTCAAGACCGAGATGTATCGCAAGGAATACGCCGAAGTCTTCGACGGCGACGAGATCTGGCAATCCATCGAGTTCCCGCAGAGCGAGGTCTACGCCTGGTCGAAGGACTCTACCTACATCCAGCACCCCCCGTTCTTCGAGGGCATGGAGAAAGAGCCCGCACCGATCGAGGATATCCAGGGCGCTCGTGTGCTGGCCAAGCTTGGCGACTCCGTCACCACTGACCACATCTCACCGGCCGGCGCGATCAAGCCCGACAGCCCGGCCGGCCAGTACCTGCAGGAACACGGTGTCGCGGTGAAAGACTTCAACTCCTACGGCTCACGCCGAGGGAACCATGAAGTCATGATGCGCGGCACCTTCGCCAACGTGCGTATCCGCAATGAGATGCTGGAGAACGTCGAGGGTGGCTATACGCGCTACGTCCCGAATGGCGAGCAGATGTCGATCTACGACGCTGCGATGAAGTACGCCGAAGAGGGCACGCCACTGGTGGTCATCGCCGGCAAGGAGTACGGCACCGGCTCCTCGCGGGACTGGGCGGCCAAGGGCACGCGTCTGCTCGGCGTGCGCGCCGTCATCACCGAGTCCTACGAGCGTATCCACCGCTCCAACCTGATCGGGATGGGCGTACTACCGCTGCAGTTCCCGGAAGGTGAAACCCGCGAGACGTTGGGCCTGACCGGCGACGAGACCGTCTCCGTCGAAGGCCTCAAGGAGCTCTCCCCGGGTGGCAACGTCAAGGTGACCATCCAGTCCGATAAGGGCGAGAAGACACTCGACGCGCTCTGCCGTATCGATACCGCCAACGAGCTGGAGTACTACCGCCACGGCGGCATCCTGCACTATGTGCTGCGCAGCATGCTGTAAACGCCGGACGCATTCAGCCTGCTCCCCAGCAGGCGTCATCGAAGCCCCACCGATTGGTGGGGCTTTTTCGTTCGGCCCCTCGACGCGGCGCCGCGTCAGTCGCGGCGTTCGCTCAGCCAGTGATCCAGGTCGCGCTGCGCCGTCTCCAGCATTTCCACATTGAGCGTCCGGGTGGAGATCGCCCGCGACAACGCGCGAACGCGTTTATTGAAAGCGGGAACGCCGGGCTCGTCATCGCTCACGCCAAGCTTTTCATACAGCGTCAGCAGGCGATTCTGGATCGTTCTCAGCGACATCCCCCGGCGCTCGGCAATCAGCCTGTCCTGCAGACCCAGGGCAAGATCCAGCAGCACCGCGTACTCGCTGTCGCTGAGGACATGGCGGGGCGAGGCGCTGCGCCGCCGCAGCCGCTGAATCTCGCGGTCGACCATCACTTGGCCGTCGATCAAGACGGCCCGCAGGACCAGCTTGAGGCGCTCGCGACTGGCCGTCTTGAGCACATACCCGTAGGCGCTGTTGGCCGGCACGATCTCTGACACACCGCGCAGATAGGCTTCATCGGAGTAGTTGGACCAGAACAGGATGCGCGTCCGCGGCCGTTCTCGCCAGATGGTGCGCGCCGCCTCCACGCCATTGCGGGGCACCATCTGAAGATCCATGACGATCGCCTCGAAGTGGCCGGCGCGCGCTGCGGCCTCGCCCTGGAGGCCATCCTGGGCGTGTAGCGTCTCGGTGACCTCGGGCAACGCCTCGGCGATGACGCCCTGCAAAAACGACGCGTGAAAATGGTCATCCTCGACCACCAGAATTCTCATGCTCGGACCTCAAGCGGTAACGGCGGCAGCGTCATCGACACGCAGGTGCCTGCGTCGTCGAAGATGTCCAGTTCCGCGGCAATCAGCCGAGCGCGGGTACGCATGTGCTCGATGCCGCAGGCGCGCGGGTGTCCGCCGCCGAGTCCGCGGCCGTCATCACGGACGGTCAACCAGAGCGCGGCCTGAGCATTGCGCCTCACGTTGACCCAGATACGTCCGGCACAGGCGTGCCTGGCGGCGTTGTTGATCGCCTCCTGAACGATGCGATACAGCGCCGTGCGCACCGTCGGTGGCAATTGATCGGGCGCCCCCTGGGTCTCATCGATAATGTCGACCTGAAGTCTATCTCGCTCGGCAGCCCGCTCGAGATGCACCCGAATGGCGTGAGTGAAGCCGAAAAGATCGAGCAGTCTCGGCGATGTCGTTTCGATGATGCCGCGAAGATCGTCGATGCAATCCTCCAGCTGCTCCGCAAGCCACTCACTCGCCGGCGGCGGCCCGTCGCCCTGCAGCTCGCGCAGCAGACGTGTGAGGTCCGCCAGCGTCTGATCGTGCAGGTCCATACCGATCCGCTGGCGTTCCTGTTCCAGCGCTTGCGTCAACTCGAGAGACCCTCGGCGCAGCCCCTCCTCCCGCGCCTGGGTTTCCGCTCGCGTCCGGGACATCTGCTGCAGGCTGGCGCGCAGTTGCAGCGCCTGAAAACCCGGGGCGAGCACCGACGCCAGGCGCTGGGCCAATGTCACGGTGGCGTGGGCATAACGACCGGCGACGTCATGCGAGAGGTTGAGCGTGCCCAACACGCTGCCCATGCCGTAGAGCGGAACATGCACCCGGCTGCGCAGGCCATGCCTGAATATGGGGTCGCTGCAGGCATTGCTGAACGTCTGGCGCGGATCCTCCATCGCATTCTCACTCAACATGAACGGCAGTTTGCCGGTGAGCACATCGCGTACCGGCGAGCAGTCGAGCCGCGTACGCCGCTCCGACCAGTAGGTGCTGATACCCACCTCATAGCTTGCGACCCACGCCGGGGTATCGAACAGACAGATATCCGCGTGGGTGAAGGGGATGAGCTGAGCGATATCCTCGGCGACGGCGTCGAGTGCCGACTGGATGCTGACCTGCTGATTCAGGCGTGCGGGAATCCGCATCAGGATCGCCTCTGGCGACAACGGCGCCGCGATTTCGCTCATGCCCCGGCTCACTCTGGTTGCCCTACGATGCTGAAGAATATCCGGAACCTGGCGGCGTGCCCTTCATCCATAAGTCGCGATCGTACGATGCCCGCGCCCCTTCTCATCCCTAAGTTGACCCTCGAATGGCGGGAACCCGCAGGATTTGTGCGGCCCACCGCCTTTACGCTTTTCTCGTGGGAAGCCAATCATCGACAGCAGGATTCAGGACGTCGGCAACCGATGCTGGCGTGCTCGACATCGCCGACGCGCGATAAGGCCAACGGGAGACACTCATGACTCAGAACAACAAGCTGTTCTCTGCCGCCGTGATCGGCGCCATCAGCCTCACCCTGAGCGGCATGACACAGGCGCAGGAGGCGACCGCCGACAAGCGCGTGGCCCTCTCCAACAACTACGCCGGCAACTCCTGGCGTCAGGTGATGCTGCAGTCCTTCGAAGAGACGGCAGAACAGGCGACAAATGACGGGGTCATCGACGCGGCCGACGCCTACACCACCTCGGAAAACCAGGCCACCGAGCAGGCGGCCCAGATTCAGAACCTGATCCTCCAGGGGTACGACGCCATCATCATCGATGCCGCCTCACCGACTGCGCTCAATGGGGCCGTTCAGGAAGCCTGCGATGCTGGGGTCACCGTGGTCAGCTTCGACGGTATCGTCACGGCACCCTGCGCCTGGCGCATTGCGGTCGATTTCGAGGCGATGGGCCATCAGCAGGTGGACTATCTCGCTTCACGTCTGCCCGACGGTGGCAACCTTCTCGAGATCAGGGGACTGGCCGGTACCTCCGTCGACGAACAGATTCACGCCGGAATCCAGCGAGGCGTCGAGACGCACGACGCGTTTCGTATCTCCGGCTCGGTTCACGGCGACTGGGCGCAGGAGGTCGCACAAAAAGGGGTCGCAGGGCTGCTGCCCTCGCTGCCCGAGATCGCCGGCGTCGTGACCCAGGGCGGCGATGGCTACGGTACCGCGCAAGCGTTCGACGCCGCCGGTCGGGATATGCCGATCATCGTGCTCGGCAACCGTCAGGACGAGCTGCAGTGGTGGCAGGAGCAACACGCAAAGGATGGCTACGAGACGCTGTCGATGTCGATCGCGCCGGGCGTCGCCTCGCTGGCCTTCTGGGTGACGCAGCAGATCCTCGCCGGCGAGGAGGTCCCCAAGGATCTCACCGTCCCCTTTCTGAAAGTGACACAGGACACGCTGGAGTCGGTGCTGGAAGAGACACCCCGAGGGTCGGTCGCCAATACGGTCTACACCCTCGACGACGCCCAGTCCGTTATCGCCAGCGCCGACAATGGATGAGCCCGCGCTCCAGCCAACAGGCCCTTCGCGAGAGACGGCCCCGCTGGTAACGCTCACCGATGTGACCAAGCGCTTCGGCGCGGTCACGGCCCTGAACCGGGTCGATCTCGACATCCGGGCCGGCGAATGCCTCGGTCTGGTCGGTCACAACGGGGCGGGGAAGTCGACGCTGGTGAGCCTCATCAACGGCGCGCTCGCCGCCTCGTCGGGTCGCGTCGACTTTCCGGCCAGCTCGGCCGACCACGCGCTGGCCGCCGGGGTCCGCTCCGTCTTCCAGGAGCTGTCCCTGTGCCCCAACTTGAGCCTTGCGGAGAATCTGCGTATCGCTCATGCCGACCTCCGCGGCTGGGGCTGGCGGCGACGCGCCGGTGCCGAAATCGAAGCCAGTCTGGATACTCTCTTTCCCGGTCACGGCATCGCCGCCGACGCGCTGGTCGAGACGCTCTCCATCGCCCAGCGCCAGATGGTGGAAATCGCGATCCGTTTCTCCCCGCTGGGCGGAGCGCCAAAACTGCTGATTCTCGACGAGCCCACGTCGTCGCTCGACGCCGGGATTGCCAATCAACTGCTCGAGGCGATCACGCGATTCTGCGATGACGGTGGCGCGGTCGTCTTCATCTCGCACATGCTCGGCGAAATATTCCGGGTCGCCAGCCGCATTCTGGTGATGAAGGATGGCCACATCGTCGCCGACGAAGCCGCTGACCACTTCACGCGCCAGGGGCTGGTCGATGTCATGGGACATGTTGCAACGGCGCCAGAGAGCGACAGCGAAGCCTCGCCGCGCCAACTCGGCGACGTGCTGGTCGAGCAAGCGGGGCTACAGGCGCGTCGCGGTGAGATCGTGGGCCTGTCGGGGCTCGCCGGTCACGGCCAGGCCGAAGCGCTGGCCAGGCTCTATCTCGACGCCACCTCCGCCTGGCGTGAGACCGGTACGCCCCCGATGGTCTTCGTCGCAGGCGATCGCAAGCGCGATGGCCTCCTGCCTCTCGGGTCGATCCTGCACAACATCAGCCTGTCGTTTCTGGCCACCACCGCTCGCTGGGGGCTGGTGGATCGGGCGAGCGAGCGCCGGGTCGGCGATGAGTGGCAACGGCGCATCGGCATTCGCACCCAGACGCTTTCCAACCCCATTCTTTCGCTCTCCGGCGGCAATCAGCAAAAGGTGCTGTTCGCGCGCGCGCTGGCCTCAGCGGCGCCGATCGTGATCATGGATGATCCGATGCGCGGCGTGGACGTGGGCACCAAGCAGGATGTCTACGCCCTCGTGCGTGCCGAGGCGACCAAGGGACGCACCTTCCTCTGGTACTCCACCGAGACGGAGGAGGTCTGTCAGTGCGATCGGGTGTTCGTCTATCGCAACGGCGCCATTTCCGCGGCGTTGAGCGGTGACGCGCTGACCGAGGCGAAGATTCTCGAAGCCTCTTTCGAGATGCAGGAGTCAGAGGCATGACGCTGTTCAGCCGTTACCGAATTCTACTGCCGATCGCCTCGCTGGCGCTGCTGCTTGCCGTGACCTTCTACGTCCAGCCGCGCACGATGAGCTACTTCGGCCTGAACCTGCTTTTCAATCTCGCGGTGCCCATCGCGCTCGCGACGATCGCCCAGATGCTGATCATCATGGTCAATGACATCGACCTGGGAATCGGCGCCTTCGTCAGTCTGGCCGCCTGTGTCGCCGCCACCTTCCTCGAGCAGTCGCCGCTGATCGGCGCGATGATCATGGCGGCACTCATCCTCAGCTATGCGCTGATGGGCGCCATGATTCATGCGCTGGCCCTGCCCGCCATCGTCGTCACGCTGGGTATGTCATTCGTCTGGGGAGGACTGGCACTGTTCCTGCTGCCCTCCCCCGGCGGGACCAGCCCCGCCTGGCTTAGAGCGATCATGACGGTCAAGCCTCCCCTGATGCCGATGGCCCTGGTCGCGGCCTGCCTGATCGCCGGCGTGACGCACTGGCTGATCGCCCGCGCCGGGATCGGCACGGTGCTGCGAGGTGTGGGCGGCAACGCCGACGCCGTCCGCCGGGCCGGCTGGTCGCTGGTCCGACTAAAGGCCCTGGCCTACGGACTGGCCGGGCTCTTCGGCGTACTGGCCGGGATGGCGCTGGTGGGTCTCACAACCTCGGCCGATGCCAATATCGCCCTGCGCTACACGCTGCTCAGCATCGCCGGCGTGATCCTTGGCGGCGGTGAGTTCACCGGCGGCAAGGTCAGCCCGGCGGGGGCCGTGATCGGCGCGCTGACGCTGGCCCTCGCCGCCTCGTTTTTGAGCTTCATGCGCCTCTCCCCCGATTGGCAGATCGGTGCCCAGGGGGCAATTCTGATCGCCGTGCTGGCAGCACGCCTACTGTTCAACGGACGTGACGGCGCCCGGCGCTAAGGAGAACAAGATGCCCAATGTGCTACGCCGGCCCTGGCTATGGGCCTGGTTGGCAGCCGCCGCCACTTTCGCCGCCACTCTGGCGCTAGGGTCGGGGCGCGGCGCCGGCGGATTGGCCTATGCCGCGCTCTCCTTCGGCGCGTTTGCCGCGATCGTTGGTGTCGGGCAGATGCTCGTCATTACCCTGGGACCGGGGAACGTCGACCTTTCGATCCCCGCCACCATGACACTATCCGCCACCCTTGCCCTCAAGGCGATGGATGGGGCGCCGGACACCGTGCTCCTGGGACTGGGCGTCGCGCTACTGGTGGGTCTGGGCACGGGCATGGCCAATTTCGCCCTGATTTTCCTGCTGCGTCTGCCTCCGATCATCGCCACCCTGGCCGCGTCGCTGGTCTATCAGTCTCTGGCCATCTGGTCCAACCGCGGGCTGCGGGTCAAACCCCCACAGGCGCTTGCGGAGTTCGCGACCGGACGCACCCTCGAGATCCCCAACGTCGCTCTCGTGGGCCTCGCGCTAAGCATAGGCGTCTGGATCGTGCTCGAACGTGGCGTCTGGGGCCGCTGGCTGCTGGCTGCCGGACAGAATCCAAGGGCCGCGAGACTCGCCGGCGTTCCCGTCGAGCGGGTCCGTGCAACCGCCTATCTGAGCGTGTCCGTGTTCGCCGCCGTCGCGGGTTTTCTGCTCGCGAGTTTCTCAGGTGGCGCGGCGCTCAACATGGGCGCGGAGTACCTGTTGATGTCGATCGCCGTGGTGATTATCGGTGGCACGTCGATTGCAGGCGGTTTCTCCAACGTCCCGGGTATCTGGGGTGCGGCCTTTTTCATGTTCCTGGTCGTCTCGATGCTCAACACCTACGGCGCCGGTGCCGGGGCACGCAGCGTGCTGACGGGCGTGATCATCATCGGCATCGTCATCGCCGCCAGCAGCAGAAGGAATCACGCATGATTCAGTTTCCGGAGCACATCGAGCTTGTCGACTCGCGCTTTGGTCGTCTGGTGCATCCCATGTCGAAGCTCGAGCGGCTGGCGACCGGCTTCACCTGGACGGAAGGCCCTGTGTGGTTTGGCGACCACCAGTGCCTGCTGTTCTCCGACATCCCGTCGCAACGCATCCTGCGCTGGTCGGACACTGAAGGCCTGAGCGTTTACCGCCGTGACTCGGGGTTCAACAATGGCAATACCCGCGATCGCCAGGGCCGGTTGGTCGGTTGCCGTCACGGCCACCGCGATGTGGTTCGGACCGAGCACAACGGCAGCCTCAGCGTCCTTGCCTCGCACCACGACGGTCAGCGCTTGAACTCGCCCAACGACGTGGTCGTCAGCCGCGACGGCGCCGTCTGGTTCACGGATCCCACCTACGGAATCCTCTCCCATTTCGAAGGCTATCGAGCAACGCCTGCTCAGGCCGCCAATCACGTCTTCCGTATCGACCCCGTGACGCAGGCGGTCGAGGCGGTCGTCTCGGATTTCACCCAGCCCAACGGCCTGTGTTTCTCCCCGAGCGAAGACCGGCTATATGTGGCCGAAAGCGGGTCAAGTCACGACGATAGCGTAGCGTCGGTGATACGCCGCTTTCGCGTGGAGGGGGCGCGACTCGTCGACGACGGCGTCTTCGCCGAGATCGACAGCGGCCTGCCGGACGGCATGCGTGTGGATTGCGAGGGCAACCTTTGGTCGTCCGCCGCTGATGGCGTGCACTGCTTTGCCCCGGACGGCACGCTGCTGGGCAAGATCCGGGTGCCGGAGACCGTCTCCAATCTCTGTTTCGGCGGCAGTGACGGGCACCGTCTCTATCTCACCGCCACGACCTCGCTCTACTGCGTCTTTGTCGATATTCAGGGTGCCGAGTCCTGGACCACACCGTCATCGCCACCGGTGACCACATCGCGCTAACGCCTCCAAAAGCGCCCGCTTGAAACGCAAGCGCCCCGCACGGGGCGGGGCGCTTGACGGGTTGTCGCGCTTGGCTCGCGCCAACCGGATCAGACCGAACGGCGACGGTACTGGCGGTAGCGCGGGTACCAGAAGTGGCCGTGAATCGACTCCCACAGCACCTCGTCGCTCGAGGAGAGCGCGACGCCATCGGCCTGGGCCTGTTGGCCGACGGCAAAAGCGATCTGCTGGCTGATCTCGCGAATGTCGCCGAGCGAAGGCAGCAACGCACCCTCACCGGTCTGGACGATGGGTGCGCTGTCGGCCAGCGCATTCGAGGCGGCCATCAACATGTTGTCGGTGACCCGATTGGCGTTGGCGGCAATCACCCCAAGGCCGATGCCCGGAAAGATGTAAGAGTTGTTGCACTGGGCGATCGGCACGCTACGCCCGTTGACCTCGACCGCCGGGAAGGGGCTGCCCGTCGCGACCATCGCCTGACCGTCGGTCCAGCCCAGCACGTCTTCCGGTGTCGCTTCCACCTTGGAAGTGGGGTTGGAAAGCGGCATCACCAGCGGATTGTCGCAGTTGGCGTTGAGCGTCTTGATCACCTCTTCGGTAAACAGCCCACGCTGGCCGGACACCCCAATGAGAATCGTGGGTCTGGCATTGCGAATCACGTCGATCAGCGCAGTGGCGTCGCCGTCAAAGCCGAGATCGGCGGCATCGTGCGCCAGGCGCTGCTGGAAAGGATAGAGATTCTGCGTCTCGCTGGTGAGCAGGCCGTCCTTGTCGACCATGAAGATGCGCCGGCGCGCCTCGGTCTCGGAGAGCCCCTCCCGGGTCATGGCGATCACGATCTGTTCCGCGATACCGCAGCCGGCGGAACCGGCCCCGGCAAAGGTGATGACCTGCTCGCTGATCTTGGCGTTCTTCGCCTTGCACGACGCCAGCAGAGTCGCCACCACGACCGATGCCGTTCCCTGGATGTCGTCGTTGAAGCAGCAGACCTCATCGCGGTAGCGCTCGAGCAGCGGCATGGCGTTGGTCAGCGCGAAGTCCTCGAACTGCAGCAGCGCATCGGGCCAGCGGCGCTTGAGCGCTTCCATGAACAGCGTGATGAACTCGGCGTACTCGTCCGGCGAGACGCGCTCGTGGCGCCACCCCATGTACATCGGGTCGTCGAGCAGCTTCTGATTGTTGGTCCCCACGTCGAGCGTGATCGGCAACGTGTAAGCCGGGCTGATGCCGCCGCACGCGGTATAGAGCGAGAGTTTGCCGATGGGAATCCCCATCCCGCCGATGCCTTGGTCGCCGAGGCCGAGAATGCGCTCACCGTCGGTGACGACGATCACCCGCACCTTGTCCTTGGTGGCGCTACGCAGGATGTCGTCCATGCGGTGGCGATCGGGATAGGAGATGAAGAGCCCGCGGTGATTGCGGTAGATATTGGAAAACTCTTCGCACGCCTCGCCGACCGTGGGCGTATAGATGATCGGCAGCATCTCTTCGAGGTGCTCCTCCAGCAGGCGGAAGAACAGCGTCTCGTTGTCGTCCTGAATGGCACGTAGATAGATGTGCTTGTCGAGATTGTTCTGACACAGCGTGTACTGGTGATACGCGCGTTCGACCTGCTCTTCGATACTCTCGACGTTCTGCGGCAGCAGACCCACCAGGTTGAACTCGATGCGCTCCTCGCTCGTGAAGGCGCTGCCCTTGTTGAGCAGCGGCATCTCCAGCAGCGTGGGGCCCGCGTAGGGAATATAGAGGGCGCGCTTGGCGTGATCTGTCATGGTCGACTCTCGCGATAACCTACGAATGGATGGCGCCGGCCGAACCGGGGCACCATCGCTCGGCGGTGTCGGCTCGCAGTGGCGCTGTCGTTAGCCTCTGTCCGGCGCAGTCCCACCGGCAGGCGCAATCGACCGACTCGGAGGAAGGTCGAGGGGCGCCAGTATGCCATTTCATACCGGGGATGACATTGTGACGCAGGGGACCGCCCGCAAGCGTAGCGCCCATTGCCACGAAAAAGCCCCGCCGGAGCGGGGCTTTCGAGCGACAAGGCGCGAGGGTCATCGCGTCTTCGTGGGGTGTTCAGCAGCTCGCCGCCACCGGCCTCGCCGGCCCGGGGAAGAACAGCGGGCGTAGCTTGACGCCGAGCATGTTGCCGGCGAACGCGGCTATCAGCCACAGCCAGCCATGCAGGCTGCCGGAGGCGATGCCGCTGAAGTAGGCACCGATATTGCAGCCGAAGGCCAGGCGTGCGCCGTAACCGAGAAAGATGCCGCCGATCATCGCCGCCAGCACCGAACGCAGCGGAATGCGAAAGTTCGGAGCGAAGCGGCCGGCGAGCGTGGCGGCAAGCCCTGCTCCCAGCATGATGCCGATATTCATCACCGTGGTGACGTCGCTGAAGACGCTGGCATCGAGAGAGGCGGCGCGGCCCGGGCTCTGCCAGTAGCCCCAGCTCGTCACGTCACCGCCAAGGGCCTGAAAAACCTTGGCACCCCACAGCGCAAACGCCGAGGTAATTCCCCACGGGCGTCCCGCCAGCGCCAGCGTCAGGAAGTTGAGCAGAGCCAGACCAATGGCACCGGCAAGAATCGGCCAGGGCCCAGTCAGCCAGCGCTTGCCGTTGGGCACCGCGGCAGGAGCGGCCTCGAGCTGGCCGTGGCGGCGCTTCTCCATCGCCACAGTGACAGCGGCGATCGCCGCAAACAGGGCAAGGCTCGCCGCAATACCCCCGCCGGTGCCGAAGAGGTCTCGCATCGACATCGGTTCAAAGGCCGGCAGGCTCTGCCACCAGGCGAAATGCGCTGTCCCGATGACCGAGCCGACGATGAAAAACGTCAGCGTGATCATCATGCGGGCGTTGCCACCGCCCGCCGTGAAGAGCGTGCCCGAAGCGCAGCCACCGCCGAGCTGCATGCCGATGCCGAACAGGAACGCGCCCACGATGACCGACACACCGATCGGCGAGACAAAGCCGCGCACCGGATGGCCGAACAGCGTCTCGGATGCGAGCACCGGAAAGAACAGTACGACCGCGAGCGCCAGCATCACCATCTGCGCCCGCAGCCCGCGACCGCGGCGTTCAGTAATGAATACACGCCAGGCCGATGTGAAGCCGAAAGAGGCGTGGTAGAGCACGATCCCCAGCGCGCCGCCGACCAGCATCAGCCAGCCCTGACGCGATTCAAAGAGCGTCCCGATAGCGAGCGATCCCACCAACAGCGCAATGGCAGCGATCCACGCCCGCGGGGAAAAGCGCCCGATACCCGGCGGTGAAGGACGAGTCACGGTGGACATAAAAACTCCTTCCATTAGATCAAAATCGAATGGCGAGTACTTTAGTCCTATGGTTGAGTTTTACAAAACTCGATCCGTTCTGACGATAGGCGATGACGTTATAACAAAACGACTCGGGCCAGCGCCGTGGCGCTGGCCCGAGTCGTGTCGTCGTCGGTCGTTGGCGGGTCTCACGCCCGATCCGATGGAGAGGCAGTGCCGCTCTTCGGATAGCGCCGACGTCCTCTCAACGTCAGGGCGTCAGGACATCAAGAGACGCTACAGAAAGCGCCCGAGCCCCACGGCGGGCCGGAGCTTGTCCATCAGCGCCTGCGTCTCTTCACGTGCACGCTCGGCGCCTTTCACCAGCACCTGCTCGATATGCGCCGGGTCGCTCATCAATGCCTCGTAGCGCTCCCGCGGTTCTCGCAGGTGGGCGTTGAGATACTCGAACACCTCGTTTTTGGCCTCACCCCAGCCGATGCCCTCGGCGTAGCGCCGGCGCATCTCGGCACTCTCCTCGCCCGTGGCGAACGCGGAGTAGATCTGGAACAGCGTGCAGGTGTCAGGATCCTTCGGCTCGCCGGGTTCCAGCGAATTGGTCTTGATCTTGCGCACCAGCTTGAGCAGCTTCTTCTCGCTGACGAACAGCGGAATGGTGTTGTCGTAGCTCTTGGACATCTTGCGCCCGTCGAGCCCTCTGAGCACCTCGACCTTCTCATCGACGATTGCTTCCGGCAGCGTGAAGTAGTCGCCCTTGTAGATGTGGTTGAAGCGCCCCGCCATGTCGCGGGCCATCTCGATGTGCTGGATCTGATCGCGTCCCACCGGCACCTTGTTGGCATTGAACATGAGAATGTCGGCGGCCATCAGTACCGGGTAGCCGAACAGTCCCATGCTGATGCCGCGGTCCGGGTCGCTATGCCCTGCGGCTTCATTGTCACCCACGGCGGCCTTGTAGGCGTGAGAGCGGTTCATCAGCCCCTTGGCGCAGACGCAGGAGAGCAGCCACGCGAGTTCGGGGATCTCGTGTATATCCGATTGGCGATAGAAGATGGCGTTGTCGGTATCGAGCCCCAGCGCCAGCCAGGTCGCCGCGATCTCGAGGCGAGACTGCTGGACTCGCTGCGGGTCCTGCGCCTTGATCAAGGCGTGCAGGTCGGCGAGAAAGTAGTAGGACTGGACGTCGGGGTTCTGGCTCTCGGCGATCGCCGGCTTGATCGCGCCGACGTAGTTGCCCAGATGGGGCGTACCCGTGGTGGTGATACCGGTAAGAACGCGTCGCTTGCTCATGGACTCTTCGAATCAATGGGAGAAGTGGCAGAACCGAGAGTCTACCCTGCCACTTTCTCCTTAGCGAACCTCCCCCGCCCGCTCAGGCCGCTACAGCGTGAGGCCGATCAGCAGGTAGGCCATCAGCGACACGGCCGCGACAGCCAGGGCGAAGGGGATCTGTGTCCGAACATGATCCATGTGATCGCAGGCCGCGCCCGTCGAGGCCAGCACCGTCGTGTCGGAAAGCGGGGAGCAGTGATCGCCGAAGACACCGCCGCCCGCTACCGCCGAGATCGTCGCGTAGACCAGCGAGGTGAGCGCATCGCCGGTGAAGACAAAGGCGACCGGCACCGAGATCGGCATCATGATCGCGAACGTTCCCCAGGAAGAGCCGGTCGCAAAGGCGATCAGCGCAGCCAGCAGAAAGGTGATGGCCGGCAGTAGTGTGGGCGAGAGCCAGTCACGACTGACCTCGACGATATAGGCCGCGGTCCCCATGTCCTTGGATAGCTGGTTCAGGGAGTAGGCGAGCGCGAGAATGAGAATGGCCGGCATGACGCCTTTCATGCCCGCCGTCGCGGTCTTCATGATGTCGTTGAGCGGTATGCCCTGCAGCCGCATGATCACGCCGAGAACGACCGCCGCCGCCAGGAAGGCTTCCATGGTCTTCGCAGAGCCCTGGAATGCGAACGTTCCCACCGCGATGCCAATGACCACGAGTACCGGCAGCACGAAGTTCAAAAAGAGGCTCGTCTTGATCCCCTCGAACGGCTGCAGATCGGTCAACTCCTCTCCCAGGAGCGGGTCGGCGCCGTCGCGGAACACCTTGCCCTCCTCCTGAGCCCGCGCTTCGGCGCGTTTCATGGGGCCAAAGAGCGGGACAACACCGACGATCACCAGTCCGACGGTCAGCACGGACAGCCAGGCGTAGAGATTGAACGGCACGGCATAGACGAAGGCCTGAATGGCATCCCCCGCAGTCTCGATAGGCCCCATGCCGATCAACAGTCCCGAGATGAAGACCGCCCAGCCAGTGATGGGGATCAGCACGCTGACCGGTGCCGAGGTCGAATCCGCAATGTAGGCCAGCTTCTCGCGCGAGACGCGATAGCGGTCGGTCAGTCCGCGGATGGTGGAGCCGACGAACAGCGGGCTGAAATAGTCGCTGAAAAAGACGAACATCCCCATCACCCAGCCCACCAGCTGTACCCGCACCCGGGACAACGCCTTGGCCTCGACCCACAGCGTGAAGTTGCGGATCGCCCCGGTGCGCTGGAAGAAGGCGATCACGGTCCCGATGAAAAGCTCCAGCAGCAGGATCCAGGAAAAATCCGTCGTGCCCAGCGATGTCTTCAGTAGATCGGGGAACCCGAAAAGCCCCCGGCCCATGATCGAGACGCCCACGACGCAGGCCACGGCCAGTGAGAAGATGGTGTTGCGCGTGGCGAAGGCCAACACGATGGCAAGACCGGCCGGTAGCAGCGAGAGCAGGCCGAAGTGAGTCTGAGGATCCATGCTGACTCCTTGTTATCTGTTTTGGATGTCATGGTGCGAGTTGTGGTTATTCGATACGCGGCGCAAAGGCCAGGTCGTGTCAGGCCTCGTCGCGCCCCTTGCGCTGCTCGACGCGACGAATCGCTTCAAAGCCCAAGCGACGAATCGGTTCCGGCGGCATCCAACTGGGCTTGCCAAAGAGCGCGGGGATGTCAGCCAAGGGATGCCCCAGCATCTGCCGGGCGAGTGCATCCCCCAGCGCCGTGCCCTTGACGATGCCGCCGCCGTTGCAACCGGCAGAGACGAACAGGCCGTCTTCGATCTCTCCCCATAACGGCGCGCCGTTATGGGTGAGACCCGTGGTGCCCCCCCAGACCTTGTCGAAGCCGATGCCGTCGAGCGACGGATAACGCGCCACGAGACTGGCGGCGAGATCGGCCGCGACCTCGTCGTTGTTACGTTCACGCTCATAGCTGTACTGCGCTCGGATCATCAGGCGGGAATCCGCCGTGGTCCGTAACGTGCACCCCAGCCGGTGGGTCGGGAGCAGCCCCCAGGGCGCACCGCCGACGGCCGCGCTGATCTCGGGGGTCAGCGGCGGCGTCAACGCGGCATAGGTATAAATGGCGGTGAGGCGGGACCGATCCGCGCCCAGTGACCGAGAAAAGGCGTTATTGGCCAGCACCACTCGGCGGGCACGCACCGTCCCCTCGGGTGTCACGACGCGCCAAGCATCGCCATCACGCGAGAGGCCGACGACCGGCGAGCGCTCGTAAAGCTCGACCCCCTGAGGCAGCGTCGAGACCAGCCCACGAATGAGTGCGGCAGGCTGGACCAGATAGCAGTCGGGGGAGTAGAGGCCCTCGGCGTAGTAGTCAGTGCCCAGTGCCGATGCCAGCCCCCGGCGATCCAGCGCCTGAAACTCGAGTCCGGCGGCGGCGAGAAATTCACGGTAGCGAGAGAGAGACGCGCGACCTTCCGCGCCGCGCGCCGCGCGATAGGTGCCAGTCCGTTGCAGCTGGCAGTCGATACCGTTCGCGTCGACCTGCGACTTCAGTGACGCCATGGCGCGCCGGCTCAAGGCATTGAGCGCCGACATCCGTTCGAGCTCGCCCGTCGAGGCATCTCCCGCCAGCGCGATCTCGAGCATGAAACCAGAGTTACGCCCCGGGCTGCCCTCGCCTGCCGTTTCGGCATCGAGCATGACGATCCGTGATTGCGGTGCCAGGGCGTGATAGGTCTGCGCGACGGCCACACCGGTATAGCCAGCCCCCACGATCACCACGTCGGCCGTCTGGTCGCCGTGAAGCGCCGGTCTATCGGCAGCCGGGGAAAGCAGCGCCTGCCAGCCGCAGGGGCGACGGTGCGCGGGGAAATGGGGGCGGGTGCTGGACAGACTCATGTGTCCGCCCTCAGCAAGCCATGGGCTTGCGTCACCAGGTCCTCGATCTGCTCGGCCATCCCGGCCAGCACGTCACGGCGGTGCTCGGGTGTCATCCGCGACTTGAGCATCGAACAGGTCATCGCCCCGAGACAGCGCCCACTGTGGTCGAGTAGCGGCAGGGCGAGCCCGGTAAACTCGGGCAGGCTCGACCCTTCCACCCCCCGCGCATAGCCCTGCTCGACGCACCGTTCGATCTCCGCTTCGACGGCGTCGATCTCGATGTCATAGCGGCTGGCCAGCTCATCCCGGTTGGCGGCGAGAATCCAGTCACGCTCGCTTTTCGCCAAAGACGCCAGAAGCGCAATCGAGGCCTGGCCGGCGCCCAGGAGCACGCGCCCGCCGATCGAAGCCACGAAACTGCCGACGGGGTAGGCGCCGTTCTGCACCTCGAGGCAGACCGCGTGACGCCCGTCATGGGCGAAGAGATAGAAGCTGTCGCCGAGCTGCTGCGCCAGCGTCAACAGTCGAGGACGGGCGAGATCGCGCAGGTTGGCACCGTTACCGGCTTCCGCACCGAGTGCCAGCAGCTCGTAGCCGAGCAGATAGCGGTGGCGGACCGGCGAAGGCCGCAGAAACCCCTCTTCGCGCAAGCCCTTGAGTAGCCGATAAATCGTCGGCCGACTCAGTTCCGTCGCGTCGAGGTAATCGTCGATGCTGGCACCGCGCGCGCCGCAGGCGGCCGTGGCACGCAGAAGCCCCATGACATGGCGCAAAGTGGAAGGTGTCTGAGAAGGTTCGCGAGAATGGGAAGCCAAGGCAGGAACTCGAAATAGGTATCTTTCTCGAGCATACCGAGACGCCCAATCGAGTTCGTCTCATATAGAGAGACTCAAGCACTTTTCCCCGCGGGTGTCGCTTTCGAGACAGTCAGGGGCGAGACCGGCGACTCGGCCTCGCCCCCTGGCTAAATCGGTCGCCACAACGGCGGCCGTCGACTCGGCTGACCGCGGCCAGGCGGTCGGCGTCTGAATCAGCTTTCGATGCAGCGCCTGGCATCGGCGACATCGAACCCGAACGCCTCGCCCACCGCCGCGTAGGTCACCTGACCGGCGTGGACGTTGAGCCCGGCGAGGAAATGCGGGTCGTCGGCCAGGGCCTGCCTGGCGCCCTTCTCTGCCAGCGCCAGCACAAACGGCAGCGTGGCATTGGTCAGCGCCTGCGTGGAGGTTCTTGCCACCGCGCCCGGCATGTTGGCCACGCAGTAGTGGACGATACCGTCGACGAGGTAGCTGGGGTCGGCGTGGGTCGTGGGCCGACTGGTCTCGAAGCAGCCGCCCTGGTCGATGGCGACATCCACCAGCACGCTGCCCGGCTTCATGTCCGCCAGCATGGCGCGGGTGATCAGCTTGGGCGCGGCGGCACCGGGTACGAGGACAGCACCGATGATCAGATCGGACTCGCGCACTGCGATATCAAGCGTCTCGGCAGTCGAATAGACGGTACGAATCTGCCCCTGATAGCGGTGATCCAGCACCTCGAGACGCGGCAGCGAGCGGTCGAGAATCGTGACCTCAGCGCCGAGGCCCAGCGCCATCCGCGCGGCGTTCTCGCCGACGACGCCCCCACCGATCACGGTCACCTTCGCGGGTGCGACACCCGGCACGCCGGGAAGCAGAATGCCGGAACCGCCCTGAGCCTTCTCCAGGCTGTGCGCCCCGGCCTGGACCGCCATTCGCCCGGCGACGCGGCTCATCGGCGCCAGCAGCGGCAACCCCCCCTGGTCATCGGTCATGGTTTCGTAGGCGATACAGGTCGCCCCGCTCTCGATCAGTCCCCGCGTCAGACGCTCCTCAGCGGCCAGGTGCAGGTAGGTGAACAGCACCTGCTCGGGACGCAGGCGCGCCACCTCTTCCGGCTGCGGCTCCTTGACCTTGAGGATCGTCTCCGCCGTGGCCCACAGCGCGTCGACGTCACGGATCAGCTCGGCCCCGGCGTCGCGAAATGCCTCGTCGCTGTAGCCCGCGCCACTGCCGGCGTCACACTGTACCTGCACGCGGTGACCGCGCTCGACGAGTTCACGGACGCCACCCGGCGTCAGTGCGACGCGGTACTCGTGGTTCTTGATCTCTTTGGGGACACCGATACGCATGGCCGACTCCTGGTAATGGCGGGCAAATGACTAGCGAAAAAGCGCATTACCGGATTACAGCACGCCGCTTCCTGTCGTCGGAATAGGTCTGCGCAAAAGACGAAATTGTCGCGAAAACCGCCCACGCTGCGAAATAAAATCCTGAATTTACGCGTTGAGCAGACGATATTTCTATCGACAGACCGGGACGGCCTCAGTCAGGCAACGGCCTACAGGCCCCCGCATAGGCCTCGACGAAACTCGGCGGCATTCGTCGGGGACGGCCGCTCGAGAGCGCGATACAGGCGAAACGGGTGTGGGCGCGAAGCAGGGTTCGCCCGGTATCGACATGGATGAGCTGGAAGCGGCGTTCGAGGGTGAGACGCCCGTCGCAGGCGACGATCCAGGTAGCCAGGGCCAGACGATCATGCTCGAACGCCGGCGACAGATAGTCGAGCTCGTGGCGGTGGACCACCATCGCTCGATCGAGCGCACGATAGTCGTCAAGGCTGAGCCCCAGCGCCCCGGAGTGCGCCCAGCTCGCCCGCTCGATCCAGCGAAGATACTCGGCGTTGTTGACGTGACCGTAGTGGTCGATAGCAGAAGCCTCGACCCAAAGGTCGAGAACGAACGGCTCGGCGTGGTCCCACTCCATCGTCTGGCTCCCCAGGTTGGCGCAGCGGGAAGCGACCCAACGCCCCTCCCCGCCCGTCGAACGACAGCTCAGGCGGGGCGCGGCGCCCCGCACTGCCAGCAGGTATCAAAGGCGCCTTCCAGCCACTCGCCGCAGTGAAAGCAACGCCAGCCCGGCGTCCGCAAGGCCGGGCCGTCAAGCGCTTCGCGCACCAGGGGCTCGGCGAGGACAGCCTCGTCCTGCGCCACCCAGACCTCCGCTTCGCACTGATCTAGTGGCAGCTCGCCGGCGCCACCCGCGAGGGTCATGTTGCGCAGTGTCGCCTCGATCCCCGCACTGTCGAGCACGTTGCGCACATGGCTGACTAGCATCGTGTTGGGGTGGCGAAAGACGCAGGTCTTGTCGGCGAAGGGCGTCATGGCATCAGTTGCGGAAGACCCGCACACCCAGCGCTTTCAAGTAAGCGGTCTCGGGGATGGCGGGGTGAATCGGGTGATCCCCCGACTGGCCGCCGCGGTAGAGGATCTGACCGTGACGGTCCTGATGGCGAACTGCGCCACGCACGCTCTCGACCAGCCGCTCTTCGGCCAGGTGCATCGAGCAGGAAGCCGTCATCAACAGGCCGTCGCGGCCGAGCAGGCGCATGGCTTCGCGGTTGAGACGCGCGTAGGCGCGTTCGCCGTTGGTGATGTCCTTGCGCTTCTTGATGAACGCCGGCGGATCGAGAACCACAACGTCGAAACGCTCACCTTCGGCACGCAGCGCCGTCAGTGCCTCGAAGACATCGCCCTGGCCTACGGCGACCTGCTCGTGAAGACCATTGAGCGCCGCGTTGTCGGCGACGCGATCGAGCGCAGCCTGGGAGGAATCGACACACAGGACTTCGCTGGCGCCGTGAGCCGCCGCCTGCACGCCCCAGCCACCGACGTAGCTGAAGAGGTCGAGCACGCGCTTGCCGGCGACCAGGCCGTTGAGCCAGGCACGGTTGGCTCGGTGATCGAAGAACCAGCCGGTCTTCTGGCCGTCGATGACGGGCACCGCAAAGCGCACGCCGTTCTCCTCGATCAACACCTCATCGGGCAGCTCGCCATACACCACCGAGACTTCGGATTCGAGTTTCTCCAGCCGCCGACCGCTGGAGTCGTTCTTGAACACGATCGCCTGCGGTGACAGTACCTTTTCCAGCGCCGCGACCACCTCGTCGCGAACCGCCTCCATCCCCAGCGTATTGAGCTGCACGACGACGATGTCGCCGAAGCGGTCGACGATCAGCCCGGGCAGGAGGTCGCCCTCGCCGTGCACCAGGCGATAGAAGGGTTTGTCGTAGAGCGCATCGCGCAGTGCCAGCGCCTGATTGAAACGGTGCACCAGCAGTGAACGGTCGAGCCGCACTTCGGCATCGCGGGAGACGACCCGGGCGCAGATCAGCGAATGCGGGTTGACGTAGGCCACGCCCAGCGCCTTGCCGTTGGCCGCCTCGATGACGACCTGTGCGCCGGGTTCGAACCCTTTCAGCGGCGTCGCCTGAATGTCGATCTCGTTGGAGTAGAGCCAGAGGTGACCTGCCTTGAGGCGACGGTCGGCGTTCTTCTTGAGGCGCAGAGCTTGAGGCACAGGGGACTCCATGAGCATTGGTGAGGTGTCGGGTAGAGCCCGTCGGATGTGATCGTCTCGAGCGTCGTTGGGTGGGCATTCTAACGCGCCGAACGACGACGCCAAGACGTCACGAGTCCGCGATCTCGTCAGATGCGGCCTGGCATCTGAGACCGGCAATCGACCACCGAATTCCCGGCGACCGACGTTGTGTTGATTGAGAGCGGCCGAGGTTCAGCGCTGACAGATCGGACAGAAGACGCTGGCGCGCTGACCCAGCACGATCTGACGCAGCTCGGCGCCGCAGCGACGACACGGCTGCCCGGCTCGACCATAGACATTGAGGCGCTGGGCGAAATAGCCCGGCTCGCCGGTACCACTGACGAAATCACGAAGCGTGGTGCCGCCCTGGGTGATCGCCGCGGCCAGCACCTCTTTGATCGCCTCGGCCAGACGCGCATAGCGCTCGCGGGAGACGCGTCCGGCCGCGCGGCGCGGATCGATTCCCGCCAGAAACAGCGCCTCGGTGGCGTAGATGTTACCCACCCCGACGACGACGGCATTGTCCATGATGAACGGCTTGACCGCCGCCCGTCGCCCCCGCGATAGCTGATAGAGCCGATCGCCGTCGAATGCCGACGACAACGGCTCCGGCCCCAGACGCGCCAGCCGAGTATCGGTGTCGACATCACCGGCGAGCCAGTCGACGAAGCCGAAACGACGCGGATCGTGATAGCGCAGGATGGCGCCGTCATCGAACACCACGTCGACATGGTCGTGCTTGCGCGGCTGATCTCCCACACGGGCGAGGCGCAGGCTTCCCGACATACCGAGATGCCAGAGCAGCGTGCGCTCCCCCACTGGCAGGAGCAGGTACTTGGCCCGACGCGTAAGCTCGCCGAAGCGCGAGCCGATCAGGCTCTCTTCCACATCCGACGGCACCGGCACGCGGAATCGCCGCTGGCGAACGATCACTTCGACGATCTCTCGATCCTCGACGTGTGGCGCAATCCCTCGACGGGTGGTTTCGACTTCGGGCAGCTCGGGCATGACTGACTCTCGGTAGGACGGGCGCTCGAGGTTCGACCGGACAGAAACGAAAAAACCCGGTCGGGACCGGGTTTTTTCAACTGACTTCTACGAAGGCAACTGCCAGATCACTTGATCTTGGCTTCCTTGTAGATGACGTGCTTGCGAACGACCGGATCGTACTTTTTGAATTCCAGCTTGTCCGGAGTGTTACGCTTGTTCTTTGCCGTGGTGTAGAAATGGCCCGTACCGGCGCTCGACACCAACTTGATCTTGTCACGCATCTCTAGGCTCCTTGATTACTTGGCGTCGCGCTTGCGCATATCGCCGAGCACCGCTTCGATGCCCTTCTTGTCGATGATGCGCATACCCTTGGTAGAGATACGCAGCTTGACGAAACGTTTTTCGGACTCGACCCAGAAACGATGCGTATGCAGGTTGGGGACGAAACGACGACGCGTCTTGCGCTGAGAGTGCGAGACGTTATTACCAGTCACCGGACGCTTACCGGTAACCTGACAAACTTGGGACATGGAAGCCTCCGACCACTGGCGTGTTGTGCAGATCAGATCGGGCAAACCACGCAGCGACTTGGGTCTAGACTCACGTCTAGAAAGGTCGCGCTGGCCGGCATCCGCCTTCTGCCCTGATTCAAAGGGCGTACTTTATACCAGAGGGGGCATACCCCCGCAAGTTTCAGCCCGGATTTCGTCATAAATCAGAGTGATTCGAGGCGATCGAGCGGTTTGGCCTGCTTCGAGAGGTTCACGCAAGAGACGTCAAAGCCAGCCGCGTTCGGCGAAAGACGATACCTCACCGTCCCCGATGACGAAATGATCCAACACCCGAATGTCGAAAAGCCCGAGTGCCTCGCGCAGACGGTCGGTGATTCGCCGATCCGCGTCGCTCGGCTCGGCGACGCCGGATGGGTGGTTGTGAGCGAAAATGACCGCGCCGGCATTACGAGCCAGGGCCTTCCTCGCGACTTCGCGGGGGTAGACCGAGGCGCTGTCGAGCGTTCCCTCAGAGAGAATCTCGAAACGGATCACTCGATGCTGGCTGTCGAGGAAGAGCGCGGCGAACGCCTCGTGCTCGAGATGGCGCAACTGCGCGCTGAGAAACTGTCGCACCAGCGCCGGCGACGTCAGTGGCGCATCGCGCTCGAGTAGACTCCCCAGGTGCCGCCGGGAGAGCTCCAGTGTCGCCTGGAGTTGCACGTAGCTCGCCTCGCCCAGGCCATGCTCGGCGCAGAACCGGTGGCGGTCGGCCTCGAGCAGCGGCCGCAGCCCCCCGAAGCGGGTCAGCAGATCCCGCGCCAGATCCACGGCCGAGCGTCCCTTGACGCCAACCCGTAAGAAGATCGCCAGCAGCTCGGCGTCCGACAGCGCCGACGATCCCAGCGTCATCAGTTTCTCTCGCGGCCGCTCCCCCTCCGGCCAGTCACGTATTCCCATGATCGTCCGCTCCCCGCCAATCTCAGGTCATGCCCGGGCCTTTGCCGACCCTGCATCGCACCGAAAGCGTTGCGCCACGCCCTCGAAGAGTGACATCGGCGGCGCCTGGCGGAACTTTTGCCGGTGCCGCCCCCCTAAGCCGCAGGCTCTCTTGACCGCATCAAAGACGCTGCTATCTCTCCAGGTCTCACAGCTTGTGGCACACGCGCCGGCACGCAGACCACCCGAGCACTCACGGTTCAGCGATCGGCGGATCATAATTTTTCGACCCGAGAGTCACTATTTTTCGAACAGAGACTCACGATTCAGCGCAGGAACTGCTGTGAAAACGCCTCCCGATCACGGCCGGCGGTCTACGCTCAGTCAAGGGAGTCGCCCTGCCCGTGAGGGTCGTCTTTGGCGGCCGTCACGCGATTTGTTGCCAACCTCTCCGGGAGTGCGCCACATGCCGACCGCGACATTACCGAAAACCCTCAATAACCGCGCCCTGCTGGGCTTCTGCCTGGCGGCGAGCCTCGCCGCTCTGACCGGTGCCACCGCCACGACCGCCGCAGCAGCGGAGGGCGAACGCCTCAGCGGCGCCGACATCCGTCAGGAGGTGTGGGGAAATCGGGTTCAAGGGGCGATGGCCAGCGGCCAGCGCTACGACGAGGTCTACCGCGAAGACGGCACCATCGAGGGTGACGGCTATACCGGCCAGGCCACCGTCGTCGATGACCGCATGTGCTTCGACTATGGCGACGGCGAGCCGACCTGCTACGGCGTGCGCCGGGACGGCGAGGCGAGCATCGAGTGGCTCGACGGTGACGAGGTCGTCGGTGAAGGCGAACTCAGCGACGCCGACTGACGGCGAGAGGCCGGGGCGGCGCCCGCCGCCAACCTCGATCAGTCGATTCGCAGCCGCTCGCCCAGCCAGCGAATGCCGGCGTTGATCTTGGGGTTCAACTGTCGACCGCGCTGCCACAGCAGATGCAGGTCGAGGCCGGGCGAACGGTACGCGGGCAGGATCTCGACCAGCTCACCGCTTTCCAGCTCGCGCTCGATCAGCCAGGTCGCGAGCTGCGCCACACCGAACCCGGCCTTGACCGTGCTCACCTGCGCCTCGGCACTGCCGAGCACCATGCGTCCTCGCATCACGCGGTGTTCGACCCCGCCATCACCGGTGTTCAACCGCCATGGCGTGGTCGCACCATCCGCTCTGCCGTAGAGAATAGCGTCCCTAGATGGTAGATCGTCGATGCTCTCGATGCCCCGGTGCCGCTCGACGTAGCTCGGGGCGGCGCAGAGTATCAGCGACTCCGTTCCGAGATGACGAAACCCCAGCGCTTCCGACGGCTGCCTGAAGGTGCCGATACGCACGGCGATATCCACGCCCTCTTCCACCAGGTCGACGAAGCGATCCGAGAAGACGACCTGCGGCTCGATGCCCGGGTGGTGATCGCAGAATTCGAGCAGTGTCGGCATCACCTGCATCCGGCCGAACGCCGCAGGAAGGTTGATCGTCAGGCGACCCACCGGCTCGGAGCCGTCCGCGGCGAGAATCGACTCCGCATCGGCGAGTTCCGCCAGCACCCGAGTGCAGGTGGCATAGAACCCTGCGCCGGCGTCGGTTAACACCAACCGACGGGTCGTCCTCGCGAACAACCGCGTCTCCAGCCGGGCTTCCAGCCGCCCCACGCTCTTGCTGATCGCCGAAGTGGTCAGATTCAGACGCGACGCCGCTGCCGTGAAGCTACCCAGGTCGGCAGCGGCGACGAACGTCTCGATCCCTTTCAGGCGTTCCGACGGCACCATGACCCGCCTCCGATTATTGACTGAAATTCCACTATCCAGTGAAAAAACTCCGCAGTACAGATTTTAGTTCCAGCGTTAGGCTAAGCGCCATTCAACTCACTGCTAGCTTTTCACTGGAGCCTTTCGTGTCCTCGACCTCCTCCCCCACCGCCGAGCGGGCAGACGCGTCCGCAGGCCGCGATCTGTCGATCCTGCTGCTCGCGATCTCGGCGTTCGTCATTGTGACCACGGAATTCGTGATTGTCGGACTGCTGCCATCGCTGGCCCGCGATCTCGACGTGTCGATCTCGACGGCGGGCCAACTCGTCACGCTATTCGCCTTCACGGTCATGCTCTTCGGGCCGCTGCTCACCAGCCTGGTGTCGCACATTGATCGTAAACGGCTGTTCGTGGCCATCCTGGTGCTGTTCGCCGCAGCCAACACCCTGGCCGCTGTCTCCACCAACGTATGGGTACTGGCAATCGCACGCATCCTGCCAGCCCTGGCACTCCCCGTGTTCTGGGGCACCGCCAGCGAGACCGCGGCCAGCATCGCCGGCCCCGATCGTGCCGGCAAGGCGGTCTCCAATGTCTATCTCGGCATCGCCGGCGCGATGGTACTGGGCATTCCGATGGGGACGCTGGCCACCGGCGTCATCGGCTGGCGTGGCACCTTCGTCGCCCTGGCGGCGCTGTCGCTGGTGATGGCCATTTTGCTGCAGATCGTCATGCCGACGCTGGAACGTCCTTCGCGACTGCGCCTGAAGGAACAAGCCAGCATTCTCAAGAGCCCGTTCTTCCTCGCCAATCTGGCCCTATCCGTCGTCGTCTTCACCGCCATGTTCACGGCCTACACGTACCTCGCCGATCTGCTGGAACGTCTGGCGGACATCCCATCCGAGCAGGTGGGCTGGTGGCTGATGGGCTTCGGTGTCACCGGTCTGTTCGGCAACTGGCTGGGCGGGCAGTTCGTCGAGCGTGCCCCGCTCCGAGCGACCCTGGTCGGCGTGGTGGCGCTGGCGATCGCCATGGCGGCGACCGTGTCGGTGACCGACCATCCGCTGCTGCTGGCCATCGCCATCGTCTTCTGGGGCATCGCCAATACCGCGCTCTATCCGATCTGCCAGGTTCGCGTCATGCAGGCCGCCACTCACGCCCAGGCGCTGGCCGGCACGCTGAATGTCTCCATGGCCAATGCCGGCATCGGTCTGGGGGCTATCATTGGAGGAGCGGTGATCGACCGTTTCGGCATGGTCTCTCTTGGCATTGTCGCCGCGGCGATCGCCCTGCTCGCGGCCGCGGCCATCCCGTTCGTTCGCCACCTGTCTCGTTAAGCAAGACCCGGTGGTGACCGGGTATCGAGACCGGCGTCGCCGGTCTCGATACACACCGCGCCTTCTCGTGCACGATATTTCATCAATGACGGAGTCGACGGCATGACGACAGCATCCGATCAGCGCGATTTTTCCGAGCGTGACGCGAACATCGCCATCAACACCTACACCACCGTGCTGCGACGCCAACGCGTGCCGCACGAGCTGTTCGCGACCTATTGGCGCGACGTTCACGGCCCGCTCTGCGCTCGCCTGCCGGGGCTGGCCTGGTACGTCCAGACACACCTCGACCGAGAGCAGGACGACCACCTCTGGCCCGCCGTCGAGGGCATCCCCCCTTTCCCGGGCTACGTGCTGGATGGCGGCGTGGAGATCGGCTTCGCCTCCGAGCAGGACCAGCAGACCTTCATGGACGCCTGTCACCTGCTGTTCGCCGACGAACAGAACATGTTCGACGAGACGATCGCCTACTCGCTGCCGAACGGTTCGACCACACTGGTCGATCGCGTCGCCGATGCCACGCCGAACGGCGACGATGGCCTGGACCGCATGCACGTGCACCTGGGTGCCGCGCATGGCGACGTCGCCACCTTCGCAACCTATATTCGCGACGAGCTGGCATCGGCGCTGGCGCAGGAGTCAGCGCTGCTGAAAGTGCGGGTGCACACGCCAGAGCGGTACGACAACGACAATCCGGCCCCGCCGGCACCGGACGTCAATCACCTTGTGCCCACCGAGCGCGAGCTGGTCGCCGTGCTGGAGCTGGCGTTCGAATCGCCACTCGAGCGTCGCGCCTTCTTCGAGTCCGAGGCGTTCAAGCGGCTCGAGAACGGGCTGAAAACGCACGTCGCCCATGCGACGGCCTTCGCCGTCAGTGGTACTTACGTCTACGTTCGCGACCAGCAGATGACGCTGGCCGGTCTTCGCGGCAGCCGCCCGGCGCAGCTGATTCGCAAGCTCGGCGCCAACAACCAGTTCATGTCCGAGGTCCAGACGCTGATGAAGGACGGCAAGCTCGACAGCGACTGATCGCGACCCGGCACGCGCTACGCAACCGCATGTGCGGGTGATAAGGTTAGGGCCCGTTTTTCAGGACCCGCGATCATGTCGACCTCACTGTTCGGAAAGCGCGTGCTGCTCGGTATCAGCGCGGGCATCGCCGCCTACAAGAGTGCTCACCTCGCACGCCTGCTGAAAAAGACGGGTTGCGAGGTGCGCGTGGTCCTGACCGAGGGGGCCCAGGCCTTCATCACGCCGCTGACTCTGCAGGCGCTGACCGGCGAGCCGGTGCGCACTTCCCTGCTCGACCCGGAGGCGGAAGCCGGCATGGGCCACATCGAGCTGGCCAAGTGGGCCGATGTCGTCCTGATCGCGCCGGCCACCGCCGATCTGATGGCGCGTCTCGCCCACGGCCACGCCGACGACCTGCTCACCACGCTCTGTCTCGCCACCGAGGCGCGCTGCATCATGGCGCCGGCGATGAATCAGGCGATGTGGCGCCACCCAGCGACCCTTGCCAATGCCGAACGTCTCGAGTCCTTCGGCTGGACACTGCTGGGCCCGGACGCCGGCGATCAAGCCTGCGGCGATGTCGGCCCCGGCCGTATGCTCGAGCCGGAGGACATTCACGCGCGCCTTGCAGCGACGCTCGCGTCTCTCTCTAAGCCGCTGTCCCACGTGGACAGGGGCCGCTCATCGGTTGCACGAGAAAGCATCGATAACCGCGACCTGGCCGGCAAACGGGTGGTGATCACCGCCGGCCCCACCCGAGAGGCGCTCGATCCGGTGCGCTATCTCTCCAACCACAGCTCGGGAAAGATGGGGTATGCCCTTGCCGCGGCCTGCGCGGCGCGCGGTGCCCGGGTCACGCTGGTCAGCGGCCCCGTCTCGCTGGAAACGCCTGCCGCGGTGGAGCGCATCGACGTCGTGTCGGCCGAGGAGATGCTCGACGCCGTCGAGTCGGCGCTACCCTGCGACTGCTTCATCGGCTGCGCGGCGGTGGCGGACTACCGCTCCGCCGAGGTCAGCCCGCAGAAGCTCAAGAAAGGGAATGACGACGCCGACCTGACGCTCAGACTGACGCGCAATCCGGACATCGTCGCCACGGTCGCCGCCCGGGCGGATCGGCCCTTTACGGTTGGCTTTGCTGCCGAGACGCAGTCGCTCGAGGCGCACGCCGCCGACAAGCTCGCCCGCAAACGCCTCGACATGATCGTCGCCAACGACGTCACCCTGGCCGGCGCCGGCTTCGGCAGTGACGACAACGCCGTCACCCTGTTCTGGCCCGGCGAGGCAGCGACCCAGCGAGAGTCACTGTCACTGCAAAGCAAGCAGGCGCTCGCCGAGATCCTTGTCGATCGCATCGCCGCCCGGCTCGCCTGAACGCCTCGGCTTGCGGTCAGTGGTAAGCTAGGGGGCTTTTGGACTCGCCGCGTCACTCCGCGGCGTCATCAGTTTTCAGGATCACGTTCATGTCATCGCCTCTCTCGACCACGCCCTCTCCGACCACGCCCTCTCGCCGCCTGTCGGTCAAGATTCTCGACCCCCGCGTCCATGACTACCCGCTGCCGCACTATGCCACTGTGGGCAGTGCGGGCATGGATCTGCGTGCCCTGCTCGACGCGCCACTCACCCTCGAGCCCGGCGAGACCGAGCTGGTGCGCACCGGTCTTGCGATCCATATCGCCGACCCAGGCCTCGCCGGCATGGTGCTGCCGCGCTCGGGGCTCGGCCACAAGCACGGCATCGTGCTCGGCAACCTGGTCGGACTGATCGACTCGGACTATCAGGGCGAGCTGATGATCTCGGTCTGGAACCGCGGCAGCGAGGCGTTCACTCTCGAACCCGGCGAACGCCTGGCGCAGTACGTGCTGGTGCCGGTCGTCCAGGCGGCGCTGGAGATCGTCGAGACGTTCGACGAAAGCGCTCGCGCCGACGGCGGTTTCGGCCACTCCGGGCGGCAATGATCGAACCCGACCGGCGCTGACGCGCCGGCATCGCGGACGGGCCGCTTCCGGCCCGCCGATAACTCAGGAGAGTCACGTGGCGCTCGGCGCAACCATCTACAAGGCAAAGCTCGACATCAGCGATCTCGAGCGCCACTACTACGCCGAGCACGCGCTGACCATCGCCTGCCACCCGTCGGAAACCGACCTGCGGCTGACCGCTCGGCTGCTGGCCTTCATGGCCAACGCCGACGAGGCCCTGACCATGACGCGAGGGCTTAGCAGCGATGACGAGCCGGATCTCTGGCGCAAGGCACCGGACGGCCGCATCGAGTGCTGGATCGAGCTCGGCGAGCCGTCGCTCAAGCGCATCAAGCAGGGACTGTCGCGGGCGGATCGCGTCATCGTCTACGCCTATACGGCTCGCAGCGCCGAGCAGTGGTGGAAGAAACTCGGCGATGACATCCGCGCCCTCTCCCGGGTCGAGGTGTGGTATCTGCCGGAACCCTCGCTACAGTCACTGGCCAATCTGGTGGAGCGCCACATGCGCCTGGGGGCGACCCTGATGGAGGGCGAGTGGCTGATTACCGATGGCCGCGAGTCCGTCACGCTCGCGCCGGAGCCGTGGACATGACGCGAGACTCTCTTACCCCAGCGGCCGCCCGCTCAATGCCCATCCCACGTTCATGAGGAGCGCTCGATGACCGATCTGCCGACCCCGCTGCCCGCTGCCTCGATCTTTCGCGCCTACGATATTCGCGGCATCGTCGATGACACGCTGACGGCGTCCGCGGTCGAGGCGATCGGCCGCGCCATCGGCAGCGAAGTCGCCGCCCGTGGCGAACAGCGTGTCATCGTCGCCCGAGACGGCCGCCATTCCGGGCCCTCGCTCAGCGCTGCCCTGATCCGCGGTCTGCGCGCCGCCGGTCGCGATGTGATCGACATCGGTCGCGTGCCGACCCCAGTGCTCTACTTTGCCACCGCGACCCTCGCCGACGGCGCCAGCGGGGTGATGGTCACCGGCAGCCATAACCCGCCGAACTACAACGGGCTCAAGATCGTGATCGGCGGCGTCGCCCTCTCGGGCCAGGCGATCACCGCGCTCTACGAGCGACTCCGCAACAACGACCTCACCGAGGGCGACGGGGCGCTCGAGCAGCGCGACATTGCGCCAGCCTACCTCGATCGCATTCTGGGGGATGTCCGTCTCGAGACCCATCAGCGGTCGCGACCGCTGAAGGCAGTCGTGGACTGCGGCAACGGGGTTGCCGGCGAACTCGGGCCGCGCCTGATCGAGGCGCTGGGCGTCGAGACGATCCCGCTCTTCGCCGAGATCGACGGTGACTTCCCCAACCACCACCCGGATCCGGGCAAGCCCGAGAACCTCGTCGACCTGATCCGCAAGGTGAAGGAGACCGGCGCCGATATCGGCCTGGCCTTCGACGGCGACGGCGATCGCGTCGGCGTGGTCACGCCTCGCGGCGAGATCATCTACCCGGACCGTCTGCTGATGGCCTTTGCGACCGATCTGCTCGAACGCGCCCCGGGGGCCCGCGTGGTCTTCGACATCAAGTGCACCGGCAACCTTGCCCAGGTCATCGAGCAGGCCGGTGGCGAGCCGGAGATGTGGCGCACCGGGCACTCACTGATCAAGGCGCGCATGAAGGAAACCGGTGCTCAGCTCGGTGGCGAGATGAGTGGGCATATCTTCTTCGCCGAACGCTGGTACGGCTTCGACGACGGTCTCTACGCCGCCGCTCGACTGCTCGAGATTCTCTCGCGCCAGCCGGATGACGCGGATGGCTATTTCGCCGCCTTCCCGCAGGACCCGGGCACGCCCGAGCTCAACGTCGAGGTGAGCGACGAGACCAAGTTCTCGCTCGTCGAACGCCTCGCCCAGACAGGCGACTTTGGCGCCGACGGCGTGCGCACGACGCTCGACGGCATTCGCGTCGACTATCCCGACGGCTGGGGGTTGTGTCGCGCCTCCAATACCACGCCGGCGCTGGTGCTGCGTTTCGAGGGCAAGGACGCCGCCTCGCTGGCCCGTATCCAGGCCCGTTTTCGCGCTGCCCTGGACGCCGTCCTGCCGGGTGCCAACCTCCCCTTTTGAACCCCATGCCGGCGCGTTGAACGGCCGGCCGACTCACACATTCACCGGAGCCGCGACGACATGAGCGCAACCCCCCGCGACCCCCGCCAGGTGGTGGAAATTCTCTCCGAGGCGCTGCCCTACATTCAGCGCTATTCGGGCAAGACGATCGTGGTCAAATATGGCGGCAACGCCATGACCGAAGATCACCTGATCGACTCCTTCGCTCGCGACATGGTGTTGATGAAGGAAGTCGGCATCAATCCGGTGGTCGTGCACGGCGGTGGTCCGCAGATCGGTCACCTGCTCGAGCGGCTCAACATCGAATCGCGCTTCGTCAACGGCATGCGGGTGACCGACGCCGAGACGATGGATGTGGTCGAGATGGTCCTTGGTGGTCTGGTCAACAAGAGCATCGTCAATCAGATCAATCAGTGTGGCGGCAAGGCGATCGGCCTGACCGGCAAGGACAACGCCCAGATTCGAGCCCGTCAGCTCAAGGTCGAGCACCGCACGCCGGAGATGACCGCCTCCGAAATCATCGACATTGGCCACGTCGGCGAAGTGGAGCACGTCTCCACCGACCTCATCGAGATGCTCGCCGAGCGCGACTTCATCCCGGTGATCGCACCGATCGGCGTCGACGCCAAGGGCCACAGCTACAACATCAACGCTGACCTCGTCGCCGGCAAGGTGGCGGAGGCACTCTCCGCGGAGAAGCTGATGCTGCTGACCAACGTCGCTGGCCTGCAGGACGCCGCCGGTAACGTGATGACCGGGCTCTCAACGGATCAGGTCGACACGCTGATCGCCGATGGCACCATCTACGGTGGCATGCTGCCGAAGATTCGCTGCGCACTGGAAGCGGTCAAGGGAGGGGTCGGCAGTGCCGTCATCGTTGACGGTCGCGTGGTGCACTCGACGCTACTCGAGATCTTCACCGATACCGGTGTCGGCACCCAGATCACCGATCAGCCGCGCCAAGAGGCCTGAGCCGACCCCGATCGCCGCCACTGCATAACAAGACAATCCGATAAAAAAGACGACGCCATGACGCAGGCAACACCCCAACCCTCTCGTCGCGAGCAGATTCTTCAGGCGCTCGCGATGATGCTGGAAGAAGACAGCGGCAAACGCATTACCACCGCCGCGCTGGCCCGACAGGTCGGCGTGAGCGAGGCTGCGCTCTACCGCCACTTTCCAAGCAAGGCACGGATGTTCGAGGCTTTGATCGAGTTCATCGAGACGAGTCTGTTCGAACGCATCCGGCGCATCCTCGACGACACGCCGAGCGCAGCGCTTCGCTGCGAGACGATCGTCAGGCTGACCCTCACCTTTGCCGAGAAGAATCCCGGCCTCTGTCGGCTAATGGACGGCGACGTCCTCACCGGCGAGACGGAGCGGCTGCGAAAGCGCATGTCGCAGCTCTTCGAGCGGCTGGAGACCCAGTTCAAGCAGGTGCTCCGCGAGGCCGAGGCGCGGGAAGGGCTTCGGCCTAACGCCCCACCGTCGGCAGCGGCCAACCTGCTTGCCGCATTCGTCGAGGGGCGTATCAGTCAGTACGTGCGAAGTGACTTTCGCCACGCGCCGACCGCGTACTGGGAGGATCAGTGGGCACTCATCGCCGATGCACTGCTGACGGCACCGGCGAACTGCTGAGCCTGCCCTGACAGCGCCAACGGTCGACCACTCATGAAAAAGCCCGGCAGGAAGCCGGGCTTTATTCATGTGCCATGGGAGAGGCGGCTCGAGTCAGTCAGGGCCGCCCGCTACCAGACCGTTACGCGGCAACCGTGTCACCGAGCTGCTGCTTGATCTTGTTCATCGCGTTCTTCTCGAGCTGACGAATGCGCTCGGCGGAAACCCCGTAGACATCGGCCAGCTCGTGAAGCGTCGACTTCGTCTCGGCCAGCCAGCGACGCTGCAGAATGTCCTGCGAGCGCTCGTCGAGCATGGCGAGCGCATCGCGCAGACGCCGCGTGTAATCCGCCTCCCAGTCGTCCGCTTCGAGCTGTGCTGCCGGATCGAAGCTATGGTCTTCCAGGTACTGCGCCGGCGCCTGGTAGGCCTGCTCGTCATCGTCACCGGGGCTCGCGTCATAACCCGCATCGTAGGCCGAGAGCCGACCTTCCATGTCACGGACCACGGTAGGTTTGACGTCGAGATCCTTGGCGATGGCATCGACTTCGTCGTTGTTGAGCCAGGCCAGGCGTTTCTTGGCGCTACGCAGATTGAAGAACAGCTTGCGCTGCGCCTTGGTCGTGGCGATCTTCACGATGCGCCAGTTGCGCAGCACGTATTCGTGAATCTCCGCCTTGATCCAGTGAACGGCGAAAGAGACGAGGCGAACCCCCTGGTAGGGATCGAAGCGTTTGACCGCTTTCATCAGACCGACGTTGCCTTCCTGAATCAGATCCGCCTGCGGCAGACCGTAACCGGAGTAGCTGCGCGCGATGTGAACGACGAAGCGCAGGTGCGACATGATCAGACGGCGTGCCGCTTCCAGGTCGTCATCTTCACGCAGGCGAACGCCCAGATCGTGCTCTTCGTCGGCTGTCAGCACGGGAATACCGTTGACGGCCTGGATGTAACCGTTGAGATCGTGGCCGGGGGAAAGATTTCCCATGGCTTGAAGACTGGTGCTCATGTGCAATGTCTCCGTAAACATCGGTCCGTCGATTCGGGAGAGCGTGGCTCACATCCCGTTTCGCGTCCTTCGGCGAGCCGTTTGCTCACCTTGAGTGACGGCGATTGCCGTCGATGACTGCGACTCCCGTCACGAGCCGCTCTTGAAAAGTCCTGTTAGGACCCTAAGTCTAGACGAAGGTTCAATGCCCTATCCAGACTGCACCTCTGCTGAACGGCCTATCGACGTTATCAACGCAGGCTATCGCTCCGCGCCGAGGGACCCTATTCAAACACCGGTTCGGCGTGGGCCGATGACCCAGCGTCCGCGCCTGACGCGATCCTACCGAGGTTTGATGTCCGCCAGATGACGTCCCACGGCAAGCCATGCGCCAAGCCAGCCGAGTATTGTACTAAAAACGAGCAATAAAGCCGAATGCCCGAGCCCCAGCCCCGGCAGACTGAAGTGCGCCCCGTAGCTCTCGGCGAGTGCGGCGACGGGTGACGCCAGCCAGTTCCCGCCAAGGGAGAGTATACCCAGCGCCAGCAAGCCGCCTCCCAGCCCATACCAGGCCCCGCTATAGAGGAAGGGACGGCGCACGAAGGCATGTGTCGCACCGATCAGCGTGACGACCTCGATCTCCTGTCGCCGGCTTTCCACCGCCAGGCGTACCGTATTACCCACTACCAGCAGAACGCCGAGCCCAAAGAGCAGCGCCAGCGCCAGCGCGACCCGCCTCCCCACTTCGGCGAGCTGCTGCAGCCGGTCGAGCCAGGCGAGATCGAGCCTGACCTCATCCACGCCGGCCAGGGTTTCCAGCCGATCACTCAGCGCCGCGACCGCCACCGGCGTCGTCGACGCTGGCGTGACGACGACACTGGCCGGCAACGGGTTGGCGTCGAGCTGGGACAGCGCGTCGTCAACGCCGAGCGCCTGCTGAAAATCGGCCAGCCCCTCGGCCGCTGTCACCAGCCGAGTTCCCGCGACGCCCTGGGCGTCGCCGATCTCTCCGGCGAGCGTCATCGCCCGGGATTCGTCGACGTCACCGGTGAAATAGACGGTGAGGGTCGCGCTTTCATCGAGTTCGGCGTCGAGCAGCTTCGCGCTGTCCAGCGCGATCCAGAGACCGGCAGGCAGAATCAGTGCAATGGCAATGGCAAGCAGCGTCAAGAGTGTCGCCACCGGGCGCCGGATCAATCTCAGGGCGCTGTCGCCCAGCATGGCGCGATGATGCCGCAGCCACGCACGACCACTCTGGCTGCCGCTGCGCTGCGCTTTGCGCGCACCGCTCGGCGCGCGGCGTTTGGCTGTCTCACGTTGGCTCATACCGCGGCTCCATCCTTGACCAGCCGGCCTTCGCTCAGCTTGATGACCCGGTGGCGCAGACGCGCGATCAGCGCAAGATCGTGACTCGCGATCAGCACCGTCGTGCCGATGCGGTTGAAGTCCTCGAACAGACGCATGATGTCCGCCGAGAGCTGCGGGTCGAGGTTACCGGTCGGTTCATCCGCCAGCAGCAGGGCCGGCTTGTTGACCACGGCGCGAGCGATGCCCACACGCTGCTGCTCACCGGTGGAGAGCTCGATCGGCAGCGCCCGTTCGCGGTGCAGCAGACCGACCTTGTCCAGCGCCGCGCGCACCCGTCGCGCCGCCTCATGCGGCTCGAGGCCCTGAATGGTGAGCGGCAACGCGACATTGGCGAAGATATCTCGATCGAAAAGCAGCTGATGGTCCTGGAACACCACGCCGATCTGGCGGCGATAGTACGGCACCTGGCTGAGATGAAGGCGGTCGAGGTCGTGTCCGGCGACCAGGACCCGTCCGCGGGATGGCTTTTCCAGGCGCATGATCAGGCGCAGCAGCGAACTCTTGCCGGCCCCGGAGTGACCGGTCAGAAAGACCATCTCGCCACGATCGACCCGAAAGTCGATATCGGCGAGCGCCTCGAAGCGCCCGCCATAGCGTTTCCCTACATGCTCGAAAGCGATCATGAATCGGCGTCGTTATCGCGCTCGAAAAGCGCTCGAACGAAGGTGTCCGAATCGAACGGACGCAGATCGTCGAGGGTCTCGCCGACACCGATAAAGCGAATCGGAATGTTCATCTTCTTCGCCAGCGCAAAGATGATGCCGCCCTTGGCGGTGCCGTCGAGCTTGGTCAACGTGATCCCGGTGACGGGGATTGCCTCGTCGAACGTGGTCGCCTGCGAAATGGCGTTCTGACCGGTACCGGCGTCGAGCACCAGCATGACCTCGTGCGGCGCGGAAGCGTCGAGCTTGGCCATGACCCGCTGCACCTTCTTGAGCTCTTCCATGAGGTGGCTCTTGTTGTGCAAGCGCCCTGCCGTATCCGCGATCAGCACGTCCACACCCCGCGCCCGCGCCGCGGCCAGCGAGTCATAGATGACCGAAGCGCTGTCAGCGCCGGTGTGCTGGGCGATGACCGGCACATGATTGCGCTCACCCCACACCTTGAGCTGCTCCACGGCGGCAGCGCGGAAGGTGTCGCCGGCAGCGAGCATCACGCTGCGGCCCTCGTTCTGGAAGCGCTGGGTCAGCTTGCCAATGGTGGTG
Source organism: Salinicola aestuarinus (assembly GCF_003206645.1). Classification (GTDB taxonomy): domain Bacteria; phylum Pseudomonadota; class Gammaproteobacteria; order Pseudomonadales; family Halomonadaceae; genus Salinicola; species Salinicola aestuarinus. The sequence goes on along the minus strand of NZ_PZJP01000005.1, from coordinate 447,694 downwards.
GTCTTGCCGACACCGTTGACCCCGACCATCAGGATCACGAACGGGCCTTCGCCCTTGGGCGGCAGCGCCAGCGGCTGAGTGACCGGCGCGAGGAGCGCGGCGAGTTCTTCCTGCAGTGCCCGATAGAGCGCCTCGGCATCGGCGAGTTCCTTGCGCGAGACGCGCTCGGTCAGACGTTCGATGATCTCGGTGGTCGCATCGATGCCGACATCCGCCATCAGCAGCTGGGTCTCGAGCTCCTCGATGAGGTCGTCGTCGATCTGCTTTTTTCCCACCAGCAGCTCGGCGATGCCGTCAGTGAGGTTGGCCCGCGTGCGGCCGAGACCGGCCTTCACGCGTGCCAGCCAGCCGCCCTTGCCCTTGGGCTTTTCCTGGGTCGCCGTTGACTGGGGTTCGGCAGAAGACGGCGCAGTGGCAACCGGCGCGACGGGCTGGTCATCGGCAGACGCTTGCGTCGTCGCCGAGTCGTCAGCGGCCGAGGGTGTCGCCGTCGACGGCTCGATCCCCGGTGTTTCTGCCGCAACGGCCGCCGGTGTCTCGCCGGTCGCGGTGTCGGCGTCCGCCGCGGACGCATCGGCCCCGACGTCGACCGCGAGCTCGCTGGCGCGGGTCTGTCCGGCTGGCGTCTCTTCCACGGCGGATGTCGCTGACTCCGGGGGCAGCGGCTCGCTCAGCGCCTGCTCGGCAGCCGCCTGTTCGATCGACGCCGGGGTGTAGTCGACCGCTGTCGACCGCTCGGGATCGACGGCATCGACCGACGCCTCGGCCGGATCAACCATGTCGACCTCGCCGACCCTATCGTGCTGGGCGGTCTCTTCGATGGCGGTCTCGTCAACGGCGGCTTCGTCGACGGCGGCCTCACTGACGTCAGACTCGCGGGAAGATTCGACGGCCTCCGCCTGTTCGCGGCGGCGTGCCTCCTCCTTTTCCTGCTGCTGTTTCTTGCGACTCTTGAATAGTCCGAACATGAATGACTTCGCTACTGGCGGGCCGGGGCGAGGCGTCTGGCAGTGCCTACCACCGTGGCCTCGGAGAATATCGATATCGAGCGCTCATCCTATCACCGGCACGGGAGCGGGGGTACAATCGCGCGCCATGAATCGACGCCGCTCAAACCGCGCCAAACCGCGCCAAACCTCCCCCGGCAAAGGGTCACGCCATGCCGCGTCTCATCGCGGCAGTGGCGGCGAGCTGCGCATCATCGGTGGTGCGCACCGGAGTCGCCGACTGCCGGTACTGCAGAGCCCCGGGCTGCGGCCGACGCCAGACCGGGTGAGAGAAACGCTGTTCAATTGGCTCGCCTTCGAGCTTCCCGGTCGCCGTGTCCTGGATCTCTACGCGGGCACGGGGGCACTGGGCCTGGAGGCGCTCTCCCGAGGCGTGGCCGAGGCCGTCTTCGTCGAGTCCCAGGCGCCGGTGGCAACGGCCATCGAGGAGAATCTCGCTCGCCTTCATCTCGACGCGCAGGTCGTCCGCGACGAGGTGGCTCGCTATCTGGAGAAGGCCCCACGCCCCTTCGACCTGGTCTTTCTCGACCCACCGTTTCGCCAGGGGCTGGCAGCGAGCACCTGCGAGCAACTCGAGCGCCTTGGCTGGCTCAGCGAGGGGGCACTCATCTACGTCGAAAGCGAGCCGATGCTCGAGTGGTCACCGCCGGCGAACTGGTCGCTGCACCGCGAAGTGCGCGCCGGGGACAGCCACGGCCGACTCTTTCGCCGACTCGCCGCGGGGCGCGATGACGATGCCCGCTGAGTCGACGCCGCCAAAGGAGCGGCGCCCCCGCGTCGGCAGGTCGCGACGCTTGTCGGCCCGGGCGGCGCCACGTAATCTGGCGGGCCAGCCGTCGCGGTGCGCCACCCGGCCTTGCGTGCGTCGGATTCAACGCCCAATCATCCTGCCGCTGGCCCGCCACATCGGCGTGCCAGCGTCGTGTCATACCTGAATAAGGAGCCCGTCATGAACGGTGAAGTCTTCGCTCAGCTAGAGCAGAAAATCCAGAACGCCGTCGACAGCATCGAGATGCTGAAGATGGAGAACGAAGAGCTGAAAGCGGAAAATGCCCGCTTCCGCAGCGAGCGTGACGAATGGGAAAAGCGCCTGAGCGGCCTGCTCAACACGCTGCAGTCGCTGGACACCGAGGAGAGCGGCTCGAGCCAGCCGGCAACGCCGAGCGCGCCCACCGGCAACCCGCACGAGAATGCCTACTGAGCGCCTAGCGCGCTCCCTGGCATGGCGACCGGCGGATCACATGCCGCCGGCCGTTCAGCGTGAAAGCTCGCAGGACATCAGGATGGCATCTTCGCCACGCCCATCCTCGCATCGGTAGTAGCCTCGCCGTCGGCCATCGACCGCGAAGCCGCAGCGCTGGTAGAGCGCCTGGGCGGCATGATTGGACGCCCGCACTTCCAGAAGCACCTTCTCGCATCCCCGCGCTACCGCGCACCCTTTCAACCGCGCCAGCAGGGCGGCGGCCAGCCCCTGTCGTCGGTGGATGGGTGAGACGCTGATCGACTGCAGTTCGGCATCGTAGGGAAGCCAGGCGATGAACGCCGTCGCACAGAGCGTGCCGTCGAGGTAGAGCCCCCAGACACACTGATCCCTATCGATGAGCGCGCGTTCGAACAGTGCCGCCGACCAGGCATCGGGATTGGCGCGGGCTTCGAAGGCCATCACGGCGTCGAGATCGGTGACGTCCAACTGGCGCACGTGGGCATTGTCGGGTAACGGCGGGGTATCGGGCGGAGGCGTCATGGACAATGTGACCCTCAGCTTGGCGTGTCGGCGCTGACCGATGCCGCCCGCCAGCCATCGCCGGTGGCACACAGCCGCGACCAGCTTTCACGCTTGGCGCGGACGTCGCCGAGGAGATCATCGGGATGCGGCCAACGATGCACGGCCAGTGTCGTCGATTGGGTATCGACCAGCGACGCCCAGGCCTCGTTGCCGACGACGATGGCGCCGTCGATGGTCAGCTCGTTGCGTCGCGCCTGCCCGGCACAGAAGACCTCGATGCCCTCCCGCGCTTCCCCTTCCGGGTCCGGGGTCGGTGTCGACATCAGCGGCCAGCGAAGATTCGCCAGCGCCTGCCAGCGCGCGGGCAGGCCCGCCGCCGAGAGCATCTGCTGGAGTAGCGCCTCGCCCGGCTTCGACAACGCCCGTTCCCCGGGCATCAGCAGCCACCAGCGCCCGCCAAGCACGGCAAGATTCAGCGAAAAACGCAGCGGCTCGGCGGGACTTGCCGCCTCGGCCGCCGTCTCCGCGACAGGCGCTGGCGCGGCGGCGGCCGTCGGAGCCGGCGTGCGGGACTCGGCAATGCCGGTCTCCGCTTCCAGCAGGGCGCGGGCCCGCGACGTACGCTCACCCTGGGGTGCCGGGTCTGCGGTCTCGGCCGGCGCCGACGAGGCATCGCCGGTTGGGTTCACCTCGGGCCGGCGACGCGTCTCTTCGTTCGGCTCGGGGCGATCGAGCAGCGCGTGCAGGCGCTCACCGGGCGCGGGCTTTTCACCCCGCGCCGGCTCGACCCATTCGCCCTGCTCGGTCGGCCTGGCATTGCTGAAGCGATAGCGCGACACCCAGGCGGGAATGCCCATCGCTTCCAGATACTGCAGCCGTTGGGGATCGGCGATCAACGCCCGCCTCCCCCGCGGCAGTTGGGAGAGTCGGGGCGGTCTTCACCGCGCATCTCCCACTGTCGAGGCGTGTAGAGATGCAGCGCCAGGGCATGGACCGGGCCGGCAAGCTCATCGGCCAGCGTTGAATAAAGCAGCTGGTGGCGCTTGACCGGCATCAGTCCCTCGAACTGGGACGACACCAGCGTCACCTTGAAATGCGTTTCGGCATCCGGCGGGACATTGTGCATGTGGCTTTCGTTTTCTACCGCCATGTGAAGCGGCTCGTGCGCGGCGAGCAGCTTCTCCTCGATGCGGGATTGAACACTCATGTCAGCGTCTCCTGTGCCAGTGGCGTCATTGTACCGTCGCACTCGCGCCTCGCACAGCGAGGCGCCGACGACACGCGCGCTCGATGCAGCGACGGGGTGACTCAGCGACGATGTCGGGTTCTCGCCAGTGGCACGCGGTAGAGGCTAAGCCCCAGCGCGACCAGCGCGGAGAGGCAACCGAGCCACAGCGACAGCGTCAGCGAACCAAATGAAAGCCCCAGTATCAGGCCGACCGACGCGGTCCCCAACGACTGGCCAAAGGTACGCACCGACGCGAGCACGCCGGAAGCACTGGCGCTCAGCGCAACCGAGACACTGCCGATCATCTCCCGATTGTTGGGCGCCTGAAAGAGCCCATAGCCGATACCGCAGAGCGCGCTGCGCCAGACGATATCGAGGCCATGGGTCTGCGCGTCGATACCGGCCAGCGCCAGCATGCCGCAGAGAAAGATGGCGAGTCCGGTCGAGCTGATCACGGCCGGGTTGGCCTTGTCCGCCAGCCGCCCCGCCAACGGCCCGATGAGCATGATCGCCAGTGGCCATGGTGTGAACAGCAGCGCCGAATCCAGGGGCGAGACGCCGAGCGTGGTCTGGTACAGAAACGGCAGGCCGACGAAGGCGATGCCCTGGGCGAGGAACGCAAACATCGACACCGTGGCGGCAAACGAGAAGCGCGGCTCGGCAAACAGCGCCAGCGGTACGAGCGGGCGCGTGACGCGGCGCTGGCGCCATACGAACCCCACCAGACAGAGCAGGCTGACGGCGAGCGTCGCGATCGCCGGCGCACCGCCGTCGCCGTGACCGAACTGATCCAGCGCGAACACACTGCCACTGAGCATGACGATCGAGAGCAGTGCGCCGATGAGATCGATCCGCCCCCGCACCGGCGCCTCCCGGGGAAGCGAGCGTGTCGCCAGCGTCAGCGCCAGCAGCCCGATGGGCACATTGATCGCGAACAGCCACGGCCAGTCGGCCACGTGCAGAATCAGCCCGCCGAGTGACGGCCCGGCGGCGATGCCGAAGGCGACGGTCAACGCGCTCAGACCAATGGCGGAGCCGAGCAGGCGGCTGGGAAAGATGATCCGGTAGAGCGAGGGGCCGATGCTCAACATCGCCGCTGCCCCCACCGCCTGCAGCGCCCGCGCTGCCAGCAGCCACTCGAAGGAGCGCGACAGCGCACAGCCGAGCGAGGCGAGCGTGAAGATCGCCAGCCCGCCGATATAGAGCCGATGGCGACCGATGCGACGACTCAGCGCCGCGAAGGTCAGTAGCAGCGCCGCCGTGACCAGCTGATAGACGTTGGCAATCCAGATCGACTGCGAGCCGCTGATGGCAAGCGCATCGGCCAGCGTCGGCAGGGCAATGTTGACGATACCGTTGTCGAGTACCGCCAGCTGGGTGCCGGTGATCATCGCCAGCATCGCCAGCTTGCGCTCGCGTCCGGGTAGACCGTCGTCCCCCGGACGCTCTTCGAACAACCTTTTCAGCATGCGGTCACGTCACGCCCGCGACGATCGGCGTACGCCCCGCCCCTTCGACCCACGCGCCACTCACTCCTCGTCGGTCTCCATGAGCAACTCGTCATCGACCTCGGCGGTCTCGAGCGCCGCTTCGTCGTCGAAATCCACCGCGAGGTAGCTGTGCTCGACAGAAAGAAACTCTCGGAAGAGTGCGGCGTCGACCGTTTCCGGCCACTGCCGCTCGTCCTCTTCCCAGGCCCGTAGCTCGCTCTCGAGCAGATCGACACAGCGCTCCTCGACGTAGGCACTGAGGGCTTCCGGCGTATCCATCTCCGGGATCAGATAAACCGTGGTCTCACCGGCGATGTCATCGAGCGTGAGATCGTCATCGCCGACGGTCGGCTCCAGCGAGTTGACCCAGTCGACGAACGCCTGGGTCGGCTTAACGCTCAGCGCGGAACGGTTGAGCAGCTTCATCGGTGTCACCCCTGTCATGGAGCCGGCGTGATGTCGGCTGAATTTGAAACGCGGCCATTATGGGCGCTGGGACAGGATCAACCAAGCCCGAACGCGAGATTGGTTGCGCGCCCCGCTCTTAAGGCTCACCTGAACGTCTCGAGGGTAGGCATCGACAACCGTTGTATTTGAGTACCATTGCTCGTAAGTTTTAATGCATGATGCATCGTATACGAAATTAACCGTCAGGGGATTTCATGTGCGAGCCGTCCACAGAGGCCACCGTCGACCTGGATGTTCTGGGCGACCTCCTCAGTTTCTACATGCGCACACTCACGCTGGCGCTATCCCGGGATCTGGATCGGCGCCTGAGCGCGACAGGCTCGAGCCCCCGGGCGAGTCCGCCACCGCGAAGCCCCGACGCCGTCAAGCCCCGGCGCCACACAACAACAATCCAAGGAGACGTTGAATGTCCATCCCCACCCCCCGCTGCCCGCATGACCCTGACGCGTCTGCAGGCTCGCTCTCTCGATCACTCGTCAGCAGGGAGGTTTGATATGCCCGGCCCGCGAGTCACCCCCGTACAGGGGGATCTGACGATTCCCGAAACCGTCGACGTCGTGGTGATTGGCGGCGGCATCATCGGCACGTCCGCGGCGCTCGAGCTCGCCGAACGCGGTCAGCGTGTCGCTCTCTGCGAAAAGGGAGGCATCGGCCAGGAGCAGTCCAGCCGCAACTGGGGATGGGTGCGTATGTCCCGCCGTGACCCGCGAGAGATCCCGTTGATGGCGAAGACGCTGGAACTCTGGCGCTCGCTCGAGTCTCGCATCGGTCGCTCGGTGGGATACCGCCAGACCGGGATCCTGTTTGCGTGCGAAGACGACCAGACCCTGGCCAATCATGATCGTTGGCGCCGCCATCTGGACGGCACGGGTATAGAGAGCCGCCTGCTCACCGACCGCGAGCTGCGCGACAACTTTCCCGGCTGCCAGCTTTCGGCCAAAGGGGGACTGCTCACGCCCTCGGATGGCCGCGCCGAGCCTCAGCAGGCCGCGCCGGCGATTGCCGAAGCCGCCCGCGACAAGGGCGCCCATATCCTCACTGAATGCGCCGTGCGGGGGATCGACACAGCCGCAGGGCAAGTCACGGGGGTGATGACAGAGCGTGGCTTCATACGCTGCCAGTCGGTCATCCTTGCGGGAGGGGCCTGGTCCAACCTGTTTTGCGGGCGTCATGGACTCGATCTGCCCCAGTTACGCGTCATCAACGACGTGCTGCGGACCTCGCCGATCAATGGGCCGGACACCGCGATGTGGGCATCGGGATTCGCGCTGCGCAAACGCCAGGATGGTGGCTATACCATCGCCAACGGCGGCGGCAATCGTGCCCCGATCGTGCCCGACACCTTCCGCTACATGCGCCGATTCCTGCCGGCGCTGAGAACGGAACGCCGCGGGGTCAAGCCACGCCTTGGCTGGCAGTTCCTGGATGACGCGCGAGTCCCCAAGCGATGGTCGCTGGATGAGTCATCGCCCTTTGAATATCACCGTGTCCTCGACCCCAAGCCGTCGCGCGAGCGCGGTGACGAAGCCTGGAAAAAGCTGGTTCAAGCCTTTCCAGTCTTCAAGGAGGCTTCCATCGAGCAGCGCTGGGCGGGAAGTATCGATGTCACGCCGGACGCGATTCCCGTCATCTCGCCCGTCGACACGCTGCCCGGGCTAGTCATCGCTACCGGCTTTTCCGGCCATGGGTTTGGCATCGGCCCCGGCGCTGGCCGCCTGGCGGCAGATCTGGCGCTCAACGACACGCCCTTCTCCGACCCTCACGCCTTCCGCTTCTCCCGCTTCACGGACGGCTCCAAGCTCCGGCCAGACAGCGGCTTTGGTTTACCCCAGACAGATTAAACAGGGCGTCAATCGCCTCCTGAGATCCAACAATCGACAACAAAGGCATCTCGACATGACAACCCCAAAAGACACCGATCGCCCACTCGGCAAATTGCCGCTCGACCGACGCCGCTTCCTGCATCTCGGTGCAGCCGGTGTGGCCAGCCTGATTCTGCCGTGGAGTCTGGCCGAGCAGACACTCGCTGCCGAGACCGTGACGACCTCAGGCCGGCTCTCCATCGGTTTCTCCCAGGAACCGACGGTCTTCAATCCGCTGATGCCTCACATCGAGGTCGATGATGGCATTCACTGGAATCTCTTCGATCCCCTGTTTTTCGCCGACCCGCAGGGCAACCTCGTCCCCGCGCTGGCAGCGGAGGTGCCCACGGTAGAGAACGGCGGTATTTCGGCAGACGGTCTCAGCTGGCACATCAAGCTGCGCGACGACGTCCGCTGGCACGATGGGCAACCCTTTACGGCCGAGGACGTGGCCTTCACCTTCCGCCTGACGGTGGACCCCGACTTTCGCAGCGCCCGCCATGCGGGCTTCGATCTGATCGACGAGATCGAGGTCATCTCGCCGACCGAGCTGCGGTGGACGATGAGCGAGTCCTACGCGCCCTTCCTCTCCATTCTGGCCACCACCTTCATCGTCCCGAGCCACCTGCTGGCGAGCCAGCCCAACGAGGCGCCCTTCAACAACGCTCCGGTCGGCACCGGCGCGTTCAAATGGAAAGACCGGGTGGCCGGCGACCATATCCTGCTCGAAGCCAATGAGGCGTACTTCGGCACTGGCCCCGGTCTCGAGGAAGTGGTCTTTCGCTACATCCCGGATATCACCGTGCTTTACACCCAGTTCCGCACCGGTGATATCGACGTCATCGGGATGCAGGGGATCATGCCGGACCACTACGAGGAGGCAAAAGGCCTGAACGACAAAGCCGTCGTACTGGTGCCTTCGGCCAGCGTCGAGAGCATCGCCTTCAATATGGAGCGACCTCAGTTTCAGGACCCGGCGGTCCGTCAGGCGCTCTATCTGGCGCTGGACAAGGCCACCATTCTGGACGCGCTCTACTACGGCCTGCCCGAAGAGACCGAGTCCTACATGCCCCACCAGTCGCCCTACTACAACCACGAGCTGCCGCCGCACCAGTTCGATCTGGAGGCGGCCAAGCAACTACTGGATGACGCGGGCTGGTTGCCGGGCAGCGATGGCGTGCGCGAAAAGGCGGGCGTCAGACTCTCGTTTACCAATTCAACTACTGCCGGCAATCAGGTTCGCGAGCAGATGCAGCAGTTCGTCCAGCAAACCTGGCTGGCGCTCGGCGTCGACATGCAGATATCCAACCGGCCACCGGCGGTCATGTGGGGGGATTACTGGATGCAGTCGCAGTTCGACTCGGTCGTCGTCGGACTCAATTTCCTGACCGGCAGCGATCCCGACGTCTCCAACTATTTCCGCTCGGATGCCATCCCCGCCCAGAATGGCGGCGGGCAGAACACCTTCCAGTATCAGAATAGCGAGATCGACCGTCTGCTGGGCGAGGGCGCCAGTGAGCCCGACCCGGCCAAACGCCAGCCGATCTATCACCAGATCCAGGCGAAGATTCGCGCCGACCTGCCGCTACTACCGCTCTTTCAATACGCCTATATCCGCGGCTACAAGGATGGCCTGCAGGGCTTCGAGGGCAATATCAATACGCGCATCTCGACCTGGAACGTTAACCAGTGGCGCTGGAGCTGACTCGAGCGGACAGCTGATCGCGCCCCGCCACGCGGGGCGCCCACACGACGTTAACGGGAGGGTACGCGATGGGACGTTATCTCATCGGGCGACTGGGACAGAGCATCATTGTGCTCTTTCTGGTCTCCCTGATCGGTTTCATGATCCTCAACCTGGCACCGGGAGGGCCGCTGTCCCAGTTCGCCCTCACGCCGGGCATGAGCCAGGCCGACATCCAGCGAATTGCCGCACAGATGGGGCTGGACCGGCCACTCATCATTCAGTATTTCGACTGGCTCGGCCGGCTGCTTGTCGGTGACTGGGGCGATTCGTTTCGTGACGGCCGACCGGTTCTCGAGATCATCATCGAACATCTGTGGGCCACCCTGCTGCTGATGGGCACCTCGATGGCGGTCTCCATTGTGATCGGTATCGGGGTCGGCATCGCGGGCGCCGTCCGGCGCTACTCGGTGTTCGACTATCTGGCGACCGTGGGGGCCATGGTCGCACTGTCGATCCCGACCTTCTGGTTTGGTCTTGTGGCGATCTATCTCTTCGCACTCCAGCTCGACTGGCTACCGGCCGGCAGCATGACCACCATCGGGGATGGCTCGGTTGTCGATTATCTTCGCCACTTGATTCTGCCCACCCTCGTGCTGTCGCTGGTCAACGTGGCGATCTGGAGCCGTTACATGCGTGCCTCGACGCTGGAGGTTCTGGATCAAGACTTCGTGCGCACGGCACGCGCCAAGGGGCTCTCTCGCTACCGCGTACTGGTCCACCACATCGTGCGCAATGCACTGCTGCCAATGATTACCCTGGCAGGCCTGCAGCTGCCGACCATCCTGGGCGGTGCGCTCGTCGCCGAGACGGTCTTTACCTGGCCCGGCATGGGGCGCCTGTTCCTCGATAGTATCGGCTACAGCGACTATCCCGTCGTGATGGGCATTCTGATGCTGTCGGCGATTTTCGTGCTGCTGGGCAATCTGCTGGCCGATCTCCTCGTCGCAATCACCGACCCGCGCGTGCGGCTGGCTTGAGGAGCCCAACATGACCACTATGACTGCTGCCGGCGACGCCGCGCACACCCGCCATCACTGGTGGCAACATCGTACGCTATCGCGCTTTCTCCGCCATCGGCTCGCGGCAACCGGCCTGGCCATCATCCTGATGCTGACGCTGGCCTGCCTGCTGGGACCGCATCTTCTGCCCTACGATGAGCTGACCGTGGATCTGCGAGCCCGATTCTCGCCGCCCTTGACGCAGGATCACTACCTGGGCACGGACCCGCTGGGTCGGGATATTGCCGCTCGCCTGCTGATGGCCGGGCGCATTTCACTGCTGGTGGGCTTCTCGGTCATGCTGATCAGCACCGTATTCGGCACGCTGATCGGCGTCGTCGCCGGCTACTTCCGCGGCTGGGTAGGCAGCGTGCTGATGCGGATCGTCGATGCCTTTCTCGCCTTCCCGAGCATCTTTCTGGTGCTGGTCCTCTCCGCGTTCGTCGAGCCCAGCCCCTTCATGATCACCGTCATCATCGCCTTGACCTGCTGGATGGAGATCGCGCGCATCGTCGAAGCCGAAATTCTCTCTCTGCGCGAGCGCGACTTCACCATCGCGGCCCGCCTGTCCGGGGCGAGCGCGCGCTGGATCATGTTCCGCGAACTCGTTCCCAACGCCATGGGCCCGATCATCGTGGCGGCAACGCTGACCATTGCTAACGCGATACTGCTCGAGGCCTACATCAGCTTTCTCGGCTACGGCATACAGCCCCCGCTGCCCAGCTGGGGCAACATGCTCAATAGCGCCCAGCAATACCTGGCCGATGCCCCGTGGCTGGCCATCGTCCCCGGCATCACCATTACCCTCGCCGTCTCCAGCTTCAACTTCATCGGTGACGGCTTGCGCGATGCGCTGGATAGCAGGAGCAATCTGCCATGACTCTTTCGCACCCCCCCGCCCTGGCGGTTCGGGATCTCTGCGTCACCTTTCAGCGCAACGGCTGCGAGACCCGGGTGATCCATGACATCGATTTCGAGATCGCCGCCGGGGAGACGCTGGCACTGGTCGGCGAGAGCGGCTCCGGCAAGAGCGTCACCAGCATGGCCCTGATGCGCCTGCTTGGCCGCCAGAGCCGCGCCGCCGTCACCGGACAGGTCGCACTGCACGCTGCAACCGAGCGAGAGCCAATCGACCTGCTCCAGATCGACGATGCGAGGATGCGTCAACTGCGAGGCCGGCGCATCGCGATGATCTTTCAGGAACCCTTGACGGCGCTCAACCCCGTGCACCGCGTCGGCGATCAGATCGCCGAGGTAGTTCGCTTCCATAGCGGCAGCCCCCGCCGACAGGCACGCGCCCAGGCGCTGGCGCTGCTCGAACAGGTTGGCATTCCCGAACCGAGCAGCCGCCTCGACAGCTACCCTCACGAACTCTCCGGCGGGATGCGTCAACGCGTCGTGATCGCGATGGCGCTGGCGATGGAGCCGGATGTCCTGATCGCCGACGAGCCGACGACGGCCCTGGACGTGACCGTCCAGGCCCAGATTCTGACGCTGCTCAAGACACTTCAGCGCGACACCGGGATGGCGATGCTGTTTATCACCCACGACTTCGGGGTGGTATCGGAAGTGGCCGACCGGGTGGCCGTCATGTACGCCGGGCGCATCGTCGAAGAGGGTGACGTCGAGGCGGTGCTGGCGCGCCCGCTGATGCCTTACACGGCGGGTCTGCTCGCGTCGGTGCCGCGGCTGGAACGCGCGGGACTGCCCGGCGAGCGGCTGGCCACCATTGCGGGTCGCGTGCCCGATCCCGCGAGTCTTCCCGCGGGCTGCAGCTTCCAGCCGCGCTGCACGTTTGCCGTGCCCGGGACCTGCGACAGTGCCGTTCCCGCCCTGGCCTCACTGAAGGCGGGGCGACGCGTGAGGTGCACTCGCGCCCACGAACTCATACCTGCCGAGGAGCTCTCGCCATGCCCGCAGACGTCATGATCGAAACGGTCGCGCTGAAGAAGCACTTCCCGGTGCGCAAGGGCATCCTGCAGCGAGAAGCCAAGGCGGTCAGAGCGCTCGACGGCATCTCGCTGACCATCCGCCGGGGGGAGGTCCTTGGCCTGGTCGGCGAGAGCGGGTCCGGGAAGAGCACGCTGGGCAAGACATTGATGATGCAGGAGCCCCCCACCTCAGGCCAGATCGTGTTCGGCGACACCGAAATCAGCCGCTTCAGCGAGCGCTTGCTCAAGCCCTTTCGCCGCCGCATGCAGATGATCTTTCAGGACCCGTTCAGCTCGCTCAACCCGCGCATGAGTGTCGGCGACTCGCTGACCATGCCGTTGCGATTCCAGGCCCCCGACATGAGCGCCTCGGCCCGCCTGGACAAGGCGCGCCAGGTGATCGAGACGGTGGGGCTGTCCGGCGACATCCTGGAGCGCTTTCCGCATGAGTTCTCCGGCGGCCAGCGTCAGCGCATCGGCATTGCCCGAGCACTGATCACCGACCCCGAGTTCATCGTCGCCGACGAGGCCGTCTCTGCCCTCGATGTCTCCGTCCAGGCCCAGGTTCTCAACCTGCTCACGGAGATTCGGCATCGCTGGCAGTTGACCATGCTCTTCGTCACGCACGATCTGGCAGTGGTCGGCCACATCGCCGATCGCGTGGCCGTCATGTATCTGGGAAAAATCGTCGAGGTCGCGCCGACCCGAGAGCTGTTCACCCGGCCACGTCATCCCTATACGGAGGCGCTGATGTCGGCGGTACCGACCCCGGAGCGCCGGGCGCACCAGCGGATCATGCTGGAGGGAGACATCCCGAGCCCGATCTCGCCACCCTCGGGCTGCGCGTTTCGTACTCGATGCCCCTATGCCAAGCCCGCCTGTGCCGATTCAGCGCCGCCCCTCGACGTGCGCGGCACCGGCCACTATGCGGCCTGCCACCGCCCGGAACTGGAACTGGCGTCGCCGATCGCGACGTAACGCGACGGAACGCGACCAGTCACGCAAGCCAGGGGGCCGCAGCGCCGCGATGCAGCGGCGCTGGGCACTGGTCACTGAAGAGGCCGCTTACTCCGGTCGCATGGCCGGGAAAAGCAGCACGTCTCGGATGGACGCGCTGTCGGTGAGGAGCATGACCAGACGGTCGATGCCGATCCCTTCACCCGCGGTCGGTGGCATGCCGTACTCCAGCGCGCGCACGTAGTCGGCGTCGTAGTACATCGCTTCCAGATCCCCGGCGTCCTTTTCGGCCGCCTGGGCGGCGAAGCGCTCGGCCTGATCCTCGGCATCGTTGAGCTCGGAGAATCCGTTGGCGAGCTCGCGCCCACCGACGAAGAACTCGAAGCGATCGGTGACGTGCGGATTGGTGTCGTTACGCCGCGCCAGCGGGCTCACCTCGGCGGGATATTCGGTGATGAAGGTCGGCCGATCGAGATGCGGCTCCGCAACGGTTTCGAAGATCTCGGTCTGCAGCTTGCCCAGGCCCCAGCTTGGCTTGGCCTCGATACCCAGGCGCTCGCACACCGCTCTGGCGCCGTCGACGCTATCCACTTCCGACTCACCGATCCCCTGCTCGGCACCGTATTCGAGAATCGACTGGCGCATCGTCAGCCGCCGGAATGGCTGCCCCATGTCGTACTCGGTGCCCTGATAGGTCAGCGTGGTCGAGCCCAGCACGCGGGTCGCCACATCGCGAACCATCGCCTCTGTGAGGTCGAGCAGGTCGCGATAATCGGCGTAGGCCCAGTAGAACTCGAGCATGGTGAACTCGGGGTTGTGCCGGGTAGATAGCCCCTCGTTACGGAAGTTGCGGTTGATCTCGAACACGCGCTCGAAGCCACCCACCACCAGCCGCTTGAGGTAGAGCTCCGGGGCGATACGCAGGTACATGTCGATGTCCAGCGCATTGTGATGCGTCGTGAACGGCCGCGCCGTCGCCCCGCCGGGGATCGGCTGGAGCATCGGCGTCTCGACCTCCATGAAGCCGCGCTCGACCATGAAGGCACGGATCGCGGCGATCACACCGGAGCGGACCTCGAACACCCGCCGCGACTGCGGGTTCATGATCAGGTCGACATAGCGCTGACGGTAACGGGCTTCCAGGTCCGTCAGACCATGGAACTTGTCCGGCAACGGCCGCAGGCTCTTGGTGAGCAGGGTCGCTTCACGCATCAGCACGTAGAGGTCGCCCTTGCCGGATTTGTGCACGGGACCGCGACCGGCAACGATGTCGCCGATGTCCCAGCTCTGGATATCCTCGAGCAGGTCGGCCGGCAGGCCCTTCTTGTCGACGTAGAGCTGAATCTGCCCGGAAACGTCCTGAATGACGATGAACGGACCGCGCTTGCGCATGATCCGGCCGGCGACCGCCGCCTGCCGGTCGAGGGTTTCCAGCGCCTCTTTCTCCTGCTCGCCCAGCTCCGCCTGCAGATCGGCAGCCAGGCTGTCGCGGCGAAAGTCGTTGGGGAAGGCACTACCGCCTTCGCCGGCCGCCTTCTCGCGACGGGCGGCGAGTTTGCCCCGACGCTCCGCGATCAGCCGGTTTTCTTCCTGCACGTCGGTCGGTGCATCAGAGGGAGATTGCGGATTGTCCTGGTTCGCCATGTCGTCGCCTGTAAAGAATGAGTACCAAAAAATGGGAAGCGCGCGATATCAGCGCTGGCCGTTTCGCGACGACGGCGAGGCTGAGCGCCAAGCGATCACTCCGCAATATGGACGTGATTGTCCAGGCGCAGGAGGAGCGTCGGCGCCATACCGCCTCGTCGAACGCCGTCGGCGCGAATCAAAGCCCCTGTTTGAGGCTCGCTTCGATGAACTGATCCAGATCGCCGTCCAGCACCTTCTCGCAGTTGCTCGACTGCACGCCGGTCCGCAGATCTTTGATGCGCTGGTCATCGAGCACGTAGGAGCGAATCTGGCTACCCCAGCCGATGTCCGCCTTGCTCTCCTCGGCTTCCTGCTTGGCCGCGTTGCGCTTTTGCATCTCGTGCTCCCACAGCCTCGCCTTGAGCTGCTTCATGGCGAAGTCGCGGTTGGCGTGCTGGCTGCGTTGGCTCTGACACGCCACCACGATACCGGTCGGCTCGTGGGTGATTCGGACCGCCGAGTCCGTGGTGTTGACGTGCTGACCGCCGGCACCCGAGGAGCGGTAGGTATCGGTGCGCAGATCCGCCGGATTGATCTCGACCTCGAAGCTGTCGTCGACCTCCGGTGAAAGAAACACGGAGGCGAAGGAGGTGTGGCGACGCCCGCCGGAGTCGAACGGGCTCTTGCGCACCAGCCGGTGAACCCCGGTCTCGGTACGCAGCCAGCCGAAGGCGTGATCCCCCTGGACGTGAATGGTCGCGGACTTGATCCCGGCGACGTCACCCGCCGACACCTCGGTGAGATCGGCCTTGAAGCCGTGATGCTCGGCCCAGCGCAGGTACATCCGCAGCAGCATGTTGCCCCAGTCCTGAGCCTCGGTGCCGCCGGAGCCCGCCTGGATGTCCAGATAGGCGTTGTTGGCGTCCATTTCGCCGGAGAACATGCGCCGAAACTCGAGCTTGTCGAGCTGCGCCTGGAGGCTGTCGAGCTCGCGCCTGACCTCATCGATGGTGGCGTCGTCCTCTTCCATTACCGCCAGCTCGAGCAGCTCGCGATTGTCGACCAGGCCACTGTCCAGCGCATCGATGGTCTCGACGACCGTCTCCAGCGACGCACGCTCCTTGCCCAGCTTCTGGGCATAGGCCGGATCGCTCCAGACGTCGGGATTCTCGAGCTCGCGGCTCACTTCTTCTAGCCGATCTTTCTTTTCGGCATAGTCAAAGATACCCCCTCAGGACGTCTGTCCGTTCGGACAGGTCCTTGATGAGGCTGTGGATCGGATTGATCTCTTGCATGGAATTCCTACCAATAGGGTGTCGGCGCTCCCGAGGAACCGGCTCGATTCGGGGCGCGTCAAAGGGCGCCCATTGTAGCCAAAGCCCGGCATAGCGTCATCCCGGGCGCGGTGACGCTGTTTACGCCGACGCGATGGGCTAAGGTAGGTCGACACGGCCTCTCATCGCGACCGCAAGAATCATGGCCCTACCTCATGGCCCAACCGGCACTGGCAAGCCAGAGCACCCGCCAGCCTTGCGCTGCCAACCGCCGACGCCGCCCCATCGATGTCTCAACAACAAGGAAATTTCCGCCATGCTACCGACTCGACTCGCCGTCGCCATCGGCCTCGCCGGCACCTTCGCCGCCTCCCCGCTGATGGCCGCCACACTGCACGTGGGCATCTCCGGCGACCCCGCCTCGCTGAGCCCGGCCAAGGTCACCGGTGGCGTCTGGGAGGAAGACGTCCTGCGCGATATCTTCGAGGGGCCGATCGCCATCGACGCCGAGGGTCAGATCATTCCCGGCGCGGCCGAAAGCTGGGAGATCTCCGACGACGGCAGGACCTACACCTTCCACCTGCGCGATGGGCTCGAGTGGTCCGACGGCGAACCTCTCACCGCCGACGATTTCGTCTTCGCCTATCGGCATCAGGTCGACCCTTCCACCGCATCGAACTACGCGCACCGCCTCTACGCGGTGGTCAACGCGGAGGCGATCAACGCCGGTGACAAGCCACTGGAGTCGCTCGGCGTCGAATCCCTCGATGACGGCCGGACGCTTCGCATCACGCTGAAGGAACCCACGGTTTACTTCCTCAAGACGCTGGTACTGCCGTTTGCCTACCCGATTCCCCAGCACGTGTTCGACGACGTCGGCGATGACTGGAGCGATCCCGCCAACATTGTCGTCAACGGCGCCTTCAAGCCGACGAAGTGGGTCTCCAACACCGAGCTCGAGACGGTCAAGAACGCGCGTTTCCATGATGCGGCGGCGGTGACGCTGGATGGCGTCGATTTTTATCCCCTCGAAGACAAGAACGCCGGCATTCAGCGTTTCCGCGCCGGCGAGCTCGACGTGCTGCGCGACTATCCCGCGGCACAGTATCCGCGGCTTTCCGAGACGCTGCCCGAGGCGACGCATCTCTTCGCCTCGCTCGGTACTTACTATTACGTCTTCAACCTGCGTGACGACTCACCGGTCGCGGATGCCCGCGTCCGCGAAGCGTTGAGCCTGGCCATTCGCCGCGACGTGATCGCCGAGCAGCTGCTCAAGGGTGGGGTCGAACCCGCCACCTCACTGGTCCCACCCGGCACCAGCGGCTATGACGCACAAACGCAGCCCGGCCTCGACGATGACATCGACAGCCGACTCGCCAGGGCCGAATCGCTGATGGCCGAGGCCGGCTACGGCCCCGACAAGCCGCTCGAACTGACGCTCCGCTTCAATAGCGGTGACGAGCATCGCCAGATCGCGGTGGCGGTGGCGGCGATGTGGAAGCCGCTGGGCGTCGACGTCGAGCTGCGCAATACCGAAGCCAATGTGCACTATGCCGATCTGATGGAAGGCGATTTTCAGGTCGCTCGCGCCGCCTGGATCTCGAGCTACGACGATGCCCAGAACTTCCTTCAACTGCTCTCGGCAGAGACCAACAACTACGGGGCGTACCAGAACGACGCTTACAACGATCTGCTGACACGCGCCGACGGCGAGCAGGATGCCGACCAACGCGCCGACCTCATGCAGCAGGCGGAAGCCTTGGCGCTCGCGGACTACCCGCTGACGCCGATCTACACCTACAGCTCACGCAATCTGGTCGACCCCAGTATCGAGGGCTGGGCCGACAACGCGCTGGACATGCACGCCTCGCGCTGGGTGCACCTGCCTGAGTGAACTGGCTTCCCGCGGGGACCACTGGCTCAAGCCGGTCCCCGCCGCCGCCGATAGCCAAGTATCAAGTGCCCGTGGCCCGCGAGACGCATGGTCGGGCATCCGCTTCGGCCAGCAAGGGAAACGTTCATGCCGCGTCGGGACGCATTGTTCAATCGGCAGAAACGTCGCACAGCCCAAAGGCCACTGCTCGCTTCTCTCCTCGCCTTATCACTGCTCAGCTCCACCGCCGAAGCCAGCCCCGACTTGCGCCAGGGGGACTGGTTACTCCGCGGCACGGTGATGCGCACCGAGCCTCACCGAGTTCGCTCGACGATCTCCGGCGTCGGCGGCAAGGTCGAGATCGACGACCGGGTCATGCCGGGTGCAGAGCTGACCTATTTCCTCAGCGATCGGTGGGCACTCGCCCTATCCGGTGGGGTCTCTCGATCGCGCTATCGGGTCAGCGGCTCGACCCTCGGGGATTTCGATGTGGGAGAGATCGAGACCTATGCGGCCGCGCTCGCACTGCAGTACCGCTTTCCCCCCGTGGGCGGGTTGCACCCTTACCTGGGCGCGGGCGTTCACTACGCCCGTGAGCGCAACGTCGATCCCGCCGAGGGGATCCCGGACTTTTCCGTCGAACCGGTCGCAGGCCACCTCTTCGAAATGGGCGCCGACTACTCCATCGGCGGTAACTGGTTCGTCAACGCCAGTGTCCGTCAGTACGTCATTCCCACTTATCGCTTCGAAAGCCAAGGATTCAACAGCGAGGTTAAGCTCGATATCTGGACGGTCGGGGCCGGTATGGGATACCGGTTCTGAGCCTCGAGTTCGATCCCACCACCACCTTCGAAGGGCAGCGCTGGAGGTAACGACTCATGGGTACGATGGAAGAGGCAATCATCACGGCCACGCTGAGTCGCTCCGCGTTCCTGGTTGTCTTTCTGGCCGTGGTGCTGAGCCAACCGCGGGAACGATATCTACGCCACTGGCTGGGGGCGCTCGTGGCGTCGGCCCTGGGCTCGATGCTCCTGCAGCAATTCCCGGACAGGGGTGAAGCGTCATGGGCACTGAGTGGCGTTACCTTCTCGCTGTTTCAGGCGAGTCTCGCCTGCTCCTGGAGCGGCGTGAGACTGTTCTACAGTCGGCGCGTCAGCTGGAAGATTCTGACAGTGCTCATCGGACTGGCGCCGCTTCTGTACCTGCTCGTCGCTTCCATCGAGGGAGGCGCACGTCATGCACTGACCGTGCTCTTCCTCGTTAGCGCCATGACCTCGATATTGACGGTCTGGGAGATCCTCCGTCCCTCGCGCGACCGGCTCTTTTCGCCCTACGTCGTCGCATTTGCGTTCGGCGCTTACGCCGTCATTCTGCTCGGCTCGGGTCTCTCGGTATTCGTGAGTACGGGAGCCATACAGTTGAAAGCGAGTGGCTACGTTTCGATGGTGGCGGACCGCATCGCCAGCATCCTCGTCTATTTCGGGTATATCGCCATGGCCAGCGAGCGCGCGAGCAACGCGTTGCGCCGCATGGCGGAAACAGACCAGCTCACCGATCTCGCCAATCGGCACGGTGCGCAGCGTGCGCTCGAGCGCCTCGAACGCAAGCGCGACAGCAGCGACACGATTGGTCTCCTGATGGGGGACATCGATCACTTCAAGTCGATCAACGACACCTACGGCCATGACGTCGGCGATGCCGTCATCGTCGACATTGCCGCACGTCTCAGGCGCGTCATGCGTCCGCAGGACATCGCCGTGCGCTGGGGCGGCGAAGAGTTCCTGATCCTGCTGCCCGGCGCCCGCCGCGGCGAGACGCTCAGCATTGCCGAGCGACTGCGCGCCAGCATCGCTGCCGAGCCGGTCAAGGAGGGGACGGCACAGGTGCCGGTGACACTCTCGCTCGGCACCACCGAAGCGAACGGCGACAGCGGCTCACTGTCGGCGAGTATCGCGGATGCTGACCGTGCGCTCTACCGCGCGAAGCGCCAGGGGCGCAACCGCGTCTGCGAAGCGCCCCACGCCCCCCACGATGGCAACGCCACCACGATGCACCAGACGCGCGACATCGGAGGCTGAGCGCCGTCATCCACGGTGCTCGTGCGAGGTCATACACAAAATGAAACGCATCATCGAGCATTTGTATTAGACGCTCTCGCGCCTTCGCGAGAAGGTACGGCGTCATGCCCCGTCGCTTGAGTGCCACGACAACGAGGCTGTACAACAACAAACCGGAGCTACCCCATGTCTTCGTCTCTTCTTTCTCGTCGTCTCTTCCCGCTGAGCGCTTTGGCGATCGCCATCGGTGCCGCCAGCGCCCCCGCCGGTGCCGACATGCTCAATATCGGCGTGCAGGGTGAACTCGCCTCGTTCGACACCTCGCAGGTCTCCGGCGGCGTGTGGGAATCCCAGGTGCTGATGGACGTCTACGAAGGCCTGGTCACCCAGTCACCGGCGGGTGAACTGCTGCCCGGGATGGCGACGGAGTGGGAGATCTCCGACGACGGCACGACCTACACCTTTCACCTGCGTGACGACGCCAAGTGGTCCGACGGCGAGCCCGTCACCGCCGAGGACTTCGTCTTCGGCTGGCAGCACCTGCTGAAGCCGGAGAACGCCTCCAAGTACGCCTACATGCTCTACCCGGTGAAGAATGCCGAGGCGGTCAATACCGGCGAGAAGCCGCTCGACACCCTCGGCGTGGAAGCCACCGATGACGGCAAGACCTTCACGGTCACCCTCGACCACCCGACGCCCTATTTTCTTCAGCTCCTGACCCACTACACCGCCTACCCGGTGCCCAAGCATCTGGTCGACGAATACGGCCGGGACTGGGTCAAGCTCGACCACATCGCCACCAACGGCGCATTCCACCCGGTGGACTGGGTGTCGCAGTCGCGCATCTCGGTCGAGAAGAGCTCGACCTACTACGACGCCGACGAGGTCTCGCTGGACGGGGTGAACTACTACACCGTCGAGGATCGCAACGCCGGCATCTCGCGGTTCCGCGCCGGCGAGCTAGACGTGCTGTCCGACTACCCTTCCAGCCGTTACCAATGGCTGACCGAGAACCTGCCCGACGCCACACACATGAGCCCGATGCTGGGTTCCTACTACTACGTCTTCAACCATCGCGACGGCCACCCGACCACTGACGCCCGCGTGCGTGAAGCGCTCAATCTCGTCATCCGTCGCAACGTGCTCTCCCAGCAGATCATGGCAGGCAGCTTCAAGGCTTCCACCGCCATGGTCCCGCCGGGAACGAGCCATTACGACGCCCAGCAGATGGACATCGGCGATGACATGGACGCCCGCCTGGAAAAGGCCAGGACGCTGCTCGAGGACGCCGGCTACGGCCCCGACAACCCGTTGAATCTGCGCCTGCGCTACAACACCAGCGATGAGCACAAGAAGATCGCCATCGCCGTGGCCGCGATGTGGAAGCCGCTCGGCGTCAACGTGCAGATGATCAACTCGGAAGCCACCGTCCACTACCAGACCATCGCCGAGGGTGACTTCGACGTCGCCCGCGCCGGCTGGATCGCCGACTACAACGATGCCGAGAACTTCCTGACGCTGCTGCATACCGGTGTCGGCAACAACTACGGCGCCTACTCCAACGAGGAGTACGATGCGCTGATGGATCAGGCGGCCCAGACGCTCGATCTTGACGACCGTCAGGCACTGCTCGAGCAGGCCGAGAACCTCGCTCTCGACGATAACGCCTTTGCCCCGATGCTGACCTACGTCACTCGCAACCTGGTGAACCCGAACATCACCGGCTGGGAAGACAACGTCGAGGACGATCACCCCTCGCGCTGGGTCGAGTTTCAGGACTGAGCCGCGCACCCTGCGCGGCGCGAGGACCCGTCGATGACCTGCATCGGCGTGGCGGTCGCCGGTCTCTGGACCGGCATCGACACCCCACGAGCCGTCGACGCGCCGGCGCTCACTGCGCCGGTCGCGATGGAGCGCTGGCTCGCCGGTCTCGATGATGCCACCCGACTGGCGCTCTGCCGCGAGAAGCGTCTCGCGACGCAGGCGCTACTGGACACACCGGTCACCGTGATCGAAACCGCAACGGGGACGGACGGTATGGCCTGGAGTCGCGTGGTCGTCCCCAGTCAGCCCTCGTCGCTCGATGCTCGCGGCTACCCGGGC
Source organism: Salinicola aestuarinus (assembly GCF_003206645.1). GTDB lineage: Bacteria > Pseudomonadota > Gammaproteobacteria > Pseudomonadales > Halomonadaceae > Salinicola > Salinicola aestuarinus. Next base: position 425,347 of record NZ_PZJP01000005.1, on the reverse strand, counting down.
TGGCTACCGACCGCGCAACTCGCCGACGCCGCGGGCGTCGCCAGAGAGCGTGAATCGGGGGATGCCTCTGGCCGGGTATTCGTCACGGCCCCCACGGCCTGGCTTCAGCGGGTCGGCGGCACACCGGTCAAGATCAGCTTCGCGACGCAGCTTGCCCTGGCGGCCCCCGTGAACGCTGGCGACGCCCGCGTCGATGTCGTCACCGCGCTGGGGCGAGGCTGGCTTTCGCGGGAGAGCGTGCGGCTGGCGGAAACCGCCGACCCGAAGGACACGGCGACAACGCTCGAGACAATGGGGCGACGCTTTGACGGTCTGCGCTACCTATGGGCGGGCAACAGCGGTTTCGGTTTCGACTGCTCCGGGTTCGTGCACAGTCTCTTCGCCGCGGTCGGCGTGACGCTCCCTCGCGATGCCGGCGATCAGGTGGACACGGGAACATCGGTGAGTCTCGAGGCGCGCCGCGCCGGCGACCTGCTCTACTTCGAAAAGCCCGACGACGCCGGTCGTGTGCAAGTCGATCACGTCGCGCTCTATCTCGGAGAGGATCGGATACTGCACGCGCCGACCAACAATGCGCGCATCGAGTGTCGCCAGCTCAGCGGAAGTTGCTACGCCCGTGAACTCTGCGCCGTCAGGCGACACCTCGGCTGACGCCGCCAATGTAACGCTGCTCGGTTGTCACGCGATGATCGAGGCGAAGCCGCCCGGCCACATGGGTTTGGGCGGATTTGGATAACATGGGATCGAGACGGGGCTGCCATCGACAGCGGCCCTGCCAATAACAACCCACCTGGATGGCTCGATCATGCTGAAATCGTCACTTCCCCGATGTGTCAGGTCGCGCGCGACGGCTCGCTCAGCGCGCCGTTTCGCCCGGCTAACGCTCGGCGTGCTGATAGCACTCTCGCCCAGCACCTCGCTGCTCGCCGCCACGCTGAGTCTGGGTACCCAGGGTGAGCCGGCGTCGCTCGACACCGCCCGTATCGGCGGTACGACCTGGGAGAACGACGTTCTCGGCGATCTGTTCGAGGGGCTGGTCACTCTCGACCCCGCCGGCGAATACGTCCCCGGGGCGGCAAGCGACTGGTCGCTGAGCGAGGAGGGTCGCGTCTACACGTTTCGGTTGCGTGACACGGCCGACTGGTCCGACGGCGAACCGGTCGTCGCCGACGATTTCGTGCTCGCCTTTCAGCGCCTGTTCGAGCCGGACAACGGCGCCGTCTACGCCAACCTCTTCTATGCCATCCGCGGCGCCGAGGCCCACACCAAGGGCGAAGCCGATGCGCCGCCGCTGGGGGTCGAAGCCGTCGACGCCAAGACTTTGAAGATCACGCTGAACCGGCCCACGCCCTACTTTCCGACACTGCTTGCGCATATCGCCGCCTCCCCGGCGCCCTCGCATGTGATTGCCCAGTACGGTGACGGCTGGACGCAGATGGCGCACATCGTCACCAACGGCGCCTTCACGCCGACGAGCTGGGTCTCTCACGACCATATCGCCGCGGTGAAGAACCCCGAGTTCCATGCCGCCGATGAAGTCGCCCTGGACGGCGTCGACTATTACCCGGTCGAGGACCGTAGTAGCGGTCTGCAGCGCTTCCGTGCCGGCGGCCTGGATATCGTCCGCGACTTCTCGCCGGATCGTTATCAGTGGCTGCAGGAAAACCTTCCCGATGCCGCCCACCTCGCCCCGCAGCTCGCCAACTACTACTTCGCGCTCAACCAGCGCGACGGTCACCCCACGGCCGACGTTCGCGTGCGAGAAGCGCTCAATCTGGCCGCCCGCCGCGAGGTGATCGCCACCCAGATCATGGGCGGCGTGGTCGCACCGGCCAGCGGCTTCGTTCCCGACGGGGTCAGCCACTACGCCGCGCAGACGATGCCGGGGCTCGACCAGCCCATGGACGCTCGACTGGATGAAGCCAGATCGCTGCTGGCGGATGCCGGCTACGACCCCGATCACCCGCTCGAACTCACGCTGCGCTACTCCACCACCGAGGCCAACAAGCGCATCGCCGTGGCGCTGGCCGCCATGTGGCGGCCGCTCGGCATCGACGTTCAACTGGTCAACGCCGAGGGCGCGGTGCACTACTCCGAGCTCGCCAACGGCAATTTCGACATCGGTCGGGGTAGCTGGGTCGCCGACTTCGACGACGCCAGCAACTTCCTTGGCATCCTGCAGAGCGACTCGCCCAAGAACTACGGCGGCTACGCCAGTGACGAGTTCGACACGCTGATGGATCGCGCCGCCCGCGAGACCGCCCCCGACGCCCGTCAGGCACTCCTCGAGCAGGCCGAGCGCCAGGCACTCGGCGACTACGCGGTCATGCCGGTCTACGTCGACGTCTCTCGCAACCTGGTCGCTCCCAAGCTCGAAGGCTGGGAGGACAACGCGCTCAATCGCCACCTGTCACGGTGGTTGTCGCTTCCCAAGGAGGAATGAGCCCACTCGCAGACTCGCCAAGACACCCGCTAACAATGACAACATCGCTGTAAAGAGGGCGAATTTCGGCATGATCAACAAAACAATCAAACAGTTACTGACAGGCGCCGGTTGCGCGCTACTGGCGCTGACGCCGCCACTCGCCGCGGCAGACATCGAGGGCGACAGGCAGGTTCTCCGCCGCGACAATGGCGCCGAACCCTCGACACTCGATCCTCAGCTCTCTACCGGCACCTGGGAATCGAGCATCGTTGGCGATCTTTTTGAAGGACTGGTCGCACGCGATGCCTCGGGCAGCATCATTCCGGGTGTCGCCGAATCCTGGGAGCGCTCCGATGATGGTCTCCACTACACCTTCCATCTCCGCGACGACGCCAAATGGTCTGACGGGACACCGCTGACCGCCGAGGACTTCGTCTACGCCTGGCAACGTATTCTCAGTCCGGCGCTGGCCGCACCCTACGCGTATATGCTGTCGCCGATCCAAGGCGCCGAGGCGGTCAACAGTGGAGACAGCGCCGCCGAAACGCTCGGCGTCGAAGCCAGCGATGCTCAGACACTGGAAGTGACACTGACACGCCCGACAGGTTACTTCGTCGAGATGCTGGGGCACGCATCGACCTACCCGGTACCCAAGGACGCCATCGAAGCCCATGGGAGCGACTGGACCAAGCCCGGCAACATGGTCTCCAACGGGGCCTTCAAGCTGAGCGAGTGGATCTCCCACGACCACATCACGGCGGTCAGGAACCCGAATTTTCACGCTGTCGATGACGTGGCGCTGGACGAGGTTCGCTTCCTGCCGATCGATGACTCCCGCGCGGCCCTCAACCGTTTTCGCGCCGGCGATATCGATACTGCCGATAGCGTGCCCCAGGGTCGGATCGAATGGGCCCGGGAGAATCTTCCCGACGCGCTGCACGAGACGCCGATACTGGCGACCTTCTATTTCGCCTTCAACCAGCGTCCCGGCAGTGTCTTGAACGACCGGCGCATTCGCGAGGCGCTGAATCTGGCGCTCCGCCGCGACGTCATCACCAGCCAGATCACCAAGCTCAACCAGCCCTCGGCCTTCAGCGTGGTGCCGACCGCGATCAGCGATTACGACGGCCCGCAGTTCGATTTCGCCGAACAGCCGATGGACGAGCGTCTGATCCGAGCCCGCGAGCTGATCGAGGAGGCGGGCTACAGTTCGGAAAACCCACTGCATCTAACCATCGACTACATCACCAATCCGGACACCAAGCGGATCCCCGTGGCGTTAGCCGCAATGTGGAAGCCGCTAGGCATCGACGTCACGCTCACCAACAGCGATGCGGCGGTCTACTACGCCAAGCTGCGCGAGGGGAACTTCGAGATCGGCATGGCGCCGTGGATCGCCGACTACGACGACGCCAGCAACTTCCTCGACCTATTTCGATCCGGCGTGCCCAATAATCATGGTGGTTACAGCAATGCCGACTACGACGCCATGATGGCCCGCGCCTCGAACGAACTGGACCTCGACGAACGCCCACGACTCATGGCCAACGCCGAGGCAATCCTGCTAGACGACTACGCCATGCTGCCGCTCTATTTCTACGTCAAGGCCAAGCTCGTCTCACCAACGCTTGAGGGTTGGCAGGAAAACCCCATGGACACCCATCCCAGCCGCTGGATGCACTTTTCCGACAACTGATACGAGACCGTCCCGGAATGACTGACATAAGCCCGAGAGATCGCGACGCATGTTGATCTATACCCTCAAGCGCCTGCTACAGGCGATTCCGACGCTACTGATCGTGATCACGATCTCGTTCTTCCTGATGCGCGTGGCACCCGGTGGCCCCTTCGACGGTGAGCGCCAGCTACCGCCGGAGATCGAGGCCAACTTGATGGCCGCCTACCATCTCGACGAGCCGCTGCCGATGCAGTACCTGCGCTACATGGGCAACCTGCTCCAGGGCGACTTCGGCCCGTCATTCAAATACAAGGACTTCACGGTCACCGAGCTGATCGCCCAGGGGTTCCCTGTGAGTCTGGAGATCGGCGGGCTGGCGATTCTGCTGGCCCTGATCGTGGGGCTACCGCTGGGCATCGCCGCCGCGCTCAAGCGCAACTCCACGGTGGACTATGTGGTGATGGGGACCGCCTTGACCGGCATCGCGGTGCCCAACTTCGTGCTGGCGCCGATCTTCGCACTGGTCTTTGGCGTGCTGCTGGGCTGGCTGCCCGCGGGGGGCTGGAACGGCGGCGCCCTGCCCAACCTGGTGCTGCCGGTCGTCGCGCTCTCCATCCAGCAGATCGCTTACATCGCACGGATGATGCGCGCCAGCATGATCGAGGTGCTGGGCAGCCACTTCATCCGGACGGCTCGGGCCAAGGGCCTCAGTGAGAGCGAGGTCATCTGGCGGCACGCCATCCGCCCCGCCCTGCTCCCGGTCATGTCGTATCTCGGCCCGGCCATCGCCGGCATCGTCACCGGTTCCGTGGTCATCGAACAGATCTTCGGCATTCCCGGCATCGGCCGCTACTTCGTCCAGGGCGCGCTGAACCGTGACTACACCCTGGTGATGGGCACCGTGGTGTTCTACGGCATCCTCATCGTGGTCATGAACCTGATTGTCGACCTGCTCTACTCGGCGCTCGACCCGCAAATCCGCTACGACGACTGATTCATGACCCATTACTCACAAAAACGACCCGGGGGAGGCCGCTAATGACATCCGATTCCAAGCCCTATAGCGGCGAACAAGCCAACGCTGCCCCGCTGCCCGCGGGCGGCCCCAATCCGCCGCGCTCGCCCGAGCCCGAAACGTCCGCGCAGGCGGCGCCAGCCGGTGAAAGTCTGGCACGCGACGCCTGGCGCCGGCTTTCCCAGAACCGTGCTGCCATGGCGAGCCTCGGCTTGCTGGTGGCCATTATCCTCGTCTGCATCGTCGGCCCCTGGCTGCTGCCCTGGGGACTTGCCGAGGTCGACTGGAACGCGTTCGGCACCGGACCGACGCTGGAGAACGCCCACTATCTCGGCACCGATGCCAACGGCCGCGACCTGCTGACGCGTGTGCTCTACGGCGGCCGGATCTCCCTTTCGGTGGCGCTGGTGGCCTCCTTCGTGAGCCTGCTGATCGGCGTGCTCTATGGCGCCATCTCGGGTTATCTCGGCGGTCGCGTGGACAACCTCATGATGCGCTTCGTCGACATCATGTACTCACTGCCGTTCATGTTCCTGGTGATCCTGCTGATGGTCGTCTTCGGACGGAACATCTTTCTCATCTACGCCGCCATCGGCGCCGTCGAGTGGCTCGACATGGCACGTATCGTGCGTGGCCAGACCCTCGCCCTGAAGCGGCGCGAGTATATCGAGGCCGCCCATGCCCTCGGCGTCCGCGACAGCAAGATCGTGACCCGTCATCTCATTCCCAACGCCATCGGCCCGGTGATCATCTACGTGACCCTCACGGTTCCCAAGGTGATCCTGCTGGAGAGCTTCCTGTCGTTCCTCGGTCTCGGTGTGCAGGAGCCGCTGACCAGCTGGGGCGTGCTGATCTCCGAGGGGGTGGACATGATGGAGAGTTCTCCGTGGATGTTGCTGGTGCCCTCGGCCTTCCTCGCGATGACGCTTTTCTGTCTCAACTTTTTGGGCGACGGGCTGCGTGACGCCCTCGACCCCAAGACCCGCTGAGGATCTCTCGATGACTCAATCACTACTCGAAATCGACAAGCTCAGCGTGACGTTCCAGCTGCCCACCGGTCCGGTCACGGCGGTCAAGGACGTGAGCTTCACCATCGCCGAGGGCGAAACGCTGGCGCTGGTGGGGGAATCCGGCTCCGGCAAGTCGGTGACCTCGACGGCCGCCATGCGACTGCTGCCGGAGCTCGCCGAGACGACCGGCGCCATCCGCTTCAACGGCGAGAACCTGCTCGAGGTCACGCCCAAGCGCATGCGCCGCGTCCGCGGCAACGACATCTCGATGATCTTCCAGGAGCCGATGACCTCGCTGAACCCGCTGCATCGCATCGGGCGTCAGATCGGTGAAGTCCTGGAGAAGCACAAGCAGCTCAAGGGCCGTGAAAATCGTGAGCGCGTCCTGGCGCTGCTCGAGCAGGTCGGCATTCCCGAACCGGAACGGCGCATCGACAGCTACCCCTACGAACTCTCCGGCGGCCAGCGCCAGCGCGTGATGATCGCCATGGCGCTCGCCTGCGAGCCCAAGCTGTTGATCGCGGACGAACCGACCACGGCGCTGGATGTCACCGTCCAGGCGCAGATCCTCGATCTGCTCAAGTCGCTGCAGGCGCAGTACGGCATGGCGATCCTCTTCATCACCCACGATCTCAGCATCGTGCGTCACTTCGCCGACAGCGTCTGTGTCATGCGCTACGGCGAGGTGGTGGAGACCGGTCGCACTCTCGAGGTGTTCGACGACCCGAAGCACGACTACACCCGCATGCTGCTCGACGCCATTCCCCGTGGACGCAAGGAGCCCGCCCCGGCGGACGCGCCGGTGCTGTTGAGCGGGCGCGACGTCAAGGTGCGCTTCTCTCTCAAGAAGCGTCTTTTCGGCAAGGACGACTACTTCGAGGCGGTGCGCGGCATCGATCTCAGCGTGCGCCGCGGCGAGACGCTGGGCATCGTCGGCGAGTCCGGTTCCGGCAAATCCACCCTCGGCCGCGCTCTGCTGCGCCTGCTCCAATCCACTGGCGATATCCGTTTCGAGCAGAGCGATCTGCAGGCACTCGACAAGTCCGGCATGCGGCCGCTGCGCTCGCGGCTACAGGTAGTGTTCCAGGACCCGTTCGGCTCGCTCTCTCCGCGAATGACGGTCGGCGAGGTGATCAGCGAAGGGCTCAAGGTTCACCACCCGGAGATGAACCGCCGCCAGCGCGACGCCGAAGTGGTCAAAGCGCTCGAGGAGGTCGCCCTCGACCCGGCGATGCGCAACCGCTACCCCCACGAGTTCTCCGGTGGCCAGCGACAGCGTATCGCCATCGCTCGCGCACTCATTCTCAAGCCGGAGCTGCTGCTGCTCGATGAGCCGACCTCGGCGCTGGACCGCTCGGTTCAGGTTCGCGTCATCGATCTGCTGCGCGACCTGCAAAAGAAGCACGGCCTGACCTATCTCTTCATCAGCCACGACCTGTCGGTGGTGCGCGCCCTCTCCGACCACGTTTTGGTGATGAAAGAGGGTCAGGTGATCGAGCAGGGGCCGTCGGAGGCGCTGTTCACGCAGCCCCGCGAGCCCTACACCCAGGCGCTGCTCAAGGCAGCTTTTCTGGAAGAGGAGACCGTCGCCGCCTGAGTGGCGACGACACTGCGTCGTTGACGCCTACAACAACAAATCAATCGAGAGGCAATTGTCGTGTTTCCAATCGCTCCAACAACGCTACCGGCGGGTCACCGCAGGATTCGGACCTGGCTTGTGCTGAGTCTCTTGGCCGGCAGCGTCTCGCTGACGACCACCGCTCTCGCGCAGGACGAGGCACCGTCTGCGGACAACGGCCGCTGGGATCTCAGTGACCTCTATGACTCCGTATCGGCGTGGCAGGAGGCCTCGAACCGCGTCGAGGAACAGCTCGATGGCCTCGAGGCGTACCGCGCCACGCTGACGGACAGCCCCGCCGCGCTCGCTGAGGCCCTCGATGCGATTCGCGAAGTCGAGAAAGCGACCAACCGCGTCGCGACCTATGCCTCTCTGCAGGCAGACGAGGACCTACGTAACGCCGAGGCCCAGGCGCGTCAGGCAGAGGCCAACCAGCTCCGTGCGGACTTCGACGCCGCCATCGGTTACCTCCGCCCCGAGCTGGTCGCCATGGATCAGCAGCAGCTCAGCGACTGGCTGGACGATGATCGACTGCAGGATCACCGTCGCTTTCTGGAAACCGTGATCCGCGAATCGGCGCATACGCTATCGGCGCAGACCGAGTCGGCGCTGGCCGCCCTGGGACCAGTGATGAGTCATGGCACGCCCTACTCGCTGCTGGCGAACTCGGATATCGACTGGCCAGAGATAACGATCGATGGCGAGAGCGTGACGCTGGACGCCGCCGGTTACGCCCGCTGGCGAGAGTCGCCGGATCGTGACGTGCGAAAGCACGTTTTCGAGGCGTATTGGCCCACCTGGAAGCAGTACACGGCAACGACCGGCTCGCTGCTCAATGCCCAGGTTCAGCAACATGTCACTGAGGCCAATCTGCGGGGCTACGACAGCGCCATGGAAGCCGCCCTCTCACGCAACGAGATCCCGACGGCGGTCTACCATCAGTTGGTCGAGTCCACCAATGCGCATCTCGACACGCTTCATCGCTACCTGAAATTGCGTCAACGGATTCTGGGGGTGGACCAGCTCCACTACTACGATATCTATCCGCCGCTGAATGAGCTTGACCGGGATTTCACACTGTCTGACGCCCAGCGCCTCACCCGCGAAGCCACCCAACCGCTGGGTAGCCACTATGCCGATCTGCTGGAGGACGCGACCGACTCGGCCTGGACCAACGCCTATCCCAGCCGAGGCAAACGCTCCGGCGCCTACATGAACGGGTCCGCCTACGATGTTCACCCCTACGTTCTGATGAACTTCAACGGCGGGTACAGTGACGTCTCCACCTATGCCCACGAATGGGGTCACGGCGTTCACAGCATGCTGTCCAACGAGGCCCAGCCGTTCACGACATCCAACTACTCCATCTTCACGGCCGAGGTCGCCTCCATTACCAACGAGCAGCTGCTCATCGAGCAGATGATCGACCAGGCCGACACCCCGGAAGAGCGGCTCTTCTATATCGGCCAGGCGCTGGAGGCCCTGCGCGGCACGTTCTTCCGACAGGCTCAGTTCGCCGAGTTCGAGCTGGCGATACATGAAGCGGCGGAAAAGGGTGAACAGCTCTCCGGAGAGAGGATGACGGAGATGTACGGTCGGATTCTGCGTAAATACTACGGTGTGGATGAGGGCGTCACCGATATCGACGAGGCCGAGTACGTCGAGTGGGCTTACATCCCGCACTTCTACTACGACTTCTACGTCTATCAGTACGCGACCTCGATCACGGCCGCCGAGGTCTTCGCCAAGCATTTGAGAGACGATCCGCAGCAGTGGCGGGACGATTATCTGCACGTCCTGTCGCAGGGCGGCGCCGCCAGCGGTTATGAGCTATTGAAGGACGCCGGGGTCGATCTCGCGACGGCAGCGCCCTACGACAGCCTGATGGCCACCATGGACCGTCTCCTCGATCAGGCCCAGCGCATCATGGACGCTAGGGAAAGTGAAAGCAGCTAAGCGCATCGCCCGCTAAGCACCGTCGTCGGCGGGACACTTCCCCCACTGTCAAAGCGTCTTCCCCGGAAGGCGCTTTTTTTGATTCAAAACCCGCCCATCATATTATTTTCGCTTTACTGTTATTGATTTTTTGAATAGCCGAATACGTTTAACGCATAATTAAAACCCATTGCCGATTATTCAATTGCTCTATGAAACCATACGTAAAACGCATGTTTCATTCGCGTGCATTAACTTTTAAATCGCACACCCAAAGTGCAAAAAAAATTCTTTAATAGCGATAACAGGTAGGGAAAATCGTTTTTTTTGAATTGTCGTATCCTTGAGTACATCCCGAACGCTTCACAGCGCCCTTCCGACAGCCCGACGCCTTCACTACCGACAACCATCAAAGGTTGACGACCGGTCGTACCCAACGGCAACGATCGCTTCTACGCCTCCATAAAAAGCTGATTAATCATAACTTTGTGAAAGACGAAAACCTGACGATTGAGAATAAGCGTCCGATTTAACATTCTGTTACACGCATCCGGCATCAGCGCCCTTTAAATAACTTTGGAACTGGCACGCTAATTGCTCTCGCTATGGGAAGGGAAAATCATGCGCTCAAGGCAGCGCCAGATTCAGCGGCATTCAGAACAATCGAGACACTATGGCACTGACCGAGAATCCGCTCTCATGGGAGCGCGCGAACAAGAACAAACGATCGATCTCTGGCTCTGAAGTGATGGTACTGGTCGTCGTATCAGCACTGACCCACGGGCTGCTGCTGTGGTCGATCAACCGCCAGCCGATCGTCGCCGCAGAGATGCTGCCCAACCAGGCTTCCGCGCCTTCGCAAGTAACGGTGTCATTGAGCGCCCCTCCACCGCCTCCCCCACCGCCCACGCCGCAACCGGAAACCCAGGATGTCCCGGTGGTCGATGAGCACGCTGTCATGCCGCCGGAGGAGGAGGTCGTTCCCGAGCCAAAACCCGAACCTGAGCCCGAACCCGAGCCGGAACCCGAGCCCGAACCGGAACCCGAGCCGGAGCCCGAACCGGAACCCGAACCGGAGCCGGAGCCGGAGCCCGAGCCCGAGCCCGAGCCACAGCCCGAACCCGAGCCACAGCCGACACAACAGCCGTCGACGCCAAGTCAGAGCGCTTCATCGCCATCGCAGGCGAGTCAGAGTTCCGCTGCCTCGTCCAGCAACGAGGTGACGCCGGCGGTCTCGGGCATGCAGAGCCTGGGCAACCCCCCGCCACGCTATCCCTCTCTGGCGCTGCGCCGCGGCTATGAGGGCAATGTCCAAGTCAAGATTTTGGTCATGCCGGATGGCTCGGCAGGTCAGGTGGAAGTGGTGCAATCCAGTGGTCATCGCGAGCTGGATGAAGCCGCAATGGAGACGGTAAGAGGTTGGCGGTTCAAACCGGCGCGGCGTGGCGATACGCCGATCAAAGGCTGGGCCCTGCAGACCATCGCTTTCCAGCTACCCAATTGACGCCATCCACGGGTGGCGAAAAAAACGACGTCCCCACTTCATTCATGAGGAACTCAAGATGCTAGAAAGCAATGAAATCACGGCCCTGATCGTACCCGGCGTGCTCTGGACACTGATTTTCTTCTCCGTGCTCACCTGGGCGGTGCTGCTGATCAAGGGCCTGCAGTTCGCCAGAAACCGAACCGAAAACAAGCGGTTTCAGAAGCAGTTCTGGGAAGCCAGGAGCATGGAGGAAGGCGAATCGATCAGTGACAATCGCCCCGGCACCATGGCCGCGATTGCCAGGGCCGGGTTTGCCGTCGTGACGGGACGTGATATCGCGCCCTCCAACCAGGAACTCGCCCAGAAGATCAATCTCTCCGATCGTCTCGAGCGCAGTCTTCGCCAGCAGATTCAGCGCGAACGGCGCTCTCTGGAGGGGGGCTTGGCCATCCTCGCCAGTATCGGCAGCACCTCGCCCTTTATCGGCCTTTTCGGCACGGTCTGGGGGATCATGGAAGCGTTGATGACCATTGGTGAAACCGGGGAGGCCGGGCTCGACACGGTTGCCGGCCCCATCGGTCACGCACTGATCGCGACGGGCGTGGGTATTGCCGTCGCCGTCCCCGCCGTCCTCGTTTACAACTACTTTACCCGCCGCCTCAAGCTCAATGTCTCGTTGATGGATGACTTCGCTCACGATTTCTACAGCCTGGCGCAACAGTCGGCGTTCAAGACTCAGACAACGACGCCAGCGACGACAACGACCCCATCCAACCCCTCATTGGCGGTGAGCTGACCACGACGTTCAGAGGTCTTTTCCTCAACCGTATAACACAGGGCGAATAACAATGGCTTTTTCCAATCAGGACGACGACGAAGTCCTCAGCGAAATGAATGTCACGCCGCTTGTCGACGTCATGTTGGTACTTCTCGTGGTGTTTATCGTCACGGCACCGCTAATGACCAACGCCGTCAACGTCAACTTGCCCAAGACCGGTGCCGTTGCTCCCCCGGAGGCCAAAGAACCCCTGGTCGTGAGTGTTGATGCCGAGGGCACTTACTTTATTGGCAAGGAAGAGTACGCCTTCGATGCACTGGAGAAAGCGCTGGTTCAGGCACATGAAGACAACGCGGAGCAGGCGGTCCAGCTTCAGGCAGACGAAGAAGTCGATTACGGCACGGTTGCCAAGGCAATGGCGGCCATCGAACGCTCTGGCATTCAGAAAGTGGCAGTACTGACGCAACAATGACAACGAGCCGTTAAAACAGCGCGACTGAAAGTACTGCAACGACCGTTTTTCTAGGGAACGACGCACGGAGGGCGACAGCAAGGGCACAACAATAACGACCGATCATCAAGACGATAGCCACAACGACCAACTACAGCTATTCAGGACGATTTTATGACACCGCGATTTTTTCGGGATGCTAGACATCCCTGGGCTTCTTGCGGCCCAAATTCCGACCATCGTCGATTTTCCAGCGTCGACTGGCGTTGCACGCTGTTTGCATCGACCTTCGTACTTCTCACCGCGGCCCCCCTCGCGGCGGCCCAGGACAACGAAGATTACGTCGCCCCGGCTTCCAATAACGAAGACATTGCCGAACCGGCTCCCGCAGCGCCGGCCGCGGCCGCACCGGCTGCTGCTGCCCCGGCTGCTGCTGCCCCGGCGGCGGCTGCCGCACCGACCCAGAATCTGGGGCGCATGGAAGTCACCGGTTCGGCCATTGCCCGGACCGATGCCGAAACGGCAGTGCCCGTGACCATCATCGAAGCCGAGGAAATTCGTCAGCAGGGGATCACCTCGACCGCTCAGCTGGTCTCGCAGATCGCCGCCAACGACACCAGCTCGGGTCCCGGCTTGAGCACGGGCACCGCGATCACGGGGGGGGCGAGCTTCGCCAACCTGCGCGGTATCGGCACCGACAAGACGCTGGTTCTGCTCAACGGCCGACGACTCGCCAACAACTCGCTCGACGGCGGCGCGGTCGATCTCAACACGATCCCCTTCGGCGCGATCGAGCGTGTCGAGGTGCTGCGCGATGGCGCCTCGGCCATCTACGGCACCGACGCCATTGGTGGCGTCATCAATTTCATCACCAAGAAAAGCCTGACCGGCGGCAACGTCGAGTTCGGCTATGAAACGCCGACCCGGAGTGGGGGCGGAGACAGCGGCGACATCAGCGCCACCTGGGGGAATGGCGATCTGGAAACCGACGGTTTCAACGTGATGGGCTCCATGAGCTATCGCAAGAAGAGCCATCTGGATTACACCGACCGCGGCGATATCCGTGAAGTCTACGCGCCGGGTAAAGGGATCTTCGGCGTCTCCTCCTTCGCCTACCCCGGCAACTACTACCAGGGCAGTGTCGCCGGCAACCCGCTCGCCGGCAGCGGCTGTGACAGCGAAGGCATCGTCGATACCGGCGAAGGAACTTGCTCCTACGACTACGGTCGCTACGGCCAGGTCCAGCAGGAGAGCGAAAACACGTCGCTCTATACGCGGGCGAGCGCCAAGCTGGCGGAGAACCACACGGTCGGACTCTCCTACCTGTGGTCGCGTAACAAGAACATTTCGCTCGGCGCGCCTTCTCCCACGTCTACCAGCCCGGTACTCCAGCCCGATTCGCTCTTCTACCCCGATGACCCGGCTCTCGATCCGACCCAGCCTGTCTCCGTTCGCTGGCGCGGTATTCCGGCCGGTGCGCGGGAGACCTACAACACCATCGACGCGAGCCGGCTGGTACTGGACTTCACCGGCGATTTCTCGGGTTTCAACTACGCCACGGCGGCGTCCTGGAACGAGAGCGATACCGACATCAACTATCGCGGCGGCTATCTCAACGATAGCGACCTCGAGGAAGCCTTCAATAACGGCATCATCGATCCCTTTTCGACCGACCCGCTGACCGACGCTGGCCGCCAGGCGCTTCAGGACGCCGAAGCCCATGGCTCGGTGTGGCACGCCAAGACCGACGTCTACGCCTGGGATGGCAAACTGAGCCGGGAAATCGGTGACTGGTTCGGTGCCGGCTCGTCGGCGATGGCAGTCGGTGCCGACTATCGTCATGAGCGGCTGAGCCTGGAGACGGATCCGGACATCGCCTCTCGCGCCACCAGCGGCGGACTCTCGCCGGATGCTTCGGTCAGCGAGGATCGTGACGTCAAAGGCATCTATACCGAGCTCAACGTCCCCGTCGTCGAGGGGCTAGAGGTCACTGCCGCTGTGCGCTACGACGATTACAGCGATGTCGGCGATACCACCAACCCCAAGGTCTCCTTCCGCTGGCAGCCGATTCGCGAGCTGCTGGTCCGCGGCGCCTATAGCGAAGGCTTTCGTGCCCCCTCGCTCTACGAGCTCTACGACCCCAATGCGCAGACCTACTCGCCGGGCGGTCTCAACGACCCACTGCTCTGCCCCGGCGGTTCGCCGGCCCCCGGCGGCGTCGAAAGCCGTGACTGCAGCACGCAGTTTCTGGTCGAGCAGGGTGGCAACGCCGATCTGGAGCCCGAAGAGGCCAAGAACTGGACACTGGGCTTCGTCTTTCAGCCCGTCGACAGCTTTTCCGCCGGGCTGGATTTCTGGTGGATCGAGATCGAAAACGAAGTCGCCGCGCCAACGGCCAGCTACGTAATCGATAACGCGCCCGGCAGCATCGAGCGCAAGGACGACGACACCATCGACTACATCCCGACGTATAACAAGAATCTGGGCTCGACCAAGACCAACGGTGTGGATATCTCGGCGAACTACCGGCTGCCGACCCGCTACGGGCTCTTCTCGGTCGGCTATACCGGGACCTACGTTGACCGTTACGACTTTCAGGAAAGCCCGGACGGCAGCTACGTCAGTAACGTCGGGCACTACCGTAGCGGCTACGGCACCATCTTCCGGTTCAAACACAAGGTGACTTTCAACTGGAACAAGGGTCACTGGGGCGCGGGGGTCGTCAATCACTACATGAGCGATTACGACGACTACGACACCTCGACCAACGAAAAGGTGGGGTCCTATACGACCTGGGACGCGCTCGGCGCCTATACCTTCACGGCGGGACCGACCGTCACCCTGGGTGTGCGTAACCTCTTCGACCGTGATCCGCCCTTCAGCAACCAGCCGGAAGTCGGACAGCTCGGCTACGACGCCCGCTATGCCGACGCACTGGGTCGCAGCATCTACGCCCGGTTCAACTACAACTTCTAAGAAGAAGCAGTCGCTTTCCTTGCTCGATCGATTGGCCGCTGCGCAACGTAGCGGCCTTTTTTCCCCGTTGCACGACACTCCCAATCACGCGATGTTAGCGATCCCACATCGTGATTCAGACACTGAGACACTATGAACGCCTTCCTGTACTCGCGGTCGCACGCCCGTCTGGCGCTGACCCTCCTACTTGCCGCCGGTACGGCGAGCGCCCAGTCGACTGCCCCCACACCACCCGGTAGCGCCTCGCAGGCTCAGATGGGGGAATGGGGTATCGCGCTGGACGAGCGCGACACGACCATCGCCCCCGGCGATGACTTCTACCACTACGTGAATGGTGGCTGGCTGAAGACAACGTCGATTCCACCGGACCGCAGCAACTACGGCGCTTTTACCGTACTGGCCGATCAGGCCGAACGGCAGGTCCATGACATTCTCGAACAGCTCAATGGCGCCAACACGCCGCCGAACTCGCCCCAGCAGCGCCTTGGCGATCTCTACCATGCGTGGATGGATAGCGCGCGCGTCGAGCAGCGAGGACTCGCGCCCATCCGTCCCGATCTTGCGCGAATTCAGGCGGCGACCGACAAGCGCGCGCTGGCGCGATTGATGGGGCGCGCCGATCTGAGTCTCGGCTCCCTGGCGGAGCCCTACGTCGATATCGACGTTCGCGATCCCGAGCGCTATGTGACCTACCTTTCCCAGATGACGCTGGGCCTCCCCACGCGGGACTACTATCTCGACGATCAGCCACGCATGCAGGAGATTCGCGAGGCCTACGTCACTTATATCGCGCAGCTACTCGCCCTCGCCGGCGAGAGCAACTCCGAGGAGAAGGCCAGGCTCGTGCTGGCGCTGGAGACGCGCATGGCCGACGTCGAGTGGGCACCTGCCAAACAGCGTAACCGGTCTCTGACCTACAACCCCATCGACACGGACCAGCTCGCGGTCTACGCCCCGGGGTTCGCGTGGCAGCCCTGGCTCCAGGCGAGCGGCCTCGACGACCAGTCGAAAGTGGTGCTGCGGGAGAACGATGCCATTCGTTCGCTGGCTCGGCTCTTCGACGCCACGCCGCTCTCCACACTCAAGACCTATCTGACTTTTCGGTTGTTGAATGCCAACAGCAGCTACCTGCCCGCCGCCATCGATCAGGCGAGCTTCGCGTTCTACGGCAAGACGCTTTCCGGACAGCCCGAACAACGGGAGCGCTGGAAGCGCGGGGTCGATCTCATCAACAATCAGGTGGGGAAAGCCGCCGGTAAGCTCTACGTCATGCGACACTTCTCGCCCGACGCGAAATCGCAGATGCAGACGCTGGTCGACAACCTCAAGGCGGCCTATCGCGAGCGTCTGACCCATCAGGTCGCGTGGATGACCGAGGAAACGCGTGAACGCGCGCTCGAGAAACTCGACGCCTTCGGTGCCAAGATCGCCTACCCCGAGCAGTGGGAACGCTACGATGGGATGACGATCACCCCCGACGATCTCTACGCCGACGTTCGGGAAGCCCGTCGCTGGCACTGGCAGGATGATCTTGCCAAGCTCGGCGGTCCGATCGATCGAGACGAGTGGTTCATGAACCCGCAAACCGTCAATGCGTACTATTCACCCAACCGCAACGAGATCGTCTTTCCTGCTGCAATACTTCAGCCGCCCTTCTTCGATCCCCACGCCGACCCCGCGGTCAACTATGGTGGCATCGGTGCCGTCATCGGCCATGAGATGAGTCATGGGTTCGACGATCAGGGCCGCAAATCCGACGGCCAGGGGAGGTTGACAGACTGGTGGACGCCGTCCGATACGGCGCATTTCGACCGATTGGCCGCGAAACTCGGCGAACAATACGCCCAGTATGAACCCGTCCCGGGGTACTCTCTCGACCCCGATCTGACCATGGGCGAGAACATCGGTGATCTGGGTGGCCTCAACATTGCGCTCAGCGCCTACCACCGCTCGCTGGATGGCCAGTCGGCGCCCACGCTGGATGGGTTTACCGGCGATCAACGCTTCTTCATGGGCTGGGCGCAGGTCTGGCGTCGCCTTTTCCGACAGGAAGCGCTGATCAATCGCGTCAAGAGTGACCCTCACTCCCCGTCCCAGTTCCGTGCCAACGGTATCGTGCGCAACATGGACGCCTGGTACGACGCTTTCGACGTCGGCCCGGACAACGCGCTCTATCTGCCACCCAAAGAGCGCGTCGTGATCTGGTAGCGCCCGGCGACGACGGGAGTCACCGAGAGGCCAGAGTCTCTGTCGAGAGGCTGTCGAGCGGTGGGTAGGCGGTGTGGTGTGCCCCCGCTGGCGACTCTCCACACGGCAAACGGCCCCGCCCCTTTCCAGGGCGGGGCCGTCTCCTTGTCGGTTAGCTTGGAAGGTTCTCCCAATCCGTTCTCTACCTACGTTCCCTTCGTCGGTTCTCGATGAGCGACGTCGCCTCGCGTGTCTAGAACCGATACGTTGCCTGGGCACCAAAGCCGTGGGCTTCATTTTTGTAATCGGCTTCGTAAGTCGCTCCTCCAGCGCCGTTCAGCAGGTCGCTGCGCTCCTGCGAGACCTCGGTGCGCCGCTCGGTGAGGTAGGAGTAGGCAAGATCGATGGTGAGATCCGGCACCGGCGTCCAGCCCGCCCCCAGCGAGAAGATGCGTCGATCGTCCGAGGGGATGCGCACGCTGCGGTAGGTGTCGTTGGTCGGCGTTTCGTCGAGCGTGACGCCGGCGCGCAGTACCCATTGCGGATTGAGCGCGTACTCGCCGCCCACCGCGAATGCCCAGGCGTTGCGATAGCTCTGCTGCTCCTGAGTAATCGTGTTTCCTGCGTCGCCGGTCACCCGGATTTCATTGAAGCGGTCCCAGCGTACCCAGGAGGCTCCGAACATCAGCTTGAGATCCGGCGTCATCTGCTGGGTAATCGAGAAATTGATGGTCTCCGGTGTCGTGAGATCGAGCTCGGCACTGTCGGCGGCTACCACGTTGCCCAGCGGATCCTTGGCTTCGAAGTCCCCTTCCAGGGTGTAGTCGACCTTGGAGCGGTAGGTCAGGCCCAGCGTCGTCGCTTCGAACGGTCGATAGAGCACGCCGATGTTGTAACCCCAGGCGTCGTCGTCACCGTCGACGCGCGAGTCGATGTCCGCCGCCGAGTTATAGGCAGCGTCGGTGGGAAGCTGCCGACGCAGCTCGCCCTCGACCTGGTTGTAGGTCACGCCAACGCCGAGCGACCACTGATCGTTGAAGCGGTAGGCCAAGGTCGGCTGAACGGTCGCCACGACGACTTCGGTGTAGTCGCCGAAGTAGCGCCCCTGGAAGTCAGCCTCGTAGTCTGTCTTGGAGCCGAAGGGAGCATAGACCCCGAGGCCGAAGGACCAGCTGTCGTTGATCGGCTGGGCATAGAACCCGAACGGGATCACCTTGCTACCGACCATGTCGCCGTCGCTGCTGCCGGGGACTGCGCCGATCGGCACCTGGACCCCCGACGGGGCGCCGCCCCCGGCAACGCCACTATCCACCGACCGGCTCGTGCTCACGTTGTCGATATCGTTTTTGACGTCGAGATAAGTGGCACCGGCGGTAATCTGCGCGCGATCCAGAAACGAGATGCCCGCCGGGTTGCCGTAGACGATGCTGGCGTCGTTGACGTTGGAGCTGCGGCCGGCATGGCCATAGCCCTGCCCGCTCACGCTCTGCTCATTGAGCTGATACCCCCCGGCAACGGCCTGCCCGGAGGCGACGAGACACGCAACGGCGATGGCGAGCGAAAGTCGGTTATCGCGGTTACCCACGCGACGGTCGAAGCGATGACGGTAGCACTGTTCCATAGTCTGTCCCCTGCACTTGTTACCCCTTTCGAGACGAGACGACAGGCGCCATCGCTGAGGGGTTTCCATTGCGGTTGTCGGCGACCGGCACGCTTGCGAAGGCAAGGTGACGTATCGATTTGTCGCCTTCTCTTTTGACGTAAGCGCCCAGGGCCGTCAATTGGCAAACGGTCGTTTCAATCGCGTTTTGGCGCTCTCTTTAGTCTTGGTCGACACAAGTCGTACGACAAAAGCCTCGCTCCATAGGACGGCCGACCGCGCGCGATCGGTGCCGGGCGCTACTGACCCCAGCGACTCGTTTCGCCACCGATTGCCTCCACGCTCTCCGCGCCGATTGACCATTGCCTAACACACAGGTTTTAAGCTGGAGTAGTCAGTTCGAGATCAGGAGGTCGCATGAAAGTCACCGAACTCGCCCGCACGGCCGGCGTCACGCCGGAGACGGTGCGCCACTACTCGCGGCAGGGACTGCTCGTTCCGCGACGCGACCCCGACAACGGCTATCAACTCTACGACCGGCGTGCATTGGGTCGGCTGCGCTTCATACAACGCGCGCGTACGCTCGGCTTCAGCCTCAAGGAGGTCGCCGAGATTCTCGAACAGGCCGACCAGGGTGACTCGCCCTGCCCGCTGGTGCGGGATCTGCTGGCGGCTCGCCTGCCCCGCATTCGCGCCCAGATCGAGGAGCTCCAGTCCCTGGCGACACGCATGGAACAGGCCATCGATGAGTGGTCGACGCTGCCGGACGGCACACCGAACGGCGACAGCATCTGTCGTCTGATCGAGCACGCGGCCGACGATGACGCCACGCGCGGGCAGACGCCATGAACGCGCATCGCTACCGTATCGACGCCATGCACTGCCAGGGGTGTGTCAAACGCATGCGCGCGGCGGTTCAGGCCGAAGACGTCGAGGCCGAGGTCGTCGGCGACCCCGCCGAAAAACGCCTCGACATCGACACGCGACTCGACGCCGAGCAGGTCAGCGCATTGCTGACCGAAGCGGGCTATCCGCCGAACGACGACGGCCACAGGCAGACTGGCTCCGGTGAGCCCGACGCCGCCGCGTCCGGGAGTCCCTCCGCGGACCACCCGACACCGGCCAGCGACGACAGCCGGCCGCGGCGCTTCAGCATCGACGGCATGACCTGCGCCGGCTGCGTCAACGCGGTGCAGAAGGCGCTATCGACAACGACCGGCGTTCAGCACGCCCAGGTCGATTTCGCCGGCGAGAGCGCCCTGGTGACCGGCAGCGCGTCGGATGAGGCGCTGATCGACGCCGTCCGCTCGGCGGGCTATGACGCCACCCCGGTCGAGGATCTCCAAACAGCGAATGAACGCCGCCAGCAGGACGCCGAGCGCCGGATGCGCCGCCACGCTATCGAGTCGGCGGTGAGCCTCGCCCTCGGTCTTCCGCTGATGTTGGCGATGTTCGTTCATACGCCAGCACTCACCGGTGGCGAGCGCTGGCTCTGGTTCGCTCTGGGTATGGCGACGCTGGGCGTGCTGGCGACGGCCGGGCGACGCTTCTTCGACGGCGCCTTCAAGGCGTTTCGTCACCATCAGGCCAACATGGATACGCTGATCGCCCTCGGCAGCGCCGCCGCCTGGCTCTACTCCATGGCGGTGGTGCTCTTCCCCGGCGCCATTCCCGAGGGCTCACGCCATCTCTACTTCGAGGCTTCGTTGATGATCGTGGGGCTGATCGGTCTGGGCCAGGCGCTGGAGCTGCGCGCCCGCGGGCGTACCAGCCAGGCGCTTTCGCGCCTGCTCGACCTTGGCAGTGACACCGCCCGGGTCATCCGCGAAGGCCGCGAGCTGGATGTCGACATCGACACGGTCACGACGGGAGAACGG
This sequence comes from Salinicola aestuarinus, assembly GCF_003206645.1. Lineage (GTDB taxonomy): Bacteria > Pseudomonadota > Gammaproteobacteria > Pseudomonadales > Halomonadaceae > Salinicola > Salinicola aestuarinus. The sequence goes on along the minus strand of NZ_PZJP01000005.1, from coordinate 404,311 downwards.
ATTCGCGTGCGCCCCGGGGAGCGGCTACCGGTCGACGGCGAGGTCGAAACGGGCGAGAGCTACATCGACGAATCGATGCTCACCGGCGAGCCGACGCCGGTACGCAAGTCTGCCGGGCAAGCGGTGAGCGCCGGCACGCTCAACGGACAAGGTTCACTGGTTTACCGGGCGACCCAGGTCGGTGACGACACCCGGCTGGGACGTATCGTCGACCAGGTCGCCCGCGCCCAGGCGTCACGCCCGCCGATCGGCGCCCTCGCCGACCGCGTCTCGGCGGTTTTCGTACCCAGCGTCATGATCGCGGCCATGCTCACGGCGCTGATCTGGTTCAACGTCGGCCCGGCGCCTCAGCTCATCCATACCCTGATCGCGGCAACCACGGTATTGATCATCGCCTGTCCCTGCGCGCTGGGCCTCGCCACGCCGATCTCCACCATGATCGGCATCGGCAAGGCCGCCGAACACGGTGTCCTCGTGCGTGACGGCGAGGCGCTGCAATCCGCGAGTCGACTGACCACACTGGTGGTCGACAAGACCGGCACCCTGACCGAGGGCAAACCGCGGGTCATCGGCCGCCACGACGAAAGCCCGAGCCTCTCACGCGCCGAGATCGACGCCATTGTCGTCGCCCTCGAACGCCGCTCCGAGCACCCGCTGGCCGCGGCGCTGCTCGCGGCCACCCATGACGCCGACGCGATCACGATTCGTGACTTCGAGAGCTACAGCGGCCGCGGTGTCACGGCCACGCTGGACGATGGTCGGGGGCTATGGCTCGGCAACGAAGCCATGATGAGTGACGCCGGCATCGACCTCACTGGCCTGCGGGAGACGACGACGCAGTGGCAGCAGCAGGCGGCGAGCGTGATCTATCTCGGCGTCGGTGACGCGCTGGCGGCCGCCTTTGCGGTGCGCGACCCGCTACGTGACGACAGCCAAGCGGCGATCGCAAGGATCCAGGCGGCAGGGCTGAGAGTGGTCATGCTGAGCGGCGACAGCGAAACCGCTGCCCGCGCGATCGCCACCGAGGCAGGCATCGACGAAGTCCATGCCGGGCTGCTGCCGGCGGACAAGCAGCGCATCGTCGAGATGCTACAGGGTCGCGGCGAGCGCGTCGGCATGGTCGGCGACGGCATCAATGACGCCCCGGCACTCGCGCAGGCCGAGGTCGGCTTTGCCATCGGCCACGGCACCGACGTCGCGATCGAGAGTGCCGGCATGACCCTGATGCGCGACTCGCTGCACGGCGTCGCCGACGCCATTGCCATCAGTCGGGCGACGCTCGCCAATATCCGGCAGAACCTGTGGGGGGCGTTCGGTTACAATGCGCTCGGCATTCCCATTGCCGCCGGTGTGCTCTACCCCATCACCGGCGCGCTGCTCTCCCCCCTGCTGGCGGCACTCGCGATGTCGCTGTCGTCGGTCACGGTGGTGAGCAATGCCAATCGGCTGCGGTGGTTCGACCCCGAACGCCAACGCCCGCAAGCGACCCACGACAGAGAGACGGCAGCGACATGACACTGCTCCTCAATACCCTGGGAATCGCCGTGATCGTATTCATCATCTGGTGGTTCTGGCTCAAGGGATGAGTCGTTCCGGCGTCAAGGCCGGAAGACGCAGGGCGAGCCCACGGGCTCGCCCTTTTTTGGGCCTTTGCGTCCCGCCTGCGGGAGGCACGTGGCCCTGCGCGTCGCCGCGCTGTCTCGTCCCTGGCGCCCGAGCCAACCCCATTCAGCTCTGGCTGACGCCGGTGTAGAGTCCGGGGCGGTGGTTGATCGTCAGGATCACACCCAGCACCACGGCACCGATGATCGAATAGATCACGTTGGCCACCGGCAGCACGGCAAACGCTGACAGCATGATCAATCCGTCCAGTGCGAGCTGCACCTTGCCCGCCGGCCAGCCGTAGCGATCCTGCAGATAGACGGCGAGAATGTTGAAGCCGCCGAGGCTGCCCCGGTGTCGGAACAGAAACAGCACCCCGAGCCCGATCAGACTGCCGCCCAGCAGTGCCGCGAACAGCGGCTCCACCTCACCGATATCGAGCCACGCCGGCAGCATCCAGGAGATCCAGGAGAGCAGACTGACCGCGAGAAACGTCTTCAGCGTGAACTGGTGACCAATACGGCGCCACGCCAGCCAGTAGAACGGCAGATTGATGACGAAGAAGACCGGGCCGAAGCTGGCGCCGGTGGCATAGGTGATCAGTAGTGCCATGCCGGCGGTGCTGCCGATAAGGATCTCGGCGTGATGGTAGAGCGCAAGGCCGAGGGCGGCGCAGGACGATCCCAGAATGATGGCAAGACCGTCCTCGTAAGGCCGATGACGCTGCGTGGTTTCCATGAAGCAACCCTTATTGTCGTGCTGCCGGATAGGCAGGTGTTATCGCATGGGGCGCTTGTGGCGCCTCGCACAGGATTATAGCGGCAACACCCACGGTCCGGAGAAACAAGGGGAAGAAACGACAAGGGCGGGACAGGATGTGCGGGGTCGACAACGCGGCGGCCAGCGCCCTGGGGTAGGGCGCGCATCCACTGCCACGCTCGCTAGACGCGCTCGGCGTGCTCGACCATCAACTGCAGCGACTCCCGCCCCTTCCAGCGATTGCGGGAGAGCTTGAAAGCGCAGCGTACGTGATCGCCAGAGGCGATGGGCGCCGCCTCGCCGGGATTGAGGGCCCGAAACCAGATCGCCCGGCTAACCGCTCGCCCCAGCGAGAGCTCGAGCATCAGATGGTTGCCCTCCGCTCCCACCGGGCGTAGCTGTTCGACGATGAACGTCGCCTCGAACAGCGGCGCGTCGAATTCACGACCGTAGGGCGCCAGCGCCGCGAGTTCATCCAGAGTGCCCAGCGTCAACTGATCGGCGTCGAGCTCGCCGTCCGTCCACACCACCGGGAAGAGCTCGCGACCGCCGAGCTGCTCATCGACGGCTTGCCGGAACCTCGCGCTGAACGTCTCCAGCTGCGCCAGCGGCACGCCGACGCCCGCCGCGCCCCGGTGTCCGCCAAAGCGCGGCAGACATTCGGGCGCCAGCTCAACGGTGCGCTGGAGGGCGTCACGCAGGTGAAGCGCATCGATGGAGCGACCGGAACCGGTGAGCATCTCCGGTGCGGTGGCCGGGGTCAGCACCACGGCGGGCCGGCCGAATGACTGCACCAACCGCGAGGCGACGATGCCCTGCACCCCCGGATGACCCTCGGGCAGGTGGATCACCAGCGCGGTGTAATCCTGATCGAGCTGACCCGCAGCCTGCTGCCGCGCCTGCTCGACCATGTCCGCCTCGAGCGCCTTGCGCGACTGATTGTCGTCGTCGAGTACCTGCAGCTTCTGACGCGCCAGCGCATCGTCGGCGGCCAGCATGAAGTGCAGTGCCGCGTAGGGGTCGTCGAGTCGCGAGCGCGCGTTGATGCGCGGGCCCATCTGGAAGGCCAGCGTTTCGGCGTCGAACGGCGTGCTGTCGGCACCGAGGCGCTCGGCCATCACCCGCCAGCAGGGGGCCTCCATGCGGTTGATCAGCCGCAAACCGTACGTCACCACGGCGCGGTTGGCGGCACTCGCCCCCAGCGAAACGCAGTCAGCGACGGTACCGAGCGCCACGTAGGAGAGCCAGGGCGACAGTTTGGGCGTCGACGACGCCAGCACGCCCTGCTCGATCAGCACCGAACGGGTCAGTGACATCACGAGCCAGGCGACCATGCAGCCGGCGATGGTCTTGTCCGGGTAGCGGCAGTCGCTGCGCGTCGGATTGACGGTGGTGTAGGCCGAGGATGGCGGCCCCTCCAGCGGCAGCGCATGGTGATCGGTGACGACGACATCGATACCCGCCGCCCGCAGCCGGGCAATGCGCGGCTCGTCCGAGGAGCCACAGTCGGCGGTGACCACCAGGGTCGGGCGTGGCGAGAGCGCGAGCGTGCGCTCGACCAGCGGCAGGCTGATACCGTAGCCGTCGTTGATGCGGTGGCCGATCAGGCTGTGGATCCTCGACGACGGCACGCCGAAAAGCTCGGTCAGCGCACGCAGCATCACCACGTGGGAGGTAATGCCGTCGACGTCGTAGTCGGTAAGCACGCCGATATGCTCACCCTCGCTGACCGCACGGGCGATACGTTCGGCACTCTTGACGCCGTCGGCAAGCCGGTCGGGATGGCTGAGATAGCGAAGCGACGGGGCGGTCAACGCCTCCAGCGCCCCGTCATATCCGGACAGACGCCCGGCCAGGATGCGCGCCTGCAGCTCGGAGAGACCGAGATCGAGTCCGCGCCGGTAGAGCGACTCGTCCCGCGGGCGAGCCAGAATCCGCCGCCGCGCGGGATCGGTGGACGTCACCTCGGGACTTGGTTCGGGAAGGCCGCCGTCGTCCATACCGCGGCTCAGCGCCGGTGCTCGGCGACGAACGCCTGCACCGCGCCGAGCTCGGCGGGCAGCACGCTGTAGCGCTCCTCGCGCTCGAGCAGGTCGGCCATGTGGGCCGGCAGCGCCGCGCCGGTAAAGCCGGCCTTGACTACCGCTTCGGCGAACTTCGCCGGGTGCGCCGTTGCCAGGGTAATCATCGGCGTCACTGCATCGGCTCGCGCCTGCTCGGCGGCGCGGTAGCCGGTCGCCGTGTGCGGATCGAGCAGCTCCTTGGTGCGGTGATGCGCGTCGCGAATCGCCTCGAGAATCGCGTCGTCGTCGACGCTGAAACTGGCGAAGCGCTCTCGCAGCGACGCCAACGGCGCCTCAGCGAGCACGGCGGGTTCGCGCTGGAAGCGCTCGAGCAGCTCACGAACCGCGTCACCGTCGCGACCGTAGGCGTCAAACAGCAATCGCTCGAAGTTCGACGACACGACGATGTCCATCGACGGCGCCAGCGTCGCAGCCAGTTCACGCTTGGAGAAGTCGTTGTCGGCGAGCGTGCGGTGGAGAATGTCGTTGGCGTTGGTGGCAATGACGAACTGCTTCACCGGCAGGCCCATCTGCGAGGCCATGTAACCGGCAAAGAGATTGCCGAAGTTGGCGGATGGCACACAGAAGCTGATCTCGCGGTGCGGGGCGCCCAGCGCCACGCCGGCGGCCACGTAGTAGACGATCTGGGCCATGATGCGCGCCCAGTTGATCGAGTTTACCGCCACCAGGCGGGCGCCGTTCAAGAACGCTTGATCGGCGAAGCTCGCCTTCACCATCGCCTGGGCGTCGTCGAAATTGCCCTCGATGGCGACGTTGAAGACGTTGTCCGCCAGTACCGTAGTCATCTGCCGACGCTGCACTTCCGAGACCCGGTTGTGCGGGTGGAGGATGAAAATATCGAGATTGTCGCAGTGCCGACAGCCTTCGATGGCCGCCGAGCCGGTATCACCGGAGGTCGCCCCCATGATCACCGCGCGCTCGCCGCGCTTGTCCAGGAAGTGATCGAGGATGCGTCCCAGCAGCTGCAGCGCCACATCCTTGAACGCCAGCGTCGGGCCGTGGAACAGCTCGAGCAGGAAATGATTGGCGTCGAGCTGATTGAGCGGCACCACGGCATCGTGGGTGAAAGTGGCGTACGCCTCGTTCACCAGGGTGCGGAAGGTGTCGTCGTCGATCTCGCCGCCGACGAAGGGCTTCATCACCCGGAACGCGATCTCGGCATACGACAGCCCCGCCATCTCGGCGAGTTCGTCGTGACTGAACTGAGGCACCGTCTCCGGCACGTAGAGGCCGCCGTCGACCGCCATTCCTGTGAGGACCACTTCCTCGAAACTCAGCGCCGGTGCCTGCCCGCGCGTACTGATGTATCGCATGTTTCACTCCGTGAGTGGCGTGCCTCGAGCGTCGAGTCGCCATCCTGCCGATATCACTGCTCGCGGGTGTCATCGTGTTGATGCCCGTTCCGATCACGGACCTGCATGCACCCTGCGTCGAGACTCGCCGCTCGCAGCGCGGGGGTTATTCCTGCTCGTCCAGGGACTCGACGCGGATTCGTGTGACCGCGCCGGCGACGTCCGCCAGCGACTCGAGCTGACGGATCGCCTCGTTCATGTGCTTTTCGCGGGTACGGTGAGTCATCAGGATGATCGGCACCAGCTCGCCTTCGGTCGCCTCTTTCTGGATGATCGCCTCGATCGAGATGCCCTGCTCGGAGAGGATCGTGGCCACCCTGGCCAGCACACCGGGCCTGTCGACCGCCAGCAGCCGCAGATAGTAGGCGGTGACGATTTCCTCCATCGGCAGAATCGGCAAGGCATTGGCCTCGTCGTGAATGCCGCTGAATGCCAGATAAGGCACGCGATAGTCGTGGTCGGTAGCGATGTTGCGCGCAACGTCGAGCAGATCCGCGACGACCGCCGAGGCGGTAGGCTCGGCGCCGGCGCCAGCCCCGTAGTAAAGCGTCGGGCCGACGGCATCGCCCATCACCGCGATGGCGTTCTTGACGCCGTGGACGTTGGCGAGCAGGCGTTCCTTGGGAATCAGCGTGGGATGGACGCGCAGCTCGACGCCGCTCTCGCTGCGCCGGGTGATCCCCAGGTGCTTGATGGTGTAGCCGAGATTGTCCGCCTGCTCGACATCGTCGAAGGTGATCCGGGCAATGCCTTCAGTGTAGGCGTGATCGAACTGCAGCGGCACGCCGAAGGCGATGGAAGCGAGAATGGTGAGCTTGTGCGCGGCATCGATACCTTCGACGTCAAAGGTGGGGTCGGCTTCGGCATAGCCCAGCGCCTGCGCTTCGGCAAGAACGTCGTCGAACGCCCGCCCCTCGTCGCGCATGTGCGTCAGGATATAGTTGCCGGTGCCGTTGATGATGCCCGCGAGCCACTGGATGCGATTGCCGGCGAGCCCTTCGCGCAGCGACTTGATCACCGGAATGCCGCCCGCGACCGCCGCCTCGAAGGCGACGATGACGCCCTTTTCGTGGGCGGCGCGGAAGATCTCGTTGCCATGCACGGCGATCAGCGCCTTGTTGGCGGTGACGACGTGTTTGCCGTTCTCGATCGCGGTCATTACCAGTTCGCGGGCCACGTCGTAACCACCGATCAGCTCGACCAGCACGTCGATATTCGGGTTACGAGCGACCTCGAAGATGTCACTGGTGGTCTTGATTCCAGCGGTGTCGCAGTCAGGGTTGTCGCGCCGCGCCCCGACCTGCTCGATGACGATGGGGCGACCGGCGCGACGCGCGATCTCGTCGGCGTTACGCGTGAGCACGTTGAAGGTGCCGCCGCCGACGGTGCCCAAGCCGCAGAGTCCCACTCTCACCGGATTCAAGATGACGCTCCTTCGATTGATTGAAACTGATCTGTCGTCGTCGAGACGCTCGCGGGTCGTGAACCGGTGCACACCGGTCGACGATCGATGTTCCCGGCCGGCCGAACACACCGTTTCGACCGGACCGAACCGCCCGTTTCGCTACCGGCCACTGCGTGACCGGGCGCTCGGGGGTCGGTCACGGTAGAAAGCCCCTTGACACTTGTCAAGCGCCCTCGCAACGCGGGCCGAGAAGCCGACTCAGTTGTCGCGCCCGTCCTGCTCGAGCATCGCTGCGAGCCGCGCGACCGGAAGGTAGCCCGGCACCATCTTGCCGCTGGGGAAGATGATCGCCGGCGTGCCCTGAATCCCGGCCTCGACGCCCAGCTGATACTGCTCGGCGATGGGCGCGTCGCAGTGATCGGGCACTTCGATCGTCTCGCCACGGAAGGCTGCGCTCATCGCTTCCGGGCGGTTGTCGGCACACCAGACACCGGCGAGCTGGCGGGCGACCTCGGAGTTCGGTCCCATGCGCGGAAACGCCAGGTAGTCGACCTCGATGCCGCGCTCGTTGAGCTCGCTCATCTCTTCATGAAACTTGTGACAGTACGGACAGGTCGGATCGGTGAAGACGGTCAGGCGCGCCCGGACCTCGCCGGCCGGCTTGTAGATGACCCGCTGGTCGTCGGGTATCGCCGCCAACCGGGCCTGGCGCCGAGCATTGGCCGCCTGCTCGGTCAGGTTGACCATCCCTGACTCGGCATTCTGATAGAGATCGCCGACGATCAGGTACTCCCCATTGCTGTCCGAGTAGAGCGTATTGCCCCCCTTCAAACGTACCTCGTACAACCCGGGCAGCGGCGAATCGTCGATCGCATCGATGGGGAGCGGCTGCCCGCCCTTGGCATTGAGCTTGTCGGCGAGATCCGCCGGCGGTTCGGCAAAGGCACTCACGGAGAGCGTCGCGCCCGCCAGGGCAAGCGCAGAGAGAAACAAACGACTGATCATCTTCAACCTCTAGGATGGTGTTGGGCGTGCAGCGCCTCGAGCCGGGCCTGCGCCACGTGCGTGTAGATCTGGGTGGTCGACAGGTCGCTATGCCCCAGCAGCAGCTGTACGACACGCAGATTGGCGCCATGATTCAAAAGATGGGTGGCGAATGCATGCCTGAGCGTATGCGGCGAGAGCGGCTTGTCGATCGCGGCGAGCTCGGCGTAGTGCTTGAGACGATACCAGAAGGTCTGACGCGTCATGAATCCGTCGTTGCGCCCGGGAAAGAGCGGCGGTCGGCGAATGTCGCTCATCAGCTCGTTGCGACCCTGACGCAGGTAACGCTCGAGCCACGCCAGCGCCTCTTCCCCGAGCGGCACGAGCCGCTCCTTGTCGCCCTTGCCGCGGATTAGCACGACGCCCTGGCGCGGATTGACCGCGCTCACCGTCAACCCGACCAGCTCGGAGACGCGAAGCCCACAGGCGTAAAGCACTTCGAGCATGGTGCGATCGCGAAGCCCGAGCGGCGTCTCGACGTCGGGGGCATTCAGCAGGCGTTCCACCTCGGCTTCCTCGAGCGTCGAGGGCAGCGAAGGGTGGATCCTCGGCGGCTCGATCTCGGCAAGCGGGTCGTGATCGATCAGCCCCTCGCCAAGGGCCCAGCGGTAGAAGCGCCGAAGACAGGAGAGCGCGCGCGCGATGGAACGGGCATGGTGGCTCTCTCGCCTTGCCTCGACGAACGCCAGCAGCGTTGGCTCACCGGGGTCCAGCAGGCTTCGCCCCTGCGCCTCGAGATAGCCCATCCAGGTCGAAAGATCGTGTCGGTAGGCGCTCAGCGTGTGTTCGCTGGCACCGCGCTCGAGCCAGAGCGCGTCGAGAAAAGCATCGCGCCGGTCGGCATCCGTCATGCGAAAGCTCGCTCTGTGGGTGGAGAGTCAGTCGATAGACGTCATGTCAGTCGATCCGCGCAATGCGCCATCATAACGCAAAGACCCCGCGAGCCTCTCGGCTCGCGGGGTCTTCGAACTGACCTGTCGGCAGTGCCCGGCGTGGCGTCCAGGCAAAGACCGATTTAGCCCAGCTTTTCCTTGATACGCGCGGATTTGCCGCTGCGCTCGCGGAGGTAGTACAGCTTCGCCTGGCGTACGTCACCGCGACGCTTGACTTGGATACCTGCCACCAGCGGGCTGTAGGTCTGGAAGGTACGCTCGACGCCGACACCGTGAGAGATCTTGCGCACGGTGAAAGCGGAGTTCAGGCCGCGGCTACGCTTGCCGATTACCACGCCTTCGAACGCCTGGAGACGCTCGCGGCTACCTTCAACGACCTTGACCTGGACAACGACGGTATCGCCCGGGGCGAACGCCGGAATTTCCTGGGTCATCTGCTCGTTCTCGAGCGCCTGGATCACCTTGCTCTTGCTGCTCATGTCTTGCTCCTCGTTAGGGAGTGCCCGTGGGCGCTCCGTGATCCCGGCGCTCGGCTGACCGGCGCGGAATCGGACTCGTGGATGACGCATGCAGACGATGGGTCTCGCCTCATGCACCGCCGTCGCGTGCGACGTGTTCATCGATGAATTCATCGAGCAGACGCTGCTGCTCGCGATCCAGCGTTCGGCTCTCAAGCATGTCCGGACGTCTGAGCCAGGTACGTCCGAGCGACTGTTTCAGGCGCCAGCGACGAATCATCTCATGATTGCCACTGAGCAGGACATCCGGTACCTGCCGCTCATCGACCTTTTCCGGTCGCGTGTAGTGCGGACAGTCGAGCAGTCCATCGGCAAAGGAGTCTTCACTTGCCGAGTTCTGGTGCCCGAGAACGCCGGGAACCTCCCGCGACAGCGCGTCGATCATCACCATGGCGGGTAGCTCGCCACCGCTGAGCACGTAATCACCGATCGACCATTCTTCGTCGATATCGGCTTCGACCACGCGCTCGTCGATGCCTTCGTACCGCCCGGCCACCACGATCAGTCCCTCCCGAGAGGCGAGCTCACGGGCGCCGGCCTGGTCGAGTCGGCGGCCCTGCGGCGACAGGTAAATCACCGTAGGCCGATGTCCGGCTTCGACCGCGCCTTGCTTGGCATCCGCGATGGCCGCCCGCAGCGTGTGGACTTTCATCAGCATGCCGGGGCCGCCACCGTAGGGTCGGTCGTCCACCGTGCGATGTCTGTCCGTGGCGTAGTCCCGGGGATTCCAGAACGCCATGTCGAGCAGACCTCGATCCACGGCACGCCCCGTCACGCCATATCGCGTCACGGCTTCGAACATCTCCGGGAACAGGGAGACGACACCAATCCACACGGTTAACGACTCCTACCCTTGGACTGACGGAGGTTTCCGTCCAGTACGACGCCGCATTTCAGGTCACGACCTAAAATTCGGGGTCCCAATCGACGGTCATGATGCCCTGCTCGAGATCGACACCGACGATGACATCGTCGGGCAGAAACGGCAGAAGCCGCTCGCGATCATCGAGACTGCCCGTCACCGGGCGAACCACCAGAACGTCGTTGGCGCCGGTCTCGAACAGATGATCGATCTGGCCCAGCTTGAGACCGTCTCGGGTATGCACCTCGAGACCCTCCAACTGATACCAGTAGTACTCGTCACTATCGAGTTCGGGTAACGCCGTCTTGTCCATCAACACCTCGGCGCCGGCCCACTGCTCGGCCAGCTCCCGCGTGTCAATGCCTTCCAGTCGCACCACCAGCGCCTTGCCCTGAACGCGCGCATCGAGAAGCTTTCGCGTCTCGCTTCGCCCCTGCATCGAGAGAGTCCACGCGGGATACTCGAAGAGGTTCTGGGCCGGGCTGGTGTACGAATAGACCTTCAGCCAACCTTTCACGCCGTGCGGACTGGTCAACCGACCCAGCAGAACGTGCTGCGTGTCGCCGGTATTGTCTTGGGCCGCTTCGGTCATGATGGGGTCGATTTAGGCCTGTGCCTTGCGTGCTTCTTTCACCAGCTCAGCGACACGCTCGGACATCTGCGCGCCATGAGACTGCCAGTGAGCGACACGGTCGAGGTCGACGCGAAGACGTTCTTCCTGACCGCGAGCGATCGGGTTGAAAAAGCCTACGCGTTCGATGAAACGACCATCGCGAGAAACGCGCGAATCGCTTACCGCCAGGTGGTAGAAGGGACGCTTCTTGGCGCCACCACGTGCCAGACGAATGGTAACCATTGCGTTGATAATCCTTCGGTTAAGTTGATCTTTACGCCACGGATTCGAGTCTTGCCGGGCGTACGCCCGAGACGAAGACGCAGCATTCTACGGAAAAGGCCGCGTCAAGGGAACCTTTAACTCGCGACGGGTCGCGGGCGAGCCACCGGCAGGCGCGGCTCAGCGCCAGGGGAACCCGCCGCCGCCCGCGCCACCGCCACCCATACCGCCGGGGCCGCCCATGCCTCCCGGGCCACCCATACCGCCCGGGCCACCGGAGCCGCCGCCCATCATGCCGGACATGCCGCGCATCATTTTCTGCATGCCGCCCTTCTGCCCGGCCTTCTTCATCATTTTCTGCATCTGCTTGTGCTGCTTAAGCAGGCGGTTGAGATCCGGCACCTGCAGCCCCGCGCCATTGGCGATGCGGCGCTTGCGCGAACCGTTGATGATCTCCGGTTTCTGTCGCTCTTTTGGCGTCATCGAGTTGATCAGCGATTCGAGCTTGCCGAACTCCTGCTCCGCGCCTTTGCTCTGCGCCATCTCGGCCATCTGGCCCATGCCCGGCATCTTGGACATCATGCCGCCCATGCCGCCCATCTTCTTCAACTGCTGAAGCTGGTCGCGGAAGTCCTCGAGATCGAAGCCCTGACCCTTCTTGACCTTCTTGGCGAGGCGATCGGCCTTGCTCTTGTCGACGCTGCGCTCTGCCTCTTCGATCAGCGACAGCATGTCGCCCATACCGAGGATGCGCGAGGCGACACGGTCCGGATGGAACGGCTCCAGGGCGTCGACCTTCTCGCCCATGCCCATGAACTTGATCGGCTTGCCGGTAACGTGACGAACCGACAGCGCCGCGCCGCCGCGGGCATCACCGTCGGCCTTGGTCAGAACCACGCCGGTCAGCGGCAACGCGTCGTGGAACGCCTTCGCCGTGTTGGCGGCGTCCTGCCCGGTCATGGCATCGACGACGAACAGCGTCTCTTCCGGCTGAATGGCGCGATGGAGGGACTGGATCTCCTCCATCATTGCCTCGTCGACCGCCAGGCGGCCGGCGGTATCGACCAGCACCACGTCATGGAACTGGATCTTGGCGTGCTTGATCGCCGCCTCGGCGATCGCCACCGGCTGCTGACTGCTATCGGAGGGGAAGAAGTCGACGGAGACCTCTTTCGCCAACGTCTCGAGCTGATCGATGGCCGCCGGGCGATAGACGTCGGCAGAGACCACCAGGACTTTCTTCTTCTCGCGCTCGCGCAGGTACTTGGCGAGCTTGGCCACGGAGGTGGTCTTGCCCGCGCCCTGCAGACCCGCCATCAGCATCACCGACGGGGTGCCCTTGAGACTCAGCGCCTCGTTGGCCTGCCCCATGATCGACTCCAGCTCCTGCTGGACGATCTTGACGAACTGCTGGCCCGGCGAAAGGCTCTTGGAGACCTCCTGCCCGACAGCTCGTTCGCGGACCCGGTCAACGAAATCCTTGACCACCGGCAGCGCGACATCGGCCTCGAGCAGGGCTCGCCGGACCTCACGCAGGGTATCCTTGATGTTGTCTTCGGTCAGACGCGCCTGACCCGTCACCGACTTCAGCGTCTGCGACAGGCGATTGGAGAGACTTTCGAACATGGAACGCTCCGGGCAGCAATGCCGGGCGCCGCTGGGTTCGAGGATGCGAGCGCGGCGCCGCTGATAAGAATGTGGCCGATCATTATACGCGCGCAATCGCCTGGGCTCCATGCAGCGAAAGCCCGCGTCGAACCGCCGCCGACACGCGATGGGGTTGGGCGAGGCTCGGCCAATTGGGTATAGTGGCCTACGAAACGCGAGCCTTTATCATTTGTCAGGGCGAATCATCCGATGGGGCAAGCCCGTCGTCGCCTTCGACTCCCGACGTTCATTCCGCGTGACGCCGCGTTCACGACTGTCGCGGTCATGGCGACCAACCCCGTTGGTCTTCGCGGCCGCCAAGGCCACTCATGAGGTTTCAACACCGATGCCGGCGCTTCCCTTCGCCCTTGTCGCTATCGTCTGCTATCTCGCCGCCGGACTCTGGCAGAGCCTGAGTCTGGCCCGCCGTGTCGCCGAGCGGCCGAGCTGGGTACGTAGCGCAGGCCTCACAGCCCTCGTCTGCCACGGTGTCATTCTGGCGCTTGTGGTGGTCGGCCCTCGAGGACTGCATCTCGGCCTGACCCAGAGCGCGGCGCTGGTGGGTTGGCTGGTCGTCGCCCTGCTGCTGGCGGCCAGCCTGTTCAAACCGGTGCTCAACGCCGGTGTCTGCATCTTCCCGCTCGCCGCGATCACCATCGTCGGGGCGATCGGCATGCCCAGCAACATGACCGAGTCCGGCGTTTCCCCGGGACTTTACTTCCATATCCTGAGTTCGATCGCTGCGTTCTCGTTCTTTGCGATCGCCTCGGTCCAGGCCGTCCTTCTGGGGTTTCAGCATCACGCACTCAAACGCCGTCATACCGGCGGTATCGTTCAGGTTCTGCCGCCGCTGACCCGCATGGAGCAGCTGCTGTTCGAGCTGATCTGGTGCGGAATGTTGCTGTTGACCGCCGCGATTCTCAGCGGCTTCGTCTTTCTCGATAACCTCTTTGCCCAGCACCTGGCGCACAAGACCGTGCTCTCGCTGCTCGCCTGGTTGATCTTCGCCGGCCTGCTCGCCGGTCACCACTACCTCGGCTGGCGCGGACTCAAGGCGGTTCGATGGACGCTGACCGGTGTCACAGTACTGGTCATGGCGTTCTTCGGGACCAAGTTCGTACTCGAATACGTCTTCCACTATAACGCCTGATGTCTTGCTACCGAACGATACGCCTGCGCGCCCGCCGCGGCGTTGACAGCGTTGGCGCGACCCCCTAAAACGATTTGATCACCCACTAGGAACCCTCCGTCTTGAGTGACGATCTCCCTCTCGGCCTGATGCTCGGCCTGCTGTTCGTTCTGGTCTGCCTGTCGGCTTTCTTCTCGAGTTCCGAAACCGGCATGATGTCGATCAACCGCTATCGACTGAACCATCAGGCCGCCAGCGGCGATCGCTCGGCGCGACGTGTCGTCGAGCTTCTCAAGCGTCCGGACCGCCTTCTCGGCGTCATCCTCATCGGCAACAACCTGATCAACAACCTGGCAGCCTCCATCGCGACCATCCTCGCCATTCACTTCTTCGGCGATGTCTCCGGGCCGGCGATCGCCACGCTGTCTCTGACTATCGTCGTGCTGATCTTCGGTGAGGTGACGCCAAAGACCTATGCCGCGATCCGGCCGGATCGCATCGCGATACCCGCGTCGCTGGTCCTCGCCCCGCTGCTCAAGGTCTTCTACCCGCTGGTGTGGCTGGTCAATGCCATCTCCAACTCGTTGCTGCGAGCGCTCGGCGTCAAGCAGCTCAACGCCGACAAGGACAATCTCACCCGGGATGAGCTTCGCAGCGTGGTCCACGAGGCGGGCTCGCTGATCCCCACGCGCCACCAGGCGATGCTGCTGTCGATCCTCGATCTCGAAAACGTCACGGTGAATGACATCATGGTGCCGCGTCACGAGATCGTCGGCCTCGATCTCGAAGACGATCTCGAGACGCTGCTGGGCCAGATCCGCCAGAGCCAGCACAATCGGTTGCCGATCTACAAAGGCGACGTCAACAACGTCCTGGGCATCCTGCACCTGCGCAACGCCTCGCGTTTTCTGACCAAGCCGGACCTCAACAAGGCTGCCATCGTGCAGGAGGCCCGCGAGCCGTACTTCATCCCAGAGTCGACACCGCTGCACACTCAGCTGCTCAATTTTCAGCAGCAGAAACGTCGGATCGGCGTGGTGGTCGACGAGTACGGTGACGTTCAGGGGCTGGCGACGCTCGAGGACATCCTCGAGGAGATCGTCGGCGAGTTCACCACCGACGTTGCCGACACCCACCGCGATATCCACCCGCAGACCGACGGCGCCTACATCATCGACGGCACCGCCAACATTCGGGATCTCAACAAAGCGCTCGGCTGGCAGCTTCCCACCGACGGCCCCAAGACGTTGAACGGACTGATTCTCGAGCATCTCGAATCCTTTCCCGACGCCCCCGCCTGCCTGCAGATCGGCCCCACGCGCCTCGAGATCCTCGAGATGCGCGACAACCTGATCACCTCGGTGCGCTGCTGGCACCAGAACGTTCGCCGTCTCAGCGGCGAGTGACGCCGTCGGCGCCAAGCCTGCGGCCTCGCTGCCCCTGAGAAGGCGCAACGACGCAGGCCAGCGTGAGACAGCGCGATGGCGCCTGGTGGACAGGACAGGATAGGCAGGAGCGGACGAGAGAGATTGGGGAGAGCCCAGCAGCGGTCACCCGCGCGCCTGGCGGTTCGAGCGGGCGCAAGCCGGTCGCTAGATCGGCCCACCCAGGCGCTGCGCCAGCCGTTCATCGGCGCGAGCCTTGAGCTCGCGCACCTGCTGCTGCAGCATCTCCCGCTTCGCTTCGCCGGGGGCAATCGGCTCACCGAAGGAGAGCACGACCCTCGCCCGCAGGCGACTCGGACGTTTGGTCAGGGCCTTGCCATCCTTATTCGATGTCCATGACCCCCAGAGCCCCGACAGCGAGGCGGGCACCACCGTCACCGGGTCCCGCGCCAGCACCAGATCGAGTCCGCGTCGGAAAGCATGGACCTCACCGTCCGGACTGAGGCGCCCTTCGGGAAAGATCATCACCACTTCTCCGTTGCGCAGGGCGCGACTCACCTGGTCGAGCGCACGACGCACCCCGCCCGGGTCCCGGCGGTCCGAGTCGACGGGGATGGCCCCGGCGATGCGAAAGAACCAGTTGAGCCACGGCGTTTCGTATATCGGTCGGTCCATCATGAAGCGCAGTGGCCGAGGGCAGCCTCCGCCCAACACCAGGGCATCCATGAAGCTGACGTGATTGCACACCACCAGGGCCGGCCCGGTGGCCGGAACATTGTCGCGGCCCCGAAACCGCAGCCGGTAGAGCACGCGAATCAGCGCGAAGATCGCCAGACGCAGCGCCGGCCGGGGATTGCGAATCAGCGTCCCGATCCCCACCAGCAGTGCGAGCCAGCCGAGACCGTAGAACAGGGTCGAGAGCGATAGCCCCATCACGCTCAGCACGAGGATGCCGGTGAGCGCCGAGCCGATCATGAACAGGGCATTGAGAATATTGTTGGCGGCGATCATACGGGCCCGTCGCCCCGGCGGGCTCGCCAGCTGCATCAGGGTGTAAAGCGGCACGCTATAGAGCCCCCCGCCCACGCCGATCAACGCCAGCAACGTACTCATCCGCCAGAACCCGGTCATCGTCAGCAGCTCGGCAAGCGTCAGCTGACTGCCCGCTATCGACGGTTGCGCCGCCAGCTCGATACTCGAGACACCGATGATCAGCAACCCCATGGGGACGAGACCGATCTCAAGACGTCCCGCGGAGAGCCTGGCACAGAGCAGTGCGCCGCCGCCGACGCCGAGAGCGAAAGCCCCGAGCAGGAAGCTGACCGCCCCCTCATCGCCATTGACGACGTCCCGCACCCACGCCGGCAGCTGGGTCAGATAGCAGGCGCCCAGAAACCAGAAAAAACTGATGCCGATGAGCGCCATCCGCAGCCGGCGCTGACGCAAGCCATCCTTCAGCACGCCAAGGGTTCCCGAGAAGGGGCGCCAGGTGACCCGGCCTGTCTGGACCGCCGGCGCCGAGGGTACCGCCAGGCTCGCCGCCAGCCCCAGCAGGGCGATCGCCATCAGCGCCAGCGCGACCGTACCCCGGCCCAGCGCCCCCGGGAGCAGCGTGAGCACGCCCGCCAGCAGCGTTCCAAGCAGGATCGACACGAAAGTCCCCAGATTGACCCAGGCGTTGCCCCGCACCAGCTCGGTCGCCGAGAGATGCTGCGGCAGAATGGCGTACTTGACCGGCCCGAACAGCGCCGACTGCGTCCCCATCATGAACAGTAGCGCCAGCAGCAGCCCGAAGAGTTCGAACCATATCGCCGCGGCTGCCGCGAACATGGTCGCCAGTTCGAGCAGTTTGAGCCGGCGGATCAGGCGCTGCTTGTCGAGATGGTCGGCAAGCGCCCCACCCCAGGCGGAGAAGAGGAAGAACGGCAGGATGAAAAGGCCTGCAGCGATGTTGTTGAGCAGCCCCGTGTCCCACCCGTAGCGGGGTGCGGCGACGAAGGTCAGCAACAGCAGCAGTACCTGCTTGAACAGATTGTCGTTGAAGGCGCCCAGCGCCTGGGTCCAGAAAAAGGGCGCAAAGCGTCTTTCGCCGAGGAGTCCCCGCGTCACGACGCGTCCGGTGGATGGCTCAGGCCATTCAGCGTGGTCTCGAGAAGCTGATCGATCAGCTCCTCGACCTCCATCGGCTGGCCTTGCCAGTAGCCGAGCCGGTCATTGAGCCCCAGCTGAACCAGACCGTGCACACTGCCCCAGAGCGTGCGCGCCATTCGGCGGGCGGTGGCGTCGTCGAGCGACGGCTGATGACACTTCAACGCACTCTCGACACGAACGAACAGCGCTTCGATGATGTCGCTCTGGCGCGCGTCGAGCTCGCCCTCCTCGGCCAACGGAAACTCGAACAGCATCTGCCAGCGGTGCGATTCATGATGAGCGAACTGCCAGTAGGCCCGCGCCAGCGCTTTGAGCTGCGTTTCGGGCTCGGTGCCCTCGAGCTCGGCTACCGCTGCGCCCATCCGATCCAGCGTCTCGACGTTGACGTACTGCAGCAGGTTGCTGAAGCTGCCGTAGAGTTTGAGCAGCGTACTGGGCGCGCAGCCCACATCGCGCGCGAGCGAGCGCAGCGACAGCGTATGCACGGCGTTTTCACGCAACCAGGCGTCGCAAGCCGCCATGACCTGGGCATGTAGCGCCTCGGGGGCGTGCTGTCGTGGACGAGCCATCGAATCCCTCGATCGAAAAGGTGTCAGCGCCGGCGAGTACCGGAGGTGCAGGAATGTGATTAACGATTTAAAATCGAACAGTGTTTCTTAGCATATCTGCTCAAGGTGTAAACGCAAGTATCCCGCGCGCGGCCAGTGGCTCTCGAGACATAGGGTCGCCGATCCCAGCTCGACGACGGCCCGCCGACAGACTCACGTCCGCCTCGTTCCGTCCGTCACCTCCTGCCCGACGGCAAGGAGCGCGGACCGACGCCCACGCCACAGGAGAGATCATGCCCGGTCGGCTGCACATCGACGATTGGACCCGCTACTCGGCGCTACCTCGCTTTGAACGCGACGAGGTGCCGACGTTCAGCCCCAACGTCCCCCCGAGAACCTGGCTCACCCTGCTGCGTCATGAGTCGGGACGCGTGCTGCTGCGCGACGCTTTCTGGGGGCTGACACCCTCGTGGCTCAAAGTCCTGGACCACGCCCCTCACCTGGCGCGGGCGGAGTCCCTCGACGATCGGCGTATGTTTCGGGACGCGCTCGCTACGCGTCGCTGCGTGGTGCCGGTGACCGGCGTCTACGTGTGGCAGCAGCGCGTTCGCGGCAAGCAGCCGTACATGGTGACCCATACCGATCGCGCGCCGCTGCTATTGGCGGGGCTCTGGACCCGGTATACCCTCGACGCCGGCCCCTCGCGGGACTCCTGCGCGCTGATCACCGTTGCGGCGTCTCCGTTCATCGCGCCGCTGAGCGAGCGTTTCCCGTCACTGATCGCCCCCGAGCAGCTCGAACGTTGGCTCGATCCGGCAACACCGCTGGCCGACGTGCGCTCGATGATCACGAGCGCTCCCGATTCGCTGCTGGGCGCGTTTCCGGTCTCCAAGGCCATCAACAGTCCAGCGGAACAAGCGTGGGCCAGCGCCTATCCGGTCGGCGCGATGCAGGTCTGTCCTTCGGACGGGTGAACCGAACCCGGGCCGACCTGACGCCGCCACTGCATTTATGTCATCCGTTTTCCATCGGGAGTTTTCATGGGCAAGTCGAAGATCGATTCACGTTTGACCCGACGCTGGCTGGCGCCCGCCTGCCTGCTGTTGACGTTCGCCACCGGCCAGAGCGCCGTCGCGCAGGCGCCATCGACCTCGACGGATGCAATCCGCCCCGCTGCCGATGACACCTCGATGAGTGCGGCGCGCGACGCGCTGATCCAGAGCCCCAACGACAGCCGCGACTACCGCACGCTGACGCTGGACAACGGCCTGGAAGTCCTGCTGATCAGCGATCCCGAGGCCGACAAGGCCGCGGCAGCCATGGATGTCTCCGTGGGCAGCAATAACGACCCCGACGACATGCCGGGGCTTGCCCATTTCCTGGAGCACATGCTGTTTCTCGGCACCGAAGGCTACCCCGACCCGGACGGCTACCAGCGTTTCATCAGACAGCATGGGGGCTCGCACAACGCCTTCACTGCCGATCAGAACACCAACTACTTCTTCGACATCGACCCCGAGGCGTTTCCCGAGGCGCTGGACCGCTTCTCGCAGTTCTTCGTCTCGCCACAGTTCAACCCCGACTATGTCGACCGCGAGCGCCACGCGGTGAACTCCGAATACCAGGCCCGCCGCGACGACGACCCGCGCCGGATCAACGAGGCGCTGGGCAAGGCGCTCAACCCCGAGCACCCGATCACGCATTTCTCCGTGGGCAGCCTCGATACGCTCAACAGCGACCGCCGACCGCTGCGCCAGGCCCTGCTCGATTTCTACGCCCGGCACTACGACGCCAACGTCATGCACCTGGCGGTCCTTGCCCCGACGTCGCTCGATGCGCTCGAGGCCCAGGTCCGCGAGCGCTTCGACGCCGTGCCGGACCGTGATCTCGAGCCTCCCCAGATCGAGGTCGCGCTGGCGCGCAGCGGCGATCTACCCGCCAAGCTTCGTGTCAAAAGCCTGGAGGATCGTCAAACGCTCGACTTTCTGTTTCCGATCGACGATCCGATCAATGCCTATGCCGACAAGCCCGCCAGCTATATCGCCAACCTTTTGGGGCACGAGGGCGAGGGGAGCCTGCTGGCGCGACTGCGCAAGGCTGGATGGGCAGACGGCCTGTCGGCGGGGACCCGCAGCGCCGATGGCCGCAGCGCCCTGTTCGACGTCTCGGTGAGCCTGACCGACGCCGGCACGCAGCATATCGATGCGATTCAGACGAGTCTGTTCGACCAGATCGCGCGCATCCGCCGCGACGGCGTCACCGACTGGCGCTTCGAGGAGCAGGCCAGGCTGGCCCAGCAGAGCTTTCGCTTTCAGCAGCGCAGCGCGCCAATGCAGACGGTCAGCGCGCTGGCGATGAACATGGCCTACTACCCGCTTGTCGACGTGCAGTACGCCCCCTACCGCATGGACGACTTCGACGCCGACGCCATCGAGGGCCTGCTTTCGCGCCTGACGCCGGACAATCTGCTGCGCGTCTACAGCGCCCCGGAGGTCGAGGGCGAGAAGACCACCCGTTACTTTGACGCTCCCTATACGCTGACGCGGCTGGATAGCTGGCCCGAGGCGCAGGCGCTCGCCGACCTGAGCCTGCCCGAGCCCAACCCCTACATCGCCGAGGACCTGAGCCTTGCGTCACTGGAGACTCACGGCCCCACGGCGCTGGTGGACTCCCCCACCACCGCCATCTGGCATCAGCCTACCAGCGAGTTCGGCTCGCCCCGCGTCGAGTGGCGCTTCAGCCTGCAGAACCCGCACGCCACCGACACGCCGCGCAAGGCGGCACTCACCCAGCTGCTGGCCGGCTGGCTCAACGATGGCCTCAATGAGCGCTTCTACCCCGCCACGCTCGCCGGTCAGGAGTTCGTCGCTTACCCCCACGGGCGCGGCGTGACGCTCGCCTTCTCCGGCTGGCGCGACCATCAGGCGCGGTTGATGGCGACGGTCGTCGAGCAGATGAAGCACGCGACCATCACCGCCGCCAGCGTCGAGCGTGTCAAACAGGGACTCGAGCGCGGCTGGCGCAACGCGCCGCAGGATGCCCTCTACAGCCAGGCGCGCCGCACCCTGAGCGAAGCCCTGATTCGCCCGCAGGCAAGCCGTCAGGCGATGCTCGCGGCGATCGACGATCTCGACGTCGAGGACGTTCGCCGCTACCGCGACGCCTTCCTCGATCAGCTCTACGTGCAGGCGCTTGCCGTCGGCGATCTCGACGCCGCCCTCGCCAAGCGGGAGGGCCTGGCCGTCGCCAACGCGTTGGCACCGACGCTCACGGCCAGGGACATCCCCGAACTGACCCCGCTGGCCGTGCCGGCAAACCCGCCGCGCCTGCACCCGCAGAGTGCGCGCAACGACTCCGTGCTGCTGCGCTATCTGCAGGGTGCGGATCGCGGGCGCGACACTCAGGCCACGCTCGCGGTGATCGGCCAGCTGATCGGCACGCCCTTCTTTGCGCGCCTGCGTACCGATGAGCAGCTCGGTTACATCGTCAGCGCCGGCTACGCCCCGCTGCTGGACGGGGCCGGACTGATGATGCTGGTACAGTCGCCCAATACCGGCAGCGCGGTCATCGGCGAGCGGATCGATGCCTTTCTCGACGAGTTCGACGCACGCATTGCCTCAATCACCGATGCTGATCTCGCCCCATACCGTCAGGCCGTGCGTCAGTCGCTGCTCCAGCGTGACCAATCGCTCTCGGATCGCGCCGAGCGGCTGTGGCAGAACCTTGCCTATACCGACGTGGATTTCGCGCGTCGCCAGCATCTGGCCGAACGGGTCGATACGGTGACGGTCGCTGACGTGAAGGCAGCCTGGCGCGCGCTTCGCAACGCCCAACCGCTGGAGATCAGTTTCGACGACGGCGACACGGCCAGCGACGTTGCCGCAGCGACCCGCGATTTCGCGCCGCTGCCGCGGGCCGCTCGTGCGGCCGGCGAGGCGGCCAACGATTAGACACCGCGTCGGGTCAGCGCGAGGAGGCGCCGGCCCGAGCCCACCCAGGCCACTGAGTGGCAACGGCCCCGGTGAGTCGCAACGCCAACGGCCCCAGTCGGCTTCCGCCGGCCGGGGCCGTTTCGTGGGCATGCTGCCCGATCATCGAGTCAGCGAGCGGCGTCGCCGAGGCGCATCAGGCCTCGCGAGCCAGCAGGTCGAAGGTGTCGATACGCGTCTCTCGCATCTGGCGCTGCTTCGCTTCCAGGCCTTCGAAGTCGAAGAGTTCACGGTCGGCGAGCTGCGACGGGGCCACGTTGGTGACCGCCTTGAACATTGTCTCGAGCCGCCCCGGGTGCTTCGCCTCCCACTCGGCAAGCATCGCCTTGACGTTCTGGCGCTGCATGTTTGGCTGCGAGCCGCACAGATTGCAGGGAATGATCGGGAATTCCATCCGCCGGGAGAACTCGGCGATATCAGCTTCGCGGCAGTAGGCGAGCGGACGGATGACAATGTTCTTGCCATCGTCGGCGAGCAGCTTCGGGGGCATCGCCTTGAGTGAACCGCCGAAGAACATATTGAGAAACAGCGTCTCGAGAATGTCTTCCCGGTGATGGCCGAGCGCCACCTTGGTCGCCCCGATCTCCTCGGCGTAGCCGTAAAGCGAGCCGCGCCGCAGCCGCGAGCAGAGCGAGCAGGTCGTCTTGCCTTCCGGCGTCTTCTCCTTCACCACCGAGTAGGTATCGCGCTCGAGGATGTGGTAAGCCACGCCCTTGGCATCGAGATATTCGGGCAGCACATGTTCGGGAAAACCGGGCTGCTTCTGGTCGAGATTGACGGCGACGAGTTCGAAGTTCACCGGGGCATTACGCTGAAGATTCAACAAAATCTCCAGCATGGTGTAGGAGTCCTTGCCGCCGGAGAGGCAGACCATCACCTTGTCGCCCTCATGGATCATCCCGTAGTCGATGATCGCATTGCCGACCTGACGCCGCAGACGCTTCTGCAGCTTGTTGAATTCCTGCTTCTGAGTATCAGTAGATGCTTGCATTGGTCGAACGACACATAGGGGATATGAAGGCGCGCTCATGCTATCACCGCGCCTGGCGACTTGCGATGCCATCCCCGATGACAGGCCCCTAACACGCCGCCAGCGCGCCCTGTTTCAGGCGGATATACATCAGGGCAGTGGTCACCGCATCGCCAAGAGCAGTGTGGCGGCCCATCACCGGCACTTCGAGCGCCTCGGCAACCCTCTCGAAACCCATCGCTGGCTCCAGCTGCGGCCGCCTCCGATGCATTTCGCGCCGATAGAGCCGTGCCACGTCGACGCAAGGATTGGGCAGCCCGAAGTCGAACATCGGCCGCAGCTGGCGATCGATGACCGCCAGGTCGTAGTCGATGCACCAGCCCAGCAGCGGACGATTGCCGATGAAGTCGATGAACTTACCCAGCGCCGCTTCCAGTTCGTCGCCTTCATTCAAGTCGACCTCGCGCAGGCGATGGATCTTGATGGAGTCGCCGCGCAGACTGGCCGGCGGCAGGAGGCGCAGATCCAGCGAGCCGCTGGTCATCACCCGCCCGCCCTCGAGGCGCACTGCAGCGATCGACACCAGTTCAGCGGTCCTGGTGTCGAGGCCGGTCGTCTCGCAGTCGATGGCCACCAATTCGTCACCCGCGTAGGGAGTGAACAGCCAGTCATAGCGGCCCTGCCCCTGGCGTCGTCGATCCGCCGCACGGCGTAGCGAACGTATCATCGCGGCCCTCGTCAATATTCGAGATGAAACCGGTGCGTCAGACGTTGCTGGAAATCCTTGACGATATGCAGCGCCTGACGCAGCAGGTCGCGGTCCAGCGAGGACAGATTCTGAACCACGATCTGGTTGGGTTCTTCGCTGTTCTGCCGACCGTCGAGCTGGGGCAGTTGTTGCTTGAGACGCAGTTCGACGAATAGCGCCAGCGCCTCGCCGAGATCCGCGGCAAAGTCCGCTTCCAGCCTGCCCTGTTCGACAAGAGCCTCCAATCGGGCCAGGGTCGATGTCGCGGTGATGCGGCACTCCAGCGCCAACGTGCGCACCCCTTGCACGATCGGAAAGATGCCGCCCTTCTTGATGTCGATACCGTGCCTGGGTTTCTTGAGCGTGCCGAACAGCGTCAGTGGCGCGGCGAAATGCAGTGCCGCCCGAGCTAGATGGGAAAGCAGCAGTTCATCGTGAGAACAACTGGCAAAGAGGTGTTCGCGCAGGCGATCCAGCAGACGGGTATCGCCGGCTATGCCACGGGCATCGAGCATGATCGCGAGGTTCATCAGCGAGTTAGCATCACGGCGCTCGACCCAGCGCGAGACCGTCCTTCGCCAGCCGCTCTCGCTGTCTACCCAAGCGGAATTCGAGACCATGATATTGCCCGGACACGGCGGGTAACCCAGGGTGTACAGCGTTTCGGTAAAACGCTGCATGGCGATCTCGCGATCGGGCCAATCACTGTCGTCGGCAACGATCAGTGCATTGTCCTGATCGGTCTTGAGAATCTGTTCGCCGCGCCCTTCACTGCCCATCACCAAGAGGCAGCTCTGGTCGCGGTAGCGAGGGTCGATGAGAAACTGATAGGCCTTGTCGACGATGCGTCCGTTGAGCGCTGCCAACAGGTCCATGACGAATCGGAGCTTCACCCCCTGGGCCATCAGCGTCTGGACCAACTCCGGCAGCCTCGCGCTGGCGCGGGCCAGCGCGTCGAGATCATCGGCCTTCTCGAGCTCGAGACCGACCATGTAGGAGCGGCTCGAGAAATGGCTGAGCACATCGGTCAACTCCACCACGCCGACCGGCCGCCCCCATTCGACCACCACGACCCTGGCCACCCGATGTCGGGTCATCTGTACCAGCGCTTCGAACAGATACTGATCGGAACCCGTGACAATCAGCTCGAAGTGGGCGATCGCGACGACCGGACTCGCCTGCGTCGCGCCTTCCGTCACCAAGGCATTGAGCAGATCGGTTTTGGTCACCACGCCGAAGCGCCCGTCCTTGCCAACCAACAGACTATCGGCATGGCTCTCGTTGAGCCGGCCGACCGCCATGGCGATGGTGGTGGCCGCATCGACGATCAAAGGTGCCCGCATGCACTCGCTGACCCGCGCGAGCATGAAACCCGCCATGTTCACGCCACTGTCGATGCGACGCTCGGCCAACAGGCGGGCCTTTTGCGCCAGCCCCCGCCGGAAGAATTCGGCGAAAGTCGGGTAATCGTCACAAAGGCGCTCGAAGAGTGACTTGGGCATCGCATAGCAGAGACTTTCCTGCTCTACCACGAAGCGATATCGACTGTTTCCCTTGAGAATGCTGATAGCACCAAACAGGTCGCCTGCCGTGTAATGGGCAATGCGCGACTGATCACACGGCGCGTGAGGATCGAACTCCGCAACCTCGCCCTTGTGAATCATGTAGACGAACTCGCCAGGCTGGCCAGCCTCGAGAATGATCTCGTCGCGACTGAAATAGCGCAGGTCGACGCCATGAACCACACGCTCACGCCCGCTATCGTCGAGCAGCGTGAAAGGAGGCTGAGAAAGATCGATGTCGACCATTATCGGAGCCTCGCCGCCACGACGCCGGACCACGGTCGGATGTCCAGCAGCGCAAGCCCCGAATGATGATCGCGGCAGGGTTCCAGGCGCTGCCGGCCAGACCGGGATGCCTCTTTGCGGCCCGTTCCCGCTGTCGTCAGCTTGGGCAAGTCAATTTCCCCCTAAAAAGGGCGCAAAGAACCAAACGCCAGGAGACGTCACTATCGATCCACTGTTATGAAATTCTATTCCCGCCATCTTCTTCACGCGACTGATTTTGACATCAATTTATCGCAGAGAGTTTCCATCAGGGTGTCGTACTGACATACGTCGATTGATAGCGGTGATTTTCCGTGACGTCTTCGATCACCGAATTTTCAGATGGGAGAAGATTGTCCGAACCTTTCGACGACTGACCAAAAGCGCGCTAATAATTCATCTCTTTCGGCCCGATGAAACGTCGTCGCGCCATGAAACTCGCGACTATCGTGGTATAGACCGCAATAGGGTCTTATGGGCTTTCCGAACTATTCACATAGTCGATTAATTAAATCCCCGCGAACTGAGTGCAGACTCACTCGCGACAGCAGGCCGCCATACTAAGGTCGGGTATTTAACTGCTTGTTCTTGCTTCTCAATGTCGCTATTGAGTAATGCACGGTAATGGCGATCACAAGCGACCTTCATGCATGAGTGAGTGACGTGGAAAACGGTTTTATGTGTGGCACGACAACGCCGGTTTTCGCCGCCGTGGAATGATGAACAGTAACAACCCATAAATCGTGCGCTACTCGATTCCCGTTGAAACACCGACAGACGTCGATGTAGTGACAGAGTTGGCAGGAAAGAGGAACGACTCAACCAAGCAGGCCCGAGTGACATTCCCATCCATCTTGAATGACGCGGAGAACAAGAATATGGCAGATGACAAATCCAACGCTGCTGCCTATTGGAAGGCGAACCTTCGCCTGATAACCGGCTGCCTGATTGTCTGGGCGCTGGCCTCCTATGGTGGCGCCATCCTGCTGCGCCCCCTGCTCGCGGGCATATCCGTCGGCGGCACGGACCTGGGGTTCTGGTTCGCGCAACAGGGCTCCATTCTGATTTTCATCGGCTTGATTTTCTTCTATGCCTGGAAGATGAACCGGCTGGACAAACAATTCGGCCTTGGGGAGTAATCCGGCATGAGTCAATTTGCGATTAACGTCCTCTTTGTTGGCGGCTCCTTCGCCATTTACATCGGCATTGCGATCTGGGCCAAGGCCGGTTCGACCAAAGATTTCTACGTCGCCGGCGGTGGCGTTCACCCGATCACCAACGGCATGGCGATCGGCGCCGACTGGATGTCCGCCGCCTCATTCATCTCCATGGCGGGCATCATCGCCTCGGCAGGTTATGGCGCTTCTACCTTCCTGATGGGCTGGACCGGTGGCTACGTCCTGTTGGCGTTGCTGCTGGCCCCGTACTTGCGCAAGTTCGGCAAGTTCACCGTCCCTGAATTCATCGGCGACCGCTTCTACAGTCGATCGGCACGCATGGTCGCCGTGATCTGTCTGATCGTCGCCTCGCTGACTTACGTTATCGGTCAGATGGCCGGTGCCGGCGTTGCCTTCTCGCGCTTTCTCGAAGTCGACGCGACGACCGGTCTGATCATTGCCGCCATCGTGGTGTTCTTCTACTCGGTGCTGGGTGGCATGAAGGGCATCACCTACACCCAGGTGGCGCAGTACATCGTACTGATCGTCGCCTACACCATCCCGGCGGTGTTTATTTCGCTGGAGCTCACCGACAACCCGATCCCGCCGCTGGGCCTGTTCTCCGACCACACCGCGTCCGGTGAGCCGCTGCTGGACAAGCTCAACGAGGTCGTCGTCGCACTGGGCTTCAATGAATACACGGCGATGGTCGACAACAAGCTGAACATGGTGCTGTTCACGTTATCGCTGATGATCGGCACCGCGGGACTGCCGCACGTCATCATGCGATTCTTCACCGTTCCCAAGGTTGCCGATGCGCGCTGGTCGGCTGGCTGGGCTCTGGTATTCATCGGCCTGCTCTACCTGACTGCCCCCGCCGTGGCGTCGATGGCCCGCCTCAACCTGGTGACGACCATCTATCCGGACATGGCCGCGCAGGTCGAGAACTATGAGGATGCCGTCGCCAATCCGATCGCCTACGCAGACCGTCCCGACTGGATTCGCACCTGGGAGGAGACGGGGCTGATCTCCTTCGATGACAAGAACAACGACGGCAATATCCAGCTCTACAACGACGCCACCGACTACTCGGATCGTGGCTGGCAGGGCAACGAGCTGGTTGTCAGCAATGACATTCTGGTGCTGGCCAACCCCGAAATCGCCAATCTCCCAGGCTGGGTCGTGGGCTTGATTGCTGCAGGCGGCCTCGCGGCAGCGCTATCCACCGCGGCTGGCCTGTTGCTGGCGATCTCCTCGGCCATCAGTCATGACCTGATCAAGGGCGCGATCAACCCGAAGATCACCGAGAAGGGCGAACTCCGGGCAGCACGCATCTCGATGTCCGTGGCCATTGTCGTCGCGACCTATCTCGGCGTGAATCCTCCCGGCTTCGCCGCCCAGGTGGTGGCACTGGCCTTCGGTATCGCCGCCGCCTCGCTGTTCCCGGCCCTAATGATGGGAATCTTCTCCAAGCGGATCAACAACAAGGGGGCGATCGCCGGCATGCTTTCCGGCCTGATCTTCACTTTGGTGTATATCTTCGTCTATAAGGGCTGGTTCTTCATCCCCGGGAC
The DNA here is from genome assembly GCF_003206645.1 of Salinicola aestuarinus. Classification (GTDB taxonomy): domain Bacteria; phylum Pseudomonadota; class Gammaproteobacteria; order Pseudomonadales; family Halomonadaceae; genus Salinicola; species Salinicola aestuarinus. The sequence continues at coordinate 375,833 of NZ_PZJP01000005.1, read as the reverse complement.
CAACAACCTCGAGGACAGCGCGGCCAACTGGGTACTGGGCATCTCGCCGCTCTCCATTGGCGCAGTGGGGGCGATCCTCAACTTCGCCGTGGCCTACATGGTCTCCAGCGCTACCGAGGAGCCGCCGCAGCACATTCAGGATCTGGTGGAGAGTGTGCGCTATCCCAAGGGGGCTGGTGCCGCGATCGATCACTAAGCGACAATGCTTCCCTGATGCGCCAGGCGGATCGGCGCGAATCCAATCGGGCTTCCCAGCGGGAAGCCCGATTCTTTGAGTAAGGATTCATCATGATATGGCATTGGGTGGCGGCAGCCTCCGCGGCACTTGGCGCGGCCGGTATTGCGCTGCTGTTGCGCGCTCTCAGTGGCAGGCGTCTGCCGCGCTGGATGATCCCGGCGTTCGCGGGGCTGGGCCTGCTGGCCTACCAGATCCACTACGAGTACGACTGGTATGACAACAAGCGCCAGCAGCTGCCGGAATCGGCGCAAGTGGTCTCTACCGAGCAGAGCCGGATGCTGTGGCGCCCCTGGACCTATCGCTACCCCCTGACCACGGCGTTCAGCGTGGTGGACCGGGACACACTGCGGGAATCCAGGGCCAATGGCGACCGCCTGGTCGAGTTCATTCTCTATCGCTTCGAGAGGCAGTATCGCGACGTGCTGACGCATCAGGCCTATCTGATGAACTGCAGCGCCGGTGAGCGCGTGCCACTCATCGGGGCGCGTCGTCGGCCCGACCTGGACCGTCTGCGTCAGCTCGAGGAGAACGACCCGCAGCGTCAGGCGGTCTGTTCCAAAGGCTGATATCGCACTCGGCCGCCAATTCACGACTCGCAAGGTCCTGACGGACAGTCAGAACCCAGGTATCCAGGGATAGCCATCGGTCTAGGGAGACAATCGATGTTCGAGGGTGGGTTATTGATCGTGGTGGCGCTGCTCTACGTGGCCGCGCTGTTCGCCATCGCCTGGCGCGGGGATCGTCAGGCACGACGCAACGGCCCGGCCAAGCGCCGGCCGATCGTCTACAGTCTGGCGCTCGCGGTCTACTGTACCTCGTGGACGTTCTACGGCAGCGTCGGGCAGGCGGCGACGTCGGGCTGGTCGTTCGCCAGTCTCTTCCTGGGGCCGATTCTCACCTTTTTGCTGTTCTGGCCGGTCATCGGCAAGATGATCCGGGTGGCGAAGCGCCAGAACGTCACCTCGATTGCCGACTTCATCGCCTCGCGCTACGGCAAGTCACAGTCGCTGGCGGCATTCGCCAGCCTCATCGCGCTGGTTGGCACGCTGCCCTACATCGCACTGCAGCTGAAAGCCGTTTCGAGCGCGTTTCAGGTCATGACCAACGACGGCCAGACGATCCGTACCCCCATCGTCGACGACACCGCGTTCTACATCGCCATCGTCATGGCGGCCTTCGCGATACTCTTTGGCACCCGCGACACCAACGCCACCGAACACCACGAAGGACTGATCCAGGCGGTCGCCTTCGAGGCGCTGGTCAAGCTGGGCGCGTTTCTGGCGCTCGGCGCCTACGTCACCTGGGGCATGTTCGACGGGCTCGGCTCACTGCTCAACCGGGCGGACACCTATCTGCAGCTGCAGCAGCAGCTCACCGAGCAGAATCTCAATACCGGTCTCTGGACGCAGACGCTGCTGGCGATGCTGGCGGTATTCTGTCTGCCCAGGCAGTTCCACATTACGGTGGTCGAGAACACCCATACCGATGATGCCAAGCGCGCACGCTGGCTCTTCCCGCTCTATCTGCTGCTGATCGGTTTCTTCGTGCTGCCACTGGCGGGGGCGGGGCTGACGCTATTCGGCGATACCGACCTGTCGCCGGACAGCTACGTGCTGGCGCTGCCGATCGTCGCCGATCAGCCGTGGCTCGCCATGCTCACCTTCGTCGGCGGCCTGTCGGCAGCCACCGGCATGGTGATCATGGCGGCGGTTGCCAATGCGATCATGATCTCCAACGAGCTGGTGATGCCGGCTCTGTTCAGGCTGCGCTGGTTCGAGGAGAAGTCCCGCGACTACGGCCGCGTGGTGCTGATGGCACGACGCATCACCATCGGCGGGATTCTGGTGCTCGCCTACCTCTTCTATCAGCTGGTCGCCGAGTACAGCTCGCTCGCCGCCACCGGCATGCTCTCGCTTGCTGCCGCCGCCCAGTTCGCGCCGGCCCTGCTCGGCGGACTCTACTGGAAGCGGGGTAACCGCCTCGGCGTGGTGACGGGGCTCAATGTCGGCTTCGCGATCTGGGCCTACACCCTGCTGATGCCGGCGCTGATTCGCGCGGGACTGCTGCCCACGGCATGGCTCGCCGGCGGGCCGCTGGGGATCGAGTGGCTCTCGCCGCTGTCGCTTTTCGGGCTCAATGTCACCGACAGTTTCGCCCACGGCGTGATGCTGTCCCTGGCATTCAATCTGTTCTTTTACATCTTCATCTCGCAGCTCACGCCGCAGCGCGTGGTTGAACGCATCCAGGCCTCCCTGTTCGTCGACAGCATCGAAACTCGCCAGACCACCGTCAATCGGCCCTGGACCGGCGCGACGACCATCAACGACCTCAAGGTGCTGTGCGAGCGCTTCATCGGTCACGCCCAGGTCGAGCGGGCCTTCGACGACTACGCCAGACGCAACGCCAAACCGCTGGAGAACAACGCGCGCGCCTCCATCGACGTGATCCAGTTCACCGAGCAGCTACTGGCCTCGGTACTCGGCGCATCCTCGGCGCGGATCGTGGTCAACTCGGCGCTGCAGGGTCGGGGCATCGGTATCTCGGATGTCATCTCGATTGTCGACGAAGCCTCGCAGGTGCTGGAGTTCAACCGCGCTCTGCTGCAGGCGACCATCGAGAACATCAACCAGGGCATTGGCGTGGTCGACCAGAACCTCAACCTGGTGGTCTGGAACCAGCGCTACCTCGAGATCTTCCGGTTTCCGGACAACCTGATCCGCGTCGGCACGCCAATGGAAAAGGTCTTCCGCTACAACGCCCACAACGCCGAGTACGGCCCCGGCGACCCGGAGGAGCACGTCGAGCAGCTGCTCGACAACATCCGCGGCGGCCAGCCGCATCGCTACGAACGCTACCGCCCCGACGGCACGGTGCTGGAAGTGCTGGGCAACCCGATGCCCGGCGGTGGATTCGTCTACACCTACCAGGACATCACCCAGCAGAAGCGAACCGAAGAGGCGCTGATCCGATCCGAGAGCAACATCCGGATCTACACCGACAACGTGCCGGCGCTGATCGCCTACTTCGATACCGAGTGCCGCTACCTCTTCACCAACCGCGCCTACGAGGCGGCGATGAACGTCGATCGCAATGCCGTGATCGGTGAACGGGTCGATAGCGTGATGCCCAGCGCGACGGCGCGTCAGCGCGAGCCCTGGATGCGTCGCGCGCTCGGCGGCGAGCGGGTGAACTTCGAGATCTCCCTGGACGATGGCGACGGCGGCGTTCGCTATATGCTGGTGACCTACACGCCACACTTCGGCGAGGGGGGGCGCATTCTCGGCTTCTTCGCCCTCTACCAGGACATCACCGAGCGCCGACTGGCGGAGATCGCCCTGCGCGAGACCAACGAAAACCTCGAGGAGCGTGTGCGTGAGCGCACCCAGGCACTGTCGAAGGCCAACGCTGCGCTACGTCAGGAGAACCGGGTGCGCGCCGAGGCCGAGCAGGCGCTGCTGCAGGCCAAGCAGACCGCCGAGGAAGCCAACACCTCCAAGACCCGCTTTCTCGCCGCCGCCAGCCACGACCTGCTCCAGCCACTGAACGCCGCCCGGCTGTTCACCTCGGCGCTCGGCCAGCAGGTCGCGGACACCGACCATAAGCGCACGATCGGACATATCGACAACTCGCTGCAGGCCGCCGAGGAGCTGCTCGGGACGCTGCTCGACATCTCCAAACTCGACGCCGGTGCGCTGACGCCGCGGCGCAGCGAGTTCCCGCTGGCCGAGATTCTCAGGCCGCTGCGTGCCGAGTTCGAGGTGATGGCCGATGACCGCGGCCTGGATCTGGACATGGTGCCGTCGAGCCACTGGGTCGACAGCGACCCGCAGATGCTGCGACGTATCGTGCAGAACTTCCTCTCCAATGCCCTGCGCTACACCCAACAGGGGCGCGTGCTGCTCGGCTGCCGGCGTCAGGGGGAGCGCGTGTTGATCGAGGTGTGGGACACCGGTCCCGGCATCCCCGAATCGAAGCTCAGTGAAATCTTCCAGGAGTTTCGCCGGCTCGATCAGGCTTCCCGGCACAAGGAGAGCGAGCGCGGCCTGGGGCTCGGGCTCTCCATCGCCGAACGCATGAGCCGGGTGCTCGAGCACCCCATCCGCGTGCGCTCGACGGTCGGTGCCGGCACCGTCTTCTCGGTGTCCGTGCCGCTGATCGTTGCGCGCCGTGGCGAGGTCAAACCGGAGGACAATGCCCCGCGACGCGCCGGCAACAAGCTGGTCGGCACCCGCATCCTCTGCATCGACAACGAGCGGCTGATCCTCGAAGGCATGAAGGCCATGCTGGAGGGGTGGGAGTGCGAGGTCTTCACCGCAACCTCCATCGGCGGCGCCAAGTCAGCCATCCGCAACATGGGCGGCGACCCCGATGCGATTCTGGCCGATTACCACCTCGACAACGAAGTGACAGGCATGATGGCGCTGGAGGCGCTGGAGGAACTCTGCGACCAGTCGGTGCCCGGCATCGTGATCACGGCCGACCGTACCGAAGAGGTCGCCGAAGAGATCAAGCGCGGCGGCTATCAGATCCTGCTCAAGCCGGTTCGCCCTGCCGCGCTGCGCGCGCTGATGACGCGGACGCTGCAGGCGAGCCGTGCGGCCAGAGGCACGGACGACGCGTCCGCCTAACCACCCGGGTGCACTCACCGGCTTTCGCCGGGCCCTTTCCCCGGGCATCAAAAAACCCCGGCAANNTTGCCGGGGTTTTTTCGTCGATCCCGTCGGGCGGGGCGGCGCGCTTACTCGTCCAGGAACGAGCGCAACGGTTCGGAGCGCGACGGATGGCGCAGCTTGCGCAGTGCCTTGGCCTCGATCTGACGAATACGCTCACGGGTGACATCGAACTGCTTGCCGACCTCTTCCAGCGTATGGTCGGTGTTCATGTCGATGCCAAAGCGCATGCGCAGCACCTTGGCTTCCCGCGCGGTCAGGCCGCCGAGAACGTTGCGCGTCGCTTCGATCAGCCCTTCGCCGGTGGCGGAATCGATCGGCAGCACCATGGTGCTGTCCTCGATGAAGTCGCCCAGATGCGAGTCCTCGTCGTCGCCGATCGGGGTCTCCATGGAGATCGGCTCTTTGGCGATCTTCAGGACCTTGCGCACCTTGTCTTCCGGCATCTCGAGACGCTCGCCGAGCTCTTCCGGCGTCGGCTCGCGGCCCATCTCCTGAAGCATCTGACGCGAGACCCGGTTGAGCTTGTTGATCGTCTCGATCATGTGCACCGGGATACGGATGGTGCGCGCCTGGTCGGCGATGGACCGGGTGATCGCCTGACGAATCCACCAGGTGGCGTAGGTCGAGAACTTGTAGCCGCGACGATACTCGAACTTGTCCACGGCCTTCATCAGGCCAATGTTGCCCTCCTGGATCAGATCCAGGAACTGCAGGCCACGGTTGGTGTACTTCTTGGCGATCGAGATGACCAGTCGCAGGTTGGCCTCGACCATCTCTTTCTTGGCGCGGCGCGCCTTGGCCTCGCCGATGGAGAGACGACGGTTCACTTCCTTGAGCTGACCGACGTTGAGCTGGACCATCTCCTGCTCGAAACCGATCTTGCGCTGGGCCCGCTGGACGTCACCGCGGAACGGCGCAAGGCGATCGGCGTATTTCGGGTGCTTGGCAACGAAATCGTCGAACCAGCTCTCGGTGGTCTCGCTACCCAGGAATGCGCCAATGAACGTCTTGCGCGGGACTTTGCCCTGCCTGACGAACACCTGCATGATCGCCTTTTCCTGCTCGCGGACCTGCTCGACGCTGATGCGAACCTGACCGACAAGCCGTTCGAAGTGCTTGGGCGAAAGCTTGATCGGCGAGAACAGCACCGCCAGGCGGGCCTGCTCGCTTTCGACTTCCTTGCTGCCGAAACCGTGCTGGGCGATAGCCGCCTTGGCGCTCTCGTTCTGTTCGCGGATCTGCTCGAAGCGCACTCGAGCTTCTTCCGGGTCCGGACCACCCTCGTTAGAGTTGTCGTCTTCCTCTTCGTCACCCTCTTCGTCGTCTTCGTCCTTGTCTTTGACCTCTGGCTCGACCTCTTCGGGCAGCTCGACTTCGGCGACCCCGGGGATGCCTTCGTCAGGATCGATGAAGCCGGAGAAGAGATCCGACAGACGACCCGGCGCTTCCTCGTCCTGGGTCTGGTCGTAGAACGCGAGTACAGAGTCGACGGCGCCCGGCAGATAGGCCAGCGACGACATGACTTCGCGCAGGCCTTCCTCGATGCGCTTGGCGATCTCGATCTCGCCTTCACGAGTCAGCAGCTCTACCGTACCCATCTCGCGCATGTACATGCGGACCGGGTCGGTCGTTCGTCCGACATCGCTTTCGACCGCCGCCAACGCTGCAACCGCTTCCTCCGCCGCCGACTCGTCGGTGGAGTTATCGGACATCATCAGCGTGTCTTCGTCAGGCGCTTCCTCGACGACCTTGATCCCCATGTCGTTGATCATGGCGATGATGTCTTCCACCTGATCGGGATCGGCGATATCTTCGGGGAGGTGATCGTTGACCTCGGCATAGGTCAGGAATCCCTGCTCTTTGCCGCGGGCGATCAACTCCTTCAAACGTGACTGCTGTGCATTTCCAGCCATAGAAACCCTACTCGACGAAGAAGAATGAAGCACCTGGGGTGACAGCGCGATGCCCCGAAAGCCCACTAGTATAGCGTGTAGAGGCTTTTTGCCGCCAGTGCGTATTTGCCTGGCCCACCAGGTGTGCTAGTGTATTTGGTTACCCTATTTGGTGACGAACGCCGCCATTTCAACCGTTTCGGCGTCTCGCCCCCGCTCTTCAAGTCCCTTCAGACCCTTCTATCGTCCCTGTACCGTTTGCACTTCGCTCGCTGCCTGCGTGCGATGTACCCGGTCGTTTTCGCTGCGCTTCAGTTGTCTTGCGCGTTATCGGCCCCGAGTCACGGCGGCCTGAATCCTCGACGCTCTTCGATCGACACCGTTCGATTGACGCCGTTCGATTGACGCCGTTCGATCGAAGAGCTCGATTGACGCCCTGCCAATCGATGCCCGAGGCCCTGAGTGATCACGGGCGGTGGTGAACTCCGAACCGCCAACTGGCGACCCAGGCCTGGCAACGCACGCCGCTCAGGCACCGCTGGCTAGCTGTGTCAGCAGCGTGCGCAGCCGCTGCTTCTCCTCGCTGCTCAACGCGCCTGCCTGACGGCTCTTGTCGAGGAGCTGACGGTACTCCTCCGCCGGCGTCAGACGTTCACTTTCGCGCTCGAGGTAGCGCACCCAGCTCTGCAATTCGCTGGCACGCACTTCTCTGGGAATCGCCAGCTCGCGTCGGGCCAGCTCATCGAGCCGCTCCCCTTCGACGCTGCCGTGAAAGTGCGCCAGCAGCACCTGCGGGCTGCGGTAGCGACCGGCCTGCAGTAGCGCCACGACCTCGCGACACAGTGGGCCATCGGCAAGGGAGGTCGGGCACCACTCCGGCGTGTCAGGCAGGTGCTCGACAAGCGCCGGCTCGTGCAGCAGCAAGTGCAGGATGCGCCCGGGAATACTCAATGACAGCGTAGCAGTTGTCGCTCGCGACGCAGAGAAACCGCGCGATTTGCCCTGCCTTGGGCTCGTCGGATTCGACAGCGTCGATGGTGTGTCGACATCGAAAACGTCATCCGTTTCCGGCGGCGGCATCAGCGACTCGAACCCCTCATCGGCGCTCGCCGTCGCACTTGCCGCCGCCCCCGGGCGAGGCGACGGCGAGGCCTTCTTCGCCAGCCAGTCGTTGAACTGCGCCTGCTCGATGCCACTGCGCGTCGATAGCTCCTTGAGCATCAACGATTTGAGCATGCCTTCAGGCAGCAGCTTGAGCCATTCGAGTACCGCAGTCACGAAGCGCTCGCGCCCTTCGACCTGCTTCAGCTCGCGCCCTTCGCCGGCCTGCTCGAAAAGAAACTCGGAAAGCGGGCTTGCACAGGTCACTCGATCCTCGAACGCCGCCTGTCCCTCGCGACGCACCAGCGTGTCGGGGTCCTCACCTTCGGGCAGAAACAGAAAGCGGACCTGCCGACCGTCGATCATCGACGGCAGGGCAGTGGCCAGTGAACGCCTGGCGGCCTGTCGTCCCGCGTTGTCGCCGTCGAAACAGAACACCACTTCATCGACCAGACGGAACAATCGCTGAAGGTGATCCGACGTCAGTGCCGTCCCCAGGGTCGCACAGGCGTTGCGAATTCCGAACTGCGCCAGGGCGACAACGTCCATATAGCCCTCGACGACCAGCACGCGCGAGAGCTGACGGTTGGCCTGGCGCGCTTCGAAGAGTCCGTAAAGCTCGCGCCCCTTGTGGAAGACCGGCGTTTCCGGCGAATTGAGATACTTCGGCTTGGCATCGCCGAGCACGCGCCCGCCAAAGGCGATCGTCCGGCCCTTCCAGTCGCGAATCGGGAAGATAACCCGGTCACGAAATCGGTCGTAGGTGCGCCCGCTCTCCTCGCGATGGACGAGCAGGCCGTACTCGACCTGTACCGCCTCACTGATGCCCTGGTTGAGCAGGTGACGCTTGAGCGCTTCCCAGTCGTCTTCGGCATAGCCGACGCCAAACTCCCGGATCACCTCGTCGCTCAGGCCTCGCTGCTCCAGATACTCCCGCGCCTGACGGCCCTTGCCGAGCGCCAGACGTTCGCGAAAGAACTGCGCCGCGAGATCGAGCAGATTGACGCCCTCTTCCCGCTTCTGCCGGCGCTGATGCGCCCCGGGGTCACCCCCGCCTTCACGTTCGACCTCCATCCCGGCTCGTGACGCGAGCTGCTCGACGGCCTCGGGAAAGCGAAGGTTGTCGTACTCCATCAGAAAACGCAGCGCGTTACCGTGCGCGCCGCAGCCGAAGCAGTGGTAGAACTGCTTGTCGTGACTGACGGTGAAGGAGGGCGAGTTCTCCTGATGGAAGGGGCAAAGACCGCTGTGATTGCGCCCGCTCTTTTTTAGCTGCACCCGTTCGGAGACAACGTCGACGATGTCGGAACGCGCCAATAGATCGTCGATGAAGCGCTGTGAGATCTGTCCAGCCATATCGTCGAGACGCTCTGGTAAAACGAGTCAGGAAGCCGGGCGGGGTGATTCGCCAGCCGCGCATGCCGCACGCTCAGCGAAGTCTAGCCAACCGGGGCAGTCTATGTCTGAAGTCGTCGCCGCTTTGCATCGCCTAGCGATCGGCATCGGGCAATCGAAGAGGGTCACCGGCGGCGAGCATCGGCGTGCCGGGGAAGCGGATCGAACCGGATCGGTAAAGCCGGCGGCAACAAAAACAAACGGCCGCCGATTAAGGCAGCCGTTCGCATATCCCTCTGGGGCAAGAACTGCCCCCAGTACGGATCAATACAAGCGTTCGAAACGCTTACGCTCACGCTGAAGCTTCTTGGCGTGACGCTTCACTGCCGCGGCAGCTTTGCGCTTACGCACGGAAGTGGGCTTTTCGTAAGTTTCGCGACGGCGGACTTCGGAAAGCACTCCGGCTTTTTCACAGGAACGCTTGAAGCGACGCAGCGCGACGTCGAACGGCTCGTTATCACGTACTTTGACAGAAGGCATTAAGCACTCACCTACCTTGAGAATCGAGTTCGGTTTGTACGTACGCCTTGAGTGACACGATCCGGCACCGCAGTACGCAGTGGAGCAGACTCCTCGGCGCGTTGCGACTACGGATCATCCCGAGACTCCCTTTGCGGGACTCGGAAAACGTGTTATGGGCGCACGACCCAGTCTTGCAGAGCAGCGTATTCTATTCGTCGACCGGTGCCATTGCAATCTCACCGACACCTCGAATCGTCGGCGACACGGTCCGGGCGGACCGCACAAGTGGCGGTGTCGATCACACCGCCGCGAGGTTAGACTAGGCGCCTTTTCCCGATCGGCCGCCACGCCGCGCTCCACTGCTGGCCAGAGGGGCGTCGCGGGGGCCCGAACGGCCGACACCAACCACTTCGAGGGACTTCTCGATCATGCGCGTGCTGGGCATCGAAACCTCCTGCGACGAAACCGGCGTCGCGCTCTTTGATACCGAGCGCGGCCTGCTCGCCGACACGCTCTACAGCCAGATCGCGCTGCATGCCGAATTTGGCGGCGTGGTTCCCGAGCTCGCCTCGCGAGACCACACCCGTAAGCTGCTGCCGCTGATCGACGAGGTGTTGGCGAGTGCTTCACTCGGCAAGCACGACATCGACGCCATCGCCTACACCGCGGGGCCAGGGCTGGTCGGCGCGCTGATGGTCGGGGCCTGTACCGCCCACGGCATGGCACGCTCACTCGGTGTGCCGGTGCTGGGCGTCCATCACATGGAAGGGCACCTGCTGGCACCGATGCTCGAGGCCGACGCGCCGGCGTTCCCCTTCATCGCCCTGCTGGTCTCCGGCGGCCACACCCAACTGGTCGACGTTCGCGGGCTCGGTGAGTACACCCTGCTCGGGGAGTCGGTGGACGACGCCGCGGGAGAAGCCTTCGACAAGGTCGCCAAAATGCTCGAACTGCCCTACCCCGGAGGTCCGCAGGTGGCGGCGCTGGCTGAGCGCGGTGACGGCACGCGTTTTCGCTTCCCGCGCCCGATGACCGACCGCCCCGGCCTCGACTTCAGTTTCTCCGGGCTGAAAACCCACACGCTGACGGCGCTCCGCGCGCTGACCGTCGACGGCTCAGTGGCGGATCAGGATCGCGCGGACGTCGCCCGCGCCTTCGAGGATGCCGTGGTGGATACGCTGCTGATCAAGTGTCGTCGAGCGCTCAAGGCGAGCGGACGCGAACGTCTGGTGGTGGCCGGCGGCGTCAGCGCCAACCGGCGGCTGCGTGAGGGTCTGGACGCGGCGATGACAAAGCTTGGCGCTCGCGCGTTCTACCCGCGGGGGCGTTTCTGCACCGACAACGGCGCGATGATCGCCTACGCCGGCGCCCAGCGCCTGCTCGCCGGCGAGCGTACCGAGACCCTGCAGCCACGGCCGCGCTGGCCACTATCCGAACTTACCACGCCGAGCGGCTAGCGCCGTCGCGGGGGAGGCTCCCCCCGCGCCGGCTCGGGGTGCCCCGCGGGGCTAGACTCGCTGCCAAGGTGTCCCTCCGTGCCGGGCTCATCGACCGCTTGCGCCTCCGCCGCCAGGTCATGACGGTCCGTGAGGGCGTCCTCCTCGTCGAAGGGATCGGCCAACGTCGGCGTCAGCGTGCGGCTTCGACGCTCGCGCCAGTGACGGATGTCCCAACCGTGACGCAGCATCACCAGCAGCGAGAAGACGCAGACCACGCCGGTTGCCTCCGGCGCCAGCCAGTAGCTGGCAAGCGGCGCGGTCAGCGCCGCGGCCAGCGAGGCCAGTGCCGCGGTTCTCAACCGCCAGGCCAGGACGAACCAGATCAGCGCCGCGACAAGTGCCACCGGGGTGGCGAGCATCAGCAGCACACCGAAGGCACTGGCCACCGCCTTGCCACCCCGCCCGCGGTGCCAGACGGGCACGCTGTGCCCCACCAGAATGCTCAATCCCACCAGCCCCTGGGCCCAGATCGTCAGCGAGGCGGCATCGGCCAGCCACATCACCGGCACGCTCTTGGCGGCGTCGATGGTGAGCGTCAGCGCCGCGGGTCGCCACCCGTGGGCGCGCAGCACATTGGAGAACCCCGGATTACCGGAGCCCGCGATACGCGGATCCTCAAGGCCCATGAGCCGGCATACCCAGATCGCGCCGAGCAACGAACCACTCAGGTAGCCCGCGCCGACCAGCAGGCCGAGCGTCAGGGGGGGTGACAGCATCCGCGACTCCTCTCGGCGGTGACTGGCGCCGCGAGCAAAACCGCCCGGGCCGGCCCCTGATTCTGCCACCGCGCTGACGTACAATCGATCTCGCTTATCCCGGTGCGGCCGACATCATGACGCCGCCGCACCCCCCGTTTTTCGAATTACCGGCGAGAGGCCATCTTCGTGGATCAGGTTTTGATCGAAGGACTGACGCTCGACACCGTCATCGGCGTCTACGACTGGGAGCGCCGGATACACCAGCGCCTGGAGCTCGATCTCGAGCTCGCCACCGACATCCGCCTCGCGGCGCAGGATGACGACCTCGCCCATACCCTGGACTACGCCGCTATCTGCGAGCGGCTGGCCGGCTATGCCGACGACCATTCCCACGCCCTCGTCGAGACCTTCGCCGAGGGGGTCGCTCAACTGCTGATCGCCGAGTTCGGCGTCAAGCGGCTGCGGCTGACGGTGCGCAAGCCCGGTGCCGTCGCCGCTGCCCGCGCCGTCGGCGTGCGGATCGAGCGCGAGGCAGGCTGATGGCCCTCGCGGTCCTGGGGCTCGGCAGCAATATCGCCCGCGAACGCCATCTCGGTCGCGCGATCGAGGCCCTTGCGCAGCTCGCCGCGCCCGAGCCGGTGTCGCACTCGCGGGTGTTCGAAAGCCCGCCGGTTGGCTTCGAGGACGCCCGGCATTTCTACAACCTCGTCGTCGCCTTCGAGACACCGCTCGACGCGAACGCCCTCAATGCGCACTGCAAGACGATCGAGCGAGACAACGGCCGTGATGAAGTGATCAGCGACAGGGGCCGCTCCAAAAGCCCGCGTGCGCGCACCCTCGACATTGATCTGCTGCTGCTCGGCGATCTCTGCATCGACTCGCCGACGCTCACCCTGCCCCGCTGCGATATCGAACGGTTTGCCTTCGTCCTGCACCCGCTGGCAGAACTGCTCCCCGATCATCACCACCCGGTATTCGGTGCGACCTATGCGGAACTCTGGTCGCGTTTCGACGCCACCCGACAGCCCCACTGGCCGGTCGCCGTGGCGTGGACACGGACGCCCGAGGAGGCGCCGGCCACCGACACTCGCGACGATCTCCACAATGCTTGACCATTCACTGCCGCCTCTCTGCGCGATATGCAGGCAGACTCGACAGCACCTTTCGTCACCGTGAAGCGCTCCGAGCCCATGCTCCCACTGCCCAACACGCCGCGCGATGCGCTTCGGCCCTCCCGCCTGAGTCTCAAGCTCTTCATCGTCATCCTGCTGACCAACGTGCTGATCAGCGGGCTTGTCTTCCTCTTCGTCTCGCGCAGTCTCGATCAGGGCTTCATCAGTTACCTGGAGCGCAGTCAGGCGACGCGAGCCGAGACCCTGGCCGCGGCACTCGGCGAGCAGTGGCAGGAGCGCGGCAGCTGGCAGTGGCTGCGCGACGACCCCAGCGCCTGGCAGAGTCTGGTGAGAAGCCAGCTCTGGTCCAGCGAGCGGCGTCCGCCCAGCGGGCTCGATCGCGAGCTCACCGATGCCGGCGGCTTCGTGCTGCTCGATGAGCTGAGCAATCCGGTCATCGGCGAGCCGCTGCTCGATCCCCCGTTACAGGACCCGGATCTGCCGCCCGCGCCGGAGCCGCACTTCGTTCCCATCCGCAGTAACGGGGCCACCGTCGGCCAGCTCGGCTATCTGCCGCCGGAGCGGCTGATGGCGCGTATGGATCGGATCTTTCTCGACCGTCAGCAGCGCAGTCTGACGATCATCATCGGCTCGCTTTTCCTCGCCTCACTGCTGCTCGCCGGCGGCCTCTCCTGGTGGCTCGGCCGCCGCGCGCGGACCATGACCCTGGCCACCCGGCGACTCACGCTGGGCGACTACAGCGTGCGCCTCTCCGAGCGTGGCCGCGACGAGCTCTCGCGTCTCTCTCAGGACTTCAACCAGCTCGCCGAGACGCTCGACGCCAACCGCCGGGCGCGACAGCGATGGGTCGCCGACATCGCTCACGAGCTGCGCACGCCGCTGGCGGTGCTGCGCGGCGAGATCGAGGCGATGCAGGACGGCGTGCGCGCCTTGAGCATCGAGAGCCTGGGGTCGCTGCAGCAGGAGGTCGGTCAGCTCGGTCATCTGGTCGAGGACCTGCGTCTGCTGGCACAGAGCGACGCCGGTGCGCTCGACATGCACCTGATTCCAGTGGATCTGGCGGACTCCCTCGATCAGCGACTCGAGGATGGGCGCGCACGGCTCGAGAGCCAGGGGTTCCAGCTGACTCTCGATACCGAATCGGCCTGGGTGCGGGCCGACAGCCAACGTCTGCGTCAGCTGTGGAACAACCTGCTCGCCAATACCCTCGCCTACACCGACAGCCCCGGCGCGCTTCGCGTCACGCTGCGCACCCGGCGCCAGGTCGCCGAGGTGATCTGGGAGGACTCCGCCCCGGGCGTGGCGACCGCCGAGCTGCCACGGCTCACCGAGCGTCTCTATCGCGTCGAAGGGTCGCGCAACCGGCGCAGCGGCGGCAGCGGGTTGGGGCTCTCCATCGCCAGCGCGCTCATCAGTGCCCAGGGCGGTACGCTGGTCCCGTCCGCCTCGCCGCTTGGCGGGCTGCGCTGGACCCTCACTTTCCCGCTCGCGTCCGCTACCCGCGACGCCCTGGCCAAGGAGCCCACTCGATGACCGACCCGCTTCTCATCGTCGAAGACGAGCCCAAGATCGCGCGGCTGATCGCCGACTACCTCGCCAAGAGCGGCTACGCCTCGGATCATCTCGATCATGGCGACGCCGTCATGCCCTGGCTCGAGAGTCACGCGCCGATGCTGGTACTGCTGGATCTGATGCTGCCGGGCACCGATGGATTGACGCTCTGCCGCCAGATTCGCGAGCGCTACCCGACGCTACCGGTGATCATGCTGACCGCGCGGGTCGAAGAGGTGGATCGCCTGCTGGGACTCGAACTCGGCGCCGACGACTACATCTGCAAGCCGTTCAGTCCGCGAGAAGTGGTGGCGAGGGTCAAGGCCGTACTGCGGCGCACCCACGGTGCCATCGCGATCGGCGAGACGCCGTCATCGGCCACGGGCCTGACCCTCGACGAAGACGGCTGGCGAGCGCTGGCCGGCGGCACCGATCTTGGCCTCACTGCCGTCGAATTCCAGCTGCTCAGAGTGATGATGCAGAGTCCGGGACGCATCTTCTCCCGCGACCAGCTAATGGATCACATGTATCGCGATCACCGCATCGTCTCCGAGCGCACCGTCGACAGCCACGTCAAGAAGCTGCGGCGCAAGGTGGCCGATGTGTGGCCGGAGCGCGACATCATTCGCTCCGTCTACGGCGTCGGCTACAAGTACCAGCCCGAGGAGTGAGGTCGTGGCGGGACGGTGCTCGCCGCCATCGCTCCAGGCGTCAGCCACCGCTCAGAGGGTAGCCGCCGTCAGGAAGGTCTCGGCATCCTTGGCGGAGAAGAACACCAGCGTCACCTCGAGGCCGGGTATATCGGGCAGCCGTTCCCGCACGACGCCGGAGACGATCCTGGCGGCGGCCTCGGCCGGATAGCCGTACACGCCGGTGGAGATCGCCGGAAACGCCAGCCGGGCGAACTCCTGCTCCGCGGCGACGTCGAGCGCGCGACGGTAACAGTCGGCGAGTGGTGCGGAGCGATCCTCTGTTCTGGCATACACCGGGCCGACGGTGTGGATAACGTGATTCGCCGCCAGACGAAAGCCCGGCGTTACCGCAACCTGCCCCACCGGCAGACCGTCCGGCCACACCCTCGCGCGCAGCGCCCGGCACGCCTCGAGCAGTTCCGGCCCGGCGGCGCGGTGGATCGCACCATCGACCCCGCCACCCCCGAGGAGTGACCGGTTGGCGGCGTTGACGATGGCGTCGCCCTCGAACCGCGTGATGTCGCCCTCGACGACGCTGAGCCGCTCACCCTGCCAGTGCACCTTCATCACATCAGCCTCTCTTCGTGTCCGTGTCCACTCACTGTAGATGGCCGCCGGTGCCAACGAAAAACCCGCCGCCGCGAAGATCGCGACGACGGGTTCGGGTGACGGCGACGACGTGCGTCACCTCACGCTTCGAAGGCCAATCGGATCAGGCGTTCGACGGCGCCTTAGCCACCGATTCGCCACCGGTAGTACTGGTGTCGAGCGCTGCCGCCCCGCGCTTGATCGCGGCGTAGCCGAGCCCGGTGATCAGCGAACCCGCGGCGATGGCGACCAGATAGAGCAGCGCCATATTGACCGCGTTGGGAATCAGCAGCACGAAGAGCCCGCCGTGCGGGGCCATCAGCTGAACCCCGAACCCCATCGACAGGGCCCCGGTGACCGCACCGCCGATCATTGCCACCGGGATCACCCGCAGCGGATCCTTGGCAGCGAACGGAATGGCGCCTTCGGTGATGAAGCAGAGTCCCAGCACGAAGGACGCCTTGCCCGCCTCGCGCTCCGGCTGCGAGAACTTGCTCCGTGCCACCAGGGTCGAGATACCCATGCCGATCGCCGGCACCATGCCCGCCGCCATGATCGCCGCCATCGGTAGATACGTCTCGGTGGAGAGCAGCCCCACGCCAAAGGTGTAGGCCGCCTTGTTGACCGGTCCGCCCATGTCAAAGCACATCATTGCCCCGAGCAGCAGACCCAGCAGCACGGCGTTGGTCGAGCCCATGTCGTTGAGGAAGGTCGTCAGCGCCTCGAGCAGCGCTGCCACCGGCGCGCCCACCACGTAGATCATCACCAGGCCGGTGACGAGGCTCGCCAGCAGCGGAATGATCAGGATCGGCTTGAGCGATTCGACGCTCGCCGGCAACTTGACGTAGCGGGTCACGGCCTTGGCCGAGTAGCCGGCGAGAAACCCGGCGAGTATGCCGCCGATGAAGCCCGCGCCCAGGTTGTAGGCGAGCAGCCCGCCGATCATCCCCGGCGCGATACCGGGGCGGTCGGCGATGGAGTAGGCGATGTAGCCTGCGAGCACCGGCACCATCAGCACAAAGGCGGTACCGCCGCCGATCTGCGCCAGCGCGGCGGCGAGCGACCCCGCCTCGTCGGCGGCATGAATGCCGAAGACGAACGACAGCGCAATGCAGAGCCCCCCAGCGACCACCATCGGCAGCATGAAGGAGACACCGGTGAGCAGATGCTTGTAGAGACCGCGCTCCTTGAGGCTCTTCGCCTCGCCGCCCCCCTTGGCGGCCCCGCCACCGGCGGACTCCACCTGCCCCTCGGCCAGCGCCCGCTCGATAGTCTGCTGCGGCTGCTTGAGCGCCGTGCCGGTGCCGGTGCGATAGATCGGCCGGCCGGCAAAGCGGGTCGCATCGACCTCGATATCACAGGCGAGGATGACCACATCGGCGTTGGCGATCGCCTCGTCGTCGAGCGCGTTCTGCGCGCCCACCGAGCCCTGGGTCTCGACCTGAATCGTATGACCCATCCCCCGGCCGGCCTGGGTCAGCGCCTCGGCCGCCATGAAGGTATGCGCGACGCCGGTGGGACACGCCGTGACCGCGACGATGCGCTTGCCCTCGCGGCGGCTCTCGCCGGGCGTCGCGGCGGCGTCAGCGCCAGTGGGCTCGCCGGCCGGGTCGAAGCTTGCTGCCTCGCGCCGGGCGCGCTCGAGAAAGGCCTGGGGGTCGGGCAGCGCCTGCGCCACCGGCGCACGGTAGAGCGCCTTGCCGGCGAAACGTGCCGGCGACGGCACCTGTTCAGCGGCTACGACCACGAGATCGGCGGCCGCGATCGTCTCTGCGGCGAGCGGCTCGACCGATGCCAGCTCCCCGTGCATTTCGGTGTGGACCTGCCAACCGAGACGGCCGGCGGCCTGCTCAAGCCGGCGGGCGGCGAGAAAGGTGGTCGCCATGCCGCTCGGGCAGGCGGTGATCAGGATGACATTCATGCGCTCTCCCCGGCGTGACTCGCTGCATCGAAGCGGCTGACACGCGTGCGTTGATTCAATTGTGAAAGATCGGAGGCGTTCGGGTCGCCGACGCCGATATGGCGTACCGACTCCGCCGCCAGCGCCGCCGCATAGCCCAGTACCGCGGCAGGCTCGCCCTGCTCGACGATGCCGTGCAGCATGGCAGCGACCAGGGTATCCCCCGCGCCCACCGTACTGACCACCTCGACCGCGGGCGCCTCGGCGAACCACTCGCCACGGCGGCTGACCCAGAGCACCCCCGCCTCGCCGAGGGAGACCAGCGCCTCCTCGACCCCCGCGGCGTGGAGCCGGCGCGCCGCCTCACACTGGGTGGTGAAATCGTCGAGCGCGCCGCCGGCCCACTCGGCCAGCTCGTGCTCGTTGGGCTTGGCCGCGGTGGGGGCCACCTCGAGCGCCGCGGCGAGCGCCGCCCCGCTGGTATCGACCCAGACCGGCACGCCACTCGCCTTGAGCGTGGCGATCAGCGTCGCCAGCGCCGCCGGTGACACCCCCGGCGGCAGACTGCCGGTAATCACCACCGCCGCCGGTCGCTGGTTGTCACAGCGCGAGACCAATTCACGGGTGAGGCGCTCGAGATCGGCCGTGGAGACCGCAACGCCAGGACCGTTGATATCGGTGACACGACCATTGGCCTCGGCCACCTTGGCATTGATTCGCGTCTCGCCGGGCAAGCGCAGGCTGGCGTCCTCGATGCCGTGCTCGCGGCAGGCAGCAACGAAGGCGGCGTCGTTGTCGGCGCCGAGAAAGCCCGAGAGCACCACCCGGTGACCCAGCGATGCGAGCACGCGGGCGACGTTGAGCCCCTTCCCGGCCGCGGCGAGCTGCGTCGATGAGGCCCGGTTCACCGCCCCGGGTTCGAGCGCGGCCAGCTCGATGGTCAAATCCAGCGCCGGGTTCAGCGTGACCACCAGCAACGGCGAGCGAGCTGTCTCGTTCGCCGACGATTCGAGGCCGGACATCACAGCGCCTCCAGGGCGTCACGCACCGCCTGACTCGTTGCCTGGGCAAGCGCGGTCTCCGCGTGCAGCCGCGCCGTGGCGAGGGTGATCCCGCGCAGACGCGCCTTGACCATCGGCACCTGGCGAACCGAGACCGACAGCTCGTCGACGCCAAGCCCCACCAGCACCGGCACGGCGGCGGCGTCGGAACCCAGCTCACCGCACACCCCGACCCACTTGCCGTGGGCGTGAGCGGCGTCGACCGTCATCTGGATCAGCCGCAGCACCGCCGGGTGAAGGCCATCCGCCTGCGAAGAGAGTTCCGGGTGGCCACGGTCGATCGCCAGCGTGTACTGGGTTAGATCGTTGGTGCCCACGGAGAAGAAGTCGACCTCGGCGGCCAGGCTCGGCGCTAGCAGCGCGGCCGAGGGAATCTCGATCATGACGCCGACCTGCACGTCCGGCGCGCCGATCTCTGCCTGTAGTGCATCGACGATCGCGCGCGCCCGGCGGTATTCGTCGATGTCCTTGATCATCGGGAACATGATCCGCAGCGGCCGATCACCGGCAGCGGTCAGCAGCGCCCGCAGCTGGGTCTCGAGAATGTACGGTTTGGTCAGTGCCAGACGGATGCCGCGCAGGCCGAGGAAGGGATTGTCCTCGGCGGCAACCGGCCAGTACGGCAGCGGCTTGTCGCCGCCGACGTCCAGCGTACGCGCCACCAGCGGTCGGCCATCGAGCGCGTCGAAGGCCCGGCGATACTCGGCGATCTGGGTCTCGAGATCCGGTGCCTGCGGGTGCGCCATGAACAGAAACTCGGTGCGCAGCAGCCCCACGCCCTCCGCGCCGTGCTCGACCGCCTCTTCGGCATGGGCCGTATTGCCGAGGTTGGCGGCGATCTCGACGCGTTTGCCATCCCGCGTGCGGCCCTGCTCGAAGCGCGAACCGAACGCCTCGCGGCGCAGTCGTTCGAGCTCTTTCAATCGCAGCTCGGCACGGTCGCGACGTTCGGCGGCCGGCGCGACGATCACCCGACCGAGATCGCCGTCGAGGATCAGCTCTTCATCGTTGGCGACGGTGAGGATGCGCTCACCCGCACCGACCACCGCCGGAATACCCAGCGCCCGCGCCAGAATCGCGCTGTGCGACGTCGCGCCACCGCGGGCGGTGAGCAGTCCACGCACCTGGGCAGTGTCGAGCCGTGCCACGTCGGAGGGGCCGATGTCGTCGGTGACCAGAATGTAGGGGCGATCCGGCGGCGTCGGCAGCGCGACCCCGCAGAGCACCCCGAGCACGCGCCGGCCGACGTCACGCAGGTCGGCGGCGCGCTCGGCCAGCAGTCGATCCGCCAGCACCTCCTGAGCGCGCGCGGCGGTATCGATCGCCTGCCACCAGGCGGCCTCGGCGCTCAAGCCGTCGCGCATGCCCTCGAACGCCGCCTCGTGGAGCTCCGGGTCGTCGAGCATCTCGGCATGCATGGAGAGAATCTCGGCGACATCACCGCCCTTGGCGGTGCCGATCAACGCATTCAGCTGCACCCGCGCCTCGCTCAGGCTGGCCTGGAGGCGCTCGCGCTGATGCGCGGCATCGCCCTGTCGATCGGCGGGCAGATCGCGGGCGCGCTCGGGGTAGTCGAAGCTCGGGGCGCGCATGACGTAGGCCGGCGCAATGGCGAGCCCCGGTGAGGCCGCGGTTGCCGGCAGCGCGCTGTCGGGGGTGAAGGGTTCGGGTGCCGGGGCGTCGGCGGCGGCGCGCACCGGCGCCGCGGGGGCTGCGCTCTCCGACAGCGGTCGCACGGACTCGCCGAGCCCCTGTTCGACCGCGGCGACCATGGCCGCCAGCGCGGCGGCGGCGTCCTGCCCCGCCGTTTCGTGCCCCGCATCGGCGGAGAAGACCAGGGTCTGCCCGCGGCGGGCGCCGAGACCGATTACCTTGGTCAGACTCGCCGCCGACACGCTCTCGGCCTCGCCCTCGAGCAGCCTGACCCGCACGGGCAGCGTCTGCTCGCGGGCGCACTGGACCAGTACCTTCGCCGGGCGCGCGTGCAGGCCGTGGGCATTCAACAGCGTCACTCGCGCCGTGGTGCTCTGACTCGACTCACCGGAGAGGCGCGCCAGTACCCCCTCGGGGTCGCTGTCGACCAGCGCCGTGCCCTCGCCACGGTCGAGCAGATCGGCCACGCGGGAGAGCAGGTCGCGGTGCGCCTCGCCTTGAGCGGCGATGCAGAAGACGCCGTTGACCGGCCCATGGGGACCGCTGAAGGCGCGCTCGGGCGTGGCCAGCGACAGCGCCGGCTGTTTGACCCCCTGGCTCGCGCTCACCAGCCACAGCCCCTGGCCCAGCGCCACCGGCTCCTGCTGATTGATGGCCGCGATGAAGTCGACGTCGACGCACTCCGCCTGGCGAAGCCTGGCCGCCGCGGCGAGTGCCAGCTCGAAGCGATCGCGGGCGGGAAAACCGAGACACAGCGTGTCGGCGTCGAGCCGGGCCCTGACCGGCGTCTTGCTCAGCAGCGCGATCATCGCCTCGGCGCTCTCGGCGCGGGGAAGGC
Source organism: Salinicola aestuarinus (assembly GCF_003206645.1). Taxonomy (GTDB): domain Bacteria; phylum Pseudomonadota; class Gammaproteobacteria; order Pseudomonadales; family Halomonadaceae; genus Salinicola; species Salinicola aestuarinus. The sequence goes on along the minus strand of NZ_PZJP01000005.1, from coordinate 354,459 downwards.
GTTCGGCGAGCGTGTCGTCGTCGAGCACCTGGGTCAGACGGCGCAGCACGTCGAGGTGTTCGTCACCGGCCGCCGCGATGGTCACCAGCAGATAAACGCGGTTGCCATCGTGCCACTCGACGCCGTCGGGGAACTGCAGCAGCACCACGCCGGTGTGGTGGATCAGTTCGCGGCTCTCGGGGGTGCCGTGCGGAATGGCGATGCCGCTGCCGAGATAGGTCGAACCCTGCGCCTCACGGGCGTGTAGCGCGTCGCGGTAGCTCGCGGTGACGAGCTCGGCGCGGGTCAGCGCCTCGGCGGCCTGGTCGAGCGCCGCCTGCCAGTTCGACGCGCGACAGCCCAGCGTCACGTTCTCCGGCTGCAGGGCGAGCTTGGCCTCGGGTGAACGGTTGGACATATCGATCTCTCCCATCGATGACTTCCCTCGGTGGCTCTGATTGGGACAGGGGTCGGCGGTGATTGCAGCGTACGCCAATCGTCGAAAGCTGAATCGTGTCACCTGATAGTGCGATATGCTCGTCGTTTCGTTGCGCCGTGACAAGCTAGACCTTCGATGAACCCGTGCGATGCCACGTTTCATCGTCGCAAGGAGTGTTGCGATCACCGGCAGCAGAGTATGGTCATGCCGTTTTCAGCGCTGGAGTTTCTGGATGACATTAGCCGACATCGCTCGCCTCGCCGGTGTCTCTCGCACCACGGCAAGCTACGTCCTGAACGGCCAGGCGCGTACCCGGCGCATCAGCGCAGCCACGGTGGAGCGTGTGTTCGCCGTGGCCCGGGCTCACGACTATCGCATTGATGCGCAGGCGGCGGCGCTGCGTGGCGGCGAGAGTCGCACCCTGGGACTGATCGTGCCGGACCTCGAGAACGGCAGCTACGCCCGCCTGGCCAAGCGGCTCGAGCACGGCGCTCGCCGTCAGGGCTATCAGCTCTGGATCGCCGGCTCCGACGACGATCCCGCCACCGAGCGCGAGGTCGCGCTGTCGCTGCGCGCCCAGCGCTGCGATGCGCTGATCGTCGCCAGCAGCCTCGGCGGCGATGACGCCTTCTACGCCGAGCTGCTCGCCGCCGGCGTGCCGGTCATCGCCGTCGACCGCCCGCTCGCCCCCGAGCGCTTCGTCAGCGTGGTGACCAACGGCCGCGCCGCCGGCGAGGCACTGACCCGCTCGGTCATGGCAGGCAATGACGAACGTCTGGTCTGGTTCGATGCGGTACCGACACTGTCGATCAGCGCCGAGCGCCGCCAGGGGTTTCTCGACGCCTGCAAAGATGGCTCGCGTCATCGCTGCTTGAGCGGCGCACGCTACGAGCGCGACGTCGGCGCGGCGCTGATGCGAGGGCTGATCGATGAGGAGGGCCTGCCGGACGCGGTGGTCACCGCCTCCTATACGCTGATGGAGGGACTGCTCGACGCACTGCTCGAGCGCGGCAAGCTGCCCGAGACGCTCAAACTGGCGACATTCGGCGACGACCGCCTGCTCGACTTCCTGCCGTGCCGGGTCAACTCGCTGCCGCAGGATCACGACCGCGTGGCGGAGCGCTCGCTGGCGCTGGCACTGGCCGCAATCCGCGGTGACTACCGGCCGGGGCCCGTCGTGATCGAACGTGTGCTCAAGCGTCGGCGCTGAGTCCCCATCCGACACCACGCCGACCGTGAATCCTGCAGGGACGTTCGCGCTGGACTTCACCCCGGGGGCTCCTATCTTGGTTGGCATGCCCCCTTGAACCGCCGCCCGGCGAGCGATGTGGAACCCTGTCATGGAAGAGACCCTACCCGCGATTCTCGCCGGTCCAATCCTGCGCCGATCAGAGCCGCGGCGCCTGGTGATGTGGCTGGTCGCGAGCCGCCCGCTTTCGCTCACGCTGACGCTCGACGTCGCCGACGCATCGAGGCAGCTCGATCTTGCCGCCGCCACGACCCGCCTTGCCATCGGGCAGCGGGCGCACCTGCACTTGATCGATCTCGCGCTCGAGACGCCGCTGCCGCAGGACGTGCGCATCGCCTACGACCTCGCCTATCGTGACCCTGGCGCGAGTGGCCCTGGCGCGAGTGACCTCGACAGCCGAGGTGACGTCAGCCAGGGGGAGGACGATGGCAACGCCGAGCCGGTCTGGCATTCGATGCGACGCTGGGGCGCGTCGCTCTGTCACGCCGATGAGCCCCTGCCGACCTTCGTGCTGCGCTCGCGCTTCGATGACCTGCTCCACGGCTCCTGTCGCAAGCCACACCACGCGGCGTCTGACGGCCTGGCCCGCGCCGATCGCTGGCTGGCCGAACGCCACCACGACCCGACGCAGCGTCCGGCGGCGCTGCTGCTGACCGGCGATCAAATCTATGCCGACGACGTCGCCGGCCCGATGCTCGCGGCGATTCACGCGCTGATCGCACGACTCGGGCTTTTCGACGAGCGGCTCGAAGGCACCGATATCGCCACCGGCAGTGAGCTCTACGCCCGCGACGAGACCTACTATCACCGCGACGAACTGCTGCCGGCCAGAGAGTCCACCGAGGCGCTGCGCGAGAAGTTCTTCGGCGGCGCCCGCAAGCCGATCTTCACCACCGCCAGCGCCGAGAACCATCTGATCACCTTCGCTGAGGTGATGGCGATGTATCTACTGGTGTGGTCGCCGACGCCCTGGCAGTTGATCGCGGTCGACATGCCGACACTCGACAGCGCCGAGCGCGAGCGCTATCACGCCGAACACCAGCAACTCGAGGCCTTCGTCGAAACCCTGCCAGCGGTGGCGCGACTGCTCGCCCACCTGCCGACACTGATGATCTTCGACGACCACGACATCACCGATGACTGGAACCTGACTGCCGCCTGGGAAGCGGCGGTGTACGGCCATCCCTTCTCGCGGCGGATCGTCGGCAACGCGCTGATCGCGTATCTGCTCTGCCAGGGCTGGGGCAATAACCCTGACGGCCTGGGCGAACCGCTGACGCAGTGCCAGCGCTGGCTGGCAACCGGCGACCCCGGCGACGCTCTCGACAACGACGAGCAGCGCCAGTTGATCACGACGCTGCTGCGCTTCACCGGCTGGGGCTACACCCTCGACACCACACCCCCGGTGGTGGTGCTCGATACGCGCACACGCCGCTGGCGCAGCGAACGGCGGCGCCACAGGCCCTCGGGCCTGATGGACTGGGAGGCGCTGAGTGAGTTTCAGCAGACGCTGCTGGATACGCCGGCGGTCATCGTGGTGTCACCGGCGCCGGTGTTCGGCGTCAAGCTGATCGAGGGCGTGCAGCGGATGTTCACCTGGATCGGCAAGCCGCTACTGGTCGATGCGGAGAACTGGATGGCCCATCCCGGCTCGGCGTACACCCTGCTCAATATCCTGCGCCACAGCCGTACCCCGAAGCGCTACGTGATTCTCTCCGGCGACGTCCACTACTCCTTCGTCTACGCCATCACCATCCGCCAGCGGCGCAACAGCCCTCGGATGTGGCAGATCACCAGCAGCGGCCTCAAGAACACCTTTCCCGATACGCTGCTGGACGGGTTCGATCGTCTGAACCGCTGGCTCTACGCGCCCTGGTCACCGCTCAACTGGCTCACCAAGCGCCGTCGGATGCTGATCGCGCCGTGGCGGCCGGACGGTGCCAGTCGCGGTGAGCGTCTCTGGAATCGTGCCGGCATCGGCCGCGTCACGCTGGGCGACGACGGCGCGCCGCGAACGGTCTCCCAGCTGGGTGCCGACGACGTCGATTCGGGCTTCGCGCAGATCGACGATACGCCCGGCGAAGCGACAAAGGTTCGCTCCTGACGCGACGTGCCGAGACGGGGGACGGACGACAGACGACGGGCTATTCGAGTATCTCGAGCGTGTCACCCACGGCGATCTCGCCGCCGTTCTCGGCCACCAGATTCTGGCCGAAGTAGACCTTGCCTGCCTCGCCGCGGCGATAGCCGGCGAGCGTCTTCAGCGGCTCCTTGTCGCGACGCTTCTCGCCGCGGGCCGGATCCACCGTGACCATCGCGCAGCGTGCGCAGGGGGCATCGACACGGAACGTCAGCTCGCCGATTCTTACGCGCTTCCAGGTGTCTTCCGCATAGGCCTCGACGCCGTCGACGACCAGATTGGGCCGGAACTGCGCCATCACGTGCGTGCCGTCGGTACGCCGGTTGAGATCGTCGAGGGAAGCCTGCGAGATCAGCAACAGCGGGAAGCCATCGGCGAAGTTGACCCGCACACCGAGTGGCTCGCGATAGCGGGGCGAGCGTTCCCCCAACCACAAAAGCCGCGCCGGCTCGCCAAGCATCTCGCTGAACCAGGCATCCACCGAGGGATGGGTGGCGCGAGCGGTGAAATCGTCACCCCATACCCGGGTCGCGAGTGACGCATCGACGAACTCGTCGCAGGCAACATCGAACGGCGGAAAGATCGCGTGGGTCAGGGTCAGACGTCGGCCGTCGAACTGGGCGCGAACGCGCTGCAGCTGCGGGTGGGTGCGCGCGGTGATGAAGGTGCCGTCGGGTTTGACGACCATGAAGCGTCGATCGTGGACCAGCCCCTCCTCCTCGATCCGCGCGTGAGTGAGCGGATGCCCGGCGGTGGATTTGACGGGGTAACGGTGGATCGCGGTCAGCGTGGGCAAGGTCGGCTCCTGAGGCACTGATGAGAGGTTACGCCTGCCGGATGTCGCGCGCCGGTCAGCGGCGCGATCGGTCCGGCACTAGCGGCGCGTCATGCGCTGATGCGCCTTTTTGGCCTGACAGTACTGCTTGTCGTCGCGCACCGCATCCAGGGCCTTCTGGTAGCGCTGGGCGATGCGCGCCTTCTCGGCATCGGCATCCCGCGGCTCGATCGCCTTGCCGCTCTTGTCGCGTTTGCGACCGCCGGGGTAGCGGGCATAGCGCCGCGAGCGGGTATAGCCCATCTGCAGATACTTGCGCGCCATGTCCATGCCGACGAAGTCGTCCTGCTCGCGGTAGTCGCGATAGCGCGCCTCGATCGCAAGAATCGCCTCCGTGGCATCCGCCTCATTGCGAATCGCCCACAGGGGCAGCAGCTCGTCTTTATAGGGTTGGACGTGGAAGACGCCGCGTTCACCGTGGCCAATACGATACGCTTCGGGGTGCTCGCGGTAGTCGATGCTGCTGTCGGGAAAGGCCATCGCAAGGCTCCGTTTACGGTCGGACAATCATGGCGTCGCGACGAGATCATTCGACGCAATGCGAACGAAAAAGCGGCCGTCGGGAGATGACGGCCGCTGTCGCTAGGCGAAGATGGAAGGTCGATGCGTGCCGGGGGATCGGCACCCGGCCCACCGATCAGGCGGTCGCCGGGGCTTCCGCCTCTCTGCGCGGTTGTTGGCGTCGCCGACGCTGCTGCAGCAGCACGACCAGCGCGAACAGGATCAGCCCCGGAATCCACATCAGTTCCTTGGGCAGTTGATCCGCCGGCAGCTGCACAGAGACGATCTCCTGATCGAAGTCGAAGCCGAGCTTTTCCGCCTGACTATCGAAGTCGGTCATATCGACCAGCGTTCGGCCATCCTCTTCCATCAGATGCAGGCCGAGACTCGAGAGCCGCTCGGCGCCGGTATCACCCTCGGTCGCCGGCACCTGGACGACGAAACTCGTTGGCGCGCCGTAGGCGTCGAGACCGTCAATCCGCACGCGCACATGCTCGTTGGCATCGATCTCGTCGAGGGCCTGCTCGAACTGCGCCGGCGGCACTTGCTCATACGGCGAGTCGACCCGATCCATCCAGAAGCCCGGCCGGAACAGCGTGAAGGCCACCAGGAGCAGCAGTACGCTCTCGTACCAGCGACTCCTGACCAGCATGAACCCCTGCGTCGCCGCCGCGAAGATCAGCATCGCGAATGTCGCCACCACGAAGACCAGAATGCCGTGCCACAGGTCGACGTTGATCAGCAGAAGATCGGTATTGAAGATGAACAGGAACGGCAGCGCCGCGGTGCGCAGGCTGTAGTAGAACGCCTGGAAGCCGGTACGGATCGGATCCGCCCCGGAGATCGCCGCCGCGGCGAAGGACGCCAGTCCCACCGGTGGCGTGACGTCGGCCATGATGCCGAAGTAGAACACGAACAGATGCACCGCGATCAGCGGCACGATCAGCCCCTGCTGCTCGCCCAGCTGGACGATCACGGGCGCCAGCAGCGCCGATACCACGATGTAGTTGGCGGTCGTCGGCAGCCCCATGCCGAGGATCAGACTGAGAACGCCGGTGAGCAGCAGCATCAGCAGCAGATTGCCCATCGACAGCAGCTCGACCAGATCCGCCAGCACCAGGCCCACGCCGGTCTGGGCCACCGCACCGACGATGATGCCGGCGGTCGCCGTGGCGATGCCGATACCGATCATGTTGCGAGCGCCGTCGACCAGCCCCTCCCACAGCTCGATACCACCGCGCTTGATGTCGGCGGCCAGATCGCTCTTGCCGCGAAACAGCGCATCCAGCGGACGCTGGGTCAGGATGATGAAGATCATGAAAGCGGTGGCCCAGAAGGCGGAGAGCCCCGGCGACAGCCGCTCCACCATCAGACACCAGACCAGGACGACCACCGGTAGCAGGTAGTGGAGGCCCACCATGACCGTCGGCTTGGTACGCGGGAGCTGGGTGATTTCCCGGGACGCGTCGTCGGTTTCCAGCTCCGGATACTTCGCCCCGAGCTTGAGCAGCGCGACATAGACGGCCGCCACGCCCCCCGCGATAACCCAGGAAGCGGCCTCACCCAGCGCCGGCTTCAACCACCCGATGCCGTAATAGACCGCGGCCGAGAGCGCCATCAGGCCGACCAGACCGGTCAGGAAGCCGAGAATCTTGGTAAGCCAGGGGCGAACCGGATTGCCGCTCTCCAGCCCCTGCATGCCCGCCTTCATCGCCTCCAGATGGACGATGTAGAGCAGCGCGATATAGGAGATCACCGCCGGCAGAAAGGCGTGCTTGATGACGTCGATATAGGGAATGCCGACGTACTCGACCATCAGGAAGGCGGCCGCCCCCATGACCGGCGGCATGATCTGACCGTTGACCGACGAGGAGACCTCGATCGCGCCAGCCTTGGTCGAGCTGAAGCCAACGCGCTTCATCATCGGGATGGTAAAGGTGCCGGTGGTCACGGTGTTGGCGATCGACGAGCCCGAGATCAACCCGGTGAGTCCCGAGGCGACGACCGCTGCCTTGGCCGGGCCACCGCGGTAGTGGCCGAGCAGCGAGAAGGCCACCTTGATGAAATAGTTACCCGCCCCCGCCTTGTCGAGCAGCGCCCCGAACAGCACGAACAGAAAGACGAAGCTGGTGGAGACACCGAGGGCGATGCCAAACACCCCTTGTGTGGTGAGCCACTGGTGGTTGACCAGCCCCGAGAAACTGACCCCGCGATGCGCAAGAATCCCCGGCATGTACGGGCCCGCCAGGGAGTAGACAAGGAAGATCAACGCGATGATCGTCAGCGGTGGGCCGAGCGAGCGCCGGCACGCTTCCAGCAGCAGGATGATGCCGATCACACCGATGATCACATCCTGCAGGATCGGCGCCCCCGGCCGCTGCGCCAGCTGGTCGTAGAAAAAGTAGAGATAGGAGGCGCAGAAGGCGCCCACCAGTGCCATCACCCAATCGGTGATCGGCATGCGCTCACGCGGCGAGCGCTTCAGCGCCGGGTAGGCCATGAAGGCGAGAAACACGGCGAGCGAGAGATGGATCGAGCGTGACTCTGTGGCGCTGAACACCCCGAAGCCGAACATGAAGGGCAGCGGGGACGCGATCCAGAGCTGGAACAGAGACCAGAGCGCGGCAATGCCTAGGAACAGGCGATTGGGCATGCCCGTCAATTTGCGTCCACCGGTATCGGTGGCGGCGAGTTCGTCGAGCTTGGCCTGATCGGGGCCGGAAGTATTGTCGGTCATGTGTCGATCCTGACGTGACAAACCGGTGGTGGAGACGCCCCGTGGGTCAGAACGTCTCCTGCGGGTCCGGTCGGCGCGATGGTGCGCCGGCCCAACGCAAAGACGCGGCGGCCGGTTCACAGCCACCGCGCTCTCGGTGCGGCGCCTCGCAAGGCGCCCTCAGGATAGCGGTGCGTCCGACCCTACGGCCGACGCGAGCCGTATCAGAGCCAGCCCTGCTCTTTGTAGTAGCGCTTGGCACCTTCATGCAGCGGTGCTGAGAGACCCTGGCTGATCATGTCTTCCGGCTCCAGGTTGCCGAAGGCCGGGTGCAGACGCTTGAAACGGTCGAAGTTGTCGAAGACCGCCTTGACGGTCTGGTAGACGACTTCGTCGTCGACGTCAGCGGAGGTGACGAAGGTCGCGCGCACGCCGAAGGTCTCGACGTCGTCCGGGTTGCCTTCGTACATGCCGCCGGGAATGGTGGCCATGCTGTAGTACGGATACTCGTCGACCAGACCTTTGACCGCGTCGTCATTGAGCGGCACCAGGTTGGCATCGACGGTTGTCGTGGCTTCCTGGATCGCGCCGTTCGGGTGACCGACGACGTACGCCATGGCATCGATGTTGTTGTCGGCCAGCGCCGAGGCCATCTCGGCCGCGCCCAGCTCGGAAGCCAGCGAGAAGACGTCGGTGTCCCAGCCCTCGGCGTCCATCAGCACTTCCATGGTGGCACGCTGACCGGAGCCCGGGTTGCCGATGTTGACGCGCTTGCCCTGCAGATCGTCGAGGGATTCGATGTTGGCATCCTTGCGCGCCAGAATCGTCAGCGGCTCGCCGTGGACGGCGAACACCGAACGCAGGTTCTCCATCGGCTCGTCGAACTGGGCTTCGCCGTTGTAGGCGTTGTACTGAACGTCGGACTGGGCCACGCCCATGTTCAGCTCGCCGGACTTGATGCCGTTGATGTTGGCGACCGAGCCACCGGTGGAGGGCGCGTTGCAGCGAATGCCGAGCTCTTCAGCGCTGCGGTTGACCATGCGGCAGACGGACTGGCCGACGACGTAGTAGACGCCGGTCTGGCCGCCGGTGCCGATAGTGATGTACTGCGTCTCCTGCGCGACGGCTGACGCCGAGAAGGATGCAGCGCCCAGGAAGGCGGTGGAGAGGACCGCAGCGGTCAAAGCGTGGCGTTTCATGCGCTTACCTCGAATTTCCCATTTATTGTGTCGGCCGCCGAGCGGCCCCCTTGAAGCGGGCTATCGGCAGGCTACAGCGATCGCGATTGGCGCGCCGCGTGATTCACCTTACGCAACACGACCGCCACCGGATAGCGCAGCCTGACATCGCGACATCATATAGTGAGTTTCGGCCCGGCAAAACTCTCCTTTGGACGCGGTTTCGATGGTGTTCGATCACCTTTCACCAGGCCGCCTACCGCTCGCCGATCCAGGGCGAGAGGTCGACACGGTCACCCACCGAGACGCCATGCGCTTTAAAATAGCCTGCATTCACCTCGAGGGCAGCACGGAACGGCGCGCCGGCGGGATAAACGGGGCACTCGCCGGAGGAGGCCGCTCGGCACGGCGACATCGTCTCGAGCGCGCGAATCTCGCCGTCGCCGCCGAGAAAGGCGATGTCCAGCGGGATGCGAGTGCGGTACATCCAGAAGGCATTGGCACCGCTCTGTTCATGCGCGTAGAGGAACAGCATCCCCGCCTTGGGCGGCAGCGAGTCGCGCTCCATCAGCCCCTGGGCGCGGCCGGCGGGCGTATCCACCACCTCGACCTCGAGCGTATGCGACGTCGTATCATTCTCCAGCGTCAGACGCTGCGTCGCCCCGTCGGCAGCCGCCGATGACGTCGAGGCGGGGCTCGCAAGCGCTGCTCCCCAGACGGGGCTCAAGGCGATGACAAAAGCGATCAGGATGGCTCGGCGGGCTGTCAGTGACGGCATGATGGGATGATCTCGAAACAGGGGCGAGGGCCGCACCTCCCCTCGGTGCGGCGATAGAAAATCATCTTGCGATCAAACCGCACCCTGAGACAATGGCGTCCCCTCGATCGCCGTCCGTCACGGCGTCGCCATCGACCAGGAGCGTCGTCAGTGCCCCCCAAGGATCTCGCGATAGGCCTGGGTATCATCGTCATCTGGGCGTTCAACATCATTGTCATCAAGTTGGGCGTGGCGGATCTGCCGCCACTGCTGGTGACGCTGTTGCGCTTCGCCCTGGTCGCCCTGCTGGTCGTCCCCTTCACCCGGATCACGCGCACCCAGCTACCCTGGATTCTGCTGCTGGCGGTGACGTTCGGCGGATTGCACTTCCCACTGCTCTTTCTCGGCCTGCAGCAGGCCGAAGCCGGCACCGGCGCCCTACTGGTGCAGATGGGCACCCCGTTCGCGACGATTCTCGCAGCGCTTTTCCTGCGTGAACGGCTGAGCCCGCGGCGCATCGTCGGGCTGGCGCTCGCCTTCGGCGGCGTCGTGATTCTCGCCGGGGGGCCGACGCTGCCACCGCCCGCTTCCACCGCCCTGCTCCTTGCCAGCGCCTTCTTCTGGGCGGTCTCCACTCTGCTGATCAAGTTCGCCCCGCCGATCGCACCGCTGACCATGACCGGCTGGATCGCGCTGTTCGCCATCCCGCTGGTGGGGATTGGCAGCGCACTGCTCGAATCCGGCCAGTGGCAAGCGATCCGCCAGGCGGGCCTGGCCGGCTGGGGCGCGGTGTTTTACACCGCGATCATGTCCTCCATCGCCGCCTACGGACTCTGGTATCGTCTGCTGCAGAAGCACCCGGTGAGCCGCGTGGTACCGCTGACGCTGCTGATGCCGGTATTCGCCGTACTGCTCGGCGTGTGGCTCCTCGATGACTCGCTGGGCATGCACAAGGTGATCGGTGGACTGACAGTGATCGTGGGTCTCGCGGTGATCAACATTCCGTTTCGCCGGCTACGCCGACCGCGACTGCGCTGAGACGCCATGGGGGGAGCCGATCGGTCCCATGGCGTCATCAAGGGACCTGGCCTCCCCGCTCGCGGCGACGCCGCGCTTCAACCGTTCGCTTCAGATTCCGCCGCCCCGAAGAGACCCCCATGACCCCCGACACCCTCCGCGTTGCCGAAATGACTCTCGACGATCATCCCGATTTTCTGGACATGATGCGCCGCACGCCGGGCGTGGTGATCCGTAACGCGGATGGATTCGACGCCACCGCGCGCTATCTGACCCGCAATCCCGGGATGAGCTTCGTCGCCCGCCACATCGAGCACGAGGGCATCGTCGGCTGTGCCATGGCCGGCCACGACGGTCGCCGCGGCTATCTGCAGCACGTGATGGTCGAGCCGGCGTTTCGCGGGCTCGGGCTCGCCCGCGAGCTGGTAGCCCGCTCGCTGGAGGCGCTGCTCGCCGCAGGGATCGAGAAGGTGCATCTCGACACCCTGGCCGAGAACGAGGAGGCCCACCGCTTCTGGACGCATCTAGGCTGGGCGAATCGCAACGCCGAGATCGTCAAGTTCTCACGGGTACTGGTGGACGACCCCGACGCCTGATCGGTGCGGCGCCAGAAGCCGGCGCCGCGGAGACTGGCGCTACTCGCCGCGGGCCGAGCGCACGTTGGTGAGGATCGGGCTGTTGGTCGCCGGATCGAGTAGTAGATCGCAGGTCACGCCGTAGAGCCGTCGCACCAGCTCGGGGGTGACCACCTCGCTCGGGCTGCCCATGGCAACGATCCTGCCGTCGAGCATGGCAACAAGATGGTCGGCGTAGCGGCAGGCGCTGACGAGATCGTGAACCACCATGGCAATGGTTTTTCCCGCCGCGGCGAGCTCGCGAATCAGCTCGAACACCTCGAGCTGGTGGCCGAGATCCAGCGCCGAGGTGGGCTCGTCGAGCAGCAGCAGCGGCGTCTGCTGGGCGATCGCCATGGCGATCCAGGCGCGCTGGCGCTGGCCGCCGGACATCGCATCCAGCGGTCGCTCGGCCAGCGCATGCAGGTTGGCGGCGCTGAGCGCCTCGTCGACCACGCGACGATCCTCGGCCGACCACTGGCGCATCATGCCCTGGTGGGGCTGGCGTCCGAACTGGATCAGTTCGGAGACGGTGAGCCCCTCCGGCGCATGAGTCTCCTGCGGCAGCAGCGCGAGCTTGCGTGCCACCTCCCGCGCCGACAGCTGCTGGATATCGTCACCGTCGAGCACCACCGCCCCGGCGTCCGGCACATGCAGCCTCGAGAGGCTCGCCAGCAGCGTTGACTTGCCACAGCCATTGGGGCCGACAATCGCCGTCACCTGGCCGGCCGGAAGCGCCAGCGACAGGTCGTCGATCACCGGGCGCCGCCCTCGCCCACGGCCATAGCTTGCGTGCAACGAGCGCGCCGCCAGCGGCGACTCGGCGTCAACGCTGGCGACGGCATCGGGGAATGAAGCGGTGGCGTTCGAAGCGCGGGTCATGAAATCTCTCATTGTCGTCGAAGTGGCGTCATGGCATGACCGATCAGCGGCGGAATCGGGCCGCCGGACGTAGCAGAATCCAAAGCAGGAACGGCGCCCCGACGATGGCGGTGACGATCCCTACTGGAATCTCGATCGGCGCGACCAGCAGTCGTCCCACCAGATCCGCGCTGACCATCACTAGCGCCCCGGACAGCGCCGCGCCGAACAGTGGCACGCCGCGCGGCGAGGAGAGCTGGCGCGCGATCTCGGGTCCCATCAGCGACACCATGCCCACCGGCCCCGCGACTGCGACCGCGAGCCCCGTCAGCGCAATCGACACGGCCAGCGCCGCAAAGCGACTGCGCTTCACTCGCACGCCGAGCCCCGTCGCGACGGAGTCGGCAAAGCGCAGGCAGGCAAGGTCGCGTTTGAACCACAGCGCAGCGATCAACCCCAGCCCCAGCCCGATCTCGAGCCAGGTGAGCGAGGCGGCGTCGCGCGCATTGAGACTGCCGACCGTCCAGGGGTAGGCGGCGTTGGCGGCGTCGATCGCCACCTGGGCGAGCAACAGCTGCGTCAACGCCCCGAAGATCGCCCCCACCCCGATACCCGCTACCAGGAAACGGTAGCCGCGGGTCCCGATGTCACTGGCGAGCGCGAAGGTAATCACAGTGGCGGTCACCGCGCCGGCCAGGGCCATCGGCGGTGGCGCGAGTCCCACGCCGACACCGAGTACCGAGGCGACCGCAAACGCCGTGGCGCCGTTGTCGATACCGATGATGCCGGGCGTTGCCAGCCGGTTGCGCGCCAGCGTCTGCATCAGACAGCCGGAGAGCGCGAACGCCGCGCCGGTCGCCAGCCCTGCCATCAGCCGGCTCAACCGCAGTTCGCGCACGACGAAGACGTTCATGGGGTCGCCGAACCCGGCCAGCCCCTGAAGCGCCGCCAGCGGCGAGATCGCCAGACTGCCGAGACACAGCGAGGCGATCGCCACCAGCGCCAGGGCCAGCGCGAGTCCAAGATTGGTCACCACGCCGCGCCGGTCGAACAGCACGGCACCGCGATGGCCGCGAAAGCGCCACGTCAGTTGCCGGGTACCGGTGGGCGCCTTGGCCGCCGGCGCGGGCGAGTCGGCCGGTGAGGCAGTCGGCGGCGTCACGGCAGCGTTGATTCCTGGCGCCGTTCTCGGCGACGTGGCGTAGGCAATAGAGCGAGAGGTCATAGCGCAGGCATCCGATGAGCACGAACCACGGCCACCAGCACCGGCGCGCCGATCAGCGCGGTGACGACCCCCAGCGGCATCTCCGACGGGGCGACCAGCAGCCGCGACACGATATCCGCCGCGAGCACCAGGATCGGCCCCAGTATCAGGGAGAGCCAGAGCGTGCGGCGGACGTCCGGACCCGCCAGCGCCCGAGCAGCGAAAGGCACTACCAAGCCGACGAAAGCGATGGGCCCGGCGACAGCGGTCGCGGCACCCACCAGCAGCGCGGCGGCGATCACCGTCAATAGCCGCGTCCATCGCGGGCGATGACCGAGCCCCACCGCCACCCGCTCGCCCAGCGCCAGGGCCGCGAGCGGGCGGGCAACGGCGATCACCAGCGCCAGCGCCACGCCGAGACTCGGCAGGATCGCCCCGAGGTCGTCGAGACGCCGCCCGGCGAGGCTGCCAACGATCCAGAAACGGATATCATCGGCACTGCGCTGGTCGATCAGCAGAATCATCGAGGTGAGCGCGCCGAGCAGCCCGGAGAGGATCGCCCCCGCCAGCACCAGGCGCACCGGGTCGTTGCCGACGCCGTTGACCCGGGCCACCGCGAGCACGAAGAGGCACCCGGCAAGCGCCCCGGCCTGCGCCACCGACACGCGCAGCGTGGCGGCATCGGCGCCCAGCACCAGCGCCACCGCCACCGCCAGCGCGCTACCGGCGCTAACCCCGAGCAGGCCAGGCTCCGCCAGCGGGTTACGCGCCACAGCCTGGATCAGCGCACCGGCGAGTCCCAGCGCCGCGCCGACGGCGATACCGACCAGCGTGCGCGGCAGCCGCAGCGAGCCGATCACGAAGCGAGCATCGGCGCTACCGCTGCCGTGGATCGCCGACCACGCCTCGGCGGGACCGACATCGCCGGCGCCATAGAGCAGGCTTGCCACGCAGACCAGCGCCAGGCCGATCAGCAGGGCGAACAGGAGAGTCGCGAGCGGCGCTCTGGTGCGGGCGCTCGGTGTCGTCACGCGTGTCGTCATGAATCGTATCTATAGCGTTCTTCACACGCGTCTCGTACGACGCGTTTATTCATTCGTATCCCGGCGATCGAGCACTGCCTCGATGTCGTCGAGAACGTGCTCGGCGGCGATCGGTCCGGAGGCGCTGGACCAGAGCTGTCCGTCGACCGGCACCACGTGGTCGTTCTGGACGACGTCCAGACGCTCGAAGGCCGGCGTCTGACGGGCTGCGTCGAGCGCGGCTTCGCCGTCGGCGTTCAGCGTGGCCAGGAAGAGCCAGTCACTGTCGATACGCGACAGATTCTCGAGACTGAGCGGATCGCTGTGCGGACGGCCGGCCTTGACCACGCCACCATCGTCCACCTGGAAGCCAGCGGCAGCGAGCAGCCCACTCGAGAAGATCTTCGAGGACATCACCCGCGGCCCCTGCGGCATCCAGCGGGCGACCGTCGCCACGGGGGCGGCGCCAGTGTCACCGTCATGCTGACGCTGCGCAAGTGATTGAGAACGATTTTCAATCGTCTTCAACGCGTCGTCAATCGCCGAGCGCCGATCCAGTGCATCGCCGAACAGGCGCGCTTCTGTCTTCCAGGCCTCCGGCGAAAAGCCTTCGCTCGGCGGCACGATGGTGGGGGCGATGCGGGAGAGCAGCTCGTACTGTTCGCGGGGCAGCCATGAGGAGGCGAGGATCAGATCCGGGCGCTGGGCGATCACGGCTTCCATGTTGGTCTCGCGGGCAGTGCCGACGATGCTGATGCCGTCGGCGGCGTCACCGAGATAGTCGGCCACGCCGTCGCCGCCGCGGGTCGCCACTGCGCCGAGCGGCGTGACGCCAGCGGTAAGGGAGGCGTCGAGCGCCCCTTCGTAGAGCGTGACCACCCGCTCGGGCTGACCCTCGATCTCGACGTCGCCGTAGGCGGTCTCGAGCGTGCGCGCCTGCGCAAGTGACGTGCCCAGTGCACAGGCCACCGTCGCGGCGACCATCATCAAACGGGCGGGCATAAATACTGTCTTGATCATTGAAGCCTCTGAGGTCGGGGATGTCGCGACCCGGCGCCGCTCGGGTATCGCCGGTTCGCGGTTCTGTCAAAGTGGTGAGGGCGGTCCGCGGTCAGAAGCTCACGGTAACGCCAGCATTGTAACGACGGCCGTCGAGTACCTTCTCGTAGTCATCAAAGCCGACGTCCTTGTCGAACAGGTTGTAGATGCCGCCGAACAGCTTGACGTGCTCATTGAGACCGTAAGCGACGCCGGTGTCGACGAAGGTGTAGGACGGCAGCTCTTCCGTCATGCTGGTCCGGCTCAGGCCCTCGGTGGTGCGGCCACGATAGTTGACTCGCGCCCAGCCGGAGAGCGCGCCGCCCGGCTCCCAGTCCAGCGTGGCGTTGGCCATGTGCTCGGGCAACCGGTTGAGTGGCTCGCCCTTGAACTCGCCGGTCTTCTGCTCGGAATCGGTGTAGGTGTAGTTGGCACTCAGCGAGTAGTCATCGCCGAGCGGCAGGGTCAGTGTCGCCTCGACACCCTGGGTGGTCACCTCGTCGACATTGAAGCGCCGGCTGATGTAGCGGTAGTCGGTCCCGCCGTAGCTGCAGCTCGCGTCGCCCGCCTCGGTATCGCAGACGCGCTGCTCGGTGATCTTGTCCTCGAACTGGGTGTGGAACAGCGTGACGCCGGCCTGCACGCCCGCCGCGCCGCTCCAGATCACCCCCAGCTCCTGGTTGAGGCTCTTCTCGGGGTCGAGGTCGGCGTTACCCAGAATCACCGCCGGCACGGCAGCGTTGGGCCCCCCGGTCACCTGCCCCCAGCCGGGCGTCGACTGACGCAGATCCGGCGCACGGTAACCGCTGGTGACACCGCCCTTCACCGTCCACGCCTCGGTCGCGTTCCAGACGCCATAGAGGCGCGGGGACCAGTGATTGCCATAGTTCTCGTCACGGTTGAGCCGTGCACCGCCAGTCAGCGAGAAATCGTTGGTGAGCATCCACTCGTCCTCGACGAAAACGGCGCCGCGCCAGCGCGTCAGCTCGCTCTGGGCGCCGGCCTGGTTGCCACCGTCGTCGAGCGCTTGGTCCTCGTAATCGGCACCCACCGTGAGGATATGCATGCCAAGCGGCACGACGGCCTTGGTGTTGAAGACGGTGCTCTGGTAGGTCATATCGCGAGAGGGGTTGTCGGTCTCCTCCCGCTGGACGTAGCTGTCGATGGTGCTCCCCGCGACCCGGGCGCTGTGCGTCACCGCGTAGTGGTGCTGGCGATAGTGGGTGTTGGAGCGCGACGCCGGCCCGCGACGCCCGACTTCCGCCACCGACTCGCCCGGATTCGAGATCCGTGTCTGCTCGTCGTAACCCGCTTCGAAGGTGAGGTCGTTGGCGTCGTTGACCTGCCAGCTGAGTTTGGCCGTGGCATTGCCGAGGCGTTGCTCGTTGTAGCCGTTCTCGATGTGGTCCTCGTCGCGATGCGAATACTGACCATAGAGCTGGAGGCCGAGTCGCTCTTCGCTCAACGGACCGCCGACGTAAAACCGCGACTGGTTGATATTGCCCGAGTCGGCATCTTCCTGAAGGGTGGTATCGGCGGTGACGCTGCCACTCCAGGCCTGTGGTACCTTGCGCGTGATGATATTGATTACGCCACCCAGGGCGTCCGAGCCGTAGAGCGAGGACATCGGCCCCCGGATGACCTCGATCCGTTCGATCGCCGACAGCGGCGGTAGCCAGCCCTGCTCGATACCCGGTCCGTCGCTGTTGGGACGTGTCTCGCGCGAGCCCTGACGTTTACCGTCGATGAGTATGAGGGTGTACTTGCTCGCCATGCCTCGCAGGCTGATGTCCTGCGACGAGCCGCCACCGGTGATCATGACGCCGGGGACGTTCTGCAACGCATCGGTGACATCCCGATAGTACTTGTCCTCCAACTCTTCCCGGGTGATGACGCTGATCGACGCAGGGGCATTGGTCACCTGCTGGGCGTAACCCGCGGCGGTGACGACCATCGTGTCTGCCGTCGTTGCCTGCGCCAGAACCGGTTGAGAGACGATGAGCGACAGCGCGCCCGCCGCGGCATAAGAGACTTTCGAGGCCATTCTGGATTCCCTTGACTAACTTCGGAGCATCACCGGTGTGCGCCCCGCTCTGTTATAGGTAATACGAATATTTATCATTTAGATTCTTCCATAGTTTTACGGTAAAGTGCCGCGACAGTGTGTTGCAGAAAATGCAACGGCAAACTGGCAGAGTGGCCGTCGAGACGGTCAGTAGAGACACGACCCGAGGCGTAACGACCGCAATGAATTCCCCCGCCTTCGATCATGCAACGCTTGCCGCCTTTGTCGACGTGATGGGGTCCAGCAGCCTCACACTGAGCGGGCGTCGACTGGGGATCACCAAATCGACGCTGAGCCGACGGCTGTCGCAGCTCGAGACCCAGCTCGGCCAGCCGCTTCTTCGCCGCCACGGCAATCGCCTGCTGCCCACCGAGGCGGGGCATCTCTTTCTGGAATACGCCCGCGACATGCTGCGCCTCGCCGAGCAGAGCAGCCTGGCCCTGGACGATCTGCGCGAGGCGGTGAGCGGCGAGGTAGTCGTCAAGGTGCACCCGGCACTCTCACGCGGCTGGATGGCAGCGCAGGCGAGAGCGTTTCTCGATCAGCACCCCCAGACCAACGTCTCCCTGCGCCTGCTGCAGGCCCCGCCGGTAGCGCCGGACGTTCAGGCGATCCAGGTCTGGCTCGGTGAACTCACGACATGCGGCCTGCGCCAGGAGTCGCTGGGCGCGCTCTCTCGCGGCGTTTACGCCCACCCGGACTACCTGCGTCGTCATGGCGTACCCGCTCACCCCAGCGACATCGCCGAGCACACCTGGGTCGATCTGCTCGGCGATACCGATGCGGGTATGACGCTGTCGCACGCTGAACATGGCGATTACTACACGGCGCTTGGCCGTTCGCGGCTTCGCGTCGATCAGCACACGATCCATGCCGACGCCATCGTCAACGGTCAGGGACTTGGCCTCATGCCACACTGGATGGCCCAACAGCGCCTGCACCATCACCCAGGCACGCTGGTGGCAGTGCTCGAGGCCTGGCACGCCACACCGCAGCCGGTGACGCTGCTCTATCCCCACGGCCATCTGCCGGGCAGATTACGCGCGATGATCGAACAGCTCCGCGCCGGCGCGCCCAGCGCCTGGCAGCTGACGCGTGACACGCCGGCGCCGAGCGCTCACCGCTAGACACCCGCCCCTAATAAAACCTTGCCCCGCAATCGCCTTCGCCACCGGTAGCGACTAGACTCCGTGGCGAGTGCGGCGTCGCGCGGATGGCTCGATATCGCGCCTTCTGACATGCAATATTGAGCGTGCTAATATTCGCCGCCCGCTTCGACGACCGAATCCTTCAGGGGCACCATGGGTCTTCAGGAAATCGCCATTGGCGGCATCTTCATCAGTCCGCTTCTGCTTTACGCGCTGTTCGGTTTCATCGCGACGATCGTCACGCGCATGCTGCTGCACTGGCTTGTCGGCCAGCGCGCGCTCTGGTACGAGGCCTGGGTCGACGTCTCCCTGTTCGTCATCTTCACCGCCGGCATCACCTTCGTGTTGACCGTTCTGCTCGAGAACTCTTGATGCGCAACGTCCTTAGAATTCTGTTAACGCTGATCGTGGTGGCGATCGCCGTCCTCGCGGGCCTGTGGCTATGGAACTATTACCTCTACCAGCCTTGGACTCGCGATGCCCGGGTGAATGCCGAAGTCGTCACCATCGCCCCGGACGTGTCGGGGTGGGTGCGCTCGCTCGAGGTGAGCGACACCGACTTCGTCAGCCAGGGCGATACGCTGTTCGAGATCGACCCCTCCCGCTACCAGGCGGCACTGAACCGTGCCAAGGCGACGGTCGCCAATAACCAGGCGACGCTGGACCTGCGGCAGGCGGAAGAGCGGCGACGCAACAGCCTGAGCGATCGCTCGATCAGTACCGAGGATCGCCAGATCGCCCAGATCAACACCCGCATCGCCAAGGCCAATCTCGAACAGGCCCAGGCCGATCTCGACAGCGCCCAGCTCGACCTTTCCCGCACCCGGGTGGTCGCCCCGGTGAGCGGCCACGTGCTCAACCTGCAGCTCGCCGCGGGCAACTTCGTCAATCGTGGCACGCCAGTGATGGCGATGGTCCAGTCGAATTCGTACTACGTGATGGGCTACTTCGAGGAGACGAAGATGTCCTCGATTCGGGTCGGGGACAGCGCCGACGTCATTCTGATGAACGGTGACCAGCATCTCGACGGTCACGTCGTGGGGATCGGTCGTGGCATCGCCGATACCAACACCAGTCTCAACAACCGGCTGCTACCGCAGGTCCAGCCAACCTTCAACTGGGTGCGTCTGGCCCAGCGCATCCCGGTGCGGATCGCCCTCGACGAGATGCCGGACGACGTACTGCTGAGTGCCGGCATGACGGCAACGGTTCGTGTCCACGACGCGAAAGACGACGATAAGGCGGCCAAGGCGCGTCGCACGTCGGACTCGGCGTCGGCAGCGGCGCTGCCGGATGCGATGCCCACCGATTCCGCCGCTGATACCGCCGCGAACTAAGCGCCATGCCACCGCTCGTCCGCACCTACTTGATGCCCGACGCCACGGCGGTCAAGTTCGCCATCAAGACCACCCTGGCGATGATGGTCGCGCTCTATCTGGCCCTCTGGTTCAACCTCGATCGTCCCTACTGGGCGCTGATATCGGCGGCGTTTCTGCAGATTCGTCCGATGAGCGGCATGGTGATCGAGAAAGGCATCTGCCAGCTCACCGGTACACTGATCGGCGCCCTCGTCGGCATTGCCATCATGGCGCTCTTCGCCCAGGCCCGAGTGCCGGCCATCGCAACGCTTGTGATCTGGGTGATGTGCTGCACCTACGTCGCCTCGCTGTGGCGTAACAACTACACCTACGGCTGCATCATGGCGGCGGTGACGGCGATGCTGATCGTGGTGATCTCCAGCGGCAGCTCTCCCTCTGGCCTCTTCGACATCGCCGTGGCGCGACTCTCCGAGCTGGCCCTGGGGGCGATCTGCGCGACGCTGGTCAGCTCCCTGCTGTGGCCGACCCGCGTGGGGCAGCATCTCTCTACCCAGGCCGACAATGCCATCAACCAGGCTTTCGAGAACGCCGCGCTGCGGCTCGAGGCAAGCGATGACATTCCCGCCATGCAACAGGCGCTGCGGGGCAGTCTCGGCCCGCTGACCACGCTGGAGACCGACAGCAAGGCGGCAAGATTCGAGGGGCCGGCAGGCCCTGGCCGGGTGCGCGCCACCCATGTTCTCACCCGCCGAACGCTGCGCTTTCTGGCCAATCTGCAGGCCCTTCACCAGCTGACGCACGACCACGCCGATCGACTGCACGAGAGCAGCCTGGATCTCTCACGCCGTGTGGCCAGGGGCTTTCGCGAGGCCGAGCACGTCAAGGGCGTACCCCAGGCTCGGCGAGAGCTGCAGGACCTGCGTCGTCTGGTGCAGGAGGACAAGGACGAGGCGCTGGCTCCTCTCGACCGGCGCGTGCGTCTCGGCCTGCGCGAGACGATCGGCACCGCCATGGTGATGCTCGATGCCCGCGAGGCCATCGCCGACCCCGGTCGACACAACCTGCGCTCGAGCTCGCTTGCCTGGCACCGCGACCATCTGGCTGCCGGCATCAACGCGCTGCGCGCAGGCATCGTCCTGTCCGCCCTCGCGACGTTCTGGATTCTCACCGCCTGGAACAGCGCCATGGTGGCAATGCTGCTGGGCACCCTCTTTTCGGCGTTCTTTGCCAGCCGCGACAATCCGATCGCGATCACCATGATGTTCTATAAAGGAATGCTCGCGGCGATCCCCAGCGCCTTGCTGTTCGGCCACGTGCTGCTCTCCCAGGCGACGGGCTTCCCGATGCTGGCAATGATCTTCGGCACCCCGCTCTTTCTCGGCCTGCTGGGGGCGACCAACCCGGCCACCATGGGTTACTGCCTGGGGTTCTCGATCTTCAACATCCTGCTGACGATGCCCGGCAACAACATGGATTTCGGCCTGGACAGCTTCGCCAACCGCGCCGTTGCCGTGGTGATCGGCCTGAGCTGCGTGGCGATGGGCTTCCGCCTGCTGCCGGGGCTGGGGGCGAAGCTTCGCCGCCGCCGGCTGATCAACGCCATCTCACGCGATATCGAGCGGCTGGGTGAGGATTCGATCGGCGACGCCGAGCGGCGCTTCAGCGGCCACATGGCGGATCGCATGCTGCAGCTCGCTCAGCACGACGACATGCTGCCCGACGATCAGCGCCACCTGTTCATTCTGGGGCTGACGGGGCTCGATGTCGGCACCGCGACGCTCCGGCTGCGGGCCCGTCTCGATGATACGCCGCGCCCGGAGATCCATCGCGCGCACCGTCAGCTGATGCGCGCGCTGGCCAACGGCTTCGAGGAGGGTGCCAACGGTCGCCAGCCTCAAGGCATTCAGGCAGCGGGCCAGCGCCTCGAGGCCGCCATCGCCGAACACGGCGATATCCCGGCGGATCGGCGGGTGCTGCTGGAGGGCCTGGTCGAGCGTCTCGAACTCGCGCTCGCGCGTCTGGGCCGGATCATGGCAGAACGCCCGCGCATCAAGCCGGATAGCCACGCCGGTGATAACGCCACCGCCTGACCTGACACGCCGCTCAGCAACCCAGCCCTTAAAAGCAGAATGCCCCGCCGACCGCAGTCGACAGGGCATTCGATCAGCCAATGGCCTTCGGAATCAGAAGGTCAGACCGACGTGCGACTGCACACTGGTGTGCCAGCCATCGTCGACGGGTGAGCCAAAGTAGTTCAGACCATTCTTGTTGGTGATCACGTCGAACCACGCGTAGTAGCGACCGGCCGTAACCTTGACGCCCACGTCGTTGAGCATGGGATCGTCCATGTCACCGAAGCCGCCGTTGACCGCCGAGTAGCTCTCGCGCGGATCGATGTAGCTGAAGTCGTTGTAGAAGTAGAGGTTGTCTACCGAGCCCCAGTCCACATCCATGCTGTAGCTCACGCTGGCGGAATAGATCTCGGCTTCCGACGGAATCAGATAGTTGAAGCCGAAGGCCCCGATCTGAATGACGTCATCCGAGATACCGGAGGTGGACTCGTTCGGGTTTTCCGCATTGTACTCGTAGTGCGTCGCCTGCAGCAGCGTATGCCAGTTGCCGTAGCTACCGTCCAGCCCCAGCGCGACCTGCCAGTTGTCGCCACTGCGATTGGTATTCTCGTTGTAGAGCTGCCCGCCCTTGGCCGAGGCGTTGAGCTGGGTGGTGTAGTCGCTGCCGGCACCGAAGGTATAAGCGACACGACCCGCGACCTGGTTCTCTTCGGTATTGCCCTGAGCGCTGTCGCCGACCGCATTGGCGCCGTAGTGCTCGTTGCCGCCGCCGAGCTGGTCGCTCTTGAAGAAGGCAAGGCTGGTGTCCCAGGCGCCCTGGGTATGATCCCACTTGATACCCACGTTCTGGTTGTCGTTGAAGCCGGCGAGATAGGGCAAGGTGCCGTACCAGCCGAGGTAGCCGTAATCCATGTTACCGAACGGCAGCTGCACCAGACCCAG
This sequence comes from Salinicola aestuarinus, assembly GCF_003206645.1. Taxonomy (GTDB): domain Bacteria; phylum Pseudomonadota; class Gammaproteobacteria; order Pseudomonadales; family Halomonadaceae; genus Salinicola; species Salinicola aestuarinus. Next base: position 331,363 of record NZ_PZJP01000005.1, on the reverse strand, counting down.
TTTGACGGTGTCGTTGTCGCCGAAGTTGTAGCCCGCCCAGCCGTGCTGAAGGAACCGGTAACCATTGTAGAAGCGGTACTGGAACGAGTAGGAGAGCGGCCCCTCTTCCCCCGCCATGCCCAGTACGAACTTGCTGAAGTCGATGTCACCCACCTTGTCCTTGTCCGACTCGCTCCAGTCGTTCAAGGCATAGCCGAGCTCGACCGCTCCCGTGAAGCGCGGCCCGCTGGACTCTTCGAGCCTCGCGCGGTTCTCTTCGGCCATCTGGCGGGTGCTCGGGTCGGCGCTCTGCTGCATCGACTGCTGCGCTTCGAGCGATTGCTGGAGCCTCTCGACTTCGGCCTGAAGCGCGTCGAGACGCTGCTGGATCGCGGCGTCACTCTGGGCGAGCGCAGGTGAGGCACACGCCAGCATGCCCATGGAGAGCCCAAGGGTCTTGAAGGTTCGTGGAGTCACGTAAGTATTCCCCTTTTATTGTGTTGGCACTCAAGATCCTCGAGAGGGTCTTGAGTGGCCCCGAGCAATGGGGCGTTAAAAACCGTAACAAAGAGGTGGCGCGACTTAAACCAAAGCAGTATGCCGGGCGTGCCGGGGGCTGAAGCCATACAGCGCCAGAATGACGCTCCCTGTATCGGTCTCCGAAGACCGCATCTCACACGACCCTATCGCGTGGAAGCCCCCCATCGGCGGGCGCGTTCCCAGCGACCGATTGACGCACCGCGGGCTGAATTCACCGATTGAATGCTCTACGCTGAACGCGTCCACCTACGACAATTTGTCGCACACGGCATGGATCGCATCACTTGCAAAGAGTGAGCCCAAGGGAACGCAAGGGAGAAAACAGTGAATCAATCCACCTCGACTCGGGGGCTTGGCGGCGTGTTCGCCAAGGTCGTGGGTATCATCGTCGCGCTCGTCGGCCTCGCGCTGGGCGCTGGCGGACTCTATCTCGCCACGCTCGGCGGGTCCTGGTACTACCTGGTCGCCGGCGTCCTCATGCTGGTATCCGGCCTTCTCATGGTCGGCGGTCGTGTTGCCGGCGCATGGCTCTACGGCCTCGTCTTTCTGGGCACCTTCCTGTGGGCCGCGTGGGAATCGGGGCTCAACTACTGGCGCTGGATTCCGCGTCTCGACGTTGCGCTGATTCTGGCGATCCTCGTCGCTCTCGCCCTGCCTGGCCTCAAGGGCGGTCCCGGCCGCAAGACCGGCTTCTCACTGGCTGGTTTGCTCTTCGTGGGCCTGTTAGTGGCCGGTGCGCTGGCGTTCCTGCCCGGCCGCGGCTACCAGCAGAATGCCGATGTGCCGGAAATGGCCAACGGCTCACTGGCCACCGACGTCGGCAACGCACAGCCCGCCGATACGCCGGAAGACGGTGACTGGGCGGCCTACGGGCGAGACTCTGCCGCGACGCGCTACTCGCCGCTGGCGCAGATCAATCCCGACAACGTGGGCGACCTCGAAGTCGCCTGGCAGTACCGCACCGGCGATCTACTCGATCACCGCTGGGGCGCCGAGACTACGCCGCTCAAGATCGGCGACAACGTATTCCTCTGCACCTCGCGCAACATCCTGATCTCTCTCGATGCCGCCAGCGGTGAAGAGAACTGGCGCTTCGACCCGGTCGTCTCCGAGGATGCCGTGCCCTACACCGCCGCCTGCCGCGGGGTGACCTACTATCAGGTGCCGGACGCCCCCCAGGGCGACGACGCCGAGTCGAATAGCGCAGCGGGCAACGAGGGGGATCTTGCCGCCAACGCGCAGGGCGACACGGCCGACGACGACGCGCCCACCGCGCCGACCACCGCCAACAACGACGCCCAGGCGTGCCGCACGCGTATCATCTCGGGCACCCTCGACGGCCGCCTGATCCAGGTCGATGCCGCCACCGGGGAACCCTGCCGCGATTTCGGCGACAACGGCCAGGTCGATATCAAGCGCAACATGGGCGAGGCGCCGGAAGGCTATGTCTCCATCAACTCCGCCCCGACCGTGGTCAACGACGTCATCATCACCGGCCACCAGGTACTCGATGGCCAGCGTCGCTATCCGCCCTCCGGCGTGATCCAGGCGTATGACGCCGTGACCGGCGAACAGGTCTGGGCATGGGACGCTGCCCGCCCCGACCGCAGCGAACCGCTCTCCGGCGACGAAACCTACGTTCGCGGCTCTCCCAACATGTGGACCACCGCCGTCGGCGACAGCCAGCTCGGCATGGTCTACCTGCCGATGGCCAACAGCGCCGGCGACTACTGGAGCAGCTCGCGGACCGAAGAAGAGAACGAGTGGGCGAGTTCGCTGGTGGCGATCAATGTCGAAACCGGCCTGCCCGTCTGGCATTTCCAGACCGCGCACAAGGACGTCTGGGACTATGACCCGGGCTCGCAGCCGACGCTGATCGACTTCCCCACCGGTGAAGGCGACGTGCCGGCGCTGGTCATGCCGACCAAGCAGGGTGAGATTTACATCTTCAACCGCGAGACCGGCGAGATGCTGGGTGGCGGTGCCGAAGAGCGGCCGGTGCCGCAGGGTGGCGCAGAACCGGAGCAGCGTAGCGAAACGCAGCCGTTCTCCCTCTACGCGACGCTCCGCCAGCCCGACATCACCGAGAAGGACATGTGGGGCATGTCACCGTTCGACCAGCTTTTCTGCCGTATTCAATATCGACAGGCGAGCTGGAAAGGCATGTATACCCCACCGACCGCCGACCAGCCCTGGGTGCAGTACACCGGCTATAACGGCGGCTCCGACTGGGGCAGCGTGGCGATCGACCCGCAGCGCGGCGTCATCATCGCCAACTACAACGACATGCCCAACTACAACGAACTGGTGCCGCGCGACGTCGCCAACGAACGGGGCTGGGTACCGCGTGAGGAAGTCGATGAGGACACCGGCGGTGCCGAAGGCGCGGGCGATCCGCAGGCGAACACCCCGTATGCGATCAACGTCAACGCCGGCTGGCGCGTGCCCTATACCGGCATGCTCTGCAAGCAGCCGCCATACGGTCACATTCGCGCCATCGAGCTCGCCAGCGGCGATACGCTGTGGGATCGCCCGCTGGGCACAGCGCGCGCCAACGGCCCGTGGGGCATCCGTTCGGGGCTGCCGATCGACATCGGCACGCCCAACAACGGCGGTTCCGTGGTGACCGCCGGCGGCCTGATCTTCATCGCCGCGGCGACGGATGATCTGATCCGCGCAATCGACATCGAGAGCGGTGACACCGTCTGGCAGGCCCCGCTGCCCGCCGGCGGCCAGGCCAACCCGATGGTGTACGAAGCCAATGGTCGCCAGTATCTGGTGATCGTCGCCACGGGACATCACTTCATGGAGACGCCGACCGGCGACTACGTGATCGCCTACGCCCTGCCGGAGCAGGACGACGACTGATCATCGAGAGTCGATCGCTGGAAACGCATCGCCCCGGCCCATTGGCCGGGGCGATGTCGTTTCTAGACCGCGTCTTACGACCCTCCGGCGGGAGACCGGCGCGTGGCCGAGCGTCGTCCAGAGGCGAGCGGGAGACTGGCGCCGCCGCTAGCGCGTGGCGAGTGTCACTCGTCGCGATCGATAGCGAAGGCGGACCACGCCTGACGCGTCGGCATCACCTCCAGACGGTTGAAGTTGATGTGGGGCGGCAGTGTGGCGATATAGAACATCTGCTCGGCGATATCCTCGGCGGTGAGCGCCGTGGTGCCGCGATAGAGAGCATCCGAGGCGCTCTGGTCGCCGCCGGTTCGCACCAGCGTGAACTCGGTCTCGGCAATCCCCGGGGCGAGATCGGTCACGCGGACCCCGGTGCCCTGCAGATCGCAGCGCAGGTTATAGCTGAACTGCTTGACGAAGGCCTTCGAGGCGCCGTAGACGTGGCTGCCGGGATAGGGCCACTGGCCGGCGATGGAGCCCACGTTGACGATCGTCGCACCGGCCCCGGTCTCGATCAGCGTCGGCAGCAGCGCGTGCGTGACATTGACCAGCCCCGTGACGTTGGTGTCGATCATGGTGTGCCAGTCCTTGAGCTCCACCTTCTGCGCCGGCTGCGGCGCCAGCGCCAGACCGGCGTTGTTGATCAGCGCGTGAATGCGGCGAAAGTCCGCCGGCAGCGCCTCGACCGCCTGCTGCACCGCCTGATCGTCGCGCACGTCCAGCGCGAGGGTGTGCACCCTTGCCTTCTCGCCGAGTTCTTCGGCAATGGCCTCCAGGCGCTCCTGGCGACGCCCAGTCAGCACCAGCGACCAGCCGGCTTCGGCGAAACGTCGGGCGGCTGCCCGACCGAACCCCGAGGTCGCACCGGTAATGAAAACCGTATTCGTCATACTCGACTCCTCGACTGTATTGCGAGGGTCCTCATGCCGTAACCGCTCGAAGCCGACCTCGGCTCACAGCGACAGCCATTCCCGCACGAGCACCCAGAGAGACAGCGCCACCAGCAGTGGCGCCACCGTGATCTTGAGCGATCTTGGCCGAGACCGCTCGAATAGCCACTGGCCCAACGCGTTGCCGGCGAGTGCCGGGACAATGAGCACGGCTGCCCGCAGTAGCGTATCAGCCCCGACGACGCCCACGCCCGCCAGACCGATCAACGAGGCCGTGCTACTGGCGGCGAAAAACAGGATGGCGGTGGCCCTGAGCACCGCGGGCGCCAGACGCCGATGCAACAGATAGAGCATCAGCGGCGGGCCGCCGGCGGAGGCCAGGGTCATGCAGAGCCCCGACGCCGCGCCGGCGGTCGCGTCCGACCATCGGCTCATCGACAATGGCGCCGGCGTCGTCGAGCCCTCGCGGCGCAGCATGATGGACAGCGCGCCGCCCAGCGACAGCAGGGCGATACCGACGACGAGCGCCGTTGTGGGCAGCGACGAGACCAGGCCAACGCCGGCCAGGGTGGCAACGACCATCCCCGCCAGCAGGTGCCGTAGCCGCGGCCACGCTGCAAAGCGAGCCGCCCGTCGCCAGAGCGTCGCGCTCGCCAGCAGATCGAGCAGCAGTGCCAGCGGCACCGCCTCGGTCGGCGGCAGGAAGCCGACCAGCCCCAGCGCGACGATCATCGCGAAACCGAACCCGCAGTAGCCACGAATGATGCCCGCAAGCAGGGTCAGCGCCACCGCGAAAAGCCCGATCCCCAGGGTCATCGACCACTCACCGAAGACGTGCCCACGGGCTTGGCGACCGTCGCCATGGCATCACCCCGCGTTGTCGATAGAGCGAGCACCCTAGCGAGCCGCACCGGCTCCCGGTAGGGCCAGTTGCCCAGCGCCGCCGAGACATCGACGGGCAGAAGGCGCCGCCGGCCGGCGACAGCGATGCCTCGCCGCTGTCCCAAGGAGAGCGCCATTCTGGCTCTAGATAACGGGGATCGGGTCGCCCTAGGCTGAACACTCGATTGAACGGCTCAGCCGTGGAGCCGCTCTGAACCGCCGATGCCTGCCTCACAGGCGCCGCTACGCCACCCCACCGGGACACTCGACCATGAACGACGCCGCGCTCAACGACTTCACCCTCTCCCTCGACCGTCAGCACGTCTTTCACTCCTGGTCAGTACAGGGCAGTCTCGCCCCGTTGGTGATCGCCGGTGGCAAGGGGTGTCGCCTGTGGGACTACGCCGGGCGAGAGTATCTCGACTTCTCGAGTCAGCTGGTCAACACCAACATCGGTCATCAGCACCCCAAGGTGATCGCGGCGATCCAGGCCCAGGCAGAGACGCTCGCGACCGTCGCCCCGGCGCACGCCAATCTTTCCCGAGGCGAAGCCGCTCAGCGCATCCTGTCGCACGCCCCATCGGGTTTCGAGAAAGTCTTTTTCACCAATGCCGGCGCCGACGCCAACGAGAATGCCATTCGCATGGCGCGTGCGGTGACCGGACGCGACAAGATCCTGTCGGCCTATCGCTCGTACCATGGCAGCACTGGCGCTGCCATTGCCGCCACCGGTGACCCGCGGCGGGTTCCCAACGAGTTCTCCCGCGGTCACGCCCACTTCTTCAACCCGTTTCTCTATCGCAGCGACTTCTGGGCGAAGGATGAGGCCCAGGAGTGCGAGCGCGCCCTCGCCCACTTGAAGCGCGTGATCGAGTGCGAGGGCGCCGGATCGATCGCCGCCATCCTGCTCGAATCGATTCCCGGAACCGCCGGCGTGCTCGTGCCTCCCAAGGGGTATCTCGAGGGCGTGCGCCGGCTCGCCGATCAGCACGGCATCCTGGTGATCTTCGATGAAGTGATGGCAGGCTTCGGTCGGACCGGACGCTGGTTCGCCTTCGAACACTCCGCGGCCCGCCCGGATCTCATCGTCTTCGCCAAGGGCGTCAACTCGGGCTATGTGCCCGCGGGCGGGGTCGTCATCTCCGAGACGATTTCGCGGCATTTCGACGAGCGCATGTTCTTCGGCGGTCTCACCTACTCAGGGCATCCGCTGGCGATGGCAGCGATCGTTGCCACGCTGGACGCGATGGCAGAAGAGGGGGTGGTGGAAAACGCCGACCACATCGGCAACGGCGTGCTGGCAACCGGGCTCTCGCGGCTGGCCGAGAAACACGCCATCGTCGGTGAGACACGCGGACTCGGTGTGTTCCATGCGCTCGAACTCGTCAGCGACGCCGAAACACGCGCGCCGCTTCCCGCCGCCGAGATGGCAACGATCAAACGGGCGCTGATCGACCGCGGCGTCCTGCCGTTCGTCGTCGAAAACCGCATCCACGTCGTGCCGCCGTGCATCGTCAGTGAAGCGGAAGTCGAAGAGGGGCTTGCCGCGCTCGACGCGGTCCTTGGCGAGGCCAGCAGCCGTCTAGTCTGAGTCGGAACCGACGCGCGCTCGCCGGCGCGCGTCGACTAGAAGACGTCGGCCAGACGCTCGATCCCCGGACGAATGCGTTCGCCATCGATTGCACCAAAACCGAGCCGCATGAAGTTGGTCGGTGGCGCCCGGTCGAAGAAGTGCTGAAACCCCGGTTCGATCAGCACGCCCTGCTGGGCCGCGCGCCAGGCCAGACGCTGAGTATCGATCTCGGCGGGTGCCTCCAGCCAGAACACGCTGGCGTGATCGTTACCGATCCGCCGGCACGACGGCAGCCCCCGCGTGACGGCGTCGTTCATCGTCTCCCAGCGCCGGCGCATGTCATCGGAGAACGTCCGCAGGTAGCGGTCGTAGTGCCCCTGCGCGAGGAATTCCGCCAGCTGCTGCTGCAGCCCTGAAGGGGGATGGCGATACATCAGCCGCCGCAGCGCTCTCATCTCATCGATCAGCTCCGCATCCGCCACCAGATAGCCCAGTCGCAGGCCCGCGGAGAGCGGCTTGGAGAGCGAGCTCATGTAGATCACGCGGGAACCCGCACGGCTCGCCTTCAGCGCGGGCTGGGCGTGACGGTCGAAATTGGTCTCGGCATCGTAGTCGTCTTCCAGCACGATCTGATCGCGATCGAGGATCTGGGTGATCAACGCCTCGCGACGGGCCCGACTCATGGTGACACCCGTCGGTACCTGATGGCTCGGCGTCACGTAGAGGTAGTCGCAGCTCGCGGCGCCGGCGTCGAGCTGCATCCCCTGCTCGTCGACTCCCTGATAACTCAGTGTCACCCCCTGTCGGCGGAACACGTTGGCCGCCTCGCGATAGCCGGGATTCTCCACGGCAACCCGAGTGCGGGCGTCGAAAAGCAGCTGCGCGATGAGATAGAGCGCGTTCTGGGAGCCGAGTGTGATCAGGATCTCGTCGCTGCGCACATGAATGCCCCGCTTGGGCAGTACCCGGGTTCGGATCTGCTCGACCAGCATGGGATCGTCTTGATCGTAGCGGTCATTGAGCCAGTGACGTTCGCGATGCCCGCCCAGCAGACGACGCGAGGCCTCTCGCCACTGCTCGAGCGGAAACAGCTTGGCGTCGAGCTGACCGTAAACGAACGGAAACTCGTAGTGCATCCAATTGCTCGGTCGCAGCACGCCCTGCAGGTGGCTGGGGCGATGCGTGAAGCGACTGCCCCAGGATGGCGCATCGACGACTTCGTCACGCGCGCCTTCAATCGATTCGGGTGCAGCACCTGGTTGGTAGGCATCGTCGAGGTAGTAGCCGCTGCGCGGCCGGCTCACCAGGTAGCCATCCTCGACCAGCTTCTCGTAGACGAGCGCGACCGTGTTGCGCGAGACCCCCAGCTGAAGCGAGAGCTTGCGGCACGAGGGCAGCGCCTCTTCGGTCGGAATGGTCCCTGTGTGGATGGCGTCCAGCAGCGCCTTGCGCAGCTGCTCCTGCAGCCCTCGATGACAATCGAAATCGAGATGAAAGTAGTGATCGAGCATGGACGACTCCCTGATCGAGATAGCCTGTATGTCCTTGTTCGATGCAATTAACGCGCCAGGGGTGCGGTGAGCCATCCGGACCTCGCCAACGGCAGGGAGCGATAGCGCTGTCCAAGGCGGCCCATCGATCTGTCCTTACCCACCCACGAACGCGTTGTTTAAGATAAAGCGCTAATTTCGGCCCCCGCGCGATATCTCGACTGACGTAACGACAACGACAACGACAACGACAACGACAACGACAACGACAACGACAACGACAAGGATTTTCCATGGGCAGTACCTTCCACGGTGTTATCGCCTTCGCTCTGATGGCCGCGCTGCTAGTCATTGGCAGCCTTCTGCGTTCACGCCTATCGTGGCTACGCGCAAGTCTTGTCCCAGGGAGTATCGTTGCCGGCGCCATCGGTTTCGGCGCGCTCTCGCTGGGGTGGATTCCCGGCTATGGACCCCAGGATTTCACCGCCCTGGCGTTCCACTTCTTTACCTTGAGCTTCATGTCGCTGTGCCTGACCGGCAGCCCGCCGGCGGCCGGTGGTAGCGAGCGTCAAAGCGTCATCGGGGGCGGGCTCTGGCTGACGCTGATGTGGACGGCCAGCCTCGGCGTTCAGGCGGTGATCGGCTACGCGGTAATGTCGGGATTCGATCTCTTCAGCGGTAACGATCTCGATCCACTGCTTGGCGCCATCGCCACTCACGGTTTTACCCAAGGACCCGGGCAGGCGCTCACTTACGGCACGATCTGGCAGGAGGATTACGGCATCGCTGACGCCGCACAGGTCGGGGTCATCTTCGCGTCAATGGGCTTCATTGCCGCTTTTGCCGTCGGCGTGCCGATGGCGCGCTACTTCCTCAAACGGGGTCAGAACGCCAATCGCCATTCAACGCTCGACGACGACTTCGTTAGCGGTTTTCATCGCCCGAACACCCGCCCCAGCGCGGGACAGCAGATCTCCCACGCCGGTACCGTCGACTCATTCGCATGGCACCTGGGCCTGCTGGGCGTTGCCTACGTCATCACCTATGTGTGGCTCTCCCTGATGCAGCCGCTGGTCGAAGGCAACCAGGTGCTCTCGGTGTTTTTCAGTTACAACCTCTTCTTCGCTCACGGCCTGACGGTCTGCGTGCTGATGCGTCTTGCGATCGATCGCCTCGGCTGGGCGCATCGCGTCGACAACGACACCCTCAAGCGGATTACCAGCGCCTCGGTGGATTTCATGGTGGTGGCAACGTTGATGAGTATCCAGGTCGCCGTCCTTGCCGCGCTGCTACTCCCCATTCTATTGGTGGCCGTGTGCATTACGCTGTTCACCTTTGTCGGTGCGCTGGCAATCGGCCGCGTCAGCGGTAAGCTCGGCGCCGAGCGCGCGGTGACCGCCTTCGGCTGCTGCTGCGGCTCCACCGGTACGGGGCTATTGCTGCTGCGGATGCTGGATGCCGATTTCAGTACGTCGGTGCCGAAAGAGCTGGCGTTCTTCAACATCGCCATACTGGTCGTCAATATCCCCACCCTATTCTTCTTCGCCCCCATCGCGCCGAGTCTGAGCCCAACGGTCTACCTCTTGATCTTCGGCGGCTACGCGCTTCTCACGCTAGCCTGCATTCCCCTGTTGCTACGCTGGCAGCGGCGGCGTGAAACCGGTGCCAACCGTCACACCACGGAGCACCCCGCATGAGCTGTCGTATCTACGCTGCCAAGCGCATTCTGACCATGAATCCCTCGCAGCCCACCGCCGAGGGTGAGTCCCCCACCCACATCGCGGTGCGCGACGGCCGTATTCTGGGTGTCGGCCCGCTCGAGTCGCTGACCGAATTCGGCGATTACACTCTCGACGAACGCTTCGCCGACAAGGTCCTGATGCCGGGCTTTGTCGAGGGGCACAGCCATGCCCTAGAGGGAGCGATGTGGGCTTATGTCTACGCCGGTTTCTTCCCTCGCACCGATCCGAACGGCCGGGTATGGGAAGGAGTGACCGACATTGCTGCGGTTCAGACCCGTCTCGCTCAGCACGCCTCAACGCTCGAGGACGGTACGCCGCTGATTGCCTGGGGATTCGACCCTATCTATTTCCCGGCACGCAGGCTCTATCGCGACGATCTCGACGCCGTCGACGCGCATCGCCCGATCGTGATGATTCACGCCAGCCTACACATGATTACCGTCAACTCTGCGATGCTGGAACTCGCCGGGCTTGAGGACCACGCTGACATCGAGGGTGTTATGACCTTCGACGACGGCACGCTCAACGGCGAACTGCGGGAGATGGCGGCTATGCATGCCGTCTTCGATACGCTGGGACTCGACCTCTTCGATCGAGGCAGCACGCCGGAAACGCTGACGCGCTACGCGAAGATCGCCCAGCGCAACGGTGTCACCACGCTCACCGATCTCTACAACCCGCTCAGCGAGACCGGCGTGGCGAGCATGCGTGACAGTCTTGGTGACGACACGCTGCCGATGCGATTGATGCCGGCGATGAGCGCACTGACCTATACCGCCGATGCAGGCATCGAGCGCCTGCTGGCTTGCCGGCCGCTGGGGACGGACCGCCTGTATTTCGGCCCGGTAAAGCTAATGACCGATGGCTCGATCCAGGGTTACAGTGCCCGGCTGCGATGGCCCGGTTATCATGACGGCGCCCCTAACGGGCTCTGGAACGCCGAGCCCGAGCGCCTGGTAGATTTGGTGCATCGCTATCACATGGCCGGACTGCAGCTGCACATCCACACGAACGGGGACGAAGCCGTCGCGCTGATGCTCGACGCCATCGAGTCCGCACTGGAGCTATCACCGCGCCCCGACCATCGCCATACCCTTCAGCACTGCCAGATCATCGATCACGCCCAGATGAAGCGTGCCGCACGGCTTGGCGTCTGCCTCAACATGTTCGCCAACCATATTTACTATTGGGGCGACATCCACCGCGAGCGCACGCTGGGCTTCGAGCGCAGTCAGCGGCTGGAACCGCTGGCCAGCGCCGACCGCCTGGGCATTCCCATCGCGGCGCACTGCGACGCCCCGGTCACGCCACTGTCGCCGCTTTTCACGGCGTGGTGCAGCGTTGCGCGGCAGACCGCCTCTGGCCGAGTTCTCGGAGCCGCCGAGGCACTCTCGGTCGAGCGCGCGCTGCGCCTGATCACCCTTGATGCCGCCTACACGCTCAAGCTCGATGACCGTATCGGTAGCCTGGAGATCGGCAAATTCGCCGACATCGCCGTGCTCGACGAGGACCCGACCGAGGTACCACTCGAGCGGCTGGCAGGTATTCGCATCGCGGCGACCCTGGTGGGCGGCAAGGTATTCAACAATGACGACAGGCTCAGCGATTAACGATGCCCGCGACGACTGAATCGGCTGCGGCGCCATCACCGCCGACGATTCCCGTGACGCTAGTCGCGGGCTACCTGGGCGCCGGCAAAACAACTTGGCTCAACCGTAAACTGCGCGCGGGCGTCGCTCCGGGCACGCTGGTGCTGGTCAACGATTTCGGTGCCATCAACGTCGATGCCGAGTTGATCGACTATCGCAGTGACCGGCTTCTGTCACTCGACAACGGCTGTCTGTGCTGCTCACTGAACGGCGCTCTCGGCGCCCAGCTCTCACGAATCGCTCGCTGGCCAGAGCCGCCCACGGCGTTGATCATCGAGACCAGCGGCGTCGCACTACCCGGGCGCATTGCCGACATGGTCCGCGTCGCCCGCCAGTTTCATCTAGCCGAGATCGTTACCCTGGTCGATTTAGACGCCCTGTCTCGTCATCGTCAGGATCGCCGCATCGCTGATCTTGTCGAGGTACAGATCGCCGCCGCCGATCGTCTCTCGCTCAACCGTGACGACAGGCTCGCCGGTGACGAACTAGCCTCTGCAGGGAGATGGCTCGCGTCGATCAATCCCCACGCGATACGCGAGCCGCGTTCAGACGACACGGCGGTCGAGCCCTGTCTGCCCGATAACCCCGATGTCGAGTCACGCGCTACCCGATTGCCTCTCCACCGCGCGGTCCCGATCGACGCTCCGACCTGGCGGCGCTTCACCTGCCGACTGAACGCGATCTCCGAGCGAAACGAGCTGGAAACACTCTTGGCGAAGCACGCAAGCGCGGTGGCTCGCGCCAAGGGGTTTCTTCAGGTCGGCAACCGACACTTCACTTTTCACTGGAGCGGAGGACGAGCCAGCTGGACGCCAGCCGCGCCGCGTACGGGTGCGGCTGCGGGGCAGCTGGTGGGCATCGGTTTCGCCGGCACTCACCTCGACACGCTGCTCGACGCTCTCGCCGAACTCTCGACGCCCACGCCGACGGAACGCCACCGCAGCGAGCACTGAGCGGCCAGTGTGGCTCGGCGTCCGTGTAACTGGCCAGCCGATACCGCTGAACTGGCTCTACAGCGCGCTCGAGAATCTTCTTTAGGGTGAATTCAGTCCCGTGAGTCGCCGTTGCCTGGCGCTCACGCACTGGCGCCACCCGGTGAGGCGAGATCACTGGCGTCTCGTCCCGCTTCCTGGATGCAGCACATAACAAACGCCGCCCAACAACAACATCGAGGTGTTTCATGAAACAGTTTGGTCATCCGCTACCCGTCGCTACACCCGCCTTGACTTCGCTCAAGCGATGGATCGCCGCCGCTCTTGCGGGCTCGCTGATGAGTGCAGCCCTCCCCGGCGTCGCCGCCGATCTCGATGAGATCGAGAGCCGCGGCAGCCTGAAAGTGGCCACGGAAGACAACTATGCCCCGTTCAATTTCATCGAAAACGGCGACGCCAAGGGTTTCAACGCCGACGTACTCGAGGAGCTTCGCGACTACGCCGAGTTCGACATCGACCAGGAAATCCTGCCTTGGACAGGTCTGCTGGCGGCGGTCTCCACCGGGCAATACGACATGGCACTGACCGGCGCCTCGGTAACCGACGAGCGCCTGCGGGTCTTCGACTACACCCCGCCCTACGCCTCGGCGCAGCACTTCGCGATCACTCGAGCGGATGCGGGTTTCGACAGCGTGGATGACCTCAGCGGCAAGAAGCTCGGGGTACAGGCGGGTAGCGCACTGCTCTCCCGGCTCCCCGAACTCGAAGCCATGCTCACCGAGGATGGCGGCGAACTTGGCGAGGTGGTGCAGTACGAGTCCTACCCCGAAGCCTTCGCCGATCTCGCCAACGGCCGACTCGACTACGTGATCGACTCGGCAGTGCCGGCCAACACCCTGGTGGCGTCCAAGCCTGACGTCTTCGCCAAGGGGCCCGCGGTCTCCGGGGCCGGCTACGTCTCCTGGCCCGTCCCCAAGTCGAGCCCCGAGTTGCTCACTTACATGACCGAGTTCCTCGCCCACCTGCGTGACAGCGGCCGCCTGGCCGAGCTGCAGGAAGAGTGGTTCGGCGAGAGCTTCCCCGACCTGCCCACCGAGCCGCTGAAAAGCGTCGAACAGTTCCACGAACTGGCCGGACTCAGCGACTGAGCAGCGCCACCACACCCTTCTGAGCGGGTGTCGGCATTGCCGGCGCCCGCCTCGTCACTTGCGGCTCAACACCGGTTATCTGGGGGACGCCCATGAATGCCAGCGCCTGGCAGATGCTGTTCGACGGGGCCTGGACCACACTGTGGATCTCCGCGGTGTCGATCGCCATCGGTGTCGTCGCCGGACTGATCGTCGCGCTGATCCGACTGGCCAGAATTCCCGTCCTCGATCAGCTGCTCGTGCTCTACATCAGTCTTGCGCGGGCGACACCGCTGGTCACGCTCGCCCTGTTCATCTTTCTCAGCGCCCCCACGCTCGGTATCGGCCTGGACCGAAGTGTCGCCGGCATTCTGGCGCTGACGCTCAACACGACCGCGTTCAACGCCGAGATCTGGCGCAGCGGCTTTCGCAACTTTTCTCGTGACCAGCGTGAAGCGGCCATGGCGACCGGCATGACGCCGTGGATCACCTTTCGCCGCATTATGCTGCCGCAGATGATGATCACCAGCCTCCCGGGGCTGATCAACGAGATGTCCTTTTTGATCAAGGGCAGCCCGGCCATCGCCGTCATCGGCGTCGTCGATCTGACCCGTGTGACCAACCGTATTTCGGCAGTCACCTATGAACCGCTGCCACCGATTCTCGTCGCCTGCGTGCTTTACATGATGATCATCGGTGCACTCGTGTGGCTGCAGCGTCGCGCCGAACGTCGCGCCAACCGCCTGGCCACTTGAGGAGAGAGGCGCATGAGTAATTGGGAAATTCTGTGGCAGGCCCGCGACGAGTTCTGGGCGGGGTTTCTGAGCACGATGCAGATCTTCGGGCTGTCGATTACCGGCGCCTTCCTGATCGGCTGTTTCATGCTCTATCTGCTGGAAGGTCGCCCCTCGGGGGGAAAGCTATCGCTTCGGGTGTTCATCGATGGCATGCGGATGCTGCCGTTTCTGATGCTCGCCTATCTGCTCTATTACGGCCTGCCGACCTTCGGCATTCGGCTGGACGCCTGGTGGTCAGGTGTGGGCGCGTTGGCGGTCTATCACGGCTGCTATTTCGCCGAAATCTTTCGTGGTAGTCGCCTGGTGTTTCCGCAGGGCCAGATCGAGGCGGCCGAAGCTCACGGCTTCACCCGGGGCAAGATGTTTCTGCGTCTGATCCTGCCGCAGATCGTCATGCAGACCCGGCCGCTCATCGGCAACCAGCTCATCTATGCACTCAAGGATACGGCCTTTCTGGTCATCATCACGGTGCGCGAACTGACCGCCGCAGCCAATAGCCTTTCCGGCACCTATTTCATTCCCACCGAAGCCTTTCTGGTGGTCATCGGTTTCTACTGGGCAGTGAGTATCGCGATGGAAATCATCATCAAACAGTGCGGGCGTTTCGGCGCCAAGCGAGGGTTCGATCATGCCTGAGACCACCGCGGTATCGATCCGCCAGCTATCGAAGAGTTTCGCCGACGTCGAAGTGCTGCGTGACGTCAATCTGGAAGTCGCCGCCGGTGATGTCGTCACGATTCTCGGCGCCTCGGGATCGGGCAAGTCGACGCTGCTGCGCTGCATCAACTGGCTCGAGCAGCCCGATCGCGGCAGCATCCACATCGCGGGCGAACGAATCGGCCTCGACGATTCCGGCAAACGCATGGGCGCCAAGGCACTGGCTCGCGTGCGCGCCAAAACCGGCATGGTCTTTCAGAGCTTCAATCTCTGGCCGCATCTCAACGTGCTGCACAACATTACCGAGGCGCCGATTCACGTGATGGGCAAGCCGCGCGACGAGGCAGAGACACACGCCCGCGAGCTGCTCGCCAAAGTGGGACTGTCGGACAAGGCCGAGGCCTATCCCGGCACGCTCTCCGGTGGGCAGAAGCAGCGCGTTGCCATTGCGCGGGCGCTGGCCATGCAACCGGAGGTGATGCTGTTCGACGAGCCGACATCGGCGCTCGACCCCGAACTCGTCGGCGAGGTTCTGGCAGTGATCAAGGACCTCTCCGCGGAGGGCTACACTATGGTGATCGTTACCCACGAAATGAGCTTCGCCCGCGCGGTCTCCAATCAGGTCGTGTTTCTCGACAAGGGACTGATCGTCGAGCGCGCGGACCCGGAAAGCTTCTTCGACCGGCCCTCGACCACCCGTGTGCAGCGTTTTCTGGAAAACCACGGCTGAGTCGTCGGGCACTCGACAGCCGCGAACCAACGTGCCAACAATGCAGTGCTGCATCGCCGCAGCAACGGTGCGTTCACGCGAGGAGTCCGCCATGCCGATAACGGTTACCGTGCTGGATGACTATCAGGGCTGCTGTGCCTTCCTCGATGCCGCCTGCGAACTCGACGGCAGCAACGTCCGACTCGACGTCGAACATGAGCACCTTCCCGCTTCCGCCCTCGCCGTGCGCCTTGCCGAGAGTGACGCGATCATTCTGATCCGCGAGCGAACCCGGCTCGACCGCGAGCTGATTGCCAAACTGCCGCGCCTGAAGCTCGTCGTGCAGACCGGTCGGCTCTCCGGCGCGATCGATCTCGAGGCCTGCCACGAACGGGGCATCGCCGTGCGCGACGGAGAAGGCTCGCCGGTCGCGCCCGCCGAACTCGCGTGGCTGCTGATCATGGCCGGGAGTCGGCGGCTCGGCAGCTATCTCGCGCGCCAGCGTCGGGGCGAGTGGCAGCGCACCACCGCGCAGTTCGAGACCGAGTCGCTGGGCCACGTTGTCCAGGACCGCACGCTGGGCATCTGGGGGCTGGGTCGGATCGGCAGCCGCGTGGCGGGTTATGCCCAGGCCTTCGGAATGCAGGTGATCGCGCACGGCCGTGAGTCCAGCGCCGGGCGCGCCTTCGAGCTGGGCATCGAGTACGAGCCGGACCGGGAGCGCTTTCTGGCGCGCTGCGACGTCGTGAGTCTGCACCTCAAGCTCAACGACGAGACACGGGGAATGATCGGTCCCACCGATCTGGCGGCGATGCGCGCCGATGCCCTGCTGGTCAACACCAGTCGCGCCGAACTGATTCGTGGCGGCGCCCTGCTCGACGCGCTCGACGCCGGCCGCCCGGGGTCCGCGGCGCTCGATGTCTACGAGAACGAACCCGAAGGCGCCCAGGCCTACCTCCACCACCCGCGCATCCTCGCCACGCCGCACATCGGCTTCGTCGAGCGAGATACCTTCGAGCGCTACTTCTCAACGGCCTTTCGCCAGGTCAAAGCGTTCTTCTCCCCGGTCTAGGCGCCCCGGTCTAGGCGTGCCGTGCTGATCCGGCGGCTCCCCGTGCAAGCGACCCGCGCACGCTCCCCCCTTCGCAAACGAGAAACCCCGGCAATGCCGGGGTCGTCTCGTGGCGATCGTCTCGATCCCGAGTCAGTTGGCGTAACCGCCCTCGATATCGGTGATGCGCGTGGCGCGGCGCCCGAGGCCATCGTGAAGATCGAGCATGCGCTGGAACCACGCGTAGACCGGGTCGGCATTGGAGACGAGGTCCGCCGCCGAGCAGACCCGCGCCCACATGAACACGCCCACCACCAGATAGTCGGACGCGCCGGCGGTCTCGCCTTCCAGAAACGGAGTCTCCTCTAGCTGCCCACGCATCGGCTCGAGCGCTTTGTCGAGCATCGACAGTCCCTGAATCGGCGAGTGCATCTCCTCCAGTGTGCGCCCGAAGGCTTTCTCGCGGGTGGTGCGGAAGTAGTCGCGGTCGTCGGGATGCACCGCGTTGAAGACATCCATCAGGATCGTGCGGACGACACCGGGCGCCAGCGAGCGCTCGGCGTAGTGCTTGAAGAACCGCGCTCGCGCCTCGGCGACCTCGTCACCGAGCAGCGGCCGCTCGGGATAGACGCGGTCGAGATAGCGCAGAATCTCGTAGCTGTCGGTGACCGCCTCATCGCCATCCAGCAGCACCGGCACCTTGGACTGACCGGAGAAGGCGATCGCCTCCTTGTCGGTGAACTTCCACGGCACGAAGTCGCAGTCGAGTCCCTTGTGGGCGAGCGCGAACTTCACGCGCCAGCAGTAGGGCGAAAAACGCAGCCGCTCGTCGCGACCGCAGAGATCGAACATCTTGCGCGCCATATCCAGCCTCTCCTTGAGTGAAGACGAGTCAGCATGTGCAGGGTTGTCGCCGGCGTCAAACCGGCCCTCGTTTTGCGGCGACTTCGCCATTTCCCGAGCTCGACTTCGGATCACCCCGGCGAGAATTCGATCGGGTTGCCATACTGCTGGGGAATGCGGGCCCCAGGTGACGACGCGCCCTCACTGGCACCGGGGCCTGCCGGCCAAGAGACTCAGGGAGAAGACGATCATGGCGCATGAACTCAAGGACGACGAACTGCACGGCCAACAGGGAGAGAACGACGCCCCCGGCGGCGGCTGGCAGTCGGTTAAGGCCACGGAGCAGCACTTTCTACGCGAGAAGGTTCCCTTCGTCGGCAACCGCTTGATGCTGAAGATCAATACCCCCAACGGCGGCTTCGAGTGCCCAAGCTGCGCCTGGCCGAATCCGAGCAAACCCGGGCCGGCGGAGTTCTGCGAGAACGGGGCCAAGGCGGTTGCCTGGGAAGCCACCAGGGCGCGTACCACGCCGGAGTTCTTCGCCGACCATACGCTGACCGAGCTGCTCGCCTGGTCGGATCACGCGCTGGAAAAACAGGGTCGGCTGACGCATCCGATGCGCTACAACGCCACCACCGACAAGTACGATCCCATCGACTGGGCCACCGCCTTCCGCGAGATTGGCGACAAGGTCGCCGCCTCCGACCCCAAGCGGGTCGAGCTCTATACCTCGGGAAGAACCTCCAACGAGGCCGCGTTTCTGTGGCAGCTCTACGGCCGCATGATCGGTACGCAAAATTTCCCCGACTGCTCGAACATGTGCCACGAGACCACCACGGTGGCGCTGCCGCAGAGCATCGGCGTGGGCAAGGCGACGACCACACTCGACGATTTCGAGCACGCCGACTGCATCTTCCTTTTTGGCCAGAACGCCGGCACCAACAGCCCGCGCATGATGGGATTGCTGCACGAGGCGCGTCTACGCGGTGCCGAGGTGATCACCTTCAATCCGCTGCGCGAGCGGGCTCTGGTGAAGTTCGCCAATCCCCAGACGCCGAAGGACATGCTGACCAATCATGGGGTGCCGATCAGCTCGCAGTACCACCAGGTCCGCATCGGCGGCGACATCGCCGCGATCCAGGGCATCTGCAAGCACATCCTGGCGGTCGACGATGATGCCCGCGACAACGGCGGCGAGCGGGTCATCGATCATGCCTTCGTTGAGATGCACACCCAGGGTTTTGACGCCTTCGCCGATCACTGCCGAGAGCTGTCGTGGGCGCGCATCGAGCGCTACAGCGGACTGACCCGGCAGGCGCTAGAAGAGGCGGCACAGGCATGGATGCGCGCCGAGCGCGTGATCTGCTGCTGGGGCATGGGAATCACCCAGCACATCCGCGGTGGCGACAACGTCCACCAGATCCTCAACCTGCTGCTGATGGGAGGCCACATCGGCCGTCGCGGCGCCGGTGCCTGCCCGGTTCGCGGCCACTCCAACGTACAGGGCGACCGCACGGTGGGCATCTTTCACAAGTCCGGCGAAGCGTTCCTGTCGAAGATGGACGAGACCTTCGGTATCGAGTGCGTGCGCGAACACGGCCATGACGTCGCGCTCTGCTGCGAAGCGATGCTGCGTGACGAGGTGGATGCCTTTCTCGGCATGGGCGGCAACTTCTTCCGCGCCATTGCCGATCAGGCGCGCATCTTCCCCCACGTGGAAAACATCCCTCTGACGGTGCAGATCGCGACCAAACTCAACCGTAGCCATCTGATTCACGGTAAATCGGCCTATCTGCTACCAGCGCTGGCGCGTACCGAGAAAGATGTTCAGGTCGGCGTCGAGCAGACGATCACCATCGAGGATGGCATGTGCAACGTTCAGGGATCGAAGGGGCAGATCGATCCCGCCTCGAAGCACCTGCTCTCGGAGATCGCCATCGTCGCGGGTCTCGGCAAGGCGACGCTCGCCCCCAACGCCAAGGTGGACTGGGAGTGGCTCGCCGAGGATTACGCGCGCATTCGCGACAAGATCGAAGCAACCCAGCCGGAGACGTTCCACGACTTCAACGCCCGCCTCGCCGCTACCGGGGTGTTCCATCTCGACATTGCCGCCCGCGACCGCATCTGGCAAACCGACTCCGGCAAGGCGCACTTTCTGTTCCCGAAGGAGCACCTGGCCGAAGACGACTCCCAGCCGGAGGATGACCACTTCCAGCTGCTGTCGATCCGCGGACACGACCAGTTCAATACCACGGTCTACTCCTACGACGACCGCTATCGCGACATCTACGGCACGCGCATGGTGCTGATGATGAACCCCAGGGATATCGAGAAGCACGGTTTTGAGGCCGGCAACCGCGTCACCCTGCGTGCGGTGGCCAGCGACGGTATCGAGCGTCACGTCTCCGGGTTCAAGATCATCGCCTACGATCTGCCCGAGCGCTGCCTGGGGGCCTACTACCCGGAGGTCAACGACCTGATCTCAGTGGCTGACCGCGACGCCCAGAGCAACACCATTGCCGGCAAGTCGATTCCGGTGAGACTCGAATTGATGTCCACCGAGGCGGTCGAGGCCGAAACCGGCATGCTCGCCTCCGCCTGACACTCGCCCCTGGCGTTACCGACCCGACGCCGCCGAGGCTACCCCCTCGGCGGCGTCGTCCATTGGTCGCAGCAACTGTTCCCGAAAAGCCTTGCAGGGACCGTCCACCGCGGCGCGAAGGGTCTTTCAAACAGCACCTTAGCGTCTATTGCCTGAACGACCTCATTGCTGATCTAGCCCATTCGTCCGCGTTGGCAGGCACCGGCGCTGTGGCTATCTTCCGATCAACGCCGCTGGCCGCCCTCGTCGACACGAGCGGCCAGCGGCGTTGCTTTCGACGAGCGCTCACAACAACGATTCGGGGCTTTCGACATGAACTCAACGCTGCTGTCGCTGCTGGCTTTCCTTCCTCTGGTACTCGCAGGTGTACTGCTGATCGGCTTTCGCATGCCGGCGCGCATTGCCATGCCGATCGTCTTCATCGTGGCGGTACTGGTCGCGCTGCTGGCGTGGGACATGACGGCCACGCGCGTCGTGGCGTCGACCCTGCAGGGACTGATACTGACCGGGGCGCTGCTCTGGATCATCTTCGGGGCCATCCTGCTG
Organism: Salinicola aestuarinus; assembly: GCF_003206645.1. Lineage (GTDB taxonomy): Bacteria > Pseudomonadota > Gammaproteobacteria > Pseudomonadales > Halomonadaceae > Salinicola > Salinicola aestuarinus. The sequence continues at coordinate 310,450 of NZ_PZJP01000005.1, read as the reverse complement.
CTCAATACGCTCAAGCACTCCGGCGGCATCATGGCGATCCGCAACGGCTTTTCCGGCATCAGCCCCGACCGGCGGGTGCAGGCACTGATCGTCGCCTGGCTCTTCGGCTGCTTCATCGAGGGCGCCTCGGGATTCGGCACCCCGGCCGCGGTCGCCGCGCCACTGATGGTCGCGCTCGGTTTCCCGGCGCTGGCGGCGGTGGTGGTCGGCATGATGCTGCAGTCCACGCCGGTCTCCTTCGGCGCCGTGGGGACGCCCATCGTCGTCGGCGTCACCGGTGGCGTGAATCAGGTCAGCATCGCCGAGCAGCTCGCCGCCGACGGCTCGAGCTGGGAGACCTACTTTCGCCTGATCACGTCTGAAGTCGTCATCACGCACGGCATCATCGGCGTGTTCATGCCGCTGATTCTGGTCACCGTCATGGTGCGCTTCTTCGGCACCAACCGCTCCTGGACCGAGGGACTCTCGATCACGCCGTTCGCTCTGTTCGTCGGTGCCTGCTTCGTCGTCCCCTCGATGCTCGTCGGCGTCCTGCTGGGGCCGGAGTTCCCCTCGCTGCTGGGCGGCCTGATCGGTCTGGCCATCGTCGTCCCCGCCGCGCGCAAGGGCTTTCTGCTACCCAAGGACACCTGGGACTTCCCCGAGCGCTCGCTGTGGCCCAAGGAGTGGATCGGCAGCATCGAGATCAAGGTCGAGGACGTCGCCGGACGCGCACCGATGTCGACTCTGATGGGCTGGATGCCCTACGTCATCGTCGCCGCGCTGCTGGTGATCTCGCGTACGGTGCCTGCGGTCAAGGACGGCCTCTCCTCGATCAGCACCGGCTGGAGCGACATCCTGGGCGAGACGGGCATTTCCGGCAGCATCCAATGGCTCTATCTGCCCGGCGGCATCATCCTGATCGCGGTCATCGCGACGATCTTCCTGCACCGCATGCGCGCGCCGCAGGTGAAGGCGGCATTCGCCGAGTCCTCGAAGACCCTCCTCGGTGCCGGCTTCGTGCTGCTGTTCACCATCCCGATGGTGCGCATCCTGATCAACTCCGGCGTCAACGAGTCCGACCTGGTCTCGATGCCGGTCGCCATGGCCCAACTCGTCGCCGGCGGCATGGGGCAGGTCTACCCGCTCTTCGCCCCGGCGGTGGGAGCGCTCGGTGCCTTCATCGCCGGTTCCAACACGGTCTCCAACCTGATGCTCGCGGCCTTCCAGTTCAATGTCGCCGAGGTGCTGGGCGTCTCCACCGCAATGATGGTCTCGCTGCAGGCGGTGGGTGCCGCTGCCGGCAACATGATCGCCATCCACAACGTGGTCGCGGCCTCCGCCACCGTGGGCCTGCTCGGCCGCGAGGGCATCACCCTGCGCAAGACCATTCTGCCGACCCTCTACTACTGCCTCTTCGCCGGTATCATCGGGCTGCTGGCGTTCTTCGTCTTCGACTTCACCGATCCCCTCATGGGGGGCTGAAGCCTCCGCATCGGGTCATCCCACGTCCCACCCTCGGCCCGGCTCACCGCCGGGCCGAGGGCTTTTCAGTCCCCCTCTCGATGTCACTGCGCACGGCGTGTCGCTGCCCTCTCGACGCCGCGCTCTTGGCCTATTGGCTAATGGCTGTGGCGTCAGCGCTTACCCAGAATGAAAGCCACCGTGGAAATCGCTTCCACAAAGCGCGTCGACCGCGATGAGGCCGGCGAGGAGACGATCATGGAGCTGCTCTTTGACGAGCGAATCGACGGCGAGATCGCCGACGTCGACCCCGCCGCCCTGGCGGCGGCGATTCACGCCGTGGCCCCCGATCTCGTGCTGCTCGACCGCGTGGAGGATCTACGCCCCTTCGAGTGCGACGGCCTCTCAGCCTATCGCGTGCTGCCGATGATGGTCGCCATGCCGACCACGCTTGCGGAAATCGAATCGCTGATGCGGGTCTGTTTCGAGCACCAGGTGCCGGTGGTGACCCGCGGGGCGGGCACCGGACTCTCCGGTGGCGCGCTGCCGCTGGAGAAAGGCGTTCTGCTGGTGATGTCGCGCTTCAACCGCATTCTCGAACTCGATGCCGACGCGCGCATCGCCCGGGTACAGCCCGGCGTGCGCAATCTCGCCATCTCCGAGGCGGCCGCGGCCTACGGGCTCTACTACGCCCCGGATCCATCGTCGCAGATCGCCTGCTCGATCGGCGGCAACGTCGCCGAGAATGCCGGTGGCGTGCACTGCCTCAAATACGGTCTGACCGTCCATAACGTGATCGGCGTGGAGATCGTGACCATCGAGGGGGAGCGGATGACGCTCGGCGGCGAGACCCTCGATACCCCGGGCTTCGATCTACTGGCGCTGTTCACCGGCTCCGAGGGAATGCTCGGCGTGATCACCGAGGTGACCGTCAAGCTACTGCCGAAGCCGGAGGTCGCCCGCGTGCTGATGGCCGCCTTCGATGACGTCGAGCGCGCCGGGCGTGCGGTGGGCGACATCATCGCCGCCGGCATCATCCCCGGCGGGCTCGAGATGATGGACAACCTGGCGATCCGGGCGGCGGAGGATTTCGTCCACGCCGGCTACCCGGTGGAGGCCGAGGCCATCCTGCTGTGCGAGCTGGACGGGGTCGAGGCGGACGTGCGCGCCGACGGCGAGCGGGTTCGCGGGCTGCTCGAGCAGGCCGGCGCCATCAGTATCGCGCTTGCCCGTGACGACGCCGAACGCGCGCTCTTCTGGGCCGGACGCAAGGCGGCTTTCCCCGCCGTCGGGCGCATGTCGCCGGACTACTACTGCATGGACGGGACCATTCCGCGCCGCGAACTCCCCCGCGTCCTCAAGCGCATCAATGACCTCGCCGAGCACTACGGGCTGCGGGTCGCCAACGTCTTTCACGCCGGTGACGGCAACCTGCATCCCCTGATTCTGTTCGACGCCAACCATCCCGACGAGCTGGAGACGGCCGAAGCGCTCGGCGGCGAGATTCTGACCCTCTGCGTGGAGGCAGGCGGCACCATCACCGGCGAGCACGGCGTCGGCCGGGAAAAGCTCAACCAGATGTGCACGCAGTTCAACAGCGACGAGCTGACGCTCTTTCACAGCGTCAAGCATGCCTTCGATGAGCGCCGGCTGCTCAACCCGGGGAAAAACGTCCCGACGCTGGCACGCTGCGCCGAGCACGGCGCCATGCACGTTCATCAGGGCAAGCTCGCGCATCCGGAGCTGCCGCGGTTTTGAGCGCGGCCGACATCCCCGAGCGAGCATCGTCGACGAGCCGACAAGGCAAGGACAGGAATTCCTTCTATGGCACACCTACAGGATCGACGCCCGGCGTTCACCGAGCCGACTGAACCCGGGCCGACCAAGGACGATGGGCAGGATGACAGCGCGGCGCTGATCGACACGGTGACGCAGGCCGGCCGCGAGCGCACGCCGCTGCGTATCGTGGGGGGCGACACCAAGGCGTTTCTGGGTCGACGGGTCGATGCCACGAAGACGCTCGATCTCAACCGCCACGCCGGCATCGTCCACTACGACCCGGTCGAACTCATCGCCACGGCCCGGGCGGGTACCCGGCTTGCCCATCTGGAGCAAGTACTCGGCGAGAGCCAGCAGCGCCTTGCCTTCGAGCCGCCGCACTTCGGCGGGGGCGCCACCGTTGGCGGCATGGTCGCCGCCGGTCTCTCCGGTCCTCGCCGTCCCTGGGCCGGCTCGGTGCGCGACTTCGTTCTCGGGGTGCGCGTCATCACCGCCGAAGGCAAGCATCTGCGCTTCGGCGGCGAAGTCATGAAAAACGTCGCCGGCTACGACCTGTCGAGGCTGATGGTCGGTGCCCAGGGGACACTCGGTGTGATGACCGAAGTGTCGTTCAAGGTATTGCCCGCCCCGGTGGCCAACGCCTGGCTGCGTCTGTCGCTCTCCTTCGAGGACGCTCGCCAGCGGCTCATCGAGTGGAGCCGCCTGCCGCTACCGATTACCGGTGCAGCATTCGAAGCCGGCACGCTGCACCTGCGCCTGGAGGGCGGGGAGGGCTCGGTCGAATCCACCCGCCGGCAGATCGGCGGTGACGCGGAATCGGCCGATTTCTGGAACGATCTGCGCGAGCACCAGCTGCCCTTCTTTCACCACGACGACCCGCGCCCCCTGTGGCGACTCTCGCTACCTGCCCGCGCGCGCCTGCCGGCCCTCGACGGCGATTGGCTGATCGATTGGGGCGGTGTGCAACCCTGGCTTCGCAGCGACGAGAGTCCGACCCACATTCAGGAGGCAACGGCGGCCATCGGCGGCCACGCCACGCGCTACACGCCGAGTGACGACAACGTCTCGCCGCATCCGCCCCTGACGGCGGTGCTCGACAAGTATCACCGGCGGCTGAAAGCACGCCTCGACCCCAACGGCCTCTTCAATCCCGGCAGGCTCTACGCCGACTGGTAGGCCGGTCGAGGGTATTTCTGCCCAGGAGGGTTCATGCAGACTCGATTTTCCGACGCCGCGCGCCAGCAGCCCCATATCCGCGAGGCGGATCGCATCCTGCGCACCTGCGTTCACTGCGGGTTCTGCAACGCGACCTGCCCCACCTATCAGCTGCTCGGTGACGAGCGCGACGGCCCGCGCGGGCGCATCTACCTGATGAAGGAGCTGCTGGAGAGCGAGCCCGACGACGATCAGATCACCCGCGAGACCCAGCTCCATCTCGACCGTTGCCTGACCTGTCGCAGCTGCGAGACGACCTGCCCCTCGGGGGTCGAGTATCACAAGCTGCTCGACATCGGCCGTGCCGAGGTCGAGCGCCGGGTCGGCCGCCCTCCCGGCGATCGAGCGATGCGCTTTGGGCTGCGCATCGCGCTGGCCGAACCTCGCCGTTTCCAGGCGCTGCTGGCGCTGGGCCAGACCTTCCGCCCGCTGGCCCCGACGGACCTTCGCGACAAGATCCCCGCTCGCCGTGGCCATGCCCAGCGCCGCCCGGCGCCGGAGCGCCATGCCCGCCAGATGCTGATTCTCGAAGGGTGCGTCCAGCCGAGTCTCGCCCCCGCCACCAATGACGCCACCGCGCGGGTGCTCGACCGCCTGGGCATCGGCGTGCGCGGCGTCGAGGAGGCCGGCTGCTGCGGCGCGCTCGACTTTCATCTCAACGCCCAGGCCGCCGGCCGGGCGCGCATGCGTGCCAATATCGACGCCTGGTGGCCGTGGATCGAGGGCACCGGCGAGGCCGGCGCCACCGGCGATGGGGTGGAGGCGATCATTCAGACCGCCAGCGGCTGCGGCGCCTTCGTCAAGGAGTACGGCGAGATGCTGGCCGACGACCCCGAGTACGCCACCAAGGCCAAACGCGTGAGCGCGCTGGCCAAGGATCTGGTCGAGATACTGCGCGACGAGGATCTCGAGACACTGGCCGGCACCTCGCATCGCCCCGATACACGGCTGGCCTTCCACTGCCCCTGCACCCTGCAGCACGCGCAGAAACTCGGCGGCGCTGTGGAGAGCGTGCTCACGCGCCTGGGCTTCGAGCTGGCGCCGGTACGCGACGGCCATCTCTGCTGCGGCTCCGCCGGCACCTACTCGATCACCCAGCCGACCCTCGCCAACCGCCTGCGCGACAACAAGATGGAGGCGCTCGAGGCCACCGGCGCGGCGGCCGTCGTCACCGCCAACATCGGCTGCCAGACGCACCTCAACGGCGCGCATCGCAAGCCGGTGCGTCACTGGATCGAACTCGTCGACGAGGCGCTAACCCCACCCGAGCCGCTACACTCCCAGGCGCACCCCGGTCATCAGGCGCGCGACACCGAGGCGACGCGCGCGACGTGAACGGCACGCGTCCGCCGTCACGCCAGGCCCGGTTTTCTTCACCCTGCCAAGAGAGTCCCCATGCAGACCAAAGCCCTACTCGAACTCACCGACGTCAACGCCATTCTCGATGCGGCCCAGACCGAAGCCGAAGCCCAGGGCTGGGCCGTGACCATCGCCGTGACCGACGACGGCGGCCACCTGCTGGCACTGCGCCGGCTTGACGGTGCCTCCCCGAACAGCGCCACCATCGCCACCGAGAAGGCACGCAACGCTGCCATCGGCCGCAAGGAGACCCAGGTCTTCGAGGAGATGATCAACGGTGGCCGCACCGCCTTCGTGACCGCGCCGATGAAAGCGCTACTCGCCGGCGGCGTGCCGGTGATTCACGACGGTCAGGTCATTGCCAGCGTCGGCGTCTCCGGCGTCAAACCCGATCAGGACGTCCAGGTCGCCAAGGCCGGCGTCAGCGCCATCGCGCTAGGTTAGCTGTCCTGACGAGAGTCGGCGCGTCCTGCTGCTACGGCGGTGACGACTGCCCTCCGTCCCCCTTCTCTCTCCCGTCCTCAAGCGGCCGTTATCGGCCGCTTTTTACGTTCCGGCGCCGGCATTTCCGAGCGACGCGACCGGTAATGTTCGCCGCGCGATTCACTTGAACCTGGCTCATTGTATGCTGTATACAATTTAGAGCGGCACGACGGTATAACAAGTTCAAGAACGCTCGAGGTGTGAAATGACTCCACGAATTGCCCGCCCGCCGGGGCTCGCGGCCCTGTGCCTGATCCTTGCCAGCTTTGCCGTCATCATGTCGACGGTACTTCTTCTGAAAATCCCCGTGGCGCTGGCGCTGTTCGCCGCCTGGTTTGCCATGTTCGCCATCGGCAAAGGACTCGGGCACACCTACGACTCGCTCCAGCAGGGTGCCCTCGACGGTATTCGCAGCGGTCTGGAGGGCGTGCTGATCATCGTCACCGTCGGTGCGCTGATCGGCGGCTGGATCGCCGGCGGCATCGTGCCCAGCGTCATCTATTACGGCGTGTCGCTGATCGATCCCGCCTGGTTCCTACCGGCGGCATTTCTGATCTGCGGTCTCACCGGGCTGGTCACCGGCACCTCGTTCGGTGCGGTCGGCACCATCGGGATCGCCATGATGGGGATCGGCCACGGGTTCGAGCTACCACTCCCGGTGGTCGCGGGTGCGGTCATCTCCGGCGCCTACGTGGGCGACAAGCTCTCACCGCTTTCCGATACCACCGTACTGACGGCCTCCATCTGTGAAGTGCCGCTGATCGAGCACGTGCGCTCCATGCTCTACACCGGCGTCCCCTGCGTGACGCTGGCGACGGTCGGTTTTGCCCTCGCCGGCAATCACTTCTCGAGCGCCGACTACGACATGCAGCAGGCCGATGCGGTCATGAATCAGCTCGATGCCCACTTCTCGATCTCGCTCTGGCTGCTGCTGCCCATCCTCGCCACACTGGTGCTGCTCGCGCTGCGCAAGCCGGCACTGCCGGTCATCGCGATCGGCGCGGTCCTCGGCGTCGCCTGCGCCTGGGTCGTGCAGGACGATACGCCGCTTCAGGCCGTCAACGCGCTCTACGTGGGCAACCAGGGCGACTACGGTGACGGCTATCTCGCCAGCATCCTCAATCGCGGCGGCATCGTGTCGATGCTACCGGTGATCGCGATCGTCATCTTTGCGCTGGGGCTCGGCGGACTGATGGAGCGCCTGGGCGTACTGGAAACGATTGCCAATGCGCTGACGCGAATGGTTCACCGCAGCACCGGCCGGCTCACCCTCGCCACCATGGCCTGCGGTTTCTTCGGCACCATCTTCGGCGGCGCCGCCTACGTGGCCATCTTCACGGCGGCGTCGATGACCCGAAACATCTACGACCGGCTGGGGCTGCAGCGCACGGTGCTGTCACGCAACGTCGAAGCCGGCGGCACGCTCTCCACGCCGATGATTCCCTGGACCAGCGGCGCGGTATTCATGGCGACCACCACCGGCGTCGCGACCACCGATTACCTCCCCTTCCTCTGGTATCACTGGCTGGTGATGGCGTTCTCGCTCCTCTATGGCTTCACCGGGTTCGCAATGTGGCGACGCCCACAGGCCGATACCGACGTCGATGCCGAACCCGCTCGCTGATCCCCCCACTTTCTGGAGAACGACCTCATGACCAACACCACCGGCAGCTCTCAATCCTACGTCGCCGACTCGCGCAACGAAGACGTCATCGTCTACGTCGATGGCGAGTTCAAACCCAAGAGCCAGGCAACGGTATCGATCTTCGACAGCGGTTTCGTGCTGGGTGACGGCGTGTGGGAAGGCATTCGACTGGTCAACGGCAAACTGATCGCCCTCGACGAGCACATGAAGCGTCTCTTCCAGGGCGCGGCATCGATCTCGCTGGATCTCGGCGTCACCCGCGATGAGCTGGTCGGCCTGATTCATCAGACGCTGGAGAAGAACGGGATGACCGACGGCGTCCACATTCGCCTGATGGTCAGCCGTGGCCTCAAGAGCACGCCCAACCAGGACCCGCGATTTCTGCGGGGGAAGGCGACCATCGTCATCGTCGCCGAGCACAAGGTGGTCGATACCGCGGCCAAGGCGAAGGGGCTTTCGCTCTTCACCTCGACCTTCCGCTGCAGCTCGCCGGACGTGTTCGACCTCAGGCTCAACTCGCACAGCCGGCTCAACTTCATCCAGGCACTGATCCAGGCGATCAATGCCGGCGCCAACGAAGCGCTGATGCTCGACCCCAACGGCTTCGTCGCCAGCTGCAACTCGACCAACTTCTTCATCGTCCGCGATGGCGAACTCTGGACCTCCACCGGGCGCTACAACTTCAAGGGCATCACCCACAAGACGCTGATGCGCCTGGCCCGCGAAGATGGCATCGTCGTGCACGAAACGGACTACACCCTGGCGGAGACCTACACCGCCGACGAAGCCTTCGTCACGGGTACATTGGGTGGCCTGACGCCGGTCTATCAGATCGACGGGCATGCTATCGTTAACGAGCGCAGCGACAGCCTGACCGCGCGGCTGATGGCGCTCTACGACGCCTACCTCCACGGCTGAAGCCTGACTCCCACTGTTGGAATTGCATGTTCAAAACCGCCATCGAGCAGATCCCCGGGCGACAGACTCTCTGGGAGCAGACCGCCCAGCGCCTGCAGACATTGATCGCCAACGGCACCATCGCGCCGGGCACTCGTCTGACCGAACACGCCCTCGCCGAACAGCTCGGGGTCAGCCGTGCCCCCCTGCGCGAGGCGATTCGTCATCTGATGAATATCGGACTGCTGGTCAGCGAGCCCTACAAGGGCGTGCGGGTGCTGGAGCTGACCCCGGAAGGCCTGCATCAACTGTATGAGTACCGGACCGGGATCGAGCAGATGGCGTTTCGCAGCCTGTGGCCGAAACGCAGCGAGCAGAGTTTCCACGACCTGGACCGGCGCCACGCGGCACTGCTCGAGGCCATCGACAGTGGCGACAGCGCACTGGCCATCGAGCGCGAGCTCGAGCTGCACCAGTGGTGCTACGAGCTCAGCGGCAATGCGCTACTGGTGGATGCCTGGGCTCGGGTCAAACCGCACCTGTGCTGCTATTTCGTTCTGCATCAGCGCGCGCATAACCGGGCCGGCCCGGCGCGTGGATCGCACGACCGCTACCTCGAGTTTGCCAAGGGAGAGTCGTTGCCGGCGGCGCTCGACTTCATCGAACAGCACATGAAGCAGGGCTTCGACCAGGTGATCCGGCACCTCCGCTGACGCGCGACCGTCAGCGCTTCTTGGCACGCCCCTGCGGCGCTCGGCTGGCGCTTTTGGCATTGCGCGGTTTGCCACTGCCGCGGGCATCGGGCTTGCCTGACTTGCTGGATGACGGCTTGGGCTTGCCCGGCCCACCGCTGCCGGGCTTCGCGGCATTGCGACCTGCCGGCTTGCCCTTCGTCGCGTTCGGATTGGCTTTGGCGTGGGGCTTGCCCTTCGCGGCGGGCTTTCCCTTCGTCGCCGGTTTGGCCGAGCCCGGCGCCCCGGACTTCGCGGCGTGACGACCCGCGCCCCCTCCTTTACCACTCGCGCCGGACGGCTTGTGCTTCGCGCCGCCGGCGGATCGGCTCCCGCTGGAACGCTTGCCCGAGGCGTGGCCGCCGCCTTTGTTGCCTGCCTTGGGCGTCGACTTGGCGCGCGGCGGCTGCCCCTTGTCGGCCACCTTCTCGGACTGCTGCGTCAGCGCGAGAATGCCCTCGATCTCCTTCTCGGTGAGGTCGCGCCAGTCTCCCCGCGCCAGCCCCTTGAGCGAGACGTTCATGATGCGGTGACGCACCAGCTGCGTGACGTCATAGCCGAAGTACTCGCACATGCGGCGAATCTGGCGGTTCAGCCCCTGCACCAGGGTAATGTCGAAGGTAAACGTCGACACCTTTTTCACCCGGCAGCGCTTGGTCACCTGGCCGAGAATCGGCACGCCCTTCTGCATGTTCTCGACGAACTGCTCGGTGATCGGCTTGTTCACCGTCACCCGGTACTCTTTTTCGTGATTGTTGTCGGCGCGCAGGATCTTGTTGACCAGATCACCGTTGCTGGTGAGAAAGATCAGCCCTTCGGAATCCTTGTCCAGACGCCCGATGGGGAATATCCGGACACCGTGCCCGACGAAATCGACGATGTTGTCCTTCTCGCTCGACTCGGTGGTACTGACGATCCCCACCGGCTTGTTCAACGCGATGAGGACGAAGTCATCCTCCGCCGTCGGCTCGATCTCCTGGCCATTGACCTTGACCCGATCCCCCGGCGTGACCTGATCGCCGGTCGTCGCCCGACGCCCGTTGATCCAGACGTTGCCCTGCTCGACGAAGCGGTCCGCTTCGCGGCGAGAGCACATCCCGCTTTCGCTGATGTACTTGTTGATGCGGATGGATTGCCGAAACGACATAGCGTCTAACACCGTAAAACGTCACAGAAAGCGCAAAGTGTGTCGCAAACCGCGGGGGAAACGTTAGTCCTCGGGGCAAAAAATCCCCGGTGGCCCCCGACAGCGTGATCGCCGAGACGACATAACGCCATCGCGAGGCATCCTGTCGCGCCGCCGCGTCGAGACGTCAAAACGCCACCGCCGCGCTCGAGCGAGGCGCGGCGGTGGCGAGTCAGGCGGTGGTGACGCGTCAGACGGTAACGGCGAGCCGAGTCGTGGCGGCGTTAGCGCGGATCACTGCGCCTGGCGGTAACGCGCGAGCGAGGCCTCGAGCACTTCAACCGCGTCCGGCATCGGGGCAAAGCCATCGAGCTCGATCGTCTTGCCCCCCGTCGGCAGCTGCTTGTAGACCCTGAAGAATCCTTGAAGCCGTTCGCGCTCCATCGAGGGCAGGTCATCGATGCTCTGCACCTCGTCCCAGGAGGGGTCGACGTCATGCGTCGGTACCGCGATCACCTTGTCGTCCTGTTCGCCGCCATCGATCATGCGCAGCATGCCAATCGGCCGAACCTGCATGATCGCCCCCGGCACGATCGGGGTGCGCGTGAACGCCAGCACGTCCAGCGGGTCGCCATCGCCGCCGAGCGAGCTCGGGATCGAACCATAGTTGGCGGGATACGCCATCGGCATCGACAGGAAACGATCGACGATGACCCGGCCTGCCGCGTCGAGCTCATACTTGATCGCGCTGCCGGCGGGGATCTCGTTGACCATCAGAAAGGTCTCGGGGGCGTCGTCGCTCTGCGCGACATCGGCCAGCCCCTCCGCTGCCATGACCGGTGACGCGACGGCAAGACAGACAGCGACTGCCGTGCCCGCGAGCCAGGTGGCAAGCGACGTCGGCGTGACAAACTTCGAGTTCAGGGGGGGCATGGTGCGGCTCCGGTCGGTTATCGAAGCCAGTGACTGTCGCAGATCCGGATGTCACATCGATGAAGGCGCATACCCTGCCGACGGATCGTGAGGCCACGCTAGCCGTGAAGGGGTCCCGGCCAGTTCGCCTCGAGGGCCGTGAGCTGCGATCTCAGCGCAACGGTCAGTTCGCCATCCGGCTCGTCGATGAAGCGCGGCGTCGCCCCCGAGAGCGTCAGCGCGCCCACCCGCTTTCCATCCGGAGTGTGAACCGCCACGGCCAGCGCGGAGAGACCGGCACAGGCGACATCCTTGCTCAGGAAGATATCGCCGCGCCCTCCCTCTTCTTGCAGCGCCTGTCCGGTCGCGCCGCGGTTCAGATCGAAGACCGTGCCCTCCTCGAGGTGATGGCGGATCTCGCCATGCCCGATCTCGACGAGGCGACAGAGCCGCTGGCCGCCGTCATGCAGGTGGAAAGAGGCCGTCTCCCCGGTGGCGTCGCGAAGCGCCGTCAGTACCGGTCGTACCAGTCGCTCCAGCGTGTCGTCCTCCACCGCGATCGGCGCCAGACGCACCACCGCCGGCCCGATACGATAGATTCCCCGACCGTCGCGCACGGCATAACCGTAGCGCTCCAGCGATGACATCAGCCGCAGGATGGTGCTCTTGTAGAACCCCGTGGCGTGAGAGAGCTCTGTCAGCGACAGCGCCGGGCGCTGAGTCGTGAATGCTTCGAGCAGAGTGAGCGCTCGCTCCACGGCTTCGACACGGCGTTGGGTCATGGCGGATTCCTTGGCGATTGAAGAGTGACGATGCCCCGTCCGGGTCGGGATCAATCTCACGGGCACCGCAAGCGACCAGCGCCGGCATGTCGCCATCTGGCACCTCGAAGAGTATTTCGCATGGTAAAACAAGAGTGCACTGGAGAGAACCTTGCCGGCATCGCTGCTGGCCCGGCGACTGGCCGAACGCTCGCGGCTGCCGGCGGGGTGACCCACCGGCCACGCTCACGGGGTTCACTGCAGTGTGAGCACTCACATCGGATCACCGCGAGACGCCGTCTCGGGGTTGAACGACGCATCGGCTGCAAAACGGCACTCACTTGCTAGACTTCTCCCCGGGTTCGGCAACGCCCCGTCACCTGTTTATCCCTTTTCACGTTCTTTCCCGTTGCGAGGTAAACCGCATGTCTCAGACGACCATCAAGACCGAGTGGATCGAGATCACCGCCGAGGATGGCAAGACGTTCAACGCCTATCAGGCGCTGCCGCCGAAGGGTAAAGGCCCCGGCATCGTGCTGATTCAGGAGATCTTCGGCGTCAACGGCCATATCCGCGGCGTCGCCGAGCAGTACGCGATGGATGGCTATACCGTCATCGCTCCCGACGTATTCTGGCGCGAGATGCCCGGCGTGGAGCTGGGCTACGACGGCGACGACTGGAAGGAAGCGGTGGCGCACAAGAACGCGCTCGATTTCCCCACCGCCATCAGCGACCTGCGTGCCGTCACCAAAGCACTACGGGCGAGCCCGGTCTGCGACGGCCCCGTGGCCTCCGTGGGCTACTGCATGGGCGGCGTGCTCTCCTACCTCTGCGGCCTGGATGCCGGCGTCGATGCTGCCATCTGCTACTACGCGGGCGGTGTGACCGAGCACCTCGGCCGTGCGGATGAACTCAAGGTGCCGACGCAGTTCCACTTCGGTGCCGAAGACGACCATATTCCGCTCGAGCACGTCGAGCAGACTCGCGACGCCTTCGCCGGCCGCAGTGACGTCGAGGTTCACCTCTACGACAACGCCGAGCACGGCTTCAACTGCTGGGCGCGGGCGAGCTACAACCAGCACGCTTCCGCACTGGCCCACGGCCACACACTGACGTTTCTGGCCAGCCGCACTCAGTAAGCAGCGCCGCGAAGCCGCCAGCGGCCGGGCGCCGAGATAAGCGCTTGTCGATAGCCGCAGCGCCGACTAGCTTTCGTCAGGCATGCAGGGAGACAGCATGCGCATCTGACTGAGCAAGGAGAAGCACTATGGGCATCATTGCGTGGATCATCTTCGGCCTGATCGCCGGCGCCATTGCGAAACTGATCATGCCGGGCAAGGATCCGGGCGGTTTCATCGTCACCATCATCATCGGGATCCTGGGTGCCGTGGTCGGTGGCTGGATCGGTACCGCGCTGGGCTTTGGCAGCGTGTCCGGCTTCAACGTCGGCAGCTTCGCCGTCGCGATCCTCGGCGCCATCGTGCTGCTGGTGCTCTATCGCGTCGTGCGTAAGTAACCCGCTCCACGCCCCGCGCTTTACCGATGCGCCCGACTCGGCCCCGTGCCGAGTCGGGCGTCGTTCGCTCAGTGGCCGGCGGTGACAGGAACTCCCCCCGGACACTGGCCGTGACACGCGCGGCCAATGTTCTACTCGTTCAACGTTTTCGGAACGCTTTTCATGACGACTCATTTCTACGAACCCGCCAACGGCCACGGTCTGGCCCATAACCCCTTCAAGGCGATCGTCGGACCGCGCCCGATCGGCTGGATCTCCTCCCGCGACCGCCAGGGCAATCTCAACCTGGCCCCCTACAGCTTCTTCAATGCGTTCGCCGATGCGCCGCCGATCATCGGTTTCGCCAGCGCCGGCTACAAGGACAGCGTGCGCAACATCGAGCAGACCGGCGAATTCTGCTGGCATCTGGCGACCCGCGCGCTCGGCGAGGCGATGAACCAGAGCGCCGCCACGGTCGAACCGGATGTGGATGAATTCGATCTGGCCGCGCTGACGGCGACGCCGTCTTCGGTCATCGACGTGCCTCACGTCAAGGAAGCCCAGGTCGTCTTCGAGTGCCGGCTGAGCCAGTGCCTCCGGCTCACCTCTGCCGCCGGCGAGTCGATGGACAACTGGCTGGTGCTGGGCGAAGTGGTCGGCGTGCATATCGACACCGCGCTGATCGACGACGGCGTTTATCAGACCGCCGCGGCGCGTCCGATCCTCCGCGGTGGCGGACCGGGGGACTATTTCGAGATCAGCAACGAGGCGCTTTTCGAGATGCGCCGCCCGTCGTGAATCTCACCGTCGCTGGCGCGAGGGCGTGACTCACGTCTTCGCCATCTCGGTGGCGTAGAAGCGCCAGGTATTGCGCCCGGCGCGCTTGGCGGCATACATCGCCCGATCCGCCATTTCGACCGCCTGCTGTGGGCTGTCGGTGTCGATACCCAGCGTGGCGATACCCAGGCTGACCCCGAGCCGTATCTCCGTCCCCGCGCCATCTTCCAGCGGGATGGGGGTCTCCAGACACGCGAGAAAGCGCTGGATGAGCGTTTCCACCTCGTCGTGACGCTCACAGCCCTCCAGCAGTACCACGAACTCGTCGCCACCGAGACGCGCGATGTAGTCTCGCTGCCGCAACAGGCCGGAAAGGGTCCTGGCGACGTGGCGAAGCACGCGATCGCCGGCGTGATGCCCGTGGGTGTCATTGATCTGCTTGAAATGATCGAAATCGAGCATCATCAGCGAGTGGTGGCGGCTCGGGTAGAGCCGGTAATGGCGCGCCATCACCGCCAGACGGTGATCGAATCCGCGGCGGTTGCCGAGCCCGGTGAGCGGGTCCGTCACCGCCATCTGCGCCGCCGTCTCGGCGGCGTGCTTGCGCTCCGTCACGTCGTGGGCGACCCCCTGCAGTCGCCCCGTCTCCAGCGGTTTGACCAGCAGGCTGATCCAGCGTGACCCGCCCTCTTGCGTGACTTCGCAGAGATACTCGCGCTGCCCCTCGCGCTTCTCATCGCGCTCCCGACCGCTCGCCGTCTCGATGCTGGCGTCGCCCGGTGCCAGCGAAGCGAACGCGATGGGGTCGGCGTCAAGATCCCGCTGCCGCTCGATGCCGAACAGCCGGCGAAACGCCGGGTTGGCCGAGCGCATCAGCCCTTGGCCATCGAGTTCGAACAGTCCCGCCTCGACGTTGTCGAAAATTGCCCGGTAGCGGCGCTCCTCGACTTCACGCTCCACCCTCAAGCGGCGTTCCTGACCGAGACTCGCGACCAGGTTGTCGATCATCACGTTGACGCTGGCAACCAGCGCACCGATCTCATCGTCACGGTTGCTGCGCGGCGCCTTGAGCTTCTGTCCCGTTTCCACCTCGAGCTCGCTCAACCGGTGTGATATCCCGGTAATCGGTCGGGTCACGTAACGCGCGACCACCAGAATGACGCAGACGCCGATCCCGAGAAGCTGCAGCAACAGCGCCGCACCCAGGAAGATCGACGCCTGGGCGACCTTGAGATCGACCTCGTCCTGATCCGGCTCGACGGTCATGCGACACACGTTCACACCGGGCTCGAACGGCGAGCTGACCTCGCGAACGACTGGCGATAGCGTCGTCTCGGCAAGCCTCGGCCCGGTTCGCCCCGCGGCGAGCACCGTTCCATCGCTCGCCCGAATCGTGACCGCATTGACGATATTGTTGCTCAGAAGCCCCTGCGTGACCTCCTGCGCCATTCGCTCATCGGCCAGAAAGCAGGCGATCTGCGCGGTCCGCTCGACCGTCGTGAGCAGCTCTTCCAGGCGGATCTGCTGTGTCTGTTTGACGTTGGCCGCGCGCAGTTGGACGGCGATGCCCAGAAACAGACCGCCAAGCAGCGCGACGATCAGCAGAATGATCGCCGTGGTGCGCAGTGCCAGGCGCGTGCGGAAGAGCAGCAGCAGACGCGTCATCGGGTTATTCATCGAGCGTCAGCACGACGCGCAAGTCATCCCAGGCCGTCTCGCTGTCGACATATCCGAGAACGTTGGGGTTGTGAGCCAACAAATGATGGACGTCAGCGGCACTTTGGCTCTGCTGCGGCGGCGATGCCTCGCCGGAGAAGACGAGCCGCGCCCAGTAGGAGTTGATCGCTGCGAGATTCTTGTCGACCAGCGCACGATAGAAGCGCGGCTTGAGTGACACCAGATCGACCGGCAGCGCCAGCCCCCCGTTGGGCAACTTGCGATACCGCCCCATGAAGATATTGATCGCGTCACTGCGTGACAGCGTCCGGATGCCGCTGTCGGGATTGACGACGACCAGGATGTCGGCGCCGGCCGGAACCGCGACCAGCAGCATCGACACAAGCAAAAACAGTCGGACTCGGTTCATGACGCGTCCCTAGAAGATGAAGTCCAGACCGAGGGTGAAGACCGAACTCCACCCTCCGCGCCAGTCGCTGTCGGTATCGCGCCACAGGAAGCCCGGGCTGCGCGTATCGATGCGGTCGAGCTGCGCCTTGAGCGCCAGGTTGGCGGCAACGTCGTATCGCGCCCCCAGTGAATAGGTCTGCTGATCGATATCGCTGCCGTCAGGGTGGGTGGAGGTCGTCTTGACCTTCGACATCATGACGAAAGGCGTGACCCGCTGAACCCGATAGCCGACGGAGACGAAGCCGGAGTCGATCTGGCCCTCGTAGCGCGTCACTTTGCTGCGATTGACCATCGCCTGCACCGTCAGCGGCCCGCGGTCGTAAAGCGCGCCCAACGAGAAGAGCGTAATGCGATCGAATCCGAACACATCTCCCAGCACGTTGTTCGGATCGAGATTGGCGAACGGCACGCGCTCGATCGCGTCGGCGACCGGGCCGCGATAGTCGACATCGGAGTGGATCTGGGTATAGCTCACCCGAAACCGCCAAGGGCCCGTCTCGTAGTCGAGATTGCCGCCGTAGACCTGATCGACGTCGAATTCGGCGGACAGCCCCTCAGTGAGATAGATCTCGCTGTCGGAGCGACCGGCGTAGAGCTTCAAACGCACCAGGTCGCTGCCCACCGGCTGCTTGAACGTCACGTCCGCGCCGTCGATGTGGACCAGCTGCAGCGTGCCGAAGTGATCCACCGGCGGCCGCACCCAGTTGTAGGCATATCCGACGTAGCGGGAATCGGCGAGTTGATAGACGTCCCAGCCCAGCCGCCCCGCGCGAAGCTGCACGGCGGGGTCGGGCCGGTAACGCACGAACGCCCAGCTCAGCTCCGGCTCGAAGTGCCCGGACTCCTGATAGCGACTCAGCCCCTGGACCACCACGTCGAGTTCATCGGTGAAGCGATAGCCGAGCTGCGCGCCGAGCAGCGAATCGGTCTTGCCGCTCCAGCCATCGCCGGCGCCCTCGCGCTGACTGATGTCGCGAACGAAATCCGCATTCGCCTGATCGCTGTGAACGGCCGCGAGCGTGCCGAAACCGCTGAACCTCAGCCGGGTTTCATCGTCGAGCGGGTGACCGAACGCCGACGGGATCGGTGCGGCCAGACACAGCGCCCAGGACACAAGCCCCAGCGCTGTCAGCCCGAGGCGTGGGTTCTCTCCCCTGGCAGAACCCGCCGGTCCCGATCCGACACTTCGCTGTCGGGTTCGTCTCCGTCGGCGCGGACTGAGCCGCGCAAACCACAATCGCTTCATACATCTCTCCGGCGCCGACGACACCCGAATTGTAAAGAAAGGTTACAGAGGTGAAGTTATTGTCGGCAGACGGCGGCAAATCTTAAGCACACCTCGACTTGAGTTCGTTATCGGCTGCCGCCACATGATGACGACCCCTTAAACCGTCACCGCGGCGTCAGGCGCTGACACCCGACCGGCAACGGGGCTGTCAGGGTGGGTTGCAGCCGACGTGCTAGACTCAGCGCCTGTTTTTGCGTCCGGGACTCGGCGAGCGCTTGCGCGCCGCCACCGCACACCAGGTTCCGCTCGACGACTCGTTTCCGCGTATTCAAGGAGCTAGGCACGCATGTCTCTGGAAGAACTGCATCTCAATCTGCGTAACCTCGCTTCCGAGGACTACCCGCAGCTCAAGCGGCTGATGGACGCCATCTACGACGATATCGGCGGCGCCTGGTCGAAGCTCACCATCGACAAGCTGATCGACGAGTTCCCCGATGGCCAGATCCTGATCGAGGACGACGACAAGATCGTCGGTGTCGCCCTCACCGTGCAGGTGGACTACGACCGCTTCTCCAACCCGCACAAATACGATGAGCTGATCGGCCATCGCGAGATCATCCTCAACGACGCCGACGGCGACGCCATCTACGGCCTCGACGTGCTGATCGACCCCGCCTACCGCGGCTACCGTCTGGGCCGGCGCCTGTACGAGGCGCGCAAGGATCTCTGCCGCTCGATGAACCTGCGTGCGATTCTCGCCGGCGGGCGAATCCCCCACTACCACCAGCACGCCGACGAGATGGAGCCGAGCGAGTACATCGAGCGGGTCGCCCGCAAGGAGTTCTACGACCCGATCCTCTCGTTCCAGCTCGCCAACGACTTCCTGGTCAAGCGGCTGTTGAAGAAGTATCTGCCCGAAGACGAGAAATCGATGGGCTACGCCACCCTGCTCGAGTGGAATAACATCCTCTATGAGCCGGCGAGCCTGGTGATCGACACGCGAAAGACCCAGGTTCGCGTAGGCGCGGTGCAGTGGCAGATGCGCGAGTTCGACTCGGTGGAGAAAGTGCTCGAGCAGGTGGAGTTCTACGTCGACGCCATCTCCGACTACCAGAGTGACTTCGCCGTCTTCCCGGAACTGTTCAACACGCCGCTGATGGCGCTGACCGACCAGACCGATCAGGCCGCGGCGATTCAGTTTCTGGCGGGCTTTACCGAGCGCTTCAAGACCGAGATCTCCCGCATGGCGATCTCCTACAACATCAACATCGTCGCCGGCTCCATGGTCGAGATCGGCGAGGACGGCAAGCTCTACAACGTGGCGTACCTCTGCCATCGCGACGGCAGCATCGACCGTCAGGCGAAGCTGCACATCACCCCGCAGGAGCGCCGGGACTGGATCGTCGAAGGCGGCGACGAACTGCAGGTGTTCGAAACCGACGCCGGCCGCGTGGGCATCCTGATCTGCTACGACGTCGAGTTCCCGGAACTACCGCGCCTGCTCGCCGAGCAGGACATGGACATCCTGATCGTGCCGTTCTGGACCGATACCAAGAACAGCTACCTGCGCGTGCGCCACTGCGCCCAGGCCCGCGCCATCGAGAACGAGTGCTACGTGGTCGCCTGCGGCAGCGTGGGTAACGTGCCCTCCATCGAGAACCTGGACATCCAGTACGCCCAGTCGTCGGTCTTCTCGCCGTCGGACTTCGCCTTCCCGCACGACGCGGTGATGTCGGAGACCACGCCGAACACCGAGATGGTAATGTTCTCCGATCTCGACCTGACCAAGCTCAAGCTGGTGCGCGCCGAAGGCGCCGTCACCAACCTGCGCGACCGCCGGCTGGATCTCTACGACCTACGCCTGCGCGACTGGTCGTGGAAGTCGGGTAGCCGTCAGGAAGAGAACTGAGCCATGGGCTGGTGGGGCAGGCTGGGCAGACGGCGTTCCCATGCGCCGGCCTTCGACCCCGATGTCTGGCGCCCCGTGCGCCAGAGCCTGCCGCTGCTGGCCGCGCTCACTGACGCCGAGGCCGAACGCCTCGGCCTCCGCGCCTGGGCACTGACGCAACGGCTACGCTGGTCCGCCGCGGGCGAGGTCGAGTTCGACCTGCCCGCCCAGCTCGCCATCGCCGCTCAGGCGTGCCTGCTGACACTCGGCTGGAACGACGCCGACGCCGAGGCGGCCTTTGCTAACGTCCACGAGATCGTGCTGTTGCCGGACGCCTTTCACCGCCAGGTGGAAGAGATGGATGAGGCCGGCGTCATGCACGAATACGTGGATGAGCGCGCCGGCGAGACCTCCTGGCGCGGCCCGGTGGCACTCGCCATCCCCGAGATCGAAGAGAGCGGCGACTTCACCGGCTACAACGTCGTGATCCACGAGTTCGCCCACCAGCTCGACCTCGGCAACTCTCAGGACGTCGACGGCTTTCCCCCGCTCGCCGCCAATAGCGACGTCACTGCCCAGGCGTGGCACCGCGTCTTCACCGCCGTGTGGGACGACCTGCAGGCGCATCTCGAACGCAACGCCCCCACCCCCATCGACGACTACGCCGCCACCCACCCCGGCGAATGCTTCGCCGTCTGCTGCGAGCTGTTCTTTACCGCCCCGGATCAGTTACACGCCGTGTATCCCGAGCTGCTGAATCTGCTCGAGCGGTACTTTCGGCAGGAATCACTGGCGCGGTTTGGGCGCAACCCTCCGGCCAGAAATGATCAGTTGCAGGGCTGATCCTCACGCCTCGCGATTCCGCTCGCCTCGTATCACCCACCACCTCGCTCCACCGATCATTCCGATCCAACCGATTCCGACTAGAGAATTGGTCTCACGGGCGTTACTCATAAGAAACATTGATTTACATTGAAGGGAAATCGCATGCCATGGAGTTCGGGTAGCGCCATGGCTGGGGAATGGGCATTGGAAGACCGAGGCTGTGTACGACCCCAAAGCGCCCCTTCCGGCAAAGGCAGCAGGCGCGCATATTGGTGCTATGGGGCAGCCGCGAAGAAAATTTCCATCAAAATCAGAAGCTTGGTGTTGCAGCATAAGAATATTGAACGCGCGCGCTCGTTCAAGTAGCAAAACGCGCGCACCACCTAATACCTGTTATATTTATAGGCGGGGAATATGATTCAAGAAATACACATCGGTATTTCGTATCAGGAAGACATTCCTCAGGGCTTCATAGATGAGTTCTCTGCGACAGTTTCTGCCCCCCGCCTCCAGCTTAAAATTGAATCGCGATCTCGTGGTTTCTACGCCTCTATTGAGTGGGCCTTGCCAACCTTGGTAATCGCGTATTTGGCAAAACCGTACTTCGAGGGATTCCTCCAAGAGGCCGGGAAGGATCATTATCAGGCTCTGAAGAAAGGTATCTTGCAGCTTGCTCGCAGGCTACACGGCAAACATCCGGAACGCAGAGATCGGAAGCGCTCATTGCTGTTTTCAACCATAGTGTCTTTGCAAGATGGAAGGTCTCTGAAGTTTATTTTCCCCGAAGGTGTGTCGCTCGAAAAATATGAGATTGCGGTTGATTCGATGTACAGCCTCTTGTCAGAGCACTTCCAGATGCATCCTAGCGACAGCATCACCGAAATTGCGGTGAAGTTAAGTTCTCCTAGTAGGTCACTCTATTTCGAGTTCGACCCCGAGCAAGAAATTTGGACGCTACTTGATCCGTTGCTCGAAGCTCAGAAAGAGCATGCGAAGTAAAAATATAACAATCGGCTGCACAGCGACCGTTTTTCCGCCGCTTCGCGGCTCCAAAACCGGCGCGTGAGCCGGGCGTTATATTCCTTTACAGACATAGGAGGTTACATTGAATCTTAGGGATATCTTATATTTTGACTTTGATAAGGCTGCCTCTCTTGTCAGCCAATTAGAAGGCGGTTTAGCTAAGCAAAGAGCTGAAACATCCGAAGAAACTCAAGACGAAAAAAATATCAGAAAGTACGAGTTGTTAAAGGTTTTCAAGTCTGAGTTTGGCGGCATTCATACAGATAAAAAAGCTGTTTTAGAAACAAAAGTTCTGCACCATGATCTTCTGGTAAGACTTGAGGAGACGTTAATTGAACTAGGCTTCGCTACCGATATAAACGGTACGGTAGCGATTTCACAAAATTCTTCTCTTGAAGCAATGCATGCAGACATATCGAAATCCCCATATTTAAAAGTTGAAGGGTGGTGTGCCTTTGAAGATTTTGAGAAGCTCTATGAGTCAACAAAAAACTTTAATGATTTGCTGGGTTTTATAAAGCGATGCGAATTTAATTCAATATTAAATATAGACCAATTAAAGCTACAGTTGGATTCTATAGAAGAAGAGTCTGGAAAGAATTCTAAGAGATTCAAGGATGCAAGAGCGGAATTTAAACAGTCCGAGAAATTGGTTGCTGAGAACATTGATAAGGCTAAGCTCCCAGAGTGGCTATTTGAAGGAGTTAGAGAGTGGATAGACACATATATTGATGGTCGTTTAAATCTACGGGTTTGTCCTTTTGAAGAGTTTCCAGAAATGGAGGTTATAGCCAACTTGAAAAGGGCTTGCTTTATTGATGATGATTTAAAGCATCTCATGTATGGATATGGCTCGGAGCCAAATCGAAAGTTGTGTGTTCTTGGGCTTGTGACTTCAGTACCACCGAAAGATGAAACTACTTTATTCGATATGTATGAAGCATATGTGGATAAAGAGGAGGTAGATGGGGAAACTGAAGTAGAAACTATTGAGAGAGCATTTAGATCAATATTCCCAGCATTGCGTAACATGGAAAAATTTACATCGTTTCATAGATATCCAAGAATAGTCGTACACCCAATTGCCGTGTATCGAAATATTCAATCGGAATATAACAATGCCAGTAAGTCGGACTCGTAAATTCGCCGCTTCTGGCGGGCGTTAGATTGAATTTTGAGACTGAAACATATGCCTACCACAACAACATCAAGACTTCCGCCGCCAACTTCTTGGGATGAGTTTGAAGATGTCTGTAAAAGTTCATTCTCACTGAGGTGGGCTAATCAAAATTTGGCAAGACATGGACGGCAAGGACAGAAACAAGACGGGGTCGATATCTACGGGGTAGATTCTTTACAAAACTTTGTCGGCATTCAATGTAAAAATACTATTTCCACAATCAGCCAGCAGCTAATAGAAAGCGAGATTGTAAAAGCAGAACAGTTTGCTCCTCAGCTGGCTGCACTTTATATTGCGACAACGGCTGATCGTGATGTGCATATTCAAGCTTTTGCACGCAAGCTCTCTGAAGAAAGAAGAGCTCAAAGTAAATTCCCAGTTGATGTGGTTTTTTGGCCAGATATTGTCCATGACCTGTCTAGAGACGATGCTGCAATTCGGCAGCATTTTCCTCAATACTTCAGTTTGCCCTCTCAAACACCTGAACAATTAAAGCGTGAAAAGGATATTGACAACATAAGTGCATTCATTGAAGTAATAGACTTCCCGTCAACATACGAACACTTAAGATGGGGGGCAAAATACATTCATCTATCTATTTTAGAGCAGCTGGAGAATATGAATAGTGTTAAGCAGTCTCCAGTCTTTAATTTACATGACAAAAATTTACTTGCCGCTGTAAACGAACTTATAGATGAATGGAGTGATTTGTGTTCTCTTGTGCGCCAAGCACCATACAACTTAATCGGAGATCAAAACACATTAAGCTTCTACATGCCGGGTGATTCTTGTAGAAACCGAGAAGAGAATGACATGTATGAAAACATAGATGAACAAATAAAAAATCTTATTCATTCAATTAGTTCATTTTGCCAGTTGATTAACACAACTTATCTAGAGGTCAATCTTGAACGCTCTAGCTCGAAGGCAAGATCACTATATTAGCAAATCTAACAAGCGCATGTTGGCGGACTTGTTTTCCGCTGCGCTCCAAACAAGCCGCAAATGCGGGCGTTATGTGCTTAAAAGGAAGCTCCTAGATGATTTCCAAGATAAGTATTCAAAATATCGCTAGCTACAAAGCCGCAACTATTTTGGCCACAGATAAAAAAGTGAATGTTGTTTACGGACTAAACGGTTCAGGTAAGAGCACACTTTCTAACTATTTGTATCAACCAGAAGCCCCCGAATATCATGATTGCTCTGTTGATATGGCTAACGATATATCGCTCTATGTTTACAATCAGAGGTTCATCGAAGAGAACTTTTACGAGGCCGACAATCTAAAAGGGATATTCAGTCTCTCCAAAGAAAATAAAGATATTGAGAAAGCTATCAATGAAGCTCAAGCTGAACTTAGTGCACAGGTTCTTGTGGAAGAGAAAGAGCAACAAGTTGCTAATGATGAAAGGGCTGAGCTCTCAGCTAAGCGATCAAATGCATGTGGCGTCACTTGGAAAATTAAGCAGGATTTTACAGGTGGAGACCGCGTTCTAGAAGGCTTTTTGGATGGCCTCAAGGGCAACAAAGAGACACTATATTCTCATTTGTCGGCCTTACCTAGGCCTACTGAGAAGCCGAATACGGATATATCTCAGTTAAAGGCTGGTGTTGAGGCTTTAAAGGGAGATACCGCTCAGCAGTATTCTACTCTGAATCTTTTGGAGTTTAATGAACACGAAGTCGAATTTGATCCTATCTTTGAGCAGGTGATAGTTGGTAATACCAACAGCTCTGTATCGGCGCTAATCGAAAAAATGAACAATTCAGATTGGGTACAAAAGGGGCTAGCTTACCTAGAGCCACCATCTGAAAATGAGGCTAGCACTTGTCCGTTTTGTCAAGAAAACACAATATCCCAGGAGCTCGCCCAGCAAATAGAAAACTATTTCGATGAGTCTTATAGCAATTCAATTGATCGAATTGAGAGCCTTCTATCCCGTTATTACACTGCACTCGAACAAATAGCTTCGCTTGAAACCTACAAGTCAAATCCATTTTCTATTGAAGAACTACCTGCACTGACAGAACAACATGGAAAATTAGTAAAAAAATTAGATAAGAATGTAAGACTAATAACAGCGAAGAAAAATTCACCAAGTATGAGTGTATCCCTTGAATGCACTCGCAACGAAGTTGCGAGCTTTAACGAGTTGCTAGAAGCAGTAAATGCAAAAATTTCAAGACACAACGAAAAACTTGAGAATATTGGCGCTGAACTAAACAAGTTAAAGCGAGAATTTTGGGGGTTGATGCGCTGGGATTACGACCAAACTATCTCGGCTTTAGATGCTCAGGTAAAAACGTCTAATCAGAAACTGGCTGAATCAAAGGAGCGAGAAAAAGTCGCTTCGGGCATTATCGAATCAAAGAAAAACGAAATTTCAATACTACAAAAATCCACCGTTAATATTGAAGAAGCAATAGACAACATAAATATTGGTCTGGTTCAGATCGGTATATCCGATTTTTCAATAGCAAAACACAATGACACACTTTACAAAATAGTACGCCTTGGAAATTCAAAGGCCGACTTTTCGTCTCTCAGCGAAGGTGAGAAGATGATCATCAGCTTTCTATACTTCTGCGAGTTATGTAAAGGTAAGCGAAACGCTTCAGAAGTCCCAGGAAAAAAAGTGGTGGCCATTGATGACCCAATATCGAGCCTGTCTCACATATTTGTTTTCAATATTGGCCGGCTAATTAAAAGCGAGTTCTTTGATTCAGTCGATTTTGAGCAAGTTTTTGTACTTACACATAGTTTGTACTTTTTCTACGAATTAGCAGACTCAAACCACAAAAAAAGAAAGGAAAACCAAAAACTATTTCGGTTGCTTAAGAATGATTCAGGTAGCCAGATGCTTAAAATGAGCTACGAAGAAGTCCAGAACGATTATCACTCATACTGGTCTGTAGTCACTGATTCAGCGCAGCCACCCGCTCTCATAGCTAACTGCATGCGAAATATCGTAGAGTATTTTTTCAACTTTGTTCAAAAGCAGGATTTGAGCAACGTAATTCAAATGCCAGAGTTACAGGAGAATAGGTATCAGGCATTTTGTAGGTACATCAATCGGGAGTCTCATTCGCTTGGGCAGAATATTTTCGATTACAAAGAGTTTGACTATGAGTCTTTTCGAGAAGGCTTAAAGCTCGTTTTCGAAGTAACCGGTTATATTGAGCATCATAACAAAATGACACAGGTACTAGGGCAATAGTTTGTCAGCACATAACAAACGCAGGCACAGCGACGGCTTTTCCGTTGCGGCTTCGCCTTCACTACAAAGCCGCACGTGCTGCGGGCGTTTGGAGATGAACTGTGCTTTATAGCTTTGAGTTCGCCAAGAGGCTCATCGAGGCAGCAAAAACGATGTCCCGTGACGGAGCCGAAAAGGATGAAGCTGGCCGAACTGTTCTGTATTTGAGCTGTTTGTCTTGTGAAATTAGCCTAAAAGCTCTTCTCAAACGCTCTGGCTACTCATCAAAAGAGTTGAAGAAGTTGTCCCACGACCTATCTCGGCTACTGGCTGAGGTCAGTTCATGCACTGTTGCCTCAACAGGCAAAAGGGCTTCTTGCATTAGGTCGAAAATGGTGGTGCCAGAGACCGCAAATGGCACAGTAGGGACATTACTTGCGTCAGAGCTGTCGGGCGGCTCTGTTTATCCGAACGAGATACGTTACGGAAATGCAGTGCGGCATTATCCTCCAGAGGCAATGCTGAACTGCGCCAAAACGGTGAGTGAGTGGTGCATTCAACATAACGGGAGCCTTGCTCGTGCGCAAATCTCCTAACAATTCGCAGCAGTTCGCGGCCTACGGCCGCCGGACGTCCCTGACGTGCCGCCGCTTTGCTATGCGTTAGGCATAAGGAAATTATGGAGCTCATTCAGCTAAATAAAAATGAGCTAAAAATGTTGCGTGATGGTCGATCAGATCTCAAGTATATGATCGATGAAGTGCCTCCAAATCATGTTTTAGAGCGCTCTCTTAATCATTATCGTGACTCGATACGTGAAGCTTGGTCTTTACCATACTTTATGAAGTCAAATGACCAGTTAATTGGCAGTTGTGGTTTCAAGAATCCACCGAACGACGGCCGAGTTGAAATCGGCTACAACGTAGCTTTTGGTCATCAAGGTAAAGGCATTGCAACTTTAGCAGTTAACAAACTTTGCCAAATTGCTTTTGAATCTGGTTTGGTCGAAGTTGTCTTTGCATCAATCTCTTCTGAGAACTTTGCGTCGATTAACGTTGTTCAAAAAAATGGATTTATTTATAAAAATATTGTTGTGGATAGTGATGCCGAGTCATTAGAGTACTGGGAATTAAATAATAAAATCAGTACTTTGGCAAATACCTAGCAAACTGTTTAAGAGTGTTTCGCAACGCATGGCATTTCTACTACGCGTTGAATTTGGTGATTAAGGTGGTATGCGGCGGCATGGGTATTGCGTTGCTCACACCTTAACAGGGCGTTATATCGACACTACTCAAAGTCCGCTCTGGGCCGAGGCCGGATTTGATAAATGACTATTTCGCTTACCATAGAGCTATCCAAGGACACCTAACTGATAACGGCCAACACCCGCTCAAACTCATCCCGCCACGCCTCAGCCTGAAGCGCCGGGTCGGCAGGAAATCGCCCCAATTCCGCTGCAAGGTCGAAAAAGCCCTGCGCTGGGAGCCCTTCCCCGCGGCGGCTGACGACCAGCGCGGCGATGAAGGCACGGTTCTGCTCGGCGTCTTCACGCATCAGGGTTTCCAGCGCCTGGGCGACGCGCTGGATGGTGCGCGGCGGCTGCAGGCCCAACGCCTCAGCGAGCTGTTGATAGGTGATCGGCAGCGCCTCGCGAGGGGCAGTCTCGAGAATGTGGCGGACGCGAGGCGGTAGTGCGGGATCGAGGGTCATCGGGCTCAGGCCGTCGGATCGAACAGTTTCACTTCGCGGATTTCGACGTGTTCCCAGACGAGACCCGTCATGTAGGGCTCGGTCTCGAGCCAGTTCTCCAGCTCTACCTGGTCGTCAAAGCAGAAGTGGGCGTTGGAGCCGATCATCCGGCCCTCGCCGTCGAGAATGGCGCCGCCGCTGAGAAACTTCCCTTCGCTTGCCAGCGCGCGGATCCCTTCCAGATGCGCCTCGCGCTGGTCGAGCCGGCGCTGGAGGGCGTCGTCATCGGTATAGTCGTAAGCCACCACGGCGTACTGTGTCATGCCAAGCTCCCGTCGTTCGTTCGCTACCGGATAGAGTCGGCATGATGCGACAACCGTTCGACGGGAACAAACCGACAGTCTGCATCCGCCGGCCCGGCGCGTCGGTTCTGCCGGCCGCTCGCGCTCGGGTATGCTGGGCGGCGTTGGGTTCGTGCTTTGGCAAAGCATCGAACAGGGTTCTTATCCGCGCGCCCTCTCCCTATGCCCCTGCCGCGCCCACTGCGAGGTCCCATGCGAAAGATTCTGCTCGTCGACAACGGCTCTCTGCGCCCTGCCGCAACGCGCAACCTGCGTCGGCTCGCCGAGGCCTTGAGCCAGGCCAGCGGCGAGACGATCGAGGCCGCCTCGCTGCTGCACTCGTTCAAGATTCCGCCGGAGCAACTGGACGGCCAGAAAGCCGTTTCGGTGGGACCGCTGGCGGAGCGCTACGCCGCCGCGGGCATGACCGAGCTGGTGATCCTGCCGTTCTTCTTCGGCCCGAGCCAGGCGCTGACCCGCTACCTGCCGGAGCGTCTGGCCGAGGTTCAGGCCAGCTACCCGCAGCTTTCGATCCAGGTCGCCCCGCCGCTGGTCGACACACGCCTGCCGCCGGACCTGCGCCTGGCAAAGCTACTGGCCCAGAACGTGCGCGAGCGCATCACCGGCCAGACGCGACCGAAGGTCGTGCTGGTGGACCACGGCAGCCCGATCCCCGAGGTGACGGCGGTGCGCAACTATCTCGCCGGGCAGTTGAGCGCGCTGCTCGCCGATGAGGCCGACTGCGTGACCTTCGCCTCGATGGAGCGCCGCGACGGCGAGGCATACCGCTTCAACGAACCGCTGCTCGAAGGCCTGCTGGCCTCCCCCGCGCTGGCTAAGAGCCACGTGATTCTCTCGATGCTGTTTCTCTCCCCGGGCCGCCACGCAGGTGTTGGCGGCGATATCGCCGAGATCTGCACCCAGGCGATGGCGAACAGCCCCGGGCTCACCGTCGAACCGACACGGCTGGTGGGCGAAAACGATGCCATCGTCGAGATTCTCGCCACGCGCTTGCAGCAAGCGCTCGCCGGCGGGCCACTGCTGATGGCGTGCCCTGCCGCGTCACCGCCCCCCTGAGCTCTCCCCGCCACAGCCCGCCGAACGCTGAATAATCGGCGTGTCGAGCGACGTCCTTAACACTCTTGAAGGTTCTATCATGATCGATCTACGCAGTGACACCGTGACCCGCCCCAGCGCCGAGATGCAGCGCGTGATGGGCGATGCCCCGCTGGGTGACGATGTCTGGGGCGACGACCCGAGCGTCATCCGCCTGCAGCAATACGTTGCTGAGCGCACCGGCAAGGCGGCGGCGCTGTTCTTCCCCACCGGCACGCAGAGCAATCTGGTGGCACTGATCAGCCACTGCCAGCGCGGCGATGAATACATCGTCGGCCAGCAGGCGCACACCTACCGCATGGAAGGCGGCGGCGCGGCGGTGCTCGGGGGTATCCAGCCCCAACCGATCGACAACGAGGCCGACGGCCGCCTGCCGCTCGAGAAGATCGAGGCGGCGGTCAAACCGATCGACCCGCACTTCGCCCGCACCCGGCTGCTGGCGCTGGAGAACACCTTCCACGGTGAGGTGCTGGACGCCGACTACGTGGCCGAGGCGACGGCGCTGGCCCGTCGCCACGGACTGGCGACACACCTCGACGGCGCGCGACTCGGCAATGCCGCAGCCGCCAGTGGCGCGAGCCTGGCCTCGCTCTGCGCGCCGTTCGATACGGTCTCGATCTGCTGTTCCAAGGGGTTGGGGGCGCCGGCGGGCACGGTACTGGTGGGGCCTGAGGCGTTCATCGACACCGCGCGACGCTGGCGCAAGGTGGTCGGCGGCGGCATGCGCCAGGTGGGGATGCTTGCCGCGGCGTGCGAGTACGCCCTCGAGCACCACCTCCCTACACTGACGCAGGACCACGCCAAGGCGGCGCGACTGGCCGAGGGGCTGGATGGGATCGACGGCATCACGGTGACGCGCCGGGCGACCAACATGGTGTTCGTGCGGTTCGCGCGTGAAGGTCTCGACCCGGCGCATCTTCACGCCTGGCTGCGCGAGCGGGAGATCCTGGTGGGGGCGCTCTACGCCCCCCGGTTCGTCACCCACCGCGATGTGTCCGAGGCGCAGATCGAGCAGGTGATCGAGGCGATGCGCGAGTACTTCGCCCGGGCGGCCTGAGCCGGCCGAGGTGTCAATCGAGCTGGGTGTTGGAACTGCGCGAGGGCTGCGTTGCGCCGCCGGTGGTGGTGGAGGTGGTCGAGCGCGACCGGGAGCGGATGGCATCGCCGGCGGGCGCACCGGGATCGCAGGCGCGTTTCGCCGTCGAGACGGTCGTGCCGCCATCGTCGCCGTGGCAGATGGTGCCGCCGCTGGAGCGCTCACGGTCGCGCTCTCGGTACTCGCGCTGCACCAGCCCCGGATTGACGTTGAGCTCCAGATGCCGCGGCACGTAGTCGGCGCGACCGTCGCCGTTATGATCCGGCAGATAGTGGCGCTTGCCGCTCTGCGGGTCGACCACGAACACGCGGTCGGCGAGCGCGGGGGTGGCAACCGAGGCCCCCGCCAGCGCTAGCACGAGCGCCGCCAGCACGGCGCGGCCGGCCGGCAGATACCGGGCCGCGACACGGGTGATGCCTCGGTTCGTCGCGTGGGTCATGGCGTGATCTCCTGTCGTTCGCTCTTTGACTCGCTCTGGTCTCAGCCTAGCGCATCCCCCTCTATCGGCCGTGATACCGCGAAACTTCCACGCTCTCTGCTCGATTCATCGGTCGTTGGCCAGCCACTCCCACAGGGCTGCCGCGGGTTCGCGCATCTGGCGATTGGCCGGTCGCACCAGCCAGAACGCCTCGTCGGTGCCCATGTCGAGGGCGAACGGCGCGACCAGATCGCGGCTGGCCTCCAGCAGTCGGCGGTGGGAGAGCGCCACGCCGCCGCCGTAACCGGCCATGGCGAGCGTGGTGACGTGGGTATCGCAGATCATCGCCCGGCAGCGGTTCTCCAGCCCGGCAACGCCGGCCTCGGCGAGCCAGCGCGGCCAGCCGGCGTCGAACCCGGCGGCGTGCAGCAGCGTCTGCCCGGCGAGATCCGCGGGGCGCTTGAGTGTCCTGGCCATCGCCGCACTGCAGACCGGCAACAGTCGCTCCTCGCCGAGACCGTGAGCGACCACGTCGTCCCACTCCCCGCGACCGTAGCGAACTTCCAGATCCGCCCCCTCGACGCCGAAATCATCCGCCCAGATGGCGCTGACCAGTCGCAGTGTGATGTCCGGGCGCACCTGTTGAAATCGCAGCAGTCTCGGGGCCAGCCAGGTCTGCTGCATCGCCGGGGTGGCGCGCAGGGTGATCGGGGCGTCGGGGCTGGGACCGAAAACTTCGGCGGTGCCCTCGGCGAGTCGCCGGAACGCCTCCTGCACGCTCGGCAGCCACGCCTGCCCCGCCGGCGTCAGTGCCAGGCTTCGTGGATAGCGGGCGAACAGTGGCTGCCCCACGCGATCTTCCAGCAGTCGAATGCGCTGACTGATCGCCGACTGGGTGACGCCGAGTTCGCGCCCCGCTTCGGTGAAGCTGAGCGTTCGCGCGGCGGATTCGAACGCCTGAAGCCACAGTACCGGTGGCAGGCTCATGATCGACACTCCTCATCGGATGGTGGCCAAGGCGGCGACGGCAGGCGCAGCGCGCGGACGCCGCTTCACCGTGAAGAAAAGTTAGACATTAGCTGAGCTTGGCCTTAGCGGCCAAATCGATCGTTTGTGAAGAAAATCAGGCAGGCGCATCCTGAACGGGTATTCAACCACTCGTCATCAGGATGGCACGGCCATCGCGGAGGAGTCTGCATGTCAGCGATCGACGCACCCGAAAAAGCCCCTGCCCACGATAACGGACCGTTCGGCGAACCCACGGACGATACCGCTGTGGAGATGGCGGAGTTGCGTCGTTACCGCCGCGGTGAGGCCACACCGGACAGCGATCTGATCGCCGCCGAGCCGCAGGGCCGGCGCCTCTCGCTGCGCTGGGCCAACGGCGATACCGGCGAGTTTCCGCTGATGTGGCTGCGCGATCACTGCGCTTGCGCCGCGTGCCGGCACCCGATGACCCGGGAGCGCCTCTACAAGCTGATGGACGATCCTCTCTGGGCGTCTCTGGATCGCGGCGACGCCGTGGCGCAGATCGACGTCGCCGCCGACCGCCTGACGCTCGTCTGGGCCGACGGCCATGTCTCGCGCTTCGATGCGGGCTGGCTGCACCAGCGCCGCCCGGGCCATGAACTCGAATCGCTGCTGCCGCCGGCGCGGCCCTGGTGCGAGGGCTTTCGCCCCGAGCACGTGGCGCATGCCGATTTCGCCGAGACCGATGCCGGGCGCACCCGCTGGGTCACGGCGGTGCTGCGCGACGGTCTGGCGCTGCTCGACGACGGCCCGCGGGAACTCGAGACCGTTTCGCGCATTGCCGAGCGGATCGGGCCGATGCGTTCGACCAACTTCGGCGGGCGCTTCGACGTGCAGTCCAAGCCCAATCCCAACAACGCCGCCTACACCGCCATCGGGCTGGAGCTGCATACCGACCTGCCCAACTGGCGCCAGCCGCCGGATATCCAGCTGCTCTACTGCCTGGAGAATGCGGCCCAGGGGGGAGAATCCAGCTTCACCGACGGCTTTGCGGCCGCCGAGGCACTGCGTCTACGGGCGCCGGAAGCGTTCCAGATTCTCGCCAGAACGCCGATCGACTTTCGCTTTCAGGACGAGGGCCACGACATTGCGGTTCGTGAGCCGATCATCGATCTCGATGCCGACGGTCGTCCGCGGGAGATTCGTTTCAACAACTGGATTCGTGACACGCTGAGCTTGCCCGCCGACGTCATCGAGGCGTGGTATGCGGCCTATCGCGAGTTCTGGCAGGAGCTTCGCGACCCGGCGCGCCGGGTCGAATTGACCCTGGCGCCGGGCCAGATGGTGGCGTTCGACAATCGCCGTGTCCTGCACGGTCGCAACGCCTTCGACCCCAACACCGGCAAGCGCCATCTCCAGGGTCTCTACCTCGACCGGGACATGCTGGAGTCTCACCTGCGGGTGCTCTCCCGCTAGGCGTCACCCGCCGACGCCACCGGACGACGACGTCACGTCGACAACAATTCACAACGGGAACGGGAAATCACAACAATGCCAATGTCATCGCAAGCACTTTCCACGACAGCGCACACACGGGCCGGCAGGCTGACACGCTCCCGCGCCGGGACCCTTCGTCTCGCCCTCGCACTGGGCGCCGGTCTCGGCGCCGGGCTTGTGTTCGCTTCGCCAGCCGTCGCGGCGGACGACGAGGTGGTCTTCGGCGTGCCGGCCTGGCCGGGGATCACCGTCAAGACCGAGATCGCCAGCCAGCTGCTCGAACCGCTGGGCTACACCGTCGAGACTCGCGAGATCGGCCTGCAGGTGATCTACCAGGGAATGACGACGGGCGACGTGGACCTCTTCCTCGGCGCCTGGCTGCCGGCGCAGAATCCCATGCTCGAACCGCTCGAGGCCGACGGCAGCATTCAGCGACTGGCGACCAACGTCACCGGGGCCCAGATGACGCTGGCAGTGCCGGACTACGTCTATGAAGACGGCGTCACCTCATTCGCCGATCTCGACGCCAACCGCGACGCCTTCGACGGCGAGATCTACGGCTTTGGCGCCGGCTCGGCGGCCAGCGAGATTCTCAACGAGGCGATCACCGCCGATACCTGGGGCCTGGGCGACTGGACGCTGGTGGATACCAGCACCGTGGGCATGCTGAGCGCCGCGAAGAGCGCGATCACGAACCAGGATCCCATCGTCTGGGTCGGCTGGACCCCGCACTGGATGAACCTCGAGCTGCCGATGCGCTATCTCGAGGATGACAAGAACCTCTTTGGTGAAGGCAATGGCGAAAGCGACGTCCGCACTCTGATCGCGAGCGACTACGCCGAGGCCAACCCCAATCTGGTCAGTCTGTTCGACCAGTTCAGTTTCTCCGCCGAGGAGCAGAGCTGGATGATTCAGCAGTACGGTCAGGAAAGTCGCGGATTCGAAGAGGTGGCGAGCGCCTGGATCGAATCGCATCCCGCGCGCATCGAAGCGATGCTGGAAGGCGTGACGACCCGCGACGGCGACCCCGCCTGGCCGGCGGTACGAGACGCCCTTTCGCTCTGACGGCAAGGACGATTGCCGGCGCCGTTGGCGTAGCAAAATTTCGTTACAAAATAAGCGGCATTTTTTTGAAACCGCTGGGAACTAACTTTTGCAGGGCAACTCTGAGTAAGTGTTCCCTTGAATGATCCCTTACTTGCCCACCATCCCCTGGTGGGCATTTTTTTGCCTGTCGTTTGGCGTTTCGGGCAGTTCGGGCACCCGCCCGGCCATCTCCGCGGCCATGAAATCGACGAAATGACGCACCCTGGCACTGTTACGCGCCCGCTCGCTGTAGAGCAGATGGAAGTCTGCCCGCACGCCCTGCCATTGCGGCAGCAGCCTGACCAGATCGCCATTGGCCAGATGATCGTGAACATCCCACCAGGAACGCAGCAGCACCCCGTGCCCGTCCAACGCCATTCGCGTCATCGCCTCGGCGTCGTTACTGGCCAGCCGGCCGTCGACGCGAACATGGCGCTGGACGGCGGGGTCGTCGGTCGCCTCGAACCGCCACAGCGAATAGTCGGTATCGTTTTCGCGCACGATCAGACAGCCATGATTCACCAGATCCTCCAGCCGCTCGAGCGGCGGCGCCGTCGCGAGGTAGGCCGGTGCCGCGCAGAGGACGCGGCGGTTGGGGAGCAGGCGTTTCGCGATCCACCGTGCATCCGGTGGCTCGCCGACGCGGATGTTGACGTCGAACCCCTGAGCGTCGAGCCCTACCGGAAAACTGGTCAGCTCCAGCAGCAGCTCCAGCTGGGGATGGAGGTCGGCAAAGCGGGAGATCAGCGGTGCGACGTGACGCCGACCGAAGCCGAACGTGGCGTTGATTCGCAATCGCCCCGAAAGCGCACGTCCCTGATCGCGCAACGCGTTCTCCAGGTCGCCCAGATCGTCGAGGATCAGCGCGCCCCGCTGCAGGTAGTGCTCACCTTCTGCGGTCAGCGCCAGCCGCCGCGTCGTCCGCGCCGCCAGGGAAACCCCCAGCCGCGTCTCCAGCTGCTGCAGCCGCTTGCTCACCGCCGACAGCGATAGCCCGAGCTCGCGGGCGGCGCCGGTGAGGCTGCCTGCCTGAGCGATACACTGAAAGAACGCCAGGTCATCCATCGCCGACATTGAACTCTCCACTCTGACGCAACAGTCGGTTCGATTTTACCCGGATTATCCTCGCCGGGTCAGGCACTACACTGAGACGACTGACCTCGGCGCAGGAGCCTGCGTATGTTCGATGGATTTCGCGACTTCGCTATCCGCGTTGACGACGACGTTGTCATTCATGGCGTCATCGGCGGTGAGGGCCCGGCACTGCTGCTGTTGCACGGGCATCCCCAGACTCATGTCATCTGGCACCGGCTCGCGCCGGCGTTGGCTCGGCACTACACGGTGATCGCGACCGATCTGCGCGGCTACGGCGATTCGAGCAAGCCGGTGGGTGACCCCGATCACGCCAACTACAGCAAACGCCGGATGGCGGCGGACCAGGTAGCCGTCATGCAGACGCTGGGGTTCGAGCACTTTTTCCTCTGCGGCCACGACCGGGGCGGTCGCGTCGCCCATCGCCTGGCACTGGATCATGCCGACCGCGTGGACAGACTTGTGGTGCTGGATATTGCGCCCACGCTGGCGATGTACGAGGCCACCGACCTCACCTTCGCCACCGCCTACTGGCACTGGTTCTTCCTGATCCAGCCGGCACCGCTACCGGAATCCTGGATCGAGGCGTCACCCGCCGACTACGTCACCCGCATCATGGGCAGCCGGCATGCCGGCCTGGGGCCATTCGATCCCCGAGCCATCGCCGAGTATCAGCGCTGTCTGGCGCTGCCCGGCGCGGCGCATGGGCTCTGCGAGGACTACCGCGCTTCGCGCACCATCGATCTCACCCACGATCGCGCCGACCGCGATGCCGGCCAACATCTTCAGGTCCCGCTGGCCGTGTGGTGGGGCGAGCACGGCACCATCGAGCGCTGTTTCGATGCGCTCGCCGCCTGGCGAGCGGTTTCCCGCGACAGCGTCGAGGGCCACTCTTTGCCCTGCGGCCACTATCTTCCCGAGGAAGCACCGGATGCGGTCTTCCAGCACTTGATCGACTTCATGAGGTAAGCCAACCATGGCCCACAACAAGACCCACAGAATCGCCGTCATCGCCGGCGACGGCATCGGCACCGAAGTGATTCCCGAAGGCCTGCGCGCGCTCGAGGCCACCGCCAGGCGCTTCGACATTCCGCTCGAATTCGAGACCTTCGAGTTCGGTAGCTGCGACTACTATCTCGAGCACGGCAAGATGCTGCCGGACGATTGGTTCGAGACGCTCTCCGGTTTCGATGCGATCTACTATGGCGCGGTGGGCTGGCCCGACAAGGTGCCGGATCATGTCTCGCTGTGGGGGTCGCTACTGCAGTTTCGGCGCCACTTTGACCAGTACGTCAATCTCCGCCCCTGCCGGCTGATGCCGGGCATCAAGAGCCCGCTGGCCGACCGGGAGCCCGGCGACATCGACTTCTACGTGGTGCGCGAGAATACCGAGGGAGAGTATTCGAGCATCGGCGGCAAGATCTTCGAGGGCACCGAGCGGGAAACCGTGATGCAGGAAACGGTGATGACCCGCACCGGGGTCGACCGCGTGCTGAAATATGCCTTCGATCTCGCCCAGACCCGGCCGCGCCGCAAGCTCACCTCGGCGACCAAGTCCAACGGCATCTCCATCACCATGCCGTACTGGGATGAGCGGGTGAAAGCGATGGCCGGGAGCTACCCGGACGTGAGCGTGGACCAGTTCCACATCGACATTCTGACCGCCAACTTCGTGCTCCATCCGGACTGGTTCGATGTCGTCGTCGCCAGCAATCTCTTCGGCGACATCCTCTCCGACCTGGGCCCGGCGTGCACCGGCACCATCGGCGTTGCGCCGTCGGCCAACATCAATCCCGAGGGCAAGTTCCCCAGCCTGTTCGAACCGGTCCACGGCAGCGCGCCGGATATCGCCGGCAAGGGCATCGCCAATCCCATCGGCCAGATCTGGTGCGGCGCGATGATGCTGGAGCACCTGGGTTACGACGACGCGGGCGCCGCAATGGTGACGGCAATCGAGTCGGTGCTGGCTTCCCGTGACAGCTCGGTGCTGACCCCGGATCTCAAGGGCCAGGGCACCACGGAAACGCTCGGCCGCGCCATCGTCGAGGCGCTCGAGGCGTCGAGCCGCTGAACGCGATCACCCGCACCGCCAGCACACTACCCGGGTAATGCCCTAACGCCAGACGGCGGCGGCTTGCGCCGTCGCCGTCTGCGGGGTCATCGAGGGACGCGCCTGCCGGTCAAGCCGACGTCAGCGCCGGCGCGGAACGTACCTCGCTGCGCGTCGCGGCGAACTGCTCACGCAAGGTATCCGAGATCCGCTGATAGAAGCTTTGCAGTGAAGGCTTGAGGCTCTCGCGCGCCTGGCGCTGATCGATGTAATAGGCCGCCCGCACGCCGTTGAACGACTGCAGTTCCCCCACCCGTTCAAAGCGCAAACCGAAACGACTGAGCAGTCGGGCCAGCCGCGGTTCCATCAGGGCGAAGGCGTGGCGGCGCTCGATGAGCTCGATCATGACCGTGGAGGCGAAGTAGACCGCGCCGCCGAGTAGCGAGGCGACCCGTGCCGCCTCGCGCTCGGCCGTGCTGTCCGCTTCGGCGCAGTCACTGCCGGAACGCTTGCGATACTTGCCAAGAATGGCGGCGCGGGAGACTTCGCAGATCGTCTCGCGAGGGAGCTTGTCGGGTACGAGCTCCGGATGAGAAAAAAAACCGTCGGCGAGATTTTCGACCGGCAGCGCACCAAGGCCAGGCTCAGCGCTGCCGGGAGAGACGATGCGGATGCAGGCGACCGCCTCGCCTGAGTCCCGATGGCGAATGAAACAGTGCAACGCCGAGGTGTCGAAATCATCGAACTCCAGCGCCTGCTCGGGCGCGCCCGGCATCCGATGGCCGAATTCTCCGGTATAGACACGATAACGGAGCGCATAGACCTCGTTCTTCTGGGCTGGCGTCAGCGCCAGCGCAAACTCGAAGTGGTCCCAGAACCTCTCTTGTATTGGCATTCTTGTTCCCTGGGTCGTTCTGTCGTTTGTTGTTGATTTTTCCTGATCCGCGTCAGCGCACGGGACCGGTCGACTCCCTCGATGCATCGATGGGGGCAGGCCGCCCGATCCAGTAGCCCTGCGCGTAGTTCACACCATAGGTTCGCAGCATATCGACGATCTCTGCACGATCGACGAACTCTGCCACCGTCGACTTGCCGAGACCGCGGGCGATTTCGACGATCGCCTTGACGATCATCTGGCTGCGGCGGTTCTCGGGCAAGTCCTGAATGAACGAGCCGTCGATCTTGATGTAGTCCGCCGGTAGCTGGTCGAGATAGTAGAAACTGCTGAATCCGACCCCGAAGTCGTCGAGCGCCACGCGGCAGCCGAGACTGCGCAGCCCCTGCAGAATATAGCGCGCCGTTGAAAAATCCGTGACAGCGGCGGTCTCGGTGATTTCCAGGATCAGACGGCGCGCGTCGATACCATGAGCATCGAGCTCGTTGCGGAGAAATTCGGTGAGTTTCTCGTCGCGAAGCGACTGGCCGGAGAGGTTGACGGCGAAGCGGCTATCGTCACCGACGCGACGCATGTGCAGCAGCGTCTGTCTCAGTACCCAGCGGTCCAGCGCGACGATCTGACCGCTGCTTTCGGCGATGGAGATGAACCAGCCGGGCGAGGCGATCTCGCCGGTGACCGGATCGGGCAGGCGCAGCAGCACTTCATGGTGCGTCACGACCTGATCGGCAAGGCGCATGATGGGCTGCTGCCAGAGCTGAAAGCCGTCCTCGGCAAGCGCCTTGCGAATCTTTTCCTCCCAGACCATGCGCTCCTGCAGTGCATGGCGATCGACGCGAGACGTGAGCAGATGCCAGCGCTGCTCGGCGTTGGCCTTGGCCCGATACATCGCGAAGTCAGCGCTCGCCATCAGCTCCTTGGGTGTGCCGCCGTGGTCGGGATACAGCGCGATGCCGATACTCGCCGCCGCCCGATAGCGCTGCCCCTCGACCTCGAGGGTGACCTCGGTGAGCGCGGCGACGATCTTCTGGGCCAGGATGACCGCCTGATCGGCCTCCGCCCGCTCCATGAGTACGGCAAACTCATCGCCCCCCAACCGCGCCACGGTCCCCATCTGGCCAAGCTGACGGCGAAACACCTCGGCGACTCGCATCAGGAGCTGGTCGCCCATGGAATGGCCGCCGAGTTCGTTGACTTCGCGGAACCGGTCGAGGTCGAGATAGAGCATCGCGCCCTGCGCTCCGGAGACCACCGCTCCCGCCAGCGTTTCTTCAAAGTAGCGACGGTTGTAGAGCTCGGTCAGCGGGTCGCGATGGGCGAGCCAGGCCAGACGCATCTCTGCCGTCTTGCGCTCGGTAATGTCGATACCGACCGAGACCACCGCGGGCACCTCATCCGACCATGCCTTGAGCCTGGAGTGATACCAGGCAATGGCACGGCGCTGACCGTCGCCGGTGATCAGATCGCTCTCCCGCTGGCCATCACAACTGACCACCTCCAACACCGACGCCTCACGTTCCAGAAAGTATTGCCGGAACGATTCACCGTCGAGTGACTCGACGCCGATCATGCGCAGGGCGTGGCGGTTAGCGAGTAGCACCCGATCCTCGGCGTCGTGAACGACCACCAACGCCTCGGCGGAATCCATCAGTGCGCTGACGAGATCGCGTTCACGCTCGAGTTCGCTGACCTGTCGCTCAAGCACCTTCCCACGAGCGGTGACTTCCTGCTCCAGGGCCTCGAGCTGATAGGAGAGCTCGACGGTGGTGTCGGCGAGCACGTCGATTTCGTCACGCGCCGGCTGACGCGAGCTGCGAGCAATCCGGTCACGAAAGCGCTCAAAGTCACCGCTGGCAAGCCCGGGGAGGTAGCGGCTCAACAGTCGGATGCGCCGCACCGGGCGCCAGAGGATAGACAGCAGCAGGGTTTCTGCCACGAGCCAGCCAACCAGGCTCGCCAGCAGTACCATTCGAATCGTGCGCTTGATGGCGCCAAGTTGCCGCGTGACGTCTTCAAGCGAGACGAAAAAACCCTGGCGGTTGAGGTTGGCGCGCTGATTGCCCTCGAGCGGCATGGCGATAGCTTCGAAATCGCGCTCGTCGCGCTCGATTCGTGCCGGTGAGCCAACCAGCGCCTCGAGTGAACGGCGTTCGGCGAGTTCGGCAAGAAGCGGCAGCACATCCCCCTGATGGGTCAGGGCCAGTGCCTGCGCGTTCCACGCGGGAATCGTCCGGTTGGCAGGCATGACATTGAGCGCCTCTCCGCGGCGTGATGCGCCCTGGGGAGCGTTCTGCGCCCGCGTGTCGCGAGTCAACAACGCAATATCATTGCCGGAGCTTCGCTGGAAGTAGTCCAGTACGTCGACCAGAGAACGTGAGGCCACGAGCACCCCGGCGCTGCCACCGGCGACCAGAATCGGTACCGCGACGTACTGCCGACAGCTCGTTAGGCAGACCGTGCGCGCGTCCGGGCGCTCGCTGTCGATGATGTTGGCGACCCACTGCTGCCAGCCGGCGTTGGCAGACTCGATCTGCTCGCTGCCGTAGCGGGCCAGGCGCTCGCCGTCGACATCGAAAATCTGCATCTCTTCGATGCCGGCATTGAGCTGCAGCGTGGGCCACTGGGTTTGCAGGGCCTGCGCGACCGTCTCCGGGTCGCCATCGCCAAGCGCCTCCTCGAGACTCTCCGACGCAGCAATGATGGCGGCGAGCTGACTGAGCTCCTTGGCCGAACTCTCCAGCGCACTGGCCAACAGCTGACGCTGGTTTTCCTGCCCGGCGCGCTGGCGGGCGTCGAACTGACTCGTCAGATTGGCGTAGCTGATCCAGGCGATGGAAGCCGCCAGCGCCACCAGCACCAGACTGGTGAGCACGAAGGCGCGCCATTTCAGGCTGAGCCGATAGGGCTGCTCGCGACCGATCATGAATCAGAAACTGTAAGCGGTTTGGAAGAGCACCAGGTTCCAGTATCGATCAGTCTCCTCGTCGTCCGGGTTGTCCTGGCGTGGCAGCCAGGCGGTGCCATCGATGTAGTGCCACTCGGCCTGAGCGCTCCAGCGAGGGGTGATACGCCACTGAACCCCCGTTGTGAGGTCTCTCGCAAAACGGGTATGGCTGGGTCCCAGCCCCGTCGCCGCGAAGCGCCTACCGTCTCGATCGTCACGCTCGCTGACCGTGTAGTCGTAGCGCAGCAGCCATTGCCAACGCGGGGTAATACGATACTGGTACTGGACATAGAGGCTCTCGCCGTCGGTCGATCGGTTGGCGCGCGAATACTCAAAGCCGCTGAGCTTGCGTGTCTGAAATTCGTACTCCGACGTCAGACTCCAGTGTTCGGCGTTGTACTCGAACGACGCGATGACGGGCTGGAAAAGGAAGTCGCCCCGCGCCGACGGCGTCAATCGGGAGCGGTAATCGGCGCGAACCCGGGCCATACTCAGCGCGACATTGATTCGCCCACCATCATGAGCATAGAGCAGTTGGCCAATGGTTGAGAGCTTGGCCTCCAGATCGGGGCGGCTGGCCGAGAGAGAGATCTCCGCATCTTCATTGATCTGCGGCACGCCGATGCCGCCCTGCCAATACAGCGTACCGTTGGACAGGCGGCGCTCGCCGTAGAGGCTGACGCCGTCCGACGCCAACCCCAGCGAGCGACTCCGGTCGTAATAAATTGACTGCGGCAGCAGCACGCTGGGGCGTGTCGTCGGCACGTCGCGGGTCTGGTTGTAGAATCCGAAGGGGTTCTTGAAACGACCGACCTGCAAGCCCAGCACCAGGTCGTCGCGGGTCAATGCCTGATAGTCAACGACGCCATAATCCAGAGTGGGCTTCCAGGCATCGCCGTAGTCTCCCGCGACCCGACTGAGCACCTGACCCGCGACGAGAAAGCGATCGCCGAGCCGCCTTGAGACGTTGAGGCCGAGTTCGGTGTACTCGAGGCTGCCGAGTCCTTCATCGCTCGGGCCGAAGAACGCATTGTGGTCGGTGACGACCAGCGCCTGGCTCATGAAGCCGTGAACCTGCAGCGTGTCCCGGCCTTCATCACTCTGGGCACGGGCGAGGTCGGCGTAGCTCGCGCCCGCGGCGGCGCACGTCAGCGCCACCGCCGTCGCGACGATTCGAAGTTGGCTAGTCAACGGCAAGCACCTGAAGTCGTTCGGTGACATGGGATCGCAGGGCGTAACCAATGCCCCCCGGCGTCGAGGCGACGGCATTGATCAGCGCGGCTTCGCTCGCAACTTGATTGGGCGCCTGCCCGGTACCGGAAAAAACAGCGCGCTCCCAGGCCAATCTCAGCTGGTGAGGATAGACACCGAGAACCCTTTTGGAGAACGCCTCGTGGAGAGGCGTGGCATCGCCGAGCACGAAGACGTGTAGCGGCTGTCCGCTCGATAGTGTGCGCTGACGCATGGCAAAGATGGCACGGAGCGTCTCCAGAGAGATCGAGCTCTGGTCGATGCCAGGGTTGGCGATGACCACCAGCTGCCGCCCGTCGTCGGCTCGACAGGCGGTTACGATCGACAGCGACAGGCTCAGCAGCAGTGTAAAAGTCAGCGTTCTCAGCATGTTCCGCGACCCTGTCGCGGTGACGCATAGCGTGTCGGCATCGAATGAACCAGCGCCATAGGAAGAGGGTTCCACTGCCTGATGATGAGGTGAAGGCTCCGCCACGCGGATGAATTCCTCGCGTCAGCTTTACAGATTTCGAACGACCCGGTACCCAAAAAAGCATGATCTTACACAGCTATCTTTAACGCATACCACGCCGGACGTCACTGTTTTGAAGCCGGCTACGATACGTGGTCGTCGACTGCGAACAACAGTTAATTCTAATTTATGCCTGGGGTGGGGCCGTCGGTGGCGCGGCGTTACCGCCGCGACGGGCAGAGCCATTCCGAGGTCATCTGGCGGGGATGGGTAATGCCGAGTAGCGCCATGTCACGCGTGATTTCCGCGTTCATCAGCTCGATGGCGTGGGCGACACCGGCTTGGCCGGCGTAGGCGAGCGCATAGTTGAAGGGACGGCCAAAGAAGACGAAGCGCGCGCCGAGGGCGAGTGCCTTGAGCACGTCGGTGCCGCGGCGAAAGCCGCTGTCGATCATCACCGGGAGCTCGCCTACCGACTCGACGATGGCCGGCAGCGCGCGCAGCGACGCGATGGTGCCATCCAGCTGACGTCCGCCGTGATTGGAGACGATGAGCGCATCGGCGCCCAGCGTTTTCGCCCGGCTGGCGTCTTCGGGGTGAAGAATGCCTTTGACGATCAGCGCGCCCTTCCAGCGCTCGCGCACCAGGGCCAGGTACTCCCAGTCGAGATGCATGCGCCCGGAGAAATCGCGATTGACGTGGCGCGAGATCACGGGAATGCCGCGCTGGGCAAAGTTGTTCTCGAAGTGCGGAATGCCGTGGTGACGCAGCGTCTTGTAAAAGGTGTGATAGAGCCAGCGCGGGCGCAGCAGGCCATCGACAGCGAGGCGCAGGCTGGGGCGGATCGGCGACGAGAAACCGCTTCGGCGGTTATTGTCCGGGTTGGGTGGCACCGCGTAATCGACCGTAATGACGAGATGGCGAAAGCCGGCGCGCTCGACTCGTTCAAGCAGCGCCTCGATGCCCTCGCGATCTCCCGGCAGATAGGCCTGGAACCAGTCACTGCCCGGCACCTCGACGACCTCCTCCATCGGCACCAGCGACGAACCGCTCATGATCATCGGCACCTTCGCGGCGGATGCG
Source organism: Salinicola aestuarinus (assembly GCF_003206645.1). GTDB lineage: Bacteria > Pseudomonadota > Gammaproteobacteria > Pseudomonadales > Halomonadaceae > Salinicola > Salinicola aestuarinus. Next base: position 266,378 of record NZ_PZJP01000005.1, on the reverse strand, counting down.
GCGCGTGCAAGCGCCAGATCGCCGCGGTAGCCGGAGAGCGCGCTGATGCCCATGGGGGCGATGCCAAAGGGCGCCGCATAGTGCCGACCCAGCAGTTCGGTCTCGAGCGAGATGCCGGAGACGTCACGCAGCGTGCGCGGCAGAAAACCGTAGTCGTCGAAAGCCGCGCGGTTGGCGGCGTGAGTCCGCCCATCCTCGGCGGCGTTGGCGACGTAGCCATGAATCGGTCGCGGCAGGCTGCGTCGACCTGCCCACTCCAGATCCGAAAAGTTGCGGATCCGCGCCAGCCGGCGCGCCACGGCTCGAGAGGGATGATTCACATCGGCTCCTCAGGTGTCGAATGCAAGGGGACCTGCGTACGCACTATGCCCCGAGTCCCGGCATATCGAAACCGGCGCGCGCCAGCGCCTCGAGCAGCGTCTGGCGCTGGTTGGCTTCCAGCTCTACCAACGGCGGACGCACCCTAGCCCAGCGCGGATCACTGGCGAAGTGGGCGGTGGCCGCCTTCAGCGCCGGAATCATCGGCACGCTTTCGAAGATGTCGCGGATGACGTTGAGCTCGGTCTGGCGGGCGTCGGCGCCCTCTAGCGCCCAGTTCTCGCCGAGTGCGGCGATGGCGCGTGAATTGACGTTGGCCGTCGCGCTGATACAGCCCGCGCCGCCGGCACGCAGCGTCGGCAGCAAAAAGCGCTCGCTGCCGGCGTAGACGCGAAACCCGTCACCGCTGAAGGTCTCGATCACCGCTCGGGTGTTCTCCCAGTCGCCGCCGCTGTCCTTGATGCCCGCTACCACACCGGGGTAGCGGGCCACCAGCCGCTCGATCAGCTTGAGACCGATAGGCACCTGGGCCACAGGGGGAATGTGATAGAGATAGAGCCGGAGGCGGTCGTCGCCGACCCGCTCGATCACCTCGGCGTAGTAGCGAAAGACGCCCTCCTCCGAGACGCCCTTGTAGTAAAACGGCGGCAGCATCAGCACTCCGCCGACACCCTGCTCGATCGCATGGCGAGTCAACGCAACGCTTTCGGGTATCGAACAGCAGCCGGTGCCTGGCATCAGCCGGCCGGGGTTGACGTCCGCCTCGATCAGCCGGTCGAGCAAAAACTGGCGCTCGACCAGCGACAGTGAATTGGCCTCGGAGTTGGTGCCGAAAATCGCCAGCCCCACGTCGTTGGCGAGCAGCCAGCGGCAGTGGGCGACGAAGCGCTCGGCATCCGGGGCGAGATCGTCACCGAACGGCGTGATGACCGGCGAGAGAACGGTGCCACAGGGAGCCTTGACGGACATGGTGATCTCCAGAGTGTGCGAGTGCGCCCCGCCAACGGGCATGCGCGCGGCGCTGGCGGAGACGACGCGGCGTGACTCAGCCCCAGGGGCCGGTGGCGTAGCGATCGAGCGCCGCCTCGTCGAAGTCGAAGCCCAACCCCGGTGTCTGCGGTAGCATCAGGCGGCCGTCGCGGAAACTCAGTTGGGTATCGATTAGCTTGCGGAAGTTGAGCACCTGATCGTCGGCGAAGAACTCGACGTAGGGCGCGTTGGGGGTCGAACCGACCAGATGCACGTGCAGGTCGTGGAACCAGTGCGGACAGATGTCGACGCCGTAGCTCGCCGCCGTCGCGGCGATGCGGCGAAACTCGGTGATCCCGCCGCAGACCGCGGCATCCGTCTGCAGGATCATCGCCGCCTCCTTGTCGAGCAGCTCCTTGAAGCGCCAGCGCCCCGCCTCGATCTCACCGGTGGCGACGGGAATCGGCGTGCGCTCGGCCAGACGGCGGTGGTTGTCGATGTCGTCCGGGCTGAACGGCTCCTCGATCCAGTAGGGCGAATAGGGCTCCGCCATGCGCGCGAACGCCAGCGCCGTGGGCAGATCGCGCCAGGCATTGTTGGCATCCATCATTAGTAGCACGTCGGGGCCGATCGCCTCGCGCACCGCCGCCAGTCGCGCCTCTTCCCCGGCGAGATCCTCTCGCCCGACCTTCATCTTCACTGCCCCGAAACCCTGGCCGACGTAGCCGGTCATCTCGTCGGCGAGGTCCTGAGGTGTCTTGCCCTCGAGGTAGTAACCGCCACTGGCGTAGGCCGCCACGCTCTCCTCGTCGGTGGCACCGAGAAAGCGATGCAGCGGTAGGTTGGCGGCACGGGCGTTGCGATCCCACAACGCGACATCGAGGATGCTCAGCGCGCGCATCACCGAGCCGGTGCGCCCGTGGAGCAGCCCTTCCTGGTACATCTCCTGCCACAGCCCCTCGACGCGATGGGTGTCCTGGCCGATGAGCACGGGTTTGAGCAGATCGCGCACCGCCCGGGTCACCACCTCGCCGGCGTTGCTGCCGGCGTAGCAGAAGCCGATGCCGCTGACGCCGTCGTCACCGGTGACGCGCACCAGGCAATAGTCGCGCTTCAATACCTGGCGGTTGGAAAAACTGGTGGGGTTATCCAGCGCAACGCTGATGGTTCGGGCCTGAACGTCGGTGATTCGTGTCATGCAGCATTCTCCAGTGAAGGGTCGAGTCGTTGATCGATAAGCGAATCGCTCATGTGACGGCCGACCGATCCCATACGTCGTCGGCTCGCGGGATCGGCCGGGACGAACGCCGCTATCGCTTGCGCTCTAGGCGGCGCTTGAACGGACGTCGCAACCAGCTGAACAGCGGCGTTGCCTGAAGGATCGAGAGCAGCGCCATGATCAGCAGCACCGTGGCGATCGGGCTTTCGAGAAAGACGCCGAAGCTGTCGTTGCCGATCAGCATCGACTGCTGAAAGCTGATCTCCATCACAGGCCCCAGGATCAGCCCGATGACCATCGGCGCCGGTGATACGCCGGCCTTGCTCAGCCAGTAACCGAAGAGCCCGAAGCCCAGCATCAGCCCGACGTCGAACAGGCTGTTGTTGATGGCGAATGCGCCGATGATGCAGAGCGCGAGAATCGCGCAGGCAATGAAGCCGTCGGGCACCTGGGTCACCGAGACGCTCATCTTGGTGAACGCCAGCCCCACCACCAGCAGCGCGATATTGGCCATGATCACCGCCCAGATCAGGGTGTAGGTGACGTCGCCGTAGTCGGTGAGCAGGTTGGGCCCGGGCAGGATGCCCTGCACCATCAGCGCGCCGAGCAGAATCGCCGTGGAGGAGCTGCCCGGAATTCCCAGCGCAATGGTGGGTATCAGCGCCCCACCCACCACCGCGTTATTGGCCGCCTCCGGCGCAGCGACGCCGGCAATCTCCCCCTTGCCGAAGCCGCTCTTGTCCTTGGCGAAGCGCTTGGCTTCGTTGTAAGCGAACCAGCTCGCGGTATCGCCGCCGGTGCCGGGGATCAACCCGACCACGACGCCGATACCGCTGGAGCGCAGGATATTGGGCATCAGGCGCTTGATCGTCTTCCACTGCGGCACCAGCCGGTCGGTGATGCGGCTGGCGACCTTGTTGCCCTGATGCGAGTTCTCGATCAGCGTCAGCGCCTGCGGGACCGAAAAGAGCCCGATCAGCGCGACCGTGAAGTCGATTCCGGAGAACAGGCTGATCTGGTCGAAGGTCATCCGCGGCGTGCCGGTGGTCAGGTCCATCCCCACCGTGCTGATCAACAGCCCGAGACCGCCGGAGAGTAGCCCGCTGATCACTGACCCCTGGGCCAGCGAACCGATGATGGTGATCCCCAGTACGGCGATGGCGAAGAGCTCCACCGGGCCGAACTCCAGCACCAGCGTACCCAGCAATGGCGCCGCCGTGAGCAGCGCGATACCGCTCATGAGACCGCCGAAGAAGGAGGCGAACAGCGACACCCCGAGGGCGTGTCCCGCCTTGCCCTGCTGAGAGAGTGGAAAGCCGTCGAGCACGGTTGCTGCAGCCGAGGGCGTCCCCGGCGTGCGCAACAGGATGGCGGCGATGGAGCCGCCGTAGGAGGCGCCCACATAGAGCGCGGCGAGCATGCTCAAGCCCGTCGCCGGGTCGAAGCTGAAGGTCAGCGGCAGCAGCAGCGCGAGCGCCATGGTGGCCGAGAGTCCCGGCATGGCGCCGACAAACAGCCCCAGCGCCGTGCCACCCAGAATGCAGGCGATGTTGTTGATGCTCAGGACGTTGGTCAGCCCGATCATCACCAGAGAGGAATCCATGCGCGTTGACTCTCCTTTCGTCGAGACGCTAGCGGGTTCGTATCACACGCCAGAGGCGCTCAGACGAAGGCCGGCAGCAGAGGAATCGGCAGCCCCAGGAACCCGATGAAAACTAGACAGATCATCGCGATCAGCACCGCGCTGCCGATGACCGCGAAGGGCCACCGCACGGTGCCGATCACGCCGAGCGCCAGCGCCATGAACAGCGCCGTGGCGAAGATATAGCCCAGCGTCTGCAGCGTGAGCACATAGGCCACGGCCAGCGCAAAGATCGCTACCACCGCCAGCCAGCGCTTGCCTCCAGTGGACGTCGCCTCATCCTTGTCTGCCGCGGCCGGCGCCGCGCGCTGTGGCGAGGCGTCGCGCATCGATGGCTCGTTCGCTCCCCCGGTCGAGGTTGCCGATGAACCGGACGCCATATCGCTGCCCCCTGCCTCCCGCGCCGCCAGGCGGCGGCGCTTGAAGACCAGCTCATCTAGCACCATGGCGAGCGACAGTAGCGCCACCGCCACCGCGTAGATGACCGGCATTTCGGCCGCGGCTCGCGGATAGTCATCGGCCGCGACGTAGAAGGTGGCGGCCACGATGATTCCGAAAACCCCGAGCAGCAGGCGACTGACGTTCATGGCGCTCCCCTTGGTAGGGCCAGTGGTGACGGGATTTACTGCGAGACCTGATCCCGGACCTCTTGCCAGATATCGCGGTACTCGGCTTCCATGTCGGCGATCATTTCGCCGTAGTCATCACCGGTGACCACGTCGAGATTCATCGCTCGCTGCTCGGCCTGCGACTGGAACGCCTCATCGTCCGCCAGTGTCTCGAACGCCGCGATCAGCTGGTCTCGTGCGTCGTCGGGGATGTCCGCCGGTGCGCTGTAACCCCTCGAGGAGCCGGCGACGATATCGATGCCTTTCTCCTGCATGGTGGGAACGTCGGGCAGACTCGTTAAACGCTCCGCCGCGAATACCGCCAGCGCTCGCAGGTTGCCCGATTCCACTTGGCCATAGACGTTGCCGACGTTGTTGAAGCTGGCATCGATCTTGCCGCCCATTGCCGCCGTCGCCGATGGGCCGTCGCCCTGGAACGGCACTCGCTTGAACGACAGGCCGGTCGCCTGTTCGAGCTGGATGGTGGTGAAGAAGTCGTCACCGCCAACGCCGGAATTACCGATGGTGACGGTTCCGGGATTCTGTTCGGCCGCCTCCATCAGATCCTCGATGGTCTCGAAGGGGCTGTCCGCGCTCACCACGACGATGCCCGGATCGGTGACCACGTTGGCGATCGGCGTCATCTCGTCGGTGGTGTAGGTGATGGCATCGTTCATGATGTAGTTGGTCATCAGCATTGGCGTGTTGGTGATGCTGATGACGCTGCCATCGTTCGCCGACTGCTTGGCGAGCCGAGTCCAGGCGACCGCGCCGGTCGCTCCTGGCATGTACTCGTTGACGAAGTCGACGCCGAGGATCTCGGCGAGCTTCGGCTGCACCAGCTGCGCCAAAGCGTCGCTGCCGCCGCCGGGTTTGAAGCCCTGCAGGACCCGGACCTCATCACCGCCGGCGTACTCCTGAGCCTGGGCCAGCGGCACGATGGCAATTGCGAGGGCACTCAGGCCGAGCACCCCGCAGAGTCGGGCGGCCGCCGGGCGGCCAATTGATTCGGTGAGGCCCGTCTGACGGGCGACTCGGGAAATCCTGATAGCGTTCGAAAGCGTGTTGGCGTGCATGACGGGAACCTCGTCGATGGAGTCCGTTATCGTTGCCTTGCCATGGCAACGTATGAATTTGTCGATTAAATTGTCAATAATATTGACGCCAATAACGACTAAAGCAGCATCGCCGCCGTGCGCGTCTTGAACGAAGGTCTTGCCATGCCATGCATCAGGGCTTACCAAGGTATCTCGATGCGAACGCGGGCGGTCGGCGATGCGCCAGGCGCACGGACCGCGCCCAGCGCCCTGGAAGCGGCCATCTGCGGTGTGCCAAGTGCGTCTGCAAGCGCCACGCATCGCTCAGGACAATGATCACCACCGTCATTCAAGGAGTCCCCATGCCCCATCGCGACGCCTCCCAGCCCGTCATCGAGCGCGAAGCGCTCGTCGCCGACGATGCCGCGAGCGCGAGCACGGACGGCGTCACCGTGCCGGCCATCGTCTCGGCGATCGAGGAGGAGATCGTGCTCAGCCGCCTTCACCCCCGTGAGCGGCTGGTCGAGGAAGATTTGATGCGACGCTTCGACGGCAAGCGCCACGTTGTCCGCCAGGCGCTCTTCCAGCTCGAAAATGCAGGACTGGTCGAGCGAATCAAGAATCGCGGCGCCTTCGTGCGCGCCTATACACCCGACGAGGTCGAGGCGATCTACGCCATGCGCGAACTGCTGGAGGGCCGCGCCGCCGCACAGATTCCGTTGCCGGCGCCATCGTCACTGCTCGACGCGTTGAACCGCATTCAGCGCGATCACAGCGAAGCCATCGAACGCAGCGACTGGCGCGCGGTGTTTCGCCACAACATCGACTTCCACCGCACCCTGTTCGCGGCCTGTGGCAACCCCTATCTCTCGGAGACGATCAACGACTTCGCCCAGAAGGCGCACGCCATTCGCTTCATCGGCACCACCGACCGCGAGAGCATCGAGCTCGCCCGTGACGAGCATCGCGGCATGATCGACGCGCTCGAGCGCGAGGACCGTGAGGCGTTCTCCCAACTCTGCTATCAGCACCTGCAGCCCTCCAAGGAGCGCTACCTACGGCTCTATCGGCAGCGCGAGGGCGGCTGAGTCCTTCTCTCGCCGGGATCTCCTCGATTCGACGCCACCGTCCGTCAGCGCGGCACGCGCCCCTGCATGCTGGGCGGGCGCAGAAATTCGAAGTCGCAGCCCTTGTCCGCCTGAGTGATCTGCTCGAAGAAGAGCTTGCGATAGCCGCGCTCGGCAACGATGGGCAGCGGCTTCCACCCCTGCCGGCGGCGCTCGAGTTCCGCCTCGTCGACCAGCAACTCCAGAGCGCGCTCGCGCACGCTCAAGCGGATGCGGTCGCCGCTTTCCACCAGTGCGAGCGGCCCCCCCAGGGCCGACTCCGGCGTGACGTGAAGCACGATGGTACCGGCGGCGGTGCCGCTCATGCGCCCGTCGGAGATCCGCACCATGTCGCGCACCCCCTGACGCGCCAGCTTGCGCGGGATCGGCATGTAGCCTGCCTCGGGCATCCCCGGCGCCCCCACCGGGCCGATCCGTTTGAGCACCAGAATGTCGTCGACGTTGACGTCGAGCCCGGGGTCGTCGATTCGCGCCGCCATGTCCTCGGCGCTCTCGAACACCACCGCCCGCCCCTCGTGCTCCATCAATGCCGGATCGGCGGCGGACTGCTTGATGATCGCGCCGCCGGGGGCGAGGTTGCCGCGCAGGAAAGCGATGCCGCCGCTCGGGTAAAGCGGATCATCGAAGCGATACACGACTGTCTGCTCGAACGCCGGTACGGCATCAATCTCCTCGCCGAGGGTGCGCCCGCTAACGGTCAGCGCGTCGAGATGCAGCAGTGGCTTGAGCTCGCGCAGCACCGTTATCAGCCCGCCGGCGCGGTGTAGATCCTCCATGTAATGCTGCCCGGAGGGCTTGAGGTCCACCAATACGGGCGTCTCGCGGCCCATACGGTCGAAGGCTTCCAGATCGATATCCAGCCCCATGCGCCCTGCGATGGCGGTGAGGTGGATGATGCCGTTGGTAGAGCCGCCGATCGCCAGCAGCACACGCAGCGCGTTCTCGAACGCTTTTTCAGTGAGAATCCGGTCCGGCGTCACCCGAGTACGGGCGTTGATGACCGCCTGGCGGCCGCTCCACTCGGCGATCCGCAGCCGATCCGCGGTCACTGCCGGCGGCGAGGCGCTTCCCGGTAGCGCGATCCCCAGTGCCTCGCTGAGACACGCCATGGTGCTGGCGGTCCCCATCACCGAACAGGTACCCACGCTCCCGACCAGCTTGGCGTTGACCTCCTCGATCTCGGCCTCGTCGATCTCCTGGCCGCGATACATGCCCCAGTAGCGCCGGCAGTCGGTACAGGCACCGACCCGGACGCCGCGATGGCCGCTGGTGAGCATCGCCCCGGTGACCAGCTCGATCATCGGTAGATTGGCCGACGCCGCGCCCATCAACTGCGCCGGCACCGTCTTGTCGCAGCCGCCGATCAGCACCACCGCATCCATCGGCTGGGCGCGGATCATCTCTTCGGTATCCATCGCCATGAGGTTGCGCAGGTACATGCTGGTCGGCGTGGAAAAGCTTTCGGCGACAGAGATGGTGGGGAAGTCGATGGGCAGGCCGCCTTCCAGCATCACGCCACGCTTGACCGCCTCGATCAGTTGCGGCGCGTTGCCGTGACACGGGTTGTAGCCGCTGCCGGTATTGATGATGCCTACGATGGTGCGGTTCAGCGCGTCATCGCTGTAGCCCGCGCCTTTGATGAATGCCTTGCGCAGAAAGAGCGAGAAGCCCTCGTCGCCGTAGTTCGCCAACCCCTGATTGAGTCCGGTCTTGGGGGCTTCGTCGTTGCCATTCACCGGATCACTGCCATCGCGAGCGTCATCGTGGCGCATGTCGCCTCCTGAATTATCAATAATATTATTGACGTGATAACACCACAGGAGGCTCATCTGGCGATATGCGACCTAAGAGGGGGGCGCAGCAAGGAAGAACACCAGCGACGGTCGCGGCACCCAGACCTATCGCCTAATCTTTCTCCCTATCGGCAGCACGACGCCGAGGGCACCTGACCGTGACCCCGAACGACGAATCGATCTCCCGGCGAAGAACCCGGAATCGATCGCCAGAATGAAGGCCAGGCCGCACTGGACGTGCGCCATAGATGACGAGGATGACCATGACTCTGTTCGAAGCCCTACGCGAAAGCCACGACAAGCAACGCCGTCTGCTCGACCTGCTGGTCAAGACCCACGGTGACAGCGACGGCCGCGACGAGCTCTTCAAGCGCGTCAAAGCGGAACTCGAAAACCACGCTGCCGCCGAAGAGCGGGCGCTCTACGTGCCGATGATGGAGATCGATACCACGCAAGAGAAGGCGCGGCACAGCGTCGCCGAGCATCACGAGATCGACGAACTGCTGGAGACGCTGGAGAGCACCGATTACAGCTCGCCGAGCTGGGTCGCCACCGCCAAGAAGCTCCAGGACACGGTGACCCACCATCTCGACGAGGAGGAACACGAGATGTTCCAGGCCGCCGGTCGCGCGCTGGACGACGACACCAAGAAGGCCCTGGCGACGACCTATCGAGAAGAGATGGAAGCGCGCGAGGGCAGCTGAGCTTGGCCTGCCGACACGCGTCTTAGACCCAGCGGGGGCGACGGTCACATCGACACGCGCCCCCGAGTTTTTGAACGACCGGCCGCGGTGAGCATCCCGCGTCGACAAGGAGTCACGATGTCCGAATCTCAATCCAGGGTTGTCCTGATCACCGGCGCCTCCAGCGGCATCGGTGCCGCCACCGCACGCCGCGCGGTGGCGGCGGGCTATCGCGTGGCGCTGGCCGCGCGTTCGAGGGAGAAACTCGACGCGCTGGTCAGCGAACTCGGTGAAGACAACGCCCTCACTATCGAGTGCGACGTCACCTCGCAGTCGGATCAGCGGCGGATGGTCGAACAGACGCTTTCGCAGTTCGGCCGGCTGGACGCACTCTTCGCTAATGCCGGTATGGGCGGCACGCCGGGCGGTTTCAGCGAGGCCGATGCGGATGTCTGGCAGCAAATGATCCTCACCAACGTCTACGGCGTCGGCCTGTCAGTGCAGGCGGCGCTGCCGGCGCTGCGCGAGAGCCGCGGCCATATTCTGCTGACCGGTTCCGCGGCAGGGCGCGCGACCATCCCCGGTTCGATGTACGGCGCAACCAAGTGGGCTGTCACCGGGATCGGCTACAATCTGCGCGAGGAGCTAAGAGGCTCCGGCATGCGGGTGACGCTGATCGAGCCCGGCATGGTCGACACGCCGTTCTTCGACGAGCCACCGGCGCAGTCGATGAAGGACGAAGACATCGCCAACGCGGTGATCTACGCCCTCGAGCAGCCGGCGCACGTCGACGTCAACGAGATTCTGATCCGCCCCACGCCGCCGATCGAGTGAGCCTCCCCGGGGGAGCCGCCGCGGTGACAAATGCAACTTTTTCTCATCGCCGCGGTCTCACGGGGCAGTTTTATCAAGGATGGATCGTCATGCTGTTGCCCACTCGCCTCCCCCGTTACCCGCGACTGACCTGGCTTGCCCCTTTCACTTTTCTGGCGGGCTGTACCGGCATGCCGGAAGGCACCCAGCCCGTCGGCGACTTCCGACTCGATCACTACCTCGGCCAGTGGTACGAGATCGCCCGGCTCGACCACGGTTTCGAAGAGGGACTGGAGTGCGTGCGCGCCGAGTACAGCCGCCGCGAGGATGGCGGCATCCGCGTGATCAACAGCGGGTTCGACCCCGAGACCCAGCAGTGGGAGCAGGCCGAGGGCCGCGCGAGCTTCGTCGGGGATGCCGATGTCGGCCATCTCAAGGTGAGCTTTTTCGGTCCCTTCTACGCCGGCTACAACGTGCTGGCGCTTGACGAGGACTATCGCCACGCGCTGGTAGCGGGGCCGGACCGGGACTATCTGTGGATCCTGTCGCGGACGCCGACCCTCGAGCCCACCACCTACCGCGCGTTGGTCGAGCGCGCCCGCGAGCTGGACTTTCCCGTCGACGAGTTGATTCAGGTCGAGCAGCGTCCTTCGGCCTGCCCTCCCTTTCCCGAGGCCGACGAACCCGCCGCCGATGCCGCCGGGAATGCCTAGCCGCCAGCCGATGCGCTAGCCTGGCACCCGCCGCGCCCCTGACGCTCGTCGGCCTGGCCCCGATCTGATCGCGCCAATGCCCCGTCGTTCCTGAGCCTCGCCCCCTGACGTCGCAGGTGCCATGTCGCCTCGATCGTTGCCATGTCGACCCTGATCCCCCGCCCTCTCCTGGACCCTCCCGCGCGCTCTCAGACCTTGGTTCGAGACGGCCGACCACGCAGCATGAGCGACTATAGTGAGCGGGGACGCCGCGCTCACCGGATGGCCGGGACACGGAAAAGCCAACGGGTCACACACTGCCACTCTTCTTCGAATGGGGGCCCCCATGACGCTACATCGCCGACAGTTTCTCAGCGCCGCCGCCGCCGCCGCGGGTGCGGCACTCGCCCTCTCCTCGCGGGTCTTCGCCAAGCCGAGCGGCGAGGGGCCCAGCCGCTACCCGGACGAGGCCTGGCAGGTGCTCGACGACCGCTTCAACGAGTACTTCCTCTTCAATTCACCGCTGGAGCGTCACTGGTCCGAAGGACTGTGGGTCGAGGGACCCGCCTACAACGCCGTGGGCCGCTACGCAGTCTTCAGCGACATCCCCAACGCCCGGCAGATGCGCTGGGACGAGGTGACCGGCGAGGTGAGTGTCCTGCGTGAAGGGGTGGGGCACTCCAACGGCAACGCCTTCGACCGTCACGGGCGGCTCGTCGCCTGTGAGCACTCGCCGGCACGGGTCGTGCGCTACGAGTGGGACGGCAGCCTGACAGTGCTCGCCAGCCACTATCAGGGCCAGCGGCTCAACGCCCCCAATGATCTCGTCGTCCTCGATGGCGACGGCATTCTCTTCACCGACCCCGGCTACGGCGCCCATGCCGACTACGAAGGGGAAAAGCGCGTTCTCGAGCTCCCGCCCGCCATTTACTACGTCGACGACACCCTGGAAGAGCCGGTACTGGTGACCGACGAACTCGTCAAACCCAACGGCGTGGCGCTCTCCGCCGACGGCGGCACCCTCTACGCCAGCGATACCGCACCCTCGCATCGCCCCACCGAACCGGCGACCATCTCGCGCTGGACGATTGCCGATGGCGGGCGCCGACTGGGCAGTCGCGAGATCGTCGTCTCGAGCCATGACGAGACCTATGACGGCATCGCCCTCGATATCGACGACAACCTCTGGTCCAGCGTCTCCGGCGGTGAAGGCCACGACGGCGTCTCGATCTTCGCTCCCGGCGGCGATCGCATCGGCCGGATACTGCTGCCGGAGGTGTGTGCCAACCTCTGCTTCGTCGGTGAGCGGCGTAACCGCCTGTTGATGACCGCCAGCCGTTCAATCTACACCCTCTATACCGGCACCCGGGGGGCTTGAGAGGGTCAACGAGTGAGGGGCAAGGCGGTGCGGTGACATTGATCGTTGGGCACTGGCCAACGCGCAAGGCTTTCAGGTTCGCACCGCCGATTTTCAGGCGAGGCACGCGGAGGGTTGCCGTATCGCAGGGCACGGGCAATGCTCGGCTTGAGGCCTCACGAGGCCACCCTCTCTGAACTGCAGGAGCCGACATGCTCGATGACTGGCTGACGCTGACGCTCGCCGCCACCGATGCCGCCGATACGCGCCCCCTTGAGGGCAAGCTTGCCGGCGGTCGCTACCGCATGCGGGGTCACGGTGTGCTCGAGCTCACGCCGCGCGCGCCGCGCCCGGGGGTGAGGCCGCTGGTGGTCTCCGCCGGCATCCACGGCAACGAGACGGCGCCGATCGAGCTCGTCGGCGAACTGCTCGCCGCGCTCGAGGCCGGCCGGCTGACACTTGGCGCCCCGCTGCTGGTGATTCTCGGCAACGTGCCGGCGATCCGCGCCGGGACCCGCTTTATCGACACCAACCTGAACCGGCTCTTTCGGCGCGATCTCGACGCCACCGGCGACGAAGCCGATCGCGCCCGCGAGCTCATGCAGGCCGTGGATTCGTTTCTCACCGCGCATCCCGAACGCGCACTGCACCTGGACCTTCACACCGCCATTCGCGACAGCCGCTATCCGCGCTTTGCGGTGGTGCCCCACACTGACACCGCGACGCCCTCGAGCTGGCCGCTGCTCGCCGAGGCCGACATGCAGGCAGTACTGCTGCAGCATCAGCATAGCTGGACGTTTTCGCACTATTCGCGCCACTACCATGGCGTGGAGGCCTATACGCTGGAGCTCGGCCAGGTTCGTCCCTTCGGGGACAACGACCTCGAAGCCCTTGCCGGCATGCGCGGGCTGCTCGCGCGTGTGACCGAGGGGCTGGACGGCCCCCAGACCGACTACCAGGCACTGCCCTTCTACCGCGTCGCGTTCGAACTCACCCGCGACGTCGAGTCCTTTCGCTTCACCTTCGCCGACGACGTGGCCAACTTCACGCCGTTCGCCGCCGGCGAGCGGCTGACCGAGGCGCCGGGCAGCGAGGATTTCGTGGTCCCGGATGAGCCGCTCGCCGTCGTCTTTCCCAACGCCCGAGTCGAACTCGGCGCCCGCGCCGCCCTGCTGGTTCGCCGCTGCGAGCCACCCGCGGCGGCGGCCGGCTGACACCGAGCGCGGACGACCAGACCGACGGCGCGACGCCGTGGGCTGTTACCGTTCAGTGGTCGACAGACCGTCAAAGTTTACGAATAATCAAAGAACTGCAACGAATACCCAGACAACGATAACAACCATGAGGCGTTTCCCATGTCCCGCCAATTCGCTGCACCCCGATGTGTCCGCAAGGGCCGAGTCGTACGCCAGACGCTCCGCTCGTCTGGAACCTAGCGGCGAAACTGCTAGAATCGCCGGATTTTTCGCCGGATAGCCGTTCCGATCGCGTCAGTCATCCTCATTACGACTTCCCTTGACGATCGAGCGACGCTTTTCGCCAGCCAACCCACTCGGTGGACACCCATGGCCACGACCGCAACCCCGCTCCAGGCGCGAAACATCAAGAAGCGCTTTGGCACTCACGAAGTGCTCAAGGGTCTCTCTCTCGAGGCGCATCAGGGCGACGTCATTACCCTGATCGGCGCATCCGGCTCGGGGAAGAGCACTTTCTTGCGCTGCATGAACCTGCTCGAGCAGCCCGACGAAGGCGAACTGATCGTCCACGACGAGCCGATCCACTTCCGCGACACCAAGCACGGCCGCGAGCCGATGGACTGGAAGCAGGTCGAACGCATCCGCGCCAAGCTGTCGATGGTGTTCCAGAACTTCAATCTCTGGGCCCACATGACGCTGCTCGAGAACGTCATCGAGGCGCCGGTCCACGTGCTCGGCAAGCCCAAGAAGCAGGCGATCGACGAAGCGCGCTCACTGCTCGACCGGGTCGGTCTGCTCGACCGCGCCGATTACTATCCCACCCAGATGTCCGGCGGCCAGCAGCAGCGCGGGGCGATTGCGCGCGCCCTCGCCATGGACCCGGAAGTGATGCTCTTCGACGAGCCGACTTCCGCGCTCGATCCGGAGCTGGTCGGCGACGTGCTCAAGGTGATGCGCGGACTGGCCGACGAGGGCCGCACGATGATTCTGGTCACCCACGAGATCGCCTTTGCCCGTGATGTCTCGAGCCAGGTGATCTACCTGCATCAGGGCGTGATCGAAGAGTCCGGCGCGCCGGCGCAGGTGCTCGATGACCCACGCTCCGAGCGCCTCCGCCAGTTCCTGGCGCCCAAGCATTGAGGCACGCGACTCGGAGCCAATGACATGATCAACCTTCAAGGTTATGGCCCACGGCTGCTCGAAGGCGCCTGGGTCACGTTCGAACTCGCGGTGCTGTCGCTGATCGTTGCGGTCATCCTGGGTCTGCTGACTGCCAGCGCCAAGCTCTCGCGCAACCGGCTCGTCCACGGCATCGGCACGCTCTACACCACGCTGATTCGCGGTGTCCCCGATCTGGTGCTGATGATGCTGCTCTTCTACGGCGGTCAGATCGGCATCAACATGCTGACCGACCAGCTCTATGAAGCCTTCGACATCGACATCTTCATCAACGTCAACGCCTTTATCGCGGGTGTCGTCACCATCGGCCTGATCTTCGGTGCCTATATGGGCGAGACGTTTCGTGGCGCGTTTCAATCCGTCGAGGAGGGCCAGATGGAGGCCGCGCGCGCCTACGGCATGAGCGACTGGCTAGCGTTTCGCCGCATCCGCTTCCCGCTGATGATGCGCCATGCGCTGCCCGGCATCGGCAACAACTGGATGGTACTACTCAAGACCACTGCACTGGTCTCGATCATCGGTCTCACCGACATGGTCCGCGTGGCCGCCGAAGCCACCAAGGCCACCCACGAGCCCTTTCTGTTCATGGTGCCGGTCGCCATGACCTATCTACTGATCGCCACGCTTTCCGAGTGGATCTTTTCCCGCCTCGCCAAGCGCTACAACGCCGGATTCGGGGAGACGCACTAATGGAGGCACTGACCACCTGGTGGACGGAGCTGCTCGGCGGCAACGCGATCTTCACCGCCAACACGCTGGAGTTCTACTGGAACGGCCTGACGACGACGATTCAGCTGGTCTTCCTGTCGCTGCTGATCGGTATCCTGCTCGCCGTGCCGCTGGCCATCGGTCGGGGGTCCAAGCACCCCTGGATCCGAATGCCGATCTACGCGTACACCTACGTTTTTCGCGGGACACCGCTACTGATCCAGCTCTACCTGGTCTACTACGGTGTGGTGTTCTTCGAAGGCATCCAGGAATCGATGTTCTGGCCGATCTTCCGCGAAGCCTTCTACCCGGCACTGATGGCATTCACGCTGAACACCGCGGCCTACACCACCGAGATTTTCCGTGGCGCGATCAAGAACACCGCCAAGGGCGAGATCGAGGCGGCCCGCGCCTATGGCATGTCGAAGCCGCTCATGCTGCGCCGCATCGTGCTACCCAGCGCCTTCCGCCGCGCGCTGCCGGCCTACGGTAATGAAGTGATCTTCATGCTCCACGCCAGCGCCGTGGCGAGCGTGGTCACGATCATGGACCTGACCGGGGCGGCGTATTACGTCTACGCCCGGTTCTACGCCCCCTTCCAGGCGTTCATCTTCGTGGCACTGATCTATCTCTGCCTCACCTTCAGCGTCATGTTCGTGTTCCGCCGGCTCGAGCGGCGCCTGCTGGCGCACCTCAGACCGCGCGAGGGTTAGACCCGCCCTCACGTTCAACCGCGTCAGCGCTCGACAAAATTCGCCGCCTTGGCGGCACGCCCAAGAGGAAGAACGACAATGAAACAGCGACCGATCACTCTGCTACTCACCGGCGCACTGCTGGGCGGCGCACTCGTCTCCGCGCCCGTCTCGGCACAAGATAGCGTGCGCTTTGGCATCGACGTGCCCTATGAGCCGTTCGTGGTCCGTGATGCCGACGGCGAGCTCAGTGGCTTCGAGATCGATCTAGGGAACGAACTCTGTGATCGCGCCGGCCTCGAGTGCAGCTGGGTCGAGCAGGGCTGGGACGGCATCATTCCGGGGCTGCTGGCACGCAAGTACGACGCCATCCTGTCGTCGATGGCGATCACCCCGGAGCGTGAGCGTCAGGCCCTCTTCTCGCTGCCCTACTACAACACGCCAAGCGTATGGATCGCCGCGGCCGACCGTGACATCGACATCACTGACCGCGACTCGCTCGAGGGCCTCACCGTCGGCGTACAGCGCGGCACGATCCGTGACGTCTACGTCACCGAGACCTACGGCGACGTGCTCGATATCCAGCGCTACGGCTCGTCCCAGGATGTCATCAATGACCTCGAGGCCGGCCGTCTCGATCTGACCTTCGAGGACTTTCCGCTCGCCGTCGAGGGGATCGACTTCCGCGGCGACGACAGCCCGTACAAGCAGCTCGGCGATTCGATCAAGACGCCGACCTCGATCTTCGGCGAAGGCGCGGCCATTGCGTTTCGCAAGCGCGACGAGGCACTGGCCGAGACATTCAACGCCGCGATCTGCGAGGTCTACGCCGACGGGACGTTCGATGCGCTGATGAACGAGTACTTCGACTACGATCTTTCGACGCGTCCGAGCGACGCCGACTGCGCCGACTACCAGTAAAAAGGGCATGACCGGGCACCCGCCTCTCGATGGCGGTGTCCGTCTCCCCTGCGAAAGAAGCCGGCCGGGTTGACCGGCCGCTGCTCCCGCCTTCATCCGTTCACCTCGAGGCCGCATCGTGGAACACCAGCAACATCCCTTGATCGCCCCGGTGCCGGGGACCCAGCGTCAGATCGACAGCTTCCATTTCGGCCCACCGAACGCCGAGCGCCATGTCTACATTCAGGGCTCGCTGCACGCCGATGAGCTGCCGGGAATGATGGTCGCCTGGACGCTCAAGCAGCGCCTTGCCGAGCTGGAGCGCGAGGGGCAGCTCGCCTGTCGCGTCACGGTCGTGCCGGTCGCCAATCCGATCGGGCTCGATCAACAGCTGATGGACACGCCGCTCGGTCGCTATGATTTCGAGAGCCTGACCAACTTCAACCGCCGCTACGTCAGCGTGCTGGAGACAGTGGCAGACGGCCTCGAGCCACTGCTGGGCGACGATGCCGCCGACAACCGGCGCTGCATTCGCGAACGCTTCGCCGCCGCGCTCGCGGCTATCACGCCGACCACCAGTCTGGAATCGATGCAGCTCACGCTGATGCAGCTGGCCTGCGGCGCGGATTTCGTGCTCGATCTGCACTGCGATTTCAACGCCGTCGAGCACCTCTACACCACGCCCGCGGCGTGGCCGGTGTTCGAGCCGCTGGCGCGCTATTTCGGTTCGAAGGCGAGCATGCTGGCCACCGACTCGGGCGGGCAGTCTTTCGACGAATGCTTCACGCTGGTCTGGGAAGGCCTGCGTCAACGCTTCGGCGAGCGCTTTGCGATCGACGACGGCTGCCAGTCGATCACCCTCGAACTGCGCGGCCAGCAGGATGTCTCGCGAACCCTTGGCGAGCGCGACGGCCAGGCAATTCTCGACTGGATGACCTACCTGGGCTTGATCGCCGGTCGCGCTCCCGAGCTCCCCGCGCTGCCTTTCCCGGCCACGGAGCTGGCGGCAATGGACTTTCTCCACGCGCCGATTGGCGGACTCCTGGTGTTCCATCTTGCGCCCGGGGTCGAGGTCGAGGCAGGCACACTGATTGCGGAGATCATCGATCCGCTGAGCGACCGGATCGAGCCGGTCCGGGCGAATCAAAAAGGCATGTTCTACGCCAGAAGCCACCGCCGCATGGCAACGGCGGGCACGATCGTCGCCGATATCGCTGGCTTCGAAAGTCATCGCAGCGGTTATCTACTGGCACCTTGACCACGCAGTAACGTGAGTGTCGCGCTGGGCGATATTCAACCGTGTAAGCATTCGTTATGCTCACAACGTCGCACGGTCCGGTCACAGCAACGGTCAGATTCGCGACTACGCTTACCGCGGACCCAAGCTCGAAGTCACAACACAACAACATTTCCACCGTTTGAGAGAGACGCGATCCATGAAAAAAATGCTGACTACCGGCCTTCTCGGTGCCGCCCTACTCGCCGGCGCCGCGCAAGCCCAGGACACCGAGCAACTGCGCATCGGCGTCGACATCCCCTACGAGCCGATGGAGTACCGCACCGCTGACGGCGAGCTGACCGGTTTCGATATCGAGCTCGGCAACGCGCTCTGCGAACAGATCAATGCCGAGTGCGAGTGGGTCGTGCAGGCTTGGGACGGCATCATTCCCGGCCTGATGGCACGCAAGTACGACGCCATCATGTCGTCGATGACCATCAACGACGAACGTCGCCAGACCGTGCTCTTCTCGGATGCCTACATCCAGCCGCCGTCGGCCTGGTTCGCGGCTGCCGACAGTGGCATCGAGACCATCTACCCGCAGTCGATGGAAGGCAAGACCATCGGCGTCCAGCGCGGCACGCTCCAGGACAACTACGTCACCGACAACTACGGCGACGTGGCCGACATCAGCCGCTATACCACCGCTGACGACCTGGTCCTCGACATGGATGCCGGACGCGTTGACATCGCCTTCCTGGACTTCCCGATCGGCAAGTCGACCCTGCTCGATAGCGACGACGGCAACTACGTCACCGTCGGTAACATGATCAGTGAACCGAAAGAGTACTTCGGCGAAGGTTTCGGCATTGCCTTCCGTCAGCGTGACGAAGACCTGGCAGAACGCTTCAACGAAGCGCTGGCAACCCTCCAGGACGACGGCACCTACGACGAGATCTACGACAAGTACTTCAAGACGCAGTAAGCGCGCATCGGCTATTGCCGAGTGCCAATGATGCAAAAGCCCCGGCCATGGCCGGGGCTTTTGCGTGGCTGACGGGTCAACCGTCGCGGGGCGGGCCGCGGTTATCCCGAACCGGACGGCGCGGCGCCGGCGCGGCGCCAGAAATTGAGCATCCACTGCGCCATCAGGTCGCCATCGATGGGGGCTTCCAGCGAGGCGAGCCCCTCGGTGACCCGCTCGGCCGGCACCTTGTCCGCTCTCAGTGTCATCAAATCCGAGGAGTAGGCCTTGGTGAACTCGGGATGCCCCTGAACGCCGAGAAAGCAGCCGCCGACCTCGATCAGGTAGAACGGACAGAAGTCACTTTCGGCCAGCACGGTCGTCTCAGGCGGTAGCGCCGTCACCTGGTCCTGGTGACTGACCAGCAAGTCCAGGCGCTCGCGGGCCGGCGTCATCCAAGCGGCCGTGTCGGTCACTCGGTTGAAAGAGACGCCCACCCCCCAGCCTCGCTCGCTTTTTTCGACCTCACCGCCAAGGGCATGAGCAATGAGCTGATGGCCGAAACAGACGCCGACCAGCGGACGACGAGCCGTGTAGAGTGTGCGAAGAAACTCGCTGAGCCGCTCGATCCAGGCGAGGCCGTCGTAGACGCCGTGCTTGGAGCCGGTCACGAGCCACGCATCGATTGTCTCGCTGTCGCTCGCCGTCGGAATTTCGCCGTCGAGACAGCGCCAGTGACGAAAGTCGAGCGTTGGCTCGATCCGCGCCAGCAACCGCTCAAACTGCTCGGGATAGTTGCCATGGGCGTCCCGAAGCGGCTCAGCAACGTCGTCACACTGCAGGATGCCGACTCTCATCGGTCACCTCCTCTCATCGCGCCGGATGTGGCGGGGTCAGTTTCGATGGCGGTCATTCTAACCCGGCCCAGCTATCACGAAAACGCGGCGGTCACGCCAGCGAGATGCAAGTGACAATCCCTCTCGGGCGCTACGTTAGGCAGCAATTGTTTACCGTTCTCGTATGGTGAGCGCCGGAACCCATTAGTATTCTGGGCTAAGAATCATGAACCGCACTCCCTCGACGCCGCGTGTCACTCTGCGACGCTCGAATCCGTAGACGGCCGCCCTCGACGGCACCGCGCCATAATGACGCTTCCCCATCGCAGGTGAGCGCACGACTCCAGCAGGGACCTTCATGGAAAACTGGCAGACCTCAGCTCAGGAAATGACGGCGCTCGGTATTGCACTCTGCGCCCTGATTCCGCTGTATCGTCAGCTACGACACCCCGTCGTGGGCACCATCATGGTCGCGTGTCTGGTGGCAGGGTTCGCCTCGATTCCCCTGCCATCATCGATGGATCTGACGCTCGCCGTCATTCTGCTCGGCAGTGTGGTCATGGCGAACCGGCGGCGACGTCTCACCGCCTGGCTGACGCCCAACGACTCCGCGACGTCGAATGCCGCCGGCGAGATCGCGCTCGAGGTGGCGGCCCACCCGGTCACCCATCGACTGCAGGTATTCCATCTTTCACGCTGGTTCGAAGCCATTCTGCTCGACCCCGCCAACCCGGCGCTGCGCGAGGGCGAAACGGTCTATCTGATTCGTCATGACGGGACCCGGGCATGGGTCAGCCGTGTCAGAAGCCGAACTCAGTCCTCCGCCTCGGTCAAGCGCTGGCGACTCGATCTGGGCCACTCCTGACGCCGGCGCGTGACGGTCAGTGATGGCGCGCGGGCGCTCGAGCGGAGTTCGGGCGCTTGAGACGGTTGGCGTCGGGGGCCAGGTTCCTGACGCGACGCGCGGCCCCACAACTCATCACTGCCCTCCCGATCAGTGTCTGGCAAAGCGGGCGACGAAACGCGCCATCGCCGGACCGACCATCACCACGGTGAATAGCCGAAGCGTCTGCAGTGCGACGACGATTCCGACGTCGGCATGCGACTCGACGGCAATGATCGTCATCGAGTCCAGCCCGCCGGGGCTGGTGCCGAGATAGGCGGTCACGAACCGGGTCTGCATGAGCCAGGCAATCCCCCCGGCCGAGAGTGCACAGAGAGTGATCAGCGTTAGCGAGGCGACGATCAGCGCCCCGAGTGAGCGGGCGATGATACGCACGGTCTCGCGATCGAAACGTAGCCCCACATAGACCCCCAGCGCCGCATAGGCGAGCTCGAGCAGCGGCTGGGGCAGTGAGATCGTGATCACGCCGCCGAGGCTCAATAGACAGCCGAGAATCACGGGACCCAACAGCGCCCCCGCCGGCAATCGGCGATCGAACAGCCACACACCCGTGGCAACGGTCGCAAGCGTCGTCGCCATTTGCCACCACCCCATCCCGGAGGCAAGCCAGGGCGTCGGCGGGTGGCCGGCACTGCCCGTCCCCCCCAGAAAGTGACTCACGAGGGCGCCGACCAGCACCACGGCGACGACGCGCACGTACTGCATGGCGGCAACGATCCGCGGGTCGGCATCGTTCTCCTCGGCCATCGCGACCATCGCCGCCGCCGCGCCCGGCGTCGTGCCCCAGGCGGCCGTCGAGCCGGGCAACCCGCCATATCGCACCAGACCAACACCGACGGCCACGCTCAGCGCCAGCGTCATCAGCGTCGCCAGCAACATGATTGGCCACGCCGCGACGATCTGCGTCAGCACCCCGAGGGTGAGCGTCTGCGCGATCAGCACGCCAATGACGCCCTGACCCAGTTTGAACGCCGCCCGAGGAAGCCTGAGCCCACCAATGCTTACCCCGTAGGCGATGGAAACGGCCATAGGGCCAATGAAACCGCCGGCAGGCATGTGGATCAGTGCCAGCAGCCGATTGGCCAACAGGCAGGCGAGCGCGAGCAGAAGCCAGCGCATCCAGCGAGGAGGCGACCACGGCGGCGGCGAGGAAGCAGACGATGAAGAGGAGGAAGAGGAGGAAGAGGAGGACAGGCGCGACACAGCGTTCACTCGACAAAGCGGCGAGCATAGCAGCCGGGGCCGCGGGCAGCTCGCCTCGATAATCTTTCGGGGCCTACCGATAACCGCTGCGATCCAGCTGCTAGAGTCAGTCAGACGAGTCGGGCAGGATGGCCGGATGCCGACTCGACAGCAGGGATCGCGTCTGACTGCGCGGTGGGCAACGGCGGTCGACAGGATCTCGCCATCGTCACAATAACGAGGACACGCCATGTTCGACGTCCCTATTCACGCGACGGATCGCGTACGCAGCCGCCCCAACCCGTCACTGCGCAGCAGCGCACACCGCCCCCTCGCTCTGACCGCCTGTCTCTCGGCGGCGGCCCTAGCATTCGTCGTGGCGAGTCACGCCTTCGCCCAGGCGCCGGTGGAGACCGGGCCACCCAATGCGCCCGACCAGACCCCGGCCTTCGACCGTCAGACCCGCGCGCCCTCGCTGGGCGAGCCGATCGCCACCCGCGTTGAGCGCGTGGCAACCGGGCTCGAGCACCCCTGGGGTCTGGCGTTTCTCGACGCCGATAGCGCGCTGGTGACCGAGCGCCCGGGGCGACTTCGCGTCGTTGATCTGCGAAGCGGCACGCTTTCCGAGCCGATCGAGGGGCTGCCCGATATCGACGCCCGCGGCCAGGGCGGACTGCTCGACGTCAGCCTCGACCCCCACTTCGCGCACAATCGTCGCGTCTATTTCAGCTACGCCGAGCCCCGCGGGGATGGCGAGAATGGCACCGCGGTCGCCCGCGCCGTACTCAGCGAGGATCGCGATCGGCTCGACAGCGTCGAGGTGATCTTCCGTCAGACGCCGGCGTGGCAGTCCACCAAACACTTCGGCTCCGTGCTGGTCTGGGACCACGAAGACCGGCTCTACGTCACTCTGGGTGAGCGCTCACTCCCGGCGCCCCGCCAGCTCGCGCAGGATACCCAGGCGCATCTGGGCAAGGTGATACGCATCCTCGATGACGGCTCGATCCCCGAGGACAACCCCTTCGCGGACGGCGAGGAGGGACTTCCCGAAATCTGGTCCTACGGCCACCGCAACGTGCAGGGCGCGGCCCTGGAGCCGGAGACGGGCCGACTCTGGACGATCGAGCACGGTCCCAAGGGCGGCGACGAGCTCAACCGGCCCGAGCCCGGCGAGAACTACGGCTGGCCGGTGATCACCTACGGCGAGGATTACGACGGCAGCGAGATCGGCAGAGGCATCACCAAACACTCGGCCATGGCGCAGCCCATCTACTACTGGGACCCGGTGATCGCCCCGGGCGACATGACCTTCTACGCGGGCACGCGTTTTCCCGACTGGACGGGCAGTCTGGTCATCGCCTCGCTCTCCCCCGGCGGCCTGGTGCGCCTGACACTCGATGGCGACCGGGTCAGCGGCGAACAGCGACTGCTCACGTCGCTGGGCCGGGTTCGCGACGTTGCCGAGGGGCCTGACGGCGCCCTCTGGTTACTAACGGACCAGCGCGACGGTGCGCTGATCCGCGTGACCCCGGCGCAGGAGTAACCCCGGCGGCCCGTCATAGCGGTAGATGCAGGATGGCGCCGCGAATCCCCGCGGCGTCGATCCAGAGCTTGCCGAGCGTCAATGGCAGGTTGAACCGGCGCTTGCCGGCCGCGCCGGGGTTGAACAGCAGCCGGCGCGTCTCTTCCCTGCCCTGCCATCCCCCCTCACGCCACTCGTTACGTGGCTTGTGCGAGTGTCCATGGAGCACCGCCTCGCAGGCCATCGTCTCGTCGGTATCCGCGATATCGTGAACGAGCTGGAGCACTCGACCGTTGATCTCCAGGCGTCGATGCGTGGGGAGCTCGGCACACTCACCGTCGCGATCGATATTCCCCCGCACGCTATAGAGCGGCGCCAGCGCCTCGAGGCGCCGAAGAATGGCGGGATCGCCGACGTCGCCGAGATGGATCAGCGGATAGCAGTCCGCCAGCAGCGCCAGCGCCTCGTCGCGCAACAGTCCGTGGGTATCCGAAATGATGCCGACAGGGCTCGACGTTGAGATTCTGGTCGTCGCTATCACTGTCTCTCGTGTCCTCGTTTCGCCGATGCCGACACCGTCAACGCGGCTCTCCAACGCAAGACGGCCCCGAGGGGCCGTCCGTGGAATCGATAGGCCGGGGCTCAGGCACCACCGGGATTGGCCTTGGACGAGGCGGTCTTTTCGAGGCTCTCGAAGGTCAACGTCTCGTCGGCATCCATCTGGCAGGTGATGTTGTACATCGAATTGCCCTCACCGAGCAGGTCGACGCGCAGCTCGAAGGTATCGCCCGCGTCGAGCTCGCTGGCATCGAAGTCCTTGGCGTTATTCTCGTAGACCTCCTTGCCCTCGATATCGAAATCGGTGTCGTTCTCGTCCACCGCGAGCTGCTTGCACTCCGCGGCCTTCGGCGGCACGCCTTCGCTCTGGCTGGCGGTCTCGTTGGCGCCGTCTCTGGCCTGTACCTGCGGCTGGTGCTGCACTTCCGCCACGGCCCCCGTGGCGAGCAGCATGGCGCTCAGCGTCAGACCCAAGCCGGCGCCCATCATCTTGTTCAGCGACATTGCACGTCTCCCTGTTGTGCGAGTGCCTCTGGAGTATAGGAGAGCGCGGCCAGGGTGCACGCCCGGGTCGAGCGCCCGCGCCCGATGACGGTGGCTCAGCCCCAGAGCCGCCGGGTGGCGATGGTCGCGCCTTCGCTCAGCGCCTTGAGCTTCGCCCACGCCACGTCCTGGGCCACGAACTCGTAGCTTGCGAAGGTGCCGAAGCCGCAGTCGGTGCCGGCGACGATCCGTTCGCGGTCGCCGACAGCGGCCACCGAAGCGCAGATGCGATTGGCGACCACTTCCGGGTGCTCGAGATAGTTGGTGGTGACGTCGATCACTCCCGGCAACAGCAGCATGTGATCCGGCAGCGGGTGCGTCTTGAACGACACGGTCTCGTGCTCGTGGCGCGGGTTGCCCAGGGGAATGCTCAGGGCGCCGACGTTGGCGCGATAGAGGATCGGCAGCAGCTCGGAGACCGGAACATCATCCTGGTGCGGCCCCTGCCAATTACCCCAGCAGACGTGCAGGCGGACGCGATCCGCCGGAATATTCTCCAGCGCCAGGTTGATCGCCTCGACGTGAAGTTCGACCCGCTCGAGAAAGGTGCCGAGATCGGCGTCGCCGAACATGATGACCCGCTCCATGGCGAGATCCGGCGCGTCGAGCTGCAACACGTGGCCGGCGGCGACGATCGCCTCGTACTCGTGCTTCATCTCGCGGGCGACGGCCAGTACGTAGTCACGGTCGGTGGGATAGTCCGGATTGTCGTCGGCGCGCAGCATGGTGGTGGTCACAACGCCGGGAGACGCCGCTGTCATGAAGGTCTCCGCCGGCTGGGCGCCGCCGGCCAGCGCGGTCGAAAACGAGGCGAGCTCCGCTTTCACCCCAGCGAGGGTCGGATCGTACTGCACCGCGCGCTGGGCCAGCGGCGTGTTCCAGACCTTGGCCAGATCCTCCGACACGCCGATCTGGCGCGCCATGTGGGCGGCATAGCCGGGGAAGCGCTGCATATCCAGCGCCGGCTTGCGCCGCCCCTCGCCGCCGAAGCCGGTCATCCGCTCGGTGACGTAGGTCGAGAAGCCGACCCGCGGCACCTCACCGTTGTTGATGCTGTCGAGACCGGCGTCGAGCTGACCGCGAATGACCCCGTCGAGGCACTCGGCGACCTGGCGGTCCAACTCAGCGCCGTCGATCGCCCGGCCCTGCTCGCGCTGGACCAGCAGTTTCGACAGTGCCGGCGTGCGCGGCAGGCTGCCGGTATGCGTGGTGAGGATGCGATCGCGGCTGGTTCTCATGGTGACTCCTGACAGAAAAAGAGGCGGCGAAACTCGCCGTGGGATCGACACATAGAATAGGGAAATTGTCGGCAGCGACCCCAGCGAGACGTCGAGCGGTTCAAGATAGCGCGTCCGACACGACGGCGCCCCCGACACTCACGTGCCGGGGGCGCCGGTCGTTACCTGGCGTCGGATTTCAGTCGATGCCGTCGTCGAGCGCTTCGGGGAGGTCGGTCACCGCGCCTTTCGAGGCGGAGCTGACCGTGCGCGCGTATTTCGCCAGCGTACCGCGGGTATAGCGCGGCGCCGGCCGTTTCCACGCCGCCCGACGGCGCTGCATCTCGGCATCGTCGATGTGCACGGTCATGACGTCATTCTCGGCGTCGATGGTGATCTGATCACCATCCTCGACCAGGCCGATTGGCCCACCGACGAAGGCCTCGGGCGTGATGTGGCCGACCACGAAACCGTGGCTGCCGCCGGAAAAGCGCCCGTCCGTGATCAGCGCGACCTGATCGCCGAGTCCGCGCCCCATGATCGCCGAGGTCGGCGTGAGCATCTCGCGCATGCCGGGGCCGCCCTTCGGCCCTTCGTAGCGGATCACCAGCACGTCGCCGGCGACCACGGTCAGGTCGTTGATGCGCGCCTGGGCCTCCTCTTCGGAGTCGAACACCCGAGCACGACCGGTGAAGCGGGTGCCCTCCTTGCCGGTGATCTTCGCCACCGCGCCTTCCGGCGCGAGGTTGCCGTAGAGAACACGCAGGTGGCTGGTCGCCTTCACCGGGGCGTCGAGCGGCTTGATGATCGACTGGTCCACCGGATAGGGGGCCACGTCGGCGAGATTCTCGGCCAGCGTCCGACCGGTGACGGTCAGGCAGTCGCCGTGGAGCAGTCCGGCATCGAGCAGGATCTTCATCATCGGCTGGATGCCGCCGACGGCGACCAGCTCGCTCATCATGTAGTGGCCGCTCGGACGCAGATCGGCAAGCACCGGGACCCGCTTGCCGATCTCGGTGAAGTCGTCCAGCGACAGCTCGACGCCGACAGTGTTGGCGATCGCCAGCAGGTGCAGCACGGCGTTGGTCGAGCCGCCCAGGGCGATAACCACGGTGATGGCGTTCTCGAACGCCTCACGCGTCATGATATCGGAGGGCTTGATGTCGAGTTCGAGCAGATTGAGCACGGCCTCGCCGGCTTCGCGGCTGTCGTCCTGCTTGGTCTGCGATACCGCATCCTGCGCCGACGAGTTGGGCAGGCTCATGCCCATCGCCTCGATGGCGGAGGCCATGGTGTTGGCGGTGTACATGCCGCCGCAGGAGCCCGGCCCCGGGATCGCCGTCTCTTCGATCTGCTTGACCTCGATCAGCGACTTGTTGCCCTGGGAGTAGGCGCCCATCGCCTCGAAAACCGACACGATGTCGGTGTGGCCGGCGCCGGGCTGGATGGTGCCGCCGTAGACGAAGAGGCTCGGACGGTTCAGGCGTGCCAGCCCGATCATGCAGCCCGGCATGTTCTTGTCGCAGCCGCCGATGGCGACCACGCCGTCGAACCCTTCGCAGCCGGCGACCGCCTCGATGGAGTCGGCGATGATCTCCCGCGAGGCCATCGAGTACTTCATGCCTTCGGTACCGTTGGCGATACCGTCGCTGATGGTGATGGTATTGAACACCACGCCCTTGCCGCCGGCGGCATCGGCGCCGTCGCTGGCCGCATCCGCCAGCACGTTGATGTGGCTGTTGCACGGTGTGACCCGGCTCCAGGTCGAGGCGATGCCGACCTGCGGTTTCTTGAAGTCGTCATCGTTGAAACCCACCGCACGCAGCATGGCGCGGCTGGCCGCCTTGCCCGGGCCGTCCACCACCTGGGCGGAGTGACGGCGGCGGTGATCGGTGTTCTCGCTGACATCGGGTGTCGCGGAAGCGGCGTCTTCGGGACGGTCCTGCTGGCTCATCGAGCGCTCCTGTAATCGTCTGTTCGCCCGCGGCAAAGGCGGCGCCGGTCGGGACTTGAGAGGGTCGACGCCTGCCGGCCGGGATGACACGGCAATAAGGAACGGCAAGCATCGGCGTCACGGTCAAATGACGGGTACGCGGACATGAGCACTCTTGTGGAGCAGGCAACACACCCGGCACGCTGCGGATACGTCATTGTAGCCACGTTGGCAGGCCGGCGACATCCGCAGCGTGGGGCGTTGTGCCATACTCCCGCGTTCGCTGCGCACGAGGATACGGAGCCGTCACCGCATGTTCGACTTCAAGGAAATCGACGCTTTCGTCTGGATCGTCCGGCTCGGCTCGTTTCGTCTGGCTGCCCGGCATCTGCATCTCACCCAGCCGTCGGTCTCCGATCGCATCGCCCGGCTCGAGGCCACGGTGGGCGAGCCTCTGCTGGAACGGACCCAGCGCCCCATCAAACCGACCCCCAAGGGGCGGCAGTTCTATCGCCACGCCCTGAAGCTGCTGCAAGCGCGGGAGGAGGCGATGGCCATGGTCGAACTGGGCACCCCGTTTCAGGGCACACTGCGCCTGGGGGTCGTCGAGACCATTGCTCACAGCTGGCTGCCCCAGTTTCTGGCCGAGCTCTCCCGGCGATTCCCGGAGATGACGCTGGAACTGGAAGTGGACACCTCGCCGGGGCTGGCAGCCAAGCTGCACAGCCGCGACATCGACATGGCCTTCATGATGGGGCCGGTGACCCGGCAGGACGTCTTCAATCGCTTCCTGTGTCACTACAAGATGGGCCTGATCGCCAGTCCGCAGCTGGGCATCGACCCCGACGACTTTTCGCTGCAGCGCCTGAACAAGCTCGCCTTGATTACCTTCAATCGCGAAAGCCGCCCCTACCGCGAGCTGGGATCACTGCTCCATCACCAGCGACTGGAACATCTCAAGCTGCACTGCTCGAGTTCGGTATGGACGATCGTGCGGATGGCGCTCGACGGCATCGGCATCGGCGCCATCCCGCCCCGTCTGGTTCATGAAGAGCTGGTGCAGGCGCGGCTGATCGAACTGCCGATCGCGCTGCCGGAGCTGGAATTCACGGCGTCGTGGCCGCAGCACCTCGATGGCTCGCTGGCCGAGGGCGTGATCGAGCTGGCGATCGAGATCGCGCGTGAGGATCAGGCGCGCCACCCCCAATACGCGCTGTGAGCCACGCCCTCTGGGTGAGACACGCCCTCTGAGTCGACGCACCGCTGGGGCTCGCGACCGCGCCCATGACCGAATACCGACGGCCACCAACGGGGCCGCCGCAGCCAGGTCGGGACGGCCGATTCGGGTGAAAGGTTTAGTCGATCTTTAGGGATATGAAAAATCGATTTGCCTTATCGACGAGCGCTTCTTATGGTCGGGTCAACAACCACAATCAGGAAAGCTCGATGTCAGACGAACGCACCATCGACCTTGCCTCTCCGGCCCACGCGCGCGAAGCCATTCGTCGCGGCGACTGGCAGCGCCACACCAGCGGACTGGCACCGGGCTATGCCCAGGCCAATCTGGTGATACTGCCTGCACGTCACGCCGAATCGTTTCTGCGTTTCTGCCAGCGCAACCCTCGCGCCTGCCCACTGCTCGACGTCACCGACCCGGGGGATCCCTACCCTCGCGCGCTGGGCAGCGACATCGATCTGCGTCACGACGTGCCACGCTACCGACTCTACCGGGACGGGGAGCTGAGCGAAGAGCGCACGGATATCGCCGATCTGTGGCAGGAAGATTTCGTCACCTTCTCCATCGGCTGCTCGTTCTCCTTCGAAGACGCGCTGATCGCCGACGGTCTGGCGATCCGCCACATTCAGCTCGACCGTAATGTGGCCATGTACCGCACCCAGATCCCGCTCGAACCCAGCGGCCCCTTCGGCGGCAACCTGGTGGTCTCGATGCGCCCCTTCAAACCGGCGGACGCCATTCGCGCCGTACAGATCACCACTGACATGCCGCGAGTCCACGGTGCCCCTGTCCACATCGGTCTGCCGCAGTCGTTGGGCATTGCCGATCTGTCACGCCCGGACTTCGGCGACGCCCCGCTCATCCACGATGACGAGCTTCCGGTCTTCTGGGCCTGTGGCGTGACCCCCCAGGCCGCCCTCGAGGCCGCCAGGCTGCCGCTTGCGATCACCCACAGCCCGGGGCACATGCTGATCACGGACATTCCCAACCAGCGCCTGAAATACGGCTAGACGCGACGCAACCGCAGCGTCCATGAGACGGCTGCCGTGGTCCGATACGAACATCAACAGCATCAACAACATCAACAACATCAACAACATCAACAACGAACGCCAAGCGAGGCCTTCCCATGACTCGACACTCCGTCAACACTCCCCGTCGTCGCCGCGCCCTGACCGCGCTGGCCGCCACCGTTCTCGGCGCCGGCATGGTGTCCACGGCCTCGGCCGACACAGCGCTCAACGTCGTCGGCAGCTGGAGCAGCCTCGAACTGCACCAGAAATTCGAGCAGCCGTTCTGGAGCGAGACGCTACCCGAGGCCAGCGACGGCGAGATCACGACGCAGGTCACCAGCTTCGATCAGATGGGCATCGCCAGCGGCGACGTCTTCCGCTATCTCGGCGACGGGCTGTTCGACGTCGGCATGACCGTGGGTGACTACACCGTCAGCGACGCGCCCGAGCTCGAAGGGCTCGACCTGCCGATGATGACCACGGACAGCGATCAGGCTCGCGCCGTGGCCGAGGCCTTCCGCCCCATCGCCGAAGAGGCGCTGAACCAGCGTTTCAACAGCCACGTGCTGGCGATCGTCCCCTATCCCGCCCAGGTGCTGTTCTGCAACACGCCGATTTCGGGACTGGCTGACCTCGAGGGCAAGAAGGTCCGCGGCAGCGGCCGCTCGACCGGTGAGTTTCTCGAAGCCCTCGGCGCGCAGAGTCTCAACATCGCCTTCAACGAGGTTCCCGGCTCGCTTGAGCGCGGCGTGATCGACTGTGCCGTCACCGGCTCGATGTCCGGCTATAGCGCCGGCTGGTACGACGTCTCCAGCCATATGCTGCCGCTGCCCATCGGCGGCTGGGACTACGTCATCACCGCCATCAATCAGGACAAGTGGGAAAGTCTCGACCCCGCCGATCAGCAGTTGATCCAGGCACAGGTCGATGACGCCTTCACAGCGCCCGCCTGGAACAACGCCAAGAGCGAAACCCAGCGCGGCATCGCCTGCCTCACGGGGCACGGTGAGTGCCCGGCCGGCGATGCCGCCGACATGACGCTGGTCGAGCCGACCGAGGCCGATACCGAGCGCGCCCGTCAGGCACTGCAGAACGTCGTGCTGCCGGCGTGGGCCAGCCGTGTCGATGCGGCAACGATCGAGCAGTGGAATGCCGGCGTCGGCCAGGTCGTCGACCTGCAAGCCGAAGCCCCCTGACCTCCGCCTCCCGGCGCGCTGCCCGAGAGCCGCACGCCGGGTTTGCTATCTTCGACAGGCAGAACCGCTTCATGTCTACCTTCATCAAGGGCCTCGACGGGCTGGTGCGCTTCACCCGCGGCGTCTCTCGCCTGGCGGCGCGGGTCATCGGTCTGGCACTGCTGGGCGTGGTCGCCTTCATCGGCGTCGAGATCCTGCTGCGCAAGCTAACCGGACACTCGCTCTCCGGCGTTCACGAGTATGCCGGCTACGTGCTCGCCGTCCTGTCGGCGTGGGGTATTTCCCACACCCTGCTCGAACGGGCGCATATCCGAATCGATGTCGTGCACGGGCGGCTGCCGCCGCTGTCGCGCCACGCGCTGAACGTCATCTCCTTGCTGGCGCTCAACCTGGTGGCCTGGGTGATCGCCGTGAATGCCTGGCCGGTCCTGAGTAAATCGCTCGCCAACGGCTCCACTGCCAACACACCACTGGCCACCCCGCTGTGGATTCCCCAGCTCCTCTGGGCCGCGGGCTACTGCTGGTTCGCCTTTACCACCAGTGTCATGGGTCTGCGCGTACTCGCCGCGCTCTTCCAGCGCGACGTGCCGACGCTGGACGCACTGGCGGGCATGGATAACGGCGAAATCACCGAAGCTCTTCCCGCCAAGGAGACCCACTGATGCTCGGATTTCTCTCGGTCGGCATTCTCACGCTGCTGCTCGCCGGCATCCCCGTTGCCGTCACGCTGTTCCTGCTCGCCTTCGGTGTCGACCAGTTCTTTTCGTTCTTCCCGCTGACCAAGGCGCTGGGCCAGAACCTGTGGTCGGCCGCAGACTCCTTTCTGCTGATCGCCATCCCCCTGTTCGTGCTGATGGGCGAGATCATTGTGCGCGCCGGTATCGCCGAGAAGGCCTATCGCGCCATGGATCACTGGCTCTCCTGGCTGCCGGGCGGCCTGATCCACGCCAACATCACTACCGCTGCGCTGTTCTCGGCGACCTCGGGGTCGTCGGTCGCCACGGCCGCGACGATCTCCACGGTGGCGCTGCCTCAGGGCGAGAAGCTCAACTACGATCCGCGCCTTTTCTGCGGCAGCATCGCCGCCGGCGGCACGCTAGGCATTCTGATTCCGCCGTCGATCAACCTGATCGTCTATGGCTTTCTCACCGAAACCTCGATTCCCAAGCTGTTCATGGCAGGGCTGATTCCGGGTCTCGGGCTGTCGCTGCTGTTCATGGCCATGGCGCTGGTGCTGTGTCTGTGGAAGCCAAGCCTCGGCGGGCCGCGTAGCGTCGCCAGCTGGAGCGCGCGTCTGCGCAGTCTGGCGTTTCTGGCACCGCTGCTGATCCTGTTCGCGGTCATCGTCGGTTCGATCTACCTCGGCTGGGCCACGCCCACCGAAGCCGCGGCGGTCGGCGTCATCGTCTCGCTGGGGCTGGCAGCGGCCAATCGCCGCCTGGATCGCCAGATGTTGATTGCCGCGCTCGACGGGACAGTCAAGACGACCTCGATGCTGCTGTTCATCATCCTGGCGGCCTCGTTCCTCAACTTCGCGCTGACCTCGTCCGGTCTGGTCCAGCAGCTGAATACGCTGCTCAGCACCCACGACCTCTCGCCCTACGCGCTGCTGTTGGCGGTGATCGCGCTGTTCGTCGTGCTGGGTTTCTTCATTGAGACGCTGTCGCTGATGGTCATCACCATTCCCATCGTCACGCCGCTGATCGCCGCCGCCGGCTTCGACAAGGTGTGGTTCGGCGTCGTCATGATCCTCTTCGTCGAAATGGCGCTGATCACGCCGCCGGTGGGGCTCAATCTGTACATCGTCCAGGCGGCTCGCCGCGGCAAGCCATTCTCCGATGTCGTCGTCGGGACGCTGCCCTTCATCGGCGCGATGCTGCTGATGGCCGTACTGCTGGTGATCTTCCCCAGCATTGCGCTGTGGCTGCCCAACTCGCTGTGACCCGAACTTTTCATCGGCTCCTTTCACCTTTACGGAAACGCGACTCATGCTGACTTTTGATACGCCTCAGGGTTCTCTGACACTTACCCCCCAGCGCCTGGCCATCGCCGGCTGGGCCGGCCGCGATCAGGCCGGCGTCCAGCATCACATCGCCGAACTCGCCGAGCTGGGCGTCAAACCGCCGTCGAGCGTGCCGCTGTTCTACCGCGCCAGCGCGCAGCTGCTGACCCAGGCAGAGGACGTCGAGATGCTGGGTGGCGACGGCTCCGGCGAGGCCGAGGTGTGCCTGGTCAGCGACAGCGACGGTCGGCTCTGGGTGACGCTCGCCTCCGATCACACCGACCGCAAGCTGGAAGCGGTAGGCGTGGCCGAGTCCAAGCAGCTCTGCGCCAAGCCGGTCGCCGCGACGGCGTGGGCACTCGACGAGGTTCGTGAGCACTGGGACCAGCTGGCGCTGTCGAGTGAGATCGAGGAAGGCGGTCAGTCGGTGACCTATCAGCAGGGCACCCTGGCCGAGCTGCTGGACGTAGAGACGCTGTTGGCCAAACTCCCTGCCGCGCTCAAGCAAGGCGAGTCGCTAGCCCCCAATACGCTGCTGCTGTGCGGCACCGTGCCGGCGATCGGCGGCATCCGTCCCAGCCCGCGCTTTTCGATGTCGCTGGTGGATCCGGTGAGCGATCGCCGCCTCGATCACAGCTACCGCATTGTCGAGCTCGAGGTCGCGCAGTGAGCGGGGCCGATGGCGCCACGGCGTTCTGGCAACGCCCCCCGGCACGGCGACGGCTGAAGGATTGGCAGGCGGCGCTCGCCGCGGGCGAATTCACCCCGGCGGCGGCGCTGGAGGCGCTGACCGAACGCGCTCGATCGCTTCCCGAGGTCACCGCGACGGCCTTCGTCGATTACGATCCCGACACCCTGCGTGCGGGTCTGCAAGGCATCGAACCCGACGGCGCGCTGGCCGGTCTCCCGATCAGCATCAAGGATCTCTTCGACGTGCGAGGAGAGACCACCGCTGCCGGTTCGAAAGTACTTGCCAAGGCGCCATTGGCCCCGCGGGATGCCCCCGCCGTCGCCCGTCTGCGCCAGGCCGGGGCGCTGCTCGCCGGGCGCACCACCATGAGCGAGTTCGCGTTTTCCGGACTCGGCCTCAACCCGCACTGCGGCACGCCGCCCAACCCCTTTGACGTCGAGCGCATCACTGGCGGCTCGACCTCCGGGGGCGCGGCGTCCATCGCCTTCGGCCTGGCCGCGGCCACGCTGGGTAGCGATACCGGAGGTAGCTTGCGCATTCCGGCGGCGTTCTGCGGCCTGACCGGCTTCAAGCCCAGCCAGGCGAGCGTTCCCGGCGAGGGGGCCTACCCGCTGTCGCCGAGCCTCGACTGTGTCGGCCCCATCGCCCCCAGCGTCGACTGCTGCGCGCAGCTCTGGTCGGTGCTGGCGACCGAGCCCATGCCCACTCTCGACCCGACACCGCGCCCGCTGCGACTGGCGGTGCCTCTCGGCGGTCTGCTCCAGGAGTTGGACGACGCCGTCAGGGAGGGCTTCGAGGCGGCCATCGCCCGCTTGGAGGCTGCGGGATGCCACGTCGAGCGGCTGACGTTCGAGGCGGTCGATGGCGCGCTCGCCATCAACCAGCAGGGCGGACTCGTCGTGCCGGAAGCGGCGGCGCTACACCGCGAACAGCTCGAACGCGCGCAGGCCGACTACGATCCGCTGATCGCTGAACGCCTGACCGGCGGCCGCGACATCAGCGCCACGGACTATCTCCAGCGGCTCTGGCCGCGTGCCGGCTGGCAGCGCTGTTTCGCCGAGGAGATGAGCGGCTTCGATGCCGTGCTGCTGCCCACAGTGGCGACACTACCGCCGAAGCGCGCCGAGCTGGAGAACGACGCCGCGGCGTTCCAGCGGGCCAACCGGCTGGCGCTGCGCAACACCAGCGTCTTCAACTATCTCGACGCCGCTTCGATCTCGCTGCCGTTTTTCGTCTCTGACGACGCACTGCCCATCGGCCTGATGCTGTCGCGCCCCCAGGGGCAGGATAGCCAGCTGCTGCAGCAAGCCAGCGTGGTCGAGGCGATGCTGGCCCGCTGAGCGCACTGGCGGTCGCCATGGCCGCCGTTGGCTCCCGCCCTCAATCCCGCCGCCGTCTCGCCACGCGGCGAGATCCGCTGAGTCGGCGGGCGATCCATTCGATGGCCCCCAGCGGCGGCATGGCGGGCAGGTAAAAGCGCCCCAGTGGCGCGACCGATCCGGTAGACGCCGCGACAGTACCGTCGCTCGACTTGCCGGGCCGTGCCACCTCGGCCCGGGCCTTGTCAGCGTTGCCATTGACCTCGTGTTTCCCCGCAGGATGCGCCGGGTAATGGCTGACCTGATGCCGCTCTCGATGGCGCACCAGCGCCGTCGCCAGGGCGATCAGCGCAAACGTGGTGAAGCAGAAGACGCTCCCCTGGCTGCCAATCAGATAGCCGGCCAGAGGTGAGCCGACGACCTGCCCCACCGCGATCATCAAAAACGGCAGCCCCAGCCCCACCGCGGGCCGGTCGGCGTACAGGCCGACGCCCCAGACCAGATAGACACCCGTCAGCATGATGTAGGCCGCGCCGAATAGCGCCGCGGAGATGCCCACGGCCATCAGGTGGGTCGGCATCAGTACCAGTAGCACCAGTGACAGCGCCATGGCGCAAAGCCACACCCGATGAACCCAGTTCACCCCCAGCCGCTCCACCAGATCGCCGGCGACGCCGCCGAATAGCCCCGCCACGCCGATCAGAACCCAGACGCCGCTGGCCGTATTCTGGCCAAAATCACCCAGCGTCATCACCACATCGCTGGCAAAGTTCCAGTAGGCCGCACTCGCCGTGCCCATGCCAATGGCCGCAAGCACCAGCGCGAACATGCCGGGGCGGCGAAGTCCGCCGGTACGAGGTGTCGTCGAATCCGCCTCAGACGGCGTGTCCGACGCGTCGAGACGCCGCGGCACACTGAACCAGAGCATCAGCGCATTGATCAGCGCGGCGACGGCGAAGACGGCATAGGCGAGCCGCCACTGGCCCGTGGCGAGGAAGGCAACGGGGCCGGAGACCGCGACGCCGAGACTGGTACCGGCATTGATCAGCGTATTGGCGCGCCCCTGGCGGGCCTCGTCGATCACCCCCGAGACCGCCTGCGCCATGGGCGGCGAAGCGAGCCCGGTGCTCATTCCCGCGAACAGGATGGCGACGGCCAGCACCAGCGGGTGAGTGCTCACGGCGATGGCGGCCATACCGCCCGCCGCCACCAGTGCGGCGATGACGGCGACGAGCCGCGCCCCCAGTCGCTCGACCCACAGGGCGCTCGCCACGATGGCCAGGCAGTACCCGACGTAGGCGCCGCTGCCAATGAACCCCGCCGTGGCAGTGCTCAGCCCCACGTCGTCGCGCATGCTGGGGAGAAAGAGCCCGTAGGCGAAACGGGCCAGCCCGTAGCTAATACCGATCAACAGGATGCCGGCGACGATCAAACGGCGTTCGGGACGCTTCATGGGGTCTCTCCTTGAGGTGTAAAATGATCGTTTTCCATTGGGGCGATAAGACTCCCCGGCAGCAAGCCGGTGGGACGATCGGTCGCTATTCGGTCGAGATCAGCGCGAGAAAAGGCGGCTCATTCCGTCTTCGGCTCCCTCGCTCTCGCCGCCGAGACGAGCGTATGGACGGCGCGGCGGGCCGCGCTGGCCATCGCCTCGCCACGGTAGGTGTAGGCATGCACCATGCCTTCGAACAGCACCAGGATCTCGTCGGCGAGCGCCTCGTCGCGACTCCCGATCTCCGAGACCACGAGTTCGCCGATCGTCTCCTGCATGAATGCCTTGTGCCGCGACATCGCCTCGGCGATTTCGGGCACGTCGCCGCCGGTCTCGCGCCAGGTGCGCAAAAACAGACAGCCTCGCGCGCCCTCCTCCGCGAACCATGTCTCCAGTGCGGCGAAGAACGCGTCGACGCTGGCGACATCGACCCGGCGCCGAAAGCGACGATCGCGCGCCTGAAGTACCGCGGCCATCAGACCGTTCTTGCTGCCCACGTGCTTGTAGAGCGTGCGGCTGGAGATGCCGGCGGCGCTGGTCAGCCGATCCATGCCTGTGGCAGTAAAGCCATGACGGTCGAAGAGCGCTTCCGCGGCGTCGAGTAGCCGCGCGCGAATGTCGTTGCTGGCCTGCATGTCCCGTCCTCGAGGTGTTGGCTTCACCACCAATGTAAAACGATCACTTTACACAATCAAGTCGCTCGCCGGACAATCTCTCAAGCTCGTGGCGACCCGGTCGGGTTGCACACACGCCAGGCACCATCAAAAACAGCACGGCGGGGCNNGCCCCGCCGTGCTGTCGGTCTGCCGCGGGTGGCCGAGATCGACTCCCGACGCCGTTGATCAACCCTGCGGCGTGAACTCCGCTTCGATCTCTAGCTCGACCTCATCGCTGATGCCCATGACGCTGTCGCCTTCCGGCAGCAGATAGTCGAGGCCCCAGTCGCTGCGCATCATCTCGGCCTCACCATCGAAACCGAGACGGTAGTTCTTGTCGAAGGGGTAGACGGCGGCTTGATTGAAATCAGCCTCCAGCGTCAACGGGTGAGTCTGGCCGTTGAAGGTCAGCTCGCCTTCAATGGTCGCCTCGTTGTCGTCGTCCAGCGCAATCTGGGTCGAGCGGAAGGTGGCAGTCGGGTTCTCATCAACGTCGAAGAAGTCGTCGCTGGCGAGGTGGTCGTCCAGGGCCCCGCCGGTGACCACCTGGTCGAGCGGAATCTCGATGTTCAGCTCGCTCTGGGCCGGGTCCTCAGCGAGCGTCAGCGTCCCGGTGATGCCGGTGAACTGCCCCTGATAGGTGGAGAAACCGTAGTGGTCCACGGCCCAGGTAATCTTGGAGTGCGAGCCGTCGAGGTCGTAGGTCCCGGCCGGCACCTCGGCGATGTCGTTCGTCTCGGGCTGCTCGGCCGCCAACACGGCGCCGCTGCTCATCAGGCCGACAAGCGTGGTGACGCCCAGCGTGGTCATCGTGCGATTCATGAGTTTTCTCCCTAAACCTATTGAGTCAGTAACGACGTCATTCAGCGTAGGAGAAAACTGGGGACGCGTGGGTCCGGCATCCGGCCCGGCAATCCGCGCTCAGCAGCAGGCGTAGGCAACGGCGACAGCCCTCGCCCTTTTCAAGTTGATGAACCGTGCGTGTCGGTTTCAAAGCGCCAGGCATGCGCCACCATCTCATCCAGCGAATACGCCGGCTGCCATCCCAGGGCTTGCTCGACCTTGGCGACATCGGCCACGAGATACGCCGGATCGCCCGGCCGCCGTGATGCACTGTTGACCGCGAAATCGCGCCCCGTCACTCGCTTGGTGGACTCGATGACCTCTCGGACGCTATAGCCGACACCGCTGCCGAGATTGAAGACGTCACCCGATTCGCCGCGCAGCAGACGCTCCAGCCCCAACCGGTGAGCGCGACACAGGTCTGCGACATGGACGAAATCCCTGACACAGGAGCCATCCGGCGTCGGGTAGTCGTCACCGAAGATGGTGAAGGTTTGTCGGCGCCCGGAAGCCGCCTGCAGCAAGAGTGGGATGACGTGCGTCTCGGGATCATGACGCTCGCCCAGCTGCCCCTCGGGATCGGCACCCGCGGCATTGAAGTAGCGAAAAACCACTGAGCGAAGCCCGTAGCTGCGCGAGTAGTCACGCAGGACCTGCTCGATGATTCTCTTCGTCCAACCGTAGGGGTTGATGGGGCTGCCGATATCACTTTCCCGGATCAGACCGGGAATGGAGTCACCGTAAACGGCTGCCGTCGAGGAGAAGATGAAGCGCTCCACGCCATGACGGCGCATCGCCGCCAGCAATCGGAGTGTCTTGGCCACGTTGTTGTCGTAATACGCCTCGGGGTCCTTGACGGACGCCCCCACCTCCGTTAACGCCGCAAAATGCATGACGGCATCGAAGGTGTGTGCGGTAAAGAGCCGGTCGAGCGTGTCGGGTTCTCCCAGATCGCCGACGACGAGTTCGGCGTTCAGCACGGCATCGGCATGTCCCGTCGACAAATTGTCGAGCACCGTGACGGCATAGCCGGCACGGACCAGGTGATCAACCATATGAGAGCCGATATACCCGGCGCCACCGACAACCAGTACGTTTCGTGCGGACATTCCTGCCTCCAGTCGGGGGCTTTCAAGTACTGGCGGTAACGTGGGCCACCTCACGTTCTCGTGCGGCGCATCGTTGCACCTGTCACGAGAGTGACGATGTGGCCCCGCCGACAGACCATTTTTCCAGCTTGCGGTATAGCGTCGAGGGGCTCACTGCCAGATCTCTCGCCGCCCCCGGTATGCTGCCATTGTTTCTGGCGATCGCGTTCTCGATCGCCATCTTTTCGATCTGCTCCAGCGTCAGCCCCTGAAACGAGAGTCCCGCCAGCGACTCATCGTCCCCACTTGGGCTCGGCGCACTATCCAGAGCCGGATTCGCCTCGGCCGTCCGGTAACCTGGCGGTGACGCCGACGTCGTGACATTGAGAGTCTCCAGCGACAGCGTCGGCCCGGCGCTCATGACGACGGCGCGTCGCACCTCGTTCTGCAGCTCGCGGACGTTACCCGGCCAGCGGTGGCGGCGCAACAGGGTGAGCACGGCTTCGCCCAGCGGCTCGAAAGACTTGTTCTCCTCTGCCGAAAAGCGGTCGACGAACCCTTGCGCCAGCAGCACAACGTCATCATCGCGCTCACGCAGCGGCGGCAACTCGATAGGGAGTACCGACAAGCGGTAGAACAGGTCTTCACGAAAGCGTCCCGCCTGCATTTCAACCAGGGGATCACGATTGGTGGCACAGATCACGCGCACGTCCACCGGTACGGCTCGGCTACTCCCCACCGGCTGAATCATGCCGGTCTGAAGAAAGCGCAGCAGTTTGACCTGCAGCTTCAGCTCCATCTCGCAGATCTCATCCAGAAAGAGCGTGCCGCCGCTGGCCTCCTTGGCAGCCCCCGTGCGATGTTCCAGCGCGCCCGTGAACGCGCCTTTGACATGACCGAACAGCTCAGACTCGAGAAGGTTTTCGGGAATGGCACCGCAGTTGATCGCGACGAAGCGCCCCTCGCGGCGTTGGCTGACATTATGGATGGCTTCCGCCGTCACTTCCTTGCCGGTGCCACTCTCGCCGGTCACGAACACGGTCGCCTTGGAATTGGCGACATTCTCGATCGCTCGATAGACGACCTGCATGGCATCGGATGCGCCGATGAAGCCTTGAAACGACTCGCGGCGCTGAACCTGCCTGGCAAGCACCAGCTCGTTCTCGAGTCGACGTCGCTCGCCGGCTCGATCCACGGTCGTGACCAGCCGCTCGGGCGCTACGGGCTTGACCAGAAAATCATAGGCGCCGAGGCGCATGGCATTGATGGCGCGATTGATCGAGCCATCCGCCGTAATCACCACGGTGCTCGTCTGCTCGGTCATCTCCGGCGTCGATGCCATGAGTTCCAGACCATCGGTGTCAGGCAACCCGAGATCGAGCAGGATGACATCGAAAGCCTGGCCACCGTGACGAGATGCCAGCTGTTGCTGAGCGTCGGCACCGCTCCCCGCCAGCTCGACCACGCATCCTGCCGCCTCGAGCTGGCTGGCGTAGGTCAACGCCAGTGACAGGGTATCTTCGACAATAAGAACATGCGTCTTTTCGCTCATGATGGGTCGCTTTCCGAATGAGGCTTGATGATGAAACGCGCCGCGTGCGCCGTGCCTCCCTCACACCAGTGAACCGTACTGTTGTCACCGTAGAACGTAATGCACTGTTGAACCAGACCATAGGCGATGTGGGCGAAGGCACGGTGCGATCGATAAATAACCACATACCCTTCGGGTCCCTCATGGGTGACCACTTCCGGCGGCGTCGCGCCGGGGTAGATCACCTTGACCTCCTCATGGATGTGGCTCTGGACATGATCCAGCAGTTCGCGGGCGCTCTGATAGCGCGTCAAAAGATGCGGGAAGCGAACCTCGAATCGCTGAAAGAGATACAGACCGAAGCGCTCGCAAAGATCGGCAGCATCGGCGTCGGCGAGTCGTGCAGCCGTCGCTACCATGTCGGCCGCCTGAACGCTGGGATAATTACCTACGGAGGTAAAGGCCGCGTTGTTGGGCAGGGCGACTTCATCGACGACACGCTCGGTAAACTCACCGCCAAACTGCTCATCCATAAAGTTCATTAACTCGACGAATATGACGCCTTTCATGAGTGTTGCCTCGCTCGCGGGTCGTGAAATCGCCCTTGTATTAAGACAAAGCAATAACCGGACCAACATTGACACACCCGCCCATCGCGCTTCCGACTCGACAATTGCTTCGATAATTGCGTTATGCAAACGCTGTTTTGCATAACGCCTGCTTAGGGATTGCGGAACGCAAAAAAGAGATGAATGATCAAGAATGCCGCAAAATGGTATGACATACCGAATATTTAAAGTGGCTTATGATCCGCTAGGCTTTTAGTCACAAGCAAAGATTCAAGGGGAGCAGGTATGCGCAACATCCGGTCCAGTGTCACGCTGCTGGCGATTGCGATCTCGAGCATGCTGACGCTGAGCGCCTGTCGCTCCGCCCCCCAGCCAGAGAACCTTGATACTGCACCCTGGATGCCCGAGCACGCCGTCCCCTACGACAGTCAATGTGGTCAGCCAGAATCGCTCCCACCGCCCCCGCAGGCGACGCAGGTGCCCCCCGAGACACTGCGCGCCGCGCCCGCCATCGTCGCCCCAGGGGATCGTTTACGGGTGGACGTCATGGGGGACTCCGGCGACCTTTCGAGCCTTTATGTGATCGATGAATATGGGCAGCTCGACATGCCAGGCCTGCCGGCCATCGATACCACCCAGCAGTCGGTGAAAGAGATCGAGACCCGACTGGGCCAACTTCTGGTTCGCGAGCAGCTGGTCCGCCCACTGCCACGGGTCGCGGCAGTCTCGCTGGTGGAGCGGGCCGGGATTTTCGTCTTTGTCCAAGGGTCGGTCTTCAATGAGGGGACGGTTCGTGTCGGCGAGCGCCCCGTGGAGAACCGGGTGGGCCAACGCGAAGGACCGGCCACGGGAGACGCCAATACCGAACGTAGCCTCTCGGCCGCCCTGCGGGCCGCCGGCGGTGTCCGGCCTGACGCGGATCTCGCTCATGTGCGCGTGCTTCGGGGCGAGCGCTGGACGGAAATCGATC
The DNA here is from genome assembly GCF_003206645.1 of Salinicola aestuarinus. Taxonomy (GTDB): domain Bacteria; phylum Pseudomonadota; class Gammaproteobacteria; order Pseudomonadales; family Halomonadaceae; genus Salinicola; species Salinicola aestuarinus. The sequence continues at coordinate 223,960 of NZ_PZJP01000005.1, read as the reverse complement.
TGACAGGCCTATTGAGCGGCGAGGTCGCCCTGGACTTGAGGCTCGCGGCACAGGATCGGATCTACGTCCCCACGACCCACTGCTTCGCTCCCGAGCTCATCAGGCCGAGTCCCGTTACGCCACCCGGCATTCGTATCTACATGTCGAACCTGTCGCGGCCCGCCGCCAGTAACGCCACGTCGGCGATCGGCAAGGAAACGACCAGCCTGCCCTACGGCACGCGCCTGCTTCAGGGGCTGGTGGCCGCCAACTGCGTCGGCGGCTCGGCCATGAACGCGCATCGGGAAGCCATCCTGATCTCCACCAATCCCTTCAACGGTGAAACCTTCGTGATGGCTCGCGACGTCGAGGCCATGCTGGAAAGCGCCGATCGAGATCGAGTGAATCCTTACCTGATGCCCGGAGATGCCCTTGCCTGCTACGACAGCCGGTGGATGAACGTACGCGATGCGATATCGATGGCGGGCGATGCACTGGGGCCGGCGGCCACCGTCATACTGATCAATGATGTGTCTCAATGAGTCGCCATTCAGCGGCGCCGCCTCGTCGGCTGGTCAGGGCATGGTGGTTCATCCGCGACGGGCTGCCGGCCGCCGGTCGCTATCGGCGGTACGTGTTCGCCATGCTGCCGTTCATCCTGGCGATCTGGGGGTTGGCCATCGCCTATATTCTTGTCGCGCCGGTCAATTACAAAAGCACGATGACGCTGATTTTACCCGGCTCAGGGGTTGGCGGTTCCCTCAACCTGGAGTCGATCGGCCAGGCCACCTCGCAGTCGAGCTCGGCATTTGCGACGCCGGCGCTCAGCCCGACGGAAAATTACAAACGACTGCTGACTGCAGACATCACCCTGCGCAAGGGGGCGCTGCACGTCGACAAGACAATGGACATGCTGCCCAAACCCAGCGTCAGCCTGGTGGATCAGACGAACCTCATCATGGTATCGCTGAAGGCGCCCACACCGCAGGACGCGCAGAACTGCCTGATCGCCTTGAGGCAAGCCTTTCTGGAAGTGCTGGTAGAACTACGCCAGGACGAAGCGGCCAAGCGAGAGGCCGCCGATCTCGCGCAGATCGAACTGCTGGAGGAGAAGCTGCAGCAGGCCCAGCAGCAGATCCTCGAATTTCAGGGAGCGTCCGGACTGGCGACCATGGATCAGTTTCATCAGCGACTGAACGTGATCGACGGCCTGAGGCAGGACCGGCGTGACCTCCAACTGGAGCTCGAGCGGCTACAGGCGGATGCCGAGGGGCTAAGCGACACCCTGCAGGTCTCCGTGGCAGATGCCCACAGTGCTCTGCTGCTCAAGGCTGATCCTATCTTTCAGTCGCTGTTGTCCCGCTACGCGCTGGTTCTGACCGACTGGAATCAGGCGCGCGCCACGCTCGGTGACAATCATCTGCAACTGGTCGAATTGGGGGCCCAGAAACAGACGCTGCAGAATGTCCTGCTAGGCCGCGGTCAGGCACTGACCGACCTCGACCGAGAGGCCCTGCTTCAGTTTGCCGACCTGGCGGTCAGTGACGGTCGGGGACGCATCTTTGACGACCTGCTCAGCGCCATGGGCAGGATCGCGGGCACCGAAGGCGCCCTGACCGAGGTCAGTCGACAAATTCGCCAGCAGAGCGACGCATCCCAGGCGCTCGTGCAAACCGCCGCGAGGCTTTCCGAACTGCTGCGAGAGCGCCGGGTCGCGGAAGCGGTATTCTCCTCGGCACTGGCCCGGCTGGACACCAACAAGTCCGACCCCTTTTCGTCCTACCCGCTGGTCCAGACCTTCGAATCCCCGTCGCTGCCGGAAGCGCCCTCCTCGCCCTCCGTGGTGCTGGCCATTGCCGGCGCCGTCGTTGCCACCATCTTCGTGATCACAGGCTTCCTGCTGCTATGGCTACGCCAGCCCCTCATCCAGTTACTGTTGCCGAAAGAGTCGTCTCAGTCGCCATACAGAGTACCTGGGGACTCTGGCTGATCGGCGGGCTCTACATCGCCGGGCCCGCGCTGGCCTGGATTTTGGCAATGATGGCGGCGGTGACGCTGTATATCGCGCCGGCGCGACCGCCTCACCTCAGGCCGCCGCCGCTGCACACACTCATCCTGATATGGCTACTGGCCATGCTGGTGATGCTGTTCGCGCTGATCGTCGGTCATTTCCTCAACGAGCTGGGGCTACCCAAGACGATCAAGTCATCGATCGGTTGGGCCAAGGGTTGGGCACTGCTGGCCCTGTTTCCCCTGGCCGGCGCTGTCCTCTCCATACGCCCGGAAGTCATCTATCGGGCGATATGTCGGCTGGGTCTGCAGACCTTGCTGCTGATCCCCCTCTTTCTGGTGGCGCCGTTTATCGGTCTGCCCGGTCTGCTCTACGTGTCGCCGCTCAAGATCGTCGGCGGTTCGGGGCCGGAGTACTTTGCCGTGATCCTGTATACGCTGGAGCCCGGAGCGGGCACGCCCCGCTGGCAGTTTTTCGCGCCCTGGTCTCCCGCCGCCGGCATGATCGCGGTGGTCCACATTCTGTGCGCTCTTGAGGAGAAGCATCCGGGCTGGAAGATCATCGGTGTGCTTGCTGGCCTTCTGCTGGCGCTGCTCTGCCAGTCACGGCTGGCGCTGGTCGCGCTGGCCATCGTCTGGCCCTTCTGTTTCGGGGTGAGCCGGCTGCGACAGGCGTGGACCTGGTTCGCCGCCGCCCCCGCCATTCTGATACTCGGGCTTCTGGCCCCCCAAATACAGACGCTGCTGGATCAGCTCATCGAAGGTTTCACCAGCGCCCGCGCCGACTCCAGCCGGGTTCGCGCCGCCCTGGGACGGATTGCCATGGAGCGGTGGCGCAATGAAGCCCCATGGTTTGGCCACGGCATCGTGGAGAACGGCCCGCACCTCGTCGAGTACATGCCGATCGGTAGCCATCACAGCTGGTATGGACTGCTTTTCGTCAAGGGACTGGTAGGCGCGCTGGCGCTGGCGATTCCACTCGCGGCCAGTTTCTGGGTGGTTGGAAAACTGTCGCTATACGAGTCGATTGGTCGCGTCGCCCTCTCCATGTTGCTGCTGTTGACGCTCTACAGCTTCGGAGAAAACCTGGAGATATTGAGCTACCTCTACTGGCCCGCGCTGATGCTCATCGGCATCGCCGCACGCCGGGCGGTACTGCGCCGGTCGGCGCTGCCGGGGCTTGCCGTGTCGGCACCCGGCGATCGTTCGGCCGTCTCGGTGTCAGGCCAGGCGGAGTAACTCACGCCAGGACGCGAGGCGACGCTCGGCCAGGTCTGCCGTCGATTGCCGGGCGGCCAGCGCCAGGGTCTGGAGCGTAGGGCCGTCCAGCGCCTCCAGCACCGCTTTCAGCTCGGTGTCAGCGGTAAAGTCGACCACCCTGCCTGCCTGCCCGACCTGCTCCGGCAGGCCATCGACGTCGGCCACCAGAATCGGCCTGCCCGCCTGTCGCGCCTCGGTGGCAACCAACCCGAAGGCCTCCCAGCGCGACGGCACCACGATGAGATCGCAAGCGCCCAGAAAAGCGGCGCGATCGGTGACCTGGCCAACGAAATCGATGTTGCACGCCCCCGCCGCCAAGGCGCGCAGCGCCGCTTCGGTCGGGCCACTTCCACCCAGTCGCAGGCGATAGCGCTGCGGGTCGAGCCTCCGAAAGTGCGTGATCAGCCGATCGAATGCCTTCTGTTCGGCGAATCGCCCGTAGGCGCCCAGAACCAGCGGGCGCTGCTCCTGCCAGTGAGGTAGCGGGAGCGTGTCTAGCCCGGTGACACCGCTCCAGGGCCGCACGACGCTGAGGTCGGCCTCTGGCAAGCCGGTGACCGTCCTGAGCCATTGGGCCTGCCCCTCCGAAACGGCAACGACATGGTCGAACAGCCGATAGGCCAGTTTGAGCATCAGCCGGAATCGCTCGGGCCGGGATACCTTCAAACACTCCCAGCTACCGGTATAGCTGTGCTCGATATGGATGAGCCTGGCGCCACGAGCCCGCCACTTCAGCGACGCCAGAAAGGGTAACGCCCGCCACCTCGGAGGGAAGTGGGTGATGACAATATCGGCATCGCAGACCGGCGCCTGCTGACGATCCGGGTCGACCTGTAAGACACGCGAGTCGATCGAGGCCGACAGCGACGGGTGTGCCAGTACCTGCAACGCCTGCATCACGCCACCGGGGGAGACATCGTCGACGAGACTGATCACCTTCAAGCGTGTCATGCGGCCACCTCCGAGCCCAAGCGGCGGTTGAGCAGTGAGTTGAAGGTTTCACGCGACAGCCAGCGGGCAGCCAGGGCCCCGACACTGGTCTCCAGCGTTTTGACCGGCTCCTGAAGCGCGATCCAGGGACTGGCAGCCAACGCCTGACGCATCAGCGCAACGGCGAAGGAGCCATCTCCCAGCTGAACCGCCCGGCGAGCGAGATAGCGCAGCTGGTAGGCCCTGGCGCGCGCCCCGTAGCGGGCAAGTAGCGCCGGCGCGTACTCCTGCGCCTTGGTGATGGCCCGCTCCCAGCTTTCGTACTGGCGAATCACGTTGGCCGAGAGCCCGCCCGTGACGATGCGATAGTCGGTCAACAATCCATCGATCCCTTCGAAATGGCAGCCGTGTTTGCCAATCAGGCGCAGCCAAAGCTCGATGTCCTCGGACTGCCGGAAACTCTCGTCGAACCAGCACAGCCGACCGGGCTCCTGCGGATGCACGAACAGGGCGGCGTCCAGCGCCCGGCGGCGAATGACCGGCGCCGAGCCATTGCCGATCGGGTTGCGCGTGAGGATATGACGCGCTGCCACGCCGGTGAGACGAGGCTGCTGGGTGATGCCCAGCGGCCGGCCAGCGGCATCGATCAAGCGCGACCCCGAATAGCTGACGTCCACGCTCTCATCCGCTCTCAGGTGAATATAGTGAAGCGAAAGTTTCGCGGTATCCCAGCGATCATCGGAATCGAGCAGCGCGACATAGTCTCCCCGTGCGACCGCGATACCACTGTTGCGAGCGCCCGCCAGCCCGCGATTGCGCTGAGTCACGACCCGGATGCGTTCATCGGTGAACGTGCGGCAGATGTCCATGCTTCTGTCGTGGGAGCCGTCGTCGACGATGATCAGTTCGAAGTCGGTAAACGTCTGTGCGAGAACGGACTGGATGGCTTCGCCGACGAAGGCTTCCACATTGTAGACAGGCATGACGACGGAGAAGGTGGGCGTGTTCATGGTCGATTCCTCAAGGTTGGCGTAAGGCGTGACATGCCTCCTCCTTTACAAGAACCGTGCCAGATTTATTTTATTGTTTTATTTTAATGACTTGGATTTTAATTCAGTGTTGGAAAACGCGTTTCAACCGGGAGCATATGCAAAATGCAAAGCCGGTGTCGCAATTTGCAGATCGGGAGTGCGAACGTCGGCGGCAGCGTGGACGCGCCCGAGTCATGCCATCAGCAGGCAGCAGGCAGCAGGCAATGATCGACAGCCTCGCCCGAGCCATTCCGCCGCGCCCGCGGCAACGACACCGCTTGTCAGGTCACTGTGTCAGAGGGACGGCCGTGAGACCGCCGTCAACGGCGACGTCATCCCGTGGCGCCGAAAGCACCGCTCACGCGAACAGGCGCATCCGCAGACGCCGGGGGAGTAACGGGCTGACCAGTGCGCCAAGCAGCGTCATCACGCCTCGGCGCCGGTCTTTCAGAAAGGCGCTGGGCGAGCTAAAGAGACCGGCGAGCGCAAAGTGCAAAGAGAGCGTTGGTGCCCCTCCCGATCTCAGCGCGCGCCGGGCCAGATAACGACAGTAGGTTGCACGTGCCGAGGCGACGCCAGCGTGGCTGGCGTAATCCCCCGCCAGGCTATGCCAGCCGGCATACATCGCCTGCAGGTTGGCCGACAGGCCACCGGTCGACATGCGGTAGCCCACCAGCAGGGTGTCCAGCCCACGGACCTCTCGGCCGCTGTCGACCACCCGAGCCAGCCACTCCTGATCCTCCGCGTACTGCATGCCGTCACGAAATCCGCCAATTGCCTGCCAACACTGCCGACTGACCACCAGGTTTGAGCTGGTGCAGACCGGGTTCTCCCCTAGAATCTGACTCAACGCCAGCGGCCCTGAGGGCACGCTTGACTGGGTCGACGCCTCGTTAAAATTCGACACCCCCTCGGGCAGGAAGGCGATCCTCGCGAAGCTGGCCGCACATTCCGGATCATCCCGGTGATGCTGACGGTGCCGTTCCAGCTTGGTCGGCAACCAGAGGTCGTCTGCATCGAGAAAGGCGAGAAGCTCCCCCTGCGCCTTGGCGGCACCGGCATTGCGGGCGGCCGCCACGCCCCCGTTGGGCAGCGACAGTATCTGAATTCGCGGATCGCGCTCCCTCAGGCGCTGCAGATGCGCCGGCGTCTCATCGGTCGATCCATCATCAACGAGCCAGAGTTCGAAATCCCGCTCCGTCTGCATCAGCACGCTGGCGACCGTCTCTTCGATGGAATCGCTGGCGTTGTAAACCGGGACGATGACGCTGAATATCGGTCGATTCATACACAGGACCTTTCTGGTGTCGCGGCCTCGGCAGCCACGTCGCGCCGCGACAGGAGCCACAGCGCCATGGGGATCACGACCATGGCCAGCCCGGCAACATAGGCCACCGCCGAAGCCATCAGCCCCCAGCTGGCGAAGGTCACCAGCCCCGTCAGCGCGGCGGCGGTCGATGCACTGCTGATGCCGGCTTCGATACCCGCATGGTCGTTGGCGCGCAGCCAGGCACTAGCGACGGCGGCGAAGATCATGGGAATGGCGCCCAGTCCCAGTACCGATACGAGTGGCGCAGCCTCCGTCCATTGCGCACCAAAGACCCACGGAACATACCAGGGGGCAAGGGTGACCTGCGCCAGCAGTATGGGCAGAAACACGAGCAGCGCCACGCGCATTCCCTTGCGGCAACGCTGGCGACGCTGCGAGGCATCCTTGGCGCTGCAGAGATAGGGAAACAGCACCTGCCCCAGCGCCATGACGAAGGACGTCGTGATGCCGAGCCCGGCATTGAAAGCAAAATAGTAGATGCCCAGCGCATTGACACCGAATAGCGCACCGACGATGAGTTTATCGAGCTGGACACGTCCCACATTGACCAGTTCCGAGATCAGCACGCCGGTGCCGAACCCGACAAAGCCACGCCATGGCGCATAACCGGACCGGCTACACGGCGCCCAGGGCCTGGCGCGGCGCGCCAGGATCAGCCATAGCGGCGCCGTGCAGAGCTTGGGCAGCACGATGGCCCAGGCACTCGGCCAGATGAGGACCAGTATGAGGGTCAGCAGATGATCACTGACATTCTGGATGGTCGCGATGCGCGCGATGGCCCCGAAACGCTCTTCACGCATCAGCAGGTTGACCGATACCAGCCCGGCGGGCATGAACAAGTAGACCCCGGCGAGCACCGACAACATCACGGCAATGTCGCTCAGGCCGGTGAGCCACAGGGCGCCGGCCAGCAGCAGCTGCACCCCGCAGACCAGTAGACACCAGAGCCAGAAGAGGCGACCTGCCGTGTTGCAGGTGGCGTCGAGCTGCGTGGCCCCGACCGCGATCACCCGCTGACCAATGCCGGCGTTGGTCAACACCCGAACCACCTCGAAGAGACTGAGCGCCAGCGCGGCTGCCCCCATCATGGCGGGCGAGACCTGTCTGGCGATCACCACGACCGCCAAGATACGCGCGACTCGATTGATCATCTCGGCACTGCCGAAGGCCATCAATCCCCGGTAGAGGGGGCTGGATTCATAGCGGGACAGCAGAGGAATGCGCAACATGAAAGTCTCCGGATAAAGAGCATTTCTCCACTGCTTTCAATATCCAGGCCAACACTCGCTAAGTTTTATGTAAAACAAGGCTCTATCGTTTTTATCTTTCCATTTCGCACACTATCTCGCGGATTTATCCGCAGATTGCAAAACCCATTGTGCGACGCATTGCAATACGCAAATAGGGGCGAGCTGACAATCGCAATAAATAGCATAATGCTCTGATAAATAATGAAAAATAAAAGTTGGCACGATTTATGGATGTTGGTCTGTCGAAACGCTCTTTTACGTCCAGCGGAGAGACAACATGCCAGCTTTCTCGACCCACTCCTCACGCACTTTTCAGACTCGCGACAGCCGCTCGGCCCCTACGACGCCCAGTGCCGCGACGCCGTTATTCGGCCTGTCGCTGCTCAATGCGTCTCGCGATGCTGCGGTCTCCTTGATTATCGACCACGCGACCCATACGCAGTCGACGACTATCAACTTCATCAACGCCCACTGCATCAACGTGGCCCGCCACGACGCGACCTACCGTGAGCACCTCGCCGAGTCCGACCTTTTGCTCCCGGACGGTTCCGGCATGCGTATCGCTGCCAAGCTGGCCGGCAAGACCATGGGCGATAACCTCAACGGCACCGATCTCTTCCCACCGCTGTGCGAAAGAGCCGCTAAGAAGGGCCTCTCACTCTATCTGTTGGGCGGCAAACCCGGCACGGCCCAGCAGGCAGCGGGCGCGATGCAGCAACGCTACCCCGACCTCGAGATCGCGGGCACTCAGCATGGATTCTTTGCCCCCGCCGAAACCGAACTTCTGATTTCGCGAATCAATCGCGCCCGTCCCGCCATTCTGTTCGTCGGCCTGGGCGTCCCGCTGCAGGAGAAGTGGATCGCCGAGAACCGTCATCGGCTTCGCGTACCGGTCATCATCGGGGTCGGAGGCCTGTTCGACTACTATGCCGGCAACGTCACTCGCGCCCCTGAAGTGGTTCGCCGTGTGGGTTGCGAATGGGCATGGCGACTGATGCAGGAACCCCGGCGTCTGGCCAGCCGATACTTGATCGGCAATGCCACCTTCCTGTTCCATGCGCTATGCCATGGCGTGCAGTCGCGCATCCCGGGCCGCAGGATTCAGAGCGTCATCAAGCGGGCCGTGGACATCACCGTCTCCGCCACGGCGATCCTCGCCCTCGCCCCTCTGATCGGCCTGATTGCGCTGGCAATCCGCAACGAAGACGGCGGACCGGCGCTGTTCACCCAGCGGCGCATCGGCGCTTATGGCAAACCTTTCAAGATGCTCAAGTTCCGCTCCATGGTCCAGGACGCCGAGGCCCGTCGCGCCGAACTGCTTTCGCAAAGCGAGCGTCAGGGCGCCTGCTTCAAGATGAAACGTGACCCGCGGATCACGCGCGTTGGCGCGCTGCTGCGCAAGACCTCGCTGGACGAGCTGCCGCAGTTGTTCAATGTGCTGCGCGGTGACATGTCGATCGTCGGCCCTCGTCCGGCGCTGCCCGAAGAGGTGATTACCTATCAGGACGCAAGCTGGCTTCGCCTGGGCGGGAAACCCGGCATCACCTGCACCTGGCAGGTATCAGGCCGGGCCGATATTCCGTTCGAACAGCAGGTCGTCATGGATATCGCGTATCTCAAGCGCCACAGCGTGATCCATGACATCGGTCTGATGTTCCGTACCGTACCCGCCGTCCTCGCGCGACGGGGAGCCTACTGAGTGCCGGGTAGTGGCAAGAGACGGCAGGTAGCCTCAATCACGATCCAGCGTGGCAAAGAGGTCGCGGGCGTGCTCGATCACCCCCGCGACCTGCGCCTGCAACTCGGGTAGCCGGCAGCCGGCCTCTTCCTTCGGCAAGTCTCGATAGACCTGCACTGCCTCCATCAGCGCAAAGGCGCCAAAGTTCCCCGCGACCCCCTTGAGGCTATGCGCGGCCCGAGCGGTGAGATCGAGATTCTCCTCCACGTAGCCTCTCTCGATATCCGTGATCAATCGCTCGAGGTCGTCGACCGCCGCCTTCAGCAGCAGGTCGCGACGCGCCGATGCCAGCGGCTTGAACAGCGCCTGGAAGTAGTCCTTGTCGATCGGCATGTCGCGCGACTGGCTGGCGGCCCCTTCTGCACCTTCCGCCGCGGGCGATGGTCTGTCATCAGCCAGCGAGGGAGAGACGTGCTGTACTCCCGCGCCAGGCGGGGAGGCCGCGAAGATCGCCTGCAGCGACGTGCGCAGCACGCGAGCGTCGACCGGCTTGGAGAGCGCGGCGGTGAATCCCTGGCTTTCAAGCCCTTCCCGCTCGGCACGATTGGCGTGCGCGGTCACCGCGATGATCGGCACGGATCGCACGGTGGCATCCGACGCCGCTCGAATGCGGCAAGTTGCCTCGACACCTGACAGGCGCGGCATCCGGATATCCATCAGAATGGCATCAAAGCCGCCCGCCAGTGCCTGTTCCACGGCGACATCCCCGTCATCGGCCGTCACCCAGTCGCAACCCATGAGGTCGAGAAACTGAGTCAGAACGAGGCGATTGGTATCGATATCATCCACCACCAGCAGACGAGGACGACGCGCCTCGACCCGCAGCGGCGCCATCGACGCGCGGGTCGATCCTTCATCCTGCTCGGGCGCCGGGCCGACGGGCAGCGTCAGCACGACACCGATGGCACCGGCGTCATCGATGCGCGTGAGCGTCCCGCCGATCGCGGCGGGAATACGCTGCATCAACGGATATCGTGTCGTTCCATCGTCGAGCAACCCTGGCCTGCCATTCAGCGTAGAGAGACGTATCGTCAGGTGGCCGTCATTGAAGGTCGCGTGCAGATGCACTGGCCCACCATCCCGGATCAGCCGACCGATCAGCACATCCATGATCTGTCGACATCGATGCGGGTCGATGACCACTGCCTGCGGAACCGACTGATCGACCGCAAGGCGCAAGAGAGGGTCGGGCTGGGCGTGGGCGTACTGCCAGAACTGCATCAGGTGATCGAACAGCTGGCGAATTTGCACGGGTTGCGGCGAAGACTCCAGCGCCTTGTCCTCGGCATAGGCCATCTCGGCGATGTCACCGATGTAGAGATCGAGTTGCTTGGCCGCTTCCCGAGCCACGGTCAGCCGGCTATGCGACTCGCCCTCGGGAACCCCCGAGGCCAGTAACTCCAGCATGCCGAGAATACCGTTGAGGGGAGTCCGGATGTTATGGCTGACCGTCGCCAGAAAGTCCCCCTTGAAGTCCAGCGCCTCCTCCAGCGCGCGCTGGCTCTGGCGCAGCGTCGCGCCCAGTCGCGTGAGCTGGTGAACGCGCCGCTCGGCGACCCGCGCCAGTGCCTGAATCGTACGCTCGGACTGGCGCTTTTCGGTAATGTCCTGAACGGTGCCGAAGAGCACGGCAAAATCGCCTTGCTCGTCGGCCTCTCGATGCACCACCCAGCGGGTCCAGCGCACGGCCCCCCGACGGACAATGCGTAGCTCGTGGGTCTGCTCGCGCTCATCGTGATTCGACGGTGAAAACGATGCCTCGAGCCGCATCAACCGATCCTGATCCAGCGGATGGACGACGCCGCGCAAGGCTTGCTCGTCGGCTCTGACGGCAGGCTCGAGGCCCAGCAGTGTGTTGAATTCAGGTGACGTCAGTAATCGATCGGCGCGGTGGCGATGAAACGTTGCGAGACCGGCAGTGCGTTGGGCCCGAAGTAGATGCTGGCTCTCGATATCGAGCCGCTGACGCAGCTCGGCCTCGCGCTCCATCAACTGCTCATTGGCGTGCAGGAGTTCGCGACTGCGCGACTCGATGATCTGCTCCGCCTCTTCGCGCGCGGCCTCCGAGCGTTGAAGACGTCGCTCAAGGCGCCGGATGAGTTCAGCTGATGGGGCTTCATCGGATAGAGACACTAAAGACTCCTCTTCGCCGGGCGGCTTGCCCCAGAATGCAGTCGAACGAACGGACGATGGCCGCGGCAACGGACGGCGACTCGTTCCTGCGGCCATCTTAGTTGCCTCCGCTCGGGCCTGCCTATCCGACTCTCGCGCTGGTCCGTGCGTCGGGAGGGTGTCGATCGTCCCGACGCGGCGGTGTGAATCGCGAAAATGCTAAGATACAACGCCATTCCGCAAAGTCGTTCAACGTGTCGCAACCGCCGCTCAAACCTCATTATTCTGCTCCGCCCACCTGGCTCTGGCTGCTCGCCTTCGGCCTCGCGGCGATCAATCTTCGCGCCCCCATCGTCGTGATCGGGCCAGTGCTGGAACCGATCATGTCGACGCTGGCCATCGATGCCAGCACGGCGAGCCTGCTGACGACCGGGATGATTCTCTGCTTCGGGCTGCTCTCGCCGCTGGCACCCGGTTTCGCCGACCGGGTCGGGCTCGATCGGGCGATCGCCTGTGCGCTCACGCTGGTCGCCGCGGGCGGGGCGCTGCGGGGGGTCGAGCTGCTGTCACCGATGCTGCTGGGCACCCTGCTGGCAGGACTGGGGATCGCCTTCGGCAACGTGTTCATGCCGGCGCTGGTCAAGCGCGATCGCGGTGATCGGCTGGGCCAGACCATGGGGCTCTATACGGTAATGATGGGCATCGGCGCGACCGTGAGCGCCGGAACGGCAGTACCGCTGATGCAGATGAGCGACAGCTGGTCGACGCCGATCTGGCTGTGGGCTGGCGTAGGGCTCGCCTGCGCTCTGCTGTGGTGGGGCATGGCCCGGCGGGCCAGCGTGGCGGGCACCCAGGCGGCCCGGCCGCCAATGTCACGGCTCTTCCGCAATCCGGTCGCCTGGACGCTGACGCTCTTCATGGGCGCCCAATCGCTCGGTTTCTACACTCTGCAGACCTGGCTGCCGGCGCTGGCGAGCGACGCGGGCGTCCCCGCAGCAACCGCGGGACTGATGGTCTCGACCATCAACCTGACCAGCATTCCGGCCAGCTATCTGATCGCCCGACTCGCGGCGCGGCTCAGCCATCACAGCCTGTTGGTGGTCGCGCTCTGCGCGCTGATCGGCACCTCGCTGCTCGGCCTGCTGCTGGCGCCAACGGCAGCGCCACTGGCGTGGGCGGTCCTGCTCGGCGCCGGACAGGGTGGCTGCTTCAGCTTCGCGCTGACGATGATCGTGCTGCGGACCCGTGCGCCGCACCACGCGGCAATGCTCTCGGGGATGTCCCAGAGCCTGGGCTATCTGCTCGCCGCCGGGGGGCCGCTGCTTTTCGGTGCGCTGCACGGCTGGACCGGCAGCTGGCACGTCTCGCTGCTCTTCCTGCTGGTTCTGCTGGCGGGCCAGAGCGTGGCCGGCGTGCTGCTTGGCCGGCCGCGAATGGTCGAGCTGAAAAACGCCTGAAGCACGCGTCAGCTCACACGTCGAGCTGGAACGGATAGACGCTGCCGACCCGCAGCAGCCCGGTGAGCTCGTCGAGTGCGGTCAGCGTCTCGCGGGCGAGTGCCGGGTCGGCGAGATCCCCCGGGCCGAGCCGGTCGCGGTAGTGCCGCTCGACCCAGGCGGTGAGTTCGGCGTAAAGCTTTTCGGTCAGCAGCGCACGTCCGCTCATCGCGCCGCGCTCGGCGGCGGAGAGCGCCACGCGCAGACGCAGACAGGCGGGGCCGCCGCCGTTGCGCATGCTCTGCTTGACGTCTTTCACTACCACCTCGCTGATCGGGTTGTAGCCCGCCAGCAGCAGATCCTGAATCGTGCGCCAGACCGACTCGTTCTCCTGACACTCCCCGGGTACCACCAGCGTCATGCTGCCGTCGGGATTGGAGAGCAACTGCGAATTGAACAGATAGGTCGATACCGCGTCGTCGAGTGCGACGGCCTCGCTCGGCACCCGCACCGGAATCAGGGGTGTCGACATCCGCTCACGCAGCGCGTCCAGCGTGCCCTCCTCGTCCCGGAACGCCATGTCGTGATAGAGCAGCACGGGGCCGTTGCCCACAGCGATGACATCGTTGTGGAACACGCCGGCGTCGATGGCGTCGGGGTGCTGCTGGGCGAAGACGCACTGGGCCTCGCTCAGGCCATGCTGGCGGGCGATGGCTTCGCTTGCCTCTCGCGTCTGGCGGGCCGGATAGCGCACCGGGCCGCGCTCGCCGCCAAACGCCTGACGCCCGTAGACGTAAAGGTGCACCCCCGCCTCGCCGTGGTCGCCTGCCAGTCGGGTGTGATTGGCCGCGCCCTCGTCGGAAAACGCCGGCGTCGCCGGCAGCGCCGGGTGGTGCGCGAAGTGACCGGCGTCGTTGAAGATCGCGGCCAGCACTCGCGCGGTGGTCTGCGGCTCCAGATAGCGATGAAAGCTCGACTGCAGATTGGCGGGGGTGAAATGGACGCGGCCGTCGGGCGCGTCCACGCCCGGCGTCACCGTGGCGGCATTGGCCGTCCACATGCTCGAGGCCGAGCAGACCGCGCGCAGGAGTTGCGGGGCCTGCTCGGCGGCACGGGCGAGGATCTGGGCATCGCTGCCGCCAAAGCCGAGCGCACGCAGGGCACCGAGATCGGGGCGCTGCTGCGGCAACAGCACGCCCTGAGCGTAGCCGGCATCCATCAGGGACTTCATCTTCGCCAGTCCCTGCAGGGCCGCCTCCCGCGGATTGGCATCGAGCCCCCCGTGGCGCATCGAGGCGACGTTGCCGTGGGAGAGCCCGGCATAGTTGTGCGTCGGACCGACCAGACCGTCGAAGTTGATCTCCTGGACGTCACTCCCCGCGTCGTTCATCGCCTCGCCGCTCATAACGTGACCCCGGGTGGCAGCTCGCTCGGCATCGCCAGGGTGTCGGACTCCATCGAGGCCACCGGGTAGGCGCAGTAGTCGGCGGCGTAGTAGGCGCTCGGGCGGTGATTGCCGCTGTCGCCGATACCGCCGAAGGGGGCATCACTGGAAGCACCGGTGGTCTGCCGGTTCCAGTTGACGATGCCGGCGCGAATGCGCAGCAGAAAGTCGTCCCAGTCGGCTTGATCGCCGCCGATGAGGCCGGCGGAGAGACCGTAGCGGGTGTCATTGGCAAGCTCGATCGCATCGTCCCAGTCGGCGTAGCGGCTCACCTTGAGCAGTGGCCCGAAGTGCTCCTCGTCCGGCACGTCGCAGCCGGTGACGTCGACCAGCCCCGGCGAGAGCAGGCTGGTGCCCGACTCCAGCGATGCCATGCGCACCAGCACCTCGCCGCCGCGGGACTCGAGCTCCGCCTGCGCGGCAAGCAGCCCCTCGGCGGCTTCCGGGCTGACAAGTCCCGAATAGAACGGCGCAGGTTCGCTGAACGGCGCGGCCACGTGCAGCTCGCGCATGACCTCGACGAGCCGGTCGATCAACCGATCGCCGCTTTCCCCCTTCGGCACGATGAGCCGTCGGGCGCAGGTGCAGCGCTGCCCGCCGGAGAGAAACGCGGACTGCAGCACGGTGAGTACGGCCGCGTCGAGATCGCGCACGTCCTTGATCACCAGCGGGTTGTTGCCGCCAAGCTCCAGCGCCAGAATCTTGTCCAGCTGGCCGGCAAACTGACGGTGCAGCAGCCCGCCGATCTTGGCGCTGCCGGTGAAGAGCAGGCCATCGATATCGGCATTGCCCGCCAGTGCCTGCCCCACCTCGGCGGCGCCCTGAACCAGATTGATCACGCCGGCCGGCAGTCCCGCTCGCTCCCAGCACTGCAGCACCAGGTCGGCAGTCATCGGCGTCTGCTCGCTGGGCTTGAACACCACGCAATTACCCGCGAGCAGCGCCGGTACGATATGCCCGTTGGGCAGGTGTCCGGGAAAGTTGTAGGGGCCGAAAACGGCCATCACCCCATGGGGACGGTGGCGTAGCACCGCCCGCGTTCCGTTGGCGTCGCGGGCACGCTCGCCCGTCCGCTCGTGGTAGGCGGTGAGCGAGATGGCGACCTTGCCGATCATCGCGCCGATTTCGGTTCGTGCCTCCCAGATCGGCTTGCCGGTCTCCTGGGCGATGCTGACCGCCAGCGGCTCGCGTTGCGCCTCGAGCTGGTCGCGAAAGCGCTCGACGACACCCTGTCGCTCGTCGAATGCCCGTTGCGCCCAGCCGGGGAAGGCGCGGCGTGCTGCCGCGACCGCCGCATTCACCTGCTCGGGTGAGGCCGCACTCGCCTGCCACAGCGCCTCACCCGAGACGGGATCTCGCTTGTCGAAGACGTCGGCCTGACCCTGCTGCCAGTGACCGTCGATCAGCAGCTGCTGTTTGGCGTGCATATCTCACTCCTGGTTGTTCTGGAACGCGGGCAAGGCACCCGGCGCGTTCGGCCCAGCCCCTTTCCTCGTCGATTCGCCCGGCGGCGTCGCCGGATCACGCCACGGCGCGGCGCGGGTCGCCTCGCGGGGCTGGGGTCGCTGTGTAGACGTTCTTTACGTTTCGAGCAGGCGCAGCCGGCCGCCACTGCCCACGCCGAGGCGCGCGGCCTCCCGCGGCGTGAGCGTCACGACACCGTCGTCGCTCGGCCCGCGACCGATCCAGCTGCAGCGAAAATCCGCCATGCCGGTGCTCGCCGCCAGCCAGCCCGGCCGCTCGCTCTGTTCGAGCCCGGCATCGCCGATCTCGACGCTCACGCAGTGGGAGTGGCGGATCGCCCGCACATCGTCGATATACGCCTCGACCGTGGGGCCGCCGTCGAAGATGTCGATGTAACCCTCCCAGCGCAGCCCCTCTTTCTTGAGCATCTCCAGCGCCGGGCGGGTGTGTTCGTGCACCTGACCGATGCAGTCGCGGGCCGCCTGCGGCAGGAACGGCGTGTAGATCGGATACTTCGGCATCAGCTCGCCGATGAAGCTCTTCTGCCCAAGGCCGGTGAGCTGATCCGCCCGCTTGAACTCCATCGGAAAGAAGTGGCTGCCGAGACTCTCCCAGAACGGATTGACGCCATCGGCGCTGAACGCCCCGCGCATCTCGGCGAGCACCTTGTCGGGAAAGCACTCGCGGAACTCCGCCATGAACAGCCAGCGTGCCTTGGAGAGCAGCGTGCCGTTACGATCGCGCCGATAGGCCGGACGCAGAAACAGCGACGCCACCTCGGCATCTCCGGTGTGATCCGAACTGAGAAAGAGCGTGTCGATGGTGCGGTGCAGATCGAGCTGCACCGACGAGTGGGCAAGCTTGCCCACCCGGTAGTGGTAGAACGGCGTCTCGCGACCGACTTCAGCCTCGATGGCGCAGCAGCCGGCGAGTTCGCCGCTGGTCTCGTCCTCGAGCACGAAGAAGTAGAGACGCTCCTCCGGCGGTACGCGGGCCTCGAAGGCCGCGACCGCCTTGTCGATCTTGGCGCTCAGAAACTCCTGACTGTCCGGCAGCGAGGTAAAACCGACGCCGGTTTCCTGGGCCAACGCCCTGAGCTCTGCGATGTCGTCGTATGCGATGGGTCTCAGGCGCATCAGAATTCCCCCTCGTCCAGCGCGTCCTCGACGTCTGGCAGCGGCAGTGGTGCGGCGAGTACCGCGCGCCCTTCCTCGACACCCAGCAGTTCGGCCTGGGCCTCGGAGAGCAATAGCTGTCCGGTGGGCGTCAGCGCGTAGCGAGCGACGGTGCAGCGGAAATCCGCCAGCTGCTGGTTGGCGACCATGGCCGGCTCGCCGTCCGGCAACGAGGCTGCCGGGCGGATGCGCACCGGATGCCAGCCGCAGCCGGTGAGCGTGCGCAGCCGGGCGCGCTCGCCACGCAGTACGGGGCCTGCGTCGAAGATATCGACGTGACGCGAGCGTACGAACCCCTCGGCGAGCATCTCGGTCAATGCCGACTCGTGGACCGCGTGTTCACGACCGATCGCGGCCCGAGCCTGCGGCGTCAGCAGCGGCAGATAGAGCGGAAACTGCGGCATCACCTCGGCGATGAAGCTCTTCGAGCGCACCCCCGCCAGATGATTAATCTCGTGGTAGTCCTGCTGGAAGAAATGGCGACCGACGCTGTTCCAGAACGGCGACGCGCCGTCATCGTCGAGATAGCCCGGAAAGGCGACCCCGAGCACGTCGGCGAAGCGCTCCGGATACTGTGCAATGAACATCAACCGTGCCCGACGCAGCAGAGATGCCGCGCTGGTGCCGCGGTAGCGGGCATCCAGCGACAGCGCACAGAGCAGCGACACTTCCGACATCTCGTGGGAGAGCGAGAGCGTCTGCACCTCGTGGCGCAGATCCAGCTGCTGCGAGGCGTGAATCAGCGTCTCCTGACGATAGGTGTAGTAGACGTCCTGCGCCCCGGCCTGGGCCCGGATGCTGGCGGTGCCCACCAGCTCGCCGCGATCCTCGAGCACAAAGGTGTAGGTCTCGTCGCCGGGGAAGTCGACGTTGTGGGCCAGTGAGTGCGTCGAGCGGGCGATACGCTCCTCGAGCCGGTCGCGATGCAGCGGCAGATTGGTCAGCCGCGGCGTGGCGCTGCTGGCGAGACGCTCGATCGCCGCCAGGTCGTCAGACCGCGCGGGGCGCACCAGCAGCTGACCGGTATCGTCCGCCGCCGCGGCGGCGGCGGTCGACGTTCGCGAATCACTCATGACTGGCCGAGGAGCCGCTCGATGGCGAGCTCCAGACGCGCCATGCCCTCTTCGATGTCCGCCTCCGAGATGATCAGGGACGGCGCCATGCGCAGCACGTTGGGGCCAGCGACCAGCGCCATCAGCCCCTCTTCGAGGGCCAGCGGCAGGATCTCGCGCGCCTTGCCCTGGAAGTCGTCGCTCATTTCGGCACCGATCAGCAGGCCCATGCCGCGAATTTCCTTGAATACGCCGTGCTTGCGGTTGATCACTTCGAGATGCTCGCGGAAGAGCATGTGGCGCCGCTCGACGCCCTCGAGCACCGCGGGCGTGTCGATGGTGGTCAGCGCCGCGAGGCCCACCGCACAGGCCAGCGGGTTGCCGCCGTAGGTGGAACCGTGCGTACCGACGACCAGCGACTTGGCAACCCGGTCGGAGGCCAGCATGGCACCGAGCGGGAAGCCGCCACCGATCGCCTTGGCACTGGTCAGAATGTCCGGCGTCACGCCGTAGTGCATGTAGGCGTAGAGCTTGCCGCTACGCCCCACGCCGGACTGCACCTCGTCCATCACCAACAGCGCCTGGTGCTGGTCGCAGAGCTCGCGCAGCCCCTGCAGGAATTCGGGCGTGGCCGGGGTCACGCCGCCTTCGCCCTGGATCGGCTCGACGACCACCGCGCAGGTGTCGTCGTCGATCAGCTCACGCACGCTATCCAGATCGTTGAAGGTGGCGTGGCTGATGCCGGCGGGTACCGGACCGAAGCCCTCGGTGTACTTGGGCTGGCCGCCGACGCTGACGGTGAAGAGCGTGCGCCCGTGGAAGGACTGCTTGAACGAGATGATCTTGTGCTTCTTCTCGCCGAAGTTGTCGAACCCCCAGCGACGGGCCAGCTTGAACGCCGCCTCGTTGGCCTCGCCGCCGGAGGAGCAGAAGTAGACCTTGTCGGCGAAGGTACGCTCGACCAGCTCGCGACTCAGCGCCAGCGCCGGCTCGTTGGTGTAGACGTTGGAGAGATGCCAGAGCTTGTTGGCCTGCCCGGTGAGCGCCTCGACCAGGACGGGATGACAGTGACCGAGCGCATTGACTGCGATGCCGCCGGCGAAATCGATGTACTCGCGCCCTTCCTGATCCCACAGACGGCTGCCTTCACCGCGGACCGGAATCGCGCGCTGCGGGGCATAGTTCGGGGCCATGTACTTGTCGAAATCGTCACGTGTGGAGCTGGCGGGCATGTCTCTCTCCCTGGAGATGGGTCTATCGAACCGAGGTGTTCAAACGAGTATAGGGACCGGGCGACGCATCGACTTTCAGCGATGGGACGGGGAGTTGCGAAAAGCGCCCACGCCCGGCCACCTGGCGATCGTCTACCTTATTCGTGAAAACGGGTTGTCGTCACGCCCTGCCGCCCCGATGTCATGGGCGACCACCGACATTCACCGCCGCCGACGGATGGCTCGCGCCGGCTGAGTCTCGGCGTCATCCGTTCCCGGCGGCGCGAACCGCTATCCGATCAGGGAGTACCCGCATGAAGATCGACCTTACCGGCAAGACCGCCATTGTCACCGGCTCCACCGCCGGCATCGGCCTCGCCATCGCCCGGGGGCTCGCCGGCGCCGGCGCCGCCGTCACCCTCACCGGACGTACCCAGGCGCGTGTCGACGACGCGATCGCCACGCTCAAGGAAGCGGTGCCCGGGGCGACCGCCGACGGCGTCGCTGCGGATCTCGGCACGGCCGAGGGCTGCAGCGCACTGATTCAGGCCAAGCCCGACTGCGACATCCTGATCAACAACGTGGGGATCTTCGGGCCGAAGGACTTCTTCGAGATTCCCGACGAGGAGTGGCAGCAGTTCTTCGACGTCAACGTGATGAGCGCGGTGCGGCTGTCACGCCACTACGCCCAGGGCATGAAGCAGCGCGACTGGGGCCGGATACAGTTCCTCTCCAGCGAATCGGCCCTCAACATCCCCGCCGAGATGGTGCACTACGGCATGACCAAGAGCGCGGTGCAGTCGATCTCCCGCGGTCTCGCCAAGGTGCTCGCCGGCACACAGGTGACGGTCAACGCGGTGCTGCCGGGGCCGACCAAGTCAGAAGGGGTCGGCAACATGATCGCCGGGATCGCCCGGCAGCAGGGGGTGAGCGAAGCCGAGGCGGAGGCCAACTTCGTCAAGGACAACCGGCCGTCGTCGATCATCCAGCGCGTGGCCGAGGTCGACGAGGTGGCCAACCTCAGCGTCTATCTCGCCTCCGAGCAGGCCAGCGCCACCACCGGCGCAGCCATGCGGGTCGAGGGCGGCATCGTCGATACGATGGCCTGACGCCAAAGCGTCACGCGGCAAAAACGGCCCGTACCGTAGGCTGTCATCACAAAAACGCCAGCGACGGTCGTCGCTGGCGTTTTGCGTTGCGCATCACCAATGCTGTGGCGCGCGGCCCGTGTCAGCCGGCGTAGCGCTTGAAGATGACGCTCGCGTTCACCCCACCGAAGCCGAAGCCGTTGCAGATGGCATGCTCCATCGGCATCTCGCGGGATTCGCCGCGGACGATGTCCATGTCGGCAGCCATCGGGTCCGGGTCGTCGAGGTTGCGCGTCACCGGGGCGATCTGATCGCGCAGGGCGAGCAGCGTGAAGATTGATTCGACCCCGCCGGCGGCGCCCAGAAGATGGCCGGTGGCCGCCTTGGTGGCACTGATTGCCGGGCGGTGATCGCCAAAGACCCGACGCACAGCGGCGAGTTCGCCGCGATCGCCGACTGGCGTCGAGGTGGCGTGGGCGTTGAGATGGCCGATATCCGTGGGTGCCAGATTCGCCTGACGCAGGGCGACCTGCATCGCGCGAGCCGCACCCTCACCGTTTTCCGGTCCGGCGGTGAGGTGATAAGCGTCCGAGCTGGTGCCGTAACCGACGATTTCCGCGATCGGCTTGGCACCGCGGGCCAGTGCGTGCTCGAGGGTCTCGATCACCAGCAGTCCCGCGCCCTCGCCCATCACGAAACCGTCGCGACCCTGATCGAAGGGGCGCGAGGCGGCTTCCGGCGTGTCGTTGTAGTGCGAGGAGAGCGCTTTTGCAGCGGCAAAGCCGCCGAGGCTGACGCGATCGATACACGCTTCGCTACCGCCGCAGACGGCAACGTCCGCTTCGCCGGCGTGAATCATGCGCGCGGCGTCGCCGATCGCCTGCAGACCGGCAGCGCAGGCGGTCACCGGCGCGCCCAGCGGCCCCTTGAGACCGTGGCGGATCGACACGTGGCCGCAGGCCAGGTTGGCCAGAAACGACGGAATCGTGAAGGGGGACAGGCGGCGCGGGCCGCGGCTGTCGACCGTGCGCACGGCGTCGGCGATGGCCGGAAAGCCGCCGATCCCGGAGCCAATGACCGTGGCGGTGCGCTCCTTGTCGGCGTCGCTCTCGGGGAACCAGTCGGCCTGGGTGAGCGCCTGCTCGGCAGCCACCACGGCCATCTGAATGAAGCGGTCCATCTTGCGCCGCTCCTTCGGGTCGATGGTGCCGTCGAGATCGAAACCGGTGCTGTCCTCCTCGATCGATGGCACCGGACCGCCGACGCCGACGGCGAGCCCCTCGACGGTTTCGGCAGGCAGCTGCCGCAGGCCAGAGGTGCCGGCCAGCAGCCGCTGCCAGACGGTTTCGAGACTGCAGCCCAGCGGCGAGAGAATGCCCATTCCGGTCACTACGATGCGTCGCATGACGGTGTCCTTATCGGTCGTTGATCGTGCGCCTGGCCGCGTCGGCGCCCTCGGCAGGGGCGGCCGCGTCGGTCTCGGCGGAATTCGGGGTGGTGTGCGCGCGCATCGATTGCATGCGCTCGGCGCGTCGATGCATGGCTGGCGTGGCGTCCGGCCCCGGGCATAGCGTGAGACGCGACAGCGTCAGCGCGTCGCCGGACCGGGCGTCGACAACGACCGGCGCAATAGGCGCCCGGGTATCGCGGTCAACCAGTTGGAGCCCCTGCTGGGAGATCGGGCGATGCAGCTCGCCCCAGCGATAGAGCGTGAGGAGAACCGGGAGCAGCTCCCGGCCCGCCAGCGTCAATCGGTACTCGAAGCGCGCCGGCCGATCCTGATAGCGGAATTTCTCGAGCAGGCCGTTGGCGACCATGCGCTCGAGACGCCGCGTCAGCATGTTGGAGGCGATGCCCAGATCACGCTGAAACGTATCGAAGCGCGTGGCGCCCTGAAAGGCATCACGCAGAATCAATAGCGTCCAGCTGTCACCCACGCAGTGCAGGGCACGCGCGATGGGGCAAAGCTCGGGGTCATCGCTTACTTTCATAATGAAAGCGACTTTACCGGAATTCGGTTACGAGGGAAAGTTCGGGCCGGCTGGACGCGCTACCGTTGCGCCCAGCCTCTGCGCTCGACGAACGCTGCGTCAGGCCTTCGCGCCCAGCCTCTGCGCTCGACGAACGCTGCGTCAGGCCTTCTCGCCCAGCGCGGCGATGTGTTTCGGCAGGCGGTCATGCGAGCCATACATGAAGTGATTCTCCATGCGCTCGGCAAAGCGTGCGGCTTCCGGTTCACGCCCCACGGCCATGGCGACTTCACGTATGTGCATCGGCGAGGCGCCGCAACAGACACCGATATAGTTGACCCCGCCTTCATACACCTCGCGAGCGAAGGCACCGAGTTCATAGCGGTTGCAGAACAGCGGATCCAGCGCGGTGGGGAACGGCCGCCCATGCGGCGATGGGCAGCTGCAGTGGTGCGTATCGGAGAGGTTGAAGAATGTTGGCTCCTGCTCGGTGGTACGGTAGGTCACCGGTAGCGCCGCCACGTGACAGGAGACCGCCTCCCGGACCTGCTGAATCCACGGCAGCATGGTATCCGGTCCCCGGAAGCAGTTCAGTCCGACCACGCTGGCGCCGTTTTTCTCGAGGGCGACGCAGGTCTCGACGATACCGGGGCCGTCGACCATGGCGTTTCCGGCCATTGGCGCCAGCGTGATGACAGCGGGCAGCCCCTTCGCCTTGATCGCTTCCAGCGCCGCCTGCGCCTCGCCGGCATAGTAGAACGTTTCACCGATGATGAAATCGGCACCCTCCTCGACCGCCCACTGCACCATCTCGTCGAACATCGCGCGCACACTCTGCTGCGATGCCGGATCTTCGGGATCCCAGACGTTGCTGTTGGAGATATTACCGGCCACTAGGTTACCCGGCTGCTCGTCGGCGACCTTGCGCGCAATCCTGAGTGCGGCGCGGTTCAAGGGCTCCAGCAGCTCCTCTTTGCCGATCACCCGCATTTTTTCGCGATGGCCGTTATAGGTGAACGCCTGCACGATGTCCGACCCGGCGTGCTGGAAATCCCGATGCAGCGCTTCCAGAGCATCCGGACGCAGTAGCGCCACCTCGGGCACGAACTCACCGGCCGAGAGATAGCCGCGGCGCTCGAGCTCGAAGAGAAAGCCTTCGGCGCAGATAAGAGGGCCCTGGTCGAGCCGCTGGGTGATCAGATCGTTTGCCATGAGTCAGTGCCTTCGCGATGTCGGGGTCGGTGAAACGCATTCTGGCAGCCCTTTCGCCATTAATACTAATGAACGATTCGGCACTCAACATGAACGTCGCTCATGCCAGACAGGATGGACACGTCACAGCGCCTGACCGGCATCCTGGGCACGCGATGGCAGGCTCGAGTCGTCATCGACGGCGATGTCACCACGCCGGATGAGGACCGACAAAGGGCGCTTCCAACTCGCGTTCATGACGCCGACGCGGCGACATCGAGCGCCTGGTGCAACCGAACCCGGTCGAGGCGCTCACCGTGTCGTTCCACCCAGCTCTGTCCCTGGCGTACCCAGCCCTGACTCTCCAGGCTTGGCGCGAGGACCAGACTCGCCTCGATGGAGACCTCGCGAGCGCCGGCGTGGCGAAACGCCTCCAGCGTGAGCGCGAGCAGCCGGGCACCGATACCCTGACGTGCCACCGACGGCCAGACGTACAGTGTCTCGACATGATGCTGCGTGGCGTCACGCTCACAGAAGCCGACGCAGTGACCGTCGCACTCCGCCACCAGCGTCGGATAGAGCGCCTGGCGGGCCATCCACGCCTCGGCGGTTCGCGGTAGCGCCGCCGCCCACGCTTCACGCTGGGCCAGGGTGTAGTGGGACGAGGCGCCCTCCATGACGGCATGGTGGAAGACTTCTGCCTGGTCCGCGGCGTCGCGCGGCAGGGCTTCTCGAAAACGCGTCCGCTCGATCATGCTCTCTCTCCTCGCAGTTCGGCCGGCTGGCTTGCCGGTCCCGACCCCCACTCACAGAATGCGCCTCTGGCTCGATCACTGGCGTGGTGTCGATCGCGCCGCCATCTTGGCGCTCGATGACGCACTAAACAAGGCATGACGGGGCCAGCCGACTCCGGCAGCCAGGCGGTCTTGCGACGCGATTCGGCGTCAGGCGGCGGCGTCTTCTATCAGCTTTTCGAAGCGTGGAAAGCGCGTGGCGATCTCGCTCGCCGTGACGATCGAATTCTGCGCCAGCGCGTTGCTCATCGTCAGCAGCAGGAAATCCGGCTCGGGACCGATATCGAGCCAGTGCGGCAGCCCCGCGGGGACCGAGATCAGATCGCCACGGTCGCAGCCGACGACATAGACGCGACTGTTCACGTGCAGATAGAAGATCGCCTGTCCGCGCAGGAAGAGATGCCAGCTCTCCTCGTCGTCTGCGGACTCGGTGAACAGCAGCTCACGCCGCAGTTCGAGATCCGGATAACGCGGGCTCATGCCCCGCAGATCGCAGTGGGCACGGCCACTCAGCCGCAGCACCTCGGTAGCGACATCGTGATGCAGGACCATCAGTTCCTGTCGATCGGCACCCACGGGCAGTGGCGTCAATTCACGCCGGTCGAAGTAGACCTCGATGGTGCTCATCTCCAGCGAGATGCGGTAGGGGTCCTGCGTGGTCAGCAGCGGCTGATCGCCGTCCGCTTCGTGATATACGTGTAAAAAACTCATCCAACACCTCTCCGTGGCATCTGTGAGTCCGTATGATGCGAGACGATGAACGGCCCGTCTCACCCTGGCTCACGTGTCCCTGCAGTATGGCACCGTTGCCGAATTTCACCTCCAGAACGCCGATTCCCATGCCCTCTCTGGATACAAGCTTCACGCTCTCGACGATCGGTCATCTCGCGAGCGACTACCCCGACAAGTTCGGCATCCCGCGTCAGCCCGGTCTGGCGCCGTCGGCTCGGGCAATCCTTTATCTCGCCGACGCGTACGACGATCCGATGGCCGTCTCCGGCCTCGAGGACTTCGAGCATCTCTGGCTGCAGTTTGTCTTTGACCGCAGCCCCGAGCGCTGGTCGACTCGCGTCCGCCCGCCGCGACTGGGCGGCAATCGCCGAATCGGTGTCTTCGCCAGTCGCGCCACCCATCGCCCCAATCGGCTCGGTCTGTCCCTGGTGACACTCGAGCGCGTCGAGACCAGCCGCAAGCCGACGCCGAGCGACACGCCGATCGCCGGCTCACGACTGGCCGGACACCGAAGTCGGGTGAAGCTCCATCTGCGAAGCCACGATCTCAGCGACGCCACGCCGATTCTCGACATCAAGCCCTACCTGCCGTGGGCGGAGGCGCGGGGCGATGCCCGCGCCGGCTTCGCGCCGACGCCGCCGACAGTGACGCCGGTGGCGTTCACCGAATCGGCGATGGTGCAGCTTGCGCAGCGCGCTGACGGTGACGCGCTGCGCCAGTTGATCGAAGAGGTGCTGGCCCAGGACCCGCGGCCGGCCTACCACGCCAGCGATCCGACGGCGACGCGCGATTACGGCGTCTGCCTGCGCGACGTCAACGTGCGCTTTCGGGCGGTGGCGAGTGAGGTGGGCGCCTGGCTCGAGGTGTTCGCGGTCGAGCCCCGGGATCTGGTCACACCCTGACGATCCGGCTAGGCTTGGCGCTCTTCGCCCATCCTCTGGAGCTTCTCGATGCGAATGCCGACGATCCTGCTCTCTCTCTCCGTGCTCGCGGCGCTGTCGCTGCCGGCGCTTGCCGATGACGCCTCGCCCCATGTCCGCCTCGAGACAAGCCAGGGGAACATCGAGGTTGCGCTCGACGCCGAGGCCGCGCCGGCCACGGTCGACAACTTCCTGCGCTACGTCGATGAAGGTTTCTATGCCGGCACGGTGTTTCACCGGGTGATGCCCGGCTTCATGATCCAGGGCGGCGGCATGGACGCCGAGCTGACGAGAAAGGAGACTCACGCGCCGATTCCGCTCGAGAAGAGTGGCCTCGACAACCGCCGCGGCACCATCGCCATGGCACGCACGGCCAATCCGGACTCGGCGACCAGCCAGTTCTTCGTCAATCTGGTCGACAACGACGCGCTCAACTATCGCGATCTCTACAACCCGGGCTACACCGTCTTTGGTCACGTGGTCTCGGGCATGGACGTCGTCGACGCCATCGCCGAGACCCCGACCGGCCGCCAGGGCCCCCACGCGAATGTCCCCCGCCAACCGATCACGATTGAGGGAGCGGAACGCGTCGACTGAAGCGCCCTCCGCTGGCACTCGGCACGCCAGAAACGACAAAGCCCGACGGTTGCGACCGTCGGGCTTTTTTCTTGCTGGCGACTGGCGCGGTGGTTACCGCCGAGCTCGCCTCAGTCGAAGGTCATGCCGATCCGGCGCCCCACCTCTTCGTAGGCTTCGATGACGCCACCGAGGCCCTGGCGGAAACGATCCTTGTCCATCTTCTCGCGGGTGTTGGCGTCCCATAGCCGGCAGCCATCCGGGGAGAATTCGTCGCCGAGCACGATCTCGCCATCGAACACGCCGAACTCGAGCTTGTAGTCCACCAGCAGCATGTCGCCGTCGAGAAAGAGCTGCTTGAGCACGTCGTTGACGCGAAAGGTGAGCGACTTCATCGTCGCCAGCTGCTCGGGAGTCGCCCAGCCAAAGGTCTCGGCGAGCGACTCGTTGATCATCGGATCGCCCTTCTCGTCGTTCTTGAGAAAGAGTTCGAAGGTAGGCGGTGTCAGCGCGATCCCCTCCTCGACCCCGAGCCGGCGGACCAGGCCGCCCGCTGCCACGTTGCGCACCACGCACTCGACCGGAATCATTTCGAGCTTCTTCACCACGCACTCGGTATCCGAGAGCAATGTCTCGAAGTGCGTCGGGATGCCCGCCTGGGTCAACTTGTCCATGACGAAGGCATTGAAGCGGTTGTTGACCAGCCCCTTACGCTCGAGCGCCTCCTTCTTCTTGCCGTCGAAGGCGCTGGTGTCGTCGCGGAAGTGCAGCACCAGCCGCTGCGGGTCGTCGCTCAGATAGACCGACTTGGCCTTGCCGGCATAGAGAAGATCGCGTTTTTGCATGCAGCTGTCTCCGCGTCGCGCCCGTGAATCGATGGAGAAGACGGGCGCCTGATTCTTGATGAGGGTGGAAATATCGGATACCGCAGGCAGGTGACGGCCGAGACCGCTCAGGCGACCCGCTGCCAGTCGGTTCCCTGGTTCTGTGCCGAGATCATCAGCCGAGAGGCATCGCCATCGAGCAGCGGCATGAGCGCCTCGCGAGCCAGATCGGGATGATTATTCTGCTCCGAGAGGTGCGAACAGACAATCCGCTGAAGCCGGTCGAGCCCGAGATGCTGGAGCAGCGCTGCCGCCTGCGCGTTGGCAAGATGCCCCCAGCGACCCGCGACCCGGCGTTTGAGATGCGCAGGATAGGGTCCCTCGGCGAGCATTCGCGGATCGTGATTGCACTCGAGAAAGAGCGCGTCGCAACCGCGAAACGCCTCGATCACGTGCGCCGTGGGGTGGCCAAGATCGGTCAGCACACCGACATGGCGATCGTGCGCCCGAAAGCGGAACTGGATCGGCTCGCGGGCATCGTGGGGCACGGTGACCGGGTCGATCTCGAGACCGCCGATGGCAAAGCGCGCCTGCGGCGTGATCAGCGTGTACGCGTCCAGCGCGCCCAGTCGACCGCTGAACCAGCTACCGGCGCTGAGATGAACCGGAATGGCATAGCGCCGGGCCATCGGTCCGACGCCGGTGATGTGGTCGCTGTGCTCGTGGGTGACAAGAATCGCCGACAGCTGACGCGGATGCACGCCGAGCGCCGCCAGACGACGCTCGGCGTCGCGCAGGCGAAACCCGCAGTCCACCAGCACCAGCGTCTCGCCGTCGCTGACCAGCGTGGCATTGCCTTTGCTGCCGCTGCCCAGAGAAGCGAAATAGAGCCCCGGGGACGCCTCGGGTCCGAAGGGCGCACCGCTCCCCTGGCGCTCTGCCGCCGACGCTGACGGCATCAGCGCAGCGTTGCCGCGATCGCGTCGAGCAGATCGCGTGACGCACTGGCGGGTACCTGACCGCCGTCGGGATCTTCGACCCCGACGGTCGTCGAGTCCGCCTGAGACTGGAGCTGCAGCCGATAGCGCGTAGCCGGCGCGGCATCCTCGCCGAACCAGTTCACCGGATTGGCCCAGCCGCCCCAGCTGCCGGCGCTCGCGTCACGATCGCGATAGTCGACGTAGAACTGCCCGGCGCTGCGGTTCTGATCGACCAGCGTCAGCCGATCGGCGTCGAAGGCGTTCTGCAGCTGATAGAGAATCTCCGACCAGGCGCGTTCACCATCCAGCGCCAGGGCCAGCTGCCAGCTATCGCCGCGATTCTGCAGTTTGATGCGCTCGCTCTGATCCAGCGGCTGAGCGGCGAGAGAGACGCCGGTATCCGTATCGCCACCGGCTTCCAGATACGCCTTGACCGCGCTCAGGCACTGGGCGCTGGCACCGACGTCACAGCGAACCTCGCTGGTTCCGCCGCGCAGGCCCTGACGCACGCTCAGGCTCCCTTGCGGGGTGTCGATGCGTCCGCTGGCCGGGTCGATGGCGGTGGTCTCGACGCCGTGATCGGCGACGAAGCCCTGCAGCCGCGGCCACACGCTCGCCGGCGCGGCGCTCACCAGCAGCCAGCTCTCGCTGCCCGCCTTACGCATCTCGGCGAAGGGTTGGTCGCTGCTGCCACTGGCCGCCAGCGGCGCGGGGCGCGGCGCATCGGGATCGGCTTCGGAAGCCATGAAGTCGCTGTCGGCCTGCGGCACCGGCATCGAATCCTGATAGCGGATCGCGTTCTGCGAATCCGGCAGCTGCAGCGGCTCGCTCATTTCGGCATTGCGGTACTCATCGTTGCGATCGTAGTAGTAACCGCTCTGGAACAGACCGCAGCCGCTCAGTGCAACGGACGAGCACAACATCAGGGGCATCCACTTGAGGATGGGCTTCATGCATCCACCTTTCTTCGATACGGGCGATTCTTCAATACGGAGCGACGCGCCCCTGGGGAGCGCGTCTCGATGATGGCGCGGTTCGCAACTCGACGAGGTTTCAGTGCCACGCGCCCGGGCGCCCCTCCCTGCGGGGCCCCGAACGTCTGACCGCCTGGACTCACGTCGGTTCGACGCCCGCCAGCTGAAGCGCTTCACCCACGTTGCCGTGGTAGCGCTCGGAGAGCCAGGTCAACGGCAGACGGATGCCCTCGCCCGCGTAACCCATGCGGTTGAGTGCCCACTTGACTGGAATCGGATTGGCTTCGATGCCGAGTGCCGTATGCAGCGAGGCCAATCGCGCGTTGATCTGGTGTGCCCTGTCACGTTGGCCGGCGGTCGCGGCGACGCAGAGCTCGTGCATGGCCCGCGGGACGACGTTGGCGGAGACCGAAATGTCGCCATGGCCGCCCATCAGCATGAAGTCGCAGGCCGTCGGGTCGTCGCCGGAGTAGAGCGCGAAATCGCTGCCCTTGAGGCGATCGATCAACTCTTCGGCGCGCTCGAGATTGCCGGTGGCATCCTTCAAACCGACGATGCGCTCGAGTTCGGCAAGGCGAAAGACTGTCTCGTTGTAAATGTCCGAGCCGGTGCGGCCGGGCACGTTGTAGAGAATGATCGGCAGCTCGCTGGCCTCGGCAACCGCCTTGAAGTGGCGATACAAGCCTTCCTGGGTCGGCTTGTTGTAGTAGGGCGCAACCGACAGGCAGTAGTCCGCGCCAACGTCGCTGGCGTAGCGCACCAGCTCGACCGCTTCGGCGGTGTTGTTGGCACCGGTGCCGGCAATGACGGGAATGCGGCCGTTGACCTCCTCGACCACCGTGCGGATCACGTCGAAGTGCTCCGCGAACGACATGGTGGTGGGCTCGCCGGTCGTGCCCGCGGCGACGATTGCGTCGGTGCCGTGCTCGAGATGGAAGTTCACTAGACGCCGCAGCGCTTCCCAATCGATCTCGCCACCGGCGTTCATCGGTGTCGCCAACGCGACGATGCTGCCTGTGATCATCTTGCCGTTCTCTCCCTTAAACCGATTTGGCTCAGCGCCGTGCACCGCGTCTGACGCGGGCTCGTACGCGCCGACTGATACGACCTGCCTAAGCAGGCCTTGCCTGATGCGAGGTGACCGGCACGATAGCCGAAGCGGTGTGCGCCAACAGCCCAGCCGCGGGCCCGACTTCTGCAAACCCCAGATGGTACTCAGGCAACTGTGGCGTGTACAGCCAAGCCCCGGCGCGAGCGGGGTGGTCGTCGCTGACGCCGCATCGTGCCACGGTATCGGGTATCGTGCGCCAAGGGCATCCGCGTGCGATGAGACGATGCCCTACCCTATCGACCGTTTTGGAGAGTCAACATGCCAGTCAGCGTTGGAGAACCCGTCGAAAACTTTACCGCCGAGGCGACCGGCGGCGCGCCGTTTGAGCTCGATGCGCTGCGCGGCCAGCAGGTCGTGATCTATTTCTATCCCAAGGACAGCACGCCGGGCTGCACCACCGAAGGCGGCGACTTCCGCGACAACATCGAGGCCTTCGCCGCGGCCAATACCGTCGTGGTGGGTGTCTCGCGGGACGGCATCAAGTCCCACGAGAACTTCAAGGCCAAGCAGGGCTATCCGTTCGAGCTGATCTCGGACCGTGACGAGGCCGTCTGCCGCCAGTTCGACGTCATCAAGCTCAAGAAGCTCTACGGCAAGGAACACCTGGGCATCGAGCGCAGCACCTTCCTGATCGACGCGGAGGGCCGCCTCGCTCAAGAGTGGCGTGGCGTGAAGGTTCCGGGCCACGTCGACGAGGTGCTGACAGCGGCGCGCGAGCTCAACGCCTGACGCCCGATCCCAGCAGCGTCCCCGTCGACAGCCGATATGAGGCTGTCGACGGCCGAGACGCCGAGACAATCAGGGCGTCTCGAGTCGCTCCACCACGCGCTCGCCCCGTGGCCACGCTGTGACCAGCGCCTTGATCAGCGTCGCCAGCGGAATGGCGAAGAAGATCCCCCAGAACCCCCAGATCCCGCCGAAGAACAGCACCGCCACGATGATCGACACCGGGTGCAGGTTGACCGCCTCAGAGAACAGGATCGGCACCAGCACATTCCCGTCGAGTGCCTGCAGGATGGCGTAGGCGACCAGCACGTAGAAGAACTGCTCGCTCATGCCGAAGTGGAACCCCGCCACGGCGGCCACAGGCAGCGTGGCCACCGCGGCGCCAATATAGGGGACGAGCACCGACAACCCGACGATCAGCGCCAGCAGTGCCGCGTAGGGCAGGCCGAACGCCCAGAACGTGGTGAAGGCGACACTGCCGACGATCGTGATCTCGATCGCCTTGCCGCGAACGTAGTTGGCGATCTGGTCATCCATCTCGAGCCAGATTCGCGTCATCAACGTCCGTTTGCGTGGCAGCATCGAGAGCATAAAGGCGGCCAGCCGGTCCCGATCCTTGAGCAGAAAGAACACCAGAATCGGCACCAGCACCAGATAGATGATTACCGCCATCACGCTGCCGAGCGAGGCCAGCGACAGCGTCACCGCCTGCTGGCCGAGCTGCGAGGCCTGGCGCCCGGCCGTGGCGATCCAGCCCTGTATCTGGTCCGGTGTGACGATGGTCGGATACTGCTGCTGCATCTCGCCAAGCCAGCGCTGGGAGCTGTCGAACATGCTGGGCGCCACGCGCACCAGCTCGACGAGCTGATTCCACACCAGTGGCAGTACGATCAGACAGAGTGCCAGCAGCGCGCCGACGAAGAGCAAGAAGACGAGCCCCACGGCCAGTAGACGCGGTAACCCCCGCCGCTCGAGCCAGGTCACCACGCCCTGCAGCAGAAAGGCCACCACCAGTGCCGTGAAAAACGGCGCCAGCGCCTGGCCGAGCCAGATCACCAACAGGCAACCGCCGACCAGTAGCGCCAGCAGCACGATCGCCTCCTCGTCCGACAGATAGCGCTCGAACCAGCGCTGAACGGCACGCTTCAAACTCATGAGCGCTCCTCATTGGCGACCTTGAGCAGCCGATAGCGATAGCGACCCGCCTCGTCGGTGCGCTCGAGGAGCTCATGGCGGCTGTGAGCCGCGAAACTCTCGAAATCGCGCCACGAACCGGGGTCGGTGGCGATCACCTCGAGCACGCCGCCGTCGGGCAGGCTGGCGAGTGCCTGTTTGGCTTTGAGCAGCGGCAGCGGGCAATCGAGGCCGGTGGCATCGAGGCGCGCGTCCGGCTCGCCGGCGTTGATCGGGGACGATGCCGAAGGGTGGGAGCGTTCATCGGGCGCGTAAGACATGGCACTTCCTGATTGGCGTGGCGATCCTGGTCGTCGAAGGTCGAACTCCCGGGCCTCCTGACCCGCGAGTCGACGGCCGCGTCGCGCAAGGCGTCGACTCGTACAGGCGACTGCGGCAGACTGCGATGCAAAGCATGATAACGCAAACCCTACAAAGGCCTGCGTCGCTTTCATCCGCCCGCAGACGAGAACGCTCATGACGCCACGAGCCCTGAGTTTTTTGCGACGCCGCACGCGTCTCGCGAGGCGCTGGACGACGGGTGCCGCGCTGGCGCTGGTGCTCGGCCCCGGCGTACCGCTCGCCGAGGCGCAGTCGACCTACCAGCTCCCGGATCTCGGCAGCACCAGCGCCTCGGTCACCACTGGCGACGAGTATCGCCTCGGCCGCGCCTGGCTGCGCCAGTTCCGAGCGCAGACGGACCAGTGGCAGGATCCGATCGCCGAGACCTATGTGCGCTCGATGCTGGCCAAACTGCAGCCCTACAGCGGTGCCAACGAGCGTCTCGTCGTCACGCTGGTGCAGAGCCGTTTGCTCAACGCCTTCGCCGTCCCGGGCGGTATCGTCGGCGTCAATGCCGGCCTCTTTGCCTCGGCACCCAAGGAGGGCGAATTCGCCTCGGTGCTGGCTCACGAGCTCGGCCACCTCGCCCAGCGCCACTATGCCCGGCGCATGGAGCGAGTCGAGCAGACCCAGCTGCCGACCATGGCCGCCATGCTCGCCGGCATGGTGCTCGCCGCGGGCGGCGGCGGCAGTGCCGGTATCGCCGCGATGATGGGCTCCCAGGCCGCCTTCATGCAGGACCAGCTCGCCTACTCGCGGCGTTTCGAGCAGGAGGCCGATCGCGTCGGGATCAATGCCATGGCCAAGGCCGGCTACGATCCGCAGGCCATGCCGGAGATGTTCCGTTCGCTACAGAAGCTCGCCGCCCTCCAGGGTGGCAACCCGCCGGAATTCCTGCTGACCCACCCGATCACCGAATCCCGAATCAGCGATACCCAGGCCCGCGCCGACCAGCTCGCCTCCCCGCCACCCCGCGACGATCCGACCTACGACATGGTTCGAGCGCGGGCGCTGTTGATGCTCAACCGGGAAACACCGGCGCAGGCGATGACCGTGCTGATGCAGGACCATCCGCCCGCCGCTGCGGTGCGCTACCTGCAGGCGCTGACGGCAGCGGCGCAGAACCACTACGACGACGCGCTGGCGAGTCTCGATGCGCTGACGCGGGAGTATCCGGATCTGTCACTGATTCCCACCACCGCTGCCGAAATCGCCTACGCCGCCGATCGCCGCGAGGAGGCGCTCGAGCGCGCCCGGCGCGTGCTCAGAGTGTCGCCGAGCTACTACCCCGCCGAGTGGGTGCAGGCAGAGGCGCTTTTGCAGCTGGCGCCGGATCGTGCCTTCGATGTCCTGCGCGGAATGAGCGAAGCCTACCCGGAGAACCCCAACGTCTTCGGCCTGCTCGCCGAGGCGGCCGGG
Source organism: Salinicola aestuarinus (assembly GCF_003206645.1). Classification (GTDB taxonomy): domain Bacteria; phylum Pseudomonadota; class Gammaproteobacteria; order Pseudomonadales; family Halomonadaceae; genus Salinicola; species Salinicola aestuarinus. The sequence goes on along the minus strand of NZ_PZJP01000005.1, from coordinate 189,718 downwards.
CGCAGCGGTCGCGACGCCTGGGGGCAGCTCGCCCGCGCCGAGCAGCTTCAGCTCGAAGGCCGCATCGACACGGCGATTCGCCAGCTCGACTCGGCTCGCGATGCCGCCAAGCGCGAGAACGATTACGCCATGGCCGGGCGCATCGAGCGCCGGCGCGAGGATTTTCTCGGCTATCGAGAGACGATGCGGAATTTCTGATCCGCGCTGAGCGGCAAGCGGATGAGGCCGCTCAGGTGGCCTCGTCAAGGCGGGCCGCGATGGCATCGAAAAACGTCATCGGCTCGATCACCATCCGGAACTTCGGCTTCGGGGCGGCGGCATGCTGCACGATCACCAGCTCCCGCGCCGGATTGATATAGACGTACTGACCGTGGATACCGCGCGCCGTGTAGGCGCCGTCCCGCCGCGACGCCTCGGTCCAACCGGTCCACCACATGTAGCCGTAGTCGAGCGTCTCTCCGCCGGCCAGCTGCGTCGGTCGCGTCGCCGCCGCGATCCAGCCCTCGGGTAGCGTCGGTTGCCCTTGCACCACCCCGCCCTCGAGCATGAATTGGCCGAAGCGCGCGTAGTCACGCAGCGTCGCGGCGATCCCGCTGCCGCCAATCTCGACGCCACCCGGCGATTCGATCCACCAGGTAGCATCGCTCTCCATGCCGTAGGGGCGCCACAGCTTCGCCGAGAGATAGTCGCTCAGCGAGCCGCCGACCGCGCCGCGGACCACTTCAGCGAGAATCTGGGTCTCACCGGTGCTGTAGTTGTGGACCGTCCCCGCGGCCGCCACCCGGCGTAGCCCCGCCATCACCGCCATCGTCGCCCCGGGGCGCTGAGCGCGCTGCGCCTGCAGTAGCGCCCGCCGATCGGAGTCAGGATCGGTGTAGGTCTCGTCCCAGCCGACACCGGAAGCCATCATCAGCAGATCGCGCAGCGAGACCGCCGCATAGTCGCTTTCGGCCAGTGCCGGCACATAGTCGCCCACCCGGGCGGCCAGTCCCTCCGCGATCAGGCCATCGCGAATGGCCATGCCGGCAAGCGTCGAGGTGACCGACTTGGCCAGCGACATCGACATCCAGCGCGTATCGGGGGCGTTGCCGCGCTGGTAGGTCTCGTAGCGCACGCGCCCGCGCTGCAGCACCAGCAAGCCCGTGACGCTGTTCAGTGCCAGATAGTCGAAGAGGTCGTAGTCGTTGCCCCCCGCACGCAGGCAGAGGTCGCCGAGATCCGCCGGCGCCGGGGGCAAGGCGCGTACGGCGTCGCCGGCCGGGATCACTCGCGAGGGAAAGAGACGATCGATATTGCGGTAGGTATTAACGGCCAGATCCGGCGTCAGCCGACCGGAATAGGCGTCGCCGACATCGCCAATGGGCTCGTGCGCGTGGCGGTAGGGCGTCGATGATGCACGCTCTGACATGCTCGTTCTCCCTGAGGTGATCATCAATCCTTATCACACCCGCCACGCCTGACCCAGCGCATCAGTTGCAGACCGGCAACCAACGGAACGATTCATACAGAGACATCAGACGGACAGGCAGCCATCCGGGAGAAAACAGGAGGTCAAAATGGTGGGTCGTGTAGGATTCGAACCTACGACCAATTGGTTAAAAGCCAACTGCTCTACCAACTGAGCTAACGACCCTGAAGGTGCGATCGACAAGGGATGCCGAATCGATGCCATGACGGCGAGATGGGGAGTCGATGGTGGGTCGTGTAGGATTCGAACCTACGACCAATTGGTTAAAAGCCAACTGCTCTACCAACTGAGCTAACGACCCATCGAGCGACCCGTCGGAAAGTGGTGGGTCGTGTAGGATTCGAACCTACGACCAATTGGTTAAAAGCCAACTGCTCTACCAACTGAGCTAACGACCCCTTCCGACTGCGCGCACATACTACTGGTAACCCCCGGGACAGGCAAGCGTTTTTTCCCGCCCCGGGGGTTACCCCTGTGCCAGCCGATCAGTCGTCGCTGCGACGCGGCCGACGCGGTTTCTTCATCGCCGTGACCGGACGCCGCTTGTTCTTGTCACGGTTCCAGCGGTTTTTCTCGTCCGGGGTGAGCTCCGGCACCTTGCGCGCCTCGAGACCCGCCAGGGTGGAGAGTTCGTCGATCTCATCCTGGGAGAGCTCGAGCCACTCGCCGGCCTTGGCCCGCTTGTCGAGAAAGATGCTGCCGTAGCGCACCCGCTTGAGCCGACTGACGGTGAGTCCCTGGGACTCCCACAGCCGGCGGACCTCGCGATTGCGGCCTTCCATGATGACCACATGGAACCAGGTATTGATGCCCTCGCCGCCGAACTCCTGCACGTCGCTAAAGCGCGCCGGGCCGTCCTCGAGCATCACCCCGTCGACCATGTTGACCACGTGCTCACGCTGCACGTCACCCATGACGCGCACGGCGTACTCACGCTCGATCTGGTGCGACGGGTGCATCAGGCGGTTGGCGAGTTCGCCATCGGTGGTGAAGAGCAGCAGGCCACTGGTGTTGATGTCGAGGCGGCCGATCGCGATCCAGCGCTCGCCCTTGAGCCGCGGCAGCCGCTCAAAGACGGTGCGCCGCCCTTCCGGGTCCTTGCGCGTGCAGAGCTCGCCCTCGGGCTTGTTGTACATGATCACCCGGCGCGGCACTTCCTCGACCGCGCGCAGGCTGAGCGGACGATCGTCGAGCGCGACACGGTCGCGGGCCTCGACCCGATCGCCAAGCGTTGCGATCTTGCCATTGACCTTGACGCGGCCGGCGCTGATCGCGGTCTCCATTTCACGGCGCGAGCCGTAGCCGGCCCGCGCCAGCACCTTCTGCAGTTTTTCGGTGGACGTATCGGTCATGAGTCTTTCTTGGCCTCATCGGCTGCGGGAAGCGTCGCGGGCGTGTCGTCGCCATCATCGACCGCTTCCGAAGTGTCCGCCCCCGCTGCGCGCTGCTCGTCGGCATCGCGTTGGCGGGCGCGTTCGACCAGTCGCGCTTCGAGCTCGGCAAAACTCGGCGACCGGTCGGGGGACGCCGTCTCGGCGTGTTCGTCTGTGTCGTCCGCCTTCGACTCGACAGGAGTCGGGGCGGCCTTTGCCGATAAATCATCGACGGCCTCGGCACCCGGGGGGCCCTGGCCGTGATCACCGCCGCCCTGATCGGCAAACGGCTCGTGCATGGCGGTCTCGAAAGTCTCCATCTGCTGCAGCGCCTGCATGGGCGGCAGCGCATCCAGACTCTTCAATCCCATATCGTCGAGAAAGGCCCGCGTGGTGGCATAGACAGCCGGCCGGCCGGGCACGTCGCGGTGGCCCACCACTCGAATCCAGCCACGATCGTGCAGCGTTCGCACGATCGAGCTCGAGACGGCCACGCCGCGCACCTCCTCGATGTCGCCGCGGGTCACCGGCTGACGGTAGGCGATCAATGCCAGCGTTTCCAGCAGCGCCCGCGAATAGCGCTGGGGGCGCTCTTCCCAGAGCCGCGAGACCCAGGGCGAGTAGCGCTGTTGAATACGCACCCGATAACCCGATGCCGTCTCGCTAAGTTCCAGTGCACCGCTCTGGGCAAGACGCGCCGATAGCTTGGTCAGCGACTCGCGAATCGCGGCCCGCGACGGCGGCTGACGCTCGAACAGCGATTCGATCCGTTCCAGCGATACGGGTTCGCCGGCGGCCAACAGTACCGCTTCGAGTATATCGTCAAGGGCTGGCGTCACGTAGGAGTCGGTCAAACGGTTCATGGCGTCGGGGTATCGTCGCCGGGTCGCGCACGCGGCTCGGCAGCATCGACAAAGGGCGCGTCGGACACCGCTTGCGGCTCACCGTCGGGCACCTCGAACGCGCCGTCGACGCCGGATTCCAGGGCCAGGCGCGCCCGCAGATGGATCGGAGAAAGCGGCGCATTCTGCACGATTTCGATCATCGACTCACGCGCTAATTCCAGAATCGCCACGAAGGTGACGATGACGCCGGCGCGCCCCTCCTCGAGGTCGAACAGCGTCTCGAAGCGCGTGTAGCGGTCGGCGCCGAGCCGGTTCATGATCGCGAGCATTCGCTCACGCGTCGAGAGTGTCTCCCGACTGATGCGGTGCGACTGACGCAGATCCGCGCGTTTGAGCATCCCGCCAAGCGCGCCGAGAAGATCGTCGAGGCCGACGTCGGGGTGCTGGATTCGCACCTCGAGCTGCGGCAGCGCCGCCTGCGCCGGCATCCAGTCACGCCCTTGCCTTGGCACTTCGTCGAGCGCTTCGGCAGCGACCTTCAGCTGCTCGTACTCCTGCAGCCGACGGATCAGTTCAGCGCGGGGATCCGCCTCCTCGTCCTCGTCGTCGCCCCTGGGCGGACGCGGCAGCAGCGTGCGTGATTTGATCTCCGCCAGCATCGCCGCCATCACCAGATACTCCCCGGCGAGATCGATCTCGAGCGCCTGCATCAGCTCGACGTACTCGACGTACTGATGGGTGATCGCCGCGACGTTGACGGCAAGAATATCGAGGTTGTGACGACGAATCAGATAGAGCAGTAGATCGAGCGGCCCTTCGAAGGTCTCGAGAAAGACCTTGAGCGCCTCCGGCGGGATATACAGATCTTCCGGGAGCTCGCTCATGCCCTCGCCGTTGACGGTCGCGACGAACGCCTCGGGTCTCGACGAATCGCTATCGACGCGTTCGGATTCGGTCACGCTCATCTCGTCTCCCGTCACCGGCCAATGCAGTCAGCGCAGTCTATCAAGCGCGGCGGCCCAAGCCCACGCGGCCTCCAGCAATCGGATGGCGGATTCAGGCAGGCTGACGGGCGAAGCGGCGGTAGGCGAAGTCGTCGCCTTTTTGCGCATCGACGATGGCCAGCGCTTGAACGTCGTCATGGTAGGGCGAGAACTCGCAGACCGGGTCCATCTGGGCGGCGTCGCCGGTGAGCGCCAGCGCCTGACACCGGCAGCCGCCCCAGTCGATCTCGCGTCGATCGCAGCTCTGGCAGGCGTCGGGCATCCAGTCGGTGCCGCGATAGGCGTTGAATGCCGGGTTGTCGCGCCAGATCTCGTCGAGGGCGTGTTCGCGCACGTTCCAGAACTCGAGCCCGGGGATCGTCTCCGCCGCATGGCACGGCAGGACGCGACCGTTAGGCGTGACATTCAGCGACTGGCGCCCCCAGCCGTTCATGCACGGTTTGGGCAGGCGCGCGTAGTAGTCCGGCACCACGGCGTCGATCACGAGCTTTCCCTTGAGCCGCTCACGGGCGGCCTCGACCAGCTCCAGCGCCTCCATCACCTGCTCGCGAGGCGGCATCAGCGCCCCCCGGTTGGCCAGTGCCCAGCCGTAATACTGGGCGTGAGCGATCTCCAGACGACGCGCCCCGAGCTCCAGCGCCAGCTCCACCAGATCGGGAATCTGATGCAGATTGTGGCGGTGGATCACGCTGTTGAGCGTCAGCGGCAGGCCGACGTCGGTCACCTCGGCGGCGAAGGCACGCTTCTTGTCGAAGGCGCCGGGCAGATTGGCGATGCGATCGTTGACCTCCGCCGTCGCGCCCTGGATCGAGAGCTGGACGTGGTCGAGACCGGCATCCGCCAACGCTTCGAGCCGGGCTCGCGAGATATTGACGCCGGCGGTGATCAGATTGGAGTAGAGCCCCGAATCGACGCAGCCAGCGATCAGCGCTTCGAGGTCGGGGCGCGCCGCCGGTTCGCCGCCGGAGAGATGCACCTGCAGTACACCGAGTTCGGCGGCCTCGGCGAAAACGCGCTGCCAGGTCTCGGTATCGAGTTCGTCACGCTTGCGCGTCAGTTCGACCGGGTTGGAGCAGTAGGGACACTGCAGGGGACAGCGATGCGTCAGCTCCGCCAGCATGCCAATGGGCGGCTGGGGGGCGGGGGTGCCGGGCGTCATACCACTTCCAGTACGTTCTTGGTGAGCAGGTCAACGAGCATGGCGCGAACGTCGATGAGAATGCGCTCGCGGGGGGCCGCGAACGTCGCTGCCAGATCGTCGACGATGGCCGCGATACTGCGCTCGCCGTCGAGGCGGGAGAGCACCTCGCGGGCGACCGGATCGAGCTGGAACACCCGCTCCGGCGCCAGCAGCACCCAGCCGCCACGCGCCTTGTCCTCGCGCAGCCGTACGCCGCGCGGGATCTTGACCACGTCCGTCTCTGACAGCGCCGGTGCGCCGCCGGTGTCCAGCTCGGTGTTTTCCGGGTTTTCCGTGCGGGTCATGACAGCCTCCCTTCGCCGCCCAGGCCGTCGCCGTCGACGCCGCTGCCCCAGGCACCGGGCGGCACCTGGCCGGGGGTGACGTAGGCATGCTGCAGCGCGTCGAGCATCGCCCACAGCACGCTGCACTTGAAGCGCAGCGCATCGATCACCGCCTGCTGCTGGTCGGCGCGCACCGCATGGCGCTTGACGTAATCCAGCGCCATCTCGGCATCCCGCGGCGCCTGGGTCAGACGCGGCTCGAAGTAGGCGAGCGTCTCCCGCGAGACGAAATCGTAGTGCTCGAGCATCCCCCGTACCCGCTGGCCGATCACCATCGGCGAGAAGAGCTCGGTGAGCGAGGAGGCGATCGCCTCCAGCGGTGTGCGATCGCGCACGAAGTGGGTATAGGCCTCCACCGCGAAGCGCGTCGCCGGCAGGATGCCTCGGGTGGAGGTCACAAGCTCACGCGGCAGGTCGAGGCCGTCGGTGAGCTTCAGCCAGCGTTCGATACCGCCCTCGCCTGCCATCTCGCCATCGTGGTCGACCAGCCGTGAGCGCCATTCGCGACGCAGTGCCGGGTCGCTCATGCGTGCCATCAGCGAGGCATCCTTGATGGGGATCATCGCCTGGTAGTAATAGCGATTGAGTGCCCACGCCTGCACCTGACGCTTGTCGAGCTCGCCGTTCTGCAGCATTAGCTGGAACGGGTGACGATGGTGGTAGCGGCTCTCGCCGACCTCGCGCAGGCGCGCTTCCAACCCCGCGACATCGAGGGGGTCGGTCAGGTCGCGGCGATTTTCGAATGTCGCGCTCAACAGTTTAGCTCCATACCGTCGAAGGCGATCTCCCAGCCGGCCTTCTCGGCGGCCAGGCGTGCCTTCGAACCTTCGATCAACACCGGATTGGTGTTGTTGATGTGCACGAACACCCGCCGCGCGACGTTGAGCTCGGCGAAGGCGGCGATGCTGCCGTCGTCACCGGACATCGACATGTGGCCCATGCGAGCGCCGGTCTTGACGCCGACGCCAGCCTCGATCATCTCGTCGTCGCGCCAGAGCGTGCCGTCGAACAGCACCAGATCGGCGCCGTCGAGGCGTGCCGCCAGTGAGGGTGTCATCGCCGCGCATCCGGGGATGTAGTAGGCGCGCTGATCACCATGGAGGAACTCTACCCCCACCGTGCTCTCGCTCTCGCCGCCGATCTCCACCGTATCGCCCTCGAGATAGAGCGCCGTCTTGCCGGGTACGGCGAACAGCCGCGCGCCGAGCCCCTCGAGCAGCGCAAATGGCGCGTTCAGGGCGATCGGCTCGCGGTCGACGAACTGCGGATTCAACACGTCGAAGATCGGATTCTGCGCGAGAACGTTCTGAATCAGCGGCGTCGCCAGAAGGCGAAACGGCGAGCTTTCGCGCAGGTTCAACAGCCCGCCGATATGGTCGACATCGGCGTTGGTGACCATCACCGAACGAATCGGCGTGTGTCGATCGCCATGGCTCGGCTGCAACGCCGGCGTGGTCTGGATCTGGCTCAGGATTTCCGGCGCGCAGTTGATCAGCGCCCAGTTCTCACCGTCGACACTGGCGGCGATCGAGGACTGGGTGCGGGGTGTGACGCGAGGGTCCTTCGCCCACAGCAGACGGCAGACCTCGCATCGGCAATTCCATTGAGGGGAGCCGCCGCCAGCGGCGGCTCCGAGTACGCGAAGCTGCAGGGTAGCTGCCGCGCGTACGGGTTCAGCAGAACTCAAAATTCCGCGGGCATGTAATCGTTGATTTCCATGCCGACACAGATCTCTTTCACTTCCGGGGTCGTCCAGCTCATGGGGTCGCTCCTTGGCTACAGAATTGAAGGCGCCCGGTGGCCGGGCTCCGCGCCCATTCTAGACAATCGTCTCGAGCGACCCCAGCACTTCGTCGAGCGTCGTACCGATTTTACCCCCCGCCGGCCCCTGGGTTCTCGAAGGGCGGCGCTGCCACCCCGCATCAGGCGATCGTGGTGGCGCCGGCTGGCGCTGCCAATTTCGGATTCCTGCCATAGTCGTTGTCCTGGTGACTGTCCTGAACCAGAAAGACCAGCAGAATGATCGACCCCACCAGTGGAATGAGCGCAATCCACGCCCACCAGCCGGAGCGACCGGTATCGTGCAGACGCCGTACGGTCACGCCGATGCTCGGCAGCAGTGCGACCAGGTTGAAGATCAGACTGAAGACACCGACGTCCGTCGCATCGAAGAGGATCGCATCCAGCATGCCGAACCCGAACGAGAAAAGGGTGGTGAACAGGATAAAGAACCAGTATTCACGCCGTCGTGCTCGCCCTTGAAAGACGCAGTAGAGCTGGAAGCACTTCGTGAAGTAGCCGAAAGCCGACGTCGTTTCCACATTGGCAGCGGCAGTATCACCCAGCATTGAACCGCAGTGTTTACACTTCGTGGCGCCGTCTTGAATCTCTTCACGGCAGTAGGGGCAGTCCATAATCTTTTCCGTTTTAATCGATCAGTAACAGGATGGCGACGATCAGCCCAAGCGCTGACATCGCGCATCCGACAATGGCGGTATTACGCCCCTTTGCCTGGATCAGCGCCCCGGACAGTCCGGTAATGATGCCGAATAGCGGGATCACCATCAGGCCCGCCATCTCGTCCCAACTCAGATAGACGCCGGCCGTGGACCACGAACAGAAAAGCGACAGCAGGCCGAAGACAACGGCCGGGATGGGCAGCCACCAGGTCTCCGGGCTCAATGCTCGACGGCGCCCGTGGGCACCCACGGCGCCGAGACGGGAGTGACAGTGTCGGCAAAGAATGGCCTCTGTCTTGATCCCCTCCCGGCAGTAGGGACACCGACTGTTTTCCACGCCACCTCCTCGCATTAGCTCGGCCACATCAAGCGCTCGGGATGCTATCAGTTTTGCCAATCGAGTTCCGTGGCACATCACGTCAACGCGTGTAAGAGATCGCCTTGTCAGCCTGTCAGTCGATGATGAAGCCCTCTGCCAAAGACCCAATCAGACACGGGTAATCAGGACGGATTGATGTCTTTTTCATCGCGACGTTCAGGAAGGTTTCACAATGAGACCGAGGACCGCTATTCGGAAATCATCGAACGATGAACCCGTCGTCTTTGGCTGAATGGCTCAGACCTCATTCCCGATAAGATGTCCGCAGGCCGGGGGGCGCCCTGGGAAGGTTCGACAGCCGCGATCATCGCGATGAGACAGGATTCACCCTCAGCCGCTCGCGGCGTCGGCGGTGCGGTAGCGTCCTTGATAATCGAAGAGCTTGTCGCCGATGCGCCAGTGGCGGCCGGTCCTGCGGGCGATGACGAAATCCGGGGCCCGCAGACGGTCGGCCTCGCGCGTTGCCTCCTCGGCGGACACTGGCCGCCAGCCCGAACCGGGGGCGCGCAGGTGCTGACGCAGGAAGACCCGTTCAAAGACGTGTTGCTGCGCCGGCGTCTCCAGGCCGAACCACTCTTCCAGCGTCTCGCCATCCTCATCGTGATAGATCACCTTGAGCCTGGGTACGCCACGCCCGTTGGTGGTCGCCTGGAGTTCCATGCCGCTGACGCGCAGCACCTTGGCGTGGCGCAGCTTCAGCGCATCGCGCAGCTTGTCGTCGGGGTCGACCAGACGCTCGCCACAGTGGCCACAGGCGCGGGCGGCGATATCGTTCTCGCCGCCGCACTGTTCGCACACCTTGAAGCGAAAGCGGAAAGTACACTGTTGTCGACGCTCTCGCGCGCCCGCCTCGGTCATACCCGTCGGGTTTGACCTTACGCCGAGCGCGCGGTCCTGACCCTTTTCAACGAGCCCCTGGCAACGGCGACCGTGATGCTCGAGCACCAGCTCACCGTCGCGCTTGCCCCAGAAGATGTTGGCGAAACCGCACGCCGGACACTCGACCTGCACCGGTTCGCTCTCGCTGTCCGGCTTCGCCTGGGCGATCTCGGGGGCATAGAGATCCCAGGGGTTGCCGGCATAGTCGAGGATCAGGCAATCCGTCTTGCCCGGCGAGAGCCTCAGGCCCCGGCCGACGATCTGCTGGTAGAGCCCTACCGATTCCGTGGGCCGCAGCATCGCGATGACGTCGACGTGGGGCGCATCGAACCCCGTGGTGAGCACCGCGACATTGACCAGATACTTCACCTCGCGGGCCTTGAACGCTGCGATCAGGCGCTCGCGCTCCGGCCCCGGCGTGGCGCCGGTAATCAGCGCGCTCTCGGTGGACGGCAAGCGCCCGACCACCTCTTCGGCGTGCGCAACCGTGGCGGCGAAGATCATCACGCCCTCGCGGTCGCGGGCACGTTCGATGATGTCGGCGATGATCTGCGGTGTGGCGCGATTGCCCTCGACCACGGCGTTCAGGTCACGCTCGGCGAACTGCCCGTTGCGCTGCGGTAGCAGTCGCGAGAAGTCGTAGAACGCCATGGCGGCGTCGATGCGCCTGGGCTCGGCGAGGTACCCCTTGCGAACCATGACCCGCAGCGGCTGTTCGAACACGCAGTCGCGAAAGAACGCCTCTTCCGGGCCGCGCACCATGCCGTGATAGTGGCGGTAGTAGAGAAATCCTTCACCGAGGCGGTAAGGAGTGGCGGTCAGCCCCAGCACCTTGAGATTGGGCCGGGCCTGGCGCAGCCGGGCGATCACCTTTTCGTAGGTCGAAGCGCTGCGCTGTTCGTTCGCTGGCGCCGCCAGCGCATCTCGAGAGAGTGCCACGCGATGACACTCGTCGATCACCAGCAGCGTGAAGTCGCCGGTGGCAAAGGCATCGAGACCGTTGACGACCGACTGTACCGAGCCGAACACCACCTGGCGCGTGCTCTCCTTGCGCTTCAGGCCCGCGCTGAAGATATCCGCCTCCAGCCCGTAGGCGAGATACTTGGCGTGGTTCTGCTCCACCAGCTCGCGAACGTGGGCGAGCACCAGCACCCGACCGCGGGCGCGGCGGGCGAGATCGGCGATGACCAGCGACTTGCCGCTACCGGTGGGCAGCACGACCACCGCAGGGTCGTCACTTTGGCGAAAGTGCGCGATGACGTTGTCGACGGCCTGACACTGGTAGGGGCGAAGCTTAGGCGCGTGGGGCGAGAGAGCGTTCGTGGACATGGCGCGGAGTTTACGCACTGGCGACCGGCCCCGAAACGGCAAGATTGGCAGCGCCTGTTATTGCCGGCTCTGCGGGTGTCGGCTCCGGGGCTCGCCGGCAGGCCCCGGAACGCTGACGGGCCACCGGCGACAGGACAGCACGGAAACCCAACGCCAACCTGACCCCGAATTCGCGCTGCCTTACAATGGCGTCAATACGCGACGCCGCTGCGCCGCCGACGATTTGGGAGCATGACCATGACGAGCAGCACTTCTTTGCCATCCGCCACCCCCATCGAGGAGTACATCGCGCGACTCAGCGCTTCGGACATCGAGATCGAGGCGATGGACGATCAGGCCGCTCGCCTGCGCCACGACGACCTGGAATTCGTGCTGGTGGTGGCCCCGGACGAGCCGGCGTTCTTCCAGCTCATGCTTCCCGGTGTCTGGCAGGCGGCGGATTCCACCGATCGTCTTCGCCTGCTGGAGACTGCCAACGACGTCATGAATACGCTGAAGGCGGCGAAACTGGTGGTCCATAATCAGGCGGTGCACGTCAGCGTCGAGCAGTTCGTCTCTGGCCCGGAACAGGGCGCGGCACTGATGCCGGGACTGATGGAACTGCTCAAGAGCGCCGTGGCCGAATTCCAGGAGCGCCTGGGCATGGGCGAGGCGCCGCGGGTTCACTGACGTCTCGCGATGCCTGCACCGATGACACCGCGTCGTCGACGGCAATACGGCCTCGCGTTGTGCGCGTTTCCTTCCTAGGCTCACGTCACGCCCGGCGCCATCGCGTCGCGGCCGGCCCACTTTCATCCACGACAGGGAGTTCGCCATGAGCGATACCAGCCACTTCGTCGTCCTCGCCGAATTCTCCATCAAACCGAGACAGGTGCCCGCCTTTCTGGCCCTAGCGCACAACGACGCCAGCGAATCACTGGCCAACGAGGAAGGCTGTCTGAGCTTCGAGGTGCTGACACCCGAGGGCAGCGAAGATGTCGTCGTGCTGCACGAGATCTATCGCGACCGTGCCGCTTTCGAGCACCACACGACCATGCCGCACTATGCCCCGTTCAAGGAGGGTAGCGCCCCACTGCTCGCCGACGAACCCCGGGTCCGCTTCTTCTACCCGGCCACGCGACCGAGCTGAGAGCGATCGGCGCCGCCCTTCACGGCGCCGGTACCCGCCTGACGCAAGGCGCCGACGCCCGCCTGATGCAAGGCGCCGTCGACCGCCCATGAAAAAACCGGCTNNGCCAGCCGGTTTTTTTGAACCGCAAGGCGAGCGCGGCTCGCCTTGCGGTCTGCCTCAGTTCACCCAGGCGCGAGCGTTGCGGAACAGGCGCATCCAGGCACCGTCCTCGGTCCACTCGGCCGGACGCCAGGAGTTGGTCACCGCACGGGCGACGCGCTCCGGGTGCGGCATCATGATGGTGACGCGGCCGTCCGGCGTGGTGAGGCCGGTAATCCCCGCCGGCGAGCCGTTGGGGTTGGCGGGATAACGCGTGGTCACCTGACCGGCGTTGTCGACGTAACGCATGGCGATGTGGCCGCTAGTCTCGGTGCGGCGCAGGTGCCCGCCATCCTCGAACATCGCCTGACCTTCGCCATGCGCCACGGCGATCGGCAGCATGGACCCCGCCATGCCGTCGAGCAGGATCGACGGACTCTCCTCGACCTTGACCATCGACACCCGCGCCTCGAACTGCTCGGAGCGGTTGCGCACGAAGCGCGGCCAGCGCTCGGCGCCGGGAATCAGTTCCTTCAACTGCGAGAACATCTGGCAGCCGTTGCAGACGCCGAGGCCAAAAGTGTCCTCGCGGGCGAAGAACGCCGCGAACTGATCGCGGGCGCGGGCGTTGTAGAGCGCCGACTTGGCCCAGCCGCCGCCGGCGCCGAGGACGTCGCCGTAGGAGAAACCGCCGCAGCCGATCAGCCCCTTCATCTCGTCGAGCGCGATGCGCCCTTCGATGATGTCGCTCATGTGGACGTCGACCGCCTCGAAACCGGCATGGTCGAACGCGGCAGCCATCTCCATGTGGCCGTTGACGCCCTGCTCGCGCAGGATCGCCACTCGCGGACGGGCGCCGCTGCTGATGAACGGCGCGGCGATATCCTCGTTGACGTCGAAGGTCGGGTGGGCGGAGAGCCCGGGGTCCCGCGGATCGAGCAGCGCGTCGAACTCGCTCTTGGCACACTCCGGGTTATCGCGCAGCGCCTGTAGACGATAGCTGGTCTCCGACCAGGTGCGCTGGGTATGCGCGCGGGTCGTCTCGAGCAGCGGCTCTTCGAACAGCGTGACGCGAACCTGATCGTCGTAGCGCGGACGAGCGATGACGCCGCAGGTCTCGAGGCCGGCGGCGGCAAGCTGGGCGAGCACGAACTCGGTGTCCTGGCGATTGACCTGAATCACCGCGCCGAGCTCCTCGGCGAAGAGCGCTTCCACCGCGCCCACGGCGTCGTCGATCAGCCAGTCCAGCTTGATCTCGAGACCGCCACGACCGGCGAATGCCATCTCCAGCAGGGTGACGATCAGGCCGCCGTCACTGCGGTCGTGGTAGGCGAGAATCTTGCCGTCGGCGTTGAGGCCCTGAATGACGCGGAAGAACGCGGCCAGATCCTCGGCGTCGTCGAGATCGGGGCAGACGTTGCCGACCTGACCGTAGACTTGCGCCAGCGCCGAGCCGCCCAGGCGGTTGCTACCGTGGCCCAGGTCGATCAGGATCAGGTCGCTCTCGTCCTGGTCGAGGCGCAGCTGCGGCGTCAGCGTCTTCAACGCATCGGTGACCGGGGCGAAGCCGGTGATGTCCAGCGTCAGGGGGGCGGTAACGCTCTTCTCCTCACCCTCTTCCTGCCAGGCGGTCCGCATCGACATCGAATCCTTGCCCACGGGCACGGCGATGCCGAGCGCCGGGCAGAGTTCCATACCGACAGCGTGGACGGCATCGAACAGCGCCTGGTTCTCGCCGCCGTGGTCCGCCGCACTCATCCAGTTGGCGGAGAGTTTGATGTCCGAAAGCTGCCCGATGGGGGCCGCGGCGAGGTTGGTGATCGCCTCCGCTACCGCCAGCCGCGCACTAGCGGCGGGATCGATCAGCGCCACCGGCGGACGCTCGCCCATCGCCATCGCTTCACCGGCATGGGTGTCATAGCTTGCCGTCGTCACCGCGCAGTCGGCCACCGGCACCTGCCACGGACCGACCATCTGGTCACGCGCTACCGTGCCGGTGATCGAACGGTCGCCGATGGTGATCAGAAAGCTCTTGGAGGCGACGGTCGGCAGCTTGAGAACGCGATCCAGCGCTTCGCGCAGGTCGAGGTTATCGAGTCCGAGACCCGGCAGGTCGAGCTCACGTCGGTCGAAGCGGCGCTGCATCTTGGGCGGCTTGCCGAACAGCACGCTCATCGGCAGATCCACCGGGTCGGCCTCGAAATGGCCGTCGCGCACCGCCAGATGGTGGGCTTCTGTCGCCTCGCCCACGACCGAGTAGGGGCAGCGCTCGCGGGCGCAAATGGCGTCGAACGTCTCGAGCTGCTCCGGCGACACCGCCAGCACGTAGCGCTCCTGCGCCTCGTTGCACCAGATCTCCAGCGGGCTCATGCCCGGTTCGACGCTCTGCACCGCGCGCAGATCGAAGAGCCCCCCGCGACCGCCATCCTTGACCAGCTCCGGCAGCGCGTTGGAGAGTCCACCGGCGCCGACATCGTGAATGAAGGCAATGGGGTTGGCGTCATCCAACGCCCAGCAGCGATCGATCACTTCCTGGACGCGGCGCTCGATCTCGGGATTGTCGCGCTGCACCGAAGCGAAATCGAGATCAGCGCTGGAGGCGCCGGAAGCCATGCTCGACGCCGCGCCGCCGCCGAGACCGATCAGCATCGCCGGGCCGCCCATCACGATGAGCTTGGCCCCGACGGCGATCTCGCCCTTCTGGACGTGGCCGTCACGCACGTTGCCGTAGCCGCCGGCGAGCATGATCGGCTTGTGGTAGCCGCGACGCTCGATGCCATTGGCGCCCACCGCCTCCAGCTCGAAGGTGCGGAAAAATCCGTTGAGATTGGGCCGGCCGAATTCGTTGTTGAAGGCGGCGCCGCCGATCGGCGCCTCGAGCATGATGTCGAGTGCCGACTGGATCCGTTCGGGCTTGCCGTAGTCGAAGGCTTCCCAGGGCTGCACGAATTCGGGGATGCGCAGGTTGGAGACCGTAAAGCCGGTCAGGCCCGCCTTGGGCTTGCCGCCGCGCCCGGTGGCACCTTCATCGCGGATCTCGCCGCCGGCCCCCGTGGCCGCCCCCGGGTGCGGCGCGATCGCCGTCGGGTGATTGTGCGTTTCCACCTTCATCAGAATGTGGATCGGCTCCTGCGTCGCGCCATAGACTTTAGAGTCGGGGGCGGGGAAGAAGCGCCCGCCACTCGCGCCCTCGATCACCGCCGCGTTGTCGCTGTAAGCCGAGAGCACCTTGTCGGGGGAGCACTCGAAAGTGTTCTTGATCATCTTGAACAGCGAATGCGTCTGCGCTTCGCCGTCGATCTCCCAGTCGGCGTTGAAGATCTTGTGCCGGCAGTGCTCGGAATTGGCCTGGGCGAACATCATCAGTTCGACGTCGGTGGGATTGCGCGCGAGCTCCTGGAACGCCGCGACCAGATAGTCGATCTCGTCCTCGGCGAGCGCCAGGCCGAGTTGCGCGTTGGCCGCCGCCAGCGCCGGGCGTCCGCCGTCAATCACATCCACAGTGGAGAGCGGGGTCGGCGCGTGATGGGAGAAAAGCTTGGCGGCGTCGCTGGCATCGAACAGTACCGTTTCGGTCATGCGATCGTGCAGCCGCGACGTGAGGGCGGCGAACGCCTCGGCATCCGGTGCGGTCTTGAAACTCACGCGGTAGCGAATCCCGCGCTCGACGCGGGTCACCCCGGACAGTCCACAGTTATGCAGGATATCGGTCGCCTTGGAGGACCAGGGCGAGAGCGTGCCGATGCGCGGCACGATCAGAAAGGCGTGGCCCGCGTTGGCCGTCTCGGCCTCGGCAGGCTGATCACCGGGGTTCGCGATACCGTAATCCAGCAGCCGCTCGAGGGTCTGGCGAGCCTCGGCGTCGAGATCGGCATGATGGTCAATGAAGTGAACGTAGTGCGCTGTCAGCGTATCGACTTCGGGAACAGCGGCACGCAGATCGGCGAGCAGCTTGGCGTGACGGAATGCAGATAGCGCGGGCGCGCCTTGCAATTCGAGCATGGCGGGGGAAGCCTCCAGGACGGTCAAGGATCGCGGATCTGTCGGATCGCAGGCAATCGGGCGAATCGTGGCAGCGTGCCGAATTTGTTTGGCGTGCATGATACTGGAAAGCGCGGTGGCTCGCTAAGCGCCCTCGCGATGCGCGGGCAAACAATCGTGAGCGTGCGCACGGATGACAGTCGAGGACCGGGCGGATAAGGTAAGGCGTCTGTCGCTACCGACCCTCTCTGAATGCTCGATCTCGCGATGCACCTGCGGCTACTGCGGCTGGCGCTGACGACACTGCTGGCTGCGGCGACACTTGCCTGTCCCGCCGAGTTGCTCCCCCGTGGAAGCAGCGGCCTCGATCCGATTCGCCATCGAGATTTTCTGCAGGTCGCGATTCGCAACGGGCCGCTGACCTACTACGAAGGCGCGCAAGGCCCTACCGGCTTCGAGTACGAGCTACTGCACCGTTTCGCGCGCTCGCTCGGCGTGAGCCTCTCGGTGACCTCGCATACCGCCATCGCCGACGTCTACGACGACATCACCACCCGCAACGCCGACTTCGCCGCCGGCGCGCTGTCGCTGGATGCCGATCGCACCGACGTGCGGTACAGCCAGCCGCTGCTCGAGCTCCAGCCGCTGGTGGTCTATCGCCGCGGGCTGTCGCCGGTGCGCACCCTCGATGACCTGCTCGATCTTCGCATCGGCACCGTGGCCGGCTCCGGCAGCGCCGAGGCGCTGGCGCGCCAGCAGCAGACTGTCCCGGCGCTTGGCTGGCGCGAGGCGGAAAATCTCAGCGTGGCGGACCTGCTGGAGATGGTCGAACGGGACGATCTCGATGCCGCGGTGCTCTATTCCCATCAGTTCACGCTCAACCGGCTCTTCTTTCCCAACGTCGAGCGCGGCTTTGCGCTCGGTCGACCGCAGACGCTGGTCTGGGCGTTTGCCGACGACGCGCCCCTAACACTGCAGGCGGCCGCCAACGCCTTCATACGGCGGCAGCGCCAGAACGGCGGACTGGACACACTGATCGGGCGCTATTTTGGCCACGACGCCTACCTCGAATACGTCGGCGCCCGGCTTTTCATTCGCCACGTGGGCCAGCGGCTGCCGGCCTTCGTCCCCGACTTCAAGGCAGCCGCGCGCGATACCGGCTTCGACTGGCGTCTGCTGGCAGCGCTGGGCTACCAGGAGTCGCACTGGGAGCCCGATGCGACCTCTCCCACCGGGGTCCGCGGGCTGATGATGCTCACTCACCCGACGGCTCGCGAGGTCGGTATCGACGATCGTCTGGATCCCGCTCAGAGTATCGACGGCGGCGCGCGCTATCTGCGTCACATCGAGTCGCGGCTCGATGAGGCGATCCAGGAACCCGACCGCACGTTCATGGCGCTGGCCGCCTACAATGTGGGCCTCGGGCACCTGTTCGACGCCCGCGCCATTGTCCGCCAGCGAGGCGGCAATCCCGACCGCTGGGCGGACGTACGCGAGGCACTGCCGCTGCTGGCGCAGCGCGAGTGGTACTCTCAGGCCCGCCACGGTTATGCTCGCGGCGGAGAACCCGTCATCTACGTGCGCAACGTGCGCCGCTATTACGAGATTCTCAAATACGTTCAGCGCAGCCAGCAGCAGTTCGACCGACTCGGGGAGCGCGTCCTCGAGGCCGACGAGATCGCCCCGCTCGACGTCGTCGCGCCTTTACTCTAACGACCAGACCGTTATAACCATAAGATCGTCGATGCCACCCCGTCCCGGGAACGCCGACGCCGGCCAGGGAGCCATCGTGAGCTATGCCCGTCGCGTCTAGATTCGCGCTCTACATGGCGTTGGTGCCGCTTTGCCTGCTGGCATGGCCCGGGTCAGTACCCGATCAGCGCTGGGTGCTCGTACCGATCACCGGTGCGGTGTGGCTCGGCATGCTCGCCGAAAACTACCGCTGGCGACGCACCAGCCGTTGGCTACTGATTCCCACGGGCTTCGCCGCGCTGGCTCTGCTGTCGAGTTACGCCGTTGCCGAGAGCTGGCTATCGACAGCCGCGTGGCAGGCCGTCCTCGACTGGCTGCCCGGCGGCGGGCGACTCTTCGACGTGCGCCCGCCGGCACTGTCGCTGGGCCTGCTGTTCGGGCTGTCACTCAACACACTGTTGTTGATGCGACTCGGTCTGGGCTCGCCGATCATGCTGCTGCTGATCGCCTCGAGCCTAGCGACATTGAGCTACCAGTCGCTAACGCCACCCCCTGTTCACGCCACCGCCCTGGTGGGCGTCCCGCGGCTGATGCTCGCGACCTTCTGGCTTCTCTGGCTGCACCAGCTATTGGCGATCTGGCCGGTACTCTTTCGCTACTGGCGGCGTATTTTACCGCCGCTCTGCGTCGGCGCTGTCGTCATGTCGGTCACGCTGTTCGGCTGGCAGAGTCAGCGACTGAGCGACAACGACCGCCTCTATCAACGCATCGCCGATGACGGGAGCCGCCTCGCGTCGATGCTGGCGGCAGAGACCAGTTCGCACCTCAAGGCGACACGCCGCTTCGCCAGCTTCTGGAGCATGCTCGGGTCGGTGCCCTCGCAGGCCGACTGGGAGCGCCAGGCCAGACGCTACTACGACGACTTCGGCTACTTTCACAGCATCATGTTCGTCGATCTCGAGGGGGTCGTGCTGCAGGTCTACCCCCTGCGCGGCAATCAGGCACTGCAGGGACTTGATCTCTACGTTGCCGGCGCGACAGTCCCACCGGTGCTCGACCGTCCGTTGGTCTACGGCATCGAAGGGCTGGGGGGCATTCTGACGATTCGCGGTGGGCGTGGCGTGGTCAGCTTCCTGCCCGTACGCGACGTGGTCGACGGCACGCTGCTGGGGGCGGTGGGGACGATGGTGAGCATCGACGACCTGATCCATTCGCTGCTGTCGCAGACCGACAGCAACGACCGCGCCATCGTGCTGAACGGCGAGAACCAGCTCTATTTCTACGACGGTCCGCTTAGCGACCTTGCCAACTGGCAGTACGCGCAGCCGGTCACGCTCGGCGCCGATACGCTGATGCTCAGCGTGCGTCCCAAGCGTGAGCTACTCCTCGAGCTCCGCGAGCGACTGCCGGAGATCACGTTGATCTTCGGTGTCCTGCTCGCCTACCTGCTGTACATGGTGCTTTACATCTATCGCCGGCTGAAACATCAGCACCGGCTCGCCAACGGCGCCAATGAATCGCTGCGCGACGAGATGACGACCCGTGAGCGGCTACAGCGCGAAATCGAATGGCTGGCGACCCACGATGAGCTGACCGAGCTGCCCAATCGTCGCCAGTTGATCGCGTGGATGGACGCGGAAGGCGACACCTCGCCGCTAGCCCTGCTCATCTGCGATCTCGATCACTTCAAGCACGTCAACGATCACTTCGGTCATCTCACCGGTGACCGCTATCTGCAGACGATCGCGGCGCGCTGCCGGATACCGGTCGAAGCCGGTGGCGGGTTGTTCGCTCGTTACGGCGGCGAGGAGTTCGTCGCCTGTCTGCCGGGGTTCAACCGCGACCGGGCGCTCGAGATCGCCGAGGCGATGCGTCGCGCCGCCTCGACCGCCGGGCTGGTACGCCCCGACGGTCAGCCGGTCACGCTAAGCGTGGGGCTCGCGGTTCGCGACGGCGATCGCATCGGCCGCGACCAGCTCTTGCAGGCGGCCGACGACGCCCTCTATCGCGCCAAACAGCAGGGACGAGACCGCGTCGAGATTGATTGATGGCGGGATGACTACCGTCGATGCCGACGCCGCCACCCAAAGCCTGTCGACCGCATCCAAGCCTGTGACCCATCCCCTAAGCCTGTGAGCCATCACCGCCGCAGGGGCCGGCCGCGGTATCGTCCGGCGTTCGGCGACGCTGGAAGAAGGTTTTCAACAGACGCTTGGCGGGGGCGGCGAGTACGCCGCCGCGGATCTCGACCCGATGGTTGAACCAGGGTTGGGCGAAGAGATTGGCACGCGACTCCACCATCCCGCCCTTGGGCTCGGCGGCGGCGTAGATCACCCGCGACAGACGGGCATGAATGATTGCCCCGGTGCACATCATGCACGGCTCGAGCGTCACGAAGAGTTCGCAGGCGTCGAGACGATAGTTGCCGAGCGTGGCGGCGGCATGGCGCAGCGCCTGGATCTCGGCATGCGCGGTAGGATCGTGACCCGCGATGGGCCGATTGTAGCCGCAGCCAATCACCACGCCCTCGGCGTCGACCACCACCGCCCCGACCGGCACTTCACCCGCGTCCATCGCCAGACGTGCCTGGTCGAGGGCGCGGTGCATGTAGAATTCGTCGCTCTGTCGCATACCTCATCCGTCGTGCTGGACGACGTGACCCGCCGTCGGTTTGAACCGATACTGGCGCACGTCTCCGCTGAAGAAAGACCCTCAAGGATACCCGAATGACGCAAGCGCTGGATGACCTGGTCAACCTACTCAGCCTCGAGGCGCTCGAGGAGAACCTCTATCGCGGCCAGAGCCAGGATCTCGGCCTCCCCCAGCTCTTCGGCGGTCAGGCGCTGGGGCAGTCGGCAGCGGCCGCCGCGCGCACCGTGCCGACAGACCGCTATCTGCACTCGCTGCACGGCTACTTCCTGCGCCGCGGCGACGCTCACCAGCCGGTGGTCTACTCCGTGGACCGGGTGCGTGATGGCGGCAGTTTTACCACACGCCGCGTCACCGCGATTCAGAAGGGGCAACCGATCTTTTTCTGCAGCGCCTCGTTTCAGGGCAGCGAGCACGGGCTGTCGCACCAGACGACGGCGCCGGCGATCGAACACCCCGAAGCGCTCGTCGCCCGCGGCGAAGCGGTGCGGCGACGCTTCCAGGGCAGCCCGGTCGAGTTCATCACCGTCGAGGAGCGACACGCCAATCCGCCCTCGCGGATGATCTGGTTCCGTTTGACCGGGGGGGAGCTCCCGGCCGACCCCGCACTGCACCGGGCGCTGCTCGCCTACGGCTCGGATTTCAATCTGCTGCTGACCAGCCTGCTCGCCCACGATGTCGAATTCGGTGACCCGCGCCTTCGTATCGCCAGCCTCGACCACGCGCTCTGGATTCACGAAGACCCCAAACTCGACGACTGGCTGCTCTACGTGATGGATAGCCCCTGGGCCGGCGGCGCTCGCGGTTTCGCCCGCGGCAGCTTCTACGACAGCGACGGCAAGCTGATCGCCAGCGCCGCGCAGGAAGGAATGGTCAGGGTGCAGCCCGAGTCCTGATCCCGCCGGTGCCCCTGAGCCCCCACAAAAAAACCCGCGACAGTGTCGCGGGTTTTTCGCTTTTGGCGGCGGACTTCCGCGCCCGACGTCGGCGCGAGTCTAGCGCCCTCCGACATCGGCGCTTCGGCTCATCAGCTCGCGTCTTTCAGCGACTGCATGTCGATGACGAAGCGATACTTCACGTCGCCTTTCTGCATGCGATCCCAGGCTTCGTTGATCTGATCGATGTTGATCATCTCGACATCGCAGGTGATGCCATTGTCGGCGCAGAAATCGAGCACTTCCTGCGTCTCCGGCATGCCGCCGATCAGCGATCCGGCGAGAACGCGGCGACGGAAGACCAGGTTGGCACCGGCGATCGCCGGGTCGATCGGCTCGAGCAGGCCCACGAGAATATGCGTGCCATCCGGCTTGAGCGCGGCGAGGTAGGGGTTAAGGTCGTGCTGCACCGGGACGGTATCGAGCATGAAGTCGAAAGTCTCGGCGATGGCTTCCATCTCGTCGTCGTTGGTGGAGATGACGACGTGATCCGCGCCCTGCTTCTTGGCCTCGGCCTTCTTCGACTCGGAGCGAGTGAAGAGCGTGACCTCAGCGCCGAGCGCCTTGGCGAGTTTCACGCCCATGTGGCCCAGCCCGCCCATGCCGATGACACCGACCTTGTGGCCCGGCTTCAAGCCGTAGTGCTTGAGCGGCGAATAGGTAGTGATGCCGGCGCAGAGAATCGGCGCCGCCGACTTGAGATCGATCCCGTCGGGCATGCGCACCACGAAACGCTCGCTGACGACGACCTTGTCGGAGTAGCCGCCCTGGGTCAGGGTGCCGTCCTGCTTGTCCGGGCTGCCGTAGGTCATCACGAACCCTTCGGCGCAGTAGTTCTCCAGCCCGTCGTGACATGCCTTGCACTCGCGGCAGGAGTCGACCATGCAGCCGACGCCGACGAGATCGCCGACCTGATACTGGCTCACGTCATCACCGACGGCGGTGACGCGACCCACGATTTCGTGCCCGGGCACGACCGGGTAGGCCGCCATGCCCCAGTCGTCACGAGCAAAGTGCAGGTCGCTGTGGCAGACGCCGCAGTAAAGGATCTCGATTGCGACGTCGTCGGCGCGCGGGGCACGGCGCTCGAAATTCCAGAGCTCCAGCGGCGTGCTGTCGGAGTGCGCGGCATACCCCTTGGCGGGGCTCGCTTGGGTATCGGTCGATTGCGTCATGAATGACTCCAGTGTGGCAACACCGCCGGGAGCGACTGGCGCATCCGTCGGCGGCGTTTCAGGGTAATGGACCCAACCGGTGGGTCGCTTGAACGGGCTGAAGTCTGGTTGACTTTGGCGAAGACGACCATGCTCGTTTCTGTCGCGTGTTTGCGCGATACTATTGCCAGAGCGAGGATAGGCCGCATTTCTGGCCTTGCGTATGCACAATCAACCGATACATCACTGAATCGTCACACCTGAGAGATCTGCCATGCTCGCCTCTCGTCGCACCGTATCCGATAGGCCCCCCGAGGCCTCATCGACGGCCGAAGAACACCGTCGCTGCACGCATCACCTCGCCGAAGCGATTGCTCCGCACGCTGTCGGCGAAGGATTCATCGACACGGCCATCGACGGCGTGCGGCTGATCGCGGCCCACTGCAGTCATGCCCGCACCCCGCTGATCTACGAACCCGGGCTGTTCGTCATGGCTCAGGGCGACAAGATCGGCTACCTCGGCGACCGGGTCATCCACTACGGACCGGGCAACTACCTGGTTCAGGCGCTGCCGCTGCCGTTCGAGTGCGAGACTCGGGCGGACGCCGACATGCCGCTGCTGGGGATCAATATCGCGTTCGACCCGCTCACGCTCAACGAGCTGGTACAACAGATGCCAGCGACATCGGGCGACGATGGCCAGGCGGCCCCGATGGCCGCCGTCGAGCTGGATGCGTCCATGGAGCGAGCGGTGCTCAACCTGATCGAATGCCTGGGCGACGAGACCGCCAGCCGCGTGCTCGGCCCGGGGCGGGTCCGGGAGGTGCTGTTCGCCGCCCTCAAGGGGCCCCAGGGCGATTCGTTGCGTCAGCTCGTCCAGCGCAACGGCCAGTACGCGCGCATCGTCGAGGCACTCAACTATCTCCACGGGCACTACCGCGAGCCACTGACCGTCGACGCCCTCGCCGCCCGCGCCAACATGAGCGCCTCGCATTTCCACCACCACTTCAAACGCACCACCCAGCAGTCGCCGCTGCAGTACCTCAAACGCTTGCGTCTGCTCAAGGCACGGGCACTGCTCGGTCAGCAGCGCATGAACGTCGCGCGTGCCGCCGACGACGTGGGCTACCGCAGCACCTCGCAGTTCAGCCGCGAATACAAGCGCTACTTCGGCGTCAGCCCCTCGGTGGGGTAATACCGCGACCGCGGGGTCACATCGCCATGCCGATGAGACCTCGCACCAGGTAGTAGCCACCGACCCCGGTGACGATCCAGCGCGTCCAGGTTCGAAAGCCGACGTCGCTGAGCCGATTGAGTATTCGGCTACCGCTGCGGGTTCCCAGAAACGCCACCGGAATGCCCAGCAATACCCACCCCCACTCCTGCGGCCCGAGCACCAACGCCGCCCGCCAGTAGAAGACGATCTTCAGCGAGTGCGCGATCACCTGAACCAGTGCCTTGGAGGCGACCACCGCGCGGCGGTCGAGCTGCGAGCGGAGAAAGCCGATGTCGATGGTCGGCCCGGAGACGCCGACGGCGATGGTGAGTCCACCCGACACCACCCCGCAGAAAAAGGCGTGCCAGGGACGCGTGACGTCGAGATGGAACCAGCGTTTGGGGATCCACACCAGCACCGGCATCAGCCCGAGCATGATCAGCACCCCCGTCTCGCTGGGGTGGTAGTCGAGAAAGGCCAGACAGAGCGACGCCACGCTCGTGCCAAGCGCGATACGCACCACAATGGGCCAGACGATGAAGCGCCGCGACAGCCACGCCCTTGCGCCGTTGGCGCTGAGCTGGATAACGCCGTGGACGGCGATGGCGCTTGCCGCCGGCAGCCAGGCGAGCAGAAACCCCAGCAGGATCAATCCGCCGGCCATGCCGAAGATGCCCGATATCAGCGAGGTGGCAAATACGACGCCGAGAAACAGCAGCGGCAGGGAGAGCGTCATCGGCGAGCCGCCCTACCCGTCGTCAGTGGCGCGCAGCCATCAGGGTCAGGCATCCACGGAGTGTGGCGCTGCCAGCACCCGCTGGTAGAACGCCAGGTCGAGCCAGCGATCGAACTTGAAGGCCGATTCGCGAACGGTCCCCGAGTGCTCGAAACCCAGACGCTCGTGGAGGGCGATGCTGGCAGCGTTCTCGGCGTCGATTCCGCCGATCATCAGGTGATAACCCTGCGCCTCGGCGCGCTCGATGAGCGCTGTCATCAGCCGGCGGGCGACGCCGCGCTGACGAAACTCGGCGTCGACGTAAACCGAGTGTTCGACGCTGGTCCGGAACGCCGCCTGCGGTCGGAACGCGCCGTAGCTGGCAAAGCCCATCAGCCGCCCGCTGGCGTCGTCGATAAGACCGATAACCGGCAGGTCGGCATTGCGCTTGGCCTGAAACCAGCCTTCGACGTAGGCCGTGGTGCGTGGCAGGTACTCGTAGAGCGCCGTCGTGTTGACGATGGCATCGTTGAAGATGGCCAGGATCGACTCGCCATGACTGGCGAAGTCGCACTCGATGAGGGTCAAGATGCTGCTCCTTCTCGAAGATCAGCGCGCAGTTTAATACAGCGCGGTCGCCTTGAGTTCCGCCAGTGACTGCCCGTCGGCATCCTCGAGAATCAATCGCTTGCCCGTCTGCTCGAGGCGGGCGGTGCGTGACAGGGCATCGGTCCAGTCGCGCTCGAGCGTGCCGACCTCGCCCGGACACGCCATCCGCGTCGTCGCGACCTGTGAAAACTCCAGCCGCTGACCCTCGAGGGTGTAGCTACCGACCAGACGATTGCAGCCCGTCGAACCGGTGACGCGGCCGTGAGCGTCGAGCACCATGTGCGCCTCGCGCTGATCCGCAGCCACCGTCACCCGCTCGCCGTCCAGCGTCATCAGCTTCCAGTAGGTGCCGACCAGCGCTTCCGCCGGCTGCGCCGTCTCCGGCGTGCCGCCAAACTGCCCCGCACAGGCCGTCAACAGGCCCAGCAACGCTGCCATCAGTAAGCCTTTCCCGCGCATCGCCGTTCTCCGCTGTGAATATGTCGCCATACTGCCCCGGGCACCGCATCGGGACAACGGGGCGGGCCGCTCTTGCCCGATCTCTTCGCATTCCCCACCGGATAACGACGAACGCCGACTCGAGGTCGGCGTTCAGTGGGGCATCGAGCTCGGCAATCGTGCGTTCAGTGGCTCTCGATCATCGCCGTGAGATCGTCGGAGACCAGCGGTAGCGTGTCGCGCCAGGCCAGATACGGCGTTGAGGCGGTCCCGTTGACGAGCACCGTGAAACTCCCCCAGCGCCCGCTTTCCGTGCGGAAATAGCCGGCGATGGCCCGCACGGTGACCGGCTCGTTGAGCGTTCCTGTCTTGATCATCACGTGATCCTGAAAGGTCTGGCTACCGCGTCGAATGAAGCGCATCGGGCCGTTGGTCGGCACCTGCATACCGGCGACGAAGGTGGGAAAGAGCGAAGCACGATCGTACATCGCGCCGAGCAGCGCGTTGACGTCCTGCGCCGACACCCGGTTCTCCGGGGTCAGACCGCTGCCGCTTCTCAGCGTGACCTGACCATGCCCCGGCAGCGCGCCGGCGAAACGCTCCAGCGCCGCACCTGCCTCAGGCAGCCCCTGCTGGGCACCGCTGGTCAAATCGAGGGCGAGCGTATCCGCCATGAAGTTGTTGGAGTAGTTGAGCGTGCGCAGCAGAAGCTCCTGCAGTGGCTTGCCCTCCACCGCCGCCAGCAGCGTGGCATTCGAGGGCGGCGGCGTCTGACTCACCGCGTAGCCGCGAACCCCCACGCCCGCCTGCTCGAGCAGCGACGCCAGTGTTCGCCCGGTCTGATCCGCCGGATCGGAGCTCGCCTTGTAGACGGCCTGTGGCGAGGCACCGGTAGGGATCTGGCCCGTCACCCGCAGCAGGTCGCCCTGACTGTCAGTCAGTCGGCGGGCGTTGAGATTCACCGCACCGCCGGCGGCAACGGTCTCGACGTCGTTGTCGACACGAATCGTCGGCGCCACGGTGTCGCAGCTGGTGATTCGGGCGCGCTCGCCCGGCGCGGCGGGTGTCACCGTGGCGCACCAGTTGGCGTAGTTGACCGCCGCCGAGGAGAGCAGCGCACTGTAGGCGTTGGTGCCTTCGGTACGTGTCTGGCAGCGATCGGTGGTCACGCAGGCCACCGGGCCGAAACGCCACTGGCTCACCACCAGATCACCGTTCACCTGAGACACACCGCGTTCGCGCAGCTTCTGGATCAGACGCCACAGCTCTTCCGAGGTGAGCGCCGGGTCACCGCCACCTTCGAGCACCAGATCGCCATTGAGCACGCCGCCCGCATCGAGCGAGCCGGTCGAGACGAAGCGAGTGGTAAAGCGGTGCTGCGGCCCCCAGCGATCGAGTGTGGCCGCCGCGGTGTAGAGCTTGGTGACCGACGCCGGAGACAGCGACTGGGTCGGATTGAGCGCGCCCAGCACCTCACCACTGTCGAGCAGCCGGGCCTGGGCGCTGAGTACGAAACCGCGGTCGGCGAGCTGGGCGATATGCTCGAACCCGGCCGCCACAGCGACGCTCGAGACCCACGGAAGAGAAAGAAGGCAGACAGCCAGAGAACCTCGAGACAACCAACGCCGCATGGAAATGCTCGCTTTGAGTGAAGGAAGAGAGACGGTGCGAACCCGAATGAAAATTCGCCGCGCTATCGAGACTAGCAGCGTTTCCCGGGGTTAGGCGACGCCGGGACGCAAAGACATCCGCGGGATGTCGTTTCGCCCCGCCGGCCCGGTCGCCGGCGGCGGCGATCATCCGTGAGAGAGGCGGGAAAAGACCTGGATGACGCCGACCCCGGCAATGATCAGCCCCATGCCGAGATAGGCCGGCAGGTCCGGGCGCTCGCCGAACACCACGATGCCGATGAGCGTGACCAGCACGATCCCCAGCCCCGCCCAGATGGCGTAGGTAATGCCCACCGGCAGCACCTTCAGTACCAGCGACAGGGCGTAGAACGACAGTGCGTAGCCCACGACCACGGCGATGCTGGGCACCAGCCGGGTAAACCCTGCCGACGCCTTGAGTGAACTGGTGGCGATGACTTCGGCAACCACCGCCAGTGCGAGTAGCAGATAGCTTGTCATGACGACTCCGGAACCGCGTCGAGGCCGATACGATAGCGCCACAGGGTCTGGCCGCTCTCGGCGTATTTGCGCTCGAACGGGGTGAGGTATGCGTCGCCGGGGGTGAACGCCTCGACCGGCGCCTCACGCCCCACCAGCGTGCTCACCGCCAGCGCGAATTCACGCGCGTAGACCTCCCAGTTGGTACGCAGCTCCAGTCGGCCTCCCAGGGCGATCAGGGTCGGGAAGACCGGATGCCCCTGCCAGCGTTTTTTCAGCTGCGCGCGTTTGGGGTAAGGATTGGGATAGAGCAGGTAGTGCCGGCGGGGTCGCCAGTCGGCGGCCCGGGCCAGCCGCCAGAAATCGACCAGGTCGGCCCGCACCAGCCGCGCGTTGTCCGGCAGCGGGCCGTGATCCCGCCCCAGACGATCCTCGCTGCGGTCGACGCCGATCACCGCATGCTCGGGGTAGCGTTCGGCCAGCTGTCGCGTCGACAGGCCCACGCCGCAGCCGGCATCCAGTATCAGCGGCCGCCCGGCCTCGGCCAGCCAGCGCTCGGCGTCAGCGAAGGCGTCGAGCGTATGCGCCGCCGGCGGACGCTGCCACACGCTTTCACGGGCGCGCTCGACGCGGCGGACAAGATCGTCGTGGGGCGCGGTCTGGGCGCTTTCGATACGGCGGGAGGCGGCTTTCATGGCAGAGAAACGGGCTCGCTGGGTCAGTGAACGAAACGAAGGCCTAGTCTATCAGCCACGACACGACGCAGCGTCGCCACGCTGTGACCCGGCAGCCGCTCGCGCGGTCGACTCGACGTCGGCCGGCATGACGCCGGCTACGCGCGGGTGTATCATGCCTGCCCACATTCAGCCAATCCTGGCAATACGGCCTTAGGTGGCAGGCGCGGCACCCCGTTTATCGTCGATGTCTCTTCGTGATTTCTAGTCGAGCGAACGCACCTCGACCGCTGTTTCTCGCCTGATGGGCTATCGACAGTGGCCTCGCCCCGCGGTATCGGCTCTCGCGTGAGCCGCCTTGCCCTCTCACCTCACAACCGATTGCCCCAACGCTTACGAGGGACGTGGCTTGTCACATTTACCGGTGATCGTCGGAATGGGCGGCATCAACGCCGCAGGCAGGACCTCCGGGCACCAGGCCTACCGCCGGACGATTCTCGACGCCCTGCCGCAGGCGACCCAGCACCAGACCCTGACCGCGCTGGCCGCGCTGATGCGCCTGATCACCCAGCGCGACGACGGCCGCTGGGAGACTGCCGATGGCGAGGTGCTCGACACCGCCGTGGCAGCGGACCGATGCCGTCAGACCGTGCTTGAACACACGCTGATTCGCCGGATCGAGGACGACACCTTCGCCGAGGCGGGGATCCCCGGCAACCGTCCGGTCACGATGAACCTCAGTGAGCCGTTCACCTTCACGATCTCGCGCCGCCAGCTACCCCAGCCGCTGCCCGAGGGATGGGAAACGCAGGAAGTCGACGCCAAGACGGTCGAGGTGAGCGTGCCCGCCGGCCCCCTGGAGGCGCTGCTGCCGGAGCGGCGACAGGCGTCGGTGCGCGCTGCCGGTCAGTTGCCCGATGGCTTCGCGCCGGCATCGTTCTATCGCAGCGTTCATCACCCCCGCGGCCTGTCGATGGCGATTTTCGGCGCCAGCGACTGCCTCGGCCAGAGCGGACTCGACTGGGATGCCCTGCGTGATCGCCTCGACCCCGACGCTATCGCCGTCTACGCCGGCAACTCCATCGGCCAGCTCGACGACGCCGGTTGGGGCGGCATGCTCAAGAGCTATGTCACCGGCAGCCGCGTCACCTCCAAGCAGATGCCGCTGGGCTACGGCCAGATGACGGCGGACTTTCTCAACGCCTACGTGCTCGGCAGCGTCGGCGCCACCGGCGCGATTCAGGGCGCCTGTGCCACCTTCCTCTACAACCTGCGCCTTGGCGTCGAGGACATTCGCCATGGCCGACGCCGGGCGGTGATGGTCGGCACCAGCGATGCGCCGGTGACCCCGGAGATCATCGAAGGTTTCCGCGCCATGAGCGCCCTGGCCGACGACCAGAGCCTGATGGCGCTCGATGCCCTCGAACTGCTCACCGACACCGACTATCAGCGCGCCTGTCGCCCGTTTGCCCGCAACTGCGGCTTCACCATCGCCGAGGCCTCGCAGTTCGTGCTGCTGATGGACGACTCGCTGGCGCTGGAGACCGGCGCCCAGATCCTCGGTTCGGTACCCGCGGTGCACGTCAACGCCGACGGCTGGAAGCGTTCGATCTCCGCCCCCGGCATCGGCAACTACATCACCCTTGGCAAATCGGTGTCGCTGGCGCGCTCGATTCTCGGCGACGAGAGCGTGCGTCAGCGCACCTATCTGCACGCCCACGGCACCAGCACGCCGAAGAATCGCACCACCGAGTCGCATATCTTCGACCAGGTTGCCCGCGCCAACGGCATCGAAAATTGGCCGGTCGCGGCGATCAAGGCGTTCATCGGTCACTCCCAGGGCAGCGCCGCTGGCGATCAGATAGCCAGCGCCCTGGGGACCTTCGCCCACGGCTGGATTCCCGGCATCCCGACGCTCGATGCCGTGGCCGACGACGTCTACGCTGAGCGGCTACGCTTTTTCCAGGATCCGCTCGCCTTCGAGGCCGACGCCAGCTTCGTCAACGCCAAGGGCTTCGGTGGCAACAACGCCACCGGCCTGGTGCTCTCGCCGAGCGTCACCGAGCGGCTGCTGGTCAAGCGCCACGGCCAGCGCGCCGTCGACGACTGGCGCCGGCGCCGCGAGCAGACACTGGCGACCGCCGAGCGCTACGACGCCAACGCCGACGCCGGACGCTTCAACGTGATCTATCGTTTCGGCGAGGGCGTACTCGACGGCCCGGAGCTCGACGTCAGCGAGAGTGCAGTCTCGATTCCCGGTTACGGCCAGCCGGTTTCACTGAAGGCGGACAACCCCTTCGGTACACTCGACTGACGCCCCGACAGGCGACGCGATGACGTCAACGAGGTAAATGGCATGCACACCGTGGTCTACCCCGGCACCTTCGACCCGATCACCAACGGCCACCGCGATCTGATCGTCAGAGCCGGGCGGCTGTTCGAGCGGGTCGTGGTGGCAGTGGCCGAGAGCCCGCGCAAGACCCCGGCGCTCGGTCTCGATATCCGCACCTCGCTGGCCCGAGAAGTGCTCGCCGACTGCGACAACGTGGAAGTGATCGGTTTCGACGGCTTGCTCACCGAGCTGCTCGCCAGTCTGAATGCGCGCATTCTGCTGCGCGGCGTCCGCGGTGTCAGCGACTTCGAGTACGAGCTGCAGCTGGCCAACATGAATCGCGCCCAGGCCCCCGACGTCGAGACCCTGTTTCTGACGCCGGAGGTCCAAAACGCCTACGTCTCCTCGACCCTGATTCGCGAGATCTCGCGGCTGGGCGGAGACGTTTCCCAACATGTATCGCCCTGCGTGGTCGACGCGCTGCGTCGGCGATTCATGGCAGACGACGGCTGATCGCCGCGAGGAGTTCGACATGGCCCTGATGATCACCGACGAGTGCATCAACTGCGACGTCTGCGAGCCGGAGTGCCCCAACGACGCCATCTCGCCGGGCGAGGAGATCTACGTCATCGACCCGGCCCACTGCACCGAGTGCGTCGGCCACTTCGACGAGCCCCAGTGCCAGCAAGTCTGCCCGGTGGACTGCATTCCGCTCGATCCCGAGCATGAGGAGAGCAAGGAACAGTTGATGAAGAAATACGAGATCATCACCGCCGCCTGAGCGCCTCTCCCTCCTTCCCGCACGACTCGCCAAGTCCCCGACCGCAAGACGCCATCGCCGCCCCGATCCCAGGACCGGGGCGGCGATGGCGTTGTCGATGGCCGCTAGTCGCGGTCAGAAGGTGTAGGTGGCGTAGAGCTCGATGAGCTGGGCGTCGTCGTCGTTGCCGCCGAATCGCTCCTCGGCGCCGGTCTCCGGCGAGGCGAAGGCATAGATCGCCGACAGCGACAGCCGCTCGGTGATCGACCAGTCGGCGTAGAGATTGATCTCGTTGGCGAAGTCACTGTCGCTGACGCCCGCCGCCTCACGGTCATGATAGCGGAAGTGATAGCCGATCACGCCGGCCTCGAGATCGTCCCGCGGGGCCACCGAGAGCCGCACCATGTCGATATCGAGATTGCTGTTGAAGAGCATGTACTCGCCGACGATCTCCCCCATGAACCAGTTGCCCCAGCCGCCGGCGAAGTCGTAGAAGAGCGTGTCGTAGTTGGCCTCGAACTCCGCGTGGCGATAGGCGAGCTGCGGCGTCCACGGCAGGTCGACGAAGTCGTACGTGGCCTGGACGTACCAGCCACTGTCATCGATGCCTTCGTCGTCGTTCTTCTCGAGCACGAACTGGCCGCCCAGCGACAGATTGGGCACGGCGGTAAAGGGTTTGGCCTTGGCGCGCAGGTTATAGACGTCCATGCCGTCGCGGGTGGCAGTATCGCTGTCGTAGACCCGCAGGTAGGCCGCCCCAACCTTGGCCCGCTCCCCGAAGGTGTAGTCGACGTTGATGCCGTTGGCTTTCGTCTCGGTATCCGGCCCGCCACGCACGTACTGGTCCGCCTCGAGATGGAAGAGATCACCGTGCCAGCCCTGACTGTCGAGCGATGCCACGGCGGTATTCTCGAACCCCTCGCTGGGGCCGATGTAGTAGCCCGCGTACTTGCCGGTATCGGTGAAACCATCGCCGACGAGAAAGCCCTCGCCGAACTGGAACTTCTGGCGTCCGCCGGAGAGCGTGACCGCGTCCTCGCCGAGGGTGTCCGCCCATAGGCTGCCGCTGCGCCAGCCGAGATAGGCGCGGTCGAGGCGGCCATGCTCGGGATGGTTGGGGGTAGCACCGGCCGCGTCACCGTAGCGGCTGCCGCGCGTCGCCGCGTAGCTTCCCTGCACGCCGGTAAACCAGGTGCCGGCGTCATCGACGTCCCACTCGGCGGTCAGCGCGGGCTGAACCACCGCCTCCAGCCAGTCCGGGCTCGAACCGGTCGGGGCGCCGGCGTCAATGCTCGACCCCGAGCCGAAATTGACGTCGTCGGTCGCGGCGGCGAAGCCGTAGAGTGACAGCCCGCCATTGAGACGCACATCGCCATCGCCGCTTTCATACAGCGTGTGAGGCGCGGCAGGCGGCACGATGCCGGCGGTCTGGTAGTCGATATCGGTGACGGCGGTATAGGCGAACGCACCGGAAGCGGGAAGCATCAATGCGGCGGCGGCAAGCGATCGACGCGACGCACGACCGGCAACAGCGGTAGTTATCGTCATGATTCATTCCTTGAAAGCGATCGGATCTTGTTGTGTTGCGTCGCGAACGGTATCGACCGTGAGGCCATTTGTCGGCGGCGGTTCTCTTAACGTAGAGGAGCGGGCCCCAAGCGCAACTCTCAATGCCAACTCAGCGCATCGCCCGCGGCCACATCACGCCCGCGACGCACCGCGCATCGATCGACAGGCACCGACCGCGTATCCTGTGGCCCGCGTGACATACCTCGCGTCTCGTCACGCCGCCGGCTGCGCCGCTGCACGCCTTGCCGTGGCGTTTTCCCAGTGCCCTTTGCCCACCTATCAACACGACAAGGACTGCCGTGGATCGCTCGACCGCCAGTGACACCGCTCCCCGCCGCTACACCACGTTCCACATTTGGAATCTGGCCTGGCCGATCATTCTCTCCAATCTGAGTGTGCCGCTGCTCGGGCTGGTCGATACCGCGGTAGTCGGCCATCTACCGGACTCGCGCTACCTCGCCGCGGTAACGCTCGGAGCGACGCTCTTCAGCTTTCTCTACTGGGGCTTCGGCTTTCTGCGCATGGGCACCACCGGACTCACCTCCCAGGCAGTCGGGCGAGAGAGCGACAGCGACGTCCGACTGCTGCTGGCGCAGTCACTGGTGATGGCGGGCGTGATCGGGCTCTTGCTGATCCTGCTTGCCGAGCCGTTGATCTCGCTGGGGCTATGGCTTCTCGACGGCAGTGCGGTGGCGACGGCGCTGGCCGGTGACTACGCCCACATCCGGATCTTCTCGGCGCCGGCGGTGCTCGCCAACTACGCCATTCTGGGCTGGTTCATCGGCCAGCAGCGCACCCGCATCACTCTGGCGATCCTGCTGCTCACCAACGGCGTCAATATCGCCCTCGACCTGCTGTTCGTGGTCGGCTTCGGCTTTGCCAGCGACGGGGTCGCCTGGGCCTCGCTGATCGCCGACTACAGCGCGCTCGCCTTCGGACTGTGGCGCGTGGCGCTGCACTGGCGCACGCTCGGCGGGTCACTGTCGCGGGAGGCGTTGCGCTCGCTGGCGCGCTACGCGGAGCTGATCCGCGTCAATCAGCACCTGTTCGTGCGCACGCTGGGGCTGCTGTTCGCGCAGGCGTTCTTCACCGCTCAGGCGGCCAACTTCGGCGATACGGTGCTCGCCGCCAATGCCGTTCTCCTGCAGTTCATCATGCTCACGTCCTTTGCCCTTGACGGTTTCGCCAACGCCGCCGAGGCGCTCACCGGGCGCTCGGTGGGCCAGCGCGCCTGGGACGACTTCAACGATGCCGTCCGGGCCGCCACCAAGCTCTCGGTGGCGGTCGCCGGGGCGTCAATGTTGATGTTCGCCGTCGGTGGCGACGCGCTGGTGGCACTGCTGACCGATCTTCCCGAGGTCCGCGCCACCGCCACCGACTATCTGCCGTGGATGGTCGTGATGCCGGCGATCGCGGTCTGGAGCTACCTGCTCGACGGGGTGTTCATCGGCGCCACCGAAAGCCGTGCGATGCGCGATACGGTGTGGCTGGCGATCGCCTGCTACCTGCCGGCATGGTGGCTGACTCAAGGGCTCGGCAACCACGGCCTGTGGCTGTCGTTTCTGCTCTTCACCGCCGTGCGCTCGGCGTCCCTCGGCGCCTGTTATTGGCACTACCGCCGCACGCGCTGGACAGCTACGCCCACCGGCTGACGTCGCGGGCTCCGGCGGGCGCCCTGGACGGCCTCAGGGTGGCGAGCCCACCGGCGGCCGGGCGACTCGACCAAGGTTGACTGACGCCATTGGCGTCCAGGCGCTACGCTCGGCCGACACCCACCGACGAGCCCGCCTCCATGCTCCAGCGTCTATCGCGCCCCGCCGTTCGCATGGTCGAACGCTATCTGCCCGATCCCTACATCTTCGTGCTGCTGCTCACGCTCATCGCCGCCCTCGCCGCGATGCTCATCGAGGGGCGAGCGCCACTGGCCGTCATGCGCGACTGGGGCGACGGGTTCTGGGGGCTGCTGTCGTTCTCGATGCAGATGCTGCTGGTACTGGTCACCGGCTTCATGCTCGCCAGTTCGCCGCCGATCAAGCGGCTGCTCGACCGACTGGCAAGCCTCGCCCGCTCGCCGGGTGGCGCCATCGTGCTGGTCACGCTGGTGTCGCTGGCGGCGAGCTGGATCAACTGGGGCTTCGGGCTGGTGATCGGCGCGCTCTTCGCCAAGGCGCTGGCGCGACGCATCCGGGTCGACTATCGCCTGCTGATCGCCAGCGCCTACTCGGGGTTCGTGGTCTGGCACGGCGGGCTCGCCGGCTCGATCCCGCTGACCATCGCCACACCGGGCCACTTCAGCGAGGCCGAGATCGGCCTCATCTCCACCTCGCAGACGATCTTTGCCGGTTTCAATCTGCTCATCGTTGCGGCGCTGTTCGTGATCATGCCGCTGGTCAATCGCTGGATGCTGCCGGCGCCTCGCGACAGCGTCTACATCCCGCCCTCGCGCCTGACCGAGCCGGGCGCCGACGACCGGGTGACGATCGAGCGCCCGGCGGACCGACTGGAGAACTCGACCCTGCTCTCCTGGCTGGTCGGCGTACCGGGGCTCGCCTATCTGATCTACGACTTCGCCATTGCCGGTGGCGGGCTCAACCTCAACAGCGTCAACTTCCTGTTCCTGATGCTGGCGATCGTGCTGCACCGCACCCCGAGAAGCCTGCTGGCGAGTCTCAACGAGGCGATCAAGGGCGGCGCCGGTATCGTCATCCAGTTCCCGTTCTACGCCGGTATCATGGGCATCATGATGGGCTCGGGGTTGGCCGAGTCGCTGTCGCAGATGTTCGTCGCCATTGCCAGCGCCGAGAGCCTGCCGTTCTGGTCGTTCATCAGTGCCGGCGTGGTCAATCTGTTCGTCCCCTCCGGCGGCGGGCAGTGGGCGGTACAGGCACCGGTGATGCTGCCCGCCGCCGAGGCGCTGGGGGCGGACGTGGCCCGGGTGGCAATGGGGGTCGCCTGGGGGGATGCCTGGACCAACCTGCTGCAGCCTTTCTGGGCACTACCGGTGCTCGCCATCGCCGGGCTGAACGCCAAGGACATCATGGGCTTCTGCCTGATCCAGCTCGTGGTGACCGGTGCCGTGATCGGACTGGGACTGACGCTCCTGTAGCGCCACCGGGGCCCTGGCGGGCCGCCCGCGATGGGCAGTCCCGGCCAAACGTGATACATCTTGCGCCCAGCGAGCGCGCCTGTGCGTGACAGGTCGCGCCGAACGACAACGAGCGAAATACCGACTCTTCGAGGCGAACGTGGCGCAAGACGACATTCCCCGACAGCACGAGCTGTCGATGACCGTACTCATCAAGCCAGTCATGTTATACACAAACTCTACCTCTGCAGTCAAAACCGCGTGATTGCTAGCTTGCCTGAACATGGGCTAGGCTAGATACTGTCTATCCATACAGTATCCGAGAGCCCGGCTATGGAAGCCCTACAGAAGTCAATCGAATCGAACGCACGCCTTTACCTACCTCACCTCGAAAGCCTGTGTCGTGCGGGCATAAGCGGGTTTCCTAGCCCCGCGCAGGACTATGAAGGTAGGAGGCTTGACCTCAATGAGTTTTGTTAGCAAGAACCCTTGTTATTGAAGAAGTGGTAATAGCTGTCAAGGCGTCTACTTTATGCATGCATAGACATAAAAAAGCCCCGCTGGTGGGCGAGGCTTTGAAACTCCTGCTGAGAGTTATTCAATAGCTTTCAAATTAGAAATAAGCTGTTCTGTGTTAGCATTATAAGCTTTCTCACTTGCATCCTTTTCTTTCGCGTAGAAAAGAACCTTGAAGCCAGTAGCAGTTCCCGAGCTAGTGATCGATTCTTCATACACATTCAATGAATTTGAGATTTGAGTCAAAATATACTCGATAGTCATTGTTCTTGTGATATCAGTAAAGGTAGTTTTGGTAGAAAAGGCTCCGTAAGCCCCGCTATCAACCATTTTGGCTGACAATGCATAACGAGCAGAGCTTTCGGTGCTAGCAAGCATACCTGCTGAATCAAGAGATTTTTCCAACACTTCTTTTGCTGATTCATTGTCGAGATTCGGCGATACAGTAGAAGTGAAGGAAAGAGGATTAGTGCCCTTGAACCCTTCAGTATCTGAAACAGTGACACCTTGATAAAGCTTATGTGACTGACTAACACTGTCACTAGCTATGAATGCTGATTTGTTAGGATCAGATTGGCTAGTTATGCTTACACAACCTTGAAGGCCAAGCAAAGCAAATGATATAAAAGCAATAGATATAGTTTTGAAAGTTTTCATTTTTGTTCCCCTTTATATTTTTGGTTTCAGTCTTTATTATATCATCATAGTTTTTAAGCATCAACTATTTAATGCTAATATTATTTATTGATCGCTA
The DNA here is from genome assembly GCF_003206645.1 of Salinicola aestuarinus. GTDB lineage: Bacteria > Pseudomonadota > Gammaproteobacteria > Pseudomonadales > Halomonadaceae > Salinicola > Salinicola aestuarinus. The sequence goes on along the minus strand of NZ_PZJP01000005.1, from coordinate 152,061 downwards.
ATTTTTAATTGATTAAAGCTATTCTCTTAAAGCCAGACAAAATCAACTAACTCTCTTTATCAATAACATTGAGCGCTGGAACGAAGTTCCAAGCGAATAGGTTTTGTTTTTCTAAAACCGAAATTCGAATCGAAGAAAACGGCGCTTCAAGCGCCGGTTTTAAGAGATTCCTTAAAATACTCTTTAAAGAGTATTAAAAGAGAAAAATGGCGACTTTCATTATGGTAGTAAATCCGCTTGAAAAATGACGAAAATATTGAGTCGCTAGGTGCTGTCTAAGCGATAGTTGGTGCTGTCTAAGCGATAGTTGGTGCTGTCTAAGCGATAGTTTTAATGGTGTTGAAGGCACAAAAAAAAGCACCCTGAATTTTACAAGGTGCTGTCTAAGCGAATTATTAAGAATTACTAATATCAAGTCTACTGACCTTAAAAACATGATTCTTGCCTTTACCTTTTTCAGAAACTACCCATCCTTCAAGTTCGCCGATTTTCCTGAAAGCGGAGACAACAAACCTTTTCAAGTTCTTTAATTTCAAGCTGTCAATATCGTCGTAAACTTCTGACCACTCTCCGTCCACTTTTTTTCTTGAAACGAAACCATTGAGCATTAAAGCCATTCTCTCTGCATTGAAAGAGTGAGTTCTACCAACATTAACACTCGCGCTTAAGCGAGCGTGTAGTAAATGAGCAACACCAGCACGAGAACCTAATTGCTTCCTTTCAACAAGGTCTATGTAAGTGTATTGATTTTCTAGAGCATAGGACAAAATACTTGAAATACCGATATATAACATTTCTTCGTCTTTATCGACGACAAGCGATATCATGTTTTCTGAGGTGATATATCTATCTGTCTCGATTTCATAATTAACCTGAGAAAGCCTTCTCAAAGCCTTTATGAGCCTTTCTTTGCTCTGCTTGCTCCTACCCATGCCTGAAGCCTTCAAAATCGCATAGTAGCTAGTTTTGATAACACGCGGGTGGTTTGAGAATGGGGATAGCTCGTCGGTGCCCTTATCCAAACGGCTCAAAAGCTTTTCAGAGATAGAGCCCTGCTTTGGCTCAGGTGGTAGCAACAACCCCTGTTTTGCTGACAATCCAACGATTGCGAGCAAAACGGACTGTTCGATAGCGTCAAGCTTCTCGAACATTCTGAATGTGATATCAGCGCCATTGTAGTTGTAGTGAACGATATCTTTGTCTCGTTCGCCTTTCGTATTGCTGACGTGTGTAAAAATTGGCGCTAAAAGTGAAGCCGTGTCATTCTGCGCGAAAGTGATTTCAGAAGTCTGCAAATTTTTCATTTGAACTCTCCATGTTGTTGTTATTTTCGACTGCTACTGGCTTCCTTGCTTTTGCAGGTTTTGCGACTGGCTTTTCTTTTTTGTCTTTTTTCTCAAGCTCTACACGCTGAAGCGTATAGCCGTAGATTTCGGGCCTCGGGTCCGAGACTCTTTTGAACCAGATAGGCTCAGGGTGCATAGCTAGATTGACCTTGCTAACGCCATACTGAACATATCTTTTGCGCTCGTCTTCTGAGATTCCATATTCACTAGCGTCTTTGACCGACATGGTTTTCATGTAAGCCTGAAAACGAATATTGTCGACAAGCACAGACGAGCCACGCGAAGACTGCTGTTCTCCTGCAGTATCGTTGACAGCAGAACCTTTGTTCATGTGGTGGAGGAATAGAATCGCGCAGTTGTTTTTGTCAGCAATTTTCAAGAGCTTGTCTAGCACGATACCCATATCGCCACTGTCGTTCTCGTTAAGGTTGTGGACCTTCTTGAATGTATCCAAAATGATTAGACGGGAATAGCTAGCAATCTGCTCAAGTTTTTCGAGCGTAGCAGATTTTTCGATATCAAAGGGTTGACTGGCTAATGGCATGATTTGAAGCCTGCCGTCAGCTACATTCTTTCTCTGTTCGTCGTTGAGCGAATGAAAGTAGGAGTCGATTCTATGCTGTGTCGCTAGCGCTGGATCTTCAAGAACAAGGACGCTGACAGCCTTGTCAGTAGGGTTTGGCTTCGCACCCACCATTTCGCTACCACCGCAAATTTCACCAGCAATAGCGAGGGCCATGGCTGATTTTGAAGCACCACCAGCACCGACTAAAGAACCCACGGTTCCTGATACAAAGCCGGGTAGAACAAAATCGAGTGGTTCAGGGGTAGTCTTGCTAACTGCGTCTATATTAAAGTAGTTCCAACCACTTGCAGATTTTTCTAAAACATTATTGTTAGTCATTCTTCTCTCCTTTTGTATTTTTAATGACTTATTATTAAAAAGGAGGCAAATACTTAATTGACAATTACATACAACTTATTATATAATGATTGCTGTCAAGGCTGGCGTCAAATTGTTCTCTTTCATTTTGGTTTCAGCGCCAGTTTTGCCTTCTAGTTATAGCCACCTTCTTCCGGGTGGCTATTTTAATATTATAACATATAAATATTAAAATGTAATAATTATTTATCTTTTTTACTTAAAAAGTTTACATTTACAGTAAAAGTATAATGAAAAAAAGTTAACGCTTTTAAAAGTTTCGGCTGGCATTGTTAAGCGTATCCCAAGCGTCACGACCGTTGATTTCCTTTCGTTTTGGCTTGTTTGAAACCTGAAATAATTTTTCAGCTTTGGGTGAGACTTCATATTCAGTGTTTCCAAGAACAATTTGATTCGCGTATACAAAACCTGACTGAATTAAAGGCAGTTCAAAAAATGGCTTGTCGACCGGATTAAAAGCTAACATTCCTCTTGCCCAAGCTTTGTGCGTAGAGTCGATAGAAGCCTTGGTGTAAGCATTCACTCTCTCGCTATGACTCTTGGTTTCTATGGTCCACTCATGGCCGTCATGGTGAATTCCATAGGCTATAGCGTCCGACTGTAAAACCTCTTGCAATGGTTTTTCGTAGATCGTCTCATGCACGATTTGGCGACGGGAATTGTCAAGACCTTGCTTTTCAATAACAATGGTTTTGCTGGGGCTAGTCGACACTGCTACAGCCTGACCGTAAAGCAGTATCGAAATCGGTGAGTTTTTGCTTTCTTCTGCTGATAGCGAAAAGTCGGCAAAAGCAGGTAGTGATATTGAAACTAAAGCTATTGCTATTATTGTTTTTTTCCATGCTGTTCTCCTTATTATGGTTCTATGGTATTTAATTCCCAGTTGTCTTTTTCTTTTTTGAGTGATTCATTGATTTCGTCAAGTTTTGAATCAAGCGGTCCTTCGTTAACTCTATCCCTCATAACATTTTTCCATTTCATGGCCCAATCACCCTGTTTCTCAAGGGATCTGGTATCAGATATCGCAGTAACATTCCCTATGCTTGTGGTCGAAACTTCAGTGAAGTTGGTGTTTCCATTGATTGCTCCATACCCTGCGAAAGCCATACCACCATAAAGTGCGCCCATGACTTTGGTTCCTGCAAGACCGAATCCACCAGTTGCCATTCCAACAGCGATTCCGACTGCGATAATTGCTATACCGGTCCAACCGGATTTTGATTTTTTGTCGTAGAAAACTTTGACTCGATCACACGCGAAAGTAGATAGATATTTCGGTTCGTCAGGGCTATCGCCATAGTGCGGATTTAAAGCACAACTACCTTCATGAAGACTTGCACCTGATATGACAGTTTTACCATTCGCAAGCACATAAAACGGTTTTCCCACGGTTCCCATATCGTTGCCGATATCAGAAGGAGTTAGAAGCCCCCAGTGTGGCTTAAAGTGTGCTTCAACATGCGTTGTCACTTTCTTTCTGAAAGGGCCACCACTTGTCGTAGTCCAAACTCGAACTTGAGGTTCAAGAAAAACATATATTCCGGTCGTTGACTGGTAATGTTGCATAGCAAGCCCCATAGCCGTTTGTAGGCCATAAGGCTTTATCTTGATAAACGAATTTTTGTATTCTTCTTCATCAGATTTGAAATCTTCAAATGGATTCCCGCCGTATCGATTTTCGAGAATGTCGACGCTCGCTCGCGACATGGTGCCACCTTCACTTTTGGGGTCAAAGTCATAGGGCGTAAAGAACTTCTGATATAGAGTCGCCGAACCGTCTGGGTGACGCTTCATACTGATAACCTGAATAGTGCCTAAATCATTAGCACCGTCAAACATTCCCATGACCACGGGTTCGTTTTTTGTTAGCTGAGTCATTGGAGAAGTTGCGACCTCTTCTGCTGTTAAGCGTGTTTCTGAAGACATAGCCCCTTTATCATTATTCAGCTTTGTTCGACCGTCTTGAATGAACTGCGTCAAATCGAATGCTTCGTCACTCTGCGAAGCTTTATTCAAAACCAACTCTTTCTTATCCACTTGCTCCCAACCCTGAGCAACAGCGCCAGTCCCGTAAGCTAACGCGGTAGTTCCTAAGATTCCTTGATACATAAACTTTTTGGATTTTTTTCTAATTTCCTGCGTGTTGTTGTAAATCATGCCATATCTCCTTTTTGTTATTGATTCTATTATATCATAAATCTCTAAATAAATCATTTCCTACAAAGCTTGAGACATCGCCTATTGACATCCTGTTACAAGCGATCAAACCTACCGGCCAAAACCAAAAATGAGGTCTGGGGAATGCGCTTCGATCATGTGAAGGTCGTGGACGTTGTGGAGCAGGACAGCCGTAACGCTTCCGTCTACAGCGAGGGGAGCGGTCGCTACTTTGAGATCAAAACTGAGCACACCGGCGGGGTTACGACCAAAGTCTTGTTGGAGAACCAGAAAACCGGCTCTCAACGCACTTGGTCATTAAGTGATACGAATCTCTCGTTCTGGCCGGGTCACGAGCTGATCATGGCTTACGACGATCAAGGGCTCGTCATGTTCTATAACAAGTCCACCGCTGAAATCGTTCGTATGAGAGTAGAAACTGGTAACGACGGTAACCTTACAGGAACAGTGATTCTATGCGCCCTATGGGTTGCATTTTCTGTAATGCTTCCGATATTCGGCCTGTTGGGCTTTCTGTCAGCGGAAAAGAAATCAGGTAATGGCCCTGTTGTTGATAAACTTAACCGAATTATTAGCTACTACGTTGGCTGGATCAGCGTGGCTATATGTTATGCATACTATGAATATGGCATGAAAGCTGGTTTTGGTTACTCGGTGCTAGCAGTAATACCGGCAACAATCGTAGCCTTGGTTATCGGCTTCAAGGTAACCCGAGGAGGTAATTCCTATATCAGCAACATCGAAAAAGAAATGTTGAAGCAAGCTAACACTTAAAAATTGGGTTAAAAAAGGGAACACCTGACATGAAAACACTTATCGCAAGCACCGCTATCACCGTATCCGCTGTTCTGCTAACAGGTTGCGGATTGCCCGAACCCAGTGCTGAGAACTGCCAAGATCCCGAGGTGGGTGAGCAATACCGGGACGCTTCACGCGAGGACCAAATGAAGTTCGTCCAAGAATGCCAAAAAATTCTGATGGGTGAAGCCTTCAAGAACGCCCAGTAGCCAAGGACACGCCATGAAGACCACCACATTCATAGCGGTAACGCTGGCCTTATCGGCTGGTTCTGCCGTAGCGCAAGAATCCAGCGAATTGACTGGCTACGAAGAAACTGTAGGCGGTATCTACGTTGACAAAGCGTATTGCAATGCCAGTGATAGGTGGGAAAAAATCGAAGACCTGCCCCCGAAAATCCGAGATCGAATCGTGGACGTGTGCATCGATATCCAGACCGGCGGGCCAGAAAACCGCTTCTGACCTATCCACAGCCGTTTCAGCGGTGGGGAACCTCACAGGTTCCCCTTTTCATTTCGAGCCTCATGGATCTCGCGATACACACCACCTGAAACCACACCAGACCTAAGCGGTTCCTCCACCGATTGAGCTATGGAACGGTAAACCTGAGACAGCATGAGAGCCTTTCCGTAAGCCACATCCATACCCAAGGCTTCCTGACCGCTCAGAAGCTCATAGGCGCTTGCTAGCGAGTGTCTTGACCCCAACACACGCTGTAAGGCTTCCGAAGCGTCCACAAGCCCTGCGAACTCGAATTGGATACCGCAATCGCTCAAGGCAAAGAGAAGCCTGTAGAGCGTTTCTGAGGCTTGATAGCTGACCACGGTCCTACCAGCCAGAACCGTAGCCAAACGGTCCCAGACTTGGCATAGAGACGGATACACGCTCAAGGACTCATAGCTATCCCCCGTTGCGGTATCACCTTCAAAACGGTGCGTAGGGCTGATACCCGTAGCCAGCACAGGCTTACCCGCAGAATCGAACACCGCAAGGTCGTATAGCTGACCATCGTCTGTCAGAGACGTTTCTAGAAAAACCGGCTCAGCTTGCATGAGACTGAAAATATCGAGCTTGGCTTTTCTAGAAGCACCTGCTTTCAGGACTTCTTCTGTAGTTCGCGCAAATGCGACGGGGTTATTGTTTGTTGTTATCAACATTGTGAATCTCCTTATCTTTACCGTCAGGGATCAACCCAAGATTTCGAATGAAGACGGTTGCAAAGCTAAATAGTGGAAAGGTAGCGACTATAAAAGCAAAAGCTTTAACTAGATCAATCATCATTTCATATGAAATGTAGAGCGAGTCAAAAGTCAAAAGGCCAAGTGTATTAGGAAATAAGAACAAATAAACTTCTAAATGGCTTAGGAAAGGCACAATGTATAGAGCATAAACAAGAAAATAGCAAAAAAGGAAAATCAAGCTCAGAGTTGCTTTAGATTCCGGCTTCTCAGATAAAGTCTTTATTCCTCCGAATAGATTATGTGTTGAAAATTTCATAGCTCTTCTCCTTTATTGTTTTCAATTTTTCTTTTCAAACCTGATTCCAAAGCTTCCTGCTTTATCTTAAGATTTCTGTAAGCTCTAATACTAGAAGTGAGCAAGAGCGCCGAAAAAACAAATGCAATGGTAGCAGTCGCAACAGTAGTAATGGGCCAAAACAACAGCAATACCAAAGAAGGCAAGAGTAAAGGATATATGAACCGAATAATCTTTAGATAGCGTTTTTCAGATTTCAATCTATGCCTTATCGCTTCAACTGTATAGTCCTCAAGTTCTTTATCCACTGCTTCGTCTGTAAACTTTGGGGTTAATTTAGATTCAATTTTTTGTAGTATATTCATTGTTGTTCTCCTTAGACCATTCCGGCCATTTCGTATTCTTCTATGTATGTGTCTTCTTCCTCTTCATAAGAGTCGAAACCTAATTGGGTGTCGCCGATTCTTCTTTCGAATTCGATAGCTCTCGAATAGTGCTGATAGGCTTTCTCTGCGTCGAAATCGTATGTGTAGCCTCCATCTTCGATCAGCTCTAAAAGCTCTGCCGTGTCTTCGACATTGTATGAGGCTAAAATTATTGTTAGTAGGTAGCTGTCCATAGCGTATTCTCCTTTGTTGTTATTAAATCATTGTCTCGTCTATGTAGTGGTAGTGAAGCCATTTCTTGGCTAGCTCTTTATACATTGGGTAAAACTCAAGAACATTGGCAAAGGCTGAGACGATACAGCCCTTCGTTCTGTCAGAGAGATAACCAGCTTCAATCCTTTCTTTCCTCTGACCAGCAATCACTTTGTTGTCATTCAATTTCTTGCCATCATGCGTCACATAGATTCTGGTTTGAGCAGAGCCGTGCTTTGTGAACAACAATTTGAAATTGAAGACAGAAATAAGATTCAAGGTGTCTGTGTATGAGATATTCATTTAGCACCTCCTGACAGCACGAACCTTCTTGTGATTGCTCTTAGTGTTAAGAACACAGCAGCTAGAATGCCTAGAGGTAGAATTGCTACGGCCAAGAACGTGAAATAGAGCACTATCAAGCCTGACATTGAGAACACGAATGACGCAATTGAAGTCAAGCCGATTGCGTTCAGGAAGAGCGACACGAAGAACAATGAGATAAACGAGACGCCCATTGAAGCTAGTAACAAGGGAACTAGCTTCGCGGTTTCTGCCCACTCAGCTAAGTCCAAGAACTTGTTTTTGATTCCAAGGCTGACCTTCTTGATAAGTAGGTAAGGTAGTCTGATTGGTGACAATATTATTTTTGTAGTGGTTTTCATAAATTTCTCCTTTTTGTTATTATATGTCGAAGCCTAGAACTGTTCTCGCGACGAAGAACAAGACCGGTGATAAACAAGCCAATCCTAGTATTCCAATTCCTATGAAGTAGGTTGCTGGCAATGCAGTAAGCATTAAGATAAAGAAACAGACCGTTGCTGATAAAATGCTTAACCCTGCAATAAAAAGCGCTGTAGTTGCTGTCATAACAATTTCTCCTTTGTTGTTTTGTTATGACTCCATTATAACATAGTAATTCATTATTTAGGGCGTTATTAGTGATATAGGTATCACACTAGGGAAAGTTTTATGTGAATATCAAAGCAATTCTAAAAGTTTTATAAGTTAATTTATTTTTCATTTCCACCCCATCATTTACTTGACAAGGTTTTGGGGTATGTAGATTTGCTGGGATTATGAAGGACAAGCAACATTAGTTTTTCAGGATGTTTTGTAGGATTTGTCTTACAGACTCTGACAGAAAAAACTTACCGCAAAGCCCTTCATCTGCGGGCGGTCTTAAGTTCCAATCGCGTGGGTGTCATATAAAAGAAAATTTAACGGGGAACTCAAGAAATGAATACCAAGCTATGGCTGGCCTTGCCTTTGATCGCAACGGCCCTAACCGGCTGTAAGACCATGGATCAAGCCATGAACAGCACGCAATCCTACATGTCTTCTCTCACTCAGAGCAGTCAAAGTGAAGAAGTTAAGCCTTTGGAAATCACCTACGGCTCTCAGGGACGTGTAATCCAGTATTCCTCTTTGCCGTTAGAACACTCCATCAAGAAGGTCAACGGAACGGGAGAGAGGGAAATGGCGGTGCTTATGGAGCCGGGTTGCCCGTATTCAAGAATACTGAACGATCGGTTGGACAAACTCGATAATACTACGGTCCATATATTTATGGGGCCGTTCTTTAAGACCACCCCAGTGAAGGTGGCACAGGCGGTAAACTGCCAAGCTGACAATCAGTCTCGGTTAGAGGCTTATGAAGCTGTCATGCACGGTGGCGTGCCAACAAATGCGTCAGGCGCATTAGCAAACCGTTCATGCCGGAAAACGCAGATTGAGGTATACAACGTCATGCTCGAAACTTTAAAAGCTAAAGATGTTGGCACCAAAGTCGGTAATTCAACAGCGCTTGCTAAACATGGCGTACCTGTGATTTTCTTCGAGGATAGCTCAACGGTTTATGGCGCTGCTGAAACAAGCTATATCGAAAACAAACTTGAAAGCTTGAGTCATCAATAACAGTAGTAGTCAGCAAAAAAAGGAGCCTTAAGGGGCTCCTTTTTTAAAAATCAATATCAATAACAGATATCTGCTTGAGATGGGCCTTGTATGACACCTGAGTTTTTAGATTGACATAGCCACGCTTCTGAAGATATTGGAACGAATCCCGAGCGACTGGCGATATCTGAATCTAAATCAACGTAATCTGCTGACTTCAAATTCGACAACGCTGAGATATCAGTTAGTGCTGGATTACGATAGAGGTAGAGTTCTGATACTGAATCAAGGTTATTCAAACCAGAGAGCGACGTTATGTTGTTGTATGAAAGATCCAACTCATAAGCTTTAATTATTGAAGATAGAGAAGCAATGCTTGTAAAAGAATTCCCACTAATTAACATTCTATTAACCGTCGCAACGGGGTAAAGTTCGTTTGGCAACTTAGAAAGATTGGTTCTATCCCAAGTCAATGAGTGATAATTCGAATCTTTAGGATCAGGAACCTCATTCGCTATCGCGAATTCACTCCACGCATCAGGATTTTGTTTCACAGGCTCACTATCAGGTGCTTCTGAATCGACACTTGCTTTGACACCGGGAAGCTCTGATCTGAACATAAACCCTGCATTTGCTGACAAGCTTGCTGTCGCGACTGCTATTGCTACTGTTGCTAAAATTGCTTTTTTCATGAAATTCTCCTTTTTTGTTTTTTGGGCTTCCTTGCCCATTTCATAAATTTGTTAGCCCATACGATAAACACAAGATAGAAAAAACGAAGAGGCCAATCGCCAAGCCAAAAACCATATGCTTGTTATCCATATCATTTGCCCTCCTTTTTCTTCTTATCTTTCTTATAAACCACTTTCTCTACTACATAGTTTTTACTTCGTTTAAGTTGCATGAATTTCAGGACACGACCAACAACGTCTTCGGCGTCAATGAGCGTGTCCGAATTCCGTTTCATTCTCACCTCACCGATACAAGTGTTATCTCGGTCGGTTTCATGAATGTAGATTTCACCATCCGACACATAGGCCACATTCTGCGTATCTAGGTCAGTAAGCGTCTGCTGGATATACTCACCGTACTGGCTCGTAGACAGCTTCAGAGACGGCTTGCTATCGATATCCACGGCAGTGACAATTGATAGGCGACGAGAGAACGCTTTAGGGCTATTCTCTAGAATGGTTCTGACGATAAAATCGTTTCTAGCGACACTATCGTCAAAATCATTCCCGACCGGCGACAGAACGAACAGATTGTCATCAAGGTCGTAAAGCATAATGCTACCCGCCTCGACGAAACCGATTCGCTTGCGAGCAAGCTCTTCAAGGCTTTCGTGATTAAACATGCCCTGAGCTGTCATAGTGAGCGTTACGACTGTCTCGCTAGCCATAATCAAAGCACGCCAATGATCATGAAATACAAGCCAAATGACACCGCAACCAGTGCGAAGAAGCCGTATAAGCGATTCTCGCCTTTCGTGTATCCATTGCTATGAACTTCAATTTGCTTTTTTTGTTTTGGTTTTCTTCTAAACATAGTTTCATCCTCCGATAGAATACGAACTGAATTGGTAATACATAAATCCTGCTACACCAGCGAAGGCGACAAGCTTCCAAGCGAAAGCTCTACCCGCCCCGGTTGTCTTGCGATTTCCGCGCTGGTCCTTGTAAAAAGCATGGTCGGTGTCTTTTTCACCGTTGCCATCAAATTTATCGAAGTAGCTCATATCACTGACCTCCGAACATTGATGACAAGCAGAAGTAAGCAACAGCACCGTATGCAATCAGTGCAATCACGGAATTACCGAACTGCGAGCCTAAAAATCTCATTAAAATATTCATAACTTAACTCCTTTATTGTCAAAATCTGTGTTTTGTCTTACATAGCTTTCTATCAAAATATCACTTTTCATTAGTTTCAATAACAAATCTTGCAATGCTTTATTCTTAACCTTGTCCATATTATCGACTTCAAGGCTTTTGCCTAAAGCGACAGGGTAAAACCTGAAGCACTCGGCAGGTAGAACCTTTGAACCATTGCTATCGATAATATACATTCGAAACCAGTTGCCTTTAGACCTTCTGATAACAGGTCTCATATTCATCATTCTTAACCAATCCACTATTTCTGTTATTGTTATCATTATATACCTACCTCTCTAATTCATCCTGCAGTGTTTTTCTATCTATATATTCATCCTGAAAGCTTTTCTCAATTAAACCCATGCTAATATTATATCATAAATAATAAATAAAAGTTGGATTATTTTCGTTTTTTCCAATGCTTTATACCTTTCCCAAGCTTTTAAGCAGTGAAATTAAACCACATTATTTCTATATCAATAACCAAGACCTTCGTTCTTCTTTATCTTACGACCTTGATTCGGACGTGGTGTCGTCAATTGTTCAATAGACTTGTCAATTTTTCTATCTGTCTCTGCATATTCTGCTGATATTCCTCTAGCTGAGATATCCTGTTCTGCTTGTTCTTGGAGTCTTCTGAGAGTCTTTTCAAAACTAGCAATAAGCTGTTCATTTTCTCGTGAAGCGCTTCCTGTTGCTTCGGATACTCTTTCAAATTGGTCTGCATGAACTCGAATAGTTCTTTCAAATCGTTCGTTTGCTGTTCGCTTTCCTTCAACGAACGCATTAAGGTCTTTATTATCTCTCGATCTATCGCTGGCATCCTTTCCATTGGCTTGCTCCTTTATAGTATTGTTGTTTTTGGCAGGCATAGGATTTTGCCTGACTGGGTGTCTTTGCCTAGCTCCTTGCATTCTATGTAAGTCGAGGTCTCTGAATAAGAGGTCACCAATTGTGTGTGACTGATCAACTTTGCTCCAGTCAAAATCGTTATTGAGAGGAACGCCCCCGCCAACATGCTTAGCAGAACGCCTTTTCCTGAGAGCTTTCTTTCTACCCTTGTAACTATCCTTGCCTTTCCTGAACTTGGGGCTTGCGAAACGTTTTTCATAATACTGTGCTTTGACTTCGTAGAGTCTGTCGAACTTAGCCTTGGCTTCTTCGTAACGCTCCCATCTTCTGGCTCTGAACTCTTCTGATTCGGTTTCAATTTTGAGTTGAGTTCTTTTCGCATCTCCGACGAAATCCTTTTCGAAGAATTCGCCTTTGAGCCTGATAGGTCGTCCATCTGGTCTGTCTGGGTTTCTGATTGATATTGATTGTCTGGTTTCACGGGTCACCTCCATTCCTTTTTCTTGTAGTTGTGAAATCACGTCCTTTCGATTTTTTATGTCACCTTCAGCCACTTTGTGGGCAATGTAGCTATTGATAGTCGAAACCATGTCCTGAATGTCTTTCGGCCATGCCTTGCGGTTCTCAAGCTCTGCTCCCTTGCGATACAGCGGATCTTTAGGGTCGTCGAAGCCATAGAAGGCATTCGTCATGTCCTTCCATGCATCCATCCGCTCGAAGTCGATATCGACCTTACGCCCGTTCCTGAAGACATGAGACTGATAGCCATTGATACGCTTCGAGGTAGCCAGATCCTCACCGCCATAGAGGAAATGGTCCTCATAGCGTCCCTTGTCACCGTGGACCACATTGATAGAGACAACCCTGTTAGGGTCCAAGCCGGGGAAGGAAGCTTGCTTGTGGCTCTCCCTGATAGCCTGACGAACCTCGTCAGGGATACGCTCAGGTGACTCCATAAAGCTCAACACACCGGAAGTGAACTTGCCGGGCTGGTTGCCATAGCAGGTTTGTTCCAAAAACATATCGACATCACCGTCAGCAAGCTCAGGCTCCACGCTTCGGGTGGTGCCATGGCTGTCCTTCTCACCAAGCAGGTAGCTCACGGCCTTTTTCACTGTGTTGATAGGTGACTTCGACTTACCATTGGGGATCATCTCAATCAGCATAGAGAACCCCCTTGGCACGATACTCGGCCTTCAGCTCGTCACGCATGTTCTGCTGAACGTCACGGTGGTAGACATACTTGATATCTTCCAGAAGCTCAGCCAAGCGACGAACGTCAGTTTGGAAGTCGAAGATATCGAGCGTTCCGGCCTTGGTATCCTCGTTCGCACGCTTAGCTATCTGGTTGACGTTGTTCCCAATCGAGTTGATAGCCGACACCAATTCGGGGTCCACTGCAGGGGCCGGTAATTCTACCTTTCTCTTTTTCCTGATATAGGGCACTGCGTCACTGGCGCGAAGCTTGTTGATATCGTCCAAAAAGGCATTGATATCAATCTGCCTTGCCTGCAAAGCTGGGATCAGATAAATGGCGACTCTCACAAGGTCCGTAGGTGTCAGTCCCAAGCTTGAAGCGACCTTAGAGAAATTCTCCTTTTCAATATCACTGACTCTGACTTCTATTCTTCTTGTTCTTTTCATTATCGTTCTCCTTGGACTCAAAATTTCCTAGCTCATAAAGTATTTCCTCGTCGACACCATCGTAGATGCTGGATATAGGTAGAAGCTCTGACGGATTACGTAAGAGATATTTCAAACCTGACCAGAAATTAGGAACGAACATATTTCTTATAATGAAAGCGTGGTATTGAGTGTGCAGATAAATACCCAATATCAAACATTCCCACCATATGGCATAAAATATGGCTGAGCCAGAAATGCTACCACTCCATAAAACAATACCATTCGTGAACCCTTCGACTGAGATGTTGGCTATGTTATAAAATCCGACCATTAAAACAAGAATCAGAAACCAAGAGAACAAATTCCATATTGTGTGTCTTCGCATTAGAAATGCTTTGACCTCTTCGACCGAACAACCCATCGCTTGGGCCTCAGTTTCGAAATCCAAAAAGACACCTTTCATCGTTCTGGACTGACTCAGTACACCTCTAGAATTGTTCTTAAGATTATTGAATCCTTGATACGTATCCCTAATCGTATCACCTCGCCAAGTGAACGAATCGGTGTATGTGGCTAACTGTCTTTGCCAGAAACCACGCTGCCTTCTAACTGCTCTGTCTCGACTGAATTGCTTCTGCCAAAAACTTGGCTTGTTGTTGTCATTATCTTCCATGATTGGTCTCCTTTATTGTTATCAATCATTCTGTTTTGTGGGCAATAATTTGAAGCTCGAAGAGATTCAAACGGGTAAAGGGCAGAGCCCTTTCGAGACTACGAAACGAAATCTCCGATTTCGTGGTGCCGGACATTTATGTCCGGCTCGTATATGCTCGCTTTCATATTGACCACAAACTTATTATAACACATTTTTTAAAAATATGTTATAATAATATAATGTAGATAATTCTAATAGTGATAAATGCTACATAAGTAAGCAAGGATGCTTACTTGATAACAATGCCAATAAGGAGAGTGTTATGGAAACAACAAAAAAGATAACCGATAGGTTTGCTACATACTTCATTTTGCTGACAACATTTTTGATATCAAACGGGGTTACTTACCTCCTGTCCGAAAGAATGTTTGTGAACCATTTGCAAGAATTGAGTATCAATGTAGAACAGCAAAATGGAATTGAAGTAGAAGCTAATGCAGTAATCGATCAGTGTGTGCATGAAAGTCCAAAAGGTTTCAAGCCTGCTTTATGTGAACCAGCAATTCAAGGTTTGATATCAGAAGTCGAATTGAAATCGCACGGTGCGTTCACTTTGACTGGCGACTATGTTGAAAGCTTGAAATCAAAAGCACAAAGAAAGCATTTCTTTGAAAACACACTGACAAGGGATTACGTCACCGAATAACAATAATAGGAGAAAACTGTCATGGACGAGAATGGAATAATAGGAACTATGAATCCCGATAATTGGTTTTCAGACCCTTCAGGTGTAGCTTGGGAAATGGGTAAACTTTTATTCGGAAAATGGCTAGAAACAGATCTAACGGATGTCACACTTCTTTCATATATAGCAGGCTACGCGAATCCGATAGCCTTTTTGATAGCAAGCTGGATGATCGGATTTAGCATTGTTTTTTCGGTAATGAAGGTGAATGAATCTGGCAAGTTGTCAGCAACAAAAATGTCGCCTTTCAGCATACTTCTAAGTGTTTTGGTTGTTGGGCTTATTCAGCCGGTATTTCAGCCGGTATTTGGTGAAAATCCTGCGGGCCTTAGCAACATTCAGTTGATTGTGGGTCGATTGATTTTCGGGACAGCTAATAACATTGCTGATGAGCCTGCTGGTTTTGCGATGGCGAACAGCACGAATACCATGATTAGCCTCCCTGACTCGTCTGCGGGCTTTAACGCCATGAAAGACATGGTGAATATGGCATTTTGCACGCGAGCCCTGAATATCGGAATAGACGATTATCAGGACTACAAAGGCATGATGTACGCCTACTCAAACCAGCGCCAGACGGATTTAGGGACTGCAGTTAATGAAACGCTTGCCAAGTCGGCCAACGGACTAGACACAGACTTATTGAATGTCACTTCAAACATTAAGATGGGTCAAAACGGAAATTGTGGCATGATTACAATGCCAGACCTAGGCGAGATGAGCTATTTAGAGAAACCAATACTCAACCTTCAAATCAAAACCCTTTCGAGAATTATGAGCGAAGTCGTGATTCCAGTTGATAGTGAAGAAGGCTGGTATAGTTCTTATGATATGGCTTCTGCTATTGAAACTGGCACGAATGGGGTGAAGATTAAAAACGATGTCATCAACTCTGCTAACAAACTAATAGGAATTCAAAGAAGTTACGACAGCGAATTGAAGAACATTATTGTTGAAGGAATCAATGCGAATTACGAAGCTACGCACCCCGACATGCAGTTGATAAACAACAATGGCAATATGTATGTGTCAGTAGATCCCGAAAAATTCAATGATAAATATGGTTGGATGATGCTAGGTGGCTATTATATGTTGCTCGGAAATTCTATCAACAACATCACATCCAGCATTGCTGTCGCGACAGATAACACCTCATTCAACTTTGACGCCGAAAAAGGCTGTCTAATGACTAATGACAGCTGGAAATGGAATCCATTCAAAGATGAAGAAGACTGTGGAACGAGAGGCTATGACGATATTTTCAATAAATCGACATACGTTTTGAAAACAGCTTCAGATTTTCTTGCTAATAGCGATGGTAGTGCCCGTGTTGCTTCTGAGGCGTCCTGTAATGATGTGTCGTGCCCAAGTGATAAAGCAACACTTAAAAACGTATCCAGAATGGTTGCTTCGCCATTATTGGCGACAAAAGGCGATTTTGGTACGACTTTGGCAAAAGGCACCTTCAGTGTGCTAGGTAGTGGTTTCGGGCTTGCAGATGAAAATACCTACGATGCTAACGACTATGGCAATGGAACGGCTATCTCTGCTGGCGCTACGGCTCTTCCTGATCCGATAGGGATTGTCCAGACAATGGGTCATTCAATAATGTATACCACCTTCTTTGCACGCCAAGTGACATTTGTGCTGGATAGCGTGGCTTCAGGGTTAGAGAACAGCTTGTTGAGCCAAGTTGGTATCGGCGGTTTAATGGGCGGTTTTATAGGGTCAGTCTCCGACTATCTAAAAGGCTGGATAACCGTTCTTCAGGGCTCCGGTGCTGTAATGGCATACTACATACCCATATTGCCCGGAATCATTGCCGGATTTACAAGCTTGAATTATATGGTCATCTTTGCCGAAGCCATGTTCTTTGCACCACTAGGATTAGCAATGTTGGCTTCTCCTGAAGGCAGTGGCCTAGCCGGTTCAAACTGGCAAAGAAATCTCGGGATGGGTATGACCTTGCTCCTTAGACCTTTCATGATTGTCGTGGGAATCTTGTTATCTAGGTTTATCCTAGCGGTGGGATGGATATTTATGAATGAAATCTTCTGGATGTCGGTTGGTCAAAGTGAGTTTTGGACTTTCGATATTATGAAGGTTGCCTGCATTACAGGCATATATCTAACATTCATAACCACTTTTATGCACAACACCTTCAAGCTGATAACTACGGTGCCAGACGATTTTGATAGGTGGTTGTTTGCGGGTATCACCAATACCTTTGGCAACAACGGCGATAACGCTGCTGTCGACAAAATGGTGAATACTTCTCCTTCAACTTCTACAGGCACCAACAGCCAAATGGGTCACAGCCTAGGAGCCGGTATCGGTAATGCTATCGGTGGCGCACCGGGCAAAGTTAGGTCTATGTGGAAAGGAAAAGACTCTGACAATTCAAGAGAGTGATAGCTATGGATAGGGGCCAAGGATTGGCCCCTTTTTCTAACAAATACAATGAAACCAAAAAAGGGAACACATTATGAAAAAACAAAGAGGATACGCATTACTTTTGACGCTAGGTATCGCCACACTCGCATTGACAGGCACTATCTTGGCGTCAACCGAAAACCAAACCCAGATGAACGTCAAAGAGCGAGACTTGACTGTCGAATACTCGGCGCTCGCTTTTTCACGATTCGTTGAAGCCAATATGGAAGCCGCCTCGTCAGTAGGTTGGATGCCTGAAGGCCGGGTGACAGTAGACCAGCTACGCGAGCGAAACAGCTCGCTACCCGGATTCGATTCGATTCTCGGTGGTCAAGACCTTGTAGCCTACTACGCGGTTGCTCAGAACGAACCTAAGCGTGTCGACCTGCTGATAACCACCGAGGGCCAGGCTTCAGGGGCATTGCTCGCAAAATATGGATGGGAGGCGAATTTCAGCGACTACATTCGTCGTGTGTCTGATAGCGAAGGATTACGCTTTACGGCGTATGGTGAGCCTGTCAAAGCCGTGGCAGGTGAGATCGACGGCTACACACTCCAAGGGTCAGCCGGTCAGGATATCGACCTATCAGCTTTCTCAAGCTATCTCGACCGCTCTGAGAAGCGATTCGGCGTGTTCGTGAAGGCACCAAATCAGCTCGTAGAATGGACCTTCCTGACGAACCTCACTGACTACGGTAGCTATGAGCCCAAGGCTACTGGCGACCTCTCAGGTAGCGTTATCGTTCAGTATGCGAGCAGGCCACCTATGCTTCAGAATCTTGGTGGCCGTGCGCTCTGTGGCAAAGCTCTGGACTCAATCGGTATCGACCAAACGACCGACTGGGTAGAGCTACCGTCTGGATCTCGAGGATTGTGTCTCGAATCCTTGGCCGGTCATGTCGATTCGGACCTTCAAGCGAAGACAAGTTTCCAGTTCTTGACCACACATTCCGCCATAGACGGCACCAGCCCTGCACCACTGGGCAATAATCCAAGCTTGCGAGGCCGTAGGTGCTACCCGCTGGAAGCTGACTACAGTAGCTACCCGCTCAGAGCGTCCGCACACTGCTTTGACGGACAGATTCGAACATTCGTGAACCCTTACTCTGTAGAAGGCTTGATTGAGCGTCACGCGGATTCTGAACAGCTTGCGAGCAATGCGGGTCTAGCCGGTAGCTACGATTCCGAGCATTTCAGGCAAATCGTTAGCACTGCAGAAACGAAGCGATATGTCATAAATGACTTCGTGTCAGCGAAGTATCTAGCAAATCTGTGTGGTCAGGACATTTCGGGTGCTGGCAAAATCTG
This sequence comes from Salinicola aestuarinus, assembly GCF_003206645.1. Taxonomy (GTDB): domain Bacteria; phylum Pseudomonadota; class Gammaproteobacteria; order Pseudomonadales; family Halomonadaceae; genus Salinicola; species Salinicola aestuarinus. The sequence continues at coordinate 133,296 of NZ_PZJP01000005.1, read as the reverse complement.
GATAGGCGTCATGGAATGCGGTCCCGGTATCGATTACCGCTCTGACTTCGTGATACCGGCCTTCATAGTGGTCAACACCATAGCGAAAGACCTAGGTAACGGGCGTTACCTCTATGTCTATACCGTGTCAGGTCAGATCACCACTTCAACCGGAACAGAAGGTATCCATGCTTCAGGCTACAAGGTCGGTGAGCGTGGCACCTCGTCGAAAGTCGTGCCTATCAGCTACGAGACCGGCAATGGTCCCGCTGAAATCGATTTAAGGATCTATTTCCAGAACCAGTAATACATAGTTAAATGAAGCCCGCTTTTTGAGCGGGTTTTTTTGATCTCAAAAACGCTTCTATACACAACAATGTGTTTTAAAGTGTTTTGTGACACTTTGAAGTGTTTTAAGAATTCTTAAAGTGTTTTAAAACACTTTGTCGCACTTTAATTTGTATAAAGAGCATAAACTCTATTCCTTCATCACTTTTTCAAAAACATGAGCATGGTATCCACACATTCCGTTGTTGAGTTGATCTTCCTGACCCAAGGGTTCCTCGCAAATATAACATTGTTTGTAATCCAGCTCTGCTTCACACCAGAAGCATTTTAGATCCGAAACTACAAACGTGTCATGGTCACACCAAATGCAGGACGCGACACTGGGATCAACATCATCAGTCGGGTGAAAACCATGGTGAAAATGTAATGTAGAAATCAAAAGATCCGCAATGGATTGTTGATCTCCGCACTCACGACAAGCATAGTCGAAATTGGCCTCATCTCTTTCAACCGAACGACCATCGTCCAATGCTTCATCATCTGGCTGGATAAGGTATGAGCTACAATTATCGCACTGCGATATTTTTAAAATAGATTGCAGTAGAGTTGGAACTCCAGCAGCTTCCCATCTCTCACGACATTCCTTGAGGATTCCATTATAGAAATCGGCATGGGCAAGCATTATGGGCCAAGCAGTTTCTAGAATTTCCACCGGTCGCTCACTCATTTCTTCTTCAATGAAGATTCGAAGAGCAGGGAATAACTGAGCAATCAAGCCTGATAACTCGTTCAAGCTATTTTCGGGATGAAGGTGCTCAATGTTATTTCTAGCCTTTTGTAGCTCCTGTATGACAGCCCAATCAAAAGAAATATCGAAGCTATCGAGACGCTTTTTTATCAAGTCAACGTCGATTGTCCCTTTTTGGAAATTTCCAGCAGGTTCCCATAGAATCCCACCTTCGCCGTCAGGGATAGGTTGTATATTTTTGGGAGGAACAAAGATGAGAGAAGATGCTTCCTTGGGGTCTTCAACGCTACTCAAAATTTTATATTTGAGTAGCAAAAGGACTCCCGCAAAAAGGTTCCGAATAGAAGATAAGGCACGAGCAGGATCACCTTCCCCTTTGGGATGATCTTTCGTAAGACCAAAATCTTCGATACCAAGCCGAATTGAAGTTAAGGCGTTTTCACGAAGCTTGTTAGCGTCGAGTTCTTGTACTTTATAGCTAGTCATGAAAGCCCCTTACCCTATTCGCCGGATTCATGGATGAAATTTTTGAGCAAGAATTACCCTTTGTCAAAAGCCTTGGATTTAGCCTGTCTCATTTTTTTATGCTTGGCCATCCTTTTGTTTTCCTTCTTCGAAAACCTCACGCTGAAACTCATCATCATAACTATTGCTATCAATACCAAGAACGCGATGATAATCATTTAGCATTTCCTTTTGTCGTCTTTTCACAGTCTCATTGAGACTATCTTTTCCTACCTTCGTAAAGAAGGAGTCGTCAGAGGGTTCCAGTTCGTAAATTGGTGTAGTGGCCGGGTTTGTTTTCCGCCTTAGCTGGTCAAACTCTTCATCTAGCTTAGTCCGCCTTTCATTTTCACGACTGTCTGATACTTTGTCAGCGGCTTTGGCAGCAACTACGGCTGAGACAGCAGACGCACCAAGGGCACCAATGCCCAAAGCAACGCTTTTCCAAATACTACTCATTGCCGTACTCCCTGTTCAGGCGTCTATAGAATTCGGATTCAACTTTACCGTTGTCAAATGGCTCAACGCCGTTTGCTTGTATCAGCTCATTTCGTATAGCCTGAACGGTTTCACCATGAGCCTTCAAACTTGAATCGCCTACAGCGTACTCGTAGCGAGCTGTTTCCAGCTTAACTATGGCTATAAGCTGAGCTAGTTCTAATTCAGATAAAAAGCTTTCTGCAACCATTTCGTCTTTAACCTTGCGAACCAATATAGGATCACAGTATTCATCTGAGCTTTCGAAATGATATTCACTGTTTGAGCTTGCTTGATGTGCTTTCATAGTGCTTGCGCCTTAACCCACTGTTCGATGCTGACTTCTTCATTTTTCAACATCGCGATTGACTCTTCATATTGCGCGACGACTTTTTTGTGCATGCGCGTGGCAATAAGGACTGATTTTGTCGAGTTAAGAACGAAGGGTCCAGCAATCAGATAGTTCATTTTTGCTGTTCTAATCTTATTGCCATTTACACCAATAGCGAGTAAGAAAGTTTGGATATACAAAGCCGTACCATAAGCTATTGTGCTCATTTGTGCATGGTGTAATTCTTTTTCGTCTTTAGCGACTTCGACGTTCCCGAAAGTGATATGGTGGTGTCCAGTCAAAAGAAGCTTAATCACCGCGTAAGACGACATATCTGCGAAATTGATTGTGCCAAATTCTCTTCCAAGAGCGTCCATTACTGGATTACTGGCTGAATATCCACTTGCCTTAGTAGCATCCTCTGACCACTTCGTGAACAGCGAAGTGAAAGGAAGGGGTAACCCATCCTTAGTAGGTAGGTCACTAAGATAGTGGGTGAAGATATGTGACACTGCTTTCAGATGCTTAGTAAAAACTCCGGCACCGGGGTAGTTGGCACCGATGTAATCAGTGACCAATTGGTAAAGACTTTTACCACCGACCTCTTCACCGGTAAAAGTATATCCCTCTGGTAATTCTTGGAAAAAATTACCATCGTGACCAAATATGTATCGATGGCCTTTACCAGTACGATAGTCGAGAGGACTGGCCCCATCAGGCTTGAATTTCTTATGAAGAGAAAGAAATTTTTCTTCCAACCACTTAGCTTTTGAATTTACCAAAACTGTCGTTAGCACACCTACTATGCCGAAGGCTACAGCGATTACTTCGTGCGCACTGGTTAGCCCCTCGAAAGTATCTTCGATTTCGAGATCTGTGAGCAAGGCATTGAAGTCGATGTTGCCTACAGTAGCTACCGCATGGGCATAAAGCTCATCGCTATTGGCGAGGTAAACGTTATCCACTTCACCAGCATGGGCCTTGGACATGTACGTAAGTGCGCTAGCCTTTTTGTCCCAGTAGTCGTCATTATCTAGCGGACTGTCAAAAAAGCTTTTGATAAATCCAAATGGCATCCGACCCTCCAGCGATCTGCGCCGAGCTTAGACGTAGTGTTCTGGGAAGAATCGGCAGAGGTGGAAAAAACTTTAGGAACGAATATTCATATAGATGGGTAGATGAAAAATCTGCTTTGTACTACAGCGGTCGTATCGCCTTCACTCTATCTACACGGAACATGAAGTCGTCGTCTACTAGCAATGGCTCATAGCTCAATGGTGATCTGTCCCCTTCACGCCAAAGCGCAGGACAGTGAATGCCGGGGTGCATTTCAACGCTGAGCTTAGCCTTGAGCCAAGCCAGAATGTTGAGGTCAATCACTGTGGAGTCACCAGCAGTGAGCCAGACATAAGCGTTCATAGGTAGGTCTGAATCAGGGCCAGCCTCTATCAGGCTCTGGATTGACTCCAAACCACAGGGAAACAGGCTCCTACCCTGTAATCGAACGATGCCCACCGTGACACTCAAACCAAAATCGAACGAAAAGTCCTGTGAGTCGATGAAATTTTTAAAGCTGGTAGCCACAGCATGGCACTTCGCCACCCTGTCCATTGGGGGTATACGGCCTATGAATAGGGTGCCTAGCTCGAACAAGGCACGTTCAATGTCAGGGTTGTTGGGCTGGTTTCTAATAGGCCGATGGGATGGTTCGTTCGGCAAAATGACTTTGCGTGCCTCAATAGCCTTCTGGAACTGCCTTCTATAGATCATTGAGTTGCCCATGCTGTTGTTATGCTTAGCTACTGGATTCTATAGCACTGCCCGGATAGGTCGATAGGGGCCTTGGCCGGGTTCGTGGCTGTGTCGTTACTGTGTTTGAGCCAGAAGGGGGTTTCCGTATTACAGAAAACCCTTTCTGTTGTTTAGGAGTGTGAACTGAAGCCAATTCGGCAAGCCTCTTCCGGTCATTTTTTGATCACAAATGGGTTATTGAAGATCAAAATCTGACCAGTTCCACACCGTTAGCCTCGCGATTTTTAAGAATGTGAAGACCTTTTCAGACCTTTTTAATCACATTTTGCTATAAGGAAGTCTACTCATATTCCATGGGGCTATTAAAAAGCCATTTTTTAAAAAAATTATAATAATCTCGCTGCGAAAAAATTACATAACACCCTGATCCTAAAGGTTTTTTATTTAAGTTATTATTTAATCCGGCTGCCACCTTCAATATTAAGAAATTTATAACGCTTTTTCGTGGTATTGACTTATATGCAACTTGGTGATGAAATGTATCTCGTCCACCAACGGACTTAATAGCAATACAGCTCAATTTACTTCCAATTCAGGAGTAGCTGCGTATGACCAAAGCACAACTTTTAGGAGAACTTTATGAGCAACAGCATTGGCGTCAATGACTATAATCACAGCAACAACAACACTTCACTCTATGTTCGAAAAATCGGACTAGCAAAAGACAAGTATCAAGCTGTCGAGCAATTCGAAGCTTCGCTTGTTGTGGAGTTGAAGAATCAGAAAGTCCTATCAGATTTTATTCTGCATTTCAACTGGCAAGCTGGTTTCAACAGACCTACCGTTTCGGTTGAGTCCAAAGCCGGTGCCTTGCCACACCAATTCCTTCAGAAAGAGCTGACCGACCTCTGTGTCGACTTCGTTCGCGAGAATCGGCGGTCACTGTGCGTGGAAAAGAGCTACCCGCTATCTACCTGCACGAAGCACATGACGAAGCTCCAAAAGCTACGGGACACCCTCTTTGTCTCCAAGCCTGACGACGCAGGCTATGTGCTTCTGGCCTATGAAGACCTCCGGGGCGAGGCTCGTATCGCGAAATCTGGCAATGTGATTCGTCATAGCGACTTCCTTTTCGCAGTGAAAGAGCGTCTAAACGCTGACCACCTTGGCCTCAACGGTGAAAAGGTGGACGACGCTTTTTTCGAGAAGGTCACTGCCGTGGATTCTCGAAAATTGAAGGCAATCGCGTAGCGGTAGCCTGACACAAGTCTTGCCAGTATTCCGCTGGCAGGTCTAGCTGTAAGCAGGCTCGGAGCCTGTTCCTCACTCAAAGTGACTTGACTGATTTTTGCCTCTGACACATGGGCCGGGGAAGGTGTGTCTCGAAATCATTGAAACCAAAATAGGAGGATAATAACAATGATTGATTACGATAAAGCGAAGGAAGAAATCAAAGAAGAAATGGCAGCTAGGTTGTTTCTTTCCAAAGACGATAAGGAGCTTCACTATCACATTATGGACGGTATTGAAGAAGATATGGATTCTCTGAGAATCAGCGAAGCAGGAACTGACGAGGGTTTTTACGCCAAAATGGCTGTGTTGTTTCTCGAACTGGTTTACGAGCTTGAATACATTGACGAATACAATGAATTGGTCAGTCACTTAATCAGCCCGGCACATGACGCTGTGAGAGAAATCATTGCTGAAAAGCTAGGAGGTGCGCTATGAATCCTTGGCTTTTCTTTATAGCAGGTTCGATTCTGGCGGTGGTCTCAGTGACTGGAAGTCTATACGAACGAAAGGCCCGTGGGTCTTGGGTTTACTGCTTCATTGTGGGCTTGGGTATAGCGGTTATGGGCGGTCATGCTCTGTTCTTTTGAAGAAATTTGCTGACAACTGACTCCAGCAGGTTGTCGGCAATGGTGGTGAATCACTGGAAAACAAAACCAAAAAGGAGAATGAAAAATGTGTAACGAAATACATGAAATTGGTGGTTATGTGTGCGATATGAGCGAAGATAGGGATTGCATAGAAGCAATGATATCGTACAAGAAAGAGGTCGATAAGAACTTGGTGTTCGAGCGAAGTTTTTCCTTTTTCTACAACAATGGGAGATTCGAGATTCTTGATACTTACTCACCTTCAGAACAAGACGATATGGTTTTTGCCGTTCAAAACTTCTTGGGATATCTTAGACTTTTGAAAGAAATTGAGATAGGTCAGTTTTACGAAACGAGAATCGAAGAGTTTTAAAAATGCACCCCAGCCGTGACGGCTCGGGGGCTGTTTTGTTTTCAATATGCTTTCAGAAATTGAGAGCAAATCGAAAACAAAAAAGTCAATAAATTATTGGATTAAATCAGCAATTAAATGAACTTTATGATATAATAAAAGTCGAAGTTATATAGCAATTACAAAAAAAGGAAAACTGCTATGAGTAATAGAGAAGAGTATGAAAAAATAGAAAAATTCTTAGACGGTCACAACAAAATCAAGGTCAGAGTGAATGAGTTTTACGACGACGTTGTGAACATTGATATCACCATTCAAGACGCCTTGGCGGGCTTTGGTAACGATAGAATCGTGGCAGAAGTCGAAGGCTTTGAAGCTACATTCGACCAAGACGATTTTGCTGTGAGATTGGACAAGGATTCTATATCAAGAAAGCCTGAGTTTTTCTTTGAAGCTACAGAAGCATTTTTGAAGTCAGAAGGTGAAGAATTTCGTGACGAGTTCGGCGAGGTTACCGGCTATTCAGTTGCTTCAATGGAAAAAGTTGTAGATACGATTCAAGAGCAAGTGAAGGAAGGTGTTCGCTTTGAATTAGCTGAGAGATTCAAGCAGTCGGAAGCATTTGATAGCGCATTCGACAAAATATCTGTTGAGGTCATGGAATCAAGATTTGACTCTGTTCAAAATGGTGAAGGTGACGAAGCTTCAACAACTTATGTCTTCACACCTGTCGTAGCCTTAGCTGGTAAAGAGCATGAGACTTGGATTGATATTCAGAATGCTTACGCTGGTGTTGAGCAAAGATTGATTTTTGACGAGTCTGGTGACGGTGTAGGGTTGGAGAATGACAAAGAGTTTGTCAACGCTGTTGAAAAAGCCTTGATAGGTCAAGACGTTCGATTCAGAGCCTTAAATAAAGAGGATATGGATATCTGCGTCAACAGCTTTATTGAAGAAAAGGTTTATCCAAAAGTCGAAGAGGCTCTAGATAAAGAGTCGCAAAGACATACTCATACCAAAAAAGACGAATATGGCCTAGAACATAAATACGTCGATTTGAGTAGAGAGCCGAAGGAATCGAAGAAGAAGAAAAGCACCAGCCTTGGCTTCAACTGAAACACCTGCCCCACCGCCAATGGTGGTGGGGCTAAAAATTAAAATAGCTAACAACAAAAGGAGTAGCAAAATGAAATACGATTTTGGTCAGATTGAAGAAATAGATGTTTCCGAGCATGTCAATAATTCACCATTCTTATCGGGAAAGATTGTCTTCGGCTCTGCCGAATACAGTTTTGAAATACCTGTCGAGTTTGCTAACGGCTTTTTTGAAGAACGCGACGTAGAATTTGATGAAGATTTTCTTGGAACGCTTTATCAAGATATGATAAGCGAATACGGTTCCGATGAAGGTGCGGTGAGATACCATGACACACTCAAAGGCATTGTAGATTCGGCTACTGGGCTACAAAAGACTTTTCAAGAGATTGTTGATTCTTCTGACAGCTTACAAAAACATGACTTTGACCAGCTTGGCAAACTTATCGCTAAAGGTGGCGACTATCCTAAATACGGACAGAAAGCTATGGAGGCCTCAATAACTCGTGCTATTGAAGAGGGCTTCAAATCTCCAAACCCAACATTCAAATCTGCAATGAGTGACTTTACTAAGGTCGGTAGTGGCTGGATGCATATTGGTGAGCAATCGAAACATTCTGTTCGTGAAGCTATTTTTGAGTCTACAAACAATCATAATCTCTATGAAAAAACCAAGAAAAAAATGAAAGAAGAGAAAATAAAATCTTCAAGCCTTGGCTTCAACTGAAACCCCAAACCCGCTACACAGGCGGGTTTTCTTTAACACAACATAGGAGCTAGCAATAGCCAAAATTAGGAGAACAACAATAATGAAAGACGAACAACTTGTAGAGCTTATCGACGCGGTTCGTGTCGAATCACTACGAATGCCTTCATATGTCCCTGACGGTGAAACCTTCAAAATCGGTGTGAGCCTCGTTTTTGAAGGCAAGTTATATGAAACCGAAATGCGAGCGAATGACCATGGAATTTCACTGCTTGTCGACAAATCTGAGCCGTTCGCTAGCACAGACGGCCTGGAGTTCGAGTTAGCGGGTCGATACCCCGAGCACGTAGACGAAATTTTCAGCGGAATCGCTGTGAATGTGGATAGATTCGTTTTCGAGCAAGGGGAAAGGGATCTGGACGCTGAAAAGGCTGAAAAGGCTGAAATCGAGCGTATCGAGCTTGAAGAGGCTACCGCCCTTGCTGACGAGATCACCATTCAAAAGGTTTCGATTGAGCCCTACGGTGACGGCCACAAGGGTATAGCCACCTTCGCGTGGGGTGCAGATCTGCACGCTATCCAGTTTATCGCGTCTGAGCGTCCCATTCGTGCGTCATATGCGGTCGTTGGTTTGATAGACGAAGAAAGCTCTTCACTCGGTGCGAAGCTGGGTAGCAATCGGTTCAGTGAGCTTGTGTTCCAACAGCTTGAAGACCGTCTATCAAGCTTTGTGGAAGACAGCTACACCGATTTTCAAAATCTGCGCTATGAGACCTTCGAGCTTGCCGGGCGTGACTCGCTGGATTTGAAGGATATCGACGCTATAGCGGTTGCTCTAGCTCCGAGAGGTGGAAAGCACTCTGACGATATCCGTAGCGCATTAGCTGAGCTTACGGGCGATTCTGCGCCTGTGCTGGGTCTAACCAAGGTTGACGGTCAGTGGCAAGTCGATCAAGGATTCAGTCGCGGTCAGATACGAGACAAGCTGTTCTCGGTCACGGGGCATGAAATGAAAGGGTTCGACCGCGTGAAGTCTATGCTTTCGAGCGGGCTGTCATTCAGTGATAGGAGAGTTTGACTATGTATACAAAAAAACTCGTTTCACAGCTACCTCCTTCTCATGCTCGCCAGCTTTCAATGATGTTTATGAATTCCGATAACAGCCCTTTTCCGGGTCGAGTTGAAAACTTAATGTTCGAGTATAAAAATAATCCAATCACTCAACACGCAAGAAGCCTTTTCGAGCATAATTTGGAATTGAAACTGGATCGTGGAAAGCAGAGAACTCTGCGAAGTATCGAGATCGGCTATGACGACAAAGCTGATGATATCTATCTCGAACTTGAAGGCTGTGATATTGAAATAAAAGATAAAGCTCGACTACTTCACGAAGTTGCTCGAAATGAAAGAGATTTGGCTTTATTTAAGTTGGCGAAACGAATCGAAAATCAAAGCGTGGTCTCGATTGCGGGTATCGTCGAACCAATGATGTATGTCCACCAAGCGCCAATATTCAGGATTTTCGCAACTGAGGACATGAATAACGCTGTCAGCATGTTGCTTCGTCATGATCCCTACCAAGGTGATAATCAAATACTGAAGTGGCTGGTTCTTGCTCCCGAAGAAGGCTATTGCTTCGACGGAAAACCTATTCATTCTATGACTGGCGAAGAACAGTGGACCGCTTTCGAAATGATTATGAAATCGTCTGGAATCTTGGACTATAGCCTTGTTGGCTTGAATGAGAGTCGGATTCACTATGAACTGCTAATGACTCAGGACCGCTCTATTTCAGCGAAAGACTTGAAGAAAGTTGTTGGTGGTATGCAACACGAGTCGTTTATAGAACTTGTGCCTACCTTAATTCGTGAACTCAATATCAGCTTTGAAAAGCAAGGATTCGTAACAGAACAAATTATGGACGCGGTTGCTATCTCAGATTGTGATTTTACTGGAGCTGAATGGCGTGTCGAATGGTATGTGGACGATAAAATTGACGAACTTTATGAATGTTGGTTTTTTCATGAAGGCGCTAGCGAGTGCCTGAACTCAATTTTCGCGAAGAATGGCACTAACGAACGATACTTGAGCGAACACGACAAAGCAGAAATTTCGAAACTGTTGTCGGATAATCGTCTACATATCGAATTGGCGGTGCTTGAAAGCCTGCAGGATATTGAATTCAAATCTGATATTGAAGGACTGAATTATGAAAGTTCTTGGTCAATAGCAGAGAATGCTTCAATGTCGGAGATTCGCAATAGAATTTATGAGCGAACTGGTAACGAAGGAATTCAGCAAAGAAAGAAAAAGGAGTGGCAAACAATAAAGAATGGGTTTAATTCACTAAATATGTGAAAAGTATTGTTTATTTAAAATTGTATGTTATAATCTATTTGTGGTTGTAAAGTTATTCTCCAAAGTTGTTATTGTTATTGTTTAAAAACCCGCTTCTCCGAGCGGGTTTTTTTATGCGTGTTGTTCCAGATATTCACGAACCAGACGCCTAGCTAGCTGGCCGGGTGATTCCTCAGAGCCAGTGAGCTTCTGAATCGCGCTGTGTTGACCTTCCGTGAGCTTGAAGCTCACAGCCTTAGCTTTGCGCTGTGCTGGGTCGATTTTTGGCTTGCCGGGTGCCTGCACGGTTTTGTGTGTGTGTAGATCCAACACTAGCTTACCGCTTGTCTTCGTAGAAGGCATATGAAGCTGATAGTGCCCCGTTGAGCGGTCATGCGCTATGTGAGTGCCGGGGTATTTGCGAGCAAGCTCTATCAGCCTCTCACGCGATATCAGCCCTTTTGCTACGACGAGTGCGCCGTAGGTGCCAAAATTGGCTTCAATTTGTTCGTCAGTCATTGATCAGCCCCTTTTTTATTTTTATTATTCTCACAACGATATGGGCTCCAAAATTTAAGCATTCAGCGATTGTATAAGCTAATGACAATGCCAAGGCTGAATATATCCAACTCGGATCACCTGATGCTATAGATATAACTGCGTTTACAACTAATAATATAGCTCCAAATTTTACTCCAAATTTTACTTTCTCTATTTCTTCATTTAATGTTTCTTCAAGCCATTTGTTTTTTAATTTCATTGGTGTTTTCCTTTATTTATTCTTGTTGACTTGCGTTTTGTTGATAATCCTTCTATTGATTTTCTGCTTCCAAGCAAGCTGTTTAACCGATAGCTTTCTTTTTCTGCGCGTATCCATTAAAAAGTCATATTCTTTTTCGAAGATATAGCCTAGCTCATATGCGTGAGTGATTAAGTCTTCGTTTGCGTTAGCGGTGCTGTCAGCACTGATACGCTTTAGACCTTCAAAAAGGCTCCCAGTCTCAATAGCCATGAATCTATTGATACACACATTGCCGACAAATGTGGTATTGCCGTTTTTCTCGTTCTTTATGTAGCAAAGCTCTTTGATTAACTGTCCGCAAGGGCAGTGGTCAAAGTTGTCGTCAATCTTGATATCAAATATCGACCATTCAAGCCTTGCGGTGTCGAAGTCGTCTGATTCAGAGAGTGGCAATATGTGTTCTGCTAAACGCTCTTTATTGTGGCTATGGTTATGTTCGTCAGTCATTATTTTTCTCCTTTGTTGTTATTGGTTTCGTTCTTTCTTGGCCTACCACGCTTTCGTTTTGGTTTGTTCTTTTTGTCTTCAATCTTTTGAAGCTTTTCTAAGTTTTTTGTGAATCTCTCGAAGCTGTCTAGTGTTGTCATTGTGATTCCCCTTTCTGTTATTGTGGCCCGCCGAATTGGCGGGCTATAGTTTTCTATTATTTTCTAGATTCAATCACTCTGTTAATTTTGTCTTTGAGTGAGTTCTTATATTTCTTCGTGAAGCAGTGCTTATAAACTGAGAAAGGCCATGCTCTTGAAGCGGGTCTGACTCTAACAGAAGTTATAGTTTCATAAGCATTGAAAAGTTCGAATCTTCTTGCTCCATCAAATGTCCCAAGCTCTCTTGGATGATACTCTTCACTATCAATAAACTTAAATATTTCCATAAGTTTTTTTGTAGTTATGTCCTTCATACTTTTGATTTCTACTTCTTTATTCCAGTCTGATATTACTGTATCCATATCGTTTCTCCTTTTTTGTTATTGTTTTATTATTATAACATATTATTACTGTAAATGTTTACTTTTACAGTGAATTACTTATCAGTTAAAACAAAATTAGACCACTTTGGTAGCAAATCTGCTTATGCCTTTAAACAATTTATTTTTTGATTCAAGGGAAAATTAGTTTTGACGAGAGTGTTATAATGGTTGAAAACAAAGGGGTTATTGATTAAAGGTGGGAGATCTGAACTCTACTTTTCAATAACCAGCTTAGACACAATAAGGTGTTGTCTTCGTTACAGGGATCGTGAACACAAAAAACCCGCCGTAATGGCGGGTCGTAAGGCCATTCTTGCGGTTTAGGTGAATCGTATGGCTTCGCTGGACAGCACTTCTACTATGACCGTTTCCCCAAGGCTGTAGGCCTGCTGGAACAGCGTCGCAAGCTCTGAGCGTCCATAGATCCGTGGTGCGCCTGTAGACTGAGCTTTCCTGCTCATGTAGCCGAGAACGGCTTCTGGTGAGTCCTTCACATAGATTTCGAGCGTGTCTTTGTGGTCACCGAACAGATCTGAGGCTTCCTTGGGTACGTTAAAGAAGCCTTGTTCGTAGTAGGTGGTGCCAAGCTTAACGGTGAAGGTGTCGGTGGGAGCAGGGAAGTCTGGTGCCTGCAGATCGGCTTCTTCCTGCTCCTGAGCGACCTCTTTGGGTGGCTTACCGTTCCATGGAGGGTCGAGGGTCTTGATAATGCTGTCCTCAAGGCCACTGGCTAGGTTCAGGTGGAACGAGCCGTAATGCATGAGGCCGTTGTCAGGTAGGACGTAGATATCGACTTCCTCACCAGCTTGCAGGCAAGCGAGAATGTTGGCGTTGTTCTTGGTGTTGGTGGGCTGTCTCCCGTGCGGGTTACGGTAGCCATAGAAACGGCGTGAGAGCGTTGTGGTGGTCTTTCCTACGTATCGCACTTCACCGTCGACCACGAAGGCATACAGGACGTTTGAGTCCTTGTAGAAACGGTCGAGCTTGAAAGCAATCCGGTTGTCTTCAATGAGCCAGTAACCAGCGTGCTCGAAACCGACTTTCAGAAGTCTGTCCATGGGCTACCTCACTGTATCGAGCCAAGGGCTCTTAGGTGGTTCCTCAAGCCTTCCACACTTTGTGCTGGCCGTGTCCTATGGATCATGGCGTGACAGTTGGCACAGACCGGCACAAGGTCGCTCTCCGGGTCAATCTGATATTCCTGACCGATCTCTGAGATAGGCACGATGTGGTGAACGTGAATGTACTCTTTGCCAAGACCGCCATAGAAGTGTTTGAAGTCGAATTCACACACCTTGCACTGGTACCCATGCTTATTTAGACACTGGGCTCTGGCCTTGCTGTTACGCTCGTACTGGTTGACCAGCACTGATTTAGAAGCACCCTCGAAATAGTCTTCATTGCTTTCAATTTCTTCTGCTACGAGCTTTGGTTGCGTTGCTCTATCCTGAGCGAACCAATCGTTGCCAACTTGGATTAGTTGCATGTCATTGAGTTCAGGAGTGAAACCACCTATTTTGGCCGGACCCTCTTCCCCGTCTCGCTCTTGTTCTACATATTCCATAACAAAGGTTTTGAGAGCATAGCCTTCGTTATCAATCAGTTTGATGTGCTCAATCGCCTGAACATAACCGTTCTGAATCCGTCCTTTGTTTGATTTCTGCCAACCCTCGCTCAGAATTAAACTCATATCGGTATCGACGTTATCGTTCCATATGCCGAATATGACAAACCTTTCCCTATGATTGACGAAGGACCAACTCCAAGTCCAATTGGAGCAAGTTGCACCGTGTTTCTCTATGAATTGTTTACGGTTCATAAGCAGTTTCCTCGAACACAAAATCAGATATTGAATTGATTTGGATCAGCACCATTCATAAATACTTCGTGCTTAATGCATTCTGAGTCAGGCACTAACCAATGAGCAAACCCGCTTGAAGTCGCAATGCTCTTATCAACAAGTGTTTTTAGAAGCGACAAGTTAGTTTTTTGTCTTTCATTCAGTAGGTGTTTATCACTAATCAATTGTTCGAGTTCAACGTCTTTAAGATAGGTAAAGTATTTACCGAGCAGTCCAACTACAACGTCTGAGACTTGAATCTTAGGCTCTTCGACAGAATCGACGAATCTATAATTCGACTTGGTGCCATCATCCAACCGCATTTCGAATCCTTCGATTTCGTCTTCTACTTGTTTTTCGTTATCGAATATATGTTCCGATTTTATATAAATTGTTATTCTCTCGAGGTAAAAAGGATGAAAGCTATCGATAAAGTGCTTTGCTTCAAAACCTTGAATAAATTCAAGTTCTTCATAGTGAACTGCATTCGCAAGAATTCCAGCTATCAATCCTCTTTCCCAATCATCTAAGCCAGCATTCTCTAGATTAACCATATGCACTAATGAGAAAAGAAAGTATTGCAGCTTACTCAATGGCACATCAGGGTAGTTGCATTCCTCTACTAACTGAACGAAAGTGTCGAGATTTCTACTTATGGCTTTATATAAATCATTTTTTATTTTTCGGTGAAACCTCGGGTCTAAGTTATCCGGGTCTTGCCCATAAATTGAATCTATGATATCCACAACACCCCAATACAAAGGATTTAGATTGAAAAAGTGGATATTTAAATTGCTTTCTAAAAGCCAGTTAAGAACGTGATTGAGCTTCATGCTCCCAAGAACGATGAGGAAGTTACCTTTTCCTATATCACTAAATTTAAGTTCTGCCTTGCCAGCTTGAAAACCTATTCTTCTTTTTAAGTTTTCAAAATCAAAATCGCTATCAGGAGTTTCTACAATTCCACCAAGGGCAAAGTTCCTTAACGTTTCTACATTAAGCTCGCCTTCCTTAATTCTAATTTTGCGGTCATTGTTTGATTCGTCGTAATAAAATACGAGTTTTGAATCGGGGTTAGTAATACCTCCGAATTTTATTTTTAAATCTCTTTCCGCTTGGATGTTGTTAGACATTTGTTTTACTCCATTCAAGAAGCCCGCTCTGGTGGCGGGCTTGGTGTTCTTGTTTGCTGTCAATCTGCTTGAAGACCTTTAAGGTCTTCGATTAGCTGTTTATGACTATCAGTGTTGCTTCGCTCTGTAGCTATAGATTCCTGAAGATAAGCTCCTATGCAAAGATCTGAGCAACCTGCTTCGCCGTGCGATTTAATGACTTCGTTGTAAAGTATGGCAGTCGTATTCAGCGCTCTCAGCACATATCGAATGCTCATATTGCGTTCTGTGCCTGTGAAAATATTATCCCCACCAAATACACCTTTTGCGTCGTCGTCGACCATGATTGCGTCTAATTGGTAGGTAGCCGAACCATTTACTGCCAGCATTTCCGCCGAGCGTAGCGTATCTTCTAAAGCTTCTTTGGCTGTGTCGTTGTCAAGATTAGGGGAAACCTTGCCCGAGAACCAGAAAGGGTTGGTTCCCTTAAAGCCTTCAGTTTTTCCGACCTCAATAGCTTGAAAATACTCGCTATCGGTGGTTACAGGATTCGGGTCGTCGTAAAAACTATCTTCAACATCAGGTGAGCTAGTGATACTGACACAGCCGGTTGTGGAGACGATCAGGATTGACAGCAAAAGGAGTGCTGAGAGTTTTAGCGTTTTCATTTTTTATGTTCCCCGTGCGTAAAAAAAGCCCATCTTCTATGGATGGGCTTTGGATCTGGTCTTAGTCGCGTTCTTCGGCCAGCCAACTTTCAACTTCGTCGTTGCCGTGTTCTGCTTTCCAGTGCTTCAAAACCTTATGGTTCCCGCCTCGACTTTCTACGACTTCACCCGTATGCGGGTTTTTGTAGACTTTGAGCTTACGCTTACGACGAGCGTTGCCAGAAGATTTCTCTTCTTCCTTGGCCGGGGCCGGGTCGAGAATTTCGAGAACGTCTTTTTCGGACTTCTCATATTTCTTCATTAGAGCTTCGAGCTTGTCCTTAAACTCAAGCTCTTTCTTGAAGCTATCGTCATTTTGCATAGCCTCCATTTGCTCTTTGAGGCGCTTGTATTCTGCTTCTGCTCTGACGAAATCGGCTAGCTTAGACATTGATATAAGTCCTTGTGTAGCGGTGGTTTGGTTACTGTTTTGCTTGAGAACAATTTGAATATATCAAAATCAAATAGAGTCATCTAGTGTTTGAAGTAACTTTTTTGAATTTTTATATTTCGTTAAGGTCGATTCCGAACTTTTCTTTCAATATCCCGTTTGTGCAAACCCGATGAGCAAAAGACATTTTCTTATCACCAAATTTCAATTCAGCGGATACTGCCTTATAGTGCTTGCGTTTTTCTTTCACCCAGTGCTGGTGCATGAGGTCTACAAGCTCGTTGCGGGTCTTGCTTTCAAGATTGAGACGCGGATAGAAATGCTTCACCTCACCGAGAATATCGCAATCGTCATAGCTATTATTATCAGGATGCCAGTTTTCCTTGAAGTTCTTCAGCATATGGTCAATGTCGTTCCAAAGCACAAAACTGATATCGTTGTCTCTGAAGAACGCATTGAGCTTCAAGCGTTTCGATTCTTCCTGTATGAACTGCAAAAGGTCTTGTTCGGATTCTATGCCCAAACCTTCTTTTTCTTGTTCGACTTGAAGTTGTGTCAGAGCTTCTAAAGCTTGTTTCCTCTCCGTTTCAGCTTCCATAACTGCTTCAACGAACATTTGAGGAACTTCACCTTTCAAATCCTTCAAGCGTGTTTTATAGTTCGAAAGTGTGCGGTCTAGTTCTGCAACCTTGTTTTGTGTGTCGAAAATCTCTCTTGATTTTTTGGCACGCTTTTTAGTCGTCAATAGCATTGTGAAGCTCTTTTGGAACGACTCGATTTCTTCATTGTGCTTCTCGATATCCGTTCCAAATTGCTTCTCGATTAGCTCACCAATTGTGCCTTCGTAAATACCGCTCACACCTTTCTGCATTAACTCAATGACAAGGAGGTAGGCGTAATCGGCTCTCACGCGAGCTGTGCAACTGTTGTCGAATCGTTTCTTACCGCACTCATAATAGTAGTAGGTGATACCTTTTACTTTGTTCGACACAAAGGTCATTCCACTACCGCACAGACCACACTTGACAACATTCGAAAGGATGTTGAGATTACGAGACGATTTCCGGCCTTGGTAGGCTTTGTCATTTCGACGTTTATCAACGGCAATCTTGGCTTCTTGGAAGTCCGTTTCGTCGACAATGCGCGGGTAGTAGTTTTCAATAAATTCACCACGAACAGGCTTACCGTCTGCGCTGGTGATAGTGGTTCTGAGTGTGCCAGTCGGATACTGGCTTTCGAGCATTGACGCGACTCGGCGCGGTTGCCATTTCCGTTTACTTTTTTGGTTAATTATTTGGCAAGCACTACTCATGCCTGTCGACTTTAACAAGCGGAAAATTTCACGAATTTCGTCAGCTTCGTCCTCTTGAATTGCGAAATGCCTTTCACCTTCAAGCTCGACTAATCGATAACCATATGGTGTGTTGTGGTGTCGGTTGAAAATGACACCTTGCTTCGCAAGTTGGCGTTGTTTTTTCCAAGCTGATTTTCTTCGTATGCTCTTAACTTCTGATTCTTCATTAGCTCTTTCGGCTCGGACACCTAAGCCGACATAATTCAGAAATCCTTCTGAACGGCTTCCAGCGTCTCTTCCTTTTATGTCGTATGTTCGATTATCTGTTGTAGTATGGATTCGAATCCCTTTCTCTAGGATTTTGTAAATCTCTTGCGTTGTTTTAATAATCTCTTGTCGCGAAATACGGTCGACTGATTCGACAATCAAAAAATCGCCTTCCTGAAGTGTGCCGTCTTCGATTCGATCCCAAACCTGCTGAAAATTTCCTCGTCGAATGTTTTGGCCTCGAAATGACGAAACACCTTTGTCAATAATTATTTCTTTGATATCGACTTGAAGCCTTTCAGCGATATCGTCGACGCTACCCGTTTGGCGGTCGATACTGTCGCCTTTTTTCTGGATATCTGACGAATATCGGGCGTAAACGATAGCTTTAGGCTTCATGATTTCACCGTTCCTGATCGGGATAGTGCTTAATGAATTCTTGCGTTGCGGTCGATTCAGCTTGCATAGCTTGCTTGCGTAGTTTTTTACGCAGTGACGCTTTTTCGAATCGCAATTTTTGAAGTGGGGAGTTGAGTTCGAGAGCTGGCACGGCTTGAGGTTTACCGTCCGCGTCGACGGCCACCATTGAGAAATAGCAACTGTTGGTGTGGCGGACGGATTGTTCTTGGATATTTTCGGCAATGACTTTGATACCGACTTCCATGGAAGACCGGCCAACATGGTTGATTGACGCTAGGAATGTGACAAGCTCACCAACATGGATCGGCTCTTTGAATAGCACTTGGTCTACGGATAGAGTGACCACATAGCTACCTGAGTAGCGACTGGCACAGGCATAGGCCACTTCGTCGAGTTTTTTCAGGATTGCACCACCGTGAACCTTGCCTGAAAAATTCGACATGTCAGGCGTCATAAGCACTGTTAGAGATAGCTCATGGCGTTCGCTGTGTTGTTGGGTCATAGTCTTCTCATTCATTGCAAGCACGGGTTAGGTGGCAGAGCATAGCAAGGGATATTGAGTTTGTGGATACCGTAACCCCATTGATGACGCCGGACATGGCGAATTTCAGCGGCAAGGTTCACGGCGGCGCGATCCTCAAGAAGCTCGATGAGGTCGCCTACGCCTGCGCCAGCCGCTACGCCGGCAGCTACGTGGTCACGCTCTCCGTCGACCGGGTGCTGTTCAAGCAGCCGATCCTGGTCGGCGAGCTGGTCACCTTTCTGGCGATGGTCAATCACGTCGGCCGGTCGTCGATGGAGATCGGCATCAAGGTGCTGGCGGAGTCGATTCAGGAGCGGGTGATTCGTCACACCAATAGCTGCTATCTCACCATGGTGGCCGTCGACGGCGACGGCAAACCGGTCGAGGTGCCCCCGCTCACGTTGAACACGCCCCTGCAGCAGCTACGCTTCGACAAGGCCGCGCTGCGCAAGAGATTGCGCAAACAGGAAGCCGAGGAGGAGCGCAACGCCATGGATGCGCATCTCAAGGCCTATCCTGCCGGCAGCACCGACGCGTGATAGCGCGCCCTCGCCCCTAGGGAACAAGGACGTTCGATGCCCAATCGCGATTCCCCTCGCCCAAGACGTCGCATCAGCCGCATGAGCGAGCGACTGCTCGCCGTCTGGGACGTCTCGGTGGTAGTGCTGGTGATCGTCAACCTGGCGCTGCTGCTGTTCGACAGCCTCTATCTGGTGCCGCCGCTCAACGGCGCCTTCGAGGCCGTCGCCCCGGGGCTCCACGCGGCCTACGACGCCAACATCCGCGACCACTTCTTCACCATCGATCTCTACTTCGTTGCGGTCTTCGCGCTCGATGTGCTGCTCGGCTGGATCATCGCCGTTGCCCAGAAACGCTACGCACGCTGGTTCTTCTATCCGTTCGTGCACTGGTACGACGTGCTCGGCTGCATTCCCCTCGCCGGCTTCCGCTGGCTACGTCTGCTGCGTGTGGTCTCGCTGCTGATACGGCTTCAGCGGCTCGGCCTCATCGACGTCAACCGCTGGGCGATCTATCGCTTCTACCGCACCTACTACGGCGTGGCGATGGAGGAACTCTCCGACCGGGTGGCGCTGAAACTGCTCACCGATATCCAGAGCGAGGTGCGTCAGAGCGAGCATCTGTCGCGGCGGATTTCGGAAGAGGTGATCCAGCCGCGCAAGGACGCGCTGGTCAAGGAGGTGGCGGCGCGACTCGAGCGCACCGTCGACAAGAGCTACGCCGAGAACCATCAGCAGATACACCGCTACGTCGCCGGTCTGGTCGGGCGCACGCTCGAAGAGAACGCCGAACTTCGCCGACTGCGACGCCTGCCGATGGGCGATGCGATCTCCGACGGGCTCGAACGCAGCCTGAGCGACATCGCCAGCCGCATGGTCCACGAGGCGGTGGAGGGGCTGCGCTCGCCTGAGTTCCACCGCCTGCTGTCGGACATGGTGGGCAGCGGTGTCGATGCCTGGCTCAAGGTCGATGCGACCACCGACCGGGTCACGCAGGAGGTCATCATCGACCTGCTAGAGCTACTCAAGGAGCAGGTGGCGGTACAGCGCTGGAAACAGTCGCCCTATACCGAAGACGACGACGCCCAGGGCGCGATCGACACCCGCTGAGGTCGCCGGGGTTCACAACGCCGAGGGCCGGACAATCGTCCGGCCCTCGGTCGTTCCGGCGTGCGGTTTTCCCGACGCACTGCAGCGGCTGATGACGGTGGCCGCGGTCAACCGGCGCTAGCCGCAGCGAATCGACGTGATGATATCGTCCTCGTCGACGACGACCCGCAGTCGCTCGGCACGATAATCCGTGGTGTAGTTCTGGCCGGGTTCGACGATGCGGATGGTGCTCGCCCCCGAGCGGTCCTCGAGCCAGATCCGGGTCTCATCGTCCAGCGTCTCGCCGGTCAGGCTCTCCACCGCCTGCGCCCCGCAGGTATCCGCCGGTGCCGGCGGGAAATCGGGCGGCGGCGGTGCGATATCCGGTGCCGGCGAGCTGCTGCAGCCTGCCAGCAGCAGCGTGCCCAGCATCAGCGCCGCACCCGTTTGCCTCATGCTCTTTACTTCGCTCATCGTGGTCTTCCCTTCGACAGAGTCAGCGTGTCGGCTCGGGACGCCGCCTGGCGGCCTCCCCGAGTCAATCTCCGCGCCTGGCCGGGTGGCCGTCGGCAACGATCGATGCGCCAAGGTTAGCAGCTGGCAACGGCGCCGGCACCGGCTGGCCGGGTGACAGCGAGGGCGTTAAACTTCACTGACACGCGGCGCCCGCCGCCCGAACCGCTCGATGGCCGGGATTATCGGCCCGCTCCAGATGCCAAGGAACGACACCATGCGCCAATCGCTCGCCGCAAGCCTCGTCGCCACTACGCTCGCCATGGCAGGTGGCGCGGGTCAAGCGGTCGCCCAGGACGACCCCATCCGTATCGCTTCCAAGGTCGATACGGAAGGTGCGCTCATCGGCAACATGATGATCGAGGTACTCGAGAACGCCGATCTACCGGTGGAGAGCCGCCTCGAGCTCGGTCCCACCAATATCGTCCGCCAGGCGCTGATCTCCGGGGATATCGATCTCTACCCCGAGTACACCGGCAACGGTGCCTTTTTCACCGACACCACCGACGACCCCGCCTGGAAGCGCCTCGATGCGGGCTTCGACAAGATTCAAGCGATGGATCGCGATCAGCACGATCTGATCTGGCTGACCCCGGCGCCGGCCAACAATACCTGGGCCATCGCCCTGCGCCAGGCGATCGCCGACGACAACGATCTGTCGACCATGGCCGACTTCGGCCGCTGGGTCTCCGATGGCGGCGAGGTGAAGCTTGCCGCCTCGGCGGAGTTCGTCGAAAGTGACGCCGCCCTGCCGAGCTTCCAGCGCGCCTACGATTTCACGCTCGATCAGGACCAGCTGCTGGTGCTCTCCGGGGGCAATACCGCCGCGACCATCCGCGCGGCCGCCGAGGGAACCAGCGGCGCCAATGCCGCCATGGTCTACGGCACCGACGGCGCCATCGCCGCCGCTGGCCTGACGGTGATGGGCGACCCGAAAGGCGTCCAGATGGTCTACGCGCCGGCACCGGTGGTGCGCCAGGCGACGCTGGAGAGCTACCCGCAGATCGAGGAACTGCTCGCACCGGTCTTCGAGTCGCTCGACCGCGAGACCCTGCAGACGCTCAACGGCAAGATTCAGGTCGATGGCCTACCCGCAGAGCAGGTTGCCCGCGACTATCTGAACGCGCAGGGCCTGCTTGACTGAGGCGGTTGTCATGCCGGCCGCCGAGCAGCCTACCCGCCTGATCGGCAACCGCGTGCTGTTGACGCTGGTGATCACCTGCCTGCTCGGCGTCGGACTGCTGCCCTTTGCCTCGATGGCGCCCAACCGACTGTTGTCGGGCCAGTCGGTGTCGGCATGGGTAGCCTTCGAGCCGTGGCAGCTCGCCACGCTGGCGGGGCTGCTGGTGCTGCTCACGCTGGCCGCCTGCGAACGCGGTCTTTCGCGCCAGACCAGCCACGGGCTGGCGTTGGCTGCGGCGCTTGGGCTGCTGGCGCTGGATTTCGTCGCTCTCGGCGGCTATGCCCACCGTGCGCTCGCCGAGGCGTCCCCCACTGCCCGGGTCTCTCAGGGCAGCGCCTTCTGGGTGCTGCTGTTCGCGACCGGCCTGATCATGGTCGACGCGCTGCAGCGCCTGCGCCCGCCCCCGCTCTGGCGTGCCCTCTACGCGGCAGTGGCACTGCTCATCGTGGTGGCCTGCTTCACCACGACGCTGCTCTCGCCGCTGTCGATCATGCGCGAGTTCGCCAACCAGCGCGGTAATTTCGTCGATGAACTGCTGCGCCATCTAACGCTGGTTGCCGGCGCGCTGATGCCGGCGCTGGCCATCGGTCTGCCACTGGGTCTGCTCGCCAGGCGTCGACCGGGCGCCCGCAACGCGCTCTTCAGTGTGCTCAACGTCTTCCAGACGCTGCCGTCGATCGCCGTGTTCGGTCTGCTGATCGCGCCGCTGGCGGCACTTGCCGCGGCACTGCCGTGGCTGCGCGAACTCGGCGTCGGTGGTATCGGGGCCGCGCCGGCGCTGATCGCGCTGGTGCTCTATTCGCTGCTGCCGATCGTGCGCAACACCTACGCCGGTCTCGCCGGCGTCGCCCCCGGCACGCTGGAAGCGGCCCGAGGCATGGGCATGACATCCGGCCAGATCCTGTGGCAGGTGGAGATTCCGCTGGCGCTGCCGGTGATTCTCTCCGGACTGCGAATCGTCACGGTGCAGGCGATCGGGCTGACGGTGGTGGCCGCGCTGATCGGCGCCGGCGGGCTCGGCGCCTTCATCTTTCAGGGGCTGGGCCAGTACGCCATCGACCTGGTGCTGCTCGGTGCCATCCCCACCATCGTGCTCGCGGTGGTCGCCGACTTCGCTCTCCAGCTACTGGTGGCGCTAAGCCGCCCCTCTCGCGCCGGCCAAGGGAAAACGACATGATCGAGCTGCAGGGCCTCACCAAGACCTACGCCGGCAAGACCGTGGTCGACGACATCACGCTGACGTTCGGGACCGGTGAATTCGGCGTGTTGATCGGCCCTTCCGGCTGCGGCAAGTCGACCACGCTGAAGATGATCAACCGTCTGATTCCGCTCAGCGCCGGACGCATCACGCTCGGCGGCGAGGATATCGCCACGCTGCCGGTGGAGCAGCTGCGCCGACGGATCGGCTATGCGATCCAGTCGACCGGGCTCTTTCCGCACTGGAGCGTGGCACGCAATATCGCCACCGTGCCGCAGCTACTGAAGTGGCCCAAATCGCGCATCGACGACCGTGTCGATGAGCTGATGACGATGTTCCATCTCGACCCGGCGGCATTTCGTGACAAGCTGCCGCATCAGCTTTCCGGCGGACAGGCACAGCGCGTGGGTGTCGCTCGGGCGCTGGCCGCCGACCCGGAAGTCCTGCTGATGGACGAACCCTTCGGCGCCGTCGACCCGATCACCCGCGAGGTGCTGCAGGCGGAGATGCGGCGCGTGCATCAACAGACCGGCAAGACCATCGTCTTCGTCACCCATGACATGGACGAAGCGCTGTCGCTCGCCACTCGCATCGCGCTGCTCAATGACGGCCGACTGATCCAGTACGAGCGGCCCGTGGAGATGATGGTCGATCCCGCCGACGACTTCGTCCGCGAATTCATCGGTCAGGCGGATCTGGGACTCAAGCTGCTCTCGCGGCGCTGGGTTCATCAGTACCAGCGTCCCCCGAGCCTCGCGCCCGCCGATGCACTACCCGAACCGGGCAGTCACTGGTGGCTGGTCGACGACCAAGGCCGACCGACGGCGCTGGCCGGCGCCCGGCTCGACGACGAGGATGCCGTCACCCGAGTGAAGGCGGAGTGGGTCGCCACCCCCGAGATGAGCATGAAGGAGGCGCTGTCGCGCATGGTCTGGTATCGCGTGATGGCGTTACCGGTGGTCGATGGCGACGGTAAGCTCATCGCCGAGGTCGGCATGCAGGGCGTGATGGGCATGGAGAACAGCGTGCAGACGCCGCCGGCGACGCTCGCCTCGACTGCCGTCCGCCCCGGCGAGACCGCGCCCACCGCAAGCGACGGCAAGCCGGCATGAGCCCTGCCCTGAGTCTTCGACGCCTGCGCTCGGCGAGTCAGGGCGCCGGCGTGCTGATCACACTCGGCGTGCTGCTGGTCGCGCTGACGCTCGGCATGGGTCAGCTCGAGCCGCTATTCCGCGCGCTGTTCCCCTCCGTCAGCAACCCGCTCTACACCCGCGACAGCTATCTCAACCTGATGCTCGCCCATCTCGGTCTGGTCGCGGTGTCGTCGCTGATCTCGGTGAGTATCGGGATCGCCGCCGGGCTGTTCGTCACCCGGCCCGCCGGGCGCGAGTTCGAACCCATGGTGTCGTCGCTGGCCGCCATCGGTCAGACCTTCCCGCCTGCCGCCGTGCTCGCCATCGCCGTTCCCCTTGCCGGATTCGGCTTCGCCCCGACGATCATCGCCCTGTCGCTCTACGGGCTGCTGCCGGTGATCCAGAACACCATCACCGGACTCAACACCGTCCCGGAAACGACCCGAGAAGCGGCCCGAGGCAACGGCATGAGCGCCTGGCAGATTCTCTGGCGGATCGAGTTGCCACTGGCGATGCGGGTGATCATCGCCGGGATTCGGGTATCGGTGATCATCAACATTGGAACCGCAACGATCGGCTCCACGGTGGGCGCCAAGAGTCTCGGCACCCCGCTGATCGCCGGACTGGTCAGCAACAACCTCGCCTACATCATTCAGGGCGCGGTGCTGGTGGGGCTGCTGGCGATCGTCGCCGATCTCGCCTTCGAGCGTCTGGAGCGGCGCTTCAGCTTCGGTGGCTGACCCTCACCGGGCGCTGCACGGGATGAGTATCACTTCCGCGTGGCGAGCCATCGCGTGGGCGAGGGAAAGCCGATTTCGGTGCCGCCGCCTGTGACGCGCACGAGGCGGCCCGCCAGCCCCCTGCTGCCCTACCCACCGCTCGGTTGGCGGTAAGCCTGGCCGGTTGGCGGTGAGTCTAGCCGGTTGGCTGTCATCCTGAGAGAGAGGGGATTATGCGTTGGCGGGGCAGTCGTCAGTCACCGCGACCCGGGTCAAACGAAGCGCCGGACTCGCCCCGCCGGCGGGCTGGCTGTCGATCCAGCCCAGCGCCTCGAGGTCGGCAGCCGCCCTGCGTATCAGGGCATGCTCGACCTCGAGCCGGCGCGAGAGCTGAGCGGTGGTCAGCCCCCGCGCCGTGGTGCCCCAGTCGCGCAGGGCGATCCACACCATGCCCGCCAGCGGGTCCAGCGACGGGTGTGCCTCAAGCAGCGACATCAGCGCCTGGGCAAGACCCGCCTCGTCACCAGCCTCAGGCAAGGCGCGCGCTCGCTTCCAGCCGAACGGCGATGGATTTCGACGCCGGGGTGTGACTGAACTCGCCCTTGTGGTCGAGCGGAATCAGCGGATTGGTTTCCGGGTAGTAGGCCGCCGCACAGCCGGTCGGCGTGTCATAGGCGACGATCTTGAAGCCGTTGACGCGGCGAACCTCGCCATCCTCGGCTTCACCGATCAGGTCGACCCACTGCCCGGCATGGAAGCCGAGTCGCTCGATGTCCGCTGCGTTGACGAAGATCACCTGACGGCCGTTCTCGATGCCGCGGTAGCGGTCGTTGTAGCCGTAGATGGTGGTGTTGTACTGGTCGTGAGAGCGCATCGTCTGCAGCGTCAGCCAGCCGTCGCGCTCGGCGAGACGCTGGTGCATGACCTGTCCAGGCAGCGCGTCGCTGGAGAACTCCGCCTTGCCGGTCGACGTCGAGAAGCGCAGCCGCGTCACCGGGTTGACCAGCCAGAAACCTCGCGGGGTGCGAACGCGAGCGTTGAAGTCGGTGAAACCGGGGATCACCTCACTGATGTGATCGCGAATGACGTCGTAGTCTTCACGCATCGCCGACCAGTCGACCACGTCATTGCCCAGCAGCCGCTCGGCGATACCGGTGATGATCGACACTTCCGAGCGCAGTGCCTTGTCCGCCGGGCGATTGATGCCCGCCGAACCGTGGACCATGCTCATCGAATCCTCGACGGTGATCAGCTGCGACTTGCCCGCCGCGTTGCGGTCGATCTCGGTGCGACCCAGGCAGGGCAGAATCAGCGCCTGCTTGCCGGTGACCAGGTGGCTGCGGTTGAGCTTGGTGCTGATGAAGGCGGTCAGGCGGCAGTTGCCCATCGCGCGCTCGGTGACGCCGCTGTCCGAAATCGCCCGGGTGAAGTTACCGCCCAGACCGATGAACACCTTGTCGGCGCCATCGCGCATCGCCTGCACTGCCGCCACCGAGTCCAAGCCGTGCTCCCGCGGCATGCCGCGGCCGTATTTCGCCTCCAGCGCATCGAGAAAGGCATCGGACGGCTTCTCGTAGATGCCCATGGTGCGATCACCTTGGACATTGGAGTGGCCGCGCACCGGTGATGTCCCGGCACCGGGACGCCCCATGTTGCCGCGCAGCATCAGCAGATTGACGATCTCGCGGATCGTCGCCACCGAGTGCTCATGCTGGGTGATGCCCATCGCCCAGCAGGCGATCGTTGCCTTGGAGCGGGCGTAGAGCTCGGCGGCCTGCTCCATCTCCTGACGGCTGAGGCCGGACTGGGACTCGAGCGTCGCCCAGTCAGTGGCCTCCACGATGCTCCGATACGCCGCCAGCTGCGCGGTGTGATGGGCCAGGAAGGTGTGATCGAGCACCTCTTCGCCGGCGGCATCGCGGGCGAAGAGCGCCTTGGCCATGCCACGCACCACGGCCATGTCGCCGCCGAGCTTGGGCCGGAAGTAGTGGTTGCTGATGCGGTGGCTGCCGTTGTGAAGCATTTCGCCGGCTTTCTGCGGATCGGCGAACTTCTCCAGGCCCCGCTCCTTGAGCGTATTGAAGGTGACGATGTCAGCGCCACGCTCGGCGGCCTCCCGCAGCACGCCCAGCATGCGCGGATGGTTGGTGCCCGGGTTCTGACCGAACACGAAGATCGCCTCGGCCTGCTCGAAATCCTCCAGCCGCGCGCTGCCCTTGCCGGTGCCCAGGGCCGCATTGAGCGCCACGCCGCTCGCTTCGTGGCACATGTTGGAGCAGTCCGGCATGTTGTTGGTGCCGTAGAGCCGCGACAGCAGCTGGAAGACGTAGGCCGACTCGTTGGGCGCCTTGCCCGAGGTGTAGAAGATCGCGTCGTCCGGCGTCGGCAGCGCCTTGAGCTCTTCAGCGATCAGGTCGAGTGCGGCGTCCCAGCCGATCGGCTCGTAGTGATCGGTCTCGGCGTTGTAGCGCATCGGTTCGACCAGGCGCCCCTGATCCTCAAGGCGGTAGTCGTCCCACTCCTTGAGCTCGCTGACACTGTGCTGAGCGAAAAACTTGCGGGTCACGCGCTTGGCCGTCGACTCCCAGGTCACCGCCTTGACGCCGTTCTCGCAGAATTCGAACGACGAGCCGTGTTCCGGATCGCCCCAGGCGCAGCCCGGGCAGTCGAAGCCGTCCGGCTGATTGAGCTTGAACAGCGAGCGCGCGTTGGTTCCCAGCGCCCGGCTGTGTAGCAGATGCTTGCCGACCGATTTCAGCGCGCCCCAGCCACCGGCCGGGTTGTGGTATTCGGTGACCGTGGGGTCCTGCTCATAGACCGGCCAGTCGCCGGCCGCTCGATCGTTTTGGGCGGAATCGTTAGAAACGTCTGACATGCCAAATCTCCGAAAAAGCGAACGACGCACCGATCCAGCGGGACTCATCCCTTGCCGAGCGTCGCGTCGCGGCGGCCGCTTTTCCCTGGGGAAAACGGACGCCGCGACGAAAGGAAAGCGAAAACGGTACCGAGCCAACCCTCGATCGGGTCAGCTCGTGAACTAACGCGCCCTCAGGCGCGTTGGGCCGGTTGGGTCTCGCCGGTCTTGCTTGCGCGCTTGGCGCGATTCACTTCCGCGCGGCTGGCGTCAACGGCGGCTTCACCCTGCGCGGCCGGGGCGTCGGCGACGGCATCCAGCGAGGCCTGGGGGCGATAGGCGAAGTGATAAGCCAGCCCCACGAAGAGCGCACCACCGATCGCATTACCGATGAAGACCGCGAGGAAGTTGGGCAGATACTCGCCCCAGGTCACCGCACCCGCGAAGATCGCCGCCGGGACCACGAACATGTTGGCGACGACGTGCTGAAAACCGATCGCCACGAAGGCCATGACCGGAAACCAGATGCCGAATATCTTACCGGCGACGTCCTTGCTGGCATAGCCGAGCCAGACCGCCAGGCAGACCAGCCAGTTGCAGCCGATGCCTGACACCAGTGCATGCCAGAAGTCCGTCTGTACCTTGTGCTGGGCAACCGCCACGGTGGTCGCCAGGAAGTCGCCTTCCGCCAGCCCCAGAAAGTGTCCGAAGGCATACGCCACTGCAAGACTGCCGGCGAAGTTCGAGACGGTGACTAGCCCCCAGTTCTTGAGCAGCGCGGCGATACCGATACGACGCGAGAAAAGCGCCATCGGCAACGTCATCATGTTGCCGGTCAGCAGCTCACCGCCGGCGATCAGCGTCAGTACCAGACCGACGGGAAAGACGGACGCCCCGATGAAGGTCCGCAGGCCGCCCCACTCAGCGGGCATGGTCGCGGTCACGCGAATGTCGAGCAGAAAGCCGGTGGCGATGAAGGCGCCGGCGAGAAAGCCAAGGATGAGCAGCGCCGTAAGCGGTGTCTGGGTCTTCTTGTAGCCGGCGGAAACTGCCTGGAGCGCGGTGTCCTGGGGAGAATTGAAAGCCATGAATGCCTCGAGCGACGTCTGAACGGAAACGATGAGTGAAAGCGTGTGACGTTTCGTCACGCTAATACATCGTACCATTCATATAGTTCAGTACGCATGAACATTGTTCGCTCACTAACTGTATCGGCATGAAAATTGATCTCGCACGGCCAGCCGCAGGCACCGCCGGGGACTAGTCGTCCCCCCGGCTGAGCAGTTCCAGTCGCCGCCCGCGATGGCAGTTGATCAGCGTCAGATTGCAGGAGCGGGCCACATCCACCGCCAGCCGCGAGGGGTAGGAGAGCGTAGCCAGCGCGGGGATGCGTGCCCGCACACTCTTCTGCACAAGCTCCAGGCTGCAGCGGCTCGAGGTCATCACCACGGCGGGCATTCGGCCCGCGATCAGACTTTCGCCGATCACCTTGTCGAGCGCGTTGTGGCGGCCGATGTCGAGCCCCAGGCTCGTCGTCTGGCCGTCTTCATCGAGGCCGAGCGCCAGATGCATGCCGGTGGCAGCGCGCTCGCGCAGGGTGTCGAGCCCGCCCTGCAGCGCCGCCGGCGCGGGCAAGGCGAGCGTCGGCAGCCGGGTCAGGCCGAACAACAGCTGCGACTCCTCCTGCACGCCGCAGGCGCCGCAGCCGCTGGTGGAGAGCGTCGCCCGCGCCTGACTCTCGGCACGGCGGGCGATCCTCGGCGCTACCGTCAGTCTCACCCGCAACCCGTGACGGCTCGACTCGCTGTCGATCGACTCGACGTCGGCGTAGCGATCGATGACGCCCTCGCTGAAGGCGAAGCCGACCGCCAGCGCCTCCAGTTGAGACGGCGTCGCCAGCACCGTGGCGTAGGCGGTGTCGTTGAAGACGATGGAGACCGGCTTCTCGTCCGGCCCGGGCAGCGCGTCGAGTGGCGCATCGCTCGAGTCGCTGAAGGCGCCCGTCGACTCGGCGTCGGGATCAGCGGTGACATCGGCGCGGCGTGCGCGCGCATCGGTAGATGACATGGATAACCTCCCATCCGGTCGGCGGCGGGGAAAACGGCTCGAGCAAGCGATTCGCGAAGACAGCGCGACGCGAAAGGAAGCGACCGGACAATCTCCTACTTTAGCATGTCGGCTCGTGCCCCCGAGACCCGTCGACGCACGCACCGGCATCGTTCGAGGTGACCCTGGAGCGGTAACTGGGACAACGCAAGAAGCAGGAAGCAGGAAGCAGTAAGCAGTAAGCAGTAAGCAGTAAGCAGTAAGCAGTAAGCAGTAAGCAGTAAGCAGCAAACAATAAGCGCCGTTAGGCAGCGCCAGGACAAGTAGAGGAATGAGCATCTTACGGCAGACAGGCGCAACAACGTCTTACGGAAGGCGGGTGCAACGACGCGCGGCGTTAGAAGCAAGACGCCTGGCGAGGGCCAGGCGTCGAGTGCCTTAGCTGGCCGCGTCCTGCACGGCTTCGCCGCCTTCTTCGATATCTTTGCCGGCGCCGCCAACGGTGTTACAGCCGGCGAGAATACCGGCACTGAACAGTGCCAGCAGCGAGAATGCGATGAGTCGTTTCATGGTGTCGTCCTCCTTAACGGGCTTGAAGGATGCGCCGTGACGCATCCGGTCGTACAGTCGTCGACCTGAGTTCCAACATAGCAGAGCAGCGCGAGGGCGCGCGTAAATTCGCTGACGCGATGCGCCGCCTTTCTGCCCTGCCCCCGCCTGCCACTCATAGAGAGAGACCCCATGCCGACTTTTACCCTCGATGATCGACTCGAGCGGGACAGCGTCCACGTCGTCGACCTGAGCCTCAGCCAGGTGCGCCTGAGCCGGGATGCCCGCTATCCCTGGCTGGTGCTTGTCCCGCGCCGCGCCGACGTGGTGGAGCTTTTCGATCTCGATGAAGCCGACCAGCGCGAGCTCTGGCGCGAAGCGACCGCGCTGGGCCAGGCGATGATGACCCACTGGCGGGGGGACAAGCTCAACGTCGCCACGCTGGGCAACGTCGTCGCCCAGCTCCACGTCCACGTCATCGTGCGGTTTGCCGACGACCCCGCCTGGCCGGGGCCGGTGTGGGGTCAGGGTGAGGCCGAAACCTACGCCGAGGCGGCGCTGGACGAGCGCTGCGAGACGATTCGCCGCCTGGCCCGGACGCTGGACGCCGGCTGAGCGTTACCCGACGCCACGCCGTGCTAGCCGCGGCCGAGAGGCCCGCCCACCGGCGCCGCCTGCGCGTCTGCTGTCGGCGATCCCAGTAGCGGCGCGCCGGGCGCCTCACCGCGCTGCCACTGGGCGAGACTGAGCGATAGCCCGAACGTGAGGATCAGCGCCCCGCCTGCCAGACCGATCCACGCCTGCCACGGGTGGCGGCTGGCCATCGGCGACAGCCGGCGCTGCGCCCAGTCCCGGGCGAAGACGCTCAACAGCGCCAGCGACGAGACCGTCAGCGCCGTCCCCAGCGACATCGCCATCACCGCCACCACACCCTTGCCGAACTGCCCCAGCAGCGCCGAGGCACCCAGCAACAGCACCGCGCCGCTGCAGGGGCGAATACCGATCGACAGCACCGTCAGCAGCGCTCCGCGCCAGTCACTGGCCGTGGTGGGGTCGACGTGGTGGTCGTGCCCGCAGCCGCAGTGTGCGCCGTGCTCGTGGCTGTCATGCGCATGCTCATGGCCGCCGTGCTCAGGGTCGTCGTGCCCGTGGTCGTCGTGCCCGTGGCCACTGTGCTCATGGGCACTATGCCCGTGCGCGTCATGCGCCGTCGCGGCGGTCGCTACCGCCGGCTCGGAAGCGCCGCGCGCGCCCGCGAACGTCGCCCGATAGAGCCTGCGCAGCGAGCGCACACAGAGCCAGAGCCCCACCAGTGCCACCAGCAGAAAGCTCACCGTCTCGGCCTGATCCACGCTCGCCATCGCCTGGCGGGTCAGCCAGCCGAGGCCGAAGACGAGCACGGCGATCAGCGCGATCGCCATCACGCCCTGCAGCAGCGAGGCGAGTGCGGAGAGCACGATGGCGCGTTTCCACGCCCCGCCCTGAGAGGCCAAGTAGGTACTCAACACCACCTTGCCGTGGCCCGGGCCGGCGGCATGGAACACCCCGTAGCCGAAGCTTACCCCGAGCAGCACGCCCCAGGTCGTCAGCCCCGGCGCCCGGTCGATCTCGCCGATCGCCGACGTGAGCGCGTGGTAAAGGTCGCGTTGCCACAGCACGACCTGCACCGCTCCCTGCTGCCACCAGCCCATCGCGTAGATCGCCCAACCGATCAGCAGCACGCCCGCCAGCGGCAGGCCGAAGGCCAGCCAGGGCTTCCACCGGGCGGCGTCGGGTCTCAGGCGGGACATCGAATCTCTCCCGTCTCGGCGAAGAAGCGCCCGAGGTTGGGCTCGCCGGACTCGGTCTTGTCGAGCATCGCCGCCTCCATCACTTTCGAGGGGTCCGGGTCCGCCTGGACGATCTGCGTCGTGCAGTCCGCCGGCGCGCCGCTCAATGTCAGCGCCTCGGGCAGCGGCTCGGAA
Source organism: Salinicola aestuarinus (assembly GCF_003206645.1). Taxonomy (GTDB): domain Bacteria; phylum Pseudomonadota; class Gammaproteobacteria; order Pseudomonadales; family Halomonadaceae; genus Salinicola; species Salinicola aestuarinus. Next base: position 100,755 of record NZ_PZJP01000005.1, on the reverse strand, counting down.
CCGTCGGCGTTCGCTTCGTGGACCATCTCGATGTAGTAGGTCGGGTCGAAGATGCGGTAGTCGAGCGCGTGGCCGGCCATCTCGACCGGCGACGCGAGCGGCAGCACAAAGCTGAAGACCAGTCGGTCACCGCGAATCTCGGTATTGGTGTTGGTCACCTCGGCCTGAGCGACAGGCTCGCCGTCCAGGGTGATGTGGGTGAGATTGTCCTGCGTCGCCAGGTTGTTGCGGATCTCCACGCCAAGGGCGTCGAGGCGCTCCGGCATGCTGGTGCCGTCTTCCAGGCGTCCCATCTCTTCCATCACCACCTGGCTGTAGAACGGGTCCATTCGCCACTGCTGGCGGAGTGCCTGCAGTCTGCCGGCGTCGTCGAAGACCCCCTCGACGCTCAGGTCCACCCAGCCGTGCGGGTGAGCGAAGGCCGGGGTGGCCGCCGCGGCGACCGTCAGCGCCAACGCGAGCTGAAGGCCGCGGTACATCGGTCGAATCAAGGCTGTGATCTCATACGGTTCTGAACATCGATGAAAAGCGGGTCGAGCGCAGTGGCGCCGAGGGGATGTCCACCCTGACGCCCGCTCAGCGTCAGATAGGTATCGCCCTGGCGCAGCGCCAGCCCGGGCGGTGGCGTGTCGCCGGTGGTGACTTCGGCATGGACCTGATAACCGCTTCGCGAGGCGAGCACGGCATCGATCTGGCGCAGCTCACCATCGGCGTGGCGGATCACGAACCCCCGCTCGGCAAACATCGCAAGCGTCGCCCGGAGCGTGGCATCGGCATCCGCGTCGAGGGAGATGCTACGCGGCGCCGGCGCGGGGGCAACCGCGCATCCCGCGAGCATGAGCGCGGCCAGCAGGGCGAGTGCCCGCCGCCAAGAGCGGCTTGGCGTTGTCGATGAGCGCGTCATGGCGTGGCCCTCCCCGTCGACGTCGATGCGGGAAGCGGCACGCCGGTGCCCGGTGCCGCGGTTGGCGTGGAGAGCTGCGACTCGATTGCCTGACGCAGCTCGCTGCAGAGCCCCTGATGGTTGTAGCTGCGCGCGTCGATGAGGTAGCCGTTGCGATCGACCACTACCGAGTCGCGGTCGACATAGGTGACCGCCGCCGGCGTCGACACCGAGAGGCGCTCGACCTGGATCGGATCGCGGTCGTAGCCGCTGCCGAAGCCCTGGGAAATGCCAACGCCGTAGCCACCGCGTCCGCCGATCCCGAATCCCCCCCAGAACCCGGTACGCCCAAAGGGCGAGTCGACCGCCCCGAGCCCCGGCTGACGCGTTCGCCGCTCGGCGCTGACCACGCCGAGGGTGACGTCGGTATCGAGAATGACGTAGCCCCGCGCCTCGATCACCTCCCGCGTGGCGCGGAGCCGTTCGAGACGATCGTCGCCGCTGGCCGGCCACTGACACGCCGGTGGCAACGCGCCGCTGCCCTGCGGGGAGACCGGCGATGGCGATGACAGCGACTGGCAGCCGGCGAGCAGACCCGCCATGACCAGAGTCACTGCACCCATGCCGAGCCCCGCGAACGGGCGCAAGTGCATGCGATCGCGGCGGTCACGCGTCACCGGCGCATCCCACCTCGCCCCGTCATGGGACCCCTTTGCGTCATCCCGCGTCATCCTGTCGTTTCGATTCATCACATCATCCTCGCCAGTGGCGAATGTGAACGGCGTTCAGAATGCCAGTTGGCGACTTCCGGCGCCACGCTGCCTTGGTCACGCGCCCGGCGAGGGTTGGCGTTCCCTGCCGTGGGGCAATGCCGCTAAGCTGATGACGAGGTCACGGCGGCGCGGCCCTTCGCAACGTTGCCTTGTCGCCACCTCGCCTTTTCACCACCTCGCCGTTTCGCCACCTGTCACCGCCTGCTGCGCGCCACCATCGAGAGAGGATGCCATGAAGATCGTCATTGCCCCCGACAGCTACAAGGATGCCCTCTCCGCACGCGACGCGGCGGCCGCGATCGCCGAGGGGCTGGCCCGCGGCGCCCCCGAGGCCGAGCTGATCCAGTGTCCGATGGGGGATGGCGGCGAAGGCACGCTGGAGGCCCTGATTGCCGCCACCGGCGCCGAGCGCCGCGAGGCACGGGTCCAGGACGCCCTCGGCCGTGAGCGCCAGGCCGCCTGGGGCTGGCTTGCCGACAGCCGCAGCGCCTTCGTCGAACTGGCGGAGGCCAGCGGACTGCAGGCGCTGACCACCGACGAGCGCACCGCGCTGCACAGCACCACCTTCGGCGTGGGCCAGCTCATCCTGGCAGCGCTGGACGCCGGCGCCGAGTCGCTGCTGCTGACGCTTGGCGGCAGCGCCACCAACGACGCCGGGGCCGGCATGCTCAGTGCCCTCGGCGCCCGCCTGCGGGACGCCGAGGGCCACGAACTCCCCCCGGGCGGTGCCGCGCTGGCGCAGCTCGAGCGGCTCGACCTCTCCGGGCTCGATCCTCGCCTCGCCACGCTCGACGTGCAGGCCGCCGTCGACGTCGACAACCCGCTGCTCGGCGCGCAGGGCGCCAGCGCCATCTTCGGGCCGCAGAAAGGGGCCACGCCGACCGACGTCGAACAGCTCGATCGCGCGCTGGGGTACTTTGCCGACCGTGTCGCCGAGGCATGCGGCGAGGAGAGCCGCGACCTGCCGGGGGCCGGCGCCGCCGGCGGCATGGGTTTCGCCGCCAAGGTGTTGCTGGGTGCCACGCTGCGCCCGGGGATCGAGCTGGTGATGGAGCATGCCGGGTTCGACGGCTATCTCGACGGGGCTGACTGGGTCATCACCGGTGAAGGCCAGCTCGACGGCCAGAGCCTTTCGGGCAAGACACCGATCGGCGTCGCCCGGCGCGCGGCACAGCACGGCGTGCCCACGGTGGTGCTGGCGGGCCGGCTCGGCGACGGCTGGCAGGCCGCGTTCGAACACGATGTGACCGCAGCGTTTGCCCTCGCCGACGGCCCGATGACACTGGCGTCGGCGCTTGACCGCTGCGCCGACCTGCTGCGCGACCGCAGTCACGCCCTCGGCAGGCTCTGGGGACGACATCAGCCAGCCGACGCCAGGCCGGTATAGCGGCGACCGCCAGGTAAGCCGGCCCGAAGCGAGGCGAGACGGCCCGAAAAGAGGATAGACCGCTCGAAAAGTGAGACGGCGCCGTTACGCCCCGCCCCGATCGTCGGCGGTATCGCCCGCACCGAAGCCCGCGCCCCGACGCATGTCGTCACCGTTCGGCGCGGGCCCGCGCGGGGCTTTTTCTTCGACGCGGGCCTGAGAAGTGTCGGCGCGCCGTTCGTCTTCCCGTCCGCTCTCGCCCGCCTCGGTCTCACCCGCCTCACTCTCGCCCGCCTCAGTCTCGCCCTCGGCACGACGGGTGAGGTGGGATGGCAACTCGCGCTTCATGCGCACGCCGAGCTTCTCGAGCTGCAGCGCCTGACCGACGAGACTCCCCTGCCCTGTGGAGAGCCGCGACACCGCCTGCTCGTAGCTCGACTGCGCCCGCCCCAGATGCTTGCCCACGTCCTCGAGACTCGACACGAACCCCTGAAACTTGTCGAGCAGCTTGCCGGCACGCTCGGCGATATACCGGGCGTTCTCGTTCTGGCGCTCGAGATTCCACAGGCTGGCGACGGTGCGCAGGCTCGCCAGCAGCGTGGTCGGCGTGACCACCACGATGTCGCGGGAGAAAGCATCCTGAAACAGCGTCTCGTCGAACTGGAAGGCGACCGCGAACGCCGGCTCCACCGGCATGAACAGGAAGACGAAGTCCGGCGAGCGCAGCCCCGGCAGCTTGGGATAGTCGCGGCTGGCGAGCGCGTCGATGTGCGAGCGCACCGCCTGCACATGGGCGCGCAGTGCCTGCTCCCGCTCGGCGTCCTCCTCCGCGTTGACGTAGCGCACGTAGGCGTTGAGCGAAACCTTGGCGTCGACGATGAGGTGCTTGTCGTCGGGCAGATAGATCACCGCATCCGGGCGCTGGCGACCGTTCTCGCCCTCCAGCGACACCTCGCGGCGGTACTCGATGTCGCGACGCAGCCCGGAGCGTTCGAGCACCGACTCGAGCATCACCTCGCCCCAGTTGCCCTGCATCTTCTTGTCGCCCTTGAGCGCCCGGGTGAGATTGGCGGCCTCTTCGGTGATCTGGCGGTTGAGCGTGGCGAGCTGGTCGATCTGCACCTTGAGCGTGGTGCGCTCGCGGCTCTCCTGACCGTGAATCTCCTCGATCCGCTGACGAAAGCCCGCCACCTGCTCGCGAAAGGGCTGCAGCAGGGCTTCGAGACTCTCGCGGCTCTGGGCGCTGTAGCTGCGGTTGCGCTCGTCGAAGATGCGCCCGGCCAGCGATTCGAACTCGTGACCCATGCGGCCCTTGGCGTCTTCCAGCAGCTTGATCTGCTCGGCGTGGTGGTGCTTGGCCTGCTCGACATGCGTCTCCAGCCGGCCGTAGCGCTCGCGCAGATCCGCCAGGCGCTCGTTGAGCGTCTCGACCTGCTGTTCCCGGGTGGTCAGCCGCTGCTTGAGCTCGCCGAGCTGCTCGCGCAGTTCGTCCTGCTGGGCATCGCTCTGGGAGAGTTCCTGCTCGAGCCGCTGCCGCTGGCGGTCGCTCTCGTCGAGCCGCGTCTCGAGGGCGTCGTTCCGCGCCCGCCGGCGCCGAAGCACCGACAGTGCCGCCATGCCGGCCACCAGCGCGCCGAATATCGCGCCCAACAGCGCCATACCGATCAGCGACACTGCGCTACCCGCCTCGCCAAGCATGAACCTCTCCTCGTCGTTTTTGCGCTTTTCGCCCCGGCCGGGGCCGGCGCTGCGCGTCGTGCCGGCCGCTCGCCGGCCTTTCGCCTCTCATCAGGATATCGGCGCCGAGGCCGACATTCTCTCCTTGAAGTTCGCCGAGACTATCCCAAACTCATGGGGTAAGCCGAGACATGGACCCGGATGGCCCATGGGCTTCTACGTCATTCATCGTTACATCACGACCAGGAGGTCAAGATGGCTCAACAACTCAATGGTAAACGCGTCGCCATTCTCGCTGCCGACGGCTTCGAGGAATCCGAACTCGCTTCACCGCGCGCCGCGCTTCAGGGTCAAGGCGTCGAGACCCATGTCGTGACACCGGATGGCAAAGGCATTCGCGCCTGGGCCGAAACCGAGTGGGGCGAAACCTATGAGGCTGACAAGGCGCTCGATGACGCCGACCCCGCTGATTATCACGCCCTGCTGCTGCCGGGCGGCCTGTTCAACCCGGACACCCTGCGCACCGACGAGAAGGCGCTGAGCTTCGTCAGATCGTTCTTCCAGGCCGGCAAGCCGGTCGCCGCGATCTGCCACGCGCCGTGGATCCTGATCAACGCCGGCGTCGTCGACGGTCGTAAGCTGACCTCCGTGCCCTCCATCGCGCAGGATCTCAAGAACGCCGGCGCCGAATGGGTCGACGAGTCCGTCGTCTGCGATAGCGGCTTTGTCACCAGCCGCACGCCCAAGGATCTCGACGACTTCAACGCCAAGCTCATCGAAGAGATTGCCGAAGGCCGCCACAGCAACCAGCACGCCTGAGTGTTGCGGCCCTGACCTTGAAAACGCCCGCCCCATGGCGGGCGTTTTTGTGTCCGCCCGCCTGACCCCACGGCCGACGTTACGCCCCCGCCTGAGGCCGCCAGACTCAGCAGTACCCGGCCCCGCATGGCACTGGCATTGGCCCCACCGGGCGAACGTTGGCACGACACGCATCGTTCATTCGCCCGATAGCGGCTAGGCTGAAAGGCGCGGGCGACAGAGTCGCTGCGCTGCAAGCCCCCAACAAGGACGAGCCCCCGTGACCCGAGACGCCTCAACGCCCCATCGCGACGGCTCCAAGCGCCAGATGTTCTTTGGCAAGCTGATCCACTTCAGCAAGAAGCTGGTCCGCCTGTTCACCCGCCCGATGCGACGTGACAAGGGCAAGGGTGGCGTCATCGTCCACCCCTACCGGGGCTACGGCTCGCAGAAGGAAGCCTTCATCATGGGCCGCGTGTTTCGCCAGCCGCGACGCCTCGCGCGCTGGGAGCAGGCCGGCATCATGCAGGATCTGGCCGACCTGGCTCGGCGACTGGTGCGCCACGGCGTGGCCGACGCCCGTATCGACATACGTCTCGGCGCAACGCGCACCTCCGTCACCACCGACCGCGACGGCTACTTCCACGCCCATATCGAGATCACCCACACCCTGCCGGCCGAGGCGATCTGGCATACCGCCAAGCTCGAGGTGGTCTCCGAAGACGACGCCATCAGCACCGAGACCGAGGTCTACATTCCGCCGGCGAGCACCGACCTGATCGTCATCAGCGACATCGACGACACCGTGATGTACACCGGCGTCGCCAACAAGCTGAAGATGTTCTATCGCCTGTTCATGGAGAAGGCCGACGAGCGCACCGCCTTTCCCGGCGTGGCTGCGCTCTATCGCGCGCTCTATGAAGGCGCCGAGGGTAACCGTCAGCGGCCGATGCTCTACGTTTCCCGCGGGCCGTGGAGCATCTACGAGGTGCTGGAGATGTTCTTCAACATGAACCGCATTCCGGTGGGGCCGATCCTCTTTCTGCGCGAGTGGGGCATGACGCTCAAGCGCCCGTGGCCGCGCAAGGCAGAGGATCACAAGTCCGACGTGATTCAAAGCATGCTGTCACTCTACGAGGGGCTGCCCTTCGTGCTGATCGGCGACAGCGGCCAGCACGACCCCGAGGTCTACACCGAGATCGTCAAGGCCTACCCCGACCGGGTCCGCGCCATCTACATTCGCAAGGTGGATGACGACGACGAACGCGACGCCGCCATCGACGCCCTCGCCAAGGAGATCGGCGATTCCGACTGCGAATTGATCCTCGCCAGCGACAGCGCCATCATGGCCGAACACGCCCTCTCCCGCGGATTCATCTCACAGGAAGGGTTCGATGCCGTGCGCGACGATACCCGCGCCCAGCAGCAGCGGGAGTGAATCGTTGTGAACGCTTCGGCTTATCGCAGGGGTGTGGATGGCTTGGGTATGTGGAAGTGCCAACAAGTTGTGGTGAGCAGGGGGTAATGATGATGGAGGAATTAAGGCAGTTAACGCTTGCAGCACGCGCGCGCTTGGAATGGAGCCGAAGGCGCAATGGAAAGGGCGTCGCTGTGCCTGCATTTGTTATGATACCAACGACGCCTATCCTCTTACTATCATTTAGATGGCCGTCAAATCAAGAGTTTCATCATGTAATTCTTGATGATCTTCTAGTAACTGAGAAAGAAAGCCACGTTCAAGTTCCCCACCACCAATGTAGATTAGCTTCGAATTTTCAGGGAAGTAAGCATCTTTAACGTCTTTAACACTAATTTTCTCGATAGGTTTAATATCTTTCTCATCTCTAACCTCTGAATCACTTTTGACATGCTCCGATATAGAAACGAATGTCTGAGTATCTTCCGGTAGATTATTACTAACAAATGACAAAATAGTCGCTAGATTAGTCTCATCTATATCTTCCTTGAGAATGGCGTCCAACAAAAATGGCAGCCTATGTGCAATTTTTGTTTTCGCAATGATAGCGTTCAATGCAAAATGATAGGCCATAACAGTCTTATGAAGCTCAACACCTTGTCGCGGAAAAGAATTAATTGAATATAGATTAAGATATCTAGAGTCAACTAACGGATTAAGCTTCAACTGTGACGCATAATCAGAGAATAACTCTTCAAACCCCCTTTCTTTTGCTTTCCTTGCAGAGACTGCTTCCTGCTCCGTATTCATAGAATTAATGAATGACCTAACAGCGTCTAATTCATTTTCTGAATCGCCAATGTCTTTCTGCATCTTTTTGTATAATTTAATATTTGCTTTATTATCCACCCATTGATCAAAGGTAACTCCGTCTACATTTTTGCTTAAAAGAACACCGTAATCATCTTGAATTTCCTTTCTAAATTTTTCAATTACTTTACTTGATGAGTTTATTTGTGACTTTTTTGTTGTCAGCTTGTCGGCAATGTGTGACTCTAGCTCAACTGTATCATTGTATTTCTGATAATGGCTATACAAACCCTCTAAAGAATATGACAATACTTGGGTGCAGGCTGGGCAGCGATCGATATCATTATACTTTTGGCTCTTGACATTACTCCTAGTTCTCTTGAGAATTTTGTGGTGGTTCTGTAGTAACGAAAGCTCATTGCATAGCTTTATATATTTAATTCTTTCTTCTTCCAGGGAGCTCGACCTTTTAACGTAGCTTTCAATGTACTCTTCTGCCTTCTCACCAAAGGTTTCGTCAACTAAATTTGAAAACTGGAATTCGGCCTTTTTGCTATAACGATTGAGATTTTGGATATCAGCTGTCAGCCGATCTTTTTTTCTCGTAAGCTCTCTATATTTCACCCTATCGAAGCTATTATTTACCCCAAGATAATAGTCCAAGTAATCGTCTTTAAACCCTTTATAATATTGAAGATTAGAAAACGATTCACGCAAATAGACCCAACCTACAGACTGAGAAATATAATATGGCAAAAACATGCTTTCGAGAGGGGCAGACTTAAGCTCTCCTTTTTGTTCTAGAAGCAGGGTAAAGCCAACCAAATCGCGCATATAGTCTTTTAATTTGACGTGCTCAACGCTATTATCAGCATCTATTCCATGAAAGGGAACCACTCTTCCCTTCGGCTCTCTTACATAGATGGATTTCGGCTCCCTAATAATTGTGTATTTTTCTTCAACCCCATCAACAGTCTTGGTGAAGTCCACTCTGAATATTGGATTATAACTAAGAATTTCAGCTAGATTCTCACGAACATCATTGACACCAAAAGCAAACAACAAACTCTGAAGTAGAGAACTTTTCCCAGATGTATTACGCCCACTAATAATATTCACACCAGAGGAAAACTCATCAAAAAAACAGAGGTTATGCGAAGCAGAGCTGACAAACAGCCTGTTGAAATTAATAGTTACACTCATTGCATATCCCCACCATGGCATTCTACATATGCACACAAAACAGAGAAGAAGATGTCGACATCCTTTAGGTTCATACTATTTTCATCCTTTATATCTGAGACGTACTTATAAAACATGTCCTCATGGCTATAAAAATCCATGGAGTAATCATTCTCTCGAATGAAGCTTTTTATTATTTGATGCTCTCTGTTTGCCATGTCTTTCAGTAACTCAAAGGTATTTCTGATATGGTTTTCGTGGTTATTTTGGATACCGATAGGAACTTGGAACCTACGAGATAGCTCCGTTGAATAATTTCTCCATAGATTGAATGTCTTTTGTTCAGTCTCAATAACATCAATTGCTCTCTTTATCTCGCCGCCTTCAACCCTCTTACTGCTGTCAAGTAAGTTAATAACCCTACCTTGATTGTACACAGCTTCCACTTCTCTAAATAAGCTAAGAAGCAGCTCAACTGCTGCATTAGGATCTAAAACATGCGGAAAATTCCTACACATAAGTCCAACCAAAATATCTTTTTGGTCTTTTTTTCTGCGTGGTAGGTCGACCCATTCAATATGCAGATTATCTAGTTCAGGCTTGTGATATGTGATCTTTTCCTTATTACAGAAACTTCCTACTTTCTTGTCAATCACGTCCTGAATTTCTCCAGGTATACCATCGTAACTACACTTAAAGTTCTGTTCGTTAAGGAAGTAGACTATTTCCTTTTTCCCATATTCCTTTTCATCTTTGCTGGGTTTGTAGTTGAGCTTAATATCGGTATTTGATATGAATATCAAATCATGAGTGTAGCTTTGGCATTTTGGAGCTGGATCATTTATTAGGTTGTTTCCAACTTCAAGCATCTTCGCAACAGCTTCGGAAAATCGTTCGTTTATAGTCCAGACAGCTCCTGAAAGTTTCTTGGCCTGATAAGAATGGATTTCTTCTATTTTGTCCCGGCAATCAGATCTGTAGCAGAATAGAAAGTCATCATGGTGTTCAATGCACAGAAAGAACTCTCTCCCCTTGAAACGGTCATAATTATTAAGCAGCAAGTACAACGCGCAATTTCGCTGAAACTCGAAGCCCAATAAAGCATCTACGCCTGCGTTGACTGCCTTTTTTGTTTTGGTCAAAGCTTCACCTTCCAAAAGCAGAATACTTGAAATTGATTTAGCCCTATGCGCCTACTCATAACGCCGCATTCAGCGGCTTGTCCGCTGCAAGGCAGCGTTATATTGTTAGCTGTCGGCATAATGGTAAAGGCTGCAAGTTATGAACTTTTTAGGTATTTTGTAATTTAGTTTTTTACTGCGCTGAAGATGGACTTCTACAGAATAATTCTTCTTTTTAGCATCTATCTCAAGCGACATCCTTTTTGCCCCAAAATGTTTAAACAGCCTTGCGTCAAGCTCCTCTAAGTGCTTTATTTCATTTGTGTAGGCACAGTAAACTCTAAATGGTATTTTCCCAATATCAATACCATTTAACACGAAGTTTATTAATGCTGTATTTCGATGGTTGTCTAGTTCTTTTCGTTGGCCATTATGATCGATAAAACTTGTCGGGGCTATCATGTTGTATTGTAAATGAGGATCGTTTGCAGTTCGCTTAAAATTGTTTGGATCAAACGCTGCTTCTGTCTTCCCTGCTGCTTCTTTTACTTTGAAAATATCTAAATTGGGCCAATTTGAACTAACAATAGAAACTAAATACCCCGCCTTGTACAAGTCATCATGACTGCCAATGTCTAAAGCATAAAAAAATTCTTTTGTAAAAATACCGAAAACCAAAGGGTCTCTGATCCCCCCTTCCTTATTTTTATACAAGTGAAAATGCGATATATTGCATGTATAGAGCAAATAATCAAACGCCTGCCATTCATTTATTTTCTTACTCATATACCCATTTATATCATCTCCTTTTTCAATGCTTTCTTGAAGCGACATCCATTCTTTATTGGTAGCCCATGAGCTTTCTTGGAGCTTTTTGCTTAAAATTACATTTCTTGGCTTAGGTGTAACTCGCCTGTGTTGTAAACAGCAATACACTATTGGAGATATATCTGACTGATAATTCTGAATTTTTCTGACATCCAAGTTAAACTCAGTCATCAACTTTTTTTTGAATATATCAAACCACCCTGACTGGAGTGTCTTTTCCATGAACGGTTCCTAATTGAATATAACAGGTATTAGGTAGCAGGCTCGTTTTATCACTTGAACGAGCGCGCGTGTTTATGAATTCTTATCTAGCCCATCAATCTGGTGCTAACCCATTGATTTTCTGTACAACTAATAATAATTCGGCAGGTTGTGCAGAACTCGCACCCTTGCACGTTCCGCTGAACCTGATATTACTGTATAGAGATACAGCTAAATTGAGTTAATCATGAATGCTCACAGCCGACCGCCAAAGCTGATGGATCGTGTGAAAGCCATCATGCGCGTGAAACGTTACAGCCCCCGCACGGTCAAGATTGACTGCTACTGGATACGCTATTTCATTCGCTTCCGTGATGTGCGGCATCCGGCCAGCATGGGGGGGTCCCGAGGTAAAAGCGTTTCTTGAGCATCTTGCGATACAACGCCAGGTGGTGGCGGCGGCCACACAAAATCAGGCCCTGAATGCACTCGTTTTTCTCTATCGACACGTAATAGAGCAACCGCTGGGAGATATTGGCGATTTCTCGCATGCGAAGCAGGCACGTCGGTTACCCGTAGTGTTAAGTCACGAACAGGTAATAAGCGTGCTGAATCAGCTTTCCGGGCCAATGCGTCTAATGGCGACCTTGATGTATGGTTCGGGGTTAAGGGTTCTGGAAACCTGCCGTCTGAGAGTTCGGGATATCGATTTCGAGCGCCAAATCATTACGGTTAGGGCTGGCAAAGGCGACAAGGACAGAACCACTCTACTACCCGCACTCTGCACCCCCTATTTGCAGCATCAAATCGACCTCGCCAATCAGCGACTTGATCAACGCCTGAGTCGTGGCAGTGTCCCTGTAACGCTTCCCAATGCACTAGATCGAAAATATCCCAATGCCGGAATCTCTCTGGGTTGGCAGTGGCTATTCCCGGCTAGCCGCCCGTGCTTTGATGAGGGTGGCAAGGTGGTGCTCCATCATATTCATACTTCAGCAGTACAGAAGGCCGTTAAGCAGGCAATGAGAGCGGCATCGTTACCTCGTCCCGGTTCTTGTCATGCGCTGCGACATAGCTTCGCCACCCAATTGCTGAGCCAGGGCACGGACATACGTACCGTTCACGAGTTGCTCGGGCACAAGAGCGTGGAAACCACCCAGATCTATACGCATGTTTTGGGCAAAGGCTTTGCCGGTGTCCGTAGCCCGCTAGGCTGACGGGTAAGCTGCACTTTTTGTTGCACGCTACCGCCCCTACCTGAGCAGGCAGCGATCATCGGTCGCCAGCCATGCGATAGCCGTTGGGTAACGCTTGATCATCAATCGTTTTGAATGGGCGTTATCGCACCGTAACCAGCGGTTACATGAAGCGCAATGCCCAAGAAAGTCTTAGGCGTGGGTGGGACGATTTTCGTCCACGCGAGGCGTCTGGATGTCGCTTCGAGAAAGTCCTGGGGGCGGATTAGCGGTTATCCGAGGGGATAGGACATACCGTGTCAGGTAGGGATTTTGGGGGGATTACCCGTAACGAGTGGTTCTCTCGAATCGCATTCCGTGAGGAGCGCACGATGTCGAGAGAACCACTCGCCCGTTTTCTTTTCAGAGTGGCTTAGTTTCAGACCGGCCTGGTTTCAGAGTGGCTCAGGCCGCCTTGCCGGAGGCGATGTCGGCGACGAGCGCCTTGAGCACTTTCCAGAACTCTTCGACGGAGGCGATCTCGGTGCGCTCGGTGGGGGAATGCGCGCCGCGGATCACGGGGCCGAAGGAGATCATCTCCAGGTGCGGGTACTTGCCGCCAATGATGCCGCACTCGAGCCCGGCATGGATTACCTTCACCGCGGGGTCGCTGCCGACCTGTTCCTGATGGAGGCGTCGAAAGCGGGTCAGCAGGGCGCTGCCGGCGCTCGGCGCCCAGCCGGGGTAGGCGTTCTCGACCCGCGTCTTGGCGCCGATCAGGCCGAACAGCGCGGTGAAGCGGTCGGCCAGGTTCTCGGCGGCGCTGTCGCGCAGCGAGCGCACCAGCGCGCAGAGGTGAAAGCGGCCGTTCTCGAGCGAGACGACGCCCAGGTTGTTCGAGGTTTCGACCACGCCGGGCACTTCGGCGCTCATCCGCTCGACGCCGTAGGGCGCGGCGTGTAGCGCGGCGACCAGCAGGTCGGTGGCGGTGTCGGTCAGCGCTTCGGCATCGCTGCAGGAGAGCGTGGCCGGCGAGAGCGTCAGCGTCACGTCGTCGTCGACCCCGGCGAGCTCGGCGCGGTAGGTCGTCTGCAGCGCGTCCAGCGTCTCCTCGAGCGCCGGCAGATGGCTCTCGTTGATGACGATGGTGGCGAAGGCTTCCCGCGGCAGGGCGTTGCGCAGCGTGCCGCCCTGATAGTCGACCAGACGGATGTCGAACTCGTCGAGCTGACGCAGCGCGCGGACCAGTAGCTGGTTGGCGTTGCCGAGCTCCTTGTGGATATCCGCACCGGAGTGACCGCCGACCAGCCCGGTGAGCGAGACGCGCCGCATCACTTCGTCGTCGTTGCAGCCGCGCATCGGCAGGTCGGCGTCGATCACCACGTCTGCGCCGCCGGCGCAGCCGATGTAGACCTCGCCGCGATCCTCGGAATCCAGATTGAGCAGATAGCGCCCTTCGAGCCAGCCCGCGTCGAGAGAGAGTGCGCCCTGCAGCGAGGTCTCTTCTTCCAGCGTGAACAGCGCCTCGATGGGGCCGGTGGCGATGTCGTCGGCTTCCAGCACCGCCAGCGCGGCGGCCACGCCAAGGCCGTTGTCGGCGCCGAGCGTGGTGCCGCGGGCGTGGAGCCAGCCGTCCTCGACGAAGGTGTCGAGCGGGTCGTTCAGGAAGTCGTGGGGGTGATCGCTGTTGGCCTGGGTGACCATGTCCAGGTGGCCCTGCAGCACGATGCCGGGCACCGCTTCGTAACCCGGGGTCGCGGCCCGGCGAATCCGTAGATTGCCGTAGGTGTCGCGGTCGTGGGCGAGCCCTTTGTCGTCGGCCCAGCGCTCGAGGATGTCGACCAGTTTGGCCTCATGGCCAGAGGGGCGCGGCGTGTTGCACAGGGTGCGGAAATGGCGCCAGACGGGTTCGGGAGAGAGCGTGAGCAGATGGTCGTTCATGTCGATTCCAGGCGCGGCGCGTGTCGAACGCGGCGCGTTCCACGATGATGAATGGGACACCCGAGGGCGAGCCTGACGCTCGCCCCCGGCAAAAAAGTGCCCTCACCTTACCCGCCTCCCTCTGGCTTGACCATATGCACGGGTACGGCGCGCCTGGCGTGACCGGCCGTCGAGGCTGACCGGCCATTGCGCGTCTCTCGCCGCGAGGCGACGCCGTCAGTGGCGTGTCGCGGCTCGCTGCCACGCGAGCAGCCCCCGGGCGAGCGAGCGCGCCGCCGCCTGCCGGTCGCGGCGCCCTGCAGCGCCATCGCCGGGGGCCAGCGCCGTTGCCCGGTGCTGAAAGAGCGCTGCCACTGCCGCCGCGGGCGGCACCCGCTCGAACGGCTCGTCGGGGCTCTCTGCCGCTGTCGCCGAGGCGCCCAGACCGTCCGGCAGCGCGGTAATCGGCTGCTGGCGCCACCAGCAGAGCCACGCCTGACGCAGCCAGGGGCGGATCAGCGCGAGTTCGCCGCCACCCGCCGCGAATGCTTCAAGTCGGGCGGTGAGCGCGGCCGGCCACGCCGGGCGCTGCCCTTCGTGAAGCCAGCCGGCGGCGACCTCGGGTTCGATGTCACTGAGTTCGCCGACGAGCAGATCCGCCAGCAGCGTCTGGAAATCCGCCGCCCACGTCGCGATCTCCGCGACCGCCAGAGGGGCGAGCCCCCGCCCCATCATCAGCGCCGGTTCGCCGCTCGCGGCTTCGCGGGTCAGCCCCGCGCGCAGACTCGTGAAGCCCCGGTCGCGCCAGAAGCGCATCAGCCCGGGTTCGGCCCCGAAACTGACGCCGAGATGGTCGATGCCCTGCCCTACCGCGGCGCCCGCCACCGCCTCGATCAGCGTCTGGCCGATACCGCGACGGCGACAGCCGGGGTGGACCGCGATCCGCATGATGCGCCACCACTGGCGCGTTGCCGCCTCGGCGTGGCCGGCGTGCATCGCCAGCGACTGTGCCAGCAGATGCCCCCGCGGGCGCCGCTCGCCCCGCTGGATCGCCCCGGCCAGCGCCGCATCGAAGCCGCCCTCGGCCTGCACCACGCAGAGACCGGCCAGCCGCCCTTCGCAGCGCGCCGCCAGCAGGCGCACGCCGGGGCCGTCGAGCAGCTGGCGCAGATCGGCGGGCGTGGTGCGGTAGTGCGCCTGCACCAGCAGCCCGAACGCCTCCCGCAGTGCGGCCTCGTCATGAGCCAGCGCAGTGCGGTCGAGCCAGTCGAGAGTGAGCCAGTCGAGAGTAAGCCCGTCGAGCGCGACACCGCTCGCCTCAGCGCGGGCGAATGGGCGGTCGTCGATCTCGGCATCCAGACACAGCAGCTCGCGGGTGAGCCGCTCCAGCGGGTCATCCGCCGCCCAGCGGATCGGCGTGGTCAGCCGCAGCCGGCGCCAATCCGGCGTGAGCCGGTCGAGGGTATCGCGCAGTCGCACCTCGAAGCCGCGCCCGGTCCCTTCGTAGCCGTGGACGGTGGTGGCGAAGGCGATGCGCGGAAAGCGCGCCAGCCAATCCGCGAGGCGCGCGGCGGGAATCGATGCCGCTTCGTCGACGAACAGCGTCGGCGGCGAGCGCCGGTCGATCTCCGGATCATCGAGGGCGCTTGCGACGCGCTCCGGCGCCAGCCACTCAACGCGACACTCTCTCTCGTGACTCTCCGTCCCCTTCAGCGTCAGCGTGAAGCCGCCGGGCACGCGCTGCCCCGTCGGCAGCAGCGCGACCAGCCGCTCGAAGAGTGGCGCCACCGCGGCCTCGCTGGAGGCGGCGATCCACAGCCGGCGCTCTCCCGCCATCAGCCGCCGGGCGGCGGCGATCCCCAGCGCGGCACTCTTGCCCCGGCCGCGGTCGGCGATCAGCACCAGCGGCCGGCGCCGACGCAGCCGCGTCAGCCGGCCCACCGCCGCCGCCTGATCGGCGCTGAGACAGTCGGGGTCATTGAGCTCGTCATCATTGAACTCGGCGTGAGACGGGGCATCCTCGGCATCGCTATCGGCTGACGCCAAGTCGGCGACGGACGGGACAGAACACGAGGCGGGAACCCCCGGCAGCGCGGCGTCGGCAGGCCAGGTCACGAGCGCGTCGAAAGCGCCGAGCCAGCGGGCCAGCCGCGCCAGATAGCGCGCCTCGATCTCGCCAGCCTCTACCGGCCAGTGCGCCAGCCGCCGGTAGTCGGCGTCCCCATACCAGCCAGTGGCGTTCGGTTCGGCCCAGGCGGCGGGTGTCAGCAGCACCAGACAGCCGCCGGCAACGAGCGTGCCGCTGATCGCGCCGAAGGCGTCCGGGTCGAAGCCGCTCTGCCCGGTGGCGTCGAAGACGATCAGGTCGTGCTCCTGACCCAGCCGGCTGCGGGCGCGCCCCGGGGCGAGACAGGTGATCGACTGCGTCGGCGCCTGCGAGGCCGCGCCGATCCAGAGCGGCGACGCCCAGTCGCTCGCCGCCAGCAGCGCCTGCGCGCGCGGCAAGGGGGCGTCGGCGGCGATCCACACAATGCCGCGCTGACGCCGTGCGGCCAGTTCCGCCCGCCAGTCGGCAAGCCACTCGCCGAGAGGAGGCGCAGTCGAGGGCGTCATTGGCTCACGCCGAACCGATCAGACCATCGAGGTCGGGCGAGAGGCGCGGGGTGACGCGGGCAAGCGCCCATGCCAGCGCCACACCGCCGAGGGTCAGTGCGATGGGCAGCCAGCCGAAGGCGGTGCCGGAGACGAGATAGGAGTAGAGAAAGAACAGCATCATGACGCCGCCGCCGAGGTAGCGACCGATCTTCACCCCGGCGAGAAAGACGCTGCCCAGCACCCCGAGGCAGGGAATCAGCGCGTTGGCGAGATTGATCGCGAACCACTGCCCCGCCGGCGCCACGTTGGGCAGCACCGCCCCGGCGAACAGCTCCCAGACCAGCACATAGATCACCACCGGTGCCGCGAAGGCCCCGATGAGCCGCATCATGGTGCGTACGGGTTCGTCGCTGCCGGGTTTGGGTGAGCCGGGGGTGTTCATGGGCGGTTCCTGTCGCGGTTTGGCAAGGGTGTCGATGACGCATCGTGAATGGCGCTATTGAACCATCGACGCCCTGCCGGGTGCACGGTCTCGCCGTGGCGACAGGGCACGGGCAGAAGAGCCCGCCCGCGGCCGCCTCTGCGCGACTAGTGATCGATCTTTCTGAGCAACAGTACCAACGGCACGCTGAGCAGGTAGATCACCCCGAGCCACAGGAAGATGTCGTTGTAGGCAAGCACCTGCGCCTGCACGCCGACCCGCTGGCCGAGCAGCGCCACGGCGCTGTGATAGGGGTCGGCGACATGGCCGACGAGCATCGCCTGGTAGCGCTGGATCTCCTGGATCACCACGAGGCGGGACGTGTCGAGCGCCGGAATCAGCTGGTTCCAGTGGTAGTCGGCGCGCCAGTCGCGCACGGTGTCGAGCATCGCCAGCCCCACCGCCCCGCCGAGGTTACGCATCACGCTGAAGAGCCCGGCGGCGTTGCCGAGTTCATGCGGCGGCAGGGTGCCCATGGCGATGCGCGAAGCGGGGATGATGCACATGATCATGCCCGTGCCACGCACGATCTGCGGCCAGAAGAACTGCCAGAAGCCGGACTCGCTGGTGAGGTTCGCGTTCATCGCGGTACCGATGCCCACCAGCGCCAGCCCGATGAAGAGCAGCACCCGCAGATCCACCGAGTTGGTCAGGCGCCCGACGATGGGCGCGGTAAAGAACATCGCCACGCCGGTGACGAACATCACCTCGCCGATCTGCAGGCTCGAATAGCCGCGCACCCCGCCGAGAAACAGCGGCATCAGGTAGACCAGCCCGTACATCGCGATACCCACGACGAAGACCAGCCCGGTGCCCACCGAGAAGTTGAGATTGCGAAACGCGCGCAGATCGACGATCGGGTGGGCGTAGGTGAAGACCCGCCAGAAGAAACCGACGCAGGAGAGCGCGCAGAGCAGGGTCATGCCGATGATCAGGTCGCTGGCGAACCAGTCGTCGCCCGGCCCCTCCTCGAGCACGAACTCGAGGCTGCCGAGAAACAGCGCGATGAGGATCAGGCCGCGGAAATCGAGGAACTTGCCGACCTTGGCATCGCCCTTGTCGATATCCAGAAAGCGCCACGCCATCAGCGTGACGATGATGCCGGGGATGACGTTGACCAGAAACAGCCAGTGCCAGCTGAAGACCTCGGTGAGATACCCGCCCACGGTGGGGCCGATCGACGGCGCCAGCGTCACCACCATGCCGATCACGCCCTGCACGGTGCCCATTGCCCGGCGGGGAAAGAGCGAGAAGCTGATCGCCTGGGTAATCGGGATCATCGCCCCGCCCATGAAGCCCTGGATGGCGCGCAGCACGATGAGCTGATCGATGGTCGTGGCCAGCGCGCAGCCGAGACTCGCAAGGGTAAACCCGGCGCACGAGATGACGAACGCCACCCGGGTGGAGAGCCAGCGCATCAGCACGCCGGAGAGCGGAATCATGATGATCTCCGCGACCAGATAGGAGGTCTGGATCCAGGAGATCTCATCCTGCGAGGCGGAGACCCCCGCCTGGATCTCGTTGAGCGAGCTGGCGACGATCTGGATGTCCAGAATCGCCATGAACATGCCGAAGACTGCCGCGATGAAGCCGAAGCGGTAGTGCCACGACGGCATCTCCTGCGGGCCGGCGCCGGTCGGGGGCGCCACTTCGCTCATGAATCGCGCTCGGCGGGGGCGGTGGCGGCGTTGTTGTCACGCGGTCGCCGCGGTTCCGGCGGCGCATCCTCGAGCTCGGGCGCGGGGTCGAAGTAGATCGCCTGGCCGTCGACTTCACGCGTATCGACCGAGGGCACGACCGAGAGTCCGGCCTGCAGCCGCCACAGTTCGTCGGTGGGGCCGGTGACCCGAATCTTCACCGGCACGCGCTGGACGATCTTGTTGAAGTTGCCGGTGGCATTGTCCTGCGGCAGCAGGCTGAACTCGGTGCCGGTCGCCGGGGCGATACTGTCGACGCGGCCCTTGAATGCCACCGACGGGTAGGCGTCCACCGCCACGGCCACCGGCTGCCCCACCCGCATGCGCTCGATCTCCGTCTCCTTGTAGTTGGCGACGACGTAGGCGCTGTCCACGGGCACCAGCTGCATCAGCGTCAGCGAGGGCTGGGCGAGATCGCCCGGCTCGACGCTGAGATTGCCGATCACGCCGCTGCGCCGGGCGACGATGCGGGTCTTGGCGAGCTGGCTCTCGGCGTAGTCGATGTCCGACTCGGCGGCCTCGCGGTTCGCCTCGGCGCTGTCGATCGCCGCCTGGTCGGCGGAGAGACGCCGCTTGGCGGACTCGACGCTGGCCCGGCGCGAGGCGAGTGTGGCCTGGGCGACACGCAGCGAGGCCTGGTCGTCCTCGAGCTGCTGACGCGAGGCATAGCTGTTGGCCGCCAGCGACTGCGAGCGCTGCAGATGCTGGCGCGCCTGAGCGACGTCGGACTCCGCGGCGGTCACCTGCGCCGAGGCCTCGTCGATACTCGCCCGGTCGAGTTCGACCTGACGCTCGCTCTGGGTCACGTTGGCCGAACTGACCGCGAGCTGCGCCTGCGCCTGCGCCAGCCGGCTGCGGGTGTCGCGGTCGTCGAGCTGGACCAGAACGTCTCCCGCCGCGACCCGCTGGTTGTCGTCGACGGCGACCGTCAGCACCCGCGCCGATAGCTCCGAGCGAATGGCCACGCTGTCCGTCTGGACATAGGCGTTGTCGGTCTCGACGTAAAACCGCCCGGTCTGCCACCAGCGCCAGGCGAACACCAGCGCGACGATCAGCAGTACGACGACCGCCAGCGAGGTATAGAGCTTTTTCTTGATCTTCATGCAGGAAACCACGACCGATTCTAGGTGTAGTGTATGCTACGCTTTCTTTTTGAAAACGCCACCGTTACCGCGTGTCAGCGCGTCCATACCCTGGCATACAACGATCCGCCCCCTGCTCCTCGGAACTGCCATGTCAGACAGCCCCCTTCCGCGCTCGTTCACCCCGCCGCTCTCCCCCACGACCCAGCGCGGGCGCAAGCGGCATGATGCCCTGCTCGAGGCAGCGCAGCGCCTGTTTCTGGAGCGGGGGTTCAGCCAGGTGAGCGTCAACGACATCGTCGCCGAGGCGGGCGGCTCGCTCTCCACGCTCTATCGCCATTTCGGCAACAAGGAGGGGCTGTTTCAGGCGATGGTCGAGCATCGCTCCCACGACATCTACACCGCGCTGACCGCCGACGATATCGACTCGCTGCCCGTCGAAGCGGCGCTGACCCGCTTCGGCAGCGGGCTGCTGCACAAGGCGATGGATGACGAGGCGCTCGGCATCTACCGCGAAGTGGTCGCCGAGAGCCCGCGACAGCCGGAGCTTGCCCGACGCTTCTTCGACGCCGGGCCCGGCCGCATGCGTCAGGTCGTCAAGGAGTACCTTGACCGCCGCGTCGCCGACCGCTCCCTTCCGCCCGTCGACACTGCCGCCCTCGCCGGCATGTATCTGGGCATGGTGCTCGGGGAGTGGCATCTGATTCAGCTGCTTCAGCTCGAAGCCCCGCCGAGCGCCGAGGCCATCGACGCCCGGGTGACGCGCTGCGCCACGCTCTTTCTGGGCGGGCTGCGCGACGCGCCCGACTGACACCGCCATAGCGACTGAAAAAAACCGCCGCACCCGAAAGGTGCGGCGGTTTTTCGTTGGTCGATCAAAAGCGATCCGGCGACGGCGGTCAGTCGGCCGCCAGCAGATCCTCGATGGTGATCGGCAGGTCCCGGTAGCGCTTGCCGGTGGCATGGTAGATCGCGTTGGCGATCGCCGGCGCGACGCCGGTCAGACCGATCTCACCGACGCCACGACCGCCGAACTCGTTGTGCTTGAAGTCCGGATAGTCGAGCAGCTCGACGTCGATCTCCGGCGCATCGGCGTGCGTCGGGACGATGTAGTCGGCCACGTTCGCGTTGATCAGCCGCGCGTCACGCGGGTCGTAGTCGAGCTTCTCGAGCAGCCCCATGCCGACGCCCATGACGATGCCGCCCTCGACCTGGTTGCGCGCCGTCGGCGGGTTGATCGCCCGGCCGATATCGATCGAGGAGACGACCCGCGCCACGCGAACCCGCGAGATGTCCGGATCGATGCGGACCTCGACGAAGTGGGCGCCAAAGGAGCGAAAGGCGTACTCGTTCTGCTCGTTGCCGGGGGCTGCGCTGCCGTGACCGTTGACGCTCGAGAGCTTGCTGGTCTCGAGCACCTCTTCGAAGCTCACGCGGCGGTTGCCGTCGGTGAGACAGCCCGCGTCGGCAAAGAGCGAGTCGGCGTCGCTGCCTTCGAACGCCCCGCCGCTGCCGATCGCCGCTTCCTTGATCGCGTCCAGCGCGTCACGCACCGCAGCGGCCACCGCCGGCAGCACCGTGGCGGTGGCCATGGAGCCGCCGGAGAGCGGACCGGCGGGCAGGCTGGTCTCGCCCAGCTTGACCTCGATGCGCGACAGCTCGGCGCCGGTCAGCTCGGCGACGGCCTGGGCCACGATGGTATAGGTACCGGTGCCGATGTCCTGCGTACCGCAGGCGGCGAAGAGCGTGCCATCGGCGCGCAGCTCGACCCGCGCTTCACACGGCTGGCGTCCGGCGGACCAGGTGCACGCGGCCATGCCGTAACCGATGATCTCGTCACCGTCGCGCATCGAGCCGACGGCGGGATTGCGCTGCGCCCAGCCGAAGCGCTCGGCGGCGCTGGTGAGGCACTCATCCAGGTGCTTGCTCGACCACGGCAGCCCGCTCGCCGGGTCAAGCTCTGCGTTGTTCTTCCGCCGCAGTTCGACCGGGTCCATGTCGAGTTCGACCGCCAGCTCGTCCATCGCCGTCTCCAGCGCAAAGATGCCGGAGACTTCGCCCGGGGCCCGCATCGGGCAGGGCGTGCCGTGGTTCACCTCGAGCACGCGCTGGCTGGTCGAGACGTTGTCGCAGGCGTAAAAGCTGGGGGTGGCGCTGCCGCAGCCGTCGACGTACTGGTGTACCAGCGACGTCTCGGTGGTGCTGTCGTGGATCACCGAGGTGAGCTTGCCGCTGCGGTCGGCACCCAGCCGGATGCGCTGACGCGAGGCGGGCCGATTGCCGCCACTGCTCATGTCCTGCTGGCGCGGCAGCACCACCTTCACCGGGCGGCCGGTCATGCGCGCGGCCACGGTGGTGGCGACGGCGTGCGGCCACATGAAGAGCTTGTTGCCGAAGCCGGAACCGATGTAGTGCGAGATGACTTCCAGATTCTCCTGGGCGAGCCCGAAGACCCGCGCCATGGCGTTGCGCTGGAAGAACACGCCCTGGGTCGACTCGTGGACGACGAGGCGCTGGCCGTCGTCGTGCCACTCGGCGAGCGTGGCGTGCATCTCCATCTGCAGATGGCTCTCGGCGGCGATCTGGTAGGTGGAGTCAACCTTCACCTCGGCGCCACCGAAGGCGGCTTGCGGGTCCCCGCGCGACGTGCCGGCGCTCTCCTGCAGTTCGCCCTCGGCGTCGGTCTGCAGAAGCCCGGGGGCCGCGCCGGACATTCTGGTGTAGCGCGCGACCACGCGCTGGGCGGCGGCACGCGCCTGCTCGAAGGTCTCGGCGACGACCAGTGCCACGTACTGGCCGTGGTAGTAGATGCGCTCGTCCTCGAACGGCAGGCGCACCTCGTTGACCATGTCGCCGTGGGCCATCGAGTTGGGCGAACGGTGCAGCGTCTCGAAGTGGCCGTGATGGAAGATATCCACCACGCCTGGCATCGCACGCGCCTCGTCCAGTTCCAGTGACTCGAGCTTGCCGTTGGCGATGGTCGACGGCACGGGGTAGCCGTAGAGCATGCCGTCGACGTGGAGTTCGCCGGTGTAGCCGGCGCGACCGGTGAGCTTGAACTCGCCGTCGATGCGCGGCGTGCGCTGGCCGACGACCTTCGGTTGCGTCATATCGTTCATGCCTGGGTCTCCTGTGTCTCGCGCTGTGACGTCCTGTCCTGCGCGGCGTTGCGCAGCGCCCGCACGATCGCCTGTCGCGCCAGGGGAATCTTGTAGGCGTTGTGCTCGCGGGGCACGGCGTCTTTCAGCGCGATCTCCGCGGCGCGCTCGAAGCTCGCCTTCTCGGCGGGCTGGCCGACGAGGGCGGCTTCGGCCTCGGTGCAGCGCCACGGTTTGGTGGCAACGCCGCCGAGGGCGATGCGCGCGTCACGAATCGTCTCGCCGTCGAGGGTGATCTCGGCGGCGCAGGAGGCGAGCGCGAACTCGTAGGAGGCGCGGTCGCGCAGCTTCAGATAGTGCGAGCCAGCACCCGGCAGCGGCGCATCCAGCGTCAGCGCCGTGATCAGCTCGCCTTCCTGCAGGTCGTGCTCGACATGCGGCGTGTCACCCGGCAGGCGATGGAAGTCGGCGAAGTCGACCTCGCGCTCCCCGTTGGGCCCTTGGAGCGTCAGCGTCGCACCGATGGCGGCGATGCCGACGCACATGTCCGACGGATGCACCGCGATGCAGGCGTCGCTGCCGCCGAGCACCGCGTTCATGCGGTTGATGCCGTCCATGGCATCGCAGCCGCTACCCGGCTCGCGGCGATTGCACTTGGCCGCCGGGTCGCGATAGTACGGGCAGCGCGTGCGCTGCATCACGTTGCCGGCCGTGGTCGCCATGTTGCGAAGCTGGGTCGAGGCACCCGCCAGTAGCGCTTCCGAGAGCACCGGATAGTGCGCCTTGACCTCTGGGTGGTGCGCGAGATCGGTGTTGGTGACCAGCGCGCCGATCTTGAGCCGGCCGTCGTCGAGACGCTCCACGCGCTTGAGCGGCAGCGCGTTGATATCGACCACGCTCTCCGGCTGGAGCACGTCGAGCTTGATCAGGTCGAGCAGCGTGGTGCCGCCGGCGACGAAGGCGGTGGCGTCCGCCGGCGTGGCGGCGGCGTCGATGCTGTCGGCACGGGAAAAGGCGAAGGTTCTCATGCGGCGCCCTCCTTGCGAGTCGCGTCGTAGCTCAGCGACTCGCGGGATTTCTGAATCGCTTCGACGATGTTCTTGTAGGCCCCGCAGCGGCAGATATTGCCGCTCATGGCTTCTCTGACCGAGGCGTCGTCGGTGCCCACGCGCTCATCGTTGAGCAGTGCGGTGGCCGACATCATCTGGCCCGGCGTGCAGTAGCCGCACTGATAGGCGTCGCACTCGAGGAAGTGCTGCTGCACGGGATGCAGTTCGCCGTCGCGGGCGAGCCCTTCCACCGTGGTCACGTGCTGGCCTTCGCACATCACGGCGAGGCGCAGACAGGCGTTCATCGCCTGGCCCTCGACGTGCACGGTGCAGGCGCCGCACTGGCCGTGGTCGCAGCCCTTCTTGGTGCCGCCGAGGCCGAGCTGCTCACGCAGCACATCGAGCAGCACCGCATTGGGCGCGACCTCGAGGGTGCGCGGTTCGCCGTTGAGCGTGAAATTGAGCGTCTGGGTGCCTGGGGCAACCTGCGCGCGGGTGCGGGAATGCACGGAATCATCCATCTTGCCGGCTCCTCATGGCGTTCTGAATTCCGGCGCACTCGTGGCCATGACGGCCGGCACGCGTCGTGCCTCCTTGAGATGCCGGAATTCGAATCGTTCGGACGACGTCCACCGCGCGGCGATGGCGCTCGGCGCGGGCGGCTCGGTCGTTGTCCACCGTCTGCAAAGGGCGGCGGATCGGAATGTCACGGTGTTTGTCTTGCGATCGGCTGTCGCGCGATCATTTCTTGGCTGTCTCTGGGTGGAGCGTCGTTCGCCCCGGCGCCTTATCGAGGCGGGCAGCGAGGCCGGTGGCGGTGTCAGGCCGCCGCCGTCGCTGCCCCCGAAGCATAGTCAGAATGCGGCGTCCCTGCTCGCCGATTTGGGCAAAATTCACGCCTTGCGGCGCGCACGTTTTGATCTTGGCGCCGGCCGGGGTCATGCTCTCCCCCGCTCGGCGTTCCTGCCCGGCGGTCCTCGGCATCCGGCCGACGATCATCGCCGTATGGAAGCCAACCCAATCGTTTCACGAGGAGTTCGATATGCCCTTTGCCCCGAAACGCTGGCTGACCCTGGCGCTCTGTCTGACAGCGCTCGGCGTGGCCGGCGGCGTCAACGCCCAATCGACCGAGACGACCGAACCGACGACGAGCGTCGATGCCGCGGGCGACGTGAGTCGGGGCGACGACGTTGCCGGCCTCATTCGTACGCCGGTCGACGGACGCGTCCACGAGGTGGCCGGGCGTTTCGTTACGGCCGCGCGCCAAAGTGGCCTGACCGTGTTCGCTCGCATCGACCACCGGCAGGCAGCGATCTCCCGCGATCTGGCACTACTCCCCAATGAAGTGATCCTGTTCGGCAGCGCCCGTGGCGGCACGCCAATGATGCAGTGCGCGGCGACCGCCGGTATCGACCTGCCGATGAAAGCGCTGGTGTGGCAGGACGACGACGGTCAGACCTGGCTGGGCTACAACGACCCGGCGTGGATCGCTGCGCGTCACGGCATCGCCGACTGCGACGCGGTGGCACCGCTGCAGCAGAGCCTCGACGCGCTGGTCGAGACCGTGAAGGCGCCGTAAGCCGGCCGCGACAGGGGCTGGCCTGCGCCACGCGCCAGCCCAGCCCCATCATCAATACGGCCCGCCAATTGGCGGGCCGTGTCGTTCTGCGTTGCGCCATACCGGGCCGGCAAGTCGCACCGTTCGTGCCTCGCCCCGGTGGTCCGCTCGGCGTCTCTTTCGGATTACGCGCGCCGCGTCTCTTCCGGATTACGCGCTACGCGTCTCTTTCGGATCACGCGCTCCGCGCTTGGGGGACATCGTCCATCAGCTTGTCGAGGGTGATCGGCAGTTCGCGAATGCGCTTGCCGGTGGCGTGGTAGACCGCGTTGGCGACGGCGGCGGCCAGTCCGGTGGTGCCGATCTCGCCGATACCGCGGGCGCCGAATTCGTTGAACTCGAGGTCCGGGTAGTCGAGCAGAATCACGTCGATCTCCGGCTGGTCGGCATGCACCGGCACCACGTACTCGGCGTAGTTGTTGTTGACCGGACGGGCGTTGCGCTCGTCATACTCGGTCGCCTCGAACAGCCCCATGCCGATGCCCATCACCACTGCCCCTTCGACCTGGTTGCGCGCGGTGGTCTCGTTGATCACCTTGCCGACGTCGATGGCGCTGACCACGCGGGCCACGCGCAGCTTCGAGATACCCGGATCCCAGCGAATCTCGACGAAATGCGCGCCGAAGGAGCGATAGGAGTACTTCGAATCCGCCGCGTCGGTATGCGCCTCGCCGTCGGCGCTGCCGAAGCGCGCCGCCTTCAATATGTCGCCGAAGCTCGTCTGCGTGCCGTCGGCACTGCGTAGGCCGCCGTCGGCGACCTCCAGGGCGTCGGCCTCGCTATCGGCAAAGGCGCCGCCGTCGCCGGTGGCGTAGCGCTTGAGCTCGTCGAGGGCATTGCGCGTCGCCTCGGCGATGGCCGGCAGCGTGGTCGCGGTCGCCCAGGAGCCGCCGGAGATGGGGCCGTCGGGGTAGGAGGAGTCGCCGAGCTTGACGGTGATCCGGTCCAGCGGAATGCCGGTGGCATCGCTGATCACCTGGGCGACGATGGTGTAGGTGCCGGTGCCGATGTCCTGGGTCGCGCAGGAGGCGAACGCGGTGCCGTCGGCGCGCAGCGAGACGCGGGCGTCGCACGGACGCTTGAGCGCCTCCCAGTTACAGGCGGCGACGCCGTAGCCGACGATCTCGCGCCCCGCCTTCATGCTGCCGATTGCCGGATTGCGATCCGCCCAGCCGAAGCGTTCGGCGGCGCGGTGGGTCGCCTCTACGATGTGATTGCTCGAGAACTCGAGATCCTGGCTCTCGTCGCGCTCGGCGTAGTTGTCGAGCCGGAACTGCACGGGATCGACGCCGGCGATCTCGGCCATCTCGTCGATGGCGGACTCCAGCGCGAACAGCCCCGGGGCGGCGCCCGGTGCCCGCATCGAGGTCGGCGTGCCGCGGTTCACCTGCGTGGTCTCGTGGCTCACCGTCAGATGGGGACAGCTGTAGAGACTCTTGGTGACGCTGCCGCAGGTCTCGACGTACTGATCGGTGAAGGAGGTGGTATTGATCGACTCGTGGCGCAGCGAGACCAGCTTGCCGTTGTCATCCGTGGCCAGACGCAGCCGCTGACGGGTCTCCGGTCGGTGGCCGGTGGTAGTGAACATTTGCGCCCGCGGCACCACCAGCTGCACCGGACGACCGAGCTCTCTGGACACCGCGGCGGTGGCAATGGCGTGCGGCCAGGTCCAGAGCTTGCTGCCGAAACCGGAACCGATGTACGGCGCGTGCACGGTGATGCGTTCCGGCGGCATGGCGAAGATCTTGGAGAGCGCATTGCGCGCCACGACCACGCCCTGAGAGGCGTCGAATATCGTCAGATGATCGTCGTCCCACCAGGCGGTGGAGGCGTGCATCTCCATCGGGTTGTGGGTCTCCACCGGCGTGCGGTAGGTCACATCGAGGGTGTGCGCCGCGCCGTCGAAATGGGCGCCAGCGTCGCCGCGGGCGTGGTTGCCGCTGCCCTTCCGGGTGCCGTGGGCCTCGACGCCCTGCTCGAGATTGGCGATGGCGTCGTCCGCGCTGTAGTCGACCGTGACACGGCGCGCCGCGGCGCGGGCGTTATCGAAGGTGTCCGCGACCACCAGCGCGACGAACTGCCCCTCGTAGTAGATGCGCTCATCCTCGAACGGCAGCCGGGTCTCCTCGACCTTGTTGCCCTGCACGAAGCTCGACGGCGTGCGGTAGAGCGTCGGGAAATGACCGTGGTGGAAGATGTCGATGACGCCGGGCATCTGGCGCGCCTCCTCGACGCTCAGGCGCGAGACCCGTCCGCTGGCGACGGTGCTGAAGACGCCGTAGGCGTGGCTCAGATTGGGCGGCAGATTGTCGGCGGCGTAGTTGGCGCGGCCCGAGAGCTTGTCCGGGCCGTCGATGCGCGCGACGCCGGCACCGATCATGCCGCTGGCGCTGCTGTTGTCATCACTCATGCTCTGTTCTCCTCACGGGCGGTTCAGGCGGCAGTCGGATCGACCGACTCGGTCAGATCGACGAGGTTACGCACGATCGCCTGCTGGCCGAGGGGGATCTTGTAGGCGTTGTGGGCGTAGGCGGTGGCGTGGGTGAACGCCTGTCTGGCGGCCGCGGTGAAAAGCGCCTCGCTCGCCGCTTGGCCTTCGAGCGCGGCCTCCACTTCGGGGGCGCGCCACGGCTTGGTGCCCACCCCGCCCAGCGCCACACGCGCCTTGCGGATGGTGTTGCCGTCGAGCGTCACGATCACGGCGCTGGACGCGAGCGCGAACTGGTACGACTGGCGGTCGCGCAGCTTGAGGTAGCTCGAGCGGGCGTTTTCCATCGGCGCGTCGAGCACCACATGGGTGATCAGCTCGCCGGGCTTCAGCGCATGCTCCTGCGCCGGCGTCTCCCCGGGCAGCAGGTGGAAGTCGGCAAAGTCGATCTCGCGCTGGCCTTCAGGCCCTTCGACCTCGACGGTGGCGCCGATCGCCGCCATCGCGACACACATGTCGGAGGGGTGCGTGGCGATGCAGTTCTCGCTGGTGCCGAGCACTGCATGGACGCTGCGGTTGACCCCGCCGATCGCCGCGCAGCCGCTGCCCGGCTCGCGCTTGTTGCAGTCGGAGACACCGTCGCGGAAATAGGGGCAGCGCACCCGCTGCATGACGTTGCCGCCGGTGGTCGCCTTGTTGCGAAGCTGGGTCGAGGCCCCCGCCAGCAGCGCCTGGGAGAGTACCGCGTAGTCCGCGATCACCCGCTGGTCACGCGCCAGCGCGGTGTTGCTGACCATCGCGCCGATGCGCAGACGGCCGTCGTCCAGGCGCTCGATCTCGTCGAGAGCGACGCCGTTGATGTCGACGACCTTGTCCGGCTGCATGACGTCGAGCTTGACCAGATCCAGCAGCGTCGTACCGCCGGCCAGATAGGCGGCACCGCCTGCCTGATAGCCGGCACCGCTCGCCGCGTCGCGGCTGCCGTGAGCCTGAACCGCGGCTTCTGCGCTGTCGGCGCGGGCGTAGTCGAAATGTCTCATGCCTGGCCCCCCTGCAGGTCGCCGCGAGCGGACTGAATCGCCGCGACGATGTTCTTGTAGGCGCCGCAGCGGCAGATGTTGCCGCTCATCGCCTCGCGGACGTCGGCGTCACTGGTACCGATCGCGTCATCCTGCAGAATCGCCACCGCACTCATCATCTGCCCCGCCGTGCAGTAGCCGCACTGGTAGGCGTCGTGGGCGAGAAAGGCCTGCTGAATCGGGTGCTGCCGCCCGTTCTGCTCGAGCCCCTCGACGGTGGTGATCTCGTCACCGTCGTGGGTGATCGCCAGGCTCAGGCAGGAATTGATGGCCGTGCCGTTGACGAGGATCGTGCAGGCACCGCACTGGCCGTGATCGCAGCCTTTCTTGGTGCCGGTGAGCGCCAGCCCCAGGCGCAGCGCATCGAGCAGGATCACATTGGGCGTGACGTCGAGCTGCTGGCGCTGGCCGTTGACGGTGAGCGTGATACGCCGCTGCCCTTCCGCGGGTGGCGTCTCGGGCTGAGTCTCCGGCTGATCCGGGGAGCCGGCGTAGCTGACGCCGGAGAGCGCCGGGGCCGCCGCGACGGCGAGCCCGGAGACACCGGCGGCCTGCAGAAAGCGGCGGCGCCCGGGGGAGCGTGGCGCCGTACCGGGAGAAGTCGAAGCGTCCGGGTGCGTGGGATCGAAAGTCCCCACGCCCGTCGTCGAGCGTTCGTTGTCATCCATGTCATCGTCCTCTTCGAGGCGTCGTCACGAGTCGCATCGTTATTGTCGTCGTGCCGCCCCGCGGGGGCGGCAAAGGCGGACACGGCCGGGCTGTGAGGGCCGGATCGGGCCGTGAAGCCCTCGGGCCGTGAAGCCGTGGCTATATCGGTAGGCCGTCGCAATGTGTCAGGCATTGCCGTGACGGTCGGTCTCACTAAATAAAACTAGGAAGGTAACTGCCGGACTGCAAATGACAGCGACGGAGACAGGAGCATTCCGCCGCTATCGTGGAGAAATAGGCATGAGCGACATCAGCGTCGCACGCAGCGAAACCCGATATGCGACGTCGACTCGTCGATCGGCTGCGGATGCCGGGCGGCGGGGCGATAGCGCTGACAGTATTCGGGCGCGCAGAGATGCGAGCCGCCCTTGACCACCTTGAGCGTGGCGGCCGGGTCCGCCACCTTCTGACTGCTGCTACAGCAGGCCTTGGTCGGTTGCTCGAGTCGGTGATACGGGTCCTTCGTCCACTCCCAGACGTTGCCGATCATGTCGTAGAGTCCGAACGGGTTCGGTGGATAGCTGCCCACCGGAGCGGTGCGCTCCCACCCCGGCGGGGCATCGTTGCGCCAGGGAAAGGCGCCCTCCCAGATCTTGGCGAGGCGCTTGCCGTCAGGATGAAGTTCGTCCCCCCAGGCATAACTCTTGCCATCGAGCCCGCCCCGCGCGGCGAACTCCCACTCCGCTTCCGTCGGCAGGTCCTTGCCGGCCCACTCGGCGTAGGCCAGGGCGTCATTAAAGCTGACCTGCGTCACCGGGTGCCGGGCGATCCCCTTGAGCGACTTGCCCTTGCCCAGCGGATGGTGCCAGCTGGCTCCGGGCACGAATTGCCACCACTGCAGGTGATCATTGAGCGGCACGGGACCGGCGGTCGGCGTGAAGACCGCCGCGCCCGGCAACAGCAGGGTCGGATCAGCATTGGGGAACCGCTCCGGGTCGACGGCCTTCTCGGCGTCGGAGACGTAGCCCGTCGACTCGACGAAACGCCGGTACTCGGCGTAGGTCACCGGCAGGACATCGATCTCGAAGGCGCCGACCGAGACCTCGCGACACGGCGCCTCATCGGCATAGAAATCCTCCGATCCCATGCGAAAACTGCCGCCGTCGAGCGCGACCATGGTCATCGTCCGAGACTTGCTGCGCTGCTTGGCCATCGAACCTCATCCTTATGCCGAGAAAACGAACTGGCTCACACCGAGGAACCCACCTGCCTGGTTCCGGGAAATCGAGCTGCCTGGTTCCGGGAAAACGAGCTGGTTTAGTGCGAAAAACCGACCTGACGACTGACACGGACTCAGGGGGCCGATTGCCCCTGTAGCTGCCGTTCGAGCCTGTCGAGCTGAGGGTCGTCCGGCGCCACCCGGCGAAGCGTCTCCATCACCGCCAGGGCGCGGGAAACGTGCCCCTGCGTCGCGTTCAGGTAGACCGCGGCGTAGAGCAGATCCGGCGACTCCGGCGCCAGATAGAGCCCTTTGTGCAGCGCATCCAGGGCCGCCTCCTGGCGCCCCAGACGATCCAGCAGCAGCGCCTGGTTGTAATAGGTTCTCGCATGCGTCGGGCGCCACTGGGTATCGCGGTCGAGCCACTCCAGCGCGGAGTCGAGATCGCCCTGCTCCGCCAACGACAGCGCCAGTAGATAGGCCAGATGACCGCGATCCGCCTTTGGTGCCTCCGGCAGCGCCAGGCCCGCTCGCAACAGGGCCTGCGACTGCTCGGTCTCACCCTGGCGGTTGTAAAGTGTCGCCAGATTGACGCGCGCCGGCAGGTAATCGGGATCGAGTGCCAGCGCCTCGCGGTAGCCTTCCATCGCTGCCGTCGTCCGGCCTGCCTGCACCTGTGCGTTCGCTCGGTCGACCCGACGCGCAGCGGCCTCGGACGGGGTGCAGTCACCGCAGGACGCTGCGTTATCTGGCTCCGCCGACTCGGCAGCGAGCGCCGGCAGGGTAACGATCCAGAGAGCGGCCATCAGCGATGCCATCACCAGGGGCGCGATTCGCCCCCTGGTAATCGGCAGCGCGACTCGCCGACGCGTGGCGACAGCGGCCCCAGCCAGCGCACTCTCGGTGTCGACGCGAAACGGGCATCGGCTGACGATCATGTGACGGCCCTCGGATTGAGTGGTGGCAGTGACGTGCCGTTGCGCGGAGGGCGGAGCTCGGCGGCCGGCGGCAGTGCCCGCTCCAGCGCAGTCCAGTGCGCATCCGAGCGCTTCGACCCCGGCTGCGCGGCGTAGCGCTCTCGCCCCAGCGCCGCCATGCAGAGCTCGATGTGACGATGATGGGCGGCGGCGAGCGCGGGCACGTCCCGTCGCAGTGCCTGCCAGGCACGCAGGCTCTCGGTATAGTGTCGCGCCCTGACATGCTGTTCGAGCCGCGTCAGTGCCGCCATACCGTGACTGTCGCGATGCCGACGACGCTGCTGCTGCGCGTGCCGCCAGCGCGGCCACAGCCAATACCGGGTGATGCCCGCCAGCGCGCCGAGCAGCGCGACCGATAGCGCCAGGGCGAGCCCCAGCTCGCCGCCAGAAAACCGCGAAGGACTCGAACTCCCCGACTCCGCCGGCGCGCCGTCGATGGCGAGATCGACCCCGGCCACGCGGGTCGAGACGATGCGCTGATTGGCGAGGTCGTACCAGCGCACGATCAGCTCGGGCAGCGTCACCATCCCACCGTGCTGGGCGATGTAGGTCAGGCGCTCGGTCCGCGTTCCGCCGGTCGGCGTCTCCCTCAAGATCGGAGAGGCCACGTGACTCATCAGCGGCGGCGGCGATGCAGACTCCGCCAGCGACGGTAGGAGCAGAGCGCTGCCGCCCTCGAGGGAGAGTACGATGTCGCGCTGCAGGCTGTCACCGATCGCCAGCGACACCGGTTCTCCCTCGGTCAGGTTCAACGCGACCGGCACCCCGTCAGGCTCTCGCTCATCCGTCGCTTCCTCGTCCATCGCTTCCTCACCCTGCGCCCCCTCAGCAGGCACTCCGTGATTCGACTCGGCCTCGGGACGTGGCGCCCGCGTTACCGCAACGCGCTGGTCCAGCGTCAACGCGGTGCCGGCGAGATAGGGAGAAAGACCGGCTGCCGCCTCGGGGACGGCGGCGATCAACGTCTGCGGCGTCAGCGCGGCGGCGCGCACCGTCGTCTCGTCGGTGTCGGGATCCTGATAGGTGATCTCCAGTGCCCCCTCTCCCAGAGTGAATTCCCCGGGGGCGAGCGGAGTCACCGCATAGCGCCGCGAGACACCGGCCCAGGTCTGCCCGTCGAGTCGCCGGCTGAGCGGCATGGTCGCGCGCTCGGGCAGTTCGACCCGCAGGTTCGGCTGATCCAGGCTCGGAAACACCATCGGACGCGGCATGAAGGTGGGTACCAGTACGGTGATGCGCAGCTCGGCACGCTCACCGGGGGCCACCTGCGCCGGTGTCAGTGTCAGCGACACCTGGGGCTCGCGGGATGGTGCACTCGAGTCGGCTGACGGCGCGAGCGGCGCCTGTGCCCAGGCCGCGGCGCTGGTGATCGACAGTCTCTCCAGCGACACGGTGGGGGGCCCCGGGCCAAACAGCAGGCTCGCCGCCAGCAGCGCTGCCACCGGGGGCCGGTGGCGCCTCCCAGCGTTCATGGTGTCTCCTCCCCGGCGCGAACGGACGTCCGGGAGGCAGCTTCCAGTGCGAAACGCTGACGCAGGTAGTCGGCGGTGTCGGTATCGAGGGAAGAGATCCACTGATCCGGCGTCAGCAGCGGGTCTTCATCCGCGCCGGTCGTGGTTGTCTCCGTGCCCCGCCGCGACTCGTTGTCGAACACCACGTCATCGGCCCCTACGCCGCGATCCTCGCCACTGTCGGACTGCGCCTGCGTCTCCTCGACGTAGCCGACGATCTGGCGGGCCAACGCGAGATTCCTCGCTCCCTCGGGGTAGTCGGGGTCGCGGGCGAGGGTCGTCTCGAAGGCGGCAACGGCGCTGCGGTACTGACGGCTGCGGATCAGTGCCAGCCCCTGGGTGAAGGCTGCTTCCGCGGTGTCCACCAGCGCCAGCGCGGTGGCGGCATCGGCGTACTGGCCGTCCCGGTAGAGTGCGTAACCGCGCCACGCCGGGTCCTCGAAACTGGCAGCGGCGCGCGCATACTGCCGCCGCTCCAGCCACCACCGCCCCTGCTGATCCGGGGTCAGAAACGCGTCCATCAGCGGTGCGGTCACACGCATTGCCAGCGACGAGGTCGTCTGTGTCTCGGCGGCGCGGGTGGCGACACTCGACTGCGCCTGCGCCTGACTCGGTCCGGACATGCCCGTGGGTGCTACCCCCGAGGCTAACCACAGTGCCACCGCGCCAAGGCGCCAGCCGCGACGAAAACCGAACAGCGCCAGCACCATCGCCGGCCAGGCGAGCCAGACGCCGCGGTCCTGCCACGCCAGTCGCTCGTCGTTGAGCAGCGCCCGGCGATAGTCGGAGGCCAGCATCCGCGCCAACGCCTGAACATCGTCATCGTCCGCGCTGACGCCGACCTGCCGGGCGCCCAGTCCTTCCATGCCGGCCAGCGGCTGGGCGTCCGGCAACAGCGATAGCACTGCCAGCGCGTGAGTCTCGTCACGGGCGGCGAAGGCCGAACGGTTGGCCGCGCTCACGCCGTCGCTGACGAAGAGAAGCGTACCAGCCACGCTCTGGTCGGCGAGCAGAGTTTCGGCAAGTGCCAGCGCCTGACCGGCGGCATCCCCCTGCGAGGGCATCACCTCGGGCGAGAGTCCCTCGAGATAGGGCTTGATCAGCCCGGGGTCACGGGTCAGCGGCACCACGCGATGCGCGGAACCGGCGTAGGCGATCAGTGCCGTTTCCGCGCCGCTGCGAGTGGCCAGGAGCTGCTCGATCTTGATGCCGGCGCGAGCCAGCCGCGTTGGCGGCACATCGGTCGCGAGCATCGAGTCGCTCACCTCGAGCGCGATCACCAGCGGCGCTGTCTGGCTGATCATCGGATTGGGCATTCGGCTCCAGGTGGGTCCGGCCAGCCCGATGACCAGGCAGACCGCCAGCGCGGCCAGCGTATCCACCGGTCCCAGCCGGGTACGCGACGGCTGGCCAACGACCAGCGCCCGGGCCAGGTGCGGGGCGACATGGCGCGTTCTGGCCTGCCCCGGGGTGAAACGAAAGCGATACCACCACCAGAGGGCGACGATCGGCACCAGCAGCAGAAACCCGTAGGGCCTGAGGAAGTGAAAGGCGGAAAGCGCGCTGAATTCGCTCATGACGGCTTCCCTCTGGCTAGCCCGATGCTGCGCCACAGCCAGACCAGCAGCACCAGCAGCAGCGCGGCGCCCATCGGCCAGACCGCCAGCGACTGGCGCTGGCGGTAGCTGTGGTCGGCGATCCGGCGCGGGGCGAGCGCATCGATGCGGTCGTAGACCGCCGCCAGCGCCTGCTGATCCGTTGCCAGAAAGTGAGCACCGCCGGTGATTTCGGCAACCGACTCGAGGGTCGGTATGTCGACCCGGTTCTCGCCGCTTCCGTCAGGGTCGCCAATGGCGACGGTGACGATCTGCACCTCGCGCTCGGCGGCAATGTCGGCGGCGTTGACCGGGCTCATGCGGCTGCCGGTGTCGGCGCCATCGCTCAGCAGAATCAGCAGCCGCTGCGCGACCTCGTCGCTCTCGAACTGACGAATGGCGAGGCCGATGGCATCCCCCAGCGCGGTGTGGGGCCCGGCCATGCCTACCTCGGTCTGCGCCAGCAGCGACTGCAGCGTGGTCAGATCGGTCGTCAGCGGTGACTGCACGAAGGCCTGGGTGCCGAAGACGATCAGTGCCAGCCGCTCGCCCTCGCGGGCGTCGAGAAAGTCGGCAATCACCCGTTTGACGCCCTCGAGCCGCTGCAGTGGCGCCTCATTCGCGTTGGCGAAATCCCGCTCGTCCATCGAGCCCGAGATATCCACCGCGAGAATCAGATCCCGGGCCGAGGTCTGCCAGTGAATCGGGGCGCTCACCTGCTCCGGACGCGCCAGCGCCAGCACCAATAGCCCCCAGCCGAGCGCGAGCACGGCGGTCATCGCCCGGGAGCGCGTCAGTACCCGGGCGCCAGCGGCCGGGGTCACACCCGCCGCCGCTATGTAGCGCTGGAAGAAAGGCAACCGCAGCGCGGTGGTGCGCCGCCGGTGCGCGGGGGCAAGCCAGTGCACCAGCAGTGGCAGCGGAAGCAGCACCAGCGCCCAGGGGGCGGCCAGTTCGAGCATGCCGGACGCGAGTTCATTCATGCGCGACACTCCGGCTCGCGTCGTGACGGCGAATCCAGCGCTCGACCTGCGGCGTCAGCGCCTCGAGCGACGCCGGGGCCGCATCGGGCGCTCGGTAGGGCTGCGACGAGAGCTGGGCGATGGCGCGGTCGTCGAAGCCGGTCGTCCCAGAGGGCAGGCTGGCATTCAGAAACCGGCCCCAGGCGTCGCCGCGCAGTGACGCGACCGCCTGCCGCGGAAACGCGGCCAGCGCGGTGCGTCGCAGCACCTCTGCCAGCGCCACGATGCCTTCGCCCTGCGCTAGCCGTTGCCGCAGTTCCGCCAATGCCTCCCGTCGATAGCGATCGGCGCGCCACTGCCGGTAGCGGCGC
Source organism: Salinicola aestuarinus (assembly GCF_003206645.1). Taxonomy (GTDB): domain Bacteria; phylum Pseudomonadota; class Gammaproteobacteria; order Pseudomonadales; family Halomonadaceae; genus Salinicola; species Salinicola aestuarinus. The sequence goes on along the minus strand of NZ_PZJP01000005.1, from coordinate 64,194 downwards.
CAGCCCCGCCAGGCCAACAGCGCCGCGATCACGAGCCCAAGCACCAGCCAGCCCCAGGTCTGCGGCCACCAGGCGATGGGCGCGGGCTCGGGTGCCGGCGATAGCTGGTCGATCATCTGCGACAGCATCAGCGGTGGGGACTCGCCAACGGTCTCCCCAACGGCCTCCTCCATCGCCTGGTCGACGGCGGCGCTCGGCACGCTCATACGGCGGTGCCTCCAACCCTGACACCGGGGCTCTCGCTATCCCGTCGCCGATCTCCCCCGAGCAGCCGACGCAGCTGCACCGCGCAATCCTCCCCGGCGGAAAGCGGGGCGATGGAGAGCCCGTAGCGGCGCTGCCACTCGCTCAGGGTCTCGCGGCGCGCCGCCGACACCCGCTCGAGCGCCTCGCGAACGTGACCGCTACGGGCGTCCAGCAGCGCCTGCAGCTGGCCGTCGGAGACCGTCTGACGCAGATCCCGCGGTAGCGTCTCGGCCAGCACGTCGGTGACCGGTGCCAGCACGACATCGTTGTGGCGACATAGCCCACTCAACAGGCGCTCGGTGCGCGGACCGATGACATCAAAGTCGCTCAGCACCACGATGAGATGATCGCGACGCGCGAGCCTCGCGACCGATTCGAACACCGCATCCAACGAGGTGGGATCACGGGGGTCAGCGTCGGCATCCAGCGCCAGATTGGCCTCGGCCAGCGCCTGCAGAAAGCGCATTACGCCAGCCCGCGAACTGACCGGGCGACACTCGACGAGGCCGGTATCGCCCACCACGATGCCGCCGACGCGGTCGTGCTGGGCGAGTACGGCGAAAGCGAGCAGCGCAGCGGCCTCGGCGGCCGTCACCGACTTCATCGCATGGCGACTGCCGAAGAACATCGACATCCGCTGGTCGACGACGATCAGTGCCGGGCGATCGCGCTCCTCGGTGAAGACACGAACGTGCGGCTCGCCGGTGCGTGCGGTGACCCGCCAGTCGATGTTGCGCACGTCGTCCGACGGCAGATAGCCGCGCAGTTCGAGAAAGTCGAGCCCGCGCCCGCGAAGGCGTGAGCCGTGGCGGCCGCTGAGTACGCTGCGTGCCGGCTGCCGAGGCAGCAGGCTCAGCGTTTGCCCAAGACGCTCCAGCCCGCGCAGGTGGGCCAGATCGGTATGCACCCGAGGATCGGGAGAGGCTCGGCCCGCGCGGGCGTTTGGCTCTCTGGCGGTCAAGCGCGACATGCTTTCCTCCTCGCTTTCGAACCCACGGCGGCCGGGATCAACGACTGCCGGGGATAACGACAGCCAACCCGGCTAGGCCAGCGCCACCCGCGCCAGCAGCTCGGCGATGATCGCGTCGGGCGTCAGCCCCTCGCCCTGTGCCTCGAAACTGAGCCCCAACCGGTGGCGCAGCACGTCCGGCGCCACCGCCTGCACGTCCTGGGGGTCAAGATAGTCACGCCCCTCGAGCCAGGCGTGGGCGCGGCCGCAGCGATCCAGAGCCAGACTGGCCCGCGGGCTGGCGCCCAGTTCGATCCAGTGGTCGAGCGCCTTCGAGAGCGCTGCCGGATGTCGGGTGGCATCGACCAGATCGGCCATGTAACGCTCCAGCGGTTCGGCGACGTGCAGCGCGGCGATCTCACGGCGAGCCTCGAAGACCGCCGCCTGGGCAATCACTACCGGAGGCGCGTGGGCCCCCGCCTGGCCCAGCGTTGCCCGCTCTTCGTCACGCACCAGACGGATCACCTCGACCTCCTCCTCGACGGCGGGATAGTCGATCAGCACCTTCATCAGAAAGCGGTCGAGCTGGGCCTCCGGCAGCGGGTAGGTGCCCTCCTGCTCGATGGGATTCTGGGTCGCCAGCACCATGAAAAGGTCCGGCAGCGGGTGGGTCTTGCCGGTGACCGTCACCTGACGCTCCTCCATGGCTTCGAGTAGCGCCGACTGCACCTTGGCAGGCGCACGGTTGATCTCGTCGGCGAGTACCAGATTCGCGAACAGCGGCCCGGGGCTGAAGGTGAATGTCGACCCGTCCCCACTCTGGTGATAGACGTCGCTGCCGGTGACGTCCGACGGCAGCAGGTCGGGAGTGAACTGAATGCGGTTGAAGTCGGCCTCCAGATGCCGCGACAGCGCCTTGATCGCGCGTGTCTTGGCGAGCCCCGGCAGCCCCTCGATCAGCAGGTTGCCGTTGGCCAGCAGGCCGATGATCAGGCGCCGGATCACTGCCTGCTGGCCGATGATCGACCGGCCGACCGCCGCCTCCAGTGCTTCGATATCGGCCCGACAACTCATTCAGTCGCCTCCTGCGAGGACGCCGGGGACGCATCCTCGCTCCCGGATTGTGCGGTCAGCGAGGCATCGAAAACCGTGCGCCAGTCATCGGCCATGTCGACCACGACCCACTGCCGCGCCGGCGCCTCGTCGAGGCCCGTGTCGAGCTTGCCAATGGCGCTCTGGCGGTCGTAGGCGACTTCGCGGGCGTCATCGGTGTGATGGATCAGCACGCCCAGCCGCGGGCCGTCACCCTCGGTGGCCCAGGTGAGCATGGGGACGTCACCATCGGAGTTGCCGACGGCAATGATGGGGCGCTGCCCCAGGGTGCGCTGAATGGTGATCGGCTTGCCGTCGCCGTCGTCGAGCCAGGCGATATCACCCTGCTTGACCAGCGTCATGGCCCCATCGTCCCGCGATACCGCCAGATTGCCGGTGGTGCCCATCACGTTCTGCGGGGGAATGCCGTAGGCGTCCTGCGTGAAGACACGCATGAAGTCGACACCGCCACCGGAGACGATATAGGTGGCATAGCCGGCATCGCGGAGATAGACGAGCAGCTCCAGCATGGGCTGGAAGACCATCTCGGTGTAGGCGAGCCCCGTTTCGGGATGGCGCGCCTCGGCCAGCCAGCGGCCCACGTCATCCTGGAACGCCTCCACCGTTGGACCGGCGTGGCTGACGTTGACGATGTCGAGCAGCGACTGGGTGCCGCCCTCGAGAATGGCCGCCAGATCGCGGTCGTCGACGGCGGTCTGCAGCGTATCGCTCAGGGTGCCCTCAGGCGCCGATTCGGCGCGATCGAGCGCGTAGGCAAGCTGGAAGTAGTACGGCTGTTCGGACCACAGCGTGCCGTCGTTGTCGAAGACGGCGATCCGCTGCTCCCTCGGGACGAAGTCTTCGCCGTCGGCATTGGTGGTTCGGTCGACGAATTCGATGATGGCGCTTTTGGGTTCACCCGCCTGCCAGGACGGCAGCGGATCGGCTATCACGCCAGTGGAAAAAAAGAGTGCCAGCCAGGGGATGGCGCTGTTGCAAAGACGGTGAGTCATCAAGGTCGTCACTCCTGTCAGGCACCGCGCGGCTCGCCTTCCTGCTCACACGCGCCGAGCGATAAGAAGAAACCGGCTAGCAAGGCAACCGGCTAGCAAGAAAACCGAAGAGTGGGCGAGTGCGGAGACCGCACTCGCCCGGGGACTGCTTCTGCGACGCTCAGTTACTGGGAGATGGGCTCCTGCAGAGTCTCCATGACCTTGTCCAGACTGAAGCTCGCGGCTTCCTGACGCGGCGGGAACTCCTTGAAGGTTTCCAGGAACCTCGCAACGTAGGCCTGTGCCGGCACCAGCATGAAGGCGTGATCCAGCAGCCAGTCGTAGTAGGTGTTGGAGGTGATCTGGGCACGTTCGTAGGGGTCACGACGCAGGTTGAAGATCAGCGGCACGCGCAGCGGCGTGAACGGGTTGGCCCAGGTCAACAGCGTTCCCTCGGCGCGTTGCTCCATGAATACCAGCTTCCAGTCGTCGTAGCGCAGCGCCATCAGATCGCCGTCGTCCGAGAAGTAGAAGATTTCATGGCGCGGCGTCTCGTCGGCCTCACCGGTCAGGTAGGGCAGGAAGTTGTAGCCGTCGAGATGGACGTTGTACTCCCGCCCGATCGCTTCGACGCCGCCGTCGAGCAGCTCCTGCTTGATGTCGGCATTGCCGGCGATGGCCAGGAAGGTCGGCAACCAGTCCATGTGGTGCATGATCTCGTTGGAGATGGTGTCCTCTTCGATATGCCCCGGCCAGCGCACCATGGCCGGCACGCGCCAGCCGCCCTCCCAATTGGTGTTCTTCTCACCGCGGAAGGGGGTCATGCCGGCGTCGGGCCAGGAGTTCATGTGCGGCCCGTTGTCGGTGGAATAGAAGACGATGGTGTTGTCGGCAATGCCCAGCTCGTCGAGCTTGTCGAGGAAGAGACCGACGTGGCGGTCGTGCTCGACCATGCCGTCGGCGTACTCGTTCTGCCCCGAGATACCGCGCAGCGAGTCCTTCACGTGGGTTCTGAAGTGCATGCGGGTGGCGTTCCACCACACGAACCAGGGCTCGTTGGTCTGCGTCTTGCGCTCGATGAAGTCGAGGGCTGCCGCCGAGGTCTCGTCGTCCACGGTCTCCATCCGCTTGCGCGTCAGCGGGCCGGTATCCTCGATCTCCCCGTCCGCCGTGGAGCGGACCACGCCGCGGGGGCCATAGGCTTCCTGGAAGGTCCGGCCGTCCGCCAGCTCCATGTCATTGGGATAGTCGGGTAGCTCCGGCTCCTCCTCCGCATTGAGGTGGTACAGGTTGCCGAAGAACTCATCGAAACCGTTGTTGGTGGGGAGCATCTCGTCGCGGTCGCCGAGATGGTTCTTGCCGAACTGGCCGGTGGCATAGCCTTCGGCCTTGAGAAGCCCGGCGATGGTCGGGTCCTCGGTGCTCATCCCTTCTTGAGCGCCCGGCATGCCGACCTTTGAGAGCCCGGTACGGAAGACGCTCTGTCCGGTGATGAACGACGATCGCCCCGCGGTACACGACTGTTCGGCGTAATAGTCGGTGAACATCATGCCTTCGTTGGCGACGCGGTCGATGTTGGGTGTGTGGTAGCCCATCAGCCCCCGGGTATAGGCGGAGATATTGGACTGGCCGATGTCATCCCCCCACAGCACGAGAATATTGGGCTTGGTCGGGTTGCTATTACCGCTGCCATTGCCGGACTGACTCTGGCTCTGGTTTTGGGTCTGGTTTTGATTCTGGCTCTCCTGCGCGAGGGCAGCGCCCGGCATCGCCATGGCAACGGCCAACGCCGCGGAGAGAACCCCGTTCCAGCGTTTCGGGGGCGGTTTCTGTTGCGTGAGTTCCATCGACAATCTCCTGCAAATCGTCAGTTTGTGAAGACAACGACTAGCTAATCCCGAACTGCTACCTAGCGCTGAAGATGACGTCGCCCGGGCTCGGGCGAGCCCCGGTTTACGGCCGTGTCTCCGGGCCCCGGGCCACTCGCTGCCCGGCGGCCGCCCACAGCGTCGACCGATCCGCCAATACCTGGCGCTCGATGCCATCTACTCCTTCATCTGCGCCTCCGCCGCGGCATCGCTCTCTCCTTCAGCGTCCAGCTCACGCATGGACTCGTCCTGCTCGATCTCGGTCTCACCGCGGGTCTGAGCCTCGATCGCTTCCATCGACTCCTGCGACGCGGCACTCTCGCCCCCGCCGACACCGGAGCGAGGCTCCTGCTCACCCTCGGCGCCATCGCCGCCTTCCATGTTCAAAGGGTCTTCATTGGCCTCGTAGGACTCTTTCATCGCCTCGCTCTGGGCATAAGCCCCGCCCGTCATGCCCAATACGGCAAGGCTGGCCGCGAGAATCACCATTCGCTGTTTTTTCATGACTGACTCCTGTGTCACTGGGTCTTTCAGCACTGCGGCTGAGTCTTTCAGAACTGCCACCTCACCCCGCCGCCGATCACGTGAAGATGCGCACTGGCGTACTCACCGCTCACGCGCTGGCCGGAGAGATTCTTGGTCTGGTCGACATCCATGTCGCCCAGGTAAACGAAGGTATAATTCAGGCTGACATCGAAGCTGCGATCCCACTGGTAGTTGAGCCCGGTCGCCAGCCGCCAGGCCTCGTTCATGGGGTTGTCGAGCGTGCGGTTGCGGCCTTCGACCGCCGAACTGTCGTAGGCGATGCCCAGGTTCCAGCGCAGGTCGCGATGAATCTGGCGCTGGGCGCCCAGCGAGGCGTGCCAGGTATCCTGATAGTGCCGATCGGCCTTAAGCGTGGCCGTCCCGCCGGCGGTATCCAGCTCCACCGCGACATCGCCGAACTCGGACCAGTTCTGCCAGCCGAGGCTTGCCATCACGGCCCATTCGTCGCTGAACTGGTGAAAGACGCTGGCGGTGACGGTCTCCGGGATGCGCAGCCCCAGCCCGAGGCGCTGGACGGCGACCGACTGCACTGCGCCAGCGACCAGTGGGTTGTCCAGCCGGCGAAAGTCCGGACGGTCGTCGAAATCGAGATCGACCTTGCTGGTGTAGGCAACGCCGAAGCGGGTGAAGTCGTCCAGCTCAAACAGCGCGCCAAGGCTCCACCCCCAGGCGACGTCGTGATCCTCGTACTCCATCTGCCCGTCGGCGACGTCGGTGGCGCCGCCGACGTCATTGTTCACCGCGGACTCGGTGCGAAAATTGCCGTAGACCAGTCGCGGGCCGACACCTACCGAGAGCTGCGGCGTCAATCGGTAAGCGAAGGTCGGCTGCAGCGAGGCGGCAACGATCGAGGTCTCCTGCACCACGTAGCGCCCCACCCAGTCGTTGTCGTAGTCCAACCCCAGCCCGAAATTGCCGTAGAGCCCCAGGCCGATGGCCGCCCGGTCGTCCAGCCGGTGGCTGATAAAAAGGCTCGGGCCAGGGGTGGGTACCATGGCGTTACCGCCGTCGCCGCCACTCGTCGTGGTATTGCCATCGGGGTCGAAATCGATGCGCCCGAGGATCATCTGACCGCCGACATAGAGCTGATTGCCCGGGAGTCGGACGATTCCAGCGGGATTGGTCATCATCACGCTGGGATCCATCGCACGGGCGGCGGCACCCGCATTGGCGAGCGCGCTGTCCTCGTGTCCGGCCTCGTAGAGCAGAATACCGCCGGCACGGACATTTTCAGATTCGGCCGCCGCCACCAGCGACACGACGCCAGCCGACAGCACCGGCCAGCGCGTTGCTGGCTTCCGCACGCCCGCACGTCCCGCGATCGCTCCGTTGGTTGTCATCATCCTCACCTTCTCTCCTAACGCGGTCTCTCTGCCTCCCGTCACGCGCGATTTCGACCATCCGCGATCTCGATCACGCGGCATCTCGACCACCCGCCATCTCGAAACACGCCCCATCTGGCAACTCGACCTATCGCCAACCTGACCTACTGGGGATAAAGCAGGGTCGCGATGAGCCGGGCCCCCCAGCCATCCGGGCCGCCGTCGGGCTGCTCGGCCCAGTAGCGCACCCCGCCGCCAACGCTGATGGGCTGCGCGCCGAGTGATGTCAGCTTGGTGGCAAAGGCGTTGATGGGTACCGACCACTGATTGGTTTCCCAATCGTAGGTGGACTCGGTATTCAGGCTGTAAGTCCAGGCGTCAGGCGTGGTGTAGGCCATGAAGGGTTGAACGAAGGTGGCGTTGATAGGCGCACGATCGCTCTCGCCAGCGACATCCCAGAGATGATTGGCAAGCATGCCGGTGGTCCAGGGACCAGATTGTTTAAGCACAACCCCCGTCGGCCCCGCGCCCCACTTGTCCCCACCCAGCGTCTCCTCGCTGGCGGTAGGGAAAAGCAGTACTGGCCCCGCGCCCCAGATGAGACCGGACGCCGTTGTCTCCTTGGGCGAAAAGAAGAGGCTCTGAACGATGTCCCCCATGCCGAACTGGCTGCCATCGCCGGGTACGACGCCGTCCTGACTGATGATTGGCAGAATGGTACGACTGACTAGGTTCCAGTCTTCGGCAATACTGAACGGAATGACGGGTTGGACGTTCAACAGGTAGCGATCCCCCCTGCCCGCACCGACGTTCTCGTCGTAGTTCAGCTGAAAGGGAACGCTGATCAAACTGGCAACCGGGTTGGTGAGCTGTTGGGCGAGATCGGCGGAGTCCGTCGTCTGGGCAAGCGAATTCGCCGTGAAACATAAGGTGACTACGACCAACGTCGAGCAGGATCCATGCTTCATGACCGCCCCTTAGTAATAATCGTTTTTATGATCTAAATCGTTTTTTATTATTACTACAAACCAAACCGAAGACAGCAGGATCGATCAAACCTAGCTATGACACCTCATGACCAACATCAGCGACTGAATTCGTCGACTTCGAAGCAAAGATAAATCGCATTCCGCATTGCTGGAAAAAAAATTTGTTGCCTTGCGTAACTTCAGCATTTCATAAAAAAAAACAAACCAGGCCTTGATCGTAATAGCCAACGGCAAACCTTTGATAAAATCAGCATTTAAATCGGCGCTTCCGAAAAAACGACCCGAGCCATCGAACGCCACCCGTCGTGACCCTCCATTTTCTATAAAGAACAAAGAACTAGCGTGAGAAAGCTCAGTCAAAAACCTATCGTACCTGACGTTAATAATCCGCAAGCGATTGATTTTTTTGGCTGCTTACAGTTGGAAACACAGTTAACAATGCGGTAGGTTTTTCTCTTGAGAAGCGACCTTTGAACAATGTGCGTTGGCCATCCGGGTTTGACTCTTCTGTTTTTAAACGTCGTGTCATAGGCCCAGCGATAGCTTTCGGTTCGATCCTGATCATCACTGGCTAGCCTATCGGCAAGTCAAGACTCGCGGTTTGATCTGGCATGGTTTATTAGCAAGTTAAAATATAGCCAATTATCTTAACTAAACTTCAAGACGCAGCGCGTGCCATTGGCCCCATAGCAGCAAAAAGCACTTCTGTAACGGATGGACACTTTCATGGTTCAACGATGGACTTATCGCCGCGCTGGCCCCCGCTCGAGTCAAGAGTGGTCTACCGGTAATGGCACGACGAACCAGGCGTTGGAGAAGGCGCAACGTGGCTTTGGCGATGCAGACAGGAGACGGGAGACGGGAGACGGGAGACGGGAGATGAGTATGTTGGGGTCCTGGGCTAGCGAGCTGCCCGAGAGGCTTGCCTTGCCCTGACGAAAGAGAGGCGAGACAGGCGCTGACGGGTCACTGTCAGCGCCGTTTGACGTTACGGCTGGTCGATGCGCATGACCACCATCTGCGCACCGCGGTCGTTGGCGAAGCTCTTGAGCGTCAGCGTCGGCGTCCCGGCCCCGCCGCTGAAGGCGATGGCACCGTCCCCCGCTGGCGACGTGGACCAGCCCGTCCCCAGGCACTGGCCGATGCCGTCGGAAGCGGCCTCGAGCTGAGATGTGGTGGCATCGGTCTCGATCTGACCGGAACAGGTGTAGTAGCCCGGGCCGCTGGTGGAGACGATGGTGCACGCGTTGGCGAATGCCTGCACGTCGGTCTGCCAGATCTCACCGAAGCGCGTGTTCTTGCGGCTCCGCTTGATCTCGTCGAAGCCGTTATCCGCACTCGCCACGGCCTGCTGGAGCGCGTCACAATCCATGTAGCTCGAGACCGACTCGTGCACCGGGCCGCTACCGGCACAGCCGGCGAGCAGGGCCAGCGAGCTGGCGAACATCACTTGCATTCTCGTCTTCGAAAACCGTTGCATATTCCGTTCCCTCTTGGTCGTTGTCGAGCCGCCGCCCACCGCCGTCTGAAGGCGCATTGATCGCGCCGTTTCATCTTAGGTCAATAATCAAAGTGTCAAACGAAGTCAGGGGTTAGCACTATCTATCCATTATCGATCAATCATTGCCAGCGCCTGAATGGTCGAGTCCCTGGCATCAGAAAAGCTGCCCTGTCGCGTCGACAGTATCGAGGAAAAAAATTGTCTGCGACAAGCATTGTCGAATCATGATGGGTCATCACCGATAAGCAGACATACACAACCTCTGATTAGCCCGCAAACAGTCATCAGAGACAAATAAGATTTCTCCCACGGTGACGCCCCACCCGATGGTGAAACCATCAATGTCAGCGAATGTATAAATCCTGACCGTCATTACGGCTTCGCTCCAGCGATCGGGCCGACGATGTTTGAACCGGACTGAGAAACCGGTTTTTTATCAACACCTACAAAAAACGACAGATTATTACGATCAATTAACAACAATAGCCTCGCCGCGCCGATTGACGATGTTGCACGCCCCCTTGTATTTCGCGCTCTCGCGTCACGCCGTCAGCACGATCGATTCCATTAGTCTCGATGCATTTAGTTTCACTGAAATTCATTCACAAAGCAGTCCAGGCAATGACTATTCTCATTATTGGCCGTGACAAGACACGACTGTCGATTTCCGGGCCAATGACTGGATCACACAGGCAATGCTTGCCGCTGGAGAGTTCATGAAGAGAACGCTACCTCGGTCACGCCGGATGGCGCTTGAACCCCGCCTGCTATTCGATGGGGCCGCAGCTTCGGCGGCGAACATGGTCGATACCGATCACGCCACGACTCAGAACGACGACCGGCAATCAGCGACGGATTCTGCGTCAAGCGCCCATGCCCATGCGCCTGCCAGCGGCGAGCGAGATAAGCGTCATCTCGTCGTGATCGATGCCCGCCTGGATACCCAGCAACGCCAGACCCTCACCGATAGTGCCAGGGCGTCCACGGAACTGGTGATCGTCGATCGCGGTCAGGACGGGGTCGATGTCATCACCGCCGCGCTGGCCGGACTGGATCGTATACAGAGCATCGAGATTTTCAGTCACGGCGCGTCGGGCCAGTTTCAACTGGGCAGCACGCGCATAGCTGCTGACACGCTGGGCGCGCTCGAGAGCCGGCTGGGTCAGTGGCGCGACGCATTGACCGTCGATGCCGACCTGCTGCTCTACGGCTGTCGCATCGGCGCGGATACCGCCGGCGTGGCCCTTGTCGATTCGCTGGCACAGGCAACGAGCGCCGATGTGGGCGCGTCCGATGACGATAGCGGGGAAACCCGGCTGGGCGGCGATTGGAAGCTGGAGGTTGCCAGCGGCGAGATCGATCAGCGCTCCGGGCTCGAGCTTTCCCGGCTCGCCGGCATGGACCGCCTGCTGGCCGATGCCGCTCCCCAAGTCACCCTCTCCTCGCCCGGCGACAGCGTGCCACTGGGTGAAGATTTCGATTTCACGGTCAACTTCGAAACCGCTTCCCGTCAGGAGGGATATGCGCCCTTCATCACACTGCTCGTGCCGACGACGGGCAAGGACGGCGCGGGTGTCGAGATCGACGATGGCATCACCGTCAATGCCGCCCGCTATCTCGGCGAGAGTCTCGCGCTCCAGCGCGTCACCTTCGATGCCGACGGCGAGGCGCAGCATCCGCTGGCCAGGGATACCAGCGGTGCCAGCCGGGTGATCCAGGCCGCAGACTACGGCTATCGCGCTGGCGACACGCTGGTGGCCATTTCGCTGCCGTTCGCCAGCGTGACGCAGGACCAACCCGCCATTGGTGTCAGCGTCAATGCGACGCTCAGCGATCTGGCCGATACGGCGGCGGTCAACGGGTCGCCGACTCTCGACATCACGGCCCTCGCCGGTTTCGAGCTGGGCAACGACGCGCTCGACAACCCTAGCGACGATCCCAGCCTGATCGGCATCGACGCCGCGGTATTCACCGTTTCCCCCACCGTCATCGCGGTCTCGCAGACGCTGGACATGAACGAGAACGAGACGGCTACCGGTGAGAACTTCATTCATGGTCTGACCACCACCATCCGGCCCGCGGGCGCCGGCACGCAGACACAGTCACTGACCGACGTGGTCGTCACCCAGCCGATACCGACCAACGTTCAGGTAATCGCCATCGACCCCGGCGCCGGCACGCTGAGCGCCATTACCCTGGCCAGTGGACGCGTGGTTACCGAGCAGACCGCGATCGATGCGCTGATCGCCAGGGACGATGTCTTCCTCACGGCCTATGAGGTCCGTTACGACACGCTGCAGGCAGAAGCCGCCAGCCGCGTCGACTTCTACGTGCCGGAGAGCGACGCCAACGGCAATCCGGTGCTGAACCCCACCACCGGTGACGACGTGACGATCACCTTCGACGCGCCGACGGGCTCAGGGGCATGGACGCCGAACGACCCCCGCGATCAGGATCCCGATAACGGCAATCAGATCGCCTTCGAGGGTGTCGGTGACACGATCGCCTTCGCTGCCAAGTCGATCACCCTGGCGAAGAGCGCCACGATTGCCCTCGATACCGGGAGCCGCGGATTGACCCCAGGCGATACGCTGGCGTATCGACTCGACGTGGCGCTCTCCGATTACTTCGCCTTCGGTAGCGATACACAGAATGACGGGCAGTTCAGCGTGACCGACACGCTGGGCAACGGTCAGGTGCTGGATACGACGGACGCACCTCCTTCGATGCGTGTGACCTTCGTCGGCGCGGATAGCGTTGATGTCGATCTGATTTATAACCAGACGACCAATGACGACGGCACCACGACCCTGGTGTTCGATATCGCCGCGTCGATGATGCAGGCCTCTCTCGACCAAGGGGGACTGGAGAGCGGGCTGGTAGGCGACGCCGCCTTCGACAACACCATTGAGGGCACCGCGACTTCCGCTGTCATCGTCTACAGCGCGCTGATCAGCCAGCGTTACGTCACCGAGGAGACCCACCCCGAGATCAATGAGGGCGATCGCCTGGGCAACGAGGCACGGGTCGAGGGTTCGATCCTGATCGATCCCAACAACCTCACCGGCGACAATCAGTCGGACGATTCGGCTACCCAACTCGAGATCCCCACCGGTAGGGTGGATATCGGCATCACCAGCGGCGAACCCGAACTCGTGCCGGGCGACGACGTCACCTTCACCCTGCGCTATGACCTGGTGACCGGCGATCACGAGAATCTGGAGCTGACCGCCTATCTGCCCCTGCCGCTGCTCGACGTGTCCGGCATCGATTGGGCCGAAGGCACTGGCCCCGGCAGCTGGCAGCTTGCCGCCGATAACACGCATCCCGGAGCCGTCGACCGTGTCGAGAGTCGTTCGGGCAACGCCGTGGTGTTCTCCTTTGCGGACTACGCCACCGATGATCTCGGCGGCAGCACGATCGCGGTGAGCTTCACCCTGACGGTCGGTGACCAGCCGTTCGCCGACAACCGTTCGCTGGACATCCTCGCGCAGTCTCGTCAGACCACGACGCTCGACAAGGACGTGCTGACCTCCCAGGCCGTGGTCCAGGTGCAGTCGGTCGTCGAGCCTGTGGTCTCGATCACCCATGGCGTCGTCAGCACGACCCAGGGCACCCTCACGGGCGCAGGCGCGGGCGGCAGTGTCAACTGGAATGCGCCGCTCACGGCCGGGGTGCCATTCACCGGCACCCTGACGGATCCCTCGGTCGCCGCCGGCGACGTGGCAGGCATCGACGCCGGCGACAGCCTGCGGCTGGTCACCGTGCTGGAGAATACCGGTGGCGGCGGCGCCTTCGACGTATCGACCTCGATAAGCCTGCCGGCGGATCTGGCCTTCACCAACGGTAGTCTGGCGCTCGCCAATCTCACGCTGACCCTCGGCGACGGTACCACCGAGCTGACCGAAGGCACCGATTACGAAGTCGACGGCAATACCATCACGCTGCTGGATGCCGACGGCCTTGCCACGCTGCGGGGCGGCCGCCCGGGCACCGCCAATGACAATAACGGCAACAACCTGATCGTTATCGCCTACGACGTGCAGGTTGCCAGCGCCGTGGCTGCCAGCCGGACGCTCGGCACCACGGCCACACTCAACCGCTACGCCAGCGTCGATAACGGCAGTGACTTCACGCCCATCGATCTGACGGATGACGCCAATCAGCAGGTGGCAGCGCCGGAAATTCGGATCGACTTCGCCGATGGCGGCCTGAGCGACGACGACTCCAGCGAAGCGCACACCACCGGTGCGGCGCTGGTCGTAGGCGAGACCATGACCTATGACATCGTGGTCACGCTGCCGGAAGGCACGACGCAGCGTCTCAGCGTCGACGATCTGATACCCGTGGGACTGACGCTGGACGCCAGCTTCAATGGCGGCACCGGCTACGAACTCATCACCACGGCGGCAGGCAGCGGCGCCATCGCCAACGACTTCGCCGGGGCGCTGACAGCCGGGACGTTCAATGCCGGCGATGGACGCCTCGCTTTCGACGTGAGCCGAGCCGACGACGATAACGTCACCGACAACAACCAATTCGTCATTCGCCTCCGCCTGGTCGCCACCAACACCCTCGGCAACCAGGCCGGCACCACGCATGTCCAGAGCGCCGCCCTGCGTTACACCGACATCGATGGCGACAGCGGCAACGACGACGCGGTGGAGCGGCAACTCTCCCTGAGCGGCAACCCCGTGACCACCACACTGGTCGAGCCCGCCGTCGCTATCGAACAGACGCTGGTCGTACCGTCCACGGCCGAGCTTGGCGTTGGCGTGGATGAAGGCGATGCCGTCACCTTTACGGTCACCCTGAGCAACACGTCCGGCGTCGATGCCTTCGGCCTGACCCTGAATAGCGAGCTGCCGGCGGCGTTGAATGGCACCGATATCGCGAGCGTTACCGGCACGGGGGCCGGTGATTTCGAGATCGTCGATGGCGCGCTGCAATCCGTCGACGGTGCCGATATCGATCTGGCGGATGGCGAGCGTATCGTCATCACCCTGACGGCGACCGTCGGCAGCAGCGCCGCCGACATCCCTCGCCTGACCAGCAATGCCGAGGTCCGCTGGACGAGTCTGGATGACGGCTCGAGCAGTCCGGCCAATGATGAGGGCGAGCGCACCGGCGCGGATGGCGCGTCGGATAGTGGCGTGCTCAACGACTACCAGCGCAGCGCCACGCTGGAGATCCCGGTCGCTCAGGCGCTGCGGCTGTCTCGCGTGGGCGGGCTCGACGATACGGCGGCAGCCGACCCCACCAGCGGGCCGAGCGAGGATGTCGCCGTCGGCGAAATCATTCGCTATCGCGTCGTCGCCCTCATTCCGGAAGGCGACATCGATAATTACCAGCTGACGATTCAGGTCGACGAAGGGCTGACGATCCCCCCGGAAGCCGCCAACCAGATTTTGATCGCCTTTATCGCCAACCAGGGCGGATTGAGCAGCGACCGGGAGACCGGTGCGAATAGCATCGATGGCAACGAGCGCTCTGTCGAAGCCGGCAATATCCCCGAGGATCTCGGTAACGGCCCGACCGGTGTACTGAATGCGGATCGCTACACGATCTCGGCTGACGGACGCATCCTGACCGTCGATCTCGGCAGGCTGAGCAACACCGACAGCGACGCCGACAAGGAAGGTCTGTCGCTGGAGTTCAACGTCCGCGTCGCGAACGTCGCCGGCAATATCGCCGGTCAGACACTCGCGCTGACCGTCACCGAAAGTCGCGATGGCGCCACGACCTCGAGCCAGACGCTCAGGGAACGCCTGGTCGAGCCGGGTTTCGACGGTCTAGACAAGCGTGTCATCGCGTTCGATCCCAATGCCGGGGCGGTCATGGGTAGCGCCACCGTCGATGTCAGCTTCACGCAGAATGGCAGCGCGCCGGCCTATGACGTCGTCTTCAGCGATAGCTTTGCGGACGGCGCCAATTACCGCGTCGACAGTGTGATCATCGATGGCCAGTCCTACGCGGCTAACTCGCTGCCGGAGGGCGTCATCCTGATCACGGATTCGAGTGTCGACCCCAACAGTGAGTCGGTCTCGATCGGCTTTGAACAGCTAGACCCCGACACTTCGGTCACGCTGACCTACAGCGTCGATGTCCCCAACGACAGCGTGATCAGCCCGGACGACTCGCAGGCCACCTTGACCTGGTCGAGTCTGCCGGAGGATTTTCAAAGCTTCGGCGGCACCGACGTGGGCACGACCGACGGGGCCGAAGAGGGTGAGCGCAATGGCGATGATGGCAGCGGCGGAAGCCCCAACGACTACATCCTGACCAGCGGCGCCGGCCTGGGCGTGATCTCGGGCACGCTGTGGAACGATACCCAAAACGCCAATGGCATTCAGGATGGTGACGAAGCCGGATTCGCGGGCCGCACGGTCACCCTGACCTGGGCCGGCAACGATGGCATTTTCGCCAACGCTGACGCCGCCCAATCTGACGACGAAAGCTTCACCGCCACCACCGACACGCTCGGCCAGTATCAGTTCGGCGTACTCCCCACTGGCCTTTACCGCATCACCAGCGCCGAGACATTCACCGATACCGGTCCGACCACCTCGGCCGGCGACGTGCGCGCCCGAACCGATAGCGACGGCGGCAACTACGGTGATGGCAGCCTCTCGTCCATCGAGATCAGCCTGACGGACGGTGACACCGACGACGCGGATATCGGTTATGTCGAACTCAATGACGCCCCGGTCAATAATCTGCCGGCCGACGCGCCCAGCGGCGACGAGGACACGCCCATCGCCATCGACGGGCTCTCGATCAGCGACCCGGATGCACGGGATGACGTCGATCAGATCGGCGCCAATGATCTGGAAGTCATACTGAACGTCACCCAGGGCACGCTGGCCATCGCCAACGCTGGCGGATCGCAGATATCGGGTAACAACAGCAACACCGTCACGCTCAGCGGCACCCTCGACGAGATCAATACGGCGCTCGCCAGCCTCAGCTACCTCGGCGATGCCAACGTCAATGGCAGCGATACACTCACTATCACTACCCATGACCACGGCAACTTCGGCGACAACCCCGATCGCCGCGAGGGAAACGGAATTCCCGGCGAGTCGCCGGAGGACGATCGGGTCGATATCGACACGCTCACCCTCACCCTCAATGCGGTCAACGATGCACCCGTGGCCAACGACGATAACGCCATCGCCGTCGAGGCCGGCGGCACCGGCAACAATATCCCTGGGGTCAACCCCAATGGGTTTGTCCTGAATAACGACGCTGATGTCGATATCGCCACCAATGGTGACACGCTGCGCGTCAGCCAGGCGGGCATCGACGCCGGCCGTCTCGAGCTCGTCGACGCCAACCCGGCAATACCGCTCGACGTCAGCGGCAGTTACGGCACGCTGGTGATCGGCAGCGATGGCTTCGCGCAGTACCGCGTCGATAACGATAACGCCGACGTTCAGGCGCTGAGAACGGCATCCGACACGCTACAGGAGACCTTCGCCTACGAAATCACCGATGAAGGCGGCCTCACATCGACCGCCACCATCACGGTCACGATCACGGGGGCCAACGACACCCCGCTCGGCGTGGACGATAACGGCACCGCCGTGGAAGCCGGCGGTGTCGATAACGTCGCCGGCGGGCGGGACGCCACCGGCAACGCGCTCGACAACGACACCGATGTGGATCAAGCCGGCGAAACCCGAAACGTCAGCGGCATTCGTCTGGGTAATGCCGATACGTCGGGTGCCTTCGACACGGTGGATGACGACACCGACAGCGCCAGCGGCGCCGTGATCGCCGGTGACTACGGCACGCTGACGATCGGAGCCGACGGCAGCTATCGCTATCAGATCGACGATGACAATACCGATGTGCAGCGTCTGGGCGCGGGCGATTCACTGTCGGAAACCTTCAGCTATCGCGTCACGGACGTTGGCGGGTTGCGCGGCGTCGCCAATCTGGTGATGACGATCGAAGGCAAGCAGGACACCCCCGTGGCGACCGACAACGAGACCTCGGCTCAGGCGCCATCCACGGATGCCGCCACGCCCGGGCAAGCCGGCACCGGCAACGTGATCACTGACGATGACGGTAACGGCGTCGACAGCGATGTCGACGCCATCGATCGCCCCAACACCGCACTCAGCGTGACGGGCATTCGCAGCGGCAGCGAAACCGACGGCGGCAGCCTGGTCGACGTCGCCCCCGGCTCCCGCATCGCAAGCGATGCCACCGTGATCGCCGGGCGCTACGGCACGCTGTCGCTCGGGGCCGACGGCAGCTATCGCTACGACGTCAACGGCAGTGATCCCGCCGTTCAGCGGCTGGCGGCCGGCGAAACGCTCAGCGAGACGTTCACCTATCGCGTCGTCGATAGTGCCGGCAATCCGGACCTGGCGCAGCTCGAGGTGACGGTAACCGGGGCCAACGACCCGCCCACGACCGGCGACGACAGCGCCACCGCCATCGAAGCGGGCGGTGCCGATAACGCCAGACCGGGTCGGGAGGCCACAGGGAACGTGCTCGACGACGATCGAGACGTCGACGGCCAGCCACTGGCGATCAGTGGCTTTGCTCAGGGTGCTGATGATACGGAGGCCCAAGCCAACCCTGGCGACACCCTGGTCGGTCTCCACGGTACGCTGACCCTTGGCGCCGACGGTGACTTTACCTATGTCGTCGATGATGACGACTCGGCCGTGCAGGCACTGCGAACGTCCTCCGACACGCTGACGGACGTCTTCACCTACACCGCCATTGACACGCTCGGTAGTGCCAGCGGCGCCACCCTGACGATCACCATCGAGGGGCGTAACGACGCCCCGGTCGCCACCGACGACAGCGCCACGGCGCTCGAAGCCGGCGGCACCAACAACACCGACGCAGGCCAGAATGGCAGCGGCAACGTGCTGGACACCGACCGCGACGTCGACGCTGGCGACACACGCCGGGTCGTCGGCGTGCGCACCGGGGCAGAAGGCGACGGCAGCGGCTTCGTCACGCTCGCCGGCACACGGGTCGTTCAGGGCGACTACGGGGCACTGACCCTAAGCGCCAATGGCAGTTTCACCTATCGCATCGACAACGATCTTGCCGCCGTGCAGGCGCTGGCACCGGGTGAGTCGCTGAGCGAAGCCTTCACCTATCAGATGGCCGACACCGCCGGCGCTCGCGATACCGCGCAGCTCACGCTGACGATCGAGGGCGCCTGGGACGCCCCTATCGCTTCCGATGACAGCGCGCTGGCGGTGGCGGATACGCCGATCAACCCGACCCCCGGTCGCGATCCTTCCGGCAACCTGCTCGACAACGACCGCGACGACGATAACGGTGACACCCTGGTGGTGGATGGTGTACGCGCCGGCGCCTACGCAGACGGCGCGGTCGTCTCCAATCTGGCGGCAGGCCGGGTCGAGGTCGTCGGCACCTATGGCACGCTGACGGTCGCCGCCGACGGCCGCTATACCTACGTGGTCGACGACGCGGCGATCACCGCGCTCGGCCCGATCGACTTCGTGGCCGACGACTTCACCTACACTGCCCGGGATCGCGGCAACCTGACCGATGCGGCCCTGCTGACGATCACCATTCGCGGGCGCAACGACGCCCCTGTGGCCAGTGACGATGGCGCCACGGCCATCGAGGCGGGTGGCCGCGACAATGTCATCCCTGGCCGCCCGGCGACCGGCAACGTGATGGATAACGACAGCGACCCGGACGACATCGGCTTCCCGGGGGCGCTGGGGCCCAATCTCCGGGTTATCGCGATCCGTACCGGCGGCGCTGACGATAGCGGTGAAGACGGCTCGCTCGGTGGTGGACTCGACGGACAGTACGGCCGCCTGCTGATGAACGAAGACGGCAGCTATCGCTACGACATCGACGATGACGCTCCCGACGTTCAGGCGCTGCGACAACGCGGCCAGACGCTGACCGACGTCTTCACCTACACCCTCAACGACCGCTGGGGCGCGACGGCCAGCGCCGAGCTGATCCTCACGCTGGAGGGTCGCAACGATAGCCCGGAGGCGAGTGACGACGTGGCGATCGCCGTGGAAGCCGGCGGTGTCACCAACGCCACGTCCGGCCTGGACCCGACCGGCAACGTTCTCACCAATGACACCGACGTGGACGGTACGGTCTACGGCGAGACGCGGACGATCGCCAGCGTCGCCCTGGCCGAGAGCTCGACGGCCGTCCGGGCCGGTGAGGCGCTACGCGGCCGCTACGGCACGCTGACGCTAACCCCCGATGGCCGCTACGACTACGTGGTCGACAACACCAATGCCGAGGTTCAGGCGTTGCGAACGGCCGGCGAGACGCTCACCGAACGCTTCGACTATGTGATGCGGGATCGTGCCGGGGAAACCGATAGCGCCCGCCTGACAGTCGTCATCCAGGGCGCCGACGACGCGCCCATGGCCGTCGATGACAGCAATCTGGCCACGGACCAGACGCCGTCACCGCAGGCGATCGGCAACGTCTTACCCAATGACAGCGACGTGGATGCCAACGACCGCGTGCGTGTCATCGACGTGCGCGCGGCGGACAGCGATAGCGCCCGCCCGCCCGGCGACACCCTGCCGGGCCAGTACGGCATGCTGACCCTGACGGCCGACGGCCGCTACGAATACGCCATCGATCTTTCCAACACCGAGGTGCTTAGGGCAGCCGGCCGCGGACCAATCCTGACCGATATTTTCGTCTACCGGATCGCCGATACGGCGGGCGCCATCGCCTCGGCGAATCTCAGTATCGCGCTGGAGATCTCGGCGCCCTATCTCCCCCTCGTCGAGGAGGGGGCAGGCCCCTACGCCAGCATCCCGCCACCGCCGCCCGACCTCGGCAGCCAGCTCTCGGCGGTCGATCCTGCCGTCTTCGTGACGCCGGTCGTCGAGCAGAGCAGTGTCGAGAGTGCGGGCTATCTGCAGATCTCCGACGGTACGCAGCCTTGGCTGGTGAGCTCGGTGGAGATTCGCACGCTCTCGCTGCGGGAGCGTCTGCAGGCAGTGCCCGGCCAGTTCATCGGCGAAAGCCTCGAGCTCAGTCGAAGCTTCGTCGAGCAGGATCGCCTGCTGCTGCTGGGTCGCCACGGTCGTACCGACCTGACCGCCGACGGGCTGTTGCCGGACCCTTCGCTGTTCGCCGCCACTCGACTCGGGCTCTCCACGGGTGAAGTCAGCGGCGGTGAGCCGCCAGACGATGACGACGATTTCGGTGACGACGGCGCCTCTGGCACCGACGACGCCACTGGCAGTGACGACACCTCCGGCGGCGATGCCTCCGCAGACGATGACGGCACGACGCGCCGCGATGCCGCCCTGGACACCATCGACGCTTCACTCCCCGACTCGAAGAGGCAGGCGGCTGTCACGGTCGCCAGCAGCTTCCGCCAGCAGCTCATGGCCGCGCATCAGCGCCACGCTTCTCTCGCGATGGCGTCCGCTTTCGAATCACGGCAAAAGGACAACGCATGACTCGATCGCACCTGACGGTTGTCACCGCGACGCTAGCCGCCACCCTGGCGTTGAGTGCCTGCTCCAGCCTGGAATCTCGCCCCTATAGCGAAGCGGAGGTTCGCCAGCGAGCGATCGCCGATCAGGCGCAGATGTATCGAAACCAGGAACCGATCCGTCAGCCAATCACCTTCTATCAAGCCGCCGCCCGCGCCCTGAAGTACAACCTCGACTACCGACTGAAGCTGATGGAGCGCGCGCTGGCATCGAACCTTCAGGATGTCTCCCGTCACGCGTTGCTGCCACAGCTGGTGGCCGATGCGGGTTACCGCGACCGCAGCAATGACGCCGGCGGCACGTCCATCGGGATCGAGGACGGCGAAGAGAGCCTGCGAGCCTCGACTTCGGAAGAGCGTTATCGAACCACCGCCGGTCTCGGCCTGAGCTGGAGCCTGCTGGACTTCGGGCTGGCCTACTACGAGAACCAGCAGAGGGCCGATCAGCGACTGATGGCGGAGGAGCGCCGCCGCAAGGTGGCGCAGAACGTGCTCAGAGACGTGCGGAACGCCTACTGGCGAGCGTTGGCAGCACAGCGATTGATCCCGCAGTTGAACACGCTGCTGGCGCGTACCGAGATCGCGCTCGATGCCGCTCGCCAGGCTCAGCGACAGGGCCTGCTGCCGCGCCAGGAGGTACTCGCCTACCAGCGCGCGCTGCTCGACTCCACCACGCTGCTGACCGCGCGTCGACAGGACCTGGAGCTTGCGCAGACCGAACTGGCGGCCTTGATGTCGCTACCGCCCGGCACCCGGATGACGCTGGCCGACGAGCCGCACCACGATCTGCCACCGACGGTGGTCGATGTCGAATACCTGGAAATGCTGGCGCTGCAGCACCGTCCGGAGATCATGGAAGAGTGGTATCGCAAGCGCGTCAACGAACTCGACCTGGAAGCCGCCAAGGCGCGCCTCTGGCCGAACATCACGCTGAGTGCCGGTGTCGAGTACGACTCCAATGACTATCTCTACAACAACGACTGGGCACAGAGCGGGGTCAATGTCTCTCTCAATCTGCTGAGACTGCTGCAGTATCCCGATCTCAATCGCGCCCAGACGACACAGGCAGCCGTCGACGATCTGCGCCGCACCGCGCTGTCGATGGCGGTGTTGACCCAGGTGCGTGTCGGCGCCCTGCGCTACCACCTGGCACAGGAGGAGCTGGACTATGCCGACCAGAGCCTGACCGTCGATCAGGACCTGCTCGCGTATGCGAGGGCCGCGGCGACCAGCGCGATCGGCTCCGAACTCGAGGTGATTCGTGCCGAAAGCCGCTACCTGCTCTCCGAGTATCAGCGAGAAGCCGCCTACTCCCGCGCCCAGGCCGCCTGGGGGAGGCTGTTCAACTCCATCGGGCTCGACGTGCTGCCCGCGACCGTCGAACAGTACGACATCGACGCGCTGGCCCTGGAGATCGAGCAGATGATGACCATGCACCAGAACGAAGCCGCGCTGACGCTGCCGCCGCCGGTCCGGCGACCCTCCGAACTCGATCGGGCTCCCCAGGCCGGGGCGCCGTTCCAGACGCCCTCGTCGACTCGCCGGTCTCGCCCCGAGCCGCTACGGGAGCCGGCCGATGCCTTCTGATCGAATCGCGACGCCGCGCGCCCTGTGGTCAGGCGCCTTCGCCACTCTGCTGCTGAGCGGTGCTGTCGCACAGGGTCAGGAACCCCTTCGCCAAGACGCCCTCTCCGAGTATCGCTTGAGAGCGCTGCTCACCCCCCAGCTCGAGGCGACCCTCTCGAGTCGAATGGAGGGCACTCTGGAAACGCTGCCCGTCTCGCTGGGGGACGCCGTTGCCGAAGGCGACGTGTTGGCACGCTTCGACTGCCGAGTCGAGCAGGCCAGAGTCAACGTCGCCAGTACTGAACGCGCGGTGGCGAGGCTCAATGCCGACGCCAAGCGCAATCTGCGAGCACTCGACGCCGTCGGCGATCTGGAGGTGGCCCTGGCCGCCGCCGAGGTCGACAAGGCGGAGAGCTCGCTGAGCCTCGCCGCCGCCCAGCGTGATCGCTGCACGCTGGTAGCCCCCTTTACGGGGCGCATCGCCAAGGTGCACGTCAAACCCTTCCAGACCCTCGGGCCGGGCACGGCGCTGGTCGACCTGATCGGCGACGGGGCGTTGAAGCTCAGGCTGAGCGCGCCCTCCGAGCTGCTGCCACGGCTGGCGACCGGCCAGGCGCTGTCGGTGCGCGTCAACGAAACGGGCAAACGCTATCCGGCGACGCTGAGCGCGATCAGCGCGCGTATTGATGCGGTCGCCCAGACCGTCGAGCTGGAAGCCACGCTTGACTCGCCCCACGCCGAGCTCATGGCCGGCATGACCGGGCGTGCGTCGCTCAACGACGCCGACGATACGTCGGCGGATCGGTCGTCCACGGCGCATCACGCCGATGACGCCACCGCGGCCGGTATCGCCACCCGGTCGTCCGAGTAGCCGATGAGCGCCAGTGAGGCACCGACCCCGCCCTCGCTCATCGCCGCGGTCACCGAACTGCGCGATCGCGCGATGGCCGCGTCGACGCTGGCGGGTCTGGGATTCTCGATTGCCAATGATCCCTATCCGCTGCTGCGCTTTCGGCAGGCGCTGGTACTTGTCCCCAACGGCGCGTCGTCGACCGTGCTGTGTGTCTCCGGGTTGGCGACACCGCAGGAACAGACGCCCTATCTCAACTGGCTGAAGACGGTCACGCGCTGGCTGGATCAGACTCTCGAGGAGAGCACGCCACGCGTCCTCACCCGCCACCAGACCACGCCACCGGATGACATCGCGCAGGGGTGGCAGCAGTGGTGGCCCGGCGTCGTCTGGTGCGTGCCGCTTCACGACTCGCGCGGCGAACGTCGCGCAATCGCACTCTTTCTGCTCGATCAGCCGCCGCCGCAGGCCATTCAAGCGCAGATGACCGGGCTCGCATTCACCTGGGCCTATTGCTGGCAGGCGCTGGCACCGCGTCGCCACGGGAGAAAGCCTTCACGCAGGCGTATGGGCTGGCTGATCGTCGGCCTGCTGGGGTTGGCGATGTTCCTGCCGATCCGTCAGTCGGCACTGGCGCCCGCGCAGATCATCTCCCGCGAGGCCGTGGTGGTGACCAGCCCGCTGGACGGCATCGTGGCGGCGATGCTGGTCCGACCCAACCAGGCGGTGACGGCGGGCACCCCACTGCTGCGCCTGGATACGACACGCCTCGAGAGCCAGGCAGCGGTCCTCGAACAGCAGCTCAAGGTCGCCGAAGCCGAACTCGATGCCGCCGGCAGTCTGGCCTTCGACGATCGCACCAGCCTGGCCGAGATGACGCGCCTGCGCGGCCAACGTGATCAGCGTCAGGCGGAGCTCGACGCGGTCAAGGCCGAGCTGGCGCGAACGCTCGTGCGCGCTCCCCGCGATGGCGTCGCCGTCTACCGGAGTGTCGACGAGTGGCAGGGGCGCCCGGTCACGACCGGCGAACGTATCCTGCGACTGGCCGATCCCGCCCGGCCGCAGATGGAGCTTCAGCTGGCCGTTGCCGACGCCATTGCCCTCGAGCCCGGTGCCGAGGTGACACTGTTTCTCACGGCCTATCCGCTGTCGCCCCTCCACGGTGTCATCGAGGAGACAAGCTATCAGGCCAGGCCGGACGACAACGGCATTGCCGCCTATCGTCTGCTGGGCTCCATAGCCGAGGGGGCCAAACAGGCCAGGCTGGGCCTGCACGGCACGGCCAAGGTTTACGGCGAGGATGTCAGTCTCGGCTATTACCTGATACGACGTCCGCTGTCGGCCCTGCGCGCCTGGACGGGCTGGTGAGCGCCGGCATGACAGTCTGGACGCCAACGCCGCCCGGCGGCGTGCCGTCCGATGCCTCTACCGCTGCGGCGTCCGCAGATCTCGACCCACGGCGACACAACCGCGTGCCGCCGCTGCGCGATGACCTGCAGCTGGTCGACGCCGGGCAGGACCGCACCGGCGAGCCGATCTGGTCGATCGAGGACCCTGTCGTCAATCGCTTCTATCGCATCGGTTGGCTGGAGTTCGAATGCCTGCTGCGCTGGGGCGAGTCCCCCGAGAAAATCTGCGCGCAGATCACCGCGCAAACGGCGCTTTCCCCCGATGTCGAGCAGGTGATCGAGCTGCTGGAGTTCCTGGCCCGCCATCAGCTACTGCGGCCCGACCGCAAACGGATCGACGAGCTGATCGCCCATGCCGAACGCGGCTCCCCCCGGGCCAGCCCGACGTGGTGGCTGCACCACTATCTCTTCTTCCGCCTACCATTGGTCCGTCCGCAGCGCGGGCTGCAGCGCCTCGCTCGCTTCACGCCGTGGCTGTTTACCCGCACCTGCGTGGCGCTGGTGCTGGCGCTGTCACTCGCCGGCTTGCTGATGGTGCTACAGCGCTGGGATCGGTTTACCCATTCGGTGGTGGAGGCGTTCTCCTTCTCGGGGCTGGTCAGCTTTGCCTGCGCGCTGGTCATCGCAAAGTCTCTGCACGAGCTCGGGCACGCGCTGGTGGCAACCCGCCTGGGGGTCAAGGTGGCCCACATGGGCGTGGCATTCATCGTGCTGTGGCCGATGCTGTACACCGACACCGGCGAAAGCTGGCGGCTAAAGGAAAGCCGTCAGCGTCTGGCGATCTCGTCGGCCGGGATTCTGACCGAGTTGGGGCTGGCAGGACTGGCGACGCTCGGCTGGGTCATCACGGCGCCGGGCGCCATCAACAGCGCACTACTCTACCTGGCCACCACCAGCTGGATACTCTCGCTGGCCCTCAACGCCAGCCCGTTCATGCGCTTCGACGGCTATTTCATCCTCACCGATCTGCTCGACTTCCCCAATCTCCACGAACGTGCCGGCGGCCAGGCCCGCACCTGGCTACGGCGACGTCTTCTCGGTCTGGACGAAAGCTGGCCCGAGGCGTTTTCCCGTCGCCGACGTGCAGCGCTGGTGAGCTTTGCCTTTCTGACCTGGCTCTATCGGCTCGTTCTGTTTCTCGGTATCGCCATCGCGGTCTATCTTCTGTTCTTCAAGGCGCTGGGCATCGTGCTTTTCTGCGTCGAGGTTGCATGGTTCATCATCCTGCCGATCACGCGTGAACTCTCGCACTGGTGGTCTCGCCGCCAGGCCGTTTCCCGCCGATATCGTCTGGGGTGGGGACTGGTGACGCTGACCCTGATCGTGCTGGCCTGCACGCCCTGGCGAACCAGCGTGAGCGGACCCGGGATGATCCGTGCGGAGCGGGAAATCACCTTCTACGCGCCCTTTCCGGCTCGCCTGGAGCAGCGCGCCCCCGACGGCCCGGTCAGCCGCTCGGCGCCGCTGATTCAGATGACACAGCCGGATATCCAGCGCGACCTGGCGGCGCAGCAGGCGCATCTGCTCACGCTCGATGCCGAGCTTGCCGGGCTGCTCGACAATCCACAGCGTCTCGCCATCGATAGCGCCACGCGGGCCAGGCGGACGCTGGGAACCCGTAACGCCGAGGCGGCGCAGCAGGAGATCACTCGGCTCACACTTTCCGCCCCTTTCGCCGGACGATGGCAACGCCTCACCACGGAGCTGGCCCAGGGACAGTGGGTGAATTCGCAAGCGCCTCTCGGCGTGCTGCTGGATCCGACGCACTGGATCGTCGAGGCGTATATCGATCAGGACGAGATTCATCGCCTCTCGCTCGGCAGTCCGGCCCGTTTCTTCGTCGAGGGCCAGACGACCCCTCTCGAGGGCGAGATTATCGATATCGCACCGACCCGCAGCATCCGGCTGGAGCAGCCCATGCTGGCGAATCGTCATGGCGGGCCGCTGACGCTATCGGACAGCGCTGGCGGCAACCCGGACGCGCTGCATCTGGAACAGCCGCTGTTCGCGGTGAAGGTGCGCCTGGATTCCCCCTGGCACGAGTCGCGACAGGCGCGCGGCAGTCTGCATGTCGATGCCGAGCGCGAGAGCCTTGTGAGCCAGCTCGGCACCTGGCTGGCGGCGATAGTCATCCGTGAAAGCGGTTTCTGAACGGCGCACCGACAGTGCCACCCACGAAAACGCCCGCCCCGGCAGCGCCGGGGCGGGCGATCTTTTCATCACCAGCGATCCTTTCATCACCAGCGGCCTTTGTATCGCACGCGGCCTTGCCGCGCGCGCGGCCGGGCAAGCCGCTTAGCCGAGGCGAACCTTGGCCTGGAAAGCCGCTCGCGGCCGGCGCGACTCAGTCTTCGAGCCATTCGGTGTGGAAGGTGCCCTCCTGGTCGACACGCTTGTAGGTGTGGGCGCCGAAGAAGTCACGCTGAGCCTGGATCAGGTTGGCGGGAAGCGTCTCGCTGCGGTAGCTGTCGTAGTAGGCGATCGCCGAAGAGAACGTCGGCACCGGAATGCCGTTCTGGACCGCGTGGGCGATCACGTCGCGCAGCGCCTGCTGATAGTTGGCGGCGATCTCGCTGAAGTGCGGTGCCATCAGCAGGTTCTTGAGCTCGGGATTCTCCTGATAGGCGTCGGTGATCTCCTGCAGGAAACGCGCGCGGATGATGCAGCCGGCGCGGAAGAGCTTGGCCACCTCGCCGTAGTCGAGCCCCCAGCCGAAGTGGTCGGAGGCGGCGCGCATCTGGGCGAAGCCCTGGGCGTAGGAGGCGATCTTGCTGAAGAACAGCGCCTTGCGCACCTTCTCGATGAACTCGCCGCGATCCCCTGCCAGCGGCGTCTCCGCCGGGCCCTTGAGTACCTTGGCGGCTTCGACACGCTCGTCCTTGAGTGACGAGATGAAGCGTGCGAAGACGGACTCGGTGATCAGCGGCAGCGGCACGCCGAGATCCAGCGCGCTCTTGCTGGTCCACTTGCCGGTGCCCTTCTGGCCGGCGGAATCGAGGATGATATCGACGACATCGTTGTCGCTGCGATCGTCCTTCTTGGTGAAGATCCGGGCGGTGATGTCGATCAGGTAGCTGTCGAGCTCGCCCTGATTCCACTCGCCGAAGACCTCCGCCAGCTCGGCATTCGACAGGCCGAGCGAGCCCTTGAGGATCGAATAGGCCTCGCTGATCAGCTGCATGTCGCCGTATTCGATGCCGTTGTGGACCATCTTGACGTAGTGGCCGGCACCGTCGGGGCCGACGTAGGCGACGCAGGGCTCGCCGTCGTCGGCGCGGGCGGCGATCTTCTCGAGGATCGGCGCGACCATGTCATACGCCTCCTTCTGGCCGCCGGGCATGATCGACGGCCCCTTCAGCGCGCCCTCCTCGCCACCGGACACGCCGGTGCCGATGAAGTTGAAGCCCTCTTCGGAAAGCTCCTTGTTGCGGCGGATGGTGTCCTCGAACGGGGTGTTGCCGCCGTCGATGAGGATGTCGCCCTTGTCCAGATGCGGCTTGAGCGAGGCGATGGTCTTGTCGGTGGCATCACCGGCCTTGACCATCAGCAGAATGCGCCGCGGCGTTTCCAGCGAGGCGACGAACTCCTCCACGCTGTAGAACGGCACGAGCTTGCTCTCCGGATTCTCCGCCATCACCTCGTCGGTCTTCTCCGACGAGCGGTTGAAGATCGACACGGTATAGTCGCGGCTTTCGATGTTGAGCGCGAGATTGCGCCCCATGACGGCCATGCCGACGACGCCGATTTGCTGCTGGGCCATTGCTGGTGCTCCTTGCCGATAAAGCCGCCGCTGGCGATGACTGGCCGCACGGCGGGGCTAGAGATGACGAAAGTTCGATGACGGTCATCGGTTGACGTCAGTGTAAGTCAGTCACGCCGATAGTCCGACCCATGCCGGGCTATCGATGCGATCGGTAGGCTTGATGCCCTCGGGACGATTAGTGCGCTTCGTCCCAATTGCTGCCGCTTTCGGCCTCGACGATGAGAGGCACGTCGAGCGCGGCGGCGTTCTCCATGCGCTGACGAATCGCGGGAATGAACGCCTCGACCTGGCTCTCCTTCACTTCGAAGACCAGTTCGTCGTGGACCTGCATCACCATCCAGGCGTCGAACGCCGCCTCGCCGTCGGCGGGGTTCAGCCAGTGGTGCACGTCGATCATGGCGAGCTTGATGATGTCGGCGGCGGTGCCCTGCATCGGCGCGTTGATCGCGGTGCGCTCGGCGGCCTGCCGGCGGGCGTGGTTCTGCGCCTTGATCTCCGGCAGGTAGAGGCGCCGACCGAAGACGGTCTCGACGAAGCCATCCTCGCCGGCCTGGGCGCGGGTATCGTCCATGAACCTGGCGACACCCGGGTAGCGGTCGAAATAGCGGTCGATGTAGGTCTGCGCCTGATTGCGCTCGATGTGCAGCTGTTTGCCCAGCCCCCAGGCGCTCATGCCGTAGATCAGGCCGAAGTTGATCGCCTTGGCGCTGCGGCGCTGATCGGTGGTGACTTTTTCGAGCGAGACGCCGAACACCTCCGCGGCGGTGGCAGCGTGGATGTCGAGATCGTTGGCAAAGGCGTCGAGCAGGCCCTTGTCGTTGGAGAGGTGCGCCATGATGCGCAGCTCGATCTGCGAATAGTCGGCGGCGACGATGCGATACCCTTCGCGGGCGACGAACGCCTGGCGGATCTTGCGCCCCTCCTCGGTACGGATGGGGATGTTCTGCAGGTTGGGATCGGATGAGGAGAGCCGTCCCGTCGCCGTTACCGCCTGATGGTAGCTCGTGTGCAGCCGCCCGGTCGCCTTGTTGACCAGCCGGGGCAGCTTGTCGGTATAGGTCGACTTCAGTTTGGTCAGGCCGCGGTGGGTCATGATCAGCTTGGGCAGCGGGTAATCCAGCGCCAGCTCCTCGAGCACCGCCTCGGCGGTGGAGGGCGCGCCCTTGGGGGTCTTCTTGATCACCGGAATCTTCTGCTCGTCGAACAGGATCTCGGCGAGCTGCTTGGGGGAGCCCAGGTTGAACTCGCGCCCGGCAAGCTCGAAGGCTTCCCGCTCGAGCTCGTGGATGCGCCCCTCGAGCGCCTGGCTCTGGGCGTGCAGGCGGTTGGCGTCCAGCGCCACGCCGCCGCGTTCCATATGCGAGAGCACCGGAATCAGCGGCCGCTCGAGGGTATCGAGCACTTGCGCCAGCCGGCCCGCCTCCTCGAGGCGCGGGCGCAGTTCGGTGTGCAGCCGCAGCGTGATGTCGACGTCCTCGCAGGCGTATGGCACCGCCTCTTCCAGCGCAATCTGATTGAAGGTGAGCTGCTTGGCGCCCTTGCCGGCAATCTCCTCGAAGCTGATGGTCTTCTCGCCGAGATACTTCAGCGCCAGCGAGTCCATGTCGTGACGCGTGACGGTGGAGTTCAGCACGTAGGACTCGAGCATGGTGTCGGTCAGGGCACCGGCAACCCGAATGTCGTAGCGCGCCAGCACCGAAATGTCGTACTTGAGGTTCTGGCCGATCTTGCCGATGGCGGGGTCTTCGAGCAGCGGCTTGAGCGAGGCGAGCACGGCATCGCGGTCGAGCTGGGCGGGGGCATCGAGATAGTCGTGACCCACGGGGATGTAGGCCGCTTCATGGGCCGCCAGCGAGAGGCCGATACCGACGATCTCCGCCTCCATGTAGTTGAGGCTCGTCGTCTCCAGGTCGAAGCAGAACGCCTCGCTCGCGGCCAGCCGCTCGCGCCAGGCGTCGAGGTCGGCCTGGGTCAGCAGGGTGTGGTCGGTGCGCTCGGGCTTGGCCGGCGCCGGCTCTTCGTCGATGTCGGCCTGCGCCAACGCATCGCCGGCTTTGACGTCGTCGACGCCCTCGTCCTTGCCCTCGAGCAGCTCGTTCAGCCAGTTCTTGAACTCGAGTCGCTGGTAAAGGGACTTGAGCGCCTCGCGATCCGGTGCCGCCAGATGCAGCTCATCGAGCCCCACCGGCAGCTCGCAGTCGGTCTTGATCGTCGCCAGTTGATAGGAGAGATAGGCCTGCTCGCGGTTGGCCTCCAGCTTCTTGGGCATCGTCTTGGCGCCCCGAAAGCTCAACGTCGTGACGCGGTCGAGATCGGCGTAGATGGTGTCCAGCCCGCCGTTCATGCCCTGCAGCAACCCCAGCGCGGTCTTCTCTCCCACGCCAGGCACGCCGGGGATGTTATCGACCTTGTCGCCCATCAGCGCCAGATAGTCGATGATCAGCGCGGGCGGAATGCCGAACTTCTCCTCGACGCCGGCGACATCGAGGGTTTCGCCCTTCATGGTGTTGACCAGCGTGATGTGCTGGTTGACCAGCTGCGCCATGTCCTTGTCACCGGTGGAGATCACCGCATCGCGACCGGACTCGGTGGCCAGCCGGGCCAGCGTGCCGATGACGTCGTCGGCTTCCACGCCTTCGATGCACAGAAGCGGCAGGCCGAGCGCCTTGACGCACGCGTGCAGCGGCTCGACCTGCGGGCGCAGCTCGTCCGGCATCGGCGGGCGGTGGGCCTTGTACTCGGCGAAGATCTCGTCGCGAAAGGTCTTGCCCTTGGCGTCGAAGACCACCGCCATGGGGCTTTGTGGATACTGCTTGATCAGGCTCTTGAGCATCGAGAGCACGCCGCGCACCGCGCCGGTGGGCTCACCGTCGGCAGTGGAGAGCGGCGGCAGCGCGTGAAAGGCGCGATAGAGGTAGGACGATCCGTCGACGAGGACGATGGGGGCATCTGCCATGAGCTCGGGCATCCGTGGCTGGCTTTTCGATGCGCTCATGATACGCAAGGCGTCGCTCGGCGTCAGGGCGAGCCACGCGCTAGAATCGAGGACGGGACTCGCAAGGAGATCGACCATGCATCGACCGTCACCGTTTTGCCGACAGCGCCGCCGGGGGCAGGCCGCCGCGTCGGTGATCGTCACGTTCGCCACGCTGAGCGTTTTCGCGCTGCCGGCACAGGCCCAGTCGTCGTCACAGTCTGGGCCGACGCCCGAGGTCATGACCGTCCAGGAGGCGGGCCAGACGCTTAAGGAGTACCGCGTCGACGGCAAGCTCTACGCGATTCGCATCATCCCGGCGGATGGGCCCGCCTATTTTCTGCTCGATGCCACCGGCGGCGGTAACTTCGAACGCGTCGATCAGGCGCGCGTGGCCGTGCCGGACTGGGTTCGCGCCGATTGATGTCTGCGACCTATCCCATGCCGGCGACAGGCCCCTCCCTGAAGACCGGGAAAGCGCCGGGGTAGCGGCGGCGGTGGGAGAGCGCCCGCCGAGTCGCTACAATGCGGGCTTTCCGCTCTGCAGATACGAGTTCCCATGGCCGTATTCACTCCCCTGAACGCCGCTCAGGTCACCCCTTTTCTCGACGAGTTCGCCATCGGCGACCTGGTGACGCTCGAAGGCGTGGCCCACGGCACCGAGAACAGCACGTTTTTCGTCACCACCGATCAGGGCGAGTGGGTGCTCACGCTGTTCGAGCAGGGAGAGTTCGAGGACCTGCCGTTCTTCGTCGACCTGCTGGACTACCTGGCAGCGGCGGACCTGCCGGTGCCGGGGCCGATCCACGACCGCCAGGGCGTGGCGCTGAAGCGCCTCGCCGGACGCCCCGCCCTGCTCTTCCCGCGGATGCCGGGTCGCCACCCGAGCGCGCCCAACCTGGCGCAGTGCGAAGCCCTCGGCGACGCCTTCGGGCGGATGCACAAGGTCGCGAGCGACTTTACCGGCACGCGGCCCAATCCGCGGGATCTCGGCTACCTTCAGCGTCGCCATCCCGAAGTCCTGGCGTCTCTGAGCGCTGACGATCAGGCCTTGATGCGCGAAGAGATCACGCACTACGCCGAGGTGTTCGCCGACGCCGAGCTCCCGCAGGGAGCGATCCACGGTGATCTCTTCCGCGACAACACGCTGTATGACGGCGACCGTCTCGGCGGGATCATCGACTTCTACAATGGCTGCACCGGCGATCTGCTGTTCGATCTGGCGATCGTGATCAACGACTGGACCAGCGACGACGACGGCGAGATCGACGAGGCGCGCTATCAGGCGATTCTCACAGCGTATCTCGCCCACCGCCCGCTGACCGAGACCGAGCGAGACCTGTGGCCGAGCATGCTGCGCATGACCGCGCTGCGCTACTGGCTCTCCCGGCTGCTGGTGATCCACGTCGATCCGCCGGCCCACGACATCACGCCCCACGACCCGGCACGCTTTCGCACCCTGCTTGGCTGTCGCCGCGAGGGACGCATTCCGCCGCTGCCCGCCGCCGCCGGCTAACCCCCGGCGTGTCTGCCGATGGCGCCGGGCCCAACCGGCAGCGCCATCGGCGTCTCGTGCCGCACCGCCGCCCTCGAGCGGCCTGCCACGTATTAGTCATCCTGGATTGGCGGTAGTCGCAGCGGGGCTGCCCCTGCATAATGCGCGCCATTGCGCCCCGGCCTTTGGCCTGCACGACGCCGGGTTACCACCGCCGGTCGACCGGAGAGTGCCATGACGAATTCTTCCCCCGCCGCCGAGGCACGCCGTACCTACAACATCGACCAGTGGGGCAGCGGCTATTTCGACGTCGACGATCAGGGCCGCACGCTGGTGCGTCCGCTCGGTAGCGAAACGCCCGGCCCGAGCCTGGTACTCGACACGCTGGTGGATCGCCTGCGCGAGGCCGGCCTGCGCCTGCCGGTGCTGGTGCGTTTCATCGACATCCTCCATGACCGGGTCGAGCAGCTCTGCATGGCGTTCGACCAGGCGATGCGTGAAGAGCAGTACCGCGGCAGCTACACCGCCGTCTATCCGATCAAGGTCAACCAGCAGCGCCGGGTGGTCGAGGAGATTCTGGCGACCCAGGAGCGCGGCCATGGCCGGGTGGGGCTGGAGGCCGGCAGCAAGCCGGAGCTGATGGCGGTGCTGGCGCTCTCCGGGGACGGTCCGTCGGTGATCATCTGCAACGGCTACAAGGATCGCGAGTACATCCGCCTGGCGCTGATGGGCGAGAAGCTCGGCCACAAGGTCTATCTGGTGGTGGAGAAGTACTCGGAGCTGTCGCTGATCCTCGAGGAGTCGGCGAACCTCAACGTCACCCCGCGCATCGGCGTGCGTGCCCGGCTCTCTTCCGTCGGCAAGGGCAAGTGGCAGGACACCGGCGGCGAGAAGTCCAAGTTCGGTCTTACCGCCGGTCAGATTCTGACCATCGTCGAGCGTCTGCGTGACGCCGATGCGCTGGGCAGCCTGCAGCTGGTTCACTTCCACCTCGGCTCGCAGATCGCCAACATTCGAGACATCCAGCGGGGACTGCGCGAGTGCGCCCGCTTCTATCACAGCCTGCGCGCTGTCGGCGCGCCGGTGGACACCGTCGACGTCGGCGGTGGCCTGGGTGTGGACTACGAAGGCACCCGCTCACGCAGCTTCTGCTCGATCAACTACTCGATGCGCGAGTATGCCAGCAACGTGGTGTGGGCGTTTCGCCAGATCTGCGACACCCACGATCTGCCTCACCCGCGAATCATCTCCGAATCCGGTCGCGCCCTGACCGCCCACCATGCCGTGCTGGTGACCAACGTGATCGGCGAGGAGCGTCTGAGCCATCAGGTGCCGGAACGCCGCGCCGAAGGCGACGCCAATGTCGACGAGCTGTGGCGCGTTCACGATCGGCTCGAAGGCATGCGCGAGCCGCGGGATCTGGTCGAGGCCTACCACGACGTGGTGCAGGCGGTGGGCGAGCTGCAGGATCACTTCGTGCTCGGCCTAGTGGACATCCAGACCCGCGCCGAGGGGGAATCGGTCTACTTCGCCGCCTGCCAGCGACTGCTGGAGCGGCTCGACAACCGTAACCGTGCCCACCGCGAGATCGCCGACGAACTGGCCGAGAAGCTGGCCGACAAGCTGTTCGTCAACTTCTCGCTGTTCCAGTCGCTGCCGGACGTCTGGGGGATCGATCAGGTCTTCCCGGTGCTGCCGCTGACGGGGCTCGAACGTCCGCCGACGCGTCGCGGCGTGATTCAGGACATCACCTGCGACTCCGACGGCCGGATCGACCTCTACGTGGATGGCCAGGGGCTCGAGAGCACGCTGCCGCTGCCGGAGTGGGAAGACGACGACGACAAGCTGCTGGGGCTTTTCCTGGTCGGCGCCTATCAGGAAATTCTGGGCGACCTGCACAACCTGTTCGGCGATACCGACTCGGTCGACGTGGCACTCGACGCCAACGGCGACTGGCAGCTCTCTCACGTGCAACAGGGCGACGCGGTCGCCGATGTCCTGGGCTACGTCAACTTCGACGCCGAGGCGCTCAAGCAACAGCTCACCCAGCAGCTGATCGCCAGCTCCCTCAGCGCCGAAGAGCGCGTGCAGTTCGTCGAGGAGCTTTCCGCGGGGCTGAGCGGCTACACCTATCTCGAGTGATTCGCCGTTAGGCGGTCGCACCGAGGTCTATTCCTTCATTAGGTCCGGTTGAAGGTATGGGATCATCCCGACGGGCCCGGCATGACTGCGGTCTGTCGATGTCATTTTGATTTGCATCCTAATGACTTATCATGGGCGCTTTACAATTCTTTTCGCAAGGAGCAAGGGGCATGGTTTCATGATCATAATTTCTCTCATTTTCTGGCTGGTGGGGCTGGCCCTGCTCGGGGGTGGCGTCTGGCTGATCACTCTCGACGGCAGCTGGTACTACGCCCTGTCCGGCATCGCGCTGATCGCCGTCGGCTTCCTGACGCGCTCGCGCCGCTCCAAGGCCCAGATCCTGTACGCACTGTTCCTGGTGGCGACCGCCGTCTGGGCGCTGTGGGAAGCCGGCTATGACTGGTGGCCGCTGGCACCGCGCCTGGGCGTCTTCATGCTGCTCGCCATCCTGCTGCTGTGGCCGGCCAAGGGCGGCTCCCGTCTGGGCACCGCCGTGCTGCTGCCGATCTGGGCGATCATCGGCGTGGGCCTGCTGGGCAGCCTCGCTGTGGACCAGCATCGCATCGACGGCGAGCTGAACCGTGACGTGGTCAACGAGACGCCCGATCTCGGCGACACCCCGGAAGATAGCTGGCACGCCTATGGGCGCAGCAATCTCGGCCAGCGCTTCTCTCCGCTCGAGGAGATCACGCCCGACAACGTGAGCGACCTGGAACTGGCCTGGCAGTACCAGACCGGTGACAAGAAGCGGCCTGAAGACGTCACCGAGACGACCTACGAAGCGACGCCGCTGAAGATCGACGACTCGCTCTTTTTGTGCACGCCGCACAACTGGCTGATCGCACTCAACGCCGACACCGGCGAAGAGCAGTGGGTCTACGATGCCAAGGTGCCGGAAGAGAGCTCGCGCCAGCACCAGACCTGCCGTGGCGTCTCCTACCTGCCGCCGGCCTCGGGTGATACCGACAGCCTCGACATGCAGGTCGCCGATGGCCCGGCCGAAGATCAGGGCGCCATCCAGTGCGATGCGCAACTGTTCATGCCGACCTCCGACGCCCGCCTGGTGGCAGTGGACCCGTCCACCGGTGCACGCTGCGCCAACTTCGCCGACAACGGCGAACTGGACCTGATGCACAACATGCCGTTCAAGCAGGCCGGCTTCTATTACTCCACGTCCCCCCCCGTGGTGGCCGATGGCAAGGTCATCGTTGCCGGCTCGGTCAACGACAACTACGCCGTCAACTCCCCGTCGGGCGTGATCCGCGCTTACGATGCCAAGACCGGTGAGCTGGTCTGGAACTGGGATGCCGCCAATCCGGAAGAGACCGCCCCGATAGCCGAAGGCGAGACCTACAGCGCCAGTTCGCCGAATAGCTGGTCGATCGCCAGCGCCGACGAAGAGCTGGGCATGGTCTACATCCCGATGGGTAACCGCACCCCGGACCAGCTGGGCATGTACCGCAGCGAGAACGAGGAGAAGTACTCAAGCTCGGTCGTGGCGCTGAGCCTCGAGACCGGTCAGGTGGAGTGGGTCCAGCAGTTCGTGCATCACGACCTGTGGGACATGGACACGCCGGCTCAGCCGAGCCTGCTCGACATCGATACTGACGATGGCCGTCAGCCGGCGCTGGTGATTCCCACCAAGCAGGGCGACGTCTATGTGCTGAATCGCGAGACCGGCGAGCCGATTCTGCCAGTCACTGAGCAGCCGGCGCCGCAGGGCACCATCGAGGGCGACCACGCCTCCGAAACCCAGCCGATCTCGAGCCTGAGCTTCCGTCCGCCGACGCTGCACGAAACGGACATGTGGGGTGCCACGCCTTTCGATCAGCTGATGTGCCGCA
This sequence comes from Salinicola aestuarinus, assembly GCF_003206645.1. Lineage (GTDB taxonomy): Bacteria > Pseudomonadota > Gammaproteobacteria > Pseudomonadales > Halomonadaceae > Salinicola > Salinicola aestuarinus. The sequence continues at coordinate 27,152 of NZ_PZJP01000005.1, read as the reverse complement.
TCCAGTTCAAGTCGCTGCGTTACGAGGGCCAGTACACGCCGCCCTCCGAGCAGGGCACCATCGTCTATCCGGGCAACTTCGGGGTCTTCAACTGGGGTAGCCTGGCGGTGGATCCGAAGCGTCAGGTGATGTTCGGTATGCCGCTCTATCTGGCCTTCACCTCCACGCTAGTGCCGAAGGAAGGTGTCGACCTGGGTGACGCCAACCAGGGCGAGCAGGGCCTCAACGAGAACGCCGGTGGCCCCTACGCTGTCGACATGAAGCCCTTCCTGTCGCCGTTCGGCGTGCCCTGCCAGCAGCCCCCGTGGGGCTACGTGGCCGGCGCCGACCTGCGCACCGGTGAGGTCGCCTGGAAGCACAAGAACGGCACCGTCGAAGACATGACTGCGCTGCCGCTCAAGATCCGCATGGGCGTGCCCGGCATCGGGGGTCCGATGATCACCGATAGCGGCGTCGTGTTCCTGGCCGCCAGCGTGGATAACTATCTGCGCGGCTATGACCTCGAAAGCGGCGAGCAGCTGTGGGAAACCCGACTGCCGGCCGGCGGTCAGGCGACCCCCATGACCTACCTCAACAGCCAGGGCGAGCAGATGGTCGTCCAGGTCGCGGGTGGCCATGGCTCGATCGGCACCACCATCGGTGACTACGTGATGGCCTACAAGCTGCCCAAGCAGTAACGGCCGGGGGCGCGTCTGCACGCGCCCCTTCACGACAAGGCCCCCGCCGGCACTGCCGGCGGGGGCCTTTGTGTTTCCAGCCTCGCCACACCCGACGTCAATCGACAACGTGAGTCTCAGGCGCTAGCCCGTCTGGCGTCGGCCAAGTCTCCCGATACAGGCTCAGCGCGTCTGCGTGACGGCGGCGAGCCCCAGCGAGAGCGAGAGTGACAGCTCGGCGTTTCTCGGCAGTGCACCAACGCCTGCCGGGGTGCCGGTCAGCACGACATCGCCCGGCTCCAGAGTGAACGTGCGGGTCATCTCCTCGAGCAGCGCGGGGATGTCAAAAAGCATGTCGCCAGTGTCGCCGGTCTGCTGGCGCTGGCCGTCGATATCCAGCTGAAAGCCGAGCGCGCGCCAGTCGACATCCTTTGGTACCGGCACGAAGCGCGAGAGCGGGCAGGCGCCGTCGAAACTCTTGGCCCGCTCCCACGGATGACCTTTCTCCTTGAGCGCCGACTGGACGTCGCGCAGCGTAAGATCGAGCGCCAATCCGACGCCGGCAATGCCACTGACCGACGCCTCCGCGCTTACCTGGCTCATGCGCTCGCCGATCAGCAGGGCCAGCTCGGTCTCGAAATGCACCTCGCCGTAAGTGAACTGACTTTCGATAGGGTCTTCGAGCGCCACGGCGCTCGTCGAGGGCTTGATGAACAGGATCGGCGACGTGGGCACCGGGTTGTTGAGCTCCCTGGCGTGCTCGGCGTAGTTGCGACCGACGCACAGAATCTTGCCGAGCGGCAGGCCGGTCTCCCTGCCGTCGGTGAAGCGGGTGATCATGGACATGCGGTGCTCTCCTCTGAGGTCTCGACAGGATTGTCGCTGCGGCGACGCCGCTGCCGGCGCCTGCAACTGCCCGGCGTGGCACAAAAAAACCGCCGCCGGCGGTGACCCTCGAGTCTACCTCCGGCGGCGGTTCATGGCATCACGCGTCATGCGGCCGCCCGGTCACGCTCAGTGCTGGCCTGACCGCGGTGTCCCCGCCTCATCCGGCTGATGCGCCAGAAACGAAGGCCGCGGGCGTTTGGCCCCGAAGGGCTGCCCACAGGCATTGTCGCGGCGGTTATAGACGAAGAAGGCATTGCTCCGAGGATCCGGCGACATGTTGGCGTTGGAGCCGTGCAGCGTGTTGCAGTCGAACATCAGCAGACCGCCAGCGGCACCGGTAGGCGCCTGAATGCCGTTGCGCTCGATCAGTTCGCGTAGCGCGGCATGGCTCGGCACCCCGAACTCCTGCTGTTTCAGCGACTGCTTGTGGTTATCGTCCGGCGTCTCGCCCAGGCAGTGCACGAAGCACTTCTGCGACCCCGGGATCAGCATCAATGGACCGTTGAAGTGATGGTTGTCGGTCAGCACGAGGGAGGCGCTGACGGCGTGCATCTCCGGCATGCCGTCCTCGGCGTGCCAGGTCTCGAAGTCCGAGTGCCAGTCGAATCCCTTGCCGTGAAAGCCCGGCTTGTAGTTGATGCGGGACTGATGCACGTAGACGTCGCCACCGACGATCTGGCGCGCACGCCCCATCAGACGAGCGTCGTTGGCAAGCCTGGCGAAGCGTTCGGAGAGCTGGTGCACTGCGAACAGCGACCGGATCTTGCGACTGCCGGCCTCGGTGATCGCGAAGTCCCGGTCCAGGAACTCCGGGCGAGCCAGCAGCGACGCAAGCTCGGCATTGAGCGCGTCGAGCTCGACCGGCTTCAGAAAGTCGGGCTCGAAGAGAAAACCGTCGCGCTCGAAGCCATCGAGCTGCTCACGCGTGAGCGGGCCGTCCAGGTGTCGCCCTTTGACCACGGCTTCCTGGCGATCTTGCCATAGCGTGGTCGGGGTATTGCGTAGGCGTGTCGGATAGCGATCCTGCTTCGTCGACGCCGTCGAAAATTGGGGGGATGCGGTCTGTACTGACATCCAATCACCTCCAAGTTTGTGATCAGGTTTCAGATCCAGTCCTCGGCCCAAAGGCCGCCAGATTGGCTAGAGGTTCGAAGGACCCTCGCTGTTGATATCGATGAATTGCGGCGTAGATCGGGCGCCCAGCCGGGTATCTTCGCCTGTCGTTCCGCGCCAAGGCGCTCACGGTGTCAGGGGGTCTCCCTTTCGGCGATAACGTAGATCAATTCGCTGGCCGGCATCAAAAAGGGGTTCTCGCGGTGGCGCTCACGAGTCACGAGCACGGAAGGCCGTGAAGGGCGAGATCCCGGCGCTCCGAGCGGCCGAAGGTTTTGCGGGGGCGGCGGCCATACCGTCATTCGGCAAATCCGACACCGATAAACAAAGTCGCCCCGCACTGGCGTGCGGGGCGACGGTCTTGCAAAGGGCCGTGACGTTACCGGCAAGACCCTGGGTCAGCGTGCCAAAAGCGCTGGCTTTCACGGCCCTCGCGGTCCGAGTGTCCTTGGCGTTGAAACATTCCCGTTTCTTCTATCCTAGCGAGCGTCCCTCCGTGGAACGCCGACTAGAGTAGAGCATCACTCAATTAGCAAAAATGATTCAGGCTAAACAACTGGGTTTAATTGTGTGCAAATGTAACATCGCTAGCGATCGGGTTTCGCGGGATCATCGTCTGTTGGAGCGGCATCGTCATGTTCCGCTTTCGACGTGGCCGGCGCTGACGCAGCGTCGGGGCGATAGGGAATCAGCGGCATGACCACGGCGTCGGTATAGAAGGCGCGAAAGGGCTCTGCGATGAGTGGCTCGCGCCGTGTCGGTACGTCACCGTAGGCACAGCGAAAATTCTCGCAGCCGGTCGGCGCGGCGCCGGCATCGGCGCTAGCGAGACAGGCGAATACCACCAGATAGACGATCGCTCTCATGGGGAACCTTAGACGGGCATGCCAACAATGACTGAACGGACAGCGTATCGATCAGTGTATGCCCTGACGGCGAAGGCTCTCGGATGAAATCTCTGCTACCCGGCCGGTGATCGTTTCCCCCTTACGACCACCAGCCTCTGAAGGTCAAAATAGTTCAGCGCCGTAGCCGCCCATCAACACCGTAACCGCCAACAGCGCCTCGAGTACCAGCACCCCGATCGCAAGCCACGCCCCCGCCGCTCGAATGCCGGACTGCTGATCGATGTCCAGAAAGTGCGGTAGCCCGATGAACACGAGGTAGGCGGTGTAGCAGAGCCCGATGACGCCGGCGAGCAGGCAGAGCCAGATCAGCGGATAGAGCGCCACGATGCCGCTGAGAAAAAGCGGTGTCGCCATATAGCCGGCGAAAACCGTACAGCGGTGAGCACTCGGCCGCGAGTCGAACCGCTTCGCCAACCAGTGAACGGCGCGCCCCATGAAAAAGACCGCCCCCAGGATCAGCGCATAGAACACCACCGCGAGAATCAGCGCCGTCCCCAGGCTGAGCTGAACCCGCTCTTCCTGCCCCTGCAGGTTTTCACCGAAATGCCAGCCCACCACCGTCGTGCCGATCAGCGAACAGACGACCGGAACGGCCGCGAGCACCAGCACATGCGAGCCGTAGAGCTGCTTGACGCTCTCGTTCTCACTCCTGATCCTCTGCCACTCTCGCTGCGGATGGGCCATGAGACCCCAGACGTGATGAATCATATGTCACCTCCTCGTCGTGCGTGCGTCACCATCCTGTCGCGTCATCGTCCTGCAGCGTCGCCTGACTCGAACGCTGAGCGAGTCCACAAATTTAACTGTAGTTAGTTTTTCCCAACGCAACGGCTGTCGATGAAAAACTGCCGCGGTGACCTCGTCGCCGATCGACCTCCCCCGCCACCGCGTGTCGCACTCCGCCCGCGCTTCCTCGAGGCGCTGTCTCCAGCGCTTGTTGGCAACCGCTCATCGCTCGCCAGCGTCTGACGCGCCTCACCCCACGCTATCCATCAATGGCTCGAGACTTGCTGTTGATACAGACCAGGCCCTCGTGCAGCCAGGCTCTTCGACGACGTCCACGTCAGGCGTTTTGTTTTCCTCTCGTGCACATACCTACCGACTTCACTGCACCGGCAGATCAACATTTGGGGATGAATCGACATCAAACAGGCACATCAAGAAGCGACGGCCCGGAAGTTCAATAGCCCCCTATCGCTGCCGTTTCTTCGCCACTAAAAGGCTGTCACTGGTTGATTCCGTATCGTGACGATGGCCTGAAAATCGAGCTGGATAACAGCGGTGTCGAACGGGCTTTCGAGGCCTCACTGTCGACTTCCCGCGGGCATCGGCACTGTCGGATGGGATGCCATTCATGGGCAGGCAGAGGATTGGGCATGCGCAGCGGACTTTTTACCCCATTTCCAAATTAAGCTTAGGGTAAAGCTATGTTGCCCGAGGTTATTTTAATCTAAACTTTTGTTAAGGGTGGCGACCTAAGAGTCCAGCCCGCTTGTAAGGCTTGTTGGACTTCTTGGGCCTGCGACCGCTTCCCGCTATTACGATCGCCTCAGGCTGGCGCCACGTGTAGCGGGGATCTTTTCCCCAAGTCGAACATCACAGTCTGTCGACGACCCCCTCCCCACTTCGAATGTCCTCTTCCGCGATTCGCGGTTTTCTCGTTGTCAGCTGCTATCCCATTATCGTCACTCGATCTTGATCCGCGATTTGAAATACCAGACCACTCGGGCTGACTCCATCAATCGCCGATGGTCAGGACCGCAACAAGAGACTTACCTGGGTTATTCAGGCAGCAACGCTCGACGCAAACCCTCCTGTCATTATCGTGAATCGGCTTCATGTCGTCGGTATTAATCGGCCCGTACGCGGTGTCTTTCGCTGAACTTTTCTAGGGCTGGAGAGACACCCCTCCGGTGTGAACAGGACGACGGGGATTGCGCGTATTGGCTGAGAACGGCATCGATGAGAAAGGCACAAACGCAAAAAAGCCGCTGCGAGAGCGGCTTTTCATCATCGAACTCGTACGGGATACGAGAAACGCCTGGTGCCGATGAGTGGATTCGAACCACCGACCTACGCATTACGAATGCGTTGCTCTGCCGACTGAGCTACATCGGCCAGGCGGCGACTATCATAATCAGCCGGACCCGCGGTCACAAGCGTTGCCGCTCGCCCTTTCGCCCTCCTTGCCACGACGCGTCCGCCACGCCCGGCGCGAGTCAGTCTTCCTTCGCCGAGACCCGCAGGGGATCGGGGCACGGGGGAAGCCGCCTTCCTAGCAAGGGACCGCGAGATCGAGCTTCAGCCCGCCGCCCAGCGCGTGGACGAGCTGAATCGACCGGTCGAGCTGCTGTGTGACGAGCTGAGACAGTCCCTGCTCGGCGGCGAACAGCCGTTGTTCGCTGCTGAGAACGTCGAGGTAGTTGGCCAGGCCGGCACGCGCGGAGCCGATGGCGGCAAGGCACCGCCGACGCCCCTCGCGTCCTGTCGTTGATCATTGGTCGCGTAGCTCGAAGGGCACCTCCGGCGCCACCTGGCGGGCCCCATTCTCGTCGTCGGCTTCCTTTTCGCTTCGAAACAGCGACCACGCGACGATGAACAGCGCCGCAATCATCGGCCCCAGCACGAAGCCGTTGATGCCCATCAAGGTCATTCCGCCCACGGTGGAGATGAGCACCACGTAATCGGGCAGCTTGGTCTCCTTGCCCACCAATGGCGGGCGGAGCAGGTTGTCGACCAGCCCGATGATCACGACGCCGACGAAGATCAGAACCCCGCCCCGCACATAGTCCCCGCTGATCAGCAGGTAGGCGGCCACCGGCACCCAGATGATCGCCGAACCAATCGCAGGCAGCAGGGAGAGGAACGCCATCAGTACGCCCCACAAGAGGGCGGCTTCGATACCCAGCAGCCAGAACGTCACCCCGCCGATCGCGCCCTGAACGACGGCAATGATGACATTGCCCTTGACCGTCGCACGCACCACGGCGGTGAACTTCTCGATCAGTCGATGGGTATAGGTATCGCTCAACGGCGCCGTCGCGCGGATCTGATGGCCGATCGCGCGCCCGTCACGGAACAGGAAGAACAGCAGATAGAGCATGATGCCGGTACTGATCAGAAACTGCAGCGTGTTCTGGCCGATGCTCAATGCGCGCGTGGCGATCAGCTGGCTCCCTTGCTGCAGCGCCGAGGTCAGACGGTCACCGACATCGCTCAAGCTGCCGAGACCGGCATTGCCGAACTGATCTCTGACGACATCCGGCATCGCCGCCTGGAACTGGGCAAGATAGGCGTTGAAGTCGATGTCACCGCTGTCGATCCGCTGATAGACGCTGGCGCCCTCGCGTACCAGAGAGGCGAAGATCAACGTCACCGGAATCACGACGATAAAAAAACAGGCCATGACGCTCAGCAGCGCGGCGATGTTCCGCCGTCCTCCCAGCTTCCGCTCGAGGCGGCGAAACATCGGCTGAAACAGAATAGCGAGGATGACCGCCCACAGTACGGCGCCATAGAAAGGCAGCAATAACCAGACGAAGGCGATCGACACCGCCGTCAGCAGAAGGATGAAGGCCCGGTGCTGGCTTGACGAGTTCATTGGCGCCCTCCAACGGACAAAAGAGAGCGATAGCATAGCGCGTCACTGGTGACGGGGATCGATAAATCCATGTCGCCGACCCAGGAGGGTGGCTGAGTCGACAGACCGGGATGCCGGCGCCCAACGTGATCAAAAAGAGAGCGCTGGGCCTCACGGCGAAGCGCTCGGTCGCGCCGGCGGTTCCCTGCCATTGTACAGAGCTTCCTGCTTTCGACGTCACTGTCGGCAATCTGGCGTCCCTGCCACTCCTTCATACGGCGCTTGCGTGACGATTTCATGTCGTTGGGATGGCATTTCGGTGAAACCGAGAAAATGCGCTAAACCTATGTCAAAGCTGCGAAAATCCGGCTTCCCCGAGGCGGATTCAAGACGAGCGAATTCAACCCGTTAGCCCCCGTCATTTAACCTGGGACAAGCAAAAGCTAAAAATCCTTTGGTACAACACTTGTACACGGTTCGGGGATATGCAAAATTGAATTCATCGCTGGCCAGGAAGGTCGGCAGCGGTTGGGAGCCTCCAATCGCACCCGGCAGGGACTGCCAACACTCAACCGACCAGGAAGGTCGGACGGGAAAGCCAGGGAGGGCTGACCATGCAACACCAAATTTCTTGCACGCGCTGCGGTAACGTTCAATCGCCGGCGACCAATACCGAGTGTGCCTGGGACGAGATCAACTGCATCGAATGCGGTGAATTCCTCGACACCTACGGCCATTGGGAAGACTCCGTCTCCCCCAACTATCTGATCCAGACACTTAACCGCTCTCGTATGTTGTCACTGCAGATGGCGCGTGAATCGCGCCCGGTCAATGATAATCGCGGCGGAGCCAGGGTATCGGCATGATGAAAGTGACGTTGGATCTGTCCTGCTCGATCTGCGGCCATACGCAATTCCAGCTGCCGACCCGTGCCGACGAGGGATCGAAAGTCTGCTGCGCGAACTGCACGGCATTCAAATGCCATGCGATGGATCTGGAGCGGGCGCTGATGGCCATCGGCCAGCCAAGGCCAAGCCCACGACCCGCCATCGCCGCCTGACACATCCTATGTCATAGCAACCGCCCCGAGAGGGCGGTTTTTTATTGCCTGTAATAATTGTCTCCCGCTGAAAGGCGGCGACTACACTTTGAATCCATCGATCCGGCTCAGTCGGCCTCGAGCGGACTCATAACGACAAGGATGCACGTCATGGCAGATATCGAGCAGCTCAAACAGCGTATCAAGGACGCCGTGGCAGAAAGTCAGGCGGAGCGGCGGGAGCTCGAAGCATCGCTGAACACCCGGCGCGCCGAATTGAACGCGCTGCAATCGCAGGTCGATACCTGGGTCAAAGCGCTCGACCTCGATCGGTCCAATATTCAGTACTCGGCGCGTGAGCATGTGCTGGAGAGATTCAGCGAGGTCTACCGCCTGGAGCTCAACGACCAGGTAATCGATCTCGGCGCGTGCAAGATTCACGTGCGTCCGGAGGATGGCTTTCTGGATACGGGCAGAACGCTGCTGTTCGCGACCAGCGATGAGGACGACGTCAAGGAGATCATCGAGTCCGACGGGGTGCACTACATCTCGGACCTCCAGTTCGGTCACAAGCGCCATCTCTCTCAGTACGACGCGCTCACCGAGGAGATCTTCTACAAACTGCTTTATGCCTGGCTGAAACTCTAGCGTCGCCCCAGACGTGCAGGCGTCGCGGTAACGACAATGCCCCGTGACGCCACGCGTGAAGCGGTCAGTCGGCGAGTGACGTCACCGCAAGAAAAGACGGTGGCAATGAATCCGTAGAAACGAAAAAACCGCCTCGAGGGGCGGTTTTCTGCAAGGCTGTAACAGCCTTTGTATTCATCTCTAAGCTCTGGTGCCGACACCAGGAGTCGAACCCGGGACCTACTGATTACAAGTCAGTTGCTCTACCAACTGAGCTATGTCGGCGAGCTAGAGACGTTGGCGATGGCTGGGGCAGCAGGATTCGAACCTGCGCATACCGCTACCAAAAAGCGGTGCCTTACCACTTGGCGATGCCCCAGCAATGATGGTGGCCAGAGACGGAATCGAACCGCCGACACGGGGATTTTCAATCCCCTGCTCTACCGACTGAGCTATCTGGCCGTTGCCAACGGGGACGCATTAAACCAACAAGCCGTTTTGGGGTCAAGCCTTTTATTTCAAAAAGATGAGACCGGCCTTCCAGTGCCGCCGAAGGCCGGTTTGCGACGCCAGAGTCACTCGCTGGGCGGCACGTAACCCTCGGCGTGATCAGTATCGCGGTTATCGAGAAAACGCTCCATCTGGTCGAGCAGATAGGCCCGGTTGTCGGGGTCGAGCATGTTGAGATGCTTTTCGTTGATCAAGCGCGTCTGCTGGGCCTGCCACTCCTCCCAGGCGGGCTTGGAGACCGTCTGCTGAATCTCCTGCCCCTTCGCCCCGGGCAGCGGCGGAAAAGGGAGCGCCTCGAGCTCCTGTTGATACTTACGGCAGAAAACCGTCTGCGCCATGGATCATCTCCTGTTGTATGTCGGATTGAGTCTAGTCGTTGAGAGGCGGTGTCTGGGCCAGCTTGCCCAGCAGCGTCTTGACCGGCGCAGCGAGCCCGATGTCGCTGGGCGCGGCCGGGTCGATCCAGCGGGTTTCTGATGCCTCGTTCACCCCGCCGGCACCCATCGCTTCGACGCGCGCCGGGCGTGGCGTGATCTCCAGTCTGAAGTGGGTGAAGGTATGGACGAAAGGCTGCCACGCCTGGCTGAGGTGAACGCCATGATGGTGGCGCTCCAGCCAGGCGTACAGCGTGGCCTCATCATCGAACTGCGGGAACCCCCACAGACCACCCCAGAGTCCGCTTGGCGGACGCTTCTCGAGCAGCACACGGCCGTCTGCATCGCGCAGCAACAGCATCTGCGTCTGGCGCGTCGGCAGCGCTCGCTTGGGCTTGCTGCCGGGGTAGCGGCGCTCCTCACCGCGCGCGTGGGCAACGCACACGTCTTCGAAGGGACAGAGCAGGCAGCTCGGCTTGCCGCGGGTGCAGATCATCGCGCCCAGATCCATCATTGCCTGGGTGTAGTCCGCCGGACGAGACGCCGGGGTGTAGCGCTCCGCCAGCGACCAGAGCGTGTTGGCGACCTCGCTGCGCCCGGGCCATCCCTCTACAGCGTGGAGGCGCGCCAGCACCCGCTTGACGTTGCCATCCAGGATCGCAGCGCGTCGACCGGTACTGATGCTGACGATCGCTCCCGCCGTCGAGCGCCCGATCCCCGGCAGCGCGGTCATGGCGTCGAGGTCATGGGTGGGGAAGACGCCGTCGTGCTCCGCCACCACGACCTGGGCGGCCTTGTGAAGATTACGCGCCCGGGCGTAGTAGCCGAGCCCCGTCCACAGGCTCAGCACGTCGTCCTGAGACCCCTCGGCCAGCGTTTCGACGTCGGGGAACCGCGCCATGAAACGCTCGTAGTAGGGAATGACAGTGGCGACTTGGGTCTGCTGCAGCATGATCTCGGAGACCCAAACGCGGTAGGCGGTCTTGTCGTACTGCCACGGCAGCGACTTTCGTCCGTGCAGGTCGAACCAGGTGAAAACGCGCTTTCGAAACGCCTCCACCGACAGATCCATCTCGGCCAAGCGACACCTCTTGAAACAGACATTGGCTCACCCGCCCCGCGCACGCAGATCATGGGGGGCAGGCGGAATCATGATATCCCGGGAGACACACCGCGCGGCGGCAACCGAGAGTTTGTACAGAATCGAACGGACGTTACCGACAAGAGCCGGCGAGCGTGGGTCGGTAACAAAGAGAGCGCCGACGGGCGTCGGCGCGAAGACTGGGCGTGGCACTTTGCCAGGGTTTCGAAGCGCTATGGCTTCGAGGCGCCATGGTTTCGAGGCGCTAGGGCTGCGGGTCGCGATCGCTCAGTCGAATAGCCCCCGGATGCGATCGCCGAGCTCCCGGGACGCCCCTTCGCCCAGCGTGTCATCGATCTTGCGCTGGGTGTCGGCGTCGAGCGCCTTGTCGAGTGCCCGATCGACTCGCTCGCCGGCGCGCTGACGCAGCTCGCCCTCGGCGAAGGCGGCCAGCCGCTCTCCCAGCGCCTCGCGGTCCAAGCCGCACCATTCACTCGGGGACGCCGCAAGATCACCCCGGCAACGGATCGGAAACTCGACCCGGGCCAGCTGCGAGCTGACCGGACATGCTGCCTCGTCCGCCGTATCGGTGAAGCGCGCTGCCGCCCGGTAGTCGATCTGGCGGCTGATCAGATCGACGTCACCCTTGCCGGTCAGCGCGATACCGGGAATGGCGATGTCGAGATCCTCGTTGTGAAGGCGGCCTTCGTCGACGCTGACGCTGGCCCGCAGCCGGTCGAACGGGGTGTCGTCACTCCATTCGCGCTCCGACTCACGCCCCTGCAGCGCCGCTGCCGCCGTGCAGAGCTGGCGCGAGACATTGACGTCGAGCATGGCACCGTCGTCGATACGCAGGGCCGCCTGACCCGAGAGGTGTCGCTTGAGTCCGTCGAGCGTATTGGTGCGCGAGTCGAAATCGCCCTGAAGATCGAGCCTGCCTCGCAGGGGTGATGGCTTGTCACTGATCGCCTGGACCAGCGGCGCCACGTTGACGCCCTCGAGCCGTTCGGTGAAGGACCACGTCATTGGCTCCTGGCGCAGGTCGAGCGCGCTGGTGGCGTCGAGTCGGCCGTCGTAGAGCGCGGCGGTGAGCGTGTCGATCCGCTGGCGCCCGTCGCTGCCACTGGACTCGAGGGTAACGTCGCGCATCTCCACCCCTTTCAACTGGAGCGCATCGAGCGTCAAACGCCCCTGCTGGTTCAGCACGGCGAGCCACGCGGCCGGCAGCAGTTCGGCCTGCTCGGCGGCGGCCAGGGCCGGCGCCACGCCGAGTGCGCCGAGCCACGCTGTCTGGGTGTCATTGGCCTCGCCCGACGTCGTACCGGCGGGCGCGAGGTAGGCGTCCAGATCGAGGCGCCCCCCCGAGAGGTCGAAGTCGAGGGACCGGCCGTCGAAAGCGGCGCCAAAGGTGCCGTCGAAGACCGTATCGTCGAGCGTGAGGTCGAGATCGTCGACATCGACCCGCGCGAGATCGCCCTGGAAGGCGCCGTTCGCGGCGACGGCCGTCAGCGCCTCGGGGTCGGCGGTCGTTACCTCGACGCCCAACCGGGTCAGCCAGTCGCGCAGCGGCAGCGGCGCGAGGGCGAACCGGCCCTGGTAGCGCAGATCGTCGTCGAGACCGTTCAGCGTCGCGCTGCCGGTGAGATCTAGCCCATCGTCGCCGGTGAGCGATACGTTGGCGAGAGACGCCGTGTGGGCGTCGAGATCCGTGTCGGCGTCGAGTTTGAGCGACAGTGACAGTGGCGTCTCCTGCAGCCCCGGAAAGGAGAGCCCGGCGCCAAGCTGGATGCCTTCGGCGCGGTACTGTCGCGCCCCGGTGTCGGCCAGCAGATTGGCGATCTTGAGCGAGAGCGTCTGCGGCGGCTCGGCCAGGGTCGGCACCTGAGCGCGACCGTCGAGCGTGACATTCTCGAAGGTGTAGCGCTTGGCGGCGAGATCCATGCTCATCCGGCTCTTGGCCTGGACGTGCCCTTCGAACCGCGGCTCGACGCCATGCATGTCAAACGCGAGCTGCACCGGGAACGCGGCGCGGGGACTGACGTTGGTGCCGGTCAGGCTCAGCGCGTCCAGCGTGACATCGAGCGCCCCCGCTGCGTCGGTGTCGCCCTCCGCCGCCCCGCCGCGGTCGACATAGTGCACGCGACTGTTCTCGACCTTGACGCTGGCGACATCGAACGCCACCGGTTCGTCGTCGACCTCACTCAACCCCGGGCCGGCTGTCGCCGCGCGGGGGGCGACATCGGCATCGTGCTGGGCGTCCTTCTCGGCCAGACGGTCGAGCAGCACTTGCCAGTTGCCGTGACCGTCGGCCCCGCGAATCAGATTCAGGCGCATACCATCGAGAATCAGGCCGTCGATGGAGACGTCGCCGGTCAGCAGCGGCGCGAAGGCAACGCTCACCTCCGCCCGGTCGAAGCCCACGAAGGCGTCTTCGTCGTGCGTCTGCTCGGGCAGCCAGGCCTCCGCATCCTCGACGCTGACGCCGATCCGCGGGTAGAAGCTCCAGGAGAGCGGGCCGTCGAGCGCAAGCTCGAGCCCGCTCTGGTCGCGAACGGCCTCGACCAGGCGAGGCTTCAAATCGTTGGGATCGAAAAACGTGGTGATGTACACCACTGCCACAACGGCGAGCATGGCGAGAACGCCGACCGCCGCGAGTAACGCCCTGATCAACCCTTTCATGCCGTGGCCTCCCGGTCGCCGTCACTCACCCCCGAGGGCTCGCCCTTCCAGCGGGCATCGCGAGTGAGACGGCACATGGCGCTGCCCCGCCTGGGGCATCGGGTGGGCGGACTACGGTAGTTCGACTCGATCGCGCGCGCGGCTTGCGGCATGCCCCCTGCTTCTCCCTGTCGATGAAGCGGCCAGGCCCAGGCCGCTCTGCAATCCCGCCATTGTAGCGGATGCCGGTGCCGATTCTCTATAATGGCCGATTCTCGCCAACCCCCCGGGAGACTCCCCTGCATGTCCGAGCGCACTGCCACGGTGTCACGCAACACCCAGGAGACGCAGATCACGGTCACGGTGAATCTCGACGGTAGCGGCCGCCTCGAGTGCCAGACCGGCGTCCCCTTCCTCGACCACATGCTCGATCAGATCGCGCGTCACGGCATGCTCGATCTCACCATCGACGCCAAGGGCGATCTCGAGATCGATGACCATCACACCGTCGAGGATCTCGGCATCACGCTGGGTCAGGCGTTCGCCAAGGCGATCGGCGACAAACGAGGCATTCGCCGCTACGGCCATGCCTACGTGCCGCTCGACGAAGCCCTTTCCCGGGTGGTGATCGACTTCTCGGGGCGCTCGGGTCTGTTCATGGATGTGACCTTCACCCGCGCCGCTATCGGCCGCCTCGATACGCAGCTGTTCTGGGAGTTTTTCCAGGGCTTCGTCAACCACGCTCAGGTCACGCTGCACATCGACAACCTCAAGGGGTTCAACGCGCATCATCAGGCGGAAACCATCTTCAAGGCCTTCGGCCGTGCCGTGCGCGCCGCGGTCGAGCCCGACGAGCGCATGGCAGGCCAGATGCCCTCGACCAAGGGCTCGCTATGATCGCCTTCCCCGAGGCATGCGCTAAGCTGCACCCCCTTGCCATGACCAGGAGCGCGCTATGACGATCGCGGTAATCGATTACGGAATGGGCAATCTTCACTCCGTCGCCAAGGCGCTCGAGCATGTCACCCACGAGAACGTGACCATCACCCGTGACCCGCGTGCCATCCGCGGTGCGTCGCGGCTGGTGCTGCCGGGCCAAGGCGCGATTCGCGACTGCATGGGCGAACTCGAGCGCACCGAGCTTCGCGGGCTGGTCTCCGAGCTGCTCGACGAGCAGGCCAAGCCGCTGCTGGGAATCTGCGTGGGCCAGCAGATGCTGTTCGAGCGCAGCGAGGAGAACGGCGGCGTCGACTGCCTCGGCTTCCTGCCGGGGCGCGTCAGGCACTTCGGACACGGCCTCGTCGGCACCGACGGTGAACGCCTCAAGGTCCCGCACATGGGGTGGAACAGGGTGGTCCAGCGCCACGCGCATCCGCTGTGGGACGGCATCGAGGACGGCGCACGCTTCTATTTCGTGCACAGCTACTACGTGGAAGCCGGCCTCGAGAGCGATGTCTTCGGCGCGACCGACTACGCCGGGGTCGACGCCCACGTAGTGACCGGTCGCGGCACCGTCTTCGCCGTGCAGTTCCACCCGGAGAAAAGCGCCCGGGATGGCCTGCAGCTGCTGGAAAATTTCGTCAACTGGGCTCCCTAGCCAGGCGCGGTCCGCGCCCGCTTCGGCGACAAGACCCGACACTGAGCCGCACCCGCGACGGCTCGCACAGACAAGGATTGGACGACATGCTGGTGATCCCCGCGATCGATCTCAAAGACGGGCAGTGCGTGCGCCTCAAGCAGGGCCGCATGGAAGATGCGACGTCCTACGGCGACGACCCTGTCGCCATGGCGGCGCGTTGGGTCGAGGCGGGGGCACGCCGACTGCATCTGGTCGATCTCAACGGCGCCTTCGAAGGCAAGCCGGTCAACGGCGAGGCGGTCACCGCCATCGCCCGCGCCTACCCCGACCTGCCGATCCAGATCGGCGGCGGCATCAGAAGCCTCGACACCATCGCGCACTATCTCGAGGCCGGGGTCGGCTACGTGATCATCGGCACCAAGGCGGTGAAGCAGCCCGAATTCGTCGGCGAGGCGTGCCGTGCCTTCCCGGGCCGCGTGATCGTCGGTCTCGACGCCCGCGACGGCTTCGTTGCCACCGACGGCTGGGCAGAAGTCTCCACGATCAAGGCAGTGGATCTCGCCAGGCGCTTTCGCGACGACGGCGTTTCCTCGATCGTCTATACCGACATCGCTCGCGACGGCATGATGCAGGGCGTCAACGTCGAGGCCACCGCGACTCTCGCGCGTGACGGCGGCCTACCGGTAATCGCCTCCGGCGGGGTGACCAACCTCGATGACATTCGTGCCCTGGCCGAGGTCGCCGATAGCGGTATCATCGGCGCAATCACCGGGCGGGCGATCTACGAAGGCTCCCTCGACGTCGCCCACGCCCAGCAGCTCAGCGATGACATCCGCGCCGGAGGCGCCAAGACATGACGCTCGCCAAACGCATCATCCCGTGTCTCGACGTCGACGCCGGCCGCGTGGTCAAGGGTGTCAATTTCCTCGGCATTCGCGACGCCGGTGACCCGGTGGAGATCGCCAAGCGCTACAATCAGCAGGGCGCTGACGAGATCACCTTTCTCGACATCACCGCGAGTCACGAGGATCGCGACACCACGGTGGAGATGGTCGAGCGTATCGCCGGGGAAGTCTTCATCCCGCTGACGGTCGGCGGTGGCATCCGCCGCTGCGAGGACATCCGCACCATGCTCAACGCGGGTGCCGATAAGGTATCGATCAATACCGCCGCGGTGACGAACCCGGACTTCGTCCGCGAGGCGGCCGAGCGCTTCGGTAGCCAGTGCATCGTGGTCGCGATCGACGCCAAGCGGGTGAGCGACGACAACGAGACGCCACGCTGGGAGATCTTTACCCACGGTGGACGTCGTCCGACCGGGCTTGATGCCGTCGAGTGGGCGCGCAAGATGGTGGCGTACGGTGCGGGCGAGCTGCTGTTGACCAGCATGGATCGGGACGGCACCAAGGCGGGCTTCGATATCGGCGTTACCCGCGCCATCAGCGATGCGGTCGAGGTGCCGATCATCGCCTCCGGCGGCGTGGGCAACCTCGACCATCTGGTCGCGGGCGTGAGAGAGGGCGGTGCCGACGCCGTGCTCGCCGCCAGCATCTTCCACTTCGGTGAATACACGATCCCCGATGCCAAGCGCTACATGGCCGAGCACGGCCTGGAAATGCGCCTGTAGGCATCAGCCTGACCCTCGGCAGGACGTCAACGCCGCCGCGCCCTCGGACGATTCCAAAGGCGCGGCGGCGTTGTTTCAGGGGCGGCGATACGGCTCAGGGAAGGTAACGCGGCTTTATTACCCCACCGAGCTCCGAATACGGAATCGTCAGCGTCGGCTGACCGATGGCGTAAGGACCCAGCTCGTAGACCTGATACTTGACCGAAAGCCCCTCTGCCAGCGGCGCGGCATTGCCGGAGGTCGACAGCGGCCAGTTCGCCTCGTTGACCATAATGTCGTCGCCATCCATCCAGCGTTGATGCGCCCGCGCCAACGCGCGCTCGTAGGCGGGATGCTGCCCCGGCAGCAGCATGTCGTCCAGCGAGACCACCGTCAGGGTGTCGCGGTCGATCACCATATAGTCGGTGAGTGGCAGACCATGGGCGCCGCCGCTGAAGAGATAGCCGTCGAGCTGGATGACCCGCGCGTGGCGGTTGTCGGCGACCACCTGTGCCCCGAGGTCGGCGACGTAACTTGGCACACCGTCCGTTCGACGCGGCTCGCGACTCGCCGCCGCGAAGACGCGGCCCGCGAAGGCGTCGAACGACGGTGCGCCGCCATCGGCGCTGTCGCTGATGCCACCAGCGAGCCCGAAGAGGCGCCGCTCGAGATCGGCGCTGAGCGCCGGCGACGCGGGAAACCTCAGGTAGTCGGCCTCGACGGTGGCACAGCCGTCTCCCGAACACCCCGGCTCGTGTGCGCTTTTGACCACCGGCTCGGTGCGTAGCGCGTCGTTACCTTCTCTATCGCCAAGGCTTTGACAGCCCGCCAGCAGCAGCGAGACCAGCCCCAGCGCTCCCAGCGCGCAACGTCCCTGCATGCCCTTCTCCCTGAGTGATACCGATTACGACCTTCGACCTTGAGCCTAGTCGTTTTCGATAACGTCGTGAGAGTGGGACGATGCGGGGCCGGCGCGTCTCACGGCTCGAGGCGTCGCCTCAGTCGAGCGTGAGCCCGAGATTGCTGACGCCACCGTTTCGCCCCAGCGTTCTCAGGTCTCGCATCGCCTCACCGTTCTCAACCGCTTCCAGCACGGCGTCCTGAAAGTCGTGCTCGTCCTGCATCAAAGGGTGCTCGCGACACAGCGCATCGAGCTGCTCGGCGTCCTCCGTTCCCTCACTCATCTCGATCATCGCGCGGACACCGTTGCGCGACACCCGGCTGACATCAATCACTGACTCCGAGGCCTCCGAGCGAAGTGCATCCAACAGCGTCGTTACGGCCATGATGGTCTCGGTCGCGCGGCGCGCGCCAAAGCTGTCGTCTTCCGAGAGTGGCTCGATCGCCGCGAGCTTCTCGGCCTGTTTGTCGAAGTCGATCTTCGCCGACTTGACGTTGAGCGACTCCCACACGAGATCGATGACGTTATACAGCATGGCCGGGTCGCCGACCGCGTTGACGTGGGCGTAAAGCACGTAGTTGGGCACCAGCCTTTCGGCAGTGGCGGCCATGAACGCGATCGCCTGGCGGCGGTCGAGCTTGCGCAGCCGCACGTTGAAGCTTTCCTGAGTCGAGGCCATGTCTTCTCCTGTCATGATGGCGGGGGTCTTCCCTCCGCCGAGTGTCTCGCGAGCCGTTGCCGCCTGCCGGACCTATCGCCTACGCTTCGCTCAATCAGGCCAGAGCCGCTGAGCCGGGACTCGGCCGGTCGCATCAAACACCACGCCCTCGGCCTGCAGCTTCTCGCGCTGACGCCCGGCCCCTCCGTGATCCGCGAGTCGACGCGAAGCGCCGATCACCCGATGCCACGGCAGCTGATGCCCCGCCGGCAGCGTTCGCATGGCGGTTCCAACGGACCGGGCGCTCGCGCCTTCGGTCATCCGGGCAATCCGGCCGTAGGTGGTCACTCGCCCTGCCGGCACCGAGGCGACGATGGTGTAGATCTGTTCGAGAATCTCCGCGCGCATCGCGATCTCCGCTTCGCTCTCGCTTGTGGCGACGCCTTCACGCCTCCATGATGACTGAATCATGCATATCTACTTTCTTCAGCACGACCCCCTTCTCGGCCCCGCGCGTTTGGCCGACTGGCTCGAGGGTATGGGCCACAGCCACAACCACTGCCGACTCGACGACGGCGAACTGCCGCCCCCGCTGGACCACTGCGATGGACTGATCGTGCTCGATGCGCTGACGCCCCCGGCACCGGCGCTGGCAAAACGCGAACGCAAGCTGATCGATCGCGCGCTCAGAAGCCGCAAGCCGGTGCTGGGCATCGGCTACGGCGCGGGGCTGATCGCCGAGGCGCTGGGCGCGATCGTCTCCCCGGCGGTCGTGCCCGAAGCCGGCTGGCACTCGGTGACCCTGGACCCTGCGAGTCCCTTCGACCTGCCCGAGTCCTTCGACGTCCTGCTGTGGCACCGCGATATCTTCGGCCTGCCGGATGCCGCGTTACCGCTCGGTCATACCGCTGACGGTCCAGTGCAGGGATTCGCCTGGGACCTCGGCCGCGTGGTGGCACTGCAGTGCCACCTCGAGCTCGACGCCGTCCGCACCCGTGCGCTCCAGCAGACGGTCGACCCGCGGCGAACCCAGCGTCCGCCGCTGCCGGCAGATGTGCTGGACGATCCGCGGCGCTTCGACCACCAGTCGGCGGCGCTCGACCGCGTGCTGACCCAGTGGCTCGCCGCGCCCTGACCGCCGCCGCGCTCAGGCGTGGGTCTGGCGCTGCTCCCACGCCTGGGCGAACTCGAGACAGCTCTGCCAGTCGCCGACATGCAGCGTGGGCCGTGGCCGAACCTCGAGCTGGTGGCGATACATCGGGTCGTAGTACTCCTTCAATAGCGGGGCGAGCCAGGCGTCGTGCGCCTGGGTGCCTGTGCTGGCTTGCCGTTCGAAGGCGCGCTGCTGGGCGTCGAGCAGCGCGTTCAAGCGAGCACTGCCGAGGCGCTTGCCCAGACGCTTGAGCGCGCCGGAGAGCTGCTTGCGAAAGAGAATCTCGCCGAGCCAATCGCCATAGTGGCGGTAGTAAAGCGCGACGAGATCGTCGATGTAATCGCGCCGGATCTGCTCGAGCCGCCACGCCAGCGGCATCTCGACACGGATCGTCGGCGCCTCCTTCATCACCTGCCAGAAGCCGGTGGGGATCGCGAGCCGTCCGATGCGCTGGGACTCGTCCTCGATCACGCGACCGCCGGCGATACGGCTCAGATCCAGCGTGAGATCGTGCTCGAAATCGATCTGCGACGGCCCCGCCAGCGGATGCTGGCCGAAGGCGGACCCCTTGTGGCGGGCGTGCCCCTCCAGGTCGACGCCCCCCGCGAGGCGATTGACCAGCGAGGTCTTGGCGCAGCCGGTGAGCCCGGCGACCAGCAGCGTCGGCCCCGGGCTTCGTGTATCAAGCTGTTCGATCATCCGATTGCGCATCGCCTTCCAGCCACCGCGAATGCGCGGGATCTCGATGCCCTGCTCGGCCAGCCAGCGCTGTACGGTCTGCGAACGCATCCCGCCGCGAAAGCAGTAGAGCACGCTCTCCGGCGCCGCTCGAATGTGCTGCGCCCACGCCTCGAGACGCTGCCGACGACGCTCGCCTGAGACCAGGCGATTGCCCAGCTCCACCGCCGCGGCCTGCCCCGCATGGCGGTAGCGCGTGCCGACCTCGCGACGCTCGTCGTCGTCCATCAGTGGTAGATTGATCGCCCCCGGCAGGCTACCGGCAGCGAACTCGATCGGGGCGCGCACGTCGATCAACGGGCGTCCAAGCAGCGACAGGTCCGCGTCGATGAGCGTCGCGTCAGTGTTCGATCCCGGCGTCGGACTCAACCGCGCACCTCGATCGTGACTTGGCCCTTGATGGCCTCGCGGCACTCGCCGAACGCCTGAAGATCGAGCCGGTACTCGCGGCCGATACGCTCGACGTCATCCGCCCACGCCGGGTCGACCGCCAGCAGCAGCCCGCCGGAGGTCTGGGGGTCGCAAAGCCACTGCCAATGCGCCTCGTCCATCTCCGCCAACGCGGCGCCGATCGCCTCGCGGTTGCGCCCGGCGCCGCCGGGGACCGCGCCCTGTCGGCGGTACGCTTCCGCCTCGGCGAGCCGCGGCAAACGGCTGAAATCGATGTGAGCCGCCACCTCGCTGGCGGCACAGACTTCACTCAGATGCCCTGCCAGCCCAAAGCCGGTGACGTCGGTCATGGCGTGCACGCCCGCTACCTTGGCGAGCGCCTGGCCGATGTCATTGGGAATCAGCATGGTTTCTCGCGCCAACCCCTGATGACCGGCTTCCAGCTTGCCCTGTTTCTCCGCGGTGGTGAGAATGCCGACGCCAAGCGGCTTGGTCAGATAGAGCTGATCCCCGGGCTTGGCCCCACTGTTGAGCTTGAGATTGTCGAGATCCACCAAGCCATTGACCGATAGCCCGAAGATCGGCTCAGGCGCGTCGATGGAGTGGCCGCCGGCAAGCGCCAGCCCCAGCTTGCGACAGACCGCCTGGGCGCCGGCGACCACGTCACCGGCGACGTCGGCCGGGATCTTGTCGATGGGCCAGCCGAGGATGCCCAGTGCCATGATCGGCTCCCCGCCCATGGCGTAGACATCACTGATGGCGTTGGTCGCGGCGATACGGCCGAAATCGAAGGGATCGTCGACGATCGGCGTGAAGAAATCGGTGGTGGAGATCAGCCCGCGGCCATCGCCGAGGTCATAGACGGCCGCATCCTCGCGGCCCTGATTGCCGACGATCAACCGATGGCTGCCCGCGCCCGGCCCCGCCTTGGCAAGAATGCGGTCGAGCACGTCGGGGGCGATCTTGCAGCCACAGCCGGCGCCGTGGCTGTACTGGGTCAAGCGGATGGCACTCATGGTGATGCTCCTCGTCGGCGGCGTCGATGATCAGTCGTTTGCGGCGAAATCGTTGGCATCGGTAATGGCTGACGCCGGTTACCGGTGCAGGCAGTGTAACCGAGGTGGACCGGCGACTCAGAGCGCCTCGATCGCTTCGGCGAGTTTGTCGACGGCGACGATCTCCATCCCGGGCGGTGCCTTTTTGGGTGCGTTGCCCTTGGGCACGATGGCCCGGGTGAAGCCGTGCTTGGCGGCCTCGACGATACGCTCCTGGCCGCTCGGCACCGGCCGGATCTCGCCGGAGAGGCCAACCTCGCCGAACACCACCAGCTCTCGAGGCAGCGGCTGGTTCTTGAGGCTCGAAACCACCGCGATCAGGACCGCCAGATCGGCACTGGTCTCGAGCACCTTGACCCCACCGACCACGTTGAGAAAGACGTCCTGGTCGCCGGTGAAGAGCCCGCCGTGCTTGTGCAACACGGCGAGCAGCATCGCAAGCCGGTTGTGATCGAGCCCGACCGCGACGCGGCGCGGGTTGCCCAGGGCCGATTCGTCGAGCAGCGCCTGCACCTCGACGAGGATCGGCCGGGTGCCCTCCCAGACCACCATGACCAGGCTGCCGGAGGCGAGCTCTTCCCCGCGAGAGAGAAAGATCGCGCTGGGATTCTTCACTTCCTTGAGGCCGAGTTCGAGCATGGCGAAGACACCCAGCTCGTTGACCGCGCCGAAACGGTTCTTCTGGCCACGCAGGGTGCGGAATCGAGAGTCGCTGCCGCCTTCGAGCAGCAGTGACGCATCGATCATGTGCTCGAGCACCTTGGGCCCGGCGAGCGAACCATCCTTGGTGACGTGGCCGACCAGCAGCAACACCGTATTGGTCTGCTTGGCAAACCGAGTGAGCGCAGCGGCGGACTCGCGAACCTGGGCAACACCGCCGGGTGCGGAGCCGATATCCTCCAGGTGCATGGTCTGGATCGAGTCGATGATCAGGATCTCAGGGCGCTCGCGCTCGGCGACGGCGAGCAGCGTCTCGACGCTGGTCTCGGCGAGCATCTTGAGCCCCTGAGTCGGCAACTGCAGCCGGTGTGCGCGCATGGCAACCTGGGAGAGCGACTCTTCGCCGGTGACGTAGAGCGCGCGCTTGCTCTGCGCCAGCCGACACGCGGTCTGCAGCAGCAGGGTCGACTTGCCGGCGCCGGGGTGGCCACCCAGCAGCACCGCAGAGCCCGGTACGAGACCGCCGCCGAGCACTCGGTCGAACTCGTCGAAGGTGGAGCTGAAACGCGGCACCTCGGTGAGGTCGACGCCAGACAGATCGACCACTTCTCTGGTCAGGGCGCCAGCGTAGCCGCCCCGGCCGCCACCGCTGGGGGTCGCGCTGCCGGCGCCGGGACGGGAGGCCCCGAGACGAATCTCGCTCAGGGAGTTCCACTCGCGACAGTTGCTACACTGGCCCTGCCACTTGGTGAATTCGGCACCGCACTCGGTGCAGACGTAGGCGCTTTTCGCTTTGGCCACGCGGGTCTCTCTCTATCAAAACGGATACGGCCAGCGCGCAACGCCAGGCAGGCCATCGCCTGTTGTGCCGCCTGGCCGTCACCGTGCAGAACCCTACCCATACCTGGCTGACAAAGGCTCGCCGAGGCAGGCCCTATAAAAACAAAGGGCGGCCAATGGCCGCCCTCGATCACCTCGCCCCCGTTACTGGCGGGTCAGGCGCAGCATCTGGCCGTTTTCGAACTGGCGACGCTGCGGGTCGATCAGCTCAAGGGTGCTGTCGTCGATCTTCTGGAAGTAGTAGACCTGCCCCTCACCCTCAGGCGTCAGTTCGTAGACTGTTGCCTGCGGATCGACGGCGGTACCGGTCATGACGTCCCACAGCCCTTCGTACTGCTCGGGATCCGGGTTCTGCGGATGGTTGCGGTAGTCTGCCTCGAGCTCGAAGGTACGCGCCTCGGGCTGCGAGGTTTCGCTGCCATGGAGATCGACGGTCAAATCGATGCCGTCGCAGCTGCGGCAAGGCAGCGTGCCCTGATAGGTGGTCGTGGCACCGGAAGCGCTCGTCTCACTCTCGCCGGGGCCAGTCTGCGTTCCCCCGCTGGCACAGCCTGCCAGTAGGGCTACCGTGGCGGCGCTGGCCAGCAACGTCCTGATTTGCATTTCGCTTCTCCTTACTTCTGGGCCATTCCGGCCGCGTGGGCGGCCACTGTCTACAGAATAGCGGCTACCGCCCACGCTGACACCCCATTCCCGCCGGGGTCGCGTATGCGGCGGTCGGCGCAACCGACTGTCGCGTCACGTTAAACGCGGTCGCGCCGTCCGCTGGGTGACGCTCTCAGCCGTGGGCGAGTGCAGGGTAGTCGGTGTACCCCTCGGCACCACCACCGTAGAAGGTATTCGGGTCGGGCTCGTTGAGATCGGCGTCCTGACGGAAACGCGCCACCAGATCCGGGTTGGCGATGTAGGGGCGCCCGAATGCGGCGGCATCACCATACCCTGCGTCGATCATCGCTTCGGCACGCTCGGCGGTGTAGTGGCCGCAGTAGATGAGGGTACGAGAGAAGCGGCTACGCAGGTCGCGGCGGAACGCGTCGGTCAGCTGAGGGCCCTCGCCGGTCCAGTCGGGCTCGTTGACGTGCAGGTAGGCGATACCCCGGCGGTCCAGCTCGCTGGCCAGGTAATTCATCATCGCCTGCGGCTCGTCATCGGTGAGACCGAAAATCTCGATGAACGGCGACAGCCGCACGCCGACCCGGCCGCTACCGATCTCCGCGCTGACAGCGTCGACGACCTCGAGCAGCAGCCGTGCCCGGTTGACGATACTGCCGCCATAGCGGTCGGTGCGCTGGTTGCTGCCGGTTGCCAGGAACTGCTGCAGGAGATAGGCGTTGGCGGCGTGGACTTCCACCATGTCAAAGCCGGCACGCTTAGCGCGACGCGTTGCCTGGCGGTAGTCGTCGATCAGCGCGGGGATCTCGTCGAGCTCGAGCGCTCGCGGCGTACTGGTCGGCTGCTGCCCGGCGCTGCCGTCGGCGAATTCGGCGAAGCAGTTGGCGCCCTCGGCGCGCAGCGCACTCGGGGCCACCGGCTGCTGGCCTTCGGGCTGAACGATCTCATGCGAGATTCGCCCGACGTGCCAGAGCTGCAGCGCCATGCGGCCACCGGCTTCATGGACGGCGCTGACCACG
The DNA here is from genome assembly GCF_003206645.1 of Salinicola aestuarinus. Classification (GTDB taxonomy): domain Bacteria; phylum Pseudomonadota; class Gammaproteobacteria; order Pseudomonadales; family Halomonadaceae; genus Salinicola; species Salinicola aestuarinus. The sequence continues at coordinate 2,507 of NZ_PZJP01000005.1, read as the reverse complement.
CGCTGCCAGCCGGCTTCCTGGGCATCGGTCCAGATACCCGGGGTATAGACATAGCCACGCGCCGTCGGCGAGATATTGGTCGCTTCGCTGATGATCAGTCCGGCGCCGGCGCGCTGGGCGTAGTATTCGACCTGAAGATCGCCCGGGATGCTGTCCGGTGTGCGAGCGCGGGTGAGCGGCGCCATGAGCACGCGATTGTCCAGCGCGACGTCGCCCATGGTGATGTCGGAAAGCAGTTGCGGATAAGCCATGATAGTCCTTGTCCAGACCGGATCCTCACGATGAACGGTGACAGATACGGTTTCCGGTTCGCTGTACGTGCCATCTAGATGCGGCCGATAGGCGGCGAATCAACCCCTTGCCACACCCGGCGACGAACTTGCGCAGCGTTATCTCAAGGGCCAGTATGGCGACATTCCTTCCGTTAACTATTGTGCATCCCGCCGCGAGAGACCATGAGCCGATTCTGGAGCCCCGCCGTTCGCGCCCTGACGCCCTACGTACCGGGCGAGCAGCCGCGCGAAAAACTGATCAAGCTCAACACCAATGAAAATCCCTACCCGCCGTCACCGCGGGTGGAGCGGGTACTGACGGAATTCGACCGCACACGACTGCGCCGCTACCCGGACCCGGATTCGCAGGCCCTGCGTGAGGCACTGGCGCGCGCTCACGGGGTCGAGCCCGAGCAGGTCTTCGTGGGCAATGGTTCCGATGAAGTGCTGGCGCTCGCGTTTCAGGCCTTCTTCTGCCAGGACGCCGCGCTGCTGATGCCGGCCATCAGCTACAGCTTCTATCCGGTCTACTGCAAGCTCTACGGCATCGACTATCGCACCATCGCCCTCGACGACCGCTGGGAAGTCTCACTGGAGGCGTTCGATGCGGACAACGGCGGGGTGATTTTCGCCAATCCCAATGCCCCCACCGGCCACGGCCATTCGCGCTCGGCAATCGCCTCGCTGCTTGAACGGGTTCGCGATAGCGTCGTACTGGTGGACGAGGCCTACGTGGACTTCGGTGGCGAGAGTGCCGTGCCACTGATCGACGAACATCCGAATCTGCTCGTGACAGGGACGCTCTCCAAGTCACGCAGCCTGGCCGGGCTGCGTCTGGGCTTCGCCATCGGCTCGCGGGAGTTGATCGAGGGGCTGGAGCGGGTGAAGAACTCCTTCAACTCCTATCCGGTGGACATGCTGGCGAGCGATGTCGCGATCGCCGCCCTCGATGACGAGGCGCATTTTCGTGACTGCTGCGAACGCGTGATGGCAACCCGAGAGTGGACACGCCGTGAACTGGTGGCGCTTGGGTTCAAGGTACTTCCCTCACAGGCGAACTTCCTGTTCGTCCGACATCCGCGCCTCGAGGGCGAATCCCTGTTCGCCGGGCTCCGCGAGCGCGGGGTCCTCGTACGTCACTTCGATCGCGATGGCCTGAGAGATTTCCTGCGGGTCTCCATCGGCACCGACGACGAGATGAAGCACTTCATCGATGCGCTGACAGAGATCGTCTAGCTCGCGCCGGCAAGGCGCGTCTCACCAGGGAATGCGCTTTCCGGCCCAGTCCCAGAAACTGCCGCTCTCTTCAGGGCGGCGGTCCGTCATCACCTGCAACAGTGAATCGGCAACGAAGGCTGGCGTGAACAGTTTCCCCTCGGGAACGCTGGCCTGAAACGGCTCGGAGAGCCGGGTATCCGTAGTACCGGGATGCAGGCAGAGCACTATCGCCTGGCGGTTGTAACGAGCCAGTTCGATGGCCGCCGTGCGCAACAGCATGTTGTGCGCGGCCTTGCTGGCCCGATAGCCATACCAGCCGCCAAACCCGTTGTCCTCGATCGACCCCACTCGCGCAGAGAGGCTCGCGACCAGCGCGGGATGCCCCCCTTTGAGTGACCGGCTCAGCGCCTTGATCAGCAACGCCGGCGTACTCGCGTTGACATGAAAGAGCGTCGCCAGGGCCGCGGCGTCCAGCGATTCCAGACGCTTCTCCGGCGCGATGTTGCCTGCCGGGTCGTGCAACATCCCTACCGTATTGAACAACAGGTGCAAAGGCTCGTCGCCGACGCTCGCCGCGACCTGTGATAGCCCATCTGCGGTCGTGATATCCGCCTGGATGCCAATGACTCGCTCATCGCCGAACGCCGTCGGGCGGCGCGAGATCGCGTAGACCTTCCCGACCTCGGTTGTCTCGAGCAGGCGCTCGATCATGGCGCCCCCGATCCCCCCGCCGGCACCGGTGACGAGAGCCGTGAATCGAGACGCTAGCTGGTCCAGCATGATGTGACTCTCCCTGGCGTGACTCTAAAACCAGCTTAGCCGCTCGGCGCCGCCTAGCCCAGACGAGGCTGGCGCCTCGCCCGAATGTTCGCTTTCGGTGAGCGTAGAAGCGTGGCGGAATCACAGATGGGCGCAGAGCCGGAGAAACGGCGTCTAAGACAAGGGCGCAATGGGAGCGAGACCGCCCACATCGCCAGGGTCGGCCGAGGCCGACCGACGGCCCGCGGCGGTCTTTTC